>CANLWK010000001.1 GCA_947494805.1 uncultured Croceitalea sp.
AGCTTAGCGAAGTCAAATACAAAGGTAGCTGAAGCGTTGAACAATTAGACTGAGCTTAGCGAAGTCAAATACAAAGGAGCTGGAGCACTGAACAACTAATAGTCTCTATCGTTGTCATCCTAAACGTAGTTGAAGGATACACAATCAGAATAAAAAATTCAGATAATTTAACCCCGCAATTCTGCGGGGTTTCTTTTTTTATGCGATTTTTGCCTCGCATGAAATCAAAGAAAACTGCACTGCTCTTTATCTTCATAACCATATTGGTCGATGTCATTGGCATCGGTATCATTCTACCTATCATTCCTGAATTTATTATGCAATTGACAGGGGAAGGAAATCATATGGCCGTTATTTACGGAATGTGGCTTACGACCGCTTTTGCGGGAATGCAATTTCTGTTTTCTCCGGTATTGGGCGAAATATCCGATAAGTACGGGCGCAAGCCAATTTTATTGCTGTCTTTGTTAGGCTTGAGCATCGACTATTTGATCCACGCTTGGGCACCAACCATTATGTGGTTGTTTGTCGGGCGTTTTTTGGCAGGAATCACTGGGGCCAGCTTCACCGTTGCCTCAGCCTACATAGCAGATATTAGTACAAAGGAAGAGAAAGCGAAAAATTTTGGCTTAATAGGCGCCGCATTCGGCTTAGGGTTTATCATTGGACCGGGAATTGGCGGCTTCTTTGGTGATATTGATATTCGACTGCCCTTCTATATTGCTGCCGGACTTACCTTCGCTAACTTTCTATTCGGATGGTTTGTCGTGCCGGAATCCTTATCCAAAGAAAACAGAAGACCCATAAGCATCATGAAAATGATACCTGGAGTCTCATTGGTGGCACTTAAAAATTACAAGGGGGTACTGCTACTTATTTTCGCATTTTTCATGGCCAATTTGGCTGGACAGGCATTACCATCGGTTTGGTCATATTACTGTATTGAGCGATTTGATTGGAGTCCTAAACAAATTGGAATTTCCTTGATGGTCGTAGGGCTTTTGGTGGCTTTTGTACAAGGGTTTTTGGTAGGTCGTGTGGTAGACCGTTTTGGCAAACGTAAAGTGGTCACTTTTGGGTTTCTATTGTGGACATTGGGAATGTTCTTGTTTTCACAAGCAACAGAACCATGGATGCTCTATGCCTTTCTGATTCCCTATGCCCTTGGAGGTGTGGCAGGACCTACTGTTCAGGGGATTATCTCAAACCAGGTTTCTGAAAAGGAGCAGGGGATTTTACAGGGCTCTATTACAGGCTTGGTAAGTATCACGGCCATTCTGGGGCAGTTGATATTTTCACCCGTATTTTATTACTTCATTAGACCTGAGGGATCCATTTATTTTCCTGGGGCGTCTTATGCCCTAGCGGCCGTGTTTCTGGCTATTGCCTTTGTATTTGCTACTGTAGCGATGAAAAGGATGGAAATAGGTGTTTCTAATTAAATTCTAAAAAATCGTCCGAGAAAATTTTTCATGTAACATTTTTCAATAATTGAATCAAAAGGGAAATTCAATTTAAAAAAAGCTCATGAAATTTTTGAAAGAAGCACTACCGTTTGTAATTGTATTATTAGCATTCGCAGTATCTGCACAGCAAAAAGCGTTTAAGGTCGAAGTTATTGGGGAAGGCAAACCGATATTATTTTTTCCAGGGTTTACCTGTACAGGGGATGTCTATAAAGACATCATTAAAGACTTTTCTGAAACAAATGAGTGTCATATCTTCACTTTTGCCGGCTTTGGTGATGTGGCTCCCATTGAAAGACCATGGTTCCCTAAAGTAAAAGAAGGGGTCAAAACCTACATTACTGAAAATAGTCTGCAAGACAGCTTTGTACTGGGGCATAGCTTGGGGGGTACTTTGGCCCTGTGGTTGGCCTCAGAGGAAAATAGTTGGTTTGAAAAGCTAATCGTTGTTGATGGCTTGCCGGCAGCAGGCGCATTGATGGTGCCAAACTATAAAAGTGAGAACATGGTATATGATAACCCGTTCAACCAACGACTTTTAGACATGGACAGCATCAGCTTTAAACAGATGGCCACTCAAATGGCAGGCGGTATGTCATTGAACAAAGAAAGACAAGTACAAATTTCTGATTGGATAGTTCAGGCCGATAGAGAGACCTATGTATATGGTTATACAGACCTATTAAAGCTAGATTTAAGAGAAGATATTTCAAAGATCACCACTTCGGTGTTCATACTTGCAGCTACCAACCCCTATGGGTCAGAAATGGCCAGAGCCACTTATACAGAACAGTATATGAATCTAGAGAATTATAGTATAGACTTTGCAGAAGGGTCTGCACATTTTATCATGTACGATAAACCTGAATGGTTTATGGAAAAAGTGATGTCATTTGTTAGGTAGCCAATGAACCCAAAAGAAAAGCAGTTCAAAAAAGCATACGAGGCTAACTTTACTAAAGTGATGCGGCTGTGTATGGGATACGTCGAAGGCGAGAACGCGATGGCCAGAGATTTGACCCAAGAGGTATTCGTCAAGGTCTGGGAAAGTATGCACAAGTTCAGGGGCGAGAGCAGCTTTGATACTTGGATTTATAGAATTGCGATTAACACTTGTTTATTGAATTTAAGAAAGAACAAACCTTTTGTCAAAAACTATAAGGTAGAAGAGGTGACCGCTCTCGAGATTCCAGAGCCAGAAACGGATAAAGCACAAATGCTCAAACAGATGTATGCTTGTATCAATAAACTATCAGAAACCAATAGGGCCATTATACTACTTGAACTAGAGGGGATGCCCCAGAAGAGCATCGCCGAAGTCATGGGAATAAGGCATGAAGCGGTAAGAACAAGAATACATAGAATTAAGAACGAACTCACTAAATGTATACAAGATGGTTGATTTTAATGCCTTACAATCGCAATGGAAGAATCAGAAGAATCTAGAACCTGGGGATGATGATTATGAATTGGTGACCAAAAGACTAAAACAGCTTCGACAAGACCAATGGATTACAAAACTTGTGTTGTTTGGTACATTAGTGGTATTAGCTTTCTTTTTCATTTATGTTTCCGCATTTAAAAATAGTACCATGACCATTGGTCTTTCACTGATGATGGGTAGTTTGGCATTGCGTATTTTAATAGAGTTTTACAGTACTAAAAAGTTGAAGTCTATTGGCACTTTCGTAAGTGTCCATGTGTTTAAGGCCAAACTAGTCAATTATTATAAAGCGAGAACAAAAACGCATTACGTTGTATCGCCACTGATCGTAATGGCTTATATAGCCGGATTTATGATGATGCTCCCATTGTTCAAAATGAACTTGTCACCCGGTTTTTACCTGTATATAGTGATCTCCGCGATCGTAGTGCTATTGGTCTTGGGGGCCTTTATTTTGAAAAAAGTCAGACAAGAACTCCGTGATTTAAAGACATTGCAGCAATTGGAATAATTGGGTCCTTTGAATTCTTGGCACTACTTTTGGTTTTATATCTTTATAACACATAAAACTGAAACTTATGAAAGTCTTTACATATACAATGTTAGCCATGGTTTTTTCTTTATCAGGATGTTCTTCACAAAAGAAATTAACTGAAAGCGCGCCGATGGATTTGGGTGATGCAACTTGCCAAGCTTGGTCCGGTGGGCGTGCTGAGAGCGGCTCGGGCATACTTTTAGAAATACCTGTTTTGGCCGAAACCTCTAATACTATCGAACTTCAAAAAGCATTTTTCAGGGGAATGACTGCTGATATTACTTTAAAAACTAATGAAGGGAAAACCATGGCTTCTGCCAGTTTTAAGAAACAAATGCTTGAACGACCTGATATTGTGATGCATGCTGACCCAAAAGAAGAGGTGGGCAATAAACCACCTAAGGTGAAAGAAGTGTTTCCGTTTGAGTTGGGTTCAGACGAATGTGTCATCAGCTATCTCGATGGTGATACCGTAAAGTATTTTAAAGTGACCGGTATCAAAGAAAAGAAGGCACGTATTTACCAGTAGTATTTTTGTGTGCATAGCGATATTGACTACTTTTAGTAAAAATATAACCCCGAAGCATACCTTCGGGGTTTCTTTTAAACGTAAGTTTTACTATTGAATCCACTTAAAAAGCTTTTTAAGCAGACAGCTATCTACGGCTTGGCAACAGTATTGCCAAGAATGATGTCTTTTCTATTGCTTCCCCTTTATACTGGTGTTTTGGCAACCACAGGGTACGGAGAGGTGTCTATAATATTTGCTTGGTTTGCGATATTCAATGTACTATTGGCATACGGAATGGAAACCGCCTTTTTTCGTTTCTATAACGGGGAAGAAGACAAGCAAACAGTGGTGTCCACGACACTTTTGTCCATTCTGTTTTCAACCCTTCTTTTTGTTGTTATTGCTTTTCTGTCGCTACAGAAGATCGCATCTTTAATTGACATTCCGGTTGAATACATACGATATGCCATTCTGATACTGGCATTGGATGCATTTGTAATCATTCCGTTTGCTTGGTTACGGGCCAATGAAAAACCCATGCGATATGCAGTGGTTAAAATTTTGAACGTTGCCATAAACCTTGGTTTGAACATCTTCTTTTTGCTTACGCTACCCGGTATTGTGAAAGATAACCCAGATAGTGTGTTTCGTCATATCTATCGTGCGGATTTTGAAATTTCCTATATTTTCATATCCAACCTTATTGCAAGTGGCATCACTTTTTTGATGATGCTCCGTTTATATGTTAGGATTCAGTACACCTTTGATTTTGGACTATGGAAGCGAATCATGCACTATGGCTGGCCGGTACTATTGGCCGGTATGGCATTTACAGTAAACGAGGTGTCAAATCGTATATTGCTAGATGAATTGTTGCCCGAAGAAATCGCCAGAGGAGAAGTTGGCAAGTATGCGGCCTGCTTAAAACTGGCACTTTTCATGGCATTGTTTGCCACTGCGTTTCGTATGGGCATTGAACCCTTTTTCTTTAGTCATGCCAAAAGTGAAAATCCGCAAAAGACCTATGCACAGATTACCAACTATTTTGTGATATTGGGCAGTTTGATTTTATTGACGGTAGTTGTTTTTGCTGATGTGCTAAAAGTGTTGTTTGTGCGCGATGAATCGTATTGGGGCGCTATGGATATCGTGCCCATCGTTATTTTGGCCAGCTTTTGTTTAGGTATTTACCATAACCTATCTGTATGGTACAAGATTACGGATAGAACCAAGTATGGGGCCTATATCTCTTCTATTGGTGCGGCATTGACCTTGATTATCAATTTCATATTTATTCCCACTATAGGCTATATGGCTGCTGCTATAGGCACTCTGGTTGCCTACGGTTCAATGATGTGTTTGTCCTATTACTTTGGAAAGAAACACTATCCCATTCCATACAATATGCGAAAAATCTATTTCTATGGTGGATTGTCCGTTCTGTTTTCGGCATTATCATTTTATGTTTTTGATCGAAACTTAATCGTAGGAAGCTTATTGCTTTTGGTATTTTTGGCATTGATTTATAAACTCGAGGGCGATACCCTCAAAACGATATTCATTAAACGTGGAGATTAAAGTAATAAACAAGTCGGCACATACATTACCGCAGTATGAAACCATAGCCTCAGCAGGCATGGACTTAAGAGCCAATATATCAGAACCAATTACGTTAAAACCTTTGGAAAGGGCAATTGTCAAAACCGGACTTTTCATAGAACTGCCCATAGGTTTTGAAGCCCAGGTTCGACCCCGTAGCGGATTGGCAGCAAAAAAAGGAATTACCGTACTTAATGCACCGGGCACCGTAGACGCCGACTATAGGGGGGAAATAGGGGTGATTTTGGCAAACCTTTCCAATGAAGATTTTGTTGTTGAAAATGGTGAGCGCGTCGCGCAATTGGTCATTGCCAAACACGAGCGTGCTGAATGGCTTGAAGTGGATGAATTATCGGATTCGGATCGTGGAACGGGAGGTTTCGGGAGTACGGGAACAAAATAAGATCCCTGCGAAGGCAGGAATCTCGTTAAAAAATGAAGCAACATTGGTATGTCTACATAATGACAAACAGACCCGACGGCGTTATTTATATTGGTATTACCGATAATTTAGATGAAAGAGTAAAAGAATATAAATTAAAATTATATCTAAAGTCATTTACAGCCCGGTACAATTGTAATAAGCGGGTCTATTTTGAGATTTTGGATGATGGTCAAACAGCTTTGGATAGGGAAAGACAATTCAAAAAATGGAAACGACAATGGAAAGTTGATTTGATAGAACAGATGAATCCCAGCTGGTCAGATTTGAGTATGAACTGGAAATTGAATTACAATAGATTAAGAAAATAAAGTTTAACATTAATAGATACCCGCTTTCGCGGGCAATTACATGAAGATTATAGTACCCATGGCCGGTCGCGGCTCAAGATTACGACCACATACGCTAACCGTTCCAAAACCTTTGATTCCCGTTGCGGGCAAACCTATAGTACATCGTTTGGTAAGTGATATTGCCAAAGTGTTGGGCGAGCCTATTGAAGAAGTTGCTTTTATATTGGGTGACCCAGCGTTTTTTGGAGATGATGTTGTGGCAAGTTTAAAAGAGTTGGCCAACGAATTGGGTGCCAAAGCATCTATATACAGGCAAGATGAACCTTTGGGTACGGGCCACGCCATAATGAGCGCAGAACCATCTTTGAGCGGGCCTGCAGTTATTGCTTACGCGGATACTTTAATTCGGGCGGAGTTTAATTTGGACAAGAATGCCGATAGTGTCATTTGGGTAAAACAAGTAGAGCGACCTGAAGCGTTCGGTGTTGTCAAGTTGAATGACAAAAGTGAAATTGTTGAATTGGTTGAGAAGCCACAAGAATTTGTTTCAGACCTCGCTGTTATTGGCATCTATTATTTTAAAGATGTGGGTGTGTTGAAAAAAGAATTGCAATACGTGTTGGACAATAATGTCATCAATGGCGGCGAGTACCAGATCAATGATGGCATAAAACGAATGATGGCCGACGGCAAAACATTTGTTACGGGCCAAGTGGACGAATGGATGGATTGTGGCAATAAAAATGTAACGGTCGAAACTAACCAACGCATGCTGGGCTTTTTGGCTAAGGATGGCGAAAAGATGATGGCTGAAAGTGCGCAACAAGAAAACGCCAATATTATTGAACCTTGTTTTATCGGTGAAAACGTCGTTTTGAAGAATTCTACGGTAGGCCCTTATGTTTCAATTGGAGAGGGAACGGTCATTGAAAACTCAACCGTTAAAAATAGTCTAATCCAAACCCATAGTACCATTAAAAACGCTAATTTGGATAACGCCATGATTGGCAACCACGCCAAATACAATGGTAATTTTGAAACCATAAGTATAGGCGACTATTCGGTTTTGGAATAACAATAAGTACATGTTCCTTCTCCCTAAAGAGAAGGATAGGGTGAGGAAAAAATGAATACGAGCAAATGTTTTATAGAAGCCGCGTTAATAACATCTTTTTTGATGTTGAAAATGACCTACGCCCAAGAAGAACCCCAGAAGACCATTGACGTTGAAGAAAGTGCAGAGGTCTTTCTTGAAGAATATACCGATGAGTTTCAAGAGACTTTCTTTGAGGCCCTAAAACAAAAGGGTATTCAGAACTACGACAGAGCGGCCAATTTGTTGTTGGAATGTAAGCGACTACAACCTGATAACGTGGTCATTGATCACGAGTTGGCAAAAACATATATGCTCGACAAAAGAAATGTTTTCGCCCAGCAATATGCCATTGAAGCTTTGGTGGCCGAACCTGAAAATTATTGGTATTTAGACACCTTGGTCGCTATCTTAGAAAAACAGTCCAATAGTATTGAAGCAGTCAGTACGACCATTCCTTATGAAAAGAAGGAGCTACAAAAGAATCTGGCATTGATCTACTACAAAAGAAGAAAGTATAATGCCGCATTGACCGTTCTGAAGGGGCTTTCAAAATCTGATTTTAAGAAAGAGCTTACCCTAAAAATTCAGGACTCATTGGCGAAGGTTGCAGAAAGGACTACGTCAAAGTCTACACCGGTTGTCTACAATACTACTAGAAACGATGACCCTGTAAAAACATTGGAACTAAATCTAGAACAACAATTAAAGCTGGGTCAATATCGAATGGTTGAATCTAGAGCTAAAGATGCTGTCGAGACTTATCCGTTACAGCCATATTTCTACTATGCTTATGGATATGCATTATATAAGAACAATAAGAACGACCGGGCTATAGAAGTTTTAGAAACATCGTTGGATTATCTTTTTGAGAACCCTAAGTTGGCCAATAAGATTTACCAAGCACTGTCAGATGCCTATAAAGCCAAAAACAACGTTTTTAAGTCAAATGAGTACCTTCGTAAGATAAAACCCGGATTCTGATATGTTTGCCCCTTCAAAAATCATAAAGGCAATAGGCTTATTGGTTTTAATTGTCTCTGTAGTATCCTGTAAATCAAAACAGGTCATCGTTAGTGGAGAAGTAGATACTTCTTTATCAGCAAAAAAAATCATTCAAGGGCATTATCAAAACCAACTAGATTTTACAACCTTGAGCGGTAAGGTAAAAATTGATTATTCAGATGGTTTAAATTCGCAAGGTGTAAGCGTTAGTTTGCGAATGAAAAAAGACGAGGTTATCTGGATCAGTGCTCCCTTGGGCATGGTGAAGGCCCACATTACACCTGATAAAGTATCATTTTACAACAAGCTTGAGAACGAGTATTTTGATGGAGATTTTAGGTACTTAAGCAATATATTGGGCACGGATGTGGACTTTCAGCTGGTGCAGAACCTTTTGTTGGGTCAAGCAGTCTTAGATTTGCGTAAAGAAAAGTACAATGCTTCGGTGGCTGGTGAAACCTACGGGCTCAAGCCGAAAAACCGAAACGAACTTTATAAGATCTTGTTCTTTCTTGAACCGAAGAATTTTAAAATCGCCAAACAGCAGATTTCACAACCTTTGAAAGATAGGTTTTTGCAGATGGATTATTCGTATCAAGAGGTAACTAGCAAGGTATTGCCCAATACCATCGCTATTGAAGCGGTGACCGATGCGCAAACGAATACCATTGATTTAGAGTATCGTAATATGGAGTTTAACAGACAGGTTAACTTTCCTTATAAAATACCGAAAGGTTTTAAAGAGATCATTTTGGCTGAGTATGCAGATTAGGTTGAAGTTCCATATCATTTTTTTATGCTTTGCTTTTGGTTTATCGACCTCGTGTTTTGCCCAAACAAGTGAACAAAAGGCTTTAGAGGCCAAACGAGCTCGTTTACAGAATGAGATCAAAGAGATGAACCGTTTGCTTTTCGCTGAAAAGAAAGAGCGAGGCAACGTATTGGAACAGATGGATGCCGTGGACCGTAAAATCAATATTCGTCAAGAATTGATTCGGGTCACCAACCAGCAGTCAAACCTATTGAACCGACAGATCAATGCCAATGTGCGTAACATAGGAAAACTACGTGAAGACCTAGAATTGCTTAAAGACGACTACGCACAATTGATTCGAAAATCGTACCAAAACAAATCACAAGAAAACCGTCTATTGTTTTTGCTGTCTTCTCAAAGCTTTTTTCAAGCATTTAAGCGAATGCAATACATGAAACAGTATACGCAGTATCGCAAAAAACAGGGAGAGGAAATTACGGCAAAAACAAAAGAGTTGACCACTCGAAATACTGAACTAATAGCACAACGTAAGGTCAAAGAACGACTCATTGTTGAAAACAATAGGGTGAAAAAGCAATTGTACAAAGAGATAAACTCTCAAAAAGACCTGCTACAAAGTATTCGTCAAAATGAAAGTAAATATGTTGCTGCCATTGATGAAAAGAAGAAAGAGGCCAGGCGCATAGACCAAGAGATAGAAAAACTCATCAGAAGTGCAATCGCCAGTTCAAATAAGAAATCGGGCAGCAAAAGTAGAACTTCTTTTGCCCTTACCCCTGAGGCGAAGTTAATTGCTTCAAACTTCTCATCAAACAAGGGTAAGTTGATATGGCCTGTAGAAAAAGGTATTAAAAGTCAAGGGTTTGGTGTATATGCTGATAAGGTGTATCCGGGCATCAAGCACCAGAACAATGGCGTGACCATTGCTACCGACAAAGGAGCAGAAGCCCGAGCTGTTTTTCAAGGCGAAGTGATGACCATTTTTACCAATAAAAATGGGGTTAAAGGGGTATACTTAAGACACGGTAATTATATTAGTATGTATTACAACCTGTCAAAAATTTATGTACGGAAAGGCGATAAAGTGGTCGCAAAAGAAGTATTGGGAGAAATATATACCAATCGGTTTGACAATTCTACCAAATTGAAGTTCTATTTATATCAAGACACGAAAAGACTCAACCCTGAAGATTGGGTCTACAGACTATAGCACATAGAAAACATTAGAAATCTATACGGAACGGTGGCCCTAAATAATGGTGTGAAAATGCCATATTTTGGATCCACTTGTCAAAAGGTTGCCAAGACGTAATCAATGCCGTAAAATGGGCATTGGATTCGGGTTACCGCCATATAGATATTGCAGCTATCTACAAAAATGAAGAGGGCGTTGACCAAGGCATACAAGAAGGTAGTGTTGACCGCAAAAATGTTTTTGTTGTTAGCTAGGTTTGAAACACGGATCAGGGATATGAACGGACAGTAAAGGCTTTTGAGGATAGTCAAGAACGCGTAAGCCTTGATTATATAGATTCGACCTTATTTATTGGTCGGTAGCGGGCTAGTATAAAGATACTTGAAAAGCTTTGGAGTATTTGTACCAGCATAAAAAAGTTCGCCCCATTGGCGTAAGTAACGCTATGCAGCATCATTTAGAAGACCTGCTTCAAGATGCGAAGATCATATCCATAGTCAATCAAATGGAGTTTGACCCATTTTTGGTTCATCAAGGGCTGAGGATTTCTGCGCCAAAAACGAATTCAATACGAAGCTTGGTCCCCCATGATGCACGGTAGTATTTTTAAAATGGATGAATTCAAAGCGCTTGCCGATTAGTACCATAAATCCACTGCACAAATTGTGCTACAATGGAACTTGCAAAAAGGAACGTATTGTAGCCAATGCCAATATCTTTGACTTTGAGCTGTTTAATGAAGATGTTGTATTGCTTGATGCTATGGACCAGAGCAAACGCTTTGGCCGAGACCCCAACAATTTTAATCTTTAAATTATCCCATAAAAAGCGCTCTTAACTCAGTAGCTTCTGTGGGCTTCATTTTCCCCGCAAGTACCAGGCTCAATTGTTTTCGGCGTAAGGCAGCAGCAAAGCGTTCTTTTTCAATTTCTGTTTCTGGGTTTAACGGCGGTACTTCTGTTGGGATTCCGGTTTCATCCACGGCCACAAAGGTGTAAATGGCCTCATTTGCCTTGGTGCGCTCCCCCGTAAAGCGGTCTTCCATCCAAACATCAATAAAGATTTCCATAGATGTTTTGAACGCACGTGAGACCGACGCTTCAACAGTAACAACACTGCCCAAAGGAACGGAGCGATTGAAAGCGACATGGTTAACCGAGGCTGTAACCGTAATTCTTCTACTGTGTCTTCGCGCGGCGATACTGGCTGCACGGTCCATACGTGCCAAAAGCTCACCTCCGAAAAGATTGTTCAATGGGTTTGTTTCGCTGGGTAAGACCATATCGGTCATTACAGTCCTTGATTGACTTGGGGTTTTTGCGCGCATTATTGAAATTTTGCGCAAAGATATTGAAGTTAAGATAGAGAAATAAAGGGAATCGTATTATTTATCTGAAAGAATCCAAACATCAGGCGAACTTGTACGCTTGATTTTGCGGTATAGCTGTAATGCCTCTTTATTGTCTTCAAGGCTGGCATAGGCAACTTGGTGCAATCCGAATTTATTGGCCCCTATATATCGTGCTTCGTAACCTTGGTTTTTGAGTTCTGCCACTTTTTTGGTCGCATTTGCCTTTATACGAAAAGCACCAGCAATCACATGGTGCAAGGGACCTTCTAACCGTTCTTTTTTAGTCACCATAAGGTTCAACGAGGGTAATTCTAAGGGAGTGCTATCAAAAAAAGTAGCCTCTTGAATATGTCTAGAGACCTCCTTTTGGGTGTCTTGTTGTACAATTTGTTGTTTTGCTAGGTTCTGACGATGAAATTGGTAACCACTGATGCCCAAAGCAAATAGCACAAGACCAACCGCGGCAACTTTTAAAAAGGGGCGTACAGCAGATGTTTCGCGTTTTTCAGGTGTAATGTAGAAAGGGACTTGCTCTTCAATTTCTTCGACTTCTTGTTTAAGGGTTTCACGAACAATGGGCGCCGCAGCAAACGAAGAAAGTCCGAAGGAAGCAGTCAAATAATTGATTTTTTCTTCGGGTTTGAATTGAATGCGACCCTCGTTGTTTGACAAAAGCGTACCGATGCCGAACAATTCCAATTGCTCCCCGTTCTCGAGCTTTTCTTTCCAACCCTTAGCAGTTTGGTTCACTTCCTCTAAAAGGTCTTCATAGGCCAAGCTTTTTGACTTAGAAATATGTGATACCAACAGCCCATCATTTTTTGATAGCTGTTCGTTAAAAGATACAACCTTGGTAGGGGGATAGATGGTTTTTGAATCATTATCAATACGCGCCGAGGCGGTATGCGCCAAGAAAGCACCGAACTCCGGCACAATCACACAGTTATAGCGATACAGTAATTCTTTGATATAGTGTTCTACCCGCATGACGACAAATATTACAAAAATTGACCTCGTACAAAACAGCAAACCTATCTTTTTATTAACATTTTAATTCATATATTCTGCCAACTACACAAACTAACGATTAACGATTAATGTCAACTACTGAAATCATCGCATTGTTGCGATTACAGCGTATTCCAAACGTCGGCGATATCATCGCCAAAAAACTAATAGAGAAATGTGGCAGTGCCGAAGCTATATTTGAAGAGCATCGCGCAAACCTGCTAAAAATTGATGGCGTGGGCACATATACCATTCAGAGCCTATGGGATACTGAACACCTAGAGGCCGCCGAGGCCGAATATGAGTTTATAAAGACAAACAGTTTAGGTTTTCACTATTATAAGGATGAAACGTATCCCAAGCGTTTAAAACATTGTATTGACAGCCCAATATTATTGTTTTCAACAGGTAATATAGATGTTACGAATACTCGAATTATTAGTATTGTGGGCACAAGAAATATTACAAGCTATGGTCTAGCCTTTTGTGAACAGTTTATTGAAGAGATTGCTCCTTTGAATCCTGTTATCGTGAGCGGGTTTGCCTATGGCGTTGATATTACGGTTCAAAAATCGGCCATCGACCACAATTTGCAGACCATCGGTTGTTTGGCACATGGACTGAACCAAATCTATCCGAAAGGGCATAAAAAATATGTAAATCAAGTGAAACAAAATGGTGGATTTTTCACTGAATTTTGGAGTGAGAGTAATCCTGAGCGGGAGAACTTTTTGAAAAGAAATCGCATTATTGCAGGTCTTAGTGAGGCCACAATCGTTGTAGAGTCCGCAGAAAAGGGGGGGAGTTTGGTCACAGCTGATATTGCCCATGGGTATAATCGTGATGTGTTTGCCGTGCCGGGAAGGGCGACCGACAAGTATAGTTTGGGGTGCAACAACCTGATTAAACAACAAAAAGCACAATTGTTGACGTCAGCGGCCGATTTGGTCTACCTTTTAGGGTGGCAGCTCGATGAACAACAAAATCAGCCTGTGCAAAAGCAACTTTTTGTTGAGCTTGATGAAACAGAAAGGTCTATCTATGACTACCTGCAATTGAACGGCAAACAGTTACTGGACACCGTAGCTTTAGAATGTAGACTTCCCATTTTTAAAGTATCATCCACACTTTTGAATATGGAGATGAAAGGGGTAATTCGTCCGTTGCCCGGTAAATTGTTCGAAGCGATATAAATTCTAAACTTTCTGAACGGCCGTTCGTCGATGCCTGGTAAGACAGAAAGGGTTTTCTTGAAAAGCTGCTTTTGAAAGGGTGAAAGCATGATTTCAACCTGTAATTTTAGGGTTTTTGGAAGTAGTGCGTCTTTTTTGGCGTTAAAATTTGTTTTCTAAAACATGTTCTCGATTAGATGAAAGGTTCAAATTTTCGTTTTAATTGATACACAGTGGGATTTATGAACGGAAAACGGCAGTCAGGTTTTTGTTTAAGTCAATTTGTACTAAGAATGACAGCGTTTGTTTTTTGTCAGACGGAGGAGGTTACGACGAAGTATTTTGAAAAGGAAACAAATGGTCTAAAGCTTTTAAATTGGGGTTGACCGATTTAATTAAGTCAAGTTTCTTTACTCGTAACCACCCCTTGATTTCTTTTTCTCTTGCGATTGCTTCTTGTATCCAAGTAAATTCTTCGTAATACAATAGATGCTTGCACTTATATCTTGCCGTAAAGGTCTTTTTGTTGTTTATAATACCATCTTTGTGCTCATGCAGTCTTCTAACTAGATTGTTGGTGACGCCCGTGTAAAGAACCGTTCTATGTTGATTGGTTAGAATATAAACATAGGTACTTATCCCACCCATCTTTGTACATGCCTGTAAATTACGAAAGATGCTTCACTTTGTTCAGCATGACATAATCCGTACCGTTTGATTTTAGCTAACACGGGGTTTTTTGTCTACTGTTTGACATATTAGCAATGTCATTCTGAGTGAGGCACAACGAACAAAGAATCTGGAGTACTGTTTAAAAGCTTTTCAAGGTGTTTTACGGTTATATGTTAGCATGACAAACAATACAAGTCAGTTTTAATACCCCACTTTTTCGCGTACCCGGGCAAGTACATCATCAGCTACTTTTTTAGCTTTTTCAGCACCTAAGGCCAAGGCTTCGTCTACTTCGTTCAAATGGTTCATGTAGTACTCGAATTTTTCACGGGGTTCTTCAAATTTTTGAAGAATTACTTCATATAAGGCTTGTTTGGCATGTCCGTAGCCGTAATTGCCTGCCAAATAATTGGCACTCATAGCTTCGATTTCATCTTGGGCGGCCAAAAGCCTGTATAAGGCAAAGACATTGTCCGTAGAGGGATCTTTGGCGTCTTCCATTGGGGTGCTATCGGTCACAATGCCCATAAGTTGCTTGCGCAATTTTTTGTCGGGCTGAAAAAGATTAATGGTGTTGCCCTTGCTTTTGCTCATTTTTTCACCGTCAGTACCCGGTACGTACATGGTGCTTTCTTGCAGCTTGGTCTCTGGCATAACAAAGGTTTCCCCAAATTGATGGTGAAAACGTGATGCCACATCACGCGTCATCTCTAAATGTTGCGACTGGTCTTTGCCCACAGGCACAATATGGGCATCGTACAATAAAATGTCGGCCGCCATCAACATAGGGTAGGTAAACAGGCCGGCATTCACATCTTCTAAGCGATCTGCCTTATCCTTAAAAGAATGGGCAAGGGTCAATCGTTGGTATGGAAAAAAACAACTGAGGTACCATGCCAGTTCAGTGACCTGTGGCACATCGCTTTGGCGATAAAAAACGGTTTTTTCAATATCAAGTCCAAAGGCTAGCCAAGTAGCAGCGGTAGCATAGGTATTGTTGCGTAACTCTGTTCCGTTCTTGATCTGGGTAAGTGAGTGCATATCTGCGATAAACAGAAAAGACTCGTTATCTGGATTTTGAGCCATTTCAATTGCCGGAATAATCGCTCCTAAAATATTGCCCAAATGAGGAACACCCGTACTCTGAATACCCGTCAAAATTCTCGCCATAGCCTAAATTTAAGCCGTAAATGTAACAATCCGACAGGTATTAAAAAAGAAGCTTTAAGAGGGATTTTTGAACGCCTTGATTATTTTTTAAAAAGTCCTGCTACAAAGAGCACAACAAGTGCGCCAATCACACCGGTGATAAGGTCGCCCAATATTCCTGAACTCACGTGAATACCCAAAATACCAAAAAGCCAATTGCCGACAGCTCCGCCAACAATACCTAGAACAATGTTGATGAGGGCTCCAAATCCGCCACCTTTCATAATTTTACCAGCTAACCACCCCGCCAAGGCTCCAATGAGCAATGCATAAACTAATCCCATAATCGTATTGATTTAGAAGTTGTTATTTAAAGATAACTAAAAATTCTACTTTTGGGGCTGTGCTAAAATTGATAAAGAATATCGGTCACGCATTATACCGCATCTGGTTTTATATACTGGTGGCCCTACCTATTGTAGTCTTTTTTCCTTTTTTATTGGGCACTACAATTTCTGAAAAGACCTATCGCCAGTTTTTCTGGCTCGCCAGAAACATTTGGGCAAGGACCATTCTATTTGGCATGGGATGTTTTCCGAAGGTTACTTGGCAGCAGCGGCTTGAACCTAAAAAGAGCTATATGCTAGTGGCCAATCATACAAGCATGTTAGATATTATGCTCATGCTCTATGTGAGCAAAAATCCTTTTGTGTTTGTTGGCAAACAAGAACTGGTCAAGATACCTTTGTTCGGTTTTTTTTATAAACGGGTCTGTATTTTGGTAGACCGAAACAACCCTAAGAGCAGAACGGCCGTTTATAGAAGGGTTCAAAGACGATTACAGCAAAATTTAAGTGTTTGTATTTTTCCAGAGGGTGGCGTACCTGATGAAAGTGTCCTTTTGGACAACTTTAAGGATGGGGCCTTTCGTATGGCCATTACCCACAATATACCTATAGTGCCCATGGCCTTTTTAGATTGTAAAAAGCGTTTTTCTTGGGAGTTCTTTAGCGGAAGCCCGGGACCACTTCGGGTAACGGTCAAGCCCTTTGTAGAAACCGGATTGTTAGATAGTTCAGATACCTCAACGTTGAGAGAAGAGGTTCGTGACACTATTTTGCTTGACTTAGAATGATTTCAAAACGTTTGATCGGAAGGGGAAATAAAAAAATGCCCCGAAAACCAGAAACGGGGCATTTTAAAGTAGCCATAGAAGAATGGCGTACTAACCAACTTCTTTAAAATTTGAAACTGACACCACTATAGACTCCTAGAGCATAGGGCCTGAACTGACCAGCGGTCTCTGAAAAAGTATTTAATTGATATTTGAATATAGGCTCTAAATTCAACTGGACTTTGGGTGAAAACTTATAATTAAAACCTAGCCCAATATTGGTGCTAAAATTGATGCTATTGGCGTTATTGGCCTCACCCATGGTAGTTATCAAACTTTCATCTGCAGATTCTAAAGACACATTACTATCTACCAAAAACAATGAACTGATACCCCCAATAACATTAACCCCAAATTTTTTGTCAATTAATGCGTAGTTCAATTCAAGAGGAACTTCTAAATAGCCAAGTTGCTGTATCATTCTACCCTCTAAACGGCCCGTGCTGCTGGTCAAAAACTCAGGATTGTCAGCGGAAGCATTCGGCGCGTTAGACTTGCTCTCGACCACCAAATTTCGAGATGACGCGGTATAATTGATATTGTCTATCAACGCACTCGTAGAACCATCTAAAGAAGATGAGAACAGTACATCATTGGTGTCGTAGCCAAAATCTACTTTATGTAATCCGGAACGGATACTTAGCTTCTTGGTGACTTCATATGAAACGACTACGCCATAGCTTAGATTGACATTTCCTGATTTTGAGTTCGGAGAAAAATCTGAATGTATGGGAGAGCCCTGACCAATGGCATCAAAATAGACTGGAGCTACCGAAGGACCCATGGCCCATCTATTATCCATCAAATCTGCTTGGGCAATTTGCTCTTCTTCATTCTTTAATTGTTCTTCAATGGCATCGTAAATAGATTTTTTATCGTCTTGCTCTTGCTGCGCAACCTTTTGTTTTTTGACATTTTCATCAAAAATTGCTCTGTTGGGTTTAAGAATGGTATCTGCGGCTTGTTGTGTATTGTCGGCAACTGCGTTTTCTGGCTTTGTCTTATCGAATGAATCGTTTTGGATCTCATCATCTTTTTTAACATTTGTTTCTGCTATTGCCTGTGTACCTTTCTTGTAGACAGTGGGCAAAACTGTACGGTTGCCATCTTTTTGTATACTGTTATCATTTTTAGCGAGTTTGGTCTCCCGGGCTTTTTCTTGTAATGCGCCCTTTTCAATCAAAACATTGTTCGTTTTTTCACTTTTAACTAAAGCTTCATGTGACTGTTTTTCATTTCGTTCTGAAGCTGATGTTTTTTCTGTATCGTGCGATGTTAGTTCGGTTTCGGTATTTGGTTGCGTTTGTTCTAATAGCTGTGGTTCCTTGTTTATGGAATCATTCGTATGGGTTTCTTTATCGACCTGTTCTGTATTGCGGTCGGTGACAGTGTTTGTATTTGGCAAATTCTCCTTTTCAAAAGGATTGGCTACATAAAGTAGTATTGCCAACAATGCGGCAACACCACCCAATTGCCACCAGATTGGTATGATACGCTTCTTCTGTTTCTTTTCTAAAGAAGCTTCAATAGCTGCCCAGACCTTTTGGTCCGGCACTTCAGAAAAGTCCGAGAACTTTTCTTGAAACAGCTTATCTAAATTTCTTTTTTCCATTCTTAACTACTTAAGCAATGTTTATATTTTCTTTTTCAATTTTTTCTTTTAAAATCATTCTGGCTCTCGCCAAATTTGATTTTGATGTGCCTGTTGACGTGCCGAGCATTTCACTTATTTCTTTATGTGAGTAACCATCCATCACATAAAGATTAAAGGTTAATCTATATTTATTGGGGAGTTCTTGTATGTATCCCAAAAGGGTTTTTAGGCTGATATCGGTACTTTCATATTCCACATCGATCACCTCTCCAAAATTCTCGGAGACAACATCAAGATGCCGTTGCTTGCGATATTTTTGTAGTACGGTATTTACAGTTATCCTTTTCATCCACCCCTCAAAAGAACCTTTAAAGTTGTATTGACCTATTTTTTCGTAGATGGTCATAAAACTATCGTGAAGATTATCTTCAGCCTCCGTTTTATTGCGTGAATACTTAAGGCACATTCCAAAAAGAGTACTGGCATACCTGCGGTACAACTCTTCTTGAGCCTTTCGTCTTCCTTTTTTACAATTATCTATGAGTTCTTCAATACTCAAATCGTTGGCCAGTTTATAAACTTCTATTAAAGACTAATTGACCTCTTTCGGTTCTACAGGGACCATATACTCGACATATTGAGGCTCGTCATTCTCGTTGGAGCCTGTATAAAACCGAAAATGGTAGGTAAAAGTTTCAAGAGGCTGAAACCGCAATATTGCTTTGACCTCATCATCGGTCTCAGAACAGGTGTCTTTGGTTAAATAAGAACCTATGGCTACAATATCACGCCGGTTTGCTTCATTACTTGAAACGTCAAAATCGTAAAAAAAAGTACAATCATCAGCTCTGCGGTACGTAACTTCAATTTGGTGTATGGCGTTTTGGGTGAATACCTCGGGCATATCTGCAGAAATTACCTCAAGGGTAACGAACTGAAAATTTTCGTCCGATTCAATATCACATCCAAAAAACAAAAAGATAGAAACCGTCGCTACAACTGTAGCTATACTCTTCCTCATAATAATTTCCTTTAACACCCAATAGATGAGCAAATGTTGCCCGGGTTGCGTTTTTAAGGATAGTTTAAGGGAAAAGCGAAAAAATTAAGCTTTGACAGCTTTGATAGCTTCTCTGATTTTGCCCTCTAATTCTTCAGATAGTTCTGGATTATCTTCCAGCAGTCCTTTAACGGCATCACGCCCTTGACCTAGCTTGGTATCGCCATAGCTGAACCATGACCCACTCTTTTTGACTATTTCATAAGCCACGCCCAGGTCAAGAATCTCGCCTACCTTAGAGATACCCTCACCGTACATAATGTCGAATTCTGCAGTTTTAAATGGGGGAGCGACCTTGTTTTTAACCACTTTTACACGGGTTTTGTTCCCCAACACTTCACCATCAGTGCTTTTAATTTGTGTGGAGCGGCGAATATCTAAACGTACCGAAGCATAGAATTTTAAGGCATTACCTCCGGTAGTTGTTTCCGGATTACCGAACATCACGCCTATTTTTTCACGCAATTGATTGATAAAGATAACGGTACAATGGGTTTTGCTAATGGTTGAGGTCAATTTTCGCAATGCTTGAGACATTAAACGTGCGTGCAGCCCCATTTTTGAATCCCCCATTTCACCTTCAATTTCGCTTTTAGGAGTCAAGGCAGCTACAGAATCAATAATTACAATATCAATGGCGCCTGAGCGAATCAGATTATCGGTAATCTCCAATGCCTGTTCTCCATGGTCGGGTTGAGAGATGATAAGGTTATCTATATCGACGCCCAATTTTTTGGCGTAAAAACGGTCAAAAGCATGTTCCGCATCAATAAATGCGGCAATGCCACCGGCTTTTTGAGCCTCTGCAATGGCATGGAGGGTCAAGGTGGTTTTACCTGATGATTCCGGACCATAAATTTCGATGACCCGACCTCTGGGGTAGCCACTCACGCCCAATGCGATATCCAAGCCCAAAGAGCCCGATGGAATGACCTCTACGTCTTCAACAACGCTGTCACCCATTTTCATCACGGCACCCTTGCCATAGGTTTTATCCAGTTTATCTAAAGTTAATTTTAATGCTTTTAATTTTGCTTCGTTCTCGTTAGCCATTTTTCTAAAATTAGACGACTAAAATACCACTTCTTATGCATTTAGAACGAATACGCAACCTTTTTAAATATGACCATCTATTGAATAGCTAATTCACATATACATAGCTTTTCTTAAAGTTATAGACTCGCCTTTAACGACTTTTTATCTATGAAAAAGGAACAATGGTGGTCGATGGGCACCCCGAGCTGAGGGTGCCCATTTGTTTAGAAACACTATTTTTGCCCCAGAAAATAATTACATTAATTCTTTTAACTTAAAACTATTGGTATAGCATGCAACTGTACAATACATTAAGTGCCAAAGAAAGAGAGCAGCTCATTGAAGATGCTGGACAAGAACGCTTGACCATTTCTTTCTATAAATATGCGCACGTTAAGAACACTACGATTTTTAGAAACCACCTTTTTATCCATTGGAATGAACTCGATGTGCTCGGGCGTATTTACGTTGCCAATGAGGGCATAAACGCGCAATTGTCAGTGCCAGCTGATAATTTTTTGGCTTTTAAAAGACATTTGGACAGCATTGTTTTTTTAGAAAACGTACGCCTTAACATAGCTGTTGAACAAGACAACAAATCGTTCTTGAAACTAAAGGTGAAAGTGCGGCATAAAATTGTTGCAGATGGACTGAACGATGAGACTTTTGACGTGACCAACAAGGGGGTACATGTCAATGCCGAAACATTCAATGAACTCATTGAAGACCCTAATACCGTATTGGTCGATATGCGCAATCACTACGAAAGTGAGATTGGCCATTTTAAAAATGCGGTCACACCCGATGTTGACACTTTTCGTGATTCATTGGATATTATTGAAGAAGACCTTTCAGCGCACAAAGAAGATAAAAAACTTGTCATGTACTGTACCGGGGGCATTCGCTGTGAAAAAGCAAGTGCCTACTATAGACATAAAGGCTTTAAGCAGGTATACCAGCTTGAGGGGGGTATTATTGAATACACGCGACAGGTGAAAGCCAAAAACCTTGAGAACAAGTTTTTGGGAAAAAACTTTGTGTTTGACCACCGTCGCGGCGAACGCATTTCTGAAGATATCATTTCAAATTGCCATCAGTGCGGAAAACCTTGTGATACCCATGTCAATTGCGCCAATGAAGCATGCCATTTGCTTTTCATTCAATGTGCAGACTGCGCCGCTGCCATGAACGAATGCTGTTCTGATGATTGCAAAAGTGTACATGCGCTTCCGTTTGAAGAGCAGAAGAAACTGCGCAAAGGGAAACATGCCAGCAACAAAATCTTTAAAAAAGGGAGGTCACCTGTTCTAAAATTTAAAAAGTAACATTTAGCGGCAGTTTAAATTATGCTATCTTTACTTTTGAGTTAATATGAACCTTTTTTAGTAACGGTCTTGATGAACCGATGCTAAATCAAGATATACGATATGGGATGTAGCAGTTGTTCAACCGGTAAGGATGGACAACCGCGTGGATGCAAGAACAATGGTACTTGTGGCACTGATGGTTGTAACAAGCTTACGGTTTTTGATTGGCTTTCGAACATGTCGCTTCCGAATGGGCAAAAACCCTTTGATTGCGTCGAAGTCCGCTTTAAAAACAGCAGAAAAGAATTTTTCCGAAATACCGAAAACCTTTCTTTATCTATTGGAGATGTGGTTGCCACTCAGGCAAAGTCAGGGCATGACGTTGGTATGGTAACCCTGACAGGCGAGTTGGTCAAGGTACAGATGAAAAAGAAAAAAGTTTCTGCTGAAGACAAAGAATTGCCCAAAATCTATAGAAAAGCCTCACAACGGGACATTGATATTTGGCAAAAATGTCGCGATAAAGAAGAAGAGATAAAGAAACGTTCAAGAGAGATTGCCATTTCTTTAAAATTGCAAATGAAGCTCAGCGATGTAGAATTTCAAGGCGATGGCTCAAAAGCAACTTTCTACTACACGGCAGAAGAGCGCGTTGATTTTCGTCAGCTCATCAAAGATATGGCAAAGGCGTTCAGCATACGTATTGAGATGCGTCAAATCGGTTACCGGCAAGAAGCGCAACGTCTGGGAGGTATTGGTTCATGTGGCAGAGAGCTTTGCTGCTCAACATGGCTTACCGATTTCAGATCGGTCAGTACGGCTTCTGCACGATACCAACAGTTGGCATTGAATCCGCAGAAATTGGCAGGGCAATGCGGCAAGTTGAAGTGCTGCTTGAACTATGAGCTCGACATGTATTTAGAGGCCTTAAAAGACTTTCCTTCACAAGACAGCAAGCTACAGACAGAAAAGGGTATAGCCTTTTGCCAAAAGACAGATATCTTCAAAGAAATGTTATGGTTTTCGTACAAAAATGACCCCGCAAACTGGCATGCGTTGCATAAAGACCAGGTGTTGGAAATTCTTGAAATCAACAAAGCGAACAAAAAAGTTGCAAGCCTTGAAATGTATGCAACAGAGTATGGCATTCCTGAAGAGAAATTGGTCTTTGAGAATGTTGTCGGGCAAGACAGCTTAAATCGTTTTGATAAACCTAAAAAGCGGAACAACAAACGGAGAAAGAAAAAACGAAGGCCCAACAACAAAAAAGCAGCAGCAAAAAATGGTTAAGAAAATCCTCTTTATCTTGGCATTTTTGGTGATGGTTTCTTGTGAGACCAATATGGTTTTCTCAGAGTACCGTAACCTGAGCAATGGGGCATGGCAAATGAAAGATACCGTTGCCTTCAAATTTTCGACGGTTGACACCATTTCGGTACACGACGTTTTTATCAATGTGCGCAATGACAACCAATACCAGTTCAGTAATTTGTTTTTGATTACAGAACTTGGGTTTCCAAGTGGAGAAACCGTTGTTGATACCTTGGAATATGAGATGGCGTTACCTGACGGTTCATGGCTGGGCAAAGGGGTGGGCAGCATCAAAGAAAATAAATTGTGGCTTCGTGAAAACATCGTTTTTCCTGATTCGGGCGTATATAATTTTAAGATTTCACATGCCATGCGTGAAAATGGCCAAGTTCAAGGTGTGAACGAACTTGAAGGAATCACTGATATAGGCATTCAAATTGAAAAAACACAGTAATCCCCATGGCACAGGCTAAAAAGAAGCAGAAAAAGAAAAACAGCAATTTTAGGTTCATCAAATGGTTCTGGATTTTGTTTGCATCCGGAGTTTTGTTTGCGGCATCCATCTTTTTATTGGCATCTTGGGGTGCTTTTGGAGACATGCCAACATTTGAAAGATTGGAGAATCCGCAAACCAATTTGGCCACAGAGTTTATTTCTTCCGACGGAGAGACTCTGGGTAAATTATATCTGGATGATAACAGAACGCCAGTTTCTTTTGAACAGCTTCCCCTAAACTTAGTTAATGCTCTTGTTGCTACGGAAGATGCAAGATATTATGATCATGCGGGTATTGATGCAAGAGGAACAATGAGAGCTTTTATGTTTTTGGGAAGAAGGGGGGGCGCCAGCACCATTTCTCAACAACTTTCGAAACAATTATTTACGGTTGAAAGGAATGTAAACATTTTTGAAAGGGTTATTCAGAAAATAAAAGAATGGATTATTGCAATACGTCTTGAAAGACAATATACCAAAGAAGAAATCATAGCCATGTATCTCAACATCTATGATTTTGGATATGCTGCTGATGGCATTCGGTCGGCCTCCCGAATTTATTTTGGAAAAGAACCTGTTGATTTGAGGACCGAAGAATCTGCGATGCTTGTTGGCATGCTTAAAAACTCTTCGCTGTTCAATCCCTTACGAAGGGAAGAAATGGTATTGAACCGACGTAATACGGTTTTGGGACAGATGGCGAAGTATGATTACATTACCGAAGAAGAAAAAGATTCTTTACAGGGTCTTGAGATGGATTTGAACTTTAGTCCTGAATCACATCGTGAAGGTTTGGCCACCTATTTCAGAATGCACATGCAAAAATGGTTAAACCGTTGGGTTGACGAGAACCCAAAACCAGATGGCGAGAAATACAACATTTATTTAGACGGCCTCAAGATCTACACTACGATAGACTCACGTATGCAGAAAAACGCTGAACAGGCAGTAGAGGCCCACATGAAACGACTGCAGGCAGAGTTTTTTGTACAGAATACAAAAGAGCGAAATCCTACAACACCGTTTTTAGATCTTGAAACGTTTGAAATTGACAATATCATGGAGCGGGCCATGAAGACATCGCAGCGATGGCGTGCATTGAAACGTCAAGGTGTTTCAGAAAATGAGATTCGGGCATCGTTCCGAAAAGAAACTGAGATGACCGTGTTTGACTGGAATAGCGACTCGTTTGAAAAAGACACAGTGATGACGCCTATGGATTCCATTCGGTATTATAAAACTTTTTTGCGCACGGCGATGATGTCCATGGAACCACAGACAGGCCATGTAAAGGCATGGGTCGGCGGTGTTGATTACAAACACTTTCAATATGACAATGTCATTCAAGGCTCTCGTCAGGCAGGATCTACCTTTAAACCTTTTGTCTATGCAGCTGCCATTGATCAATTGCGATATTCACCATGTGATTCGCTGCCCGATACGCAGTATTGTATTGAACCCCTGAAGCATGGTAATCCTGAAGCTTGGTGCCCTAAAAATTCTGATGGTAAATATTCAGGCAAAAAACGAACGTTAAAAAATGCCTTAGCCAATTCAGTGAATACTATTACTGCACAATTGATAGACAAAGTGGGTCCGGGATCTGTTGCCGCCATTGCAAAAGATATGGGAATGACCCGTGAAATTCTTGAAGTACCAGCGATAGCACTGGGGGTTCCAGAAGTTAACGTATATGAGATGGTAGGAGCTTATGGCACCTTTGCAAACCAAGGGGTATATGTAAAACCGGTAATGGTCACTCGAATTGAAGATAAGAACGGTACGGTTTTGTATGAGTATGTACCCGAAACCAAAGACGTATTGAGTAAAGACGTAGCCTATGCTATGGTAAATCTGATGGAAGGTGTTACCGGAGGTGGTTCTGGTGGTCGATTAAGACATACTTTTGCTAAGAATCAAGATGTATATAAAGAAATAATTACAGGATATCCGTATCAAATGACCAACCCTATTGCCGGAAAAACAGGTACGACACAAAACCAAAGCGACGGGTGGTTTATGGGTATGGTGCCCAATTTGGTCACTGGTGTTTGGGTCGGTGGGGAAGAAAGAGCTACTCACTTTTCCAGAACACTTTACGGACAAGGTGCGTCTATGGCCTTGCCTATTTGGGCACTTTATATGAAGTCAAATTATGCTGATGAAGCGTTGGATGTTTCAAAGGAAGCTTTTGAAAAGCCCAAGAACTTATCTATTAATGTCGATTGTACCAAAATCATTAAAGAAATGAAGCAAGACATTGATACTGAAGATGATTTAGAAGATTTAGATTTTTAGCAATGAACCATGATAAATAAGAAAGTTGCCAATGTAGTTGAAGGGGTTTCTGGGGTGAAAGACGGAATGACATTTATGTTGGGCGGATTTGGTCTTTGTGGAATTCCTGAGAACGCCATTGCTGAGCTGGTACGATTGGGCATTAAAGACATTACCTGTATTTCGAATAACGCTGGCGTCGATGATTTCGGATTGGGGCTGCTCTTGCAAAAACACCAGATAAAGAAAATGATATCCTCTTACGTGGGCGAGAACGATGAGTTTGAACGTCAAATGTTAAGTGGCGAACTAGAGGTTGAATTGACACCCCAAGGCACCCTAGCCGAAAAGTGTAGGGCGGCCCAAGCGGGTTTTCCAGCATTTTACACCCCTGCAGGGTATGGAACAGAGGTGGCAGAAGGAAAAGAGACTCGAGAGTTTGATGGTAAGATGTATGTATTGGAACCAGCTTACAAAGCGGACTATGCTTTTGTAAAGGCTTGGAAAGGCGATGAGGCAGGAAACCTTATCTTCAAGGGCACTGCCAGGAACTTTAACCCCTGTATGTGTGGAGCTGCTGCGATTACCGTGGCTGAGGTTGAAGAATTGCACCCGGTTGGAAGCCTGGATCCCAATGAAATTCATATTCCGGGTATTTTTGTACAACGAATTTTTCAAGGCGCTGTTTACGAGAAGCGAATTGAGCAACGTACTGTGCAAAGTCGTAATTAGTGTGGGTTTGTCATTCCTGCGAAGGCAGGAATCGACATATATGAAACAAAGGTTATAATTAAAGAGATTCTGCCTTCGCAGGAATGATAAAAAGAGATGCTAGATAAAAACGGAATCGCAAAGCGCATTGCAAGAGAAGTACAAGATGGTTACTATGTTAATCTGGGTATTGGTATTCCGACTTTGGTGGCAAATTTTGTTCGTGACGATATCAGTGTTGAGTTTCAAAGTGAAAATGGCGTGCTGGGCATGGGACCATTTCCTTTTGAGGGCGAAGAAGATGCTGATATTATCAATGCGGGCAAACAAACAATAACCACATTACCGGGAGCTTCTTTTTTTGATTCTGCCATGAGCTTTTCCATGATTCGTGGCAAACACGTTGACCTTACTATTTTAGGCGCTATGGAAGTTGCTGAGAACGGAGATATCGCCAACTGGAAGATTCCGGGTAAAATGGTTAAGGGTATGGGCGGTGCCATGGATTTGGTAGCATCGGCAGAGAATATCATTGTTGCAATGATGCATACCAATCGTGCTGGGCAATCAAAACTACTGAAACAATGTACGTTACCGTTAACGGGGGTAGGTTGTGTCAAAAAAATTGTAACCAATCTGGCTGTTTTAGAAGTTACCCCACAAGGATTCAAGTTGTTGGAGCGTGCACCGAACGTTTCTGTAGATGATATTGAGAAAGCTACAGAAGGCAGTTTAGTGGTCGAAGGCGATGTTCCAGAGATGGTACTTTAAAAGTGTTTTTTTGAAGCTGAACTACATTTTTTTTCAAATCACAACACTAAAAACTGGCTACACAACAAAAAGTTTACCGACCAGGTTTTTTTTTCGATATTTACGAGTAAGTAAAGTATTCCAAATTAACCCTACTAAATCGTAAACGATGACTACTGAATTTAACCATGAATCTGTTGATCAAGAGATACAGGTTTACCGCAATGATTTTTACAGCGGTGTCATGAGATTGGTTCAAAAACTATTTATGTTGTAAAACCAAACAGCTCAACAAAAAGCACCAAAGGTCCGATGATATCGAGACCTTTTTTTATTTTTAGTACTTATTGTGCGATATGGCCATTGAATTCAAGAGATGTGAGCTTGAAGATTTAGAAGTACTTGCTAAAATTTCAAGAAAGACATTTGCAAAAGCATTTGAAGCCGACAACCATCCAGATGATTTCAAGGTATATTTAGACAAGGCTTTTTCAAGGGCAAAACTCAAAGATGAGTTACTGCACCAACATACAGTATTTTATTTTGTGTTGCACAAAGGGAGAACCATAGGGTATTTTAAGGTGAATGAATTCGATGCCCAATCAGAATTTCAAGAAAGTGAGGGCTTGGAATTGGAGCGCATTTACGTAATTTCAGAATCTCAGGGGAAAGGCTTTGGCCTGCAAATCGTAGATGAAGTCTTTCAGATTGCTATTGAGAAAGCCAAACGGTATGTTTGGCTGGGCGTTTGGCAACAAAACCCTGGTGCTGTGCGATTTTATGAAGCGTATGGTTTTGTAAAAACAGGAACCCATCCCTATTACATTGGAAAGGACAAACAAACAGATTGGATAATGCGAAAGAACATACCATATGAAAACACATGATTTATTTTTTTTGATAGGATGCTTGCTGCTACAGACCATTTCAGCCCAAGACTACTATTTTCCTGAACGGAATGCCACATGGGAGACCAAAGTTCCAAAATCATTGAATTTAGATGCATCGGCCTTACAAAAGGCTGTTGATTTTGCCGAAGCGAACGAATATTCGGGTTCTCGAGATTTGCGAATTGCGATTTTAAAAGGTTTTGAGCGTGAACCTTTTCACGAAGTATTGGGACCGACCAAAAAACGGGGAGGCCCGGCTGGGATGATTTTAAAGAATGGCTACGTCGTAGCTTCATGGGGCGATACCAAAAGAGTGGATATGACGTTTAGCGTAACCAAAAGCTTTTTGTCGACAGTTGCGGGACTGGCTTTAGATCAAAAACTGATTGCCACTACCAGCGATAAAGTAGGCACATATATTTGGGATGGAACTTTTGAAGGGGAACACAATTCAAAAATAACTTGGGAGCATCTTTTACAACAAAACTCTGCTTGGTCAGGTGAATTATGGGGTGGCAGAGATTGGGCCGATAGGCCACCGCGTGAAGGTGGAATTGACGACTGGAGGTTTGAAACCCCCAAAGAACCGGGTACGGTCATGGAGTATAATGACGTTCGGGTCAATGTTTTGGCCTATGCTTTGACACATGTTTGGCGTAAGCCTTTACCAATGGTGCTAAAAGAGAACCTTATGGACAAGATTGGTGCCAGTACTACATGGCGTTGGCATGGGTATAAACACGCATGGACAGAGATTGATGGCATTAAAATGAAGTCCGTTACCGGTGGTGGACATTCTGGGGCGGGTATTTTTATTGCAGCAGAAGACATGGCTCGCTTCGGAATGCTCTTTTTAAACAATGGTTTGTGGCAAAACGAACGGATATTGAGCGAGGGATGGATTCAAAAGGCGATAACCCCTTCAACACCGAACGTAAATTATGGCTATATGTGGTGGCTCAATAAAAAAGGTGAACGCCACTGGAAAAATCTGTCCGAGAATATCTATTATGCCGCCGGTTTTGGCGGAAACTTCATTGTCATTGATAAAGCGAACGACATGGTCGTGGTCACGCGATGGCTTGAACCTGATAAAATAGGTGATCTTATGCGCTTGGTCAATGCCGCTAAATTATAGTTTCAATAGTTTATCCATGAATAATATGTCGCCTTCAGCCTGTAATTTTTGGGCAATGGCATTCTCAAAACTTACATGAATGAGCAAGGCAATGGCTTTGGCATTTGATTTAGTTAAACTATTGGTGCGATAGACCACATCTCTAATGGTCGAGAAGCTTACACTGCTGCGTAGTGCAATGTTTGCCATATCGTTTTTTGAGGTAGTTCTCCTTAGCGTGGTGGACAATCGCTCTGAAATCGGCTTGCCGTAATCATCTTTGCTGAACATGGTTTCCCTACTGATGGTAAGACTGTATTTATTCGTTGAATGCATATATGGTGGTGTTTATGTATTTAAATACTGTTTGGTATTACAATTCTATTCCTATATTTGTTTGTAATCCAATTACAGAAATATGTTTATTAAATGCATATAACTATAAATATATGCAAAAATATTACACATAAAACGATATTTTGCAAATCATAAAGCAACTTCGAAAATCAAAAGCGGTAAATCAATCTGATTTGGCCGCAGCTATTGGTGTTAGTCTGCGCACTGTACAGCTTTATGAAAAGAAAGATGCAAATATTCCTATTAAGAATTTAACTAAGATTGCCGAGTACTTTGGTCTGACTATCGGTGAGCTCTACATGCAAGAGGTAAACGAAGAAGAAAGCACTTATGCCAAAACCAAGGTTTTCAGTGCTTTTGGGAATGTTTGTTATCCGCTTGCAAATGGAAAATATCTCGTCATGGCTCCCGTTTTGTTCGAAGGTTTACAGCAGCAATATTTGAAAGAATATCCAAATCAAGAACTGAAGGAAAGCTTAGTGAAGGCTGGTTTTATCGTGGACTATTTTGATGAGGGCGGTTACATGGCCTTTGAAATTATCGGCAATGCCATGAACAATGGCAGTATTGAGAGTATTCCTAATGGTACAATCGTTTTAGGAAAAATGGTTGCCATTAATGATTCACCATTTTCAGAAATAAGCGATGCATTGTTGAACAAACCGGTAATTGTTGTTTTTGAATCTAGAATTATCTGTAAACGACTTACGGGCTATAATACAGATAAAGAAATGATGGTATTCGATAATTTAAACGATTCGCCAGAATACCAGGGTTTTGAAATGCCTTTCTCCGAGGCTTTAGAAGTTTATGAGGTCATCAAAAAACAACTGTAAGCACTAAATCTGATTAAGAATCTCAGCTGCTTTATTGAGCGTTTCTTCCGTTTTGGCAAAGCAGAAGCGAAGCTGTAGATTATCTTCATTATTGAGATTGAATACTGAAATAGGTATGCTGGCTATCTTATATTCTTTGATTAGACGTTCAACAAAGGCAATATCGGGTTCATCGGTTATAGCGCTATAACCAAGTACCTGAAAGTATGTGCCAGCGCAAGGCTTTACATGAAAGCGGGAGGGGTGTATTGCTTTTAAAAAATAATCACGCTTTTGTTCGTAAAAATCATTAAGTCCCAAATAGTTTTCTGGATGCCGTAAATAGTCAGAGATTGCCTTTTGCATCGGGTGGTTCACACAAAAAACGTTGTACTGATGCACCTTTTGAAATTCACGCATCAGCACTTTGGGTCCTACACAGTAACCAAGCTTCCAACCGGTCACGTGAAAGGTTTTACCAAAGGATGAGCAGATTAGACTGCGAGATGCCAGGTCGTCAAACTTGGCAGCACTTTGGTGGTGTTGCCCGTCAAAAATAATATGCTCATAAACCTCATCACTCAGTAAAAGAATATCGGTATTTTTTAAATGGGCCTGCAACTGCAACATATCGGCTTCAGAAAGAATGGTGCCTGACGGATTATGGGGTGTATTGATAATGACCATTTTTGTGCTTTCAGACAGCGCTTCAGTGAACGCATTCCAATCTATTTTAAAATCTTCCGTTTGCAACTGAATAGGAACCACTTTGCCACCAAACAATTCAATAGTGGGCTCATAACAATCGTAAGCCGGCTTAAAAACAATGACTTCATCATCAGGCTGAATAAAAGCTGCAATTGCGGTAAAAATGGCTTGGGTGGCGCCAGCGGTAATGGTGATTTCTGATTCGGGATGATAGACACGGCCGTATAACGATGCTATTTTTTCAGCGATAGCTTCCCTAAGAGAGTAGACCCCTTCCATGGGGGCATATTGATTATGACCTGAACGGGTTGCTTCTTGGACAAGAGTTGTTAATTTGGGGTCAGTTTCAAAATTAGGAAACCCTTGTGAGAGGTTGACTGCGCTATGGACTTGGGCCAGCTTACCTATGGTAGTAAAGATGGTTGTGCCCACTTCTGGCAGTTTTGAATCAATGTTTTTCATACGCGTTTAAATGGGTCAGTACTTTTTGTAAGCAGTCATCTAAGTTTTTGTGCACTTGTTTTTCCCAGAAACGAAAGACGACATAATTTAACTTTTCCAGCGCTGAGTTCACTTCATGGTCACGTTGCATATTCCGCTCGATTTTGGGAATCCAGAATTCGCGGTTGGTCTTTATTTTAGTTTTTCGCTCTTGCCAGTTGTAGCCATGCCAAAATTCCCCATCAATGAAAATTGCTGTTTTATATTTTTTGAGCAAGATGTCAGGTTTACCAATAAGCTTTTTATAATCGATGCGGTATCGGTATCCTGCTGCCCATAGCGCTTTGCGAAAGGCCAATTCAGGTTTGGTGTTCTTGCCTCTGATCTTGCTCATGATTTTAGAACGCTGAGGCGTGGTATAAAAACCCGACTCTTCATTGAATCTGGGGACTACAATACGTTCTTTTGAATAATCTGCTGGCATATGTTTAAGATACTAAAAAACCCAAACTCCGTATTTGGAATTTGGGTTTTACTATTTTGGTTGTATACAAACTATCCTTTCACACTGGCCGCTAAGTACTCACGGTTCATACGTGCTATGTTTTCCAAAGAAATTCCTTTTGGGCATTCAATTTCACACGCGCCTGTATTGGTACAGTTGCCAAAACCTTCTAAGTCCATTTGGCGAACCATGTTCAAGACACGGTCTGCCGCTTCCACTTGGCCTTGTGGTAATAAGGCAAATTGTGAAACCTTGGCCGAGGTGAACAACATAGCACTGGCATTTTTACATGCAGCTACACAGGCACCACAACCGATGCAGGTTGCCGCATTAAAAGACGCATCGGCAGCATCTTTTTCAATGGGGATGGCATTTGCATCTACAGGGCGACCTGAGGTGTTTACCGAAATGTAACCCCCAGCTTGTTGAATACGGTCAAAAGCGGTTCTATCAACGATTAAATCTTTGATTACCGGAAACGCCTTTGCTCTCCATGGTTCAATGACAATGGAGTCACCGTCATTGAAACTGCGCATATGCAATTGACAAACAGTAATTCTAGAATCGGGCCCATGTGGACGGCCATTGATCATCAATGAGCAAGTACCACAAATTCCTTCACGGCAATCGTGGTCAAATTCTACAGGTTCCTCTCCTTTTGAAATTAACTCTTCGTTTAAGACATCGAGCATTTCTAAAAAAGACATATCGCTTTCAACACCCTCAAGCGTGTATTCGACCATGCTTCCTTTAGCTTCTGCGTTCTTCTGTCTCCAAATCTTTAAATAAATCTTCATAGCAATCTGTTATTTATAAGAACGTGTCTTTACTTCAATATTTTCATAAACCAACTCTTCTTTGTGAAGTTTGGCTTTACTGGGATCACCTTTGTACTCCCATGCAGAAACATAGGTGTAATTTTTATCGTCACGTAAGGCTTCACCTTCAGGGGTCTGGTATTCCTCTCTAAAATGTCCACCACATGATTCGTTCCTATCAAAAGCATCCATGGCAAAAAGTTCGCCCAGCTCTAAGAAATCGGCAACGCGACCTGCTTTTTCCAACTCTTGGTTTTTAGCATTGGGTTCACCGGTTACCTTCACATTTGCCCAAAAATCTTCTCGCAACGCGGCGATTTCGGCCATTGCTTCATTCAGCTCTTTAGCGTTTCGGGCCATACCACATTTGTTCCACATAATTTTACCCAGTTTCTTGTGGTAATAATCAACAGAATGTTTTCCGCTTGCTGACATCAATTTTTCAATGCGCTCACGTACATTTTTTTCAGCTTCATCAAACTCAGGGGTTTCAGTGGAAATGGGTCCTGTTCTAATATCATCAGAAAGGTAATCACCGATAGTGTATGGCAATACAAAATAACCGTCTGCCAGACCTTGCATAAGTGCCGAAGCCCCCAAACGGTTGGCGCCGTGGTCACTAAAATTCGCTTCACCAGCGGCGTAACAACCAGGAATTGTGGTCATCAAATTATAATCAACCCAAAGACCACCCATGGTATAGTGCACCGCTGGGTAAATCATCATCGGAGTTTTGTAGGGGTTCTGATCCACGATTTTCTCGTACATCTGAAACAGGTTGCCGTATTTGGCCTCTACAACCTCTTCGCCCAATTTTCGTACCGTGGTGTCATCAGGGTTTTTCATTCCAGAGGTCAATGCCTTCTCACGTCCATATCGCATGATCGCTGCATCAAAATCCAAATAAACAGCTTCGCCAGTTTTATTGACACCATAACCGGCATCACAACGTTCTTTAGCAGCACGCGAAGCTACGTCACGTGGTACTAGGTTTCCAAAAGCAGGATATCTTCGTTCTAGATAATAGTCTCTATCTTCTTCAACGAGCTCGGTAGGCTTAAGTTTGCCCTCACGAATTGCCTGCGCATCTTCTATTTTTTTAGGCACCCAAATACGGCCATCGTTACGCAATGATTCTGACATCAGCGTCAATTTTGACTGATGATCTCCCGAAACCGGAATACAAGTGGGGTGAATCTGTGTAAAACATGGGTTGGCAAAGAAAGCACCTCTTTTATGCGCTTTCCAGGCAGCCATTACATTGGCTCCCATACAATATGTAGATAAGAAGAACAGGTTTCCATAGCCTCCCGTTGCCAGTACCACGGCATGGGCAGAATGCCTTTCGATTTCTCCTGTAACCAAATTTCTTGCGATGATACCTCTAGCTTTTCCATCGACCAAAACCAGGTCTAGCATCTCATGGCGGGTGTATGATTTGATCTTACCACGTTGTATTTGACGGTTCATGGCGGCATAAGCTCCTAAGAGCAGTTGCTGACCTGTTTGTCCTTTGGCATAAAATGTTCTTGACACCAAAACGCCACCGAAAGAACGGTTATCCAACAATCCGCCATATTCCCTGGCGAACGGCACACCCTGAGCAACGCATTGGTCAATGATGTTGGTCGACACTTCAGCCAATCGGTGCACATTTGCTTCACGTGAACGGTAGTCACCCCCTTTTACGGTGTCGTAAAACAATCGGTAGACACTATCGCCATCGCCTTGATAGTTTTTGGCAGCATTTACACCACCTTGCGCTGCAATCGAATGCGCACGGCGAGGGGAATCTTGGTAGCAAAATGTTTTGACGTTGTATCCTAGTTCAGCCAAAGTTGCAGCTGCCGAACCACCAGCTAGACCCGTTCCTACAACGATAACATCGATGTTTCGTTTGTTGGCCGGATTGACCAAGTCAATTTCGTTTTTATGTTTGGTCCATTTGTCGGCCAATGGCCCAGATGGAATTTTAGAATCCAATATGCCCATAATTAATGTGTTATTGGGTTAAGGTGATGGTAAAGCGCTATAAATGCAAATGCCAAAGGCACGACCACGGCAAAAACTTTTGTGAATGTTTTGATGGCAGGTGTAAACTTATTGTTGACACCCATACTTTGAAAAGACGATTGAAAACCGTGCCACAAGTGCAATCCAAGTAATCCAAAAGAGATTACGTAAATAATTGTTCTCCAGAAAGGCGCAAACTTTTCAACGGTCTCTGCATAGTAACGAGTCGGGTCTTCAGGATTTACCTCAATGTATTTGTACGCCATTTCATGCACCCAGAAATCATAGAAATGTAAACCTAAAAAAGCCAGAATTACCAAACCTGAATAGATCATGTTTCGCGATACCCATGGAGCATTGGCACTGCCTTGATATTTTACATAGCTGATACCCCGTGCAGCTCGATTTTGTGCCTCTAGCACGAAGCCCATAACAAAGTGTACAATGACCCCAATAATTAAAATAGGCTGCATCGCATATTGTACAATAGGATTGTACCCCATGAAATGGGAAGCTTCATTAAAAAAATCTGGAGAAATTACGGATGCTAAATTGATGGATACGTGCAAGACGAGAAAAATCACTAAAAAAAGACCTGAAAGTGCCATCACTACTTTTCGGGCCAGCGAAGATTTAATCAATCCACTCATTAGTAGTTGGTTTTAGACACAAATTTACGGCACGGACGAGTTTTTAACAAGCTTTCAACATTGCAATAATACTTATTTAGAAACATTATAAGCTAGTTGCGAAAACGTTTGATAAAGTTTGGTGACACCCTCTTTTTATAGGTAGAATCTTGAACAAAAATCAAGTACTGGCAAATAAAAAAATAATAGCAGTTGTTGTTATTCTATTTTTTACCCGATATTCATCATCGCAATTTAAACCCTGTACTTCCAAATTATGGATATCGCTCTGCTTTCGGTAAGCTTGAACGTACATTCGACAAGAAGGATTGCTATCGAGGCTCAAAACCTAGGGCATTATGTAGAATTGATTGACCATACCAAATGTTCGGTCAAGTTGGGCGATGGCGAACCCAAAATTTTTCTTGGTGAAGAAGATGTAACCCATGAGTTTGATGCGATCATACCACGTATCGGCACTAAGGTTACACGCCACGGAGCCGCCATTGTAAAACAATTTGAAATGAACGGTGTTTTCAGTACTGCACGGTCTTTGGGCATTACGCGGGCAAGAAACAAAGTGCGAACACTACAGATTATGGCACGCAAGGGCATTCCGATTCCGCAGACGTTGTTCTCGATTAATCCAAACAACATTGGTGAACAGATACGACTGCTTGGTGGCCCTCCTGTAATCATAAAAATTCAAGAGGGTACGCAAGGCTTAGGTGTAATTTTGGCAGAAAGTAAAAAGTCGGCCAAGTCCATAATTGACACCTTTTATAAAATGGATACCAGTATTTTGTTGCAGCAATATATTGAAGAGGCAAATGGTGAGGACATTCGTATTATCGTGGTGGGCTCTAAAGTAGTGGCGAGCATGAAGCGAACCAGTGAGCGAGATGAGTTTCGCTCAAATGTACATCGAGGGGGGCAGACCGAAGCTGTTGAGATTACCCCTAATGAGCGGACCATTGCGTTGAATGCTACCAAATATTTGGGTCTGGGCGTTGCGGGTGTGGATTTAATGCGTTCAAAAAGTGGTCCGGTATTGTTAGAAGTCAATGCTTCGCCCGGTTTAAAGGGCATTGAGGCTGCTACCGGTATAAACGTGGCAAAGCATATCATACAATTCGTAGAACGAAATGCACTTAGAAAACGAAGGAAATAAAACCATTACCGTAAACGGAGAAATCATTGCGCCAGGCACCAACAAATTGGTGAGAATCAATATTTCACGTTTGCCCACAGGCACCTTAATTGATATTCCAGTACATGTGTTCAATGGTAAAAAAGCTGGACCTACAATTCTGTTGCAGGCCGGACTTCATGGCGATGAAATCAATGGGGTAGAGACGTTGCGCCGAATGCTGGCAGAGAATGATTTTGCCATAATCAAAGGCGCTGTAATCGTGGTGCCCATTTTAAACATCTTCGGATTTATACATTTTTCAAGAGATGTGCCTGACGGCAAAGATGTCAACCGCAGTTTTCCAGGTACTAAGACAGGCTCATTGGCCAGCCGAATTGCCTATTATTATACAAACGAGCTTTTACCACAAATAGATTTTGGTATCGACCTACATACTGGTGGTGGGCAGCGTCATAATTATCCGCAGGTGCGTTACTCTCAAGAGGATGAGTATAGTAAGGAACTGGCCCAGGTTTTTGATGCACCGTTGTATTTTGCATCAAGATTGATTAGGGGTTCATTTCGAAAAGTGGCCTTTAACATGGGGAAACCAATTGTCGTTTATGAAGCTGGCGAAAGTATGCGTTTTGATGAATTTGCAATCGCAACCGCTATTGTCGGAATCAAAAATATCTTGACCCACTTCGACATGCTCACCGAATTAAAAAAACCAAAGAGTAAGACATCAGTCCACTTAGAGAAAACACGTTGGCTTAGGGCTCCGAGAGCGGGAATGTTCATTCCTAAGGTTACTAATGGTTCAAAAGTAAGCAAAGGCCGATTGCTGGGAATGATTACCGATACGGTTGCCGAAAAAAGCAAAAAAATAAGTGCACCTATGGATGGGTATGTATTTTGCATCAACCATCAAGCAGTGGTCAATCAGGGCGATGCGCTATTTCATATAGGAAAGTAGCACTAATCAGCTTTGGCAGTTTCTTTCTGGTGTGCTTTCAGTTGTTTCAAGCTCCATGAGATGGCCTCTTCAAGGTCGGCAAACTGTTTAATGGAGTTTTGAAAAAACATGCGTTCCAACACCAAACTGGCGAAACTTCCTTTGGTATTTCCCACAACCGAATAAAAACTCAATTTGTGCCTATTGGTATAGAACTTGGCCCAATCTGTTGCGACTACAGAATAGGAGTGGATTCGATTGGAAATGTAGGCAATGGGCATATTTTCGCCGAAAACCTCTTTTGCGGCATTGATGGTGCGTTGTGCCATCTCCCATCCAAAGGTTTGTCCTTGGTTGATTTCTGAAATGACCAAGCCATCAAAGAAATAGAACGTGCCAAATTGGTACTCGCGAATTTCTTTGATATTCTTAAAAAAGGGAATGTCCCTCACCCTTTTCATTTAGTGGAGTATTTAATTAAGTTGGAGGATAAAGATAATGATAATCTTAAATTTTTAAAGCAAGATAAATAGAAATTCACATGACGATTATTCTTACAAACATCAGAAAATTAGACACTTATAGGGCGTGGAAAATCAGTTTTCCATATTCTTTAATTGAATGCCCAGTGCTTTGGTAGAAAGTTGCACCTCTACTAGCGAGAGGATTAAAGAAACCATTAAAAACACAAGACTCACCCCGAAAATTATATTGGCCAAAATCACGTATTCCACATAAACTAAGAACATGGTGACCGCTGCCAAAAGAAAGCTGGCGATAGCGGTAGCTTGCATGTTTTTGATAATTTCCAATCGTTTTCTAAGCGAATCGATCTGGCGTTTTAAGGGAGCCGCCTCAGTTTCTTCAAACTGTTTGTGCAACTGGCGAATAAGCCCTGCGATGGCCAAATATCTGGCATTATAGGCCAACATGGTCAATGAGATTGCCGGAAAAAGTAAAGCCGGTATACTTAGGGTTAATTGCATTGTAAGAGAATAGTTTTGAGGGTTTTTAGACATGTTGAAACTACTAAAAATCTGACCACCGCACATTAGCAAAAATTGAATATTGCACCTATTTAATTGTAAATTAATTAAAAAATGGGTTTATTTATTGTGAAATAACCACTAAACAAAACAAACATGGAAGAGTATTTACCATTAATTATTCAATTGGTGTCTGGTGCCATTGGCGGTAATGTTGCCGGAAAACTATTGCCAAAATTGGATTTAGGCACTCTGGGCAATTCGATATCTGGAATTCTGGGAGGTGGACTTGGAGGAACTTTATTGGGCATGTTGGGCCTAGCTACTGACGGCGGTATGGATGTGGCCGGAATTATTGGAAGTATTGCCGGTGGCGGTGTAGGTGGCGGCGTTATTATGGCAATTATTGGTGCCATAAAAGGTGCTTTATCTAAATAGCAATTAACCAACCCTAAAACCTTGGGGCTTGTAGAAGCCCCTTTTTTATGATTTTATCTTTTTGCCAAACTCTAACTTTAGCTCACTTTTCTTAAGCTGGTCGTTAAGTTGTTTTACATCAACCTTGATAAAGGTTTTGAACTTTTGTTCGGCAGTTTGTAATCGTTTGTTCAATACTTGATAAACTTCGTGCTGTTGGTCGGTTGGTTTAAAATCAACACCAAAACCTCCAATATCACTGGCTAAGGCGCTTAGTCGGCCATACAATTTCATTGGCGAGCGAAATGCGTCCTCACGTGCCCCGGTCAAATGAATATCGTAAAGCGCTGCTGCTATGGTTTTGGCATTTTTCAGTAACAGGTTGGCAGTATCAATATCTTCTTTGGTTTTTAACTGAGGTACGATTGCTTCTAGCTCAGCACTAATATCTTCAACATCATTTATCATGGTAACCGCCAGATTTATGGCGTCTCTAAGCTCCAATGAAAGTGCAACCTGCTCTTCTATAGACTCGATAGTACCTTCAGTTCCGGGATCTTTTAAGACCGTCAGGTCACGAATATATTCTTGTTCACCAATACGCAGCTTTACTTTGTAGGCATTTGGCACAACACGGGGGCCATACTGGCCACGCCATAAATCTAAATCCCAAGTGACCAAGGGCCTCCAACCTTCACCGTTCAATTGCACCCAAGGCCTGCCCGGAGGGGTTGTTTGTATTCTGGGTTTATAAGTGGGTTCGTAACGCAAGTCCCAAACTGTTCGATGAACCCCGGCAGTGTTTTCTCCTTTTAAAGTGCGAACAACCTCATCGGTATTGGTCAAAATTTCGATTTCCACTTTTTGGTCGGTACTATCCTTTAAAAAGTAATTAATGTAGGCCCCGTAAGCAGGATTTTCTCCAGAGTTCATACTTGGTCCATCTGTTTTTATAGCCTGTTGATTTTGAAAACGATAGGCTTCGCGCACGCTGAATAAATGTGCTTCCTCATTTTTGGCATTATCAAATTCTCGCAAAGCGGAAATATCGTCCAGTATATAATACCCACGCCCATAGGTGCCAACCACCAGGTCATCAAACCGCTCTTGCACTTCTAGCCAATAGACCGGTGCTGGCGGTAGGTTATTTCGCAATCGTGTCCATTGAGAACCATCATCATAGCTGAGATACAATCCATTATCAACACCTAGGTACAACATGCCTTCACGTTTCGGATCTTCTTTAATGACATGCGCAAAACTGTGCACTGATTTTGGTACGCCCTCACTGATCAATTTCCAGTTTTGGCCATAGTCTTCCGTCTTGTAGACATAAGGTTTAAAATCTCCCATTTGGTGCAAATCTACCGTGATATAGACCGTGCCTTTTTTATACTTGGAAACCTCAATATTGGCTATAGTTCCCCATTTGGGAAGATTGGGAATGTTGCCGGTGACGTTGGTCCAGTTTTGCCCTTCGTCTTTGGTCAATTGTACCTGTCCGTCGTTACTTCCGGTCCAAATGAGTCCTGGCTCCAATCCTGATTCCACAATACTGAACAGTGTGGCACCATCGAAGGTCATGAGATTGTCAATGGCAATACCACCAGAATTTTGTTGGTGTGTCTTATCGTTGAGTGTTAAATCAGGACTAATGACCTGCCAGCTTTGTCCATCATCATCACTCTTATGAACAAATTGGCTACCGACATAGACCCTATGTTTGGTATGGGGCGAAAAAGACAGCGGAAAGTTCCAGTGCCAACGGTACTTCAGTTTGCCAGGTTCCCATCCGTATCCAGCTTCAGGCCATACACGAACATCACGGGCATACCCCGTTCGGGCATCATACCGTTGTAAACCACCATCGTAACACCCTGACCAAACAATATTGTTATCTAAAGGGTCGGGTTGGGCAAAACCACTTTCACAGCCCCCTACACCTTTCCAAAGTCCTAAGGGAATATACCCTTGCCGGCTATTGCTTGGACCTTTATATGAATAGCCGTCTTGACGGTTGCCATAGACATTGTAAGGTATCTGGTCATCTACCGAAACATGGTACATCTGCGCTATGGGCAATACGATACGTTGGTATGTTTTGCCACGGTTCAAACTGATACTGGCCCCACCATCATGAGCCACCATGATACGATTCGCATTGGTCGGATCTACCCAAATGTCATGATTATCACCGCCGGCACTATAACCTGATTTTAAGGTTTTACCCCCATCTTTTGAAACACTGAACTTCACTGAAGCAAAGTACAGTTCATCAGAATTGTCGGTTGAAACCGCCATTCTGGTGTAGTAGGGTGCACGTTCATTGATGTCGTGGTTACGGGTTTGTAAGGTCCATGTTTCACCAAAATCTTCAGAGCGGTACAATGCAGGGCTATCGATTTCAAATAGTGCATACACCACGTTTGGTTTTGAAGCTGAGATGGCCACAGCTGTTTTTCCAACTGGATTATTGGCCCCGCCCGGCAACCCATTTTCAGAAAGTGCCTTCCAGTTTTTGCCGCCATCCGTAGAGCGGTAGATTCCGCCACCTGCTCCGCCACTCCGCAAGCCCCAGGTGTTGATATGAATAGACCACAGGCCTACCAATAATTGGTCAGGATTGTTCGGATGCATTGCAATATCGGCAGCACCGGTATTTTCATCTACAAAAAGAATGTGCTCCCAAGTTTTTCCACCATTGATGGTTTTATAGACCCCACGTTCTTGTTGTGGGCCATATGTATGGCCAAGGGCCGCTGCATAAACAATATTGGGATCTGAAGGATGCACCACAATACGCCCAATACGCCCTGTTTTTTCGAGCCCCATTTTTTTCCAAGTTTTTCCGGCGTCCTCAGATTTGTAGATACCGTCGCCCATGGCATGTGCAGGTCTGATAACAAAGGTTTCGCCCGTACCGGCCCAAACAATATCAGGGTTTGATGGAGCAATAGCAACCGATCCTATAGACGATGCTTCTTGATCATCAAAAATGGATTGCCAGCTTACACCGCCATCTGTCGTTTTCCAAAGACCACCTGATGCGGCACCAATATAGTTGACCATAGGGTCTCCGGGGACTCCTGCAATAGCTATGGTACGATTACCTTCGGGACCAATGAACCGAAACTTAAATTCACTAAATGCTGACAAATCATTTTGTGAAAAAAGAAGTAATGGGGCAATCAGAAAAAAGAGAAGTGCGTTGAATTTCATAGTGTTGTTCGTTGGTTGAAAAAACTGTTCTTAAATTTACGGAATAAGATACGTAACCGATAGCTCGAAAACTCTAAAAGATGAAATACGAACAAATCAGCGACAAACTTTTTATCAAGAACCGCAAGAAGTTTATGGCCCAAATGAAGCCGAAAAGTATCGCGGTTTTTAACTCAAATGACGTTTATCCCGTCAGTGCCGATAGTACCATGCCATTTGAGCAACATCGTGATATTTTGTATTTAAGTGGAGCTGACCAAGAAGAAACCATGTTGCTTTTGTTTCCTGATGCGATAGATGTAAAACACCGAGAGGTTTTGTTCGTTCGTGAAACCAACGAGCATATTGCAGTATGGGAGGGAGCAAAACTGACGAAAGCGCAGGCGACCGGGGTTTCAGGCATCAAAACCATCTACTGGCTCACCGATTTTGATAAGGTGTTCTTCGATTTGATGACAGAGGCAGATACCATCTACTTTAACACCAACGAACACTACCGTCAAGCTGTGGAAACCCAGACCCGCGAAGACCGATTTATTGAAAAATGCAAAAGAGAGTTTCCAGCACACCAGTGGGCAAAAAGTAATCCGATTTTACAGGAAATACGAGGGGAGAAAGAACCTGAAGAACTTGATTTGATGCAAAGGGCATGTGATATTACAGAAAAAGGCTTCCGAAGAATATTGCGATTTACCAAACCTGGCGTTTGGGAGTATGAGCTTGAAGCGGAGTATTTGCATGAGTTTATTCGCAACCGTTCAAAAGGGTTCGCGTACACACCGATCATAGCTTCAGGAAACAACGCGAATGTGTTGCACTATATTGAAAATAATCAAGAATGTCAGAGCGGCGATTTGATTTTGATGGATGTTGGTGCTGAATATGCCAACTATTCAAGTGATATGACGCGAACCATACCCGTTAGCGGTAGGTTCACCCAACGTCAACGTGATGTGTACAATGCTGTGCTACGGGTAAAAAACGAAGCTACAAGAATGTTGGTGCCTGGAACCATTTGGGCCGAGTACCATAAAGAGGTGGGTAAAATCATGACCGCTGAGTTATTGAAGTTAGGCTTGTTAGATAGGGCAGACGTTCAAAACGAGAAGGCTGATTGGCCTGCTTATAAGAAGTATTTTATGCATGGGACCAGTCATCATATTGGGTTGGACACCCACGATTATGGTGAATTGAAAAAAGCAATGAAACCCAATATGGTCTTTACGGTAGAGCCGGGTATTTATATACCCGATGAGGGTATGGGCATCCGTTTAGAAGATGATGTGGTCATTCAAGAAACAGGAGAGCCTTTTAACCTGATGCGAAACATACCCATTGAAGCTGAGGAGATTGAAGAATTGATGAATAGCTAATTTAAAACACTATTCTGAACGGAGCATAGCGGAACGAAGAATCTAAAGTATGATTTGGAGATTCCTTACGTCACTTCATAAAGAGAACAACAATAACATATTTGATGAAGCTTTTGACCATTCTATTACAACAACCTGACATTGAAAAGAAGATAGAAGAAGCTCCTGATTCCGCTTACGAAATTGGGGTGGTCATTGGTTCTTACTTGCCTTTTGTGGTATTGGTGTTCATTGCTTATTTAATCTATCATTACAATAAAAAGCGACGGGGTTCGTAGTATCATTTCATTTTGAACTGTCATATCAAGCACCTGCTGTCGGGCGGTGAGTTGAGATAATTGAAAACTAGATCTTGACCTATTTTGACTTTTCAAAAACATTGACTGTCACAAAAGCCACCAATGCGGGCAATACCCAGCCCATATGAAATGCACTCAAGGGAATCCAATTGGTGAAAGTTGAAATGTCTTCTCCCAAGCCTATACTGCCCAGGAAATCGGGAATACTAAAGATTACCGTTGTTAGCACCACCCATCGGAATACTTTGGGCATTGCCCATTGATCTGGAGCCACATTTAAGAGAATCAAGACAATGGTTATCGGATAAATGAACATCAAAGCCGGAAGTGCAACGGCAATAATATAGCCTACATTGAACTGCCCCATTGCAATACCTAGTATGCAACCGACAATGGCCGTTATCAAATAGGCATGCTTAGAATTTTGAAACTGCCCCTTTACAAAATCAGCGGTCCCGGTGACAATACCGACGGCAGTCGTAAAACAGGCAAGGCTTACCAAAATACTCAAAAAGAGATTGGCCGTACTTCCTAAAGTTTTAAGACTGATACCACTGAGCAAGGCAGTTCTAGAACTGTCTGCATCAAATTCATTATGTAGTAGTGCTCCCGTGACAATCAATCCTGTATAGATTAAGAAAAGGCCCAAACCTGAAAATAACCCTGCTTTGAAAATCAACCCCTTTTTCGCCTCGTATGGAATCTTATCATCTTTTAGATTGATTGAAATGATGATGACACCACCGACCACAACGGCACCAATGGCATCAAAAGTTTGATAACCTTCTAGAATTCCTTTTGTGACCGGACTCTCAAATTCAGATGCTCCAAAATCAAATTCAAATCCGAAAAGGGCTTGTGCAATGATGCAGACCAATATGAGAATGATAGCTGGGGTGAGCAGCTTTCCTACAACATCCAATATTTTAGAACGGTTGATAACAAATATGAAGACCAGCATAAAATAAATGATACTGGTCAACAACGGTGAGGTACCAAAAAAGGGTGCAATACCCATTTCGTGTGCAACCGAAGCCGTTCTTGGCGAGGGTAGGCTTATAGAGATAGCGTAGACCAAATAGCAGTATACCAAACTAAAGGCCGGAGAGACTTTTTTTGCAAAATCAAACATAGTGCCCTGTAATTTGGCATGTGCCAAAATGCCCAATATGGGCACTACCACGGCAGAGATACAAAATCCAATGGTGACCAACCACCACGTTTCACCTGATTTAAAACCGAGCTGTGGCGGCAAAATGAGGTTGCCAGCGCCAAAGAATAATGAAAAAAGTGCGAATGAGACTACAAGAACATTTCTTTTTGTAATCATAAACTGAAAAATATTTGGTAAGATAGGTCAAATTTGTATATTGAAATCGTTAACATTTTATCGATTTTTTTAAACATTTTATCGATTTTGTGCATTTCATCGAAAAAAATTAAAATTCTTGAATCGTAGGAAAATAAAATGGAAATCGGTATCGTTGCCCTAATATAAACCAAACGTTCTTTTTAAACGTATTACCAACAAAAATACTGACTATTGCATGAATCGACCCCAAATCGAAGCTATGCATGAACCAATACCAGACTTATGAAAAAAACTATTACCCCTGACGGCAATAGACTTACCGGAATCTTTTGCAACTTTTTTGGACATCACTTCGTCGTTTCAAAAAAGGTAACAGAACATATTAAAGAATATCGCTGTGTGCACTGTCAAAAACAAGTGACCACAGACGAAAGCGGAAAGCTATCTACGCTGACACCACAGATGCAAGAGATCAACAATACGCTAGAAGATATGTACCAAAAGCGTAACCGTAGGTCAGCAAGAAAACCAGAAATTAAGCACGTAGCTTAAAACGAATTCCAGCCTTGTGCTGTGATTGGAATTTTAGAGCCATTCCTGGAGATTAGGTGTGCGCCCTCATTCTTGTCAGTCATGTGCCCCAAGACCGTCAGATTAGGATTGCCCTTAATTTTCGGGAATTCTTTTTGGTCAATGGTGAACAATAGCTCATAATCTTCACCGCCACTTAGGGCAATCATCGTACTATCTATTTTAAATTCTTCAGAAGTGGCGATTACGGTAGGATCCAACGGAATTTTATCCTCATACAAATTACACCCTACGTTGCTTTCTTTGCACAAATGCAAAATTTCTGAAGAAAGCCCATCGCTGATATCGATCATTGCGGTAGGATGCACTTCTAGTTTTTCCAACAGTGTTACTATATCTTTTCGAGCTTCGGGTTTCAATTGGCGTTCAACAATGTAAGAATAGGGCTCAAGGTCAGGTTGGTTTTGTGGGTTTACTTTAAAAACTTCCTTTTCACGTTCCAAAACCTGCAATCCTAAATAGGCGCCTCCAATATCACCTGAAACCACAAGCAAATCATTCGCCTTTGCGCCAGAACGGTAGACGATATGCTCTTCTTGTACAGCACCGATGGCAGTAATGCTAATGAGCATTCCTTTGGTAGATGAGGTAGTGTCCCCACCTACTAAATCCACTCCATAAAGCTTGCAGGCTGAAGCGACACCAGCATAAAACTCTTCTAAAGCCTCTAACGGAAATCGATTTGAAACTGCAATTGAAACGGTAATTTGGGTGGCCATCGCGTTCATGGCGTAGATATCTGATAGGTTTACGATTACTGATTTATAGCCCAAATGTTTTAAGGGCATATAGCTTAAATCAAAGTGAACACCCTCAATCAACAAGTCCGTTGAAACCAATGTTTTTTGTGCTCCAAAATCAAGAATGGCAGCATCATCACCAATACCTTTCAATGTAGATTTTTGTGTAATCTCAAAGTTTTTTGTCAAATGGGCTATCAATCCGAATTCACCTAGATTTTCCAACGAGGTTCGTGACTGGTCTTTATTTTCTATCATTTTGCAAAAATAAGCCGAATACTTTAAAAGTGTATCTTTACGTAAGGCCCTTTAACTGTTATGATTATGTTTTTCCGTTCCCTATGTTTTGTGTTCTTGTTGGTTCTGTTTTCTTGTGGCAATGACGACTCGCTGACCACTATGGCCTCAGACGACGACAATTCTGCAACTTCAAATTTCATTCCTTGTGAAAATGGCATGGCCGGAGAATTTCCATGTAATGGATATGATTTATTGGGACGAATTGAACTTGCACAATTTTCGGCAGGTTCGGCCAATGACATTTGGGGTTGGACCGATGGTACCACCGGAAAAGAATATGCTTTGGTCGGATTGAATAATGGAACCGCTTTTGTTGATGTTACGGATACTGAAAACCTTATTTATTTAGGAAAACTACCAACGGCTACCAACTCAAGTATTTGGCGTGACGTTAAAATTTATGATGACTATGCTTTTATTGTAGCTGAGGCAAGAGGTCATGGTATGCAGGTTTTTGATTTAAAACGATTGCGAAACGTCGCAAGCCCACCAGCAAGTTTTGCTGCCGACACACGTTATACAGCTATCGGCAATGCCCACAATATCGTGATCAATGAACAAATAGGTTATGCCTACCCAGTAGGGAGCAACACTTTTGGAGGAGGTATACATTTTGTAAATATTCAGAATCCCATGAATCCTGTCGCTGCAGGAGGTTACGCTGGCAACGGTTATACCCATGATGCGCAGGTTATCACCTATAGCGGGCCAGATGCCGACTATTCAGGCCAAGAAATCTTTGTTGGCGCCAATGAAAACATCATAGCTGTCGTTGACATTACCGATAAAGATAATCCGGTTGAAATTGCCACATTGGATTATCCTAATTTGGGCTATACCCATCAGGGATGGTTTACCGAAGACCACCGCTTCTTTATTTTGGGCGATGAGACAGATGAACGTGATTCCGGATTCAATTCGAGAACTTTGGTGTTTGATATGCAAGACCTAGATCGCCCAATGTTGCATGCCACCTACCTAGGTCCGACAACCGCTATTGACCATAATGGGTATGTGAAGGGAGATGAGTTTTTTCTGGCCAATTATACTGCCGGAGTTCGTGTAATTGACATCGCGGACATTGAAAATCAAAATATGACTGAAACGGGGTTCTTTGACACTTTTCCATCAAGCAATATTACCAGTTTTGATGGCGTATGGAGTGTTTATCCCTATTTTGAAAGTGGTAACATTTTGGTCAATGACTCTAATACGGGTCTTTACATCATTAAGAGATCTCAATAAAGACATTATGAAGAAATACATAGTTGTGGCATTGGGTTTTTTGGTAATGTCTTGTTCCAGTGACGATGTAAACACTGAAGACAGCAACGGACAGCAAGATGCGGCCGTATTTGGAACCATCTCTTGGGTCAAAAATTTTGGCGGTTCCGGTGATGATTCTCCAAGGTCCGTAGTGCCTACTCTTGACGGAGGTTTTGCCGTTTTTGGTTTTACCAATAGTTCTGATGGTGATTTGGCATCAAAGGCCCTAAATGTTAATGATTATTGGTTGCTGAAGTTTAATGTTGAGGGCGAATTGCAGTGGCAACGTACTTACGGTGGTAGTAAAGATGATCGTGGGCAAAAAGCGATTCAAACCAAAGATGGGGGTTATGCCATTACGGGCTATGCCATGAGTGATGATGGTGATGGAACTAGCAATGAAGGCTTTCACGATAATTGGATATTACGGTTGGACGAATCAGGAAACATTCTTTGGGAAAGGAGTTTTGGCTTTTCTGGCCATGATCATTCGTATGACATTATTGAAACTACAGATGGCGGTTTTTTCTTTTCAGGGTTTTTAGATGTCTCGGCTTCCAATGGTGAAGGAAGCACCGAAAAGTCAAAAGGGGTCACGGCCCATGGCGTTGGTGAGTTTTGGGGAACCCGTTTAGATGCTGAAGGAAATCTGCTATGGCGCAAATACTTTGGGGGCAGTAACAATGACCGCTCTTTTGGTGTTACCCAGGCATTTGATGGGGGCTTTATTCTTTCAGGAGTTTCTGAAAGTAATGATTTTGATATTTCGGCATCAAAGGGAAGCTATGATTATTGGGTGGTCAAGGTGAACAAGAATGGTGTTTTTGAGTGGGAGAAATCATTTGGTGGAACGGGGATTGACCAATCTTTTGATATTACAAAGACAAATGACAACGCTTATGTTATTGTGGGCACTACTTTCAGCTCAGACACACAGATTTCAAAAAATAATGGCGAAGCAGATATTTGGCTCGTCAAGTTCGATGGGAGTGGAACACTTTTATGGGAGAAAAGCTTCGGGGGGCCTGCCTTTGATGCTGCACATAGCGTTAGCCTGGCCAATGATGGTGGGTTTATTATCTCAGGCAATTCTAAAAGTTATGGTGGCGATGCCACGGCCTACTTTGGTGAAAATGACCTATGGTTGATAAAGACAAATACCTCAGGTGAAATGGTCTGGCAAAAAACGATTGGCGGAACGGGATTGGACTTTGGTTATGACGCTTTTCAAACTGAAAATGGAGCACTAATTTTTGTTGGTGACACAGCCAGTGAAGACTTTCCTGAAATTGTGTATAAAGGGGGTATAGATTTGGTGGTTCTCAAGATAGAATGACCTGTAAAATTCCAGTTTTTGAAGTTCATAAATTCTGTTTAACCTTTCCATAGAAAAAGTTTATCAAAATATTCGTTATAATAATGTTAGATATAGTGTTGAATACGTACTAAAACCTATATTTGTAAGCTATTTAGAATAAATCTTAGTAAACATGATTAAAGTATCTGATACCGCTAAACAGAAAGTTACGGCCTTAATGGCAGAATCTGGATTTGACGCTTCAACGGACTATGTTCGTGTAGGTGTCAAAAGTGGTGGATGTAGTGGTCTTTCTTATGAATTGGGTTTTGACAAGAATATAGGAGATGCCGATAAGATTTTTGAAGACAATACGGTTCGCATCATAGTAGATAAAAAGAGTTTCTTATATCTGGTGGGAACCACCCTTGAGTATTCAGGTGGCCTGAACGGAAAAGGTTTTGTTTTCAACAACCCGAACGCCCAGCGCACATGTGGCTGTGGCGAAAGTTTTTCATTGTAATTAGTTGACAAAGGTTTGTCGACCAATAGGTTAAAAATATGGCGTATACCGAAGAAGAATTAAAAAAAGAGCTCGAAACCAAAGAATATGAGTACGGGTTTTACACTGATATAGATTCGGAAACATTTCCGAAAGGGTTAAGCGAAGATATCGTCATAGCGATTTCGCAAAAGAAGAACGAGCCCGAGTGGATGACAGAATGGCGATTAGAAGCGTATCGGGTTTGGAAAGAAATGAAAGAGCCAGATTGGCCAAATGTTACGTACAAGAAACCAGATTTTCAAGCTATTTCATATTACTCTGCACCAAACAAAAAACCAAAGTATGATAGTTTAGATGAGGTTGACCCTGAACTTTTGGACACCTTTAAAAAGTTGGGAATTTCGTTAGATGAGCAAAAAAAGCTGGCCGGGGTAGCTGTAGATATTGTCATGGATTCAGTTTCTGTGGCCACGACCTTCAAGAAAACTTTGGCTGAAAAAGGAATTATTTTTTGTTCCATCTCAGAAGCAATACAAGAACATCCTGAATTGGTGCGCAAGCATATAGGTTCGGTGGTGCCTCAGAAAGACAATTTTTACGCAGCCTTAAACTCTGCTGTTTTCTCTGATGGCAGTTTCTGTTACATTCCTAAGGGGGTACGTTGCCCTATGGAACTCTCTACCTATTTTAGAATCAACCAAGCTGGTACTGGCCAATTTGAACGAACTCTTGTCATTGCAGATGAAGGCAGTTATGTGAGTTATTTAGAAGGGTGTACCGCACCATCACGTGATGAAAACCAATTGCATGCCGCAGTAGTGGAGCTAATTGCGCTTGATGATGCCGAAATCAAATATTCAACAGTACAAAACTGGTTCCCTGGAGATAAAGAAGGAAAAGGCGGGGTGTACAATTTTGTGACCAAAAGAGGGTTGTGCGAGAAGAATGCCAAAATCTCTTGGACACAAGTTGAGACGGGTTCTGCCATTACTTGGAAGTACCCTTCATGTATTTTGAAAGGGGACAACTCTATTGGTGAATTCTATTCGATTGCAGTAACCAACAATTTTCAGCAGGCCGATACCGGAACAAAAATGATTCACCTTGGCAAGAACACAAAGAGCACGATTATATCAAAAGGTATTTCGGCGGGTAAATCACAGAACAGTTACCGTGGTTTGGTACAGGTAAATAGCCGCGCAGAGAATGCTCGAAATTTTTCGCAGTGTGACTCATTGTTAATGGGTAATGAATGTGGTGCACACACATTCCCCTATATAGAGGCGAAGAATAAATCTGCTCAGATTGAGCATGAGGCCACCACCAGTAAAATTGGTGAGGACCAAATATTCTATTGTAATCAACGAGGTATCGATACGGAAAAGGCGATTGCTTTGATTGTAAATGGATTTAGCAAAGAAGTGCTGAACAAGCTTCCGATGGAGTTTGCGGTTGAGGCCCAAAAACTATTGGAAATAAGCCTCGAAGGTTCGGTAGGATAAAATGAAAATGGAAAACATGTCCGCTTTTCGAAGCATTTACCTTTGAAAAAGGGACGAAAGTATATTTACAACATGCCAAAGGCGATTTTGACGAATTGCCCGAAGCACCAAATTATTTAAAGTAAGTTACATGTTAGAGATTAAGGATTTGCACGCAAGTGTCGAAGAAAAAGACATATTAAAAGGGATTAATCTTAATGTCAATGCCGGTGAGGTACATGCCATAATGGGCCCTAACGGTTCAGGTAAGAGTACTTTGGCATCTGTAATCGCCGGTAAAGAAGAATTTGAAGTTGAAAAAGGCAGTATCTCTTTAGATGGTGAAGACCTAGAAGATTTGGCACCCGAAGAAAGGGCTCACAAAGGTATCTTTTTGTCATTTCAATATCCGGTTGAAATTCCTGGGGTTTCTGTGACAAATTTCATGAAAACGGCCATTAATGAATCTCGAAAAGCAAAAGGATTGGATGATATGCCAGCCAACCAAATGCTGAAATTGATTCGAGAAAAGTCTGAAATGCTAGAGATTGATCGTAAGTTTCTTTCACGTTCATTGAATGAAGGTTTCTCTGGAGGAGAAAAAAAGCGTAATGAAATTTTTCAGTTGGCTATGTTAGAGCCAAAACTGGCGATTTTAGATGAGACCGATTCAGGGTTGGACATTGATGCACTCCGCATTGTTGCAAATGGCGTAAACAAATTGCGTAATAAAGACAATGCAATTGTGGTCATTACACATTACCAGCGTTTGTTAGAGTATATAGTTCCTGATTTTGTACATGTACTATATGATGGTAAAATTGTAAAATCAGGGGGTAAAGAATTGGCACTTGAACTAGAAGAAAAAGGGTACGATTGGGTCAAGCAAGAGGCGGTTGTTTAAAACAAAGTAAGAAGTGGCGGTCAGCAGTATTTCTTTAAACTGACGACTGACGACTGACAACGAAAAACTGAAAAAATGGATTTAAAAGAAAAATTACTTTCCTCATTTTTGGCTTTTGAAGATACGGTTGATTTAGACAATCCGGTACACGAAGTAAGGTCTAAGGCGATTAAGAATTTCGAAGAAAAAGGGTTTCCTACCAAAAAACAAGAAGCTTGGAAGTATACTTCATTGAACACCCTTCAAAAGGTGGATTTTAGCATTTTTCCGAAGGAAGAGAATACACTTGATTATAAAGACATCAAGAAATATTTCTTGCATGAAATAGACACCTATAAGATTGTTTTCATTGATGGGGTATATAGTTCGTATCTTTCAGAGACCACACATGATGGGGTTGACGTCTGTTTGATGAGCTCTGCTTTTAATAAACCCATGTACCGTCAGGTAATTGAGGCCTATTTTAATAAGGTGGCTTCGCAAGATGAATCCTTGACAAGTCTTAATACGGCGTTTAGCAAAGAGGGGGCATATATTTATATTCCTAAGAACAAAGCTCCGCGAAAACCAATTCAAATTGTTCACTTCGCCACGGGTAACGAAGCTTCTTTAATGTTGCAACCTCGCAATTTGGTCATCGTTGAAGAAAATGCTGAGGTTCAGATTATTGAAAGACACCAAAGTCTAACAGAAAATGAAGTGTTCACCAATTGTGTGACGGAGATTTTTGCCGCCAAAAGCGCAAGAGTTGACTATTACAAAGTACAAAATGATAGAGAGACCGCATCTCTAATTGACAATACATATATCGACCAAAAGCGTAGTAGCAATGTAAGCGTGCACACCTTCTCGTTTGGGGGCAAGTTGACACGAAATAACCTCAACTACTATCAAGATGGAGAACACATTGATTCTACTTTGAAAGGGGTAACCATTTTAGGCGAGAAGCAGCATGTGGACCACCATACGTTGGTGCACCACCAGCAACCCAATTGTGAAAGCCATCAAGATTACAAAGGTATTTTTGGTGAAAAGTCCACAGGTGTTTTCAACGGTAAAATTATAGTTGATAAGATTGCGCAAAAGACAAATGCATTTCAACAGAACAATAACATTTTGATAAGCGATAAGGCGACCATAAACACGAAGCCACAGTTAGAGATTTTCGCTGATGATGTCAAATGTTCGCACGGTTGTACCATTGGTCAGTTAGATGCAGATGCCTTGTTTTACTTGCAATCACGGGGTATTCCAAAGAAAGAGGCAACGGCCTTATTGATGTATGCTTTCTCGAACAACGTATTGGACAGTGTTCGTATTCCCGAATTAAAGGTTCGCATCAATAAAATCATTGCGAATAAATTAGGGGTGAATTTAGGCTTTGATCTTTAGACCACAACACAAGGAAATTGTAAAAAGAAAGGCATTGGTATGTGCCTTTCTTTTTTTGTTTTTGGCGCTTTCTGGCAAGGCACAAGAAACCCGGTTCGGTATAAAAGGAGGGCTAAATTATTCTTCAGTAGTCGGGGACCTTACCGAAGGCCTCAAATTTCGCTTCTCTGGTCACGCAGGGGTATTTGTGTTGGTCGACTTCTCCTATAAGTTCAAATTTCAGCCTGAACTGATTTATTCGTCTCAAGGGTTTCAATTCAGCACTGATTTAGCTTCAATTCAAAATGGGACATCTGTAGCTGATGAAAATGATTTTAGGACCAACGTTCAATTGAACTACCTCACGGTACCCTTAATTGTCAAGTTCGGGTTGAACGAAACGATAACAGTGGAATTTGGACCACAATTCGGATTTCTCTTGAACCAAATCACAAGGGTAAAGAATTTAGATGAAACAGACAGTGTAGATGTGGATAGAAGAAATTCAATTTCTGGTGACTTTCAGTTAGATTATGGCGCGGCGGTCGGTGTAGGCATAAAGCTCAGTGAACGCGTATCGCTTTCACCCCGTTTTTACATTGGGCTACGGAACCGACTGAATGGATTGCCCGGAGACCTTCAAAATTATAACGTGGCTATTCAGTTATCAGGTAATTATACGTTCTAGATTTTCTTAAATATCAAACTCACCAAATAAATAGTAAATATCTTTGTAAATCAATTGAATTGCTATGTTCGACATCACTAAAATAAGAGCTGATTTTCCAATTTTGAAACGTGAAGTCAATGGTAAACCCTTGGTCTATTTAGACAATGCGGCTACTTCGCAAACACCGCAACAAGTCATTGATGTCATTGTTGATTATTACCATCGCTTGAATGCGAATATTCATCGGGGTGTACACACGCTTTCGCAAGAGGCAACCGATGCATACGAGCAGGCCAGGATCAAGATTCAAAAACACTTCAATATTGCTAAACCGCAAGAAGTAATATTGACGTCAGGAACGACCCATAGCATCAATTTGGTGGCCAATGGTTTTTCTTCGCTATTAAAAGAGGGAGATGAACTACTGGTTTCGGCCATGGAGCACCATTCAAACATTGTGCCTTGGCAAATGCTGTGCGAACGCACTGGGTCAGTTTTGAAAGTGATTCCTATGAATGCGAATGGAGAATTGGTGATGGAAGACTTCCACAGTTTGCTTTCAGAAAAAACAAGATTGGTGTTTTGCAACCATGTGTCCAATGCTTTGGGTACGATTAATCCAATAGAAGCTATTATTTCGGCATCACATGAGGTAGGCGCTGCGGTTTTGGTCGATGGTGCTCAGGCATCACCCCATATCAAAGCTGACTTACAAGCACTTGATGTCGATTTTTATACGATTTCTGCCCATAAAGTATGTGGCCCGACCGGGGTGGGGATGCTTTATGGCAAAGAGGCTTGGTTAAAGAAATTGCCCCCTTATCAAGGCGGCGGCGAAATGATTGCTGAAGTTACTTTTGACAAAACCACTTATGCCGACCTACCACATAAATTTGAAGCAGGCACCCCAAATATTTGTGGGGGAATCGCTTTCGGTGCGGCTTTGGATTACATGAACAGTATTGGTTTTGAAACAATATCAAGTTACGAAGCAGAACTTTTGGCATATGCCACGGAAGAATTGCTTAAAATAGAAGGACTAAAGATTTATGGCACTGCGGCCAATAAAACTTCGGTCATCAGTTTTAACATAGACGGAATTCATCCATATGATATCGGAACTATTTTAGACAAACTGGGCATTGCCGTACGAACCGGACACCATTGTGCGCAGCCGATTATGGATTTTTACAAGATTCCCGGTACGGTAAGGGCAAGCTTTAGTTTTTACAACACCAAAGAAGAAGTGGATGTATTGGTAGCAGGTGTAGAGCGGGCCAAAAATATGCTGCTCTAGGCTGCCTTAACATTTTGCCAATCTTTTGATTAACAGTAATCCGAATTGTATTTTTGCATAAAACCAAGGCATGACCATTGAAGCCATACAAGAAGAAATCATTGATGAATTCAGCATGTTCGATGATTGGATGCAGCGCTACGAGTACATGATTGAATTGGGTAAGTCGCTTCCATTGATTGAAGAGCAGTACAAGACCGATGATAACATCATCAAAGGATGCCAAAGCAAGGTTTGGGTCCATGCTGAACTTGATAACGATAAGTTGGTGTTCACCGCAGATAGCGACGCCATCATCACCAAGGGAATCATTGCCATTTTGATTCGCGCTTTTAGCAATCAAAAACCGCAGGCCATTATCGATGCCAACACAGATTTCATTGATGAGATAGGGCTGAAAGAACATTTATCGCCCACAAGGGCCAACGGTTTGGTAAGTATGGTCAAACAATTAAAGTTGTACGCCATTGCCTACCAAACACAATTAAATTGAGAATGAGCGAAGAAACAACGATAGACACCACCGAACTTGGTGATAAGATAGTTAGGGTTTTAAAAACCATATACGATCCTGAGATTCCTGTTGATATTTATGAGTTGGGATTGATTTATGATGTTTTTGTCAATGAGGACAATGATGTCAAAATATTAATGACCCTGACGTCACCCAACTGTCCGGTTGCTGAAACGCTTCCCGTAGAGGTTGAAGAGAAAGTGAAATCTTTAGATGCCGTCAAAGATGCAGAAGTAGAAATCACGTTTGACCCACCATGGTCACAAGAATTGATGAGCGAAGAGGCAAAGCTTGAACTGGGGATGTTGTAAGGTAAGAAGTAAGGTTTCAGATGTCAGAAGAAAGAGGGTTTGAAGGACTTATTTCATGGCAAAAAGCGAGAGTTCTTAATAAAGAGATTTACAAAGTATCTCAAGAACCTGTCTTTTCGAAAGATTTTGCGTTCAGAGACCAAATAAGAAGAGCTTCTATATCGATTTCATCTAATATTGCTGAAGGATATGGAAGAAAAACCAAAAAGAGTTCATTTATTTTCTCAATGTTGCGCAAGCCTCTTGTTACGAAGTTAAGTCACAATTGTATTTGGCTCTAGATATCAATTATGTATCAGCAGAGGAGTTTAAAACTTGTTTTTTAATTTGTGATGAGATTTCTAAAACGGTTTATGGCTTAATTAAACACTTAGAGAATAAAGCCTGAGTTCTAATAACTGAAAACTTATGTCCGATATCATAAATAGAGTAGCACAGAGCAAACTGATTACGTTTGACTTGGAGGATTTGTATCCCGAGGGAAAACGCATCCTTTTTGATATCAAAGATTGGTTGTTTGAAGAGATAATCCTCAAAGAAAAAGAGTTCAGGGGGAAAGTTGATGCGCATGACTGGTCACAATACGAAGATACTTATGTGGCATTGACCTGTACCTCAGATGCCATTATCCCTGGTTGGGCATTTCTATTGGTTGCTTCAAGATTGAATCCGCACGCCAAAAGGGTTGTTGTTGGTGACTTGGAACAATTAGAAACCGCACTCTATCAGCCTATTCTTGCACAATTGAACGTTGCCGAATTCAAGGATAAACCAGTGATAATAAAAGGCTGTTCACATAAGCCCGTACCCCAAAACGCATACATTATCGCTATGGCCAAAATTCAAACGGTAGCAAAAAGCGTGATGTATGGAGAAGCATGTTCTTCTGTGCCGTTGTTCAAGAGAAAATAGCGATATCTTTCATAGCTAAGTGACTATTCTTACTTTTGGGGTTCTAATACCCTAAATACAGAACACTTATGAAAAAATTAATCTTATCAATGGCTTTTTTGGTTGCAGCTACCACACTAACAGCTCAAACCGAAGAAGAACTCAAGGCCACTTTGGCCAACAAAAAAGACTCTATTGCCGCTATACAGGGTAGAGCGGATGCAATTCAAGCTGAAATAGACGCATTGCCAGGTTGGAAACTCGGTGCTTTTGGTACTATTGGTGGTAGTTTATCTAATTTCAACAACTGGTACGCCCAGGGGTTTCCGAACAACTCGGCCGGTAACATTGGATTTACGGTAAATGCTTTCGCCAATTTGCAACAAGAAAAATTCTTTTGGCGCAACGCGTTGACCACCAATTTGAACTGGGTGAAGTTAGATGATGAAGATGATCCCAATGACGATGATGGTTTCAGAGAAGCTACAGATGTGTTCAATCTGTCGTCGTTATACGGACGTAAACTTAGTGACAAATTTGCCGTTTCAGGTTTGATGGAATATCGAACCACGCTTTTGAGCAACTTTAATGATCCTGGTTATCTTGATCTTGGTGTGGGCGCAACATGGACTCCCTTGCAAAATTTGGTGGTTGTAATCCATCCATTGAACTACAATTTTGTTTTTGCCGATGATGACACTATTTTCAATTCATCTTTGGGAGCCAAAATAGTTGCGGATTATACCAGACAAATAGGTGCCATCGGTTTTAAATCTAATCTTTCCATGTTTCAAAGCTATGAAAGTGGTGACTTGAGCAATTGGACCTGGACCAATTCATTCTCATATACCCTTTGGAAAATGATTGGTGTCGGTTTTGATTTTGGTCTGCGAAACAACAAACAAGAAGCCTTGAACTATTCTAACAATGTTTTAGGAAATACAGATACGTTCGATACAGTTGACAACGACCTTCAATCGTATTGGACGGTTGGTTTGAGCTACGCTTTTTAGCAAACCTCCACGAAGACAAATTAAAAAGCCCCAAGCATAACGCTTGGGGCTTTTTTAGCTAGGTTATTAAGTTCATTTTTTTGGAAACAATGGTTTTTGGGGTGAACCACTGTTTTAACTTGCCACTAATTTATGAGACAAATTTGAGGCAGTTTATTTTTTGATGTGAACCATTGGTTTTTTGTGGACAGTGGTAAAAAGCACTTTTTCTGACAGAAAAGCTAGTATTCATCCAAATGTTCAGGATACAGAAAGTTGTTGTACGGAAAACGTGTCACGTGTATATCACGAACCTCATCGTAGACCCGTTTTCTAAAATCATCTAGATTCTCTTTGTTCAATGCCGATATAAACAGTGCCCTGTCACCAACTTTATTGTACCACGTTTGCATCCACTCTTCTAAGGTAAAGTGCAGTTTTGTTTTCTCTGTGACAAGGTCGTCATCATCGATGACCTCTGGTTTATACTGGTCAATTTTGTTGAACACCATAATCGTCTTTTTGTCAGCGCTTTTGATTTCATCAAGTATAGTGTTGACAGAGGCGATGTGTTCCTCAAAATTTGGGTGCGATATATCGACAACATGCAATAACAAATCTGCTTCACGTACTTCGTCCAGCGTGCTTTTAAAACTTTCCACAAGTTGTGTAGGTAATTTTCGAATAAACCCGACTGTATCGCTTAGAAGAAAGGGCAGGTTCCCCAATACCACTTTGCGAACAGTGGTGTCGAGCGTGGCGAATAGCTTATTTTCGGCAAAGACATCGCTTTTACTGATTACGTTCATTAAGGTAGACTTACCAACATTGGTATACCCGACCAAAGCCACACGGACCAAAGCCCCCCGGTTACCGCGCTGTGTCTCCATTTGACGGTCAATTTTACCCAACTTCTTTTTGAGCAATGAGATACGGTCGCGAACAATACGTCTATCGGTTTCGATTTCTGTCTCACCTGGTCCGCGCATACCAATACCCCCCTTTTGTCGCTCAAGGTGTGTCCAAAGACCGGTCAAACGTGGCAGTAAGTACTGGTATTGCGCCAATTCTACCTGTGTTCTGGCATAGCTCGTTTGTGCCCGTTGAGCAAAAATATCTAAGATAAGACTCGTTCTATCTATGATTTTGCAGCGTAATATTTTTTCAATATTTCGCTGTTGTGCCGGGCTAAGCTCATCATCAAAAATCACGGAACCAATGTCATTTGCCTTGACATATCCGGCGACCTCTTCCATTTTACCGCTGCCGATAAGTGTTTTCGGATTGGGAATGTCCATGCGCTGTACAAAGCGCTTGAGCACCTCGCCCCCGGCCGTATAGGTCAAGAACTCCAATTCATCAAGATATTCCGTAACCTTGGTCTGATCTTGTTGCGCATTAATAACCCCAATAAGTATTGATTTCTCGTATTCAGTGGTCTTTTTCTCTAGCATAAAATCATTTAAAGAACAAATTTACACATTGTTGCAGGCACTTTTTGTATTTTCCACTTTAGTAATGCATGATAACGTATGGCGAAAAAATTTTTTGTAGGCAGAAATGAGGTATCTCCAGAAGGTTTTCGCTATCGTGGTTTGGCAAGTTCAAGGTTAGAGAATATGACCGATGCTATATTTGGTTTTGCCATTACGCTGTTGGTCATTGCTTCTCAAGTACCCACAACTTATGTTGAGTTGCAAGTATCTATGTATGGTTTTTTGGGCTTTATCTTTTGTATCATGTTGTTATTGGGCCTTTGGAACAATCATAACAACTTTTTTTTGCACTTTGGTCTGCAAGATTCGACCACAAAAATCTTGAACTTTCTGTTCCTTTTTGTACTTCTTTTTTACGTTTATCCTTTAAAGTACTTATTCTCATATTTAGGGACCGCGATTTATATGAGAATAAAATTGGCATTGGGCGATAGTTCCGAAGCAATGCGACAGGTACTTGAGACAGTAAAACAATCTGGGCTTTCGTCGGCTCAATGGGTAGATATCATGGTGCGCTTCGGATTAGGACTATTTTTGATGTACCTGTTTTTGTTGTTGATGCACGTCAACGCTTACAAAAAACGAGAGGCCCTACAGTTGTCGCAAAAAGAGAGTTATATTGCCCGTACATTTATGCAAGCATACGGTTTATTGTTGTTTATTTGTATGCTTTCTATTGCAACGGTATTGGTATTTGGGGGGCGAAGTGCGGCCATAGCCGGATCAATATATGGACTATCTGCAGTTCTTTTGCCCGCGCACAAGAGGTGGAGAACGGCTAGAATGAAAAAACTCTTTTAGGGCCGCCAAAAAAAATTATTGTTATGTACGACCAATCGAACCTATACACTGTTGCGTTTTACAATCTTGAGAATTATTTTGACACCACCAATGATGCTTATGTATTGGACGATGATTTTACCCCAAAGGGATTTAAGAAGTGGGATGAAAAACGGTTTGTCTACAAAACTCGAAAACTGGCCAAGGCAATTAGTAAGATTGGTCCAGATGACGCCAAGAGACCTGCCAGTCTGATGGGGATTGCTGAGGTAGAAAACAATGGAGTGATTGAAAAGCTGCTAGCTTCAAAAAAGCTCAGGGACATACCGTACGATTATGTGCATTTTGATTCCCCTGATGAGCGCGGTATCGATACCGGATTGATTTATCATAAAGAGCATTTTGAAGTTACTTCGGCGGAAACCATTGCGCTTCTGGTCGAAAACACCAATGGTGACAGAGACCTTACACGTGACATTCTATATGTACACGGAAAGTTGAATGGTGAGGCGGTACACGTTTTTGTGAATCATTGGCCATCACGTAGAGACGGAGCGGACGAAACTGCATATAAACGTATCGTTGCTGCTAAGACCGTTCTTTCTAAGGTAGAAAGTATTGTGAACGAAAATACGGGAGCCAATATCGTTATCATGGGTGATTTTAATGATGACCCCACTTCAGAGAGTATCAAGACCATGATGCAAACAGGACTTTTTATCAACCCGATGGAAAAATTGTTGTCGCCAAATGGTGGTAGTGCAAACTATAAGGGAGAATGGAGTCTTTTTGACCAAATTATCCTATCCCATAGTTTTTTGAACTTTGAACCCAATACCCATAGTTTTAAAAAAGCATCGGTTTTTAAACCTAAGTTTTTACGGGAGTGGAAAGGCAAATACAAGGGTAACCCTTATCGCACTTATGCTGGCAAAAAGTATATCGGGGGGTATAGTGACCACTTTCCTGTGTATGTTCGTCTAAAATTTAACCTCAAGTGAAAGAAAGTAAAATCTTACACAACAAGATATTGGACTTTCACAACAGGTCAACGAATCAAAACGTGTCATTCATCGAAATAAAAGGGATTTTCAACGATAGAATTTTGATTTGAAAATATATTTGTAGTCCAAATCTTACTTATCTGAAATTATGGACTGCAAAAAACCTATCAGGGGTACAGGATTTTTTCCATCATTTATCTTTTTTATAATAACTATTACAACTGCCTTTGCCCAAACCCAAGAGCAGCGTTTTCAAATACAGAAAAAATTTGACAATACGGGACTTCTTTCTTTGATTACCGATTTTGAGAAAGAAGAAATTCAAAAGATGAAAATGATATCTGCCAAGCTAATGGGCAAGCAATGGCAATCTACTCAAAAGCAAAAAGACGGCACTGTAGTATCCCTTAACGATATAGGTGACGATGGTACATTATTGTTCTATACAACACAAGCGAGCCCTACAAGTAAGGTGTCGCGGGCAGAGGCTTTGTATAAAGGAGGCACGTTAGATTTGGATATTACTGGCTATGGCATGCAGGTAGGTGTTTGGGATGCTGGCGCGGCATTGACCACCCACCAAGAGTTTGATGGACGTGTTTTCAATACTGATGGCACTGATGCAATTGATTCACATGGTACAATGGTCACAGGAACAATTGTAGCATCGGGCATAAAACAAAAAGCGCAAGGAATTGCTTATGAGGCCCAAGCTTTGACACATGATTGGCGACGCGATAAAATTGAAGTGGCAGAAGCTGCAGCTTCCGGCCTTTTGTTGTCCAATCATTCGTACGGCATTAAGTCCGACAGACTTCCAGATTGGTATTTTGGCGGCTATATCAAGGTATCTCAAGATTGGGACAAGATTATGTACAACGCGCCATACTATTTAATGGTGACAGCTGCGGGCAATGCCCAAAAATCCAGAGATAATGAAGTACCCAGTTTTGGAAAAGCGGCTGATGGTTTTGATTTGTTGACAGGTTTTGCAACATCAAAAAATGGACTTGTCATTGCTGGGGCAGAAACGAAGCTGAACAATAAGGGTGAACTGAAAAGTGCCAAGGTAACAGGCTATAGCAGCTTTGGACCTATTGATGATTCACGGATCAAGCCTGACTTGGCCGGCGATGGTGCCTTGATTGAGTCGACAACCGCCGTGAGCAATACAAGTTACAAAACTGCCATGGGTACGTCAATGGCGGCTCCTGGCGTCACGGGATCCTTGCTGTTGCTGCAACAATACCATAATGAACTTTATGGGAGCTTTATGAAAGCGGCGACACTAAAAGGATTGACCTTGCATACGGCAGATGACGTACAAGAAAAAGGGCCGGATTATAAAATGGGTTGGGGCGTTATCAATACCAAAAAGGCCGCCAAGACCATTACATACAGAGACTACACAGCAATACTGACAGAAGAAAGTCTGGCCAATGGCAATTCATCTACCTATAGCGTTACCGCAAACGGCAATGGCCCTTTGCAGGTTTCGATTTCATGGACAGATCCAGAAGGAGAATACATCAATCGGGGTGATTTAAACGCTATAACCCCCGCTTTGATCAACGATTTAGATGTTCGTGTGGTAAAAAATGGAGAAACCTATTTCCCCTGGAAATTGACCGCAAGTCAAGCTGATGCCGCAGCAAAAACAGGTGATAACCAAGTGGATCCCTTTGAACGTATTGATATTGAGAATGCATCTGGAGAGTATGAAATAATCATTTCACATAAAGGCAACCTCAAAAATTCGGTTCAAGATTTTACATTGATCGTTACCGGGGTTTCACTTTCTGAATGCCAACTATCAGCTCCAGAATCTTTAGAATTGGTATCTGCTGCAGATGATGCTTTGACCTTTGATTGGTCAGCAACCGACGATACCTTGTATGAGTTTCAGTATAAGAAAGAAAATGCTGAAGAATGGATAGTTGAAACCACTTTAGATAATTTCATAGACCTCAGTGAGCTTGAAATAGGTAAGAAATATACCGTTCGTTTACGTTCGGTCTGCTCTCTAAATTTGATGTCAGCATTCACCGACGAACTTCAATTTGTTTTTAACGGTTCAGATACCGAGGTTGAGATGTACCAAACCTTTTCATTTAGCGACGAACTAGAGATACAAGTTTTTCCCAATCCTGCGACAGAAAAAATCTCTATTGCCGCCAATGTTTCAAACGACGCAGTTTATGCCATCACTTCCACATCGGGATTGACCGTTGCGAAAGGAAAGGTAAGCGAAACCATTAATGTGTCAGATTTGGCCACAGGCCTATACATCATGACCGTTTTAGATTTGAGCGGAGTAAAAAGCACTAAGTTTTTTAAGAATTAAACCCTCAATATGATTTCATTGTAATCGCCACTCTTATGTTCATACCAATCAGTACTTTTTATTTTATAGAAATAGGAAAAGCCTCAAGAAAACGGAATTTGGTGTCAAACTGTTTTTACCTGCTCTTCAGATAACAGTGCCTCGCCCCTAAGTCTCAAGAACACCTGGGCTGTGGTAACAACGTCTAATTGGCAATAAGTGACGATACGGTCAATATCTTTTTCTTTATAAAATACTTCACGTACCATACTACCGTCCATATCATCTTTAGGAGAGGGTATGCCCAGTACATTTGCCATTAATTTAAGGGAGGTAAAATGCTTGTAGTCCCCAAACTTCCAAAGTTCCATGGTATCTAAATGTGGAATCTCCCAAGGTTTCTTACCGAATAAGTCCAACTTGTAAGGCAACTTGATACCATGAATGAGCATCCGCCTAGCGATATACGGAAAATCAAACTCCTTGGCATTATGTCCGCATAGCAAATGATAGGCTTGGTTAAAGTGTTCTTGTAACAACTGTTTGAATTCTTTCAGTAACGAGGGCTCGTCCCCATAAAAAGAAGTAACCCTAAAGAGCCTTTCAGCTCCTTTTTCTACAAAATAGCCTACTGAGATACATACAATTTTTCCAAACTCTGCCCATATACCAGCACGTTCGTAGAACTCTTCGGCCGTAAATTCATCTTTACGTTGGTAGCGCGATTTTTGCTCCCAAAGTTGTTGTTTTTCTTCGGTGAGGATATCAAACTGCTCATGTTCGGGCACCGTCTCAATATCTAAAAACAAGATATTCTCTAGGTTGATTTTATAAAGCATGCAGAAAAGTACTAATTTTTCCAGATTAAAAATGGGGAAACGCTTGTAGCCGCTTATGGGCAAAGTGTTTTACAAAGACTAAAAGAGACTTTGTTGTTTTACAGGGCTTTCGTGTTCGAGCAACCACTTTTTACGATGAAGCCCGCCGGCGTAGCCTGTCAAATCACCATTGCTACCAATAACACGATGGCAGGGAACCACGATCCAAAGTGGATTTCTTCCATTAGCCGAAGCCACGGCCCGAATGGCCTTTACATCACCCAATGTTTTCGAAAGCTCTAAATACGAAACCGTTTTTCCGTAAGGAATATCTAAAAGCGCCTTCCAAACCTTTTGCTGAAATTCGGTGCCTTGAGGATTCAGCTTTATATCAAAATGCTTTCTACTGCCTTGAAAATACTCTTTGAACTGATATATGGTATCTTCTAAAACTTCTGGAATAATACCGATAGGTTTTTCTTCGTCAAATACGGTTACGGCCGAAAGGCCATTTTCATCTCCTTGAAATTGGGCATATCCAATTGGTGTTTTGAGATAGGCAGTTTCCATTATTTATCTTCATCAGAGATTTGCTCATCAATAATACCCAATCGTTTGGCACGATGTTCCCAGTTCTTACGGGCCAGCACCTGAAGGTCTTCAACATTATCACTTTCGTCCATGATTTCAAGGCCCAAAAGGGTTTCTATAACATCTTCAAGTGTCACAAGTCCACTAACAGAGCCGTACTCATCAACAACCAAAGAAACATGTTCTCTTTGTGCCACAAACTTTTCGAATAGTTCAGGAATAGGTTTGGTTCTATTGGTCACTAAAATCTCACGCTTTATGGTGCCTAGGGTTTCTTTGCCTTTTTTATTGATAATGGCTTCCAACAGTTCGTCCTTAAGAAAGAATCCAGTGATGTTATCTGCCCTATCTTTAAAAACGGGAATGCGCGAAAAACGAAGCGGTCGATTGTTTTCAAAAAAATCTTGAATTAAGGTTTCTTCAGAAGCTATCTTCATCACGGTACGGGGTGTCATAATGTCTTTCGCCTCAATTTCATCAAACGTCAATAGGTTTCGAATGACTTTTGATTCCGATTCTTGAAAAACCCCTTCTTCTTCAGCGATATCGGTCATTGCCGTAAAATCTTCACGGCTAAGTACACTGCCATGACCACCTTTTTTGCCAATCAATTTGGTGAAAAGCTGTAGTAACCAAAGCAAGCCGGTCCATTTCATAAAAAAAACCATGACCTTTAGGGCTTTGGCAGTAAAATTTGAAAGCTGTTTCCAATAGGTGGCCCCAATGGTCTTGGGAATAATCTCAGAAGCAACAAGAATCAAGATTGTCATTACGGTCGAAACAATACCCACCATTAAATCTTCAGTGAACTCAATGCCAAAAATGGACTGGCTACGGCTACCATAAAGTTCGACATAGGCGACCTTGGCCTGAACCCCGACCAAAATTGCACCAACGGTATGTGCAATGGTATTCAAGGTAAGAATTGCAATTAACGGCTTGTCAACATCTTTTTTCAGGTTCTCAAGTTCTTCGGCATACGCTTTGCCCTCTTGTTTTTTTACATTGACAAAAGTTGGCGTGATACTCAATAAAACTGCTTCAAGAATTGAACACAGGAACGAAAAGAAAATCGATATTATGGCGTAAAAAAGTAAAAGGCCCATAGTTGGTTTCTAGTGGATACTAAGGTAATCAATAGCGACAAAAGTAAAGAAAGAATTTAGTGCAAGCATTTTTTTCGAGCATTGCGAATTCAAGGGCCAACAATTCTATTTTAATACTGATAAGTATAAATGAAGTTAGCTTATAAGCTTTACCATATCTTTGGCGAAATAACTGGCAATAATATTTGCCCCGGCCCTTTTGATGGCCAGTAATTGCTCTAACATCACGGCATCATGGTCTAGCCATCCTTTTTCGGCCGCAGCTTTGAGCATCGCATACTCGCCAGATACCTGGTAGACGGCCACGGGCACATCCACTTCGTTTCGTATTTCACGAACAATGTCCAAATAGGCCAGACCAGGTTTTACCATGACAATATCGGCGCCCTCGTCAATATCCATTTGAGTCTCACGAATGGCTTCAAAACGATTGGCACTATCCATTTGATAGGTTTTCTTGTCCTTGGGCACGTTTTTGATAGCGACTGGAGCAGAATCCAGTGCATCACGAAAAGGGCCATAAAAAGCGCTGGCATATTTTGCACTATAGCTCATGATACCCGTATTTGTAAAACCTTCATCTTCAAGCGCTTCACGAATAGTTAAAATTCGTCCGTCCATCATATCGCTAGGGGCCACAAAATCAGCTCCTGCAGTGGCATGGGAAACACTCATTTCGGCCAACACCTCATTGGTCTCATCGTTTAGAATTTGTCCGTCGGCCACGATACCGTCGTGTCCATAAGATGAAAAAGGATCCAAGGCCACATCGGTCATCACCAACATTTCGGGACATGCGTTTTTGACCGTTTTTATGGCACGTTGCATTAATCCATCAGGATTTATGGCCTCACTACCTTTGTTATCCTTTAGGCCATCGGGCACTTTAACAAAGAGCAACACAGCACAGAGACCCATATCCCAAAGTGTCTTGACTTCCTTTTCAATATGGTCCAAACTCATGCGATAATAATTGGGCATGGAAGGTATTTCTTCTTTGACACCTTTTCCTTCGACAACAAAGAGGGGTACTAAAAAGTCATCTGGTGTTATTATGGTTTCTCGAACCAGCCGCCTAATGGATGCTGAGGCACGTAGTCTTCTGTTTCGAATAAGTGGGTACATTTTATTATCAGTTATCAGTTATCAGTTATCAGTTATCAGTTATCAGTTGTTTGTTTTGAAAATGATTTATGAAGCTATTTTCAAATCGTAATTTCCCCCATCAAATAGGGAACGGCTTTTCCTGAGATTTTTACACGTCCTTTCAAATATTCGCATTGCAGTTCACCTCCACGTTTGGACAGTTGTTTGGCACTCAGTTTGGTCTTGCCCAAAACTTTTGACCAATAAGGTGTCATGCTAGTATGCGCCGAGCCAGTGACCGGATCTTCTGGGATGCCACATAAGGGCGCAAAAAAACGGGATACAAAATCCACATCTTTTCCAGGAGCGGTAACAATAACACCACGACAGTCAATGGCATCCAATAAATGGAAATTGGGGCTTATAGCTTCAATTTTTTGTTGTGAATCATATATCAAAAGATAATCGGTCTTTCCTTTGAAAGTGTTTTTAGGTGTTAAACCTATGGCTTCGTTCAATTCCGTATTTTCCTCATAGGCAATAAGTTCGTCCTCGGGAAAATCCATAGTCATCAAATCATTTGAACCCTTAGTGACCGATAGGTGCCCGCTGCGGGGTGAATAGAACTGAATGGTATTTTTTTTAAATCCTTTATACTCAAAAAGTACATAAGCAGAGGCTAGGGTAGCATGGCCGCAAAGATCTACCTCCGTCTCAGGGGTAAACCAACGCAGTTCAAATATGCTGTCTTTTTGCACAATAAATGCCGTTTCAGCTAGATTGTTTTCTTGGGCAATACGTTGCATGGTCTGGGGCGGCAACCATGTTTGAAGTATGCAGACTGCGGCGGGGTTGCCACTGAAGACGGTATTCGCAAATGCATCAATTTGATAAATAGGAATTTTCATAACGCTAAAGCTACAGATTTATACCCATTTTTTTGGCGTTTTCAATACCTCTAAGAGCTTTTCTTCTTCGCTACCTGTTTTGGGGTGGTGGTCGTACTTCCATTGCACGTGGGGTGGTAAACTCATCAAAATACTCTCAATACGACCGTTGGTACGCAGCCCAAACAGAGTGCCCTTGTCATGCACAAGGTTGAATTCTACATAGCGACCACGACGAATTTCTTGCCAAGTACGATGTTCTTGGGTGAACTCAAGGTCTTTTCGCTTTAAAACTATGGGAACATAGCCATTTAAAAAACTGTCGCCCACTTCAGTGACAAAACCATACCAAGCTTCCATGTCCATTTCTTTATTGGCTTTGCAATAATCAAAAAACAGTCCACCTACCCCACGGGCCTCATTTCGGTGGGCATTCCAGAAATACGTATCACACTTTTCTTTATACTTCTCATAAAAATCAGGATGGTGTTTGTCACAGGCCCCTTGGCATATGGTATGAAAATGTCTAGCATCCTCTTCAAAAAGATAATATGGTGTGAGGTCTTGACCGCCACCAAACCATTGGTCCACTATGGAACCTTCTTTATCGTACATTTCAAAATAGCGCCAGTTGGCATGTACCGTTGGCACAAACGGATTCTTTGGATGAAGTACAAGGCTTAATCCGCAAGCAAAAAAATCGGCGTCATCCACTTCAAAATAGTTTTGCATGCTTTTCGGCAGTTTACCATGAACTGCTGAAATGTTCACGCCACCCTTTTCAAATACGCTACCGTTTTCAATAACACGCGTGCGGCCACCTCCACCCTCGGGCCTTTTCCAAATATCTTCTTGAAACTTTGCAGAACCGTCCACCTTTTCAAGTTTGGAGGTAATGGTGTCTTGAAGATTTTGAATATAGCTGTAAAATTTATCTTTCATAGGTGTACTGTTCATTTGAATTGTTTAAACTAGGTGTACTAAGTTTGTTGGGTTTTGCGCCAATGCTTCTTTTGAACGTATCAACACAGCGTCCTTTGTCATTTCAAGCAAGAAGACCGTTACTTTTTCAACGGATTGTTTCGAGTTTTCTTTAAACATGGTTCGCCCAATTTGGTTATTGTGTAAATCCATTAATTTGGCCAACTCTCTATTTTTGAACGCATTTTCATGCCAATCGGTAATAGCTTTGGTCCAAACAAGGATTGTTTCTTCATTTTTGGACCATTTGGTACAGAATTTGGCAATCAAATAGTTCCAGTAAGCATGTCGAAAAGCGTTTGCCGCAGTATTTTGATAGTGCGCCCTTCCGAAATGCTGTGTTGACCTTCGTAAGCATTCTTTGGTTGCCACAAATGTTGGGTATGGCAATAGGGGATGCCTAAAGCATAACCCTAAAAGACTCCAAAATGTTAGAAAATCAATACGTCTTAAAGTTCCTAAAATATCCATTTGTTAAAATGTTAGGAAGCATAGCGTTCATAAAGTTCCATATTGACCCAATCGCCTTTGTACAGTTGGTGCTCCTTTTCTAAGGTTTTCTTAAAAACAAAACCGTTTTTCTCGGCCACTCTGATGCTGGCTAGATTCTTTTTGTGTACAATAATTTGTAAGGTATTGAGCCTGACTTTTTGAAATGCCCAATCCGTCAGTTTGGCTATACACGTTGTACTAAGTCCCTTACCTTGGTAACGATAGCTTATGCAATAAGCAAACTCACCTTGTTGCGGGGCCTTATCAAGTTCTTTTAAAAAGACAAGGCCTATAATAGTCCGATTGGTATTTTCTTTTACCGTAAAAAGATATTCATCATTGTTTTGAAATTCCTTCACTTTTTGATTCACAAAAAGTTCGGCCAATGTTGGCGTCAAATTGGCTTTCAGGGTTTTCGGAAAAAAATCTTTAAGGCGTTCAGCATTTGAAACAACAAAATCACATAGGCGCCATGCATCTTTATGATGTATGGGTGCAATGCTATAGTTGTCAAATTTTAGCTCCATACTGAACTATTCGGTATATTCTTTCACAGCTTCTATAAAGGCCCCCGCATTCTCTAATGGAATATTCGGGAGAATACCATGACCTAGATTGACAATATACTGGTCTTTACCAAACTCTCGAATCATTTGATGTACCATTTTTTTTATTTCAGTGGGGGGGGATAACAACCTTGAGGGATCAAAATTACCCTGTAATGTAATTTTCCCACCACTTAGATAACGGGCATTTCTGGCAGAGCAAGTCCAATCTACCCCAAGAGCAGCTGCACCTGATTTTGCCATTTCACCTAGGGCAAACCAACAGCCTTTGCCAAAAACAATAACGGGAGCTTCGTCTTTAAGGGCATCTACGATTTGTTGTATGTATTGAAAGGAAAACTCTTGATAATCGGTTGGTGATAGCATTCCGCCCCAAGAATCAAACACCTGTAGGGCATTGACACCTGCTTTCACTTTTTCTTTGAGATAGGCGATGGTGGTATCGGTAATTTTTTGCAACAGCTGGTGTGCGGCTTTGGGCTGCGTAAAACAGAAACCTTTGGCCAAATCAAAACTTTTGCTGCCTTGCCCTTGAACACAATAACACAATATGGTCCACGGCGATCCAGCGAAACCTATGAGCGGAATCTCATTGTTCAGTTTTTCTTTGGTCATTGTAATGGCATCCATTACATACCCTAAGGTATCTTTTATGTCGGGTACAATGACACTTTCTACGTCTTTTGCGCTTCGAATCGGTTCTGGTAAGAAGGGACCAAAGTTGGGTTTCATCTCAACATCGATATTCATCGCCTGGGGAATAACCAATATGTCACTGAATAGAATAGCAGCGTCCATACCATAACGACGAATGGGCTGAACTGTTATTTCTGAAGCCAATTCTGGAGTTTGACAACGTGTGAAAAAGTCATATTTGGCTTTGATTTCCATAAATTCGGGCAGGTAGCGTCCGGCTTGTCGCATCATCCAAACAGGTGGTCTATCTACGGTTTCTCCCTTTAAGGCTCTTAAGAATAAATCATTTTTAATCATATACGATTTTTAATCTGCTATTTCAGCCACAATTGGCCGGTGTTCTTCGTTTAATAGGGTCAGGTTCAAGAAGTGTTTTTTGAAAAAGCCTTTATAGCTTGAACCAATACGTTTTCAACTGTTGGTTTATTGGCAATGTTTAGCTGTTGAGTATATTTTTTAGCCGCTTCTAAAGTGGTCTTTCCAATACAAAAAGCGATACTATTTTCTAGTGCATTCTTAGTGGTAAAACTATGTACCCCAGTTGGACTGAAAAACAATACGCCATCAAAAACTGTTTCAAAGTGTTTGGTGTTCAAAGTGGTTTTATACACCTCAATTTCTTTATACCGAACGTTATTATCTTTTAACGCTCTTGGAATATCGTCACGCCTTAGATTTCCACAGAAAAACAAAAAAGAATGGTTGCGATATTCTTTTGTAATCAAACTGGCTAGATCTGAGGCATTGGACGCCATTTCTTCTACCGTAATCCCATTGGACTCTAGTAGGGCTTTTGTTTTTTGGCCTACACAGAAAGCAGGTACGTCCTCAATAGTTTTTTCTGCTAGCGAATTTGCTAAAAAAGACTTCACAGCGTTTTGACTAGTGAATAGATAAAAGTCGCAACCGTACACCAACTCAAATGCCAAAAATTCAATGGAAATGGCATCATATTCAACAAAGCGAATACCAGCATTCAACAATAGTTCTTTTTGCGAGAGGGACAGTATTTTAGTGGACAGAATTGTATGGCTCCCTCTCCTAGAGGAGAGGGCCGGGGTGAGGTGCTTTTTTTTGTTCCTTTTTTCCAATTGTATTCTTCGATTTAAAAAGAACTCTTGTTGTTGATGTTTGGCCTCAGAAATTCTTTGAAACAACAGTGCAGGGTTTTTAAAAACAAGATTATTTTCAAACCGCAAAACAATATAGCCCAAACTGTTTAGATGCATGTCCCTATTGTTATCTATCTCCTTTTGATTAAAGTCATTATGGTATTCCCCATCCAACTCAATAACTATTCCGTAGGCCTCACAAAAGAAATCAACAATATATTTTTTTATGGGATGTTGTCTTCTGAACTTCAGGTTTTCAAATTTACGATTTCGCAGGTGTTGCCATAGCTTCTTTTCAGCTGTGGTCTGTTCTTTGCGCAGCAATCGTGCAAGTTGTATTTTGTAGTTCATGAACCCTCTCCCTAACCCTCTCCCACAGGAGAGGGAACGTTTAATTGGCCATTTGCAACCGTATTTCCTCCATCAATTGTTTGCCGCCCGATTCCAATACCTCATAGGCGCAACTTTTTCCAAAACCCTCCACTTTGCTAAGTGGTCGCTCTTGTTGCACTTCGACAAAGGTGCTGCCGTCTAAAGCGTGCAAACATCCTTTAAAAAATACTGTTTGGTCTTTTATTTCTGCAAATGCTCCTATAGGCGCCGTACAACCACCTTCAAGCGTTCGTAAAAATTCACGTTCAATGTGTGTGGCCAAATCACTTGGGCTATGATTAAGCTGTGCCGTCGCTTCAACAGAAAAAGCATTGTTTTCAAGGGCGGCGACAAGCATGGCACCTTGGGCCGGTGCAGGCACCATCCAATCAAGGGCTATGGCATCTTTTGGCAATAACTTTATACGTTCCAATCCTGCTTTTGCAAAAATGGCACCATTCCAGTCATTTTCAATCAACTTGATCAAACGAGAATTAACATTTCCTCTTAAATCCACTACCGAATGATTTGGATATCTGGACAACCATTGCGCTTTTCTTCTTAGACTTCCTGTGGCTATGGTACCATCAGTGTTTAAGAAATCCGTGCCTTTGTGAACTAGAATGTCGTGTGACACCGCCCGTTCTAAAACGGCAGTTTTGACAACACCTTTAGGCAATAACGTAGGTACGTCTTTCATGGAGTGCACGGCAATGTCAATATCACCTTTGATAAGCGCAACATCTAAGGTCTTGGTGAAAATACCGGTAATGCCCAGTTCATATAAGGGCTTATCCAACACCAGGTCCCCGGTGGATTTTACCGGAATCAGCGTTGTTGTATATCCTAAGGCCTCCAACTTATTCTGAACCGTGGTAGCTTGCCACAACGCTAATTCGCTGTCACGTGTGCCAATGCGAATCACATCTTTCATTTGGCTGAATTAAGTTCTAGTTGAAATACTTTTTGAATGAGGGCCAAGCTGTCTTCAGTATCAGCGTCCGACTTTCTAAGATGGTTGGCAAATTGTTTGGTAATTTTTTGAATGATGCGTTCAGATACGATTTCGGCCTGTTCTTGATTAAAATCGTTTAATTTTTTTGAATGAAAATCAAGTTCCTCTTCTTTCATGACCATCAACTTCTCTTTGAGGGCATTGATGACCGGTGCAAACTTTCGAGTTTCTAACCATTTCACAAAGTCTTGACGCACTTCTTCAATGATTTGATAAGCTTTAGGAATATATTCTTTGCGACGGCTCAGGTTTTCATCGGTTATCTGCGAAAGTTGATCTAAGTGGACCAAGCTCACATTGTCTAGTTCGGTCACATCATCAGAAACATTCTTTGGCACTGACAAGTCAAGAATCAACAACGGTTTTTTGGTATGCAACAATGATTTTGATACTGTAGGCAATTGTGCACCCGTGGCAACCACCAAAATATCTGTTTTTCGAATTTCGGTTTGCAGGTCGCCGTAGTCTTTAACGATGAGGTGGAATTTACCCGCAATTGCCTCTGCCTTTTCCTTGGTGCGATTGATAAGCGTGATGTGTGAATTGTCAGTATGCTTGACGAGATTTTCACAGGTATTACGGCCAATTTTACCAGTACCGAACAATAAAATGTTCTTTTCAGAGACATTGGGCACTTTCTCTAAAATATACTTTACCGAGGCGAACGCCACTGAAGTTGCGCCACTTGAAAGCTCGGTCTCGTTTTTGATCCGTTTACTTGCTTGAATGACCGAATTGCATAACCGTTCTAAAAACGGATTGGTCATTTCATGTTTTTTTGAACGCGAAAAACTTTGCTTTATCTGGCTAATGATTTCAAAATCACCCAATATTTGGCTGTCCAGCCCAGTGCCGACTTTAAAAAGGTGATTGATGGCATCATGGTTTTTGTAGACGTAGGCCACTTCTTGAAACTCCTCAACCGAACCTTGCGTATGGTCGCAAAGCAGTTTTATCAATTGAAAAGGATGTTGGGCAAAACCAAAAAGTTCGGTACGGTTGCAGGTTGAAATGGTAAGAAGACCTTCGATACCCTGCTGCTTGGCATCTTGGATAATAGTATCAATACGAGGAACATCCAGACTGAATTTTCCTCTGACCTCTGCCTCTGCTTTTTTATAACTTAAGCCGACGGCATAAAATGAAGGATGTTTTGAAATATTGTAATTCTTCATTAAGCTCAAACTGTTTGCAAAACTAAGTTGATGAAAAAACAAAAAATAACGCTAGCGGAACAATTAATACCACATTACGTTATAAGCAACGTCTTTCTCGGTGAAATCTTTCAAAAACACTATTTTTATTGTGTTTTTAATGAAAACCAACAATTGTTTAGAGTAGTTCTAAATAAAGGATTTATCACTTAAATATCGGTTCTAATGAAAGAAAATGTCGTTATCGGTTCGTATGATGAAGTGTTCATAGATGAGGGGTTCTATGTGCTTAAGATTCAAAATGATACAGACAATTTTGAGACTATTGTTCGTGACATCGATAGCTCTTATATTCAATTCCATTTTGCGTTAAAAGGAAACATAAAGTTCTTGTTCAACGAGGGTGGTTATGCCCTTGAAGTATCTGAAGAGAACTCACTTTTGCTCTACAATACACAAAAGGATCTGCCCATGAATGTGGTATTACAACCCAATTCTTGGATGCTTTCGGTAGTAATGAGCATTCGAAAGTTTCACTCGCTGTTTTCAAATGAGGCAGAGTACATTCCGTTTTTAAGTGATGTTTCTGGTGAGAAGAAGTATTATTCACAAGAAGTCTTGACGCCGGCAATGGCGGTGGTGCTAAGCCAGTTAATGAGCTATAACCTGCATCCCTCCATAAAAAAGCTATATATAAAAGGCAAAGTGTATGAGCTGATATCGCTCTATTTCAACAGAACGGAAGATGCTGATTTAGAACAATGTCCGTTTTTGGCTGATGAAGATAATGTGCGGCGCATCCGTCAGGCCAAAGAAATCATTATTACCAGAATGGCCGAACCCCCAACCTTGGCTGAACTTTCAGAAGAGATAGGTCTTAGCCTTAAAAAACTGAAAGAAGGTTTCAAGCAGATTTATGGAGATTCTGTATTTGGATTTCTGTTTGACTATAAAATGGAATATGCCCGAAAAATGTTAGAAAGTGGCAAACATAATGTTAATGAAGTTGGACTCAAAGTGGGCTACAGCACGGCCAGCCATTTCATTGCCTCTTTCAAGAAAAAATACGGGATCACCCCAAAAAAATATTTAACTTCAACTACTTAAACCACCACCTATGAAGCTTGGTAAAATTACGTGCATCACGGCACTTTTTGTTTGTACTTTGATATACGCCCAAAGTTATAGTGAACCTCCCATAGTAGAAGACCAACCTATACCTGAACTGGTTTTGATTTACAGTAAGACCTCTGGATACCGGCATCAGTCTATTGAGAAAGGTGCTGAAACGATAAAGCAAATCGGACGAGAAAACGGATTCATTGTTTTACGTACCGAAACCCCTTCAGATATCAATGATAAAAATTTAAAGAACTACAAGCTGGTCATTTTCTTGAATACAACTATGGATGTGTTGAACAATGACCAACAAAGGGCCTTTGAAAATTACATAAGGGCGGGAGGCAGTTTTTTTGGTATTCATGCAGCTGCCGATACGGAGTACGATTGGCCTTGGTACGGTAAATTGGTCGGGGCCTATTTCAACGGTCACCCCAACGACCCCAATGTGCGCAAGGCAACAATACAGGTTGTCAATAAGGACCATGTTTCAACGGCGCACCTACCAGATACTTGGGAACGTAATGATGAATGGTACAATTTCAAAAATCTGAACCCCGATGTTACCGTACTTATGAACTTAGATGAATCGAGCTATGAAGGCGGAACCAATGGTGAGAACCATCCGTTCGCATGGTATCATGAATTTGATGGTGGGCGAGCTTACTACACAGGTGGTGGTCACACCGATGAATCGTTTGATGAACCAGATTTTAAAAAACACCTGTTAGGTGCTATTGAGTGGTGCTTAAAACGCGAGAGTAAATTGTAATTTGAGAGTATTCTTATGGAAAGACGTAAATTTTACCAGACCGTGGGCTTGGGAGCAGTTGGCACGGCAGCTTTTATTTCTTGTAAAGAAGATACGGCAAAGCCTGAAGTATCAGAGGTCAAAAGAGACTTTCAAGTAACCCCTGAACTTTCAGAGCAGATGTATACCAGAGCCTTGGAAATTACAAAAAGCAAAGTTCGGGGCGGCGATAGCGAACCTTTTTTCAAGAAACCCTTTGTTGATGCCGCTTTTTCAGATAATATCTTTCTTTGGGATACGTGCTTTATTGTTTGTTTTGCCAAATACCATTTAGATGAGCTTCCGGTGTATCAAGCTTTGGATAACTTTTATGATAGGATGGAAGAAGATGGTTACATCTGTAGAGAGTATCGTAAAGATGGCCGCCCATTGTGGTCAAAAGACCATCCGGTATCTATTAATCCACCTCTATTGGCATTGGCCGAAACCGAGATTTACGCTATCAAACAAGACAAAGAACGGTTACGAAAAGCGTATCCTATTTTAAAAAAGAATTTTGAGTTTCATGTCAATCGCTACCAGGGTGATGATAAATTGTTTTGGGGCGATACGCTAGGCATGGGGATGGATAACATTCCCAGATTTCCAAGAAATTGGACCACGGATGAAGGAAATGGAATGACCCATCATGAATTGGGCGATAAATTGGGCAAGATGAGCGGTTCTACAGGTGAAGACCGTTTGAATATGTTTATCTCAGAATATGTTGATACGTTACAGGGAGTCTGGAATGAAGAAGGGCGCCTTGTTGATTTCACGGCCCAAATGGCAATGTATGCCCTACAATTAAAATTTATTGCCAACGAAATTGGGGTGCGAGAAGACATAGCTTCCTATGAAAAGTTTCATACTGGAGTTAAGAGTGCTTTGAATGATTTGTGCTGGAACGAAGATGATGCTTTTTACTATGACCTAGGATATGAAAAGCAAATCAAGAGGAAACATATCGGTATGTATTGGGCCCTTTTGGGCGAATTGATACCCAATGACAGATTAGATGCTTTTCTAAAACATTTGACCAATACCGATGAGTTCTATAGAAAAACACCACTACCTGCACTTTCGGCTGATGATCCAGATTATAAAGGTTGGGGTGATTATTGGTTGGGTGGGGTTTGGGCACCAACATCATATATGGTGCTGAAAGGTCTTACGGCCAATGGCAAGCACGACTTGGCCAAAGATTTGGCTGAAAAAACCTATGCAGCAATTGCCGAGGTTTTTGAAGCTACTGGCACTTTTTGGGAGAACTATGCCCCAGATTTGATTTCATACGGCATGCCGGCCAAAAAGGACTTCTGTGGTTGGACGGGATTGGTACCCATTGCCATTTACAATGAGTATCTTAAAGTGTAGGTCGGGCAACGATAATACCAATGTTCCGCTTCACTTTTTTTAAATAGTCGACTAAGGGCTCTTCAGTGATTTTCACTTCACCAGAAATGGAGGCGTGTAATAAGTGAATGCGGCCGTTGGGCTGTCGTATGGCGATACCCGTATGGGTTACGTCAAGCCCTTCGATAGCAGTGGCAAGCGCAATAATGTCACCAGATTCGATATTTGCTTCTTGTTGCCGAATATCTGCCTGCGGTAAGTAACAAAATTCCTTTGTAGCTAGTTCGGCTTCGGTTTCAAGAATACGATTGTAGTTTGCCTCGTTTTTTAAGAACGGGTACAAGTCTCGATGTGTTCCCATAAAATTGATGGGTTTTTCGACTGAAGTTCCGCCCAGTTCTGCGGTGATATCTTTGACCAGGCCTTTCTGTTCGTTGGTGCGAATCCAGTCGGTAAAGTAGTGCAAACGTGATGCGTAGCCATCAACCGCCCCATTTTTATACCGAATGGTTTCAATACTATTGACAAATTCTTCAAAATCAGATTTTTCATCTTGAAGCAACATAGAAAACGCGATTACATTTTCAACAAAGGTGGTGCAGTCCAGTCCACGCAAGTTGATGACCACCGATTCTGTTTCACCGATTTCCAAGGTTTTTTCAACATAAGGTGTGCCCAAGAACGATTTTCCGATATGGACAATTTGGTTTTCGTTGAGAAGGCTCTCGTGCGAATAAAAGGCTTTGATTTTATGCGCAAAAATGGTTTTGTCCTCAGGCTCGGTCACACTTTGAGCTAAAACATTAACAGAAAAAAAGAATGCGAAGAGTGCAATAAAACCATGTTTCATAATAACCTTACTTGTAATCAAAGTTATCTATTTCTCTATAACAAAACTTGTTCCCATTCCTAAAAGTTAAATCAGGTACAAATCGTATTTTTGCAATCTAAAAATTGAGCTGTGCAAAAAGGTGTTTTATTGGTGAACTTGGGCTCTCCTGATAGTCCTACCCCTAAAGATGTCAAACCTTATTTAGACGAATTTTTGATGGATGGTCGCGTGATTGACGTGCCACCCTTGTTGCGCAACCTATTGGTTCGAGGAATTATTTTGAACACCAGACCTAAAAAGTCGGCAAAGGCCTATGCAAAAATTTGGTGGGATGAAGGATCACCTTTGATCGTTATCTCAGAACGGTTTGCCGAAAAGGTAAGAAAACATACCAAATTGCCCGTTGCTTTGGGCATGCGCTATGGCAGCGGAAGCATAAAGGAAGGTTTGCATCAACTCGCTGACCAAAATGTTGATGAGGTTTTGTTGGTGCCATTATACCCACATTATGCCATGTCTTCGTATGAAACGGTTGTTGTGAAGGCGATGGAAGAGCAACAAAAGCACTTTCCGAACATGGCGGTAACGACCATGCCAGCGTTCTATAGCAGTCCTGATTATATCAAAGTGCTCGGCGATAGTATTGCGGAAGGACTAAAAGATTTTGAGTACGACCATGTGCTGTTCTCTTACCATGGTATACCTGAGCGTCATATTCGTAAATCGGATCCAACAAAATTCCATTGTAAAATTGATGGCAGTTGTTGTAACATCAACTCCGTTGCCCACCATACATGTTACCGACACCAATGTTATGATACTACGGAATTGATTAAAAACTACTTAGAACTTCCTGAAGAGAAGGTAAGTAGTTCATTTCAATCTCGATTGGCCGGTGACCCATGGTTGAAGCCTTATACCGACTATGAGTTTGAACGCTTGGCCAAAGAAGGTAAAACCCGTTTGGCGGTTATCACCCCTGCATTTGTTTCGGATTGTTTGGAGACCTTGGAAGAAATCGCCATGGAAGGTGAAGAAGAATTCAAAGAAGCCGGAGGTAAAAGTTTTAAACACATTTCATGTTTGAACGACAGAGATGAATGGGTAGCCCTAATGGCCAAATGGATTAAAGATTGGGAAGAAAAGGCATCCTTGCCAGTTTAAACGGCATCTTTAGAACTTCACCCTGAGCGCGTATCAAAAGGCAAAACCTATCTAGGCATATATCTAGACTGCGCTCAATATGATAATATTGTATGGCTAACATAGCTTCAGAACAACTTGGTACAGAACCCATAGGTAAACTATTGGTCAAACAGGCTGTACCTGCATCTATAGGCATTCTGGTCATGTCGCTCAATGTGCTCATCGATTCTATTTTTGTGGGCAACTGGATCGGTTCCATTGCCATTGCCGCCATCAATGTAGTGCTACCAGTTTCTTTTTTTATAGCGGCGCTCGGCATGGCGATTGGCATTGGTGGCTCAAGTATTATTTCAAGGGCACTTGGTGCAGATAACAAAGAAAAAGCTTTAAAAACCTTTGGCAATCAGATTACCTTGACACTTTTGGTGACCATTACGATGGTGGTGCTCGGACTCTATTTTGTAGATGGTCTGATTCCTGCATTTGGCGGAAAAGGGGCAATTTTTGAGCCTGCCAAAATCTATTATGTAATTGTCTTGTACGGTGTTCCCTTTTTGGCTCTTTGTATGATGGGCAATACCGTGATTCGCGCCGAAGGAAAGCCCAAGTTTGCCATGACTGCGATGATCATTCCGTCGGTAGGCAACCTATTTTTGGATTACATCTTCATCTATGTTCTTGATTGGGGAATGCACGGTGCGGCTTGGGCCACCACAGCAGGATATTTGCTCTGTTTGGCATATATAGTCTACTTTTTTCTATCGAAGAATTCAGAATTAAAACCTAGTCTTCATCATTTTGGATTGAACCGCGACATTTTGAAAGAAATCGGAGCCTTGGGTTTTGTGACCTTGGCACGACAGGCCGTTACAAGTATCATTTACCTGCTCATGAACAACATTCTTTTTGGTCTGGGCGGTGAGGCTTTGGTGGCGGTCTATGCCATTGTTGGCCGTATGTTAATGTTTGCGTTGTTTCCTGTTTTTGGGGTGACCCAAGGCTTTTTGCCCATAGCGGGGTATAACTATGGTGCGGCAAAGTATGCAAGGGTCAAAGAATCGATTTATACAGCAATCAAGTATGCCGCATTGGTAGCGACATTGGTTTTTGCAATTCTCATGATTTTTCCGACTGAAATAGCAGATTTGTTTCTGAGTGACCGAACTGGTTTACCGGTTCAAGAATTGACCACCAATGCCTACGTTTTGCAAAATGCACCTTTAGCGATGCGCATGGTTTTTTTGGCGACGCCCATTATTGCACTTCAGCTTATTGGCGCTGCATATTTTCAGGCCATTGGTAAAGCACGCCCTGCATTGTTGTTAACACTGACCCGACAGGGCTTTTTCTTTATTCCACTATTGTTGATCTTACCCAATTTCATGGGCGCTTTGGGCGTTTGGTTGTCATTCCCTATTGCCGATGTTCTTGCAACTATTGTTACGGGGTGGTATCTGAGAAAAGAGGTAATCACCACCTTGAATGCTACTGCTTAAGGCTTATTCGGGCATTAAAGTTGCAGCTTTGCTGATGATTTTCCATTCACCCGAAAGACGTTTTAGCAAGAAGATATCGATAAGGCGCATGTTTCTTTTTGCAATATGAATTTCGGCCTTGGCGGTGGCGATATCGTTCGAAATATCAACATCCAAAATTTTGGTGTATCGACCGTTGAATGCTCCGCGCTCTCTTTTCTCAAAAAGATCAGCGTATTTTTTTGGTGAAAACAGATAGATTTCTTGATCTTCTTTCGATAAGAATAACGGGGCCTCTTCATAAAAGGCTGAAGTAATTAAGTCAGGATAACTGTATGACGATCCATGAAGGTAACGGTTCAAGGTTTCACGAACTTGAACTTCTTCACTTTGTGCAAATAACACAGTGGCGCATAACAAACAAAAAATGAACATGTAGTTTTTCATATTGATATTACTTTAGATTGTTTATAGGTTTGATTCTTATAATTTTTCCGTCTTCTTCATCAGTCAGCATATAGAGTTTTCCATCAGGACTCTGACGTACTTTTCTAGAGCGCACCCTATCATCAATGAAAAGTTCTTCTGCACTTTTTATAGTAACGCCTTCAATTTGAAAACGCCACAAACTTCCCCTTGAAAGGCCTGGAACAATGAGATTGTTTTTCCAATGTGGAAACTCGTCACCTGTATAAAAGCATAATCCTGTTGGCGCCACGGTATGTGGCCAAAACCAAGTGGGCGCGGTCAATTCGTCCTGACTTATTTTAGGAGGCTCATAGTCCTTACTCCGAAGCCTACCCGTAGTACTAGCGGGCCATCCATAGTTGGCACCAGATTCTAACCTATTGATTTCATCACCTTGAATAGTACCATGTTCAGTAAACCATAGCACATTGGTTTCTGGTTGCACTGCGATACCCTGTGAGTTTCGTAGTCCTATAGCGTAAAGGCCAGGAACGGCGTCTTTACCAAAATCAGGATTGTCTTCAGGAATACTGCCATCGTCATTGAATCTGAAAATTTTTCCACGCGGATCACTGACGTTCTGTGCAATGGGCAATTGCGGTTCATCCCGTTCCCAGAACAGGCGTTCACCAACAGTGAGGTACAGTTTTCTGTCTGTTCCGAAAACCATTCCACCACCAAAATGGAAATCATCTTTGGTATAAGGGGTCGCGATAAGTATGTCTTGAACTTGGGTAAGCGAATCTGCTTCTAGTTTTGCCCGAATGAATTTGGTCGTACGCCCAACGCCTAACTTTTTTGAGGTATAGGAAACATAAATCCAATAGTTGGTATTAAAGTCTGGATGGGTAATAACCTCATACATTCCTGAATTGTCCCCAAAATGTACCGCCCCGATACTATCAGTGAGGTCCATTGGAAAACCTTTGATGACCTTTCTGGCTTTAGATTCTAAATTTATGCGCAACAAGCCCCCGTTCTTTTCGGTAACCAAAACTTCTTTTTCTGATAGAAAGGCGATGCTCCACGGTTTGTTCAAACCTGAAAAAACCACCTCTTTTTCAGGTAAGGGCAAAACAGTGGTTTTGTTTTCTTTTTGCACGCATGCCATACAGAGTGTACAAAGCATCAAAAGGATAAAACGCATAATACTTTAGTTTGGCTCAAATATCGACCGATGCAGTATAAAAACCTTTAAAAAACATGATCCTTAAAACGATTTTAAGTAGAAACTTGACCTGAGGTACTTCTGTAGGAAGAGGGTGTTTGTTTTGTAGCGGCCTTAAAAGCCAGGTTGAATGAAGTCACATTACCGAAACCGCAATCGTAAGCAATGGCAGCGATTTTTTCTTTGGCATAGGCTTTGTCAACCAATAGGTTTTTTGCCTTTTCAATGCGATAAGCATTCACAAAATCTGAAAAATTGGTGCCGTCATGTTCGTTGATGGCCCTGGAAACATTACGTGACGAGGTACCTGCTAAGGTAGAAACTTTTTCAAGGGTCAGTTTAGAATTTAGATAAACCTCTTCCTTTTCAAAAAGCACTTTGATTTTCATTATAAGCTCTTTTGACGCAGTCGAGTCCAACTTAGAGTTTTGGTACTTTTCTAAGGTAAAGTTGTGTCGTTTTAACAGTAGAAAAGAAAAGCAGTAGATCAAAAATGAGAAGAAAATGGCTCCCCCTATGTAAAAGGGAATCACGTGAAAAAAATGTCCGATGTAAAAAACACAAATAAGACCAACACCCAAAACAAGGTTTCGATACCAAACAAAAAGTGGGCGGCTCGTTCGTTTTCTTTCTCGTTGTAGGGAGTATGTAGACAGTGCTACATAAAAAGCTAAGTGTAAAAAAACTGAAAGATAGATGACTTTTGAGATGAAGTCGAACCGATTGGGAATTAAAGCACAACCACCTGCAAAAAGAACGAAAGGCATTAGGTGAAAAACAAGCCTTTTTCCAAACGTTTTTTGCCGTTGTAAAATGGCCTTTCCATAAAACCAAAGCATTGGCCCGACTAAAAGTATGGCAGAGATGCCCAGGTTACGTTGCCAGGCTTCAAGATGTATTTGGGTGTTCAGTACCGCCTTGCCAATACGAGCGGTCAATCCGAGTATGATAAGTGCCAGAAACAGATTGGCGGTTCGATTCCCTTTTTTTAAGGACAGCAAGTAGACCATCAAAAAAATCGCTTGTGCAAGCCCAAGACTGCTCAATACCAATATGACTGATTGTGAAACCATAATTTAAAAATAGAAAGATTAGATGTAATCAGATTTTCAAATGGTATTTTGTTATTACTTTTAGGTTTTATCCAAACGTATGAATTGCAAAAGACCAGTATTTCTTTCCATGCTACTGCTTGTTGCACTAGCCTGTAAACAAGAACCAAAATCAAAACCAATGCCAATGTCACAGCTATTTGTCGGCACTTATACCGACGGCGATAGTAAGGGTATTTATAGTTACTCGTTTGATCCAAATACAGGAACGCTATTAGATCAAAGGTTGTTGGCCGATCTGCCCAATCCATCATTTTTGGCCATTTCAACAGATAAGAAAAACCTTTACACAGTCCAAGAAACGGCAGATTTTGACAGTTTAGGTGGCGGTGTTACGGCTTTCAAACTAAAAGAAGGGTTATTGGAACAACAGAACAGTTTCGGCACCCAAGGGGCACATCCGTGCCATGTGGCACTATCAGAAGATGGTCAATTGGCAGCTTCAAATTATACTGGGGGAAATTTGGCCATTTTTGATTTGAATGCCGACGGAAGTCTACAAGCGAATCCTCAAGTCATTGATCACAAAGTCTTGGATACTACAAAAACGCCTCATGTGCACAAGGCCCATTTCAACACTGACGGATTGTTTGTCGCTGATTTAGGATTGGATGCCGTTAAGCGATATGATAAGAAAGGGACCACATGGGCAACGGCCCATCAAAGTTCTTTGGATATGGCCGAAGGCGCCGGCCCCCGGCATTTTACGTTTAGCAAAGACAATAGCTTTTTATATGTTATCAATGAATTGAATTCTACCATCACTGTTTTAAAACATGATGAAGGCAGTTATAATGAGGTGGAAACGCAAAGTACTTTGGCCACTGATTTTGAAGGGGATAGCTTTTGTGCTGATATTCACTTATCGGCAGATGGCAAGTTTTTGTATGGATCCAATCGGGGGGAAAATACAATTGTCGTATTTGCTGTGGATGCAGAAACCGGTAAATTGTCACTTGTGGGCAGAACAGCGGTCGAGGGTGATTGGCCCCGAAATTTTGCTATGGACCCTACAGGTACATTTCTGTTTGTGGCCAATCAGCGCAGTAATAACATTACCATTTTTAAACGTAACATGGAGAAAGGAACCTTGACCTTTTTAAAAGAGAAGACCATTGGCAGCCCTGTCTGTTTGGTTTTTTTAGAGTAGTTTTAAGAAAGTCAATTTGAAGTAATGGTAGATTCACATTTCCTATACCATATATTCAAACCTGAGAACTTCTCTAAAGAAGAGCTTGGTCTTATCTTGAACCAGTTTGAAGAAGTAGGCTTTAAAAAGAATGAATACCTTATCGAAAAAGACAAAGTAGCCAACTATTATTATTTTGTTGAATCTGGGTTTTTACGTTCATATACCATTGACCTTGAAGGAAATGATATTACAACCAAGTTCTTTTCAGCACAGGATATTGTGATTGATTGGCATTCTTACTTTTTGAAAAATCCCTGTAAAGAATCCATTCAGGCATTGACCGATGGAAAATGTTGGAAAATTCTGTTCTCTGATTTTATGAAGCTTTTTCATATTGAATCGTTTCGTGAGGTAGGCCGAACGCGATTGGTCAAAAACTATTTTGAGCTTAAAAACCATACGATTTCTGTTATTTCGGATCCTGCTAAAGACCGCTATCTAAACCTTATCAAAGAAAAGCCCAGCATTGTGCAGAATGTGCCCTTGAAACATATTGCCACATATCTGGGTATTACAGACACTTCGTTGAGTAGAATACGAAAAGAGATTGCGATAAATCGATAGTACCATGTTAACTGAAAAAGTGCACCCATTTATTTCAATAGCATTTTTAGCGGCACTTGCGATTGCCATATTTATGATTGCCCGTCTTGCTAAAAAGGCCAATCAAAGCAAAGTGTACGCCTACATACTTGGTTTTTACTGTATATACCTGATTATAGTGGCTATATTATGTTTTCAAGGGATGCTTGATGCTGTTACCTTACCGCCTCGAATCATTGTAATCACCACACTGCCCTTATTGTTGTTTTATGTTACCATAATTTCAAATACACGTTTTTACAAAACCATCTTAAAAGAGGTGCACGTAGCAGATTGGGTACAACTACATATTTTCAGGTTAATTGGAGGGGTCTTTCTGTTGTTATACTTTCTGAATTTACTGCCAAAGACTTTTGCCCTTATTGCTGGCATAGGAGATGTGGTGACAGCAGTGAGCAGTCTCTTTGTGGCTCAACTCATTCGTAAACGGCATAAGTATGCAAAAAAGATTGCATTGTTTTGGAACACTTTTGGACTGCTTGATATCTTGGCTACCTCCACGACAGCAGTTTTACTGACCAAGGTAAGTATTGAAACTGGCAGTATGGGTGTGGATATTTTAACGGAGTTTCCATTTTGTTTTATCCCAGCTTTTGCTCCTGCAACGATAATCTTTCTACATATTTCAATTTATCGCAAGCTATTTTCAGAAAAAATATAGTGATATCTGTTTTCTTGTCATAGGCCAAATTTTTTCTCTTGACGGCCAACTAGTTTTGGAGTATTGTTTCACACTAAAACAGCAATATTATGACAGCAACAGTAGAAATTTACATGCTTTTATTCAGGTTCACTCCTGATTTTCAGTCACGACCCACTGAAGAAGAACTTTTACAAATGCACCAACAATGGGGCAGCTTTATTGGCAACTTGGCCATTACTGAAAAATTGGTCAGTACCCACAGATTATCATTTGAAGGGAAGACTGTTCAAACCGATAAATCGGTAAATGACACCATTGGTACCAATAATGGTGCGTTGGTAAGCGGCAATATGATTGTAAAGGCCAACTCATTGGATGAAGCAGTTCAGATTGCAAAGGGCAGTCCTATTTTGAATATGGGTGGAACTGTTGAGGTTCGCAAAATTGAACCTATGAACAACTAATAACCCAAACCATCAAATAGTTTAAAAATGAAAAAAGTGATACAACCTATAATCATCGCAATCGTACTTTTGTTTCTTTCGATTGGCTTGTTTCAGGCAAACAAACTAAAGCATATCCATATTCAGAAAACCGTGCAGATCAATGCTCCCATAGAAAATGTTTTTGAGAACGTAGTTTATTTAGAGAACTTTAAAAAGTGGTCCCCTTTTTTAGAAGCCGATCCGACCCAAAAAATTGAAATTAAAGGAACTGACGGTCAGATAGGTGCCCAATACCATTGGGAAGGGAATGGAGGTAAAGATCTTGGCTATCAAGAAATCAAAGAGATCAGGTCTTTGCAATATGTAGGCCTTCAGTGCGATATTCAAAAACCATTTAAAGCGAACCCAACTTTTGAGTACACCTTTTCAAAATCTGGAAACTCAGTTAAGGTGACTCAAGATTTTAACTTAGAATCTAGTTTGGGCGATGCCTTTTTCATGTGGTTATTTGGAGCAAGAAAAGATATGGCCAAAATGAACGCCCGTGGCTTAGAATTATTGAAAACGGCCACTGAAAACTAAGAAGTTTAGTTGGCTCACCTTAAAACAAAAGAGATGTCGCCAGCATCTCTTTTTTGTTAACGAAAAAACAGTTCATTGAGATAACGACCCGGTGCCAAGGTAAATCCGCCTGCGATAACAATGGCACCAAAAAATAACAGCAACATTTTTCGCTGGTGCGCCTTTACATTACCTTTTCTGATAGCGGTGTATGCTGTGGGTACGGTCCAAAGTGTAAGCACGCTGAAGAGATGGATCCAGCCAAAATGATTTAAGAATTGTGGTCCTACCAAGGCCGGCATGAATAGGGTGATAAAAGCAGTAATGAGCATAAGAACCATATAGACTTTACCCAATGCTCTATGGATTTTCGTTCCTTTTCTTACCAACAACAAGTAGGCACCCAAAAAAATGCAGGGCACCACTGTGGCCAAATGCGAAAACATCAGTAGATCATAACCCATATCAATCGGTTTTGGCCGAAGTATCTGCAATGATTTTCCATTCGTCATCAATGCGTTTTACAATCAACATAAATATCCCGTTGGTATCGCCAGCCTCACGTGTCAAAAGGTATTCGCCCATCACTGAATATGCACCGTCATTAATTTTTGAGATATCGTTAAGTATAAACTTCAGTGTTCCAAAATGCGCTTGGGTCGGATAACTCTTCTTGTAGCGGTCCAGTGTACTTTGCCAACCTTTAATGACACCTGAACTACCATAAAATTTGAGTTGTTCAGACTTCCAGTACGTATCCATAAAAGCTTCGATATCGTAATTGTTCCACGCCTTTTCTTGGGTGTCAAGCAACTTTCGTATGGCTTGTTTTTCGTGTTGGTCTTCTTGTGCCAGTGCTACACATCCTAAAAAAAGAAAACAATACAATAATCTATACATGGAAATTTGGCTTAAGGGTTGCCTTTAAAAATACCTAAATTTTCTACAGGCTTACTACTTGTTAAAAAATACTATAACGCCAATGACCAACAATACAAAGATGATGGTAAAGAAAATCTTCCAAAAGCTATAGGGTCGGTTACCTGAAATCGTTCCATTCTCGCCATTGACGAAAAAATTATATTCTTTACTATTGTAGCGATAGGCGCTGATATACATGGGGAGTAAGATATGCTTAAACGTCTCTTTTGATAATTGCATATCCATTTGGGTGACCCTTTGGGTGTCGCCACCAATATCTTGACGGCACCATCGCTCTGCTATGCGCTCTGCTTCACTTTTTGCTGAAAGATGGCCTTGCTTTAGCGGAATTGTATACTTTTCTGTCACAAAACCCCTTAGAAAACTACTGTTAAAAGGTTGTAACAGTTTTAGGTTCCAATGGCCAACTTTTGCGGGAATTCGCCCCTTACGCTGCTTAGAGGCCTTTACCAAAGTATCGTCGACAAAACCTGAAACGGTTCCTGAAGCCGAATACCATCTTGTCTTTCGAACGCGTTTTGAGACCATTTTTCCTTGTGAATTGCGTACGCGTTGGGTCTCGTAATAGTACTCGCCACGTTTTCCGGTATAACTGGCCCGTAACTGTGCATCAAAGGTCCAATAAGGCAGGTACAATCCTTTAGTGAATTGTGGGTCAAGTGCTGCCTTTTTTAAGTTATTTGGAGCAAACCAGAGGCTATTCACCCAACCTTTAAAAATTTGAAATGATTTCTTTTGGTCTATCTGAAAAGGAAGTACGGCGCCGGGTAAGATCCAGTCCTCTTTGTAAGCATCTTCAAGTACCAGGGGCATACTACAATACACACAATGCAGTGACTTGTAGTTTTCTTCAACATGTTGATTGGCCCCACAATTTTTGCAGTGGAGCATGGATATCTCTTCACTGTGCTTTTGTGCACCCATTTGATTTAAGTAGGGGTACAGCTCCAGCTCCTTGAATCCGTTTTCATCTAGGGAAATCACTTCTTGATGCCCACAATAATCGCAACTGACATTTTTGGTACCGGGCTGGTATTTCAATTCGGCCCCGCAGTTGATACAAGGTTTTTTAAGTTCGGTATTTTGAATTTCTTGATTCATATGGCGAACAGAGCGAAGCCATCTGTTTAAACATTTTCATGGGTTTAAACAGATTACTTCGTCATTACATTTCTCGTAATTTCATCTATGAATTTGGCAATGGTGGTGGTGTACTGCCGCCCAAGAACGATTTTAGTTCTTCAACTTCTTGCAGGGCACTCCAGTTGGCCATACCCTGCTTCCACACCAAACTCTCACGGTTGATAGTTCTATTGGCGAAGAGTGCTTTTAGCTGATCAAAGGTTACCGGGCCTTGTTGTGCCCCATTGATCGCATAAAAGTACTGAACCGCAACAGGCATTGGAGGCGGCATGGCACCCCCTGCTTTTGCGACTGGTTGTTGTGCACCCATTTGCGGATTCATTAAACCGCCCATTTGTTGTGCAAGTACAAAGCCCATGCCCATACCCATTCCGGCTCCGGCAGTTCCACCTTCATTTTTGGCAGCTGCTTCAATAGCTTTGGCAGTTTTGAATTTGGTCAGTTTATCCAGATCAAGTTTATCGATTCTGCTGTATTCGAAGATTTCCTTTTTCAGGTCTTCGGGCATTGAAACGTTTTCGATATAGAATTTCTCCAATGAAATACCGACCGATTCAAATTCAGGCCCCATGACCTCTTTGCAAGTTTCAGAAAGCTCAGAAGTATTGGCAGCGTATAGTTCAATGGGCAGATTGGCCTCGCCAACGGTATCGGTAAAACGGGTGGCTATCAAACTTTTCAGGTGCTCATTGATTTCAAAGTTGGTGAAGTTGTTGTCGGTACCAACGATATCAACAATGAATTTTCCGGCATCAGATATTTTAAAGGCATACGTACCAAAGGCACGAATTTCAACCAGACCAAAACGTTCGTCGCTCAACGTAATCGGATTCTTGGTGCCCCATTTCTCATCGGTGAACAAATGGGTGTTCACAAAGTAAACTTCAGCTTTGAACGGCGAATTAAAGCCATACTTCCATCCTTTTAATGTGGCAAGAATGGGCAGGTTTTGTGTAGTCAGGTCATAAGTGCCCGGGGAGAATACATCGGCCAACTGCCCTTCATTGACAAAAACAGCCGTTTGCCCCTCACGAACAATGAGCTTAGCTCCGTTTTTGATTTCATTTTGGTAACGCTCAAATCGGTGCGCAATGGTGTCATCGGTATAGTCGAGCCATTCGACAATGTCAATAAACTCGTGACTGAGCTTTTCTTTGATTTTGCTAAAAATATCCATGTATCGTGTTTTTCGTGTTGATGATTTAAAGCTAACAAAAATGATGGGAGTTAGCATGTGATTAGTACTAAATTCCCCTGTTTCGTTACAAAGGCACTACAATGCTTCAGAATTGGAGGTGTGAAAGTTGGCTAAAACTACCAGTGCCCTGTGCCGGGCTCACCTTTAAAAGGACCAGTCAGGTTTTTGGTGATCCATCCCGCATAGAACAGCCCTGGTTGGGGCGTGACTTTTTCACCGTCCACAAAACACGAAAGCTGTTGCGGATAGAAAGCAAAATACCCTTGTAATGGTCTATAGGGAGGGAACGGAAGGTCGTAAGACCAAGCGATGGGCGAGCTTTGGTTTTCGCTTAAGGCCCAATACTGTGCCTTTCCTTTCCATTCACATAAAGATGTTTTTCCCGGCATGGGCATTAAAAGTGCTGTATTGACATCGGTTGAAGGAAAGTAATAGGTCGGTGGGCTTGCCGTTTCGAGCATAGCCAGCCCTTTTTGGGTACGCGCCACGCAAATGTCATTGAAATACACCGCTAGTTTTTGAGAGACTTCTTTTAGGGCCGGAGGTCTTGGAAAATCCCAGACCGAGATTTGACCCGCTTTGGTTTCATGGGCAAAAGAAGGACGTTGTTGCCCTGTATGTTTCCAGCCTTCCCTAGATTTCAACAACCAATCGGGAATAGTGTTCTTTGCTATTTTTTTTTGGCCCATGGAGCTGCGTCATATTGAAATTCTGAATAAAGATAAGCGGCAATCGTCTTATCTTCGTAAAAAAATAGGGCTTTGGATAAAAATGTACTGGGCACCGAACTGCAAGCTTGTTGTTATGCCCCAAAAACAGGCTTTTATCGTGATGGATTCTGCAGAACAGGGTCTGAAGATATGGGCACACATGTGGTCTGTGCCATTATGACCGAAGCTTTTTTGATGTACACCAAGTCACAGGGCAATGACTTGAGCACGCCGATACCCATGTACCAGTTTCCAGGATTGAAACCGGGGAATAAATGGTGCCTTTGTGCCTCACGTTGGAAACAGGCCTATAAGGCTGGTAAGGCGCCAGAAGTAGTGCTTGAGGCGACCCATGAGAAAGCGCTACAGATTGTGGAATTTGAGTGGTTACTCGATTATAAACATGTACAATCTTGATAAAAGCTATCCTTTTTGATATGGATGGGGTCATCATTGATTCAGAACCCTTGCACCATAAAGCCTATCACGCCATGTTTGATGAAGTGGGCATAACCGTTTCTGATCAACTTTACGAGAGTTTTACCGGGCGCGCCACTATACAGATATGTCAAGATTTAGTGCGATATTTTGATTTGGCCGCACGTGCGGAAGAACTGGTGGCCATCAAACGACGAAACTTCAAACATTTGTTTTTCAATGACCCTGATCTCGATTTAATTGCGGGAGTTCGAGAACTGATCGAAGACTACTACAACAACGGACTGACTTTAGTTTTGGCGAGTTCGGCATCGATGCCAAATATTAACAATGTGTTTCAGCGGTTTGGTTTGGAAAGGTATTTTAAAGGGAAGTTGAGTGGGGCAGATTTAAAAGCTTCAAAACCACACCCTGAAATCTTTTTGAGAGCAGCTGAGGTATCTGGATGTAAAAAAGAAGAATGTATGGTCATTGAAGATTCTACCAATGGTATTCAAGCCGCCCATACCGCCGGAATTTATTGTGTTGCTTTTAAAAGTGAACATTCAAAAAATCAAGAGTATACCTTGGCGAACAAAGTAATCTCTGATTTTGGAGAAATCTCCTTTAATAGGCTTAAGAGTTTAACCTCATTTTAAGAAGCTGTCAAAAAATGGTGCCTTTAAATGGGTCTCGACTGCGCTCGAGCTGATCCTGCTTGTAAAGATTTACCAGAGTTACATTGGCTTATGCCAACCCGTCCAATTCTTTTGACAACAAATTGGCCAAGTTATAGCTTAAACATCTTAATCAGCCAGTACAGCAATGGCTTCGATTTCAACACCCCAGCTTTCCAATCCTAAAGCTTCGACACCGACCAAGGTACTGGCGGGCATATCAGTATCGCCCATGAGTTCTTTACGAACGGCTCTAAAAGCTGGTAGCATTTCTGGGGAATAGTTTACAATGTACGTGTTGTATTTAACCACGTCATCAAAAGTGGCCCCCGAAACCTTAAGTGTTTTCAATAGTTTGTTCAAAGCATCTCGAAATTGGGCTTCAAAAGTCGCACCTTCACCCACTTGACCTGAGATATAGATGGTTTTTATACCATTAGCTTTAATGGCAACCGCTTCAGAATATCCATTGTGGGGCTCTACATAGGTTTTGTTTAGCACAGCTTTCTCTTTTGGAACAGGTTGGGTTGTTGTATCAGTATTAGAAGTTGTGTTGTTACAGCTCAACATCACAAGGGCGAGCAAAAAATAAATAGGTTTCATTCGATTTGATTTTAGGTAAAAGATACCATTCATGGGTCAATAGTTCAACCTCAATCACCGTTTTATACTTTAGGCAGAATTTTCTTAAGAAATTATTAAGATAAATTGTTAAATTTAGAAAACCCATCGGGTTCGCTGAATCGTAGTTTCCCCCGAGACTTTGATTGGCTACTTTCAATGGGTTTGTTTGGAAAATTATTGGGCTAAAGAACGAGCGGAAGGAGATAATTTTCAATACCTATTCATAGGGATTTCTATAACCGTGAAATTCAAAATACCTATTGGTGGGGATAGTTTTACTTCTGAAATAGCAAATACTTTGTTACATGTTAAAGGAACAGGTTCCAGCGAGTCCAAGAATTATTGGGAAAAATCCCATTAAAATTGCCCAAAGAGCAAATATCCCAATTAATATTATAAAGAGTATTAACGGAGGATACTTCTTAGTATTTGATACTACTTATGATGTTGTTGAAATATTAAAATTGTTAAGCTTGGCTTTTGAAGAAAGAGCGGTGGTAAGTTCTCTGGAAACCACTTTTTTTGATTACGACCAAAATCTAGAGAACAAAATATATTTCTTCATTGAAATAAAGGCAGCGTTTTTAATAATCGATGAAGATGAATTGAATACTTTTCTTAAGTCATACACGGACGTTCTAGTAGATATTAATAATAGCTATTTTATAGGGGCCACCGAATCTTTAGATACATTGAACAAAGGTAAAGAGCCAACATGGCCATCGGATATAATAAATCTTTATAAAACCAATTTAACAGGTAAAGGAATAAGTGTTGCTGTTCTAGATACAGGAATAAATCTAAGACATCCATATTTTTCAACGACTTCCAACAGAATTAAGAAACATTCATTCGTTGGCGATAATTGCAATGATTTATGGGGTCACGGAACCCACTGTACTGGAATAGCTTGCGGTTTTATAAATGGTAGCACAAGATATGGAGTTGCTATTTCCAGTAATATTTTTGTCGGTAAAATTATTGATAATACCCGAAAATCTTCTAAGTTCAATATTCTGCGTGGTATTTTATGGGCAATAAAGATGGGTTGTAGCGTCATAAACTTATCTTACAGCATAAATAATTATGGAGATAGACCCTATGATTGCTTATATGAAAGGGCAATTAATTATGCTTTAAGTAAGGGGAGTCTTGTTGTGTGTGGAGTAGGAAATGAAAGTGAACGACCTGATAGGATAAGGCCGATTGGTTCGCCTGCAGATTGTCCCAGTGCTATTGCTGTTAACGGACTTGGTAAAAACGGAGAAGTTTGGAACCAATCCAATAGAGCTTATTTCAGATTAGGACAACGAATGGATTTTATAGCACCTGCGGAAGATATTTATTCAACCTGGTCAACTACGGACTATGAGTATGAGTCTGGCACCAGTATGGCAACGGCTTTCGTTTCTGGAATACTAGCACTTTATTGGGAAAAGCATGGAAAAAATGCCAATCCTTTTTTGGTATTAGGTGATGCAATGCACAATTCAAAAACAGGTCATTGGAGCAGAAAAGATGCCGGAATAGGCTTAATAAGTGCGCCATCAATTAAATAGAATATTAACCAAAACCAAACATATGAATCTTATTGGAAACATTCAATTATCGGACAATCAAAATCATCAAGCAATTTATTCTAGCCAACTCTACGGAACCTTTTTCATGATTTATGCTAAGTTTACTTGCCAAGCGCCTTATAAAATATCTGCAATAGATTTACATATTTTCAACTATAAGGGTTTAATAGATATTGGAATTACAAGGGCTAGGTATGTGCCAGAAACAAATGAAAAGAAAAAAATAGTCGGAGGTCATATTATAGTTGAAGTCAAGGCCTTTCATAAGAAGCATCAAGTTCTGGTTGACATGGGAGGAAAAGTGTATGACTGCCCGCTAAAGGGTTTTATTGAGGTGGAACGCAGAGTTGCTAAGCAGTCGAAAGCTTTAAATAACGGTTTTTTTGATAACGAATTTTATTATCGTGAAGGATTTGAGAGGAATAGTCAAGGGGGATACGATCAAAAAATACAAAACAGAACGCCAGTACCGGATAGCGACTACACATTACCGCCACAAGGTCCTGTTGGTGGGGTAATTTGCCCTAGGTCAAAAAATAGAGTTTTATAGTGATAAAAAGTAAATATCTCATTTTGATATTGATGACTTTGGGCAATTCTTTTGCCCAAAGTCAAAGTATTTTTGATAGCTATTTAATTGATGTTCTAAATCTGGATTATAAAGAAGCCGAGAAAAAGGCAAATAGAATAACTGATAGAAATCTGAAAAATGCTTGTTGGTATCTATCTCAGGTTTTGTTTTTTGCTGGCCAGGCAGAAATCTCCAAACCAAAATACGAGAATGATACTTATCAATTGCAAGTGCTTGATGGTCTTTCTGTAGGTTATCAAAAACTGTTTAGTGAACCCTACGAATCTAAAGCATTTCAAAAGTTTGTAGAAGCTTATGAGATAGCAAAAAAAACAAATAACGATCTTCTTATAAAGTTTTCCTTATTATCAATAATTCAAGTATATAACTTTGAGATTTCCCAAACCAATGATTTAGCTCTTGTATACTTAAATGAATTCAAGAAAAACATATCTAATGAAGTAGACGAATATCATTATAAGATTAATTATTTGTTGTATAGACTCCGTGATATTCATTTCAAAGACTTCTCTTCAGAAGAATTTGAATTGGAGTTTGAAGCTTTAATGAGAAATTTTGATGTTAAACATAAGTTCTGGCCAAACTACTTATCAACACTCGCTGTACTTCTAGAAACAAGATTAGAGCATAAGAAGTCAATAGAAATGCACAAACAGGCAATTGAATCAATAGGAGACACCCCTTTTTTAAAATACATTAAATTCCGTTCCTTTATACGACTATCTGAAATTTATAGAGCGAAAAAACAATTCTCTCTTGCCCTTGTTCAAATTGATTCGGCAACGAGTTATTTAGATAATTCTGACAGTCTAAGGTCAAAATACTATATAAATTTTTATTCCGCGAAAAACTACTTTGGGAAGAAATCTTTTGAAAAGGCATATATAAGCCTAAAGAAATCCAATGATTTAAGTGTTGAGCTTGATTACCAAAAAAATAGTATGGAAATATCTAGGCTTAATGCAAAATATCAAACCGCCGAAAAAGAAAAGCAAATCCTTGAAGAGCAACAAAAGGCTCGTAGAAATCGCAACTGGTTGATCGCAGCTGGTTTGGTATTGTTATTTGGAGCCGGAATTGCGATTCTTTTACAAAAAAACACGACTAAGAAACGCTTATTGGCAGAACAAGAAGCCTTGCTCAAACAACAACGGGTCGACAATTTATTAAAAGCGCAAGAACTGGTGAGTATTGATGCTATGATCGAGGGGCAAGAAAAAGAACGCCAACGGGTGGCGAACGAGCTTCATGACGATTTAGGCAGTTTGATGGCCACCATCAAACTACACTTTGATAAGGCCAATAGTAGTAAGACCGACCCCGCGATGCAGCACGCCCAAAAACTGTTGGAAGAGGCCTATCAAAAGGTACGCAGCATAGCTCATCACAAGAATTCTGGTGTAATGAGCGACCAAGGGCTGTTGCCCGCAATAAAAAAGATGGCAACGGTAATTTCAGAAACCAATGCGTTACAAGTGACCGTTGAAGATTTTGGCATGGGGGAACGTTTAGAAAACTCTTTGGAACTCAACCTCTTTCGTATGGTGCAAGAATTGGTGGCCAATACCATCAAGCATGCTGAAGCGAGTAAAGTAACCATACAACTCACCCAGCATGAAGACAACCTGAACATCATTGTTGAAGACAATGGTAAGGGTTTTGAACGTTCTCAAGTCGATACAAGCAACACAGGTATGGGCTTGACGACCATTGAAAAACGTGTAGAACATTTAGAAGGTAACTTTACGGTGGACAGTATACCCGGCAAAGGCACTTCTATTTTAATTGATATCCCTGTATGATTACCATAGCGATAGCCGAAGACCACCAAGCCCTGATCGACGGCATCAAATCATATGTCAAGTATGAAGAGGACATTTCCATTATCGGGCAAGCCAATAATGGCGAAGAACTACTCAAATTGGTGCGTCTCAAACAACCCAAAGTAGTGCTCTGCGATATTCGTATGCCCAAACTTGATGGCATTGAAGCCACTAAAATAATTTTAAAAGAATTGCCCTATACTAGGGTTGTGGCCTTTACGATGTTTGACCAAGATGGTGCGGTCAAACAGATGCTTGATGCTGGTGCCAAAGGTTATATTTTAAAGAACAGCAGTCTTGAAGTAGTGTTAGAAGCCATACGTACTGTTGCCTCCGGTAAAACCTACTACGACAAAAAAATTCACCTTCCTGATGCTGAAAAAAACAGCTCTAAAAGTGTACTTTCCTCACGCGAGCGTGAAATTCTACAATTGATTGCCAAAGGCAGAACCAGCCATCAAATTGCCGATGCCCTCTTTATTGGTAAAAGTACTGTCGATACCCATCGTAAAAACATGATTCGTAAACTGGGCCTAAGTGGCGCCGGTGAGTTGCTGCGTTACGCAGTGGAAAAGAAGTACAAGTTTTAAGGATACTACTTTTTCATCATTTCTTTATATTTTAAAGGATTAAAATTATTCTTTTGGTGAACTTTTACTTCAATTTTCTTCTTAATATTATTCCATTCATTAGTAGGGTTAAACTTACGCCCTGTTATAACAAAAAAGCCCGCCGAAATTACAGGCACAAATATTGTGAACAATAATGAAATTAATGATTCTCTCTTTTCGATGTAGTCATTGAAAAAAAAGTAAATCAACCCAATATAAACCCCAATAATTGTTAGTAAAAGAAATTTTATTCCAACAAGCCAAGCATTAATTTTAAAGTCAAGAATTCTTTTGAAATTCTCCAACTGAGATTTTATCCAGTCATCTTCATTTAAAACACTACGTTTTACTTTTTGACAAACCTGACTTGTAATATCTTCAATAAAATTTTTATTTTCAAAAATGCATTTGAGTTCATCTTCAATTGTTACTTCGCCCTGTTTGCAAAAAATGTTTACACATTCATTAGAGGTGTCGAAACTTTTGGTAACCGTGATTTTTGAAACTTTAGGCTTGCTACATTCTTGCCCATCAATAAAATAGTTTTTGCTAGAAAAATGAGGAATTAAATAGTTTTTTTCAATATGCTCGAGGCTTTTCACATTAAGCACTTTCAAGACTTGAGAGTCTTTTAAAATCAATCGTAAATGATAGTAGGACATAATCAGTTGGAGGCTTCAATAATCTGATTTCTTTCGTCAAGTGACGGTTTGGGTACGACTAAAGTTTTGTCATAAACCCGAGAATTGAATTCTTGATAAAACATTGGATGTATGGCCAAAACATCTTGACTTTGAAATGTCAAACTTCCTTTTATTTGATATTCGTAATCAGCTTGACAAATTTTTTTGTCAGGATCTTTTAGGCTTGAAATAACCGTCACTTTCCCTAAGATGCCCGATTCTGCAAAAAGCCTTTCTATTTGATGTCTTGATCCTGAATAATCAACCATTAGGTTCTTGGTTTCCCTAAGATAAGATTGCATATCACCGAAAGTCATTATGTTTTTTCTGTCTGTAAATGTCTTCCTAACAATTGGGTAAACATCAGTGTATATTTCTTTATACATATCGAGTACCGCTGAACTTAAGTCCTTAATTTCTGAGTTTGTTCCTTCTTTGATATAATCTGTTGAGATTTTTGTAAATGGTATATCATTTTGTTTAGCGAGCGAAAGTATTTTATTAAAAAGCTGTATAACTTCTCTAGGTTTTTTTTGAGTATGATTTATGATGTATGAGAGTGTATCGTACTCAATGTTTGAATATGTTGTGATAGTTTTTGGAACATAATTATAAATTTCATGACTAATGTCGGCATCAATTTTGTCTTTAGCCAATCCTAACTCTTCTAACATTAAACAGAACCGTTTACTTATTAGTTCTGCAATGTCATTATATTGCCAAAAAATGAAGTGACTTTTTGTATTTGTTTTCCCCTTGTTCTCAGGATTCATATGTGGTACAATTTCACTGGGGAAGGCGACTTTTGCTTTTATTTTTGTCTGTTGAAAATTTTGGTCAATCTCTAAAACTGCACTTATTAAGCCGGTAATCGTGTTTGAAAATACGCAATCATTGAATTTATATCGTTCTTGTGAGTCGATAAGAACTAGGCATGTCTTCCTATCTTTATTGATTAATGAAATTGTACTGTTCAAAGCAGTTAAATACTCTTTTGATTCAAGGTTTTGTAATGTTTTGAGAAGAGTTCCGATATAAGTTAATTTATCGCTAATATATTGTTCTTGATTTTTTTGTAAAACATTGGTAATCGCCTGTATTGGTGAAAAAACAGAATGAAACTCTTCTTCTCCTACTAAGTTTAAAGAGGCAAGAAAGTTTTTCACTACTCTTACATGTTCATCTTGACTGCTCTTGTAGTATTTAATAATACGTTTCATTGCAGAAACATATATTATCCATTTAAACATACATTTAGTAACATGCACCATTTCATCGTCTTCAATTGAATCGTTGTAAGCACGAAGTGCCATTGTCAATGGCTTTAAGTGACTCTCTTTCTTTACAATAGTAGAGAAAGAGTAAAGGGATTTTAGATTGTTATTAGTTCGATAATTGAGCATTTGCAGAATAGAAGTTTTTCCAGTACCTCGCCTGCCGAAAAGGAATAAGGTGTTATGAGAACAAAATGTTTCATATGATTTTGTTAAGACAAACCTATCTTTGGAAAGTTCTTTGTTATTGGTCCATTCTTTTGTTGCGTCCGGTTCGCCAATCCAAGTGTTGTGGTCTATAAAACCTTTATAGACCTTGTAACTTCTGTTACTATTATCAACATTTCTTGGTTCACCACATTCGTCAATTATACTTTTGTTAATTTTCATCAGTTAAAAGTGTGAAAAATCGATTCCATTTTAGTAATAATCAAGTTAGATAGTTTCATCGAAACCTGTATGTAAAAGCTTTTCAGCAAGGATAATGCTGAAAAACAACATTTTGTTCAGTAATTTCTATATGGCTAAGATACCTTTGGTCTTTTTGCTTTGGGAGATTTGAGTGCTGAGTTTCTTTATTTATTGTTTGGACATCGCGTACTATGTTGAGTCGATAAAGTTATTATGTGGCTAATATTTTGTCATACCCATAATTAGGTATTTTATCTCTTTTTCTGAATCCATCTTCGTAAACAATTTATTCATAAGATTTTAAAGAAAAAAACTAAAACCAAAAATTATGGATTTACTACAATACAACTATGGTTTTTATTCAATAAAACAGGAAATCACTTACATGATATATTTATATTTCTTATTCATTTTTATCTAGTAAATCTTTAGTTATATCAAATCATTGACTGTTACCACTATGATTTAACTATGTTAATTTGCTAAGAAAGTTGTTTTAATACATAATTTCTCAATGATATTGTAATAATAGAAGTAGCAAAGTGTTTTTTGTTTTTTTACCGCAACTTCTGCAAGTACGAGCAGGGGTCGGTTTCGTTGACGCAGTATTGAATAAAATCAAATACATCTTTTTTAGGAATCTGGGTGCCATCCGTTAAATGATATGAAGTGCCCACACCTTTAAAGAGCCCAATAATACTGGTAATCAACAAAATGACCGGGGATAACGGCAATACAAAAATCAATAGAAAGATTTTGGCCAAAAACCCGGCACTTCTAAATTCTTCATCACGGTCAGAGCAATAGGCCATCCGGCAATGGTGCGGCCCGTCGACCGGAGAAAAAACCAGGTTGACCACAAACTCCAAAAACGACCAAAACATACCCCTATCACCATCTTTATCGTACAAGTGAAATCCTATTCGGGCTGATATGGTAGAATCATGGTGTCCCCCTGCAAGGGCGTTGCCCAATTGATCAAAGGCCAATAAGACCTGCATGATCCAACTGTAAGTCACAATAATTTCGTTGTTTTCTGCTGCTGCCTGTAGGTGTTGTTGTTCCATTGGGTTTACACGATATGGTTCCACCTTTAAATTACAAAGTTTTGGGGTATCCCGAACAACTATTTGTAAGAATTTTCACGTTCACTGTAAAACGCCGAAGGGCTAAAAACCTACGTATGTAAAGGTCTCAAATAATTTGAGACCCCTATTGCTGATTTGAGTCGTTCTGAATACAGGGTGTCGCTTTTCTTTGCTGCAATATTCATCTAAAAACGTAAAAGTCATGAGAATTTGTATTGCAAACATCACAGTAATCCTTTTATTATTGGGTCATTTGGTCCTCGCCCAAAAGTCAAGTTTGGCTATTCCAGCAGGTGGGGCGGTAGAACTTGATTATCCGAATTATGAAATGTACGAGCTACAGCTCAAGAACAAATTGGGCAAGGGCATTCAGGTCGAGGTAAAGAACAAGGCGACGGGAGAGTTCGTTCGTGGTTTCGGACTTGGTCCCTTGGGCAGTGTTGAGGTTATGGTGGAAGACACAAGCAAAATTGTATTTACCAACCCTGCCAATAAAACGGCCAATATTACCGTAAAAGTTACTGAAATGGACGCTACCGTAGTCGTTCAGGACAACACAGAACGCATTAGTTTTAAACTGATCAATAGTAGTTCGGCGTCCATACCATTGATTATTCCCAATGTGATGAATCCCAACCTTTCGCCCAATTCAACCAGTGGTGTCGATTTGGAACCAGGCCAAGAAATATTGTTTAGAAGCAAGGGCAAACGTTATGTGATTTTTACTGTAGATTCATCTATTAAAGAAGGGGCTAAAATCGACGTTTACGAACTGTTGCAAGCCCGCAAAAGAGAATTGGGATTGAAATAAGACAACCCTAACAAAAACTATAGACGGTGGAATTGTATAAGATGGAAGATTAGTTCGGCCGTATACGGTAGGTAATGCGACGGTTAGTAATTAAATTGGCTCTTACGGTCAATGTGACAACCGCTGTATCGCAAAGCACACTTTGATCAACAATGACTACACTGCAAAAAGAAGCGAAGTCTCGTCCGGCATTGTCCAATTGTCGACCTACAGTAACATCAGAAGCTAGGCTTACATCCAATGGTGAAAATGGTGGAGCTAAATTGTATGTGGTAACGGTTCCGTTTGCATCATAAATGATATTACCGGTACGTTCGTCATAGGTTACGGAATAGGGGTTGTTACCACTTAAGAATCCACCCAGATCTTGAGTGACAGTTTGAGAAAGTCCGGTGGTACTATTGATAACGGTTAATTCCACACCTAAATCATTGGCACGTACATGGTAAAGCCTAAAATTTCCACCTTCGATTAACGAGGCCTGACTCTCTTGATCTCTATATTCAAAACGCATGTCAAAGCTGGTGAAATTGAAGATGGCCCCCGTGTTAGGAATCACCAAATCCAGCCCTACATTACCGCCTGTTGAACCTCTTGGAATATGGAGTCCACATTCAATGGGCACAGCATTCAGGTTTATTGAGGTGGCATTTGGTCCAACGGTGGCATCGGTAAGGGTAGCTGTATTAAAATCGAACTGTGAAACAATTTCATTGGGTAGTCCATTATCACAGACTTCATAGGTAAAGGTGTCGGTGCCCAAAAAGTTGGTATTGGGCGTATAGGAAAAACCACCATCGGCGCTCAAAACAAGGGTGCCTGAACTGGTGTCGACCACAGGGGTAGTGCGAACCATTAGATCGGTCGAACCATCTACATCGGTGTCATTGGCAAGCAATCCATCCGCAAGAATGGTTCTCTGGAGGTTGAACCCTACGATGTAATCATCTGCGACCCCGACCGGGGCCGAGTTTTGACAAAAGAAAGGTGTGGTACCCAATACAGAAAACAGGATACCCAATTTTAAGCCCTTGTTTTTTAGTTTGTTGACAATTAACATCTTAGGTCTAAACTAGAACATCTAACAACGCTTTTCAGATAATTGTTGTGGATTGTAATTATATAGATGTGAAACGTCTCTAATTGACGGTGTGATGTAAATTTGAGTGTCCATAATATATTTTTTTAATCTTGGGGCTTTCCTTAATTTTAGAGAGACTAATTCAAAGGTGATTTGACCCTATATACTAATGTGTTAAAAAGAATCTTGACACTGGTTCAGGTCGGCCACCAACCAAAAACTACTCGAATGAAAATAAGACTGCCCAAGGCCGGCCTATTGATGCTGGCGCTTTGTTTTTTTACCACCACTTCAGAAGCACAGCGCAAACGAAAAACTACAACAAGCCCGCAAGTCCCCGCTGAATTGTATTCCAGCGTTGAATACCGTTCCATTGGTCCATATCGTGGCGGTCGTTCTGCTGCGGTGACAGGGGTGCCCGGCGAGCCCAATCTGTTTTATTTTGGCGCCACAGGGGGCGGTGTCTGGAAAACCATGGACGGCGGACGTACTTGGCAAAATATTTCTGATGGATATTTTGGGGGCAGTATCGGTGCGGTTGAAGTATCCAAAAGCGACCCAAATGTTATCTATGTCGGTGGCGGAGAGAAAACGTTGCGCGGAAATGTATCGAGCGGCTATGGTATCTGGAAAACAGAGAATGCTGGTAAGACCTGGCAAAAAGCGGGTCTTGCAAAAAGCCGTCACGTACCACGAATTCGAATTCACCCTACAGACCATAATACGGTGTATGCGGCCGTTTTGGGCAATATCTACAAACCCACCCAAGAACGTGGCGTCTACAAAAGTACTGATGGCGGAAAGACATGGAGCAAAAAACTGTATGTCAATGACCAGGCAGGGGCCGTTGACCTGACCTTTGACCCCAACAACCCCAGAATATTATATGCCTCAACATGGCGCGCACAACGCACCCCCTACTCTTTGAGCAGTGGAGGTGACGGTTCTGCACTTTGGAAAAGTACCGATAGTGGCGAAACATGGACGGAAATCTCAAAGAACGAAGGCTTTCCAAAAGATACCTTAGGTATTATTGGAGTGACAGTTTGCCCAAAAAATAGTGAACGTGTTTGGGCGATAGTAGAGAACAAAGAAAAGGGCGGACTTTACCGATCTGAAGATGGCGGTAAGACTTGGGCACAGGTCAACAGCGAGCGTAAGCTTCGTCAACGTGCTTGGTATTATACGCGTTTGTACGCTGACACCGAAGATGAAGACGTGGTTTATGTACTTAACGTACGCTACCACAAATCTACTGATGGGGGTAAGACCTTCAATACCTTTAACGCGCCTCATGGTGACCATCATGATTTATGGATTGCACCCGAGAACAGTAAACGCATGATTATAGGTGATGATGGTGGTGCACAGGTTACCTATGATGGCGGAGAAACCTGGAGTACGTATTACAACCAGCCTACTGCACAGTACTATCGCGTGACGACGGACAATGCTTTTCCTTATCGCATTTACGTGGCACAACAAGACAATTCTACCTTAAGGGTCAACCACCGTTCTGATGGCAGTTATATTTCTGAAGATGATTGGGAGCGTACCGCTGGTGGAGAGTCTGCGCATATTGCCATTGACCCGACGAACAATGATATCGTATACGGAGGAAGCTATGGCGGATTTCTGACCCGGGTCAACCACAAGGCAGGTACCGTTCGAGGAATCAATGTATGGCCCGATAATCCCATGGGTTATGGTGCAGAAGGCATGAAATACCGTTTTCAATGGAACTTCCCCATCATCTTTAGTAAACATGACCCTAAAAAGCTTTATACTTTTAGCAATCATGTACATATGTCGACCAATGAAGGACAAAGCTGGCAATTGTTGAGTGGTGACCTCACCCGTAATGATCCAGATAAGTTGGTCAGCAGTGGCGGCCCCATTACACAAGACAATACAGGTGTAGAATACTACTGTACTATTTTCGCTGCGAACGAGAGTCCGTTAAAAGAGGGATTGATGTGGGTCGGTAGTGATGACGGTCTTATTCATATCACCAAAGATGGCGGTTCAACATGGGAAAATGTGACCCCAACCAATATGCCCGAATGGAATATGATCAACAGTATAGAACCTTCCGCTTTTGATGAAGGGACATGTTATGTTGCTGCAACCCGTTACAAATTGGGTGATTTTGCACCCTACTTGTATAAAACAACGGACTACGGACAAACATGGACCAAGATTACCAACGGTATCGACAATGAGCATTTCACCAGGGTGGTTCGTGAAGACCCCAAACAAAAAGGCCTGTTGTACGCCGGTACGGAAACGGGGATGTACATTTCGTTAAACGATGGTGCCCGTTGGGATAAGTTTCAGTTGAACCTGCCCATAGTGCCCATCACAGATTTGACCATTAAAGAGAATAATTTGATTGTGGCGACACAAGGGCGAAGCCTATGGATAATTGATGATTTAACGGTGATCCATCAGTTAAAAGATATGGACAAAAGCACAACAGCATATTTGTTCGCGCCAAAGGACAGTTATCGTACCAAGGGTCGAAAAGCGAGTACGCCAAGTCTAACGGCAGGTGAAAACCATCCGAGTGGAGTGGTTACACATTTCTTTTTGAAGGATAAAAATGAAAAGGATAGTATTAGTTTGACCTATACCACTATGGCAGGCGACACCCTCGCCAACTATAGCACATTTGCAAAAGAAAAGGACAAAAAACTCAAGTTGAAAAAAGGGGGCAACACCCATGTTTGGGATACAAGGGGCAAAGGAGCTGAAAAACTCAAAGGCATGATTTTTTGGTGGGCCAACTTTAATGGCGCAAAGGCCGTACCTGGCAGTTATAAAGTGCACCTGAACGTAAATGGCACTAGTCAGAACCAAACGTTTAATATTGTGCCAGACCCAAGGGCAGAGGTATCTGTGGCCGATATGCAAAAACAATTTGACTTTATTACCAGTATTAATGAAACTGTTGACAATGCACACCAAAGCATTAAGAAGATTCGAAAGATCAACACAAAACTTGACGCCTTCACGAAACAATATGCTGATAACGATACAACAAAAGATTTGGTGCAACGGGCGAAGAAAATGAAAGAGGGTTTTGAAGCGATTGAAAAGACCCTTTATCAAACTAAAAACCGCAGTAATCAAGATCCATTGAACTTTCCGATTCGATTGACCAATAAATTGGCGCATTTGAACAGTTTGGTCTCTATTGATGATTTTCCACCAACGGATCAAGATGTCTCGGTGAAAAATGAAATGACCACAAAAATCAATGCACAGTTAAAAGCCTTTGATGCATTGGTCGATGAAGAGATGAAAGCGTTCAATGAAGCGTTCAACACACTTGGCTTAGAATATCTGTCGGTAGAAGATTAGGTTTGCCTTATGCTTAAAGATAAATGAACAATGGAAAGGAAATCGAGATACAGATTTGTTTTACAAAGCGTATGACGCTATCAAAAAAACCAATTCTGTTTCTCGAAATGTATGAAGCATAGATGAAAGACCCCAAAGTATTTTACAAAGACCAGCTGCTTAAACATAAGCAGGCACTTATGGGCCTTAAAATACGACTGAATACCTTGAGTATGTTTCGGTTGGTGTTGTTTTTGATCGGGGTGGCGGCCACTTATTTTTTCTGGGGTAATAACACATTGGTTTTCGGGGTAGTATTGGTGATTTCAATCGCTTTTGTTTTTTTGATCATACGATATAATGACGTTAAGTATCAAAGAGATATAAAAAAAGCGCTTTTGCAACGCAACGAACTGGAGCTTCGAGTATTGAACCGTGATTTTTACGACCTTTCTGATGGCAGTGCTTATGCAAATGCACAGCACTTTTTTAGTCAAGACATCGACCTTTTTGGTACAGGTTCTTTCTTTCAATACATGAACCGTACTGCTTTAAATAGTGGGGAAGCCCTGTTGGTTCGCCAGCTACTGTCAAATGATATTAGTGCGATTGAAAAAAAACAAGAAGCAATCAAAGAGATTGCTGAACGTGTCGAATGGAACCAGCAGTTCGGGGCCATTGCCAGTTTGGTCAAAACTGAAGTAGCCGCAAAAACCGTTATTCACTGGTTGACAAATTACAAGCCTTTTATCCCTAAAAGGGCAAAAGTTCTCAGTGCGGTCCTTGCGGTAGTATCCGTAACTGTTTGGGTTTTGTATTTTATGGGGTTGGTTTCTGGCTATTTGGTGTTCACCGTTTTTTTGGTCGGATCGGGAATCACTGGAAAGTACCTAAAACAGATAACCAAATTGGCGACCCATACCGCACAAGCGCAAAGTACTTTTCGACAATATGCCAAACTCCTTGAATTATTGGAAGAACAGGTCTTCAAAGCCGAATCGTTGGTTGAAGCTAGAGAAACCATATTCGGTCAGAGGAGCTCAAGCGCAAAAGCGCTAAAGCAGTTTTCCAAATTGCTGGACGCCTTGGACCAGCGTAACAATATTCTTATTGGTATTCTCGGCAACGCCTTTTTCTTGCGTGACCTGTTTATCTGTAAGTCCATAGAAGATTGGATATTAAAACATCGTACCGAAGTCCCTAAATGGTTTGAGGCGATCGCCTTTTTTGATGCTTATGGCAGTTTGGGCAATTATGCGTTCAATCACCAAAACCACGTATATCCTAAAATAACGGATACGGATGATACACTCATAACCGATAAAGCGTTGCATCCGCTGTTAAAAACCGAATTGGGTGTACCCAATGATATCACTATTGCCAATAATGAATTCTTTGTTATTACCGGGGCAAACATGGCGGGCAAAAGTACTTTTCTTCGCACTATAGCACTACAGATAGTGATGTCAAACATGGGACTGCCCGTATGTGCCGCAGCTTCTAGCTACACCCCAACAAAACTGATTACCAGTATGCGCACTACAGATAGCCTTAAAGATGATGAGAGCTATTTTTTCAGTGAACTGAAGCGGTTAAAATTCGTCATAGATACGATTGAAAGAGAACCCCACTTTATCATATTGGACGAGATTTTAAAAGGGACCAATAGTACGGATAAAGCTGCCGGATCACGAAAATTTATAGAGAAGCTTGTGGGCCTAAATGCCTCGGGCCTTATAGCAACGCATGATCTGAGCCTTTGTGATGTGGCCAATAACCTGCAAACGGTGAAGAATTACTATTTTGAAGCGCAAATTGTTGATGACGAACTCTTTTTTGACTACCAGTTCAAAGAAGGTGTTTGTCAAAACATGAATGCAAGTTTTTTGCTTCATAAAATGGACATTATAGACTGACACTAAAATCAATCAAAATGAGAAAACTTCTTTTAATTACAGCAATTATGTCTTTTTCGGCTGCATTGGCCCAAACGGCAGAAGATTATTTTAAGCCCTTAAAATTTAGAAATATTGGCCCTTTTAGAGGCGGGCGTTCAGTTTCAGCCTCTGGTGTTGTTGGTGATCCGATGACCTACTATATGGGGACTACAGGTGGTGGCTTATGGAAAACCGTGGATGCAGGGCAACGTTGGAACAATATTTCGGACGGTTATTTTGAGATGGGTTCTGTGGGAGCAGTGGCCGTTTCAACCTATAATACCAATATCGTTTATGTGGGTATGGGAGAACATGCTCCAAGAGGGGTGATGACTTCCTACGGAGACGGGGTGTATAAATCTACGGATGCCGGTAAGACATGGAAACATATGGGGTTAAAGGAAACCCATCATATTTCACGAGTTATAATTCACCCTACCAACCCTGATATTGTTTATGTAGCGGCGCAAGGACAACTTTATGGCCCAAATAAAGAACGTGGTGTCTATAAATCAATAGATGGTGGAAAAACATGGAAAAACACACTATTTGTAAATGAGTTAACGGGGGCCGCAGAACTTTCGATGGACGCAAATTATCCGGAAATCATGTACGCTGCAATGTGGGAGCACCAACGTAAGCCCAACATGGTGGTCAGTGGCGGTTCAGGGAGCGGGCTTTACAAGTCTACGGATGCTGGTGAAACATGGATAGAGATGACGGAAGGGCTGCCAGAGGAAAAGGGTAAAATGGCTATTTCTGTAAGTCCAGCAAACTCCAATAAGGTATATGCGTTAATAGAGAGTGATAGTAATCAAGATAAAGGTGGACTTTTTGTGTCGAACAATGCCGGAAAATCTTGGAGCATGGTAAGTGGCGATAATCGTTTGGTGCAACGGGCTTGGTATTATATTGAGGTGTTTGCCGATCCTCAAGATGAAGATATTGTTTATGTATTAAGTGCACCCGCACTTCGCTCGTTAGATGGTGGAAAAAATTGGGAACGCATTTCAGGAACACACGGTGATTACCATGATTTATGGATAAATCCGAAAAACTCTTTGAATATGGTTATTGCCAATGATGGAGGGGCAGCGGTCACATTTGATTTTGGTAAAACATGGTCTTCACAGGTGAATATGCCCACCGGTCAATTCTACCGTATTAATACAGACAATCTTTTCCCCTATAATATTTATGCGGGCCAACAAGATTATTCTTCTGCAATGGTCGCTAATATGGCTGTTGGTCGAGGTGGAATTACAGTCTCTGAATTTAGTCCTTCAGCGGGTGGCGAAAGTGCTTTTTTGGCCTTTGACCCTGATAACCCAAGATACGTAATGGGCGGTAGTTATTTAGGTACAATCAATGTTTTGGATATGGAGTCGAAGGCTTCTACTAAAGTGATGGCCGCGCCAATCCAATATTTAGGGAGAGAAGCCCGCAACATGAAATATTTATACAATTGGAATGCCCCAACCTTGCGCTCGCAGCACGAAAAGAATACCTTTTACCATGGTGCACAGCTTTTATTGCGAACCCGTGATATGGGCGTAACCTGGGAAGAAATGTCGCCAGATTTGACTCGTGATATTGATGCAAAACAAGGCAAGGGTGGTGGCCCATATACCAATGAAGCGGTAGGTGCGGAAAACTATGGTACCTTGGCGTATGTTTTAGAATCACCACATGAAGCGGGAATTTTCTATACCGGCAGTGATGATGGCTATGTACACATAACAAAAGATAATGGAGAGAGCTGGCAGAATATTACGCCTAAAAATTTGGGAGAATCGTTGGTAAATGCCATCGAGGTGTCTCCACATGATAAAGCAACGGTCTATATTGCCACTACCAAATACAAGTTCAATGACCATACCCCTGCACTATATAAGAGTACCGATTACGGACAGACTTGGACAAGCATAAATTCAGGTATTCCCAATGGGGCATTTACCCGTGTGGTTCGTGAAGATCCCAAACGTAAAGATTTGCTTTATGCGGGAACAGAGAAAGGCTTGTACCTATCTTGGAATGGGGGAAAAGCTTGGAAGCCATTTCAATTGAACTTGCCCAAAACACCAATAACGGATATTAAAATTCATGAAGGTGATTTGATTGTGGCTACTTCAGGAAGGGCCTTCTGGATTTTGGATGATTTGAGCATGCTAGCGCAATATGAGTCTAACCAAAAGGGAATGAAATTGTATCAACCAAATGATGCTATGAATGGGTCTTGGTACAGTCAAATGAATGGCGATATCAGCAATTTTAAGGGCATGAGCACCCTTTCTGGTGTAAATCCGGCTAACGGAATGGTGTTATATTATGAATTGCCAAAAATGGAGGATTCTATAGTCTTAACCATGGATATTTTAGATGCCTCGGGGAAAACGGTGCGAAGCTTTTCTTCAGAAAAAGATAAAGACTACATCCCCCATAATGGTGGCGGACCAAGACGAGCTCCCACATTATCAAAGAAAGAAGGCTTAAACAGATTTGTTTGGGATATGAGAACTTCAATTTTACCTGGAATTCCTGGGACCTATATTGAATCTCGTTTTAGTGGCCATGTAGTACCTCCGGGCACCTATACCGTCAGACTTAAAGCTGGAACAACTACCAAAATAGTGGAGGGAAAGATAGTGGCAATGCCAACATATCAAACGACACCAGCGCAGTACGCGGAATATCATTCGTTTATGACGGACATGGAACAGCGTTTAACTAATATGCATGACATGGTGAACTCTTTATACAAGGTTCAGGGTCAGCTAAAAGATGTATTGAAAGATGTGAAGGATGAAAACGTAAAGGCCGAAGGGGAAAAACTGCTGGAACAGTTGGATGCATGGGATAAGGACATGATCCAGCGTAAATCAAAGGCCTACGATGACGTTGAGAATTTTCCCAATAAATTCACGGCAGAATATTTATTCTTGATTGATGCCACAAACAGTACCATTCCTAGGGTGAACCAACCTTCAAAAGACAGAAAAACGGAATTGGATACGCAATGGTCTGGCTTAAGGGCAAAAGGGAATAGCTTAATGAAAACTGCGATTCCTGAGTTTAACAAAAAGCTTTGGGAAGCAGGTATAGGGGCCATTAGAATTTAAAGTGGTTGATTGCTCGTTGTTGGTTTCTTGAATTCTTAAATTTGCAATGAATCGGCAACGAGCAATTAAATGGAATACTACAACTACATAAAATCATTGCATTTGATTTTTGTAATCACTTGGTTTGCCGGGCTGTTCTATATTCCCAGACTGTTCATTTATCATATTGAGGCAAATACAAAGCCATCTCCAGAAAAGGAAATTTTGACCAGCCAATTAAAGCTGATGACCAAGAGACTTTGGTATATTATTACATGGCCTTCAGTTATCTTATGTACGCTCTTTGCCATTTGGTTGTTGATACTAATGCCCGTTTGGTTAGAACAACCTTGGATGCATGTAAAGCTGGGTTTTGTTGTACTGCTGATTCTGTACCACTTGAAATGCCATCAGATATTTAAGCAATTCCAGCGCGATGAAGTCAAGTACACCTCAAATTTTATGCGCATATGGAATGAGGTCACTACAATCATTCTCTTTGCTATCGTGTTTTTGGTTATGCTGAGGAATGCATTCAATTGGATTTACGGAGTTATCGGCATCATCGCCTTGGGCATTCTTTTGATGTTGGGCATACGATTGTATAAACGTATCCGAGCCAAAAACCCAAATGCCTAATGCAATCTTTGGGAGTGATTGAAACAAATTTTGATTCCTCTCCCTTTGGGAGAGGTTAGGTGAGGGTTTTTGGTTCGATTATTGCTAACTTTATCGGTAAACTGTAGCGTACTTGTTTAAAAAACTATCCCTTAGATCACGTATTTTCTTTACCATGATCATGTTGGTGCTTATTGCATCGGTTTTGATTGCAGGGGTAACACTTTTTCAATATCAAGAGCAATCACAAGACTATCATCAAAATCGGTTAGAGCGAAAAGAAGAACAAATCTTGCAGAGTATCAGCTATGCCCTTAGGGAAACCACCTATGAGCCCATTACTGAAAACTTGCAACACATTTTTAAAGATGAGATTTATAAGATTGCAGATGTGCAAAATGTGAACTTCAACATTTATGACTTGGGCGGGGAATTGATAAAAAGTTCAAAACCGGCATTTGAAGCAGATTCCGTTTCCAATTGTCTGGATGCTGAGGTATTGAACAATCTTTTGAAGAGTCCAGAAAAGCGTTACGTAGAAGAAAAAAGTACCGCCGGCGATGACTACCAAGCCACCTATAAGTATATAACGGACCCCAAGTTCAAGCCCATTGGTATTATGAACTTACCCTATTTTGAGGACAATTCATTCAATGATATGGAGCTGCGAGAATTTTTCATGCGTTTGGGCGGGGTCTATTTATTAATGTTGATTTCAGCCATTGTGTTGGCCTATTTCATCTCAAAATACATCACAAGATCGCTGCAAACTGTTGCTGATAAAATGACGCAGACCAACCTCACCCATCGCAATGAAAAGATTGTTATTGAAAACCCGTCTGAAGAGATAGGCAAATTGATCGCATCCTATAACGCAATGATTGATGAGCTGGAAGCTAGCGCGGCAAAATTGGCCCGCAGTGAACGGGAACAGGCCTGGCGTGAAATGGCAAAACAAGTGGCCCATGAAATTAAAAACCCGTTAACACCCATGCGATTATCCGTACAAAGCTTTGAACGAAAGTTTAGACCCGACGATCCCGAGGCGGAGGGAAAAATCAAAGAATTCTCAAAAACATTGGTGCAACAGATAGATACCATGAGCAATATCGCTTCAGCATTCTCAAATTTTGCCGATATGCCAGCGCAACAAAAAGAGACCTTGAACGTGGTGAAAGTATCTAAGTTGGCCCTTGATATTTTTAATGAACCCTATATTCACTTTATTTCTGACGAAGAAGAGATTATTGCAAAATTGGATCGTACACAACTGATCAGAATTGTGACCAATTTGGTCATGAACGCCATTCAGGCAATGGGAGACCAAGAGCACCCGAGAATTTTGGTAACTGTGGCCTCAGAAGGCGATATGGTAAAAATTTCAGTGGCGGATAACGGTATTGGGATAGCAGATGAGTTTAAGGATAAGATTTTTGAACCCAAGTTCACGACTAAAACAAGTGGAATGGGCCTTGGGTTGGGCATGGTAAAAAACATTGTGGAGAACTATCAGGGCAGTATTGGCTTCACTTCGCAAGAGGGCAAAGGCACCGTGTTTTCAGTGAAGTTTCCATTAGAATAATTTTAATAAGCAGTAAGCAGTAAGCAGTACAGAATAATATTGGAAGATACGGATGAAATTAATAATTTCCTTAAACCTTAAACCTTGAAATGGACTACGAAAACATCTATATAGAAGAAGAAAGCAATTTGGCAACGATTACCATTGATCGTCCGAAGAAATTAAATGCCTTGAACAAGCGGACAATTGAAGAACTGCATGATGCTTTCAATGAGCTTGATGCCGATAAGAACATTCAGGTCATTATCATCACAGGTAGTGGTGAAAAGGCTTTTGTTGCCGGTGCCGATATTTCTGAATTTGCACATTTTTCAGTTGCCGATGGTGGCAAGTTGGCGGCCAAAGGCCAAGAACTGTTGTTTGATTTTGTTGCCAATTTGTCAACTCCGGTTATTGCCGCGGTAAATGGATTTGCATTGGGTGGTGGCCTTGAACTTGCCATGGCGTGCCATTTTAGGGTGGCAAGTTACAACGCTAAGATGGGGCTGCCAGAGGTTTCGTTGGGCGTGATTCCCGGTTATGGCGGTACACAACGTTTGCCACAATTGGTCGGCAAGGGTCGCGCCATGGAAATGATCATGACCGCCGGCATGGTTTCAGCTGAAAAAGCATTGGACTATGGTTTGGTGAATTATGTGGTCGAGCAAGAAGAGTTAGTGCCACTTTGCCAAAAATTGGCAGGTAAGATATCGAATAACTCCCCCGTAGCGATATCTCAGGCAATAAAAGCCGTAAATGCTGGTTATAGCTATGATACCAATGGCTATGCCACGGAGATTGAGGCCTTTGGTGCCTGCTTTGGCACGAATGATTTTAAAGAGGGCACCACCGCTTTCTTAGAAAAACGTAAGGCAGATTTCCCCGGTTCATAGTCAGGTGCCCCAAACCTGAAGAAATGAAACAACTACTATTGATTTTTGCCCTATTGGGCATGAGCATCGGTGCGTTCGCCCAAAAGATGCCTATTTCATATGATTTTGGTGAAAAGTTGAATGACCGCCACCGGTATTCCAATCTGGTGACCATTGATGGCGATGGTGATGGGGGTTACGTTTTGGTGCGCTCTTATTTTCAAGGGCTTATTCTTAAACCCAAAGGTTATTTAATTGAGCATTATAACAGTAACCTAGAATTGGTTGCCGAATACAACTACAAACTCAGGGGACTTCAATTTGTCGATGGCTTTGTTAAAAATGGACAACTGCGATTGTTGTTCTTCAATTACAATTTTGAAAGAGGATTCTATGAATATCAGGTGCACTCTAGCAACCTAGTGAATTTTGATTTTAAGCGCGAACAGCTTTTGAAGTTTGTAACACCGGTCGTTGAGGGCGCTTTTGGTAAAAACTACTATAACCGTGATTTCAAAAAGGGGTTCTCAACTACCTTGTTGTTTGATGCAGCTAAAACCGGTTTCATTATCAGTACACACCACAAAAAAGGCAAAGAGAACAAACATACACTTCATTTGTTCGATACGGACCTGAACAAAAGATGGGAACATGACTTTTCAGCAGAGGTTGAAGAAAAGAACTATGCTTTTGAAAGTTTGGCGATTTCAAATAACGGCAATGAAGCTTATGTTTTGGGAAAAGCCTACTTTAAGAAAAAACGTTTTAAGGCTGAAGAACGTAAGTTTCAATACGAACTGGTAAGTGTGGGCAATGGTAGCGCAAAGACACAAAACTTTGATATTCCCGGAAAGTTTTCTGAGGGCTTATATCCCATTCTGGATAATGATAAACTGTACTGTGTTGGTTTTTATGCCGACAGAAAAGATAACCGGTATAACGGATTATCTTTTTTTGAATTGAATCCAAGTAGTCTATCCATTCTTAACAAAAAATACAATCCATTTACGCAGCAGTTTATGGATGACAAATTTGGTCGTGATGAGAATCAAGTGATCAACAACCTTGTATTCAAGAATGTTATGCTTACCGATACTGGCGAGATTCTCTTCAATGCCGAAGAATACTTTGTGACCCATAGTATGCACAGCACTGGTGCAGGCCAACGCATAAAAGTTGACCGCTTTCACCACAATGATATTGTTAGTGTCAAATTGAATACCAAAGGTGATATGCTCTGGGCACGCAACATCAATAAAGCAGAGGTAACTCAGGGCGATGGGGCATACGCTTCTTACAGTTCATATACCAAAGACGGTGATACCTACTTCTTTTTAAGTACGGCTGCCGAGAACCCGCAATTGATCAATAATGAACGTTTGGTCTTTAAACAAGGATTGACGGGCAATCGAAACGTTTTTTTGATCTCGTTGGATAGCAACGGTAAAATGGACTATGAAAAGGTTATCGATGCACAAGAGGCAAGGTTGCCTCTGATGGTTTCAAAACCGCTTATCGATGCAAAGCTCGACCAACTACTTTTTTATGCGAAAAGAGGCACCAAAAAGCAATTGGTAAAAGTAGAATTTAACTAATGGCCTTATGAAAAGAACACTTCTATTTACGATGTTGCTATGCTGTTTAATTTTAGTGTCATGTAGTGATTCAAACGATACTGTTGATAGCCCAGTAGCCGGAAATTGGCGTATTGCATCCATTAAGGTGTCGAACGCTACCTTGATTCAGACCGCTCCCTCAGATGAGAACATTACGGTTGATTTTCAATCTAATGGCAACTACGCCGGAAATACCACGGTCAACCAGTTTGACGGTACGTTCGAAACTGAAAATACCACGCTGACGTTATTATCGTTTAGCACCACAGAAGTAGCTGACACACAATTTGGAACAGCGTTTTATGCGGCGATTACCCAGGCTCAGGTACCCAACACAACTTTTGCGCAGTTCGCTTTTCAGTTTGACAGCGGAGACCTGATATTGACCTTTGGTGATGGGGGTGAAATGGTTTTGGAGTAATCTTTAAATCGATTACCGAATGTCAGTTCGAGTGATTCCAAAAACCTTTTGGAATAGTATCGAGAACCCCTTTGGATTTTTTAGGTCGAATTACACTCCTTTTCAACTAATCTTTGAGGTGTCTGAACGTTTTTCAACAGTTTCATCAATCTTAGCCCAGACTAAACTAAAGATCTTAACATCTGCGAACACATAAAATAGGAAATAATCCATATTTTTGGATATAATCCTTTTTTGTGAAAAATAAAACTGTTTTAAAAGGGCGTGGTGCACAACAAAATGTGCACAACAGATTTGAACGTCATGTATATGAAATGCGTGATGACTTTCTGGAATTTTGTCGTATTGAAGGAGAGGCGGCCGATCAAAACAAAACGGAATACATTCCCGTATTTCCAAAGACCATTGTCAATAAGGTTACAAGTCCCGACGTAGGGATGGAGTTTTCGATGAATCCGTACCAGGGCTGTGAACATGGTTGTGTGTATTGCTACGCCCGCAATGCCCATGAGTTTTGGGGCTACAGTGCCGGACTTGACTTTGAACGAAAGATTTTGGTGAAGAAAGATGCCTCAGTATTATTGGAAGCAAAGCTGAAGAGCAAACGATGGCGGGCGCAAACCATAGTATTGTCGGGTAACACGGACTGTTACCAGCCTGCGGAGCAAAAATTTATGATTACACGAAAATGCCTTGAGGTCTTTTTGAAGTACCGTCATCCCGTTGGGATTATTACGAAAAATGCATTGGTGCTTCGTGATTTGGATATTTTAAAAGAATTGACTGAACACCAGTTGGTTGGGGTCAATGTTTCGATTACCTCGCTCTCAGAAAAAACAAGACGCCTTTTAGAACCTCGAACGACCACCATAAAGAAAAGATTGGAAACAGTACGCGTACTATCAGAAAACGGAATCCCGGTTAATGCCATGCTGGCCCCGATGATACCGGGCATTAATAGTCATGAGTTGTTGTCTTTGGCCAAGAAGGTCTCTGAACATGGCGCGCTATCATTCGGTTTTACAGTAGTGCGTTTAAATGGCGCCATCCGCCAAATATTTACCGATTGGATCAAAAAGGCAATGCCCGATAGCGCTGATAAAGTATTGCACCAGATTCAAGCCTGCCATGGCGGTTCTTTAAACGACAGTCGATTCGGAATTCGAAGCAGGGGCGAGGGGCACATCGCCCAACAAATACACGACATGGCCAGACTTGCGCGACAGCGTTATTTTAAAGACAGGGTTTTCCCTAAGTTGCGTACAGACCTTTATACCCAACATAAATCAGCTTTCAAAGCTTCTTCAAAAGACCAACTAAGGTTGTTTAGATAAGCAATTCTCCCTAGCAGTTGTTTGGATTTATTATCTGGCAAATGGACCCTCATTTTTAACAGGTCACCTACAAAAACCTTTTACGGCATTGATAAATATTGTTGTTTAGTGAAGATAAGAACAATTTAGAGATGAGTTTTTATGGTCATCTCAAGATGAAGCTGAAAATCTTCATAAAAAGAGTAAGCACAAATAAAATCAATTTTTAGTTATGAAAACTTTAGAATTACATCAAATGGAAAATATTGAAGCAGGCTCTTGTGGTTGGGCGGCTTTTTCTCTTGGAGTAACATTTGCCGGAGCATTTTTGGTAACTGGTCCCGTAGGAGCCGCTTTATTTGCTTCAGCCTTTATACGTGGAAGTATCTCTGTCGCTTTGGCTTGCTGATAATTATGTCTTTATTCAAAAAATATAGAAAAACTGTCTTAATTTGTATTCTTTATGTCGCCTTGTTCGGTATAGGAACTGAACTATGTCACGTTTTTACTGATGGTTTAAACCCAAATTTACATCCTTTTTTAAAGACAGCTAAATTGGATGGCAGTATACTTATGGCTATTGGTTGTTTTTGGGAGTTGTATTTTTCAAAAAGAAGCAAAACCAATAATAAATAGTTTAAAATACCCTGCTCTGAAAATTTAGCTTCATCGGTTTGAATGAGCTTTTAGTTGTCTGTTTTTTATCTCTAAGTGAGGGGTCTCACCTTATTTATAGCTTTTTTTAGTTTATAAAGAACAGCCAATGGAATGCGAAGGGGGTTTTTATGAATGAACTGACTTCAAACGGATGAAACATATCATTTCTATTTTGAGAGAAATCATAAAAAATGATGATTTGTCAATTAAGTCAAGAGGAAAAAAAGTGATTATAAAGAGCGGGGCTATCTTTACCATTGTTTTAAAGCAGGAGGCACCTCATAGTTTTGATGTTTATCACAATTGGAATCTTGGATTTTTAGGTAAGAAGATTTTAAAACATCAGCACGAAAAACTTGACAATACTTTATGGCAAATAAATAAGGTGTTGCAACAAAATGGATATACAGTCACCCCCATATTAAAGCATTTTTAGGCAGTGCCTAGACATACTCTTGAATAGACTACGCATTTTTTTTGAAGGAAAAGACTAGTTATCAAACACTACTATAATTTTAACACTGAAAAACTACTGTTTGACTTTGACTTTCAACAGGTGACTCAGAAAAGGCTTTTGTGCTATTCAAAAATTCTATTGCTTAGCGGAAGCAAGGTTTTTCAATGAGATAGTAGTCTTTTGTGATAATCTCGCGAGAGGAAGCCGAAAATCTCAAAGCGAGTAGGCATAAATCAAATCAAGTTTTAATTATGAAGACTTTAGAATTACATCAAATGGAAAATGTTGAAGGCGGGTACGAATGTTCAGGATTGGCAGCAGGCCTAAAAGGAGCTGGCTATATTTTTAGCGTATCAGCTTGGTGGACTGGTGCTGGAGGTGGAATTGGTTTGGCACTAGTGACAGCCGGATATATTGCGCAAGCGGCGGGGTGTTAAATCTTAAGCCCTGTGCACAAAATAGGTAGTTTTTAAATAGCTTTCATATATAATCTGAGTTTGGTTTAAAAGTTTTGACTTATAACACTACTTAAATCCAATATGCGTACACTAACAGTTTCTAGAGAAAATAATTTTTTTACTCGATTTCGAGCATTCAAAGTGTTTGTTGATGAGGAGTTTATCGACTATATAGAGCCCGACCAGAAAGTAAAGGAGGTTAGTATCCCATTAGACGCTACCAAGTTAAATATAAAACTAGATTGGTGCTCGTCCAATACTATAAATTTAAAGGATATAGATATTCATAAAAATATAAGCCTAAGAGTTACAAGCCAAATACAGAACGGCTTATTTATATTTATAACTGTTACTTTTTTTGGAGGGGGGATATTGAACTTGTTGGGTTATATTAATCTTTACATGGGTTTTGCTACAACATTGCCAATGGCGATAATTGTATTTTGGCAGACTTATGGAAGAAAAAGACTCTTGAGAATATCAAAACTCTAAGTATTTGTGTTGCATATAGACGTGTGTAAAGATTTAAAAACCTTTTTAGAAAGTCCAATCTGGTATAGTTTAGTGCCAGCTTTTTTATTTGTTGCTGTCTTTACAATTTATTATCTATTTAAAAAAGGAAAGAACTGCATAGGGAACTGTTACTTGAACTTACAAGACAGAAATGTTTAGCATCACATTAAAGTGATTTAGATAACTCTTGTAAAAATCGTAAGTGGGTTGCTTCTCTTTCAAATAGTAGTTTTATCCTTAACAATTGTCATAATGACTAAATGTTAGATTTGGCCCAACTTTGTTTTTAATCACGGGTTGGACTGAATCAAAGAATTATCAAAAAAAAGGTAATAACATTTTATCGGCTGTCTGGATTACGATTATTATTGGATATATATTAGGTAAAAATCTATTCTTTAAGTTCACATTTTCCAATCTTGAAATATATGGTATTGTAATCTTTTTCATGTGTGTTTTAGGGTTTGAAGTAAAACCCTTCTTAAGAAGAAATAAGGACGATGATTATAATGTATAATAAGTCTGCATTGACTATCGTTGAGCTGTCTTTTTTGTTGCAAAGCAGCTGTTAAAACCGAACCACTTTGATCAAATGAAAAGTGTTTTTTTGTTTTCTGCTTTATGTATTTTAAGCTTCTTTATTGGAGAAATAGGCAAATACTTTTTAAACATTAACTCGTTGATTTATGAAAGTTTGTCATATCAGTTTGCCCATCAATATGTGGATAAAGTGTTTGAAAATGTTCGTAGGTGGCAACTCGTTGGTTACTTGCTAATACCACTACTGCTCTTTATCAAAACCCAAGCAATAGCGGGTGTTCTTGGTATCGGCACATTTTTTTTTGACAAGGAACTTTCTCATCGAAAACTTTGGAATATAGCCCTAAGAGCAGAATTTGTTTTTTTGATACCACAGCTACTCAAGCTTTTGTGGTTTTACTTTTATCAAGTAGAATACACCCTACATGATTTGGAAACATTTTATCCCTTATCGCTATTGAATTTTTTTGATGTAAAAGAATTACCATTATGGTACCTGTACCCATTACAAACCATTAGCTTTTTTGAGTTGCTCTATATAGGTTTCATGGCATTTCTCTTAGATAAGACCTTAAAAGAAAAAAGATATGTTGGTGTTAAAATTGCGTTCAGCAGCTATCTGCCAGCTTTGTTGATTTGGGTAGCGTCTATCATGTTCTTGGTTCTCAATCAAACCTAATAAATGAAAAACAAAATTAAGGTCTTGCTATTGGTCTTGTTTTTGGTGATTATGGCCACTTTGGTATTTAAAGTCTACGATACCATTAATACAAAAACCAATACGCAATTGGGTAGGCTTACAGAATTTGCGATGAGGACAATGAATAACCGAACTTTTTCTCGTTTGGATTTAGAGACCGACAGAAAAAAAATCTTTGTTCATTTTAATAGTCAGTGTGACATCTGTCAAAACGAAGCCTTAAAGTTTAGAGAAAACCAAAGTGATTTAAAAATGTTTCAAATTCTCTTTGTGTCTACAGAACAACCTGATATGATAGTCCAATTTGCATCGGACTATGAGTTGCTCAAGGTTGAAAACATCACCTTTTTGTATGACCAAGACAAGGAGTTCGAAAAATGGACAAATAGTTCGCGAGTACCTTACATTTTGGTGTATGATGAACATGACGTTTTAATCTATAAGCACAAAGGGATAACTGATTTTGCTGAACTTTTGAAAGTTTTAGAGCGTGCAGATTAAAAAAACGTTGGTGTTACAAAGAGACCAATCAGACTGTGGTGTGGCATGTCTGTTGACTTTAGTGCGCTATTATGATGGTGAAGAAACGCTTGAAAATCTGAGGATTAAAAGTGGCACATCGCAAAGAGGAACATCTTTGTTGGGTTTATATCAGGCTGCCAATTCCATAGGTTTTACTGCCCAAGGTTGTGAATCGGATATCGATACTCTAGTAGCGCACTCAAGTCCTGTAATCCTTCATGTAATAATGGAAGGCATTCGACAACATTATGTCGTTTGTTATGGCTATCAAAATGACGAGTTTATTATTGGAGACCCCGCAAAAGGAATCTTAAGATACTCAAAGCAGGAATTAGTTGAAATCTGGCAATCAAGAAAGTGTTTGGTTCTTGAACCTAAAACGAGTTTTGAAAAAAGGACTGAAGTCGGCAAACAAAGAAAAAAATGGTTTCTAAACGTATTAAAACCTGACTATCGCCTGCTGGGCATTAGCGTTGGCCTAGGAATTGGAATTGCACTGTTGAGCATGGCTATGTCAATTTTTTCACAAAAACTAATAGACGATATTTTACCCTCTAAGGCCACTGAAAAGCTGATTACAGGTATTGCTTTGCTAGGGTTTATACTATTGGTTAGGGTTTCCTTGAACGGGTTACGCTCTTTTTTTTTAATACAACAGACCAAAGATTTCAATAATCGGATAATAGACCAGTTTTACACGTCACTTCTTCATTTGCCAAAACTGTTTTTTGACACTAGAAAGATAGGTGATATGGTGGCTCGTTTAAACGATACAAATAGAATTCAAAAGGTAATACAGCACGTTGCGAGCAATTTTGTTATAGACCTTTTGATTGCACTGGTGTCTCTAAGTTTCTTATATTACTACTCTTGGCAAGTAGGTATTATTGCTAGTATAAGCCTGCCAGTGTACTTTCTTCTGATATATACATACAACACCCCGATTATCAATGCCCAAAAGATGGTAATGCAGAACTATTCATTTACTGAGAGTAATTATATCAGCTCAATAAAAGGTATTGCAGAAGTCAAAGCATATAATCGTCAAAATGTTTTTCGAAAGATGAACCAGCATATTTACGGGCGTTTACAGGAAAGCATCTTAGGTTTAGGTAAGATCAATATGTTTTTAGGAATTTGGTCAGGTCTAACCGCGGTCATTATTATTGTGGCCATACTATCGTATACCTCATATAGAGTCTTGGTCGGCCAGATGGAGTTGGGCAAGTTAATGGCCATTTTGGGAATAACGGGAACATTACTGCCGTCTGTAGCGAACCTTGCTTTGGTTTCCATTTCTATTAATGAAGGCAAGGTCGCTTTTTCGAGAATGTTTGAGTTCACCAATTTAAAGAAAGAAAAGTCAGGCTCGAAAACACTTAAAAGCTTTGGTTCATTTGAGATGAAAGATGTTTCATTCCGATATGCCGGACGAAAACAACTTTTAAAAGAAATTAACATACGAGCGACTAAGAACCAAATTATTGCTTTGATCGGAGAAAGTGGCAGTGGTAAGAGTACGATAGGTAAGATTTTGCAAAAGTCTTATTCCATTGAAAATGGTAGTATTTTGGTCAATGATCAAAACAAATTAAAAGAAATTGATTTTCAAAGTTGGAGAAATCTAATAGGCATTGTGCCTCAAGAAATTTCTATATTTCCCGGAAACGTGTTTGACAATATAGTCTTGGGAATCGAAGAAGATGTTGAGACAATCACTGGTTTTTGTAAGAAATTGGGATTGGAAAAATACTTCAATGCTTTACCACAAGGTTATGCAACACTGTTGGGCGAAGAAGGAACTAATCTTTCCGGAGGACAAAAACAGCTCATTGCTTTGGCAAGGACTCTATTTAAAAAACCGCAACTATTAATTTTGGACGAAGCAACTTCTGCCATGGATATTGAAATGGAGCAATTTGTATTAAACCTTTTGAAAAGAATTCAAAACAAAATGTGTATCGTTTTCATAACACATCGCCTACATATATTGAGAGGTTTGACCGATAACATTTATGTGCTAGAAAACGGTACTGTTTCTGCAACAGGAAATCATAATCAGCTTATAGCTTCTGATAATCTATACGCGCGGTATTGGAATAACTTTCTTCCTGAAAACTTAAAATCTCGATAGGTTTTTAATCTTTATGCTTTTCAGAAGCTTCGTACGGATTTATATGAACAGTATAGATCTAATGTTAATTCTCGTGCCAAAGGGCAGTTAAGGCTCTTTTCTATGTTTTGAAAAACCCGTCAGAAGCCTTACGGTCAAACCAATAGCTCTGGTGTTGACATTGTTCGCCATCTCCGTCTGGTTGTCAGTGGCCAATTGGTTCAAAGTTTTGCCAGCATCAAAACCGGTATAGGTCAAATAAATACCTGTTTTACCTTTTCTTTCGCGCCCAGAAAACTTGTCACCAAGTGAAAATGACCAAAAATTGAATTTCTGTGTCGCTTTTTGAGTAATGGCGGTATTTTCAGAGGATGCTTCATCTCGTTCGGAGGCCTGGTTTCCCCAATGGTATTTAGGAATAAGGGCATATCTCACCGCAGTGTCATCAAGAAACAGCTTAGGTCCAAGACCGCCTACCCATGAACTAAAGCTTTCTTCAGCATTGCTTCCGAAATAAAATGTTGCATCAATCTCAGGAGCTATGAATTTATAGGTAAAGAGCTCAGCGCCGGCTGCAAGATTGAAATAGGTATTTGACTTTAAATCACTGTTGTAAAACCCAGAAAATGAGATGTAGGCCTCGGGGGTGCGTATTTGTGAAAATGCCAAGGTGCTGTAAAGTGTGAAAATAAGGAAGATGGTCGGTTTCATGTTCAATAGATTGTCAAACACTATGCCGATTATTTTTCTATAAATTTATAAAGTGTTGTCCAAATCTTGATTTGTTGTTCGTCATAGCTATGAAAACAAATTAGAAACCAGTTTGTCATGGACGAACGTAAAACCAATAGTGATGAGCAATTTTTTGTATTTATTCAGAGGAGGGGACGAAAGTTTCAACAAATTGTCCCAAGAAGAAAAACAGGCCCACATGGAAGTGTGGGGCCAATGGATGGGCGACCTAAGAGAAAAAGGCCATTTATTGGATGGCCTCCCCTTGGCCGCGGATGGAAAGGTAGTTGAAAATAGGGGTGAGGTGGTCACCAATGGCCCCTTTGCAGAGGGAGCTGAAATGGTTGGGGGCTATTTGATCGTATCTGCTAAAAATCTAGACGAGGCTGTTGAGATATCAAAGGGATGTCCCATATTTGATTATGAGGGCAGTAATGTTGAGGTTAGGGAAATCTTGACCATGGAGGAGCATTAAATATTGTTTTATGTCAAAAAAGCCTGATTTATCGGGCTTTTTCTATTTTGTAAACACACAATAATCTAAACGTTGCATCAGCAAGTAGAACATCTTTTTAGAAATGAATATGGTCGCGTGGTATCACTGATGACAAGCAAGTATGGCATTTCAAACTTAGAGTTGATTGAAGATGTGGTTCAAGACAGCTTTTTGCAAGCCATGAAACTATGGGGATATCAAAAAGTACCTGATAACCCTACGGCATGGTTGTTTCGAGTGGCCAAAAATAAGTTGATCGATAATTTCAGAAGAAGTAAGAAGATAAATTATGTAGCAGACTATATAAAAGATGAAGAAGACACTGTAGCAGAACTGACGAACAACGACGAAATAAATGATAGCGAACTCAAAATGATTTTTGCTTGTTGTCATCCTTCATTAAAACCAGAGTACCAGATAATTCTCAGTTTAAAACTGATAGGAGGGTTTAGCAACAAAGAATTGGCCGAGGCATTGCTCAAAAAAGAGGAAACGGTAGCCAAATCGTTTACGCGTGCTAAAAAACAATTCAAAGAGCACGTGCAACTTTTGAAAGTTCCAGTGCAGATGGCATTACAATCACGGTTGTTCATTGTGCTACGGGTAATCTATTTGCTGTTTACCGAAGGATATGATGCGACAACAGGCTCTCAAGTGCTCAAGCGTGATATCTGTTACGAGGCTTTGCGATTGGCTTTGTTACTTCAAAAGAATGTATACTGCCAACATCCAAATTTAGAGGCATTGATTGCCCTAATGTGTTTTCATGCGGTACGTTTTGATGCGCGCTTGAACGAAGATGGTGAGCTGGTGACACTAGAGCATCAAGATCGCTCAAAGTACAATCAAGAGCTTTTCGTCATTGGGGCACGTCATCTTGAAAATGCGGGTACCCAGACCAAAATTCCTTCAAGGTATCATTTAGAAGCAGCTGTATCGTACTACCATTGTGCTGCCAAATCATTCAACGAAACGGATTGGGCAGCAATATTAGAACTTTATGATTTACAGCTAAAGACCCAATACTCACCGATGGCAGCGCTCAATAGAATTATGCCATTGTCAAAGGTAAAAGGAGCTGCCCATGCCCTATCTGAGCTAGATAAGCTTGAACATAATAATGCCTACGAAAGTGTAGGGCTCTTCTTTGCCATAAAAGCCGAATTGTTGGCCGAACTGCACAAAGACCATAAATTCCATTTAGAAAAGGCCATTGACCTTACCGAAAACGAATTGGTCAAAAAGCATTTATCAAAGAAATTGAAAGTAGCTACTGAAGGCCTTAAATAAACTTGACGAAAAGCTTCTCACCATCATTGATCAATTTCTTGACCACAGTTCTGCCCTGTGCTTTGATATGGATCTGTAGCTTCTCATTAAGGCGTTGTATGGAGATATCCATAGGTTTTCCTGATATATAGACGTTGTTCAGTGATAAGAAATTCCAATCTTCCGGTAGGCTTGGTGAAAGTTGGGTAGTTTTGAAACCTAACGGTTCAATACCCAGTAAACCTTCGGTCAGAATACGGCAATATAAAGCACTTTCTGCAGAAAGGTGCTGCATATTGTTTTCAGGATAAGCCTCTATAGCGTAGGGCACATGATCCCCCAACAATCTCTTTTGGGAGTAATCATGTAGTTTTTGGTATGCCAAGTTGACTTCTCCAACGCGCATTGCACCCCTAAGGGCATATAGCGTTGCCCTATCCCAAAAAATGGCATCTTCAATAGGCACATCTGGATTTAACTCGACCAGTACGCCGTTTTCCGTCCAAAGTCTTTCAAAAAGTGCAGTCAGGGTATCTTCTTTGCGCTGGTCAATACCCATGGTCAATGGCAGGCATATCCAATGGCGAAGCATTCGGTTTTCTTTGAAATATTTATACGTTTCCAACCCATCCATTGTAGCACCAAAATAATCTTCAACAACATTTTTCATAACGGTTGCACGACGTTCGTATAGTTTTGACTTCGCCGTTAATCCCAATTCTTTTGCTAGACGTGATGCATATTTCAGACCCCCATAGTATAGCGTTGAGGTTGAGAGGTTGGCCGTACCGGTTTCAATACGCCCTTCCATTTCATCAGATTCAGACTGTACCGCGCCGTCTTGGTTACGCATTTTATGACAGTAATTGATGGACCACTGGACCAAAGGCCATAGTGTTTGTGCTTCTTGTCTATCTCCTGAGGCCAGTAAATACAATGAGGTGCCATAGGCAATCATTGCAGCGTCGCCCCGGTCTAAATGCTTCATCGGAAAATTGCCATCGACCTCAAAGGCATAAGGAATGTGGGTGTCCGTTTCAGGAATATTGGCCAAAAACTTTTCATAGGTATTGTAAGCAGCGACGCTGCCTTTTGGGTAGCCCAGATAAGGAAAAAATGGGCCGCTATATTCTACTTGATCATTGGCCCAGATACCAACATAATAATTACCGCCCCCTGGCGAGTGTACCAAGCCCATTGACGAATCAAAAATACTTTCGGCAGCCCTTATTTTTGAAAAGTAGAACAAGGTGTTGATAATACTATCCGGAGTTTTAAGTTGAAGCTTCTCATATACTTCGGTCAAAAATGCATCGCGCTGTTTTTGGGCCGTTTCAAAATTGAAACTGCTTTTTGGTTCTTCGTTCAAGGTTGCACCATAGTAAATCGGGAAGCTGTAGGTAGATTCAGGTGCCAGTACCAAAGAGTCTTTTGCCGTACTGAAAACATGGTGGCTGTATGTACCTTTATAACCCAATTGGGATTGCTTGAAATCAACATTTGAAAATTCTACGTTTTGACGGTCTTTTGAAATGTTCTTTACCTGCCATTCTTCTACCAAATAGCGGTCTTCCATAGAGGGATAAAACACTTTGGTTACCTGAATTCCATCTACTGGAGTACAGAAAAATGTTACTTTTCCTGATAGTTGAACAGAATCAATTTTTGCGGGAACAATGATTTTATTGCCAAGTTTGATGTAGGGTGAAACATCATCTTTGATAGTTCTTCTAAAATAGGCTCGATATTTTTTCCAGTCAGGTTCATTTGATTTATTATAAGTACGTAATTGTGGAAAAATGACATCGCGTGAAATCAAAAGGTTTCGCAGTGAATCTACCTCATAATAGAGTATGGCCGAGACTTTTCTGCCCGATAGTTCAATATGGTCATTGTGCGGCAATCGGTCTTCTACAGTGACATCCCAAACAATACTCTTTTCGGTATTGATGTTCCAAAAGTTTTGGTTGATGGTGTCTTGGGCAAAAGCCATCGTAAAAAAGGCTACCGTTAAGCAGCCTGTAACACAAATCTTTTTCATGGTTCTAAAACTCATTCTTTATGCAAGCTCCCAACCTTTGCGATAGGCGCGGGTGACCCATTCATTGGCTTTTTCGTAGTTTGTGATTTTCATGTTCTCACCATCCCAAAGTAATTTTCGACGTCCCGGATATTCATAAGGGGCCCAATCGCCAACTTTTTTGCCAGGTTTCAATCGTTTATACTGGTAGGCCTTCACTGCAAGATTGCCCATTAGTACCGTTTCGGTCAACGGACCAGCCTTTGCAAAATCGGAAGATGTAGCAGCACCATTTAAACAGCCGTCAACAAAGTTGGCAATATGCCCATCCATACCATTTGGAATTCTTGAATACTTAGGTGCCGGTGCTTTGTACAGGCCCATCATATCTGTAGGTAGCAAGCGTGCGTTTCGAGAATAGGTGTCTGTTACAATAGTGCCTTTATCGCCGTACATGACCGTACCACCACCACCGTCACCGACGGTTTCTCCATCTTTCAATTCATCGGGAAGATCAGGTTTTAGTCCGCCATCATACCAATTCAATTGAATATCGCCGTGATGGTCATGCTTAAACTTCAAATGGATTTTTGACGACGGAGGGCAAGACGGACTGTAATCGGCCTCAACAAAATCGCCTACCCAAACAGTAGTGCAACTGGCCTCTGCCTCGGTAGGGTAACCCAAATCCAGCACACTGAACGGGGTTTCCATAATATGGCATCCCATATCCCCTAAGGCACCTGTGCCAAAATCCCACCAACCTCTCCACTTAAAAGGTAAGTAAGCCGCGTTGTAGTCACGCATGGCCGCGGGACCTAGCCATAGGTCCCAATCCAATTCTTTGGGTATCCGTTCTTTTTTAATGGGAACCGGAACGCCTTGGGGCCAAACAGGTCTGTTGGTCCAACAATCAATAGTGTGTATTTTTCCAATAATGCCCGACTCAACCCATTCGCGGGCAATGCGGCTGTCATCGCTAGAAGCTCCTTGATTGCCCATTTGTGTAACAATGCCGTTTTCTGCAGCTACTTTGGTCATCAATCGGGCTTCATGAATATTATGGGTCAATGGCTTTTCAACATAGGCATGTTTCTTTTCGCGCATAAAGGGTAGTGCAATCGTGGCATGGGTATGGTCTGGGGTAGCGACCATTACCGCGTCAATATCGTTGAGGTGTTGGTCATAGACTTTTCTATAATCCTTGAAGCGCTTTACATCAGGAAAGGCTTCATAGGTCCCTTTGGCCCTGCGATCATCGACATCACAGAACGCTACAAATTTCACTTTTTGGGTACCCGCCAACCCTTGAATTACACCATTTCCCCTTCCGCCGACACCAAAGGCGCCAACATAGAGCGTGTCACTGGGCGGCACATGGTTTTTTCCTAAAACAAAACTGGGTACAATGGTAAATGCCGCCGTAGAAGCTGTTGCATTTTTAATGAATTTTCTTCGTTGCATGTTGATGAAATTAGTTGATGCCTTGAAGATAGTGAAAACAGCACTTAAATTAAATAGTGTAGCAGCTTTAGAATTCGTTTTTACCCTGCCATTCGGCATAGAACTGTGATAAGAACCCGAGCATAAACTCATGTCGTTGTTCGGCAATTTTTTTGCCCGTTTTAGTGTTCATTTGGTCTTTGAGCAGCAGTAGTTTTTCGTAAAAGTGATTGATGGTCGGGGCGCTTGACCTTTTATACTCTTCTTTGGCCATGTCTAGTTTTGGGGCAATATTTGGGTCGTACATGACACGGTTTTTGTACCCTCCATAGTTGAAAGCACGGGCGATACCAATGGCGCCAATAGCGTCAAGCCGGTCAGCATCTTGAACTACTTGCAATTCTTTGGAGCTGAATTTTTTGGCATCTTTATCCAAAGAATTTTTAAAAGACATATGTTTTATAATATTGACTATATGCTCAATTTGCTTTTTGTCAAAACTGATGGAATTCAAAAAATTACGAGCCATATTGGGGCCAATTTGTTCGTCGCCATCATGAAATTTTGGATCCGCAATATCATGCAGTAAGGCTGCTAAACTGACAACCAATACATCTACCGTTTCATCTTTGGCCAATAATAGGGTATTGTTGAAGACCCGTTGAATATGAAACCAGTCATGTCCGCCCTCAGCATCTTTTAGTGTGTTTTTTACGAATTTGATCGTAGTTTCTATGATTTCGGTATTGGTCATTTGTCAACAATTATATCACGGGTTATGAGATGCTCGACTTTTTGAATAAGGGCGTCGGCATCTGTAGAGTTTTCTATGGGCTTATGAACTTTGAATTTTAGATAAGCTCCGAGGCCCATTGGAAATTGGCCATACCGCAATAGTTTCCAAGAGTTGTTGATGGTTATGGGCACGATAAGTGCTGAGGGTGATTTTCGCATCAACATTTTTAGCCCCATGGGTTTAAAGGGTTTTGGCTGGCCTGTTCGGCTGCGGGTGCCTTCAGGAAAAATCACCGCGCTTCTATGGTGCTCTTCAATGTAACTGCCCAATTGCCCAATTGCCATTATGGCCTGTTTGCCATCTTTACGGTCAATAAGTGCCGACCCCCCGTTACGAAGATTGTAAGACACGCTTGGTATGCCCTTGCCCAATTCTTTTTTTGCCACAAATTTTGGGTGGTGCTTCCGCATATGCCAAATAATGGGAGGAATATCATACATGCTTTGGTGATTGGTGACGATAATCAAAGGTCTGTCGGTTGGTATGTCATGCAGATTGTCAAATCGGTACCGTGTACCCAAAATATTGGTGCAGCGCATCAAAAACCAATTCAGAACACTTACAGTTTGCTTTTGGGCCTGATAGCCAAAAACATTCAGAGCTATCCACTGAATGGGGTGAAAAATCACAAGGGTTAAGCCGAAGAATAAAAAGAAAACAAGCGTTATGGGATATGAAAGTAATTTTGCCATAGTACAAAACTAAAAAACCACCTTGATTGACAAGGTGGTCTTTGTAATTTGTTTGTTCACTTTAAATATGGACCGGTCGGTCATGATTTAACAATGGTCGTTGTAGGCTTCTATCAGATTTTCAGCAATCATTTCAGCCGGACGCCCTTCAATGTGATGTCTTTCGATCATATGTACCAATTCACCGTTTTTGAACAAAGCCATACTTGGCGAAGATGGAGGGAAAGGTACCATGGCAGCTCTCGCTGTGTTTACCGCTTCGGTATCCACGCCGGCAAAAACGGTGGTCAAATGATCAGGTTTTTTAGGGTTTTGCAAGCTTAACTTCGCAGCTGGGCGGGCGTTTGCTGCAGCACAACCACAAACTGAATTGACAACCACTAGTGTTGTTCCTTCTTGTTTTAGTGCATTTTCAACGGCTTCACTGGTATATAATTCTTCAAACCCAGCAACCGCTAGGTCGTTTCGCATAGGTTTTACTAATTCTTCAGGATACATAGTCTTATTTTTATTAAGTAGCAAAGATACGGTTTTTGTAAACTTTTCTTAGGGCCTTAACATTGCCTTAATTGAGTGATATCTACACCCAAACCCCTATCTTTGAAATTCTAATTTTTTCAGTATGATTAAATGGTTCGCAGCCATATTGGGATATACATTTTTGCGACTGCCAGGGGCCATTTTAGGTTTTTTGGTCGGCAGTTTTCTAGATAACTTTCAAAATAGCGGCAGTGGAGGAACAAGAAACGTTTTTAGGAACCTTGGTCAGCAGAGTGTCTCTCCCGCAGATTTTGAGCTGAACCTGTTATCATTGTGCTCTATTATTATCAAAGCTGACGGACAGGTTAGTCAACGTGAGCTTGATTATGTACGACAATATTTTTTGAGCACTTACGGAAAGGAAAAGGCGAACGCCATTTTTAGAACATTCAATGATGTTATCAAGAAAAGGGAGGTTTCGGCCCAACGTATTTGCGCTTATTTAAACCAACGCACAAGGTATGAAGTGCGTTTGCAGTTATTGCACTTTTTATTCGGAATTGCCCAGGCAGATGGCCAGGTCAGCAAAGCGGAGGTCAATAAACTAAAAGAACTGGCTGGGTATTTACGTATTGGCAGGGTCGATTTTGAGAGTATTATGGCCATGTTCATAAAGTCTGCAGACAACGCCTATAAAATTCTCGAAATCGAACGCAATGCTTCTGATGATGACGTGAAGAGGGCATATCGCACAATGGCCAAGAAATACCATCCTGATAAGGTCATTACAGAAAATGAAGCAATAAAAAAGGGTGCTGAAGAAAAGTTCAAAGAAGTACAGAAAGCTTATGAGGTCATTCAGCAAGAACGAGGCATGAGTTAGATTAGGAGACAGGAGACAGGAGACAGGTCGCAAAAAAGTGTTATGAAGATAGCGACGAAATGAAAGTCGACACGAAAATGGGATTTGATTATACCTCATCTTTTGGTATTTTAGAAGAGTGCGCCAGCATGATAGATGAAGAGCGGTATTTGGTATTTAGAACATAACAATTTTAATTAAAAGAATGCAAGATTTTTGGTTTTACATACAACTTGGTTTAGAGCACGTGCTTGATTTCAACGCCTATGACCATATTCTGTTCTTGGCGGCCCTAGCGGTGCCATTTACGTTTAAACAATGGAAGCAGGTAATCATATTGGCGACTATTTTTACTATTGCACATTGCACATCATTGGCTTTTTCAGTGTATGATGTGTTTTCAGTAGATGTCGGATTGATTGAATTTCTGATTCCCGTCACCATTGCATTGACCGCCTTGTTCAATTTTTTAAGGGTTTTCAAAGAAGCACATACCACTGGCATTTATTTTCAATCGTTGGCTACAGCTTTCTTTGGGCTCATACACGGTTTTGGGTTTTCAAATTACTTCAACATGCTCATGGCCGAAGAAGAAAGTAAGCTAGGTCCACTATTGGGTTTTGCCACGGGGATAGAATTGTCACAGGTAACAATTATTCTTGTGGCACTGCTAATTGCCTATCTGGCACAACACTTGCTAAGGGTCAAACAGTCTATTTTTATTATAATCAGTTCCATAATCATATTCTTGATTACAATACCCATGTTGATTGAAACGTTTCCTAAATAAGACTTTCGTTAAAATTAAGCGAATACGGTTGTGAGGGTCTGTTAAAGCAGGTATATTTAAATATTATCCATTAACATTGATGAAAGCGAGCAAGCAGGAGAAGTATGATAAAGCCTATTTACGAATGGCCAAGGAATGGGGACGACTTTCATACTGTAAAAGAAAACAGGTGGGGGCGATAATTGTCAAAGACCGCATGATTATTTCTGATGGATACAACGGCACGCCCACGGGCTTTGAAAACTTTTGCGAAGACGAAGAAGGTTATACCAAATGGTATGTGCTTCATGCAGAGGCCAACGCTATTTTAAAAGTGGCCTCCTCAACACAGTCTTGTGAAGGAGCAACGTTGTATATTACATTATCACCTTGCCGAGAGTGCAGTAAGTTGATACATCAAGCAGGAATAAAACGAGTGGTTTATCAAACTGCTTACAAAGATGATTCTGGATTAAAATTTTTAGAAAGGGCCGGTGTAGAAATACTGCACTTGCCTATTCTTGAGGAAATGGTTTAAACTTTCATCCCCAAATGAAAAAGAAATATAGCTATATACTGCCTACGTTGCTTGCCCTTGCTGTTGCCCTTGGTATTTTTATCGGTGGCAAACTGCACTTTAATGACACGCCTGAACGTCTTTTTTCTACCAATTCTAAAAAAGATAAGCTCAATCGCCTTATCGATTACATTGACTATGAATACGTCGATGACATTGATACTGATAGCATTGTTGATGTTACCGTAAATAATATTTTGGGCAAGTTGGACCCTCACTCCGTTTACATCCCTAGAAGTGAAATGGAGGCTGTTTCTGAAAACATGAAAGGGGATTTTGTAGGCATTGGTATTCGGTTTAATATGTACCGTGATACCTTGACAGTTGTCAGAACCATTGAAAAAGGACCAAGTGCAAAAAAGGGACTTAAATCAGGTGACAAAATATTGATGGCAGATAACGATACTTTGTTTGGCAAAAGAATACCGAATACTATTTTGGTCGACAAGCTAAAAGGCAATAGCGGTACCAAAGTTAAATTAAAAGTATATCGAAAGTCCGAAGACCGTTTTTTTGACGTAACGGTAAAGCGTGATGTAGTGCCTATTAAAAGTGTTGATGCTAACTTTATGTTGACCAATGATTTGGGATACATTAGAATTAACAGGTTTGCAGAATCTACTTTTAAGGAGTTTAAAAAAGCTTTGGTCGATATTGAACAACAAGGCGCTGATAAACTAGTACTTGATTTACGCGACAATCCTGGTGGGTACCTTGGTATTGCTGAAAAGATGGCCGATGAATTCTTGAAAGATGGCAAGCTCATCTTGTTTACAAAAAATAAGAAAGGAAAAATCAATAAGGCCTACGCCACAAGTAAGGGTAGTTTTGAAAACAAGCCGGTGTATGTGTTGATAAACGAACGTTCTGCTTCGGCAAGTGAAATCATTGCCGGGGCCTTACAAGATAATGACATTGGAACCATAGTAGGTCGACGCTCTTTTGGTAAAGGTTTGGTGCAACGTGAAATGGATTTAGGTGACGGATCTGCGGTTCGTTTGACAGTATCACGTTATTATACTCCGACAGGCCGATCTATACAAAAGGCCTATGACAAAGGCCATAAAGATTATTACCAGAAGTTTATGGACCGCTACAACAGTGGTGAGCTAGTTTCAGTTGATAGCATTAAGGTGGCCGATTCGTTGAAGTTTGTAACTCCGAAGGGCAAAGTGGTCTATGGTGGTGGTGGAATCATTCCTGATGTGTTCGTGCCGATTGGTTCGTTGGATGAAGAGCGGATTGAAAGCTTGGATTCTTCAGGTTTTTTCTCTGACTTTGTATTTAAATTTTTAGAAAAAGATAGAAATCGATTCGCAAACTATCCACAGAAAGAATTTGTAGAAGAATATCGCGTCGATGACATCATCTTTGAGCGGTTCATTGATTACTTGCTAAATGGCGGAATCAAGCTTGATTTCTATGGAAATGAAACGCGGATCAAAAGTTTTTTGAAAGCGAATATCGCAGAACAGTTATATTCGCCAAACCTAGCTTCAAAAATTAAATCAACCCAAGACAAGATGCTCAAAAGAGTATTAAAAATTGATGTTTCTGTGATGAACGCAATGGATGAAGCAATGATTCGTTCAAAAGATTGATCAATCTTTGAGCTTTTCCGAGATTTTTTTAGAGGTATTAAAAATCAATAATACTACAATGGCACATAACGAGGCCATTACCCCGATACAGGCGATTAAACTATCGCCCTCAAAAGGATTTTTAAAATCCAATAGGGTGATGTTGTAAATGGCAAGTCCCAACGCCAAGAGTACTAAAATCAAAACAAAGGTCTTATTCATGGCAACTAAAATAACTGGTTCGCATTGGCAGCAAATAACTTTACTGCGATGGCTAACAAAATTACACCAAAAACCTTTCTAATCACACTCAGTCCGTTTTTACTCAATACTCTTTCAATGCGTTTTGATGACTTTAACACAGCATAAACAAAAATGATGTTTACTAGAATGGCGACAATGATATTTTCTACATGGTACTCTGCCCGTAACGCTAAAATAGAGGTCAATGTTCCCGCTCCGGCAATTAAAGGAAACGCAATGGGAACGACCGAGGCAGTTTCAGGTTCGTCATCTTTGAACAATTGAATGCCCAAAACCATTTCAATGGCCAAAAAGAAAATGACAAAAGCACCTGCTACGGCAAATGAATTGACATCAATACCAATAAGGTGAAGTATGCGTTCACCCACAAATAGAAATGCAATCATTATCAAAGCGGCCACAATTGATGCCTTTTCTGACTGAATATGACCCACTTTGTTACGCAGCGATATGATAATGGGAATACTTCCCAAAATATCAATAACCGCAAAAAGCACCATACTTGCGGTGACAATTTCTTTAAAGCTAAAGTTCATTTTTCAGGAATTAAAAGTTTGGCAAATCTACGTTGAAAAGTATGTGCCGGATTACGAATGTGATGATTAAATTTGTAATCTATTCAGGGTATCATGTTTCAGATTGATAAAACGCTTATTTCAGAAGAAATCATTGAGAACGATTTTGTCTGTAATCTTACCGCCTGTAAAGGTGCTTGTTGTGTTGATGGAGAGGCTGGCGCTCCGTTAGAAGAAAACGAAACGGAGATTTTGACAGCTATTTTTGAGAAGGTAAAACCTTACTTAAGGCCTGAGGGTATTAAAGAAATTGAAGATCAAGGAACCTTTGTAAAAGGTGAAGATGGGGATTGGGAAACCCCTTTGGTCAACAATAGCGAATGTGCATACACTATTTTTTCTGATGGCGTTGCCAAATGCGGACTAGAGGCGGCCTATAATGATGGTGTGACCGATTGGAAAAAACCGATCTCTTGCCATTTGTATCCGGTTCGGACACGTGATTACACCGAATTTACGGCTGTCAATTACCATAAATGGGAAATCTGTGATCCTGCCTGTAGTTTGGGCAATGAACTACAAGTGCCCATATACAAATTTGTGAAAGAAGCCTTAATTCGAAAGTTTGGTGAGGCTTGGTACGCAGAGCTTGAAAAAGTGGCTCATGAATATACTGCTAGACCATAGGAATTTCCAATAGGATTTTTGTTCCTTTTGATTTGCCCTGATCATCAAATAAATCAACGATTTCTACATTAAAATCGTATTGATAGTCTTTAGCAAAATTGGCCAACCGTTCTTTGGTAATGTCAATACCTACTGATTTACGTTTGAGCACCCGGTTTTCTTTTATTTCTTCTGAGGCTTTTCTGCCCACACCATTATCCACAATGCTGATTTGCAGATGATGGCCGTCTTTTTTGGAGATATCTATCCAGAGGTTTTTTTCTCCCTCCTTTGCTGATAGTCCGTGCCAAATGGCGTTTTCTAAAAAGGGCTGTAGTACCAATGAAGGGATTTTTATTTGATCCGGATTGACATCATCTTCAACATTTATGGCATAGTCTATTTCGTTTGAAAAACGAATGTTTTCAATATTGAGATAGAGTTCAACAGTTTCAAGTTCTTCAGATAATAGGGTTTCTTTCAAAGTAGACCCTTCTAAAATTCTACGCACCAATTTTGAGAACTTGTTAAGATAGTGGACCGCATTCTTCTTATCATTATTGATAATGTAGAGCTTTATCGAATTGAGCGAATTGAACAGAAAATGTGGGTTCATTTGACTTCGCAGCATATGTTGTTCAAGGCCCAAAACGCGCTTTTCGTAGTTTGACTGATATTGCCGGTACATGATGAAAAGAATAGTGGCAACCAGTCCAATAACGAGCGCACTGACTAAGATGGTCGTTTTGTTTTTTCGCAACCGCAGTCGCACCAATTCGTTCTCATTGGCTAGAACAGAAATTTGGCTGTTCTTTTTTTCGCTCTCGTACCTTAAGATGAGATCGTTGATATAGCGTAGGTTTCTTTCGTTGGTGATTTCTTTATCAAATTTATTTGCCTCTTTATAGTATTCAAGTGCTTGTTCAAAGTTGCCCTTTTTAGTTTCCAGTTCAGATAAATGGCGATTTGCATACATGACCAGACTCGGTACATTGCTTTTACTGGCCATTGTTTTGCCTTCAAGCATATCTCTCTCGGCCAAGCGATAGTTGCCAATTTCTAGTTGGGCCCACCCTGTATTGATAAGTATTGATGAGAGTATGGACTTATCACCAATTCTTTGAGCAGGCTCAAGGAGCTGTTGCAAAAGCACTAAGGCCGCATTGGGCATATCTTGTTTCAAGTAAATTTGAGAGATACTGTTTTTGCAGATAATTCTACCGTAGTTATTGTTGATTTCATCATTGAATGCCAGTGATTTACGGTAATAATCGAGTGCTGACTCCAATTCTCCTTTTTCCTCAAAACATTCGCCAATATTTTGATTGTTGATTGCTAACCCGAGTTTATTGGCAAGTTCGGCCTCTAATTCTAAGGCGCGTTCAAATTGGATAATGGCTAAATCGTACTGGCCTAAAGTTTGGTAAAGATTGCCAATGCAATTGAGTGAAATGTTGATGTGCCTTTTGATGTGCATCGAAGGTTCAATGACACTTTCTGCCAATTCTAAGGCACGTTGATTATAGTCGAGTGCTGTCTTTACGGCATCGGTACGCCTAAAAACAACCCCTAATAAATTTAGGCTCAACACTTTAAACTCGTCGTTGTCAATTGCTTCTGAAATCTTTAAGGCCTCTTTATGGGCAATGATGGCCTTTTTGTGCAATGAAAGGTTTCTGTAGGTAGTACCCAATTGGTTCAAGGCGTAGGCCCGTGCTTCTGGATAATTGGCTGTTACGGTCTGCTCAATAAAGGACCCTAAGAAAGTAGTGTCTCGTTTAAACGGTTTGAATGCCTCATCAATTTTTAAGTAGGTTTTTGGCTTAATGACCAAAATCTTATCTACCGCTTCTTGTTCAGGACTTTGATCTTGTGCGAACGCTATAAAACCAAGACCAAAAAAAACAAGACCCAGAAAGCCTCTTCGTTTTGCACTTCGTAAAAGGGATGGAGGTTTTTGTTGCGGTTTAGGCATTCAGTTTGGTTATAGTAAGTCTAAGAAATCCGACTTCTTTTGTCGCGAGACGGGTATTTTATGGTTTGATTTTAGCACTACATAGCCATCGGTTTTTAGAAACTCCTTGATTTTGCCCAAATTGACCACAAACGAGTTGTGAATTCTAAAAAAGGATTCAGAAGGCAGTAACTGGTTTACTTCTTTCAATTTTTTGGTCAGCAGCAATTTTTGTCCACCCTCTAGATATAAAGTGCTGTAGTTTCCATCGGATTCAACATATAGAATTTCTTCACTTTCAAGAAAGAGCAGTTTGCCATCAGTATTTATGGTAATTTTTTTTTGGAGTGACTTAGAGTTAAAATTGATTAAAATCTTTTCAAGACGTTCGGCGGTATAGTTCTTATCGTTGAATTTTTTGATTTTAGTGATGGTATCACTTAAGTCATCACTATCAATGGGTTTGAGCAGATAATCGATGGCTTCGTTTTTAAGTGCTTTCAGTGCATATTGATTGTAGGCAGTGGTAATGACTACAGGGAAATCTTTGTTCTTTAGGTTTTTGATAAACTGAAAACCATCCATCACGGGCATTTCTATATCTAAAAACAAACAATCGGGAGTGTTTTTTTCTAAATAGCCCAATGCTTCATGGGCATCGGTAAAAGTGGCAATGATTTTGACTTCATCGCTTAGATTGCTCAATTCCCAACTAAGGCTTTCAAGTGCCTTTGATTCATCATCAACAAGAACAGCTTCTAACATAACCAAAAGATAGATATTCTACATTAAAATTACCATTAATATACATGTACTGCACTTAAATATGTACTATCGGACTAATATTGATTATGGATGGTGCGATAATGAAACAAATCATCAATGTAGCCGTATTACTACAATTTCTTTGATTGTTTGCTTTTTTATGATGGTCAGTATTTTTTGAAGACCCATTCACACATTTTTTTGTACCAGTTATACATGCCCTTTAACATTTTGATGAATGACATGGTATCTTTGAAAAGCTAAACTGTTATAAACCAAACCAATAAAATGAAAAAAAGTCTAATCTTGTTTATCGCATTCTTGCTTACCCTTATGTTGGCAGTATTGAGCGAAAAGGCAGAATCAATACAGACAACAGAATTGGTTACACTCGCAAATAAATGATTTTACCAACCAACGTACGGCCAACCAACATGCCTAACGCGTGTGAATACATAAATATAAATGGTCGCTATAGGCAAATTTTTGATTTGGGTTTCGGGGGAACTACCTGATAATAAATGATGCTTTGTAGTACCACGGCCGTACGGTTTGGTAATACTATAAAAAGACCAAAGGGTATGTTTAAAAACATACTTTTTGGTCTTTTTTTTTAATCCTTTTTTGTTGATTATCAGATAATACGCACGCTTTTTGCCTAACACTAATAAACATCGAGTGCCAACCTACATTTCAACGATCTGTGTTAAAAACTTTGAGACGGATTAACTCAAACAAACTTTATGGTTTGAGCACATTTTTCAATCTTTGTAAGTCCCTACCGCAAGGTAATTTTCAATCCAATTATTCAAATTAAAACAGAACACATATGTCAGCTGCAGTTGAACCTATTTTGCAAGAAAATGAAGACCGATTTGTAATTTTCCCTATTAAGCACCATGATTTATGGGAATGGTACAAAAAATGTGAGGCTTGCTTTTGGACTGCAGAAGAGATTGACCTACATCAAGATCTTACGGACTGGAACAATAAATTAAGCGACGACGAACGCTATTTTATTAAACATATTTTGGCATTCTTTGCTGCTTCAGATGGTATTGTCAATGAAAATTTAGCCGAGAACTTTGTAAATGAAGTACAGTACTCTGAGGCTAAATTTTTCTATGGTTTTCAGATAATGATGGAAAACATTCACTCTGAAACATACTCTTTGTTGATTGATACCTACGTGAAGGATGAAAAGGAGAAAAACGTGCTTTTCAAGGCCATAGAAAACTTTCCTGCAATCAAAAAGAAGGCTGACTGGGCTTTAAAATGGATTGAATCACCCAGCTTTGCTGAACGCTTGATTGCTTTTGCCGCGGTTGAAGGTATTTTCTTCTCAGGTGCGTTCTGTTCCATCTTCTGGTTAAAGAAAAGAGGATTGATGCCAGGGTTGACCTTCTCAAATGAGTTGATTTCAAGAGATGAGGGTATGCACTGTGACTACGCCGTACACTTACATAACAAACATCTCATCAATAAGGTGCCAAAAGAAAGAATCACTGCAATTCTTGTAGATGCCTTAAATATCGAACGAGAGTTCATTACCGAGTCTTTGCCGGTAAGCCTGATAGGTATGAACTCTAAGTTGATGACACAATATCTAGAATTTGTTACTGACCGCTTGTTGGTAGAATTAGAGTGTGATAAGGTATACAATGCCACAAATCCATTCGATTTCATGGATATGATTTCACTTCAAGGAAAAACGAACTTCTTCGAGAAGCGCGTTTCAGAATACCAAAAAGCCGGTGTTTTGAACAAAGAGAAAGATACTGATGCCCAAAAAATCAGTTTCGACGCAGACTTTTAAGTTAAAAATATAACGAATCGCTTCTTGAATATCCCCAAAGTAAGAAACGGTTTGGTTTGAGCTAAAAAGTGTTTCAGCCGAACACTGCCTACAAACGCTAAATGAATTAAGTCATGAAAAAATCATAGAAGAATGTACGTATTAAAAAGAGATGGAAGAAAAGAGCCGATGATGTTCGATAAGATCACGGCCAGAGTAAGAAAGTTGTGTTATGGCCTCAATGGCTTAGTTGACCCGGTAAAGGTCGCTATGCGCGTAATAGAAGGGTTATATGATGGGGTGACAACTTCTGAGCTCGATAACCTTGCAGCAGAGATTGCGGCCACTATGACAACGACGCACCCTGATTATGCGAAGTTGGCCGCGCGTATTTCCGTTTCTAACTTACATAAAAACACTAAGAAGTCTTTCTCTGAGACGATGAAAGATTTGTATGAATATGTGAACCCAAGAACAGGTAAAAAAGCCCCTTTACTATCTGATGAGGTCTTTAAGGTAATTGAAGAGAATGCCGATAAGCTCGACTCCACGATTATTTATAACCGTGATTTCGGATATGATTATTTCGGATTTAAAACCTTAGAGCGTTCGTACCTGCTAAAAATCAATGGAAACATAGCTGAGCGTCCACAGCATATGTTGATGCGTGTTTCTGTAGGGATTCACTTAAATGATTTAGATGCCGCCATTGAGACCTACGAGTTGATGTCAAAAAAGTATTTTACCCATGCGACGCCGACCTTGTTCAATTCAGGTACGCCAAAACCACAGATGTCATCATGCTTTTTATTGGCTATGAAGGATGACAGTATTGATGGTATTTATGATACGCTCAAACAAACTGCCAAAATTTCACAATCGGCCGGGGGTATTGGACTATCTATTCACAACGTTCGCGCTACAGGTTCGTACATTGCGGGGACCAACGGAACATCAAATGGTATTGTGCCAATGTTGCGTGTTTATAACGACACTGCTCGTTATGTAGATCAAGGTGGTGGAAAACGAAAAGGAAGTTTTGCAATCTACGTTGAACCATGGCATGCAGATATCTACGATTTCTTAGACCTTAAAAAGAACCACGGTAAAGAAGAGATGCGGGCAAGGGATTTGTTCTATGCAATGTGGATTCCTGATTTGTTCATGAAAAGGGTAGAAGCAGATGCAGAATGGACGTTAATGTGCCCCAATGAATGCCCGAATTTGTTTTCAACACACAGTGATGAATTCGAAGCACTTTATCTGAAGTACGAAGGTGAAGGCAAAGGCCGTAAAACGGTAAAGGCCCGTGAACTTTGGGAAAAAATCTTAGAATCACAGATTGAAACAGGGACCCCATATATGCTATATAAAGATGCGGCCAATAGAAAAAGTAACCAAAAGAACTTGGGTACGATTCGTTCGTCAAACCTTTGTACAGAAATTTTAGAGTACACATCGCCCGACGAAGTTGCGGTATGTAACCTGGCATCGATAGCTTTGCCAATGTTTGTGAAAAACGGAAAGTTTGATCATAAAGAATTGTTTAAAGTTACCAAGCGTGTAACCAAAAACCTGAACAAGGTCATTGATAGAAATTATTATCCTGTTAAAGAAGCCGAAAATTCAAATATGCGACACAGGCCTATTGGGCTCGGTGTTCAAGGTTTGGCAGATGCATTTATCATGCTCCGTTTGCCATTCACAAGTGATGAAGCAAAACAACTGAACCAAGAGATTTTTGAAACCCTCTACTTTGCTGCCGTTACCGCATCTATGGAAGAAGCCAAAATTGATGGAGCTTATTCTTCTTACGAAGGTTCACCAATTGCACAAGGAGATTTTCAGTATAACCTTTGGGGAATCAAAGATGAAGAACTTTCTGGTAGATGGGACTGGGGGAAGCTGCGCAAAGATGTGAAAAAACATGGAGTACGTAACTCATTGTTGGTAGCACCTATGCCGACCGCTTCAACCTCACAAATATTGGGTAACAACGAATGCTTTGAACCTTATACATCAAACATTTATACACGTCGTGTACTTTCGGGTGAGTTCATTGTTGTGAACAAACACCTGTTAGAAGATTTGGTAAAATTGGGTCTTTGGAACGAGAACCTGAAGCAAGAACTGATGCGCGCAAATGGTTCTATTCAACACATTGAAAATATTCCTGAAGATATTCGTGAGCTGTATAAAACAGTTTGGGAACTGAGTATGAAAGATATCATCGATATGAGCCGTCAACGAGGTTATTTCATTGACCAAAGCCAGTCTTTGAACCTGTTTATGGAAAATGCCAACTACGCCAAATTGACCTCTATGCATTTTTATGCATGGAAAAGTGGACTTAAAACCGGTATGTACTATCTAAGAACGAAGGCTGCAGTTGATGCTATTAAGTTCACCTTGGACAATACCAAGAAGAAAGAAGTTCCGGTAAGTGTAGCTGCTGATGCAGAAGTCGTCGCTGCTGAACCAAAAGCTGCTGAGAGCCTTAACGTAACACCAACACCTGTAACACAGCAAGAGTTGGACATTCAGCCTATGTCACCAGCTGAAATGAAAGAAATGATCGCACGTGCCAAAGAAGGCCAAGCAGACGATGATTGTCTGATGTGTGGATCATAAGTGTGATAGTGTTTATTTGATAAAATACCTCAAGTAGTTGTTGCTGCTTGGGGTATTTTGCGCTATAAGCATAAAAAAAGGCCCTTTTCATATGAAAAGGGCCATACAACTTAGGTTGGTTAATTTCCGTTTAATTCAGTGACCAAGCTTTGCCTTCGCTGAGGTCGTTGACATCACCACAAGCGATGTATTCGCCCGGAACTGGAAGATACGCCAAAACCTCTTCACCTACATATTCTGAAGACTTGTAGCCCCAGGTGGCCATATCCCTTAGTCCGGTAGCAAATGAAAAACAAGCCACTTCTTCATCAATCTCGGCGGTTTCCCCTTTCATCATCGCTTCCATATAGGCGCCAATAGCCTCGTTCTGTGCTTCCTCTTCTTCGTCAGACTGCTTCTTAAGATATTTGGCCAATAACGGCTCAAAATCAATTGCTTCTACGTCGGCCAATGATTCTTTTTCAGCGCCACCTAGAACTTTGTCCATGAATTTATCCATGGCCATACCCAGAAAAGCTTGTTGTTCTTCAGGTAAAACTGATTTGACAAATTCATCGATAAACACATGTACGTTTACCTCGGTTGCCGAAGGAGTATCTGTCTTGGGCAAGATAACATCGATCATTTGTGCAATGGCGTAACCCTTATCCTTTTCAAAATAACTTGGCATCCATTCTGCATAAGGTGCTTTTTCTTTACAACTTTGTGCCAAGCTCAATATGGTAGGGGTGGCAACGGCATAGCCAAATACCATACCCATATTTTTAAGTGCTGATCTTCTTTTCATTAGATGTTTCCTTTTTTAAGTTCTTGTGCAGCATGGTTGGCCGCTCTTGCCGTAAAGGCCATATAGGTCAATGATGGGTTTACACATGAGGCAGAAGTCATGAATGCCCCATCAGTAACATAAACATTTTTACAAGCATGTACTTGATTGTAGCCGTTGACGACTGATGTTTTTGGGTCACGACCCATTCTTGCGGTACCCATTTCATGAATGCCCAAACCAAGAGCACCAGGGTTGTCAAAAGGCTCTACATCGCGTAGACCTGCTTTTTCCAACATTTCAACGGCTTGATTTTTCATGTCTTTGCGCATGTTCCACTCATTCTCTTTGAATTCTGCATCAAAGGTGAGTGTCGGCAGTCCCCATTGGTCTACTTTATCATAGTCTAGGGTAAAACGGTTTTCTTCATACGGTAAAACCTCACCAAAACCGCCAATGCCAAAAGTCCATCCACCAGGTTTCATAACGGCATCTTTGTATTCTTTACCAAAAGAAGTTTCTGCGATCGCATCTTCCCAATTTCCTCTTCGGGCACCACCTTGATAGCCGTAACCTCTAATAAAGTCCTTCATGGTTGAATCACCGCCAAGATTTCTAAATCTTGGAATGTAGACGCCATTGGCCTTGCGACCTTTGTAATACTTGTCTCCAAAACCATCAAATTTTCCGCTGGCACCAACACCTAAATGATGGTCCATGATGTTTCTTCCCAGTTGATCGGAATCATTGCCCAAACCATTTTCAAAACGGTCTGATTTTGATTGCATCAATATTGATGAAGAAGCAATGGCCGAGGCACATAAGAAAATAACTTTCGCCTTGAATTCATAAGCTTCTTTTGTTACTCGATCAATGACTTTTACCCCGGTGGCTTTTTTGGTGTCAGGGTCATATATAACTTCATGTACAATGGAGTCTGGCCTCAGTGTTAAGTTACCGGTGCGCTCTGCAACGGGCAATGTTGATGATACACTACTGAAATACGCTCCAAAAGGACATCCCCTTATACATCGGTTACGGTACATACATTTTGAACGCCCGTCCCCTTCAAACTTCTTGTCACTTGTGATATGTGCAACTCGACCGGCGGTAATAACACGTCCATCGAAATGCTCGGACACCTTGCCCCTTACATGGTCTTCTAAACAGTTTAAGGGCATCATGGGTTCAAATTGACCATCAGGTAATTGTGAAAGCCCTAAAGACTCGCCTGACACACCGATGAAAGACTCCACTTTGTCATACCACGGTGCAATGTCTTTATAGCGTACCGGCCAGTCAACGGCAATGCCATCTTTTTTGTTGGCCTCAAAGTCTATTTCGCTCCAACGATAGCTGTGGCGTCCCCACATAATTGAACGCCCGCCAACATGATAACCACGCATCCAGTCAAAACGTTTTGTTTCGTTGTACGGGTGTTCCAAATCATTCACAAACCAATGTTTTGAAGCAGGTTTTGTGGTATAACCAGTTCTGTGTTGCTTTTCTTGTTTTGCGATATCTTCTCTGGTGGGTTGGCCAGCGTTGGGAAAGTCCCAAGGGTCTAAATTTGCAGTTGGATAATCTTCACGGTGCTTGACCATGCGACCCCTTTCCAAAACTAAAGTCTTTAAACCATTTTCACATAATTCTTTTGCGGCCCATCCTCCGCTAATACCAGTGCCGACAACAATCGCATCATACGATTCCTGTTCTTCATTGTAATAGAATTTACTCATGTATTTGTGAATTGTTTATTCTCTAAAAGTATTAAATATTAAATTAATTTTCTACATTTAATCCTTATGTTTATTGTGAATATCACACTATAACGTTGTAGTAAATTTCAATTTACCAGTAATCAATATTTCAAAACAACCACCATGAACAGAAGAAAGTTTGTACACAACTCTGCAAAGGCAGGCCTTGCCATTTCATTTTTAGGAACATATGCTTGTAAACAAGCTAAAAAAGCTGAAGATGGCGACACCATGGCAGATGCGCCAGACACTGAATCGGTTGAGCCATTTTTTAAGCTCTCTTTGGCCCAATGGTCAATAAACAAAATGATACGTGAAGGGGGTGTCGATCCATATACTTTTGCCGAAAAAGCAAAAGCATGGGGCTTTACCGGCCTTGAATACGTGAGTCAATTGTACAAGAACGAGCTAGAGCCAGCAAACTATTCTGAAGAAGCAATGCAAGGTTTTATAGATAAATGTAATGCAGAGGCCGAAAAGCACGGGTTACAGAATGTATTGATTATGGTAGACCGACAAGGTGATTTGGCTGCTGCTGATGCAGAAGAACGTAAAGCTGCTGTTGAAAACCACTACAAATGGGTTGATGCAGCTGCGGCTATGGGATGCCATGCCATTAGGGTCAACTTAAACGGTATTCAAGAACCAGAGGCATGGACCGCAGCCTCTGTTGACGGCTTGGGCCAATTGGCAACCTATGCAAAGGACAAGAACATCAATGTGACTGTTGAAAACCATGGCGGACTATCGTCGAACGCGGCAATGTTGGCCCAGGTAATGACCCAGGTCAATATGGACAACTGTGGAACACTTCCTGATTTTGGCAACTTCTGTATCAAAAGGGAAGACGGTTCGTATTATGAATCTAAGTGTATTGAAGAGTATGACAAATACAAGGGCGTGGAAGAACTAATGGTGCACGCCAAGGCGGTAAGCGCAAAATCCCACACTTTTGATGAGAACGGCAATGAAGCCAATATTGATTACGAGCGCATGATGAAAATTGTAAAAGATGCAGGTTACGCGGGTTATGTTGGGGTAGAATATGAAGGAAGTGAACTGAGCGAAGAGGCAGGTATTTTGGCCACAAAGAACCTACTGTTAGAAGTTGCCGCCAAACTAGGATAACCATTTTGACCAAATATGAAGAATTTCCTTAATCAACTTTTTGATTATAATTTCTATTGCAATAAAAAGCTGATTGCACAGGCTGAAGGATTAGCAAAATATCCTGAGCACAGTGCCAAGCTGTTCAGTCATATTTTAAATGCACATCATATTTGGAACAAACGTATTATGGGCCTTGATCGTGAGTTTGACGTGTGGCAATTGCACGATAAGGATACTTGGGCCGATATCCATTACGAAAACCAAAGGAGCACTTTTGAGGTAATCAGAAATACAGAAGACTTCAATAAACGCATTGATTATGAAACAACAGAAGGGCGACTTTTTGCCAGTGATTTGAAAGACATACTGTTTCATATCATTAATCATTCTACCCATCACCGAGGACAATTACTAGCTGATTTAAGGGCCAATGACTTGGACATTGAAGAACTAGACTTTATACTGTATAAAAGGTAATAGTACACCCAATGAAGAACTCCATAAAGTTTCAATTATCGTTCATGATGTTCCTTGAATTTTTTATTTGGGGAGGATGGTTTGTTACCTTGGGCACCTTTTTAGGAAGTAATCTTAACGCTACAGGAGGTGAGATTGCCCAAGCGTTCTCAACACAATCGTGGGGCGCCATAGTTGCACCGTTCATTATAGGGCTAATTGCCGATAGATATTTTAATGCAGAACGTATTTTGGGGATACTGCATTTGGCAGGAGCCGGATTAATGTACTTAATGTATGGAGCTGATGATTTTGCTGTTTTTTATCCGTACGTATTTGTATACATGATTTTATATATGCCCACCTTGGCATTGGTAAATTCGGTGGCTTTTAACCAAATGAAAGACCCTTCACAAGAGTTTGCCCTGGTTCGGGTTTTTGGTACGGTGGGGTGGATAGTTGCTGGTCTCATTATCAGTTACGTTTTCTTTTGGGATTCCCCTGAGTCGCGAGAAGCAGGAATGCTTAAGAATACCTTTTTGATGGTGGCTATAGCTTCAGGGGTTTTGGGCGTTTTTAGTTTTATGTTGCCCAAAACACCTCCAAGGGTAACCAAAGAAGATAAAGTTAGTATCACAGGCATGTTAGGCCTGGACGCTTTAAAGCTTTTGAAAGATAAAAACTTTCTGATATTCTTTTTGTCATCTGTTTTGATATGTATTCCCTTGGCATTTTACTACCAGAATGCCAATCCGTTTTTGTCAGAAATTGGCGTAGAAAACCCAACTGGTAAAATGACAATAGGTCAGATATCAGAAGTACTTTTTATGTTGTTGCTACCTTTCTTTTTTAAAAAGTATGGATTTAAAAAAACAATATTAGCCGGAATGTTGGCATGGACGGTTCGTTACCTTTTGTTCGCTTATGGAAATTCAGGAGAACTGACCTTTATGTTATTGATAGGTATTGCACTGCACGGCATCTGCTATGATTTCTTTTTTGTTTCAGGGCAGATTTATACCGATACCAAGGCCGGCGATAAGTACAAAAGTGCGGCACAAGGTCTGATTACCTTGGCTACCTATGGTGTGGGGATGTTAATCGGGTTTTGGATTGCCGGAAAAATAACAGATACCTATCTCACAGATACAGCCGTACATGATTGGAATGTCATTTGGTTGTATCCTGCAGGTTTTGCGCTTGTGGTCTTTATCATTTTTGCCCTGACTTTTAAAAATGAAAAAATCGAATACAAACAATAACCAACTTAACTCATAAATTATAATGGAGAACATCAATAAAAACAAACTCTTTTTGGCGGCCTGCGTGTCGCTGGTCGTAACTTCGATGACTTTCGCCATCAGAGCGGGCATACTGACCCAGTTGGGCATTGATTTCGAAATTAACAATACACAGCTCGGCTATATCAATAGTATGGCATTTTTAGGATTCCCCTTGGCGATGCTTCTGGGGGGATTGCTATACAATTCTTTAGGGCCAAAAAGGTTAATGATCATTGCCTTTATCTGTCACCTCTTAGGTTTAATATTGACAATATATGCCGGTGGTTTTTGGACGTTGATCATATCCACATTTTTCATTGGTTTTGCCAATGGATCTGTAGAGGCAGCCTGTAACCCAATGATAGCCGATATGTATACCAATAATAGAACGGCAATGTTGAACAAATTTCATGTTTGGTTTCCGGGTGGTTTGGTGATCGGTTCGTTGGTCTCAAAGTTCATGACAGATGCTGGCCTTGGATGGCAGTTACAGATAGCCACCATGCTGATTCCGACATTGATTTATGGCTTTTTGGTCTTCACGCAGAAGTTTCCGCAGAGCGAAAACATTGAGTCAAATACTTCTGCAAACATAAAGGCTTTGGGCAACCCGTTGTTTTTGTTTATGATCGTTTGTATGACCTTGACGGCTACGTCAGAGTTCATTCCGCAGCAATGGGTAGAAACAATCTTGGGCAGTTCGGGGGCGAGCCCTATGTTAGTTTTGGCCTTGGTAACTGGAATCATGGCCCTTGGTCGCTTTTTTGCTGGCCCCATTGTACATAAGTTGAATCCGATTGGGGTATTGTTCATGTCGGCCATTATCACCGCCAGTGCCATTTATTTTATGAGTATTTCTGAAGGTAGTATGATTTATGTCGCCGCTGCACTTTTTGCATTGGGGGTATGTTATTTTTGGCCAACCATGATAGGCTTCACCTCTGAGTATACCTCAAAAACGGGTGCTTTGGGCATGTCGTTAATGGGTGGGGCAGGTATGTTTGCGACCTCAATCTGGAACCCGATTATCGGATCTAGGTTAGACACTGAAAAAGCAAACGCCTTGAATACGGGCCTCACTGGGGAGTTAGCAGATATTGAAGCCGGCAGGGCCGTATTGGGCTTTATGGTCTATTTTCCGCTTACCTTGGTTGTTCTTTTCGGAATATTATTTGTTTTACGAAAGAAAATTGAAAAGAGGAGAATAAATAACGCATCCGCAGAGACAGCTTAATCAAATAGTACATTTTTTAAAATAGAATAACAATGCCAAAGAAAATAAGACTTGGAATTTTAGGCGGTGGAGGTGATTCCCTGATCGGGATATTGCATAGGGTTGCTGCACATATCAATGACAACTATGAGATTGTTGGGGCGGTCTTCAATCCTAATTTTGATGATAGTTTGGCGTTCGCCAAAGAAATTGATATTCCTACGAATAGAATTTACAAAGATTTTGATACCCTTGTGGAAGAAGAATTAAAACTTCCAGAAGACGAACGTATTCAAGTATGTTCGGTGCAGACCCCTAACTTTTTGCATTTTCCAATGGCAAAAAAATTATTGGATAACGGGTTTCATGTGATTTGTGAAAAGCCGATGACAATGAATTATGAGGAGGCCAAGATTCTTGAGGCGTCCCATAAAAGATCAGGGAAAGTATTTGCACTGACACATACGTACACCGGGTACCCAATGGTGCGGCAAATGCGCGAAATGATAAAAGAAGGTGCACTTGGTAAAATACATAAAGTGGATGCCCGCTATTATCAAGGTTGGATAAACACTATCATTCATGATAAGGAAAAGCGTTCATCAGTTTGGCGTTTAGACCCGACCAAAGCAGGTATCAGTTCGTGTATGGGTGATATCGGAGTACACGCTTTTAACTTGGTAGAATTTACGACAGGCCTTCAAGTGAAATCACTCCTTTGCGATTTCAATTATCTATACGAAGACAACCAAATGGACGTTGATGGTACCGTGCTTATCAGAATGGACGAACATGTGAAGGGAGTGATCCGTTCGAGCCAAGTGGCCACAGGTGAAGAAAACGGATTGGCCATTACCATTTATGGTGAAAAAGGAGCATTTAGATGGGAGCAGGAACGCCCCAACTTTTTGTATAAAATGAGCGATACGGAACCTTTACAAGTCTATAAACCGGGTCACGCTTACAATTCTGAGCTATCACTCGATGGAACAAAATTACCGCCAGGTCACCCAGAAGGTATTTTTGATTCGATGGCGAATATTTACTTGGGAGCTGCTAGAGCGATTCGCGGTGAAAAATATAATGATGGGGAATTCCCCACTATGAAAGATGGTGTTCGTGGCATGAACTTTATTGAAAGCACGGTTGCATCGCACAAACAAGGTAATACCTGGATAGATTTGGATTAGCCTATCCTACACCCTGCCTCAAATGTAAAATGGCCGCCCATGGGCGGCCATTATTTTTATCTTGAGAATACCTTTTCAAACCGTTCAAAAACAATGATCATACTTTCCCTGGGTACTCTGCCTAAAGATTCGAGCTCTCTGGAATAATAATCCCAATGCGTTTTTTGCCAATATTCTAAGCTTTTATCACCCTCGCCCTCTAAGCGTGCGTGCTCTGCATGTATTGAAAAATAGGGCATCATTTTGACCGAAGTGGTACGTATGATGCATTTAGCGTTACCTTCCCAATCGGTGACAACAAAAAAGTCTCCGATCTTTGGCATGGTTTCTTCACGAAGTTGTAGCCCCAATAAAGAATGTGATGTTGCTCTTTTGATATCTTTTACCACCAGTTCAGCCAATGTGTTGGCATCTTTTTCATTGTCGCCAAAATATCCTGATTCGGGAGCTTTAGCAAAGGCAAATTCAGTGTGTTTGTCTAAAAAATCTCCCCAGAGGTTTCGTGCCGAAGCGTTATCCATGTAAGTAATGATTAGTTAGGCGAATTTACCCATTTTAAATTGTTCTGCAGCATGGTTTGCCGCTCTTGCTGTAAAGGCCATATAGGTCAACGATGGGTTTACACAGCTGGCCGAGGTCATAAAAGCACCGTCGGTAACATATACATTGGGTACATCGTGTAACTGATTGTGTTTGTTGACAACTGACGTTCTTGGGTTCCAGCCCATTCTGGCACCGCCCATTTCATGTATGCCCAGTCCGGGGCCTGTGGCAGTATCGTAAGGAGTTACATCTTTGAACCCAGCTGCTTTGAGCATGGCCACAGCTTCTTCTTTGATAGTCTCGCGCATGTTGAGTTCGTTTTCTTTGAACTCTACATCAAAGTCCAGTTGGGGTAATCCCCATTGATCTTTTTTATCTTTACTCAAGGTCACCCTATTGTCATGGTGGGGCAACATTTCGCCAAAACCTGTCATGCCAATTTGCCAACCTCCAGGTTCGAGCATCGCCTTTTTGTAGGCTTCACCATAGCCGCCCGATTCCGCAACCATTTCGCTCCAGTCCGCTCTACTTGCACCGCCTTGGTAGCCAAAGCCCCTTAGAAATTCGGGTCGTTTGGTCTTCTCATCAAGATTGACAAAACGAGGAATATAAAATCCATTGGGCCGTCTCCCTTTGTAATATTTATCTAAATGTCCGTCAACTTTGGCTGATGCGCCGAGTTGGTAGTGGTGGTCCATAATATTGCGGCCCAGCACATCGTGGTTATTTCCTATTCCGAAAGGAAAACTTTTAGATTTTGATTGCAACAACACCCCTACAGATGCCATGGCAGAAGCACATAAAAAAACGATTTTTCCTTTAAATGTCAATTTTTCACCGGTTTCGGCATCAATTACTTTTACGCCACTTGCATGTTTGGTACTTTCATCGCAAACAATTTCATGTACTATCGAGTTGGCACGTAAGGTCATGTTTCCGGTGCGTTCCGCGGCAGGTAACGTTGATGAATTACTGCTGAAGTAACCACCAAAAGGACATCCTCTCCAACAGCGATTTCGATATTGGCATGGGCCTCTTCCCACAAAGTCTGTTGTGTTCTCAGTGATATGGGCCACACGGCCAATGGTCAACAACCGTCCATCGTCAAATTTGTTCTGCAAGCCATTTCGCAAGTCTTGTTCTACACAGTTCAGCCCCATAGGAGGTAGAAATTGGCCGTCGGGCAACTGTGGTAGGCCAAGCTTCTCTCCACTTACGCCAATGTAAGACTCCACCTTGTCGTACCATGGGGCTATATCCTTATAACGAACAGGCCAATCGACCCCGATATCTTCTTTTAAATTGGCCCCAAAATCTAGATCACTCCATCGGTAACTTTGTCGGCCCCAAGTGAGTGAGCGCCCTCCCACTTGATAACCACGAATCCAATCAAATCGTTTGGTCTCTTGATAGGGGTGCTCCAAGTCATTGACAAAAAAGTGTTTGACATCTTCTTTTGGTGCCCATCCGACCCGTGATTGTTTGGGATATTTTTTCTTTTCTTCCAAAGATAAATCGCCTTTAAGGGCATAGTCCCATGGGTCATCGTTCATGGTTTTGTAATCTTCAACGTGCTTGACCATGGGTCCGCGTTCAAGTACTAGGGTTTTCAATCCATTTTCACAGAGCTCTTTAGTGGCCCATCCACCAGTGATTCCGGTACCGACCACGATGGCATCATAAACTGTATTTTGATTCACTTTTGCAGTTTTAAGTATGGCTAAATCGCTATATTTATAATCTTTCATAAGATACATTGAAAAATTAAAAGTATAGTTCTTAAATATAGACGATTCTTTCTAAAAGCACTACGAAACAATCGTTGCAAAAACCAATAAAATGAAGACAATAAAAGGGCCTGCAGTCTTTCTTGCGCAGTTTGTAGATAGTGAGGCACCGTTCAATTCGTTGGACGGCATGTGTAAATGGGCAGCTGATCTGGGGTACAAAGGAATTCAAATACCTACTTGGGAATCATTTCTGATCGACCTTGACAAAGCTGCTGAAAGTCAAGACTATTGTGATGAACTTAAGGGCAAGATCAATTCGTATGGCCTAGAGATAACGGAGCTTTCTACACACTTGCAGGGGCAATTGGTGGCGGTACATCCTGCTTATGATATTATGTTTGATAATTTTGCTCCAGAAGCATTAAAAGGAAAACCAAAAGAGCGAACTGCTTGGGCCGTTGAAACCGTTAAGAAAGCTGCAACGGCGAGCCGTAGGTTGGGCATAAAAGCGCATGCGACGTTCTCAGGGGCTTTGCTCTGGCATACCATGCACCCTTGGCCGCAACGCCCGGCAGGATTGGTGGAAATGGGCTTTGAAGAGTTGGCCAAACGTTGGATGCCCATATTGAACCATTTTGACCAAGAGGGTGTAGATGTCTGCTATGAAATTCATCCTGGAGAAGATTTGCATGATGGTGATACCTTTGAACGTTTCTTAGAGGCCACAGGAAACCACAAGCGGGTCAATATCTTGTATGATCCCAGTCATTTTGTGTTGCAGCAATTGGATTATATCAGTTACATTGACCACTACCATGAGTTTATTAAGTCTTTTCATGTGAAGGATTCAGAGTTCAACCCAACTGGTAAAAAAGGTGCTTTCGGAGGTTACAATGACTGGCAAGACCGTGCGGGGCGCTACCGCTCTTTGGGCGATGGTCAAATTGATTTCAAGACCATCTTTTCAAAATTGACACAGTACGGTTGTGATGTATGGGCGGTGATGGAATGGGAGTGCGTCATCAAAAGCCCTGAACAAGGGGCTAGAGAAGGTGCAAAGTTCATTCAGGACCATATCATAGAGGCCACTCAAAAAACTTTTGATGATTTCGCTGGTGCGGAGATTGATAAGGAAGAGTTAAAACGAATATTAGGATTATAAAACAGGTGATATGAAAAAGCTAGTAGCCCTAGTTGTTATTGTTTTGATTTTTGGATGCAAGCAAAAGGAAAAGGAGGCAGTAAATACCACAGAACCAGAGAAGCAGGTTGTTATGGAAACGTTGCCAAATGATTGGGTTGCGCTATTTGATGGCACCTCGTTTGAAGGTTGGCATGAGTATATGGGTGAGGGAGTCTCAGACGTTTGGAAACTCGAAGATGGTGCCATGGTATTCTATCCACCAAAAGAAAGAACAGGTAAGAGTTACAATATTATTACTGATAAGGAGTATACCAATTTTGTGCTTTCCTTAGAATGGAAAGTTAATGAGGGAAGCAATAGTGGAATTTTTTGGGGGGTTTTTGAAGATGAAAAATACAAGCAACCCTATGAAACAGGACCTGAGATTCAAGTTTTGGACAATATAGCACACCCGGATGCCAAAGCTGGCACTACCCATCAGGCGGGTGCTTTGTACGATATGATTGCACCAAGCGAAAAGATGGTCAAACCGGTCGGTGAATGGAACAAATGTGTTATCACCATCAATCATAAAACAAATCAGGGCAGTGTTCGATTGAATGGGGTCAATATTGTAGAGTTTCCTGTACATGGCGAAGTTTGGGATGCTATGGTGGCCAAATCAAAATTTGCTGATTGGGAAGGATTTGGAAAATACACCACAGGTAAAATCGGACTGCAGGATCATGGTGACATCGTAGCCTATAGAAACATTCAAATAAAAGAACTTTAACAAGCTTAAATACTTGAAATGCAATAGAATTCTTTACGGATTCATTCATCAGAAAAGCCTTTTCAGTTGAAGCAGAGCAGTAGTATTCAAACTTTTTTACTCATACATGCAATGAAAAACAGTGTCTTATTTATATTGGTATTCGCCCTCATCTGTATGGGTTGTAGACAAGAACCAACCTTAGAAGAAACGGAGGTTGAAGAAGTCGAAACCAAAAATACGTCATATCAAGGCGAAGAGCCGACCAAGCCCGAAGCGACGGAAATTTACAAACCTGTGCCACCCAAGGTGACCATAGATGAAAATGGCGTGCCCAATGATGCCATTGTTCTTTTTGACGGCAGTGGGTTTGACGAATGGATCAGTGTTGCCGATAGCACAGCGGTACAGTGGCATTTAAGCGATGATCAAAGTATGACCGTAAAAGATAAAGCAGGTAGTATTCAAACCAAACGCAATTTTGGCAGTGTGCAGTTGCATGTCGAATGGAAATCGCCTGCCGAAGTACAACGTGATGGCCAAAACCGAGCCAATAGTGGAGTTTTTCTACAAAACCGGTATGAGGTTCAGGTGTTGGACAATAACGATAATGATACCTACGTCAACGGACAGGTCGGGGCTATTTACAAACAATCGGTGCCATTGGCGATGGCTTCAAAACCATCGGGCGAATGGAATACCTATGATATCATTTTTCATGCCCCCGAGTTTGATAAAATTGGTGAAAAAACGAAATCTGGTACAATTACCGTTTTACACAATGGTATTTTGATTCAAGACCATTATGAGCTTGAAGGTTCAACGGAGTATATTGGTTGGCCCAAGAATGTAGCGCACGGCAAGGCGCCGATTCAATTGCAAGACCACCAAGATAATAGCAGGGTGAGCTATAGAAACATCTGGGTGCGAGAGTTGGATTAGGGAAGTTTTCAATTTCAAGTTTTGTTTTGGGTCTGGGCAGTTGCTTCAAACCCAAGAATCCCAGTACTATATTTGGACCCTTTCTTACCCATTGGTAAAACGTCAGTTGCTTTGTTGTCAATACAGTTTATACTGTGGAGCAACTTCTTACACTAAACCTGAAACTTCAAACATAAAACATCAGGACCTAGAATTCCGTTTTGCATACCTTTGCCAAAATTTAGACCGTTTATGATTCAGTCGATGACAGGCTATGGTAAGCATGTGGTACAGCTACCATCTAAAAAAATCACCATAGAGTTAAAATCACTCAACAGTAAAAATTTGGACATCAATGCCCGAATACCTCAAACATTTCGGGAAAAAGAGTTGCCCCTTAGAAAGAAAATCGCTGCACAGTTGACACGCGGTAAGGTAGATTTCAGCCTTTATGTCGAGATTACCGGCGAAGAAACCACTGCTGAGGTGAATGCCGGCGTGGTCAAAAAATACATGGAACAGTTGCGTCAGATTGCTGATGGCGATGCGGTAAAACTTTTGGAGCTTGCAATGCGCATGCCCGATACCATGAAAACGGATAAAGATGATATTGATCCCGAAGAGTACAAGAGCATTGAACTTGCCCTTGAAGAAGCTTTAAAGGCAATTAACACCTTTAGAACGGAAGAGGGCAAAGTACTTGAATCTGATTTTAATGATCGTCTAAGAACATTGGGCAATCTGTTGGATCAGGTAAAAATGATGGATAAAGAGCGTTTGGGGACCATTCGTGAACGGCTTGAAAAAGCAGTGGTCGATTTAAAAGTAGAGCTAGATGCCAATCGTTTTGAGCAAGAGTTGATCTACTATTTAGAAAAATACGATATCACAGAAGAAAAAGTACGATTGGCCAATCATCTTGAATACTTTGAAAACACTTTGAATTCAAATGATTCCAATGGAAAAAAATTAGGGTTTATCTCTCAAGAAATAGGTCGTGAGATCAATACTATTGGCTCAAAGGCCAATTTTGCACCCATGCAGCAGTTGGTGGTTCAAATGAAAGATGAATTGGAAAAAATCAAAGAACAAATGCTCAACGTACTATGACCAAGGGTGGTAAGCTTATCATATTCTCAGCGCCTTCGGGCAGTGGAAAAACCACAATTGTTCGCCATCTTTTAGAACAACCAGAGTTGAACCTTGCTTTTTCTGTCTCGGCGACATCACGCCCTCCAAGAGGGGAGGAAAAAGATGGGGAGAACTATTATTTCATTAGTGTATCAGACTTTAAAAAGCACATCAAACAAGATGATTTTTTAGAGTGGGAAGAGGTCTATCGTGATAGTTTTTACGGTACCTTAAAAAGTGAGGTCGAGCGTTTATGGGCCGAAGGCAAGAATGTAATTTTTGATATTGATGTTGTTGGTGGCCTTCGGATAAAAAAGAAGTTTCCTGACGAGACCTTGGCTGTTTTTGTAAAACCACCTAGTGTTGATGAGCTCAAGATTCGTTTAAAAAAGCGAAGTACCGAAAGTGAGGATAAAATCAATATGCGTGTCGCCAAAGCCTCGGTCGAACTGGCAACGGCACCACAGTTTGATAAAATCATCAAGAACTATGATTTAGATACTGCACTTGAGGAAGCACACCAGATGGTTGCAGATTATGTCGGAGCTTCCAGTAGCGTAAAGAAGTAATGCCTATGAAAAAAGTAGGACTCTATTTTGGCACCTTTAATCCAATACATATTGGGCATTTGGCCATTGCCAATCATATGGTAGAGTTCTCTGATTTAGATGAGGTTTGGTTTGTAATAACGCCTCAAAGCCCTTTCAAACAAAAGAAATCTTTGTTAGATGACCACCATCGGTATCAGATGGTTTTTGAAGCCACAACCAACTATACGAAGCTGAAGCCAAGTAAAATAGAGTTTGATTTGCCCCAGCCCAATTATACGATCAACACCTTGGTACATCTTGAAGAAGAATACCCTGAGGGTTATCATTTTTCACTGATTATGGGTGAAGATAATTTGAAGAGCTTCCACAAGTGGAAGAACTATGAGGTCATTCTAGAAAACTACGCGCTGTATGTATACCCGAGAATTTCAAATGGAGCTCTTTCCCATAAGTTTGAAAGGCATCCTAAAGTTCATAAGGTAGATGCCCCTATTATGGAAATCTCTTCCACTTTTATTCGCAAACAACACGCTGAGGGCAAAAATATTAGACCCTTGTTGCCTGATGCTGTTTGGAAGTATCTTGATGAAATGAATTTTTATCGGTAAACCTGACTCACCCCTTTTCAATTTTCGTTTTGAAATTCGGTAACAAATTGTTGTATAGGCATGTCATCAATAAAAACATTGTCTAAAACTGCCGTTCCATCTTTTACATAAACTAATCCATAACAGGTTTTTATACTGTCTCTTTGTGCATTTTGAACCGAAACCTCGGCGGCGTAGGCCTTATTTTCGTTCATATAAAAGCGGTTGAACGGCAGATTGAAGTTTACGGTTTTCGTGTAATTGTAATTGCTTTCGGCAATAACGTAATCGTTCTCATTATCCAGAAGGGTTTTACTCACCGTTTCTACACTCGCAAAGCCTTCAGTGTCGGTAGTAAGGTAAACAAACACATTTCCGGTGTAGTCGTTCCAATCTTCATTGGTTTGAAAAGAATTCAGCTCGTAGTTCAGGGTAATGTATTTTCCGCGAAAGGGATCTGTAGGGTCAATTGGCCGTGTTTTGAACTTATAGGCAGTACCCGTTACTAGCGTATCCTCTTGTTGGTAAATCATTTGCGCCGGCACAAACAGTTGCACGGCAAATAGTATGAATAAGAAGGCTGTTAGTATATTACGCATTGTTTTCTTCTTTTGTGTTGTTTTCTAATACCGATTTACGTTGTTTCTTGAGCAGTAGGTAATTGGCAAAAAAGAAACCGGCCCCTACCGAGATAAACAATATACCACGGATTATAAAATCTAAATTGGTGTCGAAAAATCGACACACGATGAGTACGGTAATGGTCAACAGACCATAGTTCAATATGGCGTAACTTGATTTGTTAATGCCGATTCTAATGGCAAAAAGCCCTAACGCCGCGACCAAAATATTGGTCAAAATGATATTGTGGATATAACCAAGGTGGTTCGTAAGGTATAGAATGCCAACAACTAGAAATGCATATTGAAATAAGTTAAAGGTTTTTACATGCTTCTTTAAGTGTACATATATCAAAACTGCAAATGCGGCTAAAAATGGTATACTTGTGAGCATGATATTAATTTGTTCGTAAGAATCTCTAGTGGCATCTTTCCAAAACCATTCAAAGGTCAATACCATAAGAATAGTGATGGTACCCAACGAACCCATAACGGTATATCCGTTTCTTCTTAGCTTTTGATTTTTAAATTGTGGCAATTCACCTAGGTTGTAGAGCAATCCAAATAGTCCTAAATACATTAAAAAAGAAGAAATGTCCCCACTTGTAAAAGTGCCTAAAACTATTATCGGGCTTAGGGGCAAAAGCCAGTTTAATACACCGGCAATGTTACTTTGTGCTTCTTGTTTTTGCAACCTGATGTAATACGGAACAACCCAGGCAAGTAGCGGTAGGTACCACCAAGGCATAGGGCTTCTGTACCCGTAACCAAGTTCACAAGCGTACCACGTGATCAGTACGAGGTGAAGTAGCACAGCAATGTTTGACCGTAGTAGATACATCAGCGGTGCCGTAATGGCAATCCACACCAAAAGAAAATTGCTAAAGTTACCGGGAATGTTATATATCTGACTGACCAAAGAAATGGTCGCACCCACGGATAGGATCAAGAAGGTTGCCGAAGACTCTATCCAAGCGCCCCCCTTCTTTTTTATAAAGCTATAGGCACAACTGATTTGCCCAATGATCAAGGGTAGAAAAGCAAAAATGGTTTTCAAGTTTTTGGGCATCTCATCCCAGTTGTGGGCAATAATAAGAATGACGCCCAAGCCGCTTAAAAGCGCCCCCAAAACACCGAAAATGGTAAACAGGCGATTGGGTTTGGCTTCTTCTTTGGTATGGTAGTAAGCCGTAATTTTTTGAGCGGTATCTGAAGTAATGATGTTTTGTTCTAAAAGTTCAGACAGTTCTCTTTCGAATTTTGAATTCATTAGGTCGCTTTAAATGGTAACGTATATTACCGTTTGTAATTGCTATGACTCAAGGTATTGAATACCCTGTCCTAGTATTAGGACAGGGTTGTCTCAATAGTTAAATGTCGTCTTTGCCTTGCTCTAAGTACTTGGTGTCACGCGTATTTTTCTGTACGGCCACCGCTGCAAATAAGCTTAAAAGAAATGACATTCCGTAAAACCCTTTTTCACTAAGTTCCATATCTGCATTCCAAAGCCCAATGACCAAAAGCAGAATTGATGCTATGGTAGTGAACCAACTGATACCGTAATAGGCGTCGGTAACTGGCAATCCCTCTTGACGGTCACGAACACTTTTTTGTACAGAGACCACAGAGAACAATCCAAACAACAATAGTGTAAAATAGTACCCTTTTTCATTAAGCCACATATTGGCGTTCCACAGGCCGATACAATAAGAGACCATTCCGATAAATAAAGCAGACCAAGAAGCCGATATAAAAGCTGGTGTTGGCCGTAAATCAAACTTTTCTTTACGTTCTTTCTTTTGGAAAAACGGTTTTTCCTTTTCTGAAAATGATTGATTGTCCATAATTAATGTTTTAATTGAATTACGGGGCAAAGATGTGGTTAAAGATAATTCAGAACAATACGTTATTTCTTTAAAACTTACGATTTAATAGTATATTTATAATTTTAAAATATTGATTAACAATTATTTAAATATATTAAAATTGATGATTAAATGAGTCAGTTTTTTGAAATTTACAAGACTTTCTCCGTTGTTGAGAAGAAGAATTTCACTACTTTTTTAAAAAAAAGAAACCGTCGCGGAGATGCTAAAAATTTGGAACTGCTACGGCTTTTAGAGCGTAACGAAACAAAAGGTTTGGATGTAAAACTTTATGGAAAACCAGCTAAAGGCGCGTTTCATGCCCTGAGTAAACGGCTATCGGACGCGCTGGTTGATTTTGTCGCTAGCAACAGCTTTGCAGATGAAACTTCAAAAGAGTTGGAGGCCATGAAACTGTTATTGGCGAGCAGAATATTCTTTGAGCAAAAAATGTCTGATATCGCATTCAAAACGATACAAAGGTCGGAAAGCAAGGCTTTTGAAACCGATAACTACGCCATTTTAAATGAAATTTACCATACCAAAATACAGTATGCCCACCTTAATACGCAATGGGTATTGAGCGAATTAATAAAGGCGGCCGAGCGAAATCGTCGGTTGTTGGTTCAAGACATGCAATTGAACATGGCCTATGCAAAGATTAAATCAGAGCTTACATACAATACTTCGGCTTCGGTAAGCACTATTGTTTCTTCGGCATTTTCTGAGTTTCAATTAGAAATTACTGAGGACCTGACCTACAAATCATTGTACCAACTCATGGAAATTACCGCGACCACAGCTAAGCTACAGCGTGATTTTTACACAATTTCACCCTTCATGAGAACAGTTTTTGCTCGTGTAGAAGAGAAGGGCGAGGTGGCCGAGAAGTATACATATTACTATCTGAATATACGGTGCCTAATGGCAGTGACCGATTTTAGAAACAAAGATTTTGATGCGTCTAAAACACAGATAGAACATATTGAAGCGATGTTGAGCAAAAGCAAAAAAGCTTATCAACAGCTATTTTCCGGAAAACTTGAACAGTTAAAAGCCTTAAATGAAAGCTATACCGGAAATATTGAAAAGGCCATTGCACTATTGTCGAATGCAGCAGATACGTCTTTGACCAATAAGCTACTGCTGGTGATGTGTTTTTTTCAAAAAGCAGCATACCAAAAGGCCTATGGCTTAATGCTCACGATGGCCCACACAGATGATTGGTATTTGAAAAAAATGGATTGGCCCTGGGTGCTGAAAAAAAATATTGTTGAAATCTTGTTATTGATAGAATTGGATAAGCTGGACTTGGTCATGAATCGGTTTCAAAGGTTTTCTAGGCGTTTCCATAAAAAATTAAAAGAAGAAGGTGAAGAAAGAGTTTTGGTTTTTATGGCACTGGCAAAAGAATATTATGAATCTCCAGAAGTTGTAACCACATCATCTTTTAAGGCAAAGGTTGAAGATTCATTTGAGTGGTTGGGCCGAGAACAAGAAGATATTTTTGTGATGAGCTTTTACGCCTGGCTAAAGGCCAAAATGGAAAACCGGGACTTGTACGAGGTAACCCTTGAATTGGTCAATGCAAAAGCTAATCTGTAGCATGTAAAACATCAGTGCCCAGATACTTGTCATCTTTATTGTAGTACCAGGCTCTGGTCTTGGGCATTTTTATACCGTTGATATTTTCTAATTTACTTAGTAAGATATACTCTCCATCATTTTTAGATTCATCATGGTAGAACTGGTATACTTCCATGGCGTAGGTTTTCGGGTCAAAATAAAAGTACCAGATATCATCGCCGACATCTGCCCTATACGTAGCCTTCAGAACCAAGTATTCTTTGCCCTTAAAAGTTTTCTTTTCCACTTTTTGGGCCAGTTGGGTGCCTGGGTCGTTTAATTTCATGGGCAGACCGTAGAGATAGGTATAATAATCTTTGTACATGCTGCCACGTTCACAAGATAGGCGGTATTTTGAGATGACTTCTTCGGTCAAATCGGTTTTGCCGTTAAATGACAGATTGCAAGAATCTTTCTCAATGACATAGGCATAAGAATTCGAATCTTGATTAACTTCCAGTATAAAAACCTCGCGCGGTAGGTCAATACTGATTTGACTATTACGTTCTGGTCGGTCAGGGGTTTGCATTACGACCCTGAACCTGCCTTTAAAAGTGTTCCAATTGTTATTGGGATCGTGAAAGGCTATGGACTTTTTTAGTAGCTCTGCGGCAGAAATTTCTTGGGCACTACAAAGTGTCGAAGCACTCATTAGAATAATTAGCAGTATGTTTTTCATACCCTAAATTTAGTTCTTTTCTATTCGTGCCGGTGTAACGGAACTATCGTGTTCCGTGTAGTAAAGTTCTAACAGGTTCATTGCCGCCTTGATCAGGTCTTTACTTTCAGTTAAGATAGAAAAGTAAAGGGTCGTATTTTTTGGGCTTGATTCTTCTGTTCTCGTCCGTGCAACCTGTTTGTTAATTTTGTTGTCAACCAATTCAAAATAGGCATTTTTCGTGCCCAGCATTTCACCAACACGTTCAAAGGAACGGCTACTAAAAGTTTCAGCAGTATCGCCAAGCAGTTTTTCTAAATGAATATCCAAATCTTTTAGTTCTTTGATTTGGTTGTACTTCAACTTCTTGTGATTGTTGTTCACATGTTTGTGCCCTATTTTAGAAATGTATTCCAAAGACTGTGCAAGGTCTTGCAAGTGCCCTAGCAGCGCAATGTAAAAATTACTGGCACCCCCAACACTTGAATCATCAAGGTTTTTGATAAAATAGAAAATGTTGTTTTGCAATCCTTCTATTTCTTTTGACATTTTTGAGACGCCCTTGTTATTTTTCTTTAGGGCTTCAAGGTCATGTTTTGCCAGTCCGTTAATTGCACCCGTATAAATTCTGTTGCTACGCTTGATCATATTGGCAATATTGTCGGCACTCTCTTCAATGACCCCTTGAATGGAACTGCTCTCTGCTCTTCGTAAACTATCTTCAGCCTTAATGACCTTGGTTTTTTTGTTGTGTGCCAAGTAGTTGCGTGTAAGTAGGGTGGCTGCTAAGAGCAATAAGATAATTAGAGAGACGGCCCCTCCTAGATGAAGAATATAAGCAATGATGGCTGCTGCGGTAAAGGCACTGAACGCCGTGAAGAACCATCCTCCAATAACATTTAAAACTCCTGCAACGCGATAGACCGCACTCTCGGCTCCCCATGCGCGGTCGGCCAAAGAAGTACCCATGGCCACCATGAAAGTCACATAAGTGGTTGATAATGGTAGCTTCATTGAAGTGGCAATAGAAATCAAAACGCTGGCCACCATAAGGTTGACAGCGGCACGAACCAAATCAAAAGCCGGCATGTCTTGTAACTTACTTTTTGGCACATAGGTGTAAGGGACCACAAACTGCTTGTCAATTTTAGACTGTATCGATGTAGGTATGACCTTAGAAAAGCTCTCAACTGCGGCAACACTTAGTTTTACAATTTGCCTTGAGAGATAATTGGGTTGAAAACGTTCGTCACCTTCATCTTGACGTGCAAGATCAACACTGGTTTTGACCACACTTTTGGCTTTTGATGAAAACCAAAGAGTAACCACCATAACCCCTCCAGAGAGCAATAGTAACAAAGTAGGCGTTTGTACAGCTGCCGTGAGACCTTTCATGTTGAACTCAGAAGCAGCGATGCCCGAACCTTGCCAATCTTGAAATGATTGTAAAGCGGCTATAGGCACGCCAATAAAGTTGACCAAATCATTTCCTGCAAAGGCCATGGCCAAAGCAAAAGTGCCCAATACAATGACCACGGTATAAATGTTCCATCGCAGAAAAGTAGAAAAGAACCACGAAATAAACGACCAGATCACAAAGTTGCCCAATAGAAAAAGAATGGGAGAATTATATACAAAGTCTAAAAGTGCCTCGTCAAAAAGATCGGCACTTTTTAGCCCCTTTACAAGAATAAAGTAGATAATGGCCGTAATGGCCACACCACCAAAAATACCTTCTACGTACTTTGGCTGTTCTCTGAACTTAAACGAAATCAATATGCGGGAAACGAACTGTACCACTGCGCCAATGGTAAATGCTATGAATACCGATAGCAAAATGCCTAAAATGATTTGTGTCGCTTTTTCGGTGTTAATGTAATTGCCCAACTCTGAGATACTACCGTCAACCCCAATGATTTTCACCAATGAAATGGCTACTGCAGCGCCCAAAAGTTCAAAGACGATAGAGACCGTTGTTGAGGTAGGCATACCTAACGTATTGAAAAAATCAAGCAGTAGAATATCGGTAATCATGACCGCCATAAAAATGATCATGATTTCATCAAACACGAATTCTGTTGGGTTGAAAATACCTTTTCGGGCAACTTCCATCATTCCACTAGAGGATACGGCACCAAAGGCAATGCCCAAACTTGCCACAATCATTATGGTCTTGAACGAAATGGCCTTAGAGCCAATAGCAGAGTTCAAAAAGTTGACTGCGTCATTACTAACACCAACAACAAGGTCCGTTATTGCCAAAATTGCCAGCGCAATAACCATGAAGATGTAAATATTCTCCCCCATACGAAGTTTTCAAAGTACGCAAAAATGCTATTATAATTCTGCTTACAGGTTAAAATAATGTTACCAAATGCGAATACGGAAAGATCTTTGGTTGGTTGTGGGCGACTTCAAATAAAAGTATAGCTTTATGGCCTGATTAAAATGATTAAAAACAAGCTCATGAATTGGGAGCAATTACTTTCGCTAAAACGCTTTGGAGATACTGAAAAGCGACTACGCAAACTTCAGGACGAAACCCGCTTGGGTTTTGAGGTTGATTACGACCGTATTATTTTTTCTTCTGCTTTTAGAATGCTCCAAGATAAAACACAGGTGGTGCCAATGCCGATCAATGTTGGCTCTAGCAGAGATTTTGTCCATACTAGGTTGACCCATAGCCTTGAGGTTTCCGTGGTCGGTCGTAGTCTAGGCAGAATCGCAGGGAAAAGAATATTGGAAAAATATCCGCACTTGAACACTGAGTTGGGCTATCAATTCAATGATTTTGGAGCCATTGTGGCTGCAGCATCCCTTTCACACGACATTGGCAATCCACCATTTGGGCATAGTGGCGAAAAAGCCATAGGCACTTTTTTTGAATCAGGACCTGGAGCCCAGTACCAATCTGAACTAACAGCTAAAGAATACCAAGATTTGGTCGACTTTGAAGGGAACGCCAATGGGCTTAAACTATTGACTGAATCACGAAATGGTGTTGAAGGTGGTCTACGCTTAAGTTATGCTACGCTAGGCGCGTTTATGAAATACCCAAAAGAATCGTTGCCCAAAAAACCGACAACACATATATCAGACAAAAAATTTGGATTCTTTCAGTCTGAAAAGGCCATATTCTCAGATGTCGTTCAAGAACTGGGCCTTAAGAAAAAAGAAGACGCTTTAGGAACACGCTACTTTCGTCATCCATTAACCTATCTAGTTGAAGCTGCTGATGATATTTGTTATACCATCATTGATTTTGAAGATGGTATCAACCTAGGGTTCATATCTGAAGATTATGCGCTTGAATATTTCATCAAGTTGGTCAAGGATACCATAAATACTTCAAAGTATAATCAAATGACCTCAATGCGCGACCGTTTAAGTTATTTAAGGGCGTTGGCCATTAATACCTTAATAAATGATGCCATTAGAGTGTTTGACGAAAATGAATCTGCTATTTTAAAAGGTGATTTTGAGGTGGCGTTGCTTGATAAAAGTAAGTATGAAGCTCAGATTGATGATATTATCAGCTTAAGTATCTCGAACATCTATCAATCGAACGAGGTGATTGAAAAAGAGCTGGCAGGGTATAAAATCATAGCTGATATCTTGGAAGTAGTTACCAATTCTTTAATGAACACTAAAAACGGAAAAGCCAACAATTACGATAAACTTGTTGTTAAATCACTCCCTGAAGAAATACAGAATTTTGAGAATTCGACCTATCGGCTATTGTTGAATTCAGCCTGCTATGTGGCGAGCTTACCCGATAGCGCTGCTGTTCATTTACATAACAAAATCATGGGAAGACAATTGTAGGATGCATTTTCTAAAATGCATAACCTAGGCCAATACCCAGTAGTTGTTTAAACTGAATTCGTGGGATGCCCGCATCTAACACGGTACCATCTTCAGCGACCACTTCATCAAAAAGTATATCATCGTCAAAGATCAGGTGGGTGCCGATATTGGCTTGTAGGTATTTGTTGACCTGGAGTGTAAAATTGAGTTCCCAATCTACATCGATATTTCCAAAACTTCTCAGATAGTCAGTGTACATACTAATACGATGGTTCATTTTTACGTTCTTTGCTACCTCAGTTTCCCAAGTATTGGTCACTAAAAAACCAAGCTCCATAAAAACGTTTTTCCCCTTTTCAACACCAAATGACCCTTGTTCGGATAAGTCTTCATCAAAAACAAAAGTGGCTTTTTGGGTGAATGGAGATATGTACAGGTTGAACTCTTTGTTTTCGGGAATATAAGATGTACCAGCCCCTAGAAATAGATAACCAGGTGCCATAAATCTCGAAATGGGATTTTCTCGATTGGGATACTTGAATCCATTTGAAAACTGGGTATTAAAGTTCATTTTGACTTGGTAGTACCAATGCGATAAGGTGTCCCGTCTAAATGCAAATGCCGAAGTCAGTCTTATGAAATCATCTGTTTTTCTAAGCTTTCTGCCCTCTTGGGCATTGATGCCATAGCGCAAACGTAGCTCACTGTCCCAATTGATGTATCTGAACTTGTATTTTCTTGAAAAGAGCATATTGGCCAAAGCCGAAACCGAGTTTTCGCCACCGGCGTTCCAGTTCACAAAAGCAACTTCGTTGACATTGAGGCCGAACTTGTTTTCATTGTCCCAGAACGATAAGGGGAGGAACTTTTTAGGTTTCTCCAGTAAAGGCTTGGTGCCGCTGAAGGAGACTCTTGGGCTTTGAAGACGAACACCTCTTAAGATGTTCTTTAGTTTTTTCTGCTCCCATCGAATGACTATGGTATCGGCCGTATCATCCTGTTCATCAGTTTGCCCAAAACAAAGGCCCGTAAAGATGAAGGCACAAATGGCCAAATAATGGGTTTTATTCAAGTTCTTCAACATATTTTTTTAATGATTCCATATCAATGCCACAAATACTATGCAATTCTTCTGGGCTACCATGCTCAACAAAGTCATCCCCTATGGCAAATACGTTGATTTTGCCCATATAGTTCACGCTATTTGCATATGTAATGATGGCATTGCCAAATCCTCCGATTTCACAGCCATCTTCAAGGGTTATGATATGTGCATACTCCTGAAAAACAGTGTCTAAAATAGTAGTGTCCAATGGTTTTAAAAACCGCATGTCATAATGGCCGTACCATTCCGGTTTTTTTATGTTTTCTATGAGTTTGGTGACTTCATTACCGATATGGCCCAGTGTCAAAAAAGCTATTTTACTTCCCTTTTTTACAGTTCTTGCCTTTCCTATTTCAATGGTGTCAAAAGGTTGTTTCCAATCTAGGGTCACCCCAAGCCCACGAGGGTATCTAATGGCAATTGGACCTGAAAGCGCCTTCTGGCAAGTGAACATTATATTGCGCAGCTCAATTTCGTTCATGGGTGAAAAAATGGTCATGTTCGGAATACAGTTCAAATACGCCAAGTCAAATACACCATGGTGGGTTGGGCCATCTTGGCCTACCAAACCGGCACGGTCTAAACAGAAAATAACAGGGAGCTGCTGCAGGGCCACATCATGTATGACCTGGTCATAAGCGCGTTGCAAAAATGTGGAATAGACATTACAAAACGGAATCAATCCCTCTGCCGCCATACCAGCGGCAAGTGTTACGGCATGCTGTTCGGCAATACCAACGTCAAAGGCACGTTCAGGGATTTTATCCATCATCAACTTTAAAGAGCTTCCTGTTGGCATTGCAGGGGTAATACCAACGATTTTAGAATTTTGTTCTGCCAATTCTACAATGGTATGGCCAAAAACATCTTGATATTTCGGTGGTTGTTGTGTCTTGTTTGATTTTGTAATTCGCTCTCCCGTTTTTACATTAAACTTACCAGGGGCGTGATATACTACTTGATTTTCTTCGGCCTTTTGAAGTCCTTTTCCTTTTGTGGTGATAACATGGAGCAGCTTTGGACCTTGAACATTTTTTAAACGTTGCAGTTCAATGATCAAAGCATTGGTGTCATGGCCATCAATTGGCCCCGTATAGTTTAAATTCAAGCATTCAAAAATATTTTCATCTTTTGCGATACCTTTTTTGACGTTGGTCAAGTACTTTTTTAATGCGCCCACACTGGGATCAATACCAATGGCATTGTCGTTTAACACAATGAGCACATTGGCATCGGTCACGCCCAAATGATTAAGGCCTTCAAAGGCCATTCCGCTCGCGATGGAAGCATCTCCAATAACGGCAATGTGCTGTTTTTTGTGGTCGCCATGAAGTTTTGAAGCCATTGCCATTCCAAGAATAGCAGAAATCGAAGTAGAACTATGGCCAGTTCCGAAATCGTCAAAAACACTTTCACTTCGTTTGGGGAATCCACTGATACCGCCTAACTGGCGATTGGTTTCAAATTGATTTCTGCGACCTGTTAAAATTTTATGCCCATAAGCTTGGTGGCCGACATCCCAAATCAACTTATCGTTTGGGGTATCAAAGACATAATGCAGGGCAATGGTCAATTCTACCACACCCAAACTGGCACCTAAATGCCCTTCTTTGGCAGCAACAATGGCAATGATGCACCCACGAAGCTCTTCAGCAAGCTTTGACAACTTTCCTTTAGATAGTTTTCTAAGGTCCGCGGGAGAATTGATATGCTGAAGTAGATTTGAGCCCATGAGATATTTAAATTACAAAACTACATTTTTTGTCAGTTAACCATCGCAGTATCGTCTTTGACAACAAATACTTTAGAACAATGGTTGTTAGAATTAGGTTCGCCTTAAATAATCATTAAATAAAACCATGAAAAACTGTTTTAAAACATTAGCGCTGACGGCGCTTGTACTTTTGGTATCGTGCTCAAAAGACGAAAATGAATCAGGTTCCAATGAGAACGACCAAGCTATTGAAGAATTGGAGAATACACCACTTCAAGCAGAAGAAGTAGCTAATAATGTGGTCATTCAAGGAGGAACAAAAAGCGATGGAGCCCCACCAACTCCAAATGAAGCGATCTCATTAGATGTTTCTGGCTCAAGTGAAGTGGCCTTGCTTGGTGAAGGTTTTGAAGTTTCCATCAATTCTGACGCAAGTATCACCGGAGCTTATCTTCAGTTTAAATCGAATGATGACGCCGGTGTTGTCGCTGATAGTTATTATGATATCGACCTAAACGCAAACAACTCCAATAAAAAGGCCGTAAGCTTTAAAGGTTTTAAGAAGAAAGCCAATAGACTTTCTGCCAAGGTTGAAGACACAACCTTAGATGTTGATTTCAACACCAATATTGAACCAGGTACGTTCTGTTATGTTATCTGTGTTTATGATGCTGAAGGAAACATCAGTGCACCACAAGAAGTTTGTGTTACTGTTGAAAGTTGGGGTGGAAACTCAAAAGCAGTTGGAGCATGGAAGCTCGTTGAACAAGAATATACTGAAGATGGTGAAACTGTCAAGCTTGCTCTTGGTCAAGAAGATTGCGAAGATTATATCATTTCTTGTCAAGAAGGGGGTCAGGTAGAGGTAACAGAATGTTTTACTACAGTCGACTTGATGTTGACCATTAACGAGAATGGCACCTATAACTTAATTTCAAACTCTGAAGATGACATCATTGATTACAACGCTACCCAAGAGCAATGCCAACAGGTTACTATTGAAGGCAACAAGTTTACCTATCAAAGCCAGGGGAATTGGGCATATGTCAGTGATGAAGAAAGGTTGACCTTGGTAGAGTATAGTTACTCAGAAACGGACGGAGGAGAAACATTTGAAGAAACTTATGAGGCAGGTAATGGTGAATTACTGTTTGATGGCAAAGCTGAAATCAATGGAAATACAATGCGAATTGTTGAAGAAGAAGACTATGACGACGATGGTGTTGTTGATTATGTCTACAGAATAGTACTTCAAAAGTAGTATCGGTCACCAATAAAGGACTTTCAAAACCCCAGCTACGGCTAGGGGTTTTGTTTTCAATTTGATTAATCCTTAGTATTGCCAAAAAGTTATGTAGATGATCGATCCTTATGATGACACCTATTTTATGAAAAAAGCGCTTGAAGAGGCACAAATTGCCTTTGATGAAGGTGAAGTTCCTGTTGGTGCTGTGGTGGTAATCAAAAACAGGATTATTGGACGTGCCCATAACCTTACTGAAAAACTTCATGATGTCACTGCCCATGCCGAAATGCAGGCCATTACTTCGGCCGCTAATTTTTTGGGCGGTAAATACCTTACAGGATGTACTTTATATGTAACCCTTGAACCTTGTCAAATGTGCGCAGGAGCACTTTATTGGAGCCAAATATCAAAAATAGTCTACGGAGCACCTGACCTGGAGCGCGGATTTAAAGTGATGGGAACAACATTGCATCCAAAAACAGATGTTGTCGGAGGGATATTGGAACAAGAATCAGCCAGTTTATTGAAACGTTTCTTTATAAAAAGAAGGAACCTGAATTAAGATTTTATCAAATGGTCTGACATAAGGTTGATTGCAAAAAAAATTCCGGCCATAGACCGGAATTCTAAATTCAATCAAGTACAATATATGTTAGATGATCTGCACTTGTGCAGCCACCATTCCTTTTCTTCCTTCTTCTTCTTGGTATTCTACTTTGTCGCCTTCGTTAAGTTCTAATCCGTTCAATGATGTAACGTGAACAAAAATGTCTTTTCCAGTATCGTCGTTCGTAATGAACCCGAAACCTTTGGATGTGTTAAAAAATTTTACTGTGCCAGTCATTTGAAAAATGATAAATGTTAAAATACGAAAGTAGTTTTTTTTTGGATAAGCTCTTAAAATACATAGTGAAAATTATTGATTTTCAGGCTTTTCACTTTCTTTTTGTTGCATTTTGTCAATGTTTTCTTTGGTCAGCATATAATCTTTCATCTGTTTTCCCTTACTTTCTTTGAACAGAAAAAGGGGCATTGCCACCAAAAATAGTACTAGGGTGCCCGAACCAATAAATTTATGCCCCAAGGCCTCGTTTTCTGCTTTTATCGAAAAGCCATAAATAATCAGGCCAAAAGCAATTATCACTATCAGGACAATAAAATGCTTCATTTTCATGGTTAAGGGGTATAGTTGATTAGCTGACGACGATAGGCCGTCAATAACTTCGACTTTGATACGAAGCCCATATAGGTACTTTCTTTGACCACTGGAAGGTTCCAAGCGCCGCTGTCTTGAAACTTTTGCATCACCTTCTTCATTGAATCTTCATTATAAAAAATATATTCTGGTGGGGCATGCATTAGGTCTTTAACTAAGATTTCATTGTAAAGTTCTGCCTTGAACATAAATTCACGAATGTCATCAAGTAGTACAATACCTACCATTTTTTTATCCTTGTCCAGAACAGGAAAAATGTTACGGGTCGATTTTGAAACTGATTTGAGCAACATATCGCCCAAGGTCATCTCTGTGTGCACCGCTTTGAAATTGGTCTCAATGACATCATCCAGTTCCATTAAAGTCAGCACCGCTTGGTCTTTGTTATGGGTAAGTAGGGCATTCTGTTGCGCAAGTTCTTTGGTATAAATAGTATAGTCTAAGACATTTTTGGTAATCAAGAACGAAATACTGGCCGTAATCATTAAGGGAACAAAAAGCTCATAACCACCAGTGATTTCAGCAATTAAAAAAATTGCAGTCAATGGGGCGTGAATCACCCCTGCAATCAATCCGGCCATACCAATAAGTGTAAAATTGCTTTCAGAAACCGAAAATCCAACACCTAAATTGTTGATGACCTTGGCGACCACATTGCCCAAGGCACTGCCCATCACCATAGTTGGTATGAAGACACCACCCGCACCACCGGCAGCCAAGGTTGTGGTCATGGCAATGGCCTTGAATATGGTAATTCCAAAAAGTAAGGCGATGACCACCCATACATTGTCCAAAAAGGCATCAAAGGGCGTTTTACCCAAAGCACTCAGATGGTCTCCATCCAATAGTTTGTTGATAAAGCCGAAACCTTCACCGTATAATGGGGGAATGAGATACAACATAATCCCAATGGCCATTCCTCCGAATAACAATTTGTATTTGGGGCTTCTAAAACGCTTAAAGATTTTTAAGATACCGAAATACATCTTAGTGAAATAGATTGATGAAAAGGCGGTACCGACTCCTAATAGAATATAGAACGGGACGTCGCCCAGTTGAAACCCTTCTGTAATCGAAAAATTAAAAAGCACTTCGTTCCCTAAAAAAAAGTAAGACGTCAATACCCCTGATATAGAGGCTAACAATAAGGGCAAGACCGACAGCATGGTCAGGTCTAAACTAAAGACTTCAACAGCAAAGATTATGGCTGCAATCGGTGACTGAAATATTGAAGCAATGGCCCCAGCTGACGCACAGGCAATCAATAGCGAACGTGTCTTAACATCAACATGTAACAACCTGCTAAGGTTAGAACTTAACGACGCCCCTGACTTTACAGCGGGGCCCAATAACCCTACAGAACCCCCAAAACCAACCGTTAAAGGTGCTGTTAGTAAAGGCGTATATATCTTTCGTATGGATAGTAGCCCTTTATTCTTTGAAAGTGCATACAAAATCGAAGGTACGGCATGTGCCAAAGGGTGTTTGTTTACGAACTTGACATATAAATACACCAAAGTCAAACCCACAATGGGCAAGATGAAATACAATTGGTTCTCTGAAATGATAATACCCCGTTCTAAAAGAGATTCTATAAAGTAGGTTAGGTTTTTCAAGGTTACCGCTGCAAGACCGGCCAAAAAACCGATAACAATACTCAAGATTTGTACAAAGGTCTTGTTGGAGACATGTTTATATCGCCACTTTAAAAACTTTTTGAGATAGACTTTTGTGTTTGGCATCAGTGATGATTCTTAATAAAAGTATTAAAAATCTAATCTAAAACCTGCTTGTTGAATGTTACAAATCTAACTTTAGATGTAATTCTTGCAATTGTTCGTTGTCAATGGTCGCAGGCGCATCAATCATGACATCGCGGCCACTATTGTTTTTAGGGAAGGCAATAAAGTCTCGAATGGTTTCTTGGCCTCCTAAAATCGATACCAATCGATCCAACCCAAAAGCGATGCCACCATGTGGAGGAGCGCCATATTGAAAGGCGTCCATTAAAAACCCAAACTGTGCTTTTGCCTCTTCTGGTGTAAAACCTAAGTGTTTGAACATGATGGCCTGGGTTTCTTTGTCATGGATACGAATAGATCCGCCGCCAATTTCATTTCCGTTTAAAACCAAGTCATAGGCGTTGGCCTTTACAGCTCCGGGATCAGTGTCCAATAGTTCAAGCTGCCCCGGTTTTGGAGAGGTGAACGGGTGGTGCATGGCATGGTAGTTTCCGGTTTCTTCATCCAGCTCCAACAACGGAAAATCAACTACCCATAAAGGTGCAAATTCATCGGCTTTTCGTAGCCCCAACCGTTCGGCCAGTTCCATGCGAAGTGCACTTAGTTGTGCCCGTGTCTTATTGGTTTCACCAGAAAGCACACAAATCAGATCACCAGCTTTGGCGCCGGTGGTTTTGGCCCATGCTGCCAAGTCGGTTTGGTCGTAAAACTTGTCGACCGACGATTTAAATGAACCATCTTCATTGCATTTTACGTAGACCATGCCTTTGGCACCTATTTGAGGGCGCTTTACCCAATCAACAAGGGCATCGATTTCTTTTCGGGTATAGGCAGCTCCATCGGGTACTGCAATGCCAACTACAAGTTCTGCCGAATTGAAGACATTAAAATCTTTATGTTGGGCCACTTGGTTCAGTTCGCCAAACTCCATGCCGAAACGAATGTCCGGTTTGTCATTACCATAGCGTTTCATGGCGTCATCAAATGTGATTCTTGGAAAGCTATCTACTTCTACCCCCTTGATTTCCTTTAACAAATGTTTGGTCAAACCTTCAAAGGTTTGTAGAATATCTTCTTGCTCCACAAAAGCCATTTCGCAATCTATCTGTGTGAACTCTGGCTGTCTGTCGGCCCGCAGGTCTTCATCACGAAAGCACTTTACAATCTGAAAGTATTTGTCCAATCCGCCAACCATCAAAAGTTGTTTAAAAGTTTGTGGTGATTGTGGTAATGCATAGAACTGACCCGCGTTCATGCGGCTTGGAACCAGAAAATCACGCGCGCCTTCTGGGGTAGACTTGATTAGGTATGGTGTTTCAACATCAATAAACCCTTGATCTGAAAGATACTTTCGAACTTCCATTGACACTTTGTGCCTAAAAACAAGATTGTTTTTTACAGGATTTCTTCTGATGTCCAAATAGCGATACTTCATGCGTATATCTTCACCGCCGTCGGTCTCATCTTCAATGGTAAATGGAGGAAGAAGGGATTCGTTCAAGATGGTAAGCTCGGTAACCAAAACCTCAACCGCTCCGGTAGGTATGTTAAGGTTTTTTGAGGCACGTTCAATGACCTTGCCTTTGACTTGAACAACAGTTTCACGACCAAGGGTGCGCGCTTTTTCTAAAAGGTCACTTGAAGTTCGCTCTTCATCGAACACTAGCTGGGTAATACCATAACGATCTCGCAAATCGACCCAAACCACAAAGCCCTTATCTCTTAATTTGTGCACCCAACCACTCAGTAAAACATCATTGTTGATATCAACTGCACGAAGTGCGCCGCAAGTATTGTCTCTGTACATAATTTTCAAGAATGAGACTGCAAAGGTAATTAGTTAAAACGGTATGAAAAACAATTCCCAGTCTTGGTTTAGGGCAATTTTTAGCACAAATTTTGGGTTGTATTTCATACATCTTTTTTGACCATTCATACATTTTTAACGACCAATATGATTTTTAAATACCTGATAATGAATGTATTATATGCTCAATGTAAATTTAATGTTATGTAAATGTTACTTAAAAGTGTAATTAATGTAAAATAAAATGTATATTTGTATCGTTAATGTAAAGGAATAATGAATTTAAGGTTGATAGATATGAAGAAAATTGTTTTTGTTTTAGCGATGCTTTTTGCAGTAAGTATATCTGCACAAACGATAAAGCCCAAATTTGAAAAAGAAGGTAAACAGGTAAAAGCTACCTATTTTCACGATAATGGTGAAGTGGCACAAACTGGTTATTTGTTGAACGGTGAGTTGCATGGTCAGTGGTATATGTACAATGTAGAAGGCAAGAAAATTGCAACAGGTCGCTATCAAAATGGCAAAAGAACAGGCAAATGGTTCTTTTGGAAGGGTGATATTTTAAAAGAAGTTGATTTTCAAGATAATCGTATTGCCTATGTAAAAAATTGGAACCAGTCAGAAGTAGTTTCTGTAAATAAATAATGTTCCATATCTATTTAAGAAAAAGCCCCGACGTTAACGTCGGGGCTTTTTTGTTTTAATGCAAGTTCGGTATGCAACCAGGTATTAGAACTATAGGTATTGCCTCTTTGAGCGTAGTCGAGAAATCTTAAAACAATAAGTTCTAATTGGTCTCGATTGCGTTCAACCTGACGGGGGCCATATTACCCATGTTAATGTCAGGTCAAACACATGTTGTTCTTAGTCCAAGCCCATACTTAAATTACGCTGCAATATCGAGGCTTTTATCTTTCGATTTTTCTGATGTGTGGCTACCGCGTAGACGAATCTTTATACGATATATGATATTAAAGAGTACTGGTACAATAATCAATGTCAAAAAAGTAGCTACAATAAGTCCGAAAATTACGGTCCAAGCCAAAGGACCCCAAAAGATAACGTTATCGCCACCCATATAAATATTAGGGTCAAAATTTGAGAACAGTGAAAAGAAATCAATGTTCAGCCCAATAGCCAATGGTATCAAACCTAAAACCGTCGTAATCGCCGTTAAAATTACAGGACGTAAACGCGCTTTACCACCTTTGATGATAATTTCGGTGACCTCATCGCGAGTAAGTAAATCTTTGTCATCTAGATTTAAGTTCACCTTTTTACGATCAATTAATATTTGGGTATAATCGAGTAGGACCACACCATTGTTCACCACAATACCTGCCAATGAGATAATACCCATCATGGTCATAAGAATAACGAAAGGCCATCCTGTAATCATTAATCCTCCAAAGACACCTATAAAACTTAAGAAGATGGCAATCATAATTATCAATGGTTTTGAGATACCGCCAAATTGAAAAATTAAGATTAACATAATCAATCCCAATCCGGAGAAAAAGGCTCCGACCAAAAACTGCATCTGTTTGTTCTGTTCTTCGATTTCGCCTGTATAATCAACCTTCACACCTGCGGGAATGCCATCATAGTTTTCCATTTCTTGCTTGACCTGGTCCACTACGGCGGCAGGATTTCCGCCAGCTTTTAATCCTGAGTATACGGTTACAACACGGTTACCGTTTTTGTGTTTAATGGCACTAAAGCCTGAAGAATTACGCTGACGTGCCACTGAAGATACAGGAACCTCTTTGATTTGCCCGCTCGCTTGGTCCCTAAAAATGATGTTTTGGTTAAAGAGTGCGTTTTTATCATAGCGTAGATTACTGTTAAAGCGTACATTGATGTCATAATCTTCTCCGTCTTTTTTGAAGACGCCCGCTTTTTCACCAAAAAGTGAACGACGCAGTTGTTGCCCTACTTGCCCTACGGCCACACCTAGTTCACCTGCCTTTTCACGATCAACAATGACCTGCATCGACGGTTTGCTCTTATTGACATCTAACTTTAATTCTTCAATGAAAGCAATATTTTTAGTGTTCAGATAGTTGCGGATGTCTTCGCCAACATTGATTAGCTGGTCATAGTTGTTCCCTTCCAGTTCAATGTTCACGGGATAACCTGCCGGTGGGCCATCTGAATTCTTTTCAACCGAAATGGAAACACCTGGGTAAATACCCGTTAGAGCTTCTTGCACCTCACCACGCAGTTCTTCGGTATCCAAACCGTTTCTATACTTATATTCTCGCATTGATACGGTAACCTTGCCACGATGGGGCATTTCTGCCGATGAACCACCATCGGTCTGTGGATTTCCGGCCCCTTCGCCTACTTGAGAAACTGCCGATTCTACCAAAAAGTTGTGGTCACCATCAGTGTAGGTATCGCGATTGACCACTTCATATACCCTGTCTTCTATACTTTTGGTCAATTTATTGGTTTTTTCAATAGAAGTACCCTGCGGATATTCGATGTAGACATAAATTTCATTTGGTGTATTATCAGGGAAGAACTCTACCTTGGTTCTTCCTGAACCTAATGACATACCAAATAACATAAACGTACCCAAAAGTAATAACACTGTGAGTCCGAAATACCAATATACGTTTCTGCCCCTTAAGGCATGGGTAATTCGCTTTTCATACCAGTTCTCAAAACGAACCATGGTATTCGTCTGAAAGCGGTTTGCCCATTTTTTAAGGGCATACTTATAGACCCAAAACATGATAGCGGTTACTATCATCAACGTACCCAAACCTCTGTATGGCCCACCAACTATTAAGATAAATAGACCAAGACCTGCCATGATACCTGTGGTACGAATCAATTTCTTTACAGGAATTACTTTTTCACCCAGCTCCATAAATTGTGAAACGAGCATCGAGTTCATGAAAATCGCGACAAATAAGGAAGACCCCAACACCACTGAAAGCGTTATCGGGAAGAAAATCATGAACTGCCCAAAAATACCGGGCCATAAACCAAGGGGCACGAATGCAGCTACAGTAGTTACTGTTGATATGATAATTGGGAATGCAATTTCACCGATACCTTTTTTTGCCGCTTCGGTTCTGGACATGCCCTCACTCATCAATCGATATACATTTTCAACAACCACGATTCCGTTGTCGACCAACATACCAAGTCCCATGATCATACCAAATAGAATCATAGTGTTCAGCGTATAGCCGAACAAGTTCAAGATCATGAATGACATGAACATTGACATGGGTATGGCGAAACCAACAAATAGCGCATTTCTAAACCCTAAAAAGAACATTAATACGGTCACCACCAGTAAAATACCAAAGATGATATTGTTCACTAAATCGTCAACTTGATTTAGTGTTCTATCTGACGAATCGTTGGCGACAGAAATATTGAGTTCGGCAGGGTAGTAATTGGCTTGTGCCTCTTTGATAAGCTCGCGAATTTTTTTGGTCGCTGCGATAGTGTTCTTGCCAGAACGCTTTTTAATGTCAAGCATCACAACACTACTGCCAAATTCTCTCGCGAAAGTGGTTTTGTCCTCTTCATCAAAAGTAACAGTGGCAATATCCTTAAGATAAACTGCACCATTTTCAGACTTTACCACAAAACTTTCAAGTTCTGCTGGATTTTCAACTTCTCCTAAAACACGAATGGTACGTCGTTGTTCGGTGGTTTTGATGTTACCGGCCGATATGGTTGTATTTCCATTCCCTATAGCATTGATGACATCTTGAAAACTGATTTTGGCAGCCATCATTTTATAAATGTCAACGGCAACTTCAACCTCTTTTTCTTGTGCTCCGCGAATATCTACTTCCTTGATTTCTGGAAGGTTCTCAATTTCATCCTCTAAATATTCGGCGTATTCCTTTAGCTTTTCTACAGGATAATCTCCAGTAAAATTGACATTCATTATGGGGAAAGACTCTGCCAAGTTAAGGTCAAAAACATCAGGTTCAACTTTGGCGCCGTTGAAGGTGGGCCAGTCTTCACCGGCCTTTTCACCATCCACTTCGTCTTTTACCTTTTGCTTTGCCTGTTCAACAGTGATATCCTCATCAAATTCAACTGTGATAATGGAATAATCTTCTTGTGAAGTAGAGGTAATCTCTACAACATTACTTACATTTTTAAGCTTGTCTTCCAACGGGTCGGTCACCAATCGTTCAATATCTTCAGCGGTATTACCAGGATATGGTGTGCTGATGTATATCTTGGTTTCGACAATTTCAGGATAATCTTCACGGGGCATTGCCTGATAACCCAAAAATCCAATGTAGAGAAACAAGGCGATCATTACATAAATGACCGACGGGTTGTCAATTGCCCAAGAGGAGAATCTAAACTCTTTATTGACGTTTTTTTGCTGCTTACTCATTTTTGTCAGAATTTAGAATTTTTACTTTTTGTCCATCTTTTACTGTTCTCGCACCTTCGTTGATCAAAAGGTCACCAGGGGCAATGCCCCCCAAAACCTCGACCTTATCTTTTTGTGTAAGTCCGGTGGTAATTATCTGTCTTTTGATGGGTGCAATACCTTCGTCATTGGCTTTTTCTGCGACATATACATATTGCTCGCCTTCAGAGTTTTCTGAAACAATACCTTGCGGAATTAGAATGGAACTCTCATTTGTATAATCGTTCAAACTAACTTTTGCGCTTAGGTTTGGCTTGATTCTACCAGATTTGTTCGGCACGGGAATTTCGACGGTAAACGCACGGTTACTGGGATTGATAAAATTACCGGTCTGTCGTATTTTAGAGATTACCGTATCGCCCAAAACAGGGAAGAATACTTTGGCTTCTTTGCCTTCTTGTATACCACTTAAATAATTCTCAGGGACTTCGACTTCAACATACATGTCTGACAGGTTCACAATACGAAACACCTCTGACCCAGGTCCAGGACTGACCACCGTACCCTGATCTTTAATAACATCATCAATAATACCACTGAAGGGAGCCCTAATGGTCGACTTACTTACCTGGCTTTGCATTTGGGCAACAGCACTTGATTGTGACTCATATTGACTTTTGGCCTGTAGGTACTGTATTTCAGAACCAATGTTTTGCTCCCAAAGCCTTTTTTGGCGCTCAAATGTTGTTTTTGCCAATTCGGCCTGTGTTTTCATCTGTGCCAATTGGCTTGAAAGACCACCGTCATCAATAGCGGCTAAAAGTTGTCCTTTTCTGACCTTTTGACCATCTTTTACATAAACACGATAGAGCGTACCTGCAATTTCAGGATAGATCAAGACATTCTGTTTTGTGCTGACGTCACCCTGCAGTTCTAGAAAATGGTCAAATTTTTCGTGCTTGGCCGTAATGGTTGTAACCAAGGGCAACTTTGCATTCTCATCAAGTTCTGCAATGGCAGAGTCTAAAAGTTTGATTTCTGCCTCTAGGGTTTTGTACGCTTCGGTAAGTTCATTTTTTTTCGCTCGTATTGCAGCAACATCTTGTGCGGTCAAGACATCTTCAACGCTACCCTGTGTGCCACCACCACATGATGATAGAACGATTGTTATTATGGCGATTGCGATGATTTTTTTCATGATAATTGAATATTTAAAGTGACGTGCTTTGTGATTGATTATTGATTTATAATGACTTCAAGATTGGTTTTCTGGTTGATGACATCGACCATTGATTGTAGGTATTCTTGCTGGGTACTGTACAATTGTGTTTGTGCCTGACGCAGTTCAAAACTGGTCGCTAGGCCTTCGGTGTACTTGATCTGGTTTTTGTTCTCAATACGTTCGGCCAAGCCTAAATTTTGTTTCGAGGTTTCATACTCTTCAATGGCCAGAATATATTCGCTCTTCGCAGTTTCAAGTTGTAAACGTATCTGTTCCTGTGCTTCGGTCAATTGGGTCTTGGCCTTGTCATAGGCAATTTTTGCACGCTGCGTACTTGCACTTCTGCCCAATGAACTAAAAATGGGAATGCTTAGGTCGAAGCCAAGCACTGAAGATTCAAACCATTGTTGCCCAGAACTTAGAAAGTTGAAACTGTCGCTAAAAGAATTGCCTCCGTAATTTACAAAAGCATTTAACGTTGGCAGGGCTCTACTTTTGGCCAATTTCAACTCATAGTAACGCTGTTCGTTCAGGTTTTTGACCAATTTAAAATCTACATTGTTTTCAATGTTAAAATTTGTCTCTAACAGTGAAGGATTGATCTGTTTTTGAGTAAGTGTATCTAGATTCTCTGTAAGAATGGTGTTGTTCTCAATGGGAATGCCCATCATCAAATTCAACATTTGTAGCGTTATCTTTTCAAGTCGTTTGGCATTTTTCAATTGACTTTCGACGGTAGACAACGTAATTTGTAATTGATCCACACTTTCTTCGTCTCCCAAACCATTTTCATACACCTTTTTGGTTTCAAAAAGGTTCTTTTCCAAGGTTTCTCTATTTTTTTCAAAAATGACCACACTCTCTTGAGATAACAATACATTGCCATAGGCTTCGACCACTGCCTTACGAACGTCAAGGTCGGTCTTTTCTTTATTGTTTTGACTGTAATCGAGAAACGCTTTAGTGGCTTGTACCCCAACAATGTATGAGCCATCAAATATCTGCTGTCTTAAAGTAGCCGTTGCGGTAGCTGTTTGGGGAGGTCCAAAAACAATCGGAACAAAAGTGTCTGGGCCCTGGACGACTCCTGGCGGTAAAAATTCTTCTGGGATAAGAATTGATGGGAACTGATTTACAGGCTGTATGAGTTGGTTTTGATAGCTGATGTCTCCCGTAATTTGCGGTAAGCCGGTTGCGATGGTTTCCCATTTTTGTTTTTGGGCATCGACAATATCCCTATTGGCATTGATAACACTATAATTGTGTTGTAGTGCATAGGCAATTGCTTCATTCAAGCTAAAATTGTTTTTCTGTTCTTGTGCCACCACTGCTGTGAGTGATAAAAACGTAAAAATGGATGCAATGATCGTTCGCATTTATTCTTGGTTTGAATTGATGATGTTGTTCAATATTTTTCTTCCTTTAGGGGTGACAATACCCCTAAGGTGATATTCTAAATAATGGTCCATTAGATTTCTTACGGTGAACATGGTATTCGGAAAAAGACGTGAATCTTTGATGCTGGTTACTCCTGAAAAGTAGATACGCACTACAAATTCGATATTAAGGTTTTCACGGTAAATGCCCATTTCAATGCCCCTTTTCACATTGTCCTTGACGCAGTCTTGCATCACTTCAAATTGTCTTTTTCTTAGGTTATGGTGAACCGTGGGGTAATACTTTTGCAATTGGAATTCGGGCGATGAGGCTTCATTTTTTAGATGGACCATCACCAAACGTTTGATTTCATAAATCTCTTCGATGGGGTTTTTACCAAGTGCACAGATTTCATCAATACCATTGGAAATGGACATAAAGAGGTTCATGGTACTTTCTTGAACCAGTTTGGTCTTGTTCTCAAAATGAGAATAAATGGTCTTTTTTGATATGCCCATTTCATTGGCCAGATCATCCATAGTGACACTCTTGAAACCAAGGTTTAAAAAAAGGTCTGTGGCCGTATGTAGTATTTTTTCCCGCATAAACGAAGGGCAAATGTAACATGGAAACTTTAAAAACAATAAAAGTTTCCAAAGTTTTACAATTTTTTAACCATTCGTTAGATTTCGTCGTCATTTGGTATGTTCAGGTTGGGTCTTAACTGGCCATTATTAAATGGTGCTACCCTTTTGTTGCTTAGGCTCCAAAAAAATGCTTTGTACTGATATCGGCTTTTTTTCTGGCCTGAATTGTTAGTTTTCTTTGCCATTTGTCTCGTTTTCTTGCTTCATTCGTTCTACATAGGCTTTAAATGCCTTTTCACCCTCTTCGTTCCAGAATTGGTCGTAAAATTTCCATTCTGAAAAGTCATTTCGCATGGGACCACATTTCTTTGAAAATTGTTTCTGTTTTGATTTTTTGTTCTGGCTTGGTCCATTTCCGGATCCAAACCCAAAAAATATCTTGGCCAATACCAATACACCTACTGCTTGCCAGTAACTCACTGTTGGCAAGCCGAAAAGCTCGGGCATGAGCCAATTCCATAAACGCATGACCACATAGCCTATTAAAAAGGCCAGTACCAAGGCCAAGACTATAAAGAAGATGACCTTGACTATTTTGGTCACATAGTACTTCACTTTGTTTTCAACTTCTTTTTCCATTTGTTTTTTATAATCCATGATGATGCTTTTAGTGTTTTATATCTGCTTCTAGTTTTTTTAGTAATATTGATATTGCCCTATGCCTTCTTGACATTAAAGTGCCTTGCGGAATTCCTGTTTCCGCCGAAATCTCCCTATAACTATATCCTTCAAAATCAACGGCCAAAATAATATCGCGATAAGGTGTTTTGAGCTCGTTTATAGATGTTTTGAGATTTGCTTTTAATTTTTCGGGATACACTCTTGCAGAGTCTCCGTAAAATGATTCTGTGAATTCGGTCCAAAGCGTTTCTACGGTTTTTTCATCATAAATACGCTCTTTTCGAACCCGCATTACGTCAATGATTCTATTGCGAATGGCATTGTAGACAAAACCACCGATATTGTTTATGGGCAATGCGTCTAAAGGCCTTGAGAAAATGCGCAAGGCAACATCCTGAATAATATCTTCAGCGTCACTTTCGGTCGTATGTTCAATTTTAGAACGTACGTAACCTTTGAGCGACTGATATTCTTCGGCAAAGAAATCATTCAGTTGATTGTTGTTTTTATTGGCTGCCATTTACAGATTTTCTCTGGTCTTCATTGTTAAAGACGATGAAATTCAAATCCATTGCATTTTTTTGAAATAAAATGATTTTTCTATTCGACTACAATCAATGCTATTTGTAACAATGGCTGTATTTTTGGGCAAAATACTCGTACATGCATCCGATAGCATTTTACCAAGAAGCGTTCATAAAACACTTGGAAGGCAAGATAGTGGAGAAAGAACCTAAGAACCTCTATGAACCCATTAATTATATTTTGGGTTTAGGGGGCAAACGCTTAAGGCCTGTTCTGACGCTCATGTCTGCCGATTTTTTTGGAGGTGGTTTTAAGAATGCCCTTAATGCGGCTTTGGCCATAGAAGTATTTCATAATTTCTCTCTGGTGCATGACGACATTATGGACGACGCCCCGATTCGTCGTGGTCAAGCAACGGTCCATGAAAAATGGGATATCAATACCGGTATTCTCTCTGGGGATGCCATGCTCATCAATTCTTATCAATTGTTTGAAAGTTACAAATCAGGTTCTTTTCACCAATTGGTAGCCTTGTTCAGTAAAACAGCAATTGAAGTCTGTGAAGGACAACAATATGATGTTGATTTTGAGACCCGTGATGATGTTACCCTCCTCGAGTATTTAAAGATGATTGAGTTTAAAACGGCGGTTTTGGTGGCCTGTGCCTTAAAGATGGGCGCAATTGTTTCAGGCGCTTCTGCAGAAAACCAGAACCTAATCTATGAGTTTGGCAGAAATTTGGGTATTGCCTTTCAAATTCAAGATGACTATTTAGATGCGTTTGGAGATCCGCAAACCTTTGGTAAACAAGTTGGAGGAGATATTATTGAAAACAAGAAGACCTATCTTTATTTAAAAGCTTTAGAGAAGAGTTCCAAAGAAGAACGGAAGCAATTGTCAGATTTGTTCTCCATTCAACCCACAGACCCTAGTTCAAAAATTGAGGCAGTCAAAGAAGTTTTTGAACGAACAGGGGCTGTCGAAGAAACTGCCAATGCAATAAAGGCATATACAAGAAAAGCTTTTGAGGCACTTGAGACCATAGATTTACCAAAAGAACAGAAGGATGTATTTGTAAAATTTGGTGAAGATTTAATGCAGCGAGCGGTTTAGTTTTCTTTTTTAATGGTAATTGAAACGTTATCTACATATAGCAAGATATCCCCTGCGTCAGGATTGGCAGTGGCACCAATTTGAACCCGCTCGTAAAGGACAGGCGTCTGCAATTCAAAACTGATACCTTCTTGGGAAAACAAGTTTTTAAAAACCATGGTATTGGGCAGATTCATTCCGTTTTGTGACAGAACTAACTGGTCGTTAACAAGTAGCTTGTTACCGCCATTTTCTTCAGGAGATAGGAAAGACTCCCAAGTTATGGAAACCCATTCTTTACGAGGAAATCGAACATTGGTCTGGGCTAAAAGATCTGCACCAATTTTACCACGTTCTATGGATAGGTAATCATTGCCCCCTGACATCATAAGACGCAGGCCAGGACTTTGGTTGTCGGGTACGCTAGGATCCCAACAAGAGCGACACTCCAAATCAATTAAAAGAAGGTTTTCAATGTTCTCTTCCGAATCAATGTAAAAATCGGCTTTTATGGTGACGACACTGTTTTCAGGTGCAAAGAGCCCACTTTTTTCGATATCTGCTTTTGAAAGTCGTCTATCCGATTTTCGAGAAAGAATTTTAAGGGATTTGTTCCCCTCAGAACTGAATTCAGAAGAAAGACTAAGTTCATTTTCAACATTTTCAGGATTTACGATTTGAGTACCTGTCCAACGTAAGCCATTACTTGGAAAAAGTTCATCAAGATTGTCATTTGAGGTTTCAAAGCTATCTGAGAACTCAAAATCGATTGTCATCTGACTTTCATCTTCTTCTTGATCATTTGAACAGGAAAAAACCAGAAGTAATCCCACAAGCAAAATAGAACAATGTTTTAGCATAACAACCATTTACTTTACAAACGGTCAAAAAGATATCAGCATTGTTAGAACAGTCTGCTCAGCAATGCTTTAATGAATGGCAAGGGACGTGGTGCGAACATGATTTTCACCTCTTCAAAAAAATGGGTATCCTCATCCAAGAATTTAAAAATGAGCTGGGGCTTTCGTTTTTTGAACAGACTTTCAAAAATAGCTTGTCCCAAATGGTTTTTTTTATAAAGGATATCGAGCAATAACAAATCATAAAACCAAAAACGCGATTTTGTCTTAAAACGAAGTGGATTTTTACCTTGCTTCAAATAATTGACCAAAGCTTTTACATTCTTGCTGGTTTTCATAAAGGTGTATCCGGTACTGGCCTTGGCCCATCCGCCGGCTGTACCAATGTGAAAAATATGAGCGGAGTTGTGTTCTGAAAACTTGTAACACGTCATGGGAATACTTCCTTTTTCTGTATCGGTGATGCTGTATGTTCCAGAGTTTTTATTCTTTAAATATGAAGCAATCTCACTTTCGTACTCGTCTTGTGGCAATAGGTTTTCAGAGAATAGGGTGTATTCTACCAAAGCTTCGTGTTCAGAAAATGGTAGCACGTACATGAACCTTGTATTGCCTTTTTGAGGTATTGAAAAGTCCATAAAAGTAGCTTCGTCGATCTTGAAAATAGGATTTTCTGTTTTGACAAACCAACCCACAAAATGTTGCTGTAACAAAGGGTAGGGGCTGTTCTTTTTCAAGTTCTGGTAGCTGAAAATACTGTTGAAGACCTGCTCGGTGCGTAAAACCCTTTTTTTGGTCTTTATGGTTGCGCTATCAGTAGATTCATTGATAGAAATGACCTCATCATACATTACCGAGACGTTGTCATATTCAGCCAATTTATTAAGATAGTGCTGATAAAAATCAATGCCCTGTACCATTTTATAAGCGTACGGCGTAATGTTCGTAGATTGTCGAAGTGTTTTGCCAGCGAAAAAGACTTTTGACCATTCTTTATGGACAATAGCATGAAAGTCACCTTCGCCTGCTTCCCAAAAGCACCACGTTCGATCGTTGGCCTTTTTTTCATCTTTGTCAATAACCAAAATAGACCTATTGGCGAAATAAGGCTCTCTGCCCAAAGCGTCGGCAAGCATTAGGCCCGAAGCACCAGCACCAACAATTATATAGTCGTAATTGGACATAGATCAAAAATACGGAAAGGTTTATTAGCATTTGGGCTTAGATATTGCAAGCCGAAGAAAGAGGTAACTCCTTTAGTGAATGGCCCTACTCTTTAATTCTGAAGCACCTTGTAGAGTTTTTTAGGTGATAAGTATTCAAAATATCTATCGGTGACTTCAAACCTTTCATTGAGAATTACCATAGCAGGAAGTGAAAAAGGGCGGTTGGTCCTAGAAGCGAGCAGCAATGCAATTTCATGTGTCGGGTTCCTTTTTTTTCCAATTTCTTTATTGATAAAGGTATCTCCTCCAAAACTGATCTTTGCTTTAGTTTCAGCATTCATCTTTACGGCGTAAAAGTTGGTGTTAAGTGCGGCAATGACCTTTTCATCTTTAAAAGCGGCACCATCCATTTTTTTGCAGTAGCTGCACCAATCGGCATAAAAATCAATAAAGACCTTTTTTGGTCGAACCGCTAATGAATCTTCCAATTGCTCAAAACTTAACCAGTTGATTTTACGTTCTTGGGCCGTGCCTTGCCAGAAAAAGCAGAGTAGTAATCCATATACCCCAAATCTTTTTAATATGTTGCAAACGGTTTTCATCTGTCTTAGATAAGTGGCCTCTATCAATGTAATTTGCCAAATTTCACTCCCAAAAAGAAAGATCTTGGTGTACTCGGCCCATAAATGTAATCAGAATCTCGTGTAGGTCCACGGTCAAAATCATCTTGAAAGCTATTAAAGAGATTTGTGACCCCACCCGAAAGCGTAATCATGAAGGAATCGTTGAAATCAAAATGTGTTTCTAGTTTAACATTCATATCAAAAAACGAACCGGTCTCGTTTAACTCCAAAAACCCTGTATCCGTAATTACTCGAGGTACGGTCATTTTTCCGGTATATGTGCTGGTCACATCTACATTAAAAGCTTCGCTGGGTGTCCACGAAGTATTGAGGTAACCATATAGGTTGGGTACACGAACAAATTCATCCACGGTAATGTCTGGCTCTCCCGGAGTCCCAGTACTTTCAAATAGTAGTTGTGGCTCATCATATTGTGTGCGCTGTAAGGTCCCGCCCAATTGAAAGCTCCATTCGGGGTCTGGTGATATTCCAAATTCAAAATTGGTTCCAAATACATCGGCTGCAGCACCATTTCTTACTTCTTCAAGAATGGAACCGTTTTCAAGAACCGCACCAGTACTGACCTGTGTGAATGGGTTTTCAAGTTTGGTATAGAAACCTTCCAGCAAAAAATCGAATTGTAATAAGTTGATACTTTTAGAATAGTTGAACGAACTTGTAAATGCGTTTGAGAATTCCGTATTCAAATCATCAGAAAGAATAACAAATTGTGGTTCGCCACCAACACTTGATATATGAAGGTCTTCATTAAATGCCTGTGGGGCCCTGAACCCTCTGGCATACCCTCCCCTAAATCGTAGTTCGTTCGTAATACGATATGATAGCGTAAGCCTTGGTGATAATGTTGTTTGACTCAAATCAACTGCCCTTGTAATGCCGCCTATGGTATAATTTCCGTCAACGGTGACATTGTCAAGCCGTGCGCCCGCCAATGCAGTAAATCTGTCCGAAGGCTTCCATTCATACTGGGCATAACCTCCCAGCGTCTTTACACTTTGATCGATGAGTCTATTGTAACCTACAATTTGATCCTCTGTACTGTTGATGTTGTACTCTATCCCGCCTGTGAATACATCATTGTTTAATCGGTTTTTGGTGAATTGAAAGCCATTTACCCAAGCTAGATCTTTTGTGGTTCCAAAAGCATTATTGGCCAAAATACTGTCTTGCCTGGTTCGTTCACCACCCAGACCACCATAAAAGCTGTCCCTGTTGGTGTGGGAAGCTGAGGTATACACCTGAATTTTTTGAGTATTGTCTGTACTGTTCAATTCATAGTCCAATCCACCAATGAACGTGTCATGATCTAGCTCTTCCGTAATATCTGTAAACTGTGGCGCTAGATTTAGCCGGTCCCCACCACGTCTGTACTCTCGAATTGCGTTGAGATTGACAGAAACCCGACTGCGGTCGGTTGGTCTTAAAAACGCTTTGCCCCCAACTGTAGTATTGCGTAATTCTACCAGTTCGGTAAAACCATCGTCGTTGGCGTCATAGGCATCTCTATTTCTATAGGTGCCAAAAAGCGTAAAACCACTATTGAGATCGTCGGCGACCAGGGCACTATTGAAACTGACAATACGGTCTATGGCATCATCGCCCACCAGGGCAAAGTTGCTCCCCACCTCCCATGTATTCAGTATCGGGTCTTTAGTTATGATATTGACAGTGCCTGCGATGGCATTGGAACCATATAGGGCAGAACCACCACTGCGCACGACTTCTACACGTTCTATAATATTGGTAGGTATTTGCTCAAGGCCATAAACGCCCAATAACGAGGTGAATATTGGTCTACTGTTCAGCAATATTTGGGTATAACCACCATCAAGACCATTCAATCGCACTTGTGTAAACCCACAATTTTGACAGTTGGTCTCTACGCGTACACCGGGTGAAAAATCAAGACCATCTGCCAAGGTAATCGATTGTGTGGCGGTCAATAGCCGAGGTTTTAGGGTAGACACAACAACGGGGGCACTTCTTTTGGCCACCCTATTTCGAGTGGCGCTGACAACTACTTCATCTAGCCCTAATACATCTTTTTGCAAGACAAAGTTGACCTCTTGCTTTTTTCCTTCCTGGATTGTTAATTTTTGACTTATGGTCCGGTACCCTTTTGCTTGTGCCACTAGCGTGATATTGCCAGAATTGACCCCCAACGAATACTTTCCATCTTCATCTGATATTACACTGGTTGTGCCCCCCTGCACAATAATATTGACAAAGGGCAAGGGTTCTGTATTAAAAGACGTGGTTCCAGAGATGATCGTGTTTTGGGCCATAAGCGGCGTACCAAAGCAAATTAACATCAGAAAAATTACTTTTTTAACCATCAAAAATTAAATTTAGACAAATCTAAAAATTTGTTTTTACAAATAAAAATGTATTTTTGGAAAAACGTATTTCTTGACCAGGGCAGAAGAAAACTATATCAAGACCATTTTTCATTTGGGAGGCAATGCCTCACAATTGATTTCAACCAATGCCATTGCCGAACAAATGGAGACCAAACCATCTTCGGTTACGGACATGGCCAAAAAATTGGCTGACAAAAATTTGGTCAAGTATGTGCGTTATCAAGGGGTATCACTGACTGATTTGGGAATCAAAACAGCTTTGTCCATAATTCGGAAACACCGTCTTTGGGAAGTTTTTTTGGTCAAAAAATTAGATTTCACTTGGGATGAGGTGCACGAGGTTGCCGAACAATTAGAGCATATCAAAAGTGAAAAGCTGGTTGATAAGATTGACGAACTTCTTGATTTTCCAAAATATGACCCTCACGGTGACCCCATACCGACAAAGAGTGGAGAGTTCTTAGAGCGTGACAAACAACTGTTAAGTGAACTTGAGATTCCCTCTTCGGGCATTTGCGTGGGGGTAAAGGATACCTCCGCCACTTTTCTTAAATTTTTAGACAAGAACCATATTGCTTTAGGGCATGAGATTACCGTTTTAGAGAAGGAAGATTTTGATGATTCCCTTAAAATACGGATTGCTGGTCGAGAACTGCAGATTTCAAATCAGATAGCTACAAATCTTTATGTAAAAAAAGAATCGTAATGGAACAGATAATTACATACTTTGAATCAATAGACCCTGTACTGGCCGCCTTGTATGCCACGTTGTTTACATGGGGGCTGACAGCAGCGGGCGCGGGATTGGTGTTTTTGTTCAAAAGCCCAAGTAGGGTGTGGCTTGATGGCATGTTGGGTTTTACAGGTGGGGTAATGGTGGCCGCCAGTTTTTGGAGCCTTTTGGCACCAGGTATCGAGATGAGTGAAGGTGAAGGTTTTGTTAAAGTAATTCCTGCGGCCATAGGGTTTTTAATGGGCGCACTTTTTATTTTTGGACTGGACAAAATCCTACCTCATTTACATATCAACTTTAAAGAGAGTGAAGCAGAGGGCGTGAAGACACCATGGCACAGAACAACACTTTTGGTATTGGCCATTACGCTGCACAACATACCTGAAGGTCTGGCGGTCGGGGTGCTTTTTGGTGGTGTTGCCTCAGGTTTTGAAGGTGCTACCATTGGCGGAGCCGTAGCATTGGCCCTGGGCATTGGCCTCCAGAATTTTCCTGAAGGTTTTGCAGTTGCCGTACCAATGCGAAGACAGGGTCTAAGCCGTAGAAAGAGCTTTATGTACGGACAGGCATCTGCAATTGTTGAACCCATTGCAGGTGTTTTGGGAGCTTGGGCCGTGCTCACTTTTGAACCTATTTTGCCTTATGCACTGGCTTTTGCAGCTGGGGCCATGATTTTTGTGGTGGTAGAAGAAGTGATACCTGAAACTCAGCGTGACAAATACACCGATGTGGCCACCCTTGGCTTTATTGGCGGATTTATCATCATGATGACCTTGGACGTTGGGTTGGGTTAAGACCTGTCCAAGTCTAAAGTCTTTATGGCGCGGTTCAGGCTTCGAATGGTAACCCCCAAATAATTGGCGATATCGTTTTTAGTGATTCGTGTAAATAAATCTGGAACACTACTGTATAACCCCTTTAATCTATCTTCAATAACATGTGATTGGTTGTATGAATGCCGTAGCGCGGTGTACCTGATTTTTGTTGCCATTAAGTTTAAGACTAGACTGTTAAAGATGCTATCATTCTTAATAAGCTTCAAAAATGTTTCTTTGGATATTCTATAACATTCAACTGGCGTCAGTGTCTCAATGGTACAAAAACTGAATTCTCCGGTGATTACTTCCAGCTCCCCAAATACTTCACCTTCACCAAAAAATTCTTGTATAAAATCGTTGCCGGTATCTTCGGTCAGGTAGCATTTGGTCAATCCCTTTTTAATAATATAAACAAAAAGAACATTGGTCTTTTGTGTGATCAAAGCCTCTCCAATTGCAGCTTCCACTTTTATAATTTCCTTTGAGGAGTCCATGGCCTCTAATTTGGTGATGTAGTCCAGAAACTTTTCGTTGATACGTATCATCGTGGGTCTTGGGACAAATGTCCTTTTAAACTAAAAATAGTCGTCGTTCTTTTATGTACGATTTTTTACAATGGGAAAGATACGATTAAGCAAAATGAAACCTAATGACGCCATATACAATTTGAGGTTTGGAAGGTTATGCTTGGCATCGCTTTTGTTTTCGGCCAGTTACAATATGTTGATTCCTGAATTGCCGAGTTATCTATCAAGTCTGGGAGGTTCAGAATTCATTGGGTTAATCATTGCATTGTTTACCCTAACAGCAGGCCTGTCAAGACCCTTTAGCGGATTTTTGACCGATCAAATTGGCCGAAAACCCATTATGGTATTCGGAGCTTTGATTTGTATAATCAGCGGATTTCTATACCCTATCTTGGGCACTGTCGCCGGTTTCTTGTTTTTGAGATTGCTTCACGGATTCTCTACAGGTTTTACACCTACGGCAGTAGCGGCTTATGTGGCTGACATTGTTCCAAAAACCCGATGGGGCGAGGCCTTCGGAATCCAAGGGCTATTTTTCACCAGTGGACTTGCGCTTGGGCCCGCAATCGGAAGTTCTATAAAACTGTTCTACTCTTACCAAGTCTTGTTTGTTTGTTCATCACTTATGGCCCTATTGTCCTTGGTGTTGATTTACCGGTTGCAAGAAACCTTAAAAAAGACGCATTCATTTAAATGGAGCATGCTGATGATTTCAAAAAATGACATCATCTCAAAAGCGGTTTTGACACCGGCGCTCATTACATTTTTGACCTATTTTTCTTTTGGAATGATACTGACCTTAATACCCGATTGGAGCGATTATCTAGGGTTAAAGAATAAAGGCACTTTTTTTATGGTATTTACGATTGCCTCATTGGCCATTCGCTTTTTATCAGGAAAAGTTTCAGATAAGGTAGGGCGGAGAAAAGTATGTATTGCGGGTCTTTTGGTGTTGACCATCTCACTTGTGATGATGGGGTTCTTTGGCACTTGGCACGGCCTTTTGATTGCAGCGGCTTTCTATGGTCTTTCTATGGGAATATTATCCCCTGCCTTAAATGCTTGGACGACTGACTTGAGTCCGGTCAATGGCAGGGGAAAAGGTATTTCAACCATGTTTATTGCTTTGGAAGCGGGCATTGGTTTGGGGGCATTGCTATCAGGGCTTTATTATCGAGATGTCTATCAAAACATTCCGCTTACCATGTTTGCCTGTGCCATTTTAGGTGTCATTGGTTTATTTTTCTTGCTCCTTGTCAGACGAACCCCCAGGGTTTAGTGCATGCCGTTTCCAAAAGCGGTGTTTTCGGCCATTTCACGCCAAACCTCTAAATCATGCAATAGTTGTTCGCCATGGGCTTTTATGGCATCAACAGCATCTTTACCCAATTGAAGCCTAAGTGGAGTATTTTCAGAAAGTAGCGCGCTTTCGATGACTTCGGCAGCTTTTTTTGGGTCGCCATCCTGTGTATGGTGCATACCCTTTGCGAAGTCACGCGTACCTCCTACAATTTCGTGATATGCATCAATTTTGGGCATGTGCTTAAGGGCGCTTCCTGCAAATTCTGTTCTGAATGCCCCCGGTTCAACAATCATGGTTTTTATACCGAAAGGAGCTACTTCTTGCGCCAAGGCTTCTGAGGCACCCTCGAGGGCAAATTTTGAAGCTGAATAAGCACTGAAACCGCCAAAAGACATATTACCACCCATGCTACTTATGTTCACAATGGCGCCACTATTGGCTTCACGCATATGTGGCAATGCCTCTTGGGTCACCGCCATTGCTCCAAAAAAATTGGTCTCTATTTGCTTTCGTAGTTCTTCTTCAGGGGTTTCTTCCAAGGCACCTACAATTCCGTATCCTGCACTGTTAATAAGCACATCAATTTTTCCCCAATGGGCCATGGCTTTTTTGATGCCAGCTTGCACTTCCTCTCTATTGGTAACATCCATCTGAATTGGCAAGACCCGTTTAGGTGACGTAGCGCCAATCTCTTTCAACTTTTCTCCTCTTCTTGCTGTTGCAACGACCTTATATCCTTTTGAAAGTGCGTGTTCTGCTAGCGCTTTTCCAAATCCTGAAGAAGCTCCTGTAATGAACCAAACGGCGTTATTGTCAAATGTTTTCATGCTTTTATTTTAAATGGTTATCAAAGAATAGTGCTGTTCTCTTTATGGCCTCGTCCACTTTGCTTTTTTGGTCGTAAAAATCAAAATGGTCACCCTCTAACCATGCGAGTTCTTTTTCTCCTTTCAAATTGTTGTAAAAATCTTTTGCATTCTGAGGAAGGGCACTATTATCAGAATGCACGATTAAGGTTGGGGTATCAATGTTTTTTGCCTTGGTCGTGGGATCAAAACCCAACCAAGTTGGCCAGCTCATCACAGCAAACTCATTTTTCCATGTTTTGACTCCTCCCCCTCTAGTATTATCCATGTAGTACTCCATAGGGCCAAAGTGTGACGCCGTTTTATCAATATTACTATACGCCGAAATGATTTTGTTCTCACTCGTATTGGCGTAAACTTCCCTTGCTTTTTCGCCCATGGCCTTCAACTCGGTCACTCTTTCTTTGCTGCCATACAAAAGAGGCAATACTTCTTTATTAGGCAGCCATGCGGCCACTGTGGCCATCGCCTTTAACCTTTTGTCATCAGCAGCTAAATAGGCCATATTACCACCAGAAGTACAGATGCCAAGCGCACCAATACTTTCAATGTAGTTTTGGTTTTCAAGAAATGTGATTGCCGCTTTAAGGTCATTTAGTTTTTGAGCGGGATCTTCAAACTGTCTTGGCAACCCTTCGCTTTCACCATAATTCGCATAGTCAAAAGCCAAGGCTATAAAGCCCTTTTTGGCCAACCCTTTTGCGTAAATGGCAGACATTTGTTCTTTTACCGAAGTCAAAGAACCAGCTACGATTACCGCTTGGTACGCTTTACCAAGTTCAAAATCGGTAGGTAAATAAAGATTGCCGGCTAACGTTAATTCCCCTGATTTAAATGTTATCTTTTTCATTGTTCTAGATTAAAGTTGAACTTCATTTTTTTAGTACACCACAAATCTAGAGCGGGTTCATGACCAATGGCCTACACATTTCAAAGCATGAAATACAGAATTCAAAGTAATGGGTTCTTTTTAGGCGTTTCGGTACTCGTTTGGTGTTGATCCGGTTTGCTTTTTAAAGAAATTGGTGAAGTGGTTGGGATAGTTATAGTAGAGGTCAAAGGCGATTTCCTTTACTGGAAGTCGCGTGTTTTTTAATCTTGACTTTGCCATGGTCAACACATGTTTTTGAATCAATTCTGAAGCAGGGGTGTCCGTAATCCGTTTTATAACCGCATTCAGGTGGTTCGGATGTAAATGCATTCGTTCTGCATAAAACTGCACTTGGTGGGGACTTTCATTTTCGTAACGCATGTTGGGTAGAAAACTTTCTTCTATCAAGGTTTTGAACCGACCCACCAATCGAATGTCGTTATTTCGCTCTTTTTTTACAATGACCAAGTCTTTTGCTTGGGTTTCGTACAAACGCGCTACTTTCAACAACAATACATCTACATAAGATTGAATGACCTCACGATTGGTTTTGTGGTCATTTACGTGTTCTTGCCATATATCGGTAAAGATACGTTCTAACAGTACCAAATCGTTTTTGGTGACCGCAAGGGGAATGGTGTGGTCTGAAAGCAAAAAAGGAAATCGTTCCGTCAAGCGGTACTTGTGGTGAGGCTTGCGGTAAAAGTCTTCTGAAAAAATAATATAGATACCATTCCAGTCGGGAGCGATGTCCCATTGCAGAATTTGATATGGAGAATTGAAGAACAAGGTAGCTTCCATGGCTTGGGTAGAATGATTTCCCGTTTTCGCATAACCCTGGCCTGATAGTTTCAAGGCAATAGCATAGAACTCATGCTTGAATGGCGGCATCTGTTGTTTGACCGTTTTCATATTATCGGCAAACGAACGCACATCAAAATCTGCCCACTTTGGTGGTGCTATATTGATACCCTTACAGTAATCTGCCAATGAAGAAAAGTGCTCCATAAGAGTACGGCGTTTTTTACGGTTTTATTGTTTTAGTTCATCAATAAGCATCCCATAATCATATTGCAGGTCTTCATGCAGCAAATCAATTTTTTTATGGATGAAGGTCACTTGTCGTTCATAAAGATTGGTCAATGTGGTATTGTTTCGAATTGAGGGTCTGAAAGCTTTTAGTTTTTGGCAGAAATAAAGCAATAGTTCTACTTCAGTGGCTTTATCACCTGAGTAACGGATGTACTTTTTTAGGTTTCGAAGTATTTTACGAACGCTTTTTTTTACGTAAAAAAAGCTGTTGGTATTAATCTGCTCGAACCAATCATCAACTTCGGCTTTGACGGTTTCAATGTATCCTTCTTCATTGTCTGCCTCAAAAAGCAGATAGGTAAGCAATTCTTTATTTTCTTTTTTGAATTTTGACAAACGTAGGCAAAGCTGCAACAGCTCTTCAGGGTTACGGTGCTGCAGTTCTTTTTTAAGTTGCGAAACGGTTGCGGCTTTCATGCGATGCTTTTATCTCGTAATAAGTTGTTCTAAAAAGTCTCCGACAAAGTAAGAGACCACTGCTGCAATTCCCCCTAAAACCAGTGTTTCAAGAATTCCCTTTAAGGCCGAGGTTTGGTTAACGTATGTTTTTAACCATCCTATCACCAAAAAACCTAGCGCGGTCAAAACAGAGGTAATCACAAAAAGATTGTATGATATCGGTGCGAAGTAGTCAATTACATAGGTGACCAAAGGAATCAACCCAATCAGAATAAATGAAATGTAGGTAGTGGCACCGATCCAAAATGGGGAACGGTCTTCTTTTATCATTTGTAGTTCTTCTTTCATCATGGTATTTACCCAAACTTCTTTGTCATTTGTAATTACCTCAACAACCTTGTTCAACAATTCACCTTCAAAACCTTTTGCGGCGTAAATATCGCGAATCTCTTGTTTTTCGGTGTCAGGCAGGTTATCGATTTCCCAATACTCTACTTTTTTGTGTTTATTGTAGTTGTCTTGTTCAGACTTTGTTGAAAGATAGGCCCCAACCGACATGGCAAACCCATCTGCCAATAGATTGGCAAACCCTAGAATAAGAATGATGGCACTATCCAATCCCGCACCAACAGAACCGGCCACCACGGCAAATGTGGTCACACACCCGTCTATGCCGCCATAGACGAACTCACCAAGGTATTTTTCAAAACGTTTAAAAAGTCCTGATTTTTGATGTATGCTATTTTCGCCTTGAAGTGGTGTTGTCATACTACATTTTCTATCTAAGGTACGAAGCCCCGTTGACATCAATGATGGTTCCAGAGGTATATTCGGCGCCATCTGATGCCAAGAATAAGACAGCATGTGCTACTTCTTTTGGTTGGGCCATACGTTTGAAAGGAGATTCCCGCAAAAGATTATCACGCTCAATGGGTGTCAACGTGGCCGCTGCCATTTCGGTCTCTGTGAAACCTGGCGCAACTACGCCAATATAAATATGATGGGGAGCCAATGCTTTTGCCAAAGATTGGCTCATGGCATTCAATGCTGCCTTACTTGCGCCATAAGCCGGTTTGGTGGGCTCACCCCGAAAAGCACCTCGTGATGAAATGTTTACAATACGACCGCCACCGGTTTGCATCATAGCTTTTGCCCCCCAATAGCAAAGATTTGAAACTGCAAAAAGATTGGTTTTAAAGGTATCTTGCCATGCTTGCGACCAATGTTCAAAATCTACTTCATCAATTTTATGAAAAATAGAGATGCCTGCATTGTTTACCAATATGTCCAACTGGCCATAATGGGCAATAAACGCTTCGATTAATCTTTTGGGTCCGGCCTCTTCCGAAATGTCTTGCTGAAAGAGCTGGTGTCCATTACCCATAAGTTCGGCCAAGGTTTTTTCTGCTGCTTCGGTATTGCTTCTGTAGTTGATGCCCACGTTGGCACCCTTTTCAGAAAAGGCCTGCGCCGTTGCTTTTCCGATACCTCTAGAGGCACCTGTGACCAAAACGTTCTTGTTGTTAAAGTTCAATTGTTCAGTGCTTTGAAGTTTTAGTCTTTTGTTTTCTTTGGATATGCTGGTGTAGCCATTTCCTTAGGTGGATTTTCTTCTAGTTGCTTTAAAACAATTTCAATGGCCTTTTCTAACTGGGGGTCGTGTCCGTCAACGACCATCTCTGGCCATTGTTCTATTTCTACATCAGGTGCAACCCCTTCATTTTCAATTCGAAATCCTTCTTCATTGTAAAATGCAACATTAGGCGCAGTGACCACGCCTCCATCAATAAATTCGGGATACCCCAGCACCCCAACAAGGCCGCCCCAAGTGCGTTTACCTACCAAAGTGCCTAGTTCAAATTTTCTGAACATCCAGGGCAAGTAATCTCCTCCTGAACCTGCTGTCTCATCAATGAGCATCACTTTTGGTCCTTGAATCGAAGCGCTTGGAGATTTAAGGTCTTTGCCATACCTGAAATTCCAATATGCCTGTAGCGGTCTTTTTAAAATATCAATATAATAGTCGGCCAATTGCCCACCGCCATTGAATCGTTCGTCAATAATAATGGCCTTTTTGTTTGCCTGTGGATAGAAATAACGTTTAAAGTACTCAAAGCCTGCATTCGCGGTATTGGGTACGTAAACATAGGCGACATCACCATTGGTGGCTTCATGTACTTTTTTCATATTGCCCTCGACCCAATCACGGTTTCTAATGGCCCATTCTGTTGCCAAGGGGGTAACCTGATAAATTCTGCTATTGGTTCCATCTGCATTGGCACTGACCTTTAGTTCTACCAGAGTATTGGCCGTATTTTCAAAAAAACGGTACAGGTTATCAGAGCTGGAAACATTCTTGCCATTGACGGAAATAATATAATCTCCTTCTGACACTTGCACGCCAGGTTCGGTGAGTGGCGACCTTAGGCTTGGAGTGTAATTAAGACCGCCATATATTTTAGTGATTTGATACCGGTTGCGAACAGGTTTGTAATCGGCCCCCAACAGACCTCCTGAAATACGTTTTGTATTGTGCAACTCGTCGCCATCACTGCCAAAACGGTGATGTCCTACCGCCAACTCACTAAACATCCATTGCATGACACGGTACAGGTCATCTTTACAAGAAGCGTGAGCCACAAAGGGCTCATACTTTGTTTTCATGGCGTTCCAATCGACCCCGTGCATTCCAGGGTCGTAAAAATAATCTCGGTTCACTCGCCAAGCTTCGTTAAATATGTTTTTCCACTCATCTTTAGGGTTGATTTTTACCGAAATGCCGTTTAAGTTGAGTGGGGCATCTTCAGATTTTTTTCCGATATCAGAAACGAACCACGAGCCTTTGGACTGGTATAACATTTTTTTGCCGTCACCAGTGACCTTATACTGGTCAATGGCCAATAGCTCTTCTTCTTCTCTATCTTTAAAGCTGAATTTGTAAAGGTGGGAACCGGAGTCGTTGAAAGATGAAGACAGGTAGTAGAGCTCACCCTCGTTTACTGAGTTTAAATCGTCAAAAAGACCTGCCTTAACAGGCAGGGCTACCATTCTATTATGGATGCCTTTCCAATCGATACGCAAAGATTGTGGAGCATTTTTTTCCTTTTCTGAGGAGGGCTCTATGTCTTTGGCACCCATCTCCAAATCATTTTCTCTCTTTAGCGGAGAATCAACATTGTTTTGTAGGGTTATGGCATAAATGGAATTGGTCAGTTGCTTGTCTTGATTAGACTGGTCAAACCAGTTGACCACAGGTCCTGCATCTGTAGATGCCAGCAGATAAAGGTACTTGCCACTGGGATCAAAAACCGGACTTGTAACATTGGACAGCCCATCGGTCAGCTGATAGGATTTATTTTCAGAGAGCGAATATAAAAACGCCTTTTCAAAATTGGTGTCTATAATTTTGGTGTAGGCGATCCAATTGGAATCAAAAGACCAATCGCTGAACAGATCTCGAATATCACCGGGTACGAACATTGTATCCTGGTCTATTTTTGTTGTTTTTGAGGTTTCGATGTGCGTAACGTACAGATTACGGCCGTTGTCAACATAGCTTACTTTTTTGCTATCTGGGGACCAATGAATGTTGGCATAAAAACCTGTACCCTGTAAAGGTATTTTTTTGGTGGTGCCGGCATTCACATTTTGAATATGCATCTGATACTCTTCAGAAGCATCTGAAAAATAAGCTATGTGCTTACCATCTGGAGACCACGATGGGAATTTTTCATGTACCCCGGTAGTCTCAGTAATATTGTTTTGGTCTCCTTTTTTTGCCGGGATGGTAATGATATCTCCTCTAAAGTCAAGTGCTACACGAACACCCGATGGTGACGGATTTGCAAATCTGGCATAGCGCTCACCGGAAACAAAGCGCTCGCGATGCTCTAACAGATCGGTGGTTATGTACAGGGTAAGTTTTTTGTCAATGCTGTTGATGATATCAAATATATGCAGTGTGCCCGCATGCTCATAAATAATGGCACTGCCATGTACTTTTGGATTTATAACCGGGAAATCGGTATAATTGGTCAGTTTTTCTACAACCTTGCTACTGGTGTTGTAGCTGTAGAGATTGAATTCGCCATCACGATCACTCCTAAAATAAACCATATCGTTATGCCATTGGGGCTGTGTATCGTTACTGCCTCCCGCAGGTTTTGGTATCTCGGCAACCTTGTGGTCGGTGGCGTTATAAATCCAAATACGTGATGTACGACCGCCGCGATAGTGTTTCCATTGTCCAAAGGCATCAAAAAGTGTGGTATAAGCCAGTTGCTTGCCATCATTGGCATAAGTTGCCCAAAAAGCATTAGGAACATCTAGCTGAGTTGTTGTGCCGCCTTCAATAGGTACTGTAAACAGTTGAAAATGCCTATTGGTATGGGAGTTTCTTCTTGAGGCAAAAAGTACATTTTTACCGTCTGGTGTGAAATCACGAACCAAATCTCGGTAAGGATGCCATGTCAAGCGCTTTGGAATACCGCCTGTCGTAGGTACTATGAAAACATCTGAATTACCATCATATTCTGCGTTAAAGGCAATCATGCTGCCATCAGGAGAAAATATGGGGTTTGACTCAACACCGCCATCAATGGTCAATCGCTTTGGATTGGAGCCGTCGCGATTGGCAATCCATAAGTCTTGCCCATAAATAAAAGCAATATGCGTATCGCTCAAGGCAGGTTGCTGCATCAGTTTGGTTTCTTTTTGGCTTAGACCTATAGCGCTGTAAAACACCAAAATAGTAGAGATGACGGCGGTTTTGGTAAAAATCGATTTCATACGTTCAGTTATTTGTTGCATAGTGAAGTTACGTGTTTGCGATCAGTTCTGGATAAAATTGGGCAATACTTACCATTTGATTGTTGATGATGAAGGAAATAAGGCTGTAAATGTTCATTGGAACTTGATTATTCTTTATTTTTTTTGGAATCGTTCAATAGTCGCAAAATGCTATCATTTGCTGTTTTGGCCCGATTTAGAGCTTCTAACTGATTACGTATGAGCCATTGCATACTTTCAAAGGTGGCATAGGTTTCTTTGTTATAAAACAGATCAATAAATTCTTCGTTTGAGGGCTTATAACTTTCAGGATAGTCGCCCAATTCGGTTATAAGCGTTTTGGCGGTTCCCAGTTTTTTTCTAAGCTCCCAAACACTGCCCAAATAAACAATGTCACCTGAAATGTTTTGATGTAGTTTGAACCAATCATAGCTGTCTTTGAACTGTATGTATTGATCTAAAAGCAAATTGTTTTCAAGTAGCACCACATTACCTGTTGAAAGCGAAGTTTCATAGGTAGAAAGTGCGGGCCTAAAATTGGCTACCTGAAAAATGGCAGCTCCATACACCTGAATCGAATCAATGCCGATGCTTTGGTCCTCATTGTTGAGTATGTTTAAAAGTAAAGACAGCTTTTGGTCAATCTCCTTGGCCATAGCAATGCTAAACGCTAGCCGGTCATTGGTCGTATGGGCATCTGAAAGAAGCGCGTTTACCAGAACGTTCTTTTGATTCAGAAGTTTTTGTTGTTCGCTCCAATTATTGATTTGAAGGGCTATCAATATCCCAATAACGACCAATATGATTTCACCAATGGCATATTTGAGATAGGTGCTTGTTTTTCCTTGTGAAAGCAAATTATGACGGATTTTTCGAAAGAACTTGATCATTTCTTTGGGTTTAGTTCTTTTGCAATGATTTCTAAAATAGTCTCAATATCTTTCTTTAAAGATTCATAATACACCATATTGGTGGTTTTTGAAATACTTTGGTACAAGATCAAGTTGTTTTCGATGGGCATTGATTTGAACAACTGTTTCACATCGGCATTTGCGAATTCTGAATTTCCACTGACCTTATTGCCCACGGCTTCAAAAATTACCCGTAAGCTTATTTTTTCAGTGATGTAATCACCTAAATCGTTTCTTGAGGTAACCGCCCTGTTCTCTTGTCTTTGTATTTCTTTGAGCGTGTTTCCGAAAGAGGCGATACGTTGTCTGAGGTCTTGATCGCTCAGTTGTTTTAAATTGCCCGAACTGATAATATCGGTCTGGACCCCTGTTGACGGATTATAAAACACCTCGTACTTAAGAGCGCCACCAATAGTTTTGGCCACTTCTTTTGAGGATAACCGACCTAACTTTTCCTCCTCGAAAAATGAGAGCAGTTCATCTAGTTGTTTGACCAACCCCTCATTGAGTTTAATGGTCTCATTTAAGGCTTCCAGATTGGTTTCAAATTCAGATTTAAGGGCTTCTAAATAGGTTTTTTCAATCTTTCGTTCAGCATTTAAGGTGTTCCGATTATTGATCCAAAGTGCGATCAGTATTCCAATGACCACCAGAATAATTTCACCAAGGGCATAGGTCAGGTATTTGCCCGTTTTGCCTTCGGACAACAGGTTTTGACGGATTTTTCGAAAAAATTTAATCATCCAATTTTTTTAGTTGTAGTTGTATTTCTTCTTCCACCTCTTGTGCCTTTTTTTTAATTTCTTGCCAACGCAGTACTTGCTCCCTATTGCTGCCAAACTTCAAAAGCAACATTTTCCAAAACTCCTTATTCGATTTAAGCGCAACTATATCAAGGCTTTTAAGGGTAGAAACTTTTTCGATGTTGAGACCGAGCGAAGAAAAACCTTGCGGATTTAAATAGAGGGTCTCCACAAAAATGGGCGTAATGAGTTCATCGGTCAATTGCCTCGAAGTCTCATCATTTTCGTTCACTTTGGCATTTCTGTAGTAATCAAAAATGTTTTGACGCAGCGTTTCATTCTCGATATAGCTCATACGACCAGAAGATACTGCTTCATCAAAAACACCGCTGTTACTTCGAAAATAATTGTCAAATACAAATTCAAATGACTCTTGAACAAATGATTTTTTATCCACGTTATCAGGGGTTTGCAGTAATTGCACAAGGCTATCCAATTTACCAAGCCTGAGAATGGTTTCTTCGGTATTTGCATCAATTTGCTTGACGTCGAGTGCAATATCGTTTTTCAAGTTTGTCAATAGGGCGGCCTCTTGTTTTCGTTCTTTTTTGTACTCACTTTGATTGTCTATTTGCAATGCAATCAAGATACCGACCACCACAAGTAAGATTTCGCCAATAGCATATAGCGTATAGCTTTTGAATTTGTTCTCAGATAAAAGTTTTTGACGGAGCAAACCAAAGACTTTCATGATTATCGCAATCGTTTTGGTTGGCTCTCATCGCTGTTTACCATCCACAGTTCATCTTCATAAATTGAGGTGTAAATAACTTCTACCGGAAAGGGGGCATCATCTTCAGGATTAATTTTTAAGTAACCAAAAACACTGTCCAAATTGCTAACAGGTAGCTCGTAAGTGAAAATTGAACGTTCTTCTTCTGGGGTCAATGTGGTGCCCTTGCCCAATACGGCATACTGTGATAAATGCCCGTAGGTAAGTAATTTAGGAAAGTAGGTCTCCAATAATTTTTTACTTTCAAGAGGGATGTTCTTACCATCATATTTGAAATAGATTGAATCAATGATTGCGGGCCCAAGACCTTTGTTCTCCAATACTTGTTGAAAGGTCACTATGGAATCATTACCTCCCTGGTTGGTGGTAAAATCAAGTCGGGGTTTGACTGAGAGCTTGCTTTGATCTCTCATAATATTGGTCTGATATATAAAGATAACAAGGGTGAGTAAGCTAATGAGCATGGCCGATACACCTAAAATCCGGTCGGTCTTGATTTTTTTTAATTTCATAATGAGTTGGAACGGTTATTGTTTTAAAGGTAATAATTATTGATAAAGGGCAACAAGGTCTTTTATCACTCTGGCCAGTCATTAGTTGCGTAGTATCTTAGTAGTATGAAAAAGCGAAAAAGTTGGTTTTGGAACATCATGATCGTTCTGGTAGTCGCTGGTTGTACTGCGGCATTCGTTTTGCATTACAAAAACTGGACGAAGTTTGAAGAAGGTAATTTTCAAGTGCTATCAGGTATCTACAGACAACGCGTTGCATTGACCGATATCGATAGTGTTGTTTGGGTCGATAAACTGCCTAAAATGGAACGTAAAAATGGGTTTTCATGGCTGGAAAAAGAGAAAGGGGTCTTCATGGACTCATTGACCCAAGCAGAAGTTCATTTTTTCGTTGATGATCTGCACCAACAAAAAATCAAAGTAGTCTATCAAGATTCTATCAGATTATACCTGAATTTAAATGATAGTCTAGAAACCGTTGCTACTTTTGAAAAATTGAAAAGCGCAATTGAATAGCAATAATTTTTAAACAAGGTGTACATGAGGTATTTGATGATTGTTTTTTTGTTGGTTTCGTTTTATGGTCTTTCACAAAACCAAATCGCTGTCGAAGTTCAAAATGTACCTAACGCCAGCGGTAAAATAAGTGTTGCGCTTTATGACGATGCCGACAGTTTTTTAGAATTTGATCAAGTGTTTTCTTCAGGTTCGTCAAAGGCGGTTCAGGGTACCACTACGGTCATGCTAAAAAACATTCCTGATGGTACGTACGCGATAGCACTGTTTTACGATAAAAATGGAAATGACGAACTAGATACCAATTGGTTAGGTATCCCAAAAGAGAAAGTGGCGTTTTCAAAGGCCAAAATGAAGACGTTTGGACCACCAAAATTTAAAGAGTGTGCTTTTGAGTTAAAAACGGATAAAAAGGTGGTGATTTCTTTATAAAGGCTTATCACCATTGTCATATCCAAAAAAAACTTTAGTAATCTTAATGTGCGATTACAGAACAGGATGCATTATACATGCACCCTGTTACTTACAATGTTTTTAGATCTTCATTGCCTTAAATACATATTTCCGTTTATGGTATTCAATTTTAGTCGGTTATCAAAATCAATACCATCACTTTCCACTTTTTGTCCCACATGTCGATCATGGGCGACTACCTTTATTTTTTCATCGGCATAGATATCGCCGTGTATGGTCTCGGCAACGAATCGCGCGTTTGATACTTTTAGGTCAATCTCGCCATTGATGGTACTTAAGTCTAGTTTACCGTTATAATTTTTGATGTCAATATCACCATTGATAAGATCGGCCTTAAAATCACCTTCAATGACTTCTGATTTTAAGTTGCCATTAATACTTGATACCTTAAAATGGGCATCTTTGGGCACGTAAAGCACATAATTGAATCGGCACAGGTCGCCTGAATTGTACCAATACCTTTTGTTGTTCGGATAGTTTTTTCGACCATGCTCTTGCATGGCTTTGAATACGGGCTCCGCTTCTTCCTCAATAGTGATATAACCATCTGAAGTTTTGAAATCAACGTTGTATTTGTCAATAAACTGCTCTTCGTCAATCTCAATAGTGGCCTTAAAATAAACGTTTGTTTTGTCCCACGTCTTAACTTCGATGTTCCGTGCAAACTTTACATCAAGTTCAATGTACTGATCGTTATAGTCAAAATTCTTTTCTATAATTTTTTGGGCCGTAAGGTTCATAAGGCAAAGTAAGCCCACCAAACCAAGGGAGATGTTTTTTTTCATGACTGTTCGTTTTTAGGATGCTATTTTTTTCTTAGGTAAATAGTGCCGTTTGTTGATTTTAGTCTGATTTTTGCGCCTCCACCGTTGATGGCACCTTTGATATTTTTGCCCGAAACCGATTTAAGACCATCTTTGTCAGGTCTGGCAAGGTCAAAGTTTGTGTAGATTTCGCCGTTCCAAGATGCCAGTTCTAAATTGGCAGGGGTACTTTCTGGAAGCGTAACATCAATTTCACCATTTGTGGTCCTGATGACAATGGGACTATCTTTTGCCACTTTGTCAAACTCTACTGAAATAGATTCATTTAGGGAATAGGCCGTGAGGGGGCCAGATATATTGTACACTTGCAACCCACCGTTAAGATTGGCGTTCGCCTCAACTTCACCTGAAAAACCGTCAATGATGATATCACCGTGCCATGAGTTGGTCACCGAAACATTTTGGGTTTTTGGGAGGTACACCTCAGCATTTTCTGACTTTCGCAAGTTCTTTACGATTAAGGTGTTGCCATCTTGTACCACACTGAACCCGACATCGGTATTGTCGGTACCACCGGCTCCAACAAGTCTGAGACCCTTTGCTTTCTGAGACCTTTGACGCATGCCCGATACTTTGATGAGCAGCTCGTTCTTATCGTGCGTCTTAACGCTAATGCCCGATTTGGTGTCGATTTTGACCCATTCGATTCCACTTAACGATTTTGAATAGTCTGATTGCGCATTTACTGTAATTGCAAGTACACATGTGATTAAAAATAAGGTTACTTTTTTCATGATTTTCGCTTTTTGATGACGGGTATTGGCCCGACAAAGATTTTTATATGATTTCTAATAATACTTGATTAATCTGTTCTTTTACAAAGGGTTGTGTATCCTCTTGTTTCAAAAGTTTCTTCATAGGCTCAACGGCCTTTTTTTCTTGGGTTTTAACTAAATTCTGAATGATGGCTATTTGCACGCTAGGGTCTTTTTCTTGACCTAAAGCCTTTATGAACGCTGTCTTTACCGAGGCTGCATTGGCAAATTTTGAGAGCGCTTCCACCGCAGTCAGCCTTACATTCGTATTTTCATCGTGCAGCATGCGCTCTGTTAAGGCATCTACTATGGCTTCATCGGGTTCTTCAAAATCTTCAATGAACTGTACCCCTTGAATTCGTTTGCTTGCTGATTGGTTTTGCATTAATGATATCATAGTGGTTTGCTTCAATTGAAGGCTTTCATTTTCAATAAGGGCAATTGTTTTTTGCGCCTCTTTGTTTTGCGCATAGCGCCCCGTCATAAAGGCCGTTAGCAACACTGCAATACTGGCGGCTACTTTTAGGGGAACTGAAAACCAACTTCGTTTTTTGCCGTTTCTTTCTGCACCGATGGAAACTACTTTTACCGATTTTTGCTTTTCTTCTTCTAAAAGTTGTAAAAAACCTTGTTCTAGGTTTTTAGAGGGGGTTTGAAAAACTTCTTCATCGAATGAAGTATATAGTTTCCGGTACTCATCCAATTCCTTTTGACAAGCTTCGCATGTTGCTAGGTACTTTTCAAAACTGCTTTTCTCTGTATCGCTAAGATTTCCTTCTAAATAATCAGGAATCAACTTTTCAAACTGTTCTTTGTCCATAGCTAAATACTTTCTAAATAGATTGTTTTCAATTTTTTCAATGCCCGGCTTACTTTGGTTTTGACCGCTCCGGGGGTACTGTCCATGATTTCTGCCAATTCATTGTATTTGATTTCATGAAACTTGTGCATTACAATTACTTCACGATCTGAAGCTTCAAGCTTGCTCAATGCCAGTTGCAGTTGAGAATAGTCCTCAGTAGGGCTCGCGTCGGTAACTTTGTGCTGTATTGTTTCTATGTCATCATATTTTTCTTTGTTTCTTGTAAAATGTGTGTTCAAGCTATTGCGTGCTATAGTGAACAGCCACGATACAAACTTTCCGTTCTTGTATGATGAGCGATACTTTATAACCTTGTAAAAGACATCTTGTGTTAAGTCTTCACTTAACATCTTATCTCCGCACATTTTGTACAGAAAGTTGTAAATGTGAAGATGGTGCCTATCAAAAAGTACCTTGAGCATGTCTAAATTGCCCTCGGCCACTTGCGCCATCAATAGTTCATCGGTTGTTTTCAACGTTGGCTTCTTAGTTGTTGTTTATCTTATATAGTCAGAAAAGTACAAAAGGTTACAGAGGGGAAGAAAAAAATAAAAAAAAGTAAAATGGACAACGAATAAGATGAAAAAGGAAGTGTACTTAAGCGCAACCGCATTCATCATTGCCACAGCTCGTACTCGATTTTTTTGTAGAAGAGAACAGCGATTTGGGCAGCAAGAATTTTTTGACCAGATAACCAATCGCCAAAGACAAAATGATATAAACACCAACTTCTTGCATCACTATTTTAAGATTTGAAAAGCTGTTAACGCTACAAGATAAGCAAATACACTCATAAAGGCTAGCTGTAAAAGGGGCCATTTCCAACTATTGGTCTCTCGTTTGACGATTGCCAAAGTACTCATACACTGCATAGCAAATGCATAAAAAAGCATTAATGAAATTCCCGAAGCAAGGTTGAAGAGCGGCTTTTTTCCGGTGGAATCAAGTTCTGCGGCCATTCGGTTTTTGATGGTTTCTGTCTCTTCGGCGTCATTGCCAACGCTATAGATAGTGGCAAGGGTGCCTACAAATACCTCTCGTGCCGCAAAAGAGGTCAATACTGCAATACCAATTTTCCAGTCATAGCCCAATGGTCTTACAATGGGTTCAATGGCTTTTCCGGCATAGCCCATAAAAGAGTGTTCCAATTTATAACTGGCTATTTCTTGGTCGATGGCCTTTTTGGTCAAAAGCTCCTTTACGACCAAAAGCGAATCTTTTGCAGCCGCCAAAACATTTGTGTCGGGCGTGTCTTTATAAGCAATGAGGTTGTTATTGATATAGTTTTTGCTATAATTGTTCAACCCCTGGTTCTCTATTCTTTGGGTAACGATCTCTTCGGCGTTCTTAAATTCATTTGAAATACCGTTTGAACCCAAGAACCAAAGGATAATGGCTATGGCCAAAATAATTTTACCCGCCCCAAAAACGAAGCTTTTGGTTTTTTCGACAACGGTGTAAAAGACATTTTTTAAAAGCGGCATGCGATAGGTCGGCATTTCAATCATAAAGAAAGAACGACTTCTTATTTTCAAGACCTTGCTCAAGACCGTTGCTGAAGCTATGGCCATACCAAAGCCCAAAATGTATAAGAGCATTAGGGTTAGGGCCTGGTAACTCAAGCCTATAAATCGTCCTTCAGGAATCACCAGGGCAATCAAAATGAGGTAAACGGGCAAACGTGCCGAACAAGTTGTAAAAGGTACCACCAAAATGGTAATGAGACGTTCTTTCCAGTTTTCAATGGTACGGGTTGCCATAACTGCCGGAATCGCACATGCCGTACCTGAAATCAAGGGAACAACGCTTTTTCCGCTAAGACCAAAAGGCCGCATCAGCTTGTCCATCAAAAAGACTACCCTGCTCATGTAACCTGATTCTTCGAGCAAAGCGATGAACAAAAAGAGAAATGCAATTTGCGGAACAAATATGATGATGCCACCGATGCCCGCCAAGATTCCTTCAGCCAACAGATCGGTAAGCACACCGGGTGGCAGGGTATTTTTAATCCATTCACCGGCTACGGCAAATTGCTCATCCATAAAATCAGAGGGATAGGAACTCCATTCAAAAATTGCTTGAAAAATGAGCAACAAAATGGCAAAGAAAATAAGATAACCAAAGACCTTGTGCGTCAAGACCTTATCTAAAGAAGCCCTGAACCCCTTTGCAGAAGCCAAGTCAACCTTGTAGGCTTCTTTTAAAACTCCATTGATAAATTGATAGCGAAGCACGGTCTCTCGGTGCTGTAATTTTTTAAGCTCACCCTTTGATTTGGTAGCAAAAGAAGAAGCGTCTTGAATCCTCTTTTTTTCAATGGACATAAAATTGACATCCTGCGTGATAACCAACCAAAGCTTGTAGACATCTTCATCAGGAAATGCCTTTTGTAGCCGTTCAAAATAGTCTGGAGCTATTTTAGAGGTATCCAGGTTAGGTGTCACAGGAAGGCTCTTGTAATCTGCGATCAATTGTTTGATACGCTCCACACCAATTTTCTTTCGTGTACTGACCAGGGCAATTTTGGTCTGTAGCTTTTCTTCGAGCAGGGTAACGTCTATCGAAATACCTTTACGAGACATTCTGTCGGCCATATTGATGACCAGTATAGATGGTATTTTTAAATCTTTTATTTGTGTGAACAAAAGCAAGTTTCGCTTGAGGTTCTCAACGTCGGTAATGACTACGGCAACATCAGGAAAATCTTTGTCGTTTTTGTTCAGTAATAATTCGACCACCACGCTTTCATCCAATGATGTGGTATTCAAACTGTAGGTGCCGGGCAAATCTAAAATATGGGCCTTAACACCGCGTGGAAGTTTGCAGATACCTTCTTTTTTCTCTACAGTGATACCAGGATAGTTGCCAACCTTTTGATTGAGACCAGTTAGCTGGTTAAAAACTGAAGTTTTACCCGTATTGGGGTTGCCTATGAGTGCTACATTAATACTTTTACTCATATGGTGGAGACGTCTTCAATATCAATCTCGATTTGTTTGGCCATGGACCGTCGAATGGCAATGTGTGAACCATTGACATTAATATAAATGGGATCGGCGAGCGGGGCAATTTGTACCAGTTCAATACTGTTGCCCGGTAGGCAGCCCATTTCCAATAATTTTACGGGAAGACGGTTTTCGGCAAAATCTTTAATGATACCACGCTGACCAAATTTAAGTTCCGCAACAGTTGCCAATATCTCTTATTTAGATTGATTTTAATTAAAAGCAAATGTAGTTTAAAAAAGTGAAACGGCTTATGCTATTTGGCATAAGAGGCTTTTAAAACTTCAAGGTCTTCCAATAATTTTTCCACTTCCTCGGTATTGGTACCATCATAGAAACCCCGAATACGTTTTTCTTTATCTACAAGTATAAAGTTTTCGGTATGAATCATATCAAATGGTCCGCCATCGCCATCGTTTTTTACGGCCAAATATGATTTTCTGGCCAATTGGTAAATCTGTTTTTTGTCTCCGGTGACCAAATTCCATTTTGAATCGACCACACCTTTCTCCAAAGCATATTTTTTGAGTTGTGCCACAGAGTCAATTTGTGGGGTTACGGAGTGCGAAAGTAACAGTACGTCGTCATCGTCAAGAATGGTGCCCTGAATTTCGGCCATGTTCTTGGTCATAATGGGGCAAATACTTGGGCAGGTCGTAAAAAAGAAGTCAGCGACGTAGATTTTACCCTCATAGTCTTGTTGTGTTACGGATTGTCCATTTTGATTGACCAATTCAAAATCGGCAATGGTGTGGTACTTTTTGGTGTCGTGAAGGGTACTGTCTACCAATTCAGGGTTCACCATTGAGGGTTGGTAAACCGGCAAGCGCTTTTCGGGGCTTAGGGCATCATAGATAAAATAGATGATAACGACTGACAAAACCGTCAATACAATGCCAAAAAACTTAAATTGTTTTAGAAAATCACCCATGAACTACAAAAATACGCCCATGGTGATCGCTGTTCAAAAAAATCGCGGAATTTCCTGCTAAATCTTTCTTAAAAAGAAAAAGCAAAATAGGGTACGTTTTTAAAAGCAGTTGTAAAAACTTACTTTTGTGCGCTTAGCTATAACACGCACCCATGAACCCCATAGTAATTCAGGTCATACAATTTTTTTTAAGTCTTTCGCTTTTAATCGTTTTGCACGAGTTAGGGCACTTTATTCCGGCTAAACTTTTTAAGACCCGGGTAGAAAAATTCTACCTCTTTTTTGATATTAAATTTTCGCTCTTTAAAAAGAAAATAGGAGAGACGGTCTATGGTATCGGATGGCTTCCGTTGGGCGGCTATGTAAAAATTGCCGGCATGATCGATGAAAGCATGGATACCGAGGCGATGAAAGAAGAACCTAAACCATGGGAGTTTCGCAGTAAGCCGGCATGGCAACGTTTGATAATCATGTTGGGCGGTGTTACCGTAAACTTTATTCTTGCGGTCATCATTTATATTGGTATGGCCTATCAATATGGAGACCAGTATATTCCTATGGAAAGTTTAGAAGATGGGGTATGGGTGATGGAAGAGAACATTGGTGACAAAGCGGGCATTCAGACAGGGGATAAGATTTTGGCTGTTGATGGAAATGCCATAACATCGTTCAATAGTGTCTTTATAGAATTGATCAATGGCAATTCGGTCACTTTAGAACGTGACGGACAGCGCATTGAAAAAGAAATTCCTGTTGATTTTATTGAAACGTTGCTTGAAGATGAAGAAAAAGTGCGGTTTTTGGGCTATCGTATGCCTTTTATTGTCGGCGAGGTTTCAAAAGAATCAGCAAATATTGACGCAGGCCTTCAACAGGGCGACCAAATTGTGAAAATCGGTAATGACCCTATTATCTACTTTGATCAGGCCAGAGCAATACTCTCCAAATACAAGAACCAGCGCATAGACCTGCGTGTAGTTCGCAATAACAATGAAGAGACGAATATTCCAGTGACCATTAGTGAAAGCGGCACTATTGGTGTTGTGCCTGGCTCTTTACCATACGCCGAACTTGAGTCGAAAGGCTATTTGAAAATCAAAGAGATCAAATACTCTTTTGCCGAAGCAATACCTGCGGGAATTACTAAAGGTGTTGAAACGTTGACGGGCTACGTAAAGCAACTGAAGAAAATATTTAACCCTTCAACAGGAGCCTACAAGGGTGTTGGTGGTTTTGCGGCCATCGGCAAGATGTTTCCTGATACTTGGAACTGGCCTGCATTTTGGTCAACCACGGCGTTGATTTCCATCATTTTGGCGTTTATGAACATTTTGCCCATACCAGCTTTAGATGGTGGACATGTAATGTTTTTGTTGTACGAAATGGTATCGGGCAAAAAACCAAGCGACAAGTTCTTAGAGTATGCACAGATGGTTGGGTTCTTTTTATTGATTGCCTTATTGCTTTTTGCAAACGGTAATGATGTCTATAAAGCAATTTTTAAGTAAATAGATGGTCTTTTTCTTTGTAGTCTTATCAATAAAAAATTATATTTGCACCCGCTAAAAGCGAAATTCCTCCTTAGCTCAGTTGGTTAGAGCATCTGACTGTTAATCAGAGGGTCCTTGGTTCGAGCCCAAGAGGGGGAGCTTAGTAAATGTAAGCCATTCAAGAAATTGAGTGGCTTTTTCTTTTTTATGCCTGCAACATATCGGCAACATTGCTCGTTTTCTTGAATATGATTAAAGGGGTTTATACACTAAAAAAATACTTAGGGAACTCTGAATACGGCAACTTTTCAGGAAACCTAGTTACAAAGAATCTAGATTCATCAAGTAGAATTGAATTTAACTTGTTTGAAGGTAGACGAGAAAACCCTAATCAATACTTTTCTGAACTCCTTCTTCCAAATGAGAGCCATGAAGACTTAATAAAGTTACTGGAGTATTATGCCTTGACTGATTTCGAGAATGAATTTTTGTGTCTAGTTGCCAATGTACAAAATACTTATCTTCTCTATAAAGAAAGTTTTGATATTCCTATGTCTGGAGAGTTTCTTGGAATTGGGGACGACATAGTAAAATTGATAGATGCATTGGAAAGGTATTTGTTTAAGAAACCTACAGATACATTTTCTATCTCCTTTAAGAAGCAAAACAGGGATAGCATAACTCTAAAAAACACCTTTATTGTCAATGAAGTACATAACCTTCTATTGAACAAGTATGGCATGAGTAAAGATAACTTTCAACAAATCAAAAATGAATTGTTGGAACAAAATACTGTCTTTGATTATAGGAAGGGAGGGTCATATGTTTTGTCAAACATTGTTCGTTCACTAACTAATTTTGTTTTGACATGTGTTGAAAAGAATATCTCTGAAAATGAAGCCTTAAGATTCTGCGGTGTTTTTCTTCATATTTGCCAGATTCCTTCAAACAACAATGAAGATGAAGGTAATATAGGTGTTAAGTACTCTTTGTATGACAATAATGATTTGGTATATACAAAAGAATCATCATGCTTAGATAGATGTTTTTTAAAAGAAACATTATACTAAAATCAAAAGGTCTGAGACAAACAGATTTTAACTACACCTCTGTAAGTAGAATGACATATATTTGTCGTGTGAATTAATAACATGACAAATAAATGGAGTCTTTTTTAGATCAATCGGCCGGATACCTCATCAATATGACAGCACTTCTATTGAAACGGGAAATGACCGGAGCATTGAGCAGAAATAACATAAATGTCACCCCGGAGCAATGGGCAATTTTAAACAGACTGAGTGAAAATTCGGGGCTATCGCAGAAAGAGGTTGCAAAACGCACATTCAAGGATAATGCGAATATCACCCGCATATTGGATAAATTGGAGAAAAAAGGATTAGCAAAACGCCAAATGGATGCCAATGACCGAAGAGTATGGAAAATCCATATCACCAAAGAGGGCAAAAAAGTTCGTAATCAAATAGAACCATTGGCAAAAGAGATATTGCAAAAAGCAACACAGGGTATTGATCCTAAGGATGTTCAAACTTTTAATGCCGCTGCCAAAAAAATGCTCGAAAATTTGGGGCAATAATTTTTTCATATATATTTGTCATGACAAAAATTGTATATTACTACAATTGTTGTGGCAATTTATTGTTCTATTTAATCCTACTAACTAATAATTATCGGAATCATGTTTTTGAAAAAGAGTATTATACTTATACTTTCTATAGCAGTACTATTTTCATGCAAAGAGAAAACCAAGGAGAGCTCAAAACCGGATGAAGTCGTAGAGCAGGAAGCGATGGAATCAACTGATTCTAAAGTAGGAAGAGAGAATTATGCCATTGCATGGAAATGGACAACTGATAACAAACAACTTGTTGAAGATAACCTTGTAGTCATAGCGGATGAAGTAAACCAACTTTGGAAAGAGGATATTGTTGTAGACGCATACTATGATTCCAATGCAAAAATCGACAAGTTCGAATATTTTCCGAATGTCTTTTTCTTTCTAAAAGCCAAGTCCGAGAAGGAAGCTTCAACTATTCTTAATAAACTAACCCTTGTAAAAAAAGGAATAGCATCTTATCAGATCTATCCTGTAGGACTTAAATGGATGGGCAGAGATCATGTTGAAATTCAAGAAAAAGGAATAACCAACTCCTATGCAGCAGTCTGGACATCCGATAATTGGCAGAATACTACGGACAGTTTGACCAAATCACAGGCAGATGCGATTCTAGAACTATGGAATGAGGGAAGCATTGAGAACATCTACTTTGACATAGAAGGCACCCAAAAGGCCAACGACAAGACTGATTTTGTGTTTTTCATTAATACAAATACAGAAAAGGAAGCAAAGGAGCTATGTGAGAACTTGCCCTTTGCCAAGAATAACATCGCTTCTTTTGAACTATACTCGGTCGGCGTGTTTTGGTTAGGCAATTTTGAAGAGTTCAATAAGAATTTAGAATAGCCATATGAAAGTAAAGACCCAAAATAATCTGAATGAAAAATACAGTAAGGGAACTATACTTATCCATTGGATAACGGCATTGCTTATACTTGCTTTGTTTCCGCTTGGAAAATATATGTCCAGTCTTGAAGCTTCAGAAAAAATGGGGCTTTTAAAGATTCATGCCGCCTTAGGTGCCGTTGTTTTTTTTCTCACAGTTTTAAGAAGTTATTTCTTTTTTAAATCCAAACGACCTGATGACCTAAAAACTGGCTCCAAACTCAACGATAAACTAGCGGTCTGGATACATAACCTATTTTACTTCTTGTTGATTGGAATTGCCTTAGCAGGCTTTGCAGTGATGTTTCTTGGGGGATATGTTGATGCTCTAAAATCCGGAAACCTTGATTTAATTCTACCAAAAGGAGATTTAATCCCACTCAAGGCTCATGGATTATTGGCCACTATAATGATGATATTGTTGGTCTTTCATGTTTTAGGTGTGGTCAAACATTATCTGTTAACTAAAGAAAATACTTTAAAAAGAATCCTATAAAGAGAATAAATGATGAATCTATCTATAAAGATTTCAAGAATAGCCTTTGTTTCGGTTTTGTTAATTACAGCAGTTTCCTGTATGAACGAAGCTGAGCAAAAGAGTAAATCGACTGCAGAAACGGGTAATGCCGATCATATTATTCTGATTAACCCATTTGAAGTACCCAACGGAAAATTGGAAGAATCCGTAACATATTGGGAAGCTTGCAGAGACTTTCTTAAAAAACAGCCCGGTTATATTTCAACAGAACTCCATGAAACAATAAAAGACGATGCCAAGTTTGAGTTAATAAATGTAGCCGTATGGGAAAGCCCTAAAGCTTTTACAGAAGCGAGTAAGAAAATGGCAAAGGAATTGGGGGTTGCACCGCCAGAAGGGCTAAGGGCCAATCCGTCACTTTATACGGTAATCAGGGACTGAACGTTGCGCATACACATTCTATGATTATCGAACGAAAACAGTTTCGGTAATCCAAACCTTTTAATTGTATTGTTCAAGGCAGTCCTTACATACATCGTCCATTTAAATTTTGTCATTGCTATATCGGCAGGCATTCTTGCTTCAGGAATTGCCAACGTCTTCAATCTTGAGAGTTATTTGCAATATGGATTTTTTGCTTTTTTCTCCACCTTATGTGTATACAACTGTCAACGAGTAGTCAAGGCAATTAGCGGAACAACCTCACCTTGGTTAAAGTGGGTGGGTGAGCATACAAGGTTAATAATTGTTCTGAGCATTATAAGTGGGTTGAATGGGGCATACTTTTTCATTCGGTTATTGAATGATGTAACGCCGTTGGTTTTATTGCCAATAGGAGTAGCCGTAATTATATCCGTGTATTATGTAGTTAGAATGGGAGGAAGGAACCTACGTGAATTACCTCATCTTAAAGTTCACTCCATTGCATTTACATGGACTATGATAATGGTTGTGTTTCCAATAGTTAATGAACAACTTAATGAATGGGAAGTATTCAAGTTTTTCATTCCAGCGCACTATATTTATTTTATTGCCATAGCTATTCCATTTGATATACGTGACTTAAAACACGATTCGCCATCGCAGCGTACCATTCCACAAGTTGTAGGTATTCGCAACGCCAAAATTATATCAATTGCATTATTAGTCCTTGTTTGTGTACTAATAGGCGCAATTTCCTTCTTTTCTTTGCTAAGACCTTTGTTTGTTTGTGCGATTTTAATCCAAATATTTTTAATTGCCTTCTCAGCAAACAAGGCAGATTTTTATTACTCCATCTTGATAGACGGTACTATTGCAATATTGGGATTGAGTTATTTAGCCAAATGAGCCAAAATCGATGATACTAGACCTTCCTGCAACAATTTATCAGGACAATGACAATTGATGAAAACGGATGAAAAAGAGATGTTTTCTAATTATTTGTTTTTCAATTGATTGAAAAGAAATGAAAGTCATTGAAACATATTTCTAACGGTCTGTTAATCAGAGGGTCCTTGGTTCGGGCCCAAGAGGGGGAGCAAAAAGAAAAAGAACTGCACGAAAGTGTGGTTCTTTTTTTACCCCCTTTGTTGCGATAAGTTTACCCTGAGCGCAGCCGAAGGGAGTGGGTGCCTAGTAAAACAAAAAACTTCCGTGCAGTTCTTGCCTAAATCTCAAATCCTATCCAAAACGGCCTTTCGGTATGATTTTCCAATAGGCAGTTTGGTATCGTTCTGTAAGATGATTTGATTACCGTCAATAAGTTTTAGTTGGTCAAAGTTGATGACGTACGATTTATGTATCCGTAAAAATTTGGAAGGAAGTTTCTCTAAAAACTCGGTAAGTGTTTGTGGTGTTAGCACCATGCTATCGGTAAAGACTTTGATGTAATTGCCATAGGCTTCAATATGAGTGATGTCATTAAGTTCAATCTTGATGATTTTTTTGTCGCTCTTTACAAATAAAGACTCTGTCGTGGGTGTTGGCGCAACTTGTGGTGAGGGCGCCTTGGTAGCCGTCTGCTGCTGTACTTTAGCAACGGCTTGTAAAAAACGCTCCAGTGAAAAAGGTTTTAACAGGTAATCCGTAACCGAAAGTTCAAAACCTTCAACCGCATATTCGGGGTAAGCGGTTGTGATGATCACTTTCGGTTGTAGCCGCATCGACTTTAATAGACTCAAGCCAGAAAGTTTTGGCATATTGATATCTAAAAATAAGATGTCAACAGATTCCTCTTGCAAAACCTCAAGCACTTCAAAGGCGTTGGCACAACTTGCGACCAGTGTTAGATAGGGCACTTCGGTAATATACTTTTCGAGTATTTGACGGGCAATAGGTTCATCATCGGCGATGATACAGCGCAGGTTTTCCATTTACAGGTTTAGTTTTAGATGTACGTGATAGGTCTCGTTTTGCTGCTGAATTGATAGCTGATGTTTATCAGGGTACATCAACGCTAGCCTCTTTTTGGCATTTTGTAGGCCGATGCCACTTTTTCCTTTTTCTAAATTTTCTTCTGGTTTGGCATTGGTATCAATAGTGTTCGAACATAAAAACACCAGCGCCCCATCTTGTTCTTTTAAGGCCACCGAAACCTTACTTTTGTTTCCTTTCACAGCACCCAGGTGTTTAAACGCATTTTCAACATAAACGATCAAGAGCATGGGGGCAATTTGATATCCTGAAAGCTGACCCTCTTTCACCAAATCAATATCGGTGGTGTCTTCCAATCGAATTTTTTCTAGAGCGATATAGTTTTCCAAATAAGTGACCTCTTTTTCTAAGGGAACCAGGGTCTCTTTGGTCTCATACAAGCTGTACCGCAATAGATCGGATAGCTTCAGCATCAACCCGGGCAATTTATCAGATTTTATGACAGACAGCCCATAAAGATTGTTCAAGGTATTGAATAAAAAATGAGGGTTCAACTGTGCTTTCAATAGTTTGAGCTCTGCATCTTTTTCTTGTTGGCGTCGTGCAAAACTATCTCGGGCAATTTTTAGGGCAGAGGCAAAAACAAGGGCCAAAATCATAATGCCCATAAAGTTGAAATACAATTTCCACTCAAAGTCGAGTCCTGCCAAACTTTGTAGTAAGAATACAGATATTGCCGTAAAAACAAGGGTATTGACGATAAAAAGAGCAATAAACCGGGCAGTGGACTTTTTAAAGTAGGGCAATATCAGAAGATTGTTGACATATACCGGTGGTGCCAGCAAAGCAATGGCGAATAGCGATGCGAGAATTCTATCTTCGGTTTGAATGGCCGTCATCAATATAAGAAACAGAAAACACCAAATAAAGATATTTTGTGCAATACTATGGTCAACCCAGCGATCTAGTTTTGACATTCTTGATTATGTTTTAAGCATTAGCATATATTTTGGTCTTATTCTGAGACCGACGACACTGCTTTAGGCAGTTCATCTGAACCCTTCAAAAGTACCTTTTACCCCTCTAAAACCCTTTTTTTAATGATAAAAGATAGTCGTTCAATGGCGAAAGAACGGTTTTTCATGATAAGAGTACTTTTTTATGCTTATCACTTTTGTTAGGGTGTTCATCATTCTTTTTTCCTATAGGTTTTTTTTCCCAGCACTTTTGAGGTGTTAATCTTTAAATCAATCCAAATGAAAACGTTGAATCCATTTCTAATTATTGTAATACTTCTTTTTAATGTCTTCGTGACCTTTGGTCAAGAAAATCCTTTGTCAGTTATTATCGAAAAATATGACGCTTCCTTTAAAGAAAAGAATCAAGGGGTTTCTTTACTAATAAAAAAAGACGGTCAAACACATACAACGAGTATTGGGGCGCACAGCTTAAATGAACATAGTGTCTTTAACATTGGGAGTACAACCAAAACCTTTACGGCAATTTTATTATTGCAAGAAGTCGAAAAAGGAAACCTAAAACTCACTGATAGTATTGGCACCTACCTTGAGCCCATTGCGAATGTTGATGGAGAATTGACCATAGCCCAATTGCTTGCCCATGAAAGTGGCCTTGACGAGGTGATAGGTCGAAACATTCAAGACATCTTTTACGCAAAAAGCGATTCGCTGTACCAAGTAGATCTGTTGGGTCAGGTTGAGAAACCGAATCCTGATATGGTAGGTAAGTTTGATTATTGTAACACCAACTACTTTTTGTTGGGCAAGGTTATTGAAAAGCTCACGGACCAAAGTTATTTTGATGTATTGCGTGAACGTATTATTGAGCCCTTGCAACTAGAAAACACCTATGCCTATGTACATAAGAACTTGCCCAATTTGGCCAATCCCATGCACGAAGGTGAAGATGTGACCCAGTTCTTGGACCATAGGTATTTTGCAAATGTGGCCTTCTCCGCTGGTAGTGTTGCATCAACCCTTACCGATATGGAGACCTTTTTTACGGCATTGTTTGAAACGGAACTATTATTGAAAAATGAAAGCCTTGAACTGATGTTGCAGTCGGGCAATGAGGTTTATGGATTAGGAATCTTCAAGCCAAGTAACGCTGATGACAATTATTATGGCCATGGCGGCAACAATATTGGCTATGCCTTTAGAAACGGGTACAATCGTGAGACCAAAGACCTGTTTTTGATGTTCTCGAACGAACGAAAGATTCCGCAGAAAAAGGTGTTACGAACCGATGTGCTATCAATTTTGAACGGAGAGGCTATTGCCGATTTCACCGCTGTCAATATAGAGAAGTTTAAGAACTATAAGGGCAAATATCTTTTGGCCGAAGCCAACCTTGAACTAGAAGTGTTGTTAGAAGATGGTAAAATGTACCTATACGTTGCAGCACAGAATGTAAAAAGCGAGCTTACCCAAACCAGTGAAACAACCCTTTTAGATACTATGGTGGGCGCTAGTCTTAGCTTGATTGAAGGTACTACGAACAGTTTGACATTTGAGCAAAATGGCTTTAAGACGACGATTGCTAAAATTACCCAAGAGAACGCGACATCTGGGCAAGAATAACCGCTTTACATAGCCTTAATACCAAAACAATGAAACTGAACATTCAAAATGTATCTAAACGATATAATAGGCAGAAGTATGGCTTGAAAGATTTTTCAATGACCATTGAAAAAGGAGTATTAGGACTTTTAGGTCCGAATGGTGCTGGAAAATCTACCCTACTTAAAATGATCGCCACGGTCAGCAAACCGACTGAAGGACTCATCTGTCTTAACAAGAACAATATTGTCAAAGACCCGAACTATATGCGGCAACAGTTGGGGTTTTTACCGCAAGACTTCGGGGTGTATCCAAATTTAAACGCCATTGAGTTCTTACAATATATGGCCGCGGTCAAAGGAGTGGGCGGGGCCAATTTGAAAGAGCGAATTTCACAATTACTTGAGGGACTGAATTTGATTGAAGTTGCCAAAAAACCGATTGGTTCCTATTCTGGCGGTATGAAACAACGCGTGGGTATAGCACAGGCGTTATTGAATAATCCGAGCGTATTGATTTTTGATGAACCTACCGTTGGATTAGACCCAGAAGAACGTGTTCGTTTTCGAAACCTGATCTCTGATCTTGCCAATGAATCCATTGTTATACTGTCGTCACATATTGTGTCTGATATTGATACCATAGCTGATAGGGTGGCCATCATGAAAAATGGCTCGTTATTGGTCCATGGTGGTCAAGACGAACTCATCGACCATATTGATGGTAAAGTCTTTGAGACCATAATTGCAAAAGAGAACTTAAGGGATTTTAAAACCAAGTTTACCGTTGTGGGAACCACACGTAAAGAAGGGCAGTTGTTGGTGCGGTATCTGGCTGAAGACCCATCGAAGAATTCAGTTGGCAAAGTCGCAAACTTAGAAGATGCATACCTCCACTTTACTAAAAACAACTAAAATGAAACAGTTATTGGCAATTATCAAATATGATTACCTACAACGTACCAGAAGTTATACATTCTTGATTACCTTGTGTGCAAGCTTGGCAATTGCCTACACTTTTGTGCCTGCACCCGATGCGAACTATTCAACCATTCGAATTGCGGACTACGTTGGCTACTACAATGCTGCCTGGTTCGGATACGTAACGGCGATTATGACCAGTGTTTTTTTATCGCTTATTGGTTTTTATCTAGTGAATAGTGCTATTAAGAACGATGATATCACTAGGGTAGGACAAATTATAGCCACAACGCCCCTAAAAACGTTCAAATATTTATTGACCAAGGCTATCAGCAATTTTTTAGTGCTGTTGACCCTTGTTTTGGTGATATTCTTAATGAGCATTCTCTTGTTCTTTTTGTACAATGATGGCTACCCTTTTGAAATAATGCAATTTATAAAGCCTTATTTGGTGATTACGATTCCTGCCTTGTTCTTTATTGCGGTCTTGGCCATTGTCTTTGAGGTTACTTTTAGAAAGTTTACGGTAGTGCAAAATGTGTTGTTTTTTTTCGTCTTTGCCTTTCTGATGCTATATACGCCAAAAACAGATGTACAATATGGATTTGACGTGTTTGGAACTAAGATCATCACCGATGAGTTACAACAAACAGTACACGAGGTTACCAATACAGATGCTTCAAAATCACTGACAATAGGGTATGTTATCGGAGGTCAAGAAAAGCCCAAGAATTTCCATTTTGAAGGATATGATTTTCCGACAACTTTTATGGCTAGCCGTATCATTTGGTTGGTGTTCAGTATAGCGCTTCTATTTGGTGTCACACCACTTTTTCATCGCTTTAGCGGGAAGGAGTTAAGGTTCGCGATCAAAACAAAAACTGTCAATGTTGTTGCCACCAACATAAAGGACATGGAGATTTCAACTCTGGTTAGCGCAACCAAGAACTATAGTGTGCTGCCATTGATAAAGACGGAATTTTTGTTGATGGCGCGTCAGGGCAAAAAATGGCTTTGGGGGTTCAATATACTGGGAATGTCGCTATTAGGGACACTGTCAACTGAAATAGCACATCAAATTATACTACCTATTTTATGGTTTATACAAGTACATCGATTCTCGGGCATTACTACAAGAGAGCTGGCCAATCGAATGCATTATTTTACTTTTTCGTCGTACCGGCCATTACAGCGACTGATGACTTCACAGTTGGTCGCAGGCCTAATTTTGTTGGTAGGCTTAGCGATGCCTTTGGTGGTCAGATATATAATTTTAGGTAATTTTCATGCCGCTATTGGTGTGGTGTCGGGAGCATTGTTCATACTGTTATTGGCAGCATTTTTGGGTTTACTGACCCAGGGCAAAAAACTTTTTGAAGTATTGTTCTTTCTATTGACCTATGCCAACATCAATACGATTCCTTTTTTAGATTACTTTGGAGCACTTGCCCATGACAAACAATACTTGATGAATCTTAGTGTAACTGTATTTGTATTGCTAAGTAGTTGTATTCTAATTCGAAGAAAACAATTGGTTACGCAATAAGTTTGATTGATGTTTAGATTCTGGTTGAGACCATCTTTTTAAGGTGGTCTTCGCCTTTTAAGGACGGTAAATTATCTGACCGGTAAACTATTGGTCAGTTTTCCATAGCTTCTTGCCAGTGCGGTTTTTTAGACCTTGTACTTCGTCAATAAGAAATCTTTAAGATGTTGCTGTGTTTCCATACCATCTTTTAAGATACCCGAAGAGATGCTCTCCGTAAGATGTTGAAGTAGTTCCGCTTCTTCCCTCGGATGCTCATAGCCCAATTCACCAAAAGCCCAGTTTAATTTATCGAGCAAGGGTTGCATTTTTTCCTTTCCCGAAATTTCCAGCTCCCATTTTAGTTTGAACTGCAGTTTCCAGAAGTAATACTCACTTTTTTCAACTGAAAAAGGAAGTGTAATCGTTTTGTACAATACTTGTTTAGGGTCTTGTTCGGTGATAATATGGGCGTATAGTACTGCGGCTTTTTCAAAGGCCTGTTCTAGAATGGCATCTAAAAGCCCTTGCTTGTTTTTGAAATGGCGGAATATCAATCCTTCAGACACTTCAGCGGCTTTAGCAATTTTGTTGGTCGAAACGCCATTGTAACCATGGTTTGCAAAAAGCTCCAAGGCGGCAGTCAGTATTTTATCCTTTCTTTCAATCATAAAAGTGAGTAATCACTACAAAAATAGCATTCGCATTCGTATGACAAAAGGATAAAAGAGTTTTATATAAAAAGTCAAACTAATTGTTATACAATTGATTGATAAACAGTAGATATGATGATGTAATTCGCAATGTTTTAAAACAATGGAGGTATATTACTATTTGAAGATCGAAAAGAATTTGTAATTTTATTACTTAAACAATTAAGTAAGCACTCACTTTTTATATGAAAACAAGAACACTATATACGTTTTGTGTGTTGTTGCTGGTGGGCATTGTATTTGCGGCGACCAAGGGCCCCCTGACGACAACATATCTTCACATATCTGAAACTGATCAAAGTGAAGAAGCCTCTGATATAGCTTTTGATAAAATGATGGATGTACTTACCCATCAACGTTGTGTCAATTGTCATCCGAATGACCATATCCCCAAACAGGGAGATGACAGCCATCCGCATTATTTTGATGTGGTAAGAGGGGACGCCAATTTGGGTTATCAAGCGACCAATTGTAATACCTGTCACCAATCACAAAATAATCCGTATTCTGGTGTGCCAGGAGCACCTGAATGGTCTTTGGCCCCTCATTCCATGCGCTGGGAGGGCCTCAATAGAATTGAGATAGCAGAATCTATGATGGATCCCAAGCGTAATGGGGGCCGCACCCCAGAAGAAACCTTGCATCATTTGACTGAGCATGAGCTGGTTTTATGGGCTTGGGAGCCGGGGGTGAACGCTGATGGGATACCCCGTGAACTGCCACCGGTTTCGAAAGAAGAATATATCAAAGCGGTCAAAACATGGTTTAAAGAGGGCCATAGAATTCCAACTAAATAAAGAACAGATGAAAATTTCAATGCATGTCAATGACAAGCTTCATAGTGTGGACATTTATGATGAAAACACCCCTTTACTGTGGGTGGTTCGAGATATTTTAGATTTAAAGGGCACCAAATTTGGCTGTGGTAAGGCCGCTTGTGGGGCATGTACACTGTTGGTCGATGGCGAAGCGGTGCGGTCTTGTTCTTATGCTGTGAAATTTGCCAACGGTAAACACATTACCACAATAGAAGGACTTGGTACCAAAGAGGATCCCCATCCGGTACAGCAAGCTTGGATAGAAGAGGTTGTGCCGCAATGTGGGTACTGTCAACCAGGTTTTATGATGGCTACAGCCGCGTTGTTAAACAAAGTCCCTAATCCTACGGACGATGATATCGACAAGAACATCATCAATGTTTGTCGTTGTGGCACCTACTACCGTATGCGCAAGGCAATTCATAGAGCGGCCGAATTAAACGCCTCTGAAGCATCTTCGACAACCCAAAATTCATAAGACAATGGCAGAAAAGAATAAAGTGTCAAGACGTAAGTTTTTGGTCCGCGGCGGATTGGGTACGGTGGGTGTTTTAGCAGTGGGAGCCTATGTTTTTCGCAACCCGATAAGAAGATCCATATTGTCCATGGCCAATAGCATGGAGATGGGTTATATGGGCGATACCGATACCCCTATGATTTGGTTTGAAGTGACCAATGAGAATAATATTCTGGTACATTCCCCAAAAGTTGAAATGGGCCAGGGTACATTTACCAGTTTGGCACAAATGGCCGCTGATGAACTGGATATTGCTTTTGAAAAGGTGCAGGTTGTACACGCATCAACAGCTAGCGGAAACATTGACGGTATGAGTACCGGCGGCAGTACTTCAGTATCGGGCCTATGGCAGCCATTACGAGAGCTGGCCGCAACAATGCGGGAGATGTTGAAGAACAAGGCAGCATCAAAACTTGGTGTAAGCGTGGGTGAGTTGACGACGAAAGATGGTGCTGTCCACCACAAGGATATGGTAATGACCTATGCCGAGATTACCGATGGTGTGACCGAATGGGAAGTGCCCGACACCCCTGTTTTGAAAGATATCAAAGCATACAAATATGTTGGTAAACCTTTGGCGCGCATAGATTTGAACGCAAAAGTTTTTGGAGAACCCATTTTCGGAATGGATGCCAGTATGCCAGATATGTTGTACGGTGCGGTGGTACGACCTACAAAAATAGGAGCTAAATTCATAAAAGCCGATACTTCAAAAGCTGAGGTAATGCCGGGTGTAGTAAAGGTTGTTTTAGAAGAGGATTTTGTTGGGGTCGTTGCAGCTTCACTACAACAAGCAGAAAATGCCAAAAATGCTATTGTGACCAGATGGGAGTCACCCAACGGTCTTCAAACAAAAGATATTGTTGCACTGATGACCGTTGGCAATGGTAAGACAACCATCATTCAAAAAGAAGGAAGTGCCCTTGAAGATACAGCAGAAGGCCTTGAACAATTAGAATTTAGAAGTCCAATTGGTGCCCATGCACAAATTGAACCCAATGGCGTTTTGGCTTATGTTGATGGAGACAGGGCAACCATAAAAATTTCTACTCAAGTAATCGGAATCACGAGAAAAGAAGTTGCAAAAAGACTCGACTTTGAAGAAGAAAATGTAAATGTGATACCAACGTATCTCGGCGGTGGTTTTGGCCGAAGGCTGCATACACCCCATGCGGTACAGGCAGCGGTCATGTCAAAGGCCGTAGGCAAGCCTGTAAAGTATTTCTTTTCAAGAAAAGAAGAGTTTCAACATGATATGTTCAGACCACCAACACATCACGTGTTAAAAGGAAAGTTAGGTGAAGACGGACTTCTTGAAAATCTGGAGCATCACTTTGTAAGCGGAGATGTAGGCAATAATTCGGTGTTGCTTCCGAATCCGGTTCCTACGATTTTGGGCGCAGATGTTGGTGCAATTCGTGGCGGTTTCATTCAGTACGGCAATGTACCCAATCATAGATCCGTCTATTGGCATGTACAGTTACCGTTCGCGACAAGTTGGTGGCGTAGCCTTGGATTGTTGGCAAATACCTTTGCCATTGAAAGTTTTATGGACCATATGGCAATTAAAGCCAATAAGAACGTCGTTGATTTTCGTCTGGCCCATATTCAAGATGATGAAATTGGTATTAGATTAAAGAATGTTATCAAAGCCGTTTCAGATAAAGCAGGTTACACCGATGAGGTTGTTGGTGGTAAAGCCATGGGCATGGCCGCTTCCATTGATGCCGGTACACCCTGTGCGCAAGTTGCTGAAGTTTCAATTGAAGACAACCAAATCAAGGTACATAAGGTCACGGTAGCCCTTGACCCTGGTTTGGCGGTAAACCCAGACCAGGTGAAGGCTCAATGTGAAGGTTGTGTCATTATGGGCATCAGCGCTGCCATGCACGAAAAAATGGAAGTGGTTGATGGCGAGTTGACCCCAACTATCTATGGGCCATACCATATGGCCTTGATGAAGCACGCCCCAAAAGAAATTGATGTGGTACTTTTACAGGGCATTGACCGGCCAGGACCTGTTGGTGAACCACCCTTGGGCCCGATTGGTGCAGCCATTGCCAATGCAGTTTTTCGATTGACAGGTAGAAGATTGACTGAAATGCCATTAAGTTTGTCATGACGTAATGCACTGGTTATGATATTGAACAAACTGATTGAAAATTTTAGTACTACTTTCGAAAGGCCCCTGTTGGAAGAAATAGCGGAGTCGGGTCGCATATTCGAAATTGCTGAAGGCGAAAAAATCATAGAAATAGGGGAGTATATCAAGGGGATGCCCTTGTTGCTTTCTGGAGCCATCAAAATTCTTAGGGAAGATGGTGATGGAGACGAATTGTTGCTGTACTATTTAGAGCGAGGAGATACTTGTAGCATGACCATGGCATGCTGTCTTGGCGATGCAAAAAGTGAAATCAGGGCGATTGCCGAGACCGATGTGGAACTGGTCATGGTACCCATTCGAAAAATGGAAGAGTGGACCGCCAAATATAAATCGTGGCGCAACTTTGTATTCGATAGTTACCATAACCGTTTGAACGAACTTTTAACGACTGTCGATAGTATCGCCTTTAAAAATATGGATGAACGTTTGGTCGCGTTTTTAAGGGAGAAAGCGCGTATCGCGAAATCAAAGTTAATAACGAGCACACACCAAGAAATCGCATACGACTTGCATAGTTCTAGAGTGGTTATCTCTAGATTGCTGAAAAAATTGGAACATCTTGGTAAAATCAAACTGCACCGAAATCAAATTGAGCTGTTAGACCTTTAAGCTCTGCAACCTGAGATACACAGTAAACCATAATTGCATAGTATCTTTGTTGCGATGTTAAAACGTTATTTTCCGATTTTAGATTGGCTACCCAAGTACAAGAAGTCATATTTGACCGGTGACTTTTCAGCGGGCATTACCGTAGGCATCATGTTGATTCCGCAAGGTATGGCCTATGCCTTGATTGCGGGGCTTCCACCCATTTATGGATTGTATGCTGCCCTTGTTCCGAATTTAATCTATGCATTTACCGGTTCAAGTAGAAAATTGGCCGTGGGCCCTGTGGCACTTGACTCTTTGATAGTTGCCTCAAGTTTGGCAGCAATGAAACTGGCTTCGTTGGAAGCATACATCGCGATGGCTGTTTTTTTGGCTTTTTTTGTGGGAATCATTCAATTGGTAATGGGGTTTATGCGATTGGGGTTCCTTTCCAATTTTTTGTCGCGGCCCGTGGTTAGTGGCTTCACTTCCGCCGCTGCATTTGTAATTGCCATCAGTCAGTTGAAACACTTTTTTGGTCTCAATGTTCAAACGAACAATACCGTAAAGACCTTGGTGGCGATTGTCGATCAAATCGCAGAGACCAATTATTATGACCTTGCCATTGGGGCCGGTGCTGTTCTAGTAATTGTCGTATTGAAAAAATTACACCGAAAGCTGCCGGCGGCAATGGTCGTTGTGGTTCTTTCGATCATCGGTATTTACTTTTTTATGGTCAACGAAACCGATGTGCATATCGTCGGGCAAATTCCTCAAGGACTTCCAGCATTTCAGTTACCGCAGTTAAATACGGATAGCATGATAATGGCATTTCCGACTGCTTTGGCCCTTGCATTTATCGCTTTTGCTGAAGCGATGACCATTGCGAAGGCGGTAGAGGATAAAAGCAAAGAATATTTTACCGATGCCAATCAAGAACTGAAAGCCTTGGGCACATCGAACCTTGTGGGTTCTTTGTTTCAGTCCTTTCCTATAAATGCCGGTTTATCCAGAACCGCTGTGAATGTTGATGAAGGAGCCAAAACCGGAATCGCATCTTTAGTAAGTGTCATCGTAGTGGCCATTACATTACTTTTTTTGACACCGTTCTTCTATTATTTGCCTAAATCAGTTTTGGGGGCAATAATTTTGGTGGCCGTCTATGGTTTGATCGACTTAAAGTATCCCAAACAACTATGGAAACAACGAAAAGACGAATTCTATCTGCTGCTAGTGACCTTTTTGACCACATTGATATTGGGGATATCACAAGGCATTATTTTTGGCGTATTGTTCTCTTTGTTGCTATTGGTGAACCGCACCTCAAAACCCCATGTGGCCATTTTGGGAAGAATAAGAGGCACCGATTATTTTAAGAACATCAATCGTTTTGGAGACGATATTGAGCAATTTGAACACACACTCGTGATACGTTTTGATGGGCAACTATATTTTGCGAACAAAGACTTTTTTAAAAATCAGTTGTACAGAAATATGGCAAAAAAAGGCGACGCCCTCAAATATGTTATTCTGAATGCAGAGGCAATCAACTATGTTGACAGTAGCGCATTGAATTTGTTGGGCCAAGTTGTTTCAGATTTGAAAAAACAAAAAATAGAACTTTTGATTGCTGGTGCAATAGGTCCCACACGTGATATTTTGTTCTCGAGCGGTTTGGCCGATGAACTGGGAAAAGAGAACCTTTTTGTACGAACCAGTGACGCTTTTGAGTACTGTGAGAACTTAAGTGAAAAAACGGCAATTCAATCAAAAATAACGCAACAATCGCAGCAGAATACTTCTGTGACCTAAGTCACTTTACAGTAATAGAAAGTAATGTAGTTTTGTTTAAAAATTAGAGAGATGAACATAGAACAGATATATACCGGATGCCTGGCCCAGGGGGCTTATTATATTGAGAGTGAGGGTGAAGTGGCCATAATAGATCCACTTAGAGAGGTCAAACCTTATTTAGAAAGGGCTGAGCGCGATAACGCCAAAATCAAATATATTTTCGAGACCCATTTTCATGCTGATTTTGTAAGTGGCCATGTTACTTTGGCGAAAGAGACGGGTGCTGCCATTGTTTATGGCCCAAATGCAAATCCGTCTTATGATGTTTTGGTTGCTGAAGATGGACAAGAATTTCAACTGGGGAAACTTACCTTCAAAGTACTACATACCCCTGGACATACGATGGAAAGTACCACGTATTTGCTTCGTGATGAATCTGGTAAAGATCATGCGATTTTCAGTGGAGATACCCTTTTCTTGGGCGATGTGGGCAGACCTGATCTTGCCCAAAAAGCGGCTACTATGACCCAAGAAGAATTGGCTGGATTACTTTATGATAGCCTGCGAACCAAAATTATGCCCTTGGCTGATGATGTGATTGTGTACCCTGCACATGGTGCAGGTTCGGCCTGTGGTAAAAACATGATGAAAGAAACGGTCGATACATTGGGCAATCAAAAGCAAATGAACTATGCCCTAAGGGCCAATATGACCAAAGAAGAGTTCGTCGAGGAGGTCACGGATGGTCTTTTACCACCCCCACAATATTTTCCTTTAAACGTGAAGATGAACAAAGAGGGGTATGATGATATTCATGAGGTGATCGAGCGAGGTGCTACCGCACTTTCTGCTGAGGCCTTTGAAATTGCGGCAAACGAAACAGGGGCCGTTGTTCTTGACGTAAGACACCAAGATGATTTTGCGAAAGCACATATTCCGCGGTCCATTTTTATTGGGCTCAAAGGAAGTTTTGCCCCCTGGGTCGGTGCGCTGATAGCCGACGTCAAACAACCTATTTTATTGGTTACCGAAAAAGGAAAAGAAGAAGAAGCTATCACCCGTCTTTCAAGAGTTGGTTTTGATGGTGCCCTAGGCTATTTAGATGGTGGTGTTGAGGCCTGGAAAGCTGCTGGAAAAGAAGTAGATTCCGTCAAAAGTATTTCGGCTGAAGCTTTTAAAGCGCATTTGGACGATAAGGTGCCTGTTTTTGATGTGAGAAAAGAAACAGAGTTCAGTGCTGAACATGTTGAAGACGCTCATCTGGCACCACTTGACTTTTTGAACGACCATTTGACCGAGTTTCCCGAGAAAGAAACTTTTTACGTACACTGTGCTGGCGGTTATCGCAGTATGATTGCAGCTTCTATTTTAAAAAGCCGCGGAATTCATAATTTAGTGGATGTTGCCGGTGGATTCGCTGCGATAAAAAAAGCAGGTATTCCCGTAACCGACTTTGTTTGTCCAACCACTTTAAAATAGTTTTTATGAATCGATTTGCTAGGGTAAGCGTTGTACTTTTCTTTCTTACACTTATGGCGGCCTGTCTAGACAAGAACTCAAATACAACCATTGAGGTCATTGACAAGGCCTACCTTACTGATGAAGTCTTGGGCAAAGATGTACAGTTGGTAGACGTGCGTACACCTGAAGAGTATGAAGCGGGACATATTGGTGATGCCGTTAACTTTAATATTATTGATAGTGAATTGTTCTTAAGTCAAATTGACGGACTTGATAAGGAAAAACCTGTATATCTCTATTGTAAAATGGGTGGGCGCAGTAACCGTGCAGCGGAGTTGATGAAAAAGCAAGGTTTTGCAAAAATCTACGACTACTCTGGCGGATATAATGATTGGGTCTCCGAATAATAATTTGGTATGGCAAGTTTCAAAGAAATTGTTACAAGTGATAAATCGGTTTTAGTAGATTTTTTCGCTACCTGGTGTGGTCCCTGCAAAACCATGGCACCTATATTGGATAGTGTGAAAGACCGAGTAGGTGATGCAGCTAGAATCGTTAAGATTGATGTAGATAAAAACCAAAAACTGGCGGCACAGTATCAGGTACGTGGCGTGCCTACTTTGATTCTTTTTAAAAATGGCGAACCGGTTTGGCGCCAATCAGGTGTGGTACAGGCCGATCAATTGGTATCGCTGTTACAAAACAATTGATTCTTTTTTGTTTCACCTTGTTCAAAGATTATCAAGTACTATGGGAACTATCTCTTGAAAAAAGACATTGCTATAGTGCTTTCCACTACAATTTGTTAGAATACTTATCGCAATATCATCTTCTTTGTTATAGAACATAAAAGATTGATATTTAAAGGTGCCGCCTGCGTGTCCCAAATACTCTTTCCCCTTATACAGAAGTTTCATTACACCGTTACCATATGCTGAAATACTTCCTTCTCCAATTGGAATGGCCATTGCTCCCATTGAGATCCAATCGGTCATTTGTGATACAGTATCTGCAGTAAGAATGGTCTTTTCAACAAAGAACTTTTGTAGCAATGTATTAAGCTCATAGGGTACGCTGTAGGCGCCACCATCAAAACCGTAGTTTTCTTGCCATTGTGAAACATCTGAACTAGCGTCGCTATTTTCGGCATAGAACGCCTGTAAGCTTTTATTCACATCACCAAGTTTTATGTTTTGTAGGCCTTGGTTTTCAAAGAACGTTTCAAAGCTAAGGTCATAGGGCTGATTTAGAACTGTTTCAACAATTTTTTGTAATATCAAATAGTTGCTGTTGCTGTAAGTATATGAGCCATGATTGTTCAGCGTTGAACTGATGTAACCAAACTTTGTTTCAAACTCTTTAGATGAATTGCCTCTGGTGACGGTTTTTCGCCATTCTGGGTTCGCGGTATAATCAGAAAGGCCACTGGTATGGTTCAATAGTTGTTCCACACTAATACTGTTGCCGTTTTCAATGGCATCTAAACTTTTCACATATGTTGCGGCCTTATCTTTCAGATTTAACTGTTCGTCTTCGACCAACTTAAAGATCAACATGGCTGAAAGAAATTTGGTAGCACTGCCTATACCATATATTGGTTGGGGCGATGTTTCAGGATGGACATAATCAATATTGAGAACCGCATCTTTTGTCTTTACTTGAAGTGAAAGAGAGGGTAAATTATTGGACTTGGCAAGTTTGAGAACCCTTTTTTCAATTCGGTTTAAAGAATTGGTCACTACGGTTTTTTTGCTGCAGAATGATGAAAACAGTGAAAAGAACAAAAGGAGTAAGGGAGTGGCAACCGATTTGTTAAATGTATTTTTAAACATATGATTAAGATGTAAACTTATATTTTTTCATTAAGATTTTTTGATGGAGTAAACAGGTTTTGTGATATCAGAAACATCAAGCATTATGGTATATGTTCCTTCCGTAACCGTTAAATTTCCACCGTTTACGATCAACCCATCTTTGATTCCCAAACCAAGGTTGATATTCCAATCGTTATTGACCCTAAACTTGAACTCACCGTCCTGTAATTTGACATTATCCAATTTGAATACATCCGGATTGTCCTTGTCCGGTTCCATAAGAATATCATTTCCTTCCCAACCGCTCTTGGTTGCACTGCCAATGATTCCCCAAGGGATACTCGTACTTTCTTTGTATGCTATTTTCTTTTCTCCATTTGGGAAACTTACTTCAAGGAAGTCCACCTCATTCTTGCCGTTGGTCTTAAACTTGAAGAAGACATTACCTTCAGTACCGTTCATGATAACATCAGTGAAGAAGATACTATCATTTTTTGGTGCCAAAAGGCTTCTTGACGAGGTATATTTTGAATGGTGAAAGCTTAGCACACCGTCGTTTAAATAAATCAAAAATTTTGAGTCTTCTAGAGTGTAGGTTCCTTTGAAAGGCAATAGTTTTTCATGGGCCACTTTTGCTGGGGTTATAAAATCTTCTTTGGGGTCATTTGCGAGAACCATGCTTAGAATCATCGAATCCAAATTTTTATTTGTTTCGGTATTGCTTAATACGATAACACATATATCTTCTTCAAAAATCAATTTAAACCTACTTTTAAATCCGGGTCCGCCACCACTATGGCCTACTGCTTTTTTGTGAATGTAAGGATACGTTTCCCACCCTAGACCATAATGATGCCCCATGTATTCAGAAGTTGCTTTTTGCAAGGTTTCCGTTTTGAGCAGTTGATGCTCTCTGAGTCCTTTGTAGAACTTCAGAAGGTCTCCTGTTGTCGAGTACATGGCACCTGCAGCAAACGGATGGGGTTCATCATAGACCAATGCTGTTTTATGTTTGTGAAGGGTCAGATATTCGAATCCTTGGGTTTTTTGTTCGCCCTTCATGCTTTTAAAGGCAAAACCGCTTTGATTCATTTTGCATGGCTGAAAAATGTAGTGGTTTACTGCTTCTTCGTAAGGCATTTTGGCTACTTTTTCAATAATATACCCAAGTAAATAATATGCTGAGTTGCTGTAATTCCATCTTGAGCCCGGTGAAAAATCTAAAGGTTGTACTATAATGAAGTCTAAAAAGACCGTTTCACTTTTGGTATGTTCTGGATCGGTGTCATTTGGGATACCCGATGTGTGTGTCAAAAGGCTTTCTATGGTTATGTCATGGCCAGAGGGAAAGTTGGGATAATATTTTGATAGCCTATCCGACAGTTTCAGTTTTCCTTGCTCTTGTAATTGCAAAATTACTGTGGCCGTAAAAATTTTGGTCGTAGAATAGATACGATAAACACTGTTCGCATCATTCTTTGATGTTACAGAACTGTTTTTTCTACCATAACCTTTACTAAGAAGTAGTTCACCTTTTTCATAAACTAATACAGAACCATGAAAGAAGCCCAATTGTTCATAGGTATCAAGAACCTCTTTGATTTTTTCAATGTTGTTTTTTTGACCAAAAGTGGAGGTAATACTTAAAAAAAGTAGTAGTACTATAGTAATTGCTTTCATTTGTTCTTTATGGTAATACCTTCAATTAAAAAAAAGTTACGCTTGAGAGCAAATTTATTTTCTTGAGCTATTCTTGGACAGTTCTTTTATGGCGAAATCTTCAGCAATCCATTCTATTATTGGCTTACCAATTGGAAAACCCTTATATCGTACCCGTAAATAGTAGGTTTCGTCGGGCTTTAACTGCATATCAAATTTATGTTTGCCAATTAAAAACTGGGTTGGTCCAGCACTGAGTTTAAGAACCGAATGGCCACCATTCTTTACCCTATTGATCAAAACTCCATTCGCCTTTAATCTAAATACCAATGCAGACCCTACGTACCGAGTTGGACGATAAATATGTACGGTAGTTTTTTGTACTGCCACCAAACTACTTTCTAATTGCAATTGACCCACTTTTGGTCTCGAAGGTGATAGGATACTCTGAGTATCCGAAATGGCGATGGATTGCATTTTCATACCTTCAATTTTGAAAGTTTCCTTTGATTTTGTTTTAGCAACCTTTTTTCTGGAGTCTGATAGTTTTAAATCGAGGATACGCTCTGTTTTGATTGTTATTGTGGTATCTAAAACCACGCCTTTTTGATAAGTAGCAGCCTTTTTTTCATTGCTAAGATTATCAGTGTCGGAAGTGATGTGTGTAGTCTTAAACAGAGACCCTGCAAGAAACAATCCTACCAGACCAAGTCCGGCCAATAGAACAATACCTGATGACTGACCATTTGGTCCCTTATGAATTCTAAGTTCAATGCTTTTCCATATACGTTCTTCCTCAAATACAACATTGGGTACCCCTTCAAGATTTTCAATTTCCGATTTTATTTGGTTGTCGAACGCTGTTCTCATAGATTGGTTTTTGCTATTCTACTTTGCAACATGGTCTTTGCCTTGGTAAGTTGAGATCTAGAAGTACTTTCGGCAATATTGAGTTTCTGAGCAATTTCTTTATGAGAATACCCTTCAATTACATATAAGTTAAAAACGGTCCTATATCCTACAGGAAGACTAAGAATAGCCTTAAGAGTATCTTTCAATGCCAATGTACTTTCAACTTCGGGTCGGGTCTCCAAAAAACGAACTTCGTGCTCATCATAGATCATCCTTTTCTTTTTTCGTAAGAACATAAGGCATTCGTTTACGATTATTTTCTTCATCCAAGCTTGCAAGCGTACCTCATCATGATATACAATTTTTGAAAGATTTTGAAAGATTTTTATAAAGCCTTCTGACACGATTTCTTCTGCATCCTCCTTTTGATTGGTATATCGATAGCTGACGACAAACATTTTTTTGGCATAGTTCAGATAAAGTGTTCTTTGGGCACTTTTAACACCTTTGATGCATTTTTTTATAAGTTGCTCGTTTACCAAATTACCCGTATTGAATGCTTATGTTATTTTATAATGAAGAATTGGAATAGTATCAACTACTTTTTTTCAACTCGGTCTTAGCGAATGACTCTGTAACCTCTATTAGGTCTAGACTGCCAATGTATACACCAGCTGCGATAAATGTTCGAATGTAATAGGTTTTTCCTGCTTCTAAATTTAAGGACAGTTTTTTCTTCTTTATTCCGAAAGTAGTTCTTCCGGGTTTAAATTGTAGTACGAGATGATCACCGTTTTTTATTCTATCATATCGTTCACCGTTTACCTTTAGGTTAAAGACCCAAGCGAAGCCAACGAGCTTTTTGGGGCGGTAGATATGTACGGTAACGACATCTTCAGACGGGGTTATTTTTAAGTTGCCCATGGACACTAAGGGAATGAACAATACATAGAATACAATAATGGGTTTTACTAGTTTTCTCATGACGTTTAAATTAAATTGACTTCAAGGTATACTGCTATAATGCGAAAGGGTATCTATTCGCTGCCTGATGCTTTAGAAATTTCTGTAACATTTTTTAACGGAGTTCATCTTTTAATAAACTCAAAAGAGATGAAAACATCAACCTGTTTATTCCTGGTCCTAGTTTTAGGCCAATTGACAATTGCCCAGACATCATCGGCAACTGAGAAGACCAAAGCGGATTTCTTTCCAAATGAGAAAGCTAAAGTGTTGGTTTTGGGTACGTTTCACTTTAATTTTCCTGGATTGGATGAACATAGAACGTCTGATGAAAGTAAGATCGATGTATTGAAAGAGCCTAAGAAAAGTGAGGTGACCGATCTGATTGCCTACATTAAAAAATTCAATCCAAACAAAATTGTGATTGAAGCAAAAACAGATTGGAACAATCGTTATCAGCTGTATCGAAAAGGTGCATACCGTGACAAAAGAGGTGAACGTTACCAAGTGGCAATGCGGTTGGCACACGAGCTTGATTTGGATAGTATTTATAGCGCAGACGCACCGACCTTGGAAAGTGAACTTCTTGAGAAAGACTCCGTCCTCACAAGATCACTAACGGCAAATATTGATTGGAAGGCCAGTGACCCTTATTTAGAAAAGGCATTCGAGTGGTTCGATTATCGTGATGCCCAAATGAAAGAGAAACACTTGTTGACCTTTTTGAAAGAAATGAACACAAGAGAGGCGCACAACACCAATTTTGGGCTATATCTTACGCGTCAGATGGCAACCAAAGATTACGACGGTGCAGATAATTTTTCCATTTGGTGGTACAATCGCAATGTGCGCATCTTTTCTAAGATCTTGCAGCTTACCGATGGCCCAGAGGATAGAATCTTAATTGTATTTGGTAATGGCCATGCAGCCATATTGCGCCAACTTTTTGAGGCGTCACCACAATATGAATTTATTGAGTTTGATAGTTTGGAGGATTAATTCTTAAACTTACCAAATCCATAGATCAATTGTTCCCAAAACCTTTTGGGCACTTTTTCTTCACCTGGGAAACCGAGTTCGATTGTACCACTATCTTCAGGGATGTGGTTCGTGCCAAAAAGATAATCCCACAGACTCAGACTGATGCCGAAATTTACACCAAAGCTGTCTTTTGGCAATGTGTACGCATGGTGGTAAAGGTGCATGACCGGATTGTTGAAAATATACTTCAACGGACCATAGGTGATTTTAATATTGGCGTGGTTGAGGTGCCCTATGGCAATCGCCGTAAAATGCACAATATAGGCCTGCTCGGGTTCAAAGCCTCCTAACAGCATGATCCCAAAAGTCTTTAAAGGTTTATAGAGCAGATTTTCCATCCAGTGGTAACGCAAGTGTGCCGCAAAACCCATCTCTTTGACGCTATGATGAATTTTGTGGAATTGCCAGAGCACCGGAAATTTATGCAACAGAACATGGGTAAACCATTGTACAAAGTCAAGTAAAATAAAAAATACCAACAGTTGAGTCCAAATGGGCCAAGATGAAAAATCGATAAGCGCTAGGCTAGTGGCCGTGATTCCTACATCAGAAAAAAGTGCTTCGAACATTTTGTACACACCGTTGATGACCAGTGCAAACAAGAAGAAGTTGAAAAACATGTAAAAGGCGTCTAACCAAAAGTCTTTTCGAAAGACAGACTGGTCTTTACGCCATGGAAATATAATTTCTAATATCCATACTAACAATGATATAGCTATTAACCCCCAAAAGTAATTGGTATACAAAGGCACTTCAAAAAATATGGACTTCCAAGTCCAATCTACTGTGCCCAAGAATCCAGATATGAAGGCTTCAATATATTTTTCCATGTGAGTTTATTTCAATTCGTACCATTCGATCACTTCAATATTCTCTCGGCGTCCTTTGGTTTCGGGACCATAGTTTTTAGCCAAATAGGTGATTATTTTAGTTTCGTTTTCTCCCAATCCCCATAAATTTTGCGTCTCTTGCATCCATTTGATAGTGGCTTTCCAACCCTCTTCACTCATATGATTTTGAGTGACCAATTTTGCCGAGTGGCAACTCGTACAATTTTGAATTACAAGCTGCATATGTTCATCTTCTACAAAACCCGTTTCAATATGAATACCATCCACAATTTCTTCTTCACCCTCTTCAAAGGACTTGGTCACTACTGTCTCTGTTGATTGTAAAATTTTTGGATTGTGTTTCACATAAAACAACCCACCAAAAAGCAAGAGTATCAGGACCAAGAAAAGAAGTATTGGTCTTATGAGTTGTTTGCGATGTTTTTCGAGGTTATCATCCATTTGACTACACAACTTTAACGGCAATACGATGACAGGCGTTGTTCAAATAACCTTTGGGATTCCAACCGGGCAACACCATGGGTTGACTTATGCCCTTACTATCCGTGGCCCTCGCCCAAACTTCATAGTATCCCTTTTTTGGAAAGTTGATTACTGCCTTAAAATGTTGCCATGCCAATCGGTTTATTGGTTTTTCAAGCGTACAGGTTGACCAAGAGCTTCCAAAATCTATGGAATACTCCACGTTGTGAACTTCTAACTCACCCGCCCAAGCATGGCCATTGATCAATAATGATTTATCGAGTTTGATCAAAGCTCCCGATTTTGGGTAGGTTATCAATGACTTTACCGGCATTGATTCAATAATGCACATATCATCTTCCGCTACTTTACTACCAGGCGCAACCGTCTCGCAGGGTACGCGGTATGAGCTACCACCCATTTTGGCGCCGTCGTGCACTTTGTTGCGAACACTCAATCGGCTGATCCATTTTCCTGACGCCGAGGCAGGCCAACCGCCACACACCAAACGCAACGGAGATCCGTGTGCAATAGGAATATCTTCACCGTTCATTTGAAAAGCCAGTAAGGTTTCTTCTTGTTGGGCCTTTGCTATTGGAACCCCACGAGAGATGGGTTCTTTATTGGGGTCACCACTCAAATGCGTATCAGCAGCATGATAACCAACATACATAGCATCATTTTTGACACCAACATCAGCTAAGATATCACGTAAACGGACTCCTGTCCAATTGGCGCAAGAGACGGCGCCAACGGTCCATTGGTTACCTTTTGCCGGCGGGTTGAATTCACTGCGTCCGTTACCACCGCATTCTAAGGTCAATTGATAGGTATAGTGCTTGAATTTGGCTTTAAGTTCCCTTAACGTATATGTTTTCTGATTTTTGACCGATTCACCGTCTATAACTAAGGTCCAAGACTTGGCGTCTATGGTATCAGGAATTCGACCATTGTTACGAATGAACATGTATTTGTTCGGCGTGACCTTGTCATTTAGTAAATGGGCTTTGGCCTCAATATTCCAAGGTTTATCGTTGAGCACGACCATACGTTTATCCTTATTGAACAAAGCAAAGGGATCAGGGTCTTGCAATGCAATGGGTAGATAACCATTGGGTGCTTTGTTTGCAAAAACGATTCTTGTGCCAAGAAGGCCCGATAAAGTTGCCAAAGATAAATTTGATGCAAACTTTCTTCTATTCATAAACTACAGGTAAGAATACTAAAAATACTATAAAAATAAAGATGCTTGTGTAACCCATGTTACAGCATTTCATTTGGTTATGGCATACTTTTGAAAATGAAACTGAAAAACTGGCAAAAATTAGTATTGGTTTGCATAACATGTTTTGGCCTTGTTGGGCTTATGGTATTGTTCATTGAAAAACTAAAAATAACATGAAGAAAAATATGGGCGGTATGGACCGCATTATTCGTTTTATCGTGGCATTGACGGTCATTGCCCTTTATTATTTTAATATACTGAATGGTACGTTGGCATATGTGCTATTGGCATTGTCAGGTATTTTTATACTGACCAGTTTTGTTAGCTTCTGCCCATTATACAGCCTGTTCGGATTAAATACCTGCAAAATAAAGAATTGATTTTTTTGGTTGAGATGATTGGGCCGAACCTTGTCAATTGACAAGGTTCGGCTTTTTATTGAGTGTCAAAACCTGATTGATATCATAAAGTATTACGAACTATGGAAATATATTTACCCTACCTAAATTTTGTAATATGTTTTTAGTAAAGATGTTTCCCTTAGTGGTTTGGGAAAACGGAATCTGGATGATTGGTGTTTTTGCCCTTGTTGTACTCATTCTAATAGGTGCGGTATTGAGCATGATGAACAGTGGCAAAAAATCTTGAGTCATCTTTCTTTTAAATGCGCCCATGTAACCTAGGTTACATGGCAAAACATGTATTTGGCCTTTCTTTGTAAAAATTTTCAGGTATGGATATTCTTTTACAGCCTTGGCCATGGTATGTTTCTGGCCCTTTAATTGCGTTGACGATGGCAATCTTGATATTGCTGGGCAAGCGTTTTGGCATGTCGTCAAACCTGCGGACGCTTTGTACCATTGCTGGTGGTGATAGAGCCGCTGAATTCTTTAGATTTGATTGGAAAGCCCAACGCTGGAACCTTCTAGTTGCTTTGGGTGTTGTCATTGGAGGTTTTATAGCAATGAACTTTTTGACACTCGATACAGCTGTCGCCATTGGGCCTGAAAGTATTGGGCAATTACAGCAATATGGTTTTGAAAGTGCCGGTAATGCATATATGCCAGTGGAGTTCTTTGGCAATGAGGCTTTTTCGCGCCCCAGAACACTTTTGCTTTTGGTGATCGGTGGTTTTTTGGTAGGTTTCGGTGCACGATATGCGGGCGGATGTACTTCAGGTCATGCTATTTCTGGATTGAGTAATCTTCAATTGCCTTCATTGATAGCGGTTATCGGTTTTTTTGTTGGAGGCTTGGTTATGGTTCATCTTATATTTCCCTTAATTTTTTAATGATGCGCAGTATAATTTATGTTTTGGTCGGTATATTTTTCGGAGTCGTTATGTTCAAGTCAGAGGCAGCATCGTGGTTTCGTATTTATGAGATGTTTCAGTTTGAAGCTTTTCACATGTATGGTATCATAGGTTCGGCCCTAATTCTAGGGATGATCTTTACGCAATGGGTGAAAAAGAGCAATAGAAAATCATTGTTCGGAGATGATATTGTCATTGCCGATAAAGCGAAATCATTTACACGTTACGCCGTTGGAGGCGTCCTTTTTGGACTGGGATGGGCCCTGGCAGGAGCATGCCCAGGACCTATGTATACACTTTTAGGTGCTGGCTTTATGCCGATACTTGTGGTTATTTTTGGAGCTCTATTGGGTACCTTCATATACGGACTTCTAAAAAACAAACTGCCTCACTAATTGCTTTTTTCCTTAGACGAATGACATGAAACGAGCGATACAAAGATGCTTTTAGACCATAAAACGATAATTTGAGGTCGTGGGTAGACAATATCTTTTCTTTGTGGTTGTTATGTGATAATCCCCAAATTATCCAACCTACAAGCTTATGCAACGAAAAGTATGGATTATTGACGATGATATGGTTTCGCAATTTGCTACGCGTTACTGTATTGAGCAATATGGTGAGCCAGTTCAAATTGAAACCTTCGCCAATGCAGAAGAAGGTTTGGTCGCTTTTACCGAATTGAAACTTCAAAACAGACCGTTTCCAGAAATTATTTTTTTAGACCTTATTATGGATGATATGAACGGTTGGCAATTTATAGAAAACCTTCAAAAGCTTATAAAGAAGGCGCAAATGCCCGAGATTTATATATTATCCGCTTTCTCACAATCAAATGATAGGGCAACTGCAAAAAAGCATAACATGGTTTCGGGCTATTTTGATAAGCCTTTAACACGTATTGGCTTAGACAGGGTTTTTATGGTATCTGGTAAATTGAAAGGTTGATCCAACACTTTTGCTTTAGCCCCTGAAGATTCATTTTTCAACCTCTCGAGCATTCTTTTTTAAAGTACGTATTAAAAATGACTTTTTGACAAAGCATCGAGTTCACCAACAATTAACTTCGCAAAGAGTTTATTCATCGCTCAAAAATCAATACTGAACGCAGCCATACCAGTTATAATAGATTGAAAACAAGTGGTTGGCACATTATACTTCATCGCTTTGCCCCAATTGAAGGGTCATGAAACATTTGAGATACCCCCCAATCAATTTCTTACATCAGTTTTAACAGAGTTTAACCTCAGATACGTTTAATTTTACAGTAGCTGGATTTTCAAACTGGTCAAATAAAAGGTTGATGGCTTAGGTATGGGCAACATTTATATAGACAAGTATTATGATCATTTTTCTAAAGATGTTTATCGCGAGCCACCTGCGTTTGAAGAAGGTCGCAACTATATGATGCGTTTCAATACCAAAATGAAGAGCTATCAATATGATAACAATAACCTGACCATTATTTATTTTAATGAAGGTTGTGGAGGTATTGAATGGAAAAATAGGCATCAAAATGTGGATAATGACAGTTTTATTGTCACCAATCCTAGTGAGGGTTGGTCTTATCTCAATGAACTTGATGACTGTATAGATGTTTTAAGTATAGTCGTATCAAAAAGACTAAAGAAAGAATTTGATACGTTTTATTTTTCGAAGAATGATGCTCTTATTGAGAATCCATTTTATGTAGAGAACCAAAATCGTTTTTTTATTGAGAAAGCTTTTTCTGCTGAGCACTATCCCTGTGGCAAACTGCTCAAACAGCTTCATAGATATAGTTTTGATGATTGTTTTGATTTTTTGGACGCCGAAGAAATGGCAATGGCCGTATTGAACAGCTTGTACAACAATCAATTTCGTGCCTATCGATTGGCCGATACCATAGTGGCAAAGAAGAAATCTACCCAGGTCGAAACATTCAAACGTCTGTTGGTGGCCCGTGAATACATTCATGATAATTTGGACAAAAAAGTGGCCTTTGATGAATTAGTGGTGGTTTCATGCTTGTCAAAATTCCATTTGTACAATTCCTTTAAAGCAGTATTTGGCAAAACCCCGCATCAGTATGCCAATTATATAAAGTTGTTAAAAGCAAAAGAGCTGTTGATGGCCAAGAACAGTTCTGTAGGTGAGGTCGCTGCAGATTTGGGCTTTGGCGATGTATATGGTTTTAGTAAACTTTTTAAAAAATTCTATAATTCTTCTCCTTCGGCTTTTGCCCGGCCATCTTATAAATAGTTCTCTTAAACGATTGAACGTGGTCTTTCCTTTCGGTTTTGATCATGTATAAAAAGTTTGGCTACAACTAAGTGGTTTCTTCTTGAAAAAAGAGACTTTTTGACAAATGATCTTTTGGGCACGTAGGTAAATTCGTGCCCCTTCTTATTTAATATACTATTTCAATGGAAGTGACACAAAGATTGGTAAGTCTTGCAATCGAAGAATTCTATAATCGCGCCTCAGAGGAGACCAGATTGAATGGCATGATGGGTCAATTGGAGTTTGACAGGGTCAAGACCCTTATCGAGAAATACCTTTCAAATGAGCCCATTACCGTACTTGATATTGGTGGCGGAACAGGAAAGTATGCTGAGTGGCTTTCGCTTAAAGGACATTACGTTCATCTTATTGAACCTATTTCAAAACATTTAAAAAAAGCAAATAAGCGCTCTAAAAAGCTAGATAATCCCTTTAGTGTAAAACGAGGCAATGCACAACACTTGGCATACCCCAATGATTTCGCAGATGTAGTTGTTATGCACGGACCCCTTTATCATCTTCAGGAGTCTGAAGAACGAAGAGAAGCGATCAAAGAGGCAAAACGAGTTCTGAAGGAGGAGGGAGTTTTACTGGCATTTGCCATTAACTATACTGCATCTACTATTGCTGGATTGCAAGGGGGACATATTCATGACCCGGCATTTTTTAAAATGTGTGCTGAAGAGCTCTCCACTGGTTTGCACAGGCCGCCTAAAACGCTGCCTTGGCTTTTGGCCGAGGGCTATTACCATAAACCTGGAGAATTGGAGCAAGAGTTCATGGATGAAGGTTTTGAGCATTTAGACACCTATGCAGTTGAAGGCATTACCTGGCTTGATAAAGACTATTTTTCAAATATGTCAAATTCAAGCACCCGAAAAACCCTTAATGATCTACTGATTCTAACAGAGCGCGATAAAAACTTACTTGCTTTAAGTCCTCACATGATGATTGCCTTAAGAAGGCGTTGAATCTTTAAAATGAAAAGCGATGTACCACCCGAGACTCTATGGGGACTTTTATAATATGGGCTTTAAATATGGCAGTCTACTATTTAAATCGGCCAATTTTCAATTGCCGGAAATGGATGTCAAAACAAAAGAGTTTGGAGTTAATTGCATTCCGGAGTTAGGGACATATTATCCCGAGGTACTAGAAGAAATCAACGGCTTTGCAGATGGTATCGAAGAAAATCCGAATAACGTAGCTGCATTTCTTTTAAGCTTGGTTGCTTCTGGTTTCAATGGTCAGTGCAGTGTTTTTGCATTCAAAAATGATGACGCCGTAATTGTAGGAAGGAATTACGATATGCCTTTGGCATTTAAAAAATTCACGGAAAGTAGTTTGATAGCGCCTTCAGATAAGTGGGCGTACATTGGTCAATCAGATGTGTTCATAGGGAGGTCTGACGGAATCAATGAAAAGGGCTTGTTTACTGCTATGTCTTTTGTCAATGGCAAAACGGTTCGTCCCGGGGTGAGTTTTCATTTTATCATAAGAAAGGTGCTTGAAAATGCGTCGAGTACTGAAGAGGCAATAGAATTGATCAAGCAAGCCAAGGTATCTTCTTCAAATAATTTTATCGTTGCCGATGCCCATGGGCATATTGCTGTAGTTGAGTCGGCACCCGAGCAAAGCAGAATCATAAACCTTACCAATGGCCACCGCTACTTGCATATTACCAACCAATTTATGAATAAAGATATGCAAGCCATTGACCAAGGCAATCTTGATTGGTCAAAAAGTATGGAGCGCTACCAAGGTATAAACCAACAGCTACGTACAGAAAGTAACGTAAATGTCAAAAAAGCCAAGGAAATACTATCTGATGCATGTATATGTCTTGATTTGAAAAAAGAAAAATTTGGCACAATATGGTCACTAGTGGCAAACTTGAAAACTCTTGAAATCGAAAGAGCAGAATCTAAACCCAAAGTGAACAATTTTAAAGAAGAAGCTAGGCTCGATTGGTGGTTAAAAAAGAGAAACAAATAACACCGTAAAACCTTGACTACAGTAGGATGTCAAAAATTGTGGAAACAGTATTCGGAAAGGTTGAATATACAGATATAGGGTCTGGTAGGCCAATTGTGTTTTTACACGGGGGACATTCCAATTGTAATGAAAGGCTTTTTCATCAGGGTTATGACATAGCTCGGTTTAGACTTATAACACCATCACGACCCGGTTATGGTAAAACACCACTTAATAGTGGTGAAACACCTGAGAAAGCAGCAAGACTGGTATTGTGCCTAATTGACTTACTCCATCTTAAAAAGATAGTCATTGTCGGTATTTCTGCTGGTGGACTTACGGCTATTGCACTTGCGAACATTATGAAAAATGGTGTGGATAAGCTTGTACTTATTTCTGCTATATCAAAAAAATGGTTGACCAAAAATGATCTTAGGTGGTATTTGAGCAAGGTGTTGTTTCATCCTATGACCGAGACCATTACATGGAAATTGGTCAACGTTGGATTTCAAGTCGTACCAAGATATTTTACAAAGACATTTTTCAAGCAATTCTCCAATAAAAAAAGTGTTAAGATTGACGAAGGTGAACGGCGTGGATTAAAAGAAATGGTTGCATTGCAAAGGTCTGGATATGGTTTTTTGAATGATATCCATCAAGGCCTAAAGGTCGATGTGCTAAAAGCTGTTCAATGCCCTACGTTGATTCTTCACAGTTTGAATGATGCCTCTGTGGCTGTGGACATTGCATATCATGCCCATAAGAATATTAGAAATTCTGAATTAAAGATTTACAACAATAAATGGGGTCATCTGTTGTGGCTTGGTTATGATAACCAAGAACCAATTAGAGAAGTCAACAACTATATTGCTTCAAAATGAAAAAACTACTTGTACTTACTTCGACATTACTCCTTATTGGCTGCGCAAATGAGTTAAAACCGGAGCACACCAAAAATAACATGGTCGATCCCTTTAGCCCTGAAGAGTTTATTGGGGAACACCGAACCAAGGTTTCGGTTTTAGGAATGTTTCATTTTAGCAATCCTGGTTTGGATGATTATAAACATAAGTTTCCTTTTGATATTCTTAGTCAAGAACGTCAAAAACAGCTGGCCCAGCTACTTGATGCCTTAGAAGAATTCAGGCCTACCAAGATTTTGGTTGAGAATCCACGTATTACGAATGATAGTGTGCTCAACAAAGCCTACCAAGAGTTCTTAAAGGCTGATTTTGATATTTCAGAACGGACCAGTGAAACCTATCAAATCGGATTCAAATTGGCGAAACGACTGGGCCATTCAAAGATTTATGCCTCAGATACCGAACGTCTAAAATGGTTTGGGGCTGATATTGATGATAGCACCTATGATGAAGAAGCCTATTTAAGGTCATTGGACCAATATAAAAAATTCAAACGCTATGATTATCAAAGTAAATCAAGGTTTGAAGACTCTTTGAAATCTGTACTACCACTAAAGAACTACCTGCGTTTTTTGAACACGCCGTCAAATAGACTTAAGAATCATCAGGGCTATCTTACTGAATGGGCGGTGATCGGGGCCGGTGACCTTTATAATGGCGCCGATGCTACGGCACGATGGTATCAAAGAAACCTTAGAATTTTTGCCAATGCCTATGACATTACAGATCTGTCAAAAGAAGAGCGTATGCTGCTGATTTACGGCTCAGGCCATGTCTGGACGCTTAGGCAGTTGTTTAAAGATTCACCAGATTTTGAATACATAGAGATTAATAAATATTTAAACGAAAATTAATCTAATCATGGAAAAAGTGAAGAATGTGGTTCTGACCGTGAATACCGTACTGCTAGTAGTTTTCGGATTTTATCTTTTTAAATCTGATAGCGGTACATCTAAAATCCATAAAGAAATAAAGGCCGAGCGCCTGAGTATTGTAGGGCCTGATGGACACTTGTATATTTCAATAAGCAATCCTGAACGTCAAACATTGGCAACGGTCAATGGAAAACCGCTTTCACCCGGAACAAATAGAGATTTGCCAGGAATCATCTTTTTTAACAGGATAGGAGATGAGTTGGGTGGTATCTATCATGATGGTACAGAAGGGGAGAGTTTTGCGGGAATCACCTTTGACCAACAAAAGGATGATCAGATTCTGGCCATAATGAAAGATGAGTATAAAGAAGACGGTAAATGGAAACGCTGGTATGGTATGTTTTTGAGAGAACGTTCAGATTCCATCTCACAATTTGAAATGTTTCAAAATTTTTATAAAGAAACCGAGGACTACTCTAAAGAACAGAAAGAGATGGCCTATAGGGCCATGCGCAAGTTACAAGATGAAGAAATCAACGTATACCGTATGTTTTTAGGTCGTGAGGAAAACGAGAATGTGGGCCTTTTTCTTTATGATTCTAAAGGGCGCGAACGTATTAAACTTTATGTCGATGCCGACGACCGACCAAAATTGACATTTTTAGATGAAGACGGAAATGAGATGGAACAATTTCAGACCACTAAAGGTGAAGGTGTAACAGAATGATGAAGATTAGAAAAGTAAAACATGGAACAGCAATGCCTTTTGTGTGGGTGCTCATGGTGTTGACCATGGGGCAGGCCCTTAAGGCTCAAGCGTTGTCTAAAAATGCAATTTGTAAAAATTGGAAACTTGACAAGTATCTTGAAGAGGGTGTGTATTACGCTCCTAAGGAAGTTGAAAACCAAGACTATCTTCAACTTAATAAAGACATGACCTTTGAGGCAAAAATGGAAGGAGAATCATATTCGGGTAGCTGGATGCTGAATACAAATGGAGAGTACCTAGAGTTGAAGTACAAGACCAAAGAGGTTGAAAAGCTTCGCATTCAACATTTGACCGCAGCGACATTGGTGCTCACCTATGATGTTGAACCCTACAGGTATACAGAAGCACATTACGTCACATGCCAATAATACTTGATAGCCTAAAGCAAATAGTGGTATGTGTTCTGTTGTGTGCTGCTAAGCAGATAGCTGCACAAGAGACGGTGGTACTTAAGACCGTGCCTTTTGTGGTAGCATCCCCAAATTTTTACATTGATAAAATCATCGATGATAGGGCCGAAAAATTTTTGACCCAGATTAAGAACGAAGAAGGTGATAAGGTGCCCATGACCTTGTACCCTAATCTGTCCGAAGCCTTAGATACATTTGTGACTACTTCTATAGCTAAGGCAGAGTTCAAAAAACCTATAGTCGTCAAAGTCAAAACCCTGAGAATTCAAGAGTCAAGAATAAATGAAACCGAGGTGATTGCAAGGGTTGACATTCATCTTGTGTTTTATGAAAAAAAGGGACGTAGTTTAAAAGAATGTTATCAGATAAGCCATTCAGAAGATGAAGTTTTCGAAGCTCCCTTACTGCTTTTTTCGAAAAATGAAGAGGTCTCAGCGACCCATGAAAAAAGAATAAGGGCGGCCATTGAATATTGCATATTGGCCTTTGTGGCCAACCAAAATGAACAACAAGAAGCTTTGGGCCATTTTGACCATGTTGATGCCAGGGGCATTTCCGACCGGTCGCTGAACAAATGGTACAATATCATCAGTTATAGACAAATACTTACAAGTACGTATCACAAGGGTTGGGCGTTGGGATACACTGGTTTTCTTGATAGTGACAGAGATTTTATTGTTCCTTATGAGCTAAATTTTGAGCAATATGTCGTTAAAGATGATTTTGCAGCTGAACAGGGTTTTGAGTATGTTGATTCTTATGTACTGCGCCCCGGACTCTTTGGCTATAAAAAAATAGTGCCAGGAATTTATGGCGCGGTGGGCATTAATTTACCTGTTGGAATTGAAGCGGCCAAAGGGCTGAATGATGATGATGAGAAATACAGATTTTTAATCGGTATTGGTGCGAGTCAGGGGGTTAAAATAATTTCGTGGAAAAGAAATGGAATTGTCTTTGGTATTGAATTCTTTCAACAAATTCAGAACTCAGAAATTTATACCAGAGATATTGGTCTCGAATTTTCCATCGGGGTCAATTTTTAGTATTAAAATGCTTTAATGCCCCTTCGACTCAAGAAAAAGTGATTTTTTGACAAATCAAGAACTCAAATTGTCTAGTACTTTACACGTACAGTTCATTCAATTAGAATTCAAAAACCCAAATCATGAAGAAAATAATCTTTTTTACGGCCCTCCTACTTTTTGGTTTAACATCGTGCGATGATGATGACCAAGCCGAGCTTAACAATGAAAACCAACTATTGACATTTTCTTTCTTATCAAAGGACAATGATGAACTTTCTGCAGATGTCAATGGAACAGTGGATCAAAGCACTAAAACAGTACTTGTTGAACTCTCGGATAAAATAGATGTTTCGGAGCTGAAGCCTACGATTACCATTTCAGAAAATGCTACTGTGAGTCCAGATAATCAGATAACAACTGACTTTTCAGAGGCGGTCACGTATCAAGTCAAAGCAGAAGATGGGGCTACCCAAGACTATAAAGTGACCGTGACCTTGCCCAAGTCCAGTGCCAAGCAATTGTTGTCGTTTGTCTTTTTAGCCTCAGATAATGAAGGATTGTCAACGGATGTAGAGGCCGTCATTGATGAAGTGAACAAAACCGTTTCAGCAGCAGTACCTTTTGGCGTTTCTTTAGATGCCTTGGTGCCAACCTTACAGGTTTCTGAGAATGCCGAAGTGAATCCAGGGGATAAAATAATAACTGATTTTAGTAGCAATGTAAGCTATGAGGTAAAAGCTGAAGATGACGGTACACAAACATATACTGCGATCATTACCAATGCTCCATTGACCGATCGGGATGTACTCATCGCTTGGTACAATCTGAATCCGAACAATACCCTTGATTGGGATTTTTCGAAAGAAATTGACGAATGGGAAGGAATTACGGTTGCCGACGGGCGCGTGGAGCAAATAAGGATTCAGTCCAAGGGGCTATCGACGATGACACCACTGATAGAATACCTCACTGAGCTGAACGCTTTGGTGCTTGTGGGCAATGAAATTTCGTCTTTGCCCGCACAAATAGCAGGCCTAAAAAAATTAAGGGCTTTAGATCTAACAGAAAACTTATTGGAAAGTCTTCCTGCAGAAATCGGCAATCTGACGAGCTTGCAATCTATTGTGCTTCACAACAACGGGGTAATTACTTTGCCGACCGATATCGGTAATCTAGAGAATTTAATCCAACTTGATCTTACTTTTAATGATTTGAACAGCTTGCCAAGTGAGGTGGGACAGCTTAAAGAACTTCAGAGCTTATCGGTATATGGCAGCAGGCAATTGGCGTCGGTACCTGAAGAAATAGGGAACTTGACCAAACTGATCAACCTCAATTTAGGTTGGTGCAATCTTTCAAGTGTACCGAGTACGTTGGGCAATTTGACCAACTTGACAGATTTACGTATCGATGAAAATGGACTTCAAGAAGTGCCCAAAGAGATTGGTAACCTTATTAATGTCAAAACCTTACAACTTCAAAAAAATCAAATATCACAATTGCCTTCAGAACTTGGCGGGTTGAGCAGTTTGCTTGTATTGTACATTCAAGAAAATCAAATCACCACACTGCCACAAGAATTGTGTGACCTTATAACAACAAATAACGTTTCGGTGGACAAAGACTCTGGGGCTTCATGTCCTTAAAGTCTTTCCATGAATAGAAGAAGTGTACACCTTACCGAATGGAATGGTGGTAACTTCTTCTGTCATGATTTGGTAAAATTTTAAATCATTAAAAGTAGACCATGGTCCGGTTTAATTTGCTGTTGAGCATTTCTCTTTCAAGAGCGATGTCTTAGAAGTTCATTTTATATCAAAATGCTCATGAAACTATTTCTATTCTTTTCTTTGATTATTTTGTGCTGTACTAAGTTACAGGCACAGAAGAAAAGTGTAGAAAAGCCTGTGATTTCAGATCTGAATTCAAACAATCAAATTATTCAGTATCGCATGGACGCCCCATTGGGTGTCAACGCCGAACAATCTGTTTATGGACTTGTAGATTTTCCTATGACGAAAAAGGGGGCTTTTCGAATGGAACGTTCGTATACTAAGTTTGGAAATCAAGAGCAATTGAATGCCGGTTTGGCGATTAAATATTTTATGGGGAAAAAGTATTATCTCATTGGTGGTGGTGAAATACAGTACGATATCAACTCGAATACCGGCACACCACAAAGAGAATTGATGCGTTTAGGTGTTGGCGTCGGTTATACGTTAGACCCCAATATCATATTGGAACTTGGATATAAACCGGTGATTGGCAAGGCAAATTCTGAAGTATTGGAAAATGTGATCAGCAATAGAAAAAGCACTTTTTTTTTAAGGGCACGGTTTTGATGATTGCTTTACATTCCTAATCCTACAACGGGTAGGACGAGGAATGTAACCATGAGTTATATTGATTCTTGAATTTTAATTAAAACATGGCTGCTGAAACTATTAATCATTTAGTTCAACAGGCCCTACCTTTTCGAACAGCTCCATTACCCTCTCTTTTTCTAAAGCGGGCACTTCTTTCAATAAATCTTGATACAATTCGATGAACACTTTGGGTTTTTCCGGTTTTTTTGTGACAAAGTCTAAGATTATGGTGTTGAATTTTTCTTTTCCAATGACCCTCTGTAATCGATTGAGGGCAATAGCCCCTTTATGGGGTTCTAATTAATCGGTTAAAACGAAAGTCTATTAGGCAACCCATTTAAATGTAGATTCATTCCTATCCAGCATTTATTAAAACCAACGCTGTCTGCTGTTCAGATTCCTAATTCTGCATTTAGGAGATTTCTTTTCTCAATTCCAGACATATTTAACTCTTTGCGATATTAATCATAACCGCGCACAATGTATGGATCGAAAAAAATTTTTGCTCGTCTCTTTTTCAAGTCTTGCCTCGATTCCGGTATTTGGCCTCGTAAAGAAGAAAGAAGGGAACAGGTGTATTACCCAAGCTGATGCTTTAGGCCCTTATTTCCGAAGAAATGTTCCTCTCAATAATCGAATGACCACTTTAGATGGAGGTAGGGTACTTCGGATATCAGGAATAGTATATGATGGGGAAGATTGTCAGGAAAAGAAAACATTGTCCGGAAGCACAATTGATGTTTGGCATGCGGGGACAGATGGCAACTACGACAACAGTTCAAAAGACTTCCTATTCAGAACAAAAATTAATACCGACAGCTCTGGTAGATATAGCTTCACTACAATTCTACCCGGAAAATATGGTAGCAGACCAAGGCATATTCATTACAAAATTGAAAGTGGAGGATATGAGACATTGGTAACCCAACTCTATTTTGAGGGTGCCGAACATGGTTCAGATTACTTGTCAAGGAAGGCATCAACAGATCGTTTTATCGAATTGAAGGCTAATGATGGAACGTTGGAAGGAACGTTCGATATCTACATGCAAAAAAAATAACCAAGACTACTGAACTATGCGAAAGAAAAATAGCTGTCGGCAAAGAACATTGCTGGCCATAATGCTACTTGTTTCTATGTCTGCTATGACCCAACAAAGCGAAGATACTCGTGATCGCTTTTCATATAGCATTAAAAGAGCAATGAACAACATCGTTATAGATGGGGAAATAGATGAATCGTGGCACGCTTTGGATTCGTTGACCCCATTTTATAATCATTCCCCAGAAGACAAGGGTTTTTCAAATTTAAAAACCAAAATAAAGCTTACTTACAATGATAAATTCCTATATGTACTGGGGATATGTTATGATGGCGGAGATAGAGTGATTCAGACACTGCAAAGGGACAACGGTGGCTATTACAGTAGTGATCACCTGACCTTCGCCCTCGATCCCATCGGAAATAGACAGAATGGATTTATGTTCGGGGTCAATGCTGGAGGCGCACAGATAGAGGGTATATTATCATTGGATGGCACCCGTACGGAAAACTCAACAGTTTGGGATAATAAATGGTACTCCGCAGTAAAGGAATTTGAGGATTATTGGGTGGTGGAATATGCCATCCCATTTAAAACCCTGCGATTCAATACTAAAAACAAGGAATGGGGTATTGGTTTCGTACGTCCCGATATTCAAAACAATAGTCTTACCACTTGGACAGAATTTCCCAGAAATTTCAACCCTGACGACCTAAACTACATGGGGTCACTTATTTGGGATGAAAATATCCCTAAAAATAAGAGGCCGTTCAGCTTAATTCCCTATTCCACTTTCTCCTCAAACAGGGATTTTGAAGATGATTCCCAAACCGAAACCAACAATGAATTTGAAATTGGAATCGATGCCAAAGTGAATATTACCAGTTCAATCAACCTGGATGTTACCATTAATCCTGATTTCTCCAATGCAGATGTTGACCAACAAGTAACGAACTTGACCCGTTTTAATATTTTTCTGCCCGAGAGACGTAACTTCTTTTTAGAGAACAATGATATTTTTTCAAATTTCGGCGGCTGGGATATAGAACCTTTTTTCTCTAGAAGAATTGGTCTGGATGAAGGTCGGATTGTCCCAATCAATTATGGAGCGAGGGTAACTGGGAATGTTTCCAAGAAATTGCGAATTGGCGCCATGCAAATTGAGACAAATTCTATTGATGAAATTGAAAAACAGAATTTTACGGTTGCGGCATTTCATCAGCAAGTTTTGGACAAATCTGTGGTAAAGGCTTTGGTCATTGATAAGCACCAAGTAGGGAATAGCGATAATTCCTTTGCCCGTAACTATGGAGTAGAGTTTGCCTACGTTGGAAAGGGCGGTAAGTTCAACAACACGGTTAGGTTTCATAGTTCCCATACGGATGAGCGTCTGAATGATAATTTTTATTATGGATTCAGTGGTGATTATGTAACACCTAGGGTGCGGACTGGTTGGACTTTCGATGTTGTCGGAGAGAATTATATTACCGAGGTGGGCATCAACCCAAGATTGGAAAACTTTAATGCAGAGACCGAAGAAGTAGAACGTATTGGTTTTATAAAGTTCAATCCCTATTTCAGATACCTTTTTTATCCAGAAAATGAGAAGAGTATTTTCAATTGGCACGGTATAAGGACTTGGCACAAACTATACTTTAACAATGACGTGAGTCTAAACGAAACGGAGAACAATTTTGCTTATGACTTTAGGTTTAAAAGCACCTCTGCCTTTACTGCTGATATCCGATATAGGGAATTGAACTTACCAGTACCAACAAGCTTTTTGGGTGATTTTGAACCCTTACCTATTTCGAACTATTCTTTTGCCCAATTCGGCCTTCAATATAGAACCGACAATCGGAAGATTTTAACTGGAGATATTCGAACAAGCTACGGAGGTTTCTTTAACGGTAACCGATTGAATGTGGTTGTCAACGGAAATATGCGGATACAGCCTTGGGGCAATTTTGGACTGACCTACAATTACAACAATGTAAAGCTACCCGATGAATTTGGGGAAAGGGAGATTCACTTATTAAGGTTTAATGGGAACATCAGTTTTGCCAACAATATGTTTCTAACCAGTGTTGCTCAATACAATACACAACTGGATAATTTTGGAATCTTTGCAAGATTCCAATGGCGATACCTGCCCATGTCTGATTTTTTCTTGATATATACCGACAACTACAACACACTTGAAAACTTTGACCAACGAAACAGAGGATTGGTTATAAAGTTGACCTATTGGTTTTAACGAATGAGTGATTTCAATGCTCCCTAATGCGGAGCCCGCTTATATGAACTATTTAAACTAGGCAAAGAAACTGATAGGGTTTTGAAAAATATGTATTATTCGTTAAAATCTACTGAACAGGCCGTCAATTTTGTAGTTCAAGTTATTTTTTTGATAGAATACTTCACTAAAGGTAATTTTCTAAATATCATCTTAACCCTATTCTCAAAATGTTTAAGTACCTTGATTATGGTTCCCTGTTATTTTGTATTGTTCCAAGCATAATATTTGCCCAGGAACTGGCTACAGAGCGCCTGAACTATCAAATTACCAAATCGAATTCCGAAATTATTTTGGATGGGATTCCTGATGAAGAAGAATGGGATAGGCATGGGGTTATAACCAGCTTTTTCAACCATTTTCCTGTTGACCAAGGACAAGCGGATAACCAAACGGAAGTACGAGTTACCTATAACGACGAATATATTTACTTCCTGGCAAAAATGCACGACAATGGTAATCGGGTAATTCAATCATTAGATAGGGACAATGATCAATCACAGTTTTTTAGCGATGCTTTTACGGTCGTTCTGGACCCTACAAACAAACAACAAAATGGTTTCTTATTTGGGGTCAATGCGGCTGGTGCCGAGATGGAAGCAACATTAGAATTGTTCGGGTCGCAGACCATTTATGCCCCAAATTGGGATCAACGTTGGTTTTCGGCAACGCAACAATTTGAGGACTACTGGATTGCTGAAATAGCGATTCCCTTTAGATCGTTGAGATACAACAAGGATAACCTTACATGGGGCCTCAATTTTATGCGTATCGACCGAGAAAAATTCATGAACTCTACTTGGACGCTATTCCCCGTAAACTTCAATTCGATTGATATGAATTATATGGGAACAATCACATGGGATCGACCTATTGAAAGTAAAACTAGGTTATTGACCTTCAACCCATATGCGACATTTTCGAGTTCTAGAAACTATGAAGATATTAATCAAAACCGTGCAGAAAACAAAACAGACGTTGGGGGTGACATAAAGGTAAATTTGTCAAGCACTCTAAATCTAGATTTAACAATACTCCCAGATTTTTCAAATGCAGATGTAGATCAAGAGATTACCAATATTACCAGATTCAATATTTTCTTACCTGAGCAGCGCAACTTCTTTTTAGACAACGCAGATATTTTTTCAAGTTTTGGTGCAGGAACCATAAGGCCCTTTTTCTCCAGGAGGATCGGCCTTTCGAATGGGAATCCCATACCCATTGATTTTGGTGCGCGATTAACAGGAAATTTGACCCCTGGCCTTCGCATAGGCATCATGGATATACAGACCAGTGAAACGAGTGATTTCTTTGCACAGAATTATGCCGTGGCGGCATTTCAACAAAGGGTTTTTAAAAGATCCGCCTTGAAAGCTTTGTTTATTAATAGGCAGGCAACTAGTGGTACTCTCACTGACAGTGACTATTCGAGGAATGCGGGAATTGAATTTGATTATATTACCCCTAATGGTGATTTTAATAACACCTTCCGCTTTCATACTGCGCTTACTTCTGAGGGATTGAACCAAAACCACTATTATGGTGTTAAAGGAAATTACAGCAGTAAGTATTTAAGGGCAGGCTGGCTATTGGAAAACGTAGGGAAAAACTTTATTACCGAAGTGGGTATAAATCCTAGACTGGAAAATTTCAATGCAGAAACAGAGGAGACCATTCGTGTTGGTTTCACCAAACTGAATCCGTGGATACGGTATTGGTTCATTAATGATGATCAAAAAAAGAAAATCGCACAACATGGGGCTAACACTTGGCACGTCATCTATTTTAATCCTGATGGGACTTTAAACGAGTCCAATAACAATCTGGATTATACCATTGACTTTAGAAATACATCTACCATCACATTAAATAATCGATTTAATAGGGTCAACCTATTATTTCCTACGGCACTAATCGGGGATGAGTTTGCTCCTTTACCACCTGATGGCTACTCCTTTTTTAGAAGTAGTTTGCAATTTAGAACGGATAGGAGAAAACTTTTCATACTGGAAGGAAACGTAAACTATGGCGGTTTCTATAATGGGACCCTTCTAAATAGCATGTTGGAAGCCAACTATAGAATTCAGCCTTGGGCGAACTTTGGACTGGTGTATGACTATAATAAAGTAAAGCTACAAGAAAGCTTTGGAGAAAGGGAATTACATCTATTGCGGTTTACGGGCAATCTTACTTTTACAAAAAACCTCTTGTTCAGCAATGTGGTTCAGTATAACACCCAGAGTGACAACTTTAGTGTCTTCAGCAGGTTCCAATGGCGCTACGCCCCCATGTCGGATTTATTCGTAATATTCAATCAAAACCAAAACACATCTGGTTTGGGTGTTCAGAACCGAGGGCTGATATTAAAACTTACCTATTGGTTATAGCTGTCTTTTCCCATAAATAAAAATGGGCCCCTAGCCAACATTCATAATTCCTAGAAGTAAATTCCGGATGACTACACTTCCATTGCCGCAATTCAAAGAAGTGCAGGGCGACTTCCTTCTGGGAAGATGAAGATTTGGAGGATGTCTTACTTAGAGGGATTTTTTTGGTTGCCAGAATTCACGGGGTAGTTCAAAAAAGTGTTCGAATACATGTATTCGAACAACTTAATGAATTGGACAACCAATATTTGCTCCAGTTTAATCATTAAAAAACATATAGTTATGAAATCAAGTCTTTTGATTATCTGTAGTTTGTTCTTTGCACAATTGTCATTTGCCCAACAGCAAGAAAGAGAGGTCTATCATATTCCGGGTCACGAAAACGTCGAAAACGGGATTGGATATTCACATGCCATAAAAATTGGAAAAACACTTTTTATTGCTGGCACTGTTGACGGTCAACATGATGATATGGAGAACCAAATCAAAACCATCTACAAATACGTTGGAGATACTCTGGAGCATTATGGCGCTAGTTCCGCTGATATCGTGAAGGAAAATATTTATACTACGGACTTGGAGGAATTTAAGAAGAACATGGGATTGCGAAAATCCTTCTATGGTGCAGGTGCGTTCCCCACATCGACATGGGTACAGGTCGAAAGATTGTTCATTCCTAAACTAAAGGTTGAAATAGAGCTCATTGCAGTCGTTGAATAATCGGTTTAGGAGTTGTAGGCCGGTAAAGATGACTCTCTCTATACTCTGATGGGGTCATACCGGTCTCTTTCTTAAAAAGCGTGTTAAATGATGACCTGGAGCTAAAACCAACTTCATACATAATCTCAGAGATATTCAATTCAGTTTCATCCGGATTTGACAGAAGTTGTTTCGCCATCTTTATTCTATAGGAATTGACGTAGGAAATAAAGTTTGTGCCCAGATGACCATTGATGAATTCTGAAAGTTCTCTATTTGTAACATCTATAGCCTGCGAAACATCGGACAGTGTTAGCTCTGGGTTTAGATATGGCATATGAGTTTCCATGTAATTGTGAAGTTTCGAAACTACTTCCGAACTTGATGTCGAAGACAAATTGATCATTTTGGTAGGTATGTATTTCGGCCATAAAGAAGGAAATCTAAAAATACTCCTTCTGATTTTGGCATTTAGTAGTTTCGATAAAGGAAAAATTGCATAGCCCAAAACCGTCAAAAGAACAAAGGTTTCCATAACCATCAAGTAGTCTCCAAAGAACCTGAATCCAAAAAAGAGGATTGCATCTGCCAGGAGTACAAGACCGAACAGGTACAACAAAGTTTTAATCCAATTGTATTCTGTCCTCTTTTTATAGGGTACAATGATCCAATTCTTAAATTTAATTCGAACGAGAGAGGCACTTGATAAACCATAGGCAATACTACTTACATACAGCAACACCCTATGTTCCGGAGGAAGAACCAAACCATTCAAACCAACTATAATACCGATAATAGAAGGTATAAAATGAACAAAATGGGATGTCGAGAACTTCCATTTCTTTTCGGAGAACAGTGCTTTGGTATATAAATATAGTAATGGCGGTATTGAGAGTACTAAAGCCGAATTGTATTGGGAATATTTCGCAACATCAAACAAAAAATAGGAAAAAAGGTGTCCTATCATTTGAATCTCGATAATTAAGAAATGAAACCCAAACAAGGCATTGGCCAACCGCCTATTACCACCTGCAATCAACAACGCCATTACAACTAATGTGCTGACCAGAATTATTAAACCCAACAATGTCTTGTTTAGGGTAAGTAAGATTAATTCCATAAGCGAAAAGCATAGTCCAATTTAACACCGGTTAGGGCATGCTCAATGTTTACTCTAAAAAGTATTTGACAAAAACCATAACGCAGTTTCTTTAAACTGTTCTTTCCAAAAGGCTTCACTATGGGTACCTCCTTGAACGATTTCTGTCTTTAACCGTCTGTCATTCATCAAAGGAGAGAGGCTATCCCTCATACGAGTAAAAACAGGGACCATACCGCCTTCCTCCGAACCTACTATCATATGGATTTTAGATTCATTCAATCTCGGATTCTGCTGGTGAAGACTATAAATTTCTTCGGAAACCCAAAATGAAGGAGAATACACCCCAGCCATTGAAAACACATCAGGATTGGTCATAAGAATATAGTAAGCCATCAATCCTCCCATGGAAGAACCCATGATTATGTTATGTTCCCTTTCAGGTTTGGTACGGTATATTTTATCAATTAAAGGCTTGATTTGGTCCACTAAATAATTGGTGAACTCCCTACCTTGTTGTTTTCCAAATTCTATATGATCATAAACGTTGTACTCTTGCATTCTGAATACCCCGTGATTGTCCACACCTACAACAATCGCCTCCAATTCCTGTTCTTTTGCCAAAGCATCCATTGTTTCATCCACTTCCCATTCTCCAGAATAACTGGTTCGTACATCAAATAGATTCTGCCCGTCTAACATATAGATTACTGGATAGTTTTTATCACTTGAATCATAGGAAGGGGGTAAATAAATACGCAAGGTCCTGCAACTATTTGAATAGGGTACTTGAATGATGTTTTCCAATATCTGAACATTCGGAGATGCTGTTGATTCTGTTTGATTTTGGTCTTCTGTATTTTGGGCAATACAGGAAAGGTTAGTAGAGAACATGGTAAATAATACCAGTCGAACGCTATTTTTTAATATTCCATTCATCGATTCGTTTTTGATTAATTATTATAATTTTAATTGAATAGGTAAAAACTTTTTATTCACTTCGTTACCAATTCACCGGGAAGGTTCCAAATCTCCACCATTGTAAATGAAATCAACGAGTTTGTCTTTACGCCCACTCTTTTTGATAGGATATCCAAGAATTTGCACGCTATCCAAAAGACCGCTGGTACTACAATGGCAATTTTTAAAATTCTTCGAAGATCTAATGTTAAGAGCCAGACGGCTGCAAGAATGTATGATACCAAAGCCCAGAAAGTATAACTTATAACAAATGATATTAAAATCTTCATTTCATCAAACCTTACAAATTCTTTTTAAGAAGCACTACTAAATAAAATCTAAAGTTGGCTAATTCAAGATGTCATCTATAAAGAGTCCATAATCCTTGGAGTAATTGCTAATCAACTTAAGTTTTGCAGCAAGTCTATCTTTCTCGTTTTTATCTTGCGATAATTTGAACTTCCCTTCCCAAGCTGTTATTTCTATCTCAAAGCCTACAATAAAATTGATAATCTGATTCATTCTAGTGTTATCTCCCGACAAAATGAAGGGGTTATCCCCAGTTTCCAAAAACTCGGTCATACGCATTATTGATCTCTTTACTTCATTAGTGGATTCAATCACTTTACATTTACCAGTAATATGTACTGTAATGTGGTTCCATGTGGGTAACTGAGGCGTCAAATAGTCATTCGGGGAAATGTAACTGTTTGGGCCATGGAATACCGCTTTTATTTCACGGTTATTCAAATAGCTGCAGTGAGGATTGTTACGGTCCATATGTCCAACCAGTTTTCCATGTTCATCAGAGTCGGGATAATACATCAGAGGTACATGGGTAATAAAACTTTCATCACTATTTACTGACACCACAGTAGCGAATGGAAACGCTTTAATGGTTTGAACGATTTTTTTAAAGCTATCTTCTCTATGATGTTCTGGGGGGTATTGATTCATATTATTCAATCTCTTGATTTTCAGTTTCATTGTTCATTTTGATGTTCAAAAAACCTTCAAGAGATGGGAGTCTTATTCTAGAACCGATCAGTAGGCCTGCACCAAATAGAATCATTCCCTTCAAATAATACATTGCTTCCGTGAGCACAAGCGCGGCAATGATAAAAGTGAACAACAGAGACAAGTAAATAATCGCCTTTGCATTCCACTCTATATTGGCAAGTCCTTTTGAAATCCTAAAACCCACTTTTCTTAGGACCCAATCCGTCAGCCAAAAAATGATGACCAATTCAACGAAAGGTTGTAAGACATCCAAGACCCCCAAACTCATAGCCTTCATCTCTGAACTAAAATCTGTCATGTTATCCTGAAGGGGGAAAAAATTTGTCATAACTATTGATGCTAGATAGACAGCTCCAGTAAATAGCACAAAGAATATAAGCCAGTTCTGGGCAGTTAAAAAAACTTGGTTGATAGATAGCTCTTGTTTTTTCATTTTAATTGTTTTCGATAAATACTTTTTGCGAAAGGAAACCATGTCAGACCTTCATCATAGGTGCCCTCGACCAAATGTTCAAAAGACTCTTCTCGAATATTGGAATAGGTAAGCCTAAAAGAAAGTTTTTTGCCTTCGTCAAATGCAATGGGTTGGTCTGATCCTAGGTTGGTGAATACTATTTTTTCTTCTAAAAACTTACCTGTGTAAATATCCATAAACCCGTACTCTTGATCCATTGCGCTGAGCTTTAAGAGGCCTATTCTATCATCATGGCCAATATGTATTACCATATTCAATTCAGAGGCGCCCACTAAATATTTCACTTTTTCGGATAAAAAACTACCTTTAAGAATGGCTTTGATTGAAGAGTGGGTATCTCCCACTAAACTCCATTGCCCTTCTTTAATCTCGAAATTGGACACCTTCCAATCTGCTATTAAAAACTCCATATTTTTTAATGGAGAACCTTTCCCTGCTTCCTGTCCCTTTGATGTATGGACAAATAATGTCGTGACCAGACTAAAAAGGATTTGGACGGTAATATTTTTTTTTGAAATCATATTGGTACTATGCCAGTTCTAAATTGTCAATGCCAATGATGGGCAATTTCCGGATACGTTTTCCAGTGGCCTTGCAAATCGCATTCAAAATAGCAGGAGCGACCGGTGGAACACCGGGTTCACCGATACCGGAGGGAGCGTCTTCATTTTTTAAAAAAATAACTTCTATCTCAGGTGATTTATCTATTCTGAGAACTTTATAATCATGGAAGTTTTGCTGTTCAACCTTACCTTCTTTTAGAGTGATATTATTGTAATACAATGCAGAGAGTCCCCATATAATACTGCCTTCAATTTGATTTGCTGCCAATTGCGGGTTAATGACAAGTCCACAATCCACAACGCACGTTATTTTGTGAACTTGTAATTTGTTGTTCTCCAAGGAAATTTCCGCCATTTGGCCCGCGAATGTCGGACCAAAAGAATGCCCAGCGAATCCCAAGGTGTTTTCACCATTTGACGCAACATATTGATTTTTCAACCGGTTTAGTTCTTTGAACACCCTGATAGCCCTCGGAACCAAGATTTCCTTCACTGAATTGAAGTTTACTTCAAATCGTTTTTCACCGAAGGATTTAGGAATCTCAATTTGGTTTTCAAGCAGTTCCAATCGATAATCCAAAGGGTCTTTCCCTAAATATTTAGCTAATTCATCAACAAAACTTTCCAATCCAAGAGCATGAGGATGTGCTTGCACACTTCGCCAAGCCATGATAGGTAATCGGAAAGGCACTTGTACAACCTCTTGAAGGCGTTGGGTATTGTAATAAATTTGAAAGGGAAAGGCCCATTGTAATTCTTCAGTCTGCGCACTCATATATTCACGGAGTCGCCAAGCCAAAATTTTCCCTTTCTCCCCTAATGAAACCGTGTGCTCTTCTTCCTGAAGGGCATGATAACCACTGGTCGCAATTTCGTCTTTCCGATTCCAAACCACCTTAACCGGCCTTTTGAGCATTTTTGACAACACTACAGCTTCCGTTATAAAATCATCATAGAATCGCCTTCCAAAGCTCCCACCACAAGGTAGATTGTGAAGGAGAAAGAAACTGATTGGCTTATCAATGACAATTCCTGTTCTTTGAAGGATTCTGTTAGGATGTTGGGTGGAGGACCATATTTCGCAACGGTCTTCTTTATAATCTGCGGTTGCGCACATAGGTTCCATGAGCGCATGTGCCTGAAAAGGATTCCTGTAAGTTCTAGAAAATGTTCTTGTGGTATTTTTAAATTCATCAACGACATTTCCTGTCTCGAAAATGGTATACGTAGCGGAATTGCCCTTTGCCATGGAAAGATCATTCTCAATGGATTCCATATTTCCATTTTCCAGCGGCGAATCGGTCCATTCCACCTTGAGGTTTTTAGCGGCTTCAAAAGCGGTCCAGGTATCTTTGGCAATGACTGCTACACCATTTCTCATGGATGTCTTCGTATCTGATTCGTCCACTTCCTTCAACCTGTTGGATACCTGTACCACATCCACCACACCTTCAAGATTCTTTATCTCATCGGCATTGAAGGAATTCACATCTAACCCCATAATGGGAGCCCTAACAATACAGGCATAGACCATATTATCGACCGCTACATCCATGCTGTATTGCAGTTTACCCTCTAAAATCTTGTCCTGGTTTAGGTTTTTCTTCGGAGTACCGATGATGTTATAGTCTGAAACATCCTTAAAAGTGATGGTTTTAGGCACTTCTTGATGGGAAGCAAGTGAGGCAAGTTCACCAAAAGGGATACTGCGCTTTGAAGGTTTGTGGATGACCATTCCCTTGTCCGCAAAACACTCTTTAGTAGATACGTTCATTTTTTCAGCCGCAGCTGAAATTAGCATCGTTCTTGCCGTCGCAGCCAGTTCACGTAGTGGCTCCCACATTCTTCTTACCGTTCCGCTTCCCCCAGTATTGCCATAGAGTCGATTGCCGTATTTTTCATCGTAATCCGCCTGGGAAACTTCCATTTTATTCCAATCGGCGCCCAACTCCTCTGCAAAAATCATGGCCAGTCCTGTAAATGATCCCTGTCCCATTTCATGGCGGGTGTATTTGAACCTTACAATTCCGTCTTCACCCAAGGACATCAATAAATTCGGTTCAAAGACCATCTTTTTCTCCAATGAATCATTTGAACCCAAAAATGGAAGGTTAGCACCTAGTACAAACCCGCTACTTCCCAAAGAAACCGATTGAATAAAAAATCTTCGCTTCATGCTATTCGGTTTTTACTGGCTTCCATTATAGCATTCTTAATACGGTTATAGGTGCCACATCTACAGATGTTTCCTTTCATTGCTCGGTTTATCTCTTCCTCCGTAGGTTCTGGTTTTCTATCCAGAAGGGCTACTGCGGACATAATCTGTCCCGTTTGGCAATAGCCACATTGGGCCACATCAAGTTTGCGCCAGGATTCCTTTACCGGGTGTTCGACTGAAATACCTTCAATAGTTCTTAAAACCTTTCCTTCTAAGGCCTTTATAGGAACACAACAGCCACGGATAGGGGTACCATCTGCATGAATCGTACAAGCCCCACACTGCCCAATACCACAACCAAACTTGCTCCCGGTAAGATTTAATTTATCTCTAAGCGCCCATAGAATCGGCATTTTTTCTGGAGCCTCAACGGTATATTCTCTATCATTGATATTAAGGGTAAATCGCGGCATTTTTTGAAATGGATTTAAAACTAATTATTGAATCGATGGGGATTATTTCTGCTTCCAAACCCCATGAGTTCTGAATGTAGTTCAATACATCGGTAATCTCTTGATCGGTAAGGTCAACTGAAGGCATATTCTGCGAACCCTGCAAGATGAGAGATACCGCCCTTTCCAAGGTCATGGCATTGGCAATTCTTGAGTTGATAGGCGGATACAATAGGTTTCCAGCACCATTTGACCCATGACAGCTTATGCAATTGGTTATATATACTTCTTTGCCCCTATCATAAGCTTCTGTGAGTTGATAATTCTCTTTACAGCCAAAAACAAGAAACAACAGAGGGATTAAAATGTAACGCATATCAAATAAATTTATAGTAGAATGAAATAACTATGCCCCCAAAACCAGCGAACGGCAAAATGGGATGGGTAAAATCCAATATTTTTCCCCTGAGCGTATGTTTAGACCAACCAAACCTCTAGTATTCCATATACTAAATAGAACACTTTATCTGAATGCTTGGATCTTAACCTTAATGGTTTTGGATTTAACCATTTCACCGCTAAGGAATGATTTCATGAGTTCAATAATTTCCGGAGAACTCGTGTATAAATCGTGGCCGGCACCATCTACGGTAATGTGTGTAGCATTCTTGAAATCGGCCACAATATTTGTGGCGCTTTCAAGATACGTTCGCCCATCCAAGGTCCCGCTAAAGAAAAGTGCCCTAGCTTTGGATTTAAATGGCTTTCTATATTCTGTTCCTAGATCCTCAATACCCAGTCCTTCACCGATGTCCGGGTAGGGAAAGTTTGTAGTCCCTGATAGGATGGAAGTTTTGGATTGCTTGGTAATCAATTCATGCCTTGCAACTGATACCCCAGAAGCTACATCGGCCACCAATGGCATCAATCTAACTCTATTGGCATATTTTTTCATGCCCGCGACCATTTGAACCAATCTATCGAATTTGCCGTTCAATACCTCATGATAAATTAGCGGTAAGGCGGAAGCATCTTCTGGATTTTTAGTCAAAAAGTATGAGGTAACAAGCTTTAAATCAAAATCGCTGATTCCCACTTTGATTTCCTTATTGCTCCTCCCGTCAAAAAAGGTTGTTTGCACGGGTTTTCTCCGTAGAGAATCCAAAGCAGCCCTCATTAGCTCCTGCAAATTTCCGTACTTCGAATAGGCCAAGGTGTCTTTTTTTAACGCCAAATTCAGCCTTTCAAGATAGCTTTCATTATTTTTGGGCAGCTTGATGGTTTCGTTGGGGCCTTCCAAAGAAGCCATAACCATTTTCTCTACCCTATCTTCAAAAAGTTTTGAGTAAGCAAACCCCAAATGGCTGCCATAACTAATGCCCCAGAGATTTATCCTTTCAACTCCAAGAGCTTGTCGCAAAGCATCGATGTCCTTTGCATTTTCAATAGTATTGTATCCATTTATGTCAATTCCTTCTCCAATCCAAAATCCTAAGCATTGTTCGGAGGACTCATGCATGACTTCCAAGTATGATTCGAACGTACCAGGTTCTTCCAAACTCATTTTTGAATCAGTGCTACATCTCGGAATATCGCTTGAAAGGCCCGTCCCTCTTTGGTCAAGGGCTATGACATCTGCGATGTCCCGTAATTCCATAAACAGGTCAAATCTTTTGCCTCTAGCAGTAGAAATTCCGGAACCGCCAGGACCTCCAGCTAGATATATGATTGGAGCGCTTGGATTTGGATTGGTACTTTTAAAACGAACCATTTTCAAGGTAATCATCCGCGTACTTGGATTATTTCGATTTTCCGGAACTTGTAGCGACCCCATCTCAGCTTCAACAATTGCTCCTTTGTCATTTTTGAACTCGTAGGGAGCGAATTGTATAGTTTGGGGGAAAAGCACAGCTAAGCCCAATAGGAAGCATATAGGGAAGGTGACTATGGTTTTCATGTTTACTTTTTTGATTGATGAATTAATGATTGAACAAAGCTGTACATATTAAGATTGCAGGTCGTCCCAAACGCTAACATGGGACCTATTTTGATTTAATGATGGTTCCTGATTTTACCGACTTACAATACATTATATCTACTTCTTAAGACATTAAAGTGGTTCATATTAAAAATAAGAATCCTTATTTTAACACCTTATTGGATACTAGATATTGATTGAAACACTTATGATAGTGCTTGTATGTTTCGAAATCCATCCAAAAATGTCAATTAATTTCTCGTTTGACCCCATTTGATCTTCATATATAGAAATGGGCAGGTTAAAAAGTTAAAATGCATAACTTCGGACATTACCTTGTTCAAATTACTGTTTGTGCCCATAAAACTGTTGTTTGTATTCCTATTTATCAATTGTTCGATTTATGAGTTAGTTTTGATAAAGTATGAGTAAAAGAGTAAAGCCTGCCCATATTAAGCATCCTTTGGAACGCTGGTTGTCAGACGACAGGGTATTACTTTTTAATTTTTGGGTTGCGGATATACTTTTTATGTCCTTAAAAAAAGAAGAATTTCATATTCACTGGTATGAGTGGGTTTTCTCAATCAATAGCATTCTGCTATTCATTACCATAAATTATTTATTGTTTCCCAAATTTTTTGAGAAAGGCAGGGTATGGGTTTTTCTGTTGCTCACATTTCTAGCAATGTGCGGAACAGCTACAATTGAGGAATTGGTGATAGAACGGTATTTCTACTATGATCCCCAGGCATACCCTATAGCGTCTCCTAGTGTAGTACTTGCGCAGTACATTCCGCCAGTGGTCATTTTCATTTTGATCAAAATGATGATTTATTATAGGGACCGTCAAATTTTGGTAGATACACTTTCGAAGGAAAAAACAGAGAGCCAATTGCAGTTTTTAAAATCCCAAATAAATCCACATATCCTTTTTAACAACCTAAATAATATATACTCTTTATCAATTCAAGAAGATAAACGTACCTCGGATACGATTTTAAAATTATCCAACTTGATGCGCTATATCGTTTATGAAAGTTCCGAGAACTTTGTGCTGTTGAACAAGGAACTTAACTATCTTGAAGATTATCTAGAGCTACAGAAAATACAAATTGAAGGAAGGGGAAGCGTTGATTTTCAGTTAACAGGTAATTCCGCTGGATATACCATTGCGCCCTTGGTTCTAATCCCGTTTGTGGAAAATGCATTTAAGCATAGTATGGACACTCAACTGGATAATATCACCATTGAAATTCATATTGAAATTAGAAACGGTCAATTATTTTTTTCATCAACCAATAGTCATGATAAATCTTCCAAAAAGAGTTTGTCACCGACCGGAATTGGCCTTTCCAATACCAAGCAGCGATTACAGCTACTTTACCCTGAAAAGCATACCTTGAACATTGAGGATAGCAGTAATAGTTATCAGGTAAACCTAAGGATACAACTATTATAATGGAATATAACTGTCTTATTATTGAAGATCAACTCCAAGCCCAAAGGGTATTGCAAAAGCATATTGCCCATGTACCGCACCTTCAGCTATTGGGGACCTTTACCAATGCTATTGATGCTATAGAATTTTTAAAATCCGGTAATCGTATCGATATCCTGTTTTTGGACATCAACTTGCCCAAGTTAAGCGGAATTGAATTATTAAAGCTGAGCAATCTTGATGCCCAAGTGATAATTACCACCGCATACAGCGAATACGCTGTAGAAGGTTTTGAACTTGATGTTTGTGATTATCTTTTGAAACCCATCTCGTTCGAACGTTTTTTCAAAGCCATTTCAAAAGTAGTGTATGCCAACCAAACGGTTTCCGAAAAAGAGGACGAAAAGGAGTTCATCTTTGCCAAGGACGGTCATGATATCATCAAGATATACCTATCAGACATTCGATATGTAAATTCTGATTCTGATTTTACAAGTGTGAAGCTAGTTCATAAAACCTATCTACTTTCCTATAGCTTAAAGTTTTGGCAAGGAGTATTGCCAAAAGGGTCGTTTTTTAGGTGCCATAAATCTTACATTGTCAACATAGAGGCTATTGACAAGATATCGGGGAATCTAATTTATATGGGTGAGGATAGGATACCTGTTGGGAGGACGAGTAAAGAACTCCTACTAAAGAAAATAAACCTTATCTAAGTCCATAAACCCGGTTTTATTTGTAGTTGATCAACCTAAGATTGAAGTTCAAGGATTCTTTTTCATTTTGAATGGTTATTGTTTCAAATTCCAAGTATGGAATTAACAATTAATGGAGAGGGCTATTCTTTTGAATTAGAAGATAATGGCATGCCTTTACTTTGGGTTCTTAGAGATGTTTTTGATTTGACCGGAACAAAATACTCTTGTGGAATCGGTCAGTGTGGTGCATGCACGGTTCATGTAGATGGACTTACAGCACGCTCCTGTATAACCCCTGCCTCATCCTTGGAAGGCAAAAAAATAACTACTATTGAAGGTGCGGATTCAATCGTTATACTAAGTGCTTTACAAGAGAACTGGGTGGCTATAGATGTCCCTCAATGTGGATATTGTCAGAGTGGTCAGTTGATGAGTGCCGCGGCTTTATTATCCAAAAACCCATCACCTTCAGAAAAGGAAATTCGAGACGGCATGAGAGGTAATTTATGCCGATGTGGGACGTATACAAGAATCCTTGAAGCTATAAAGAAAACTGCAGAAGATTTGAGTTCATGAAACGTAGGCATTTTTTTAGAATATCGGCTCTGGGCAGTGGTAGTTTACTGGTAAGTACATTCATCCCTTTGGCATGTGCTTCTGAAGAACAGGAAGCTACCTTCTGGGATCCTAATTTTTTTATACGTATTGATTCCAATAACCTGGTCACCTTTATTTGTAGTAAGGCAGAACTTGGTCAAGGTACTTCTACGGGGCTAGCCATGATCATGGCCGATGAGCTTGGTGCCGATTTTGACAAAATAAAAGTGGAGTTTGCTGATGGAAGTAAAGAAAAGTACGGGCGTTTGCACTTGCAGGATACAGGGGGGAGCAACGGAATTCGTATGGTGTGGAAGCCTTTACGGGAGGCCATCGCCATTACCCGTGAGATTCTTATTAAAGCCGCGTCAATACAATTGGGACTTCCTGTATCTTCCCTGCATACGAGTATGGGCTATGTCCATAGTTCTAAAGATGATCAAAGTGTCGCATTTGGTGATTTAATTGCTGTGGCCTCCACCCTTCCAGCTCCGCTAGAAGTAAAGCTTAAAGATCCAGAACAATTTCAATACATTGGAAAGCCCATTCCGGGTAGACTCACACAGAATGCTTCAAAAGGTATTGTTCCCTACAGTATCAATGTTAAACTGCCCAACATGGTATACGCTGTCATCGAAAGATGCCCCGTTTGGGGAGGGAGCCTAATTACTTATACCGATAGTGCGGCAAGGGAAGTGCCAGGGGTTATCGATATTTTTGAAATAACACCTACCGTATTACAGCAAAATGATTACAAAGGTGGGGTACGGCCGGGAGTTGCTGTAGTTGCCACCAATACCTGGGCGGCAATGAAAGCAAAGAAACTTTTGAAAATTGAATGGGATTTAGGCCCCAATTCCAAATTCTCCAGTTCCGATGTCCACAATGGTCTTGTTCGATTCAAGGAAAGCAATAAATCTGTAGCTGCAAACTTTAGAAATGCAGAAAACATATTGAAGAATTCTAGTCGTAAGCTCAACGCCAATTATGAATCCCCGCATCAGGCCAATGCCTGCATGGAACCCCTGAACGCTGTGGCGTATCACTATGGTTACAAAGTTGAAGTTTGGGCAGGCACACAATCCCCTTCTATGACCCGTGAACGTATTTCCGAGCTAACAGGTCTTCAGGAAACCGAAGTCACCGTCAACAACCACCCGGCAGGAGGCGGCTTTGGTAGAAGATTTTTTTGTGATTTTGTTGAGGAAGCGGTCTTGATTTCTGAAAGGGTAAGGCTGCCTGTAAAATTGATGTGGACTCGGGAAGACACCATCAAAACTTCAAAATATCACCCATACTCCCTTGACTTTTGGGAGGCGGCCATTGATGATGAAGGAATGCCCATGGCATTGGGGTATCAAGGCTTTACCAGCGGACCTAGTGCATACCGTCCTTTTCCCTATGGACTTCCAATAGCATACCGGACCCGATTAAGCTATAAAAATGGTTGGTTGATACCTAGGGCCTCTTGGAGAAGTGTATTGGCACATCCTTGGGCCCTAGGTTTGGAAAGTTTTATGGACGAATTGGCCGATAGCGCAAAAAAAGATCCTTTGAAATTTCGTTTGGATTTATTGGGTAATGCAGAAATCGTCGAGCAGAAAATGGACCCTTGGGTCGGAGACGACCTTCATCCCGAAAAACTCAAAGCTACATTGGAAAAAGTAGCTGACATGTCCAACTGGTTTGTGAAAACTGATGATGGTCTTTTTCAAGGCTGTTCATCAATTAGTTACAATACGTCCTATTGCTCAATGGTGGCAAATCTAAGACGTGGGCCAAATGGTCTGTACGTGTCAAAAATGTATGCCGTTATTGATTGTGGTCTGGCCATTAACCCCAGTAAGGTCAAGGCCCAAGTTGAGGGAAGTATAATTTGGGGATTGACTGCATTGTTAAAATCCTCCATAACCGTTAAAGATGGTATGGTAGAACAAAAAAACTTTGACGACTATCTATTGTTGCGTATTGATGAGACCCCTGAAATAGAGGTTGAAATTATGGATAGCAATGATGTTCCGACAGGTTCAGGTGAACCCGCTGTTCCAGGAGTGGCGCCTGCTGTTTTGAACGCACTATTCATGGCTACAGGACAGCGGGTCAGGAAAATACCTCTTGATTTAGGTTCATTCTGAGATGTTTACTTGGTTGATAGGCAGCTTTTCCCTAGTTAAAAGCATACGGTTTTGTAGTTTTATTCAAGAGATTATTGCTAGATACTATGAATGCATTAAAATCTTTTTTTAGGCCGCTTCAACCAACTATTGGAACCAATCATTCAAGAAAGGTATGGTATAAAGAGTTTCAGGCTTCAAAAGATCTCGAGCAATATATATTTTGCTACTGGGAACTAAAATCAATCGCCTTAAGCAAAGAATCTTTTAAATATCGTGTCGTATCCGATGGGTGCGTGGATATTTTGGTGGATGTAAAGGAGGGCGAAATATTTATTACCGGATTTTCAAAGCAATATTTGGAATACGATCTTGGAACATCTTTTCACTATGTGGGTATTCGTTTTTATCCATTTATGTTTCCTTTGCTTTTCGGAATTTCGGCAGAAAAGGTAATCAACAAGTTTTTGAAGCTTGAATACTTGCTCCCAACACTGAGCAGCACCATTAAATACCAACTTGCAGAAAGAGTCAATACAAATAGACTACAGGACCTGCTTGGCGAAGTGCTGATTTCTTATATTGATAAAGAAAAAGACCTTTCTTCATTTGACCCCAGATTTTCAAATGCGGTAGATCAGATTCTTAAATCGGGAGGAAATACCCCTATTAATCAGCTTGACATTGCTTTAAGTCAGCGGCAACTAAGACGCTTTTTTCAATTCTACTTTGGGAAATCTCCTAAAGTTTTTGCTAAAATTTTCCGGTTCCAAAACATTCTCAATGCCAAACCTTCAATTCAAAGCCTGAAATCGGAAAAAGTGTTTTATGATAAGGGGTATTATGATCAGGCGCATTTTATCAAGGATTTCAAGCGGTTTTATGGAGTAACGCCGTCCGAGGCGTTTGGCAGGTAAAAGGAAAAGATCCTGTCCAAGATGCGAAGTGTCGTAGAATAAGCAGAGCAGGCTATTTAAGTAGTTCGCACTCCCAAAATTGTTGTTTGGGGAATTCTAAGAAATGATTCATCACAATAAATTAAAATTGCGATGCAGTCTTGTGTTATCGAGGTCCACTTAAACTGATAAATCCAATTCTTTGTTCAGGTGACTATGGTTATGAGGAGATACCTCTCTTTTATTGCTTTTGTTGGAATTTTTTCTTGTGCGGAAAAAGAAGGAGGTTTTAATGGCAAGAATACCGAAACCTTCGGCCATCCCTATCGTACTGATTCGATAATCCTGAAACCTATAAAATTTCAGCCGGAAGTAGTGTCTACAAAAATTGACAAATACAACACCAGTTTCAGTCCGGATGGAAACACCATGTATTATACTGTTACATCCCAAAAATTAGGAGTCACGGGCATTGCTTTTCAAAAATTTGAAAACGGGAGATTTAGGCGGCCAGAATTTGTTCCGTTCGTATCTGCTGATATTCCTATGACAGATGTTCAAATTTCACCAAATGGTGACTTGATGTTGTTTTCAACCTTTATGGACTATGAAGGAAAACCTGAGGGCTTCAACTTTAATATTTGGACTTCAGAGTTAACAAATGGGGAATGGCAGCGACCAGTCCCAATGGGGTATCCAATTTCTTCCACAGGCAATGAATTCTATCCAGTAATGATAAATGACGGAAGTATTTACTTCTGTTCGGATAAGGATGGAAACTCAGATATCTATAAATCACAACTTGAAAATGGCCAATATCAACAACCAACTAAGTTGCCGGATAACATTAATTCCGTTAGTAGGGAGGCAGATGCATTTGTAGCTAGGGATGAGTCCTATATAATTTTTGTCCGTGTGGATGAACCGGATGGCTTCGGAAATAGTGATTTATACATCAGCTTTAGAATTAATGAGAACGAATGGACGGCCCCTGTTAACATGGGCGAAGAGGTAAATAGCCGTCAAATCGATGGCAGCCCATACGTAACGCCGGACGAAAAATACTTGATTTTCACGTCAAATAGGACGTCTGACGACATCAAAAAAAGGGCAATAAAAAGCTATGGAGATTTTGAAACAGTTACTTCCTCCAGTGACAATGGATCTTTGAATTTCTACATTGTTAATTTCAACTTGAAAAAATACAAGAACGATGTTTTTACTAAGAACTAGAACATATTTTCAGCGCTCTTCTTCATTCTTTTATCATATAATGATATTAGTTATCAAGAAAAGGTAAAATCATTCAATTAAAGAAGCCCCACATATGAAACAGATATTGATAACCCTGGTCTTATTGACACTGTTGTCTTCAACCTATCTGAGGTCACAAGAGAACGCACCTTTTCTAACTGGAAAAGTAATAGTCTCAATATCGGAGGGAACCTTTGAATGTGATTTAACACTAAGTGAAATTCCTCAAATTGAAGATTACTTTATACGATTAAATTCTGGTATGAACTTACTTCATATGAGAAGTAAAGACCCCGAGGACTTTTTAATCTACTATAGAAAATCTCGCAACGACAGTTTGTCCACTGGAGAAAGCACTGCCTACTATTTTCGGGATACGGACAAAAAAGGAAAGTTCTTACCAAAAACCATACAGTTTAAGTACGTAGGAAAATTTCCAGTGGTAAAAGATACCATAGTGAATTATGCCAGAAAAGATTGGAAGGGCAATATAGCTTTCAATCAAAATGCTGTTCGTTCAGACGGGCGCCAATCTGCCTGGTATCCTATATTGTATGATATTAAAAACGATAAGGTATTTGAAAGGGTAAAATACAATATTGAAGTTACCTGCACAGATTGTAGCACTTTATATGTTAACGGCAACAAACCAATTAAGGCCAAATCACATAATTTCAAAAGCATGTATGCTCAAGAATTGGTACTCTTCTGCGGGAATTATGATTTTAAAAAACTAGACAACACCTATTTCTTAAACTCTGGATTTAATCAAAATGAAGTAAAAGAATTTGGCAAGCTTATAAATTCATACAAGCAATACTATGCCAGAAATCTTAAAATCACATTTGATGAATCAGTCAGTTTTATTCAAACCACGCCTATTTCTAAAAAGGATGGTTGGATGTTCGTGTCGTATCCCACAATAGTAAGTATAGGTTGGCAAAATGGGTTGAGAAGTATCCTTGAACCTGAGTATCAAAATTTTTACAGATCATTTATTGCCCATGAGTTAGGCCACCTCTATTTTGGAACTCTAAAGATGTTCAATAGTGAACTTGGAGATATGATGAGTGAAGGCTTTGCAGAATTTCTGTCATTGAACCTAACAAGGAATTTAATTAGTGAAAAGACCTACAGGGAACTGATTGACAAAAAAATCAAGAATCTTGAAAACTTTAATGCTATCCCTTTTGCCAAGATAAAATCTCACTCAGAGTATAATAATAGACAGCTTTATGTCTATGATTATGCCCCACTTATATTCCTGTCCATGGAAAGTGAAATTGGAGAAAAAAAAATGTGGAATTGGCTGAATATAATTTTGACCGTTGACACGCGATTCACCAATTACGATTTTTTAACATCTACACTTAAACAGGCAATAAACAACGATAAGAAATACAATACATTAAAAACCAAGTACTTTGAAACCGAAAAATCGTTTGAAAATGTGATTAAGGTGTTAAAGTCTAAACAAAAGAAGAAGAATAAAAATGGTGATGGGTAAATATCTATTGTCCATTACTAACCAGAACACTCAGAATCATATTAAAACATAATTGAATTCGTACCCACTCAAAATAAAGTAACACACCATACCATGTGGACAATTTTAATGCTACAGGATAAGTAGCAAAAACACATGGAATTCAAGGAATTGATGTGCAAATTGGAATAAAAATCAATTAAAGTATTAGAAATACTACTGAAAACATTTAAAGCAATTATAGCATGAGAAACACATTACTAACTACTGCTTTCTTAGGATTGACATTAATTGGTCTTGGCCAAGATGTAAAAGAAGATTCACCTGTCCCCAGGGATTCAAGAAAAATCCAAGTGCTGAATTTGGCCACTTTTCATATGCGTCCTACGCCTGATGAAAACTCGGTAGAATTTGATAATTCTGATAAGGAAGCCTTAATGGAAACACGCCAAATAAGTAGACTGGTAGCCAAGTTTAAGCCCACGGTAATCTGCGTTGAGATAGAACCCTCAGAAAACGATAAGCTAAACAGAGCATACAACAAATTTGTGACTGACTCAATTTCTGATAGTAGTTATGCTGGTGAAATAAGTCTTTTAGCATTTGAAATCGGGAGGCTTTGTAAAGTGGATAGCATCTATGGAATAAACCATAAAATGAATTACGATTACAACATCAATGATAAAATAACGAACACCTTAGACCCCATAACATTTGATGCCTATAATGAAAATCCACTTTTGTCTGCGCCCAATAAGGTAGCCCAGCTCAATGATATGAATACCCTGAATAAATTAAGAACCATTAATGAAGAAGACTTTTTGGATTTCCTGATTATTGAAAACGCGGATATGTTAACGCACGTGGGGACTGAAAACAATTTTGAAGGTGCTGATGAAGCTGCCAAATTTTACAAAAGAAATTTAAGAATGTACTCAAATCTGAATAGGATACTCATGAAAAAGGATGATAGGGTTCTTATCATTATGGGAGGCTCTCATACTGCTTTTTTCAGGGAATTTTTAAAACGGAGTCCTAAATATCAACTCGTTGATATTGATGAGTACCTTAAGTAAGAGACTTGTCCGTTTTGTACAATGGATTCAGATGGCATGATGGCAAATTTGTACCATAATCTTAAACAAATTGTCATGAAAAAATGTGTTTATTTAATTGGTGCCCTAATGCTCACCACACAATTATTTTCCCAAACCAATGTCGAATCTAAAAATCAAAAAGAAATGAAACTTAATGCAGGAATTATAACCTCAAAAATCAAAGAGACAAAGGAGTTTTATCAAAACAACCTCGGTTTTGGTGTTACATTTGAAAACGAATTCTATCTTCTAATGCACACTCCGGACCGAAGTGCACAACTTAGCTTCTTGCTCCCTAATCATCCCTCACAGCAACCTTTGTTTCAGTCGGAGTTCAATGGCAGTGGAATGTACTTGACCATTGAAGTTGACGACGTGGATACCCTTTACGAATCCTTGTTAGAAAAAGGGGTTGATATTCAAATAGCCCTAAGGGATGAGCCCTGGGGTGACCGGCACTTTGCCATTCAAGACCCTAATGGTATAGGTATTGATCTGGTGAAATATTCTGCTCCAAAGTAGACGCTCTTTTTATCTGGAAATTGGGATAATCTACGGATTGGAGTACTAAAAAAGTTGTTCGGAGAAAACCAATGATAGTTCTCGAGCAACTTTTTTAATTTATGGAGCATATCCAGTATGTAGAATAATGAAAATGCCGTCATTACTCTTGTTGGGTATGCTCCTTTTCACACTTTGCAAATGCTTAAGTATAGCAGGTAAAAAAACAACAAAATGAAATTTCCAACTCTATTATTCCTTTCAAGCTTAGCAGTGGGCTTGAAGCTTGTCGCCCAAGAAAATCAATTGAATAAAATTCTAGAAAATCTCAAGGTTGAATTGGTGCAGCCTGAGACCATATCTACTAAAGATTTTGAATTCGGGACATCCGTATCACCAGATGGGAATGAATTTTTCTTTGTTAAAGGCTTGCCAAGGTTCGGACGAACAGTGATTGTTTACTGCAAGTGGAAGGATGCTAGTTGGTCACCACCTCTTGTCGCCCAATTTTCTGGGAAGTACAATGACACCAATCCTTATTTCTCAAAGGATGGCAAAAGACTATATTTTACTTCAGATAGACCATCGCAAAATCCAAACATTCAAGGAAGAAACTTTTGGTATGTAGAGCGCACAACACATGGGTGGTCCGAGCCTAAAGTTGTACCAGGTAGTATAAATGATCAATACGATATTGTGTATCCTACGATTCAATTGGACCGCACCGTCCATTTTGTGTCTTGGAACAGACCAGATTCACAAAATGGGGACATTTACGTGTCAAAATTTAAAAACGGGACTTATACTTCGCCAGAATTAGTTGAGGAATTGAACACTACCTCAAGTGATGCGGACCCTGAACTAAGCAATGATGGACAGCTCATGTTTTTAACGAGTACCAGGGAGGGTGGGCTTGGCCATTATGATCTTTACGTATTTAAAAAGAAAACAAATGGGAAATGGGGTAAAGCTATCAATCTGGGAAACCAAGTGAACTCTAACCGTATGGACTCTGACCCAATCCTAAGTCCTGATGGACAAACACTTTATTTTTCTAGTGATAGGTTGGCATATCCAGACGTTTCTAAACAGACATACGCGAATTATGGTGATATTCGTTCATTTTACAATCAAATACTTAACGGAGCAATGAATATATATAAGGTAGATATAAGTGAGCTTTTATCTTTTTTAAAAGAAACGGATTTTTAAAAAATTCTTTTAGATTCTCATAGCAAGAGGGTTTCAACAGAATGAGGTTCCTTTGAATATTTATGCCAGACACATGTTGATACAGCGTTCGTGCAAAAACAACTTGACTTAGAAGAACGAATTGCCTAAACAAAATTTAACCAAGCCCTAAAAGATGCTGCTTTGTCCCGGCTTACATAAATTTGTTCTGCTATATCATTAAGTTTCCCCGTGATTAGGGTAAGTTTAATTTTACCATTTGCAGAACTTTCATATGCCTCTAAAATAGCTTGTGTAATGAGATACTGTCTATTTGCTCGAAAAAAATTCGAAGAAGTTATTTCTTCAAACTCCCCTAAAGTTTTTTCTGAAATATATCTTTCGTAACGGTCGGTTACCACGTAAGTGGTATTCAAAGAAGTATAGATACAAATTATAAGATCAAGCCCGATGAGCTTATGGGCCATGCCATGCAGTACTTTGATTTTTAAATCATCGTTGTTGGGATGATTATCCTTCTTTGGCAAAAGATATAAGCCTAAATACAGCGCATGAAAAAATAGGATGAAAACCAAAGCTAAAACGGTGTCTTGAGTATAAAAATCATATGAAAGGGATAACCGTTTTCCCTTAAAAAAGATATGATCCAAAAGCTCGTTCAGAATAATACTGAAAGCAACAACGGCTAAGGTGTGTAGTGTTAATTGATACATGATCCTTTTTAAAAAATCGACCTCCAATGGCAACTTTTTGTTCATATACCGTATTCCGTACTCATAAAATTTAATGATGATATATGTGGTCAATACGTCAATGATGAAGAAAAAAAAGTAATTGAGGCCAATACCTCGCAAATCGTACGTAATTAAAAAATTCAGCGTGGTAATGGTAAAAGTTATGACCAGGATATAAGGTCTTTTAAAAAGAAGCCTCTCCGCCTCCACCGCCCCTTTTTGACCACCATGTTTTTTTAATGTCGCCGTCATTGTACGCTAAACTATTTTTTCTGAAGATGATATCCCGACACCTTTAAAACAGAATTTGGACCGGCACTTAAAAGTTGAATGGTCTCACCGCCAAAAAACTCAAAATTGTACCCCGGGATAATGGCTAAGGTATCCGAAATTGGAGAAAGACCCAACTGAAATTGTACCTCGTTAGGATAGTTTACATCCACCCGAAGTTCTAATACACCAAATGAATTAATGAACAATTCGGCTTTTTCAATGGTTTTGTATTCGTTTTCATCATAGTTAATGACCTGATAACTACCAACAGCTTCTTTCCAGGTTGTGGGAATCTCTCTCTCTTCGATTTTAGAGCCCCCGATGCCTCTGTTCCCACTTTTGTATTGCTCACCGACCACTATTTCATCTTCGTAAGTATCCCAAAATATGTTGATGGCAGGGATTTTTATACCCATCATTTTAACTGACAACTTTAAAAGATTGTCATTAAATGCCGTTGCAACACCTTTACGGTTCTCTGCCCCAAGTACCACATCGAATTTATTTCCACGCCGTTTCAAATTCAAAATACCTAAATCTGTACTATAGGTGCCTTCAAGTACTCGCATCTGATCATCGGTCAAAGTAACTCTTTTGGTATCACGAACTTTTTTGATGGGACTTTGCCCGCCATTAAGCCTAAATCTTTTTTTAAGCATTTCAAAAGTCTTGGACCAAATATCCCAGTGCAAATCACTTGACGAGTTGGAGTTACTACAAACCACGACCGTTGAGGCGTATTCCGGAACAAAAAAAACATAGGTGTAAAAAGGTTCGTGTATTCCTGCCTTTTTCACCCTATGAAAACCATGAAGAGGTCGTACATCCCACATTAAACCAACTTCCTCATCATATGCCAATGGGGCATCTTGAAATGGTTGGGTGAACACCTCCTGAACCACTGAAGGTCTGAAAAAGCCATTGGAATACGACCCTTTTTCAGTAAAATATAAAGTACTCAGTTTTGCCAAATCGCTGGCGGTCGAAAAAACCCCGTCAGAGCCTGGATAACTGTATTCATATGTTTTTGTTTCCTTACCATTGACATACCCGTTTGTAATGACTGGGCCAAAACCGGAATGGTCCATCCCCAATGGGGTGAAAATATTTTCAGACACATACTTCTCATATCTTGTTCTGGTTACTCTTTCCACCATTAGTGCCAGTAAATCTGTTCCCCAATCTGAATATTGGTAGACCTTTCCAGCAGGAGCTATCAGATATTCTTCTTTAGAATTCTCAAGCAGCCTGTTCAATGGCGCGTATTCTTTGCGTAAAAATCCTTTCGCCCTCAGTCGTGGGATTCCAGCGAAATGTGATAGTAAATGTCTCACCGTGAATTTAATAGGGCCCGAAAAATGCTTTTTCATTTCAAAATCTGGGACATAATGAACATAGGGTTTGTCAATGTCTATAATACCATCGGAATAAAGTTTAAGCACAGCCGTAGCTGTTACCACTTTTGAGACCGATCCGATAGGATATTTTGTAATTTCATTGGCAAATGTTTTGCTTTGTTGGTCAGAATAACCAAAACCTTTGTTTATAACCACTTCATTATCTACAATAATTGTAACTGAAGTCCCCGTTACATGATGCTTTTTCATCTTCTTTGGAATAAACTCTTCCATGGTCTGTTGAAAACCAGTGATATTGTATTCGTTTTGTCCATAAATAGGCGAACACATGAAGATGGTCAGCAGGGCTATATATGCTTTCATTGTTTTGGCTTTTGATTGATATGGATTCAAAGAAAATTAGAATTCGAAACGCTATGTCATAAAACCGCATAAAAACTTGGTGAAACGATATGTATTTAGAGGTGAATCGTAACCATTTTATCACTAGGAAGAATTAAAGAAAAAAAGACCTAAACACATGGTAATATGTATGTAGTCAAAAGCATAACATGAAAACCGTGACCAATACCCCAATGCAGAAATATGTGTTGATTCATGACTAAAGCCCAAAGCATGTATTGGTCAAAACCAACATGATAAAGGTTTGGTGAAATATTTCCCCTAGATTAAATACTATCTCCTATCTGGATAATTTGTAAAATCCACCAATTAGGGTATTACTAAAGTCGTTGAGAGAAAAAATTAAGGGTTCTCTTATGACTTTTTTACTTTTTGAGTTTAATCCAGTCATACTATTTATGAGAGTTTCCTACGAAATTAACCTTGTATCCACTTTAGCAATAATTTGTCTTATTTCGTGCTCAGAAAGAAAAGGACAAGAACCGATAAATAGAACTAGATATTATTCAAAACTTACTGGAATCATATCACCCTATTTAGAGTATAATCCAAGGGGAGAGATATCAGAGGATAGTATCCAATTTTTTAACCATTATAAGGTAGTTTCAGGAAAAGGGGGGGAGCTCCAAGAAATTGCGTACTTTGTTAATGGGAGGCCAAGCAACGGCTCGTACTACGGAACCCACAAAGTTTCTTATGAATACTCGGACTCAACAATGGTTAGGACGTATCATGATAATAGAGATCGAAAAAGTAACCTTTGGCGCCATTACTATTTGGGAGGAAACATCCATAAAGAGGTTTTCTATTTGGATTCGGGTGGTAATAAGTCCAAATTAATTCTTTTAGATTCCCTTGACAAGAGGGTTTCAACAGATTTGGGAGCTTATGAGTATCAATGGCAGACCCTTAGTGATACGGCATTCGTGCAAAAACAATTTGACATATATGGTCAACCAAACATACTCACCAATTACTTTCCTTTTTACACCTCTAAAATTACCATAGATGATAAGGGCGATTTATACGGGATTTACAATGTAAATGACACGGATCAGAGCATTGAGATGAACCGTAGTACGGGATACGCCAAGGTCGTATTTGATTTTGATATGCATGGCAATGAAATGGGTTGGGAATTTCAGGATACCGAAGGAAATCTTGTCAATCGCAGTCCCATTGAAAACACGGACTATGGCTACGCGCAATGGCTTTATGAGAACAATGTTTGGGGAGACAGGAAAAAAGGGCTTCTCAAATACTTCGAACAGAATCTTTACAATGCAAGTGGAAAACCGGCCAATGACAATGACTCCATACACAAGACGACATATTTCTTGAACGATAACTTTCAATTGGATTCCATATTGCGATATAATAGGCACGGGATTCCTCAAGGAAACATGTCCACAAAGATTTTCAAAACAGAATTTGAATACGACCAAGATGGGAATAGAGTTGGTGTGGTCGATTACGATATTGATGGCAATGTCATTGAAAGATAGTTATTCGAAAAAGTATAAATAGGTATTAATAAAAGAAGCATAATCTTATTTGCGCTCCCAACATAAACTAGTGGGATTATCAAATGAAAAAGTTATTCTTACTAATCCTGAGTTCGGTTTCTTACCTCTACGTTGAGGCGCATCCAGGGATTGGGATGGTTTATGATGGGGAACGATTTATTTACTACACTGACCTAAAGCATGTTTGGAAGTTGGATACCAAATCGGGTATGTCGGAAATTTTTGTTGAAGACGTACATACCCATGAACTGGCCTTAGATAGGTCTGGTCATCTCTATGGTGAACATTATTGGTATGTTGAATCTGAGCAAAAATTCAAGAACTATATATGGCGTGCCAACAAAGTTGGAGTTATTCAGAAGATTCGTGAAGATCAATATGGGGAAAATCATGATTTCAGTTTTGTCAGGGACCGTCAATTCTCAAGTTATGAAATCCGAAAAGGCTTGGGCGAGCATGAAATCGTTTTGAAGGATACTTTACAGGAAAAAGTATTGGCCCAATTAACGCTCGATAATCCAACATGGAAATACCTAAGTGATAACGATGACTTTTTGTTCGTTGATTATCCTTCAATTTATGTGTTTAAACATGGTGCTGTTTCCATAATATCCGAAGATGTTTCATCGACAAAATTTCCTTTTTCCTTTGTTGGCAAGGAGCACAATATTTATGGGATTTGGACTGATAAAAGTCAAAATACCTATGTCGCAATTTATGGTGGAAGAGAGATTAGAAAAATAACTAAAAATACTGAAGACTCCAGATTGGTGAAAACAGGTTTGCTGTGGTCACCTGTAAACGGTGTTTTTGATAATGATAATAATCTATGGATAATGGAATGTAAAATAGGTGGAAAAATAAGGGTAAGAAAAATAACTCAGAATAAACTATTAAAAAAATCTTCCTTCCTAGTTGAACGCGTGATTTTTGCTGCCATTCTATTATTACTAACTGCATTAAGCGTTTGTAAATTAAAAGTTTATAGTAGCTCTTACGTTTTTTAAGACTTTTCCAATTTTTCTCTTGGTACACTCATATCGTCACATACCTTCTTTTCTAATGCCTTGGCGTATTTCTGTGTGGTAGTTAGCTTAATGCGTCCAAGCATTTTTGAAATATTTTAATAGGCATACCATTTGCTAGGGTTATGGTTGTAACAAATATATATCTAGCCATATGAAAAGCAAAAAGCTTGTTGGTTTAGAAGCTCTGTACCAAAAATGTCAAGAAGTAGCCCCAGCAAGAATCATTTCGGCTCTGCTCAATATAGACTTTGATTCAAAACTTTGCTTTTCAGTGCACTCGCACTGCGCCGTATCTACTTTGTAGCCCCGGCAAGAATCGAACCTTTGCCCTAGACCCCTGTATTTAAAAGGCTTTCAGCTTTCAATGAGTTTCAATGTTGACGATTTGCGAACTTTTATGGTGTTATTTTTCCGTCATTACAAAAGTAATCGAATGATGATAAATGATTGTATTTTATGAGTAGAAAAAGATAAATTATGGTTTGAGATTATAATTTTCGTTGGGTTGCTTGTCCCATATCTTACCCCTAAACTTTGCGCATGGATCCTGTTCCGATTTTATAGCGTTCCGGGAGATAAGCGTGAAGTAAAATCGTAAAAGGGCGCAACCTACTGTTGATTTTGAAGTTCCACTTTTTCTTGTTTGGAGACGGATTTTTCCTTTTTGTTCAATTGGACCACTTGAAAACTCAAATATCCAATTGCTATACTCTGGATAATTAGCACGGATAAAAAGAGCACCAACAACCATTTGGGGATGAGCTTGGCCCGTTTCAGCTTTTTATTGATATCATTCAATATTCTATTATTATGCGACTGATTTCTTTCCTGTTGCCTAAGGTGTTCTTTAAGATGATATTCCAACTTGGAAGTATCCACTTTTACCTCATTTAGGCCTTTGGATATTCCTTCCAACTTTTTAATCGAATTCTGGAACCCATTGATCTCGTCGGTTAGCAGTTCCATGATGTCATCCAATTTTTTCATTGTTCTTTGTCTTTAGATTCCTATGCCCTGGTCAATTGTTCTTTTAATGACTTTCTTTGCGAACCGCTTTGCCAAGGCCGTTGCGATATTGGTGCTCAGTTCGATTGTTTTTCCCGCCAACTTTGCAGTTGGTACTTTTGATTTGTTCATTACCTTGTTCGTGTTGTCCGAGATTTGGGCTATTATTCTCCCTCCCGTCATTGAACGATGTACTGCGCTACCTTTAAGGTTCTCTCCCTTGTACTCAAATCGAAAGCCCTGAAGTTTCTCTTGTCTGTTGATGCTAGGAATTACTTTGATTCCTTTTTCTCCCATTGACTTGATATAGGCATCAAGACTTTTCGGTCTTTCAGATCGTAGCACTTCTTCATGAACCCGCTTTACCTCGTTTCTTACCTGTTTGACTTTGTCAAGTCTTTGGTGTTGGACGTCCCTTGCAGTGGTCAGTCCCATTTCCCTTGCCACCTCGTGGGCCCTTTGCTGGCTCCTCTTTCCGATGAAGTTGTCCTTGTATGCTTTTCCGTCAAACCCTATTCGGTTGACGTATAAATGGATATGGGTATGTTCTTTGTCCCTATGCACAAATGCAATCGCCTGCCTTTCTTTTAGACCCATGGCAGTAATGAACCTTTTGACGAGTTCACTTAGTTCCTGTTTTGACAGTCGCTTTCCATCCTCTATACTCGGGCTAAGCACAAAGCTCAGTGTGTTCTTCTTGGTCCGAGGGTTCTGTGATTGTACGATTTTAAATTCTTCGGTAATCTCCCTAGGGTTCTCCCCAGCCAAATGTTGGCTATGGATAATTTCTGCATCCTTCTCCTGGTTCCATCCATAGGAGATGGATGCCCTGGTATGTGATATGGATTTTCCCTTCCCAATCATCTATTGAAGTTGTAAAGGTGGTTCCTAATCTCATTGGCCAGTTCTTCAACTTCCTTGGCAAGCTTAGGATTTCTTTTCCTGAACATATTGCTTATCCGTTTAAAGTTGTTCTTGTACTTGACCAGCATTGAATAGTATTCCAATTGTTCTGGGGTCAGGCGTTCGATGATGCTATGGCCAAGGGCGGAACCACGGCAATATTCGGAAAGTGAGAGTCCAGCCCTTTTAGCCTTTAGTTTGAGCATCTTCTTCTCATAGATACTGCACCTGAACTGGATGTGTTCCCTTTTCATTTTTCTTTTTTCCTTTTGCGACCATCGGGAGAAAAAGCAAGATTGTCATGACAATGACACATCTTGAATTGCCACCCAACTTCAAAGTAGTAGCAAAGTCGAATAGGGATAAAAAGTGCCCTGTTTTTAACTAAGAAAAAGGAATCCTTTTAAAAGAATCTCAATTGAAACAGCTAAACACTACAGTTTTCAATAAAAGAAAGGATTAGTTCAATGGAAAGCCCAACTCCAAAGGAGCATAAGTAAAGGCGCCCTATTTGATTTTTGAATTACGCTTATCTTCCCGAACACTACAAAAATCAAAAAGGTTCCGGCGCAGGTAAGTCCTGGTAAGATTTGGGGCGCTTTAAATTTCAGTTAGCTAACACGTACGTATAATGTCCCAAAAAAGGTGAATTTACAATACTACTAAAAAAGACCAGAAACGGGACTGGGTTAATAATTGTAATCAACTCTTCTGTTGAATCCAATAAAAGGGCCTTTTAATGAAGCATCAAGAAATATCAACAAACTGTATATTCATCCTATTACGCCTTTTGGTTTATTATCTGCACCTTATATCTTAAAACATTGAATATCAATATTTAACATATAGTTGGGGAATATTGCACAAATTACGGGTACCTTTGCCATGTAAAAATCAGAAAGCCCAGATTCATTTAGTCTTACCCAATTCTCGATTTATTTTCAGCTCTCTTCTTTTTAAGGTAATTATTAAATAACATTCTAAGCCCAACGTTCAGGGTGTTGAAGCTTGCCGTCTTAATCTACTAATATTAAGTAGCTCAAGGACAGTATAATCGTTCAACATATCATAAACAGATTGCGCTTGCTAGTATCCTTTAACCACATGTGGACAAAAGATCAAACCACAATTGACAGCATCAATAGGCCAAAATTTTCAAAAAGAACAAACTCTGATTTCTCAAAAACAGTTAGGAACAGGGTAAACCAATATTTCAAAACAAACAATATCAGCAAGCATGCGAACAAAAGCATGGTCGGTAAGACCATTCTGATGTTAACAGTGTTCTTTGTTCCCCTTGTTTTTATCAATATTGGCGCCATTGCGTCCCCATGGCTGCTTTTTGCCTCATATATAACCAGTGGAATTGGTATGGCCGGAATCGGCATGGGCATCATGCACGATGCCATTCATGGTTCGTACTCCAAAAATCAAAAAGTGAACAAATACCTTGGTTATACCATGAACCTCATAGGTGCGAACGCCACGGTTTGGAAAATCCAGCACAATGTACTGCACCATACCTATACAAATATAGAAGGAGCGGATGACGATATAAACGCCCCCTTTTTCCTTAGGTTTTCTCCAAATGCAAAAAAAAATGCGCTGCATAGATTCCAACATTGGTATGTATGGTTCTTTTATGGCCTATCCACCATTTCATGGGTGACGGCCAAGGACTTTGTTCGACTTGCACGCTACAGGAAGATGGGATATCTGAACAAAAAGAATGAATTCAGGGATGAAGTTATGAAGATAATTGGTTGGAAGCTGCTTTACTATTCGTATGCCCTGATCATACCTTTGCTATTGGTACCCTTGGCACCGTGGATTATTATCTTGGCCTTCCTGAGCATGCACTTTGTCACTGGACTGCTCATCAGTAGTATATTTCAGGTGGCACACATTATGCCAGATATGGAGTTTCCCCTACCTGATAAAGACGGGGTGGTCGAAGGCGATTGGTTTGCGCACCAATTGGCCACTACAACCAATTTTGCGCCCAGAAGCAGGTTTTTTTCCTGGTTGATCGGGGGGCTGAACTATCAAATAGAACATCATCTACTCCCCAACATCTGTCACGTACACTATAAAAAAATATCAAATATCGTGGCGGAAACAGCCAGGGAATATGGGATGCCCTATAATACAAAACGAACATTCGTTAGTGCCATTAGAGACCATGTCAGCGTTTTGCGCAAATTGGGAAAGTTGCAGACTATCGTGGTGCGGCAATAACTAAATTTTAAGACAAAAAATAAGATGAATATTATAAAACGAGTATTGAACAAAATAGTAAATAATAAATATAAAGTAATGAAAGAAGGAACAGTAAAATTTTTCAATAGTGCCAAGGGGTTTGGTTTTATCAAACCTACAGATTCCGATGAGGATGTCTTCGTGCACCAAAGCGGTCTTATTGACAAGATTCGTGAAAATGACATAGTTAAATTTACAGTGGAAAGAGGAGAAAAGGGAATGAACGCAGTAAATGTGGAATTGGTTTAAAAACAATTTATTTCCATATCAGTTAAAATGCCATCTTTAAAAGATGGCATTTTACATATTGTCGTTGTCTTCTTTGTCAATGCCCAAATCAAACTTCTCTTATTAAAGACAAGTATTCCAAAATAAACCAGACATCTTAAAGACAGAAAGGTACTTGAACTTAACCCCCACCAATTTAACTTCCGATTAAGGGACATAAAAATTACTATGCGAACATTATTCTTTATATTTCTGACCACATTGGCCATTTTCCCTCCCCAAGGGACAAGTCAAATAAAAAAAGTGGAAGGGATTTTTCTTGGGCGTGTTGAGGATGGGTATTCATTTTGCGGCAAAACAACAATGGGTATGGAAGAAATAGTTGTCTTCGATGAAATTCTTTCGGTTATACTTGAAAAGTATCCACTACATGAGGATAAACACATTGGGGGAAATTTCATCATCTCGTTTATGGAGAATGAGCGGGTTTGGGAAGATGGTAGCGAGAAAACATTAACGGTAATACGCTTACAAAAGCTTATGCCAGGGCAACACCTTCAAGAATGATGTTTCAAAATTGTGTCATCAACTTTTTCACCATGGATTTTAAAGTTGACAGATTTTTCAATTTCACCGAAGAATCAGAAGAACAATATCTTCCGGTTTTGAGCATCAGGTATTTTGGAACTCATGCCGATATAACTTCCTGTCCAAGAGATAATGAATTCCAAGAATAGTTTTTCTTTTCGTTTTATCTCATCTTTCAAAAGAATAAAAAAAGCATTACCGTAATGGAAGCTGAAAGGAAAAAAGTGGTCGAACTAAAAGTACCGGCCAACCAGTTGTGTGCCAATTTGCCAAAAATATTCATGGGAGGGTCGCTGTAGTAATTGTATTGATGTTTTTCAATCATATAATGCCTATAAAGTCCCCGAACGCTACCCATGATAAAATGGGTAAACAACAACACAATAATTATGGATCCTGTATTTAAATCCAAAGACATTCTCATCATTAGTTTTTAATTGCACCACCTACTCCAATAAATGGAATTGCACCTGCACCGGTCACCTCAGGTAAAACTCCGTTCCATTTTTCTATAGCCTTAAGATTTGCTTCAATTTTTCTGAGTTCGATAAGGTCAGGTGAAATATTCATTTTTTGTAACCGTAGCGCTTCGGCTTCGGCTGTTGCCGCAGCAATGGTTTGTTGGGCTTCGACCTTTATCCTGTCCAAGTCTCTTTTTGCCTTGAGAGCATTTTGCTCCGCGGTCTGTTTTGCCTCAATGGCATCGGTAAACGTTTGGGAAAAACTAAATGAGATAATCGAAAAAGCGTCAACCGCTATGTTCGATGCCAGCAATCTTGAAGTGAGTGCTTGTTGCATTTCGGTACTGACAGCCGGCCTCTTGGTAATCAATTCCTCGGCAGTGTATCTGGCTGACACAGCTTTCATTACCTCTTGAATTGCAGGGTCAATGATACGTTCCTTGAATTCAACCCCAATGGTTTGATATACCAAATTGGCTTTATCAGGTATGATATGATAATTGAGGGCAACAGATAGGTCTACATCCTGCAGGTCAGAAGATGAAGAGGCAGCATCTGTCATTGCCTTCTGAATTTTTACGTCCATCAAGATTACCGTTTGTACTATCGGTATCTTAAAGTGTATTCCTTCATTCAAAACATTGTCTTGTACGGCTCCAAAATTCTGGACAACCCCCCGCTCGCCTGCGCCAATTTGAACCCATGGTCTAAAAGCAACCAACAATACCACAAATGCGGCAATAATGATTAGATTTCTCCTTTGCCCTTTTTTCAATATATTTTTCAACTCACCCATAGGGCTATTATCCATAGTAATTAGGTTTAATTATAAAGATAGGATTTCCCATGCCCGAGCATGTTATACCAATTCACGGAAATCTTACATAAATCACACATGGTCTGGAGCGATAAAGGGTCATTAAATGGCTTTCCGTTAATTTTGAGGTTCATCGCTATGCAAAAAAGTGTTTTTAAAGAAAAATAGGGCATGGGAACTTTGGCCTTTTGCAAAAGGATGTTCCGAACAAGATGTGTTTTAAGCCGCTATGAATCGTTCTAAAGGTGTTTCCCTGCGATACGTTGTTCATACTTTAAATGGACAATGCCCACAGGAGGGAGATTTCAAAATTTCATACTATCAAATAGCCTGCACCTCGCATTTTATCTGTCTTAGCATCGTGTTAAACTCACCCCTTTACCATTAAGTTTCGACTACCTTTACCTCCAACTGTGAGTGTAGATAAGGGAGCATATTGCACCCATCACAAGTAGTTAAATAGAGAAGGAATTACGAAGCAGACAAAGAGTATAACTAAAGACAACGATCCAATTATTGACTGGCCAATTACCCGTCATGAGAGCTGGAGAATTCACCGGAGGCATACTGCCTTAAAATTAATACGGTTTTCTTAATGAACAAAAATGTCAAAGAGGGTAGGAGCCCTCTTTTTTGGTTTTAACTTGGAGGTTGATCAAAGGATTTTGCAGATAGCAAACAAACCCTTGCTCTTCATTCAGTGAGTCGGCACATCTAAGTTATGGGTCCATAAATGGCATATTCCTTTTCTTTTTCAATAGCCCAAACTACATTGCCGTAATCAAAATGCCAATATTCCTTCAAATCACATACAAAATCTTCGTCTTCAAATAGATCGATCAACAAGGCCCTATTTTTTTTCGCTTTAGCACTAATATCTGGATGGTAGGGATAACATTTTTTTGAAAGGTCGATTTCCAAACCATTGTTAGTTCCAAAATCCATCACACCATCCTCAAGTTTGTCATAAATCAAGGCATCTACTGCTCCACCTGTCGCATGCATCGACATGGTCGGGGGAGCGATAAAATAGCTTATGGTTTCTTTGATTTCAATGTTCGATTTTTCGGGATGTTTTTTCTGGTGGTGTGCAAATTTGGAATCCCATAAAAGCTTTTGATGTTCGGAAGATCTCCAGGCAGAACGGACAATCAACATTTTATTTTGTCTATCCAATTGTTTGCTAATTCGGCCAATTTTTTCAATGATATCTTCTCTGATCAAATATTGGTAATCTTCCAAAATACAAGGTTCAAAAATCAAATTAAAATCCGTGTCCATCAAACTCACCATTTGTGAATGGTTTTCCCGTATCCAGATTGAGGGGGCCAAAAGTTTATTCTGTAGGTCTTTTTTCTCGACCTCCTCACAGTATGCTTTCACATTCATATTGATTGATTGTGTTTTTTGCAATGTAAGGGGTGCTAAATATTCTTAACAGTGCGCTATAATTCAGGTCAAACGCCATAGTATCTCCGACCTTTAGATTTGTGTTGGTATTGTCTATCAACAAATGATCACTGCTGGCACCCAGCACGGTTATTTTTTGTTTTGGAGTAATTCCTGAAACTATAACGTCCTGCGTTCCAATAGCAAGAATCACCCTATCCATCAAGCCTTTATTTTCAAACTTAGGGATATCACCATTCGCATTTTGATATACTTGGCCATAGGGTTGTGATGGTTTTCGTTTTGCTTCGATGATCTCAGCCATCAAAGTAAAAATATCGGTAAAAAGTCCCGGTATTGGTTTTCTACAAAGTGCCTCTCTTCCTAAGAAAATAGATTCCCCTAATCGTAGGCTGTTTATTCTGCCCACATCTTTTGAAGACGTAACCCAGTTGTAATTTGCGGAGTTACCGCCGGACACCATTGCTAGGGTGATTTTGAATTTTTCTTCCAGACGAATGGCTATTGAAGACAACTCGTTCATTTTGTCCGCATCAGGACTTATTCCGCCAAAGCATGCAAGATTCGTTCTTATGCCCACCAAGTCCAGGCCCTCCATGCTGAGTACTTCTTTTACAATGGAATTCATTTCCGATGGCATGATTCCTTCCCGCAAGTCTCCAAGTTCCACCATGAGAACAACTTTATGTGTGATATGGTTTCTCAAAGCGCACTCCGATAATCTTTTTAGAACTTCCAATTCAGAATTTAGGCTTATGTGGGTGTGAATAACGACTTCTTGTACCTGGCTGAGTGCTGGTGTTCGGAGTAACAGGTATTGTGCCTTTATGCCTGCTCTTCGCATTTTTATTATATTCGAAATTCGAGAGTCTGCAAGGATTTTAATACCATTCTTGACCAATACATCAGCGATTATCGGATTGCCCCCGATTACCTTGGTCACCCCTATTATATCAATGCCTTGAGAGCCGTACAATTTTTTCAACTGTCGGATGTTGTGGGCAGTCTTTGCCAAATCAATATCGATTCTGGGAAGGTTCAAACCAACACCGACTCTCTTTCCAACTCTGGAAATGTTTTGATCAATTCTTTAATCAGCTTATCGCATCCGTGTAGTAAGACATCCGAAACAGGCAAATCATATTCTGATTCGTACTGATTTATTATTTGATTCAACTCTTCTTGGGTCATGTTTTCAGGGTTAATGGTAATGGCGATAACTTTTGATTTGGAGAATACCTCTATCATTTCAATCTCATCTGCCAAATCCAACAAAGGAATTCTAGGGTAGTCACAATAACTTTTCCGCTTCGGGGAATGTTGTATTATGATTGCATCTGGCATTGCCCCACGAATAATGGCACTTGAAGAAGTAAATGCAGGGTGGCTCAATGCTCCCTGTCCTTCCACAACGATGATATCAGGTCCTTCCTGATTATAGGCATTTAAGATGGCGTTTTCAACCTCACCCGTGGCAAACCCAGAGGTTAAGACATCTATGGCCACCCCGTATTTGGAGCCTTGGAGCAAGCCCGTCTGACCGGTGGTCACAAAGACAGCATTAATACCTACATTCCTCAAGGCTTCCACCAATACCAATGATGTGGTTCTTTTACCCACCGCACAATCAGTACCCATTACCGTAATTATCGGAACCTTCACCTCTTGAATACGTCCCGAAAAATTATGGAGATTTTCACGTTTTGGAGGTTTTCTGACATCCAGTATGGTTATTCCATAATTACGGGCCATACGGGCAAATTGAGTATTCTCACTGAGAAACTCAGGAAGACCGTTAACTATATTCATTCCACTCTTCATAGCACTAAAAATAACTTCCCTTTGCTCATCACTTAAGAAGGCAGTGAGTGGGGCGATACCGTAGATAAAATATTCAGGGATGGCATTTAATTCTTCTAAGGCCAATGCGATACTTTCGAAAATGGGTATTGCATTTTTAACACCGTCAAGATATTCTCCCGCATCCTGACCAGCCTTAGAACTATCAATGACACCAACGATATCATAGGTCTCCGATTGCCGAATGAGTCCATTGGCCACTTTACCATCTATACGGCCAAATTCATTTTCACAATAGACCAAAGCTTTAGCTTTCATAAGTTGTATTATTTAGTTGTCCGCGTCCATAGTGCTACCTTCATAAGGGTTTGATTGTCTATCAGAATAGACCAGTGCATTAGCGTTAGCTTGATTCTGAAGCGTTTTGCCATTATACCAATTATCTAATCATACACTATATTTAGTCCTTAATGGTAGTACAAATCATTTTGAACTTATGATTTGCTTCGATAGAACTAAACGTGTATGCAGGAACAATAATGGAATCTCCCATTTGCATAAAAGTGGAATTATTGTTGATTACCATTTCAGCCTTTCCCTCGATTATGTGAATGAAGCGAGAGTAAGGAGATTCTTCAAAAGATTGAACTTTGCCAAAATCAAATACAAACGCCTGTATGATACAATTATTCTTAACTATTATGTTTTTAACCACTATTTCGTTGGAACTGTATTCCAATACATCTGCCAGATTAAACGTTTTTAATTCTTCAAATTCACCTGGTTCCATGATCAAGTCTGTAACTTATTGTTTCATTCCGCTCTTTTTTTAGCATCCCGTTTTGCCCTTTTGGCGGCTTTTTTCTCTTTCGGCGTGCTTGATGGCGCTGTTTTTCCTGATTTCTGTTTTCCTTCTTTTTCTCTCGACATAATTTTATTTTTTATTGCTTTATGAAAGTGAAATGGCGACCCTTAACATTATTAAAATAAGCGCAAAACAGATAGCGCATTTTCTCATGGTGTTTATTTCATAATTGCTGCTTGCGATATAAAATTGCTTAACCAAAACAATGGTGCTACAATACCAGCTCATTTGGCTTTTCACAAAAAAAGAGCAGTGTTTTTTAGTTCCTGCTCTTTTTTGGGCCTTTAAATAATCTAAAAGCACTAATCAATAAACAAAATTAAATTCTCTTTCTCCCAGTTTTGTTCAGGCCATGTACTTGAAATTTCCCGAAGTCATTTCTCGATTCTGATTAAATTGGGTTTTAGATTTTTCTCCAATTCCTTCCGCATTGCAGTTTCTTGGCTTTCATTATCGAATACAGTTCTAAAGACATCTCTTAATTTTTTGAAAATACCGTAAACCAAATTGTCCCTTTCGAATATGTCCATAAATGTTTTGTATTTAGTCTTGTTCATTAACATCATAACAGCAAGTAAAGATGCGACAGAACCAAGTGAATTTTGCTATATAAATATTTGTGAACCTTGCATATATCACAGGTTTTCCAGATTTTGCTGTCTTCTTTTCTTCATTTTTTTGAAAAAAGATGGTGTGAGACCAGTAACTTTTTTAAATTGATTTGACAGGTGCGATGGGCTGCTGTAGTGAAGTTTATAGGCAATTTCCGCCAAGTTAAGCTCATCATATAGCAATAATTCTTTCACCTTTTCGATTTTATGTTTGATAATATAGTGCTGTATGGTGATTCCTTGCACTTCAGAAAAAGTATTGGCCAGATAGGTATAGTCGTATCCCAGTTTTTCGCTTAAATAACCTGAATAGTTTGTTTTTGGAATTTCATCATGATAATGAACCATTTCAACTATTACATTTTTTATTCTTTCGATTAATATACTCTTCTTATCATCCAACAATTCCAATCCGGACTTGAGCAGATTATTCTTGAGTTGAACTCGTTTTTCATGGGTAATTTCCCCTATAGTTTCAACCATGCCTAGATTCAATTTACCGTAATCCAGTCCCAACTTTATCAATTCTTCCTTTACCAACATTTTACAACGAAGACTGACCATGTATTTTATGTATAATCTCATATCCTTAGTTTAAAAGTAAACGTGGTCACCTAGCGGGCACATAACGATCAATGGATTTTTACATTTTAAATCCTGGATAATTAAAAACAGGTTTTCTGCCTGAACAATAGGAATCTAATACCCTTGAGGAAAGTGAAAGTAATTGCTTTTTAAAGGTAGTCAATAAATGGTGTTTTAAGCACAAAATCATTGTGTATCCTTTGAATACAACACGAAAAGATATTAGAAAATAAAAAATGGGATATGGTCTTATTGATAAATCGTCTGTTCAAAAACAGAACTATTTCAAATATTCCTTAAGGAAGTCGCACTTTGATGACTCCCTTAAACGTGACAATGCCCTCGTTTTAATCTGTCTTACCCGTTCTGTTGTGAGGCCTAGTTGGTAGGCAATTTGATCCATGCCAATTCCGTTATTTGTTCCAATCCCGTAATATTTTTTGATCACGTAGGTCTCACGATCCGAAAGGATATTTAGCAATCCCTCTAACTCTGTCCTTAATGAATTTTCAATAAGACCCTTCTCAGGGCTATCTAAATTGCCAGAACTTAAAACTTCATACAGCGTAAAGTTGTCGCTTTCTGTATTTAATCTTTCATCCATAGACATGGGCCACATAGAATGTTTCATACAGAGTTGGACCTCAGCAAGAGAAACGTCTATCAATTCAGAAATTTCTTCGGCATACGGGAGTCGTTGGTGAATCTGTTCGAAATTGGAGGAAGCTTTGGTTATCTTGTTAATTACGTTTATTTTGTTCAGAGGCAATCTTACCATTCTTGTGGTTTCCATCAACGCCTGGAGTATCCCTTGACGTATCCACCAAACGGCATAAGATATGAATTTAAATCCACGGGTCTCATCGAATAGCTTTGCAGCCCTTACCAATCCCAGATTTCCTTCGTTTATCAAATCGAGTAATTTCAAACCCCGGCCTTGATATTGTTTGGCTACCGATATAACAAACCTCAAATTTGAGTTAATCAACTTTTCAAGCGCCAAATTATCCCCATTTCTTATTAGAATTACCAACTCGACTTCTTCATCTTCCGTAATCATGGGGATACGGCTTACATCCTGCAGATATCTTTTAAGTGATTCACCATCCCTATTGGTAACCTGTTTTGCTATTGAAAGTGGCCTCATAGTATTTGGTGTTTAATCATAACGAGCTTCAGACATAAATTATGGTTCCATTGCCTTTTGGGATTGCTCCTCTGTTCAATTTCAATCTCGCCAATTGATTTGACCAAGGGGGTAATGCAAAAGCAGTAAAAAAGTTAGCCTTTACTGTATTTGGTAAATTAGTGTTGAAATTTTCAAAAAAAAGCTTAGAATGGACCCCTTAGTGATAATTGGAAAATGACGATGGAGGGGGTTCTCTTTTTATTTCAAGACTGGCTCAATTTTCGTGGATAATCTGTAAAGCTTAGTAAAGAAACGGATATTAATTGAATGTAGCGGTTTAAATTCCCTTTATTATATTTCGATTAAAACTTTAGTCTAGCAAAACGATAACAAGTTCTCTGATATCTTACATGCTAAGGTAACAATAAAGCAACATTTCTTGGAAATTTAATCCTTCTGCCGGAAAAGTCTCATTAACTCGCCCTTTTACGTAGCCCATATAAGAACTAGTAATTCTTATAGGTTGCATGTAAGTAATAACTATATATTCCTATATTAGTTAATAACTCTATCCATTTGTTGGCAATAATCTAAATCACACATTCTGAAAGAGCATTTATTCAACATAGATACTGAAGACAATGAAAGAATCGCACTTTGGAAATTGAGTCCAGAAATCAAATCTGAAAGACACATTTTTTTGACTCACGGAACCTTTTCAAACAGAAAAATATGTTATGGGATTGCTTATTATCTGACTGAACGAGGATTTACTTGCTGGATAATGGAATGGCGAAATCACGGAGAAAGCTCAAAAGCCCAAAAAGAATTCGACTTTGAGACTATTGCGAGATATGACCTCAAATCATCATTTGAATTTCTTTTCAATGACCAAAACATTCAAAATATAGATTGTTTGGCTCATAGTGGTGGAGGAATCGCTTTGACTATACTACTAATAAATAACAAAGGCTATCATTCAAAAATTAGCAGTATTACACTATTTGGAGTACAGGCTTTCGGAGCAGGAACAAAATTTAATAATCGAATAAAAATTTTAGGGGGTAAATATCTGACAGCACTATTAGGAATTGTTCCTGCTAAAACTGCAGGTTCAACTGAACACAGCGAAAGTTATTACACGATGAAGCAATGGTTCAATTGGAATTTAAGACACGATTTTATTGGAGAAAATGGAATCGACTATTTGAGAAAAATGAACGAAATAGAGATTCCAATTTTATCAATCTGCGCGAGCGGAGATAATTTTATTGCACCAAAGGTTGGATGTGAGAAATATTTAAATGCTTTTGAAAACACAAAGAATCAATTGGTTTATCTTTCAAAAAAAAATGGAAATCTTGAAAATTACAATCACAGCAGAATTTTAAAATCACAGAATTCAATGAAAGAAATCTGGCCAATTGTGATTGAATGGATTAATAAAAAAACTATTGGTAACAAGGCGCATAGTACATAGCACCCTTAGGGATGTTACGAAACCATACACTAAACAGTATCAATTATTAGTTAGTTTTAAAAACCAAGGTTTTTTAGGACTGTCCTAGTTTTTCCCTTAGAAGCTGCATATCATGACAAACCTTTTTTTCTAGTACTTTGGCATATATCTGCGTAGTGGTCAGTTTACGATGACCCAGCATTTTAGAAATTGTCTCAATAGGAACCCCGTTGGTTAGAGTAACCGTGGTGGCAAAGGTATGCCGCGCCATATGAAAAGTAAGATTCTTTCTTACCTTGGCGAGCTTCGCAACTTCCTTCAAATAGGCATTGATTTTTTGATTGGATATTCTTGGGAAAAGTGTACCGTTAATCAATGACCTTTTATCATGCTTGTAACGTTCAATTATCTCTGATGCTTTTGAAAGCAATGGAATTTTGACTGCGTTTCTTGTCTTTTGCCGTTGTGTCATTATCCAGTTAGTTTTATCCAACCCTAGCACTAGACTTTCATTTGTTAATTGCATTACATCTATATAACTTATTCCTGTATAGCAACTGAACACGAATAGATCTTTCACTAATTTTAATCTTGTCGATTTAATTTGCAGCTCTTCGATGTGTTTCAATTCCTCAGGAGTCAGAAAACCTCTGTGCGTAGGGGTCAATTTTTGTTTGAATTTCACAAATGGGTCGCGGTCAATCCATTCCAGTTGATGGGCCAAAGACACCATTCTACGTAGCCTTTGAATATGTTTCATCACGGCGTTGTTACTAATTCGTTTTTTATAATGACGGGGACTGTAATTCCTTAGAAAGCTTTCAAAACTTAGTATGAATTTATAGTCAAGACTTGAAAGTTCTAAATCATCAACCTTGTACTTTTTCTTGACAAATAGCAAAATATATTTTTGGCTGGTCAGGTAAAGTCTAGAAGTATTTCCATGAAGCTTTTGGAACATACTTGTATTGTGGTACTCAATGATTTCTCGTAATGTGTAACGCTCAATTTTGTCGTCACCTGTATACCTCAACTTTATGGTTTGAGGGGTTATCGATTTATTTTCTGACCTAAGTTCTTGATAGCATTGAAACAACTTTGCGTATACTTCATCCAAATATTGGTTAATATTTCGAGCTTTTTCACTTGTTCCATTAATTCGTTGTTTTTGGTTGTTCCAAAGACGAGTTTCCACCCGTCGTTTAAGGCTAATATTGAGCTTTTTCTTATTTACTGTTATTCTGGCGTAAATAGGTGCTTGATTGTTCTTTGATCTTTTGGTGTATACCCAAAATAGAATGGAAAATGTAGAGAGAGTTCTCATGAATTTCGTCTTTGAATTAAACTTAGTTTAGGACGAAAGTCAAATCACCAAAAGGTCGCTCGTTTAACACTTTGAACCGAACCGATTTCCAAATATGAAAACACTTAGAATAAAATGTTGACGATTTGTGAACTCGAATAGATAGTTTCAAAAGATGTCATTTGAAACTTAAAATTCGTAAAGCATTGAAAATCAATATTTTTTGATTTTTTGTAAGCTCCTTTAAAACTGTAAAAGTAGCCCCGGCAAGAATCGAACTTGCATCTAAAGTTTAGGAAACTTCTATTCTATCCATTGAACTACGGGGCCGTAAAGTGCAAAACTATGAATACTTTTCAATAAGCTTTTTGCTTATCTCTGGATATTTTTTCAAATTCTCGATATAAATTCTGCTTTTCATTTTTTTGATGTGACGTTCAATTTTGAATGCAACTTTCGAATTTTCAACCTCTAGTGTGTAAAAATATTGCCAAGGAATTTTTCTCTTTATTACACCTCCGTTGAGTTCTGAAGAATTGTGTTGTTTAATTCTATTAGCAAGGTTTGTTGTTGCACCAACGTAAAAACTTCCATCTTTTATTGATTGTATAACATAGACATAATGCATTGATGAAGGTATTTAGGAAACTTCCCCCGATGGCTATCGGTGCTATCCATTGAACTACGGGGCCAATCAAAATTTAAGGTGATAAAATAGTATTTTTGGTAGAAAGCAATTCTATTCAGAACCGATAAGATTATAAAGCTTATGCAAAGGGCAGGATATTCGGGGACACCATTGCACAAGAAATTGGGCATCAAAGAAGGGTTCATTGTACAAGCTTTGAACGCACCAAAACAATACACTGATTTTTTTAGGGATTTTCCCGAGAATGTGCAACTTGTAGACGCCCAATACCGAGATGCTATTGATTTTGCACACGTATTTTGTGCCACCAAAGACGAATTGAAAACCCATGTTGAGGTGGCCAAAAAGTACCTCAAGAAAACAGGGGTCTTGTGGATCAGTTGGCCAAAAAAGAGTTCAAAAATCCCTACAGAAGTAGACAAGTTTGATATCATGTCACACGGGCAGGAAGTAGGTCTTGTTGACACTAAGGTTGCCGCTGTCGATTTGGATTGGAGCGGACACAAATTTGTATACCGTACCATAGATCGTTAGTTGCATTTGTTCAGTATCTTTAAATCGTAGATTTTTATATGAAAAAGAAGCTTAAAAACGTATTTGTATCTGGTGCCATTACACCAGAATTCATCGCCAACGCTATTGCCAAACACCAATCAAAGACAAGTATTGGTGCCCATGATATTTTTTTAGGGCAGGTTCGGGCCGATGAGATTGATGGAAAAAAAGTCGGGGCCATTGATTATACGGCTTATGAAGCTATGGCCAATCAAAAGTTCCATGAGATAAGAGAACGAACTTTTGAACAATTTGAGCTGACCTGTATGCATATTTACCATAGCCTTGGTAAAGTGGCCGTTGGTGAAATTTGCCTGTTCGTTTTTGTTTCCTCCCCACATCGAAAAGAGGTCTTTGCCGCATTGCATCATGTGGTCGAAGAAATCAAGAAAGAGGTTCCCGTTTTTGGTAAAGAACTGTTCGAAGATGATTCGTACCAATGGAAAGTTAATACATAGAATATGGTCGATATCACTCAAAAGCAGAATACCCATAGAATGGCAATAGCCCAAGCCATTGTAAAAGTGGGTTCATTAGATACCATTAAGGCCATAGAAAACAGAACCGTGCCCAAAGGTGATGTATTCGCCATGAGCAAGGCCGCAGGGTTTTTGGGATTGAAGAAAACTCCCGAACTGCTTCCTGATTGCCATCCCTTGCCCATTGAGTATGCCGCAATTGATTATGAAATCAATGGTTTAGAAATTTTGGTAAAGGTGACCGTGAAGACATTTTACAAAACTGGTGTAGAAGTAGAGGCCATGCACGGTGCAAGCGTTGTGGCCTTGAATATGTACGACATGTTAAAACCTATTGACAAGTCCATCGAAATTCTACAGATCAAGCTTTTGAAAAAAACAGGGGGCAAGTCTGATATTACAAATAATTGACTTTTGTATACTTCTGCAAGCCAATGCTCAGACCCTTCTTCCTTTGAATTTATCAAAAAAAAGTAAACGATTGATTTGCTCAAGTTTTGTTTAATAGGTGAAACCTTACAGGCCTGTTAATCTTATATTAATCATCCAATTTTGGCGCAACTTTACCGTTTTTAAGTTGTCTTAGAACAAACGACTTAATCATGAATGTTGAAAATGAAAATAGAAAAGAATATCTAGAAAGAGCAATAGTTTTTTACCTACTTCTTACCATAGGTATGATTTATCTTTTGGTGAAATTGGGAATAAAGATTTTTGAGAATATGTAATGTCCATATTATTTTTTCAAATTCTCTAACATCTCTCTGGTTGTTTTTTCTAGATTGAATTCAGGTTGCCACCCCCAGTCTTTTTGAGCTTTTGAATCATCGATGCTACTGGGCCACGAATCAGCAATGTCTTGCCTGAAATCAGGCTTGTAGCTAACCTTAAATGCTGGAATATGGTTTTGAATGCTTTGGGCAATTTCTTCAGGGGCAAAACTGATGGCGCCCAAATTATATGACGAGCGTATGGTGAGTTTATTGGTGTCTGCATCCATAAGCGAAATAGTTGCGCGTATGGCATCGTCCATATACATCATGGGTAATTTAGTGCCTTCGGCAAGAAAACAGTCGTAAGCACCATTTTCAAGGGCCTTATGATAGATTTCTACGGCGTAGTCAGTGGTGCCGCCGCCAGGTAGTGTTTTCCAACTGATAAGTCCGGGGTAACGCACACTTCGAACATCTACTCCGAATTTTTTATGATAGTATTCACACCAGCGTTCACCAGATTGCTTACTGATGCCGTAAACGGTGCTGGGCTCCATTAAAGTGTGTTGTGGAGTTTGCTCTTTGGGGGTATTTGGACCGAAAACGGCAATGCTCGATGGCCAGAATATCTTGCCTATTTTTTTCTCTTTGGCCAAATTCAATACATTGAACAACGAATTCATATTGAGGTTCCATGCGCGCATTGGAAACTTTTCAGCGGTAGCACTTAGCATCGCGGCCATCAGGTAGACCTCTTCGATTTCATAGTGCATGACCACATCTTCAATGGCGGCATAGTTAGTGGCATCCAATAATTCAAAAGGCCCTGATCGTACCAAATTCTCACTGCCCTCGCGAATATCGCTGGCCACTACGGAATCATTGCCGTACTTGGCTCTGAGCACCATGGTGAGTTCGGTTCCAATCTGTCCGCAAGCACCAATGATCAAAATAGATTTTTGCATTTAAAAACAAGTTAATTGAAAGGGTTGTAAAGATAGCTTATCTTAAAATTTGTACTTTCGTTTCATGCAAAAAATATTGTTTTTACTGGTCTTTCCATTGCTGGTCATAGGATGTAAAAAAGGAGAAAAACAGGTAGCGGATAATACAGATAACATCGCCCTTTTCACATTTCAGGATATGCCAAGAAAACAACCGATCAATCAAGAAGCGCAGAACATTTTGAATGAATGGCAAGAGTTCAAAGACTTGGAGAGTAGCTTTGAAGTATTTGATAGGGCGGGCAACAATGAAGATTTGATTTTGGCAATTGATGATTTGTTGGAAAAAGAAAAAGCACTGGGTCAAAGTGCCTATCCTGAAACTTTTGATAAGCCACAGATAAAAAGTAGACAGCGTATTTTCAGGACATTTTTATTAAAGACCCAAGCGAGTTTGGCAGACCAAACCGATGTCAATGAACCCATTAAACAAATGTTGGGGGCAAATAACGCTTTGCGAAAGCAATTCAATGTATTGGTAAATAATAAACTGGATATTGAACTGATTTTAAATGAAAAATAGGATAACCACACTTTTAGGTCTATTTGTTTTGATCGTGGCCATAGGGCAACAAGACGACAACACTGATATCAACAAAACATTGAATGCATGGCACAAGGCCGCTGCTGATGCCGATTTTGAGACCTATTTTGGATTAATGACCTACGACGGAGTCTTTTTGGGTACTGACGCTACTGAAAACTGGCAGAACCAAGAATTTCGAGCGTTTTCAAAACCTTATTTTGATAAGGGCAAAGCATGGAACTTTACGGCTGTTGAACGTAACATCTACCTTAATGAAGCAGCAGACTTGGCTTGGTTTGACGAGCTGCTCGATACGCAAATGAAATTGTGCCGTGGTTCGGGAGTATTAAAAAAAGTCGGCAACGATTGGAAAATCGCCCATTATGTACTTTCAATTGCCGTACCCAATGAAAATGTATCTGAGTTGGTGGCCATGAAAAAAGTGTCCGACAGCATTTTGACCAAAAAACTCAAAGCAAACTAAGAGACGTACTATTTGCTTTCGGTCAAGGAAAATTTTGGCGGTGATTGCCAAAGCACGTTTACAATCATCCATTTACCATCTACTTTCATTAGACTTAAATAATCAATGCCCCATACTGCTGTGACCTTGGCGCTGGCCGTTTGGTCCGACACTTCAAAAACCAGCACCTCTTTGGGTGAAGACGCGTCAGTTCTGTTGCCATCTTTGTTCCAGGTCTTGGCCAGGGATACCAAATCATTGAATGGCATTTCTAATTGCTGTGAATACTCTTGTTTATCCTCCTTAAAATAAAAACCTGTTTTTCGAACACTTTTATGCACACTTCGATAGGCTAACGTGGTATCTGCTTTGTAAAAGGTATTGAGGTAATCAAGACAGGCGGCCTTTACGTTATCAACTTCGGTCGCGCTTTGGGCAGAAACCACCGTTAAAGAGAAAAAGGCTACAAAAACTAAAGCTATTTTTAACATGGCATGGATTTTAATTCTTTCTAAGGTAATCAATAACCAATTTCTAACTTTTAATTTGCTGTTAAATATTAATTTTCAAATAGTTGCATAAAAAAAGAGGCCCATGGACCTCTTTGTAAAAACTTGAAGGGTTCTGTTAGTTCTTAGCTGCTTCTGGTTGGTTTTTTTTTGACTCTAAAGCCTGTTTGCTCAAACTGGCCAAGTTAAAACTTGGATCAATTTTTAGTGCTTGGTCAATATGACCAATGGCCTCATCGATTTTGGTTTTGTCCACATTGTAGGTCAACAAACCCTTTAAGTGATGAAATGCTGCCTTCAATGATGCTTCATAGGGTTGTTGGCGTTCAAAAAACGCGTGTTTCATTTCATCTTTGGCATTGGTCAGGCCATATTCAATATTTGTGCCCGCGCCGGTAGTATCGCCAACCAAAATTTTAAGATCGGCCAACTCATAGGCCAAATATGCATTTGGTTTGCGCGTATATAGAATTTCAAATTGCTCAATGGCTCTTTTTGGTTGGTTCAAAGTCTTTAGTGATACTGCCTTTACCTGCACTGCGATATCAGAACTATTGGCGTCGTTTTCAATACCGATAGTATTCAGGGCTTGAACGTGTTGTCCGTTGTTCATGTAAACATAAGCAAGGGTATCCCTTCTCTCTTGGGAGGGAGCAATTACGTTTAAATGGGTCAATGCACTGATGACTCCATTGACATCACCCTGTAACCGCATTTGTTTATAATACCCTTCATAATGCGCCAATAATTCACTCTTTGATTGTGCAAAAAGCGATGAACCAACAACAAGAAGGACTAAAAGAACTAATTTTTTCATTTCGTGTTCGTTTAAAAGTGGCGCAAAACTAAAAAAATTAAAGCTATTATTCTGTTAAAGTGATAGATAGATTATATTAAAAAAGACGCTATCCAGCGTCTTTTTTATAATGTTTCCACTTTTTGAATTAACAGACAAGTTCTTGCTTGTTCTTACTTGAAAAGTCCTTGAGCAGTTTTGCATAAAAGGCAATACTGTTTGTATCATATTGGATGCAAGATTTTAAAAACGCACTTAAACTTTGAAAGAACAGGTTCATTGGTAATATGGGTAAGTTCAAATTGACCGTTGAACAATCATATCCAGATTCATCTAATACCAAGTTCATATTGACCCTATGTCGATGGTAATCAATTTTCACGTCGGTGGCGTTGTAGTGTTTTTGTATTAGCGCTTCATGAAAGCACTGAACCTTCTTCGTCATCTTGCCCCTTGCACTGCTATGCGCAATGATTTTTTCAATTTCCATCAAGATTCTCTCTTTTAATCTTGAATTTTCCATAACTATACAATTTTTAATAGGACAAAGTTATGTTTTTAGAGCGTAAGGCACTTAAAATCAATAATTTAATTAACATAAAACTATCTTAATTGTTGTGAATCACCATTTTTTTGTGGTGAGTTAAGATACTATTGTTGTAAGTAATTGGTGACTTTTAACATAAAAATTGTCACTTTTGATAGCTTTTTGAGAATTTGGTGTTTCAACCTCTTGATAGTGCGGAACCGCAATACCCCGTTTGATCGCTTCAAGGGTATAATATGCCTTTTTGGTTGGATAGTATTGGTATACACCGTTAAAAATTGAATTCCAATAATTGTTTTTCAAAATGGTCTTCAAAAGTAAAATGCAGTCATTCAGATGGATTAGGTTAACCGATTCATGACCATTTTTCAAGTCTTTTTTACCAGAAAGATATGTAACAGGATGCCTGTCCGGGCCTATTAATCCCCCAAAACGGACAATAGTACAATTGAATGTTTTATGTTGCATCAATTGTTGTTCAACGGCTAAAAGCTGTTTTCCTGATTCCGTTCGTGGCCGTAGTTCGGTCGATTCAGTAATATCGCCCGATACATTTCCATAGACCGATGTACTGCTTACAAACAGCACATGTCCGACCTTTGATTTCACAATAGCTTCAGTCAAAAGGGATATTCGTTTGACAAAGCTCTCACCGTTGGGTTTTCTCAAATTGGGCGGAATATTGATGATCAAGGTATCCAAGCTCTTCAAAAAAGAATTGATATTACCTGTTATGGCCTCTGCTGAAATCGCAACCTTGTAAGCATCAATACCATCATCCCTCAAGGCCTGAAGTTTGGTTGTAGTTGTGGTTGTTCCTTTAACTTGGTATCCTTCGGCCATCAATGCTTTTGCCAAAGGTGTGCCCAACCATCCGCATCCTAAAACACCAATACTTTTACTCAAATTGAATGGTTTTGGTGATGAGAATGGCATCGTTCAGAACAAATGGCATGGGAATACTGTTTCCCGGTCGTTCTGGCACCGAAAATTGACTATTGCTCAGTAAATCATTGGACGCTTCATAAAGTGTCAGCTCCAACTTTTCATTTTTATCGATTTCAAGTTCTATTTCAGTATAATGGTTATCGGTCACATAGTGGGTAATCAACTTACCATACCTTCTGTTTTTAAGAAAAGAATCAGAAAGCGCAATGCCATTTACACTAGCTTTTTTAATGACAACATCATTGCTAAAAACCTCTAGACGGTTAATGTTTCGTTCGGGGGCAATACAAAGTGAAATGGCCCGTACCTCATTTATAGTGGTATCTCTGGTGATGCTCACATCTGGATGGTTTAACTGTTTCTTGGGTGCATCGGCAACAAAGGTGAAACCGGTACTGTATTTACTACTAATGGTTTTGTTTGATTCGGTTTTGGCTTCAGGCTTTTTCCCCCCGCTTAAGTACTGCGAGTTCCATTCCACAAGCACATTGTCATAGGTTGCCCATTGTGCACTGTCGTTATCTGCATTATATACATATAGTAGGCTACTGGGTTTGGGCCGTTCTTCAGAATAGTCACTGTTTAAGTGTGCACCAATACTAAAAACAATATACAGAAATAGACTTAGCACAGCGAATCGCAGTTTATGTTTAGAAAGGCCAAAAAGCGGTAATAACAAAAAGTAAAGCAAAGAGGTGAAAATGGTGGCCGCTACCATCATTTTTAGACCAAGCCCCACAGGAAACATTTTAATCAAGGGCGCACAGATGAAAATCGCCGGTAAGCCTAAGAACAACAACAAAAAAGGACTTGGGTTTTTTTGGTTAATGGTCACAAGCAATGCTGCCAATACACCAAAGACCGGTATAATAAAGAAGCTTGCGCCCCCTAAATAATGGGCAACAAGGCCGCAGATGACCAACCATATAAGCGTTGGTGCAATTAAAAGATTGGGTGTTGTTGTTTTTTTGAAGCGGTTGTACACAAAAAAGCAGACGGCCAATGCAAACATGGCAAAAGCGAAAATATAGGTATGCCCATTATACGTGAAACCATGTAGCATATCTTGATACCAAGGGTACCACCATTTTAAAGCAGTCCAACTCAAATATCCGAAAGTGCCATTCACCAACAAGACGATAAGCATTGGTAGAAATCCTTTCGCTATCGATTTAGCATCTAAAACACCTTTTTTGAAGCCCAATACGAGCAGCGCTACGAATGCAATAACGGCCAATGCGAACATGGGCCATATCCATTCAAAAGGATACGAGACCAATTTGAAAAGGGGGATTGAAAAATAAACGTAATCGTTTAAGCTCTTAAGATTGGTAAGATCGGTATTGCCAAAATGCATAAGCAGTGGCATCAAATAACTACCTTGATGTGCCAATGAGTTACGGTCAAGACGCTCGTACGTATCGAGGGCGGTATGGTAGTCATAATGATCGTCGATAAAAGCAAAGTTGAAACCTTCGATATCGCCATCTTCTCGAAAAACGGTCAAATCGGTATCATTGGGAAGCATTTTGTAAATACTGTAAGCCAATGAATTTGCAACAGGATACTGAGGAACGGCTTTCGTAAATTCTTCTATAAGTTTACCATTGCCGCGGTTCGTCTCTATCAGCATATAACTGGGACCGCCACTGCCCCGTGCCTCAAAATTGAGCACTAGCCCCACATCTTTGGCCCAAGGGTGTTGCTTGACAAATAGATCCGCCCCGTTCAGACCAAGTTCTTCAGCATCTGAAATAAGTATAATGATATCATTTTTGGGTTGTTGGTCCTTGGCGAGAAAGGCACGCACGCTTTCAAGAATCGTAGCCACCCCACTGCCGGCATCACTGGCGCCATATGATGAGTGTGGACTACTGTCATAATGCGACATAAGCACTAAAGCCTTGCCCGATGAGGTGCCCTTTATTTTGGCAATAATATTTGTGGCCTTGCTCAAATTACCCCAATCCCCCGCAGTGTAACCTTCTTGGGTTGTTGTTTGAAGGCCCATTTTGTTGAGGGCTCCAATAACATATGACATTGCTCTTTTATGGCCCGCAAAGCCCACGCCATGTGGTTCTTTTGAAATGTTTTTCACATGAGAGAGTGCACGGTCGACCGAGAATTCGGTCTGCGCCAGAGCAGCATCGCCAGTATAGTTTGGCATCAAAGATTTGTAGCTCCAATACACCGCGAATACAGCTAAAAAAAGGCAAATAGTTCTTGAAAGGTTCATGTTGTTGATAGTTGGCACATAAATGTATGAAAATATGAATGTTTCGCATCTTTTGGGGGTAAAAATTAGATAATTCGCTAAAATTCATTAACTTAGGAAGTCAACCTTCAATTCAACAGTTATGGGAATCAAAAGTTTTCAAGGGGCCAGGGCAAAGGTCGATTCAAAGAAAGAATATGATGCACCGATTTTGGTGTCTGACTATATGACGAGAAAACTGGTTACATTTTCACCAGAGCAATCTATTTTAGAAGTAATGGAAGCTTTTGCAAAATATAAGATTTCCGGTGGTCCCGTAATGGACAATAATGGGTTCTTGGTAGGCATCATTTCTGAAGCCGACTGTATGAAACAAATCTCAGAGAGCCGTTACTTCAATCAGCCCATATTGGATAAAAGTGTGGAGCGTTTTATGACCAAAAATGTGGAAACCATTCCACATGATATGAGCATTTTTGATGCTGCGGGAGTTTTTGACAGGCATAATCGACGTAGGCTACCTGTAATGAAAGATGGTATTTTGGTAGGTCAGATAAGCAGAAAGGATATTGTCGTTGCCGCATTAAAATTATCAGGACAAAACTGGAAGTAATTTGCCTATTCGCGTTTAACGATCATGTAGTAATCATTGTCTAACGGAAGATATCCTAAATCATACACAAAGTAATAAGTGCTTCCCTTTTTGGTGGTATACAAATTGGTGATGTATTCAAAATCAAAACCCTTGTCCAATAACCGGGTCTTTGTGGTTCTGGTCTTTCCTTCTTTTAGCTGAAAACCATCTAGAATTCGATAGTTCTTCCGTAAACGATTGTTGATGTTGCGGACTAGGTTTTTACTGTCTTTGTTCAGCTTGTTGTTGTAGGCATTGCGACAGTAATCAGTGCAGAATTTTTTGTCTATGCGCCCTTTAAATTCGGTGGCGCATTCCAAACATTTTTTCATAGTTAACGGTAATGTGTGTTAGTCAACTACAATATCGTGTTTTTTTAATAAGCCTATTAACCCCTCTTTGGTAAAGCGGGTTTTTTTCAATGAATTCTTTTCAGGGTCAATGGAAAAATTAAAGGCCAAAGTTAAATTGGCCTTATTCAAAATGGTCTGTTCAAAAATGGTATTGTCCAAATTACAGTCGGTGAAGTCCGCATTGGTCAAATCGGTTTCAGTGAAGTCAGCTTGCGATAGGTTAGACCCTTGAAAACTTGTTTTCTGCAAGACCATACCATAAAATATGGACAGATTCAAATGACAGCTAGAAAACTGTAGGGTCAGCAACCCTTGTTCCGCTTTGTCAAATTGTACGCCAATGAGTTTACAGGCATCAAATCTAACATCATTAAAAGTGGTATGCGCAATATTGGTATTGCTCAAATTACAAGATACAAAGGTACAGTCAACGAAATTTTGATTGTCTAAATACCCTTCTTGAAACTGACACCCATCAAAAGTGCATTCCTCATAATCAGCCTTGGGCAACGGATTTTTGGTAAAATCTTCGTTTTTAAAATACCTGTCAGCCACAAAAGGCTTGTTCATCAGTTTTCGGTTAAGATCAGAGCTGGTAAATCCAACGATTTGAAAAGTTCATTGTATTCGGTCATTTCTTGACCTACAATGGTGTTTTTTTCATTTTCATAAGTGCTCCAATCAGTCAATAGATCTTTTAAGCGTTCTTTTACGCCTTGGGTAACCTTGGGTTCGGCCACATCAACAAAGCTCTTTAAGTGTAAAAGATCAGCATTCAATTGGTTGTTAAAATTAATGACGTCTTGAAAGGTTTTTTGTTTGGGCTGAATGAGGTTTTCTTCCCAAACGGTAATTCTTTTGATCAAAGCCTCACCTTTTTCTAAAAGTGTGGCGGCAGCGTCATTCGCCTTTAGTAGTTTGTCATATCGCCTCAGCTGCATCTTGGCAGAACGCATTTGGTTTACCGCATTGTGCATAGCTTTTACCGTAGCGTCAATAGTCTTTAACACCTCTTGTTGCTGGCTATAGTCTTCAGAAATACCTTTCACCCTTGGGTTGGCCAATATGGTGGCCTTGGTTTCGACCATTTCGTCTTCAAGCTTCATTCGAAGTACATATTCACCAGGTCCTACATGATGCCCTTGAGAGTTGCCAAAGACAAATACTTTTTCAATACTTGGCAATGCATCGGTTCTAAAATCCCAAGTGAAGCGATTGTATCCTTTTTTACTAGGGAGTACTTCAGGTTTTGAAGGCCCGCCAGGCCATGATTTAAAGTCTTTTGGTTTTTGGTTGGTAAAGCTTCTGATAATTTTTCCATCTTGTAAAACTTCTAAAACCAATTCGGTGGAATCTAGTTTTTGAGGCAAATAATAATCTATGGTCACTCCAGACTTGGGATTCTGCCCCAAACCAGGAACGGGTTTATCTTGACTGCCCCCGAAAATGCGATACGATGCTTTTGGCCGTACAATTTTCAGTTTGTTCTGGGTATCAAAACTATTTTGTAACGAACCAAGATCATCTAAAATCCAAAATGAGCGACCTGCAGTTGCTGCGACCAAATCGTTGTCTTGAATAATGATATCGTTAATGGGCACTATGGGTAAGTTCAATTGAAACTTTTGCCAATACTGACCATCATTCAGAGATACATATAAACCGGTCTCTGTGCCAGCATACAGTAGGCCTTTCTTCTTTTTATCTTCACGCACTGTACGAACGAAGGTGTGCTTGTCGGTAATACCATTGGTAATTTTCGTCCATGTATTACCATAGTTTGAGGTTTTGAAGACATAAGGCTTTAGGTCCATGGCCTTGTAACGCATGACAGCAATATAAACTGTTGCTGGATCATGTGGAGAAACTTCGATACTATTGATAATACCATTACCAATATTGGGAGGCGTAATGTTGGTCCAATTGGCACCTCCATCTTTGGTGATATGAACCAAACCATCATCACTGCCAGCATACAAAACGCCTTGCTCATGTGGTGATTCAACTAAATACATCAGGGTATTATAATTCTCTCCACCTGCAGCTTCATTGGTATACGGCCCGCCACCGAGACCTTGCTTATCCTTTTCGTTTCGTGTTAGATCAGGACTGACCACCTTCCAACTGTGGCCACCATCTTGAGTCTTGAAAACGACATTGCCCGCATGGTAAATGGTATTTCGGTCATGGGGCGAACTGATGATGGGGGCGTTCCAATTGTAACGAAATTTGAAGTCTTTGGGCACTTTGCCCAGACCAAGTTCAGGATATGCTTTGATCGGCTTGCCTTCTTGAGAGGCCTTTACCCATTTTTCAATAATGCCCTGATAACAACCTCCGTAAACCACCTCAGGATTGTCTGGATCAAAGGCCAAATAAGCACTTTCACAACCCGCAACCGAATACCAGTCTTTCCAATCAACACCGGCATCGTTTGTGCGACTGGCGATGGCAATGGCTGAGTTGTCTTGTTGTCCGCCATAAACGTTATAGGGTACTAGGTTATCGGTGATGACACGGTAGAATTGTGAGGTGGCTTGATTTTGTTGGGTACTCCAACTGCTGCCCCCATTGTTCGAAACATTTGCACCGCCATCATTTGAATTGATCATTTTCTTATTGTTATGGGGGTGTATCCACAAGTGATGGTTGTCACCATGTGGTGTCGGCAAAGGTTTGAACGATTTTCCGCCGTCGATTGATTTGGTCACTGGTGCGTTCAGCACGTAAACTATATTTTCATCTTGGGGGTCGGCAAAAATTTCCATGTAATACCAAGAACGGGCGATGTTGATGCGATCTTTGTTGATTTGCTTCCATTTTTTTCCCGCATCATCACTTCGATATACACCACCTTTATCCCCTTCAGCTTCGATTACCGCAAAGACCAGTTCAGAATTGGCTCGAGAAACCGAAATACCCGTTTTACCAAACTCCTTGGGAAGACCTTCTTTCAATTGCTTCCAAGTGGTGCCACCATCAACGGACTTATAGATACCGGATGCAGGTCCGCCAGATTCCATTTTCCAGGGATAGCGTCTGTGCTGCCACATGGCCGCATAAAGAATCAAGGGGTTGTTCATATCCATGGATAATGAAGAAGCCCCAGTGTTTTCATCTACAAAAAGTACACGTTGCCAATTGACACCTCCGTCTAGAGTGCGGTAGATGCCGCGCTGTGGTGACGGACCGTATTGTGCGCCCTGTGCTGAAACAAAAATTATATCAGGATTGGTCGGATGGATGATAACATCTGAAATATGTCGGGTCTCATCAAGTCCGATGTGTTTCCAGGTTTTTCCTGAATCGGTCGATTTATAAACACCGTCGCCCATAGAGGTCATGACCCCTCTGGCCGCATGTTCGCCCATACCGGCAACTACAATGTTCGGATTGCTTTCAGCCACTGCAATGGCACCAACCGTACCGGTTTGTAGCTGACCGTCTGAGACATTCTTCCAAGTCATGCCGTCATCAACGGTTTTCCAAATACCGCCACCGGTCGTACCCATATAATAGGTCATGGGTTGGCCCACGACTCCGGTTGAAGCGACACTTCGTCCCCCACGAAAGGGACCAATATTGCGCCATTTAAGACCAGAATATAACGAGTCATTGAGAACTATCGATGGCTCTGTGCTTTGTTTTTTTCTACGTTGCGCGGTTGTACACAGTGGAAATAATAGAAGAACAATTACGAATAATTTAAGCGATTTCATTTGGTTGTTGTTAGTTCATCAAGATACGAAAGCAGGCTGAAAACATTAAGGTAATGTTAAAACTAATTTTTTATTTGGAACAATCGTTCTGTTATTTATATTTTTGTATCGGAATGAACGTTCCAAAATAATAAAATCTAAAAATCAAAGTTTGAAATCATGAAAAAATTAGAAAACAAAGTGGCCATTATAACAGGCGCAACAAGCGGAATGGGTCTGCAAACAGCAAAACGCTACCTTGAAGAAGGAGCCAAAGTGGTACTTACCGGCAGAAGTCAAGAAAAGTTGGATGCCCTCGCGTCTGAGTTGCAAGGCGATTACCTTTTGGTCAGGGCTGAGGCAAGTAGTGTTACAGATAGTGAAGCCTTGGTTAAAACCACAGTCGATACCTTCGGAAAAATTGACGTACTATTTTTAAATGCTGGAATTTTTAGAATCGAGACCATAGATGGACTGACCGAAGAACTGTTTGACGAAGTCCACAATATCAATGTTCGCGGACCATTGTTCACCGTTAAAGCCGCTCATGAACACTTGAACCAGGGCGCTAGCATTATTTTTAATACCTCGGTGACCAATGTAAAAGGTTTTGCCGGCATGTCTGCCTATGCTTCAAGCAAAGCGGCATTGCGTTCGTTGACCCGAACACTCGCCAGTGAATTCGGACCAAAAGGTATTCGTGTAAACGCTATATCGCCAGGCCCCATTGACACACCGATTTACGGTAAGCACAATGTGCCCCAAGAGAACATTGATCAAATGGCAGCTAGTTTCCCATCTTTGGTGAGCCTGGGCCGTTTTGGTAATGCTGATGAAGTGGCAACTACGGCACTGTTTTTGGCTTCATCTGACAGTAGTTATATCACGGGTGCTGAGATTCCGGTGGATGGCGGATTTGCGCAGGTCTAAATTTTTTTAAATAAATTTGGAACAAGTATTCCAGTATGCCACGGACAAAACAGTTTGATGAAAAAGAAGTATTGAACAAGGCTATGGAACTCTTTTGGGAAAAAGGGTTCCATGCCACTTCAATGCAAGACTTGGTTTCTCATTTGGGAATCAACCGTGCAAGTCTGTACGATACCTTTGGAGGTAAAGATGCACTTTTTGAATCTGCATTTGCCTTATACCGAAAGACCAGTAGCGGGATGCTTGAACAACTTTTTGATTCGGCAGCAAGTATAAAAGAGGGCTTTCAAAAGCTTTTTGAGCAAGCGATTGAAGAGTCAATCCATGATGAATGCAGAAAAGGATGTTTTGTGGTCAACACGACTACGGAATTGGTGCCGGGCAATGATAAGATACTTGAGGTCATACATGAAAACAATACCAATGCCGAAAATCTTTTTACGGGTTTTGTTCAAAAAGGAATCAACACTGGAGAACTACAATCGAACAAAAAGGCCAATGAAATTGGCTTAATGTTGTTTGCTTTGTTCAGTGGCATCCGTGTTTTGGCGAAGGTGGAGCCAAATCGTGAAAAGCTTCAAAAAATCGTGAATTCAGGACTTTCAGTTTTGGATTGATCAACCTATAGCATCAAGCCTTAATTTTTAAGACGGGCAGCAATTTGTTTTCTATAATTTTCACCAATTGGTATTTCGACAGCATTCAGCTCAACATCTTGAGACGTATACGCCGTTATTTTGTTACTGTTCACAATGTAGCTGCGGTGTGTGCGAATGAAACGATCATCCAACAATTCATGAAATGTGGTGATACTATGCTTAATGGTATGGTTTTCAGTATCGGTATGAATACTGATGTAATCCTTAAGGCTTTGAATATAAGTGATATCTTCAAAACTGACCTTTACTTGCTTTCGGTCCTTTCGAACGAAGATAAAATCATCTTTTGAAGAAGAAACGACTTGACTTTTAGCCACTACATGATGTAAGCTTTCAAACTTTTCTATGCTTTTAAAAAAACGTGCAAAACTGATGGGTTTCAATAAGTAGTCTACGGCGTCCAGTTCAAACCCTTCAATGGCATAATCACGATAGGCGGTCGTAAAAATGACTTTAGGTTTTTGCAAAAGATTTCTAAAGAAATCAACACCTTTCAATACGGGCATTTCAATATCTAGAAACAACAAATCCACTGCATGTTCTTTCAATATTTTGTTGGCTTCAATGGCACTTTCACAAGCAGCCACCAGTTCAAAATTTTCTAATTGTGACAGATGATTGATCAATAATCGTCTCGCCAATTCTTCATCGTCTACAATAAGGCATTTATAGACCATGGGCGGGTATTTTCAATTGAACTTCATGAGAGGCGGCCAAACAGTTGATTTTAAGTTGATACGCTTTTGGGTAAAGTAGGTCTAATTGCTTTTTGATGTTGGCAAGACCTAATGCTTTGTTATTTTGGTTCATAATATCCTTTGTGGCCGTCGGTTTTGTGTTTATTATGGAAAAGGTAATGGTCTTGTCATCTGCATCTAATACAATGGTTATTTCGGCCAACCCCAATTCTTGACTCACCCCATGTTTAAAAGCGTTCTCGATAAAGGTTAGCAAAATCAGGGGAGCAATTTTAAAATTGCCATTGATTTTATTCTCAAAAGCAATGGTAACACGTTTTCCGTAGCGTATTTTTTCTAAGGCCAAATAATTCTCTATTAATGCAACTTCTTTATCCAAAGAAACATAATTTTCTTTGCAGCGATAGAGCATATAATCCAATATTTCTGAAAGCCGCTCAATGACCTCTGGGGCCTTGTCCGAACCCTCAATGGAAAGGGCATATAAGTTGTTCAGTGTATTAAACAAAAAATGTGGGTTCAATTGGTTTTTTAAGGCACTCAATTCTGCGGTGCGTTTTTGTTCTCGCAATTGCAATATGTTTTGTTGGTTTTTGTAAAGGCTATAGGTAAAGAGCAGGGCGGCAGGGGTCAAAAACTTGACCAGTTTACTAAAGAAAAGGCTTGGGTCCAGTAATCGTTCACCTAGGGGCATTTGGGCATAACTCTTTGCAATATCATTATAGACTTCAATGTAAACTGCATCAAAATAATATTTTCTAACTGCTACATAACCTATAAAGAGAATCACAAGTGATACAGATGTGCTTAGCGCAAAAAGACCGTGCTTTTTTTTGTTCAGCATTTTTGGAATAAAAAGATCCAGCAAAAGATACGCGGCAATGATTTGTGGCACCATTAGGCCAATTGTACTTTGTATGAGGTGCGTATAGTCTTTGTAAAATACCATGTTCGCCGTGATAATGAAATAAGCGAAAATGCTCAGCCAAAAAACCAAGTGCTGTACAATACGGGAATTAAGGAATGCTTTCATAGGACTGTCTACCTAATCTTCAAAAATAGGATTTACTTGAGTCGATACTACCTGTTTTCTACAAACTCGATTGTTTTGACCTATCAACGGGCTTTTTTGGGCCATAAAACTGCTTTTCAGGTTTTGTGACCACTTCTTGTGGGTTGGTCTATTTTTTAAAAAATGGATATGTACATCATCTAGGTTTGTGGCAAACAACAAAACATATTCCGATGAGACAGTTATTCTCTTTATTTGTTATCCTCATTATTAGCTACAGTTCGACTCATGTAGTATGGGGCCAAGAATTGAAGGAAATAAAATTTATGGATCAGACCATCGAAGTAGATGGCAGACTTGTCGAGTCGGTCTGGGAGACTTTGCCAAAATACACCGGTTTTTACAATTACCTGCCAACTGATGAGGGGTTGGCCGAGAACCAGACCGAATTGAAAGTATTTCACAATGGTGAATACCTGTTCGTCTCAGCGGTTTATCACGACACTACCAGCGAGGTGCAACTAAGCTCTTTAAAGCGTGATGATATTGGAAATACTGTGGCCGAAAGCGAAACCTTTGTGTTTATTATAGATACCCAGCTACAACAGCAAAGTGCCTATTATTTTGCGGTAAACATGGGTGGGGCCCAAGTTGATGGTTTGATAGAGCGTATTAACGAAGGATACAGTTTGAGTTCAAACTGGAACACCGTTTGGTATGCCGCAACACATGTCAACGGCACCAAAAAACAGTATGAACTGAAGATTCCGTTGAAGAATCTAAGCTTTAACCAGGCCAATGAAGCTGTTGCAATTCAATCATATGTTCGTGATATTAAGAATAATTCATGGACTATCATGACCGATTTGAGCCGTAACTATCGTTTGTTTGACCTGCGCTTTGCGCAATCTTTCAAGATTGACCAACTGCCAAAAGCAACAAATGCCCGTTTCGCCGTGATACCATCCATGACGGTAAATTATAATAGTGACATAGCGAACAATTTTGATGATACAAGTTTTGTGCCCAGTCTTGATGTGCAGTATAATGTAAGTTCTTCAATGAAACTGGATGTTACTTTGAATCCAGATTTTTCACAAATTGATGTGGACCAACAGGTCACCAATCTTACCCGTTTTTCGGTATTCTTTCCTGAACAGCGTAATTTCTTTCTTGAAAATGCCGATTTGTTTTCAAACCTGGGATTATCTGATGTCAACCCTTTTTATTCGAGGCGAATTGGAGCTCAAACGGCTATGCAATTTGGTGTTAAACTCTCTGGAAACCTGACTGCCAAAACCCGTATCGGATTGCTCAATGCACAAACAGAGAAAGAAAATGAAAATGGCCCCCAAAACTATAGTGTTTTGGTTGGTGAACATCAGTTGTCACAACGGCTGGCAACTACTGCATTTTTGATAAATCGTCAAGAAACCAGTGGCTTTGATTTCAAAAATGATTACAACCGAGTCGCGGGTCTTAACCTAAACTATAGATCTTTAAATCGAAAATGGACCGGCGTGGCCAATATGGCCCAAAGCTTTGTCCCCAATGAATCAGGAAAAGATAGTTTTTACAATGTAGGAATGTTCTATAACGTACGTGGTGCTGAACTTGGCGCTTCTTTTAGACAAGTACAGCGCAACTATATTACAGATGTCGGCTTTACACCACGTTTGTTAAATTATGATGCGGAGCGTGACATCACGGTACGAGAAGGTTATACACAGAGTAGTATTGAAGGAATTTTTAACCATTTCCCTGAAAATTCTACAAAAATCAATCAGTACAGATACTTTTTTGGAAGCAACGATACGTATTGGGATGAAGACGGAAAGTTACAACAGTCTTCTTCTTTTTATAACACTGCTTTGTTTTTTAAGGAACTCTCGGCGGTCTATCTCAACGTATACCATGATTATGTCAATTTGAAATATGCCTTTGACCCCTTAGGCAATGGAGATTCGTTGTTGCCCGATGAATATCAATTTTTTAGGGCCCGTATGGGATACAATTCTGCAAGAAACAACAATTTTGTGTATAGTGGATTCGCACAGTATGGGCAGTTTTATAGTGGTTTGAACACAACCCTTGGGGCCACTGTGAATTATCGGTTACTACCTTATGCAAACCTTTTACTAAGCTATCAAATGGATGATTTGGACTTGGACGAGTTGGGACAACAAACCTTTCACCTGACTCGATTCACGGGGGAGGTGTTTTTTACGAACCGATTAAATTGGACCACTTATGTGCAATACAGTACACAGAACGACAATCTTAACATCAATAGTCGATTACAATGGGAGTACAAACCATTGTCTTATGTGTATCTGGTACTTACAGATAACTTTAATGAACAATTAAATCGTACCAATTGGGGTATAGCTTTTAAGGTAAACTATCGATTGGATTTTTGATAAAATGGGAAATATTAGGCTTCAAAAGATTGTGAATTCTGGACTTTTAGTCATAGATTGATTACCCTTCAAAATCAATTTTTTTATGTGATCCGTCGCAATACGGTTTGTTTGTTGATGCGCCGCAGCGACAGAAGGCCGTAGAACGGTTTTTTGTTTCTATAGTGCCATTGGCCAAAGTCACTTTCAGTGTGCCACTTACCAATAAAGGACCGTTTTGGACCACGGTACATTCGGTTTCTTGGTTTTCTTCAACCGCCTTTTCACCAGCGATGCGATAGGTCAAGGCTGCTGAAGGGCATTTTGAAATTTGAGATTTTAGGGCTTCAATACTTGCGTTTTCGGGTTTGATCCACGGTTTGCCATTAGGGTCATAAACTTCGGGCAAAGTTTTCACACAGATTTCGGAATGGATGCATTTCTTAGGTTTCCAAATTACGGTGAGGTCACCATTGGCATATTCTTTTATGATTTCTTTTTCCATATCAGGCAATATTAATTCCTTTTAAAACCAGTGATTTCCATTCAGGGTGACGCTTAATGTACATGGCCACGAACGGACACATAGGTACAAGGGTCAACTCTTTTTGTTTGATGTCTTCTAAAACCTGTAAAACCAGTGCGGTGGCAATGCCTTTGCCCTCAAGACTTCTGGGCACTTCGGTATGGGTTAGATAGATTTTGTCTTTTGTTTTAATATATTCGATTTTTGGTACCTGTGCATCAATATGAAATTCATATTGTTTTGCCGCTTCGTTATTGATTAAGGTATACTTCATTGAGGTGAATTTTGTGCTATTTCAAGTTAAGAAATATTACCCATACAAGAGATAGTTGACCCACATGGATAAAAATGATCTTGAAATTTTGCTTTTCTAGCCGGGGTTGTTTGCAGATTATTAATAAAGCCCATTTGAACTTGTACACTAAAGTGCACTTGGGGTCGTTAGCTAATAAAACTTTATTATGAACCTACGACCAGCCTACCTACTTCTATTCTTTTCAATCATTATCAATGCACAGGCACCTGAATTAACCGCCGAAGAGATTGCAATGGCCGATAAATTGGATGTTGATCAAAAGGTATTGCTGATGTTGCGTGGTGCCTCACAAGCTGAATTTATAGGTGTTGAAGCGGATGAAATTCTTGGTTTGCCGGCAATCGCCATGCGAATGAACCATTTTGATGCACCTACAGTGGTGAAAGACTTACAAACAAGACTGCTATTTGAGGGCTATGTGCTGTTTCAATCAGACCAAGGTGATACCAGCAATGACGGACTTCATGAAATACGTTTGTTAAAGACCAATGATCCACTATCACCTATACGCTACATGCAAACTTCGGCTGTTGAACCGGCTTTAAGCAACGATGCTATTTTTGAAAAAATTGAAGACTGGCACGGACGTTATGGACTCATCATCATGGGAGCTGGCCCCAAATGGATAAAAGCAAAAGTGGCGATACCACTTGAAGATACTGTCACATTTGCAAAACAACTTCTTGAGTTTTGTCCCAAGTTGAAATCTTTTTATGGAACCGAAGCAGATATTACCAGTATGCTGAAAGAAATGCCCAATCTTGAACTTGATTGGAACACTTATTAAATTGCATATCTAGACAAGGCTTTCACCTTTTCAAGATTTGCTTTTTTAACTGGTTTTTAAAATGAAGTAGAAAAGTAGCATTGAATCCGAAGAAAAGGTTACCGTCTTTGGTATTGAAATTCACCCTGTTTTGGGTAATAAAAGCATCTTCAGAAATATGGAGTGCATTTGATAAGTGAAACTGCAACATTAGATCGGTCAGCTCCCAATTTACCCCTATGGCAAAAGCGTCATAAGTCGTAATCGACTCTACCGGATTAGCCAAATAGTAATATTCTGATGAGATGGAAACATGACCGCCCACTCTGTACCTGCCTCCAATACCGACAGCAAAATGGTCTGTAGGGTCTTCTGCAAAGCGCGTAGAATTTCTATGTATGTAGGTTGGGGAGATTTGCATAGAGAAGTTTCTGGTAAATTTTCTAGCAATCAAAACCTGTGAGGTGAAGGCCAATTTATCAGAAAAATTAGTGTCGTTATTAAAGTTTCTTCCTGGTCTGCCACTGGTGCGCACACTGGCGTTCTGTAATAAGGTCACCGTAAACGGCGAGCCTTTACCCTTATCTACCTGTTTAAAGAGTTTGTATTTTGCATAACCATCAAAAATTCCATCAAAAGTGGTCACCCCCGTACCAAGGGTAAATCGATCTGAAAAGGCATATGAAACACCAAACCTTGTAGATACCCTATCGGCCAAAAATGCTTGGGTCTCTGACTGTGGAATATTCCAAAATCTGGTGTTGGCCGAAATCTCCATGGTACCTTGTTTTCTGGTTTCAACCGAGTGGCCAAGGGCCAGTCGCGTTGTTTTAAAAGTCGCCTGAACGTAGTTCGGATCTTGCGGCAATTCTTTTTCTAAAGCATTGAGCAAATCTTGGGCAACCAAAGTGTTTGAAAACCCCAGTATAAGAACTAAATGCAATAAGAAAGAAGGTCTAGTTTTCATAAGGTTGATATTCAAATCTAAATTCTACTTCGATGGTCTTGGCAATATTACCGGCCACTACGGGAGGTATTTTTATTTTGAAGTCAGATACCAATACTTCAAATGTTCCTGAAAATATAGGCGTGCTGTCATCACGCCGTTCTATTTTGGTCTTTATTTCAAGTTCTTTTGTGATTCCATGAACGGTCAAGGCACCTTTTATGATCTTAGTTGCCTCTTCATGAATTTCGGGGTTAAAATCAAGTATGTTTCCTTCAAAGGTTGCCTTGGGATAGATATCAGATTCTATATAACTTTCATTAAAATGTTCTTGCATCAGGGCCTTTTTAAAAATAAATGCCCGCATCAACATGTTTATGGCCACTTCACCATTTGAAGTGTCAAAAATACTCAGCACCTGATTGTTCTCTGCCTCGATGTTCTCTACCGAAGTGTAGGAGAAAAATGAAACATGGCCCTGTCTAGAGATATACTTGGCGCTGTCTTGACCAAAACCAAGGCTCGAATACAGCAATAGTATAAAAAATGATGTAAAGATTTTATCCATACATAGAACTACTTACAATAAGACACAGTTTAACATGATGGCATCCATTAAAAAGCCTTTAAAAATACCTTTTAACCTAACAACATCACCTTCTTTTAATTCTTTGACCAATGCTGCCTGCTCAGTGCGCATATCACACATTACATAAGCCATATTGGTGCCACTATGTAAAAGAACGGTGTATCTGTCATTTAGAAAAGTAACCTCTTTTACCTTGCCTTCTACTTCGATGATTTTCTCTACATACGTGGCATTGGCTTCTTGCTCATCTTCAAGAAAATCTTGTAACAACCCTTCTGAACTTATGGCAATTTCTGAAGAAGAACTGATGATGTCTTCAGAGAAAGGTCTTTCATTCAGAATAGTATAGCAACTATAGATGCTTACTATCAAAAGCAATATTGATAGTGAAAACATCATAATTTTTACTTTTCTATGCATGATACGATCAGCCCTTTAATACTGCTAAATTAATGAAACCCACGAAGCTTGAAAATAGTATTTCTCACTTCATGGGTTTTCGAGAAAACCAAACATAGCAATTTGCTTCCCATCTTAGGTTTTAGGCCATCCTCAAGAACAAGGAACGGCCCTATTTATTTTTAGTTTTTCTTTTATGGATTCGCACTGCCCAATGTTGGGTTGCTTTGGCCCCAATCCGTTGAGGTAAAGCCTTCACCATCGTAAGCGATACTCTGTCCACTAGATACATTTGGCACAAATCCGCCTTGGTTCCAGATTCCTGCTGCCACCGCCACGACTTCCCGGGCATTGCCAGCTGCACCCCATTGTACAAAGCTTCTGATGTTATCAGCACTTCCAAAATTGTCGTTATTGGCATAAAGGCCAAGTCCGCCAGCATCGTTTGAGGCTTCTAGCACTGCGGGCGAGATAACCAAAAATTCACCTGGTGCAAGGGTCACTGAACCGCTGACGATATTGGTAGCGTTACTGTCGCCTACTCTGAAGTATTGGCCAGGCCCAAGGCACATCCAGTAGTTCGCAAGATCTACGGTTTGGTTACCGTTGTTGTAAAGTTCTATTTGGTCATCGACCAAATATTCCACTTCGTTGATGATTACCGAACGTACTTCGGCCACTGGATCTGTAAAGGTGTTTGCAGCTCCCAATGTTATGGTGCCTGTGCCTGCCCAATCGTCTGGAGTGTTGCCCTCACCATCATAGGCGATACTTGCTCCATTGGGTACGTTGGGTACGAATCCACCTGCTGTCCAAATTCCAGCTTCAACGGCCACGACTTCTCGTGCGTTACCGGCCGCGCCCCATTGTACAAAACTTCTGATGTTATCAGCACTTGCAAAGTTGTCGTTATTGGCATATAGTCCAAGTCCACCAGCTTCGTTCGATGGGTCCAATACCGCTGGTGCGATTACCAAAAATTCACCTGGTTCAAGTACAACAGAACCACTGATGATATCCGTAGCGTCGCTATCACCTATTCTGAAATACTGACCTGGTCCAAGGCACATCCAGTAGTTTGCAAGATCTACGGTTTGGTTACCGTTATTGTAAAGCTCAATTTGGTCATCGACCAAATATTCCACTTCGTTAATGACAACTGAACGTACTTCTGCAACTGGTTCGGTAATGGTGTTTGCCGCTCCCAATGTTATGGTGCTTGTGCCTGCCCAGTCATCCTGAGTGTTGCCCTCACCGTCATAAGCGATACTTGCTCCGTTGGGTACATTGGGTACGAATCCACCTGCTGACCAAATACCTGCTGCTACTGCAACAACTTCCCTTGCGTTACCTGCGGCTCCCCACTGCACAAAGCTTCTGATATTGTCCGCACTGGCGAAATCATCGTTGTTGGCATATAGGCCAAGTCCACCGGCATCGTTTGAAGCTTCTAAAGTTACAGGTGAGATTACCAAAAATTCACCTGGTTCAAGTGAGACAGTACCACTGACAATATCCGTGGCTGCGCTATCACCGATTCTGAAGTACTGACCTGGTCCAAGACACATCCAGTAGTTTGCAAGATCTACGGTTTGGTTACCGTTATTGTAGAGTTCAATTTGGTCTTCGACCAAATATTCTACTTCGTTGATGATGATTGACCGTACTTCGGTGGTGGGTTCTTCTACAGGGTCTTCACCACCTGTATCAGGATCATCGCCATAGCCATCATCTGTGGAGCAGCTCCATGCTGCCGCCAATGTCATAAGGGTTAAAAGGTAATTTCTCATTGTTGAATAATTTTTCATTTTAGGATAATTGTTTTATGATTTAAATAGTCTACACTTTGGTATTAGCGGAAAGGGTGGGGTTGTATTCTTTGGTAGCGCGGTAGCAAAGCCTGTTGCTATTACGTTTCCTTAAGATTACCTTCCTTTCCGCTTTGTTTTTAGCAATTCGTATTTTGATGCGATGGCGGAAAACATCCATTGCAATGGATGGCATGGACCATGCTAATTGTTGTTTTTTCACCTTTTTCAGGATACCCAAGTTCCGTCAGTACGTTAAGTACTTTTGAGATCTCATTGGCACTGACAAAATTGAAGACAACCAAAGCATCCATAGGATATAGGTTCACATTAGAAATATCTGAAATAGCCGATAGGGCTTCTTTAATTCTATCGGAACAACGGCCACAAAAAGAGCGTTGTACCGGTATTCTTGCAATACTCATTTTACTTGTTTTCATTTTAAAAGACTCTTGAAAGGTTAAATCCGAAAAATATGTCTCCCTCTGCCCAATCACCAGTGGCTTGCCCCAAAAATCCATTGGTATTCATGGGTTGGGCGTTGGTAAAGTGCAGTTGAAATACATGGCCACCTGTCTCAATATCAATGCCTACGGACAGCGGGTTTTTAAAAGGAGAATTATCAGCTCTGTTGAAATGCAGGCCGTAGTCGATGTTTAGTGACAATCGCTTTGAAAGTTTGTGCCTGCCCCCGATGCCCAGTGCATATTGTGAATTTTCTTGTTCATCCAATTGTACCAGATTGTCATGGAAGAAGGTTGGGATAAGCTCTAATGAAAAATTCTTATTGAATTTTTTGGCTACTAATAGTTGTCCGGTGTAGCCCAATCGGTTTTCAAACGCAAGGCCGGGTAGGTTAACGTCATCCAGTGCTCCGTTGATGAGCAGCGTTCCGAAGCCCACAAGGGTAAAGGGCATCCCTTTTTTACGCTGTCTTGCCAGGCGCAATTTTATAGATCCTTCATAGGTCTTAAGAAAAGAGCTGCGGGAAACCCCCAAGTTTATAGCATCTGAAATGCCATAAATGAAATTGAGACGGGTGACCGCTTGATCCAGTCCAAAGAAATCTTCAAACCCCGGTTTGATGGAACCAAACCTGTGTGAAACCACAAAGTAAAGTTCTTTTTGTGATACCATTTTGGTCGATTCAAAGTTTACGATTTTTAATCCCTTAAAGGCAGCACTTTCAAAGTCTGTGACGTCATTATTATCTATTTCAGATAGCAGATCGTCTTGCGTAAAAACGGCCAAGGGTATTAAAAAGATGATGAGATATAGTGCTTTCATTTTTTTGATTTTGTTCGATATATGATTAGTTGATAAGAATAGCTTGGTCCACCTTGACAATTTCAAGAAGGTCATCGTACCCAACGCATCTTCCTTTTATGGTAATGTTGTTTCCTTTTGACAAGGTTCTATCCATTTTTTCTTTATTGTCAAAGTCTATTTGAACTTTGTCATCAATGATTACCGTTGTGCTTTGCTCCATGTCGGTAATGGATCCATTGACTTCAATAATCTTATCTGAAAAGATATTGAGGGTACCGTTTGAGTTGGCAAACGTACCTTGTAGTTCGGTTGCGGATAGCGCTGCGGTCACCTGTTCTTCTGCTACGTTTCTATGCGGTTTATACATGTACTTGTATGAAAAAAAGCCAACGATTGCAACAGCTATGAGCACTATGGTGAAATATTTTTTTAGTCTCATTTTTTGGTAAGATTAAAGTCGATTTGTACCAATACCTCTTTGGCAATTTTATTGCGCACTATTTTTGGTATTTCAATGTTGAAGTCGGCAGCAGCCACTTTAAAAGAACCCTCCATAGCTATGGTATCTTCGATTTTATGTACTGATAAAGTGGTTCGCACATCTTTGGTTTTGCCGTGTAGTTCCAGTGTTCCTTCAACCACAATATCTGACGGGGTTTCGGTAAGGGCGGTGCTGTCGAAGGCTACTAATTTGCCCTTAAAAACTGCTTTCGGATAGGTATCTGATTCGATGTAGTTCTCATTGAAATGTTCTTCCATCAGCGAATTTTTAAATCGAAATCCTTTTACCAATGCGAGTGATGCAATTTCATGGGTATCTATATTTAAAATGGCAGTTGCTGATTGTGTTTGGGCTTTTACCTCTTCGAACAATTTTTCTGAAGCCTCGAATACTATTGTCCCGTTTTTATCAAGGTATTTGTTCTGGGCATTGCAGGTGAAACTGGCAAATGCTGAAATTGCTATGGACAGTACTAGAATGTTTTTTAATTTTTTCATGGTTGTTTATTATGATTATGTTTTTTTATTCGGCCAATCCTTCTTGTATCCACACATCGATAAGATTGATAGATGCTTGCGGAATCCTTCCTGATGGTGGCATGGCGCTAGGTTCTCCGGTTTGTTTTGAAACCGTGTTCAGTACCCCTGAGCTTCGGCTGCTTACCTGAGCATAGGTTACAAGAGAAAAGGGTGCGCCATTTCTTGGTGGACTTGAGTGGCACCCCAAACAATTGCTCGCAATAATGGGCTCAATGTTTGCAGAAAAGGTTACGGTTGCGTCACTGTTGTCATCATCACCTGAGTTATCAGTGTTGTCGGTTTCTTCGACGATCAAAAGGTCACTTTCGCTGTCGTTGGTGCAACCAATAACCAAAAATGCCGAAAGCAGTAGCGTAAATTTTAGCATGTTCTTCATACGAGTTGATTTTTTTGTACATGACAAAGCAACTATATATCAACAGGTTACATAAAGTAAATGTTCGTGAGAGGGAAGAATGGACCTTGACAGGGAAGAATTGACCGTGACAGGGAATAGCTTTTTAGGCAAAAGCAAACAAGTTTCTTAATACTCGATAAGAAAGTTATTTTTGTAGCCTATGTGAATGGTAGGTTTTTAGGTTCAATGTTTAAAAACCACTCCCTACCATAAAAACATGCTATTTCAAATGTTTCGAACCCATGCGTAAGGATAGGCTTTACTTTTTCACCTTTTTGGCCATAACCGTAATTTTTGTGTTGATTGCCGGTATTTCGACAAGGTCGTTTATTAAGGTCAGTGCCAATAAACTTTTGAATGCACAATTAGAATCAAGTAAAAGAGAGGCCAAAGAAGTTGCAAGCTTGGTCAGCTTTCAGCTTACGAGTGGTATACCAAAGGATTCTGTAATCAATTATGTTCAAAAAAGTATTGAGCATACCGATATTGAGAATGGTTTTATATGCATGTTCGATTGGTCGGGCAAAGAAGTATGCCACCCTGACATTACCAAGGTCGGCCAACAAATCAATCCGAATCAATCATCGGTAACTACGGTTGATGGGGAGCTAACATCTGAAGATTTTTACACGTTGCTTACAGATAAAAGAAGTTTTGGTGGGGTAAGGGACTTTAAAGAAGATGATAGAGATTCAGAAATAATCTATTTGTATCCCGTAACAAATTCTGATTGGATTATTGCTGCCCACGCCAACACCAAAAAAATAGCAGCAGAGATTGATGATATCAGATATAAGTTTTATACCATTTTCATCATAATGGGGGCAGCGCTAATACTATGCTCCGTTATTATGGTCAGGGTCATTGGCAGTGCATATGAGAAAAAATTGGAGCTAAAAAATCAATTGTTGGCCGATCAGAACCAAAGACTGGGTGATGAGGTGGTGAATTTGGCCAAACTGAACAAAGACTTGGATACCTACCAACAAAGGGTGATGGACAACAAAATCGAAAATGACAGGACCGATATTGAAAAGAACAAGAAAAGAATCTTGACCTATGTGCGAAATGAACTGAGACCCATTGCTACAGAAGATATTGCTTACATTTTCACCGAAAGTACCATCACTTATGTGGTTTGTTTTGATGGAAGCCGGTCCACGACCAATCTTAGTTTAGACGAGCTGTTTTCAAATCTTGACGAAAGTCATTTCTACAGGGCCAACCGACAGTTTATTGTTGCGATTTCAGCCATTAATAAGATTATCAAATACGGCAACAACCAACTAAAGATTTTGGTTGATCCAAACTCAGAAGTCGATATCATCATTAGCAAGAACAAAGCGGCAGAGTTTAAACAGTGGCTCAATTCTTAACAAGAGCGACCATTTTTGCAGTTGTATTTATAGAAATCCGAAACGCTGGTTCAACATTACTAAAAGCATCATTATTGAAGCGATGGAACATATTAATGGGAAAAAGAAATAGATGATTTTATGGGCAGTACATTTTTTCATGAGACCTTGTTTGCTATATTGATTTGACCCAAAGAAAGAGAAGGGCCTGCACGCATACCATAAAATATTGATGAGGGGGAAAACGAAGCCCTGAAAAGGAAAATTCAGTGGTAAAAATTTACTGGTAAACTGTGTAATCTTAAATTTCAACCGAAATACAAACTGAGGCGGTATAGTCTAGGCGCATTGTTCCATGGTTGAACAGGCATTATCCTAAAATATGTAGAACGTTCATTTTAAAAACTTTGCCAATAGGCACCTTATGTTCACCAATTTCTATTCGATTGCCCTCTACACTTTTGATGTGTTTGGGCGCCACAGCGAATGATTTATGCACTTGGAGCAATCCTTCAGACTTCATTGACGTGAGTAAATCTGAGAACTTTTCCCTTACAGTAATTGTTTCCTTCAAGGTGACCACCTTTGTATAGTTTCCGTAGGCTTCAAGAAACAGAATGGAAGCTAACTTTAGCTGAACGAATTTTTTGTTTTCTCGCAAGAATATGGTTTTCGAGGACGGATTTACAGTTTCTTTTGAAGGATTGGACTGGGGGGTCGAACCTACGGCTTTGTTAACAGCTTTCAAAAAACGTTCAAAACCAAAGGGTTTTAAAAGATAATCGGCAATATTGAGTTCATAACCTTCAAGCGCATATTCTTGGTAGGCGGTCGTAACAATAACCTTAGGGGGGGTAGAAAGTGTTTTCAAAAATTCAAAACCTTTTAATTTGGGCATGTTCAGGTCAAGAAAAATCAAATCGACTTCATTGTTGTTCAAGTACTCAAAAGCCTCTAAAGCATCATAACAGTCTTTTTGTAGCAGCATATTTGGTAGCAGATCACAATAACCCTTTATGATATCATGGGCAATATGTTCGTCGTCAATAATGAGGTACCTGATCATATCGATGTTAAAGATAATTGGGCCTTAAAAATGGCTCCTTCCTTTTTTAAAGATAAAGCGTGTCTGTCAGAATATGCCAATTCTAATCTTCGTTTTAGGTTTTTCAACCCTATTCCTTTTTCTTCGGAAACTTCTGAAGCATCAAAATTATTGGTTACGGTAAAATTTATCTCCCTTTCTTTTGCGATTAAATTGATATGGACAAAAGCATCTTCCCTCAAATTTTCAACGCCGTGCTTAAATGCATTTTCTAAGAGTATGATCAACAACAAAGGCATAATTTTTACCTCTGGTCTTTCAATGTCTTTCGTGAATTGTATGTTGATTGACTTGTGGTACCTCATTTTATGTAACTCGATATAGTTTTTTAGGTAAGCTACCTCTTCTTCTAAAGAGACATAATCTTGTTCTCCTTTATAAATGCTGTATCTCATCATGTCTGAAAGTTTCAAGATAAGATGCTGTGCTTTCTCAGGGTCTTTGCCCACCAAGCCATAAAGATTGTTCAAAGTATTAAAAAAGAAATGTGGATTAACCTGACTTTTAAGGTGTTGTAGTTCTGTTTTGGTTTGTTCGTTTTTGAGTTTGATTATAGTCTTGATCTGCTTAAAAATCCACCGAAGTAACAAGAAAGAGAGTAGAACAAAGTACAACAGACTGATGATGACAAATGGTTCATCACCTCCGAAAGTATCATTGAAGATGATAATTATTAGAGCCATTCCAACAAGAAATATGCGTAATGACCATTTTTTCAGCTGTCTTTTATTGTTCCATCTATTAAAATTCATATTCAATATTAGGCAATGAACGCTTGGCCAGCAAATAAGTTGACAAACATAATTGCAGGTGGTTTGAACGATTCAATTAAGGTGGTGAAGTCACTTGGTTTAGCCAAAACAATTTCTTATCCCTCATGTGTATGATGTCATCACAATTATTTCCGATCCGTGAAAGATTGGCTCAGGTTTGCTCAAAATAAGCAACACATGGATAAACTTTCAATTACAAACCTTTCAAAAACATATGACAATGGGGTCAAAGCTTTAGATGCTATTTCGTTAGAGATTTCTAAGGGTATGTTTGGCCTGCTTGGTCCAAATGGTGCAGGTAAATCAACTCTGATGCGGACCCTTGCAACTTTACAAGAACCCGATGAAGGTACCGTGACTTTGGGGTCATATAATGTCTTGCGCCAAAAAGATGATGTTAGAACTATTCTAGGGTACTTGCCACAACAATTTGGTTTGTATCCTAGAGTTTCGGCCGAGACCCTATTAAATCATTTAGCCGTCTTAAAAGGTATCACCCATAAAAAGGAACGGAAAGAAATCGTAAAGGCTCTTTTACAAAAGACCAATCTATATGATGTGAGAAGACAGAACCTTGGTGGATTTTCAGGAGGAATGAAGCAGCGTTTTGGTATTGCCCAAGCGCTGTTGAACAATCCAAAACTACTTATAGTTGATGAACCTACAGCTGGTTTGGACCCAGCCGAGCGCAATCGATTTTACAACCTATTGAGTGAGTTGGGAGAAAACACTGTGGTCATACTTTCGACCCACATTGTTGATGATGTAAAAGAACTCTGCACCGATATGGCCATCATTAACAAAGGCAAGGTTTTGAAAAAGGGAAATCCATTGAAACTTATTGCGCAATTAGAAGGCAAAGTATACCAAAAAACGATTCAGAAGAACGAATTAGCAACCTATAAAAGGCTATACAACGTTATCAGCGTAAAGTTCTTTCAAGGTGAACCAATCATACATATCATTTGCGATGAACATCCGAACAACGACTTCATTTCGATAAAAGCAGATTTAGAACATGTGTATTTCTCACAGATTCACTACAACAGTCAACTAACCTAAAATCAGTAAAACCATGTGGTACGAAATATTCAAGTTCGAAATCAAGTATCGATTAAAACGCGCTGATACCTACATCTTTTTTGTGTTTCTCTTTCTATTTTCAATAGTAGGTGTCGATTTTGTTTTTGAAGGAATTGATTTAGGGCAGGTCAAAAAGAACTCACCTTTGGTGATTGCAAAAACTATGGGAGTAATTACAGGAGTTTTCATGATGTTGGCGTCAATGATCATGGGGGTTCCGGTATTGCGTGATTTTCAATACCAAATGGAATCTTTTTTATTCATTAACCCCATAAAAAAGAGCGATTATTTAGGCGGTCGATTTTTAGGTTCTTTCACAATTCTGCTCTTTATTTTCACCGGCGTGCTATTCGGTATGGCGTTGGGTGAATTTATGCCTTGGCATAATCCACAAGAATATTTGTCATTTAGCATACTACCCTATCTAAGAACATTTTTGGTCGTTTCACTTCCCATCTTATTCTTTGGTGCCGCACTGTTTTTTGTAGGCGGAACCTTGAGCCGAAAATTAGTAGTGGTATACACCCAGGGCATCATTTTTTTCATGTGGTTCATGATGACCAAGGCGATAGAAAATGAATTTTTACAATCCGTATTGGACCCCTTCTCATTGACCACTTTGAGCTATGTTACAGAATCTTGGGCAGTAGCCGAGCGCAACTTACGGCTTATACCTCTTACGGGGGCATTGCTGTACAATAAACTATTCTGGATTGTCTTGGGCCTCCTTAGTTTGTTCATTGGCTATCGAAAATTTCATTTCAATGTGTTAAAGAATTCCCGTAAGAAGAAAAAAGGAGTCTTTGAGAAATCATATGCAATATCAAACGTGACCATTGAAATACCCGCGGTTTCAATTACACAAGACGTTAAGACCACATTGATACAGTTTCTTCATTTAGTTTGGTTTCATTTTCGAGGAATAACCAAGCAAGCTTCATTTTGGGCAATCGTAATCTGTGGTATGCTGATTATTTTGGTCAATTCGATAAGTCTTGGCACGGTTTACGGCGTAAACAGTTACCCGGCAACCTATTTTATTGTAGAAGAGTTGCAAGAAACTTCAATCTATTTCTTTATCATCATTCTTGTTTTTTTTTCGGCCGAATTGCTATGGAAAGAACGAGAAGCTAAGATTGATTTGATTTCTGATGTTACTCCTGTTTCTGATTTTGTGAATCTCGCGAGCAAGTATGCAGCACTTTTGTCTGTTTATTTTGTGCTTATGGTTTCTTTGATTTTATCAGGCGTAATTTTTCAGACCGTAAACGGCTATTACAATTATGAGTTTAAGGTTTATCTCTTTGGGTTCTTTTTAGAAATTTTTCCGTTTTTGGCCTTGTATACTTTGCTTGCTTTTTTTGTTCATGTAGCAGTAAATAAGAAGTTTGTCGGAATTCTTGTGGTCGTTGCCCTTTTCATTTTGAACATTGCTTTGGGAATTTTTGGATTCGACCATGACCTTTATTTTTTTGGAGGAAATTCATTGGGAAAATATTCTGATATGAATGGCTATGGCCATTTTTTGAAACCCTATCTCTTTGTTAAGACCTATTGGACCCTTTTTGGAATACTGTTATTGGTCCTTTCTTCACTTATTTGCGCTAGGGGAATGGAGACCGGTTTTTTAAAAAGAATCAAGTTATCTAAAAATCGGGTCAGCAGGCGGCTATTGAAATTTGGAGTTGTCATCTTTTGCTTGTTTCTAACGGTGGGAGCTTATATTTTTTATAATACCAACGTCTTGAACAAGTATTGGTCCAATTCCGAAGCAAGCGAATTTCGAGCTTCTTATGAAAAAAAACTGAAACCATTTGAGTATGTGGTACAACCCAAAATCGTTGTTGTCAATTTAAAGATGGAATTATATCCAGAAACAAGGGATTATATTTTAGAGGGACACTACATACTTAAAAACACAAACGACCAACCGATTAAAGAGATTCATCTTCAGAAGGCGATTGAAGATAATATAGAATTGCAAAATGTCTTTTTTGAAGGAGGGGCTACTTTAGACGATGAATATGTCGATTTCGATTATTACAAGTATGTATTGAATAAACCTTTACAGGTTGGGGCTACGGTTAAAATGAGTTTCAAACAGACGTATATTACGAAAGGTTTTGATCTTGGCAATGGCGGAACCAGAATGATTCAAAATGGCACTTTTTTAGACAATGAAAGCTTTCCAACCTTAGGGTATAAGCGCGATTACGAATTACAAGATGAAGATGAGCGAGAAGCATATGGTCTCAGTTCTAGAGAAGGAAAAGCTAAACGAGATGATGAAAAACAATTGGTAAACGCCAGAACGGGAAGCGATTCTGATGGAATTGATTTCGAGATCGTTTTGGGCACATCGATTGACCAAACGGCAATTGCACCGGGCAATTTGGTCAGCACATGGGTCGAGGCCAATCGCAACTATTTTCACTACAAGATGGATACTTCAATGATCAATTTTTATTCCATTGTATCAGCACGTTATCAAGTTTTGAAAGACACCTATACCACTGTTCAAGACGGTCAAAAACATCCTATAGATTTAGAAATTTTCTACCATGAAGGACATGGGTATAATTTGGACAGAATGATGGAATCAATGAAATATTCCTTTGCATATTATACAGCCAATTTTGGTCCTTACCCTTATAAACAAATGCGTATTATGGAGTTTCCACGATATGCAGAATTTGCACAATCATTTCCGACGGCTGTTCCTTTTTCTGAAGCCTTGGGTTTTGTATTGGATATAGATGATGAAAAAGATGTGGATATGGCTTTTTATATCACGGCACATGAATTGGCACATCAGTGGTGGGGACTGCAGGTTGAAGCGGCAAATGTTCAGGGGCGTAATATGGTTTTGGAGACTCTTGCCCAATATTCGGCGACCATGGTTTTACAACAAAAATATAGCAAAGAAAAGATAGAACAGTTTCTGGCACATGAAAGAGTGAAATACGATGAAGGTAAACGCAAAGACAAGAACGAAGAAACATCTCTAGCTCTTGTCGAAGGTCAAGAGTATATATATTATAGAAAAGGCGCTATCAATATGTTCGCTTTGCAAAAAGCTATTGGAGAAGAAAAAGTCAATCTGGCGTTAAGACGATTTATTGCGGATTGGAATACAAAAGATGGTTTGTTGAAATCAAAGACCAAATGCTATGCCACAACAAAAGATCTTTTACGGTATTTTAAAGAGGTAACACCAGAGCACAAAAAACACATTATTTCAGATTTGTTTGAAACAATTGGTTTAAAGAACCAATGATTCCATTTTAATAAAGACATTTAGGCGTGGAAGAGCAGTCTAATGGGCATTTCCGGTTTTTGGCTAATTCTGGAAAGTTAGGAATTCAGTATGAATTGTTCAGTCATAGTGCGACCCTAAAAGCGACCAATTAGATTGTTCCCAACTATTCTTTTATAAACTTCGTTTCGAAGGGCTCGGCTTATCTTGATTTTTTGATTTCCGGTATACAATAGGTTTCCTTCTAGTTTCTGTACGTGGTCCAAACCCACAAGATAAGACCGATGGACCTTCATGAACTTAGTTTTTGGTAACAGTTTTTCTATTTGACGTAGCGAAACCAGTGTCAAATATCTATCCTTGATTGTATGCACAAAGACATAATCCTTTGCGGTTTCTACGAAAATTATGTCTTCGACCAATACTTTGATGATGACCCCATTTACCTTTATAAAAATATGTGGTTCAAATTGCTCCGTTTTTTCGGTACTATGACTTAGCACCTTGTCCATTGCTTTCAAAAACCTGGGATATGAGATTGGTTTTAAAAGAAAATCTGAGGCGTTGAGGTCAAAACCTTCAAGTGCAAATTCGCGATGTGCCGTTGTGAAAATAACCTTTGGGGGATTGTTAAGCACGTTCATTAGTTCAAGCCCTGTCATATCAGGCATTTGAATATCTAAAAACATCACATCAATAACATTGTGCTTCAAAAAAGTCATTGCCTCCAATGCCGACGGCAGTGAAGTTACATGTTCAAGAAATGGTGTTTGATTTACAAAATCCTCTAATCCCTTTCTAGCCAAGTACTCATCATCAACTATTAGACATCTCATCATTTTTCAGTGCTATTTCAACATAAGTTACAAATCTTGAGTTTATCTTTTCAGCGGTAAAAAGATGCCTGTTCGGATATATCAATTCAAGCCTTCTTTTTACATTTTTCAAACCGATTCCCCTTTTTTTTGACAACGGTGATTTTCCAATACTTTGGGCAACCGTATTTTCAACAGAAAACTTTAAAGTTCTGTCCGGGGTAATGCTCGATGTTATCACAATTTGATAACCCTCACTACTCTGGCCATGTTTAAATGCATTTTCTATCAAGGGCAACAAGAGCATAGGTGAAATCACCAAATCGCCACAGTTCTCAGGAAAGGTGCCCGTCACGGTGACAAGGTCTTTATGTCGAACACGTTCAATAGCAATATAGTTGATAAGATTCTCGAATTCCTTTTTTAGGCTCACACGTTTCTTACCTGTTTCGTAAATCTGATAACTCAATAAATCTGAAAACTGAAGTAACATGTCTTTGCCATCTACCAAGCTATTGCCCAGAGTGATGTAAATACTGTTGAGCGTATTGAACAAAAAATGCGGGTTTACCTGATTTTTAAGTAGGTTTAGTTCCATTTCAAGCCTCTTTTGCTCAATTTCATTTAGGCTACGGTCTTTACGATACCACTGATCAATGAGAAATAAGGTCATAGAAAGCCCCAATGACAGAATTATTTCGGTAACAATGGCAATTTTGCCTTCAAAACTATCAAAAAAGTTCGCTGTTGGTATGTAGGTGTTCACCTGGGTAAAATAGAAGTAAAGGTATTTAGAAGAAACCCATGTCAAAAGAGCAATACTTAAGACAAGGTAAAATAAATAACTTGCGATTTTTTTCTTGAACAAAAAGTTTGGGGATAAAAAATACAAATTGAAATAAACGAGAAAGGCATAGGGTATAAATGCAAAAATATTGGTCTGTAGATTTTCTAAAATATCACGATGGTAATTAAGGTCATGGGTACTCCAAAGCACCAAGAACACTATCCAGAACAAAAGGTGCCTCAAAATAACGCTCAGTTTGGTTCTATTGAAAGTCACTTGATGCGTCTTCATGGTCAAGAAATTCTAGTTTTACTGTGGTCATCAGGCGGACAGCTTTATAAAGCTACGATAAATATGATAACAGATAGCTCAAGCATAGCAGACCTCAGTTTACTTGAAAGCGCTACCGATCAATACACTAGAATGCCCTGTTTTACTTTGAGCTGAATATGTTTGGTAATATCTGATATATCTTCCAAAGGGTTTTTGTCAAGTACCAAAAAGTTAGCCTCATATCCATCCTTAAGATGTCCTACCTTACGATTGGGGAATATGGTTTTTGTTGCGTTTACGGTCCACATGTTCAATAACTCCAGGTTGGTAAAAATGTTTAATTCATTTAAAAATTGGAACTCTCCTGAAGAATTGCCGTTAAAGTTGTCCGAACCAATGGCAAGTATGGCCCCCACATGTTTGAACAGTTTCAGGTTTGCTTTTATATTTTTTACCAATTCATCATAGTTCGCACGCTTTGACTTTTTTTTCACCAAGGTTACCGTGGTTACGGTCGTAATGTTCTTCTCTTTGGCCATTTTGATATCTTCAATGGCCACAAGCTCACCATTGTCTATTTCAGGTAAATGTGCAATTTCATCAACGCCTGCAATGACCGCAACATGAAAGTCATGGGCAGTTTCAACATGTACACTGACCCGTAAGCCGGCCAAATGGGCTTTTTGAACCAATTTTTTTACAAGTTTGGGATTCATCCCCTTATTGCCAAAGTAGGTCGTATCGTTTTTGCGCTTCTCATATTCTTCAGAATATAAGAGCATGAATTTGATAAACTCTGGTTCAAAGGATAGAATATGGCTCCACTTGGTGTTTAGGTCTTTTTCAGTATCAATGATAAAATAACCATGCGACTCAATATCTTGTTTTGAAGCAAAAACATCAAAATAGCCCCAACCAAAGAACTTTTCCCTCAAAGCGATCGGATGCCCGCCTGTGCCGGTCAAAGGACCATACGTTGTACTGATATCGATGCCTTCGGGTTTGTTGTATAGATGCATTAGAGGCGCTAACTGCATTTTGATCGCAGATAGTTGTTTTACATAAAAAACGCCATTGTCAAGATAGTTATGGATTCGCTGGTCAAGTTCATATTCGCTCTCAAGGTTGTGGTTGTGGGCCTCGGCAAATGGAGGTATAACAAATTTGTTGTCAAGATTGATGATAGTGTCCAAGGTTTTGTCAATAGGGCTGAAGTTAAGCAAGCCCTCATCGATCCAGACATCTCTTCTTTCAAAGGTAGTTCCATTGAACCAGTTGCCATTGATCAACTTTATTTTCAGACTGTTGGGATTCTTTCGGGCGACCAAGTCTTCACTATGACGGTTTGAAACACAAGAGGTTAGAAAGAGTGTGATATATAGAAAATAGACCTTCATTTTTTATTGCAAATGAAGGGTGTACATGGCTTATTGAAAAATGAAATCTCTGAGTTGTACTTTTCAGTAGCGGAAAGGTGGGTGCTGGTAGATTTGGTATTGAAACTAGCGAACGTAATATTTAAGTTTTATGGCACGGTGCCCCCTTTCCCTAAAAAATTTAAATTAGTGAACGGTCTTTATCCTCCTCCTTCGCTTTTTCTCTTTTTTTATCAAAAAGAGTTCTCTTGACGTTTGGCCGGCCACAGAGGTGTTTTCTTCGGCTCTGCGAATCAAATAGGGCATCACATCACGCACAGGCCCAAAAGGAAGATACTTTGCTACGTTGTATCCTCTTTCAGACAGGTTGTAACTTATGTGGTCACTCATACCGTATAGTTGACCAAACCAAATTCTTTGGTCATTTTCAGAAAGTCCCTTTTCTCGCATTTTGTCCATAATCAAATACGAACTTTCTTCATTGTGGGTTCCTGCAAATAGTGCGATATCATCTAAACTGCCCAATATATAGTTCAGTACACTATTGTACAAGGTGTCCGTGGCATTTTTATCAATACAGATTGGGTCTTTATACCCATTGGCCACTGCTCTTTCCCGCTCTTTTTCCATATAGGCCCCCCGTACCAGTTTAATTCCGATTTTATACCGTTTTGTCTTAGCTTTTTGATGTAGTTCTTTCAAATAATCCAATCTATCCCAACGATATGCCTGAAGTGTATTGAAAACAATTACTTTGTCCTTATTATACTTTTCCATCATTTCCTCGACAAGTTTATCCGCCGCATCTTGCATCCAACTTTCTTCTGCGTCGATAAGAACGGGAATGCCATGGTCAAAGGCTTTACTACAAACCCTGTCGAAACGGTCTTGGACCGACAACCATTCTACCTTCTCTAAATCGTTTAATGCATTCCTTTCAGTGAGCTTTTGGTAAATTTCAAATCGGCCAAAGCCAGTAGGTTTAAATACGATGAAAGGTATTGCTGCATTTTCTTTGGCGTATGAAAGGGTTTTTAATGTTTTTTGCACGACCAAATCAAATTGTTCGTCCTCTTTTTTGCCCTCGGCCGAGTAATCTAAAATGGCACATACATTTTTGGAATGCATTTTATTTATGATTTTGAGACAATCATTTTCATTAATGCCACCACAAAAGTGATCAAATACGGTCGAGCGAATCAATTTTTCTACCGGCAATTTGGCCTTCAATGCAAATTTTGTGACTGCAGCTCCTATTTTGACCAAGGGTTCTTTTTTTATCAATTCAAATAAAAAAAAGGCTCTATCCAGTTCTGTGTCTGATTTTAAGGCGAGGGCGATTTCAGTATTATCAAATATTTTTTTCATCACTTGAGGGGTTAAATATGTTGTTTAGAATATGATACAGCATTCCGGAGGTCAGCAAAGACAGAACGGCCGGTATACCTATGGGATACACATACTGCGTTAGGTAACCAATCAATAAACCAACAATTATACTTAGTGTTGCCGACCAGTTCCATGATCGGTTTGTCGTGAAAACGGCTTTATTTACAAAAAAGAAATGTGCCATTATTACCCCGGCGATTACAGGCACTATCAGGGCCAAGGCATAAAGAAAGTTTATAAATTGGTCCATAATGCCCAACAGTGCCAAAATAATTCCCGCTAATGCGAATAGCAGGGTCATGGTTTTTCTACTTTTATCTGTTTGGAGGTTGAACATATTACAGAGTACCAAACCACCGGTATAGTTGCTTACCAATTGGCTGGTCCATGTGGCTATCCAAAGCACTAGAAAACCCCAAGCGGGAAAACCTAGCTCTTGCATTACCTGCACGATATCTGAATTACCGGTGCCCATTGACATTACAGCACCGACTATGAAAAGTGGAAAACCTACAATTATAATACCTAGTGGGATTAAAATATTATCGCGCCATTTAGGCTTTGCAAATCGTGTATAATCTGGCGCTATGAGCCATTGGGCAACATTAATACTAATAACTAGATTGACAGCCTCAATGAACGACATGCTTCCTTCTGGGTTCCATGTAGTTATTTTTTCCCAACCCATATTGTTTATGGATAAATAGAGTGCAACGGTGACCAATAACAATCCGGCCGGTATGGCAATATAATCTACCCACTTAATCGATGCGTAACCCAATATCGAAGGGATGGCAAAAAGAAAACCGATGCAAGCGGTACTTAAAATATGAACAACCGGATTTTCATCTTTGTCAATACCGATCAAAGCGCTGAAAGCATCTGCAGCTACGGAAGTTTGTATGGCCCACCACCCGAGGGTCAAAGCCAAAATGACCAGTCCTACAACAATACGAGATTGTTCTTTTCCAAAACTCAAAGCTGCTAAAGCTGATGATGTTAAGCCTGTTTTGGCCCCAATATAACCTTGTATGGCATTTCCTACCCATTGAAAGAAAACAAGGCCTACCAATAAGATTCCGATGATTTCCAATAGGCTAAAACTCCCTATTAGAATACCGCCGATCAATAGAACGGGAATACAGAATTCCAGTCCGCCAAAAATGATAGCGGGCACATACCAGGGCTGTCGTTCCGTTATTGGAACAGGTGTAAAGGCTGAATCGGTTTTTCCTTCTGAATTTTTTGAAGTGTTTTGCATAGTGAAAGTTTAAGTGGTCAGTTCCCTTTTTGTAAGCCATCTTTGTGTATAGTTATAGGCCATTGCCAAAATCAAAACAAAAAGTGAGGCCAGTATTCCTAGAGCTACGTTATAGTAAGGTTCGATGGTGAGCGATATGCGAATAAGAATGGTGGCCAATACAAACGCCGTATATCTAAAAACACGGTAATAGTTGATGGTGTAGCGCAAGGCGACCAATACAATAATAATATCTGTAAAAATTAGAACGGTATAAAAGGTCTCAAAAGAGTGTAGGTACCTTCCGGTGTGGAGAAATACGATAACGTCTCTAAATCCAATAAGAAAAAAAGAGATCAGTAAAAAAAGTGCGAGTAGTTTTTTGATACGTACAAATTGTGTTTGGTTTACATAGGTCTCCGATAGTCGGATCTTACTGTTTAACCTTTGGGTAGACCCCATTATGGCAAATATTGCCAGCGCTCCAAAAGAGTGTATTAGCATGCTTTGAATGGTTGTTTTGGTATCGCCCCACAATAGAAAGTTGTCTAGGTGACTGAACTCTTTGAAAGCATCCCTTAGAAAAATTAGAGAGAGTAGTTCAAACTGCTTACCCAATGATCTTGCAACCGATTTGGGTAATACAAAAATCAGGCTCAATAATTCTAAAATGAGCAATATGGTAAACGCAACCTCAATGGCAAAAAAAGGGTGTTCAAAAAGATTGTTGAATTGACCTACCGATAGTATCTCATAGTAAACCAATGAGCTACATACACCACAGACTATGAATGCTATTACCAAGAAAGAACTTATTCTTTGAATTGTTTTTGGACTTTCCCAAAACAAGACCTGTCTGTCAAACAGTTTGATAATTGGCTTTATCATTATATTTGGTTTTGCTGCGAAAAGTGATTTGAGGCTTAAAAAACTCTGATTATCTGCCTTTACACCATGTTGAATAGAAAGAATAGAATTCTACTATCTTCCAATGTTTCTGTTTTCCGTATTTCCTGTTGATTTAAGTAAATCAGATCACCCGCATTCATTACCATTTCGCAGCCATCTTTGGTAGACACTCTTAGTTTTCCAGAAATTAAATACGATATTTCATGAAAGTCCAAAGTCTTAAAGGGTAGCGACCTACCTTTTGATAAAGCCACCGAACCGCATTGTATGGCCACGCCTTTTTCTCTCTTTTGAATGAGGTTTTTCAAGTGACCTTCATTTTCTTTTGGGAAGACTAGTTCTTTGATTTCCATTGTATAAATGAATTGTTGATGGACTTAAGAAAAATTATAATGTTCCAATGCTTGTTCTTTTGTGATAAATCCATTTTTTAAATCTTGTTTAACCTTTTCTATAGGTCGATTTAAAGGGTTTCCATAACCACCGCCCGTTGCTGTCACCAATTTGACCTTGTCTCCCTTATTGAGCCTTACATTTGTTACGATGTTGTGCTGCTCTTCAGTGCCATCGGTTCTGATGACCGTAAAATAGTTGTAACTTCCTTCTTTGCCTTCGTTTAGCCCCCATGTAGGTATTGAGTATCCTAAAAAGGCTCCGGTCAAAAAGGCTTCATCTGATAATATCTCAAAGGTGAGATACTGGCCGTTTCCACCCTGAAACTCACCATATCCTCCACCTTCATTATGAAAGGCGTACTCTTTCACGACCACCCCATACTTTCTTTCTCTGGTTTCCGCCGGAATGTTGTAGGATTCGCCGTGCGCATATGAGAACTGTCCACGATTGCCGTCGTGAAAAGCACAAGCCCCCCAACCACCGGAAAGCGGTTCGGCCTGCACATAAAATTCATTGGTTACCGGATGGATTCCAGAAATGTAAGTGACACAAACAGATCTAAAATGGCCAGCTGGTAATTTTTCGGGAACTACAGGCCCCAATGTTTTTAGCAGTAAATCTATGGCCGCCAAGAACACTTCATAGTAAACGGATATTGGTGCAGGTGATTTGGCACTTACAATAGTGTTTTCTGGGCAGATTAGTCTAACATGTTTGAATGACCCGTTGTTTGCAGGTAAGGTAGGTGTGGTTATAGCTTTAAAAGCTGCCCTGACGGCAGTCTCTAAACCAGTTCTTGACAAATTCAACGGACCTTTCAGCTGTTCATGGGATCCCGTGAAATCACAGGTCATATGTTCATCAGATATTGTTATTTTCAATTTAAGTGGAAAAGGGCCATTGCCGAAGCCGTCATTTTCTATCCAACCAATGTTTTCATAAACCCCATTTGGAATTTTTTGAAGCTCTTTTAAACTTATACGCTCACCGTATTCCATAAACTCTTTTGCGGCCTCTTTATAGGCTTTTAGGCCATACTTTTCTATGAGTTTAATTATTCTTTCGGCACCTACGTCATTCGCCGCAATACCTGAAAATAGATCGCCCAGAGTACTTTTAGGCAGTCTGACATTGGCTTCCAACATTTTGATGACAGCTTGGTTTAGCTTGCCTTCTTCTTTTACTTTGATAAAAGGAAAATGCATGCCTTCTTGATAGATTTCGGTTGATACGGTCGACACGGAACCTGGGTTGGTACCTCCTATATCTGTCCAGTGTGCTTTGTTCACCGTAAAGGCCACCCGTTCCCCTTTATAGAAAATAGGGGTAATTAGGGCAATGTCCGATAAATGGGTACCCCCACCGGCGTAAGGCGTATTGGCCATAACGACATCACCTTCTTTTAAAGGATTGTCTTCGTCGAACCGTTCCAATGTTTCTTCTACCACAAGACTCATTGCTGCCAAAAAGGTAATTACACCATTGCCTTGTGCTAGAAGTTGTCCTTCACCATCTGTAATTCCTACGGCATAGTCCAATGCTTCGTAGATGATGGGACTCATACTGGTTCGTTGAATCGTCTCAAACATGGCCTCGCCAATTGAGATTAGGGAATCTTGAATGATATCTGACGTAAATTTGTTTAGACCCATATTTACTCTGTTTTAGTAATAATAATGTTTGCATGTGCATCAATTGTGAACTGGTGGTTTGGCGGAATTACGGTTGATGTAGATTGCTCAACTATAATTGCTGGGCCCGAAGCGGTCATACCAGGCTCTAGCTTATCTCGGTCAAAAAAGCTGCTCAAATGAATTCCCAACTCATCAAAATCTACTTTCTCTGAAGCAAGTAAGGCGTCTTTCATTAAAATGCCCTTTGGCGAAACCTTAGCAATCACAGGCTTGTTCACAATAACTTCTGCCACAAGATGATAGTTGACAATTTCAATTTTGGTTTCTATTAGACTAAAGGCATATCTTTTTTTGTGTAATTGATGAAAGGCCTTTTCGATTTCATCAATTTTTAGATTGCTCAGATCGGACAACCTCAGTTTTACCGAATGTTCTTGCCCAGCATAGCGCAGGTCCAAATAATGCTCAAATTTGATGTCATCTTTGTCATAGGCATCTCTTTCGTAGGCGTTGATGGCTTCGTTTTCCATTTCTTGAAAAACATGCTTCACCATTGAAAAATAATCGGCGTTCAAGTCCATCACATTGGTACGGATGTAATCTCTTCTGAGGTCTGACATTAGCATCCCGAAGGCTGAGAAAACCCCGGCATTCAATGGTACTATGACTTGGGGTATTTGTAGCTCTTCGGCCAAGTAGGCACCATGCATTGGCCCACCGCCACCTATCACCACCAGTGAGAAATCCCTTGGGTCATATCCTTTATTGACCGACACACTTTTTAAAGCGTTTATCATATTGGAATTGGCCACGCGAATGACCCCTCGGGCGATTTCTTCTAAGGACATGCCCAGCTCTTCACAAAGTGGCAAAGCCGCTTTTTCCAAACTATCAAAGTCGGGTTTTAGCTCACCGCCCAAAAAGTAATCTTTATGGATTCTGTTGCAGGCCACATTGGCATCGGTGGTTGTAAAGTTCAACCCTCCTTTACCATATGAAGATGGCCCTGGATTGGCGGCTGCACTTTTTGGGCCAACACGCATTTTACCACCATCGTCTAGCCAGGCAATACTTCCACCGCCATTGCCTATTTCTACAATATCGATAACAGGGGTAAGTATTGGAAACCCGGCCTGGGTCTTTGTTTTTTCAATATTGTAGGTGGTCACTATTTTTGGCACACCATTTTCAATCAAGGAACATTTTGCCGTTGTACCGCCAATATCCAACACCAACAAGTTCTTCTTGCCTATGGTTCTACCTAAAACAACGGCACCAAGCATTCCACTTGCGGGCCCTGATTCAATCAATGTAATGGGATTGGCCTTAACGTCTTCAATCGTAGTGATTCCCCCGTTCGATTGCATGATGTACAAACTGTTCTTGTATCCTAACTTCTGTAAATGATAGGTAAGATTATTCAAGTACTTGGTGGCTATGGGTTTGACATAGGCTGAAAGTACTGTAGAACTTGTGCGTTCGTATTCTCTCCATTCTCGGGTGACCTCATGCGAGGTGATAATTTCAAATTGTGGGTATTTGGTTCGTATATAAGCTGCCAGTTTTTTCTCATGGATAGGGTTTTTATAACCATGTAAAAAACAGATGGCAATAGCCTCAACACCTTCTTTGATGAACATTGCAATATGTTCATCAACCGAAGATTCTTCTAACGGCGTAATAACCTCACCTAAATAATTGATACGTTCTTTGACCTCTTGTCTCAGATACCGTTCAACGAATGGCTCTTCTTTCTTAAAGTTGAAATTGTAAAGGTCAGGTCTTGTGCCTCTTGCTATTTCAAGAACATCTCTAAAGCCTTCAGTCGTTATTAGGGCTGTTTTAGAACCTTTTCTTTCTGTAATGGCATTAATTACTACGGTGGTGCCATGAACGAAAAATTCAATGGAGGCTAGATCTAGATCTATTTTCGAAATTGCATTTAGGATGCCTTTCTCAAATTCACCGGGAGTGGTACTTGACTTTGAAACTTCGACATTTTTAACCTCTCTGTTCTTTTTGTCATAGTCAAAACACACGAGGTCGGTAAATGTTCCGCCTATATCTGTGGCAACTCTCATATCTCTAATAATTTATTTGGCTATTCTTACTACAATTTTTCCAACTTGCTGATTTGAAAGCATATATTCATAGGCTTTTTTAAAATCTTCAAAATCGAACACTTTCCCCACTAAAGGCTTTAGCCTTCCTTTTGCAATTCGCTCTAGAACATATGCTTTACACTCGTTTAGTTTATCGATATCTTCCACATGGTTAAACTGCGAGTAGGCATCCATCACTGCTTTTTTTCTAATGAGCGGCACCAGGGGATAGGGTGTCGGGTTTGGGTCTAATAAACCGTAGATAATAACGACTGCCCCCATGGACAGCGCATCTAAATATTCATTACAAAAGTTTCCGGCTATGGGGTCGTACACAAAACTGACCCCTTTTTTATCAGTTAGTTCCAACAGTCTTTTCTCGACAGATTCTTCATTTGATATAATCAGGTGTTCTATACCCAGATTTTTGAGATCATTTTTTTTAGTACTTGTTCTGGTCGAGCCTATGACTATTGCTCCGGCGTCTCTGGCCAGTTCAAAACAACCATAGCCAGCGGAACTTGAAATGGCGGGAATGAAAACAGAATCACCTTTTTTTACATTACCTACATGAAACAAGGCAAAGTACGCTGTGGAATATTGCATCCAAATGGAGCAAGCTTCCGTTACGGTTAAGTTTTCTGGAACCTTGCTCAGATAGTCTTGAGGTACAACGGCATACTCACCTTGTACACCATATTTAGCAGTGTTGAACGGTATGGAGGTAACCCTGTCACCAACTTTAAAATTGGTTACATTGGCCCCGACCTTAATAACTTCCCCTGTTGCTTCTGACCCAATTCGCGATGGAAAGTCGGGCAAAGTCGTATGAAATCCTTGATAGTGCAGTACATCAGCCCTATTAAGGGCAAAGGCGTCCACTTTGAACAAGACTTCATCATTTATAGGGTCTTCGATGGTTACATTCTCAAGGGCTAAAACATCTAGCTCCCCTGTTTCATGAAATCGAACTACTTTACAATTTATGCTCATGATTTTGATTTAAAATTAAAAATGGGTCAATCTGTCTTCATGCCTGAATTCAGGCATGAAGTGATTTTGTGTACTTACTTGTGCTATGCTGTTTAAAAGGTGTAAGAAAGGTTTACCCCTATAGTAGTTGGGGTGTTCGGAAACCTTAGATTATTGAAACCAAACTCAGCTGTCGGAAAGAATTCTTGATTGAATTCCGTATCAAAAATGTTATTCGCCCAAATTGTCACGCCCACTCTGTTGAAACGAAACTTTGCCCTTGCGTTCACCAAGGTATATGGGTCTTGTTTATATTCTTCTAAAGGATCCCAATAGAGTGTGCCTCTGCTATCTACGTTGGCATGTAGGGTCACGCCAGATCTTTCGTTAAAATCAATGTTTGCATTGGCCCCTATTTGAAACGTGCTCTTTACTGTAAACGGTGAAGTATTGCCACTTACGTCTATTTGGTCATTTGTTTCATAATCAAATGCCGCAGCATTGGTAAGTAAGTTGTAGGTACCTTCTTTGATTTCACCATCATTTAGACCCAAGCTTGCAAAAAAATCAAGGTTGTTGGTCGCCCTAAATTTTAATTCAGATTCAAAACCTGAAATCTTGGCTTCTTCAAAATTGTAAATTCCCAAAATAGAAGGGGTCAACGGTATAAAGGTATATTGCTGTTGGTTTTCAAAGCGGATGTAGTAAAAAGCATTGTTAAAGATGATCCTATTGTTCAAAAAACTTGTTTTCAACCCCACTTCAAAGTTATCGGTGAATTCAGGCTCATATTCCTTATCGAATTTTACCGTTGGTTCAGAATTGAAACCTCCACTGCGATAGCCACGCCCATAATTGGCATAGGCGAGTACTTTCTCCGATGCGGCATAGGCTATCGAGAATTTGGGCTGTACCACTGTAATATCATTCTCTATGGACGTATTGGTGATACGAGAGTCGTTTGTGAGCTTGTCGTTATCAACCCGAACCCCACCTGAGATGGTTAGCTTTTCCGTTACGTTGAAATCTAAAAACGCAAATGCGGCCAGTGTTCTAATGGTATTGTCATCATCATTGCCTACCAAAGGCACGTCGCTATAGTCCGCATTTTCTGCTGATGCGTCAATAAAACCTCCTTCATAATACGTACGGTTCAAAAATGTAGAGGTGTTTAAATACCGATCACTGTTTTGAAACAATGTACCAAAAGTGTAGTCGACCAACTGATTTTCTGAACTGTTGGAAGTTAAACGAAATTCTTGGCTGAACGTATCTGAGTCAGAAGTCTGGGAAACTTTACTGAAAGCGTATTGTGAGTAATCGTTTTCACCAATGTAATATCGTCTAGTGGCATTATAGGAAGTGACCGATTGAAATCTGGCTTTGTTGAGATTACCTTCGATCTTAAGGCTACTTAGAGAATTGGATAGCTCAGAATCTCCCTGTACATCTCCAAAAGGTTCGCTTGAATAATCATCGTCGGCAAGAACAGGTATCGTTGGGTCAAAAATATCGGTTTTGGTCACATAATAGTTGCCGCCCGCATCAACTTTAAAATTATCTTGAACAAACGTGGCCGACCATCTGGGGTTGAAGCGATACTTGAGTTTTGCCCTGATATTAAATTCATCGTAAAAGTCAACTTTTTCATTTAAAAAGGTATTGTTGATCAAGCCATCGAAAGTTTCATAGTTACCTGCAATACTGTAGTACAACTTGTTTTTAACAATGGCTCCTGAAGAGGATAATCCAGCGCCGAACAAGCCTCCGTTGCCGGCATTGGTCATTACCTTTGTTTTATTGGTGTTGGTGGGCTCTTTGGTCACGATATTTATTGCACCTGCGATGGCGTTCTTGCCATATAGGGTTCCTTGAGGGCCCTTGACAAACTCTAATAGCTCCGTATCATACAATGTCATGTTCATGGCACTGGCGTCTGGTAGCGTCATTCCATCAATGACTACTGCAACAGGTGATTCAGCATTTCGTATCTGTGAAATGCCCCTAACGGTCAAAAAGTTGACCCCAGGTTGCTGTGCCTGGTTGAAAGTGACATTGGAGATTTGTGACGTAAATGATTGAATATTGTCTATGCCACTTGTTTCAATGGTTTCGGCATTTATGGCGACGGTGGTCTCAGGTAAACTTTGAATGGCTTGGGTTCGCACACGGGCCTTACTGGCGACTGAAGAGAACCCCTGAATGGTCACGCCATCTAATTGGTTTGCTTCAGGTTGTAAATCAACGTTAAGGTAGGTGTCATTGATTTGTATGGTCTTTGTTTCAAAACCTAGATAAGAGATTGTCAATTCTTTCGCTGTTTCAATTACGGAAATGACAAATTCTCCATTGAAATCAGAAATAACTCCATTCTGAGGATTACCGACTTCTATTATGGTTGCCCCGGGCAATGGATTGCCCGAGTCGTCAAGAACTTGACCTCCGATATCTTTTCTTGCTTGTCCGAAAACCGATAGAAAGGTCATGCACATGATGCATAGCAGCAGATTCTTCATCTTAAAAGTTTTAGCGTTAGTTGAAAACAAACCTATAAATACAAGAACATTAATTCCATCATTCCTATTGATTTTACATTAATAATTCATAATAGGAATTTAAATGGAATTTAACTAATTTAGAGGGAGTTAATGAATTCAAACCTATGAGCGTTAGAGGAATTGAGATTTCCAATGGCCTTATGCTAGGCCTTCACCAAGAGCTTTTGACCATTTTTTCCAAACACTATTCGATAGAAACAAAAACACTTACTGTATTCCAATTATACGGTTTTGGTAATTACAATGAAGACCGACCGAGTCTAAAAGGCTTTATTACCGAAGTTACGGGACAATGGATTAACGGTAAGTATCTGTACAACAAAGTTCGAGAAGTTGAAAGGGGCCATGGTAAGTATATTAAACTTCGAAGGGATTATCTATCACTATTAATATTGACCGCGGGCTATGATAACTATGGTCATTATCTCAACAACTCACCATTTATAAGTGCAGATATTAGAAAAGAAGAGGGGAGTAATTTTAATGAAGCATCCAATGATATCGATGCTCTGTATTATGTGGGTTACTATGTTGAAGACCGACAATATTATATAAAATCAAAGTTTACTGTTTATAAAATGAAGACTGCTTCATGGGAGATTTTGTATTGGGAAAAAAACTATGAACCTACTTTTTACACCTACTTTGGAAAATGTGTCCCCACGGGCGAAAGTGCTTTGTCCTTCTACTTCAGTAAGGATAACTCAAGCTTGAACAAAGAGTGTTTTGTGAACATATTTTATGGTAACAATATGCAGGTGAAGCCTGTTTTGTTGGGTGCATATTGTGGTTTTGACCGAAGTAACAACCCTGTTATAGGAAAGTTGATTTTTGAGCAGGTAAATGATGCAGATGAACAAAATGAGAAGGTAAGAAGCAAAGAAGTGAATCCTATTTTTCATCATTATTTGTACTCACAACGTATGGAGGTTGATGGCATTCTACCCCATAAAGACTCAGATCTTTCGGTTTCCATGAACAGATTAGGAATCATCAATTTCTTAATTGGTGATTATCTTGGCTTCTATTTGGATAAGAACAATTACTTGATTCCTATTTCTTTTGAGGTGTTGAATGAATTGGGAGAGTTAAAATTTAAGGTCAACAACACTAATTTTAGGGGCATCGGTAGAATCAGTAGAACAGAAAATTATTTGATTTCTGAGTTTAGCGAAAAAAACCAATCTTTTTCACAGTTCTCACTGCAGGTACAACCTTTGGAAAGAGACTTGTTTTTGGGGCACATGCTAGTCTATTCGGGGGCGAATGTTTTGAATGGAAGGGTATTGCTCTGGAAAAACAATAAAAAGTTGCAAAAGTTCATGGAACGAAACAAAGAGTTCTACTTGAACAAAGCCGATTTGGAAGATGTTATAAACACAAAAATTTCTGAATACCTTGAAATTCACACTCCAGATATAGTTTGAAAATCATTTTATGACCTGTTTCTGCAGTTTTTCTTCGTACTCTGCCAACTTGTCCCATACGGCATAGAACTGTTTGGCACCCTTTGAATCGAGGTCGGTATTCACAAAGAACAGTTTACCGACCTTTGTTTTTGGGTTAAAGAACATAAAGGTCGATACGCCTGGATCTCCACCCATATGACCAATATAACCAATAGGGCTATGTCCAATAAATAGCCCCGAATTATACTCATCATCAAACGGGCGGTCTGTATCGCGCTCTTCTTCAAAGTTCTTTTCAGAAAGAAACTCGGTAAAGAATTGTTCATAGCTTTTTGAGGTGAGCAGCGTACCATTTCCGGCATATCCCTTAATGAGCTCTGAAAGGTATTTGGCTTTGTCATCCACAGAAGTTATTAAACCACCATCTGGATAAGTAATCAGTTTGTAGTCAGGTATTTGTTGGCCATCAACAGTAAACAGTTGGGTTAGATTGGCAGTATCTATGGCACTGGTTGTCCAACCAGAGGCATCCAGTTTCAAGGGTTTAAGAATATGTGTTTCGGTAAAGTCTGCATATGACATTCCCGTCGTGACTTCAATAATATAAGCGGCCAGGGTAGCGCCCACATTGGTGTACTCATAAAATTGCCCAGGTCTGCTCTTTAAAAAATTGGCATCTTGGTACCATTCACCCTCAGTAGATAAAAAGTTCTTTAAGAATACGTCCATAGCAATATCAGCTGCCGGAGTATTGAATTCTTCAGCACTGGGCATCGACTTTGCCCTTTCCAAATCTTCAGAATGTTTTAGAATGTATGATTTTTGCCCATATAGGTCGCCATCTTGTATTGATGAGGTGTGGGTAGCAAGGTGCTGAATGGTTATGGTATCTTTTGGGTGTAAAGGATTGATAACCTCAAATGGCAAATGTTGATTCACTGGGTCGCTTATTTTTAATTTGCCCATTTCTTGGGCTTTCAATAACGATATTCCTATGAGGGTCTTTGAAACAGATGCGATGTTCTGAAGTGTATTTTTAGTGTAGGGTCGTTCAGTATCCAAAGCCGAGTACCCAAAACCTTCAGCGTACAGGGTAGAATCTTGATTGACTATGGCAACGCCAAACCCATAAAAACCACCCTGTTGGTGAATCTCTCTTAGTTCGTAAGACAAAGAGTCCTTTAAAGCGTCGAAACTTGTCGTCTTTTTAAAGCTGTCTTTTGGCTTGCACGAAAAAATTGAAAAAACGATTGAGATATATAAAAATGCCCTTTTCATAGGTAGTGTGTATTTAATGGAACTGGATTTTTCAATCATATTTTTAAAAATAGGATAATCAAATTACTGAGAACTTGTCAAAAAATCATTTTTTATACTTTCCTTATTCAGTGAGTTCTGATTGGCAGATTCTGATGATTTGATCAATGTACCCCTGTACTTTTTGTTGATACCCAATTCTAGTTCTCTCAAGCCAGGTTTTTGATATTAAGAGTCCAAGATAGGCGTCATTGTTCAATAGCTTTTCAATGGAACTGTCAAAATCTTCATTGGCCAATATGCCAAGTTGCTCGCGTTGGGTATCGTGTATTATGGCCGGGGCTACTTCAGCTGATATTTTGTTCATTTCAATGAGGTAACTCATGGATTCATCATGATCTTCAAAACCAGAATCAATATCTGCCGTAAACTGCGACAGTAGACGTTTTAATTCATCATTCTCAATAATTTCAATCTTACCGGAATTTACAATGGCATCGTAGGTGCCTGTAACAAACTCGGCCCGCCACCATGATTTGGCACCTGAAGCGACCCAAAATCTAATAGAATCTGAATCAACTTCATTGAAATCAGATTGCATGGCACCAATGAGAGACCTACTCATGTTGATCATATCTTCTTCTTTACGAATGGCTTCAGCAATCCTCTTCTTGTTCTCGTTAAAGTCTTCAATCAATGCCGAGAGTAACTTTTCTTCTTCATTTTTCCTTTCTTTGTTTTCGTTCCAAGTGTTGATTTGCAACGCCAACAAAATTCCGATGACCACAAGTACGATTTCGCCAATGGCATAAAGAAAATATTGACTGAACTTATTTTCTTTAAGCAAACTTTGTCGAACTTTTCTAAAGATTTTAGACATAGGATATAGGTTGAACAGTGTGAAATGCAAAAGAATTTTAGCACTGGTCTAAAGATAATGGATTGCGGCATTTTTGGTACTGTAAAGATGGCCTCAATAGTATCATCGTGCATTATGGGACAAGTAGTCTAAAAATCGGCATCCAAAAAACGCTTTAGCCAGCTTGACCTCTCTTGACTTATTTGAATTGGTTCATGATAATTTGGCTTTAACGTTACCACAAATTGGCCGGGTTTAGAGTTTCGTAGTTGTGCAATGGCATTTACTTGAACCAATAGTCTGCGGTTCAAGCGAACAAATTGGGTGGGGTCCAATTGTGAATGTAGTTGGTTCAAAGATGCGTCTACAGGATATACTTCTTGGTCAACAGTTTTGGCAAATACAATTTCTTCCCTAAAAAAATAGGCATCTATATACATTATGGGACAGGAAAGCTAAAAAATAGCAACAATTAGCCTTCTAAAAAATTCAATAAAGCCGAATAGGAACATAAGCAATCCAGCAATTGCCCTTACCCAGTTATTAAACCCGAAAGGTTTTTCAAGCCAAGAATTATAACCGTGTTTCAGGGTAAATTTGAGCTGTGACCAAAATACCCATCCGCCGATCACCATGAATATGATGAGATATTTTGGGTCGTCTTTTGACCAATCTGTTAATGCTTCCCACATACTCAAATCTAATCAAAACCCTCCTGAACCTGAAAAAGAATCTAGCTTGACATGGCGGATTACCAAAAAGTAAGTCTAAAATTTTGATCCGACCTTTATATTCCCTAGATTTGGGTCATGAAAAAGGGAGCAGCCCGCTAAGACATACTCCCTTAATGACGGTAATACAAGTGGCCGTACCCTAATGAGAGGCCGCACACCACAAGTCAGCATATATATTGGTGCGTTTCCCGTCTGTTCATCCGCTCATGATGCGGAATCGGTATTTTAAAAAAGTCGCACTTCAAGCAATGTACAGTTCTACCCCGTAAAAGTCGAATCTGGACTTATCTTTATAGTGCGACTAAATCCTTCATATGGTTGGTGTTTTTCCATTATCTTACCATCGGCTCTCATCCACTCATTGAATCCCCAAACCGTGTTTTTTGATGTATTGTTTCTGCTATATTTAGCCAGTCCTTTAACCTTACGTTGTTTGTATGCAGCAGAAATCACTACCGAGACCCTTCTTTTTAAATGGTGTAGAGTTAAGTCTGGATGATAATGCATAAGGAATTGCGCCAACTCGGTATTGCTCAAAAACCGTTCTTTTTGTTTTAGCAGATACAGTATCTGCTCTAGCCATTTACCCTTTCTTGGAAAATCATCGCTCGCTTCATCCGAAAATAAAGTCGCTGCTAATTCACCTGCTACAACTTCTTGATAGTCTAAGTCAATTATTGGTTTAGCATCTTCGGAGTATGTCTGTATCATCAATTCTACCACCGAAAGCTTACGCCTTAGGTCGTCTCGTTCGTCCATTAAGTCTTGTATTGAAATCTTTGACATGATTAAAGAGTTTTGCACGTATACCACGCATTACCTATATTTGTTATAACAAAAAAGTGGAGCTGGAGGGGATTGCACCCTCTGTTTTAGAATAGGAACTCCTTAACATCGCTTGACAGCCCCTTACTTTATTGTTATACTAAAAACAAATTAGCCATCCTGTTTCGACGCTCGATGGCTATTTTATTTATTCAAATATAGCAGATCCAAGATCAGAATAGTACTACATTAGACCAAGATAGATCTTACTTATTAACAGAAATATTTAGATTTCAGATATTTCTACAGATTATAATTATTAAGTTTCTGATAATCAATAAATTAAAACAGATTAAAGACGTTCGATGTGTTTATAACTATTCAGCAACTTAATGGTGCCTTACCTTATAAATACAGTAAGGGCCTAGCTTTAAAGGGAATTCTTTTTTTCTGATCAATGTCCAATAACTTGGAAAATTATCATCTTCAATCCACTCGGTGATCTTTTTTAGATTACCGAACGTAGCTAATGGCACTCCATCTTTCAGGAGTACAAAATTCTGTTGGTTTTGCTTTCGCTCTTTGTATGTGACCATACGGCAAAACTACAAAATTATTCGAACAAAATTGTATATATCAATATATTCGGTTATATTTGTATATATAATAAAAACCAATGCAATTCAAGTCACTGCCACAGCTTTTAGATTTCTTCAAAGACGAACAAACAGGTATCAAGTACTACGAAAAGATACGTTGGAGCGGTGAACCGCATTGTCCCCATTGTGGTTCTGCAAAGCCTTATAAGACCAACAGAGGTTGGAAGTGTCGAGATAAAGAATGTCATAAGAAATTTACTGTTAGAGTTGGCACAATCTTCGAAAACTCTAAAATCCCTTTCCGTATTTGGTTTGCCGCTATTTGGTTGGCCACTGAACACAAGAAAGGTATCTCTAGCGTACAACTGTCTATTGATTTGGGAATCACGCAAAAGACCGCGTGGTTCGTTTTGCACCGTATTAGAGAAATGCTAAGGGACAAAGCCCCACAAATGTTAGGTGAAGATAAAATGGTAGAAACCGACGCCACATATATCGGTGGTAAGGAATCTAATAAGCACTTACGTAAAAGACGCTCAAACGACGATAAAAACTTGACCAATGAGGGTAAACCTTATAAGGCCAAGAAAACCATCATCGGTATTATTGAGCGCAATGGCAAAGTTGCTTTGAAATATGTTGACGGTGAGACCACTCAAAATATGGTAGATTTTGTCAAAACTCATGTGCCTGCCGATAGCACCATCTATTCTGATGAAGCTGCGGCCTATAAGCAGTTAAAGAGAACATATAAGCACGACAACGTAAAACACTCTATCAATATCTATGTTGATGGTCAGGTTCACACCAACACTATAGAGAACTTTTGGAGCGTTCTAAAGCGTGGTCTGTACGGAGTGTACCATCAAGTATCGGATAAGCACGTTAGCCGTTATTTAGATGAATATGCAGCTAGGTTCAATAATCGTTCTAAAAGTTCTAACGAAAGGTTTCATCAGTTTTTAGAAGGGTCGGAGAGTGTTCTTAGTTATAAATGTTTGGTTGACAACTAATTACGAACAGTGTGTTAAATGTTGGAACTTGTTGGACTAACGTTTGATCGGTTCCAACAATTTTCGTAACTTCAACCAAACAACGCAAAAAATCTTTACATTTGCGCCCTTCTAAACAACTATGTCCAACGAAAAAACACCAAACACCGATTCAACTTTTATTGTTAAAGCAATAGAAATTGAAACCAACAAAGTAATTTGTGAAGGCTCTAGTGGCGAGGAAGTTATCAAAGAAGCCGACGAATCAGGTAAAAATTATATCTTAGACTTTGAATCAGAGCCTAGATATAATTTTCTATTTTGACCAAACCAAAGTACCACAATAAACATACCTATCCATTACCAAAAGAGAAAGGCAGATCCAAACCTAAGATACCAATTAGACTAATTAATTACGATACTGGGGTATCAAGAAAAATAAATGCCCTAATCGATACGGGTTCTGACTATTGTGTTATTCCAAGCTACATTACAAAGTCAATCGGTTTTAAGCTAACGGAAGAAGACAAAATAGAAAAGGGTCTCAAAGGTATTTCAGGAAAGCGGATAGATACGTATGTCCATGGTTTTAAGATTGAGATTTTGGATGCGGACATGAAAAATGTTGTTTGTCGACTAGACACACACGCCTACACGGTTAAGACTGAAAATCTTACTCCCATATTAGGCACACATGGCTTTTTAAAAAATTTCAATCTATCGATAGATTATAAGAAGAACACAATTACGTTAATGTGGTAATCATGGCTGAAAAGAAACCCATAAAAAAGAAAAAAGAGCGCGCCAAAGAGTACGAAAAGAAGCTCAGGATAGACGGAACGCTCGACGGGGTACTGAAAGCATCAGTACCAAAGAAAAAGGACGGTAACTAGCCAATGTTGTTTAGAATTGGAAATAGTACCGTAACGCTCGTTGAAAATAGGATAGTCCCTTATATTGCCCTGAACTGCTGAATTAGTGGCGGTTTAACCTCTTAGGGGCGATTCCCAAAAAAAATACTTCAACGGTATATCCTACCAAAACTTTTTATTCCTGTCCCATATTGTATATAGATGCCAAAAAATAGGCATCTATATACAAATACAAACGACTACAAACGTTTACAAACGAAATTAAATACTTCCCAACCGAATCGTTCTTGGTGTGCACCATAAGTTTGTCCTGTCGGTAGATGAGCTATCGATAGTATGAACTGTTAATCTGTAAAATTTAAAAGATGAACGCACTAAAAAACAAAGTACAGTTGATTGGTAACCTTGGGCAAGACCCAGAAATCGTAACCCTTGAAAATGGCAACAAGTTGGCCAAGTTTTCTATCGCTACGAGCGAAAATTACAAGAACGCGAAAGGCGAACGAGTAGAGGATACCCAGTGGCACAATATCGTCGCTTGGGGAAAAGTGGCCGAGATAGTCGAGAACTATGTCGTAAAAGGAAAACAAGTGGCTTTAGAGGGTAAGTTGACCCATAGGTCTTATGAGACCAAAAAGGGGGAAAAACGATATATCACAGAAGTACGATGTAATGAGTTATTGTTATTGGGCAAGTAAAATCAATGGCCCCGCGATTATATCTTGGCCGTTCATGCTTACTGTCAGTCTGAGCGTAGTCGAAGACCTTTAAAATGTTTCTTGATGAAAACATATGTAGTGTACATATTAAGATGTTCGGATGGAATGCTATATACTGGTGTTTCAGGAAATCTTGAACAACGTTTAATTCAACATCAACAAGGATATTTTAGGCAGTGTTATACCTATAGAAGGAGGCCGGTGGTATTACTATACTCGCAAGAGTTCAATGATGTTGTTCAAGCCATATTATTGGAAAAACAAGTGAAAGGATGGACCAGGGTGAAAAAAATGGCTTTGGTAAATGGTGATTTTGATAGCATTCGACTTCTAGCTGAATGCAGAAATCACACAAATTCTAAGTTTCATGAAAATTAGTATTAAAACATCCCTCGACTCCGCTCAGGATGACCAGTAACAGCACTATTGGTCGTACTAATGCTAAAACAGCAATAATAAGAACTTACAACAGCTATCGATAAAAAGGGGCATTTCGCCCCTTTTCTTTTTTAAAATATAGAATTAACAATATCTTAAAGTAAAATGGGTAACATTTAACAACCTTATTCGTCAAATGTTACGTAATTATAAAGATGAAGGTCAAATCATTGCATATTATGTTATTTCTGCTGCTGTTACCACTACTGGGTGTGGCCCAACTAAGTGAAACAGTGAACGTACAGTTCTATGAGGAAATGGCAAAACGCGATGCATGGCACGAACAACATCTGAACTTGACAACAGATGAAGACCGTGAAGACTTCTGGAAAGACCAAGATGATTTTGAGACGCTGTTAGCCCAAAAGAATCCGAAGGCATACCATATTTATTTAAACACTAAGGGCAGATTGTATTCGCAGCATCAAAGCATATGTAATGATAGTTGTCAACATAGTGGACATTATGCGCAGAAGACGGCCTATTACCAAGCACATGCCCAAGAGAGTTCCAATTTCGTATATAGCGCAAAAACAAAAAAGCCCCGGGTCAAAGACTGAGGCTTTTTAATTTGTATTATGCTACCTTTTTCAATAAATCGTAGCATGGGCAGCGTTTACAACGCTTGTTTTCTCCTTTTTTAAACTTTTTACAACATTTGGTCTTGCAACCTTTGGGCACAAGCGCTTTGAGTTTGGCCTGTTTCTTTTGTACAATTTCCTTTTTCTTCTTGCCCATTCGTAATCTGAATGGCGCAAAAATATGTTATATTAAATTAATCTAAATAAGATTAAATGTTAAAATTACTCCGCCATAGTTTCTGACGCAGCACTTTCAACAGTCAATTGCTGAATATCGCGATCAAAAAGATAGAGACCGCCTTTATCATCGCCTATTAGGTTAATCTTATCAAGTACCGTTCTGGCCAGGGCCTCTTCTTCTAATTGCTCAGCGACGTACCATTGCAAAAAGTTATGTGTTGCATAATCTTTTTCTTCTAAAGTCACATGGACCAATTCATTGATGCTGTTTGAAACAAAGACCTCATGGTCGTACAATTTTTGAAGCATTTTGGTCAGACTACCAAATTCCGTTTCCGGTGCTTTTAAATCAGATACAATCGCATGCCCTCCACGCTCATTGACATACTTCACCAGCTTTAGCATGTGCATACGTTCTTCATCAGAGTGTCCGTACATAAAACCAGCAACACCTTCTAAGCCCTTTACTTCGGCCCATGAAGCCATAGAAAGGTAGGTTTGTGAAGATTCAGCTTCGATTCGTATTTGCTCGTTGAGTGCTTTTTCAAGTTTCTTTGACAACATAGTTCCTGTTTTTTAACAAAGTTACGAATTCTTGGTGCTGACTTTGATCAGAACCGCCACTGTAGTTAAATTTGAAAAGATTATAAATAACTGGCACCCATGCATTGTGGCGGTGTTAAAAGAAAATTTCTTGTGCTAGGCGAAACGTATTGGCATGGGCCTCAACGATGACTTTAATATCTGGAGAATACCCACCACCCATACTGCACTGCACCGGAAGGTTCAATTCTTTGCAGGTCTGAAGCACATAACGGTCGCGTTCGCGACAACCTTCTGGTGACATTCCCAAAGTGCCTAGTTTGTCCGAGGTCAAAACATCTACACCGCACAGGTAAAAAATGAAATCGGGCTCTACCTGCTCAATGAGTTTTGGCAAGGTTTTTTTGAGCAGGGACAAGTATGTTCTATCATCGGTGCCTTTGTCGAGTGGAATATCCAAATCTGAGGTTTCTTTTATAAACGGATAGTTTGATGCACCATGCATTGAAAATGTAAATACCGAAGTATCGTTTTGAAATATTTCTGCTGTTCCATTACCTTGGTGTACATCTAAATCGACCACTAATACCTTTTTTGCCAAATTATTTTGCTGTAGATACCTCGCACCAATGGCCTGGTCGTTTAACATACAAAAGGCTTCACCGCGGTCGGAGTATGCATGATGGGTGCCACCGGCAATGTTCATTGCGATTCCGTGTTCCAGTGCAAAATGGCAACAACTTATCGTGCCATCGGCAATAATACGTTCCCTTAGAACAAGCTCTTCAGAGAGTGGAAATCCAATTTTACGGGCTGCACTGGGCTTAATTTGCAAAGTCCGAAGGGCATCGTAATACGACCTATCATGAACGGCCAAAACGTGGTCGTCATCAGGTGGTTGAGGCTCAAAAAAATTTTCAGAATCACAAGTGCCCTCATGTACCAATTGTTGTGGTAACAGCTCATATTTCAACATCGGAAATCGATGTCCTTCCGGTAACGGATGTTTGTAAATGGGATGGTACGCTATTTTGAGCAAAACACGATTTTTTAAGACTTATGCAATTTCAACTGTATCCGCTTTCGGGCACTATCAATTTGAAGTACTTTGACTATAACTTGTTGGTGCAAGCTGACATGGGCATTGACATCTTTGACGAAACCATCGGCAAGGTTAGAAATATGGATAAGTCCACTTTCTTTGATTCCGATGTCCACAAAACAACCAAAATTGGTGATGTTATTGACAATACCTGGTAACAATTGTCCTTCACGGAGGTCATCTATTGTTCGTATGTTTTGGTCAAAGGTGAATACTTTGGCTTTTTCACGTCTGTCGAGTCCTGGCTTTTCCAGTTCTTCCAGAATATCTTTTAAAGAAACGAGCCCAATGGTATCGGTCTTATAGTTTTCAAGCGGAATGCGCGCTAGAACGTCTTTGTTCTTTATGATTTGCCCCAAGTTGATACCTTGATCTTTGGCCATTCGCTTGACAATACCATAACTCTCTGGGTGCACCGCCGAGTCATCCAATGGGTTGTCTCCGTCTTTGATGCGTAGAAATCCGGCACCTTGTTCAAAGGCCTTAGCGCCCAAACGGGGCACTTTTTTGATGGCCTCCCTTGTTTGAAAAGCGCCATTTTCGTTACGGTAAGCAACGATGTTTTCAGCAAGTTTAGGACCAATACCTGACACATAGCTTAAGAGTGGTACACTGGCAGTGTTGATGTTGACCCCGACAGAATTCACACAGCTTTCTACCACAGTATCCAATGAGATCTTTAGTTTAGTTTGGTCCACATCGTGTTGGTATTGCCCGACTCCAATGGATTTAGGGTCAATTTTTACCAATTCTGCCAAAGGGTCCGCCAACCGTCTGCCGATGGATACCGCACCACGCACCGTAACATCATAGTTCGGAAACTCATCACGGGCTATTTTTGATGCGGAATAAATGGATGCACCTGCCTCACTGACCACAAAAACCTCAATCGGATTTTTAAAAGCGATACGTTTGACCAAACGCTCAGTTTCCCTTGAGGCGGTTCCGTTGCCAATGGCAATGGCTTCAATTTTATGGGCATCGACCAGGGAGCTTAACTTTTTTAGGGCACCTTTACTATCATTTTGTGGCGCGTGCGGATAAATGGTCTCGTTATGCCTTAAATCGCCCTGGGCGTCAAGGCATACTACTTTACAACCTGTTCTAAAACCAGGATCAATGGCCAATATCCGCTTTTCGCCCAAAGGAGCTCCGAGCAATAGCTGTTTTAAGTTTTTTGAGAATACTTGAATGGCCTCATTATCTGCTTTTTCTTTGGCGTTCTTCAAAAGTTCATTTGAGAGTGACGGCAATAGTAGACGTTTATAGGCATCTGTTATGGCCAGTTCAATATGTTCGGTGCATGCGTTATTTGATTTGATGATGCGACGCTCTATATTTTGTAGTGCCCGTTCATGGTCCAATTCGATTTTGACACGGATGAAGCCTTCTTTTTCTGCGCGCTGAATGGCCAAAAACCGGTGCGATGGGCAACGGTTCAGTGGTTCGCTGAAATCAAAATAATCACGGAATTTCTGTGCTTTTCCACTGGTGTCCAGGGCAGTTGCGTCATCATTTTTTTTGGCCTTGACCTCTTTGGTCGTCAATAGGGCAAAACGTTCTAACTGGTTTCGCAATTGATTGCGGATGTCGGTTCGTTCGTTGATCCACTCTGCAATGATATGACGTGCACCTTCTAAGGCATCATCTTCATTTTCAACGAGGTTGCCAATATATTTTGAGGCAATAAAATCAATCTCATCAGACCGTTGTGCCATAATGATTTTGGCCAAAGGTTCCAGTCCGTTTTTACGAGCGGTCTCGGCCTTGGTCTTTTTGCTTTTTTTAAAGGGTAGGTACAGATCTTCTAACGTGGTGAGATCTGTAGCATCTTCAAATCTAGATTTCAGCTCATCTGACAATAGGTCTTGTTCATGAACTGCTTTGATAATGGCCTGCTTTCTTTTTTCTAAAGCCTCAAATTGGGTTTTGTACTGCACAATGGCACCAACTTCGACTTCATCAAGATTGCCGGTTAACTCTTTGCGATAGCGTGAGATAAAAGGTATGGTGCAATCTTGGTTTAAAAGCGTGACCGTGTTTTCTACACTCTTTTTAGAGAGCTCGGTGTGTTGAATAATATAGGGAATGAGGGTCATTTTCAGTTGTAAATCGTAATTTGGATTATAGGCTAAAACCTAATTGTTTTTAAATTCTCTAAATGAAAAAGTCTTCGTCCATGAGTCATAATAGCCAAAGATATAATTGCCATTGAATCTAAAAACGGTTCTGCCATTTCGTAAGACTTTTTCCTTTGCTGCAAAATTTTTGATTTTGTCAAAAGCATTAAGTGGAATGTCACCGTTCAAATGCTCAAAAGTAGCATCAAAAATAGCTTCTATCTTGACGGCCTTTGTATTACTGTAGGATTCAAAAGCAAAAAATGCAGGATTGATAAATAGGCTAAGGGCTAAACCACCAGATGCAGCTATCGGTATGGCAAAACCAGGAAAAAACATAGCAGGATTACTCTTAGTTTCATGTATGCCACCATAGGCCACTTCAAATATATCGTGAGCTTTGAACACTGAGATGCCCACTTCGCCCAAATTGATTTTTCTGAAGACCTTACTTACTTTTTTTAACTCTCTAGTACTGCTAAAATCACCACCGGTCTGAACAACAGGTGTGTTTTTCAAAGTAATTTGACCTTGTGGATCAACTGAATGCTCATTGATTAGTTCCCCGGTTTCAAGATTTAAACATTGTAGGTAAATAAGGTTTTCTACAACTGCAATGGTATAGACTGTCTTGTCATGAACGAATGAGTTCGTTCTTTTTTTATCAGGAGAAACTATGGCCAATGGCTTTTGCAGTCGGTTCATATTATAAGTAGAGTTGATCAAATCAAGTTCTACCAATTGGGTAAATTGTTTATTTTGGTCAAATGAGATTAAAAAGCCGTTTTCAGTTTCGTAAAATTTCGTTGGCTGTGCTGCTATTTCCAGCGTCGTCGGATTCTCTATATTTATTTTGACAATGTTCACAGATTTTCCCAAATTGTAAATGCCTGAACTGGTCGTTAGCAAATCATAAAGCGTTGTCTCCTCGTCTTCATCATCTAAAAAGGATTCGGCACTCAGATCAATCATACTATTGATTGGCGCATTGTGCTCTTTGAATTTGTAGGTATGTAGTACCGATGATTTTTTTTCAATCGTAAGAATGTAGAACGAATCGTCAATATGTACAGTTTGCAATAAACGTTCGTTGTCAAGCTCAAAGTCAAATTCATGAAACCTTGCCTCTTTGGTTTTGAATGAAAAATCAATTGATGCAAATTTTGTTCGACTCGGATTGGAAAAGTAAATGATGTAATTTCTGTCTGCACCCGTTCCCCCACCTATGACCTGTTTGTATTTTCTTCTTTTATCCTCGCCCGATAGACTATCTATTTTTTTAAAGCTGTTATCAAAGAGAAAAGCATGGGTGGTTTTACCTTCGGTAAAGAAAACTGCCAATTCACCAGTATTCTTGTTCTTGATGGGAATTACTTCATCTACATAGCCAAATTTCTTGTCAAGAAAGTCCTTTACGCTCGCCAGTTCGTTCTGTGAGAGCAAACTTTGAACAAATAAAAACTGTAATAAAATACAAAACCACAATCTCATAAAAAGCCACAAGGTTTAAGGATATTATTTGGGATTTTAGTTCATATTGGAAACAACTCCATTGGTTTTCAAAAAGTAAATAGTACAGAATAAAGAACAACAATTAGTTGATGGTTTCCCCATTCACTGCACCATGCTCATCAGGGTTTACAAAGACCAGTTTACCATCGGTGTTCTCGGTCATCAGAATCATCCCTTGGCTTTCAACGCCTCGCAGTTTTCGTGGGGCCAAGTTTACCAAAACGGTCACTTGCTTGCCAATAATGGCCTCAGGTTGAAAACTTTCAGCGATTCCCGATACAATGGTGCGGACATCAAGTCCGGTATCTACCTTTAAGACCAAAAGCTTATCAGCTTTTGGCATTTTTTCAGCTTCTAGAATGGTACCTACGCGCATATCGAGCTTTGTGAAGTCATCAAAAGTGATGGTATCTTTTTGTGCACTTATACTTGATTCTGGAGCTGCGTCCTTGGTACTAGAAGCATTACTCTTTTTGGTCGCTTCCAATTTTTCCAACTGCGCCTCAATTTCTTTGTCCTCAATCTTACGGAACAGCAATTCGCTTTTGTTGATCTGGTGGCCTGATGGGAGTAAGGTCTCTTTTGTTGCGACGTCGTTCCAAGACATTTCAATTGCGCACGAGGTGACATTAAGAATGGATTTCAGTTTGGCTGAAGTAAATGGCAAGAAAGGCTCACTTAAAACGGCTAGGGCCGATGCAATCTGCAGGGCCACGAACATTACCGTTTTGGTACGTTCTTCGTCCGTTTTGATCAATTTCCATGGTTCTTCATCAGCTAGGTATTTGTTGCCCAAACGCGCCAGGTTCAATAATTCTTGACTGGCTTCGCGAAAGCGATAGCGTTCTAATGATGTTGTAATGATTTCAGGATACTTTCGCATCTGCTCCAATGTTTGCAGATCAATTTCAGATAGACTTGCTGCTGTTGGAACTTCGCCATCATAGTATTTATGGGTCAACACGGCCACACGGTTGATAAAGTTGCCAAAAATGGCCACAAGTTCATTATTGTTACGAGCCTGAAAGTCCTTCCATGTAAAGTCATTGTCCTTCGTCTCAGGTGCATTTGCCGTTAGGGTGTACCGTAATACATCTTGCATATCAGGAAAATCGACCAAATATTCGTGCAACCAGACCGCCCAGTTTTTTGAGGTAGAGAGTTTGTTTCCTTCTAAGTTCAAGAATTCATTGGCCGGTACATTTTCAGGAAGGATAAAGTCACCGTGGGCCTTCAGCATACTTGGAAATATAATACAGTGAAAAACGATATTATCCTTGCCGATAAAGTGCAGCATTTTGGTGTTTTTATCTTTCCAGTAGGGTTCCCAATCGATACCTTCACGAGCGGCCCATTCTTTGGTGGAAGATATATAACCGATAGGGGCATCAAACCAAACGTACAGCACTTTGCCCTCACCGCCTTCGACCGGCACCGGAATACCCCAATCAAGGTCACGGGTAACCGCACGGGGCTTTAGACCATCATCGATCCATGATTTGCATTGCCCATACACATTGGGCTTCCAGTCGTTTTTGTGACTTTCTAAAATCCATTCTTTCAAAAACCCTTCGTACTTATCCAAAGGCAAAAACCAATGTTTGGTACTCTTCAAAGTAGGCACTGCGCCAGTGATTGTCGACTTAGGGTCAATCAAATCCGTGGCATTCAAAGACGAACCACAGTTCTCACATTGATCCCCATAGGCCTCTTTGTGCCCGCATTTGGGGCAGGTGCCAACCACAAACCTATCCGCTAAAAACTGATTGGCTTCAGCATCGTACAACTGTTCGGTAACTTCTTCAATGAAATCGCCTTGTTCATACAATTTCTTAAAAAAATCGGATGCGGTTTCATGGTGAATTGGGGCCGAAGTGCGCGAATAATTATCAAACGAAATTCCGAAATCTTGGAAAGATTTTCGTATAATTCCGTCATACTTGTCAATGATGTCCTTTGGCGAAACACCTTCTTTTTTGGCCTTCATAGGTATAGCAAAACCATGCTCATCGCTACCACAGATAAAAGCGACATCTTTGCCCAGCATACGCTGATAGCGGGCATAAATATCAGCAGGCACATAAACACCTGCCAAGTGTCCAATATGTATTGGGCCATTGGTATAGGGCAATGCAGCGGTAATCGTATAGCGATTCGGAGTTTCTTGAACCATGAAATCAAATTTAAGGGTCAAAAATAGCGAATTTCATAGGACTCCATCTTGTTCTAAAAAGCAATTTATAGGCTCAGATCGAGGATGTTCATACATTTTGTCGAAAAGGAACGAATTCAAATCATAAAATTGAATTTTTAACGTAGTTTCTTACAAAATGTAATATTTAAATAGCTATCATGAGCGTAAAGAATCCAAAAAAGTTTGAAAAGTTGTCAGAACTAAAGAATGTGATCCTAGCAAAGAAAAGTGAAACAGGTGATACGATTACCAAAGTATATAAAGATAAAAATCACGAGGTGAAGAAAGCATTGCGTTTTAAGACCGATGCCGACCGAACCAAGCTAACGTAAAAAGCCTCCGAACAGCACAGCCCAAATTGGGGTGGGGGGATGCACTATCGGAGGCTCTGAAAAAATAGGTGTTCTCTACATAATCATTACTGACTTACTCATTTTTTGGTCGCCGACCTGAATACGGTAGATGTACTTACCCGTTGATAGGGTATCACGTACACGCTCGCGGATGTTGATTTCGGTAGAACCTTCCAACATCATTTCATTAAAGACAGTACCAACGTTTTGGCCTAAAATGTTGTACAACTGAATGTCAACATGTGCGCTGAAAGGCATCTCTAAATAGATATGCGGATTTCTTTCCGTCGGGTAATAGGGTTTGTGTACGACTTCAAGACCGATTTCTTCGCTGCCCACTTCACCTTCTTCGTCTCTTGGAGGCGTATCGGGCAATGTTGGCGGATCATCGTCATAAGCAATATCGTCAAAATCAACACCACTGCAATTAAAGCCTAAGTTGACAGGGGTATAGGGTGCAGCGGAATCAAAATACAAGTGCTCCACAACTTTATCCGTGGGAACACAAAGCCATTCTGCCAAGACCGTTGCATAAAGGTTTCTAAAGTCCATCGTATACTCGAGGTTACCACGGCCGTTCGGTGCGTCTAGTGATGGGTGATCCCCAACAAAGGCACTTCCATTAAGACCAGAACCAAAGAATAGTGTTGGCGCGGCTTTACCATGGTCAGTACCGTTAGAACCATTTTCAAAAATTCGACGTCCAAATTCAGAAAAGGTCATACTTAAAACCTTATCATCTTGCTCTGTAAAGGCAAGGTCATCATAGAAATTATTGATGGCTATGGAAAGGTTTGACATCAAACGTTCATGTGCTTCAGGTTGATTGCCATGGGTATCAAATCCACCCATTGAAATCATGTATACTTTGGTGCCCAAATTACCTTTGATCAACCGGGCCAATAATGCCAATTGTCTGGCAAAACCATTCTCTTGGTATTCCACTTGGTTTTGACCACGTTCGTAAGCTTCATTGATTTTACCCGCGTATTCATAGGTTGTATTGGCAACGCCGCGCAAAAAACGCAATTGATCACCATACATACAGTCATCAAAAGGGGCATTGGCAATATCATAGAAAAGACCTGTTTCGGCGATTTCTTCCAGCTGGTCAATATTGTTGGTTACAAAGGCGTAGTTGGTTTCTTCACCTTGAAATACCAAGTTGGCAATGTTTCCGATTTGAATCGCTGCAGGAGCCTCTGGCGGATTGATAAGATAATCAGGATATACATCTTCAAAATGTCTTCCCATCCAACCGGTGTTCAATCCTGAAAAACCTGTAGAGGTCAAATCGGTGTTCGCGTAAATGTCAGATCCCGTGAAATGTGACAGACTTTGATTTTGGTAGCCCACGCCATGTACGGCTTTGAACTGCCCTTCGCCCCACATGCTTTCTAAAGAACTCATGTAGGTAGGTACACCAAAATCATCGGTCAATTTCAAAATCTTACTTTCAGGAATGTAAATGTTAGGTCTTGCATTGGCATATGAATCGTACTGTTGAATCGGAATCACTGTACTAAGACCGTCATTACCACCGTTAAGGCGAATCAAAATTAAAATGTTATCGGTTTCAGCAGCGGCAATGGCCGATGTCAATGGAGACGGACCAGAGGCCGAAAGCATATTACTGCCCAAGAACATAGATCCCGAGCCGGCAATGCCAAGGGCTTGAATAAAGGATCTTCTGCTCCAGTTTTTGTGTTCTAAATCATGGCCATCGTGTTCGATGCCTTTGTGGGGAGATGTATCGTGAGTATGATGGGTATCGCACATAGTAGTAGGTATTATTTAAGTTGAAATTCTGGTTCTCTGACAAGGTGTAACAGTAAAAGATAGACCTGTGACGGGGTATCCTCTAACATCATGTTCCAAGTACCAGTCTCATAGATGTTGTTGTCTTCGTAAGGCTCCCTAAAAACGGTGATAGCCCTATCGTAATCGGCGTCAGTCAATAATCCTTTTGGCAAGAATTTATCAATAATGGCACGGGCAACGACATTAGGGTCGTTCTCGGTAGTGCCATTTGCACCTGTAGCCGCAATACCCAATTGTCTGAACTGTTCTGTATTCGCAGCGTAAAAACGTTCTAAGAAGACTTCCATGGTCAACCAACGGCCAATAATAAAATTGGTGTTGATCCACTGTCGGTCACGTTGCCAACCAGCAACATCGACAGGGTCAAAAAGTGTTTGACCGATCATTCGCGAAGCATCTATTCCATTGATGACCACATCATCGGTATAAGCAAAATCACTCTCTTTGATAAAGTTTAAATAGAGGTCAAAAGGACTCTTGATGATAACCCCTATGGCGGTGTCATCAAAAAAGTGCTCACTTTTGAACAACTGTGAAAGCACAGGGGCTATATCAAAATTGTTGGCCACAAATGTAGCTGCCATACCATTTATGATAGGTTGCGCTTCATCAGCCATCGCATCAGGATGCACAAAAAAGGTATATAGCTTTTTGCAGATAAAGAAAGCGATCTGATCTGTTCGTTGCGTGAACAAAATATCAATAACATCGTCGTAGCCCCAATTGCCGGTTTGCCCCATAATGGTCTTGGCATCGACATCATGTCGCTCGGGATCAAATGTTATTTTTGTACAGCCCACTTCACCACGGTTGACATAACCGGTCAATGCTCTGGCTGCTTCAATAATGTCTTCTTCTGTATAACCAACACCCTCACCAAGTGTAAACAGCTCGTAAAGCTCACGGGCGTAGTTTTCATTCGGCCGGTTTCTGTTATTGAAGGCACCATCTAGATAACGAAGCATAGCACTGGTCAAACCAATCTCGCTGACAAATGTTCTGAAATTGCCAATGGCATTTCGTTGTAAGCAATTTAGGTATTCGTACAAGAACGAATTACAGTCATATACATCGAGTTCGGTAACAAAATGGTTGCTCCAAAAGAAGCTCATTCGGTCGCGAAGGTTGTTGTTCAGTAACGAATTTCCGTATGCGGCATAGAGGTCCTCACGTTGTGCACGTCGCAGTTGTCGTGCCAAATCATCATCTTCAGGATAGTTGGCATTGGTCCATTCGGCCCATTCAGGGGCGGGAATGACAGGTGCTGCTAAAGCCTGATTGATCAAGGTGTCAACCAGTGCGTTCGCAGATTGGCCTGCTGCTTGGGTTATGGTTTCAACAGATGCGCTAAAACCCAGTCTTCGGTAAAGGTGTCTAACCTTGGCCGCGTCAAGTGGATTGGCATACGGCGCAAGCGTACCAACATTACAATTGATAAATAGTTCCATAGCAAAATTTGGCTTTAAAAAGTATCATAGTCTTTGACATAACTATGTGCTTTCGGTAGGTGTGGTTCATTTGAAGGTGGTAATTTACAATCTAAACGCGATTTACGGGATGAACTACATATTTTTTCGATGAAATGCACATAATTTTTTTAACTTTTCAATTTTTATGGGAAAACACAACGAATTTGGGAAGCTTGGGGAGGAAAAAGCAGCAGCTTTTTTACAAAACCAGGGATATACTGTTCAATATCGAAACTATCGCTACTTAAAAGGTGAAATTGATATTATTGCCCAAAAAGAAAAAACACTTGCTATCGTTGAAGTAAAATCGCGAAGTTCTGATTACATAGAACCAGTGGCAGAAACCGTAAATCAGAAAAAAATAAACCTTTTGGTCGCTACGGCGGACCATTTTGTACAACACAACGATCTAGATGTTGAGGTGCGCTTTGATATTATTACCGTGCTGAAAAAGGGAAGTGGCTATGAGATAGAACATTTGGAAGGTGCTTTCCATCATTTTTAACGATTTGTGTTATTTATAACAATTAGTTATTTTTGTCTTCAAATCACCACCATGAAGACCATTTCTGCCGTTGTTGAGAACTACATTAAAAAGAAACCATTCTTGCAAAGTGCCTTGGCACAAGGAATTATCAACTTAACATCATTATCCAGAATTGTAAAACCTGAGATTGAAGATGAGCTGGGCAAAGATGTGCGTAATGGAGCCATCGTCATGGCATTGAAACGACTTTCAGATGATTTAGAGTTTCGCGCCACCCATAAAATTGTAAAGGTGTTGAAAAATATTGGCGAGATAACCGTAAGGTCGAGTCTTACCGACTATACCTTTTTATCTTCTGAAACCATATTATCAAATCAGGCAAAACTTTTAGAAGAGGTCAATAAAAACCAAGATATTTTTTATACCTCGTCACGAGGGGTGAACGAAATTAACATAGTAGTTAGCAATACCTTGGACAAAACGGTTGAAACATTGTTTGCCAACGAGCGTTGCACCCAAAAAGCCGAAAATTTGTCTTCGGTGACGGTAAAGTTGCCTGCCGAAAATGTATCGGTTCCGGGTATTTACTACTTTATCTTTCAGCGCTTGGCATGGGAAGGCATTGTGTTGTACGAAGTGATTTCTACCACCAATGAATTCACCATTTTGGTCAATGATAACCAGGTTGATGTTGCCTTTAAGACCATTAAAGACTTGAAGACCTTATAATAAACTAAAGCGCGTTCTTTTTCGTTTTGGTAGTGTACGCCATTTGAATCATGACGAAAAAAAGAATACTTTTTGGACTATTGGCCGTCTTTACGGTCTACTTACTATACTTGCTTTACATTTTTGTATTATCCCCCAAGACCAATTTGCAATCGATTTATTTGATTCCGAATGATGCAGTTTTTGTCATTGAATCAGAAAAACCTGTCGAAAGTTGGGGACAGGTCAGCCAAAGTAAAGGTTGGCAACACCTGCAACAGAATGATTACTTCGCAGCGCTTACTGAGAATATACAAAAAGTAGATACCATTTTTAATGATAAGCGTCGCCTCTTTGAGTTTTTCGATGGTCGGTCGCTGTTCATTTCCATCCATATGATTTCTAAAAAAGAATATGGAATCTTCTATGTACTGGATTTAAAGCGTATCGCAAAACTAAAATTGCTCAAAACCTACCTGAACACGTTATTGGATGAGGGCTATATTCTCAGCAAGCGAAATTACCATGATCACGAAATTTTAGAGGTTTATGACCGCACAAGTAAAGAGACCATGCATTTGGCCTTTGTTAAAAACCAGTTGATCGCCTCGTACACACATACGTTGGTCGAAGCCTCCATAGACCAGTACCAAGAACCCCAGCTGGGCCGTAATTTGAACTTTATTGAGGTGAACCAAAAAGTTGGGTATGAAGATCTGTTCCGTTTGTACGTGCAATATGATTTTTTAGATGAATACTATCGAAGGTTCTCAGGCACCCCCAGTGATTGGATAAATCGTGTAAGCCAGAATTTTTTGTTTTCAGGATTCAGTTTTGATTTGGACGCCAATAGCACGATTACAGCAAACGGTTACACCAATATCAGCTTTAAGAACGAGAACTATCTCGAGGCCCTTCAAAAATCAGGAAAATCAAAGCGGGCCATTGCGGCCATTGCGCCCAAACGCACGGCCTTGTACTTAAGCTACGGGTTTGACAGTTTTGCAGAGTTCTATCAAAATTTCGAAGCGGTGCAACGCGCCAATAATTCAGAACAATTTGAAAGTTATAAAGCGGGAATCAAAAAAGTAGAGAAGTTTTTAAAAATCAATGTCAAAGAACATTTTGTAGACTGGATAGGTGACGAAATAGCACTGTTGCAAATCAAATCAGATATATCAAAAGGCAAGAACGATATTGCTTTGGTACTTAAAACCAACGACATTGATGACGCTAAGACCAATCTTGATTTTGTTTTGAAACAGATCAAAAAAAAGACACCGGTTAAGTTTAAGGCCATACCTTATAAAGACCATGAAATCAACTTCTTGTCCATTAAGGGGTTCTTTAAACTATTGTTGGGCAGTCGATTTAAAGAGTTTGACAAGCCTTACTTCACTATTCTTGAAGATTACGTGGTTTTTAGCGATAACCCCAATACCTTAAAAACCATTATTACTGATTATACCAATAAAGAGACCTTGGTCACTTCTGATGATTTTATAGGTTTCAACAAACAATTTGACAAAGAATCAAGTTTGTTCATCTACAGTAATATTCCTGTATTGTATGACAAAATGTACGCACTCGCGGATAGGACCACTAAAGCACAGCTGCTCAAGAACAAAGACTTTATTATCTGTTTTCCACAGGTGGGGCTGCAATTGACCCCTGAAGACAATCTGTTTGAAAGCAAGTTGGTCGTGAACTATCAAGATGTGGAAGAAGTTAAAATCAATGCCCAGTTTCAGGAACAACCTGTGTCAAAGTCTAACAATCAAAATATAGCATCAGGTGAAATCTCGGAAGCAGTTTTTATACTCGCGCCCATTTATCCCACAGATTTGAATGCTAAATCGTTTGCAAGAAAATATGCTGATGGAAGCATTCGTTTTGAGGTTGATTTAAAAGATGGCTTAAAGCACGGACGATATACGTCGTACCATCCCAACGGCGAAAAGAAAATTACAGGGCGTTTCCGTGAGGATAAACAGGTCGGTATGTGGCGTTGTTTTGACACCATAGGAAAGTTGGTCACCAAAAAACGATTTTAAGTTTAGTTAAACTTTTTCAATTTTTTGTTCATTACCCAAAACCACATGGGTTGCATCACGGCCAGTAACATCATACCGGGATACCCAGTGGGCATTTGTGGGCTATTTTCATGTGACTTTAAGATTTGGTATTTTTTACTGCCATTATAATGATGGTCAGAGTGTCGCGATAAATTGAACAGCAAGGTGCGCCCAATGGGGTGGTCAGAATTCCACGAATGGTGGTGTCGAACCGCTTCGTAGCGGCCCTGTTCGTTTTTTTTGCGCAACAGTCCGTAGTGTTCAATATAATTTACGGTTTCCAACAAAATGATTCCGATAATGGCGGCACCAATAAACGCGATTAATACGGCGGTTCCAAACACGTAATAAATCAATACAATTAGAAGTATGTTTGCTATGGAGTAAACGACCATTCTGTTCTCAAAAGACCACCATGGTTTTTTGAGGTCCTTCAATCGCGTATTCTCCAATTGCCAGGCTTCAAGATAACTGCCAAAATGCGAACGTATCCAGTATGTAAATAGCAATTCGTTTTTACGGGCAGTGGCGGCGTCTTCGGGCGTGGCCACATTTCTGTGGTGACCTGCATTGTGATAGGGCAAAAAATGGGTATCCAATGAAGTGAGCAATAAGATTTCGCCCATCAATTGTTCCCAGCGTTGAAGGCGGTGTCCAAGTTCATGCCCCACATTGATGCCAACCACACCGCACATGAATCCCATGGCGGTTATGCGTCCGATATAGTCCATAGAACCGTAGGGCGTATCGCCAATGGTAAAAAAGAAGTACACCAAAAAACCAACTTGTAACGGAAGTGTGCCATAGAGTATGTAGTCGTACATCCGCTGATGTTTTTCATCATCAGCCATTTTTTTATCCATGTTTTCTCGGTCTGGTGGCAGTAGCAATTCTAACAAAGGAACCAATCCGAAGAAAACGATTAGTGGTAAAAATGTCCAGAGACCATTGTAGTTAAAAGCAATAAAGACAGTTACAGGAATGGTGTAGACAAATAAATATTTTAGACGATGTATCATTTTCATTTTGAAATACCTTTAGTGATGATATTGATAAGGTTGTCAAAGTGGGCTTCCAATCGATCGTACTCGCCCTTTAGGTAAAAATTGGGTTCTAAACCTTGCAAAAGCATGACCAGTACCTGACTGTAGACTAAATGGTCACCAGGCAGTTCAAGTTGCCCTTCTTCAGTACCACGGCCAATCAATTGCATAATCTGTTGTACCTCCCACTGCACCATTTCTTCTTTGACAGTGTTGACAAAATCGTAGTGTTCATAAAAGTTGGGGCGCAAGGTTTCTTGGTAGTTGGGGGCATACCGCAAAACCTCCATACGTTTGAGCATATAATTTTTGAGTATGGCTCTGGAATCGGAAATAGCGTCGGCAAAAACCACGGTCAAAGCTGCTTTTAGCTGGTTGAGCTCCTCTAATACCACAGCTTCGAACAATAATTCTTTACTACCAAAATGGTAGTACAATGAACCCTTTGCTTTTTGTGCTTTTGCAGCGATGTCTTCCATGGCGGTTTTGTAAAAACCATACTTACTGAATGTGGCACTGGCTGCCTTAAGTAAATGTTGTTTGGGAGTAGTTTTTGACATTTTGACTAAAAATGAATAATAGTCAAATATATGAAATGTCGGCCAAATGCCGGGTCAAATCCCTTTAAATTCCTTGGGTATGGCTTATCTTGAGCGTAACATTGTCCATGTAATTTTTAAAATATGAAGCAATGCAGCAACCAGAACTAGGATTAAAAATCACAGAACTCAGAAAACAAAAGGGACTCACTCAAGAAGAATTGGTCGACCAGTGCAACATCAATGTCAGAACCTTACAACGTATTGAAAGTGGCGATGTAAGCCCAAGAATCTATACAATAAAAACCATTTTATCGGCTTTAGACTATGACTATGAGACCTTACAAGGGCAGGAATCGGCTATAAGAGTCGATACAATTGCCCCAATACCCAAGAATGAAATTAAATCAACGTTTAACCAATTGACCATAACCTGGATTGCGGGGGTATTGTTTTTGGTCGTGGCCTTGTTTGAGGGTATTGGTGATTATGTGCGCTTTGAAGACGATGAATTGATCTATGGCCAGTGGGGCCATGTGACGGTCAAGTTTTTGGCGTTGTTCTTGAATGTTCTATTGCTCTATGGATTTTTGATTTCAGGTAGGCTTTTAAAAAATTACCTAATGAAAGTGACAACGATATTGTTGTTTGTTGCCTTGTGCGGTTTTTACGTTTATGATATTATTTCGGTATTCAACGCCTCATTGGAGATGGTCGTAGTGCTTTTGGCCGAATCTATCACCTTTGGAGCTTTAGGCGTTTTATTTGGTGTTGCCATCTTAAAGTCTAGAGATATTTTAGGAAATACTGGGCTGGCATCCGGAATTTTAGAATTGCTATTGGCAGGCTGTTATTTGACCGTTGTCTTATCGCCAATGGCCTTGTTTTTATTCTTTCCTGTCGTGATACTTGAGGTCTTGGTACTTTATAAAGTGTCCTCAAAAGTCAAAGATCAAATGCAATGAGGTATTTACATATGGTCCAGCGCACAGAAAATCTCAATACCTTTACCGAAAACCGGGTGCTATGGACAAAACGTTTTCTTATGATGATCTGATGCAATTGCCCAGCCGATATCGGGCAAACCTGATCAACAAAGTATCAGGATATAAAGCGGCCAACCTGATTGGAACCAAATCTAAAATTGGACAAGCCAACTTGGCGGTTTTTAATAGCGTAGTGCATATAGGGGCCAATCCTCCGTATTTGGGTTTTGTATTGCGACCCGAGACGGTAGAGCGTCATACCTATGAAAACATAAAGGAAACAGGAGTTTATACCATCAATCAAATCACGACAAAAATTCATCAACAGGCCCATCAAACGTCGGCCAAGTATGAACGTGATGTATCAGAGTTTGATGCGGTCGGCCTATCTACGTATTATAAAGGAGGTTTTCAAGCGCCTTTTGTTGCAGAAAGCCATATCAAGATTGCATTGTCATTTGAAGAAGAGCATTTGGTCAAGTGCAACAACACACGATTGGTCGTGGGCAAAATAGAACATTTAATCGTACCCGAAGCTTCTATTTTTGAGGATGGCGATGTAGCTCTGGAAGATTTGGATACGGCAGCCGTGGCAGGGTTAAATAACTACTATAAAGTTGAAAAGTTGGGTAAGTATGAATATGCTAAACCTTAGCAATTGTAGAACGGTTACAGATGTAATGGGCACCAATTATTTATATGAAATCGATCAAAATAATAAATATGAAAATACCTGCTTATCAAGTACTTATCCTAGTGTTTTTTACTATATTATATTGTAATGAAGGCCTACTTGCACAAAACCTTGCACAAAAATCTTTGAACGATTTAGATGAGGCTTTAACTGAAATTAGCGCAACGGGTTTGATAAAGGGCTATGGTGTTGCTGTTGTTTCAAAAGATAGTATGCTGTTCACAAAAGGCTATGGCTTTTCAGATGTCGAGAATAGTATTCCATATTCCGTAAGTTCTTTACAAAATATTGGTTCTGTTTCAAAAACCTTAATTGGCATTGCCCTTCTCAAAGCACAAGAATTGGGGAAATTAAAACTTGAAGACCCTATCAACAAACATCTTGATTTTGAAGTGGTGAACCCACATTATCCTGATGCCCCTATCCTTATTTGGCATCTAGCGACCCATACAGGAACCATTAATGATACGGATCTTTATGATAAAAAGGCCTACTATGTCATTAATAAAGAGGATTTGGCGTTAAAATCACTGAAAAAGCAATCTGAAGACTTTCAAACTATAGCAACTAAGGTTTCGATGAAAACCTATCTCAAAAATTTTTTAGCGGCAGATGGACCTTGGTTTAAAAAGAAGAACTATCTGAAAAGCAAACCGGGCACGGCCTACGAATATAGTAATATAGGTGCGACACTTGCCGCACAAGTGTTGGAAGAAGCTACTGGCATCCCATATGACGCATTTACGAGACAGTATATTTTGAAACCCCTTCAAATGAACGCCAGCGGATGGTCTTTTGATGAAATAGATAAAAGCAAACACTCAAAACTTTACAATGCGAAAGGTGAAGAGCTGCCGAAATACAGTTTAGTGACCTATCCTGATGGCGGGTTGATAACGAACCTTACCGATTTTGCTACATATCTGTCTGAGTTGCTCAAGGGATACGAGAAAAAAGGAACCCTCTTGACCGAATTGAGCTATGCCACATTGTATGAAAAGCGCCTACCGCAAAAAACCAAGCCCCAAAAAGCCAGAAGCTATGACGATGAATTTAATTCCGGAATTTTTATGGGGTATACCCCAGTGGGCTATTTAGGGCATAGCGGTTCAGACCCTGGTGTAGCAACTTTTATGTTCTTTGACCCAGAGCTTTCGCTAGGTCATATTATCATGCTGAATACCTCTTTGAACCGAGATTCAATTGAAAAACAGTTTGTTCCAATTTTAAAGGCGGTTAAAACTGCTTTGTATATGTCAGAATAACATTTTCTTTGTAACAACATAAAGTGTATTTCGTCTCTGGTTTATGATGAAAACGATCAGTGTTTACTTTTGTCTTCTTTTTCTCTTAGTCGGAAGGTTTGTCATTGGCCAGGAAGTTGTTACCGTGAAAGGTAAACTTTTGGATGATAAAAGCTCAGAACCCATCCCTTTTGCTTCGATATATCTTAAGAACGAGGCATTGGGAACCACTTCTAATACTGAAGGCTATTTTGTGTTTCATATTCCGGTTGAAAACGAATCAGAATCAGTTGTTATTTCTGCAATGGGATATAGCAGTATTGAAAAGAAGCCCAGTTCATTTTCAAATAATGAACAAATCAGATTGATACCTCAAATAAATCAACTTGATGAGATACAGCTCAGCGCTTCTAAAGACAAGGTGCTTACCGCAAAGGATATTGTAAAAAGGGCTTATAAGTCAATTGATGAGAATTACCCCAGTGAACCCTATATTTTAGAAGGGTTTGTCCGCGACCTTCAGAAGGAAGATGATGCCTATGTTGAATATCTTGAATGTGCAGCAAAGTTCAAGTACCAAGGTACTCAGGTAAAACGTGGGCCAAGTATTGAACTACTCGGGGTACGAAACAACAGTATTGCAGAAAAACATCCTTGGAACAAAAACCAAGAGCGTAAAAACTCCCTGATAGATTTGGTTGAAGATGATTTTGTTCGATTTGACTATGGTCCTATACTGGGTAAGAAAGGGTGGAAATATGAAATTGAAAGTATACTCACATATGACAATAGATCCGTGTACAAGATAAAAGGGGTAGAAAAACCATTTCAAACGGCAACACTGTACATAGATGCTGAAAGCTTCGCTTTTGTTCGTATGGAGCTGACCAGAAAAGCAATTAATAATAGATCTTGGCGCAGACGCTTTACCAATGGAGCTTTACAGGTGTACTACAATGTAGTTTTTGAATACCGAGAGTACAAGGGAAAAATGTATTTGAAATATCAAAAAGAAGAAGACCATTGGCGAATTTTTAAGGGTTTGGAATCAAATAAGGTGTTGTTCGTCAAATACCCCAAAAAAGAACTGTTCATCAATAACATCATTGTAGATGACGTTACCGACCATGCATTCTCAAGAAATATGGATATCGGTTCAAGTATAGAAAACCAAGCTGAAAATTTTGATGTTGCTTTTTGGGCCACATACAATATTCCACGGCGTACCGCTGAACAGAGCCAAGTATTGAGAGATTTACAAAAGATAAACGAGTAGTTGTTTACTCATGATTTTATCGATGTCGCCTTCAATCTAGAGGTTGGTTCGCAAAATCAAGAATAAGTTTTAAGTCTCATTACGAACCGAAAGTATTGAGCATGAGAAATCTCTTTTTTGAGTCCTTACATTGTTTTAGATTTCTCAATCGGGTTGCATCCCCATTTCGAAATGACAGTTTCTGGTTATTTTCATTTCGAACGTATGTGAGAAATCTATTTTTCCCTATCCAAGGGAAGGGGTCTCTTCTTTTTGCGGTGCCAAGGGCTCCAAAACCTGTAACACTTTCTCCACGGAAGTAATCTGGTCAAAGACCAATAACAAGCGCAAGCCGTTTCGTGTTTGTTTCTCTTTTAATTGGCATTGCTTTGAATGGCTTTGTACATATTGTAACACTTTGGTAAAAACTGCCGTTTGATAAAATGGAGATTGCTGGTCGGCCAAAAAATACCCGATGAATTTATGCTTCTTTAAAATCACCTTTTCCAGCCCTATGCTATTGGCCAGCCACTTGATACGGACCGAATTGAATAAATCTACAGCTTGGGTGGGCAGTTCACCGAAACGGTCGACCAGCTGTTTTTCAAATTCCATTAATCCTTCTTCATCCTGTACTTGGTTGAGTTGGGTGTAGAGATTGAGTCGCTCTGTAATATTGTTGATATAGTCATCTGGAAAGAGCAGTTCAAAGTCCGTATCCAATTGTGTTTCTTTGACATAAACCTTGGGCTTGTCACCCTCTACTTCTTCGTACAGTTCTTTGAACTCATTTTCTTTGAGTTCTTCAATGGCCTCGGCCAAAATCTTTTGATAGGTTTCAAAACCGATTTCATTAATGAATCCGCTTTGCTCACCACCTAACAAATCGCCCGCTCCACGTATTTCTAAATCTTTCATGGCGATATTGAATCCGCTTCCAAGTTCTGTGAATTGCTCCAAGGCTTCGATACGTTTTCGGGCATCAGGGGTCATGACTTCATAGGGCGGCGTAATAAAATAGCAGAATGCTTTTTTATTGCTGCGACCCACGCGACCGCGCATTTGGTGCAAGTCGCTTAATCCAAAGTTATTGGCATTGTGAATAAAAATGGTATTGGCATTGGTCACATCCAATCCGCTTTCAACGATGGTCGTAGATACCAGTACATCAAATTCGCCATTCATAAAAGAGAGCATTAATTGCTCCAGTTTTTTGCCTTCCATTTGCCCATGACCGATACCGATTTTAGCATCGGGCACCAATCGCTGTATCATTCCTGCCACTTCTTTGATGTTTTCAATACGGTTGTGAATGAAAAATACCTGACCTCCACGTTGAATTTCATAAGATACGGCGTCACGAATCACTTCTTCATTAAAACGAATTACGCGACTCTCAATCGGATAACGATTGGGTGGGGGTGTGGTAATGACCGAAAGGTCACGGGCGGCCATCAAACTGAATTGCAGGGTTCTTGGTATGGGTGTTGCTGTTAAGGTCAGCACATCAACGTTCTCTTTGATAGATTTCAGTTTGTCCTTAACGGCTACACCAAATTTTTGTTCCTCATCAACGATGAGTAATCCCAAATCTTTGAACTGAACGCTTTTGTTGACCAATTGGTGTGTGCCAATAATAATATCGATTTTACCTTCGGCCAGTCGCTGGTGAATGTCTTTCTTTTCTTTTGTGGTACGAAAGCGGTTGAGATAATCGACCGTAACCGGCATTTCTTTTAAACGGTCTTTAAATGTTCTTGAATGTTGAAAAGCAAGAATTGTGGTAGGAACCAGAATGGCGACCTGCTTGCCATTATCTACCGCTTTGAAGGCCGCGCGAATGGCAACTTCAGTTTTGCCAAAGCCTACATCGCCACAGATAAGCCGATCCATAGGGCGTTCACTCTCCATATCTTTTTTGACATCTTGTGTCGATTTCTCTTGGTCGGGGGTGTCTTCGTATATGAAAGAGGCTTCTAACTCATGTTGTAAATAACTGTCAGGCGCATATTGAAACCCTTTTTCAAGGCGTCTTTTTGCATAGACCTTGATGAGGTCAAAAGCAATTTTTTTGACTCGGCTTTTGGTCTTTTGCTTGAGTTTTTTCCAAGCGGCCGAACCTAGTTTGTATATTTTAGGGGGTGCCCCATCCTTACCATTGAATTTTGATATTTTGTGAAGTGAATGAATACTTACGTACAAAATGTCTCGCTCGCCGTACATCAGTTTAATGGCCTCTTGCTTTTTGCCTTCAACATCTATTTTTTGTAGCCCGCCGAACTTACCGATACCGTGGTCAATATGGGTGACGTAATCACCAATATCGAGCTTATTCAGCTCTTTCAAGGTAATGGCCTGTTTTTTGGCGTACCCATTTTTCAGCTGGAATTTATGGTAGCGCTCAAATATTTGGTGGTCAGTATAGCAGACCAATTTTAGATCATGGTCAATAAAACCCTGATAGAGCGGAAAGACAATGGTTTTATAATGAACCTCTTGGTCCACATCATCAAAAATGTCATGAAAGCGTTTGGCCTGTTGGTCAGTGGAACAGAAGATGTAATTGGTGAACCCTGATTCGTGATTTTCATTCAGGTTGTCAATGAGCAGATCAAACTTTTTATTGAATGCAGGCTGTGGTTTGGTGTTGAATTCTATAATATTTCCGTTTGATGTGACGTCTGCATTTGAACTACCCATCTCAACAAGGTCAAACCCTTGCAATTGTTCTTTGAATACATCAGAGGTTAGAAAGAGTTCCTCAGGTTTCGCATGTTTGATCTCTTCACTAAGCTTAGCGAAACTTTCTTCTGCTTTGGTGAAATTTGTATCTAAACGGTCATGGACAAGTGCCAACTGTTTTGAAAAAATGACCGTCTTTGGTGAAATATATTTGAGAAAGCTTTCACGATTTTCTTGAATAAATTTGTTGGCCACATTGGGAATAATGGTAATCTTTTTGACCTTCTCAGTAGATAGTTGCGTTTCTACATCAAAAGTTCTAATACTTTCGACCTCATCACCAAAAAATTCAATACGGTAAGGCTCATCGTTTGAAAAAGAATAGACATCAACGATACCTCCACGAACGGAAAACTCACCGGGCTCTGTTACAAAATCGACGCGTTTGAACTGATACTCAAACAACACTTCATTTAAAAAATCGAGCGAAAGGGTGTCTTCTAGTTTAACCTTTAGAGTATTCTTATCCAGCTCTTTTCGGGTGACCACTTTTTCGAATAATGCGTCAGGATAGGTGACAATGACAGCAGGTTTTCTTCTAGAATTGATGCGGTTGAGTACTTCGGCCCTTAGCAGAACATTTGCATTGTCGGTTTCTTCAATTTGATATGGGCGTCTATAACTTCCGGGATAAAAAAGCACATCGTTCTCACCAATCAACTGTTCAAGATCATTGAGGTAATAGGCTGCCTCTTCCTTATCATTGAGCAAGACCAAAAAAGGTGCTTCGCTCGATTCGAATGCTGTTGCAATGGCAAAAGAGAGTGCTGAACCGGTAAGGCCTTGAAGACTGACATGAATTTTGGCCGAGGTCGAAGAATCTGTTTCGTAGGCAATAGTATCCCGCAGTTTCCGTAGTTTCGGAGACTGTTCAAAAACGGATAGAACGGACGATTTGATCAATCCAACAAATTTTTGGCAAATATAAAATGAATTATCCCCTCATCCTAGCCTTCTTACGTAGAGAAGAAAGGTGATTTGCTTCTTCTTCGTCAAGAGGTTTTTTACAACTGGGTTCTCAAACACTGATCACCTCATTTTCCACAATTACAAAAACCTCATCTTCTTTAGTGGGCTCTAAAACATGGGTGCCCGTAAATTCGCCAAAGGCAGGTAAAACGAGTTGGTCGGCTTTTTTGAAAAAACAGGGCAGTTTTAGACGTTGGCGACCAAAGCCCTGTAATCGAACCGCCGGATGTATATGTCCGCAAAAATTGAAGTAATCTTCGTGTACTGTTGGGTGATGGGTCAAAAGAAAACCGTCAAGTTTCCATTCTTGAAATATTTTGATGTGCAGTTGCTCAAATTTTTCAGGGGCTATGATATCATGGTTGCCTGCAACCAGAATAAGCTCAGCAGGTGTTTTAGCTACCCAATTTTCAAAGAGCTGCCATTCTTTGTTAAGTGAAGAATGGAAAAGGTCTCCTAAAAAACATACTTGAAAAGGTTGAAAAAAACTAACGACCTCGTCAAGCAACATAAAGTTTTTATGAATGGCTTTTTGAGGAACGGCGGCGCCAAATTTTCGAAAATGACCTACTTTGCCCAAATGTACATCACTAATTAAAAGCATCGATTTTTCAACCCAAAAAACACCCCCTGTAGGGTGTAGTCTGAATTCTTGATTTTGAATTTTGATGGACGGTGTCATGCTTTATAAGCCGCAATTCAATTAAAATTGTATCGAGAACGGTTGAACACATCAATATGATCATTCTCGATACAAATTTTACTCATTTCAATTATAAAATTTACTCGAATTGATAGAATTTTCATGAATTCACAACGCTTTTGTTGTTTACTTCCAATACTTCTCTTCTGTTTAAAAGGGAACGGTGGCCTCATTTCATTAAAATCTTGGTCATTCGTTTGATACGGTCGGCCAATTTCTCATTCGATAATTTTTCACGTAATCGGTCTGTGATCAATGGAAAAGAAAATGGTGTAGGATTCTTACACTGCTTCCAAACAATTTCTTGATCGGCGATGCGTTCCAAAGCCAACCGCAATCGTCCTTCTTCCAATTGATGTTCAGAGGTTTCGGTAAAGGCTTGTTGAAACAACAAGTTGTCAGGTTCAAAATCCTTAAAAACATCGAACAAGAGTTGTGAACTACTTTGTAGGTGTTTCATTTTGATTCCCTTATCGGGGTATCCTGTGAAGACCATTCCGCTAATGACCGCGATATCACGAAACTTGCGTCGTGCCATTTCATTGCTGTTCAGGCTCTTTTGAAGGTCAGACAGCATATACTCGGTTGTAAAGAGGTCGTTGTCCAAAACCTCTTGAATATTTATTGGTTTATCTGAAAGCATTTCAAAACCGTAGTCATTGAAAGCCAACGAACAGGTCATCGGTGTCAGCAAACTGATACGGTACGATAGTAAACTACTCATGGCCTCATGTACCCCACGACCTTCAAAAGGGTAGAAGATATGGTGATAACCATCACGGGTTTTAAAGGTTTCGATCAAAAACTCATCAGGTTTGGGAACAATGCTCTCTTCACGCTGTTTCGTGAACATGGGCAGTAAAGATTTGATTTCTTTGGACTGTTTTTTTGTTTCAAGTTCAGCCGTGTATAATTCTTGACGAAGTAATTCTGACATCTGGGCAGAAAAGCTAAGTCGCCCACCCATCCAACTAGGTACTTTATTGGTCCGTTTGGTCGAGTTGCGAACATGGGCCTGCATGCCTTTGATACGTATAAATTCCAAATTTCGCCCGGCAAAAGTGAAGACATCGCCGGGAGTCAATTTTGAAATGAAATACTCTTCTATAGACCCTATGTATCCCCCTTTTTGGTAACGAACCGCGATGGATGCGTCACCGACAATAGTGCCAATTTGAAAACGGTGCCGCATGGCAATACCACGATTGTTGACCTTGAACTTTCCATCAGCTTCCACTTCGACCTTTTGGTACTCGTCATAAGTCTTTAAGCTCTGGCTGCCCATGACCAAAAAGTTGAGCAACCATTGCCACTCATCTTCTGATAGGGCCTGATAACAAAATGTCTGTTTGATTTCAGGGTAGATTTCTTTGGGGTAAAATCCATCAGATACGGCCAATGTCGTAAGATATTGCAACAATACATCATAACTGTTCAGATACGGCAACCGGTCTTCAACAGCTTCTGTTTTAACAGCCTTTTGCATTGCTGAGGCTTCAATAAGTTCCATGGCATGTGTTGGTAGAAAGTGAATGATACTTTCTTTGCCGGGTTGATGCCCACTGCGGCCTGCACGTTGTAGAAAACGGGCCACACCTTTTGGCCCACCGATTTGTACTACGGTTTCCACCGGAGCAAAATCTACCCCTAAATCAAGACTTGAAGTGCAGACCACTGCTTTGAGGCTTTCGTTACGAATGGCCTGTTCTACCCAAAGACGGGTCTCTTTATTGACACTACCATGGTGCATGGCCATTTCACCAGCATACTCAGGATGCTTTTCCAAAATTTTTTGAAACCAAATTTCACATTGACTGCGTGTATTGGTAAATAAGAGGGTGGTTTTACTGTTGTTTATAATGGGAACCACTTCTTCAAGAAGGTGCAAACCTAAATGTCCACGCCACGGAAAAGTTTCCATCTTTTTTGGAATGATACTTTTGACCGAAATTTTTTTGTTGAGTTTTGCCTTAACGAGTACCGAATTTTCTAGGGTTTCAGAAGACGGTCCCAACAATACCTCTCTACCTTGTTCTAAATTGCCAATGGTTGCTGAAATACCCCAAATACGTAAATCGGAGCAAATACTTTTTAATCGGGACAGGCCCAACTCCATCTGGACGCCGCGTTTGGTACCTAAGAGTTCATGCCATTCATCGACCACGATGGCCGAACAATCTTTGAAGACCTTCTCATACCCTTTTGAAGATAATAGCAATTGTAAGCTTTCAGGAGTAGTGATCAAAAGGTCTGGCATTGCCGTTTTCTGTCGTGACCGCTCTTTGGTAGAGGTGTCACCAGTTCTAATACCAACGGTCATTTGGGTGTTCAGATCTTGGGTGATACGTTCGGCAGACTGTTTGATTTCTTGGGATAATGCACGCAGCGGAGTAATCCAAATAGCTTTCAACCCTTTTTTATGTTTAGTTTGATAGTCAGGATTTTGTTTGATGTAATTGAGCACAATAGGAAACCATAGTGCGTAGGTTTTACCACTTCCCGTGGGTGCATTCAGCAGTCCATGCTTGCCCTGCAAGAAAGCCGTCCATGTTTGCTTTTGAAAGGCAAAAGGTTTCCAGTCTTGCTGCTTGAACCAGTTTTCTGCTATGTTGAAAAGCTGTTGTCGGGTCATGGTCACTTCTCTAGCTCTTTTTCTGATTTGTTTGTGTTGGCTCCGCTCGGAATTCGGGATTTAATATCTTCTAACGAATTGGCGTCTTCAATTTTTTTGTCCTTACGCCATCGTAAAATACGGGGAAAACGGGTTGCCACTCCGCTTTTATGACGTTTTGAATAGGCAATGCCCTCAAAAGCAATTTCAAAAACGTGATAAGGGGTTACGCTGCGCACTGGTCCAAACCGTTCTAAAGTATTTTTTTTGATCCAAGTATCAACTTCTCTAAATTCTTTATCGGTCAACCCAGAGTAGGCTTTGGCAAAAGTGACCAGTTCTTTTTGTCCGTCTTCATTTTCCTGCCAAAGGGCGAAGGTATAGTCGGTAAACAGATTGCTACGCCTTCCGTGACCCCTCATGGCATAGGTCAATACGGCATCAATGGTTAAGGGATCCACTTTCCATTTCCACCAATCCCCCTTTTTACGGCCCACTTGGTAACTCGAGTCATTGCGTTTGAGCATCAGGCCTTCACTGCGCATCTCACGTGCTCGCTGGCGTTCTTTGGCAACAGCATTCCAATCATTGAAACCCATCCGTTCAGAGAGTAGTAGCGGTAGTCCGTCGAATGTGGTCATAGTAATTTGGTCGGCATATAATTTCTCAAGAATTTGTCTGCGTTCCACAAAAGGTTTTGTTCTGATGTCTTTGCCCTGCCATTCCAATAGGTCATAAGCTTTAAGCACCACAGGGGTCTTTTGAAGTAGGTTTTTTGATACGCTCTTTCGGCCGATACGGGTCTGTAGGTCATTGAAGGTTCCAATTTCACCATTAGGATAGGGTAGCAGTTCTCCGTCAAGTACGGTGCCATTGGGTATCGCGCCAATAAACTTTTGAAATTCAGGATATTTGTCAGTGACCAATTCTTCACCACGACTCCAGACAAATAGCTCGCCATTTCTGATGATGACCTGGCACCGAATACCATCCCATTTATGTTCAACAGACCAATCATTGACGTTACCTAAGTTGCGCACTCCATCTTCAACGGCATAGGCCAAATAAAACGGATAGGGTTTGGACAAATAGTCCTTTTCATTTTCTTCGAGAATCAAATTTTGAAATGAAATGGTACTTGGGTTCCAATTGCCCATTAATTTATAGGCCAGCACATCCTCATCAATTTCAGTTGCTTTGGCCAAAGCACGTGTCATCAGTTTTTGGCTTACCCCAATTCTAAACCCACCGGTTATCAGTTTGGTAAATACAAACCGTTCGTAGTAATTCAATTGTCGCCAATTGTCAAAGAGGTAAGCCTTCTTTACCTCTTCTGTCTTTGGTTTTAGCGCTATCATCTCTTCCAAAAAGTCGGTCAGGCTTTTGTTGGTGGATTTTTCACCGGCAGGAATCACCAAAGCAATGGTTTCGGCAAGATCACCTACAATGTGGTAACTTTCTTCAAACAACCATAAGGGTATATTTGAAAGTTCTGCCGCCCATGTGCGAAGCAAAGTAGTGTTCACTGGGCGAGGGGGCCGGCGATGGGACAAAATGGCGATGGTCCAAACTTTGTCTTTGTCCGAAGCCTTTAAAAAATAATCGGCCAGAGCCCTAACCTTAAGGTTGGTCTTGTTGGTGCTGTCAAGGATTTTGATGAGATTGGCAAAGTCTTTCATCTTTTTACCTTCTGTTTTTCTCCCTTTGCGTTCGGGTGATTTGATTCATTCTCTTTAGCTGAATTGATCTCTGCCGGTTCCCCTTCGTACTGCGTTTCTTCGGTTCGTGCATCATAACCTAACTCTCGTAGGTATTTTGAGAATATTTCGGTATAGCCGTGGGTACATATGATTTTTTCCGCGCCAGTTTCCTTGATGGCCTTGAGCAGTCCTGGCCAGTCACAATGGTCACTTAACACAAAACCTTTGTCGATGGCGCGCCGCCTTCTTGCTCCTCTAAAAGCCATCCAGCCACTTGCGGATGCGGTTACAAAAGGAACCATTTTACGGATCCAGCTGCTACCATGGGCAGAAGGTGGGGCAATGACGATATTGCCCTTAATAGCTTCTTTTTTTGTGTCTCGTGTAATCAATTCCGTTTTCGGAAAGTCAACCAAAGGGCGTAACACTGCGGTCATGTTTTCAACGGCGCCGTGGGTAAAGATCTTTCCAATACTTGGGTCTAAGTGTTTAAGTAGTCGTTGTGCTTTGCCCAAGGAGTAACCAAACAATATAGAAGTCTTTCCCTCGGCTTTATTTTGTGCCCACCAGTTGTTGATGTCGGCCATGACGTCTTGTTGGGGAGTCCATAGGAAAGTAGGTAGGCCAAAGGTGCATTCTGTTATGAACGTATGGCATTCGATACTTTCATAGGGCGTGGCTACCCCATCATCTTCTAATTTGTAGTCACCTGTAAACACCCAAACTTCACCTTTATGCTCCACACGAATTTGAGAAGAACCGATGATATGACCGGCCGGATGTAGGCTAAACTTTACTCCATTTACGATAAAGGTTTCACCCCATTGCTTGCCTGAAATGGTAACGTCGCCTAAGCGATGTTTAACGATGGGCAAGTTGCGATGGTGGGTAATGTACTTTTTATGCCCCCAGCGGCTATGGTCTGCATGGCCATGCGAAATGACGGCATTGTCTACAGGTCTCCAAGGGTCAAGATAGACATTGGCCGGGGCGCAATAAATGCCGCGATCGGTAAATTGTAGCAAAGGTGTTTTCATAGCGTTGTGAATTTACAAAATATTGAATGTAAAGGTATTTGGTATTCGCTGCCCATGCATAAAACCAATTGGTAATTGCAGAATAAAAATACCTGGTGGGGTATCGTACAGAAAGCCCCAATTCACTAACTGGTGGACAGGGGGCTAAAAGAAACAAGAATGCCTCGTAAGAATGCTAAAATAATTGCAACGGGCATTTCCAAATAGCAGCTAAAAATTTATATTTGCGCAACTAAATTTAAGACATGCCCATAATTGATTTATACGAGCACGGAGAACAGCAACATAATTTGGCACATTTCGCAACTTTGGCCAGTTTAGCAGCAGTTGACGGTGAGATTAACCCTGAAGAGAAAGCTATTCTTGACAAGTTTGCCTTTAAGTTGAACATCACTGATGCAGAATATAAAGAGGTTATGAAAAAGGATAACAAATATCCTATTCAAACCCCACACAGTGGTGAAAAAAGATTGAAGCGTCTTTTTGAGTTCTTTCAAATGGCTTTTGCAGATCAATCAATGGACAATGATCAGAAAAAGTTCATTATGCGCTATGCTGTAGCATTGGGTTATGCACCTGATACCGCAGAAAAGATGATTGAAAAATCGTTGGATATTTTTTGTGGTAGAATTGCTTTTGAAGATTACCAATACTTGATGGACAAGTAACCTTAATGGTACTTGTTTAAAAACTCTTGTAGTTTCTCAACCATCTTACGACTTCCGCAGAAAAAGGGCACGCGTTGGTGCAGCTCCGTTGGTATAATATCCATTATGCGGTTCTTGCCCCCAATGGCCATTCCATTTGCCTGTTCGGCAATAAAGGCCATGGGATTGCATTCATACAGCAATCGTAGTTTTCCACTTTGCGAAACACTGCTTTTAGGATACATATAGATGCCACCTTTGATCATGTTTCTGTGAAAATCAGAAACAAGCGAACCTATATATCGCGATGTATAAGGCCTATCTCCCTCTTCTTCTTGGCAGTATTTGATATAATCTTTTACACCTTGCAAAAAGTGTGTATAGTTGCCCTCATTGACCGAATAGATTTTCCCGGTTTCGGGAAATTGCATATTCGGATGTGATAGGTAAAAGGTACCCAGAGCGGGGTTTAGGGTAAAGCCATTGACACCTGCGCCAGTGGTGTACACCAACATGGTAGAGGTACCGTAAACTACGTAGCCCGCAGCAACCTGTTGATTGCCGGGTTGCAGAAAATCTTGTAATTGCACAGGGGTGCCTACAGGGGTAATTCTTCTGTAGATTGAAAAAATAGTACCCACAGAGACGTTGACGTCAATATTTGAAGAACCATCCAAAGGGTCTATTAATACGACGTATTTGTTTTGGTGCTTTTCGTCATTACTGTTAATGGTGATAAAGCTATCTTCTTCTTCAGAAGCAATACCACAGACAATTTCCCTATTGGTGAGTGTTTGAATAAATTTTTCATTCGCAAAAACATCTAACTTCTGTTGGTCTTCGCCCTGAATGTTGGTGTCACCCACAGCACCAATGACATCGACGAGACCAGCTTTGTTGACCTCGTGATTGACCACTTTTGCCGCTAAACGAATGGCATTGATGAGCTTAGATAGTTCACCAGAAGAATATTGGAATGATGATTGGTTTTCAATGATAAACTCTCCGAGCGTCTGATTTTTCCGTACCATTAAAATACTGTTGTAATTTGAGCACAAATATCGCGCATTTTGTGATACTACAACGTTTTCGCGAAGTTATTGTTGTTTTATATTATAACTAATTGTTTTATTTGTAACAGTTATGGAATATGTAATTAGAGATGCCGTTAAAGGTGACATGCCAAGGGTACTTGAATTGATTCAAGAACTTGCGAATTTTGAAAAAGAACCTCATGCGGTTTTAGTGACCCTTGAAGAATTGACCGAAGCTGGGTTCGGTGAAAAACCATTGTACCATTGTTTTGTGGCGGTGGTCGCCGATGAGTTGGTGGGTATGGCTTTGATATATCCGAGGTATTCAACATGGCGTGGCCCGGTAATTCATTTAGAAGATTTAATTGTCACCCAGAAAATGCGTGGTACGGGCATTGGCTCTGCACTATTAGAGCGCGTAGTACGTTATGGAAAGGATAAAGGTGTTCGTAGAATAGGATGGGAGGTATTGGACTGGAATGAACCGGCAATACAGTTCTACGAAAGTAAAGGCGCCAATGTCATGCGCGATTGGGATGTCGTACAGCTCGATGAAGAGGGGATGAATAAGTTTTTAATAGAATAAAACCGTCCGTTCGAACGCCCTTTTGTTACATAGGCGCTAGATCTGATAGCATTAGTTTATGAGAATATTCAAGTTTGGAGGAGCATCAGTGAAGGATGCTGAAGGAGTAAAAAATGTAGTGGCCGTTCTTAAAGAAACCGGTCATGCCGATACACTATTGGTCATCTCGGCGATGGGAAAGACGACCAATGCCATGGAGGCTATTGTCAATGCCTATTTTGACCGTCGAAATGGATTGGAAGAAGCCATTCAAGTCGTTGTCGATAACCACAAAAGCATTGTCAATGAGCTCTTCGAAGCCAAGAACCACGACGTTCACCACGCTGTAAATGCTCTGATAGAAGAGTTTCGCGGATTCTTAATGTGGAACAAGTCACCAAAGTATGCCTTTGTTTATGATCAAGTAGTGGGCTATGGTGAACTTTTATCCACTACCATTGTAAGTGCCTATCTAAACGAGGTAGGATTAAAAAACCATTGGCTTGATGTACGTGAATTGATAAAGACAGACAATAATTATAGAGATGCACAGGTCAACTGGGAGCAGACGCAGAAAAGTGTTATGACCAATGTAAATATGGGCGAACTCAACATCACCCAAGGGTTTTTGGGCAGCGACGAAAACAATTTCACCACGACTTTGGGCCGTGAGGGATCTGATTATACTGCAGCAATTTTGGCTTATTGTCTAAAGGCTGATTCGGTAACTATTTGGAAGGATGTTCCAGGGGTATTGAATGCCGACCCCAGACATTTTCAAGACACTGAACTATTACACGAAATATCATACCGTGAAGCGATAGAGTTAGCATTTTATGGGGCTACGGTCATTCACCCAAAGACTTTACAGCCTTTGCAGGGCCAAGAAATTCCATTGCATGTAAAGTCTTTTATAAATCCTAAGGAAAGGGGAACCACAGTAGGTAGGGGGGTTAAAATATCACCAGAGATACCATGTTTCATCGTTAAAAAAGAACAGGTCTTGCTCAAGCTTTCTTCTTTGGATTTTTCATTCATTGTCGAAGAAAATATGAGTGAGATTTTCAAATTGTTCCATGACCATCGTCTAAAGGTTGACCTTATTCAGAACTCTGCCATTAGCTTTTCGGTTTGTTTGGATAACAAGTTCAATGGCCTAAAAGAAGTATTGCCACTTTTAGAAAGAAAATTTAAGGTTACCTGCCATGAAAATGTCTCGTTATATACCATTCGACATTTTGATGAAAACTCTGTGGCCCACATTTTAAATGGTTATTCCGTGCTTGTTGAACAACGTGGTAAAGAAACGGTGCAGTTGGTGGTAAAATGAGTTGTATAGCTACCTGACAATGCCCGTATTTTTCTATATTTACCGTTACCTAATGAAGTAAGTATGGGGTTGGTTTCGGCGAAAGAGGTTGCAAAGGTCATTAACGTTGACAGGTATGGATTTTTGGGCACGTTCATTGGTTGGCTGCTTATGGTGGTGACCAAGATTACTTCAATAAACCGTTTTTACGATAATAACAAAGAATTAGGCGGTCGCGATTTTCTAGATGCCATTCTCGATTACTACGAAATCGACTTTGAAATACCTGAAGAAGACTTTAAGCGATTACCAAAAGATGGATCCTTTATCACTATCAGCAATCATCCGTTAGGAGGTATTGATGGGGTGTTGCTTTTAAAATTGATGCTGGACCAACGTGAGGATTTTAAGATTATAGCCAACTTTTTGTTACATCGCATTGAACCGATGAAACAGTTTATTATGCCCGTGAATCCTTTTGAAAACCATAAGGACGCCAAAAGTAGTATTGCCGGATTTAAAAATGCCATTCAACATATTAGAGATGGTCATCCATTGGGCCTTTTTCCGGCCGGTGAAGTTTCTACGTATCGCGATGGCAAATTGGTAGTGGACAAACCTTGGGAAGAAGCTGCCCTCAAATTGATTCGAAAAGCTGAGGTACCCGTAGTACCCATATATTTTCACGCCAAGAACAGCCGTTTGTTTTATCGCCTTTCTAAAATGAACGACGTATTTAGAACCGCGAAACTACCCTCTGAGGTAACCAGCCAACGTCGCAGGCCCATTAAAGTACGTATAGGACAGCCTATTTCAGTGAAAACGCAACAAGAAGAAGCGACACTTGAAGACTTTTCAGATTTATTGCGAAAGAAAACGTACCTGCTGGCGAATGTTTTCGAAAAAGAACGCTTGATTGATAAAGTGCCGACATCTTTAAAGATTCCGAAAACTCCACAGAAGATTGCCTCTGCCGTACGAACTGAGGTAATCGAAGGTGAAATTGACAAGCTAAGGGAGAAGGATTGCCGTCTTTTACAAAGTAAGAACTATGAGGTATTCTTGGCGCAAGAAAAGGATATGCCCTTTATTTTAAAGGAAATCGGACGTCAGCGTGAGGTGACCTTTAGGGCTATTGGTGAGGGGACCAATAAATCCATTGATTTGGACCAGTTCGATGCCTATTATCACCACTTGTTCTTATGGGATGATGTTGAAAAGAAGATTGTAGGGGCCTATCGCATGGGACTGGGAGCCGATATTTTTAAGGCCTATGGTATCGATGGATTCTATTTGCAGGACCTCTTTCGGTTTGAACCCGAATTATACGGAATGATGGCAAAGTCCATTGAGATGGGCCGTGCCTACATTACCGCTGAGTACCAGCAGAAACCCATGCCGTTGTTTTTGCTTTGGAAAGGTATTGTGCATACCACACTACGTTTTCCAGAGCATAAGTATTTGATTGGTGGGGTAAGCATCAGTAACCAGTTTTCGAACTTTTCAAAGTCGTTGATGATTGAATTTATGAAGTCGAATTATTGGGATCCTTATGTAGCCCAATATGTACATCCAAAGAAAGAGTTTAAGGTAAAGCTTAAAGACGCGGACAAAGAATTCATTTTTGATGAGACCCAAGCCGACCTTAATAAATTTGACAAACTGATTGAAGAGGTAGAGCCTGGCAGTCTTCGGCTTCCGGTATTGATTAAAAAGTATATCAAACAAAATGCGCGTATGGTAGCCTTTAATGTTGATCCTCTGTTCAACAATTCCGTAGACGGGTTGATGTACATTAGAATAGCAGATTTGCCCGAAAGCACGGTCAAGCCGGTTATGGAAGAATTTCAAGCCGAATTAGAACGAAAGCATGCCGAGGTTAAATAATGTATCAAAAATATTGATGCTTCTCTTTTATTTGGGCCATTATGCCGTGTTTGGTCAAGAAACTACCATTAGTGGCGAAGTAATAGCTGAAAAAAGCGGGGAGCCTATAATTGGTGCTACGATTTTTTATGATGGAAGCTCATTGGGCACAATTACAGATATCGATGGAAAGTTCAAATTGACAACTAAAAATGTTATTTATGCTCCACTGGTGGTGCGTTCTCTTGGTTTTGAAACGGCCTATCTTCCTAACCTCGACACTTCCTTTATACGAGTACCTATGAAGGAGGCCGCCATTGCACTGTCCGAGGTTGTATTAGAACCTGACACTTGGTCACGGGCCAAAAAATTAAAGGTTTTTCGACGAGAGTTTCTCGGATTTGGAAGACATCGCTGTATCATTGAGAACGAGAACGATATACGCCTTTATTATAACAAAGCTAAGAAAACATTGTACGCCTACGCTGAAAACCCCATCCTTATAAGGAACAAGAAACTTGGTTATGAAGTTATCTATGATCTTAAGGATTTTGAATTGAGCTTAAACTATGATTCTGCAGAAACAGACGCAGTAAGGCAGATTTTATATGCGGGTACGATGCAGTTCAAAGATTTGCCTGAAAAGAATAATCTGTATAAAAAACGAAGACAAAAGGCCTATTTTGGATCTAAATTGCACTTTTTTCGTGCTCTCTATGCTGATCGCTTGACCGATGAAGGCTTTAGTTTTTACCTCCGTGGTTTTATTGTTCCTTTAGATAAGGTCTTTAGCGTCAAGATGGTTGACAAATTTTTGGTCGTTTCACGTATTCAAAAAAGTGGAAAGCTCGGAGTATTTTATAAGGACAATTTACTTTCATCACTTCATCTAGAAATGGATGAATTTAAAGTAGATGCGTATGGAAATCATTCGCCTGCCTACGGATTGCTATTTAGTGGTAGTATGGGTGAGAATCGTATTGCACAAACGCTACCTATCGATTATGAGGTGCCGGATTAAGAATTGACCAATTCTTCTTTCACCAAAGTTTCACAGAACTCTTTGATTTCATTTCGTGCTTTTAAAAAAGCTGCATGCTTCTCTTGATTAGTTCCTTTGACTTTAGAGGGGTCAAAGAAGTTATGGTGAATCCGTTCGGCGTTTTGTGCAGCAATGAAAGGGCAATTTTCTTTGGCGTGATCACAGACCGTGATAATATAATCCCATGCTATACCTTTATATTCATCTACATGGTTTGAGGTATGGTGTGTAATGTCAATACCATCTTCTTTCATAATGCCCACCGCACCTGGATTTAGACCATGGGTCTCAATACCTGCGCTGTACACTTTGGCCAGGTCTTTTTGAAAGTACTCTAAATAACCATGGGCCATTTGACTTCTACACGAATTACCCGTGCATAAAACTAGAATGTTTTTCATTTTTATTATTTAATCGTTACCTACAATTGCACTTCTTCTCTCAAATAAGAGGTTATCCTTCCAGACACCGGTTATGGTCTTTCCTATACGTTCCCGTCTTCCCAGAAGACGAAAACCAACAGTTTTATGCAGTTGGATGCTAGCTTCATTTTCAGGAAAAATTCCAGATTGTAATGTCCAATATCCCGCAGCTTCACTTGCGGCGATGAGTTGCACCATAAGGGCCTTGCCAACGCCCAAACCTCTATTGCCTGCACCGATATACACGCTGACTTCTGCAACACCACCATAGACGCAACGACTCGAAACTGGTGATAGGGCCGCCCATCCTAAAATGTGACCGTCATTTTCAGCAACCAAGCGACACTCATGAACATGTGAACTATTCCATTTTTCATAATTGGGCAGTTCACTTTCAAAGGTGGCATATCCAGTAGCGATACCTTCACTATAGATTTTGGCTACCTGGGGCCAATCTTCTGCCGTCATGGGTCTTATGGTCATTTCAAAACCATTTTAGCAATTCTAACAGCAACCGCTACCAGGGGCACAATTTGCTGCTACGGTAACTTCAGCTTCTTCAGTAACGCCACAAGTTTCTTTCGCTTTACAGTCCGTTTTTTCTATTGCAAGTTTAACAACAAATTGTTTGTCATTCCAGACAACATCGTTAACAAATAGTTGCGCAGTGTGAAAGCTATTGTTACTATATTCAAACTTGACCTCGGCATCCCTGACCATAGGTTTGATTCGGTCAACCTTATTAAGGATGCTCAGGGCCTTGAATGCTGTCATGAATTCAGTCTTGTCTTTTTCCTTAGGACTTTCCCATAATTGAACAATGGTCTCTTTCCAAAAATCGATATTGGCGCCACAATCAACAGCATCGACTGTGATGTTTTTAATTTCGGTGATATGGTAATTGGCACCGACATATTGCCCTGGAGCATATTCAAACAACAACGCTTTGTTCTTGTGCAGATTTAGTAATTCTAACAGCTCATTTGTCTTCATGGTTAACAGCAATTTTGATTGATATTTGAAAAAAAGGTATTGAAAGCGTTTTGCAGCGCAGCCCATCTTTCACGATCGATACAATAGCAAAGGTTTTTACCTTCAAAGGTTCCTTTTAAAAGACCAATTTTTTTTATCTCGTTTAAATGTTGTGAAATGGTGGGCTGTGCCAGGCCAATGACATCGACCAAATCGGTACAGATGCAATTGTCTTGTTTACTGATATACTCAAGAATGGCGATTCGTGCAGGATGTGATAGTACCTTGGCTGCATTGGCCAATTCGTTGTGCGATACGGAAAACAATTGTGTTTTTGAAACTCCCACTTTAATTAATTTTAATATTGCAATATTACGATGATATATTTAAATAAAAAAGGTTAGCAATATTTTTCTAACCTTTTTCTAGTTTTTAGAACCAAGGTTTTTTACCTACTTGGTACGTATTATAGAACTCTTCATCAGACTTGGTCAAATAAATGATGCCTTCTATCAAACCAATAATCCAAGTTGCCATAAGAAGAAAATAACCTACAACAAAACATGCAGTGGCATAGCCAACTATTGTAGTGACCAAAAGAATCACTCCTTCTTTTTGATAGCCTAAAATAAACTTATGAACACCAAGTGAGCCAAAAATGATTGCCAAGATTCCTGCAAGTATTTTTTTGTTTTCTCCCCCACCTACAGCTTTGTTCAAACCATCGCTGAATTCACCGGCTGTTTTTTTGGCTTCATCTGCAAAGTCACCTGCAGCCTCTTTGGCATCACCTGCAGCTTCTTTCGCAGCATCTTTTGCTTTGTCAAAAGCTTCTTCGGCCTTATCTCCTAAATCTTTGTTTTCTTCAGACATAATTTTAAATTGTTGGTTAATTGAAGTATTAAAAATAGGAAATTTTCTGCTTGTTATAGAAATGCTTTATCAACAGGCTCCCAAAGCTCTAATTTATTGCCTTCGGGGTCTAGGATCCATCCGAATTTGCCATAATCATATTCTTCGATCTCGCCTACTACGGTAACACCTTCTTTTTCTAGCTCGGTCAACAATTCTTTAAGGTTTTGAACCCTGAAGTTCATCATAAACTGTTTTTCACTGGGGGCAAAATAAGTGGTGTCTTCTTTCATAGGGCTCCATTGGGTGGAGCAGTCGTTACCTTCTTTATCTTTCCACCAAAAAGTACAACCGTACCGGTCGGTGTTGAGTCCTAAATGACTTTTGTACCATTCTTTCATTTTATCTGGATTTTCACTCTTAAAGAAAAATCCGCCTAATCCGGTTACCCTGTTTTTCATAATATGTATTTTGTCATTCCCGCATACGCGAGAATCTTTAAGTCAATTTTTGTGGACACTTGTTTTGGCCAAGTGATTGGAAGCCTTCTCTATTGCTTCACATTCTTTTCATAGAGCTCGATCCAATCACTGGGGGTCATTTTTTGGCACAATTTACCAATGAGTTCGTACGGAATCTGTTCCATCTTTTTAAAGCGAATACAGCTTTTGCCCATATCAAGTTTGGTTTTGACGTACTTCGGATATTCTGCTACGAACCAATCATGTAGTTTTTTGTCGGCATAAATTCCCGAGTGGTACAACGCCACAAAGTTCTTCTGCGAAGCAATATTAATAAAGGGCAAAGGCAATTTTGGATCACAATGGTACCCACTAGGATACAGTTCATGTGGTACCACAAAGCCTATCATTTTATAACTGATGCATTCTTTGAAACCTTCAGGGAGATTGTCTTTCACCGTATCTTTTAGTTTGCTTACGGCAGCCTTGCGATCTTCTGGTAGTTTACTGATATATTCTTCGACTGTTTTGGCATCAATGGTCATAACTTATGGGTTTCGTTGCAAAATCAAAGATGAAATTAATGAAATAATAAATCCGATGACAAAAACGGTGAGGGCCATGATTGCAAAAGAAAACAAAGGATTTGCAAACAGTTCTTTTTGCGATTCCATCTCGGCCAGTTTTAGTTCAAACTCATCTGGGGACAATGAATTCTTCATTTCGTCTACCATATGTGTGTAATACTCTGTTGAAAAATCAGGATTGATAAGTTCGATGTATACCACATCAATGAGGCCAAAGGCCAATGCGGTAATCAGACTTATCATGATGCCTATGACCATGGCCTTTTTGAAAGTGAGCTTACCCTCATTTTCTTTATCACGATAATGCTTTATACCAAAGTAGACAAAACCCAAAGAGATTATCATTGAAGCATAACCTATAATTTCTTGGCCAGAATAACTGAGGCCTTTACCTAGATACCATGCCAGTAGAAATAGAATGCAAATGGTAATGGCACCGTAAAGCCCGTAACGTAGAATAGTTTTTTTCATATCACATTGTGTATTGGTTGTTGCCCAAAAGTAGGTTACAAGCTAAAAATCGTGTTCATACTAAAGTACCAATTGACGGGTACTTTTGATTGAAATGGGTTTTACAACGATATGATTTGGAGTTCCTTCGCTCTTGTTATAGCTTGCGTGCGTCTTTTTGCATCTAATTTTACAAGAATATTTGATACATGGGTTTTAATGGTACTTTCTGATACGAACAGTTTATCAGCTATTTCTTTGTTTGAAAGCCCTTTTGATATTTCGAGCAGTACTTCATATTCTCTATTGCTTAGCCCAAGTTTTTTAACCTTGTTCAAGTCTATCCCACTTTTCGGGGTTTTATCATTTTGTAGGCTTTTTTTATTGAGATAGATACCAATGCACAAAAATGTAATGGCCACTCCTGATATCACCATTTCAATGGACATATCGCCCGTTGCATAAGCATATTTGCTCAATTGAAAAAGCGCCAAAAGGGCAACAATCAAGGTAGAAAAGATAAGTACGGTTTTCTTCACCGTTAAATTTAACAAAAATTGGCCTTTACTTTATCGACAATCGTCTGGGCCAGCTTCTGATGACTTTCAACGGTCCAACCTGCGACATGCGGAGTCAGCAGTACATTCTTTGCTTTTCTGAGATATTTGAAAGGTTTTGGTTTGTTTAAAAACCAATCATCAAAGTCAAAAGATTTTTTTTCATACTCCAATACATCTAAACCCGCACCGAGTATTTGTCCAGATTTGAGTCCGGCAACAAGATCTTTGGTCACTACACATTTGCCCCTTGCTGTATTGAGCAGCCAAAAAGGTTTTTGAAAGCCGTTGATAAATTCTTGATTGACCATACCTATGGTCAGCTCCGTTTGCGGAACATGCAAACTGATTACATCAGCTTTTTGCTGTAGTTCAAGAATGCCGACCTGCCTTGCTTTGTCGTCGCCGACACCGCCAATAATATCATAACAAATGATTTCAACGTCAAACCCTTGTAGTTTTTGGGCAAAGGCTTTGCCCATATTGCCATAACCAATAATACCAACAGTTTTTCCATCTAATTCTATCCCGCGGTTGCCTTCACGATCCCACTTGCCCTTGCGAATTTCTTTGTGTGCTTTGTTGAGCTTGTTGAAAAGACTCAAGAGCATGCCGAGGGTATGTTCACCAACGGCATTTCGATTGCCTTCGGGGGCAGCGGCTAAAAAGACCTCTTTTTCTTTGGCATAGGCAGTGTCTATGTTTTCAAGCCCAGCACCGACCCGACCGATAAACTTGAGGTTGGTCGCTTTATCTAAAAACTGTTTGTCTATCGTAAATCGACTGCGTATGACCAATCCGTCGTATAGATGAATTTTTTGTTCAATTTCTTCTTTTGACGCCGAATAATCTTCGTGGTTTTCAAAACCCAGTTCTGAGAATTGTTGTATCAATGTTGGGTGATTGGCGTCAACGTGCAGAATTTTCATAGGGGTTGGTGGTTTGATGGAACTAGATTTTAGGATAATGTGTTTGCGTCATTTCATGCTGCACATCGCCCGTATGTGCGGTATTCTTTTTTTCAAACAACAACAAGTGCACCTCTTCACCGTTTTCAGTTGAGGGACAGTGTTCAACACCTTTTGGAACTACGATGAGCTCCCCTTCTTTTACAATTTCGGTTCTGTCTCTGAACTTCATGTGCAAAGTACCCTTCAATACTTGAAAAAGCTCGTCTTCATTTTCATGGGAATGCCAAACAAACTCATCTTTGATTTTTGCCAAGATGACCTGCATATCGTCAACCATGGCAATCTGGTGCGGATGCCATTGTTTAGAGAACAAAGCGTGTTTTTCTTTTAAATTGATAGGTTTCATGCTAACGGGTATTAAATTCCTAGAATAAGTTTGGCTATCCAGAAGTAAATCAAGATTCCGAAGATATCATTGCTCGTGGTGATAAAAGGTCCTGTGGCAATAGCAGGGTCGATACCTCTTTTATGTAAAAAGAGTGGGGTAAACGTACCAATAAAACCGGCGACAACGATTACGGCGATCAACGAAGTTGAAATCGCCAGGGCGGTGTTAAAACTTCCTTTCCAAAGCCATGTGAACAAAAGTAATAATGCAGCCAGTATGAGTCCGTTTAAGAGTGCCAACAACATCTCTTTTATCAAGCGATCACCAATACTGCCTTTAATATCATCATTTGCCAATCCTTGTACGATTATGGCACTTGATTGCACGCCAACATTACCTGCCATCGCAGCAATCAAAGGGGTGAATAAAAATAACACGGTGTACTTGCTGAACATTTCTTCAAATCCGCCCATGATCACTGCGGCGGCCCCACCACCAAAAAGGCCTAGAATCAACCAAGGGAGCCGGGCACGGGTGAGCTCCCAAATACTATCATCAGCTTCAACATCTTGTGAAATACCTGCAGCGAGTTGGTAATCTTTGTCTGCTTCTTCACGTATGACATCTACGATATCGTCAATAGTGATTCGGCCTACCAAACGTCCTACTTCATCAACTACGGGAATGGCTTCCAAATCATATTTTGACATGATCTTTGCCACCTCTTCAGGTTTTTCGTTTACGTTGACATAATCAACCTTGGGAATATAGATCTCACTGATATGGGTTTCTGTGGAAACGGTCAATAAATCTTTTAAAGAAAGTCTTCCTTTTAATTTTTCCTCTTTATCAACTACATAAATGGAGTGCACCCTGGTTACGTTTTCAGCTTGTGCCCGCATTTCTCTAACGCATTGTGTTACGGTCCAGTTCTCATTGACCTTGACCAATTCTTTTGCCATTAGACCACCAGCAGAATCTTCGTCATAGCGCAAAAGATCAACAATATCTTTGGCGTGTTCGCGGTCTTCAATTTGAGAAATTACTTTCGGAACAATCTCTTTGGGCAGTTCACCAACAATATCGGCGGCGTCATCAGTATCTAGCTCTTCAATCTCACCGGCGATTTCTTTTGGTGAAAGATTGTTCAAAATGTCTTCACGAACATCTTCGTCAAGTTCGGTGAGAATATCAGAGGTTTTCTCGCTATCTAAAAGTTTGATGAGGTAGGTAGCCTCTTGAATCTTCAGCTCATTGACAATTTCGGCAACATCGGCATAATGATACTCTTTCATCAATGAGCGTAACTGGGCACCGTTCTGATTTTCAATCAGTGCGTGTATCTGCTCAACAAGTTCGTCAGTGAGTTTAAACGGAGTCATTTTCAATCTTCTTAGTAAGCGCTATGAAATCTGCAACCCCAATCTGTTCTGGTCGCAGGTCAAATATAGCATCTTCTTTAAGATTATCGGAGAGATTAAAGCTTTTCAAGCTGTTGCGCAGTGTTTTTCTTCGCTGGTTAAAGGCGGCTTTTACCACCTTAAAAAGTAGTTGTTCATTACACTCTAACTGAAACTGTTCTTTTCGAACCAACCGAATAACACCTGACTGTACCTTTGGCGGGGGGTCAAAAACTTGGGGATGGACCGTAAACAAATACTCAGCTTCATAGAATGCCTGTACCAAAACCGATAGGATTCCGTACGTTTTGTTGCCATGTTTTTCGCAAATGCGCTGTGCCACCTCTTTTTGGAACATACCCGATAACTCGGGTATTTGCGCGCGCATCTCCAACATTTTAAAAACAATTTGGGTTGAGATATTGTATGGAAAGTTGCCTGTCACAGCAAACTGCTCTCGACCGAACAACTTGGTAAGATCAAATTTTAAAAAATCACCTTCAACAACAGTGAATTTTTCATTATTGTCCAACACCTTCAGATGTTGTAACGGAAAGCTATGGTTTAGGTAAATGATGGATTCTTCATCTAAATCCATGGCGACGAGATCAATATCACGCATTAAAAGATACTTGGTCAACACTCCGGTACCTGGGCCTATTTCAATAACACGTTGATACCCTTTAAGCGATAGGGTATCTGCAATTTTTTGCGCTATGGACTCGTCCTTTAAAAAGTGTTGGCCTAAGTGTTTCTTTGCTTTTACCGGCCCTTTTTCTCGTTCTCCCTTTTCAACACCTCTAAAGTTAGATTTTGATTTTCGATGTTGCTTTTTACGCATGTCTACTAAAAAAGATTAAGAATTTTGTTCACTGACGATTTCAAGTTCTGTTCTGAAAGCCACAAATTTATCAGCAAATTTGGCCATACCTTCAGAACGCATTTTAGGTGCATCATCTCTATAGTAGGCTTCTAAGGTGGGTCTATCTTTTGTGCGATATTGAACAGAATAGGTAATGCCGCCCATGTCTTCTTCAACAAGCACCTTGCACATTTTGGCCTCACTGAATTTTTTGGTTGCCAACATATCAGGTATGTGTTTTTGCAGCATCCATTGTAGCCACTCTTCGTGTGCCGATTTGTCAATGTTGATGGTGACATTATAAATGATCATGATACTTATGGCATTTTAGTTATGGCTATACTACAATCAAATACTAATTGATGGCATCACCGCGCAATCTTCTAAAATTTTTTCTTGCTTGCGGATAGTAATAGCTGTCTTGATAGTTGTAAATGATTTTTTCGTAGTGGCGCTTTGCGTTCTCAGGTTCTTGGTATACCTTTTCATACAACTGCCCCAAAGCGAAGTGGGCATCATCGGCCAGAATACCAGAACCGTAGAACTCTACAATCTTTTGATAATTGAACTTTGCACCATCGTAGTTTTTTATGCTCTCAAAAAGTTCACCCTGTTTTAAAAGGGCTTCATCTTCAATTTTTTCACCTTTATGGTTTTGAAGTATATCTTCTAGACTTTCAATGGCGTCTGGCGTTTTCTTTTGATAGGCCAGCAAATCGGCACGGGCATATTTTTTTAAGGCGGTCTGAGTGGAATCTTCCAACGAATTATCAGAAATTAACAGGCTCAGCTGCATCGCATCATTGGCAATTAGTTGCGAGGTAGAGCCTCGTAATACCTTCAACTGTGTCAAGGCCCACTCAAAATCACCTTTGTAGAAACTGGTCTGTGCCACTTTGAAACGCGCATCTTGTCCCAAAACATCATTTTTTAGGCTTTTTTGTATTTGCGAAAAATAAATGAGCGCCTCATTAAAGCGCTGATCGAACACCAATATATCGCCCAACGCCAATTTTATGTATGCTTTGCCAAACCTGCCCAAGGGCTCCTCTAGACTTCTCTTTAACATGGCAATGGCCGGTTCAGGATCTGCCTTTTTAAAAGTAAGAAAGTTGGCGTAGGCAATTTGCAGTTGCAAGGTTTTGTTTTGGTAGCCATAAGTTTCGAGCAAAGTGTTGAACTGTTTTTCAATACTGTTCAGTTTTTTGGTATCGGCATCCAATAGCTCAATATCGATTAGACTGAGCTGTGCATTTAATTTTGTTGCGGGATCACTGGCGTTTTCAACGATAAACTCAAATGCTGCGTTTGCGGTTTCAAAATCTTCATTCTCTTGTGCGATTTCACCAATGTTTCTAAGGCGATCTAAAGATGAACCATCAGTACGTTTATAAATGGCCTTCTCTTGTGAGAGGGCCACCTTGTACTGTTTTTGTTGTACGAACAACCAACTAAGCAATTCGTTCCACAATACATCAGGGTTCTTTTGTGCATTCTGTAATAGAATACGTCGAAGTTTGATGTTGTTGGCATTGTTACCGTCTTCGGTAATAAAATCATCAATACTTCGCAACACGTTCGCTCTTGACGATTTACCCTCGTAAATGAGTTTGAGGTACGAATCGTACATTTTTTCGATATCACCCTTTTCGCCGTAAATACGGGCCAGTTGGTAATCATAGTTCAGTTCAGGCTTTAATGCCATGGCTTTGGTATAAGCCGCAACGGCTTCATCAAGCAGCGCATACTTTTGAAATCGATACCCGATGGCGTAACCAAAATTCGGATTTTCCTCAATCTTTGCAATGGCCTTTTGATAGTAGTTCGTTGCCTGTTCTGATTGTTCACGTAGTGTATAGTTATAGCCAAGTTCTATTAAAAATGTGGGGAAGGCATAACTCTCTTGTACTTTGGCCAATAAAAAGTTCTGGGCCTCTTCATAGCGTTCAAGCTGTTGATAACACGCGACCAATCCTTCAGAATAATCGGTCCTTCTAGGGTTGCGTTCAACTAACTTTTCATAGAATACCACGGCTTTCTCAAACTCACCATCATTGAAGTACTGTTTGGCAAGAAAGTCTTCTTGTCCGCAAACCATGGTAGTACATACCAAAAACAAAATGGGAAGTATGGTTTTGTGCATTACTCAAAGATAACGTAGAAAGATGGCAAATTATGTTAACCGTATCTGAAAACGAGCCCTAGCTTATGGTGTCAAAACCGCAATACGGTACCAACACCTCAGGAATTTCAATGCCGTTAGCAGTTTGATAATTCTCTAGAATTCCCGCTAAAACACGTGGCAGGGCCAATGAACTGCCATTTAAGGTATGTGCCAATTGGTTTTTGCCATTTTCATCTTTAAATCGAAGTTTTAAGCGGTTCGCCTGATAGGTTTCAAAATTGGAAACCGAACTGATTTCGAGCCATCGGTCTTGCGCAGTTGAAAAGACTTCAAAATCATAGGTCAATGCCGAAGTAAAACCTAAATCACCACCACAAAGCCTAAGGATGCGGTACGGAAGCTTCAACTCACGTAGTATTGTTTTAACATGCTCGACCATACCGTTCAAAGCATTGTACGAGTTGTCAGGATGTTCCACGCGAACGATTTCGACCTTGTCAAACTGGTGCAATCTATTGAGTCCGCGTACATGGGCGCCATAACTACCGGCTTCTCTTCTAAAACAAGGTGTGTATCCGGTGTACCGAATTGGGAATTCTTCCTTTTTAACAATTTCATCGCGAAACAAGTTCGTAACAGGTACTTCAGCTGTAGGAATCAGGTATAGGTCATCGGCTTGAACATGATACATTTGCCCCTCTTTATCAGGTAATTGACCCGTGCCATAGCCAGATGCTTCATTGACCAAGTGTGGAACTTGGATCTCAGTGTATCCTGCAGCGGTGTTTTTATCCAGAAAATATGAAATCAATGCGCGTTGTAATCGAGCTCCTTTTCCTTTATACACCGGAAAACCCGCACCGGTAACTTTTACCCCAAGTTCAAAATCGATAATGTCGTATTTTTTTGCAAGTTCCCAATGGGGTAGGGCATTGTCAGTTAATTCTGGAACCGCTCCTTCTCGAAATACCTCTTCATTGTCTTCATCTGAGTTTCCTGATGGAACGGACTCATGGGGTATATTCGGAATTTGGTATAGTAATTCTTGCAACTGGTCGGCCGCTTGGTTCAAATCGTCCCCCAACTTTTTAGAGACTTCTTTTAAATCACCGGTTTTAGCTTTCAATTCATTGGCTTCACTGGCTTTGCCTGACTTGAAGAGCATTCCGATTTCTTTTGAGAGCTTGTTCGACTCGGCCAAGGTGTTGTCAAGCTCTGTCTGTGTGGCCCGTCTTTTTTCATCTAAGGCGACGATTTCATCAAACAACGGTTTCGCATCAATATTGCGCTTTTTCAGTGCATCGATGAAATTGTCTTTTTGTTCTCGGATCTTTTGTATCTGAAGCATGAATTTTATTTTGCTTTGGCAAATTTAATTTTTTGCTGATTACCCTACCAGAATTATTCGATTTCTTGTGGTAAAATCCAGTCATTGTGGGCAAAGTGTTTCCATGGCACATTTGCCAGATCGATCGTAGGGTCGATCAATGGAGCGTATGCACTGTTGTTCACCCGAACCTTTGAGGTTACAAAAACACTGATATCCTCACCCTTTGCTCGGTATTCTTTTTTTAGGTGTTGTGCGAACTGCCATGCAAAATCAGGGTAACACGCGACTTTTCTACGCTGTTTTTTGGTCAGGTAATCATTCAGTTTGATAGAGGTCACTTCATCGGTGTCTTTATTGACCACACGATAGTGAATGGTGCCCGACCTACTGCGCAACATCATACGCCAACTCAATCGGTGCCCTTCTTCGGTCCATAGCACATCACTTTTAAAGGCATGATGGCGCAACGGTAGTACCAAGTGTACCATGAAATAAATGCCAAGTACGGCTAAAAGTAATTTGTGATTTTTTGGTGGTACATGATTGTCAGGAACAGTTACCGCTTTCTTTTTTAAGAAAAGGTTTCGTACTGCTTGCGGATTAAAAAAGAACAAACAGAATGCCAATGATAAGTATGGAAAAATACCGATTCTGAAAACATAACTATTGAAGAGGTGAAAGAAAATTGAAAGTACAAAAAACAGTTTTCTAGTAGGTTTCCATAGCAAGGCCGGAACGACCAAAAGGTCGAATAAAATTCCGAATGTGGCAATGATACCGTGTACCCATTTCTCTTGCAATAAGGCACCGATAAGAGGATACTCCTTTTTGCCATTCATCAAAATTTCAATAATACTGAGGTCAAACCAATCACCGTACAGTTTGGCTACCGAAGCAAAGGTGTAAACGATAAAGAGCTGTAAAATAATGATCCAGCGATAGTAGTTGTACATACTATCCTTTTTTATCTCGGGATTCAAATATGCATCAACGGACAGGCTTTTGTTTGCAGGAAAAAATGCCATGATAAAGGCCAGTAGCATCAATAGATAGTAATGGTTGTTGTACGATGTTTTCTGCATCAAATAGGCTCCTGTCCACATGAATGCAAAAGCAAAGGCGCTAAAGCGGTATTTGTAGCCTATGGTAATCAAAATGCCGAAGATGCCCATGACGACAAAATAGCCGTACATGCCATTGCCATCTAGGGGCTGCAAAAATTCAAAACCAATAAAATTAAAAGTGAATTTGGGTTCAATAAAAGTTCGTCTTACCCAGCCTGTGGCAATGGCCCCAAAACATTCAGCACAGACCAACAATCCGTAGAAAACGCGAAAAACAATGAGTTGGGCGTTGTCAATTTTTTTGAACAAGAACTGATGCATCACAGTTTTTTTATGAGATCCAGTGAGGTAATCTTATCTTTTTGCAGTTGCTCGCACAGCAATTCAACAGATTCGAACTTATGCTCATCACGAATCTTTTTAATCAAATTGATCTGTAGTTTTTCTTCGTACAGATTTTGGTCAAAATCAAAAAAATGGATTTCGATGCTTTTCTCTTTTCCGGCAACGGTGGGGTTGAAACCAATATTCATCATGCCATATATAGTGGTTCCCTTAAACTCGCTTTGTATTACGTACACGCCATTTTGTGGAATCAATTTGTAGCTTTCAGCAATGTGCAAGTTCGCTGTCGGAAACCCAATTTGACGCCCAAGCCCTTTTCCTCTTTTAATGGTGCCGGTAAGCATGTAACGATAGCCCAAGTATGTGTTTGCAGTTTCAATATCCCCAGCTAGCAGTGCTTTTCTGATTTTGGTAGAGCTTACTGATACGTCATTAACTTCTTGAACGGAGATTTCCTCAACCTCAAAATCAAAGGTCGCACCAAAGTTGATAAGGTCGTTGATGTTGGCATTGCGATTACGCCCAAACCTATGGTCATAGCCAATAATTATCTTTTTGGCCCGCAGTTGGTTGACCAACAGATCGCGAACAAATTCGATTGCTGATAAGCGTGAAAACTCCCTAGTGAAAGGATGTACAACAAGGTAATGCAACCCAAGATTTCTTAAAATCTTCTTTTTCTCGTCAAGTGTATTTAAGAGCTTAATATCGGCGTCTTTTTGTAATACCATTCTCGGATGGGGGAAGAAAGTAAGCACTACAGCTTTGGTTTCTGAGTTTTTGGCATTATTTATGAGACGATCAAGTATCTTGCCATGACCGATATGTACCCCATCAAAGGTTCCTATGGTTATGGTTGTTGGTGCAGCTGACTTGAATTGAGAGATTCCTCGGATTGTTTCCACTAAGTAAAAAAATAAAAAGGCTTATTTTTGATAACCGCATGCCCCTTTGCTGATGAAAGCTAAATTACATTTTGTTTTTTCAATAACCATATTTTTTAGCTGCTTTTATGGGTCCGCTCAGAACACGTATTGGACACCTATTACGACAACAAATAAATTGATCAAAGTTACCACGCAGACCAAGGGTAAACGATACCGGTTGGCACATGGACAATTGCGTAACGTATTGTTGCAAAATGGTGAAAAAGCGAAACAGGTGTATTTGCCGGATAGCGAGGGGGCAATAGAAGCCTTTTATTTTGAAGAAACGCCTGTATTTCACCCTGACTTATCAAAAAAGTATCCTGAAATTAAATCGTTCACCGCGTGGAACAGAAACAGGACCAAAAAAGCACGGTTTAGTTTTGCACCTGAGGGTATGACCATGATGTTAATGGATTATGATAAGAATGAAACCTCTTTTGTTCAAAAAACCGCAAATACCGCTGATGAATATCTGGTTTATAGTGACCATAGCTCAAATCAGAAGACCGCTTTTGAATGCAAGACCGAAGCTTTAGCTTTTGGGCTTCATGCCGGTTCAAGAGGTTTAAGAAGATTGGCCGACGACCAAACCTTACGACGGTTTCGAATTGCCGTTTCAACAACGGGGGAGTACACCAGTTTTCATGGGGGAACGGTTGCTGGTGCACTGGCGGGTATCAATGCCACCTTGACCCGTGTCAATGAGGTTTTTGAAACCGATTTAGGGGTTACTTTAGAACTCATTCCCAATAATGATTTGGTAGTTTTTACCGATGCTGCTACCGACCCTTATACAGGTAATTTAAACGGACAGACCCAAAGTACCTTGAATTCAATTATAGGAGCGGCAAATTATGACGTTGGTCATTTGTTCAATAAGGTTGACCCAGGTCAAGATAATGGTAATGCGGGCTTTATTGGGGCCGTGTGCAACGATGCCCAAAAAGGAAGTGCTTTTTCCTCCGCAGAGATTCCGCAAGGAGATTTGTTTGATTTGGATTTTGTGGCCCATGAACTCGGACATCAATTTGGGGCCAATCATACCTGGTCTTTTGAATCAGAAGATACCGGTGTTCAGGCAGAACCGGCCAGTGGTACGACTATCATGGGATATGCCGGAATTGTCAATGGAAATGATGTAGCGCCCAATGGCGATGATTACTTTCACCACTACAGTATTTTACAGGTAACCGATTTTCTACAAACTGTTTCATGCGCCCAGACTTCTGTGGTGAGCAATACACCACCAATAATCACACCGCTTCCTGATTATGTAATCCCCAAAGGCACGGCCTTCGTGCTTGAAGGTAGTGCAACAGATAACGATGTTGGTGATGTATTGACCTATACTTGGGAGCAAATTGATAATGGCATCGTTACCACCAGCACTTTTGGACCTGAAAATGTATCAGGAGCAAATTTTCGGTCGTTACGACCAACCACAAACCCAAGCCGTTACTTTCCGCGACTTTCTAGAGTGGTGAGCGGACAATTACAGCAAAGCAATCCGCAAGAGAATGAAGCTTGGGAAACAGTTTCAGATGTAGAACGCGAATTGAATTTTGCGCTGACGGTTCGTGACAATAGTAGTGAGATAGGACAAACAACTTCTGATATAGTAAAGGTCGATGTAGTCTTTGCGGCGGGTCCGTTTACGGTGACTTCACAAACCGCAAACGAGGTCTATCAGGCGGGCAGCGTTCAAGATATTACTTGGGACGTCGCCAATACCAACGCACCACCTATTAACGCTACCGCTGTGGATGTTTACCTTTCAACGGATGGAGGGAGTAGTTTTCCTGTTTTATTGGCAGAAGACATACCCAATACGGGTTTGGCGCAAATACAGCTATCAGGTGATACCACCACTTCAGGACGGTTGATGATCAAAGCCAGCAATTCCGTTTTCTTTGCGGTCAATGCTTCCAATTTTACGATTGAGGCCTCTTCAATGGTATTGAATTTTAATAAACTGGACCATGAAGTTTGCCAACCTGATGCGATTACGATTCCGTTTACTTACGAAACCTTCAATGGTTTTGCTGAGAACGCGGTTTTCAGTGCCAATTTACCCACGGGACTTAATGCATCTTTCCTTCCTGCAACGGCCAGTACAAACAATACACTTGTTGAAGTTACCTTAACCGGAACGGCCGGGGTGGCCGTAGGGTCTTATCCTATCGACATCATTGCCACAGCCGCTGGTATTACCACGATGACAACCATTGATTTGGGTGTTTACGATACGAACTTCACTCCGCTGACCTTGACATTTCCTGAAGATGGAGCCATCAATACTGCCGTAAACCCTGAATTGCTATGGGATGCCGATATTGATGCAACCACCTATGATGTTGAAATAGCTTCTGATGCACTTTTTACCACAGTTGTTGAGACGGCCTCTACAACATTTGCCCAGTATAAAAGTTCAAACCTATCAACGGAAACTACATATTATTGGCGTGTAAGGCCCAAAAATCTTTGTGGTGAAGGGACCTTTGGTACGGCATTTAGTTTTACAACGTCCCCTGTCAATTGCAAGACCTTTGATACCGATCAGTTACCCATTGAGATTATTTCAGAGGACCCTTCGACCATTACTTCAAAAATCACTTTTGTAGAAGACTTGACCTTGTCAGATATCAATGTTAACCTCGAAGTCTCACATACGTTTCTAGAGGACCTCATAATAAAACTGACCTCGCCTGCCGGCACCACGGTAATATTGACTTCAAAATCTTGCGGAAGCCTTAACAATATAAATGTGGTGTTTGATGATGATGGTGGATCGCTCGGTTGTTCTGGAAATCCGGCTATTCAGGGCGTAGTAAAACCTTTGGGCTCCTTGGCATCTTTCAACGGCGAGTCCATTTTAGGAGAGTGGCTGTTGACCATTGAAGACACTGCTGCCACCGATGGCGGTTCTTTGGATGCCTTCTCTTTAGATGTCTGCATTGAGGGCGTTTTTCGACCTGATGAAGATGAAGATGGTGTTTTTGATGATGGGGACGACCTGTGTTTGGGAACGCCAAAAGGTGTTAGCGTTGATACCTCGGGATGCCCTATCAACAACTTTCCACAGAACAATTTTGATATTGTGATTCAAAGTGAGACCTGTCGACAGAACGATGACGGATCCGTGCAAGTTACTGCAACCGATACTTCGATTACCTATACGGCCAACTTAACGGGCAATGGAGTTGATACCTCTTTTGATTTTACCGATGATCAGGCCTTTGAAAATTTAATCGCCGGCAATTATACGCTGTGCATTACTGGTACCACAGGTACCGTAGACTATCGTGAGACCTGTTTTGAAATAATAATCACTGAGCCTGACGAGTTAAATGTAGAGACCTTGGTCACTGGCCAAGATAACTCATTGGTCTTGCAGATGTCGGGAGCAACACTGTATAATATTGAGTTGAACGGAGTACTGAACCAAACTACGGATAATTCATTTACAATACCATTACGATCAGGGGTCAATACGTTAAAAGTATCCACGGCATTACCTTGCCAAGGTGTTTATGAAGAACAGTTATTGGTCTTTGTTGGACCAGTGGCATATCCCAATCCCGCAAGTGATTTGGTAAACGTGCTATTACAAGGTGACAGTGATGAAGTGAGCTATCAGGTGTTTTCGGTCAATGGGCAATTGGTATTGAGCGGAAGGGGCGTTCTAGTTGCTAACGAACTGCAGTTCAATGTTTCAAACCTGCCTTCGGGAGTATATGTGGTCAAAGTGGGTTTTGAGAAGATTGCCCAAACTTTTAAATTGATAAAACGATGAAACGATTTCTATTGATCATTTCGGTGGTATTGATTTCATGTGGAGGCGATGATGGGCCACCGCCTTCACCAGAAGGCGCGTTGTTGGTCTTTCCATTGCAAAGTTCTGAGTGCACCACCGGAGTAAGTGTGAATGAGACGTTAAGTCAGGTGACTTTTGAATGGATGGCTGCCAATAACACGGACCTTTACACACTCAACGTGGTTAATTTAGAGACCAATACACCGCAGACCATAACAACCGGCGCCACATCAGCCAGTCTTTCCATTGAAAAGGGAGCACCTTTTTCATGGTCCATACTTTCGAGCAATTCTAGTTCTGATGAAACCGCAACGAGTGAGAATTGGTTATTTTACAATTCGGGAGCATTGACGACCTATCCGCCTTTTCCGGCGCAGATCATTCGACCCAAATCCGGGGCATCGGTTCAAAAAAGTTCGGCCGACCAAGTTGTTTTAGAGTGGTTGGGGGCCGATGTTGAAGACGATATTTCAATTTTTGAGATTTACTTTTCTGAAACGAACCCACCAGTTTTGATAGCTACTGAAAATTCACAGAGCTCTATGGTGAATGTAGGTGTTGTATCGGGTGTCACATATTATTGGAGAGTGGTGACCACCGATGGTGAAGGAAATACTTCTGACTCAGGTATCTTTGACTTTAAGGTGTTATGATTTTTCGCTAACACTTGTTTGCTCGCCCAACATTATGTACCATTAAACCGGTTCATGGTGTTTTTAGCACCGGCAAAAACAAACGAGCGAATCAAATCTGCTGATTTTTTAAGTCTTTCAGGCAGTTTAGGGGTCTCTTCATCATTCCATTTGCCCAATACGTAATCAACTTGTCTTCCTTGACCAAAGTCCGCCCCTACTCCAAATCGGAACCTGTGGTAGGTTGCGGTCTGCAATAGTTGCTGAATACTCTTTAGGCCGTTGTGTCCACCATCGCTGCCCTTACCTTTCAATCGTAGGGTGCCAAAGGGCAGATTGATATCATCGGTAATGATCAATACATTTTCTAATGGAATGTTTTCCTTTTCCATCCAATAGCGAACAGCCTTTCCGCTGAGGTTCATATAAGTGGCCGGTTTGAGGCAAAGAACGCTTTTCCCTTTATGTTTGAAACCGGAAACTGCCCCTAGTTTGCCATCCTCAAAACCAAAGCCCTCTTCATCGGCAAGTTGGTCCAGAATCTTAAAGCCAATATTGTGACGGGTATTGTGATATTTTTCACCAATGTTGCCAAGGCCTACGATAAGAAATTTCTTCATGGTATCTGTTTCAAAAAGTATGGTTTGATCAGTACGCCAAAGTGATTTTAACCATGTAAACATGAGGTATGCGTTTGGATAAAAATACAAAAGCATCCAAAATCAAACGATATCATTTGATCATGGATGCTTTTTAACGTTGTTTTAGTACTTATTCAGCACTTTCAGCGGCCGGAGCTTCAGCGCCTTCTGCGGTTGCTTCGGCACCTTCTTCGCCTTCTTCATCTTCTTCTTCATCTTCAACAGCATTACGAGATGCTTTCACTTGAACTACAGCCGTGCTGTCAGGATGAAGAATGGTATAATCGTCGCTCAATAAGGTTTCTACCGCTATGGTGCCTCCGATTCTAAGCTTAGAAATATCAATTGTGATAAAATCCGGTAATAGGTCCGGTAGGGCCTTAATTGAAAGTTTTCGCTTTCTAAACAATAAACGGCCACCATTACGTACTCCTGGTGAATTACCTTCTAAACGCACAGGAATGTTCATGGTCACGGCTTTATCTGCGAACAATTGATAGAAATCAATGTGCAAGATTTTATCGGTTACAGGGTGAAACTGAATGTCTTGCAAAACAGCACTGAATTTTTCACCGTTTTCTAACTCAATTACAGCAGTATATGCGTTAGGGGTGTACACTAGGTTTTTGAACGATAGTTCATCAGCTGAAAAGTGCAATGGTTTTTCCCCTCCGTATAATACGCAAGGGACCTTTCCAGCATTACGTAAGGCTTTGGTCGAGACCTTGCCCACGCTTTCTCTTTGGGATCCTTTGATAGTAATTGACTTCATTAATTCTAATTAAAATTTATAATTCATTTTTCGAAATGTTCGGATGATTACCGAACGTAGTCGAAGGCTACATTAAAAACTTTGATGATATTGAGGTGTTATGGTGCACTCTGTGCATCACATCTGCAAATAGATTGGCACAACTCAATACTCTTACTTTACCACTTTTAACTTCACTCGGAATAGAATCAGTAATGATCAGTTCTTTTAACAATGATTCTTCAATGCGCTGATAAGCATTGCCAGAAAGCAAGCCATGGGTGGTGATTGCCCGTACGCTTAGTGCACCCCTCTCCATCATCAGATCTGCGGCTCTTGTTAAAGTGCCCGCGGTATCGACCATATCATCAACAAGTACCACATTTTTTCCTTTCACATCACCGATCAGTTCCATATGGGAGATGACATTCGCTTTTGCCCGTTGCTTGTAACAAATGACTACATCACACTCTAAGGCCTTAGAATAGGCATAGGCCCGTTTTGACCCACCCATATCTGGAGAGGCAACGCAAAGGTTGTCCAACTTCAGATTCTTCAAATAGGGCAAAAACAGGGTAGAGGCGAACAAGTGGTCCACTGGCTTTTCAAAGAATCCTTGAATTTGATCTGCATGCAGATCCATGGTAATGATGCGTGTCGCCCCTGCAGACTCTAACATTTTTGCGATAAGCTTGGCGGCTATGGGTACGCGCGGTTTGTCTTTACGATCTTGTCGTGCCCAACCAAAATAGGGCATAACAGCAGTAATGTGCCTTGCAGATGCGCGTTTTGCAGCATCGAGCATCAACAACATTTCCATTAAATTTTCTGAACTCGGATTGGTTGAGCCGATGATAAAAATACGGGCCCCACGAATTGATTCTTCAAATGACGGTTGAAACTCACCATCGCTGTAGCGCGAAAACAACACCTTGCCCAAATCAGTACCATAGGCCTCGGCAATTTTTTCGCCAAGTGCAGTACTTTGTGTACAAGCAAAGATCTTAGGTTCAGGTACTTGATAAGGCATTCTATACTAGTATTTAAGCGCGTTCTTTTAAAAGAGGTGCAAATTTAAAAATTAATCTGGGTTGCTAAAGCATAAATGTGCGAATTTTAGGTTTTGAAATAAAATTATTTTTTAGCTTTGCAATCCGTTTTGAAGATATGATGCTCGAGTGGCGGAACTGGTAGACGCGCTGGATTCAAAATCCAGTTCTTTCGGGAGTGTGGGTTCGATTCCCACCTCGAGTACTTAGAAACCCTGAAATCATTTGATTTCAGGGTTTTATTTTTTATAAACTTTTCATTGGGAAATGATGTTAATGGTAGATTGGTATGCCAATGAAAACGTTCTATGAATACTAAACGACTTCTGTATCCGTTTTTTAAAGGGTAGAAAATAACCAATGATGAAATCAAGAACTACTTTTACTTACCTTTTTTTACTAGTTACCATTCTCAACGTATCGTGTTCTTCAGATGCTATTGAGGGCACAGACATCATTGAAGAAGATGGTTTAATGGATGATACCAATGGAATTGATGGTGAAAATGGCGGCGAAGAAGATAATGGACAAGATGATGGAACTATAGCATTTGAAGCCGGATTGGTTCTTGATGAAGATAGGCGATTCGTCAATTATGTGGTTACGGAAACAGCGTATAACGCTTTTTTACAAGGAGAAGGAGACTTACGTATGGTAACCAATAAAATCTATGAGTACGTCAAAGACGACTATGATTTCATTTTTATGTTGAATGTTGAAGAAGAACAGCCAGAGGGGCTTTATTTTGGACGTCATACCCCAGTACAGAACCATGTTTCAGGTACAGGTTCAAACTTGTACGACAACACTGGCACATATGGTTCAGAAGGAAGGCTTAAGGGCATCATTCATATGCCAAGAACCGTTTATGTGAAATCAGGCCCGTTCTTGCATGAGATAGCGCATTATTGGGCAAATCATAATTTTTTAGAGACCACGGTTGGCGGCCATTGGGGCTATGCCAGTGTTGGTGGACAACTTGGTGGATTTGATGAGCTTGTCGATTTGGGGAATAATATGTACCGAGGTAGACTTAATGGTAACAACAATTTCGGAACTTTTGCAAATGGTGGAAACTCAGTGCCCTATGGCAATGCTGAATTGTATTTAATGGGCCTTATACCGGCCGATGAATTACAGTCCATTTCTTTTGCACGAAATGCTGAAAGAACGGGCAACTCTGGCGAGTTTAGTGCCGATGAAATTGTGACCTACACCCCACAAGATTTGATTGAGCAACATGGGGAGCGCGTTCCATCATATGCAAATGCGCAAAAAACTTTCAATGGACTGGCCATTGTATTGTCCGTATCTGCAATAAGCCAAGAGATTGCCGATCGATTGAATGAAGACCTTGAAAATTTTTCCAGAGCGGCGAATCCTGATGATAGCTGGTCTTCGATAAATAATTTTTGGGAAGCAACCCAAGGCAAGGGCACTATGAATATTCAGGTCTTGGATGAAAATGTTAGGTTGTAGTTTAGACAACCGAAAAATACACAAATAACAAAACTAGGGGAGCTTTTAAATAACTCCCCAAATTCAAATACGCTGTTTTGGTCGCTCTTGGAAAGGGCAACGAAGTTTTTCATCAATAGCATTAATCCAATGATATTACCGTTAGAGCTTCATTTTGGGTGATATATAAGACCTTTTTATTAGGGTCGGCCGTGATACCGTTGGGGGTGTCAAAAGAGGCTTCCAATAAGGCACCATCTTCTGTTTTTTGGGTTCCAGAACCTGCGAATACCGTGGCTTCGCCCGACATGGACACTTTGTAGATGACATGTTCGCCGGTTGCAGTGGCATAAATGGAACCATCATAGTACGTAAGGTAACCGATGACTACGTCCTGTCTCACAGTGGGTATTTTGACCAGTACCTCTATTGATCTATCCGCACTTATCTTTAAGATATCACCAGTTTCAAAATTACCGACAAACAGATTACCATCATCATCAAAATCGATACCAACGCCCCCAAGAAGCCTTTCGTCCCCAACATAGAGAGTTATCTGCCCGTCAGCACTGATTTGATGCACTCCTCCGAAAAGGAAATTAGAGACATACACATTACCCAGATCATCTAAGGTGATACCTGAAGGAAAACCAGGCAATGTGGCTAAAACTGTTCTATTTCCATCGCTGTCCACTTTGAGCACATCACCAATAAATTTGTTGGAACCTGGTTCTGTTGGTCGCACATTGTGCACCACATAAGTGTTGCCTGCGTCATCAACAATATTTCCTGTGGGGGCCCGCAGATTATCAATCGCTACCTCAACAGCAGCTGATTCTGGATTAACCTTTAAAACCTCGGTTCCGTTAAACCCACCAAAATTACTGGCATATATAGTGCCATTTCCATCTATGGACAGGGCATCAGTGGCGCCAAAATTCTGAATCAAAGTTTCGACCTCTGGGTTTTCTGGTTCCGGATCTGGGTCAGGGTCAGGATTTACTTGTCCATCAGGTTCAACCACTGTTTCATCTGAATCTGAGGAGCATGAGGATTGCGTAAAAATGAGGAACGCTAAAAGTAAATACATCATTTTCGGTATTTTGATCGTTTGAATTGTTTTCATTAGATTGTTTTAATTTTAACAACAATCTTACACAACCCACTTTTGAAAATCGCCCGTTTCTATAGCATTGGACCAACCCTTTAACTCGCTGTTTTTTTGATGTAGCTGCTGGGCGTTTCATTGAGGATCGACCTGAACGCTTTGTAGAATGTTGTTTTTGAATTGAAGCCGACTTCTAATGAAAGTGCCAATAGCGTTTTTGACTTATGCTCGTTCTGATCTAATTTTGCGATAAATTCCCTAACCCTGTATCCATTTATAAAATCATAGAAACTCGATTTGTAAATGGTGTTCAATAACCAAGATAAGTTGTTCGTAGAAGTGTTGAGTTGCCTTGAAAGTTCTGCCAAAGTGAGCTCATTGTTTAAATACACTTTTTCTTCGCGCATAAGTTTGGTCAGCTGCTGTTGCAATTCTTCAGATCTTCGTTTGTTCATTAACTCCCTTACTTTGGTTTTGGGTTTGTCCGTGATGAGGTATACTCTAAAAATCTCTGGCTGTTTTAGAGCAAAATAGCCAACGATGTATATTAAGAGGGGAATGGCGATCCAGACCAAATCATAATTGATTATGGGAATGGTCACTTGAAAAACGTTTGCGCTGAAAAAACTAATGGCCCAAGCCAATAAGATACTGCCAGAAGCAATTAGAACTACCCGTACAAAAGGAATCACACTTTGTGTAAAGGAGAGTTGTTCTTTCTCTTTTCGTAAAACAGTACTAAAAAAATAGGCATTCAAATACCAATAGTAACCATTAAATATCAAGGCTGAGCATTCGGCTATAAAGAACACATTTACATAGTGCCCAGCAATTAACTGCTTACGAAATTCTTCTTCAGAATATAGATTTATGGACAATAGAAGAACTAAATAAACCATTGCAGGGAGGTAGTGAAACCATGAAACCCGAAACTGCTTTTGGTCTTTTTCAAGAAGACGTCTAAGATAGATATACCCCAAAGGGCCAAAAATAAATATGAGACTTTCCAACGGGGCCAGTCTTTGAATAATCCACAGTTCATCAGCTTTATGAATCAGCATTCGGGTCAACAAGCAAAAGCAAGCCAGCAAGAGCTGCAAGGCCAAAACCTTATTCGCTGCCCTGTTTTTTTGATGAACAATGGATAGGGTAATGCCCAGAAAAAACCCTTGTGCTATACCAAGCAACAGAAAAACATCGATAAGACTATAACTCGCCATACGTTTACTCAAAGTTGGGTCAAATGTATTGTTTTGTTGGTTCTTAAAAGGCCACCTCTATAGAAACGAACGGGTTCCATTAATTAAATCGGGTATAGTAAGCACCTTATTTTTTGTTTGAAATGGTGAAGCCGGAGCATTCAATTTTTGAGTACCAAGACAAGTTTGGCAATTTAGACCTTAATGTCAATGGTTTTAAGGTCTTAAGAAGACCAGGGCACAGAATCTTTATAAATTATATTGAAAATAAACTTTAGCAAAACTCGAATTGTTTATAGCACTTTTAAAGTTTGATGCTTCTACGCCAATTTTTATTTGTATTGCACTAATTAAACCAAACGGCATACCGCTTTCTCCTTAGCTCCAGTGCCAACCGTTCTTCCATTTTAAGCGCTTCCGCTCTTGTTGACATTGGTGCGATATGGTTGTAGAGACTGGGCCTTAAGTACATACCGTACTTTTGAACGATGTTTGAAGAAAGCTTATGTCCTTTTTTATTGATGTAACCAGATTTATGCTGCTCAAAACGGTCTTTGGGGGTCTTGCTTGTCATACCCACATATAGGCATTGTAGTACTCCATTGAATTGGGGATTGGCATTTCGGAACCTTGTGTTGTCAGTAAAGACTCTTTTGGATAACTCGATTACATATACTCGATATTGTCTCTTGGGCATTGTTTGTTTAAATTACAGTTCTTTGCTTACTCCTTAGGCAGAACGGTGAAGCTTCATTGCTTTTTGATTTGTCCAATTCTTTTTTTTGCATTCTCGTTGGCCGGATTTAACTCTAATGACTTCTTAAAATTGGTCATGGCGTTTTTAAAGTCCTTTTTGTAAAGATAGGCCTCAGCTAAACTGTCATATAGGTTTGCTGAGTTTGGATAAATATGTAAGGCCAATTTGAATACGTTGATACCCTGGTCCATACGCTCTGGATCAAACGATAACCGCAACCCTAGGGTATTCAGCATTCCTTCTTCAAGCTTTAATTGCGGGTGTTGTCGCATTAGGTTTTGGTACAATGGGACAAGATCCCGATAGTTCTGGCCCTTTGCCAAATCATTAAAATCAAGGTAATCAAATGCTTTGGTGATGGCCATTTTAAAGCGTTTTGAGACCAAACTCTTGGTATACCCATTGTCGATAGGGGAATTTTCAATAAACCTTATGGCATTGGCGTCCTTTTTAAAAATGGCATCCAAAAAATGTAGCGTGTGTTCACACAACAGTTTGTAAGAACGTGCAATTTTTGAATCGTCTTTATCTTGACGTTTGTCCCTATTGGTAAAGAGCAGACCAAAGGTGCTAAAGTAAGAATGGGTGAGGTCATGAAACCGATAACTGTGCACTTCACTATAGGTTAAGGAGTCCATTAACTGAAATTTGTGATTGACCTCTTGGGGTATTCCATCGGTTTCAAGTACCGCTTTCGGAATTTCCTTTTGGGCAAAGTGAATATAGGGGATCGTAAACTTTTTTAGGTTAAAGAAGGGAGATCCTTCCAGCACCGGATAATTATACCGCTCCGTGCCGTCCAAACTGACCACGGCCTTTATGTTTTTGTTTTTTATGGCCGTGATGAAATTTGACAAGCCCCCAAAACTAAACCCCATTAAGGCCGTTTTGTCAAAATCGGCACTTTGATGTTTTTGGATCTCTTTCAAAAGAAAGGCGATGTCTGTAGACTGGGTTTCCATATCTCTGGTGGTTCCACCATCTAACTGACGGGTATCCGTACCCCTTGATGGGCTCGAAATAACCATATGGCCATGACTGGCCAAGTATTCGCACAAAGCGAAGTTCTCAATGGATGAGGCTTGGTAACTGGGTGCATATACGATTACCGGAAATTTGCGATTTACGACCTGTCCATTTTTTAAGGCCTTGGTATGTTTTGATAGCTGCGCTTTATTGTGTTCAGTGTTCCACAAATAGCTGAACCAGTCCAATAAGAATTCGTTGGGCAGATGCGTCCATTCTTCTTCCGTCTTTAGAATGTTCAAGTAATCCAATACTTTGAGCGATTCCGTGTCATTATTATTGCGGTCTGCAGGAAACCAAATGCTAACTGGAATTGGCCTAGGAATGAACGAATTGTTGAACTCATTTTTAATTTGATACGTTCTCGTACTATCCTGAAGGGTGTAATGCCTAAAACCTACCTCATAAGGACCATACCTGAGATCAATATCCTCTAAATTGTTTTGCGGAAGCGCAAGGAGTGATTGAAAAAACAGCAAAAGCAGTACCCTTCGTGTAAGGGTCGTTTTCACATTCTTTTTTTGTTTGTCACATTGGTCTGTACTTTTCATGTATTTCTAGTTTCAATGCTTTTTAAAAGTACAACTTCGTAACATCATTTCTATGGCTTTGGCAAGTCGATGTATCGTAAACTTTTTGGTTGCCCATTTCCATTTTGCGAAATATAAAGTCTTCTTCTGTTGGTGTCGATTTCTATTCCGTTGGGCACAAAAAAACTTGAGTTTTTAGCATCGCCGTCAATATCTTGTCGGTTTCCTGAACCGGCCAGTACACCGACTTCACCTTTCATATTGATTTGGTAGATCTTACTGGCTCCGTATCCTGTGGCGTAGATATTTTTCTCAAAATAGGTGATGTAACCAACCACATACCCTGGATATTGCACGGGTACGGACGCAAATTCGACCATACTGTGGTTATCAATTTTGTAGATTTTTCCCGTTGAAAAATTACTCACAAAAATGGTCTTATCCTCACCATAGGTAATGCCGGTACATCCTTTTAGACGGTCATCATTGATAAACTCAGAAACGTTTCCTTCAGTATCTACTTGATAAAGAGCTGGCATGGTATAGTTGGTGATCAAAAGGTTACCGTTTGATCTTGCCACAATCAAATCGGCGGCAAAACCGGGCAAGGTCGCAATTTTTTCAAGGTTTCCATCTTTGAACCGCATAAGGTCACTACCCGTGTAAGAGCTGCGATTGTTGAAGTAAAAAGTACCATCGGTATCGAAAGTGCCGCCAATGGCTCCGCTGACATTGTTCAACAAAACATCATATTTCCCATCAGGGCGAACCGAAAATATTCGTGTACCGCTTCCTGAAATATCGGCATTTGCAGTACCATATTCATTCACTAAAATAGTACCATCAGCAGCAATGGTCAGGGCGCCGTTACCGGGAAAATTGTTGACCAGTGACTTTACTTCAATTTGATTTTGGGCAACTATCGGGGTTAAGGATAGTAAGAGAATCATCTTTATAAAACGCATGTGAGTAAATTTTTATGCCAAACAAGAACGAAGAAGCAACAAAATCGACCCAATGGGAACAACTGCACCTATTTTAGCAAAGAATCTTCTTTAAACGCTTTTTGAACTTACCTCAAGGTTCATCTTTTGGCAACGGCGAACATGTTTTAGTATGCTTTGAATTCAATCTTAAAAGAATCAATCATCTGTTTTAGCATGAACTCTCCTACCGGTGGGCAAAACCCATTGTCATCAATTCTTGTTCACTTGTTATTAATGGAATTTATTCCGAATTGTAGAAAAATGTAACTTGAAAAAAATATGTTCTCAGCTTTACGATGAAAATACACATAGATATTACAGAAGATATTATCAGTCAGTTTATAGAACCTTTAAATGCTCCATTAGTAGGAGATAAATTAAATTTTAATAATTCACTAGGTAAAGGACAAATTGAAAGACTAAACTTTGACGATAAAATTGAACTTCTAAAATTCAGTTTTCAATTGAGCCAACCAATTACCTTAACTTCTTTAAATCCTATTGATAGTGAGTACCTATTGATCAATATCAACCTATCTAAATTCAGAATCAATAAAAAAGTAAATGACACCCATATTTCAGTGCAAAAGAATTTGCCCATCGGCATTTTATTTTATACGCCGAATATTGAGGTTTCTTCTACATCTGCTATCAATATTCCTTTTGAGATAATCCTCTTAAAATTCAAAAAATCATTTCTTTCTGAAGTAGACTACGGCAACCTTACCATTTTAACCAACACAAAAAAAGCCTTGGTATACGAAGACTTAGATGTGCACTCTGAAGCGTGTCTCAGAAAAATTTTAATTGAAGGGAGTAGCAAACTGAAAGTGTATTCCAAAATTCTTGAATTGCTTGACATCAATTTTCAAAAACTGGCAAATAGGGAGGTAGAAGACAAATATGAAGAATTACATCCGTTGGATTTAAAAGGAATTTTTACCGCTGCAGCACTTTTAAGAGACCCAGTTACCGACAAAACATTTTCTATTGAAGAATTGTCTGAGGTTGCCAATATGGGTAAAACTAAATTCAAAATGCTATTCAAGCAAGTGTTTGGTTTGCCACCAATTTCATATAAACAAAAGATTAAGATGGAATATGCAAAAGAAAAACTCAGCCTAAAAGAAATGACCGCAAGTGAAATAAGTTACCAAATAGGCTACTCACACCCTTCTAAGTTCACCACGGCTTACAAGAAACACTTCGGGGTATTACCATCTTCCCTATAATTCGACTTCTCGAGTAAGTCGAACGACCTAAGCGGATAATCAAGTTCTCTTTATGCTCAGACCTTTGTAAAAAACAAATTTTATGAAGGTATTTATCACTGGGGGTTCAGGTTTTGTAGGGCAAAATATCATACCTGTCCTCATTAAAAATGGTCATGAAATCTTTGCAATTTGCAGAAGCGAAAAATCAGCCAAAAAAGTTGAAACCATTGGGGCAAAAGCAGTTTTGGACGATTTAACTTAGATGTCGACCAATACAATTGAAGCGTTAAAAAAATGCGACTACGTATTGCACTCGGCGGCTCATATGGATTTAACGTATGACAAAGAGCCTTTTTACAAAATCAACGTAGACGCTACCAAAAACCTATTACGATTAGCAAAAGATAGTGGTATACAAAAGTTCGTTTATATCAGTGCTGCCCCTGTTGTACCGGGTTCACCAATAATAAACTGTACTGAAGCAGAGGCCAAGACAGGGCTGCCATCGGCTCTATATCCAAAAACCAAAGCAATCGCAGAAAGAGCGGTTCTGGCTTCCAATACCGATGATTTTAAGACCATTGCACTTAGACCACCAGCAATTTGGGGTCCAAACAATCACCACTATGAAGATTTAATGTCGAACGTAGCAAGCGGTAAATGGAGATGGATTGGCGGGGGTCATCAGATATTATCTACAATACACGTAAAGAACTTGGCCAACGCAATTATGGCTGTGTTCAATTCTGAAAAAGGAGGAGAAGCATACTTTGTAACGGATGGCGATAAAAGGTCAATGCGCACAACGTTTACATCTATTTTAAATGCCGAGGGATTGGACCCTGGCGATAAAGAAATGCCACGGGGCGTTGCAGTTCTATTGGCTCATGTATTTGGAGGTATTTGGAAAACATTGGGACTAAAGTCAAGACCACCAGTAATGCCACTTATGATTCGATTGATGGCAACCGAGTTCTCGGTTGATGACACTAAGGCACGAAAGCAATTGGGCTACCAGAATGCCATATCCTTTGAACAAGGAGTACAAGAATTAACACAATAAGAAAAGTACAATGAAAAAATTAGTTTTATTAATTGCGGCATTGGTAGTTTCTGTTAACACGTTTTCACAAGTGGTTGCAGATGATGTCATCGGTCAGTTTTGGACTGAAAAGAAAGAAGGTAAAATCGAAATTTATAAAGAAAACGACATCTACTTCGGTAAAATTATTTGGAGAAAGGATGCCCGTCTCGATACCGAAAATCCTGATGAGGCGCTAAGGGACAGAAGCGTGATAGGCATCGTTTTTATGGAAGATTTTGTCTTTGATGGTGGTAAATGGGTTGATGGGGAAATATATTCCATTGACAATGGCAACGTTTATGCTAGCAAAATGTGGTTTGAAGATGATAAAGACACCTTGAAACTTAGGGGTTTTGTAGGGCTCTCTTTATTCGGAAAGACAGCTACTTTAACTAGGGTAAAAGAGTAAACGCTCTGAAGTATGTATAAAATTTTGCGGATTAAGCGTTGACAAAAAATAATAAAGGCAAAAGATTGTACGCTTTATCCTCAAGCGAGAATGAGCACACCCATCGTAACCGGAAACGTTAGGAATTCATTTACCCGGAATCGTACCTCGGTGGGTGATCTGTATTAATGATTTTGTCATTTTTTGATAGCTCCCAGCCATCGTTTAGTTGAAAACACTCATGTATTGAAGCACCCTTTTTCATGCTATATGTTTTTTTTTAAGGGTGAACCTAAGTGTTTAATTATTTAAAGTTTGTCTCAGGGTTTCTGTAAGATTTTCAGGTTGGTCGATCCACAATAAGTGCCCTCCGCTATTGATACTGGTAAAGTTGGCCCTGGGAATTTCAGCAATCCATTTGCGGGTGATATGGTTTTCCATGTCTAAAAAGTCATGGTCACCTATGATAACAGAAATGGGATAGGATTGACGCTTAAATTCGTTGATAAAGTCCCAACCATTTTCCGGGTAAGTACTTTCGGTCAGCCCATATACCTCACCTTTGTACAATGCCTTGCCATTATTGAGTTTAGGCCATTTGTCAACATCATAGAGCATTCTTGTGGCAAAACCAATTCTATTCTTTATGGTTTCCCCTTTCGAGGACAGGGGCGAACCTTCTTCCGACAAATCATATTTTTCAAGCTCTTGTTCCACCTCGCTTCTTTGGATAAATTCCTCAGATGCCTTGCGTGAAGCTTGTAGTAGTTCCATGTCCTCTGCCGGAAAAGGGTTTTTGAGGTATGCCGGACTTACCAAAATCAGTTTTTCGACATGTTCAGGATATCTTTGGGCATAAGCACTGGCCAGTACCGCCCCCATCGAGTGTCCCAAAAGTGTGAGTTTGTCCAATCCTAGTTCGTTTCTTAAAAGCTCAACATCCGTGATGTGGTTGTCATAGGTAATAAGGGAATCTGGAAAAGGAGAACGCAGCGAACCGCGCTGTTCGTGGGCAAAGAATTTATATTCTTTTTCGAGTCCCTTTACCATAGCTATCATTCCACTATGTTCGGCACCCCATCCACCATGCAGTAGCACAACGGTGTCGGTACCGGCACCAAATTCTCGAACATAGATTTGTGGGTCAGTTTGCCAATCACCCGTGGACAAAAACCAACTTTGCATGCCAAGTGTTTCACTTTGGTCTTCTGAACTTGGTTCTTGTCCCTTTTTTTCGGGTTTCCCAGTACAAGATGCCATGATCCCAAAAAAGGATGCTAAAGTGTATTTTAAGATGAATTTTTTCATAGATAATCTGATTCAATTGGTAGATTTTTTTTTGCTTTTGAGAGAAAAAGGAACAAGAGTATTATTCTTTTGGCAGTATGCATTTATTGTTCAAGCCTTGCAATAAAGCCCCAATTCGTATGTTGGTGCCTTCCCAGATACCTAAAACCCTTTCCAAAAAAAGCAGCATCCCCTTCCACAATGACCATAAGTTCGTTTTTTCCTTTTTTCAAGGGCAAGCCGATAGAAAAAGTGCCATCGAAAATTCGTTCAAATCTTACTTTTTTATATGCAAAGAGGGCGTTTCCGTTTAAGATTATTTTGACACGTCCCACGAAATCAAAATGCAGGTTCTTCATAGATTCGTTATCGGCTTCAATACTGGTCTTGGCGACTAAGACCCCCTGTGGATGCTCAAAGTATCGAGAGAAATTCACATAGGGGTCTTCAGCCATATCAATAGCTTTCCAGTGATTCATATCATTGGCCCGCTTCAAGAGGCTATCAAAATAATCGGGTATGGTATCCCTAGGGAACTGCTCCGATATTTCCCATTTGGTCAAGAAATCTGTTTTGGGCAGGGTCTTTTCTTTAATTTCAGTGTCCGCTAGCGGTTGATAGGTAATGTTGGCAAAGTAAGAGGGGCCAAACAGGCTTCTGAGCAATAGCTTTCCACCATCAACTGGATTATCCAAAATGGAAATATCCATTTTTGGTTCAGGCTCGTAGTTAACAAAAACTTTTAAGTTCTTGCCCCTAACTTCAAAAGCCGCGTGAAACCATTCCAAAGACTTTACATCGGCAGCAGTCTCATACACAGGGTAGTTGTAAAAGACCCAGCTTAACGCACCATTGTAGATTGGAATATACTGAATGGCTTCTCTGGTATTGCCCATTTGTGGTCTAAAGTAAATGAATTGGTAGTTCATTCCATCCTTGGCATGAAATCCCAATCCTGACATTACTTGTCCCGCAATATCCATTTCTACCCTAAAGTTTTTCGTGTTTATATCATCTATTAGGGCAATGGAACGGCTTGCACCGTCTAATTTTAAGGCCTGCTTTCCTTTGAATAATGTGTCTTTTAGGGCTACTTTTTCGTTGTCTTCCGAGTATACCTTATACGCTCCCTCTTGAAAAATTGGTTGTTGCCCATTGATAAACATCATTGAAAACAGGGCGATAAATAGTAAATTAGTGTAACGGATTCTCATTTTGATTGTCTTTGTACATATGAAATACAAGCTATGGATACTTTGGTTTTTGACAGGGTCATTTTCAGATCATTTTCCATTCATTTTTGGCTCACTGAGATAAAGAATTGAAAATCAATGGAATGAAACAATCAGATCAGGCAATTTTAAAAGAAATCAAAAGGAAAATCGCGAGGGATGCCGATCTTCAAGAAACCGCGATATGGACCCAAAAAGACTTTGACTTTCTCTCTTATTACATTGAAGAGAAGACAGCTTGTAGATTAAGTGTATCCACTTTAAAAAGAATTTGGTCGAATGACCACCAACGCCTTCCGCACATAGCTACTTTAGATGCCTTGTCTAAAACTGCATTTGATAAAAATTGGCAGCGCCTTAAGTCTGCTTCGCTATCAAATCAGGTAGAGAAAGAAGAAAACACTTTCAAAAGAACCTTTATAGGACGTGAAAGGAAATTTAGGAAGGCACTGATAGCGTTACTGCTCATAATCCCTATGGTCTTTATCTTGATTGGAGGTGCAAAGGCATTTCAAAAAAAACAAAACGGAAAGGAAACAATGGCCAATGTTACTTTTGGCCATGAAAAAACACTTGAAAACAAATTGCCGAATACCGTGGTTTTCAACTACGATATTGAGGAAATCAATGCCGATAGCTTTTTTCTGCAGCAGAGTTGGGATACCTTTAGAAAGGTAGAGATTTTCAAGGGGGTCAAACAACGAACCGATATCTACTACGTTCCGGGGTACTTTACTGCAAAGCTCTTTGCCGATGACAAAATTATCAAGGAAATGCCCGTTCATATAATTTATGAAGATTGGTTCATGGCGGCAAGACAGCCAATGTCCAATATTGTAACGTTTGACAAAAATCTTTGGTTGAGCGAAGATTATTTAGGTATAGCTACGGAAACACTACAATCTAAAGGTATTGACATTAATAAAGAATTTCAGTTGGCCTACTATTATGTCAAAGATTTCGGGGTTGATGGTGATAACCTGAAGTACAAGGCTTCATTTCAAATGGAACCTCTAGAGAGTGTGGACTGCCCCATGGCAAACTTCCACCTTCAAGGTACCAAGGGTTATTATTGGATTATGATTGGAAACAAAGGCTGTGGCAGTGAGGTTTACATTAGAACTGGGGATACCCTGCACAACGGAAAAACCCAAGACCTCACCAAGCTTACAACCAATATATACCAATGGAATGAACTAGAAATTCATACCTCAAATAAGAATGTTCAGTTAGTATTGAATGGTACAGCGGTGTTTTCTACATCGTATCAAGCTACTATAGGTAAGATTATGGAAATCAGCTATTTCTTTAATGGACCAGGGATGATAGACAATGTTAAGCTTACAAACGAGCAAGGTGAAATCAAGTTCTTGGACGACTTGAAGAACCATAACGACCCGGTGAAGTAAAGCAGCTAGGCTTTATAATGAGTTCTGGATTCCTGATGAGAATTGCAGTATTAAGAAAAGCGGGCGAAACAGAATACCCCTCATACAGTGTAAGAAAGATTTGTTTTTTGCGCTCTGACGAAGACGCGATGTTTTCTTTAAAATGACTAAAATCAAAATCCAATACCTCAAATTTTATTCTAGGAGCTATTCAGCTATTCTGAGACAATAAGTACATGGTTTTACGGATTAAACGCTGGCAAAAAATCATAAAGGAAAGGGTAGAAATGTTTTTAAAGAAATATGTGACCTTGTCAATTTAGTGGTGTCCTAATAGTTGAGGTAAAAAATTATACGCTTTATCCTCAAACGAGAATCAGCACACCCATCGTAACCGGAAACGTTAAGAATTCATTCACCCGGGATCGTACCTCGGTGGGTGGTCTGTTTTACTCACATGCTTTACTATCCGATACCAAGGAACACAAAAGAGTTTAGGTTGAGTCGAAATTTCCAAATACGTTATCTAGATTGGCTGACAATCCATTCCCACACTGGGTCGTTGTTTTCCATATAGTCATGAAACCCCAGTTTTATTTCTTGGTCAATATCCAAGTTCTTTGCAGCGACCCCATACAAGTAATTGGCACGATGGGTTTTAAAGAAACTACGTTTGTTGTGCTCCCAGTCATGTTCTTTCTGTGCGCTGTAAATTTTGACTTTAGAATGTGGAAGGGTAATAGCCTTGCCCTCTGCCCAAAACCTTAAGCGATCGCCAACGCTTTCGCCAACAATCACCAATTTGTCTTTGGCGTAATGCTTTATACGTGCAGCAGTAACAATGCCGGCGGAATATGTTTTGTCACTCAGGACCAGAAATATTTTTTGGTCATCATTGATGATCTTCGGAGATTTTGTGGCCAGTTGCGTGAATACGCCATAATTCCCCCCAGTATAAAACCGAAGGTCGAAAACCACATTGTAATCCCTTTTTGTTTTTAAAATTTCATGGAACACCTTTATGCTGACTTTGATATCAGGACATTTTTGCCAAAAACTATTAATTTGAAAATAGGCTATTTTTTCCTGCTCGTCAAAGGTGTGGAACACCCCTTCTTCAGCATGTTTTAAATATAAGGGATGCGTTTCAATCTTACCTTTTAAGAACGTCCAAGGACTTTCTTCATCTTGGATAGGATAGAGGTCGGCCCATGCTTCAAACCAACTCCTGTCCCTTTCCACATTTTGGGCCGCTAGGGTTACATCCAAAGTGTCCTTGCCTTTTACCAGTCTTAAAGCGATTGAATCTTTTTTGCCCAATTCCAGCGCATGTAGAATTTTTGGGGCCGTGATCAAACCAAGCGTTTTAAACTTTTTCCACGATTCCGTACCAGAAACGTAGGGAAAAAGAGCCCTTTCTACTGTATCCACGTCCATAGCATTGACCTTGAGGAGTTTTGCGCCAAGATATGGTGTAGCTAAGGCATCGGTTTTAACAACATGGATGCCATCAGAAAATCGATAAAACCGCAATGGTATTCTTTCTTGAAGGGGCAATGGCAATGAGGTATGCCCATTGTCAGCCATCACCACGGCCTTTGACAGTTCTAGTTGTATTTGCAGATCAGATAGCTCATCTACTGCTTTTTTTAGACCTGCCAACGGTTTTTTAGTGGCTGCTCTCGATGAATCTGTGTATGTTTTTGCCTGTTCAATAAATTCGCTTTCAAAGAATGCGATATCCTCCATCCATTGTTCTGACCTTGTTTTTTCCAAGGTGTTGGTGGACATATTCTGATTTTTACAGGATTCAGCAAAGAACCATAGGCTTATGATCAAAGTACCATAACCTCTTATTGCATTTAGATAATTTGACATTTCAGTTTTTTGGGCAAATTAAAGGGCACTGTTGGTCCCAATGCAATTAAAACATTGCATTAGGTACAAAGTCAAGGGTTTTAGGTATGAAATCAAATGGCCAACAAATCCGCTTTGTACGATTTTGAAACCGGAATTTCCAATTGTGTTAAAACAATGGTGTTTGAATTTTTCCAAGAGCGGAAATGTGATGGGTTGATTAAGTGCGAGCGATGTACCTGAATTAGAAAATCAAGGTCTCTGCGTACTTTCTTTAAGGAAGAACGAATCAATTTAACCGCAAGTTTGTTGTCCTGTAGGTAGAAGATCTCTACGTAATTCTGTGCATTTGAAATGGCAATGAGTTGCGATTTTTTAATATGTAGCATATCGAGTTTGTTCGCTCCCTGAACAACTATGTTGTCTTCTTTATCCGGCAGTAATTTGATAAGGTATTTTCTGGACAAAATCATGATGGGAACAAAGATAAAGGCACTTTTGAAAATGATTTTGGTAAAGAATTCGAACAGCCCGTAAGTGCCAAGGATCAAGTCGGTTCTATAGAAGGCATATGAGAGTAGGGTATATATTGCGTAAAAACCGCAGTAACTTACAATTTCTAGCCATATGCTCCACCGTTTTATCTTACTATAGGCTAACTTTTGCACAATGCTCATGATACCATAACAGATAAAGACCAAAATACCAAAACCGAGACTTACATAAAACCACATGCGATCATCTGGATTGCCATGCTCAAAAGGACGTACCACAAAACCGAGAACAAAGACCCATATACTTAAAAAAGCACCCACGAGCGCATGGTATTTTAAAGATGGAATTATGGCCATTGTTTCTGATCTTTTTTCAAAAATCTTGAAAATTTAGGATTCTACATCGCATATGATGTACATACTTTGTATAAAGGTATAAAATGCCGGCTACACTCTCCATCCCGTGCCATGGCATGCCCAATGCTGTTGCAAGCCCTAACTAGCTTAGAATCCGTTTTGAATATCCTCGACAATTCTTTTTAGATTCGATTTTAAGTAAACCTATAATATGTAGGCCCATTGATGGTGGTCGGAGCACGTGATGTGAAATACGAAAAGACCAGTTCTTTGAGTTTTTTTGTAATCTGTGCACCACTTTGTACTTTCAAAAGTAAATGGACATAGGTCATGTATTTCTTTGTTAGAGAAAAGTAAGAGATAAATTAAACCTCTTTAAGCTTCATATCTGAATTCAATTTCGCATCTGCCAGACTCGACGTCAAAACAAGAGAATAGCCTAGAAATCTTATCTTAAATGACTATCGTTACCAGAATCTAAAGAAGAATGTGATTTTAACAGCTTCAGGCAAATCTGTTATCGTAAAAACACCAAATTAACATGTTGTTAATCAAACTAATAACTTGGTATTGAACTAAATAAGCGTTGTAGATTTTGACGTCTCAGCTCTTACTAACCCCACTCACGCCCTATATTGGGGTACGCATGAAATCACATGAACATTATGAATACTGATAAGGTCCAAATTTTTGATACAACTCTAAGGGATGGGGAGCAAGTACCGGGGTGTAAACTAGGTACCGAGCAAAAATTGATCATTGCCGAGCGTCTAGAACTCTTAGGAGTTGATGTTATTGAAGCCGGTTTTCCAATTTCAAGTCCTGGCGATTTTAGGTCCGTATCCGAAATTGGTAAGTTGATTAAAAAAGATATCACAATTTGTGGTTTGACACGTGCGGTCAAAAAGGATATTGAAGTAGCGGCCGAAGCTTTGAAGTTTGCAAAGAAGCCAAGAATACATACAGGTATAGGTACCTCTGACTCACATATTAAATATAAGTTCAATTCAAGCAAAGAAACTATTATCGAGAAAGCAGTGGCCGCTGTAACTTATGCAAAAACCTTTGTTGAGGATGTTGAATTTTTTGCTGAAGATGCTGGTAGAACAGACAATGAGTTCTTAGCTCAAATTTGCGAGGCATTGATAAAAGTGGGAGTAACGGTTTTAAATATTCCTGATACTACAGGATACTGTTTGCCGGAAGAGTACGGCGCCAAAATAAAATATCTAAAGGAAAATGTAACAGGTATCCACAAAGTAACACTTTCATGCCATTGTCATAACGATCTTGGTTTGGCAACTGCCAATTCTATAGCGGGAGTGGTAAATGGCGCACGACAAATCGAATGTACCATAAATGGCATTGGGGAACGTGCTGGCAATACTTCTCTAGAAGAGGTAGTAATGATCTTAAGACAACACCCTTCTCTAGGTCTAGACACCGGTATCAATAGTAAATTGTTGTACGACACCAGTCAAATGGTTTCACAAAAAATGGGAATGGACGTTCAGGCCAATAAGGCAATTATCGGCGCAAACGCTTTTGCCCATAGTTCAGGCATACACCAAGATGGTGTTATTAAAAACAGGGAAACCTATGAAATAATTGACCCTTCGGATGTAGGTGTCGAAGAATCTTCTATTGTGCTCACGGCAAGAAGTGGCAGAGCAGCTTTGGCTTATCGGGCTAAGTTGGTAGGGTATGATCTGACCAAGCTACAGCTAGATATCGCTTATCAAGAATTTTTAAAATATGCCGACATTAAAAAGGAGGTAAAAGATGTAGATATTCATGGCATTATAACCAATTCCAATATAACGGTACAACAGGCTTAGGTTTTATAGCAAGAAAAGTTGTCCGTTCGCAATACTTCTTATTACCTCCTCCGAAAATCACGATAATGTCTTCAATACCGTAGTTTTTGAGTTCTTCGATTACAGAAAGGACAGAAGTTTTATGTCTTGTGCTCAACTAGTAAATACCAAGTATGTGTACATCAATTTCGGCGGCTTGTTTTGCAGTTTCTTCGAGAGTTGAATATCGACGGCAAAGCTTAAATCGGAGCCACCGATAGCGACAGCTTTTGCACCACCGGCATGGCCATCTTGTCTTATTTTGGCACTTATAATATGAGGGAGCCGACCATCTTGCCCCTCATATTGGGCGGTATGGCCTTTGCCTTTTTAAACTTCTATCGTTTTTTATTTCTTTTGAACACACTCCTGAAAAACGAATCGTATAGTTCTTTCTAGGGTTAAAGGTGCCGAGAACCGGGTTAACCATGTTAACTGATTTTCACCAATTGTTTCCCAACATTTTTATGTTCGAACAACCGATTTAGCGCAATGGGCATGTTTTCAAGTCCTTCAAGCATATCTTCTTGATAAGTCAAAAGACCTTCTTTTATCCATTCTACCATTTCTTCTTCTGCCTTCGGAAACTCCTTTTCAAAATCGTAGATAAAAAAACCTTCCATTTTAGAACGTGTAGCACCTACCTTGTGCCAATTCTTTAAATAGTAATTCGAATTTTCCCTATCCCCATATTGCGAAATGCGGCCACAGAGAACCACTCTAGAGTAGCGTCTCAGCTTAGAAAGGGCAACGTCCAATATCTCACCTCCCACATTATCAAAAAACACATCTATTCCATTGGGAAAGAAATGATCAATACGTTCACCTATGTTTTCTTTCTTATAATTTATTGCTCCGTAGTATCCCAGTTTTTCGGTCAATAGCCTACACTTTTCATCGGTTCCTGCTAGACCTACGGCCTTGGCACCTTTAACATTTGCAAGTTGGGCTACATTCGAACCGACACCTCCGGCAGCTGCAGAAACCAAGACCTTATCGCCCTTTTTCAATTCTCCCACCTTAAAAAGTCCGAAATAGGATGTAAAGCCGGTCATTCCCAAGATACCCAAGGCCGTTGAAAAAGAAAGTCCATGCTTATTTACCTTGTACATCATATAGTAGGGGCTACCATCGCAGATCACATATTCTTGCCAACCGCATTTGCCCTGCACAATATCCCCAACTTGAAAATCGGAATGTCTACTCTCAATTATCTCTCCTACACCTCGGCCCCGCATTGTTTCGCCAAACTTTAGAGGCTCTTCTATTCCCGCGCCGTCCAACATGTAAAATTTCATAACGGGAGCTACTGACAAGAAAAGAACCTTTATCAGAAACTCTCCTTCTTTAAGAGACGGTAATTCAACGGTCTCATAATTGAAATCACTTTTCTTAATGAACTCCCCCGGCCGTGCGGCTAAAGTGAGGCGATTGTTTTTCATACTTCAAATACAACTAATTAGTTAATAAAGTTAATTATTGAATATATTAACTATTTTTAAGAAAATGGAACCCCTACAGTATAATTTAAGTGTTTTTAGCAGATTTGTCGAATCTCAATCTGTACTAATTTAGTATTCCATGAAGAAATTTGCTCAAATGGCGCCTGTATGCCTCATGGTATTTCTTGCTTCCTGTCAACCTAAAGAGTTTGTTTTTGAAAATGCTATTTGCATTAAAAACATTAGCACTATAGACCCTACAGATGGTTTAAAAGAAAATCAGACGGTCATTGTCAAAGATGGTAAGATCTTCAAAATAGCTGACACTTCATCCTTACTATTATCCAAAGAAAACACAATCATAGATGGTAAGGACAAATATTTGATTCCTGGATTGTGGGATGCCCATGTCCATTTTGCCTATATCGAGGAACTGGCACCACGTATGTTCGATTTGTTTCTTTCCCATGGTATTACTAGCGTTCGAGATACCGGTGGCAAAGTTGATTTTGTCAAGAAATGGAAAGACAAAGCCTTAGCGAACCCAACTGATGCCCCTCGTGTACTGATTGCCGGCCCACTGCTGGACGGCAAGCCCCATGTTTATGATGGAAGCGATGCTGCGCATCCCGAACTTTCGGTGGGTCTTAGTGCTGTTGAAGATGTTACGACCGAGGTGGAAAACTTAGCGGACAAGGGAGTTGATTTCCTAAAGGCCTATGAAATGCTCACTCTCGAACAATTCAAAAAATTGAACGAACTGGCCAAGGCCAAAGGACTCAAAGTTACAGGTCACGTTCCCTTGAGCATGGATGTTATCAGCGCATCAAATGCTGGTTTGAACAGCATGGAACACATGCGAAATCTCGATTTATCTTGTGCCTCAAATGCAGATGAGCTGTTGGAACAAAGAACAAAAATGCTTGCTGATGGGGCAAATGACCCTGGAGGGAAACTTCGCTCCTCGATTCATACCGCCCAACGTGAGATGGCCTTTAATAATTATGACGATGCAAGAGCAAATGAAGTGCTCGCCGTTCTTAAAAAGAACGATACTTGGCAAATACCAACTTTGGCCTTGAATACACTTTTTTCAGAAAAATACTTTGCGCGTGAAGACTATCAGAAAAGTTATGTCTTCCTGCCAGATTCCATTGGCGACTATTGGAAAAAGCGGTCCAACATTTTGAAAGATTATCCAGTTTCAGAATTCAGGGCGGCATATGACAATTGGAATTTCATGATGGTAAAAAAAATACATGACGCGGGAATTCCAATAATGGCCGGTACAGATACACCCATTGCGTTCTTAACACCAGGATATAGTCTTCATGAAGAACTGGCCTCACTGGTAAAAGCGGGACTATCACCTTTGGAAGCCCTGCAAACCGCAACAATCAATCCAGCAAGATATTTCAATATGGAAGATGAATTGGGTTCCATTAGGGAAAATATGTGGGCTGATTTAGTGATTTTAGAAGCCAATCCCCTAGAGGATATTCATAACACCAAAAAAATAGAGACCATACTAAAACAGGGCAAAGTCTATGTGGCTAAGGATATGAGAGCTGACCTAAGAATTTTCAGGGATTAGTCCATTTATTGCCCATACTCTTTAAATTCTTATTCTTTTTTTGGGGAAAGTTCAAAAATTGATTAACTTTATTAATCATTAATAAACTGAACTATTTGTGAAAATAATGAAAAATGGGTCTTTTATCGCAGCTTTGCTTTGTTTTCTAATGTTGAATGTATCTTGTGGAGGCAGGGACAAAACAAAGAAAGAAGAACCCGAGCAGGAGTTCAATATTAAAAAAAACAAAGTTGAAACAAATACCTCCCCTGCGGTCGCAGCCACCATTCCACAATCCGAAAACAAATTGGGTAGACGGGTTTTCCTATTATGTGCGGCCTGTCATAACGTAGTTAAGGGCGAACCTCATAAAGTGGGACCAAATCTCAACGGAATGTTTGGGAAGAAAGCGGGCATAAAAGAGGGGTTTGTATATTCTGAAGAACTTAAGAACAAAGGCATTGTTTGGAGCGAGAAAACCATTCGCGAATGGCTTGAAAACCCCGCGAGCTATGTTCCAGGAACAAAAATGGCCTTCGTGGGCGTAAAAAAGAAAGAACAACAAGATGCCCTAATTACATATCTTAAAGAAGTAACAAAAGAACAATAGCAAGAAAATTGTTATGAAAACAAACAGGCGTAGATTTATTCAAGGACTTGCCGGAGCCTCTGCCGGATTGATTATTCCTTCAAGTTGTGCACCCACAACTGAAAAGGAAACTGCCGAAGCAGAAGCACCGGCTATCCACTCGAAAAACAAACCAGTTAAATCAAGTCACGATGTAGTGGTGGTTGGAGCTGGTCTTTCAGGTCTTCACGCTGCAATGCTTCTTGAAGAGCAAGGTCTGGATGTTCAAGTAATCGAAGGTCGGAATCGCCTGGGAGGAAGGGTATACACTCTAAATGATGTGCCTGGCAAGCCAGAAGCTGCGGGTGAATACATTGGCGCCAATTATGCCCGTATGGTCAATACCGTTCGGAAATTGGGCCTCGAAATGTATAATCCCGATACCAATAGTGGCGTAAATCGACCTTGGTTATACAATATTCAAGGAGAATACATTACAGCCAAAAATTGGGAATCACATAAATTGAATCCGTTGGAAGGTGATGACAGAAGTTTATTACCACATCGTTTTCTTTCTGCTATTTCCCATCGTGATAACCCTTTACAGGGCAAACCTTTGAATGCATGGTTAGAGCCGGAATTCTATAAATATGATATTCCCCATGACCAATATCTGCGTTCGAAAGGTATAAATGAAGAAACCATTAAATTGATGAATGTGGTCATCCATGCAGGGGGCATTCACAATACCTCGGCAATGAATGAATTACGACGTTATCATGTGATGAACTTCAGTGACGGAAAGTTGTCCTTTCCTGACGGAACCAACTGGAAAATGATTAAGGGAGGAAACTCTCTTTTACCCGAGGCCATGGCCGCAAGTATGAAAAATGAAGTTCAATTGAATAGGACCGTAGTAGGTTTCCGGGAAAAAGATGGTGTTGTAGAAGTAAGCTGTGCCGATGGTAGTGAGTATACGGCCAAACATGTGGTTTGTAGTATTCCTATCACAGTACTCAGAAATGTAACTTTTGACCCGGTAGTCAAAGGAATTACCAAAGATGCCATAAACGAAATGGATTATGGCCTTTCGGTACAGGTACATTTCTTGATTACAGAACCTTTCTGGGAACAAGACGGTATGGACCCAAATATGTGGACAGACGGACCGTTGGAACGGTTTGCCGTTCGTACCAAACGTGACCCGAATGACCCACATGCCGGTCTTGCATTTATTAACGGGCCGGAGTCCTTAAAATTTCGCTTGATGAGCGATGATCAGGTATTCAGCTATGTCGAGAATAAGCTGGCCGAGCTAAGACCATCCACAAAAGGAAAACTCAAACGTATTATGATTCAATCTTGCGAGCGGGACATTCATGGTGCAGGTGACTGGGTGTATTGGCAACCTGGCCAAGTGAAAAAATTTGCCAACCATATGCGCAAAAATCACGGTAATATTCATTTCTGTGGAGAACACACGGCGATTATGGAACGTGGTATGGAGGGGGCGTTTGAATCGGGAGAACGTGCTGCCTTGGATATCATACTTAATACCTGATAACACTATTTATGAAAAAGTTAAGCCTTCTTGTATTGTTGCATATTCCTTTGTTCTTTGCTTTTGCAAGCACTACGGAATCGAAAATTGATGACGGGGATCCCAATGTTAGGGACCTTGGGGTTTTGACCAATTGGTTTGAAGGTGAATTTGACAATGATGAACAGTTGTGGGTGGAAGCCCGAAAAGATTGGTGGGGCAACCCAGATGAAAAGCATGGTCGCATACATGCCATACATAAAAGAATCAAAGCAGACAGTATTGGAAAATATGTATTCTACATTGAGGAGTATATGGATGATGACCCTACAAAAGTTGGTCGCCAACGAATCGTTTCTTTCGAAAGCTTGGGTGACAAACCGGGCATTGTCATGAAACTGTATTTTTTAAGGGATGCCAAAAAGTTTTTGATGGCTTCTGAAACCCATGATGAAATGTTGGCCAGCGTAACCAAAGAAGCACTTTTTGGATTGGACGGTTGTAATATCATATTTCAACGAAACGGAGACCAATACCATGGGAGCATGGTTGACAGGGCATGCCAATTTGGCGAAGGCGATAAGAAGCGATATTCGGTACATGACATTGTTCTTTCAGAAAATGCTTATTGGCGTGTTGACCGCACATTTTTAGTGAGTGATAATTCTTTTTATAAGGGGCATCCCAATGCTGAACCGCACAAGATGCGTAAGGTCAAGATTTACAAATGTGACGTATCGTTCTACGAGAAAGCTTACTACTTACCAGGAGAAAAAGATAAAAGCTATAAAGACCTAAGGGTACATGATCAGGGGGGCGCGGCATACGTGCTAAATCCTGTAGATGGTAAAACCTATTTTGTTCAATTACGTAATAAAGAGTATCCGTTTTACGCTTTGGAAGATTCCGATTTTTTCTTCTTGCGCTTTAAGGAAAAAGGAACCCAAGCTTCAATAGCTTTAGCTTTCGCTGAACCCAACGCAAAAAAAATTGGTTTTCAAATGAATTGGGCATCCGCAGTATGTGAATGTGAAGAATAAAAACTAAGCCGCCATGAAAAAAAAGAACACTACATTTTCAGTTATTGCAATCGTAGGTGGCCTACTCTTTTTAGCCGGTTGCAATTCGAAGGATCAGGCCTCTTCTGAAGAAACCTCTTCAATGGAAGAAGTGCAATTCAAAGAAATCGCATACGACCTTAGCGACCCAAAGGACAAGCTTTTGATTTTTGAAAAAATTCGAGGAGACCTCTCCGGGAAACTGACTTTCTCTTACTCCGAAGGTCGTGTCTTTGGTATACGAACTGACAAATCTGATAGCTTGAATGTTTTTGGAAAGGAAGTGTTCCGTTATTCAGGTTGCGGCATGAAAATTATGCGTTTGTTGGACAATGGCAATGTGGAGACCAAATCAAAAGGTTGGTTGCTGTATAGGGATCCAAAAACTGGGGAATTCTTAAGTGAAATGACCAATCCTTATACAGGTGAAGTTGTTAAAGTTCCGCCATTTCGAGCGGGAATACGAGGCGGAATTATGACTCCTGAAGGCCCCGAAATAAATGCCAATTTCACTATGGAAAGTACGGCAATTGGAGCTCCTCTTGACTTGGTATTTACCCAAATAGGAGATAAAATGCACATTACCCGTCACGCCTTTACGAAATGGTTCGAGAAAAAATCACAAACCTGGCGTACTGAAATGACACTTGACACCTATGATTTAGATATGAAATATTTATATGATAGGTCATATACCCATATTCCCGCGGACTACCACTGGACCAGCCAAACCTCATGGTTGTCACTTTTGAAAATGACCGGAACTCCCGGCCACATGATTTGGACATCAAGTGGCAGTACTTTCTTTAACAAGGAAGACTTACCAGCTGATTTCATTGCAGCTACGGAGGCAAAACAACCGGATGTTTTCTCAGAACCATTAACATGGGATGAAGAATGAAAAAATCCTCGAAAACAAAGGGAGTTATCAAGCGTCGCGAGATGCTCAAAAAAAGTGGGCTTGCCCTAGTGACAGCTCCCTTTTATTTTGGTTTGAACTCTTGTGTTAACGGTGCAAAAAAAACAATGGATGCCGATGTTATTATCGTTGGCGCAGGTCTCGCCGGACTTAATGCTGCTTTGCTGCTTGAACAGGGCGGTTTTAAAGTAAAAATCGTTGAGGCTACCAATAGACTTGGCGGACGTGTTCACACAGCAAAAGAAAGTGATGTTCCTGGACACCCGGAATTGGGGGGTAATGGCATTGGTGGCGGTTATGCCCGTGTACTTGATGCCACCTCAAAGTATGGTGTTTCCATGGGACCAATGCGGCCAAGAACAGAATCTCGAAAAGGAGAACTCATTTATCATATTAAGAATAATTTTATCTTGCCCGAAGATTGGCCAACCCATAGGCTTAATACCCTCCCTGAAGGTTTTCGAAAAGGACTCCCGGCCTACGTGACCTGGGGGCACTTTAGAAAAATAAACCCGTTACCAAAAAATGATTTGACAGCTTGGCGGGACCCAAAATATAAGCAATGGGACAAGTCGACCCATGCGGTTTTAAAAGAAGAAGGTTTCTCTGATGATGATATCAAATTGGTCATGGGCACCAATTCGAGTTACGGTGTTGATGCGCAAAACATCTCTATCATGATGTATTTTCAAATATTGACCTGGATTGGCCAACAAAATGCATCCACAGGAAAAGGAGGAGCCATTCTTGGTGGAAATCAACGATTACCAGAAGCTATGGGGGCCGAGTTCAAGCAAGATATTATGTTGGGGAGTCCAGTGAAAAGCATCGCTTCAGAAGCAGATGCCACAACAATTACACTAGACAACGGCAATACCCTGAGAGCATCGTATTGTTTGGTGACCTTGCCTACATCGGCATTGCAACACATACAGATTTCACCGAGTGCTACCGGTATGCAACAAAAAGGCTTTCAAAATTTAGAATACACGCCGGTGGTGCAATTACATTTTGTACCCAAGAAAAAATACTGGGAGGAAGATGGCCTACCGCCAAGCATGTGGTGCGATAATTTGGCCGGGCGTTTTATGGCGTTGAAAAACGATTTGCAGAACCCTGATAGCGTCACAAGTTGTGTGGTATTTTTAAACAGTAATGTCGCCCTCGAAATCGATAAAATGAAACAGGAAGACGCAGTTGCTCTAGTGACCAAAACCCTCGAAGACATGCGACCTAGTTTAAAGGGCGCTTTGGATTTTGTGTATTACTGGACCTGGGTAAGCAACCCGTACGCGGGTGGGGCATACGCCTATTGGAAGCCGGGGCAAATCACTGATTTCGCCAACAACCTTGCCGACCCCATCGGTCGTATTCACTTTGCCGGGGAGCATACTGCTGTACTGAACCGAGGTATGGAAGGCGCCATGGAATCAGGTGAACGAGCTGCCTTTGAATTGATGGATTTACTGGGTTAATCAAAGAAGGTATGAATAGCATCAAACATAACCTCAACTTTTCGGAAAAAGACCCTTCCATAAAAGGATTTCAAGAAGTTGTTTTTAGCGTCTCCAACTTGGACGGGTATGTTGATTTCTTTACAAGGGTATGCGGATGGGCACTTGTAAGCCGAGACAAAAGCAGTAATAGCCTAAGCCACTTGTGGCACTTAGATCCCTCGGTTGAAATAGAAGAAGCATTGGTTCAAAATAGTGGCGACCACGAAGGATTTGTACGCTTGGTCCGTTTTAAAAATGTGGAACAACGACAGATTCGTTCCGCTGCCCATATTTGGGATACTGGGGGAATTATCGATATCAACATGCGCACACCTGATATAGCCAGCTTCTACCGTGAATTGGAAAATGAGGGCTGGAATGGCATTTCAGAACCCAAACGCTACACCTTCCATATCTATGATGTATCAGAGGTGCTTATGAGAGGCCCTGATGGAGTGATAATAGCTTTCATGCAGCGCTTTAAGCCACCCTTGGTCGACTTCGACCATATGAAAAAAACCAGCCGGGCTTTTAATTCTTCAGTAGTTGTGCGAGATATGGAAGCTACCCGTGATTTTTTCATAAATAAACTTGGGTTTGCGCTATTTTTTGAAACCCCTGGCTTGGACAGGGCAACCGGACATAACGTGATTGGTATCCCTCCTAATGTAAATCATGAAATTACGGTACCTATCGATATCGTTCGTCCTGATATAAACAATTTCGGGTCCATCGAGTACATGCATACGAATGAACTTGCAGGTAAAGATTGTTCAAATCTTGCCAAGCCTCCCAATCTGGGCATTTTAATGTACCGATTCCCGGTCAGGGATGCAAATGCCTATGCTGCAACATTGGTAAAACGGGGCTTGGAATTAAATTCCGAAGTACAAGAAATAACAATTCCCCCATATGGAAACCTCAAAGTGTTCTCAGTGCGCTCACCGGATGGTGTATGGATTGAGTTCATAGAACTGATTAGCTAATATAAACCATAAACTGAATGCAAAAAATTCACAAAATGCTCTTGCTTGTGCAAATTCCGCTTTTATTTACGGCTTGCGAGGAAACTAAAGTAGAAGACCAAGTACAAGACTCCAATACGATAAACGAAAAAGTCCTGGTTCGGGCAGATGGCACCTACTCCAAAGTTCCTTTGGAAAAAGATACCGTTGTGCTCAAAGTGATGCAGACCCGTGTGAAATCACTTTCCCGTTTTCCTTCTATAGAAGAAGGATTGGAAGAAAATATGAAGTACATGGAACAAATGGCGGAACAGGCCATGAATGAAGGTGACAAACCTGATTTTATATTATTTCATGAATTTCCTTTGACAGGATATTCCTCAGGCACCCGTCAACAGAAGCTTCCGTTTACCATAGAAGTACCGGGGCCAGAAACCGAACGCATCGGAAAAATTGCCCAAAAATGTGATTGCTACGTCATTTTCGGAAGTTATGTCCGTGATGCGGAATGGCCCGACCACATATTGAGCATCAATACGGTTATGGGAAGGGATGGAAAAGTAGCCAAAACCTTTTGGAAATCAAGGAACATCAAACGGCTTTATAAAGACCGTGAAATCACTACCACGACCATTGAGGCCGTTCGCGACTCTTATCGCAAAAAATACGGTATCGAAGAGGAGTTTCCGGTACTACAGACCGAGTTTGGAAATATTGCGGTCAGTACGGTTCAATTTGACCCGTTCATTTATGCCGCGTTCGCCATGCGAGGTACTGAAATTATGTTGCGCACGGCCACCCTTTTCGCTGAAGAGGATGTCGTTTTTACCGCTTGGAGCAACGATTTTTATTCGGCGATGGCAAATTTCACACTTCCGGTAAGTACAGGTTACAATGCAGGGGAATCAGTCATAGTAGGACCTGATGGGACTATACTTGCAAAGCATCCTAGTAAAGAAGAAGACGGAATTGTTGAAGCTAAAATTCCTATTGCCACTTTTAGAAAAGACAGGACCATTCCAAACTATGCCCTTGAAATGACCAAACCCGTTTTTAATCAATACCGGCAAGAAATTCCTATCAACCATTTAGAAATGCCTACGGAATCCTTACCAAAAACAGGTGCCGAAATGAAAGTATTAATGGATAGTATCAGTCGTTACAGTCCCCCTAAAAAAGCCAATTGATTATGGCATTATTCTACAAAAGAATTACACTTTGCGTTGCCGATTTGGAACGCTCGCTTAAAATTTACAGGGATATCTTAGGATTTAGCATCAACTATATGCAACCCTCGGAGAAAGACTCGTTTTCCTATCCGGTCTTCAATATTCCGAACGAGGCCAATTTAAATTTCGCCACGCTCGATAGCCCTTCACAAGAACGCACTTTTGCCCTTACCGAGATTAAAGGCGTGCCCTTGCCCAAGCCAGAGGGAATCCATATGTCCGCCTCGGTCATCAAGGTAGATGATCTACATGCTATCATCTCAAAAATAAAGGCTTTGGGTTTAAAAACCACCGATGTCAAAACCGACGAAAATGAATATGCCTCTTTCATTGAACAGGCATTTGTAGATTTTGATGGGCATTTAATCGTCTTGTATCAAATGTTGAACACCTAGAACGTATAGTTATGAAACAATGGGTAATGGCCCGGCGGCCTATCGGGTTGGTCAAACCAAGTGATTTTAAACTCGAGGAAGTCCCCATTCCTACTATTAAGGACGGCGAGGTTTTGGTCAAAACGCTATACCTTGGCGTGGCTCCGGTCATGTTAAGATATATGACCAACGAGACCACTTTTGAACGGCCCATGGAAGTTGGTGATGTGATGATCGGTCGTGGTGTAGGTCGTGTTGTAGAAAGCAAATCCGCTGTTTTTCAGATTGGCGATATTCTGCAGACCAAATTAGGTTGGCGTGAATATGGTGTTATCGAAGATAAGCCGCACTATATGACCTATAAGATGATCAGTACTGATTTGAGTCTCTCCTATGGTGTTGGTGTCTTGGGCATGAACGGATTTACTTCGCTTTTGGGCATGCAAGATATTTGTAGGGTAAAACCAAATGACAAGGTCTTGGTTTCAGGTGCGGCAGGTAGTGTGGGAAGTATGACCGGATTCGTAGCCAAAGCCCTTGGTGCCTCAAAAGTTGTTGGAATCGCCGGAGGGCCCAAAAAATGCAGTTTGCTTATCCAAAAACTGGGTTATGACGCCGCTATTGACTACAAGGCGGAAGATAGGTGCAAAAAATTGGATGTACATTTTCCTAATGGTATTGATGTTTTCTTTGATAATGTAGGAGGCGAACTACTTGATGAGGTCTTGGCACGTATCAACCGGCGTGCCCGCATTGCAATCTGCGGAAGAATCTCTGAATATTTAATTCCACCTGAGGAATACCATCGTCCTAGAAATATGTATCGAATTGGATTGAAAGATGCTAAAATGGAAGGTTTCTTTGTGTATGATTACCAAGAAAACTATCCTGAATATGAAAGACAATTGGCACAATGGATTCGGGAGGGAAAATTACAACCGCTAGAAGATATCGGTTTTGGTCTTGAAGAAATGCCAAACGCTTTGATAAGTCTCTACCTAGGCACCAACGGGGGTACCCGTATGGTCAAAGTTGAAATGTAAACTAAACTACCATGATATTTAAAATACTTGATAAACTCAATAGATTCAAAGAGTATGCCCCCATGTTCCTTAGGGCTGTCTTCCTTTACTACTTGATCAGCTCGCTTTCCAGCGGCATTTATACCCCTGCGTACGCTGAAAAGTTTTCAAAGAACTTAACCGGGCTTGGTTTTCCAATTCCGTTGTTCTTTTCTTATCTGGGAATTTGGAGTGTACTTATTGGATACACATTGGTCGTCATCGGATACAAAGTGCGCTTGGCGGCGATTCCGCTGATCATTTATTTTGCGGTTGCACTGTTGACGTACCACATTCCTGAAGGTCATGGGGTCCGAGAAAGTTTCTCGGCCATTATGCTAATGCTTTTGGCATGTTTTCTACTTATCAATGGAGCAGGAAAACCCTCAATCGATGAGCGACTTTAAATTTCGAAGGTAGTCTCTGTAGTTTCGGCAATTGGTTTTATAAAGAACGATATAACGAAAGCAATGCTTAGCAGCACAACCACTACCCAAAAACTGGCACTATATGAACCCGTTTGGTCTGAAATAACTCCTGTAAGCCAAGCCCCAAGTCCAGAACCGATTCCTTCAAAAACGGAAATTATTCCTCCTATTTTTCCGGCTGACTTAACACCAAAGGTGGTAATAATGATATAATTCAGTAAGGTATAAAGCCCTCCCCAACCAATTCCGACAGCAATTAAAGCAGGCCAAACCAAAGATTCGGTATTCATCGCAATACCAACCGTACCCAAGGCCATCAATGCCACCTGAATTTTAAACAATTTATGCTCGTTAATGAATTCAGTAACAACACCTGAAGTCAATTTTGCAATCAAGATTATTGCAAAGAATATACTGAATGCATTTGCAGCTCCTCCGACTGAGAAATTAAGCTCTCGCAAATACAAAAAGAGATTGCTAATAATCCCCATAATACTGTAAAAGCAACAGATGCCTGCAAAACAGATTGCCCAGAAAACAGGTGTTTTTAAGGCTTGCTTCAAATTCAGTTCAACCAACCCGGTTTCTTGATCTTTCTCCGTGGTATCACTGGCTTCTTTCTTATACTTGATGGGCCTTATTAAAATGGCCAACAGAATCAATATAATAATCGGAATGACCGCTTCGTATTGAAATGCAGCACGCCAGCCTACAGACTCCAACAATGGCTTGCCTATTTGAGGAATGATAATCCCGCCCGCAGACGTCCCGGCCAAAGCAATGCCTATGGCGGTACCTCTTCTTTTCGTAACCCTTTGCGATACCATGATAATAGTAGCCAATGTACCCGCACCCGAAACCGCAAAAGCGAATGCGAAATGGATGGCGTACATATGAAAGGTTGTCTGAATCAAAGAATATAAATAGTACAGCACGGCTATCATCGCCAAACCGATGATCATCATTTTTTTTACACCGTACCTATCTATAATCGCTCCCACGAAAGGCATTATGAAAGATGCGGCCACCAAATTCACCAAATCCCTAAACTTTAATTCAGATTTTGTCCATCCAAATTCATTCAAGATAGCTTCGTCAAAAATGGTAATTCCAGAGAAGGTCATACCGTTTGTGACTATTAAAAGAATGGTGCCTAAAATGGCGATTCCAAGTACTTTTAAAAATGTTTCGTCAGTTTGTTTTGAATCCAAAATCGCTTGGTTTTAGTTAGTTGTCTTCAATCTTGATATAGTCAATAGGTGTGTCATAGGGTGTAAGTTTTACACCATCTTTTCTAACGATTTCCATAACGGACAGATGTCCATCAGAAAGGGTTTCGGTTAGTTGAAAGGTCATTCCAGGGCCAATAATTCCAATATGATTCGTGGTGAATTGGTCCGTTTCCATTAGGGTGTATTCAGCTATACCAAACGGACGGATTGATAAATCGTTATACTGCAATACAAAATCCTCATTGGCGTTCGTAGCTTCCTCTGGCTTGAATTTTTCAGGTATCTGAACGGATTGCAGGAAGACCTTGCTCTTTCCATCCGAGGTCAAATAAAACAACAAAGGTTTTAGGTCCATCTCCCTACCGGGATACGTATAATAACTTTCCTCCAATACATAAATACCTTCATGCCCTTCGGGCCTATTTAGTACTCGATGGCTAAAAATGTCCGTAACGTGTCTTGCATATGGGTGCACCTGCTTTCCTGCTTTTGTTTCAGCTTCAACCTGTGCGGCATTATCAAGCGTGCCACAGAGTATTTCACAAAATCTTTTTAGTACTTTATCCATTAGTTCTGTTGAAAAATTTCTACATAAAATCCGTTCGGAGTTTCCAAAAGACAGGCTTTACCATCTCCTAAAATATAATCTGATACTTCTTGAATATCGGAAACGACCTTTATGCCATTACTCTTCGCATTTTGAATGACTTTATTGATATCTGACGTATGAAAGCTGTACATGCCAAGACCCTGGTTAGGAACACAACTTTGGACTCCCGTATCAATCATATTACCATCTTTAAAATCCAAAAGCAAGTAGTGGTTTTGTTGTGCCTCAGGGGCATAAATTCCACAAAAGCGGAACGGGGTTCCCGTATTGACCCCCAAAGCTCCATCTTCGGCAGCCTCCCAAACAGCATCAAATAAAATATAATGCTCAAGAACATTGGTATAAAAAGCTACCTCGGCATCAGAATCTTTGGCCACAAATGCGGAATATCCTGGTCCACCAAAACCATCTGACGGGTCACAAGGTGCCAACTGCGGATAATTTACCCTTTCGATTCCCACGCAGTGCAGATAATCGGGTCCTTGATAAATGGTCTCCAGATATTGTCCTACATCCCCGTTGGCCCTCACAATATCTCCCAATTGCATGGGAGCCATGGCTTTGACGCCATATTTCTGCATTCTTTTGTCCATTTTTTTTGCATCCGATGTTGGAAAGCCCAAAGAAAAAGATCCCAATTCGTACGAACTGTAACTCTTATGAATTTGAGGAGTTGGTGTTTTCAGGTGGAGAATTCTGAGTTGGATTAGGCTTGGAACCGCGGGTCTATAGCAATGATACAAATCATAGTCCACATCAGCTGGAATATTCCAAAAGGCACGCTGTGCACTTTTCTCCTCTTGTGTTAGTTCAACGGCATCCATATTCATTTTCATGATTTCGCCATAGAAGTGCTCGTAACCCTCTAAATCTACCGTACATAGGGTAGCTGTATGAATATAACTTGTTAGGGCTTCTTTACCTATCCCTTTTGGGATGTTCAATGTTGTCTTCTCCACAAATCTTAATTCTCTATTTTATTTTATCTAAACTGTGATAGGCATAATTTGCTGCCGTAGATAACAGTTCATCGGTATCAAGTTTTGTAATCTTATCACGATATGCAAAAACATCTTTGGTAAGCCGTACTTGATAATTAAAGACACTATTGCCAAATGCGCAGTCTTTTCCGTTCATGTTCATGTCATAGGCATCGCCATCTTTTTTGACGATCAAATCACATTTATCTGGATACCCATTTATTTCCTCAACAGATAGATTGGCCAATACTTTAGGATTCTTCCAGGCCCCTACATATTTCTTCTTGTCTTTAAACGGCCACATTTTTACTCGAATGGTTTTCGTAGAATCAATATCCAGTGTATATATACGTTGCCTGTAAATACTATCAGGTTGATGGTCTCTGTATTCTTCTACATACAATACATTTTTTCCGATAGCAGGATTGTCGACCTTGATGTAATGCGACTCTATCTGTAACCATCCATCTTTGCCAGTATTATCTAACAGCCAAATAGCTTCACCTCGATTTTTGGCCTCCTCAATTTGTCGGTCATTATTGTACTTTCCGGGCCAAAAACTCATGATTTCCGTTAATTGTTCTTCAGCAGTTGTTGCAACCTTTACTTCAGTTTCAACCTTTTCAGGTGTTTCTGTTTTTTTTTGTTCCTTACAAGCTACAATTGCTATCACCAGTAGGAGGACGTAAAACAATTTTTGACTTGTTTTGTTCATCTTTGTGTTTTTAAAAAGTGTTATTTACTTCTTATCCATTTCTGCTGCTACCCGAAAACCGAGCATAAAGCTTTTGTAATTGGCCCCATCGGCTGAACGAACTGCTGCTCTGCTCCAAGCGATACCGCTAATCCAACTGCCACCCTTTGGGGTACGCCATTTACAATTGTTTTCGGGGTCATCTATATCTGCACTTCCGTCCAAAGGAGCATCTGTCAAATCTTTTTTGTAACAATCTTCGGTCCATTCCCATGCATTGCCTACCATGTCATACAAGCCAAATTTATTGGGCTTGAACTTTCCAACGGGCGAAGTATGCACATATCCATCTGTGCATGGAAAAGAGGGTCGGGTCGGATATTTTTCTGAGAACGCTCGATCCCCAATATTCGCATAGTCGCAGGCTTCTTCAGGGTCGGTGCCCCAATACCATGGTGCAGCACTACCAGCTCGGGATGCATATTCAAATTCAACTGCGGAAGGAACCCGATATTTTCTACCTGTTTTTTGGGTCAACCATTCTGCATAGGCATTGGCATCGCTCCAACTGACGCACACCACAGGAGCATCTTCTCGTTGGGGATAACCAGGATTCTTCCAATTGTGATTAGCGATATACCCATATTGCTTTCCGTCAAAATAATTGCAGCCCACCAAGGGCTCGCCATCACGAACTGCTGCCTTTGATCTATAGTTCGTGGCGGTCATAAAGCGTCGATATTCACCCAAAGTGATCTCTTTGGTGGCCAGGGCGAACGGCTTTTCTATCGTAGCCTTTACCCGACTTCTATCACTCTTCTTTCGCCCGATCTCTTCTTCATAGGAACCTATATAGACAGACCCCGCGGGAATAACCGCCATTTCTGGGCATTCTTCACAATCCAAAAAAGTTTGAACTGCTTTCTGCCCCCGAGATTTACTGCTCAACATTACCAAAGAAATGATTACTACGGTCCATATTTGAAATGCTCTTTTTATCATCATAACATCAGCCAATAATTTCCAATGTTTTGGTGATATTTTCAAAACTGGGCAATGTTTTACCGTCAGTCGTTTCGGCATAGCGAACGATTCCGTCTCCGTCGATCACAAAAGCCGAGCGCATAGAAAATCCGGTCATGCCGGCAAAATCCCCTTCGAACAACACACCATAATCTTTACTTACCTGACGATTGAAATCGGAACCTAACGGAAAATTAAGGTTGTTCTCCTTGGAAAATTTATCCAAAACGAAAGGAGAATCTACCGAAACTCCAACTACTTCGGCATTCAAGGAGGCATAATCATTATCCGCTCCATTGGCCGTGCACAATTGTTCCGTACAAACACTTGTAAACGCCAAAGGGAAAAAGTGTAAAATCAGGTTTTTTCCTTGGTAATCGCTTAATTGGATAGGTTCTAAATCGGTTCTAACCAATTTAAAATCGGGTGCTTTTTGCCCAACTACTAGTTCTGCCATACTATTCCCTTTTATCTTCTTTCATGGATTCTTCCTTATCTGCCAAGAACTTTTTGAAAACCGTCCATGAGGTCTCATTTGGTCTTTTATCGTCCCTTTCAGGAGGGTTAAAATAGATAGGATAACGGTCATTCAAGATGACTTCAATTCTATCCCATATTCCGTCTTTGTCCAAAATACTTTCACCAGTGGCATTGGCAATTATCCACCCAGGCCTGCTGCCCATTTCCATCCAAGGTAACCACTGGGAAATTCTGGACCAGGATATGTTGGACTGACTTAAATCCCTGATTTTGGAATTTGTGAGTTCTTCAGCCTTATAGTAAGTATTAAAGATTTCCATGGCATGATAGGTTCCTCCAACATACTTCTGATAATCGCCTGACAATGGGTTGTTGTAAAACAAGGGAATTTCATAAGAGGTTACGGCAACATCCCCGTACTTTCTAAAACTTGTTCTTGCAGTTACCTTGCCGTCTTCATCTTTTTCATACACATAACCTCTCATACTAACCGGATCATTGGCCACATGGACGACATCTACCATTTGGTCAGTCCACGGATTTTTCCAAGTATCCAAAATTTCATTGGTTTCAGGGTCCAGATACATCATAATTTCCCTGCCAACACTTCTAAAACCTTTGCCTCTGACGGGGTCTTCCACACAATCACATTGGCGAACATTGATGCCAACAACGTTGAATAAGTGACGGTCTTTTTCACCTTGTACTCTACTATAAATTCTTCCTTCCCACATGCCATATACCGGCTTTCCCTCTTCGAGGGAGTTACAAGTTGTTTTTTGTCTTATTTCGAGGGCCTTTTCACCCTCGAACTCCATTTTTTGTGCTTGCACTGCTACTGCAAACAACAAGCTACATAAAAGTGTAATCTTTGTATTCATTATTTTATATTTGAGTGTTCGTCTCTAAAAATTCCCACCAAACCCCATTGGGACTTAGCAGTGCAAAGCATTTTACCTTGCCATACGGTTCTATAGTTAATTCTTGTAGAGGTTGATGCATTCGAACCCCTTTTTTCAAAAGCGATTGATAATAACCTTTTACATTCTCAACTTCGCAACGATACAATAAAAACCCTCTATTGGGAGGAACGGCAAAGTCTGAAAAATCTCTTCCCACAACTCCTTCAAACTCGCAGGTCTGAAACATGACGTCTCTTGTACCGTCCAAAGAAAAAATATTGACTTTACAGGTCACGTCTTCTATCATGTTCATGGGGATATTGAACATATTTTCAATAGGTGCATCTTTTTTTACTTCATATTCGTTCAAAAGCGAAAACCCCAACTTGTTCATATAGAAGTCTTGTGCCTTTTCAAGACTTGCTACCGTAAGTGAGGAATTGTAGACATGAGAGGGAATTTTAAATCCATCCGGAAGTTCTAAGGGAGGTTGAACACGATGCGTGAAAGCGATAATAATATCATCATAGCCTTTCATCAAAATATCGTATAACTTGAATGGGCCCATTTCTTGTAGTAATGGGTCACTGAGGCCGTGCCAACCTAAATTACGAATTTCATCAAAGGTTTGGGCCACCTCCGGAACGCGCAAGTTAATATCCATGATACCACCGATATCCCATGGGTTTTGGGAAGAGCGAATATATTTTTGCTCAGTACCATGGTACTTCACGAGTCGTAACGAACCTGCAATATGATTTTCAAAACCAATCAGTTTTTCGTCTGCGGTTACCGAAGCATCTAAATTCCAAAAGTCAAGAACGGTCCTGTCCGATTGATAATCCCCAACCACATTGAGTCCACCATAGTCACAGAAAAAGTGTTTTACTTTTTCCATATCGCCCACGCTATAAACTACTTCTAAAATGGTCTTTAATTGATACATCTGTTCAGATTAGCGGTTGGTTTAACAAGATACAAAAAATAGTTAATCAAGTTAATCATTAAGTTAATTAATCTTATTTGTTCCGCATCTTAAGACCCCGGGCGCAATTCTTGTTGCAATTTTATATTTCTAGGAGTTTTCAAATCGCATTGTGCACGAATCCACCCCGGATTAAAACCAATGCGATCCGCACTGGGATTTCCCCATGAATAGATGAGTGTTTTTTGTGTGGCTTTATCTAGAATGTAGATGACGAAAGTTTCTCGATGCATACCAAATGACCAGGTATTTCGCATTCCGAAATGCATTTGACGTCCATCAGGATATTCAAATTCAAACGAACCGCCCTGATCATAAATGTCGATGTAATATTTAGTTACCGTTGGGCGTCCGTTGGTATCATTTGGAAAGTCGATCATACAGGTGAAACAGCGTGCCTTTTCCAAGGTGTATTCGCTCACTTGTTTATCATCAGCTAAGCGCCGACCTGATTCATAACGCACCTTTTGAAATCCAAAGCTGTCTTCAGAAACGCTAAATTGATAATCAATGGTCTCTTTCTGATTTCTTACATTATTGTTACAATTCTTATCTATGGTTTTCGCCAAGAACCCATTTTCTTTTCTTCGCAATAACATTTTGCAACCTTCAACCAGTTGTTCTGATTCAGGGGTCAGCTTGGCTATTTCATCAAAGGCTTCACCCGCTGCCAAAATTGGTTTTTTCTCCTTGAAATGGAATACTTTGACATAAATTGCTTTTTCAACATCATCAGGTAACAATTGATAAATGCACTGCCTTGTGGTTTGTGTCTTATCACCGTTTTGATATTCTTCAACATAAACGGCACCCGCACCAAAATTGGAATTTTGAAATTGACGTACGGACGCATGAACACGTTTATGCAGTGCTTCTTGCCCTTTTTTGCGCTGAGTTTTATCAAATTCAAGTTGCTCTACATTGTCGTATTCCCCTTCCCAAATGTGCATCAGGTAATCCAACTCCCTTTCCGTATAGGAAAATTTACGATTGGGTTCAACCGTGGTAGCCAATCTTTTCTGGGTGGCTTTTGAAGATTTCCCCATCTCTGGAGCACTGGCCGAAGGTTTATCTTTTGCCTTGGTTGGGGTTTCCTGAGCTTTGCCAAAAACGACAGTAATAATAAACAGAATGATGCTCAATGTATGTCGTTTGTTCATGGCTTTAAATTTTGGTTTGAATACTATGTTCATGGCTTGGGCTTTCAACCCCTCCGTCTCCACTAAAGTGGAGCCATCTCACCTCATCTGAGGTGAGGAGCTTTTGCTTCATACAAAAAAAGACCCTTTCGAGTCCCTTTTATTATTTGTCGTTTTTCAGCCAGTCTCCTACACCATAAGGGTCTGGGTGTGCCGCTGAAACGTGTTCATGTCTAATTTTCCAATCACCATCCTCTTTTTTCATTACAAATGACGAACGGAAGGTATTCATGATTTCCTTCCCGTTAACAGAGATGTATAAATCGGTTACTCCGCTGATCCATCCCATATCGCCTACTATTTCTTCGTAAGGACCTTCCGTCCAAATAATTTTGTCAAGTGAAATAGGCGAGTTCGCAAAGTCCTTCCATCCTTTGGAAATCATTGAAAAACCTTTAGTGGCCAAACGAGGACCTTCCAAAACCACGTAGGTATCTTCGTCTTGACAATATCCATTATTGATTTCGGCAATATCACGGTCTGATATGGCATTCCAAAAAGTTCGTATCCTTTTTTGCAACTCCATTACATTTCATTGATATCATTGGCAATCTCCTCCAAATCCTTATCCGGATTTTCGAGTTCCTCTTGCTCTTGCTGTACGATACGAAGAATTCTGGAAATGTATTCACTGTGCCATTCTTGACGTTGCGTTTCTTGCTCCTCGTTTTCAGGAACAAAGTTTTCTATTTCTTGGCGGGTCACCAACCCTTTTTTCTCCAAAAGGCGTTCCATACTATCCATGCGCTCACGCATAACGGCCAATTCACCAGCGACGGCCATGGTAATGTTCAATACCCGTTCTACGGCCGGGTCATCATGAAAGTAAGGTCGTTTGCCCTTTGATTTTGCCGATGCTAATTTTATATAATCTATCATAATTATCTTTTAAATGCTCCAAAGACGTTCCAGATTGGTGAACGCCCATAATCTTCTGGTTCTTCGGCATTATCGCCATCTGCCACCAAATCGTTTTCGGCTTTGGCACCAATTTGCATGAAGTCCTCTTTTCTAAAACCAGAGGCTACCATCAATTGAACGGGGTCGATATCATGCATCTTCGACCAATATGGTTCACTGTTGTAGTAGGCATCCCAATCACGAATGAACTTCTCGAACAAGCTCATATCTTCAGTGTATTGAGGCTGTTCGATATGCAGAGTCAAACCTCCGGGTTTCAACATGCGGTAAATTTCTTGCATAATTTTATAGATGGATTTACCACCTGTTTCATGTAAGAACATTGTGGACTGTATCCAATCGAACGATTCATCCTCAAATTCAGTATTTGCCGAATCTGCTTGAATCCAAGTAACATTATGAATTCCGAGATCCATGGCCCTGGCATGTGCATATCGCAACATGGGGGCTCCGGTATCGATGGCGATAATTTCCGCATCGGGATAAGCTCGGGCAATCGGCAATACGTTGTGACCCATTCCACAACCTATATCCAAAATACGTTTTGGTTGAAATTCGGGGTGGTTCTTCTTCAACCAACTCGTGATGGCCTTTCCGCCACCATCATTGTATTTTCCCAATAATCCTGCAGTGGTCACAAATACTCCTGAATCGTAATTCGCCGCTGCGGTTACGTCACCTTCGATTAGCTCGGTATGGTAACTGCCTGGCATCAAGTGGTTATCAACCGCCATTAAGTATGCAGGTACTTCAACATCAGGATTCAAAATCAATGTAGATTTTCCTTCATTGAGTTTTCTTGCCTTTTCAGCCAGCTCCTCTGCCTGTCGCAGCACCATTGAACGTCCAGCTTGCTGACGCATTTCCATAGTACATCTTCTCAAGGAAGACCATATTTGGTAATGTGCATCTTTGCTGATCGCTTCTTTAAGTTCGTGGCGGTCTTTTATCGGTCTACCATGTTCTTTCTCAAAAGCGGGCTCAACCCTTTTTTCAAAGGCTACTTTGTTTCCTTGGGAAACATGTGCCAAATGTTTGTTCAAATTCGACAAAAAATTATATCTAGCTCTCTCATCGTGTCTTGTTTCGGGAAGCATGGCATGCTTTGCCATTTTGTTCCATACAGGGGGTAAATTCTTGGCCATAACTAAAAACTTTTATCGTAGTTCCCTTTTCAGGGATTTTAACTAACTAATATATCCTAATATTTTATCTTCTTCAATTGCCTTTTTATCTCTATCCGCTGGATTTCCATAACCAGCTCCTCCGGGGAGGGTCAGGATAAGTTCTTCGCCCGGATATAACTTGTCTAAACCTTTTGGGGGGAATTTCCGTTCAGGAATAATTTGAATCGACCCTTTCTGTCCATCCGCACCTTCTAAAATACCCTTTGCCCGTGTCTTTGTTTTTTCGGTCAATAAAGATATATTCAAAGGATGCTCCCCAACATTCACAAAACTGAAACGTTGTCCAAGCCCCCCCCTAAACTCACCGTCTCCTGCAGAATCAGCCACAAGGGATTTCTCGGTCACCCTTACGGCGACATCATTCTCCAATACTTCGATGGGAACATTGGCAACATTTGTCGGAAAACTCAAAACATGCTCTCCGTCCATGTTGGGCCTAGCGCCATAACCTCCGTTTAGAAAGAAATACTCAACGAACTCTTTGCCTTTATGCTCACCATTCAGAACAATGCACCAACAGGCACTTCCACAGTCTGCCTGTACCTGTTCAGGAACCGCTTTGGCCAAGGCTCCGAATACCACGGAATGTAACATATTTCCTGTTATGTTTCTTGCTCCCAAGGGAGAAGGTTTCTGGGCATTGACCAGACAACCTTTCGGCGCGGTAACCTTTATCGGATAAAAGGACCCATCGTTGTTCGGCACATCTGGACTAAAAGCGCATTTGATGGGATAAGCCGTATAGGCATATGTATAATTCAATACCGCATTGATGCTTAACGGATGTGCTCCAGAAGTACCTGTATAATCGGCATGGATTTCATCGCCCTTGATGTTTATGGTTATTTCAAAATGACAACCATTTCCAAGTCCATCCCCATCCGTATCATATTCATAGCTATAGCTTCCATCAGGGGCAGCCAAAAGTGCTTCGCGCATTGCTTTTTCAGAAGCATTGATAACCGCATCGGACAGGTCTTGCAAATCGGTCAAACCATTCTCTTCCATCAACTTCATCAATGATTTGATGCCCTGGTCGTTTGCCGCGACCTGTGCACGTATATCTCCCACGGTCTGGTCGGCAGCGCGCACATTTTGCATTAGAATATTGAAGAGCGTCTCATTGGGTTTTCCTTCGGAAATCAATTTGGTGGGAGGTACCATCAATCCTTCTTCGTAAAGGTCGCGCGAGCCAGCTCCCCAAAGCACTCCGCCCATGTCAGGGGAATGTGCAATTGTACCTATAAAACCGATTAATTTTTTGTAGTGGAAAATAGGTGAAACTATACCAATGTCAGGTTTATGACCAGCACACAACCAAGGATCATTAGTCATCACTACATCACCTTCTTTCCAGGTTTCTTCTGGAAAATAGTCTTCTAACAAAGCCTTGGTCAATATGGGCAAGACTCCAAGAAATGAAGGCACGGAAACACTTGATTGGGCAATTGAGCGTCCTTCTCTATCCATAAGAACAACGGCAAAATCATTACTCTCTCGGGTTACGGTCGAGAAAGAAGTACGCTGTAAAGTCGTACCCGCTTCATCAACAATACTTATCAATCTCGACCAGAGAATACTTAAAGCAATAGGATCGAAAGTTGTTGTTGTTTGTTGCATGATTCAAAATTAGTTAACTAAGTTAACTAATTTTTGTGCTTAAAGGAATTCCCATTGGGAAAATCTTAACCTAAAACCGTGTTATTTCATTAACAATCTGTTCGTTGCACAAAAATTAGTCCGATTCTTTTATTTATGATAGGGTTCTACCCAAAATTCTTCCAAAGCCTAAGGCCGGTGTTATGGCCATGCCACTGCAAAACGAGCTACCGCTTGTCGCACCAAGACCTAGAACCTCTCCCGCGGCATAAATGCCGGACATGGGTTCTCCATCCGCATCCAGTACCTGTAGGTCTTTGTTCACTTTAATCCCTCCAAAAGTCACCAATACCGATGCATGGACTTTCAGGGCATAAAACGGAGCTGTCTTTATGGGGTCTTTCAAATACGTGCGACCAAAATCAAGATCCGTTTTGGTCTCTACCATTGTATTGTATTCGGCAATGGTTTGTTTCAAATTATCCATTGGCAAACCAGTTACTTCAGCTAACTCTTCTATAGAATTCGCCATGCGTAAGGCATGGCCTCTTTCAGCTTCTGCCTTCATTTCTTTCACAGAACGACCAATCATAATAGGATTATGATTTCCATTTTCATCGGGAGAATTTAATGCAGCCTCATCAAAAACTACCCAAAAGCACCAGTTAGGTTGCTGCATTGTGGCCAACTCCCGTGTTTCAGGACTAACCTCGTCCTCTCTTATAAAACGCTTGCCAAGGGTATTAACATAAATATCCCTAGGTTGACGATAAACCGATGTTAAGACCATTGCCCAATTGGCATTGAAATCGACTCGGCCACTACCTTCTTCCTCCTCCATTCCTCCAAGACTTGGCAAGTGGAATTCTCCATAGCGGAATTGACCTCCGTGTTTTTCTAAAATCACATGACCATCAGCTGTCGCCGTAGGATAACAAGAACTCACCAAAGGAATATTTGGATGCTTTTGCTGAAAATAAGCCGGGTTGCTTCCGTAACCCCCTGAGGTAATCACAATATTTTTCCCCGAATAACTTAATTCCCCATCTTCTGTACTGCAAATAACCGTATCGAAACGTTCTTCACTTTTACCTAAGCCAATGAACGTGTTTTCAAAATGACATTCGATATTTCCACTGGCAACCTTTTCTTCCCATTGGGGATATAATACTTTGTAGATACTTAGTGCTTTCTCAGGTCCGTAAATCGTACGTGCCGTTTCATAGGCCACATGACCATAAATGATCCTGGGGCAATCAGAGGCCCATTCCATTCCCAATTCATCAAGCCACTCAATTGTTTTTGGAGCTTCTGCTACCGCCAATTCAATAAGATCTAGGTCTCCAGATTTGTTGTTGATACGGTATATATCAGCCAAATGTTTCTCCACCGAATCTTCAATACCTTTCTCTTTTTGAAGTCTTGTGCCTCCTGCACTCATATGACCACCGGACCAATGCATGGCACCTCCAACATGGTTGGATTTCTCAATGACCCCGACCTTCAATCCACGTTGTGCCGCAGTAATGGCACAGCTCATTCCTGCTGTACCAGCTCCAATTATAAGAATATCATATTTCATTGGTATAAATCGATAAGAATGTTTTTATCGGTATCTACCTGCACCGTGCAATTGATACCGACAACCGTTGTACTTTCGGTCTCCTCGATAATTGCAGGACCATCAAATTTTTCACTGGGCTTTAAGGCATAGCGATCATAAACCGGACAGTCTAAATACCCCGTTTCTTCAAAATATACTTTTCGAGTTCCCTTGTACGCCTCGGCATCACTTGCAGTTGTCGAAAATTGTTCTACTTTCATTTCCGGAACCGGACCTTGGACGACAACACGCCATGTTACCATTTCCATTTGCATACCTTCAATGGAGCGATCGTACCGAAACTCATATTCCTTGACGAAACGTCTTTCAATTTCAGGAATACTCTCAGCACTCAATTCACCTTTTGGCAATTCAATGGTAATTTCATGACCTTGGCCGTGGTAGCGCATTTCAACAACACGTTGAACAGTGGCATCCTCTTTTGCGATACCCGATTTGGCCAAAAAGGCATAACCCTCATGTTCCATGCCCCGAAGGAAAGTGTTTGTCACGTTCCAATCCAAAACATTCAATTCGGAAATATGGCTATGTATTTTTTCACTCGCAACAGGGGATACTAAAAATCCTAATGCAGATGTTACACCTGCTCCCACAGGAACAATCAGGCGTTTTGTATTCAATAATCTGGCCACGCCAAATGCATGAACCGGGCCAGCACCACCGAAGCCGATCATATTAAAATGACGAGGGTCCATTCCCTTCTCAAGAACATGCACCCTAGCCGCATTGGCCATATTTTCATTTACAATTTTATGGATTCCCATCGCGGCATCTTCAATAGTGATTCCCAGTGGGTCTGCCAATTTATTTTTTATGGCGTTACGGGCGGCATCAATACTTAATTTCATTTCTCCGCCTAAAAAGTAATCCGCATTCAAATAGCCCAACACCAAATCTGCATCGGTCACCGTTGGGTTTTCACCGCCGAGATCATAACATGCCGGGCCGGGTGTTGAAGAAGCACTATCAGGACCAACGGTCAACAGGCCCATACTATTTACACGAGCTATACTTCCCCCACCTGCGCCGATTTCAATCAAATCAATGACAGGAATACGCACAGGAAGTCCGCTACCTTTCTTAAACCGTTTGACGCGACCTGCCTCAAAATGATTTGTGATTTCAGGCTTTCCCTCATAAATCACACAAGCCTTGGCCGTGGTACCGCCCATATCAAAACATAGCAGGTTTTTTTCTTCCAAATGTTTCCCGTAGAAAACACCGGCCATAGCCCCCCCTGCAGGGCCTGATTCCAACAAATGTATGGGCGATTTACGAGCACCATCAATAGTTGTCAGTTTACCGCTGGAAATCATAATATTGATATTGCCATCAAAGCCCGCAGTGCGCAACTGTGTCTCAAAATCTTTTAAATACTTATCAGTAAGAGGTTGTACATAGGCGTTCATGGCAGTTGCCGAACTACGCTCATATTCACGAATCTCAGGCATAATTTCGGAGGATAGGCTATAATATATTTCAGGCACATTTTTGGCGAGATAGTCCCCTAATGCCTTCTCATGAACTGTATTCGCAAAAGAGTTCAACAAGCAAACCCCAACGGCTTCAATCCCATTGTCCTTCAATGTGTCAGCTAAGGACTTCAAAGCGCCTTCATCCAGGGGCGTAACCACATTACCTTCGATATCAACACGTTCGGGAACCCCCATGCGCAAGTTTCTGGGTACCAAAGGTTTCGGCATGGTCAAGAAAATATCGTAGATGTCATACCGCATTTCACGGCCAATTTCGAGCACATCCTCAAATCCTTTTGTTGTTATGAAGGCCGTTTTGCCACCTTTACGTTCTATAACCGCATTGGTAACCAGCGTAGTGCCATGAACAATGCCATCCATATTTTCAACCGGAAAACCGAACTTCTCTTCAAGCTCCTTCACTCCATTGAAAATACCCACTGTCGGATCCGGGTAGGTTGTCAATGTTTTCGCAAAATATAGTTGATTGCTATCGTCATCGAACAATACAAAATCTGTAAATGTTCCTCCTATGTCTATTCCTAATTTCATTTTAAAATTCAAGTTCAAGTTCAAGTTCAAGTTCAAGTTCAATTTGGACCTGGGAGCAAAAATTGGTCCGTCGTACTTTTGGCCTCGTACTTGTTAATGGTATTCTTCCCCACCGGAGACATTCATGGCTTCTCCCGTTATATAATCAGCCTGGTCAGACGCCAAAAAGGCAACCGCTTTAGCGATATCTTCGACAAGTCCGGTTCTTTTTAAAGGGTTTTTGTCAACAATACTCTGTAAGTAATCATTATAATCCAACCCTAGTTTATCACTGAAAAACTTGTTCTGCCAATGGCCCAGTCCTGTGGTGATATGGTTTGGACATACTGCGTTTACGCGGATTTTATATTGCCCTAGCTCAACTGCGTTAGACCTTGTCAGGCCAATCATTCCATGTTTAGAAGAGGTATATGCCGCGGCATAGGGGAAACCTGATTTAGCTGCTTGACTGGCAATATTGATTATTGCACCGCCCTTGCCCTGTTTTATCATTTGGATGGCCGCATGTTTGGAACACAAGAAAGTACCTTTAAGATTTACGTCAAGTACAGCATCCCAACTTTCTTCTTTGAATTCAGTGAACGGTTCCATAATATACCCAACCCCTGCATTGTTCACCATGATATCGATACTGCCGAAAGCCTCCCTGGTCTTTTGAACCAAATTTGTTACCTGGTCCTCAAATCTCACATCACAAACGATGGCCATTGCGTTCACACCTTTGTTCTTTGCTTTTTTGACAATGGTTTCCATATCATCGGTAGTACCAATATGCTCTTCACTAAATTGCTCTCCTTTGCTGGTTCCAATGTCGGTTATCACTACATTGCAACCTTCCTCGGCAAGTTTTAAGATAATTGCCTCACCGATTCCATCAATTCTTCCAGAGCCCGTAACAATTGCTGTTTTTCCTTTAAGATTATACATGGCCTAAGCGATTTGATCCGATACAATAAACATAGGATTGTCAGCAAAACTCTGGAATTCAGCCGCTACTTTCTGCATGGCTTCCGAACCTACTTCTTCTCCCAATTTTGCCATATCATTGATTTCCAAAACTTCGCAATATTCATATGGGGCCGGGGTTTCAGTTCCCATAATGTTCCCCATACGAAATACCTTGAAACTATCAACAGAATCCATACTAGACGCCGTTGGAACATCTGTATTTTTTGCCCATTGCTCATAAGCATCTCTGGCTGATTCATCTTTTAAACTAAACAAAACGACTAATGCTGCCATAATTTTTTTTTAAAATTTGCATCTATTTTCTCGCCTCCAGAAAAACATTTCCAGAAGTTTTAATAAGTCCTTGAACGGAATTCATTATTAGTGACGCTCCTTTTTCAATGAGAGCTTGGGCACCTGCGGCATTGCCCGCAACGGTACCAAACCATTTGCCGGAATCCAAGATGGTTGCAAAAATCTCATCCAAGACTTTCTTCACCTCATCATGTAGAGGCCCATCATAATAGCCCATGGACATGGCCAAATCACGGGGACCTATTATAAACCCATCGACGCCATCAATTTTACACAATTCGGGAAGGTTCTTTACACATTCCATAGTCTCAATTTGAGGAAGGACCAAAGTCTGGTCATTAGCAAAGGCTACGTACTCAGCTTGGCTCATGGCCCCTTGCATATAGTCGGCAGCTCGAACTGGCCCCAAACCTCGCTTTCCGAACGGGGGGTACTTAATGGCTTCTACCAATGTCTTCACATCATCTGAATTATTAATTGTGGGCATCATGACCCCCATAATACCCGCATCCATATATTGCAAAATCAATTTGGCATCCACACTTCTAATGCGAGCCAATGGCGTTGTATTCCTCAGCTCACATGCCCTGACCATGTTGGTGACATCTGAAGCCGTAATTGCTCCATGCTCGCCATCGATCATATAGAAATCCATTCCGAGGAGCCCTATATATTCACAAATAGTAGGGTCAATAGTTGGTGAGATTACCCCGAAGGCGGCTTTTCCGGTATTTATCCTTTTCTTAAGTTGGTTTTCCTTCATACTAAAATGTTGTTATTGCATAGATGAATTGTTTGAATTCAACAAACAAATTTGAGTAATTCTTTAGATATGGTATAATCAGAAAATACAAATCTTTTATTCTTCCATCGGGCAATTTACCATAAATAGTTAATATAATTAATTATTAATATAGTTAATCATTTAAAATTAAAAAATATAACTTTCCATTAAGCTTAGTAGGCATAATTTTAAATCCGTACAATACTCTTTAGAAACTTGAGCAAAGATGACGCCTTCAATTCGAATTCGAAATCGCCATTAACTATTATTCTATAGGCTCGCCATTGGCAATTTTTTCACGAACAAAATTCATTAGACCACCGGCCTCGGCAACTTTAGAAACGAATGGTGCGGCCGGAACAGAAGTAAATTGTGTTCCCTTTGTCAAATTCTTGATAATTCCTTTATCAGCGTCATATTCAAGTTCGTCGCCTGTTTCGCATCCTAGGTGCATATTATCGTCGGAGGTTATGAAAGGAAGCCCGTAATTGATAGCGTTTCGGAACTGTAATCGCGCAAAGCTTGTAGCAAAAACTGCCTGAATTCCTGCCCCCATTAATCCGGTAACAACATGTTCTATTGATTTTCCGCCACCGGCAAAGTTATGATTGGCGACAATAAAGGTGTAGCCTTTGTCTTTAAATCCGTTCTCTTTGCTGAATTCCTCCTTGACCCCGGACATTACTATCTTACTGTTCTCTTCAGGGTCTATTGGAGATGTCCAATACTCGGAGGTAATGATGTCATACGCCATTACATAATCATCAGCTACCCAACAGGTTCCTTTTATCATATTATAAATTTAACTCATTAATTCATTAAATACCCTTCTTGCCGATTCGGCAGCAGCCTCCATTCCACGTGATTCATGGGCTGCATGCTCACCGGCAAAGTGTATATTGCCCGCAGGTTTTATCATATCTTCGAACCAAGCGGCCTGACCTACACCAAATTCAATATAGGCACCTTTATTGAAAGGATATTTTCCCCAATTCTGTTGTCCCAAGTATTCAATCTTTCCTACTGTTGAGGGGCGAATTTCATTTATCTTTTTAATCGTATAATCTGCGATTTCTTTTTCTGACATCTTATCAAAAAAAGCTGTTCCCAGTCCGTTGACCCAACAGGCCAATTCTTTTTCATCCGGTGAGGAGCTCATATTCATGATGCGTTCCAAAGGAGTATCCGTCCACATATCAAAAGGTATTTCATCTTGTTCCCAAAATGGCTCGGAATGCGTTAAGTGTATTTGGGTAATATCCGTATAGTCTAGTTGTTCAATTGCCTTTTTTTGATTGTTGTTGAAAGAAGCATTCATTTTCACATCGCGCAAAGTGGTAAAGGGCATGGTGGAAACTACTTTTTTAGCCCTGTATTTACTTTCGTCGACACAGCTTACCACGATCCCTTTTTCGCCATCATCAATGGAACTCACCATCTTATTTTTTAACACCGGATTGGCCAAACTATCGGCAATGGAATTGATAAAATGTTTTGAACCGTCCTTGAAATTCAACACCCGCTCAGAACCGTTGAACTTTCGAAAAGCAGCACTATGGTATGCATTTATAGCTGATGTTTTTCGAATATCATTATAGTTGGCACTGATATCGGCCAAATCTATTTGTTTTTCGGTAAGTCCGTTTCGTCTTAATAGCTCGCTGTAAGGTTCATCCAATTCTGGCCTTTGATACCACTGATCCAAAGTGGTGAGCTGCGGTGATTTGCCAAACGCGGTAAACTGTAAATAGGCCGGGTTCGTTTTTGGATCAGGCCATTTGTCATAAAGCTTTCCATCAACATAAATAGCCGTTGGTGATCGCATGTAATCGGTAATGTCAATCATCTCGGTATTGAACTCGTTTACCAATTTCATGACCTCGGTATACTTATCTCCGATACCTCTGCCTCCTACTTCTCGATTTATGTCCTCCCTAGAAAACATACGACCGCCCACTCTGTTACTTCCTTCTAAAACCAGATAATCCTTGCCGGCTTTATTCAAAAGGTGGGCTAAATACAAACCCGAAAGTCCGGCGCCCAAAATAAGGACTTCGGCATCAAGTTTCGGCGTTGGTTTGGCGCATGCCATAGGCATCACACTCAGGGTCAGACCTGCCGCTCCGGATTTTTGTATGAAATCTCTTCTTTTCATAAGATTTCTCAGATATCAAAAGTTCTTGGATCTGTCACTTCTCCCCTAATCGCCGAGGCTGCAACTACTGAAGGAGAGGTTAAGTACACCTTGGCATTACGACTACCCATTCGCCCGGTCATATTTCGATTTCCGGCACTTAATACGATATCTCCGTCGCCGGCAACACCCGTATGCAAACCTGCACATGAGGCACAACTTGGTGTATCAATGGCAACTCCAGCTTTAATCAAGGTTTCTAAATGTCCGGCTTGCAATGCTTCCAAATAGACGGTTTGACTTGCCGGTACCAGTATCATATTCACGTCGCGGTGCACCTGCTTGTCTTTCATGATTTCGGCCATAGTCGCAATATCTTCCAGCCTTCCATTGGTGCATGTACCAACAAAAGCTTTGTTGAATTTTTGACCTATTAATTTATCAATGGTAACCGTATCATCCAGTTTTCCGGGTAGTGCTATCGTAGGGGCCAAGTCAGAAATGTCGATATCGTAAACCATATCGTATTCCGCATCTTCATCGCTCTTGACGAAATGCCATTTGTCGTTTGTTCTATTGCGCAAGTATCTTTCGGTCACTACATCTGGGGCAACGATTCCGTTTTTGGCACCCAAATCGACCGTCATATTACAAAGGGTCATGCGGCCCGCCATACTCAAGCTGCTGATTGCCGGACCTGTAAATTCCAGTGCCTTGTACAGCAAATGGCCGTTCCAATGCATCATGCCCATAATATGCAGACTCAAGTCTTTTGCCATCACCCAGGGCTGCCACTTTCCTGTAACATTGAATTTTACAGATTTTGGAATCCTGAACCAAGCCTTACCCGTGGCCATGGCAACGGCGGCATCCGTAACGCCTATGGCATTGCCCATGGCACCAACGGCACCGTAGGTATTTGCATGCGAATCGGTTCCAATGCTTATTGTGCCCGGTAGCACATGACCTTGTTCCACCATAATTTGATGCGCGATACCTTGTCGGCCCAAATCATAAAAATGGGTAATATCATGTTGTTTAACCACCTCTCTCCATTCGTTCAACATATTGGCAAAACGTTGGTTAGGAGGAGGGACCAAGTGGTCTGAAACGCAGATTACCTTGTCTTTGTCAAAGACTTCGGTTTTTCCTAATGACCTGAATTTATCAAAGCATTGTCTACCCAAAAAATCCATGGTCATAACGGAATGGATATCTGTCCAAACCAATTCTCCCGGTGTTACTTTATCGCGGCCGCTACTGCGCGCCATAATCTTTTCTGTAATGGTCATTCCCATATTGAGAAGTATTTTATTCTAAAAAAGTTTAGTTGGTCAAGACAACATTAGTTATCTGACCTTGATTCTTGACCGTTGGTTCGATTCTTTGGAAGGTCAACCCAAAATTGGGGATCAATACCATCTTGGCCACAAACCTTTCGCTCTTCTATCATCGTAATTCCATTGAAGGTATCACCTTCGGACCATTTCCAAACCCGAATTCTATGGTCATCATTTCCGATAAGATCAATCTGTTCGAACAATTTCATACCTGGTCTGTGCTTGTATTCCCATATCAGTATAACACTATCACCAGACTCCCATGCTTTACCGGAAAGTCTGGGGTTTTCAAAAATCAACTCATTTTTTTCATTGAAAGGACAAACTCCGAAATCAAGCATTTCTTTAAACCCGTCATCCCACATATATTCGTTCACCTGATGATACTTCCTATCCGGAAGCATGGCACAAGTCAAACGGCTCTTCCATTGGTCAATTAATTTACCATTGGCATCGATTCTTCTATAGGTACCTTCCCAGATACCCGCATGTTTTGGAAACAATCTCAATTCGGGTGCACTCATGACTATATTATTTGCTTGATTTATTTTACGTTTAAACAGTTCTCTAAAATAGTTAATTTAATTAACTATTAATTTTATTAATCATTATTTTTTTCAATTATTGTGTCTTTATCGGATCTAGGGGCTCATTAAATTCTACTAAAAATCCATCTGGGTCATAAAAGATACTCACCATAACCCGTATGAACCCTTCGCCGTCATAAGAAGGGTATTCACGAAGTGTTGGTGATCTATAAATTTCAACACCTGGTGTATTTTCAATAATCGGAAATTTCTCCTCAAGAGCGTTTGTATTGAAGAGCATTATGGAGTTTTGAACTTTAAATCCTTCCCTATGAACAGGCTCTATGACCTTATCCGTTTCGCCATATTGATATTCCATAAGCCCCAAAACGCCGTAATACTCATCTACGGCCTTTAAAAAAACGAGTCGAATATCTTGTTCTCCATCTTTGGTCGGGTGCGGTCGCTTTAGAATTTTATCGTAGATGATTTTCATACCCATAGCATCCTTATATAGTGCCAAGGATTTCTTCAAATCCCTAACAATCAAGGTTGTTCTCCTAAAGATCAAAGGATATTCCTTAGGGTCAAAAGCATCCTTCAAATCATCTTTATGTTCAATAACTTTTTCAACCTCTGCTTGATCTTTTGTTTCTTTCGCATCCTTACAGGCCAAAGAAAACAGAGCTCCAATAAAAAACATTACAAGGTAAGGTGAATGCTTGGTAATTCTTTTCATAATACTAAAATCTGTTTTTTGAATTGTGCTATTGAAATCAGAGTATTGGACCTTTCAACAACCTCACGTGTCTCGGCTAACAATAAATTCGAACTCCGCATGAAATCAAAGACTTATTCTTCAAAATTCAAGAAGATTCGATTGTGTTTTTAAGAGATTGATATAAAAATAGTTAATTTAATTAATAATTAATATACTTAATCATTAAATTTATAGATAATTTAGGTTCGAAATAGTTTTGGGTTGGCTAGAAAAACAATGTAAGCCTCTGTCCATAAAGTCTTTGGTAAGATTTAGATGTGGGGTTGTAAACATTTTTCAAATCAAGACAAGCAGCTGGATTGAAGGGTAGGTTCATTTTCTTTTCCTAAATTGTTTCCGTACGATATCTAAAGAAATAAGAGATAACTTAAAAAAATAACCCACAACTAAAAGCAAGACAATATGAATTTTTCAAACCTCAAAGAGTTTAAATTTGGATGGCCAGTCATTCTTTCATCAACCTTCGGAATTGGTCTGGGCATGTCTCCACTGCCCTTTTACACCATTGGTGTTTTTGCCATTCCATTGACAAAAAAATTTGGTTGGGGTATGGATACCGTTATGGGTGGACTAACTGTCTTCACCATCGCTGCGTTGATTGCCAGTCCATTGGTTGGTTATATCGCTGACAAGATTGGCGCTCGAAAAACCGCTTTATGGTCATTGGCCCTCTTTGGAATCACTTTTGTCGCTTTCAGCCTCAACACCGGTTCGCCAGTCTTGTACTATGCGCTTTGGGGTCTTTTGGCATTTGTAGGTGCAGGTACTTTACCAATGACCTGGACCCGCGCCATCAACAACTGGTTCAACGAAAACCGAGGTCTTGCCCTTGGTCTTTCGTTACTGGGCACTGGTTTGTTTGGTTCCATGGCAAAATTATACGCCTTTTCACTTATAGACAGCTTCGGTTGGAAGACAGCCTATCTGGGTGTTGGTCTATTGCCCCTATTAATTGCATTGCCCATTGCTTACTTCTTCTTTAGGGATACCGATGACCCAAAGGTTGCTGACAAAGTTGCCCGATTACGATCTACGATTCCCAGTCATGCAAAAGTTACAAGAGATGGCATGAGTGTGGCCCAGGCATTAAGAGATTGGAGATTTTGGTTACTGGCCTTTTGCTTCATTCTTATTTCATTCGCGGTCGGTGGGCCTATTCCCAACTTAGAAAAGATGCTTGGCAACAAAGGGTTTGAAGTTTCTGATGCGGTAATTTTGGCCAGTGCCATTGGTTATGCGGTATTGGTTGGAAGGCTAGTGGGAGGTTATCTTCTCGACCGTTTCTGGGCACCGGCCGTTGCCTTTGTCCTTCTAAGTATTCCTGCTCTATCATGCTATCTACTTCAAGGAGCGGATTTGAGTTATTCAAATGCCCTTATCGCCGTTATTATACTTGGCTTTGGTGCCGGTGTGGAGTATGATTTGATGGCCTATTTGGTATCACGGTATTTTGGCATGAAAAACTATGCGGCCATTTATGGCTTCCTATATGGTTTCTTTGCGATGGGCGCCGGTTTCGGTCCTGTGATATTCGGTAAGTTCTTTGCAAATACAGGTAGTTATGATACCATTTTAGGCTATGCCATGATTGCCTTTCTAGTGGGCTCTTTTCCGCTACTTTTGCTTGGAAAATATAGAAGTTTTGAATCTGTAACTGTCGAAATCGAAGATGACGTAAAAGCATAACCCGATTCGTTATGCCCAAAACCAGAAACATTCGATGGTATATTGCAGGCACCATCTTCTTGGCAACCACCATCAATTATATTGATAGACAAGCTCTTTCTGTTGCGGCGCCGGTCATTCGAGAAGATCTAGGCTTAAGCAACGAACAGTATGGATGGATCGTTAGCGCCTTTCTACTGGCCTATGCAATTATGCAGATGGTTTCCGGAAGATTAGTGGATGTTCTCGGCACCAAAAAAGGATTCTCTATCGCCGTTGTGTGGTGGTCGATCGCCAATATGCTACATGCCTTTGGAAAAGGGATGCTGAGCTTGGGTTTTTTTCGATTTCTATTAGGAATTGGAGAGGCAGGAAACTATCCTGCAGCCATGAAAGCCATCTCGGAATGGTTTCCCAAAGAAGAGCGGACCAAAGCCGTTGGCATTTTGAATATGGGTCCCGGATTGGGTGCTATTATTGCGCCTCCGTTGATGGTGTGGTTGATTACTGATTTCGGTTGGAAAATGGCTTTTGTCATCACGGGAGCCATTGGTTTTTTTTGGTTGTTGCTTTGGCGTTGGATATATTATGAACCTGATGGACATCCGCGGATTTCCAAAGAGGAATTGGCTTTGATTCGAAATGGGCAAGAGTCCGAAGAGCAAACAGAAAAACAACCATGGCTCAGTTATTTCAGATACAAAGAAGTTTGGGGATTGACCTTGTCACGTTTCGTATCGGATGGTGCCTTTTACTTTTTTGTGTTTTGGCTACCTTCATGGTTGGCCGATGTGAAAGATTTTAGTTTGATGGAAATAGGATTGTTCGCCTGGATTCCCTTTTTACTTTCCGATATCGGAAGTTTTGTAGGCGGATGGACCGGTGGCCAATTAATGAAAAATGGACTTTCATTAAATGCTTCGCGAAAATGGGTCATTTGGGTGGGTGCCATATTAGTGATGCCCGTATTGGGATGTCTCTATATTGAATCTCCCTATTGGGCGATCGCCCTGATCAGTTTCTCACTCTTTGCCACACAGTTCAAACAGGCATCTTTGTTCACTTTGCCTATTGATCTATTTGGAAAGAAAGATGCGGCATCTGTATGGGGAATATCAGGGTCCACCGGAAGCTTTGGTGCTATGTTGTTCACTCCACTCATTGGATGGTTGGTAGATACCATATCATATTCCCCCGTATTTGTTATTGTTTCATTTTTACATATTATATCGGCGATATTAGTAATGGTATTTATACCAAAGATTCGACGAATTGTTTAATTCAAAGAGAGATGAAAAGACTTATAGTCATGCCCGTTTTATTGTTTTTGTTCATTCTGGTAGGGGGTTTGAAAGAGACCACGACCACTGAGCAAAACAGTATTCATGACCTGCAACAGGATTTGGATACACTCTTGACTTGGTTTCCCGGGGAGTACGATAATCACCGGCAGGTTTACAAAGAAGCTGTTGCTAAATTGCCCTCCGAAAAGCGACATCGCCAAACGCATCATATATTTTATGAAGTTCAACTCGATTTCATTCCCGGCAGCACCTTATACGCACAGCAATCACAACACTATAACTTAGATGATCTGTATCGCCAAAGGGTGTATGCTTTTGAAATCGATACAACTGAACGAGCCATCCGACTAAGAATCTATACACCAAAGGAACCAAGCAGATTGACCAACAGCCATTTAGATCCTGAAGTATTCAGCAAATTGAACAGTGAAGATTTTTTCCTAAAACCCGGTTGTGATGTTTTTTGGAAGCGTGAAGGAGATGCTTTCAAAGGATATCTCAAAGAAAACGCTTGTAACTATTATTCCGATAGATTTGGAAAGCAAGTTTACCTCAACGAAACTTTAATTCTACGGAAGGATGCGTTGTTGTTGGAGGATACTGCGACAGACGCTGAGGGCAATCCTGTTTTTGGTGTTCATGATAAAGGCCCCACCATCAACCTTAAAGAGAAACCCTGCAAATAAGCCGAATGTAAATCCATATTGAATATGAAGAAAATTAGCCCAATACTATTCTTGTTTACACTACTTGCCTTTAACTGCAAAGAACATAATGCAAAGGACGAAACTCAACTAACAGCCACACAAATCATTCAGAAGGCACATGAAAAGGCCGGCGGTGTCTTCTGGCAAAGACCAAAAAGCCTTACCATGAAAGGGTTTGGAATATTTTACCCCAATGGAGAGCCTGTAAAGCACGAAACCCACAACATGTGGCGTGAGTTTGAACAGACCAAAGATGCGGCACATAGGGCCAATGGAAAAGTACGTATTGAATCTTTTCGTGATGGCACACCTGTTTTTATCGTCACCTATGATGGCGAAAACACCTATGACCTCCGTGGAATGCAAGAAAAGTCTGCCGCCGATAATCGCTGGGCTTCAAACTTTGGATATGGTGCTATTCGCCATGCGCTAGATGACGGGTATTCATTGCTAATTGTAGCCGATGACACTGTAAAAACGAAACCTGCCTATACAATTAAAGTGACAGACCCGAATAAGGGAGAAACATTCTTCGGTATTGACAAAAAAGATTTCAAGATTGTTAAAGTCGCCTTTCAAACTCCTAGAGGCTGGCATCATCGGGAATATTCGAAGTTTTTTTCAAAAGAGGAGTATTCTTGGTTGCAGGCAGGTCGCGTTGAACTTTTTTATGACGGTCAACTATCCAACGAAGTATTTTGGACGGATTTCGAAGTAAACGAAAACCTGCCGGATAGTCTATTCGTACTGGAATCAAAATAAAGCTTATGCGCAATAGACAGCTGGTCATCACTAGATTTTCAGATTCGTTGAAGGAAGCCAGTGCTATTATTGAGCGGCCCTTAGCAAAATTAAGACCTACCGATATCCGCATTCAAAACAAGTATATTGGCATTAATGCACTCTATGACCGAGAACTCTACCGTGGGCGTGTACCCTACGTCAATGTGGAGTTTCCCTATGTCTTTGGCGTAGAGGCCGTCGGCGTAGTAATCGAAATTGGCAAAGATGTCAACAGTGTAGAAATTGGCCAGGCACTTTCGACGGTAAAAGTAGGTACCGCCTATCAAGAGTATCAAGTAATAAGGGAAGAAGAGGTCATCAAAATTCCTGAAGCTACGGCCGAATACCTGACCTTGAACCCTACAGGTGTTTCTGGGTATTTGGCACTGAAGAAAACCGCCGAATTAGAGGAGGGTGAAACAATCGTTGTTTCAGCGGCAGCGGGAGGCTTGGGCCATATTGTTGTGCAATTGGCAAAAAGAAAAAATTGCCATGTGGTAGCTATTTGTGGTAAATCTGAAAAAGTGGACTTGTTAAAAGGTTTAAATGCCTGTGACCGAATTATTAATTATCGGGAAGAAAATATCTCAGAAGTGCTTTCCAAAGAATATCTCAATAAAATTGATGTCGGCTTTGATTCCGTCGGAACGTATATATTCGATGCCTTTTTGCAAAATTTAGCACCTCTGGGGCGTTTGGTGGTGAGTGGTTTGGCCACAGAGTTGACCGCTCCTAGGTTTGAACAAGTGACGGGGGCCAGAGTATATGAAAGCATCTACTGGAAAGGTGCTTCCGTTCGTTGTTTTATGAACCATCTCTTTAAAGATGAACATCCAGAAACGCGCGAATATCTATTTAGGTTGTATCAAAAAGGAGAACTGCAAGTAAAGGTAGATCCTATTTCATTCGAAGGCATTGAATCTATTTTAAATGCTTCGGAATATTTACTGGCCGGACAAAGTTGCGGCAAGGTAGTTGTGAAACTCTAAATAATCCTATTCGAAATATTCCACATGAACCAATCTTCCAGTAAATTTTTTATATGTTTCAGGAAACGAGCGGCATCCGCCCCATTAATGATTCTGTGGTCAAAACCTATTGTCAAAGGCATGATAAGCCTTGGCTGAAACTGTCCATCCATATACACGGCTTCGGTCTGGCTTTCGGCAACGCCTAAAATAGCCACTTGTGGAAAACTTACTAAAGGAAAAATGGCACTCGTGCCTATTCCCCCTAAATTAGAAATAGTAAATGTAGCGCCATCCAATTCTTCTATAGTAATTTTTTTGCTTTTCACCTTTTCCGCCATAGTCCCCAATTCGAAAGAAATATCGGAAATGCTTTTTTCATTTGCATTCTTTAAAACCGGAACCATTAATCCTCTATTGCTATCGACAGCAACGCCTACATTGATATAGTCCTTATAAACAATTGCCGAATTTTGGGAGTCGATACTGGCGTTGAAAATAGGAAAATCTTCCAAGGCCTTCGCCACAACTTTAACGAGAATTCCGGTAATGGTCAATGAAGCTCCCTTTGCCTTGAAAGCAACCTTATGCACTTGACGCCTTTGTTCCAAATAGGTGACATCTACTTTTTCTTGCAACCATGCATGCGGAATGTTGCTCCACGAGGTGGTCATGTTTTTGCTCGTGGCCTGCATAATCCCCGTCATGGACTCAGGGCGAACATTGCCCCATTTGGACAAATCGGGCAATGCTGCCATGGTCATGGGAGTACCACCGTTTGCCCTATTCTGATTTAGCGCCTTAGCATAGTTCTTGACATCCTTTACCGATATACGATTAGTGCCTGATCGGAGTGGCATTGTTGCAATATCGATTCCGATTTCGCGGGCGATTTTTTTGGCCAATGGAGAAGCTCTGAACTTTCCGGAACGTGCACCGTTTGTGGTGATATTTACGAGGTTTTCCACTTTCGCGAGAGGTTCCACTTCTACAGCTTCCTCTTCCGTTTCTACAAGAACCTCTTTCTGAACACCTTCTTCGGCACCAAAGGAAATTTTTAGAATAGGAGTCCCTTCACTGATTTCATCACCAATGTTGACGAGTATTTTTATTATTTCACTACCAAAATCCGCAGGCACCTCAACCACCACCTTATCGGTTTCTAACTCCATTAAGGTTTGCTCAGCGACAACGGTGTCTCCTTCAGCAACATGAATGGCGATTATAGTTCCCTTTTCGATACCCTCACCCAATGAGGGAAGCTTTATTTCAGAAACGGATCGTTTGACCGTCTTGTTTTCTTTGACGACTTCTGCTTTCACATCAGGGGTTGCTACGGCGGTCATACCAATTGATTCGGTGGCAACTTCGGCGAACACCGGTTCTTGAGCTTCAGGGGCACTACCTCCCTCCAGCCGGATAATGGCAACACCTTGAGAAACTTGGTCGCCTTCACTTACCAAAACCTCAGCCACTATACCATCGGCATCCGAAGGTACTTCAACCACCACTTTATCGGTTTCTACTTCTAGTAAAGATTGTTCTTTCGTTACGGTATCCCCTGCTTTCACCATGATGTTGATCACCGTGCCGCTTTCGATGCCTTCACCCAATTCGGGTAGTTTTAATTCGGTCATTTTCTTCGGATTTAGCTTGCTGGATTGATTTTATCTTTATCTATCTTATGCATCTTGATAAAGTCTTTCACCTCTATGGAAGTCACTGCCCCTTCTTCACGAAGTAGCTGTAAAGCCGCCAAAGCAATGAACTTCGGACTGATTTCAAAGTAGTCTCTCAAGTCGTTTCTTGCCTCGCTCAAACCATAGCCATCCGTACCAAGTACATGATACGCCTTTGGCATCCATTTCGAAATGCCGTGCGCCCATTGTTTTACATAATCAGAAACCGAAACGAATACACCTGTTTCTTTATCCAATAGTTGCTCTACATACGCTTTCGGACGTTTGCCTTCAGTAGAAAGCAATCCTTTACGTTCCACATCCTGTGCATCGCGCTGCAGTTCGGTATAACTTGTCACACTCCAGATATCCGTGGAGATTCCCATATCCTCCAATAGCTTCTTGGCTTCAATAACCTGCATCATTATTGAACCACTGCCCATCAAATGCGCTTTACGTCCTTTGGCTATTTTTTTATTGGATTTTTCATAGCGGTACATTCCCTTAATAACTCCATCTTCAACCCCCTCGGGCATCATTGGCATCGGATAGTTTTCGTTGGTCACGGTGATATAGTAGAATATTTTTTCTTGTAGTTCATACATTCTATGGATTCCGTCTTTGACGATCAATGCCAATTCGTATGCAAAAGAGGGGTCATAGCTCTTCATATTCGGAACAATACTCGATAAGATATGCGAATGCCCATCCTGATGTTGTACCCCTTCACCGTTTAAAGTTGTTCTTCCCGAAGTGCCTCCTATCAAGAAGCCTTTGCACATCATATCGCCGCAGGCCCAAATCATATCGCCGACACGTTGGAAACCAAAAATGGAGTAGAAGACATAAAAAGGGATCATCGGCAATCCGTGGAGTGAGTAGGCCGACCCGGCTGCCATAAAAGAGGCAATGGCCCCAGCTTCACAAATACCCTCCTGAAGAATTTGACCGTCGATACTTTCTCGATAATAAGATATACTATCGGCATCAACTGGTTTGTACAGTTGGCCTTTCGGTTGATAAATTCCCGCGTAGCGAAACAAACCATCCAAACCAAAAGTTCGAGCTTCATCGGGAATAATGGGCACAATATATTCCTTTATTCCATCTTGGCGCAGGAGTTTGGTAATGATACGGACCAGTACCATGGTGGTAGAAACCGAACGCCCTTCGGTACCCGTATAAAATTCGCCCCAAAGTCCCTCTCCCGGTGTTTTTATGGCAGGTGCTTGGTCTTTTCTTTCCGGTAAATACCCGCCAAGCTCATGTCTTCTTTTCTTCAAATAGGTAATCTCGGGACTATCTTCCGCAGGCACATAAAATTTTGCCTTGGCAGAATCTTCTTCACTCATAGGAATGCCAAAACGTTTGGCAGCGGCGATGCGTTCCTCAGCACTCATGTTCTTTTTCTGATGGGTAGTGTTTTTACCTTCACCAGAATCGCCCATACCATAGCCTTTAAGTGTTTTCATCAGAATAACGCTTGGCTTACCATTGGGTCTGGCAGCCTTATCAAAAGCGGCATATATCTTTTTATAATCATGTCCGCCCCTTTTAATGGTTCTAATTTCCTCGTCGGAAAGCGAATGCATGAGTTTCTCTAATTCAGGATTGTCCATGACCCAATGCTTTCGAACCTCATTTCCAGGAAGCACCGAATACATTTGATAATCCCCATCAAGGGCTTTGTTCATACGATCGACCAAAATGCCTTTTTGGTCTCTTTCAAGAAGTGCATCCCATTCACTGCCCCAAATTACTTTGGTAACGTTCCATCCGGCACCCAGGAAACTACGCTCTAATTCCTGAATCACTTTTCCATTGCCCCGAACGGGACCATCCAAGCGTTGTAGATTACAATTTACGACCAGAACCAGATTGTCAAGTTGCTCACGTACCGCAATGTTCAAAGTGCCTAGTGTCTCGGGTTCGTCCATTTCGCCATCACCGACAAAAGCCCATATCTTTCCACCTTTTTTTTCTTTCAAGCCCCTATTTTCAAGATACTTTTGAAAACGAGCTTGATAAATCGCACTTACTCCGATCAACCCCATCGAAGCAGAGGGGATTTCCCAAAATGCCGGTAATCGTCGTGGATGCGGATATGAAGGTAAACCACCGCCCGCTTGTAATTCGCGCCTGAAGTTTTTCAAATTGATCTCGGTCAGCCTTCCTTCCAGAAGGGCTCGCGCATACACACCGGGAGCAGCATGAGGTTGGAGCGAAACCAAATCCCCGCCATAATCCTCTGATTTCTTCCTGAAAAAATGGTTAAAACCTACTTCATACATACTTGCTGCAGAAGCGTAAGTGGCAATATGGCCCCCAACGCCTTCACCACTATCATAACCCTGTAGTACCATTGCCATGGCATTCCAACGATTGATATTCTCAATTTTTGTCTCAATGACCGTATCACCGGGGTAGGGGGGCTGATGCTTTGCACCAATGGTGTTTATGTAGGGGGAGTTAAGGGCTTCACCTGCCAATTTTACCCCTTTCCGAATCGCCAGCGCCCTTAATTCTCGAATGAGATTAGCGGCATGATGATCTCCTTGATCTTCGATAACTTCCTCTATCGAGGCAATCCATTCCTGTAATTCCTCCTCCCAATCTTGGTCTTTTTCTACCGGCGTTGTATTCATTGTAGTGCAATTAGGTCTTTATAATATCCTACTAAACTAACAAAAAATTAGTTAATGTTATTAACTATTAATATAATTAACTATATTTATCATGGTAAACTTTTCTCAAGCCATTTTTTAAGGAAGATTTGAACCTTGAAAAATCAAATACGACATGGGTGATAAAATACTGTTTCGAACTACAGAAAATCGTGAACTAAAAAGAGGTTATTTCGACATTGCCGAGGGTCAAATACATTTTGGTACTGCCGGTAAAGGCCCAATTTTGCTTTTGATACATCAATCTTCTTCTTCAATGGAAGAATATGCCGCTCTAATACCTTATTTATTCCACGAATATCAGCTTGTCCTTTTTGACCTTCCAGGTCATGGCATGTCTAGCGACCCTAGTAGTGCACCTGGTGTTGAAGAATTTACCGATGTGGCCTTGGCGGTTGTCGACCATTTGAATATAGAAAAGTGCAGTGTTCTTGGGCACCATGGAGGTGCGTTAATGGCCATGAACTTTGCCTATCGTTTTGCTGAACGGACAGAGAAAATCATACTTTCAGGTACGAGTGGTTTAAAAACCGAAGGGGAGAAGATTGAATTCTCTCAAAATTTAAAAAGTAAGAAAAAGGTTGTGCTCGATAAAAACGGGGCGTCTTTGCTTTTGGCATGGCAACGATATGTTGCCTATATGCCACAAGCTGAAATAAATGATATTCTTCGCCCATTCTTAAACAGTGTCATGACCCGAATGCGACCTTTTGACGCCCATCACAGTGTTTTGAAATGGGATAGACAGATCGCCCTCGAAAATTTACATCTTCCGGTATTATTGCTACAAGGGTTACACGATGAATTTGTGAGTCATCAAGAAAACCTACTGGATATCATTCCAAATGTTGAACGAGAGATTATTGAAGATGGTGGTGCTTTCTTATTTTTTGACAAAGCGAAAGAGTGCGCCGAGATCATTGATAAATTTTTATCCACTTAGCGCAGCGGACAAAAGCTCTTTTAATTTGATTCGTCTCGATGGTTATTGGTACGAGCTTGAACCTTTTATCTACCCCAGCCAGTGCCGGTTTCCCCTTTTTGTATTGCTCTTACCTCAGCTACATCTTTGGGTGGATTCAACCATTCAGGCTTATTTTTTTTAGCCCAAGCCAATAGTTTTTTTGGAAACTCTTCATGACTTTCTACGCGCCACGAATGCAGCTGAATAATGGCTTTTGTATTGGGCATACCGGCCCAAGGGGGCAATGAACCGTATCGCTGCCATGCCATCTGGTGGGGTTCGTCAACACTATTTTCTGGTTGAATGAAGAAATCATAGTTTTCCCATGCTTGGTATTGTTTTCCTGAAGGCAATGGAAAATCCAGATATACCTGTGCATTATAAATATACCCATTTCCCATTTTACGATACGGAATACCATCTTTTGATTTGATTACTTGAATACGTTCGCCAACTCCTTGTTCTACGTCCCCATAAATTCTTTCATTTTCCAATCTATAGGTAATCATTTGATAGGGATAGGCTATAGGTGTGACGGGGCGACCCTCATACTCGGTCAAAACCTCTCCGGTTTTGGGATCGGTATATGCAAATGTCTTTCGGGTAAGATGAATTACGGTACCATCAACCTCGTCAGGCCAGATAACCGTGGAACTATCGAAACCAATCATACCGAACAACTTCTTTCCTGATGGATATTCGTAAACCGAACCATCGGCTACCCAATGGACCGGTGTTCCCGTTCCGCAACGGGCATCGACCCAATTTTTCAATACTTCATCAGCATTTTTATAGGAAGCTTTATCGGCCCATGGATGAACAACTTCAGTTACTATATTTTCAGCCCTGTCCACTGCATTGGTTTTCATATTCTCCCCACATCCCAAAAGAATAACACCTACTAAAAGGACCACTAACTGCTTCATTTTATTTGTTTTAAGATTTGAAATCAAATATACTCAAATTAGTTAACTTTATTAACTACTTTTGCAAAGTATACGCGACTGATGAACATACTAATTGTACATGCACATGAAAACAAGGATTCATTTTCAAGTACACTCGCCCAAACTGCTAAAGGTTTCTTTGAACAAAAAGGACATAAAGTAACCATTTCCGATTTGTATCGGAAAGGATTCAATCCTGTGGGGGGAAAACATGATTTCAAGAATCTTTCGGGTAATGCATATTACAAGTATGCCTTGGAACAAAACTACGCTACACAGGAAAATTCGTTCGCTGAAGATGTAGCAAAAGAAATGCGTCTGTTGGAAAAAGCAGATGCTCTCATATTGAACTTTCCTTTATGGTGGTTCGGATTGCCAGCTATCTTAAAAGGATGGGTCGACAGGGTGCTGGCCTATGGTTTTGCCTATGGAGGGGAATATGGCATATATAAGGATGGACGATTTAAAGAAAAAAAAGCTTTTTTAAGTATTACCACAGGTAGTCCGGCCTCATTCTACAACGCGGAAGGTGTGCACGGAAGATCTTTGGACAATATACTAAAGAACATCAACGAGGGAATTGTTGGTTTGGTAGGCTTTGAAGTACTTCGGCCTTTTGTAGCCTATGCGGTCTCTCGAATTTCTGAAAAAGAACGAAAACTTATCCTTAAAAAGTATACTGCTTTTCTTGAAGAAAATTTTGATTGATTTTTTGAGGATTCTCTAAAGCTAGAAGCTATATTGTATGAACTTCAGTAAGTTCTGTATGCCTGCACATTAAAAGTCCAAAAACATTGCCAAAAAAATAGAATTTCTACAAAAACGAAAAAAATATTAGTTAATTATATTAACCATTAATATAATTAATTATTATATTGGTGTCAAATATTAGCTTTTTTAAGGCTTAAAAAATAGACAATATTTGGCCTAAAGTCTTTAAAAATGGGCAAAGTAAGCTAATTCTAAACCAGTAATTCAAACCTTATGAGAACTAAGAAAATTATGAATTTGGTCTGTTTATTCAGTTTTTTGATTTGCTCTGCGGGAGTTTTTGCGCAGGGTACAGTTACAGGAACGGTAACAGATGAAAACAATGTACCCATTTTAGGGGCAACGGTACAAGTTAAGGGCACCACGGTAGGTGCTGTTACAGATGACAATGGAAGTTATAGTATTCAGGCCAATGATGGCGATATACTTGTTTTTTCCTATGTCGGGTTCGGCACAAAACAAAGGACCGTTAGTGGTTCTGTCGTTAACGTTCGACTTCTAGAAGACGTAAGCCTGTTGAATGAAGTGGTTGTGTCTTCAACCAGAAAACCTGTTCGCAAACTGCAGGCTACAACAGCAATTAATAGTATTAGTGCCGAAGAATTAGGGACACTAAAGGCAGAATCATTTACCGAAGCCATTCAAAATACCCCTGGTGTAATTATTGACGAGACCCAGGGTAGAAAAGGTGGGTTTAATATTCGAGGTTTCCCTGGAGGGTCTATCTATGCCACTACTTTAATAGATGGTTTACCAGTTTCTGCTGTTGCCGCACAGTCTGGAAGTCAGCAAGAGTTTTTTGGCATTGATCAAAATGTACAAAATATTGAGGTTGTTCGCGGTGCGGCAGCCACGTTATTCGGTCGGGCGGCAGCGGCCGGTGCCATCAACATCATATCAAAAACAGGGGGTACCGAACATCATGGAAATTTCCAGATAACGAAATACAGTAATAATTCTAGAGAGGGACATCAGTTTGAAGGTGAAGTAGACTTTAGGGCAGATTTCAATTTTAACGGACCTCTTTCTGAAAAATTGCGTTACAACATAGGGGGTTATGTACTTGAGGACTCTGGGGTAAAGGAACAATTCGCAAAAGATAGGGGAGCGCAAGTTAGAGCAAACTTTGACTATCTCATCTCTGAAACTTCATCTATACGCCTTTATGGTAGTGTTTTTAACAATCAATTTCAAAATATCACAGATTCACCATGGGATTTGGAAAATGGTCGTATTCTTGATGGATGGCACCCTGCCAATACCTTCTTTAATGATGCGAGACCTTTAGATAGGGCCTTCGGGAATATGAATGTGAGACAAGGTTTCTTTAATCCGACTCCCGCTACAGAAGCAGATGGAACGCCAATTCAGGATGCTCCCGGCGCTAACAGAGAAGTAACCAAGGGAGGTAATATCGGTGTTGATTTTAATATAGATTTGGGCAATGGGTGGTTTTGGAGCGAACGATTTAGATACAATAATTTCGTGTATGAAGATATAAACGAATTCAACTTTTCTACATTCTATAACGAAGATGATACTGTAAATCGTTTTAATGGTCAGGCCTTTAATCAAAATGTTGAATTGATCACAGAACATCGGATCTCAAAACAGATAGTAGGAGAAAAGGCAGAGCACAACATAAGCGGTGGGGTTTATTATAGTACAGCGGAAAGAGATCGTTTGGGCCTAAATTTTGTTTATGGTTCAAGCGTAGATTTTAGAAACCCTGAAGTTGGATCTTCCTTTGGATTTAGCACAGGTTCTTTTGGTTTTCCACAACCAGCCCCAACTTCCTATATATCCAATACTTCTTCCAATAGAGGGGAATCGGCAACGGGTATTTTTATTGGGGATGAAATGGTTTTCAACAAAAAGCTCAGTTTAAATGTTGCTTTTAGATATGACTGGTTGAAATCACGCTTTAATAACGATCCTGAAGAAATTCCAAATTCTGGGATAGAGTTTGATCCAAGTGGTGATTTTGTGGAAAATGAGCTAAAATTTAATGACTTTTCATACTCTTTGGGTGCCAACTATCTAATTGGTGAATCCTCAGCTATCTATGCAAATTATGTAAGAGCATTTTCGCTGCCCGGGTCGATAAATGCTACAAGTATTGTTCCTGAAGATAACGAGGTTGTGAACAATCTTGAAATAGGATACAGAGCCGGTTTAGGAGATTTGACATTAGATTTTACTGTATTCAATACGAAAATAGACAATAGAATTGCTACTGTTTTTGATGGTAACTTGGGAGAGTTTGTAGAAAGACCTGCCGGTTCTAACAAAATATTTGGTGGTGAATTCTCTGTTACCTACACGCCCAAAGCGATCAGAGGTCTACTTATTCGTGGTTCATTAACATTACAAGATTCACAATACGAAGAATTCTTTGTTCCGCTATCGACCTTCGATGCCGATAGGGATGGTGTCCCTGACGGCACAACCGTAGACCAGAACGGTGATCTGTTTGGATTGAACTTAGTTGGATCAGGCACTGATGCAGGTATTAATCTAGATGGGCTTAATGCTCAGAATAGACCTAATACAATATATAACATCAATATTGGGTACAATGCGAACAGATGGGGTGCTGACTTTGGTGGCTTCACCTATTCTGGCGGTTTCGCCGATGCATTGAATCTTTTTGAATTACCAAGTATTTCTGAATACAACTTTGGGGCATATTATTCGTTTCCCTTGGGCACTGATGAATTAAGAATCAGTATGCGCATCAAGAACTTATTTGATGGTGCAAATGCAAGACAGTTGGTTGTAGGCGGTCAAAATACGGATGCTGCACTTATAGAGAAGCAGGCAAATCCTACTGGAGCCGGACGTATAACCACTGCTGTATTACAAAACCCAAAGAGAGTATTGTTTACACTTGGGTATAGATTTTAAAGTTTGAGTTAGTTTAAGTGAAGTGAAAAAGTGGAGAATCTTTTAGGGTTCTCCGCTTTTTTTATTTACAGCTTCTTCGGACAAATACCTTTGAAAATCAATTTGGGGATAAGACCTAAAAAGAACAGCAGTTTTTAATGTTCTTTTTTTCTTTTGGCCATTAAATATACTTCCCTAAAACAATCTGTATGATTTCAAATCAGGCTCCACCAAGCGATTGATAATTTCGACGCCATTCTTTAGAACAACAAAACGTGCGGAGGCTTTTACAACACCAACATCTTTGGAATGATGATAAACATTTATGGATTTCGCTTCCATTCCTTCACCTAAATCCCAATACGTATCAAATTCAATTCGCAAGCAATCCTTGAATATTCCGGCTGGTACGGACACATCTTCTTTTCGGGTAATTTCTTGGGTTAACGTAAAAACACCATTTTGTTGGGTACCACCCCTATAATATCGTATATAGTTTCTTTTTACATTGAGGGTATCACCAATTTTCCCAATCCTACTGAACCAATGTATAGGCTTTTCAAAAACGGCAATGCTTCCATCACTTGAAAAAGTTTCGCCGTGATAGAATATTCCCTTCTCATTTACCGAGAGTAACTTGGAAGCTTTGGTTGCATCAAAATGTCGAAAGGTGCAATCATCTTCGATCAATTGGAACAACGATTCGCCAGTTTCATCTTCGAATTCTGAAAAAAGGGGTACAAATCGATTTGAAACGACAACGATTTTTGAAATATAATCGCCATCTTTCCACCCTTCCGGGGCTTGGTAGCGCCACTCATTTTTAGCTGCTATGGGATAATAATCCTCCATTAAAAAAAACTCTTGACTCATTATTGACAAATGGGTCAAGAGAAAAAGAATGATCAGTATTCCTACCTTACGTAAAATCATAAAATTAATTTATGAGTTATGATGAACCTTCCTCAAAATGAGCCATCGTCTCTGGGTGAGCCGTTTGAATCAGAAGTGCTTTTTTTCGAAAGAATCGCAAAAAACCGGCATCGCCCATTCGAGAACCATTGATTCCCGACTCCTTAAATGAGTTTTTCTCTGCATCGTATACCTTATTCGTAAGGCTACCATCATTAATACTTACTGCACCAACCTCTAGTTGTGAAGCAATTTCAATCGCCTTATCACTATCCGTGGAAAAAACAGATGCCGATAAACCGTAAATACTATCGTTCGCCAAGCAAATACCTTCTTCTTTGGTTTTGAATGTCATAATGGGAATGACAGGACCAAAAGTCTCTTCAGTCATCACCTTCATGTCGTGGGTAACATTGGTCAATACCGTAGGGCGGCACCATAACCCCCCATTGATATTTTCAACTTTGCCGCCCGTATGCAGCTTTGCCCCTTTCGCTAAAGCATCGTCAATCTGCTCCTGTATCTTTTTGGCTTGGGCCTCAAAAATCAAGGGACCCATTTGCCCCTCTTTAGGGTTAACAGTCATCGTTACCTTCTCTGCTTTGGTGGTAATCTCCTCTACAAACTGGTCATGAATGCTCTCGTCTACATATATGCGCTCCAAAGACTGGCAAGCTTGTCCAGTGGCCCCTGCACAGCTACGTAAAACGGCATCGGTTGACACCTCTAGGTCTGCATCCGCCAGAACTATAGCAGGGTCTTTTCCGCCTAACTCCAAAAAAGCGGGAATAAAACGTTCGGCACAAACAGCACCTATCTTTTTACCCGTTGGCACGCTGCCCGTAAAACATATGGCATCCGCATTCTGAACCACTGCTTTTCCAGCTTCGGCACCACCTCGCACCAATTGTAAAACTCCGGTAAGTTCAGACACGGCTTTGATACTTTTTTCGAGCCCGTCCATAAATCGTGGTGTGACCTCACTGGGTTTGAGCAATACGCCACAGCCCGCCATCAATGCCGGAATGGTATCAATCAAGGCCAAGAGCAAAGGAAAATTCCATGGACTTATGACGCCCACCAAAGGGTAAGGCACCCATTGTTGCCCAATTTGAACTGTGGGCGCGGAAGCAGAGGGTCGTTCCGCTGGTGGTTTGTACAATTGCGGGGCACGATATATCCATGCTTGCATTAAGCCCATAATTCCTCCCGTCTCCACTTCAGAAATTCTTTTTCTTGCCGTATCTACTGCCAATTGCTCCGCAATTTCTGCCTGAAACTTTGTAAAACTGGTCAACCACTTTTGCAGCACGGCCACACGTTCAGCGATGCTATGCTGTTGCCATTTTTTTTGGGCAGTTCGGATTTCAGTCGCCTTTTTTTGAATCATTTCAGGAGTATCTTCCTTCAGCTCATAATCGTATTGCCCCGTAAATGGATTTCGTACCTTCATATTATCACAATAAATAGTTAATAAAGTTAACTATTATTTCTGATAGACCAGCTCCGTTTCCATAAAATTAGTTAACTTAGTTAACTAATTTTGAAAACTACTATTCTTAATGAATACAAACAAAATTATACTGGAAGAACAGGGACTTCGCGATGGATTTCAAACGCTGGAGCAGGTTGTTCCCACAGAAAAAAAGTTGGAATATATTGACAAACTGGTCGCTGCCGGAATGACCCGCATTCAAGTTGCCTCTTTTGTACATCCCAAATTGGTACCACAAATGGCGGATGCTGAAGCCGTTTGTTCTCAACTGGATAAAAAAGATGGGGTCATTTACAGCGGATTGGTACTGAATCTGAAAGGGGTCGAAAGGGGAATTGCCGCCGGGCTCAATCATTTGGCCTGTTCAATTTCGGCAAGTGACACCCATAGTCAAAAAAATGCACGCTTGACCCTCGGTGAGGCTAAGAAAGCTTTTAAGAAGATGGTATCTCTTGCAAGGCAAAATAACATTACCGTTCGTGGAGGGATTCAATGTGCTTTTGGCTGTCGATACGAGGGAAAAATTGAAGCCGACCGTGTTTTGGATATGGTCGATCATCACTTGGATACGGAAATAGACGAACTGGCTTTGGCCGATTCTACGGGAATGGGCAACCCAAAACAGTTGGGCGAACTGATGGAAAAAGTAGTTGAAAAAGCGGGTGATATTCCCGTAATTCTGCATCTGCACAACACGGAAAATAAAGGGTATTCGAACTTCTATGCAGCTACTGAGGCTGGTGTTAGAATTTTTGATACGGCCTTTGGTGGTCTAGGGGGGTGTCCTTTTATCAAAAGTGCAACTGGCAATATCGCAACAGAGGATACGGCCCATACCGCTCATCAAATGGGCTATGAAACCGGATTGGACATTGGCAAAATAGCCGAAATAAGTATGGAATTGGAAACGACCTTGGGCCACAAACTCCCGGGGCAGTTGTACCAATTGATTGATAAAAAGGAGATTAAGATTATATAGCCTTGACAGATTTAAATAGTAATGATTTTAGTATTTGTTGACATAAGATTCTAAGACATAAGACATAAGACCTCATTTTTAAAATGTACAATTTTTCGGTCTTACCTCTTAAGTCTTTCCGTCTTATGTCTGTAAAAGAATAAAATGGGACAGACAATTTCAGAAAAAATTATATCGAACCATGTGGGTCGAAAAGTGTATGCAGGCGAGCTCGTCATAAGTGAAGTCGATGGTTGCATGGCAAGTGACACCACTGGCCCTTTGACCATTAAGGCATTTCGTGAAATGGGCGGTAAGAAAGTTTTTGACCCAAACAAATCTGCGTTGATAATTGACCACGCCGCGCCTTCACCCAATGAGCGCATTGCCAATTTACACAAAATGATGCGGGATTTCGCCAAGGAACAGGGCATGCGCCTCTTTGAAATAGGAGAAGGTATTTGCCATCAGGTTATGGTCGAGAACGAATATGTAAAGCCTGGTGATATTTTTATCGGTGCCGATTCGCATACACCCACATATGGTGCTTTAAACGCCTTTGCCTGTGGCGTAGGTTCTACAGATTTGGCCGCAACAATGATGACGGGGAAAATATGGCTAAAAGTACCACAGACCATACAAATTAATTGCTCGGGAAGATTACAGGAAGGTGTTACGGCAAAAGACCTGATTCTATTTTTGGTAGGGAAAGTCACCGTGTCAGGGGCGACATATCAAGCCATTGAATTCACAGGTGAAGCCTTTGAAGACCTGAGTTTGGCAAGTCGCATGACGATTGCCAACATGTCTTCGGAGATGGGCGCCAAAACGGGAATCGTTCATCCAAGAGGATTGGAATTGGATTATGACTTTGAAGCAATTACTCCCGATGAAGACGCCCACTATATCAAAACGTTTGACTTCGATGTTTCCGGACTGGAGCCGCAAGTGAGTGCTCCTGAATCCCCGGATAATGTGCATAACATTTCGAACTATGAAGGCACCAAAATCAACTATGCATTTATAGGCACGTGCTGTAATGGTCGTTTGGAAGATTTGGATATTGCTGCAGAAATACTGAAAGGCAAAAAAATACACCCCGATGTGCGAATGGTCATCGCGCCGGCATCTCAGAGTGTTTTGCTAGATGCGATGGGCAACGGCACAATGCAAACATTGATTGAAGCCGGAGCCTCTTTGATCACCTCTGGTTGTGGACCATGCGTGGGCACACATCAAGGTGTTCCCGCTGATGGAGAAGTCGTTATTTCAGCTGCCAATCGAAATTTTAGGGGGCGTATGGGGAATCCGAATTCCAACATTTATTTGGGGGCACCTTCGACCGTAGCAGCATCGGCCTTAGAGGGGCAAATTGTAAATCCTAAAAAATATTTAGTGTAAGATGAGCGGAGTACAAACAACTATCAAAGCAAAAGCACATGCATACGGTGACCATATTGACACCGACCGTATCATCCCTGGGAAATACACTAAAACACTCGATCTTTCAACACTTGCAAATCATGTGCTGGAAGATTTGGACCCCAATTTTAATAAGATTGTTAAGCAAGGTGACGTTTTGGTTGCCGGCATCAACTTTGGATGTGGCTCCTCGCGCGAACAAGCTCCCCTGGCATTGAAACAGGCTGGGGTTTCCGTGGTGATCGCCAAAGATTTTGCGCGCATCTTCTTCCGCAATGCTATCAATATTGGACTTCCCGTATTGGAAATCGCGGACCATAATATTCAAAAAGGAGCAGAATTGGATATCGACCTAAAAGAAGGCATTGTTAAAGACCTTACGGCAGAAGTGACCTATACCGCTACTAAACTTCCGGATATCATGATCGATATTTTGGGAGAAGGTGGTTTGGTAAACTACCTGACCAAACACGGAAATTATTCCTTATAAAATGAGCAGAATAACACCTATTTCCAATTATGAGGAGAGCGAATTGGCCCCTCTATTTGAACAAGCCGAAAAATGGATGGGCTTTCAACCCAATGATGGACTGATCATGGCCCATAAACCAACTATGCTGACTTCGTTTTTTACATTGGCCAAGGCCGTTTACGAAGATGGTTTGGTCGACCAAGGTTTAAAACGAATGATCGGTCATATTTCAAGTCTATCAGCAGGGTGTGAATATTGCAGCGCGCATACCGCATTTAGCGCAAACAAATTTGGTGTCTCCGATGAAAAGATGAAAACTATTTGGAATTTTCAAACCTCACCCCTTTTTTCCGAAAAAGAAAAGGCCGCTTTGAATGTGGCCTTAAAATCCAGTATGACCCCAAATCAAGTCACCGATGAAGATTTTGACGCTTTGAAAACACATTTCTCGCAACCAGCCATTGTTGAAATTATGGGCGTAATTTCAATGTTCGGGTTTTTAAATCGGTGGAATTCCACCTTGGGCACCAAAATCGAAGACAAACCCAATTCATTCTATCAATCGTTAAAAAAAGTATCCCATGAGTAGTGCACCTTTAAAAGGTATCAAAGTATTGGAATTCACCCATGCCGTTATGGGACCTTGCGCAGGTTTGATGCTGGCCGATATGGGTGCCGATGTGGTTCACATAGAACCTCCCCATGGGGATAGCACCCGGCGTTTAAAAGGCTTCGGGACAGGATATTTTTGGTTTTACAATAGAAATAAAAGGAGTCTGGCCGTCAACCTGAAAACTGAAGAAGGCATTCAGTTAATTTATGACTTGGTAAAGGAATACGATGTCGTGGTCGAGAATTTTGGCCCTGGAACTATGGATAGACTCGGTCTTGGGTATGAAAAACTAAAAACATTCAACAAACGCCTTATCTATTGTTCACTCAAGGGCTTTTTAAGTGGCCCTTATGAAAAGCGTCATGCTATGGACGAGGTGGTGCAAATGATGGGTGGACTCGCCTATATGACCGGTCGCGAAGGAGACCCATTACGAGCAGGTACCTCTGTCATCGATATTACCGGCGGAATGTTTGGCTATATCGGAATCCTGCAGGCCTTATACGAACGTGAAAAGACTGGTGAAGGCGGTTTTGTGAAATCAGCCTTGTTCGAAACTTGCGCATTTCTCATGGGGCAGCACATGGCCTACAGTTCACAGATTGACTATCAGATTCCGCCAATGCCATCGCGCGTCAGTGCGTGGAGTATTTACAAGGTTTTTGACACAAAAGATAATGACAAAGCCTTTATCGGAATCATTAGCGAAAAGCATTGGGAACGTTTGTGCGACGTCTTTGGGTGGGAAGATTGGGCGGCAGATGAACGTTTAGCGACCAACAACCAACGAATTGACGAACGCGATTGGTTCCTGCCAGAATTGGATGCCCGTGTAAAGCAATTCACCAAAGCTGAAATTATAGAACGCTGTGATAAAGGGCATATTCCTTTTGCGCCCATTAGCAGACCAGAAGACCTTTTTGAAGACGAACAGTTGAATAGGGGCAATAGTCTTATGGAGGTTGGTATGGGTGATAAAAAAAGCGCCAAATTGCCTAAATTTCCCTTGGAATATAAAGGCACCCGCGTTGAAAAACGATTGGACCCGCCAAAGATTGGGGAACATACTTCTGAAGTTTTGAAGGAACTGAACATCAGTGATGAAACCATCGCGAAAATGGTCTCAGAAGGAATTATTAAAATAGAATAGTCCTATGCGCACATCAAAACTTTTATTTATCCTTTTCCTTGCACTGTTCGCAGTGGTGCAGACAAATGCCCAAGAGTTAAGACCGGAAATCAAATTGCAAGTACAAGAACAAATTGAAAATCTAAGAACCGCTCACTTAAATAGTGATGTTGACTTGGCAGATAAATTATACCACCCCGACCTAATTCTTACCTCACAAAGTGGTAAGAAATACAATAAAGAAGTAGCCTTGAAAAATCTTGAAAACACTTTTGAATACTACGAAAACTCAGATATTACATTTTTACCCATTTCTGAGAATGTGGTACTGACCAATTATATCAATGAACGTAAGTACAAAGACTTTGACAAAGGTACCTATAGACTAACCGTGGTCTGGACAAAACATAGGGGAAAATGGCGCATCATATCAATGCAGTCCTCAAAAGTAAAACAACGAAAGAAGTAAAATGAAAACAGATGTGCCTCCAATTATTGCGGTAAAGGAATTATTCGATTTAAGGCATTCGAATAAGTTGGTGATCGTGAATGCCACTAGTGGCCCGAATGCCTTATCGAACTATCAAGAAAAACATTTGGATGGCGCCCTTTTCTTAGATTTGAACGGGCATCTATCAGAAATACACGAGGACGCCGCTAATGGTGGAAGGCATCCCTTACCAACCATTGAAAATTTTGCAAAAACCATTTCCGAAATTGGCATCACACAGAATAGCCATGTGGTCATTTACGACGATAAAGGTGGTGCCAATGCCTCCGCCCGATTTTGGTGGATGTTGAAAGCTATTGGTCATGAAAAAGTACAGGTTTTGAACGGTGGTATTCAGGAAGCTGAAAAACAGCAATTCCCCATAAACTCAGAAAAAGTGAGTCGCACTCGGGTTGCATTGTATCCGGTAACTTCTTGGAAACTCCCCGTGGTAGAAATTGATGAAGTTGAGCAAGTCTCCCAAGATGTGGACCATATCGTCGTTGACGTGCGTGCCGCCCCGCGTTACAATGGAGAATTCGAGCCACTTGATTTAATTGCCGGACATATCCCCGGTACGGTGAACGTTCCCTTTGCGGAGAATTTGGACAGTGATGGATTGTTCAAGTCCCCTAATGAACTAAAAGAAAAGTATACCAAACTATTTGGCGATATCCCAAAAGAGAATATTGTATTTCATTGCGGTTCGGGCGTAACTGCATGTCATTCCCTATTGGCAATAACCCACTCCGGATTGGAAATTCCTAAGCTCTATGTGGGCTCTTGGAGCGAATGGAGCAGAAACGATAAAGCAATAGCAATCGAAACTAAAGAATAATAAAAATACATTATGCAAACCACTGATAAAACGGCCAAAGAAATCTACTTAGAAGTAAAGGCGAATCCTGCTCGAAAGCGTTTCGGGTTCGGAAAGAAAGCCTGTTTGGTCAATATTGATATTCAAAAAGCCTACACGCGAACCGATTTGTTCAAAACTGCCTACGAAAATGACCCAAAGCAATTAGGTTATGTCAACGAACTAGCTGCAAAATTTCGTGCATTGGATTGGCCCGTAGTTTGGACAAATGTTGCCTACATGGATTCTGCCGCAGACGCGGGAGTTTGGGGAACACGGACCGATACTCCCGATAGTTTGCAAAACATCAAGTTCGGTTCAGAACGCTCAGAATTGGACGACCGTTTGATTATTGACCGTGCTTCGGATGTTTTTTACGAAAAGAAAATGCCTTCCCCCTTTTTTGAAACTCCCCTACAATCACTATTGGTTTGGCATCAAGTCGACACCGTAGTCCTGACCGGAGGCTCCACATCGGGCTGTGTTCGTGCAGCCGGAGTAGATTCGTTGTCAAGAGGATACAGAACCATTGTTCCCGAAGAATGTGTAGCCGATAAACATGAAAGCTATCACTATGCCAACCTGACGGATTTATCGCTTAAGTATTGCGATGTTTTGGAAGTAAAGGAAGTTTTTGAGTGGCTTGAAAAAATGAAATAAACTAGTGTACGTTCGAGCGCAGTCTAGAACTAATTTTGATAATGACAAACAGATTCCCGCTGTCACGGAAATGACATTAAAGAGATTTATTGATGAAAGAAGACCCAGGATATTATGATTATTGGCCCTATGAAAACAGGCCAAAAATAGAATGGCCCAATGGTGCAAAAGTTGCCTTTTGGGTGGCGCCTAACATTGAGTTTTATGAACTGAATCCGCCAGATAACCCTTTCAGGAAACCTTGGCCACAACCCACTCCTGCGTTACCCGGATATACCAGTCGTGATTGGGGAAACCGTGTGGGGCATGTCCGCCAAATGGAACTGTTGGACAAGTACAGTATTCGAGGTTCGATTTCCTTGTCAACAGCCTTATGTGACCATCATCCTGAAATTATCGAATTATGCAAGGAGCGTAATTGGGAATTCTTTAGCCATGGTATTTATAATACCCGATATACCTATGGAATGACAGAAGGCCAGGAGCGTGAAATGATAAAGGATTCCATCGAAACCATATATAAACATACCGGACAGAAATGTGCTGGGTACTTAGCTCCAGCTTTGTCCCATTCAGAAAATACCTTGGATCTTTTTGCAGAAGTCGGCACCGAGCTCTTTGGTGATGAAGCCGGATTCTATTCGTGTGACTTATTTCATGATGACCAACCTACACCTATTCATTTGAAAAGTGGAAAGCGATTCGTTTCTATTCCGTATTCCTTAGAAATGAACGACACCATTGCCTATTTGGTCCAGAAAATAACGCCTCGCCGATACGGGAAAGAGCTCATGGACAACTTTGACCGACTTTATGCCGAAGGCGATGAAAGCGGTACTATCATGTGTATACCCACCCATAATTATCAAGTGACCAATGCCCATCGCATTAAGGCATACGAAGAGGCTTTGGAATATATTACCGGGCATTCTGATGTTTGGGTAACCACGGGAAAGGAAATCGCACAATATTTTTTAGATAACCATTACGATGTCGCATTGGCGGATATCGAATTAAAGAAGCAGAAATATGGCAACGCTTAACGATGACTATTTAAAATATCCGAAGCGTTCGTATGGTATGGACCATGACCGTTACAAATGGACCATGTTACAAAATCGAAAGACGATACAATGGCCTGAAGGAAATAAAATTGCGCTTTGGGTCAATGTGGGACTACAATTTTTCCCCTTAAATCAAAAAGGGATTCCCTTTAAAGTACCAGGGGGCATGACCAAGCCTTATCCCGATTTAAGACATTATAGTTTGCGTGACTATGGAAACAGAGTTGGGTTATATAGGTTCTTAAAGGCTTTTGATAAATATAATATCACACCCACTTTTGCCATAAATACCCGCCTGGCAGAACGTTTACCCTATGTATTGGGAACCATTAAAGAGCGTGGTGACGAAATAATCTGTCATGGCTATGATATGGACAAACTACATTATGGAGGGCAAGATATTGCCAAAGAAACTGACTTGGTAAAACGTTCTGTGGACGGACTTCGCGACTTGTCTGGACAAGCTGTCACAGGCTGGATCAGCCCAGCGAAAAATGAATCAGAAAACACTCCCGATATCCTTGCAGCAAATGGAATTCAATATTTCTGTGACTGGGTAAATGATGATATGCCATATGATTTCAAAACCAAAAATGGTAACTTGACAGCCATGCCATTACCCACTGAACTTGATGATTACTTTATCATAAACAATAATTTGCATTCGGCACAAGATTGGGCAGAACAGGTAGAAGATGCCTTTGATTTTCTCGTAAAGGAAAGTGAAACGATGGGAGGAAGAATTCTTGGCCTGAATATTCATCCATGGGTGCTTGGGCAACCCCATCGCATACAATATCTAGAACGCGTGCTTGAAAGATTAGGAAGCCAGACCGAAGTTTGGTCAACATCCGGCAGTGCGATAGCAGCGGCCTGGAAAGACCAACAATAAGCAAAATTGTCAATGACAGAACTTCTTTCGGCCCATATACCCACCATATTGCAAATTCTGCTTTTTTTGGTCATGTTCGGCATGGGTATGACCTTGACCATTCCTGATTTTACAAGAGTTGGTATAGCGCCAAAAGCAGTTCTTACAGGTCTGGTAAATCAAATTATCTTAGTACCCCTAATTGCTTATGGCATTGTTCTATTAGTTCCTATGGAGCCTATGATTGCCATGGGGTTAATGGTCTGTGCCTGCAGTCCCGGAGGAGCAGTTTCCAATCTATTCTCCTATTTATCCAAAGGGGATACCGCGCTATCCATTACCCTTACGGCAATAAGTAGTATCGCAACCATTTTCACCATTCCGTTGATTATCAATTTTTCTTTGGATGCCGTACTTGGGGAAGCCTCCAAAAGCATTCAACTGCCACTAGGAAAGACCATATTCAACATTTTTAAGCTTACCGCTTTGCCTGTTCTTCTTGGAATGTTCATCAATTACAAATTTCCCACAACAGCAGAAAAAAGTAAACCGGCCATCAAATGGGGTTCGATAACCGTAATTGTATTGGCATTGATTTTTATGGTCTTAAAATTGGAGGAGATCGGGGATAGCTGGACTTTTCTTAAAGCAACATTTTTTAGTGTGCTATTGCTTAATTTCTTCACTTTGGGTATTGGTTTTTTTAGTTCAAAACTTTTAAAACTTCCAACGAAACAGGCTGCAACCATATCTATCGAGAGTGGTATGCAAAACAATGTATTGGGAATGACACTTGCCATGTCCCCCGGATTATTGAATAGTCCTGAGATGGCTGCTACCCCCGGGGTATACGGAGTGGTCATGAGTATACTTGCCATCGCGGTTATTGCCATATTTAAAAGAATGATAACAAAAGAAGAATCATAATGAACTTACAATTGAACAATAAACTCTTTTTGGTAGGGGGTGCGACCAGTGGCTTCGGCAAAGCGATTACAGAGCTGTTGGTTGCAGAAGGCGCACACGTTATCGCCGTTGCGCGCACCGAATCCAAACTGAAAGATTTGCAGAACAAAAGCCCGAACATCGAGACAGTGGCAGCCGACCTTTCTGAGGAATCCGCTTTAAAGAAGGTACTTGACCAAATAGGGGATAGCGTTCTGACCGGAGCAGTTATCAATTCAGGTGGACCACCTGCCATGCCAGCTATGAAAACAAGATTACGCGATTGGGATGATGCTTATAAAACCGTTGTCCGATGGAAAATTGCCTTAACGCAAGCCTTGTTGCCAAAAATGATGGAAGAAGGTTACGGTCGTCTGCTTTATATCGAAAGTGTATCAACCAAGCAACCCGTTGAAAATTTGGTTTTGAGCAATGCGATGCGCTTGGCGGTTACCGGTTATGTTAAAACACTTTCCCAAGAAATTGGTGACTCAGGTGTTACACTGAACATTCTGGGCCCAGGGTATCATGCCACCCAGCGTATGGAAAACCTATTCGCAAAGAACAGCGAACTCAAGGGAGTTCTTGAAGAAGACATTCGTAAAACGTTTTCCGATCAAACCGCCGTCAAACAATTAGGAAACCCCAAAGATTTTGCATCTTTGGCCCTGTGGCTACTTTCGCCCTACAGTCGTTATATTACTGGGCAGACCATAACCGTAGATGGTGGTTTGGTAAAAGGTACAATGGGGTAGTTAAGAGTTAGGAAAATAAAAAAATCTCTTTGGCCACAAATATTTTATGAGGTTTGAACTTGACCTTGAACTTTCTAGTGCATTCCCGCCCCACCATTTATGTGCAGGCACTGTCCGGTCATATGTGATGCTCCTTCACTCAATAAAAAAAGAATTACCGACGCTATTTCTTCCGGTTTGGCCAAGGCGCCAAGCGGTACCATTCGCACATATGCTTCTTTGTCAAATCGTGTTGAGCCATCTTCTTTATAGATAAAATTGGTATCTACAGCACCCGGAGCAACGGTATTAACTCGAATTTTTGGTGCCAATTCAGCGGCCAAGGTTTTACTAAAACTGACCACCGCGGCTTTTGAAGCACCATAAGGGCCATAATTCTTTTGTCCGATAAAGGCCAAACCTGAAGACATATTGACAATGACCGAATCGCTTACTTTTTTTAATAAGGGAATAAAGGCCTTACAAGAATTAAAGCAGCTTATAAAACTGATATCGTAGGTCTCGTCCCATTCCTCTATGGAAATAGATTCGATGGATTTAAATTGACTAATCGTACCCGAAAGATTTACAAGACCGGTAATTTGCGGTGTTTGTTTTCGAATAATTTCTGCAACTTTGAGTAATTCGTTCTTATCTAGAGGATTCGCATTGAAATATTGGTAACGCTTGTAAATCGGAGTTTTAGATTCCTTTTGAATATCGATGCCAAAAATAGTGGCCTTGCTTTCGAACAATTGCTTTATCAATGCTTGGCCCATTCCGCTGTTGGCACCAACCACAACAACAAAGGCATTCTCTGCTTGATACCGCACTTTTATCATACTACTTTTTATCAAATTTGGTATTATCAGAATTAACGAATCCCGGCTCTATGAATGTCCAACCTGAAGTTACTTTTCGCAGATTGATTCCTGCTCGTTTTGCCTCCGGATTTGTCCAAGTATAACTAATCGAACGGCTATTGATCTGAACACTGTCCAAAGGCACGTCATAAATGGCCAGCTTCATTATGGCCAATTTTTGTCCGAAAAGAAGTTGGGTCAGTTCTGCGGTATAGCGAACTCCTTCCAGATCTATTTCGGCCATTCCACCTTGGTCATGAATTTCTAAATTGCTTTTTCTGTAAATACTATCGGGATATTGCTTCATGGGCATCTCTATCCAACCGGAAAACCTTCTAGTTCGAATAAACTTGTAAGGGTCTTTATTCTCAAAATGTTTCATTCCCTTTATAAAAACAGTATCACCCTTCATTTCGAAATTGTTTTCATCTAGAATAGTATCGGAAAGTGTTATGGTTTCTATCAGATTCTTTCCATTTCTTCCTTCACGGATTTCCGCTTGCAAATGCCCATTTTCATCTTCTGAAATTTCAAGGGAAAGATGTCTATGTTTATCATTCGTTTCAACCCGGTGCATATCTGTATCCGTGTTTTCAAGCCAATATTGTTGAAAGTTATCCCAAGTGCCCACCAAGGTATTGGTTTCCGTCATATCCGTATTCGGATTTTGTTCAGGAACAGTTTTCTTACATGCCAAAACCAGCATGACCATAATAAATACGATACTATTTTTCATTTTTTTGGTTTAGTTATTTGAATACCAATCTACCAGATAGGCTTGTATATCTTCTACTGTGTCATTTGGGTTACTTTGTACTAAATCTTGCCATGCTTCAGACAAATGGGTACCACTCATTGTTGCTTTCGGAGGATAAGCGCTCGACTTTTTATATTCCAACCGTATTTTTTCAGGTACTTTCATTGCGGAAAAATCCAAATCGGAAGTTTTGAATTTGGTTGCTTTACCATTCATAAAAGAAACCATCTTTTTAGTACGTTCTGTAGCATCGCCATCAATCATCAAAGCTTGAATATGGTCTTCAAAGTCATAGGTAAGTAGTTGGTCTACGTATTTGGTTATAATGCTGTTGTTCCATCTAAAAATAGTGGTTGGCACCTTCAACTGTTGTACATATTCGCCTCGCTCATGCTGAAATGCCAACTTATAGGCCGCGTCATAGGCGGCGCCTGCTTTAAGATAATCCATAGCGACCATTTGCAAAACAAAAAGGGGCATTTGCTGACGATTCAAAGCATATTCCTTGGTCGTAAAGCACCATGGGAAGTACTGAAACATCTGTGATACTATCATCCAGATATCAGTAAGATGGCAACCGTTCAACTGAGGTGTCAAATCTGGAAAATAATGCTCTAGAATCTTTTCGGCCAGGTCATCATCAAAATGTGCAGCATTGTCCAAAAAAATATGGGACACCTCGTCAGGATATTCCAATCCGTAGCGCACAGCTAACTGCGCCCCGGTAGCCGAACCATACATCGCCGGTTTGTTCAAACCTATTTCCTTAAACGCCCGGTGCAAAAAAACAGTATAGTCAGATAAGCCGGTCGGGGGCTCGGTCAGGGCATCAGATTTTCCATAACCTGGGGTGTCGACACAAAACACGGTAAAATGTGAAGCCAAGTGATTTGCCAAGGGTATTAACGTTTCACCACTGCTTGGCGAAGGGTGGAGCATTACCAATGCCGGACCCGATCCCAACATATAAAAATGAAGTTTCTTATTTTCAAGCGTAACAAATCTACCTGTACTCACATGTGCGGATTTTTAAATAATTAGTTAATATAGTTAATTATTTATAATATTAACTAGTTTTGACTACATTTAATGAATTAAAAAAATTGGATAATGACCAACACACTAGTAACGCTAGAAAGCAGACCATCGGGCGCTATACAAGAAAGCAATTTTGGCATGAAAACCGAAGAAATCCGCGAATTAAAAGATGGCGAATTTCTGGTGGCCATTGAGGCCCTATCCATGGATCCTGCCATACGGGGATGGATGAATGAGGGAACCACATACATCAAAGGCATAGAATTGGGAACGGTAATGCGCAGTTTTTCGGCGGGGAAGGTCATCCAATCGAAAAACGATAAATTCAAGGTCGGGGATCATGTAGAGGGTATGCTGGGAGCACAAACCCATGCCATTACCGATGGAACGGGAATACGGGTAATCGATGTCTCAAAAAGCAAGCTTACCCATCATTTGGGCGTTTTGGGAATGCCGGGAATGACCGCTTACTTTGGACTTCTTAGACGCGGTGAGCCCAAAAAAGGAGATGTTGTCTATATTTCTGCGGCATCTGGTGTGGTAGGTTCAACCGTAGGGCAAATTGCAAAAATAAAAGGATGTACCGTAATCGGTTCTGCCGGCAGTGATGCCAAGTGCAAATTTTTGCTGAATGAATGTGGTTTTGATTATGCCATCAATTATAAAACCGAAGATTTGAACGCCAAGCTCAAGAAGTATGCCCCAGAAGGCATACATATCTACTATGACAATGTTGGTGGAGAAACCTTGGACATTGCCCTGCTCAACCTCGCCAGAGGTGCTAGGGTCGTCATTTGTGGTGCAATATCCCAATATAACGATATGGGTAACATTCATGGCCCGAAAAACTATATGAAGATTGTTACTGCCCGAGGCCATCTTACCGGAGTCATTGTGTTCGACTATGTACACGAATGGCCAGCCACTGCCAGTGAAATCGCAGATTGGATAACTGAAGAAAAAATGTATGTAAAGGAACATGTGGTACAAGGCCTCGAGAACTACTATTCCACTTTACAAATGCTTTTCACCGGTGAGAATTTCGGAAAATTAATCTTAGCCATCTAGTAAATGGGAGCGATAACGGATAAGGCAAAACTACCTGATACCAGAATCAGCGGTGTTTATGAAGTCATGCTGGGCACCGATAATGCAGCCTATGCAAAGAAGTACTTTGCCGATTTCGGATTTAAGGTTGTTTCCCAAGGAGCAGTTTCCGAGAAAGAGGCACAACGTATTTACGGAGTGGCGTCCAAATTGAAATCCTATCGCCTGCAAAACGGAAATATCGATAGTCACGGGCTTTTACGCATTCTCGAATGGGAAAAGCCCTTGGGCAATGGTATTGGTTACGCCCCAGTGGAGACCATCGGCTCCCGCATCTCCGTTATGATGACCAATGACATTTTTCGACTTTATGATATCTATCAAACCGCGCGAGAAGTGGGTAAAAAACCTTGGTTGCCCACCGAACCGATTGCAGATGATCTTTTTGGACTGAATACTGGGGAGCGTGATTTTTTTAATCGGCCTACTTTGGTACGTGAAAGTGCCGTTTACGGAGAGTTTTTCAATCATATCTTTTTTCAACGCTACGGATATGCGATTCCCGGGTATGGTACCATTACCACTGAAACACCATTGAAAACAAGCGAGTTCACGCATCACGATTTTATTATCGATGCGAAATCGATGGGTCAAATGGCTTATCTATCAACGGCCCTGGGATTACAAGCCGAAGATGAGCCTTCCATTGATGGAGATTGGATGAAAGGTCCTAAACGTGTTTTTCAAATGGAACCTGGGTTCAGCCATTGGTACCAAGGGTTTGTCTCTCCAAATAATATCTGTGGAAAGATGAAGTTCTTCATCCCCAGAGGAGGTAAAACCAATAAGTCAGAGCAGCAACGTATAGGAGAAAAAGGCATCACCCTACATTCTTTTTACACCCCAAGACTCAAAATGGTTCATGGCCTTGTGGTTGAACACAAACTAAACCCTACCGAGATTCAGAAGAATGAATTCGGGGAAAATTGCTTTGTTTTTTCTGATACGGCCGGAATAAGCTGGCAAATTATCGAGAAAAATGAACCGCCAAAAAATGAGCCAAGAATCGCTCTGGAGTTCCAAAATACGGCTTGATATTGAAAAAAAATTGATAAGTGCCCTTCAAAAAGACATTCATCGATTGAATGAACTTACAGGTCAGAATAGTTAATAATATTAACTATTTTCGTATCTTGTTGTAAATCCTAATCTTCCTCAAATTGATTCAAAGATTTAAAGCTCTTGCCCTTCAAACCGAATGTTTTGCCATTAATTCGTGCAAAAACCGTACTTCGGCTTATGAATTGATGCAAAAATCCTTAGACAAGGTTTTGGCAGAGACCCGGGGTTCAAAAGCGTTCATTGGTCCAGATTTAAAACTTGTGGTCCTTCCCGAATACTTTCTGACCAGTTTCCCTTTTGGGGAAAGTTTGGGCATATGGCGAGAAAAGGCATGTCTCTCGACCGATGATGCCCTGTTCACTCAAATGAAAGAGTTCTGCGTGAAGCAATCCATCTTTTTATCAGGGAATTTTTATGAGTTGGATGAAAACTTTCCTGACCTATATTTTCAAAGCAGTTTCATTATTGATGATGAAGGAGAACTAATTCTGAAGTATCGTCGATTGAACTCGATGTTCGCTCCAACACCACATGATGTATTGGATGATTATATTAGTGTTTATGGGGATGACGCGCTTTTTCCAGTAGCAGATACCAAATTGGGCAAGTTGGCCTGTATTGCTTCAGAGGAAATACTTTACCCTGAAATCGCTCGTTGTTTAATGATGCGTGGAGCAGAGATTTTTCTGCATTCTTCGTCAGAGGCCGGAAGTCCGCAATTGACACACAAAGAAGTCGCTAAAAGAGCAAGGGCCATTGAAAATATGTGCTATGTGGTATCGGCCAATTCGGCAGGTATCTCCGGAATCGATTTTCCATTTGCCGCAACTGACGGACTCTCAAAAGTGGTGAGTTATGAAGGTCATGTATTGGCAGAGGCCGGTACGGGTGGAAGCATGGTGGCCAATAGTTATTTGGATATTTCCGCCCTACGGGATTATCGCTCTAAAGTATCGATGCAAAATTACAATGCACGGCAACGTTTTGAACTGTATGCACCTTCGTACAGTTCCTATTCCCATTATCCTGCGAACAGTTTCAAGAAGGAAAATCCAAGCAAGGAATTGTTCATAAAAACACAATTAAACGTTATTAAAAAGATACAGAAGTAAAAGTATGCGCCTTATATTACGGCAACTTTTAGTTCCCCACTTAATGAGACATAAAAATGATAGAAAAAAGTATTGAAGAATCCATAGTACTTAGCATTTTTGAGCTATCGAATCAATTGAAAAAGATTGGGGATGAAGTGTACCAAAAAGTAGGTTTAACCACCCAGCAATGGCTTATCTTACTCCACTTGGCCGAGAATCCCAACCTTCCTTTTTTCAAAAGAGAGAAACATCAAAAAGCCTTAATGGCGAGTGAACTGGCCGAATCTCTAAACGTTTCACGAGCTAATATTACAAACCTTATCAATGTCTTACTTGACAAGAATCTGATTCGACAATACGAAGATGAGAATGATAGACGTAAAAAGCGTTTGGAACTCACTAAAAAAGGGGTTGACTTGGTAAATAAGACACAGCCATCGCGTTTAGCCGTAATTATGTTCTTGACCGAAGGTTTTAGTAAAGATGAAAAGGAAACCTTCTTACGATTTTTAGAGGCCTGTTCTGGTAAAATCATTAACGAAGAAGAAAAAATACTATCATTTCATAAACTGCTGGTTAATGTTTAATTGGTCATTTGAATGATAAATCAAATACTAAAAAAGTCAGGTTTTAACCTTGACTTTTTCACCCTTTTTATATAAAAACCCCATAAATCATTGATTTAAAGGTAAGTGCTTCAATTCGGCTGCGCACAAAATAAACTTCTCGCCCCACCGGCACGAAAAAAAAACCTACTTGTATAGAGCTTTCTTTTGCGGTCTTGGATACCGAAATAAGTTCGGCACAGGCTTAACTTAAACATTTCCCAAACCTATTCAGAAACAAATGCGCTCTTTTTATTCATGTGTTCGGGCACATACGTTTGAATAATGTAAGGCGATATTTTACCAATGTCTTTCTATTGGTTGGGTGTAAACCGGGAGCAGTTAAATATTCAATTTCTCTACTACTTTTTGTAAATGATATGGAACCTTCATCCAATAAAAAATTCAAAAGTTTAGTGGTTTCTTCTTCCATTGCTTGTGTAAAAGAAAATTGTTTTTCTTGATTATAGGGCCTCAATTCTACTGAAAATTCTTAACTATTAAATAGTTACGATAGGTGGCACTGAAAACATCCAATCGCTCACAGATTTTGGAAACGATAAGTTTGCGCTCTTTTGAATACTGCTCACAAAAAACTGTTTTCTGCTGATTTTTCTTTCAATTCTAGTCTAAAGTAGATACGTGATACTATGCTTTTGAATTGAGCCGAATAATCTTCTTAATCGGCTCATGCACTGCCAAAGGCATCAAGAAGTAGTTCATGGAATGTAGTAGGTAGAACATTGCTGTTTTGAGGGTAGTATACACTTCGAAAAGTAGTCAAACAAAAAAAGCTCTCAAGAAATTGAGAGCTTTCTGCGGTCTGGACGGGACTCGAACTTTTCCTCAAAATGCCCTGTACACAAGGCCTGCCAAATGGTCGTTTTTTGGGCTCACCGCGCCGCTCACCTTTTAACAAAGTTTAACATTAATAAAAATAAATTGGAAGAAATAAAATCCTAAAAAAGTAAAACTAAATATTAATTACATATTACTCCATGAACTATCATTTTCAAAGCTTTTTAAAGATTTCAACCATAGCCCAAGCTATGACTATAAGACTGGTCTGAAAAAATCTAAATCAATGGCCAGATAAGGTTCTAAGGGAACCTTATACAGTAAAAATTTACTAGGACTAGGTGTTTAACCTAAAATTTCTTCCTCAACTAATAGGTTTGGTTTGTGCTACTTGTTTAATGTATTGAATACGTTGTAGATGACCATTTCTGGAAGCTTCACTTCGGGAAGAATCTTTTGAGCGTTCGAAAGTATGTGGAAGTGGGCTAATACCATTATTCTTTACTTGTACACCTGTAACGATTGGATTATATGTACAGTAATGGGTTTTCTTGAAATTGATTTTTAATCCCCTACCTCTTAATTCACTTATTATTTCCATCGTCATTTCCTTAAAATCAAAGGGGCCAGATATTGTGATATCATCTACATAAATGGAGACTTTTAGACCTCTATTTATATAACTTTCAAAAAGATCTGAGCAACTATGGAATACAACTAATGAGGCCAAATATGAAGAGGTAGGACACCCCTGAGGTATTTTTCCTTCCTTGGTTGATAAACGAGTAATTAATCTAGCAACGTCAGGGTAAAAACCTTCTTTTCGGAGCGCAGCTTCAACACTTCTAAAACTTACAGAAGGATAAAAGTCTTTAAGATCAGTTAAAAAGAAAAATTTATTCCCTTGATGATGACGGGCATTCTTAACGGCATCTTTGTTTTTTATTCCTCCAAAAAAATATGATGGCAATTTTATTTTGTATAAAATGTTATTCAATATGCGTGATTGAACAAATTTTAGTTTTTTAATTGGGGCATTTATTGGTCGTGTTTGAAGCACACCACCAATATATTTTGGCTCTCCTTTTTCATCAGTTTTGGGTTCGTCCCAGTTGCGGTAAAGAGAGCTTTCATTTGTATCAAGCTTATCGGCCAGCCTTTTCAATAACTCGGGTTTAATTTTAAGTTCAAAAGCAAAGTCCTTTACTCTTTTTTTCATTTTAGGTCTTATTGAGAAATGAAAACATCGTTTATCATCGCTTTTAGAGAGGGCTCTAATAATTTATAAGCATCCCTTTTGGGAGCAGCTACATCCTCTAAATCCATTGCAAAAAAAACCAATACAGGAGTTGGAATTGACAGTGTATTGGCTATTTGTTTTAATATTGAAAGCGTTGGTTCCTTCCTGCCTTTCTCAATAGATGAAAGGTAAGATTGAGAAAGGCCACATTTATCAGCAAACTCAGTTTGCTTAAAGCCTTTCTGTTTTCTTAGATTTTTGATAGCGCTGCCTATATTCATAACAATAGTGTAGTTTGAAGAAATGAGAAGTGTGGAATTAGAATAACTTTGTGATATCATCGATTCCAAAGAATTTCAGAAACCTTAATAGCAGGGAGAGTGTTTTTAAAGTTTGGTCTGGACTAAGGTCTTTCCCATCGTCTAAAATCTCTTCCAACTCAATCAGAATTGCTTCTAATAGAGCTTTATCCTCTTCCGAGAACTGGTACCCGCTCTTTGCGAGTAGCGACCGAATCTTTTTACGGAGTTGGTCGACTCTGTGTTTGTTTTTCATCTTAAATAGATTTAATTAATAAATAAACTCGGGAGCACTATGCTACCTGCCTATTTAGCGGCGTGAACCCATGTAGGATACCGTTCTACTACACTTCTCCAGTTCCTGCCTTAATTAAAACTTTGTGAAAAACGAAATAAAGCCTTTTAAAGCAACTTAATCACGGCTTGCAATCAGTCTAGGTACTCGGGAATGGCCTTCAAGGGGTAAACCTGTCAACCTCTCTTTCGAACTCGTGATGCCGCAATGAATACCCGAAAAGGGTGGAGGATTAAATCCTCTTCAATAGTCAAGAAACTCTTGGGTTCACTAAAACAAACATTTCAAAGAACTACATTGCGAATATAGCAAAAATATTTCTGATAGAAATATTTTTAATTGAAAAATTGAAAATATATTCCTTTCAGAAATAAAAAAGTGCAAATTCAACGCTTAATATAATTTTAAAAGAGTATTATAAATCTCTACCATGGCCAAGGTATCCAACTTGCAATATGCTAACAGATTTTTTCTAGTTTGCTCAATATCTTCACCAAAATTAGGGTTAGAAACCATTCTGCCCCAAGTGTCCAATGCCGTGGTCCCATCTTGCACTTCCAAATTAGAATATGAGAATTGTGGGCATAAAACAGGTAACACTTTTTTAATTGAGGTAGAACCATGAAAACGGTAATCCACATAGTCATCCTTGAAAATATCCATCAAATCGAACATGTGGTTGTTCATGTAATCGAGGTAGGGTGCATACTCGGACAACCATTCTATCATGTCTTTGTTGCGTCCAACTTCAAAGGGTGCATTCCAAGAAATGAAAGTACCGTACTGTCCAGTAAATTCCTGCATTTTTGAAAGCATATCCGAAGGTAATACCATGGAATCTCCCAACCACTCGAAATGGGTCAGATTACCATCTTCGCTTAGCGAGTGTATAGAAACTTGAAACACCAAATGTTTATGCGGGCTCAGTAAGTCCACTTTAGGAATAGCACTAGCATAGGATTCATAATCCAAAAAATGTAAGGGGTATTGCAGTTTTGAAAGTGTTGATTTAATTGCGGATTTATCGATAAGCGCCTTTTCCTGTTTTACAGATTCCACTTGGGTTCGTTGTTTGGTATTCAGCTCAAAATCCGGAGGAATATCTATGATGGCTATATTTCCTTGCTCAACCAGCTCCGTTACCTTCTTTGCCGAAATCCTATTAATCTCATAAATTGAATGCTCAGGAATGTCTTCATTAAAATAACTGAAACAGTCACCGTGGTTGCTTCTCGTTTTATATCTGCATGGGCAATCAATGGTACTAGTATCCTCCTTATTAATTAAGGTTGCGGCAGCATTAATTTCATTAGCTACGGTAGAGTAGAGACCTTTTAATTCTTCTGTAATATCAGTAATATTCAGCAATTCATTTACTGTGATTTCTCCCAACCTTATATAGTCTCTGTTTAGGTTAATAATAGATACCTTAGATACTGGATAATCACATTCTTGTAGCACATACTTTTGAAAACACGCATCTTTTAGATGGTTATGCTTACCAGATGTTTTAATACTGGTGGATGATTTTATCTCATAGATATGAAAACTGCCATCGGGCAACCTTTCCAAAATATCTACTCTTGCAAAAACACCTTTGGCAGTTAGAAATGAGGGCTGAAAAAACACGTTATTTTCTGAGGAAAGTGCTTTTTCAGTGTGTTCGAAGTTCGCTGTTTCAGGTATATCAACTCCTTTGTCAAAAAGCAGTTTCGCATACTCCTCTACTTCATACCCTTCATCTATCAATTTTTCCAAGAACAAAGAGAACTCACCCTTAAACTCCTTATAAACATTAGGCTTGTTTTTTAACAACCATAATGATTCTGGACAATTAAGGTATTGAATGAAATCGGTTTTGGTTAGTCGGTATCTATTACTCTTCAAAATAGTCTAAATCTATTTTTTTTATCTCGATAGTATCAGAGATTTGAACACCTAAATTATATTCGATTGCCAGCTCTGATAATTCTTTTCCATCAATCAAAACAATTTTTTGTTGCTTACTATCTATAGCAGTTTGTATTGCACTTGATGAAAATCTACTTGTTGTCAAAAACACACCTTTGTTTACACCTTGAAGTGCCAAGGAACCAATGAAGTTTCGAATTTCCGGTGAACCTACAGAATTATTGGTAAAACGTTTAGCCTGTATATAAACATTTTCCAAACCCAACCTATCTTGAGAAATGATTCCGTCTATGCCCTGGTCTCCCGTTTGTCCCGTATGTTGTGTGGTATCTCTACTAAAATCACCGTAACCCATTTTTTGCAATAGCTGAATAACAAAACGTTCAAAATATTGAAAAGAATTTTCTTTTAGTTTATCCAATAATTCCGAAGCCAACTCATTATTAAGTTCTTCAATTGTCGTTGCTAAAATTTCCTCCGGGGTTTGTTCATCAGTTCTAGTAGTTGTAGTAACTTTTCTTTTATCATTGCTTTGACTGAAGGTTTTACGCCATTCTTGATAGTCTGGGAATTGTTCTAGTTGCTTCTTTCTTAATTTTTTTGGGGTGGTATTTAAAAATCTCTTGCCGACCTCTGTAATTTGATACACTCCTCTATCCGGGTACTTTATTAGCCCTGCTTTTTTAAGGTAGCTTCGTGTCCACCCAACACGGTTTCTAAACAAACCCATTTGTTTGCTTGGAACTTGTATTTTTAAATGTTCCTCAGTTAGACTGAAATGACTGGTCAGAAGCTTCATAACTTCATTAAGAGATTTTGGTTTGCCATCCTCCAAAAGCTTTAACATGGGCAACATAATTGTTTGAAAGTCGGGGATATCGTTTTTCAAAGGGTTCATTTAAAAAATTTAGCTCGGTTTTAACTATTTATAATTGCAATCTCTTCTTTGCTCAGTTCATATAATTGGTAAACTAACTGGTCGATTTGGTTTTCTAAAAACGATGTATCATTTGATGAATCCTCATTTTTAAGATTTAGAATATTGTCAACAATTGTTTCAATTTTAAGGATTTCATCTTCAGAAGGTACTTTAACGGGCAATAATTCAATCTTATACTTTTTCCATCTATTTGTACCCATGCCAGTTGTAGTTCCAATAAGATTAAAATACCACTCCGAAAGTTTTGAATTTAGTATAGCCAAAAGGAATTTTAACTTCTCCCCTGTCATCAAAAAAGTGGTTGCCTCTGCATACAGCCCTTTATCATCAAAGGCAAATTTTGGTTTATCCGAAATTTCCCCCCAGATAATTTTGGGTTTATCAAAATCTTCTAAGTAAGAGCAATTACGGAGATTTGACCAGTGATCTCCTTGGTCGTAACGACTTTGAACCTTTGGTAAAAATGTTCTTAAATGTTTATAGATTATTGGATAATCATTCTCTACATCTATTCTTTTCAATCCACTTGATTTCAATCCATTATGAGAGTTGATTAAATACACTTTTTCAAATTCATAACTGTATTTTTTCAAGTCCCTCCCACGTAAAATAGGCTTAATAATATCTTGATTATTGCGGTCAAGATTTATCAAATTGACCTTTTTCTGTTCATCAATAATAAAGGCTTCATTATAACCTGTTTTAATCCCAAAATTTATCCTAATGTCAAAGTTTTTCAATTGTTTGCCTTGTTTTTCAATTTTTGCCTTAAGGTTGCCTTCAGCTTGATTCCCTATAAACCACTCGGAGGATTCAGGTACCGCAAACTCAAAATGATTGGCTTCAAAATACTCGGACAAGGATGCCCCTAAGACATAATCATCTGATAAATTGACCACTGGAAAAGAATCTGTTAGACTACCTTTTTTTAATGTAATTATGTTGGATTCTACAGTGGCTTCTTCAAATAATTGGATGTCCTCAATATTTAGAAGTGAAATTGGTTGCAGATTTTCAAGGAAGTATTCTTTGAGTAATTCTCCGTAAATAGCTCTTAGCCATGAATTAGAGGTAATGTAAGTTAACAAACCTTTGTCTTTTAGAATCCTACCGCCAATTTCATAAAATAAGCAATATACATCTGCTCCTTTCGAATAAGTTTGAAATCCGGCCTTTTCATAATAATTAGTGAATGCTTTTAATTTAGACATTGAGAAATAGGGTGGATTCCCGATTACTACATCAAACCCAACATAATCACCTTCATCATTTAGTACTTCAGGAAACTCAAACCGCCATTCAAAGGCATTTTCATAGATAACATTATTAACAATTTCCTCTTTTTCCAATAAGGCTTTTTCTGCCCTCTTCTGCAGTTTTTTTAGCTTTTCCTTATCAGTCTTTGTAATTCTTTGCTCAAATGTTTTTAGGTTGTTCTGCCTTTCTTGTTCATTAATCAACAAACCTTGAGCCTTTTGAAACTTAGCAATGAACTTATTGTCTAATGTGCTTCTAAAATTGTTTTTGACCTCATTGATAATGTTGAGAATTTCTCGCTTTTTTTCTTTTGAGGCAGTGTTTTTATAATCAGTAACGGCCTGTTTATAATCCAAAAAGCTATATGTGATTTTTTTGTCCTTAAAAGCATCCGTTAAATCATCATCTAACGCAAAACGACTTATCAATGAATTACCTGTCTTAATGTTAATGTCAATATTGGGTAATGTCTCCAATTCGTTTTCGCCTTTATAATAAGCGTTTTTGAGTAGTTCAATCCACAACCGCAATCGGCAGATTTTTACTGAGTTGGGATTAATATCTACCCCAAAAAGGCTATTTTCAATTAGGTTCTGTTTTTCGTGAAAGAGAGCCATCTGTACCCGTTGACTTTCTTTGTTGTTGGGATGATATTCAAACAATTCTCCCTCATCATCGGTAATGACCAATTCGTCATTAACCACTTCTACCTCGTATTCTTTTAAACGCTTCCCAGCAATATCTTGAAATATTCTAAGGTCGTTTTTAATTGCAATCAATTCGTTTAGGGCTGAAACCAAAAAATGCCCAGATCCAACTGCTGGGTCGCAAATTTTTAAGCTATTAACAATGCTGTTGGCTTCATTTCTATCCTCAATGTTGTCATAAACTTCATCCAAGTCTTTGCACTTCCAGTTCTTAACTTCATTGAACTTTTGAACCACTGCTTTACGAATGGTTTCCCTGCACATATACATGGTAATAAAACCAGGGGTAAAAAATGAACCGTCCTTATAACCATTAATTTTTTCAAATATGAGACCAAGTACAGAGGCATTGATAAGCGTTTTATTGTCTTCTTGAATATCTTCTGCTCCCTCGCTGCTAAAATCATAAGCATCTAAAAAGACAAATAGATATTCAAGGGTCGATAGTTCCCCTGAGCGTTTTTTTCCATTCTCGTTTTTCAAGACAGTTGAAGAAATAATGGGGATAGGTTTATCATCTCTTAGATTGCTTACGAAAATAGTATCATGCTCTATGTCAGTTGGTTCAAATAATGAAGAGTTTAAGTATGGCACCAAACCAAAAAGTCTTTTGGATTCTTCATTGCGCTCTTCATGTTTCTTGGCTAGCACTTGAAAGAAAAGACTGTCTAGGTCGTCATAGTCTTTAATCATTTTTAAGTTCAGAAACGCATATCGGTTATTGCTCTTGTGATATCGAATAAGTTGTGCTTCCAACAGCTTTAAAAACAATATTCTGTTGACCCAAGTAATGACCAGTTCTAAGCCAACGTTGAACAATTGGTCACTTTTATTCTCTCCGTATAATTTAGCATTGGGCAGACGACTAATCTTATCCCTGCTTTCCAATTGGATTATGGTATTCTCAAGCAGACTGCCCAGATTTCGTTGGTCCTCTTCATTTCTTTGAATAAGTTTTTTACTTCCCTTTTTTACTTCCGTAAGTCCAATAATATGAAGCAGCTCGGTATAAAACTTTTTATCTAGACTGTTGCTGTCATTTTCAAAAGGCAGTTTCAGAAGATGTTCAGGAGACAACACCTTAAAAAGGGAAACTAGTTTTAGGTCGTCTTTGGAATCATCATTGCGGACTATTTTTTCATATTTGCGTAAATCAAAGTATACGAAAGAAAATGAGCCTTGGTATTCAGCCATAAAGGGCTTTGCGATTTCATTGTAAAAGAAATCGGTATTGGTGCCAGACAGATTACCGGCCTCAAAATCTTTAAACTTTTTTACAAAACTTTTATTGGCAACAAAACCTTTTTCAAAGCTGTTGGCATCAAAAATGAACCACTCAAAAAGATTGGTGATGATTAAGTTTTTGACCTCAAGATTACCTTTGGTAATTCGTTCTCTGAGAAAATAAAGGAGTAATTCATGAAATGCTTTTTTGTTGAGATTTTCAATCGAGACCATCTCACTATTATTTTTGGCATTTTTTGCCTCGATGATTACTCCAACTGCACTATCTGGTTTTGGCCCAACATGAATGACTTGGTCGCTTCTGCCACTTGTATTAATGAAATAATTGTTGTGATAAAGAGAGTCCTTCAAAAAACCAGAAACCAAATTTTTGTGATACTCTTCTGATTCTGAATCATCGGCAAAATCGAGAATCTTAATCAGGTTCTTTTTAAAGATCTCAATATCTTCTCGATATGGTTTTACCTTTAAAAAGGCCTTGTTTAATGCTTTTCTCGGTTTTATGGGATTTGCAATCATACTTTAAAACAGGCTTGAAAGCAAAAGGTTCTTAGCCTAGAGCATTCTTACCATTTTGTGATAGTTATAATAATTCAGCTAACGATTCTGGATAAACAATCCACTTATTGCCCTTTGCATTTTCTTTATATTGAATACCCAAATGGCTGCCAAGCACAGTAATGGTATTCTTGTCAGAAATATAACCTTTCTCAATCATCACTACAACAACCTCGGCAAATGATTTATCTTTTAGTTTGCCAAGATTAGTAGCAGACAGTAGTTTTTGCTTTGCTATTAAGGGCTTAGAACTTGCCTTGTAAGAAGTCCTCTGCCGTTCAAATTCTTCCCTGCTTATCCTTTGCTGCTCCATCGTTTCTTCAACATAAGTTTTATCAATGAATTCAAAAACACTGAATTTTTTGACTTTATTTCCTTTAAGTAAATCTTGGGTAAGGTCTAGCTTTATTTTAGAACCCAAGTAGTCTTTGGCTATCAAAAACTTCTTCTTGTAGTTGGGCCTCTTGATGAAAATAGCGTAGCCATTTTTTAAAACTTGCATCGAAGATTCCCAAGCATCTTTGTCAATGCCAGATCCTCCTATGATTTTCGATTCACTAATTACCCCGAATTCAACATTATTTTTAAAAGAATAATCGTAAAGATTGATTGATGTTACAATACCTTTTTTCTCATTGGCGTAATATTTAGCATGAAGGTTAGGGATGAACACAATCGATACATTTGGGAAATCCATAAAGTAGTCTAGATCTTCGGACTTAAAGCTTCGTTCTGGATTTCTTTTGTTCTTTCCAAAAGCGACAATTAAATGCAATTCCGAATTATTCTTATGTTTTGAGAAAAGATTTTTAAAGTAGTCATCAAGTTTTACATAGGGTGAAAGAATTAACAACTGTTTTTTGGCATCATGAATAACATCATAAACCTCCTCAGCTAATTCTTTCCCGGTCAGAAACTTTGCCATATATCAAAACGTTTCAAGGTTATCGTATAGTTAGAATATCAACAAACCAGAGTTAGGGGAGTATCGGCTATTGTTATCACCAAAATAACCAAACCCTTGATGATTAAAAAATGACAATTGTTATTTGGGGTTTTTCTATAAAATAGGTGGGGTTTTCCTCCAATTAAGGAAGTTCATGAAAGGATTCAAAATTTGACACAAATCCGTAATCGACAAGTTTGTTTTTAGGTGATTGAGCCAAATAAACTTATAATCAACTCATTTTTTTAGTATTTTTGAGCCGAATAAGATCTCTATTCGGCTCATGCGTTACAATTGGCAACAAAAAGACTGGCCCGATTTTCAATATCAAACCATATATATCGAAGATTTGCTCTTTGATTTTGCGCAACGTACTGGACGTATTAGTGGGGTATTGCAGGGGCTTTCCGAAACTGAACAAACGGAGGCTATGATTAACCTCATGGTTTCTGAGGCCATAAAGACCTCAGAAATTGAAGGAGAGTATTTGAGCCGAAATGATGTGATGTCTTCCATTCGTAGAAACTTGGGTCTTAACCCAGAATTACCCTTAACTAAAGACAAAAGAGCGGAAGGTATTGCTGAATTGATGCTTGCTGTTCGGGATGACTTTTTAAAACCTTTGAGGAGTCAAGTACTGTTTGATTGGCATTCCATGTTGATGAAAGGCAATACCCAAATTCAAATCGGGCATTGGCGCACTCATAAAGAACCCATGCAAATAGTTTCAGGAGGCATAGGAAGGGAAGTGATACATTTTGAAGCACCACCTTCGAGTAAAGTAACTTCAGAAATGGATGATTTTATCAAGTGGTTCAATACGTCACAGGGCGAAATCAAGAAACCTATCATAAGAGCTGCCATTGCCCATCTCTATTTTGAAACCATACACCCTTTTGAAGATGGAAATGGTAGAATTGGCAGAGCTGTGGCAGAAAAAGCACTTTCGCAAAGTATCGGTCGCCCGGTGCTGTTCAGTTTGTCCAAATCCATCGAGGTAAATAAAAACGCCTACTATGATGCCTTACAAGGGGCGCAGCGTTCCAACGAAATCACGGATTGGATAAACTACTTTGTCCGAACGGTTTTGGATGCCCAAATCGATGCCGAGCTAGAAATTGAGTTTACCTTAAAAAAGACCAAGTTCTTTGACGAGCTCAAAGATTCCCTAAATGAACGTCAACAAAAAGTTGTTCGCAGAATGCTCGAAGAAGGTCATCAGGGCTTTGAAGGCGGAATGAACGCACGTAAATATGTTTCGCTTGCAAGAACATCAAAAGCCACAGCCACAAGGGATTTGCAAGACCTAGTGGCAAAAGGTATTTTCAAACCTATCGGCGGAGGACGCAGTACGAGGTATGAAATCAATGTTTGAATTTTTAGTTTAGTTACCTAACTTACAAACGGGAAAAAATAACGGGAATCCTACTTATACTAGTTAACAGAGAGGTTTTTAAGTTGTCCCGAAATTCGTTGGTTTTACAGCACTAGAAAAATTACTTCCAACGGTCTCGTATAACCGCCAGTTACGGATTAATATACCTTGATTTTCGGTTTGATACTGACTTTAGCTATTCCGAGTGGATTCGGACCTTGTCGAATCCCCCGTAATTGCGGTCATACATTGTCGGCAACTGGCTTTTTATATTTTTTCCATTATTTCTTCATCTCCATGCACCCTTATTCCATTGTTAAAATTCTCTTTCACATATGTATCATACCTTGGACTTGATTCAATAATAGCCTCAACTATTCTATCCGTAGTTGGATATTCTGAAATGTTGGGTTTTACAGGTGTAGCGAATATATAATCAATGTCTTCTGGAACATTAAATTTAAAATTCAGTTCACCATTTTCTTTTATGGACGGTTGCTCGCTTCCAATTTTGTATTCTGTGTTTTCAAAGCAAGTGAATATCTGATACCACTCATTTTTTATTTCTTTAAATTGTTTTTCTTCAGTTTCATTGAATGCTATTCCAACAGCTCCCCACGAGGCAATTAGTCTTTTGGGATATTTTGTCGTTGATATGCCTTCTGCCTCTGAAAGTTCTAATGCTTGATTCTTCAACTCTTCAAAGTTTTCTGTCTCCTTTTTAAAAGGAATTATATATGCTGTCCCTAGATTAGTCACAGAATTAGAAAAGACCATCGTATAAGTGCACCTTTTAGATGTTGACTTTCTTCCGTATCTAATCGGCACTTCAATCGCGACCTTTTTTTCTAAGTCAAAATTTTTTCTCCAATTCTTTCGAAGCTTCCCTTGCTAAGAATTCAATGTGTTTTTTTCATTTTCCCAAAGAAGAGAACCTATTATTAATACTGCTCCTTGCATTCTGTGCCTATTTTAGTTTGTTGGCAACTGGCTTCATTTCCAATTTATTTCATCAGACTTTTTATCGTAATCCGTACTGTCAAAAGTTTTGACTTCTACGAATGTTTTGTCAGCCACTTTTTTGAAAATTGATTTTCGGGCAGCCACAAAATCTAATTTCTCATCTACAACTTCTGGCCATAGAACCATATTAGTTCCATTAAATTCAGATTTAACACTTGCGTAAATAATTCCGTCCACTTCAGGAAATTTCTCTTTGATGTAGTTCGAAAAAGCGCAAGTTATTTTGTAATTCGATTTTTGTTTTTCCAAGTCCAAAGTAAATTCGTTGGCCAGAAATTCATTAAATGTTTTGAGGTCTTCAAATTCTTCACTTTTGTCAAATCCGTTGTAAAATTCCCTCATTTTATCGAACTCTAAATTATTTCCAGAGTTTTTTTCTGTTGGTAGAATCATTACCAAGTTCAAAGGTTTTTTTAAATCCCACGCTCCAATGGTCAATATTTCTTCTTCACTATCTTTATTTCCTCTGAATATTGATACTGCTTCTGAAATTCCAGTTTCTTGATTTTTATTATCGTTACAATAAAAAAAACCTTGCCCAGGTTCATTTGCTCTTCCGAAATTGTGAATATTTAAAATATCAGTCCTGTATGATAGCTCGTGAGAACAATTAAAAAATTCTTCTCCTTTATTATGTCTCCTATATCTTATTAATCTATATGGTTTATACTCCAATATAGGAACAGGAATAATTTGGTTTTTCAAGATGTTCTTGATGTGGGAATAACTCGAAATTGTGTCAAGTTTCTTTAATTCTTCCAATCTATTTATTAATTCTTCCATTGCTTTCATTCAGCTTGTTGCCAACGGTAAGTAAAAGCGGGCGTTTTAATGCCGCTTATACATTGTTAGGCTCTGTTTTATCGTCAATAATGATACTTTTCTTGAGAAAACGTAGAATTGACTTTGCCAATTCTTTCAGTCCAAAATAGGTCGTATAAAACTCGTCCGGATGTAAAATATATTGTTCTCTTAAGTGAACATATCTACCTCTAAATTTCCGTCCAGTTCTAACTAGTTTGTCAAAGTCATCCGGAAGCTTCAAATCAGGTAATTGCTTTGAGAAGCCTGACCTAGTCTTTTCTACGAATGTGGCAGACGGCATTCCTTTAATCAGATTTATGATTCGATTGTTTATTGTCTCTTTATCAAGGTCTAATTTGTTCAATGCCTCGCTAATACTATTAATTTGTTCATCATCAAACATAAGTTCACTCTCTCCTTCGCTGTTAAAAATTTCAACTATTTGCCACAAGCTAATATAAGAGCGAACTACATCAGATTGAGTAATTGCATCAACCCATAAATTACTGATGAGGTGAAATATTGAATCAGAGTTGAATAATTGCTGAATGTTCTTTTCTGGGGGCAATTCAGAAGGACCTAGCTGTCGATCATGGGCACTAATATTCAAATTCTGTGCTCTTGGATTAGTACATGTAAAGTACGCAGTTAGATAAGATTTGTTTTTAAGTGAACCAATGTAAGAGTGTTTTATGTCAGTTTGTTTCGCAGCAGTGATCTCTGTTCCGTCATCTTCGACTTCAACTACATCACCAAGAACCTGATATGCATTTACAATTCCATTTTTGGTGATGACTCTAACTTTAGGTATTTCAATATTTACATGACTATCACAATTCAAAACGAATGTTTCATCAAAATTCATTTTAAACCCATATTCAAAGATGATTGAAAGGTGGTTCAAAAAAGCCTGAATAGCTGGTATACCAATTTTAATAGCTTCATCCAAGTCAGCAGATTCGACAATGTGAGAGACGAATGCCTTTGGTTGTTTTTGCAAAGGTCCGGATTCATCCTGTTCTATTTGAATTTTGAATGGAGTGAAAACTATATTGTCAAGTGATTTTAGATCAGGCCACCACCGAACAGGAACGTGCGACCCATCTGCAGTTTGTGAATAACCTATTGCGTATATGTCTGCCGATGCTATGATTATATGTTTTGACATAATATTTAATTGAGCCTAACGGTCTCGGCTAAACACAGTAGTGAATGAATGGGAGCTATTGCCGTTTTAGCCATTGTTAGCTGCAGGGTTTTCTCCTCCATTTAATTCTCTTCTAATTCTGTCAAGCCATTCCTTATCAATATTTACGATTGAAAAAGGTACTTCTAAATTTCGTTTTCGGTTGAAGACAAAAATCTTTGAAAAGAATTGTTGTTTTATATCTAAAGCTACATTTTTATCTAAACTAAATTTCCCCCAATAATCAAATAAGCGATTTGGAAGAAAGAACTTAAATGTATTGAATTGATTGTTATGATTGTTATTTATTTCTAATTCCCAAAGATTTGGTCTGTCTCCATACCAATGAATCTCTGCTCTATAATTTCTGAAATTATTTCCTTGTGCAAAGACATTATCTGGCGACTCAGCGAATAAGAAAATCATATCACCAGTTTCTAAAACACCAACATAAGAGTATGAAATAACTAAATCTGAAAAACTAATGATTCGAGCGATTTGATTTTCTCCACTTAAGAATTCTCTTGCCAATTGATACTTGTCTTCATCAAGCGAGGCATTTCTATCCTTAAAAAAATCATAAGTATTCTTTAATGAGTCTTCATCATACGTATCAATTATATCTTGAGTAAGGGTATTTACATTTTCTAATTCTTCTTCACTAAAAAACCAACTTAAAGAAAGTAATGGTATTTTGTTATTAGCAGCGAATTCAATTGCAGGTGCACTAAAGTCATTAATTGAAGCTACTCCTATTTGATATAAAAATCTATTTCTTGTTTCAACTGCATAAGCTCGCCTTCGATTATTTTTTCGTTTTTCTAAAGAGTCTTTTGTTACAATTTCAAAATCATTTAAATCATTCCTTAATCCTAATGCATTTCGCACTATTGGTAAACGTGCTTTATCTTTGTATGCCTTACATTCAAAAATAATTTGGGTAGGATAATGAAAAGGCATTTGAATTGGAGGATTCATTATTATATCGGCATCATGTGCTGCACCTTTTCCATTGACGAAAAACAAACCACTTTTTTCAAATGAATAAACATCATCCGCTAAAACATTTGTGAACCCACAATTAGCAAGTAATTTTCTGATTATGTATTCAAGTAATGATCCTTTTAAAGTGCCTATTTTCATTTATGATTTAATTTTTATTTCTCTTTGCAGCTAACAATTGAATATGATTATTACTCATAGTTACACTATGTGTGTAATAAAAGTATAAATTTAAGTGCAGCGAATCCCGTAAGCAGTAAAGTCTCTTAAAATGGCCGTTTTACAGGTTGGTTTGCAAACGACAGTCTTTCTTCTATCAAAATGTCCCATTCATGGTCTCTTTTAGATTGTTTAGTTAATTAACGTTTTAATGAATAGGTTTCTTTACCATAAATTGTAGTATCAATGCGATTAAGGCGAGCAAAACAATGTTTTGCGCTGCAAGTCCCAAATCCTTACCCCAAAACTTTGCGCGTGGATCCTATTCGATTTTTGTAGTGTTCGGACAGATAAGCGTAAAACAAAAATCGGATAGGGCGCACCTACCCAATGCTACTATCAATAATCATTCTCCTGAAATGCTTTTACTTGCCTTTCTCTTATACCTCGCAAGTTCACTTCTGGAAATCTCAAGTTTTAGGTAAGGCTTACCAAAACTGCTCTTTACCAAACGCACTTTGCCCAATACATATTGAAAATCTTGCGACAGTCCCCTCATCTCATCTTGTAGACGTTCATACCTGATTTTAGGAACTGTAATATCAATTTCCTTTTGAGGTGGTTTTGGTTTTTGTATTAACTTCTTTTCCCTTCTTACCGGTTCTTGCTGTTTAAGGTTTTCTCCAAAAAGGGAAAGCAACATGATGTTACTGGGTTTGGTCTGGGTGACCTCAATATCCCGAAGAATTGCAATATTGGCCTCGGTGCGTTTTCGGTTCTTTCGGATTTCCTCCAGGATACTATCCACAAAACGGTCATTGGGCTTGAAGCCGTGCCACTCAAAAAAATCAATCATTTTCTCCAAAGCTTCGGATTGTGAACCTGCTATCTTTTTAGCGAATGAGCGGAACCGTTTTACCACAGATGCTTTTAGGTTCAAAGCCAGGTATTTGTACTTATATTTCCCTTTTACAACCATTTTTCAACAAACTTTTTCTGTATTTATGGGGCATTTAGCATGTTTTTCAACAAACTTTGGATTTGACCCCAATTCAAAAAGTCTAAATAACCCTCTCAAAATCAATTATTTGCGAAGCAAATCGCCAACGTAACGTCGCTTTAGCGCGTTACCCTCTTGCTATTCCTCTTCCCCACGAGTGGGGATTTCAGAATACCATTACTTTTAAGGTAATGGCCTATAACACTTTTGATGGAGGTTTTTCAGATTTTAAGAAGTCTTATCGTTGCTTTTTGAGGATATGGTAATGGGAAGAATCGTTACCGAAGAAGTTTTAAGGTCACAAATTGTGTCCTTAGAAATAATGCAAAATCAATCTTGGCTTGGAATTTCTTCTTTTCGTTTTTGGGCTTCCTGTTCTTCCAATTGCGTTTTCAATACGGCCATTTCATCCGCTATTTTACTGTCCAATACCTTGGCATAGATCTGTGTGGTTTTTAAGGAACGATGCCCCAACATTTTGCTCACGGTGGAAATGGAAACCCCTTTGGACAAAGTGACCGTTGTCGCAAAAGTATGTCGTGCCAAATGGGTGGTCAGATTTTTGTTGATACCACAAACATCGGCTATCTCTTTCAAATAAGCATTCGATTTCTGATTGGTCAATACAGGCAAGACAACTTTACCATCCAACACATAGGGATGTTCGCTATATTTTTCAATAATGGCTTCGGCTGGAGGGAGCAGGGGAATGCTGCTAATGGCTTTGGTTTTCTTTCGTGCCATCTTGATCCATCTGTAGCCATCGACCCCGATGATAATATCCTCTTGGCGTAACTGTTTCACATCGGCATAGGCCAAACCCGTATAGCAGCAGAACACAAAAATATCACGTACCAAATCCAGACGTGGCAAAAAGGATTTTTTGTTTTGTAGCGTGTCAAGCTCTGCTTGGGTCAAAAATTGTTTCTCCTTGGTCTTCCAACTAGCCTTCCAATGGAAGAAAGGGTCTCTGCTGATCCATTCATTGGCATAGGCAATGCGAATGATTTTTTTGAAATTGACGATATATTTAATTGCCGTATTGTGCTCACAGTTTCGTTTTGACTTTAAAAAGTATTCGAAGCCCGTAATGAACTTATAATCAACCCTGCTCACAGGAATATCATTTCTATGATAGTTGTGTTGGATATAGGCCGAAACATGCTTGTAGGCTGCCTTATAACGTTGTAACGTCCCTTTGGTAAAACCTTTACCCAACAGACTTTCAATTTCATCATTATGCTCTTTAAAGATTTCAAGAAGCATATACTCTTTCCCTTCCTTGCCTAAGTAGGTGTTCTTAACAATAGTAGCCGAAACATCTTTTCTATCTTTAAGAAGTGAATCGTAAATTTCAAAAAGACGGTTTTTGACATTATCCAAAAAGCGGTTGAACTTGGAAACTTCCATCGTTGTGCCTCGTAACCTTCCACTATGGGAATCCCACCTTTGTTCGTGAACGGCTCGTCTTAGACTAAACTCAGCACGTTTTGAATTTACCGTAACTCTACAGTATATTGTTACATTTCCGTCGGTATCGGAATCTCTTTTTTTCGGGTAAAATAAGATGTTGATTGTTCCAAACATAGGTGACACTTTAAAATAGTCACCAGAAGGTACGAAAACCAAATGTTAAAATTTCTTCGTAAGGTTTTCTTTAACAGTGAATTACAGCGATGGCGGTGACTCTTTCAAAGGAGTGTTTAGAGGCACCGCGAGAGGCACCTTTTATATGATATTATACGGTGACTTTTGATATTAAATAAAATGAAAAAGCCCGTAAGTAATTAACTTACAGGCTTTTGCGAATTCTTTAACGAATTCCTAGCGGTCTGGACGGGACTCGAACCCGCGACCCCCTGCGTGACAGGCAGGTATTCTAACCAACTGAACTACCAGACCTCGCTTTTAGCGGAGGCAAATATACCTACACTTTTTCGTTTCAACAAACATTTTTTTGACCAAAATCAGATTACACAAATTTTTGCCGCTCGACCATAAACGTATTTAACACGGTCGAAAAGTCCGCACCTACATCGGCTTGCACATATTTTATGCGGTATTGTGAGCATTTGAGCTTTAAGTCATCTATGTATTGCTGTACTTTTTGATGGTAGGCTTCCTTTATATTTTCTGCGTAGAGGTCAATATGTGTGCCGGTTTCCACATCTAAAAATCGTTTGGGCGAATTGTCAAAATCAAATTCCAGTTCATGGGCCTTATCCATCAAATGAAAGAGTACCACCTCATGTTTATTGTATTTTAAGTGGCGCAAAGCCTCAAACAACTGCGCTTCTTCCACTTCGGTCTGAAACATGTCGGAAAAAAGAAAGATCAGGCTACGGCGGTGTAATTTTTCGGCAATCTGATGCAAGTAATGGTAGGTGCGTGTTTCGGTGGCTCCTGTTGAGACATTGGCCACCGAATTCAGTTGGCCCAACAGCATTTGAAAATGGCGTTCACTACTTTTTTCACTAACGTAAAAATCGTAATTCTTGGCATAGATACTCAAACCCACCGCATCACGCTGCTTCTTTAAAATGTTCATCAAGGCCGCAATGGCCAAAACACCAAAACCAATCTTGTTGAGATGGTTCAATGATAGTTCTTTTACCTCGGGATAGTACATTGAGGCCGAATTGTCCAAAATCATATGGCAGCGCAGGTTGGTCTCCTCTTCGTACCGCTTGGTGTAGAGTTTGTCGGTTCGGGCAAACAACTTCCAGTCGATATGCTTGGTGCTTTCTCCAGTATTATAAATCTTATGCTCTGCAAACTCTGATGAAAAACCGTGAAACGGACTTTTATGGATACCACTAATAAAACCTTCGACAACTTGTTTGGAAAGCAGTTCCAGGTTTTGAAAGAGTTTAGCTTTGTTTAATTCAGATTTGATATCCATTAGGTTAAAGATACTGAAGTAAATCGACCGTAAGGTTTAAAGTTTATCTAAAAGTGGGTCATAAAAAAATCCCGCTAAGGCGGGATTTTTATCAATTTTCTTTTTCAGGAATGCTATACTACTATAATAGTGCGTCTATGGCATCAGTGTATACCTTCTTAGGTGATACGCCCACCTGACGGTTCACGATTTCACCACCTTTAAAAACCAATACCGTCGGAATGTTTCGCACCCCGTACTTGGCTGCAAACTCTTGGTTGGCATCTACATCTACCTTACCGACCACGGCTTTGCCATCGTATTCTGAGCTTACCTCGTCGATGATAGGGCCAACCATGCGGCAAGGACCACACCATGCTGCCCAAAAATCTACTACTACAGGTTTATCACTTTTTAAAACAACTTCATCAAAAGTTGCATCTGTTATTTCTAGTGCCATTATTTATGTGTTTTGAATTATGCAAAGTTAGTCAAATATAGGGTTGTTTCCTTACGGGATAAGCATTCGTTTTGATTATCAGGCCATTGGTAAAAACTATGATTTAAGAAAGGGTCCATATATAGTCTTTTCAAGAACCAGTCATATTGCCTTAAGTATATCTAACCCTCGTTATTCAAGTCCCCTCTCCTTCGGGGGAGGGGATTTAGGGGTGGGGACCTATGGTAGGTCATGTGTTCAATCAGCTGCCTTTATTCAAATATAGTAGAGTGCTGTGCAGAACAATCCCTTCCGTCTTTTCCGCAAGTGGAAAACCCACCTTCCTTTGGCAAGGGAAGGAGCCCGTCGGAGGATATATTTTAAAAGTGTCATTCCGCACTTGTTGCGGACTCCATATTGTGGCAACTATTGTGGTGGATTCCTGCTTTCGTAGGAATGACAGTTTGCCCCTTTTTCGATTATTTTGGGTTGAAATGAAATAATAGGTTGAATGGTCAAGTCCCCTCTCCTTCGGGGGAGGGGATTTAGGGGTGGGGCCTTAATTCAATTTATAATGCACCTCTTGTTCCTCTAAGGTATGCAACAACTCACTGGTGATGTTCACTTTTTGCTTTCGGCTTGACAGGCTAAGTTTTATCTCTTCCTCCATTTCGTAGACGATAAAGTTTAGGGGATGGCTCCCCTTATGTGACCGCAAAGTATCTTTTAGGGCCATAATACGCTGCTCTTGTAATGCCGCCACGTTCAGTTTGATGGTCAACTTTTTGGCATAGGCATCCATAACATCTTGCAATTGCTTAAAGTCGTTGTACTGTAGTCGCGGTTCTCCTTTTTTACCCGTTTCCCGGTTGGTCCACCCTTCACGCACATACACTTTGAGATAGGCAAAACTGTTGATCATCAAAAAATGCCGGAACTTCAAATACTCTTCACCAAAAATGCGGAATTCATGCGTATCGGTATAATCTTCTAAGGTGAACAGGGCCCAGCCTTTTCCGTTTTTTGAAACTCGGTGCTGTACATCGGTGATGACACCGGCAAACGAGAGTTCACGGTTGACATAACCGTTGAGGTCATCTTTAAAGACCGAAACGCTGGTATTGCAAAAAGCAGTGATCTCTTTTTTGAAATCATCCAAGGGATGTCCAGATAAGTAAATGCCCACCACCTCTTTTTCACGGCGCAGTTTCTCCATGGTTCCCCAATCTTCACAGGGTGGCACGGTAGGTTCTGGTATTTGCACTTCACTGGCATCACCGAACAGGCTCACCTGGGCAGAATTTTCGTTCTCTTGAAATTTTGCGCCATACTTGATGACCTTTTCCAAAAAGGTAATGCCATCACCTTCATCATGAAAGTATTGGGCACGGTGGGTATCACCAAACGAATCAAAACCACCGGCCACAGCCAAATTTTCAAAAGCCTTTTTATTGGCGGCACGCAGATCCACACGTTTGGCCATATCAAATACTGATTTGAAGGGACCGTTCTCTTTTCGTTCGCTACTGATGGATTCTACGGCTGAACGGCCTACACCCTTTACGGCCCCCATGCCAAAACGTACCGCGTAGTCTTTGTTAACGGCAAATTTGTAGAACGATTCGTTGACATCTGGCCCTAAAACATCGAGCCCCATGCGCTTACATTCTTCCATAAAGAAGGTCACCTGCTTGATATCGTTCATGTTGTTTGAAAGTACCGCAGCCATGTATTCTGCCGGATAGTGGGCTTTCAAATATGCCGTTTGATATGCAATATAGGCGTAGCAGGTAGAGTGGCTTTTGTTAAAGGCATAAGAGGCAAACGCTTCCCAGTCTTTCCATATTTTTTCCAAAATTTCGCGCGGATGCCCATTCTTTTCACCACCATCTAAAAACTGTGGCTTTAATTTTTGTAGCAGCGCAAAAATCTTTTTTCCCATGGCCTTACGAAGTACATCGGCATCACCCTTTGAGAAGCCCGCCAATTTCTGTGACAAGAGCATCACCTGCTCTTGGTAGACCGTAATACCGTAAGTCTCGCTGAGATACTCTTCCATATCGGCGAGGTCATAGGTGATTTCTTCATCACCGTGCTTACGGGCAATGAAACTTGGTATGTATTCCATGGGCCCCGGGCGGTAAAGGGCGTTCATGGCGATGAGGTCATCAAAAACCGTGGGTTTCAGGTTTTTCATATGCTTTTGCATCCCAGGCGATTCGTACTGGAATATCCCGACAGTATCCCCACGTTGAAAGAGCTCGTAGGTTTTTTCATCATCCAACGGAAACTCATCGGGCACCAATTCAACTCCGGTGCGGGCCTTTACAATTTTAACGGTGTCTTTGATAAGGGTCAAGGTCTTTAATCCCAAGAAATCCATCTTTAACAACCCTGCACTTTCAACGACGGAGTTGTCAAACTGGGTGACGTAGAGGTCAGAATCTTTCGCCGTTGCCACGGGCACGAAATTGGTGATATCATCAGGTGTGATAATGACCCCACAGGCGTGGATACCGGTATTGCGGACCGAACCTTCAAGGGTTCGCGCCATTTTTACCGTTTGTCCCTCGAGATCGTCACCATCGTGAATGTTCAATAATTGATTGACTTTTTCTAGATCTTCGGCGCGGAACTTCTTTTTGAGGTCTGCGTCTGACTGTCCAAAAATTTTGCCCAATTTTGACATGGTCGGAATCAACTTCGCGATGCGGTCGGCATCGCCCAGCGGAAGGTCCAGCACGCGGGCGGTATCTCTAATGGACGACTTTGCCGCCATGGTGCCATAAGTGATGATTTGGGCAACTTGATTGGCGCCGTATTTGTTGATTACATAGTCCATCACACGGCCACGGCCCTCATCATCAAAATCAATATCGATATCGGGCATGGACACCCTGTCGGGGTTCAAGAACCGCTCAAAAAGCAGGTCATACTTCAACGGGTCAATGTTGGTGATCGTCAGACAGTAGGCCACTACCGAACCTGCTGCCGAACCACGACCGGGCCCCACGGAAACGTCCATGTTTCGGGCCTCACGGATAAAGTCTTCCGTAATCAAAAAATACCCGGGATAACCCGAATTCTTAATGGTCTCCAGCTCAAAATCGATCCGTTCCTCTATGTCAGGGGTAATTTCTTTGTACCTTTTTTTGGCCCCTTCGTAGGTAATATGCCGTAAATAGGCATTTTCACCCCGATTTCCACCATCGGCCTCATCTTCGGCCACTTTGAAATCTTCCGGAATATCAAATTTTGGCAGTAGTACATCACGGGCCAGCTCAAAAGGCTCGACCTTTTCCACAATCTCTTGCAGGTTGGTAATTGCCTGTGGCACATCTTTGAACAGGGCCTTCATTTCATCTGAAGACTTAAAATAGTACTCTTGGTTGGGCAGCCCATAGCGATAACCACGACCACGACCTATTGGCGTGGCCTGTTTTTCCCCATCTTTGACACAGAGCAAAACATCGTGGGCGTCAGCATCTTCTTTGTTGCCGTAATACGTATTGTTAGAGGCCACCAGTTTTATCCCGTGCTTTTTTGCGAACTGAAACAACACCTTGTTGACCCGGTCTTCATCTTCTTGGCCATGGCGCATGACCTCAAGATAAAAGTCATCGCCAAACTCCTGTTTCCACCAGAGCAATGCTTCTTCGGCCTGGTTTTCGCCAACATTGAGTACTTTGGCCGGTACTTCACCATAGAGGTTTCCTGAAAGCACCATAATGTCATCTTTGAATTTTTTGATGACCTCTTTGTCAATACGCGGCACGTAATAGAATCCATCGGTATAGGCAATCGACGACATTTTGGCCAAGTTGTGGTAGCCGTTTTTGTTTTTGGCCAAAAGCACCATTTGGTAGCCGTAGTCCTTGACATTTTTATTGGTGTGGTCTTCACAGACAAAGAATTCACAGCCGATGATGGGCGTGAGCTCCTTCGCTGTCAGTGGTTCGCCCTTTTCTTGCGCTTCTTCGTTCTTTTCCTTGACCGCTCTGTTGTGTGCTTTTACTTCTTTTACAAAGTGAAAAGCGCCCATCATATTGGCGTGGTCGGTCAAGGCCACGGCGGGCATTTGCTTTTCGGCAGCCTGTTTTACCAATTCTTTGATTGACATGGTCGATTGTAGTACCGAGAACTGAGAGTGGTTGTGCAAATGCACAAAATCCACATCGGCAAGATCTTTGATATTCGCGTCAAGTTCTTGTTGCGAGACCCCGCCCGTATCTTCTTTCCACAAAGCGTCGGCAATCTTTTTTGAGGCCGCCTTGAGGTTGATGTGCTTTAATCCGATCAGTTCTAGGGTAGCCGGATTGGCTTCTGAAAAATTTTGAAAATAATCGGGTTGAACGTCAAGCTGTTCTTTGGTGTACTGCTTTCTTCTGATGAGTTCCAGAAAACATCGGGTGGTGGCCTCAACATCGGCAGTGGCATTGTGGGCCTCGGCAAAAGGTTGACTGAACAGGTATTCGTGCAATTCGGTCAGGGTCGGAAGCTTGAACTTACCGCCGCGCCCCCCGGGAATCTTGCAAAGCTCGGCGGTATGCTCGGTACAGGTGTCCAAAACAGGAAGTTCTTGCAATGCATTTGCCACACCCTCGCGGTGAAATTCGGCCCCCATGATATTGACATCGAACCCTACATTTTGGCCAACAATGAACTTTGCTTTTGAAAGCGCCTCATTAAAACGCTCCAGCACCTCGTTCAAAGGAATGCCCTCTTGTTCGGCCAGTGCAGTTGAAATACCATGGATCTGTTCGGCCTCATACGGAATATTGAACCCATCAGGTTGCACCAAATAATCTTGATGCTCGATGCACTTGCCCATATCGTCGTGCAATTGCCAAGCAATTTGAATACAGCGTGGCCAATTGTCGGTATCGGTGATCGGGGCATCCCAGCGTTTGGGAAGGCCAGTGGTTTCGGTATCGAAGATGAGGTACATTGAATCTGCTTTTTTGTCATTCCCGCCTACGCGGGAATCCAATAAATTTTCACAATTGCGTGGTGCATTCAACCTTGCCCCGCTATCACAAGAGGTTACTACTATTTTTTAATAGAACGATAGGGTTGAAATGTGACCATTGCTTAATGGGCTAAATTACCAAAAAGCCGTATTTTGAAAAAAGGGAGTTGTGAAGAGTTATGAACCAAATAAAAATGGCTGATTTTCATTGTGTAGTAACGAATTTCATGTATTTTTGCACCCGCTTTAGATACGAATGACTTCGTTTTAAGTGACAAAAAGATTCCCACATCCGGTGGGAATGTATTAATAACAAGGGTCGGGCACCCTACAAATTAATGTGATATGCCAGTAAAAATTAGATTGCAACGCCACGGTAAAAAAGGAAAACCATTCTATTGGATCGTTGCCGCAGATTCCCGAGCAAAAAGAGACGGTAAATTTTTAGAAAAATTGGGTACGTACAACCCTAACACCAACCCTGCTACAATTGATATCAATGTAGATGGTTCTGTGAAATGGTTGCACAATGGTGCACAACCTACCGATACGGCCCGTGCCATTCTTTCATACAAAGGTATTATGTTGAAACACCACTTACAGGGTGGGGTTCGCAAAGGAGCTTTGACCGAAGAGCAGGCAGAAGAAAAATTCAATGCCTGGATTGCAGAGAAAGAAGCTGCCGTACAAGCGAAAAAAGATGGTTTGAGCAAAGAGCAGGCCGCTGCCAAAGCAAAAGCGCTTGAAGCTGAAAAAGAAGTAAGTGAAAAACGTGCTGCCGCTGCCTTGCCAGAGGTTGAAGAAGCAGAAGAAGTAGTCGAAGAAACGGCACCTGTTGTTGAAGAAGCCGCTGCTGAAGCTACTGAAGAGGTGAAGGAAGAAGCTGTTGCCGAAGCTGCCGAAGAGGTAAAGGAAGAAGTTGCTGAGCCAGAGGCCAAAGCTGAAGAGGCTGCACCCGCTGAAGAAGCAAGCAAAGAAGAAGAGTAGATTTTTGCACGATGCGCAAGGAAGATTGTTTCTACCTCGGCAAAATCGTTTCAAAATATAGTTTTAAGGGTGAGGTGCTGGTTAAACTCGACACCGATGAGCCTGAAATTTACGAGAAGATGGAATCAGTTTTTGTTTCGTTGGGAAACAATCTGATTCCATTTTTTATTGATAGGTGCCGCCTGCACAAATCAGCCCTGTTGCGCGTTGATTTTGAAGAGGTCAAAGATGAAGCCACCGCCGATAGAATTATGGGGGCGGCACTTTACCTTCCGCTCACCATGCTCCCGCCTTTATCGGGCAATAAGTTTTACTATCACGAAGTCGTTGGTTTTACATTGTTTGACAGTGTTCACGGCGATATTGGTGTAATTGAGTCCATAAACGATTCAGCTTCCCAAGTACTTTTTGAAGCTAAGAAAGGGGACAAAGAACTATTGATTCCAGTGACCGATGCCATTGTGACCAAGGTCGATAGGGCCGCCAAAATTGTTCATGTCACTGCGCCAGACGGATTGGTTGAACTATATTTGGACTAACAGCAATTATCTTATGGGCACTGCAGAATTTTCCACCATTTTTGAGCCTGGTTCCACAGCTTTGAAGATTGCAACAAAGCTTCGAGAGCTAGTGTTTTCTTCATTTTCAGATATTGACGAAACACTTTCAGGTGGCGCCAAAGTCAAATTGGTATTGTACAGTCGTGGTGGCAAAAACAATGTGCTCTGTGGCATTCAACTAAGTAAAGATGGTGCATGTATGCTGTACGTACACCATGTGCCAACCATTGCACATGAGCGGTTGAAGTTCAGTGGCAGTGGTAAGCACGCCAAGCGCATCAAGTTTTTCAATGAAGATGAGGTGCTTTCAGAAGATATTGTTTGGCTGTTCAGGCAAGTTGAAAAGAACGCACCCTTTTAATGAAAAAACCCTTTCGATTTAAACAATTTACGATACATCAGGATCGCTGTGCAATGAAAGTGGGTACCGATGGGGTGTTATTGGGTGCTTGGGCGTCTTTAGAACACCATCCGAATACGGTTTTAGATATTGGCGCCGGTACCGGAGTAATCGCCCTACAATTGGCGCAGCGCTCCCATGCAGAGGTTATTGATGCCATTGAGTTAGATGAAGATGCCTACGAACAATGTGTCGAGAACTTTGAGGCTTCAGATTGGGGCGATCGCCTGTTTTGTTATCATGCCAGTGTGCAAGAGTTCGCCGAAGAAATGGATGAGACCTATGATTTGATCGTTTCTAACCCGCCGTTCTATGTGGAAGATGTGTCCAGCGGAAACAGTGCGCGCGACCGAGCACGGCAAGCCAATACCATGCCCTTTGAGGTGTTGCTGGCATCTGCTGTTAAGTTGTTGGGCGATGATGGGGAGTTTGCGGTGATAGTTCCGTTTAAAGAAGAAGCGCACATCACGCAATTGGCCAAGACCTTTGGTTTGTTTCCAAAGCTTATCACAAGGGTAAAGGGCAATTCAGCCGCCCAAATAAAACGGAGCCTGCTCCAATTTTCTTTTCGGTCGCAAGAGGCAATAACCACAGCACTTACCATTGAGACCGAACGTCATCAATACACCGCTGAGTATCAAGCACTGACCAAAGACTTCTATTTAAAAATGTAACAATCACCGTGTGAAATGTTAGTTTTGGTTAGTACCTTTGAGAAATATACTTACCATATGAAGCCAGATTTATTTGAAGCTCCCGATTACTACAACCTTGATGATCTTTTGTCCGATGAACATAAATTGGTGCGCGATGCCGCCCGTCAATGGGTAAAGCGTGACATTTCGCCCATCATTGAGACCTATGCCCAAAAGGCAGAATTTCCGAAGCAGATCATTGGCGGATTGGCAGAGATTGGGGCCTTTGGTCCATACATTCCCGAGGAATATGGTGGTGCCGGTTTAGATCAGATAAGTTACGGACTCATTATGCAAGAGATTGAACGCGGTGACAGTGGGGTTCGTTCTACCGCCTCGGTACAGTCATCATTGGTAATGTACCCGATTTTCACCTATGGTACCGAAGCGCAGCGCAAAAAATATTTGCCCAAATTGGCCACGGGGGAGTGGATGGGCTGTTTTGGCCTTACTGAGCCCAATCATGGTTCAAATCCCAGTGGAATGGAAACCAAGTATAAAGATATGGGAGACCATTATTTGCTGAACGGTGCCAAACTTTGGATTTCTAATTCGCCGTTCGCCGATGTTGCGGTCGTATGGGCCAAGAATGAAGAAGGGCGCATACACGGCCTTATCGTCGAGCGTGGTATGGAAGGTTTTTCAACACCCGAAACACATAACAAATGGTCGCTGCGTGCTTCTGCCACGGGCGAACTTATCTTTGATAACGTCAAAGTGCCCAAAGCAAACCTATTGCCCAATAAGTCAGGACTTGGTGCACCTCTCGGGTGTTTAGATTCGGCCCGTTACGGCATCGCATGGGGCGCCATTGGTGCTGCCATGGATTGTTACGATACCGCCTTACGCTATGCCAAAGAGCGTATTCAGTTTGGTAGGCCCATCGCAGCAACACAGCTGCAGCAAAAAAAGTTGGCCGAAATGATCACCGAAATTACCAAGGCCCAACTCTTGGCCTTTCGATTGGGACAGCTAAAGAATGAAGGCCGTGCCACCACGGCCCAGATTTCCATGGCCAAACGCAACAATGTAGAAATGGCCATCAAGATTGCCCGTGAGGCACGCCAGGTACTTGGCGGCATGGGTATTACCGGCGAGTATAGCATTATGCGCCATATGATGAACCTAGAGAGTGTCATTACCTATGAGGGTACCCATGACATCCACCTGTTGATTACCGGTGCCGATATTACGGGGCATGCAGCTTTTAAGTAGGGGCAAAGGTTCTGATTTTGTACGATTGAAGTTTCATCGGTATTGGAATTACGTTTTCTCTTGTATTTTTATGGGAACGCTATTTTACCAAACAACGGGCAATGGAGAATACCAGAAGAAATTTTTTAAAACGCCTTGGTCAGGGGACCTTAGGGTCAATGACATTGCCCATGTTCGGCAACGAACTGCAGGCCCATTGGCAAGCTATTGGTCTGAACAGCAACGACAGTACCGAAGCGTATTGGAAACTGGTCAAATCACAGTTCAACCTGGCCGAGGGACTGCATTATTTTAACAATGCCTCTTTAGGGGCTTCGTCTACCCATATCCAGCAAGCTACGAACCACTTTAGAAATCTTTTGGACGGCTTTCCCTCAAAATATATGTGGGGCGGATGGGAAGAAGAAAAAGAGCAAACTAGGGAAAAAGTGGCCCATCTATTCTCGGTGACGGCTGAAGAGATCGCACTTATCCATAATACCACTGAGGGCATGAACCTTATTGCACGAAGCTTTGACCTGCAACCAGGCGATGAGGTCATTCTGGCCGATCATGAGCATGCAAGTGGTCGTATTCCCTGGGAGGTTTGGCAAGAGACCAAAGGCATTAAACTGGTACGACCTGAGTTGCCCATAGTTCCCAAGAATGTTCAAGAACTTGTGACCGTGTATAAAAATGCCATTACTTCTAGAACAAAGGTCATCTCAATGTGCCATATGGTGAACACCAACGGAATGATCTTACCGATACGAGAAGTTTCTAAAATGGCCCATGAAAAGGGAATTCTGGTCGCTGTTGATGGGGCACAAACTGCTGGTATGTTCAACATAGACCTAAAAGCACTCGAATGTGATTTTTATACGGCCAGTGCACACAAATGGTTGTTTTCACCTAAGGGCATCGGTATTTTCTATGCGAAAAAAGAAAGTCAGCAGTATTTAAAACCATTGATGGTAGCGCGTGGCCATACCGACAAGAGTATTCGCCGGTTAGAGAATTACAATACCCGTAACCTTCCTGAAGTGTTGGGCCTTGGCGCCGCCATTGATTTTCATCATACGATAGGGGCAGCACAAATTCACCAACGTTCTTTTGAATTGAAAAAATACTTTCGTTCCAAACTTGAGGGCAATCCAAAATTCACGATCAAGAGTCCTGCTCAAGATGAACTTTCTGCCGCTATTCAAGTAGTTGAGGTCAATGGCAAAGATGTAAGAACCGTAAAACAAGAACTTTGGGATGGGTACGGTATTGATTGCAGGCCCATGACCAGCCACAATTTAAATGCGCTCCGCCTATCATTTGCCATTCATATTACAAAACAAGATATTGATTACTTGGTCAATGCATTGCATGCACTGGCTGCCTAACAAAGGTTTCATGGTGGCCAAATTACTTTCTGCAGGCCATTAATGCTGTTTGATTACGTGGTCTGTTCACTTCACCACATGATTTAGGCACTTCACATCATTTCTTTTTGATGCCAGCACCTGTGATGTACATTTACAATGTAATAATTCAGAAAGTAAATTTTTTCATTTTCATATAGTGTTCTCGTAAAAGGGTCTTGTGTCAAAGCAAGGCCTTTTTTGTTTTCGATAGTTTGCTTCTTGAAGTCTTGTCATCTTTCGGTTTCAATAGCTTTTTGCTCGTTTTCATATCGGCGTACCTCGGATCTTCTACATACGCTTCTTTTCGCATTTTTGAAACCTCAATGCTTAAAAAACCAAACTCACTGACCACTTTGCCATAAGAACGATAGATACCTTTTCCCCGAAAGGGATACCTTGCTGCAATGGGCGGAAACAGCACCGTATCGAACACTTCACCGTACTGGTCTAAAAAGGTTGCGAAATACATGCGTTTTCCGGTGTGGGTGCTGGTGTTCTTTACCGTGACCAAATACCCATAGATGTCAATATACCTGCCCACGTATCGCTTGAGGTCACGTTGGCCATTTTTGCGCTGCGGTACTTCCAATAACAATTCAAACGGACTGCACAACGGAAAACCCAATAGCTCCCATTGTTCAAAAGCGGTCTCTAGATCGGTAGTGTTCAGTTTGGGTATGTTGAACTGTTGGTGTTTTGGGGGGAATAATTTCGGATGCTCGATCCGCTTGCTTTTTGAGAGCATCAAATGTGCTTTCCACAGCAGTTCATGTTTATTGATCTTTGTAAACCGAAAGGCATCAATGCGTATAAGGATGCTGAGTTGCTCTATAGCAATGTCCATTCGGTCAATAAACCCCTCCAACGAACGAAAATCACCCCTATGGTGGCGTTCGTTGACAATACGTTGCATGGTGCGCTGTTCCAGGTCGCGCAGGTACATAAAGCCTAAATACAACTGTTGGCCACAAATGGTATTGGCCACATGACTGTTGTTGATACAGGGGGGGTGAACGGTCGCACCCAGCATTCGGGCATCATGGATATAAAATTCGGCGCGGTAAAATCCGCCCCCATTGTTGAGCACGGCGACCATAAACTCTAACGGAAAGTAGGTCCGTAAAAAGAGGCTTTGATAGCTTTCAACGGCATAAGAGGCCGAGTGTCCTTTTGCGAAGGCGTAACCGGCAAAGCTGGCCACTTGGTTCCAAATTTCAGCGATCAATTGGCCACTGTATCCTTTCTCGATGCAGTTGCTTCTGAACTTGTCCTTCACTTTTTCAAATTCTTCACGCGAACGGAACTTACCGCTCATGCCACGCCGTAGCACATCGGCCTCCCCCAGGTCCAGCCCGGCAAAATGGTGGGCCACTTTAATGACATCTTCTTGGTAGACCATGACCCCATAGGTTTCGGGCATGATATCGAGCATCACGGGATGGGCCTTTTCTGCTGCCCGACCTTCATGGCGGTGTCTCAGAATATACTCGCGCATCATACCACTTTTGGCCACCCCGGGGCGAATGATCGAACTTGCGGCAACGAGCCCCAGGTAATTATCGACCTCTAACTTTTTGAGCAGCATGCGCATAGCGGGCGATTCCACATAAAAGCACCCCATACATTGCGCCGTTTTTATCATGGTATTGATGTTGTGGTCTTTGTAAAGTGCCTTGACGTTGTGAATGTCAAAATTGGCCTTATGGGGCTGGTTTTGCGCAACAATGGCCAGGGTGTCCTTTATTTTACCGAGCCCCCGCTGTGCCAAAATATCAAACTTGTACAGCCCTACATCTTCGGCAATGACCATATCAAAATGAGTTACCGCAAATCCCTTTGGGGGTAGAAAGGTCGCTGAAAAACAGTGCAACGGGTGCTCGCTGATCAAAATGCCACTGGCATGTACACTGATGTAATTGGGCATGCCCTCGATGAGCTTTCCGTATTTGAAAACGAGGTGGGCCATACTGTCCAGTTTTGACGAAACGTACTGACCGCTGCCCAGTGCATCGATCTCATCTTTGGGCAGGCCAAAGACTTTTCCCAGTTCGCGAATGACACCACGCTGTTTAAAGGTCACGTAGGTGCCGACCAGTGCCACATGTTCAAACCGGTCAAAAATATACTGGGTCATGGCCTCGCGGTCACGCCATGAAAAATCAATATCAAAATCGGGCGGATTCGCACGGTATAGATTGATGAACCTTTCAAAGTAGAGGTCAAGGTCTATGGGGTCCACATCGGTAATGTAGAGCAGGTAAGCCACAATGCTATTGGCGCCACTGCCACGGCCAACATAATAAAAGCCTTGCTTTCGTGCATGGCAGACAATGTCCCAATTGATCAGAAAGTATGATACAAACCCCATTTGTTTGATAAGGTCCAATTCTTTCTGCAATCGTTTTTCAATAGCGGGCGTTAGTTTTTGGTAGCGTTTTGGCAGCCCTTCAAGACATAGTTTTTCAAGCAGGGCCTCATCTTCTGCTTTGCTGCTGGTGTAGCACTTCAGGTTTTGGGGTTTTCGGTTTTTTGAAAAATCAAAGTGGATGGAGCAAGCGGAAAGCAACTGTTCGGTATGCGCTAGAATATAAGAATGCTCGGCGAACGCCTTGGCCAAATTTTGAATGGGGTACAGCAGCTCATCTTGATTGGCCTGCTCGCTTTCATCAAGCTTGCTCAACAGCACATTGTTGTCGATGGCGCGCAATAGGCGATGGGCATTGAAATCTTTTTTGTTTCTGAACGTAACAGGTTGCTGAACCACCAAGCGGTCTTTGTGGTCTTTGAATTTTGAAAAGGGCAAGCGCCTCAAGTTCTTTAATGAGATGCCAATGAACTCATGGGGCAAAAAAGAGGTCTTGTCATGCAGTACCACTTTTTCAAATGGGTAGATGACGAAGGCGTTTTTGAAGGGCGGGGCCTCTTGTGGAATGGCTATGCCGCTGTGCAGGTGGTACGATAAGAAGGTGTTGAGCTCTTGGTAACCGTCATTGTTTTTGGCAATGCCCACAAAACAGGGGTCGACCCCATTTCTAAAGTCAATGCCCAGTAGGGGGCTGACACCATATTTTGGGGCTTCCCGAACAAAATTCAAACAGGCCGAGGTATTGTTGATATCGGTCAGTACCAATCGTTTGATATGATGGCGCTGTGCCAATTGCAACAGTTCCACTTCAGAAAAAGTGCCGTAGCGAAGACTATAATATGTGTGACAGTTTAGGTAGATACGAAGTGCTGAATTTTAGTGGTTATCTATTAGATTTCGGGTTTTCATGTTTTCGTTTTTTTTATCCTAAGCCCTAAGCCCTAAGCCCTAAGCCCTAAGCCCTAAGCCCTAAGCCCTAAGCCCTACATCCTACATCTTGCATCCTGCATCCTATATCATCAGGTTTCAAGTGTAAATGTTATATCTCGTTACTAACCACTAACCACTAACCACTAACCACTAACCACTAACCACTAACCACTAACTTCACTGCTTCCGATGCGCCAGTACAATGGGCGGTTGTCCGTTGAACGGATTGTGCATTCTGCCAATGGTTCGTGCCCCCATGGCCGAAGCGCGGTACACGGCCCGATCACCAAACCGATTGCGTACCTTGTCCATGGCTTGGTATAGGTTCAGGGCCTCTTCGGTATCATCAAACAGGTTGATCTGGTAATTGCCCGAGACCAGATGGCTGAAGCGTATGCCCACCAATCGCACCAACATGCGTTTGCTGTACAGAGCATCAAAGAGCCCTAAAATTTTCGGAATTAAAATATGGTCGGCACTGGTGTAGGGAATGCGCATTTGTTTTGAGTAGGTGTTGAAATCAGAATACCTGATCTTGACCGCGATACATGCCGTCAGTTTTTCACCACGACGTAATTGAAAAGCCAGGTTTTCGGCCATGGCCGATAGAATACCCCGTAATTTGATGACATCAATGGTATCACGGTCAAAGGTGCGTTCGTTTGAAATGGACTTGCGCTCGTGAAAGGGAACCACCGGGGTATTGTCGACCCCATTGGCGCGTTTCCAGATCACCGCTCCGTTGGCGCCCAGTACGCGCCGCATGACATCCATGGGCATTTCTTGTACGGTCTTTACTTGGCGAATGCCCAAATTGCGCAGGGTCTGGTAGGTCTTATCGCCCACCATGGGAATCTTTTTTACCGAGAGTGGTGCCAAGAAGGGTTTCTCTTCGCCAAAATTGATCTTTAACTGGTTGTTGGGCTTGGCCTCATTGGTGGCGACCTTTGATACTACCTTGTTTACCGAGAGGCCAAAAGAGATGGGCAATCCGGTTTCATCAATAATCTTTTCGCGCAGTTCGGTAGCATATTTGTACGACCCAAAAAAGCGGTCCATGCCCGATAGGTCGGCATAGAATTCATCGATGCTCGATTTTTCAAATAGGGGCACGGCCTCTTGTATGATTTCGGTCACCTCATCAGAAAATTTGCTATAGGTGCCCGCATTGCCCTTGATGACCTTGGCCTCGGGACAGAGTTCTTTGGCCATTTTCATGGGCATGCCCGAATGGATTCCGAATGCCCGGGTCTCATAGCTACAGGCAGCGACAACGCCCCGGTCGGTAATACCGCCCACCAATAAGGGCACCCCCTGCAGCTCGGTATTGAGCCGCCGCTCTACGGATACAAAAAAGGTATCAAGGTCTAGATGTAAAATTGTTTTGTTCACAAGCCTAAAAAAGGAAGAACAAGATATGGATTATTTCCATTTAAATGGAAATAATCCTAATAAATAATATTGAAGTATATAAATGATGCATAAATAGCATGAGTTTGATATCAACTACGATGATCCATAGACAGCTCAGAAAAGTGTGGTTAAGCTACCATAAACAGTAAAGTGACTGGTTGTGAATCGGTTATGTTTTTTGGGAATTTTAAATGCTGGCCGTTCTATTTTTAGTCGAATGTTTCCTAAATATTAAGAAAATAAAAATCTTCATAAATTATTTTATAATAGTACTTTATTTGAGTATATTTCTTACAAATTATTTAGTATTCATTACGCTTTAAAAAGAAAAGTAATGTTAATTAAATGGTTTTCATTAGTTTATCCAAGCCACCAAACCAAACTATGAACCAATCTTTTCAACCTACGTGCCACCGGTCATCACGATTGTCCAGATTTCCGGTATCCACATCCCGACCCTTATTCACTAGTAGTTCAATCCTTTTTAAAAAATTATCGACAATGCGCGTAAAATTAGTATGCATCGTATGCATTTTTAGCGGTATTGTTGGCCATTCGCAAGACGTGCCGACCGTAATACCACCATCACCTGAAGCATCATCATTAGGTAAGTTTACCGAAGTACCGGTATCGCTCTACACCGGGCTGCCCAATATTTCGGTACCCATAACGACATTTGAGGTGGGGGGCAGGTCGTTTCCGGTCAGTTTGAGCTATCATGCCCGGGGGGTAAAGGTCAATGAGATTGCCTCAAGGGTGGGCATTGGCTGGGCCCTCAATGCCGGCGGTGCCATCACCCGTCAGACCCGGCATGTCGCCGATGATGAAACGCCCTATGGGTATTTAAGGACCGGTAATAGCCTCATACCCAAACTGGCCTCAGAGACCTGGTTTACCTCGCAAGCGGCACGAAACAGTTTTTTAGGTCAGCCCACACAAACGCAAGAGGCTACCGATCGCTTGCCCGATCTGTTTCAGATTCAGGCCGGTACGGTTTCAGCGAAATTTATTTTTGATTACAACACTCCGCATGAGCCCATTTTACAGCAGTATGAAGATCTAAAGGTCAAAGATAGTATCGATGGGGCCGGACGCATTGAAAGATTCACGGTAACCGACAGTCAAGGGTTCAAATTTTACTTCGGTGTTTCAAAAGATGGTATACGCAGCGCACAGAATTGGGACGAGACCTTGGCCAATTATACCTTTCCGTCCGTAGGCAGTTACAACTTCACAACGCCGGGCAGTTTTTTTAAGACCTACAATAGCTGGTATCTGATGGATATTGAGAGCCCGCAGGGCGAACTGGTCAGTTTTGAATACGTTGAAGAGACTTCTGAATACTTTAGAAGGTCGTATGATGAACTACTGACTGGGAACGGTGTGGCCTGCTACGCTGCAAAAGTACAGAGCCACCAATACCAGTTGCAAAAAATCACCCATAGTGGTGGTGAGATCGTTTTTGATAGGGTTGTGGCCAATGACCGTGACGATCTAAAGGGTAGCTATGCCCTGGACAAGATCAGCATCTATGACCATGACCTCAATTTTGTCAAAGCCTTTAAACTGACCCAAAGCTATCAAACGGCAACCGGTACCAGTAACCTCAACAGCGAATTGAATGGGTTAGAGGCCGAGGCATCAAAGCGATTGTTTTTAGACGCTGTGGTCGAGCAGGGCAAAAATGGGGCCACAAAACCACCCTATACGTTCACTTACACCAGTACAAATATTGCAAAGCTGCCCAATCGTTTTTCAAATTCGCAAGATTACTGGGGGTATTATAACGGTGCCGCCAACGGGCAGTTTTTGACCTTTAGCAACTACGGTAGTTTTAACATAGACCGCAAGGTCAATGTCGCCAAATCAATGGCCGGTATGTTGGTCAGCATGACCTACCCCACGGGTGGGCGCACAAGTTTTACGTACGAGCATAACAAGGGCATGCGGGGTCCGGAACACCAAGACTTGGTACTGCCCGAGATTAACCCCCTCAATACCGAGAATAATTTCAATGCTTATTTGGGACATTTGATGTACAATGATGGTGACAGTCATAACAGCACGACCAATGTTTACTCCAAAACCTTTACCATTGGCCCCAACCAAACGGGCAACCTTGATTACTCGGTCTGGTTTCAAAATGATACAGGCTGTAGCGAAACCGTAATTACCGGTGATTGTAGGTTCAACGTGACCCTTAAAAACAATACCACCAATACCACTTATGTGTTGTTCAAAGGTGAGCACAATTTTTTCAGTATATCGCCAGGGTCGTACACCCTTACCGTGGATCCGGTGCCCAGTACGCATGACCCCATCAACAATACCGATGACCATTTTGTGGTCGGGGTCAGTTGGCAAGAGCAGGTCAATGAAACGCAATTGTATGCAGCTGGAAAGCGTATCAAGCGGATCAGTTTCTATGACAATGATGGATCGCTTAACCCTGAGTTCAGCAAAGAATATGATTATGGATTGGGGATTATACTGGGTATCAGCTCTTTTCATACGCTCGCCACCAATGAGAGTGGTCCTTTTCTTATTTTGGACATGTTGGGGGCCGTACCCGGAAGTCCGCTCAGTACCTATCAGGGCAACAGTGTCGGATACCCTGAAGTGACCGAATACCACGGCAACAAAGACATCAACACGGGCAAAACGGTTTACGACTACCTGCTTCAAAGAGATACCGGCGATTATACCACTTTTCCGTACCATCCCCCGACGGACAATGAATGGTTGCGGGGGCTGCCCAATACCATCAAAAATTATCGTAAAAATACGGGGAACAATTATACCCTGGTGAGCCAGACCGCTTATAAGTATTTGTACGGCAACCAGTTTATTTCAGGCACAAACACACCTAATGGAAATCCCGAGATTTTTACCCCTAAGCCCAAACGATGGGATGTGGGTTCGGCGAACATGCCCTTTGGTACCGCACTGAACGATGAGGGGCTGCCCTATGACAAGAACAACACCATGTTCCGCCTGCCCTTGATACACTTGTATTACCCTGATGGGCAGGCCGCGGTGAACGGTGATTTGGACTATAAGGTCTTCCATTTTACAGGGGGTACCATGCACCAGTTTTCCACCACAGAGACCCTGTACTATGGGGGACAAACAGTGGTGAACTATACCGAGAACGGCTTTAACTATCCCAGGCACTATCAAGTGGCCAGTACGTTCAGCGAAGCCAGTGATGCACAGGCCATCATCAAACAGTTCAGCTATCCGCAAGACAATGTCGGCGCTACGGGCATTATGGGCGATCTGGTCGCCGCACACCGCTTTGTGCCCATCGAGACAAAGACCTATAAAGATGTTGATGAAGACGGTACCGCCGACAGTAACGAGCTGCTCAGTGTTGAAAAGGTGGTCTATGCGCAGCACAATGGCATACCGCAGCCACAGGACATGCAGTACGCCAAGGGCGACATACTCGCCTTAGAAGATAGGGTCAAATACCATAGCTATAACGACCTGGGAAAACCTTTGGAGGTATCACAGGCCGATGGGCCCATAACAAGTTATATCTGGGGGCACAACCAAATGTATCCCATTGCCAAGATCGAGAACGCTTCATACGCCGACATTGCGGCCGCTCTGAGTGTACCGGTGAGTACGCTCAAAAACTATGATGAGGGTGATTTGGCATTGTTCAATGGGCTGCGTACAAATTCGTCGTTGCCCCATGTGATGGTGACCACCTATACCTATGCCCCCTTGGTCGGTATGACCAGCATGACCGATCCCAGGGGCAATGTGACCACCTACACCTATGACGACCTCAATAGGTTGCACGAGGTCAAGGACCGCAACAACCATTTGCTTTCAGAGAACCAATACCAGTATAAGAACTAATACCGCACTAAAATGAAAATTATAACCCGCTATATACCTATCACTAATGGCCTGCTGCCGATCATGGCCATTTTTTTGCTCACCATCAATGTTTCACAGGCACAGGGCAATGCCGAACGCCTCATAGGGTCGTGGCAGTTCAGTACCGAGACCTCATTTTCAAAGATGAACCAAAACGCGGCAGAGCGTATGGGCCGTGATACCGAACTACAGCAGAAAATACGGGCGGCGTACATTGGCAAGACCATTGCCTTTATGCCCGATGGCAGTTATGCCCAGGTTTTGGGCAATGGCCAAAAGGCCTCGGGAAAATGGGCCGTTGACAAAAACATGGTACGCATCACAGTGGCTGATGGTTCGGCCTTTTACTTTAGGTTTCAAATCGTTAGGGGCACCCTACTGCTGCGACCGCCCAACACTGAAAAGACCGCACAAAGTATCGTACCCGACCAATATTTCACCAAAATCTAAAGCCATGTCAACGAACCTTCTCAATATCAAAAATCTCATCTTTTGGGTGTTAACCCTTTGTGTTCTTTCAACGACCACGGCACAATTTGGCGGCGGTGGCGGCAACAGTTACAGTATTACGGGCCCATCTTCACCCTATGATGGGGAGACCAAATTGTATAACCTCAACGGCAGTTCGGTCTCGAACACCACCTGGGGCATCAGCAGCAGTTACGGCAGTGTGATCTCGCAGAGCAGCTATTCGGCCAATATTCAATTTTCCGCTGCGGGATCGACCACGGTCGATGCCTTTGTGCAAGACAATTTGGGCAACTTTTACTTTGTCACCAAGAGTGTCAGCATACAGGCCGGCCTCAGTGCGGGCAGCATAACGGGTGCACAGACCATCTGTTACAATGGCAATCCGGGTAACCTGGCCAATACGGCTTCGGCATCGGGTGGCCCCGGGGGCTACGCCTATCAATGGCAGATATCGGTATCAGGCGGTACCGATTGGAGCAATATCAGTGGGGCCACAGGCACTTCGTACAATCCACCGGGCGGGCTGACCGCTACGCGCTACTACCGGCGAAGGGTCATCTCGGGCAGTTTGACCAAATACACCAGTTCGGTCAAGGTAACGGTTAAATCGGCCTTGACCGCGGGCAGTATCAGTGGTACCCAGACCGTATGCTATAGTGGTGACCCAAGTACCTTGGGCAACAGCTCATCACCGGCCAATGGTCTTGGGGGCTATGCCTATCAATGGCAAATATCAACGAACAACAGTTCGTTCAGTAACATCAATGGGGCCACTTCGAGCACCTACAATCCGCCCGGCGGGCAAACGGCCACGCGCTGGTACCGCAGGCGGGTGATTTCGTGCAGCCAGACCAAGTACACCGGTTCGGTCAAGGTGACCGTTAGGGCCAACCTATCGGCCGGTAGTATCGGCGGTACCCAAACGGTATGCTATAGTGGCGATCCCAGTACCCTGGGCAATAGTAGCTCACCCTCTGGGGGCAATGGCAGCTATGCCTACCAATGGCAAATATCAACGAACAACAGCTCGTTCAGTAACGTGAGCGGCGCCACCTCAAGTACCTATAATCCACCGGGTGGGCAAACGGCCACACGCTGGTACCGCAGGCGGGTGATTTCGTGCAGCCAGACCAAGTATACGGGTTCGGTCAAGGTGACCGTCAGGGCCAATCTGAACCCCGGCAGTATCACAGGTGCCCAAACGGTCTGTTACAATGGTGACCCCGGTACCTTGGGCAACAGTGCCTCGCCCTCTGGGGGCAATGGTAGTTATGCCTACCAATGGCAAATATCAACGAACAACAGCTCGTTCAGCAACGTGAGCGGGGCCACGGCAAGCACCTATAACCCACCGGGCGGCCAAACGGCCACGCGTTGGTACCGCAGGCGGGTGATATCGTGCAGCCAGACCAAATATACCAGTTCGTTACAGGTAACCGTGACGGGCTTGGTGGGCGTACCCAGTACCCCTAGTGTAACGAACAATTGTGGCAACACCGTATTGACCAGGGGCACGCCACCCAGCGGTATTACCTGGTACTGGCAGAGCAGTGCCTCGGGCACCAGCACCTCAAACTCCAACGCCACGTTGACCCTGACCAATGGCACCGCCCACTACCTTAGGGGCAGGACCAGCAATGGCTGTTGGGGCAGCGCTAGAACGATCAACTATACCGTAAACCTTCCCACGACCTATTATGCCGATACCGATGGCGATGGTTTTGGTAATTCGGCATCATCCACATCGAGCTGCACGCCACCTGCGGGCTATGTGACCAATGACGATGATTATAACGACACCACAACGCTCATTACCAATGTGGCACCACAGACCTATTACAGTGATGCCGATGGTGATGGCTTCGGTGATGGTACTACGACCATATCGGCCAGTTTTGTGCCCTTGGGCTATGCGGCCAACAATACCGACCAATGCCCCAATGACTATGGTACCGATAATGGTTGTGATTACCAGCCTACGGTACTGAGCAATGAGAACAGTGTCTATACAAGGGTGTACCAAAGTGCCATGGCCAGTGCCTCGGGCATTGTGACCAATAGTGACCTTATTGAATCGGTCACCTATTTTGATGGCTTGGGCCGGCCCAAGCAGAACATTGCCATAAAGGCCGGCGGGCAGCGTACCGTTAAGAGCGTTGCCGAGTGGACCATGGACTGGACCGCCGGCAGTGGGGGCACGCCGTTCTTTAACCAGAACGGACAGACAGCAGAGAACGAACGTGAAATTGGGGTCAACCCTTTTGGACAACAAGAACTGCTATGGAAATGTGGCAATGATGCCGATTATGGTGCCGATGGCGGGTGGAATACCGATTACTTTAATGTGGACAAGAACGCCACCTACCGGTATACGGTATGGGTCAAACGCACAGGATCACAGAACGGCAGTACGTACCACGGCACCCAAAATGTGAACAATCTAGATGGCTCGGCCAATAACAACCCGTATTTTTGGTCGGGTGACCCGCCGCAATTGAACCAATGGTACCTTTTGGTCGGGGTGGTGCATCCGCACGATTATACGGGGGGCGATACCGATGTCAGCGGGGTCTATGACTTTGCGGGCAATAAAGTGCTGGACGGTACCGAGTTCACCTGGCGCTCCAATACCACCACGGCAAGGTTTAGGGACTATCTCTATTATGCTACCGATATCAACGTACGCCAATTTTTCTGGAACCCCGTGCTTCAAAAAATGGATGGTAATGAAGAAAGTGTGACCGGACTTTTGGCACAGCAGCGCTTGAACGATATTGTGACCCATATTGGCTATGACGGCTATGGCCGCCAAGAAAAAGAGTGGTTGCCCGTTTTGGGGCCTACTACAAGTCCGGGCAGTTACCAGAGTGGCGATATTGAGCAGCTGACCAAGACCTATTACAACAACCATGACAGTTATGGGGCCGATTTTACGGGCCTCTCCAATGATGCCGTGAATGCATTCTCATACAAGGCCTTTGAGGCCTCGCCCTTAAACCGCTTGCAGGCGCAGGCCGCCCCCGGTAAGGACTGGAAAATGGACAGCGGTCATGAGATCTTGTTTGATTATAGCACCAATGCGGCCAATGAAGTACGCTACTATTTGGTGACGACCACCTTTGCCAATAATACCTATACCCCCACCTTGGTGGCCGATGGCCATTATCCCGCAGGGCAATTGCAGAAAAATGTGACCAAAGACGAAAATTGGTCCAGCGGTACCGACCACACTACGGAAACTTTTACCGATAAACAGGGCCGGGTAATCTTAAAACGTACGTACAACGGTACGGCCCACGACACTTACTATGTCTACGATAATTTTGGCCAACTCGCCTATGTGCTGCCCCCCAAGGTGGTCACCAGTGATGGTGTCAGTGCCACGGAGCTGAGCGAGCTTTGCTACCAATACGTGTACGACCATCGCAACCGTTTGGTCGAGAAAAAAGTGCCGGGAAAAGAATGGGAGTCCATTGTGTACAACAAGCTTGACCAACCCATCATGACCCAAGATCCCAACCAAGCGGCGGCCCAGGAATGGCTCTTTACCAAATACGATGCTTTTGGGCGGGTGGTCTATACAGGTATCGATACGGACAATTCGAACGGCCGCCCCGCTTTACAGACAAGCGCAGATAGCGAGACCGATCAGTTTGAGACGTGGACCAGTGTCGGTAATATATATGTAGGTGATACGGTACATTATTCGAAAACGGCTTACCCCACAAGCTTTGACCAAGTATACACCGTCAACTACTATGACAGCTATGTCGATACCAATGGCCTTAGCGTACCGGCAACGGTCTATGGGGTGGCCAAGGCGGGCGATGTGACCGGCCTACCCACCGTGAACAAGGTGCGGGTGCTGGGCACCGATAAATGGATCACCACCATAACCGGTTATGACAACCGGGGCAGGGTCATCTATACGGCGAGCAAGAACGACTATTTGAACACCACCGATATTGTGGAGCTAAAGCTTGACTTTACCGGGCGTGTGCTCGAGACCACGACCACCCATACCAAGGTCGGTAATGCGGCCATAGTGACCATTGACAGTTTTAGCTATGACCATGTGGGGCGTTTGCTCAAACACGAACAGACCCTTGGCGCACATACCGAGTCCATTGCTGAGAACACCTATGATGAACTGGGGCAATTGGTGCAAAAGACCGTGGGTGGAGGCCTGCAAACGGTCGATTATGCCTATAACGTTCGTGGATGGCTCAAAAAAATCAATGACCCCGCCAGTTTGGGCAATGACCTTTTTGCGTTTGGGATCAACTACAATACCGTGGCCCACAGTGGTACGGCACTGTTCAATGGCAATATTGCCGAGACCGAATGGCGCACCGCCAATACCGACAACACGCTAAAGTGGTACCGCTATGGGTACGATGCCCTGAACCGCATTACCAGTGGCCTGGCCAGTGACAACCACTATACCCTAGATCTGGTACAGTATGACAAAAACGGCAACATTACCCGCCTTAAGCGACAGGGGCATACGACCCTGAACGGCAGCGGTCTGGTATCGGGTTATGGGGTTATGGACGATCTGGACTATAACTACTACCCCAGCAGCAACCAGTTACAGAACGTGCAAGAGCTCAACGGGGCCAGTGCCATCTATGGTTTTAAAAACGCGACCACGGCCACGACCGAGTATACCTATGACGCTAACGGTAATATGGAGACCGACACCAACAAGGGTATTACGGCCATTGGGTACAACCATTTGAACCTGCCGACCACCGTTTCGATGAACGGTAGTGGTGGCACCGGTACCATTTCGTATATTTACGATGCCACGGGGGTCAAGTTAAAGAAGACCGTGGGAAGTTCTGTGATAGACTATGCGGGCAACTATATGTACCAAAATGGTAGCCTACATTTTATGAACCACCCTGAGGGCTATGTATCGCCCAACGGCAGTGGTGGGTATGACTATGTGTACCAATATAAGGACCATTTGGGCAATGTGCGGTTGAGCTATGCCGACAACAACGGTACGGCTGAAATCATAGAAGAGAGCAACTACTACCCCTTCGGCCTTAAGCACAAAGGGTACAACTTTGGCGGTGCTACCTCGCTCGGTAATGACTTGGCGCAGAAGTGGAAGTTCGGCGGTAAAGAGTACCAAGATGAGCTAGGATTAGCGTGGTATGACATCACTGCCAGAAACTATGATCCTGCTTTAGGTAGATGGATGAACCTAGATCCGTTGGCGGAACAGATGCGCAGGCATTCGACGTATAATTATGCCTTTGATAATCCGATTTTCTTTATTGATCCGGATGGGATGAAGCCAATGGATTGGGTGTTATTAGGAAATGGAAGATTGGTTTATGATTCGCGTGTTAAGGATCAAAAATCAGCAGTCAATTTTTATGGTGATGCAGCTAAACATAAAAGTCCTGGCACAAAACTTTATACAGGAGATGGGGAATCATTTGTATTAGGGTATGGTGCAATAAAAAGAATGTCAGATGGCAGTAAATTTAAATTCCCTGACCAAGCCTCTGGGAGTAATTTAGAGGATACCAAAACCACAAGTGATGGTTTATTGATTTGGGGAGGGGATAAAAATGGTGGGGATCCTGCTGGTCAAGGTATAGTTTCTGGAAATGATAGAGGTAGCGGCTCTATTACCGTTGATGGAAAAGATATAAATGCCGGCTTCACTTTAATTGACAAAATCGTAAGTTTTTTTGGAGGAAATAATGTAATTGATGGAAGAGAAGTCACAAAAAAAGATGTAGATTCTGATGATTCCCATTTGATTATACAGTATGCCAGTGACAACAAAGATCATGGTCAATCAGGTAACGGTCCAGGAAACAATGATAATGTAATCTGGATTATAGGAGCCTCTGATGCGGAAAACGCAAATAGAAAAGCAGACAGTATTTTGAATAACACCTCAAAAAAGAGTGATAGGGTTTGGGGCTATGGTACGGATTCTGTAAGGGTTATAAAACGAGAAAATTAATGATAATGAACTGTTTTAAATGCGGAAATTTTTTTGTCACTCTCATTTTAGTATATTCTTTACTCTCCTGTAATAGAAATCAAGTAGCTGAATATCATAGGAATGGTAATTTGAAACTCAGTTATTTTGTTAATAGTGAGGGTAATATACATGGAGTTTATAAGTCTTTTTATGAGAGTGGTAACATAAGCGAACTGAAATATTTTGATAATGGTATTTTGGTGGATAGTTTACTGACTTTTTATGATAATCCAAATATACCTGTCAAAAGCAAAGACTTGTATCACAAACAATACACTAAAACGTTGCACTTCAATAAAAATGGTGATACAATTAAAAAGGGTCGCTTTTTTAAAACTAATCGAATAGGGAAATGGATTTTTCACAATGATGATATCGATAGTATTGTCGAGTATAAACTAATAAGTGGGTCGTCTTATACGAATCAAATATGGATTAGAGACAATTCGACCAATGACACATTGATTTCTCGAGGTAATTATTTTTTGCTAAGGCATAAGGATACAATTAATGTAACCGAAAATCTAAGAATAAAATTATTTTTAAAAGAAAGCTTCTATGGAGAGGAATCAAATATGTTTTTGGTAATCCCGAAATTGGAAAAGGAATTGAATAAGGACTATTCAAATTGGGATATTATTGAAAAAGATACTATTTTAAGTTTAAAAAATGATGGTATTCCTCATCCAGAGTTACCGATCGACTTTCCTGTGAATCATTTTGTTGAATTTGCTTTAGAAGATACCGGGTCGGGAAAAAAAATACTGCGAGGTATTCTCGTTGAGTATTCTCGGAATAAGGAAATTGAGGGACTTGGTTATGATACGGTTGAAAGGAGACTCTATTTTGATACTGAATACTATGTTAAGGATAATAAATTGGATAGTAGGTAGTGTTCCAAACTGATGCTTTTAAAACAAAGCATTACATGTAACTATAAGCCAATTTCTTTTATGGAGATTGGCTTTTTTGTTTTCACTATTTTCATTGTTTGAAATTGATGCCATTGGGTTTTTAAAGTAGTTCATAATTGTTATAAGGGCACCCGTCATAGACGAGCGCCAGCGGGGGAGCTTTACCAAAAAGCTTTAATTTAAATGAAGTAGAAAGTATTACCTCAATTTTGGCTGTGGAATATAGTGAGTCTATTTATAATGAGTTGAAGTTAGCAATTCAGAATAACACGTTGTTATCTTTTTCCGAAAAACATAGCTTTAATTCGGCTAAAGACGCAATACAATTGTTTTTATTCATAAAGAAGAATTCAGAAACATTTTTGTGCATTTTGTTTTGTCCTGTGGAGTTTTTTGAAAATGAATACATAATGGATATGATTAATTTAAATTATAAAATTAACATCAGTGATTTCGAAAATGCCGATTTGCTTTTTAAGCAGCGAGTTTAAATTCCACCGGTAATGGTACAGAATAGTTGACAGACTACAATTCAAATCTAAACCATTGCATGTCAATATATTAAAATTTTCGTTTTGTTGTAATAGGGTGGATTCAGTGCCCACCCTGTTCTTTTTTAAGGGATGTATGGGCCTTATCATGCGTTTTTTTGACCTTAGGGGCACAGATTAGTTGATGGAACGCCTATTAAATGCGGTAAATGTAAGGCGCCAATAGGAACTATATTAGATAAAAAATAATATGGATAAATATGAAGTAGAGTTAGGGAAAAAGTTAAAAAAATTGACTAAAAGGAATAAACTTTTATTTGCTTTTTGGGTCTCAAAAAGGCTTTTTAATAACTATGTATACTTCAACAAACGGATGTCTTTTGGTGATATAGACGCAATGTTGGATGCGATTAACTTAATTGAAGAAAGTTTAAAAACAGATACGACAAATATTGACGAGGTAAAGAGAGTAATTACTTCAATAGATAATAATGCTCCAGATATGGATGACTTTTCAACTATCTTAGCCTCTTTTGCTTTGGATTCTTGTAATTCTTTGTATGAAAGTTTAGAATATATATTGGATGAAGATGATTCTCATGTTATCAATATTGGAACATACGCAAGAGATTCGGTACACATGTTTGTCCAAGAATTGGAAGGTTTAGACTATGAAGATCCGAAGTTTGAATGCAAAATGCACAGTAATCAATTTATGATAAAAGAAATGTCCGCCCAGGATTCAGTGTTATCCAAACTCGCAAAATCAGATGTTGACATTTCAAAAGATATTACTTTTGAAAACATAATAGACCCAAGTTTGGTTGATGATGTTAGCATTTAAATTCTAAAATTGTTTCTCAACTTTGGTAGTGTTCCAAACAGAAGAACCTTTTTGAAACAAAGCATTACATATAACTACAAGCCAATTTCTTTTATGGAGATTGGCTTTTTTGTTTTGACTATTTTCATTGTTGGAAATTAATGCCATTGGGTTTTTGGAATAGGTCATAATTGTTATAGGGGGCACCCGTCAGAGACGAGCGCCAGCGGGGTCGAATAATAACAGATGTCCCTCTACCAATAAAAAACTAAATAAAACAAAAATTGAAATGTTAAAAAGTGAATTATTTGGATTCTACTGTTACCTGAGACAATTGGCATTGTCTATAGATAGAAGAGAGGACAATAAAGATTACAAACTAAGCTTGTTTTTTAAGAATAGAGTAAAACCAATCTCAATACTTAATTATTACGAAGGGTTAGAGAAGCAAAGCCTAAATGAAAATTTAATTCGAGGCAATAGTTTTCTAACAGAAAAACAAATTCATAGAATTTTACATTTATTAAGGGAAAGTGAGATTTATTTAAGCAATTTGTACGATGATAATGATAAAATCTTAAGACTAAGAACAGATTTATCTATGCTATCAAATGAAATTGGTGTCAATATACCAAAAGAAAAAAAGAAGTCATTAGATAAAATTGAGCACTATAATCAAAACGAAACGTTAGAAACTTACTCTTTAAGTATTTTAGCTAAAGATTGGTGTTTAAAATTAGGCCTTCCAAGTTAGAATAGTCGATAGGGTAGCGTTCCAAACAAGTGCTTTTGAAACAGAAGATTACCAATGACTACAAGCCAATTTCTTTTATGGAGAATAGTAATATTTGATATTAGCCTATGAAGTTAAACATAAAGGAAATCGAAAGTGTCTCAAAATTAGAGCCTTTCAAAAGATATAATTACTTTTTAAAAAGGATTGCAAATTTTGAAGAATTCTGGACTATTGTTGATAATCATGGTGATGTAGCTTTGTCCGAAATAGAAGAGAACACACTTATTTCATTTTGGTCTTCAGAAGAATTTATTAAGAGTAATTTATCTGGAAACTGGGAAAAGTGCATTCCATTCAAAGTTACTTTTGATGACTTTGAAGATACCTTTGCTCCTTTAATTGCTCAGAATGACTATCTGATAAATGTTTTCCCCGTGAATAGAAAATCTGGCTTTGTAGTAAGTTTGGATGAATTCATTCGAGATTTGAATGATGAATTAGAACAATATCAATAGAATTAACCGGTAATGTTCCAAACAGGTGCTTTTGAAACAGAGCATTACTAATAATTACAAGCCAATTTCTTTTGTGGAGATTGGCTTTTTTGTTTTCACTATTTTCATTGTTTGAAATTGATGCCAGCGGGTTTTTAAAGTAGGTCATAATTGTTATAAGGGCACCCGTCATAGACGAGCGCCAGCGGGGGGAATATCAATATCTCTTTCATATTGCTTGACCGATTTTAACAAAGTAAATCTTAATCGTAAAGATAATATTTATCAGTTAGGGTAGTGTTCCAAACAGGTGCTTTTAAAACAAAGCATTACTTGAAACCACTGCAGAGCAGGGATACCCTAATCGGGTTGTGTAGCACTGTATGTGGTTAAAAATCAATACTTTTAATAGGTCAACCAAAAAACAAAAACAGTATGGAAACTTTTGCCATCTACCACGACCTGACCATCAATGCCGCTGTCGACCGTGTTTTTGATGCCATCGCACAACCTGAACACTTGGTGAATTGGTGGCCCTTAAAATGTTCGGGGGAACCCAAGCTTGGGGCCACGTACAACTTCAACTTTACTGATGCCTATGATTGGTACGGGGAGGTTTCTTCTGTAGCACTGAACGAACATCTGCATATCAAGATGACCCAATCAGATGCCAATTGGAATGACACCTCGTTCGGTTTTGACCTAGCGCCCCATAACACCACCGTAAAACTAAAGTTTTGGCATAAAGGGTGGCCCGCTTGCAATGATGAATACCGGCAATCTTCTTTTTGTTGGGCCATATTGCTGCAGGGCCTAAAAAACTACGTTGAGAAGGGTGCCATTGTGCCCTTTGAAGAACGCGAATAATGTTGTTGGCAAGGCCGCATTATTTTTTTAAGATGGTCCAGCGTCTTAAATAGCGTAGGCATCAACCCCCCAATACACTGCCCAGTTTGAACATGGGCAGGTACATGGCCACTAAGATCACACCTACAAAAATGCCCACGATCAAAATGATAAAGGGTTCTAACAATGTGGACAACAGCTTTGACTTTTGTTGCACCTCAATGGTATACTGTTCGTTGAGGCGCTCAAAAATAAACTCGGTCTGATTGGTCTCTTCGGCAACCTTGACCAGTGATATCATTTTATGGTCGAACAGTTTGTGCCCTTTTAGGGCCAGGCTGAGGTGCTGCCCCCTAAGAATTTGTGCCGACACCGCATCAAGTGCGCGCTTGAGTGGTACAAAGGCAATCATTTTACTGGCCAGTTCAATACCGGTCAGCATGGGTACTTTTGAGGCCGTGAGCAAACTTAGGGCCCGCGTGAACTGCGATAGGTACACTGCTTTTAAGAACGACCCCACATACGGCACCTTTAACAGCAGGTAGTCCCTTTTTTCACGAAACCATGGGTTCTTGAACAAGAATTTTCGCAAAATGATGATTGCCAGTAGCACTAGCAATAACAGCCAACCGTAGTCTTTGACCATGTTTGATGCGGCCACGATCCATTCGGTGATCCAGGGCAGATCCACATTGTTCTGTTTAAAAATGTCTTCAAACATGGGTACGACCAATCGTAACATGAAAATGATGACCAATAGGGCCGTAATGAGAATGATAATAGGGTAGGTGAGGGCATTGATGAGGTTTCGGCGCTGTTCGTTCTTGCGTGCAAAAAAGGTGCCCAGTTCGGTGACAATGTCGGTCAGGGTGCCCGATTCTTCCCCTATCTTTAAAGAATAGTATTCGTATTCAGTAAAATCATTGTTTTTTTCAATGGTTTCGGAAAGACTTTTTCCTGCTACGAGCCCTTGGACCATGGTCGTATACAATAATTTTTGCTTTTCTTTTTTTTGCCCTTCCTCAATTAACGAAAGTCCCTCTTTTAAGTTGATGCCCGCTTTGAGCAACACACCGAGTTCGGTATAAAAATCTTCTTTCTTCTTGTTTGAAAATGATTTTCCGAACAGGTGTATCTCTTTTTGAAGCAGGCCTGTCAGTGCCCCATCATTGGTTTTTGCAGCTTGTTCCGCTTTGGTATCCTGTAGTTTAAATCCCATTAGTTCATATAGATTATGGCAGCATTTTCGCGATACACAAAGACCTGTTTTTGTCCGGATTCTTTGTTGGTCTCCAATTCAATGGCGTCAATCATGCCATCGGTAACGGCCGTCCCATCAAAATAAAATGTTTTAGCGGCCAGATCAATGTTAAAAGTGTCTTGTTGGCGCACCACATAATCTTCCATAAAGGTATAGCGCACCGTATCGATCGCGCTGCTCAAGTGCAGGTGCTCGTCACCCATATTGAAATTCAGGTATTGGTAGGTTCTAAAGTCACGCCACAGTGCTTGTTTTAAAAGGTTCAGTTCGGTGGTCTTCTGATAGTTTTGCCGTGAACCGTTCATTTGTTGCTGTACCAGATTTAAGACCGAAAATGCCAGGCCCACCACAACCACCGTCAGCAACAGCACGACCAACAGTTCACTTAGGGTAAATGCCTTTAGTTTTTTGACCTTCATTGTTTTAGGGGGATATAGGTGGTGACTTCTTTCTTTAATGCATCTTGCTTGGCACTGAGCTGAACCATCGGCCGCCCGTTGTTGTCTTGTTCTAATACCATGATCTCCCAATCTTTCCAGGTTTCGGCATGTGGCAATGGCAAACGCTGGTTGAGGTAACGGTATTCCAATTTTTTTAGCTGTTGGTCCAAGCCGGTAACATCATTTTTACTTTGGGCGGCAAGCAACGAGTTCATTATCAAACTGGCGACCATAAAAACGATGACCAGCAGTACCGTGGCCACCATGGTCTCCATCAATGTTGAGCTTTTTAGTTTTTTTAATAGAGCCATGTCATTACCTTTTTTTCAGTGGTGTATCGTTCTAGACCAAGACCGGCAAATTGTGCGTTTAGTGGAGCTCGTTGTATCGTCGCATTATAGATATGGTTTTGGTAGATGCTTCCATTTTCAATGGCCATAAAGCCATTGGTATAGGCACTGCCCACGACTTCACCCTTGAGTTCCAGAGTTTTTTCGCAATAAAGTTGCCCAATGACCACGGCCTTTTGATGTACCTTGACCTGCGGATAAAAGGTACGTTCCCTTGACCCCCCTTTATAGATGACCGTACCTTTGACCGTACTGCCCGGACCAATGGACAATGGGGCTGCATCTAACAGCTGTTTTTGTACGCTGCCCGATTTTTCATTCACAACGAGCGAAGAGGGATAATTCAACAAACAGCCTTTGCCCACGCTGATCCGTTTTGAGGCAATGGCCTGAAAACGCCCAATGGTATTGTCTTGAACTGAAATTACAGGGGCAGCGAGTACAATGTCTTTTAAATTTGAAGAAGCGTCAACACGAATTTCACGCGTGGCCATAACGACAAAATTTCCCGTGAGCCGTATGGCACTTAAATCTATCGCATCGCCCACCACATATAGCGTAGGTTCTAAAAAGGAGTTGGTGTATTCAGTATTTTTAGCTAGCCCACTTAGGGTCTGGACACTGTTCGGCACAAACGCAGCGCACAATTGGCGAATGTTGTCGGTAATGCCCGTGGGCATTTTTGGCAGTCCGGGCCGGCTTTTTTCCACTTTACCGTAGATCAATCGATCACCAAAATAGGCATTGCCCGAAATGTTGCCCGGCCGCACCCCCTGCTCGGGCAAAATGGCCTTGCCCTCGATCTTGGTCTTTCCGGTGACCACAAGCGGTCTTTGGTTTTCGGCCACATATAGCGCGGGCGTATTTTCATCAATGCCATGGCCCACCAGTGCCACGGTTTGAAAACGTTGTTTTTGAAAAGACGACCTTACGGTGTACAGATCAAAAACGCCCCATACCTTATTTGTGATCACAGTGGTTATGGTATTTTCTTCAACAGTATTCCTTTGGCCCAATGCTGAGCCGGCCCCTTGCCTCAAGTTATTTTTTAGGGTATTGGTGTTATGGGCGACCATCGCAATAAAACGGTTCGTTTTTTTCTGAAACAACAGATGGCCATGGCTTAAAAGCACAAAAGACAATAAGAGCACGGCAATCAACGCACCAACGAACAGCACAAACTGTAGCGAGCCCGCCCTGACTTTTTTAAAAGGTAACATTATTGTAAGGTTATGGTTTCCGTTCGCCCGTCATAGCGCACACGAATCGTTTGTGCGGATCCGTTCAATAGTTTGACCTTGTCCATGGTCTGGCCTATTTTCATCAAAAACTGTTTGCCCTCAATGGTCACAAAGAACACGCTCTTTTTTCGGTCTTTGTTCGCAATGGATCCGGTGTAGGCGATAGCACGCTTTGGTGCGGTCGCTTTAACCGACTTGACCTTAGGCCTTGTTTTTTTGGCAACGGGCAAGGTACCCAAAAAGGGATCGCGGTAGTTGGCAACAATATGGAACGTATCTTTTTCAATAGCGGCCATGGGCTTAAAATCAATATTTTCAATACGCGTTTCCTGAGGCGCTTCCGGAGTTATGGCGTTGAAGATTTTGAGGCCTATGAGTCCCCAAATGACCAGTACGGTGCCCAATAGTATATATGTTCTTGTATTCTTGCTCAAACTAGTTTATGGTAAAACTGAAGGCTTCACTATCATCACTTTCATTGCCTGCGGCATCAAAGGCTTTTACAAACCAATAGTAGGTGCCCGTGGCAAAGCTTGCCGAATAGGTTTTATTGGCACCGATATCTTTGCCCACACTGGTGGTCAGTGATGCATCAGAGAAAAAGTAGATGCTGTCACGTTCTGCAGTGCCGGGTACATCGGTGCGCGTCCAACTGAAATTGACCACGGCGGCATCTTGCTCGGTACCATCGACGGGAGCGACCAACTGGGGCGTATTCGGTGGTGTCACGTCAAGGTCTTCGTCACCATTCACCGTAAAACCATTGGTAAAATAAGCGGTTTCAAAACCGCCGTTCAATGCTTTTACACGCCATTGGTACTGTCCGTTGACCAAGGTTTGCTGCACTTGCGTCTTCACATTGCCGAGCGTATCAACGGCCAGGGTGCTGTCCAGTACGATTTGCTGTGCATTTTCGAAATCGGGCCGCGCCAACTGAAAGCGGTACGAACGTGCTTCTTCAATACCGTTCCAATTAAAATTCACGGTATTGGTGGTCAAAACCACATCATTCAAAGGGGCCAGTACGGTTACCGTCTCGTTTGAGATGTCCACTTCTTCTAAAATATCTTCACAACTGGCACAGAGCACTATACCAATAAAAATTGCGATGAGGTAGGTAGGTTTCATTTTAAAATTTTAGGTATGACTTATCCGACTTTATTTTAGAAGCCTTCAGATAGGTGTTTTTAGGGCATTTTTCATCTTCATCGACCATATTTTCAATACGCCTATTGTGGTATTGGTCCTCACCCCAACAAAAGGAGTTCAGCACATAGTTGAATATGGGCAGGTCTTTTAACAGATAGATGCGTTCCTTTTCGCCTTGGTTCAATACCAAAATGATGTTGTCGAACTTATCTTTCTCTAATTTGGCGGCATACGTCTGCCCAAATTCATTGATTTCAATTTCGGTGAGGGCTATATCGACGGCGGTCACGAATTTATGGGTATTGTCCAAGCTGAGGTATTGCCGCATCTCTTCATGCGCATCATTGTTGAGCATATGGGTCAGCCCAATTTTGTCTTGCAATTGCAGGCGTATGTATTTGGGTTTGTACCGCAATGAATCGTTATAGGGTATGGAATTGATCTTGGCGGCGCGGTGCATATGCTTGGCATACACGGTATAGCTTTCAATATTGAAGGGCAATTGTTGCACCGTGACCTTTAGCGTTGACCAATTGGGGGTGCCAATTTGTGCGGCTGCATCGTAAAGCAGACCTCCCTTGGCTTTTACTACGGTGCCCAAATGCGGCAGCACCAATTTGGTCTCTTGCTTTTTTGCCTTGTACGAACCGCAGGCAACAAGGCTGAGCAATACGATAAGTAGCAGTAGTTTTTGGGTTGGGTGCATAGCTGTTCTTGTTGTATTAAAAATAGGGAAAATTCTTCGCCCGTATTGTCTAATTTCTGATTTTTATCGTCATCTTTTTAGGGTAAAATGTCCGGTCATCTGTTGGCCGTTGCCATCGTCAAATCTGAACCAATAGTCAGCAGCGGGCAGCGGGTTTCCTAAATAGGTGCCATCCCACCCTGAACCGTTAGCAGCAAGCTGTCGCAATAATTTGCCATAGCGGTCATAAATGGTCACCGAGGCATTTGGCATGTTTTCGGCGCCAATTACATTCCAAAACTCATGCGTATCGTCGCCATTGGGCGTAAAGAACTTGCGATAGCCCATGGCAAAGAAGGTGTCGGTCAAGGTTCTACATTCAAAAGGATCCCTGACATATACGGTATAGGTACCCGGAAAGACGTCAAAAACATTGTCGGTCTGATAGTTTTCACCATCAATGGAATACTCAAAGGTGCCGATGCCGGTGGCCTGCACAATGAGTGTAACCGTGTCGGAAAAGCCACTGGAGTCTACCTGCAACGTCTCTGGTGCCCCCGAAGAGACCACTGTAAAGCTTTTGGTATTGGTGCAAGTGACGCCGTTTGTGGTTTCGGTAACGGTCAGTTCGTAGGTGCCGAGTTGGGTAATGGGCAAGGTAGGCGCCGTGCTCAAGAGCGCATTGGTGGCATCACGCCATTCATACGATTCAAAAGTTCCGCCATTGACCACCAGATCAGGACTATCAGGGCAGATGACATATTGGTCTTCAATTGGGATCTGGGGCAAGGGGTTGACGATCAATTGAAAACTGGTGACGTCATAACAAATATCTAACGAGCGGTGTTGCATACGGGCATAAATGGTTTCGGTCTCCACAGTATTTTGATAACTGTTCTTAGAGAGTGCATTGGCATTGTTCATGGCATCGAGCTCACTGGCATGGTAGCTCACGCTATAAAAAGCTGCATCTTGTCCGTTGCGAATGGTGGCATCTTGTACCGATAGGTCAAAGGTATACAAGCCGGTTTCATCAACATCGCAAATGACAATAGGGTCTGGTTGCCCAGCAATGGGGGTATCAAAAACCTGTACGGTAAAACTGCCCACACCAAAGCAATCGGCATTGTTGCCATTCTCTAAACGAAAATAGACCGTTTGCGGATTGGCCGTATTCTGCCATACCCCAACGATGGGGTTTTGGTCCAGTTCGGCATCTTGTTGTGATTCGTAATACCTGAGTTCGATGTTGGTCAAACCGTTTTGAATTTCCGCATTTTTTTCGTTCAGGTCAAACGAGAACAACTGATCGTTGTCGTCATCACAGACCTGCCAATCGGCCACCTGGGGTACTACGGGCGTGTCGAATATGTTAAGTTGAAACGAAGTGGTATCATAGCATGAAACATCTGAGGTATTGGCCGCCCGTACAAAAATGGTCGTTTGGTAATCGGTGCTTTGATAGTCGGTGGGCAAAACGTTTACGTTGGCATCCGCATCGGTCTGTGAGGCATGGTAGGTAATTGCCAGACTTGCCGGGTTCTGGGCGCCAATGATTTCGCTTGTCGCTTGGGTCAGGTCAAAAACGGCCTGTCCATCATTATTATCATCACAAAAAGATAGGTCACTTGGTGTGTTGGCGGTTACCCCCTGCAATACTTCAATCATAAAACTGCCCGTTCGGTAGCAGGTGGGGTAGGTACTGTTCTGAAACCGAAAGAAGATTTCTTCGGTTGTAGCGGTGTTGGTATAATTCAGGGGCAGGGCGTTGCTATCGGCATCGGCATCGGCCTGTGAGCTATAGTAGAACAGCTCAAATTTGGTAGCGTCTTGTCCATTGAAAATTTCATTTGCCTTCAATGCTAGGTCAAAGGTAAATAGGCCATCGGCATCATCGTCGCATACCGTCCAATCAGCAATATCACCAACTATAGGAGCTTCCCTAGCGATGATATTGAATTGTGCCGTGCTATAACATAGCGAGGCATTGGCATTGGAGACCCGCACAAAGACCGGGGTGGTTCCATAAGCAAACTCATGTATAGGGTCTAGGGCGTTGGTATTGTTATCGGCATCTTGCTGTGATAAAAAATAGGCCACTGTAACATCAGTGGGGTCTTGGGCCCCTATCACCGCAGGGTTAAAAGAGGGCAGGTCAACGTTGTAACTACCATACGACGTGCAGCCCAAAAGATCCCCCGGGCTTGCGGCGGTAGGCGTGTCGTAGATCGTAATCTCTTTGGTCTCGGTTTTGGTCTCCGTGGCGGTATTTACCGTTGCATTGACCGTATAGGTGCCCGTGGCGGCATAGGTATGCGTCGGGTTTTCAAGAGTTGAGGTGGTACCATCCCCAAAATCCCATAAAATACTGGTGATGGGGTCGCTTGCGGTCACCGAAAATTCGGTGCCATCGCCCAAACAGAAGTTTTGGGCCCTAAGCCCTACAATAAAAAAGGATTGTATAAACGGGGGCAGCCCCAATCTATTATTTCTACCGAGCAGTGAAACGGCATTTTGAACATAATCGGCGGCCGTACCCAATACATTGGGGTTGTTGATGGCACCCATATAGGATTCTCCAAATTGGGCCACATAAATTTTGCCATCAATGGCTAATTGAAAGGCCCCCATCTCAACATTTTGTGGTGGGGCAATTTCAATACCTGTTGCGATCATAGTGGCCTGATCGTAGGCCGACATGTCAAACTGATGTATGCTTGAGATTTCAGTGGTGCCATCCGGATAAAAGGTGTACCCAATATACAGTTTACTACTGTCTGACGAGAACTCTGCGCCATAGACCACATGGTACGTAAATTGTGGTATAGGTGCAAAGTAGTCGTCTAAAAGGAGTCCGTCACTCACGATACCGGAAAAGGGGTCAAACCGAAATACCTCGGTATGAAAGGTGCCCGAGGTGGCGAGGGCCAAAAACTGGCCATCGGGCGATGCTTTCATATATCCCCTTGTGCCACGGCCGTTGGTCATAAATGGATGACTTACCCCTACTGCCGAGACCACCGGGGCCGGGTTTAATCCCGTTGGAGTGATTTGATAGGCCACAAATTCATCATTGCCGTACCGATGTGCCACCACCCAAATATCAGTACCGTTGCCATGTTGTACGGCAGTAACTTTTTCAAGCACGCGATTTTCTAGGGGGACGTCTTTAAGGGTAACATCGCCCAAACCACCGTCGAGGGTCATATCAACGATATTGTAGCGCAGCCCCCCAGGATTACCTTGAACGAACACGGTGAATACATAGTAAATATTGGGATTCCCGGGCGAGGGTACGATGATGGCCGATTGGGTACTTGAGGGATGCCCCCTCAAACGGTTGCCGTTGGGCATTTGGGCATGGTTGCGGTTCCATATGGTGGAACCATCGGTATAGAACAAAAGATTACCGGTAGCGTCGGCAATACTGGCACAGCCTTCTTGGGTGACCAATGCCCCGTCGGTCAACGGTACAGGCACGCCAGAGTTAAAATCGAGCCCTGCCGCTTCGCCAAAATACCATATCGCTGCCTCTTGTTGGGCATTGGTGTACAAGCTAAAAAAACACAAAAGCAATACGAAGTAGATACGTGGGTGCAACATGGTTATCTGTAGGTTGGCAAGAAAAAAATAACACTTTTTTTTTACCTGAAAAAGCGCTGGTACAAAACATTGAAAAAAAGCATAAACACTATGGTTTTTGCCTATTTTTTCTGGGGTTTTTCTGCAAGTTCAACGATTAAAAATGATATGTTGGGACAAAGGGCATTATGGGTTCTGCGGATAAACGAAAACTTTTGCCCATTGACGTAGAAATACAAAAGCCGTGGCACCAAATGTTCTTGCTTCTTATCTGGTAGGGCACCTGCTGGCACTTATCTGCCGTAGCATAAAAAACCACAATAGTACCGCTGTGGTCGTTCCCTCTGTTTTCTTACTCGGTACGGCACCCGTTATAAACGAGCGCCAGCGGGGAAAAAGGGAAGGCCAACCCCATTTTAATCGGAATAAAGCTGTTGCTGAAGATATTGTTGTACCCATTACTTCAAAGCGGGTTATCGATACCATGATACGTGGTACCAAGGCCAAAAAAGCATACGCATTAAAAACCACAATATTACAGCTGTGGTCATTCCCTTTGTTTTTTTACTCGGTACGGCACCCGTCACAGACGAGCGCCAGCGGGGGTAAGCTTTTGGTTTCATTTATCATGGGTGCAAACAACGATATTGTAATTATTGTTATTTAATAGAGTATTTTTTATACAATTCATACTTAGACTGTTTCTTTTTATAATGTTTTAAGAATGATTGATTTTTCTTCTTTACGAGGGAATCTCCTATTTTAAGATTTGAATAAGTACCTCTTATTGGATAATCATTTAGATAAAACTCTTTATCATTTATAGTTACGAAATATATCTTTTTTTTGTCAAGTCTTATTTTTTGAATAACTCCTTGATAGTGTATTTCTTTCTCTGCATTTTTTGAATGATTCTTTTTGTATTTGGTATAAAAAACAAAACATAAAATCATCAGTATGAAAAATATGATTCTGAATAATGGATTATTTTTTTTTGTTGTTTTCATTTTCTTTCGTTTTTAAAAAAAGGTGTTGTGGCACCATATACTGCTTTTAAATTAGCTCCACTGGCTGGACTTGCTTTCACTCCTAAAGAAAAATTGGCGCTACTCCAATTCCATGTTGGCGTCAACTCCGAATCTAAACTTAAAATATTAGAAACTGAAAAGCCTACTCCAGGTGAAATACCAACTTCGCCACCAGCATAAGTACCGGGAAGATCCACAGAAGTGTGAACAGAATTTCCGGTATAATAACCAAAATCTATTCCAGCACTAAAACTAGTATCAACGCCATCTGCTGCGTAACCACCCGAATTTATAAATAAGTTGAAGTATCCGGCGTCTTCCCCTTTCAATATTAGAACAGCCTGAACATTAGTATCTCCTCCGATAAATGCCCCACCTGACCCACCAGCATGAAGACCAATTGCATCAGGAGTTAAATTATATGGTAAATTTCGCAAATCCTCTTCAGCCCCTGCCAATCCTTCTGAAAGACGTTCACCATTTTTAAACTCAATTTCTTCATCGGTAATGTTACTTCCTTGACTTTGAGCAATTTGGTCTTTTGCTTTTCCAATACCGGTAGCCCAGTCCCAGAGTTTTTTCCAACCGTCACAACACCCATTAATGGCCATGGCACCGTCCGGATCGATCATGCTTAAAGGATTATTCCCCATCCCCAAATAAGGCGATACATATTGCCTAGCGGGATCGGTAGTCAGCCAACGGCCTAAACGACCATCCCACAAACGCAGTTCAAAGGCTTCCATACCTGTTTGTGCATCTTTTTCTTGCCCTTGAAAGGCATAGCGATAGTTATCAGGGTCAAGGCCGTTACGATTGGGCATCGGCATACCAAAAGGGTAGTAATCTGTAAAGCCCTCTTCAACAGCGGTATTGCCACTTTTCTCAAAAACCATGCGCACATTGCCCAAATGGTCGGTCATTTCATACACGTACTTATCCGTTGAACTACCAACTTGGCGTATGCCTATTCGTGAACTACCGTAAATGGGGTGTTCTTTGATTGACTGGTCAATATAAACGGCCATAACGCTGCCGGCCACATCACGCACATAGTGTGTGGTCTGCACCAGGTCCCCCTGGGCATTGTACCGTTCTTTTTTGACCCTATGGTTTCGGTCATTGTAATTGAAACGTACCAAGGGTTGACCGTTTTTGCTTACCTCGGTAACCAAACCACTGGCGTTGTACATATAGGTAAGCCCCTCAGACACATTTGCGGTCATTTGACCGATTGCATTGTAATCATAATTGTTGCCATCTTGATCCGTAATATCATCGGCGTTGGGGGCATCGCCCGATCCATTGTAGGTAGCATCATCTACACGCAGCAATTGATTGGGTCCGTCTTGTGGGGTGGTCTTATACCTGTAAGTGAGGTCGTCCATGGCTTTGTTGCTACCATCTTTGTTCCGTTTAAGTTTCTCAATATTGCCATTGGGATCATACTCAATACCAGTGACATCGTATTCACCATTGCCCACATCTTCAAAACCATTGGCACTAACGATTCGCGCCGTAAAATTGCTGCCCGGTTGCGCATGAAAGTTCTCACCTAAAGTGATACTTTGTGTTGCCTCACGAACAATGGTGCCACTTGCGCTGGTATAGGTTCCATTATCAGGATAGGTGGTTGGGGCACTACTGTTTCCATTGCCTAAAAACGTACCAAAATCGGCATTGGTGAGCCAATTATCGCGATTGTATTGAAAGGCATAGGCACTGGGGTTGGACTGGTTTAAGATCTTGTTGTTCCAACGTATGCCCTTCAAGTTGCCGTTCAACCGATCTTGCCCGTAGACCGCTGCTCCAATATTGGGTACATTTCGTTGGTAATCTGAACGATGATAGTCTAATTGCATACCAAAAAGGTCATTGGTATCACCACCTGGATCAGAGGTCGCATTTAAGGCGGGGTGGTTAATACCTTTAAGTTGTCCGCCCAATGAGTATACATAGTCCAAACCCTGTGCGCCATTCGCCAGTTCCATACGTTTGAGCCCACCTGATTCATAGTAGGTGTAGGTGGCCTGTGTAAGATAGGTGCTGCCATTGGTGGAGGTCTCTACCGTAGTGAGCTCATCGGCAATATTGTAGGTATATCGATGAATGAACTGATCTGAGGCATCTTTCTGATAGATGACCTGGGTCACCAGGCCCGAGACCGGATGGTATTCATAATCTACCGTTTTGGTACGCAAAGCCCTTGTATTGTTCAAGCCTACAATTTCTTGCACCAACCATTTTACCCGCCCATATATGTCATAGCTGTACCATGTTTTACTTTGGTCGTTGGCCGTGTAGACCACATTACCGGCCGTAAAATCCATTGAAGGGTATGACGACTGCCTAGAACCAAGATCAAAGGCGTTGGTCGTGCTATCGTATATGGTATTTTGTACTTCTTTTTTGGTGCCCGAGGCCAAGTTTGGGTTGTCAGGGTCCGCATTTTGAAAACCAGTGCCGACCAATACGCCACTTTCTATGGGTCTGCCAAAAGTATCATACTGTGTATATGAAAACTCGGCATCGCCATAGCTACCATCTTCATTGGGATCTTTTTGCTTGCTGTTCTGTGAGTAACGAATCTGTCCGTCTTTGCGGTACTTGAACCAGGCCTTACCTTCATCGGGGCTATCGGTATAGGTCAATTGCCCCAGAGCGTCATATTGATAAGTAGTTTTTGGTTTTGTTGCCAATGTGCTTCCCTTGGGTTGGTACGATGCAACAAGCCTGTCGGCGTCATCATATTCGTTCAGGGCATAATCATAGTAGTTTTCCCTGTAGGTTACCGTGGCACTGCCGGCTACATAGCTATCTGGATTGCTTACAGCGACACGATAAAAACCGTTGGCCAAACCTATAGATGGACTAACTGTACTCTCGGAAATTAAGTTATAGGTGGTGATGGTATTGCCACCAGCGGAAACGGTAAAGCCCATATTGCTGCCAGCGGGCACATGTATATCAATGTAGCCCTGTTCCCCAATGGGTATGGACATGCTTCTGTACGCCGTGCCACCACTGCGTGCCGAGGCCAGAACCAGACCGTCTCTGTCTTCAAATACAACATTTTCAACCCCATGGACATCACGGGTCACCGTTTTGTAAATTCTGTAGTTGTCGTAGCTGCTATCGCCAAAGGCGCCATTTTGAGAGAGTTCTTTCGATGCTCTCATGGTAAAGCTGTAAGCTTGGGGCCATTCGCCATTGATTTTATTGCCGCCAATCGTCTTTAAGGGAACATTGGGCATGAACTTGCTGTAAATACTTCTTGAGAAAGGGTAATCAGTAGCATCTTGATACGGTTCCCTAGTATTGTTCTCGCTATAAAACCATCCCAAGGTCGACGATTGTTTGCCTACAATGGCCGGATTGTTTTCATTTGATTCAAAATCACTTTTTGTATAAGGATTACCATTGGTTTTAGAAACAAAAGTGTCTTGATACTCAAAAGTGCCATTTATGCCAGTAGGTGCCCCAAAGCTTGTAAGGGCCGGTCTACCCTCGGTATCGTACAAGGTCTGGTTGGCCCAAATCTGACCAGTTTTGGTGTCCAGGTTCTGTGATTGATCTACTTTGCCCAATTCATCATAATAGGTGATTCCGTTTTGTTTGATGGTCTGGTCAATATCATACCCTATGGACCATACGTAATTTCGGTCAGTATCATTTACGGACAATGGGTTTTGATTGGTACAGCCGTTGTTCGCCTGTGGCCCATTCACATTGGGGCAAAGGTCACTGTTGTTCAAAACATAGGTGCCGTTGGCATCATTTGGTGGTTGACTGCACTGTACTTTGTTTAAAGGAGACGTTGCTCCGAGTCCATCTCCGTCAGCATCTAAATACCAAACCGTGGCCGGGTTGATATTGGTGTTGTTGTCATTACAATCGCCGCCTTGCGGCACATAACTGGAAGAAGAAGGATAGCTTCGAAACTCTGTATTGGAGTTTACTCCATAGGTATCCCCATCATTGTCAAAATAGAAGGTTCTTGGGGAAACATCGGTAATGTTGGGGTTGCCATCATTGTAATCATTATTATTGGTCACTGGATTGGTAAGGCCTTGTGGAGTACAGCCGTATGATGAAGTATTTGGGTCGCCGAAGCTGTCATTATCTGCATCTTGATACCAATTGCGTGCAATTGTAATGTTGGCATTGCCATCATCACAGTCATCAAAGTTTGTGGCATAACCTGACGGTGGATAAGAAGAACCTTGACAGATAAGTGTGCTAGCGGTCGACCCATAACCATCACCATCATTATCACGATAGAATCGCCTTGGGTACACGCTCGAACTACTATCATTACAATCCCCACCCTTTCTAACGTAACCCGTATCTCCTGAAAAATAACAGACCAAAGATCCTGAGCCAAAACCATCGCCATCACCATCATAGTAGCCTAATTTTCCACATTCAGGTCCATTTGGCCCTTCATCAAAACAACCGTTTGGGCAATTTTGAGCGGTTGCCATGTTCATGAAGCCCAACACCGCTATAAAAATTATTATTTTTTTCATTGTAAAGATTTTTTGTTTAAAGTGATTGGTTTTCTACTGTTGAGGGTCATTACCACCACCGCCACTACCGCAGTCTTGGCGAAGGTGATTGCCGTTTGCCGTTTTGACGGAGCCCGATACCAAGTCCCTGACCTTACAGCGGTAGTAGATTCTTCCGTTTGGACAGCTTGTGCTTATTGGAATTTCGGTATTTGTCGTCCAACCTCCATAAGGTGATAGACTTCCAGAGCTTGAGCCCGTGTACCATTGGTATTCAAAATCACCGCTTCCCCCATTGGCATAAGCTGTTAGCGTGGTTGTACCAACGTTAATGTTGCCTACCCCCAAACTCAAATAAATGGCGGGATATTGGGCATTAAAATCAACTGCGCCATCACCGTTGGTATCAAATGAAGTGATATTCTTGTAATAGTATTTGTATTCGTTCCCCTTTTTCAAGCCACCGGTGCCGTTTCCATTATAATCCACTATTTCATTGTAAGATCTAACGAGTCTCCCCATTTCATCATATTCATACATAGAGGCCAAATTATTTGGTCCTAAGATGGCGATAAGCTCGTCATGCTGGTTATACACATATGAAGACATAGTCGATGTCACCGGATGCACCCTGAAGTCATCAACATAAACGGTACTGCCCGTGGTGGTCACTTCAACATTTTTTGTACCGTTGATATCAAAGTAGAAATTGAGCAATACCCAATCACCTGCCCGTTGTGTTTCACTGTTTTTATAGCTTACCAAACCAGAAATACCACCCACTTTTAAACGTGTACTGGTATGGGTGCCATATTTGGCCCATAACGAGGCCTTGTATTTATTGGTCTTACCCTGTGTTACCGAAACCTTATAGCCAGTTTCACCCGAGGTAATCTGCAATGAGTATTTACCCGTATGAAAATTTGAACTACGACTTGCCGTAGCCTGCTGTACTTCACCACCAAAACTTCCCGCGACCAAATCTTCGGCCCCAGAATAGAAGAGCTCATTGTATCTTGCATTTCCAACTGCATAAATTTTCGCGTGGTTTTCCCCCATTTTTGTAGCGGCGCTATTGTCATTGATATCTACAACTTCTAAAGGCATTGAGAAGTTACTGTACCTAGTTGTCTCTGAAACCAATCGCCAATTTTGTTGAGTGTTATTGGCCTGTGGCCAATTAAAGTCAACAAAATTGTTATACGTGCCATCTGGGTTGATATTGCCGTCCCAAACAAAGTTTTTATGCTTTCGCCAAACCCCCTGGCCCGTGGAAGACCATGTGGTAACACCTGCATTGATTTCTTTCCATTGTCCGGCTATACTTAAATAGCTGGTGTTCCCCGTTACCTGCGAGAGCATGTGTTTATTGTTCGTGCCTTCACTTTTAGAACCCATTGCAGGGTACTTGGTATATGCAGGAATGAGCGTGTTCTTTATGGTCTTATTGTCTCCAGCGGTTGTCTCGGTTTCTAAGACTTGCCCTGTATTGAAATCAAACACCTTATTACTGGTCATGGATGTTATACCTCCCTCATGTACGGTCACACTTTCAAGTACATTGGGATATTTAATTTTAGAGGAGTTACTAAAGTTTAGACTTCTATCTTGAGGCGTATTTGACAAGATGTTTTTTACAGTTACAAAAGACTCCTGCATTATACCTTGATTGATTGAAGTCTTGCTTTTATAGGTGTTTACGGTCTTTTGAACAATCTGGTCAAATTGGTTGTATCTGGTGGTAGTTTCCAACCTACCCAAAGATGATAGATGGTTTTCCAAGATATACTTGTCGCGAGTCCCTTTCATGTTCTGGGTTCCAACATCGATGTTTGCAGTCCATGTCTGGGTTTTGTCAATTTTCAATACATCGTCAATCGCAAAGGAATTACTGGTGTCAACGGCATTTTTTAGTACTTTGAATTGATATTGGGTCTTATCGAGAAAATTGCCATTACCCGTTTTTTCTACGGTCACAAATTCATAATTGACATAAGGTGGGGGTAATTCACCTATGAATTTGACTTCTTTAGAGTACCGGGATGGTGCATAAGATACACTTCCCGAAGACCTATAGTTACTGCCGTATTTGTCATGATTAAAATCTGGATGGTTGTAATAATAATTGGATGCGTAATTGTTGCCTAAGCCATCGCTTACCGAAATTTCTTTGACACGAACCCCGCCGCCATCAACATTGCGCATTTCTTTGTTGCCATAGAAGTAATAGTCAAAGACCAGTCTTGGCGAAACATTGATACAGCCACTGGGTTGTTCACACTCTCCCCTTAGGTTCGTTGCCAAGATCATACCAGGGTGGTGTTTTCTGCCAATAGGGGTTTTGGAGAAAAAATCGTTCAACCCACCGTTCGACTCTTGGACATAGGCCAATGAGGTCTCAAACAACACACTGTTTTGGTTCACAGATATTACATTGACCTGTTCTTTGGGGATGTCAATTCGTAACTGACGTGATTTACACCCGCCGCTGAAATAATCTTTAATATAACACGACCATAGATCCATTTCTGTATTGCCCAATTCAAAATGGTCGTTAAATCGAATACCAGCACTATTGTTTTGCTCGTTTTCAACAAGTATTCTCAATTTATTACTGACAACGCTAAAGGTAAATTGCATTTTATCATCGAAGACACGTCGTGATGGGGCTACCTCGCGGTAAAAATCATCTTCTTCATAGGTCATATTAATTTCGCCACCGCTAGGGTTAACCACTTTTTTTAAGCTGCCCTGAGCAGGGGTGCTGGCATAGCCCCAGTCATCAACACTATTATTGTTATAATGAGCTCCATTATATTCAAAAAGATACGGAGGCAACAAACCAACACCATTTTTACCTTTTGAAAATAGACGGTTTAAGGTCAGTCGGCCTGATGTTGAGTTGGCCACATTTTTAAATAGTTTGTAATCATGGATAAAATCAATTACTTCTTTTGAGGTGTTTTCAATTTGCGCCAGATCCACATCATTTACATCCAAAACATTGTTATAAAACTCTCCAAGGTATGCTACATTCTTTACGTTTAAATCTGGCAAGCTTACCTCACTACCATTTGAGGTGTTGTTGTGCTTGAATTTTTCAATTATTTTAATCTCGGACTTGAGCGTGCCTTGACTTTCTTGAGGATTAGGAGTCGTTATATCACTGGGGATATCACTATTTTTAAAGACCAAAACCTTGTCAAGCTTTAATGTTTTATGCGTTCTGGTATTGACGTAGACTCCAGTTTTAATTTCTGCCGTTGCATTCGCCAGATCAAAACAGTTTCCGGGGAGATATCTAAAGGTACCCTTCAGGAAACAATCATAGTCACCAACAGCTATTAGACCACCATTTGAACCATTTACAATTTGAGTATACCATTTAAGATTCTGAGGACCGCTTCCTATCTGCATAGGTGTAGATCGATTATCTATTCTTTCACTCTTAAGAAAAAATGCTGAGTGGGTTCTGGTATTTATTTTGTTCAAATAATACACTTCTTTAATGCCCCACTCATATGACTTTGATCGTTCCATTTCTAAATAGTCATTTGCCCCGGCCGGGTTACGCCACGAGTAGCCATCACTCCATTTACCATATTCGAAGTTGACCCAATACCCCCAATCGGTTTCATCTACACGATTATTTTGATTTACATCAAAATAATCAGGTCCCGTAACCGCGGTTAAAAGCCAATCAGTAGCATAGGGATCCAACGATTGCTCTTCATAAAATTTCTCATCTGAATCTACATCTATCTGAGAACTCCTCATGAATTTTTCTTTTTGATAGATAGGTAAGGAATAATGATAGGTTTTGCCGTCAGTGGCCGTAATTTGAAACGCCCCAATACCGTCTTCGGTTTTTTGGCCTAGAAATTGGGCGCGGTTGAACCCTTTGCTTGAAGTCTCAATAAAACCATTGGGAAGTCCCGAATTTAGTTGTTTATTGGTGAAGGTCTGTACATAGTTGCCTTTGGTTACCCTTCCATTTGAACCAATATAATTGGTCTTGCCATCGGGGGATGTATGATTCAAATATGATGTGGGTTGATAGGCGCTGCTTAAATTCCAACTTGAAATAGGTGTCCAATTGTTGGTTTGTAACCGAAGGTAAGATGCATTGGTGTTATCAAAATAGAAAAAGGGTTTTTTGGTTGCATCGAGTCCACTTTGAAAATTGGTTACGGGCACCCTGCTTTTTAGCACGGTTCGTTTTGAACCATTTCTATTTCTCTCGAGAACTTCGTATTTATTGTCAAGAACCCCCATTTCAAAGAGTTTGGGTTGCATGCTTCCTATAAGTCCCTGGGCATTTATGTTATAGCTGTCATAACTGATAAAGCCAAAAGTATTGTCTTTTTTTTGTGCGTTTTTATCATATTCAAATATGGACTCGTACGAGTCAAAATGGTTCATAAAAGGAAGGTCGTCATTATGATATCTGTAACTGGAATTATTTGCGTATAAACTACCTATACCTGAATAGGCCAGCCGGTCGACTACCCAATACCTTGTTTTTCTCTTTGAATATGACAATGACAAAAAGGGTAAGGGCAACATCAATTCAAGTGATTTGTTTTTTACACTTAAAGCTGTACTTGAGACCGAGTTATTGCCATATAGACTAATATTGCCTTGACCAATGTTGATACTGCCGCCATTGGTGCCAAGTGTCATACCAACCCCAGACTTAGAAAGAGAACCTGTTACGCCCCCATTTTTGAAGTTTGTGCCTATTGAAGCACTGAAGAGTGATCTACTTCCTTCAACATTGAACTTTTCGCCAGTATCAACATCAACTACTTGACTAGTGATCGATTTGACCACGTCAAAATTTACGCCAACACCATCTGTTCCAAGTCGTCCTCCAACACCGGCTATTGAGGCCGAAAAACCAACATCCCTACTGCTTGAATATGAAGTTTCGCCACCAAAGGCACGATGACTTGACTGCGATACATAAAGACCTATGGAGCTGTTATTTCCAAAACCCACACTGGCACTAAAAGAACTCGATTGTGTTTCGCCGCCAATATCATAAACAAAATCTACTTTTCGACCTTCTTTCCAATCATCTGGGACTCCAGAGACGTTTCTATTTATGGCACCCGGGTTTAAGCTCCACCCAAGCCCAACCCAAGAGGCTTCTTGATCCATGGCAATCCCTGAATGATAGGAAAGTGCCAAAGGGTAGCCACCCTCGGGGGACGGAATATTTAACAAGGGGAGCACGTAACTCAAATCACCTGTGGACAGGTTGACCATGTCTGTGGCATCAACAGGTTCAAAAGCACTTGCTTCTGGAGCACTTGGCCCGCTATTTGAAGCGAACAACATGTTTACGGGCAATAAACTGGGTAGAAAGGTCAGTGTCAAAAACACGGCCATCGCTTTATGTGAAAATTTGGTCTTTTTCATGTGGTGATTTTTTTTCTTTATGGGTTCGGTATTCATAATTATAGTGTTTGGTCAAATGTTAATTGCGGTTCTTGCACTATGGGTTTGGTCGGTACCTTAAAACCCACTTCACCTGTAGCGAAGCCTAAATCTTCTATGGTAAAGTGAAAATAGTCTTCGTTTAAAGCGGCCTTGTCCTTAGGGTATACCAATAACAAATTGGTACTGTTGGCCATACCGTACATTCTGGGATATATGTAATCGGCCAGAGGTATGGTATCCCTACTTTTAGTTATCAGGTGTACCTTATTGTCCATACCAAAGGCCAATTGGTTCACCATGGTCCCAAATGCCGCCCTGTCGGCTGCCTTGCTGTTGAGCAGTTCTTGGTCATTGGCGCTCATGCTGAGGTTAAAATAGAGGTAGTCGCCATAGATCTGTCTAAGGCTATCAATTGCCATTTGGTCAAAATCGTCGGTAAGTGACTGTTTGACCAATACGTCTGTGGGGCGATAGGTAAGGGCATACTTTATATGCCCCATTGTTTTTTCAAGGTGATAGCCATTTTCAGGGTTTTTGATATAGGTCCACAGCTCTTTTTCTGAACTGAACTTTTTTTGGCATCCACTTGTTATACCTAATACGGCTAGGCAGAGCATACCTTTGGCAAAAAACAGTGCCGTTTTGTTGTCTTTCCAATTACTTTCCATTGTAGTCTGCATTGAGTCCATTTAACACAGTTTGGGTTAGATCTGCAGCATCTTCGGCATACATGATGTTGCCACCACCGCTGGCACCAAAAATGACGCGATACCCATTGTTCTTACCAAAGTCTTTTACAAAGTCATTGATGTCATTGATGACGGTCTGGGTCATTTTTTGGTCTTCTTCTTGTACCTGTTTTTGAATGGCCTGCTGATAATTATTGATTTGTTGCTGCTTGTTCTGCAACAGTTCTTGTTTGAGCTCCAGTTCTTTTTTGGTCATGGAGGACCGTTCTTTTTCATAGGTTTTAAGCTCATCTTGCCAGTTGACCATAAGGCTGTCAACATTGGCCTTTAGGGTATTGGTTTTTTTGTTGAAAGCGTCTCGCTCGACTTTAGTGCGGTCATAGCCTTCAACCAACTTGTTGATGTCTACATAGACCAGCGCTGATGTTGAGTGACTTTTGAAAAACACAAATAGGCTCATCAATAGTGCTATAAGGGCAACAGGGAGTGTAAGTTTGTTCAATGCGCTCATTGATGTATCAGAGGCGGTATTTTTTTTCTTTTTATTCATCGGTTTACTTGATTTGGTCTTCAATTTTTTTGAGGCGCGCCTCAAGTTTTTCGTTAATCTCTTTTTGGTGTTGAAGGGCTTTGGCCTGCTGAATGGTATATAGGGTGAGCTCTTCAATTTTTTCTAATAGCAACTTGTTCATCTCACCGAGCTGTATGCCATTTTGGGCAACTTCTTCGGCTGAGGGTATGTTGATGAGGTGGCCTTTGGTCTTGATGTGATTTTCAACTTGGTCAAGGGTGGGTAGGTTATAATCTTCTTGAAAAACATAATCGGCCCAGCCGGTTTCTACCTTGATTTCTTCGGCACGTATTTTGCCCTTTACGGCTAGTTTATAGCTGCCTGGGTTGGTAGTGCCGATGCCAACATTTCCCGTAACATCGGTGATGACGACTTTAGGTGCGGTATCCATGGTCAAACCGTGGGAGATTGCGAAGACATTTCCATTGTCTTTTACGCCCATGGACCATTTTGAGTTGGCTTCTGCCCCTTCATAAAAACTAATATAGGCATCTCCCGGACCCGATCCGGCGTTGCCAACAATATGTATTTGTCCTTGAGATTGCTCTCCACTACCACCTTTAACCTGAAGTTTTCCATTGGCGGCATTGGTACCAATGCCAATGTTGCCGTTTTGTGTGTTAACAGTGAAAGTGTTCCAGCTTTCTTGGCCCGTATATCTCGTTCCGATGCCAAAAACATTATGCCCAAAATTGTTGGTTTCAAAGCCTAAGTTCACTCCTACTAGTCCTCCATCTTGCCTTAGTTTAATCAATGGGTTATCTGCTTCGTCGTTGTTATCGGTATCTGCTTCGAGCAAAAGAATTGCATCGCCTGCGGTTCCGGTAGAAACATGTAACCTACCTTGTGGCTGGGCCGTACCTATACCTGTATCGCCGTTGGGTTTGAAAACTATATGGTGCGTTCCATCAAAGGCAAAGCCAATGCCTTCGGTTTTATGTAGGTTTATGCCATAATGTGAATTGTCCATTGTACCTATCGTAGGGTCAGTGGGAACAAATGAATTGGCAATTCTAATTTCATTACTAATCCTTAAAACAGGTGCTACCACCTCATCTACAGTACTAATTACATTGCTGTTGGGGTATGTCCATTGTCCATAACCTCTTAAATAAAAAAGAGTTAGGGAAATGATAAAAACCAGTTGTTTAATTTTCATTGTTTTTTGAATTAAGTATGGATAGTTGTTCTTTCATTTTTTTCAGTTCGTTTTGAAAGTGTACGGTTTCATTCTTGAGCGCTTCCAATTCTTGAATCTTCTTTTCTTGTTGTAATGTATAAAGCATTAACTCTTCAATTTTCTCTAACAATAGTTTGTTCATTTCGCCGAGCTGTATGCCATTTTCAGCTACCTCTTTGGCCGAGGGTATGTTGATGAGGTGGCCTTTGGTTTTGATATGTTTTTCAACTTCTTCGAGGGTAGGCAGGTCATAGTCATCTTTGAAGACATAGTCGGCCCAGCCCCCCAATTTGACTTTTACTTCATTTGAAGTGAGTTTGCCCCTGATGCCAAGATTGCCGTTTATACCGTTTAAGAACATCGAATACTCACTTGGATTTTGGGTATGCGAACGGCCTCTGCCCCAATAAAAATTGCCATTTTGGTGCATACCAAACATTAGTTCGTCTGATTGACCTGGGTGAAAAACCAAAGCTCCGTGCCCGCCATTGACGAATTCTATTCTATTCTCAAACCCATTTGTTGAACTTACAGGGTTTGGTGAACCAATGGTCAATCCCCCAGTTTCTAATCGGGTAAAGTTTGTTGAGGTATCTGAATTCCAAAATCGAATTTGTTTTCTGTGACCGTCATAAAATGTCTTGGCATATGACCCGTCATCATAAGTGGAATTATAAGGAAACCAAGTGAAGTAATGGCTTTTGTGTCTTAATATACCCTTGATCGTGCCTTCAACATGAAGCCGGTGAGACGGATTTGTAGTGCCCACACCCAAAAAACCATCTTTATTGATGACCACATCACTGTTGTGGTTGTTCACCCTGAACGTCATCATATCGTCACTATGGCTATACTGCATGCCACCTACATAATCATCGTTTGCATCAGCGAAGCCAAAGTAAGCATACCTGTCGCTCGGTGTAAGAATGGATATCATTCCATTTTGGTTATCTTCTATGGTAAGGTCAGAGTATCCATGGGGAGTGCCGCCTGAGCTGCCCAAACGAACATGAACTTTTGAACTTGGACTTGAAGTACCGATGCCAACATTGCCCGAAGTTGGAAACGTATTGTTCTGAGCCAAAATGTTAAATGGCAGGCCGAAACATAAAAACAGTATTTGGTATTTTGGTTTATTCATTCTTAATGGATTTTTTTAAAAAAGAAAGTTCTTCTTTCATTTTGATTAATTGCTCTTGCTGGTTTTGATTCTCTTTTTTCATGTCAATGAGATAAAGCGTCAGCTCTTCAATCTTCTCTAAAAGCAACTTGTTCATTTCTCCTAGTTGTACGCCATTTTCGGCAACTTCTTTGGCCGAGGGTATATTGATCAAGTGGCCTTTGGTTTTGATGTGATTTTCAACTTGGTCAAGGGTGGGTAGGTTATAATCTTCTTGAAAAACATAATCGGCCCAGCCGGTTTCTACCTTGATTTCTTCGGCACGTATTTTGCCCCTTACGGCCAGTTTATAGGTGCCGGGGTTGGTAGTGCCGATACCCAGATTGCCACTTTCATTGAGCATCATTGACGGAGTATCTAAGGTATTTCCGTTAACAGCAAACCGAAGCTTTGAACTTGACTCAAGGCCACCGCCATAGCCCGTATAATTGGTCACTAAGCGAATATGGTCTCCTCCCGACCGTTCTACTTGTATGCCTTGAATTCCCGTATGAGATCCTTTGAAAATAGCGTGGGTAGGGTTTGTTGCCTCGATTTCAAGTTTTTCGCTTGGGCTCGTAGTGCCAATACCGAGGTTGCCATTGGCCAGCATAGTCATTTTTTTGTCCGTGTAACTGGTCCAGACAAAAAGGGGTCTGTTTTGTATAGGGCTGGCGGTTCGTCTCGCATCAAAGTTGACCACGGCATTGCTACCGGTATCATTTGTGTCAGCAGTTGAACCCATGACAGATATGGAATACCTGTTGTCAGAGGTGCGATGCCCTTTGATCAGTGGTATAAACTGACCCGCGGCACCAGTGGTATTGGCAATCTGAAAATAGTCGTTAGGTGCGTCTTTGACCCTAAACCGTAAAAACGATTCCGTAGCTTGATGCTGGTTGATGACATCAATATGATGGATTGGTGATGTGGTGCCAATACCCAACCTACCGGCTAGAACCAAATCTGAGGCCGGGGCAGTGTTGCCCCAACCGATCAGTACTTTTTGACCTGTATTATAGTTCAAATAGAGGCTGCCCACATTTCGGTCAGTAAGATTTTTGCCATCGACATGCCTTGTTCTTAGGCGGTAATTGCCATCGTCGCCAATATTGACATGGCCTTTTACGGTCAGTTTTGACAGGGGATTTGTAGTGCCAATACCAACGTTTCCTGAAGTTGGAAACGTATTGTTCTGAGCGTGCACCTGCACCAAAAACAAAATCAGTACAAAAGTTGGGTGTATTTTCATTGGGCCAAAGCTTTAATATGGTTTTCTAATGATTTTATTCTTTTTTCTTGTTGTAATGTATAGAGCATTAACTCTTCAATTTTCTCTAACAATAGTTTGTTCATTTCGCCCAATTGCACCCCGTTTTTGGCAACATCTTTGGCTGAGGGAATATTGATGAGATGGCCTTTGGCTTTGATGTGTTTTTCAACTTCTTCAAGGGTAGGTAGGTTATAATCTTCTTGAAAAACATAATCGGCCCAGCCGGTTTCTACTTTGATTTCTTCGGCTCTGATTTTTCCCTTGACCGCCAGTCGCCAACCGTTGGGGTTCATGGTGCCGATACCAACATTTCCCGTGCCATCACCATTGATGATGGTGTTAGAGGTTGATTGGGAGCCGTTTATGTATAGAACAGCGTTGCTGTTGTTGTGAAAAGCTCCGATTTCATTATCGTCGATTGCTATGTGATTCCCATTTCTTGACCCTACTCTCAAAGCAGGATTTTGCCCCCTACCTACATCAGCGTTGCTGTTGATATGCAAGGTGGCGGAAGGATTCATTGTTCTGATACCCACATTGCCCGTACCATCGCCATTGATTACCGTGTGAGAGGTTGATTGGGAACCGTTTATGTATAGTACGGCGTTGTTATTGTTGTTAAATGCCCCGATTTCATTTCCGTCAATATCGATATGGTAACCTGTACTTGGTCCGATCATGAAAGCGGGATTTTGCCCTCTCCCCACATCAGCACCACTGTTAACTTTAAGCCTTCCATTGACGGTTTCGTCTTGAGCATTTGCATAAAAAATTCCAGAAATGAGAAATGACCATATTACCTTTTTCATATGATGTTGTATTATTTGTTTTTTAGTTTGTCTTATGCACAATTACTGTTTTTTTATAGGCGTCGACATTATCGTTCCAGATTAGTATCAGTATTGGACAGGAGTAATTTTTCTAACGTTCTAAGTCTTTTCTCAATTAGTTTTAAGCGATCTATTTGTTCTTGCTGCTGTAGTGTGTAAAGCATCAACTCTTCAATCTTCTTTAGCAGTTTCATGTTCATTTCGCCCAGTTCAATACCGTTAGCTTCCATTTCGGCAGCTGAGGGGATGTTGGGCAAATGGCCTTTTGTTTCAATATGATTTTGTACTTCCTCAAGGGTTTTTAAATCGTAACCTTCTTTAAAGACATAGTCAGGACCGGGTACATTGAGGTCGACCTTGACCTCTTCAGCGTGGATATCTCCCTTTACGGTAAGTTTAGCGTCGGGTGTTGAAAGGTTGGTGCCGATGCCCACACGCCCATTCGCATGCACGGACATTACTTCTTTATCTTGTGCGGTGCCCTGCCAAAAATCAAAGTAGAAAGCAAGTCTGTCGTTTAGATCATCGCCAAAGCTTATTTGTGATTTAGAGTTGACATCGTCAACACTCAAAAACATTCTGTCATTGCCACGACTAATCCGAATTCTTCCATCCCGGACTTCCAGTTTGTCATAAGGAGTAGTGGTACCTACACCCACTTTTCCGTCACTGGTCAAGCTTATGCTATTGGACCATGTGGTTGTATTATGCCTACTTTGAAAATTAAGCAAGGTATAACCCCCTGGATCGGAGTTGATAATTCTGTGTCCGAAACCATTGCCCCAATTAGAAGAGAGCCAAGTAATGGCCTTATTGGTCAGGGCATTTGCGTTTAAGTTGTCAAAAGTTGTTGTTTGGCACAACAGCTTGGTTGTAACCAAAAAAAGGGTCCAAAAAACGGGTAGTACTGATTTCATTTTAGTCCTTTATTTTTTCTATTGTTTGGTGGAGCCGTGAAAGCTCTTTTTTCAAATCTGTTATCATTGCATTTTGAAATTTTAGTTGTTGGATCTGTTCGCTCTGAGCGGTTATCTGCGCATTTTGTTGTAGTATGTAAAGTGTCAGCTCTTCAATCTTCTCTAACAGTTTCATGTTCATTTCGCCCAAGTCAATACCGTTGGTTTCCATTTCAGCAGCTGAGGGGATGTTGGGCAAATGGCCTTTTGCCTTAATATGATTTTGGACTTCTTCCAAGGTTATTAAATCGTAACCTTCCTTAAAGACATAGTCGGGTCCCGGTACGTTAAGGTCCACTTTGACTTCTTCGGCGTGGATATTGCCTTTGACAGTCAGTTTTGAATCTGGAGAGCGGGTGCCGATGCCGACATTACCGTTTACTTTGATTGTTAGTTCAGGGTAATGTTCAATAATCCCAGACCCATTACGGATGAAATTCTTTTGACTTATATGAAAATCTGGCGATAGCGCTCCACCATTGTATAAGAGACCGGTGTGCCAGGTATAATTATTATTCTGGCCAAAAGAGACAACTGCCGCATCTTTACCTTGAGTCCCCCTGTCGATTTTTAAAAATGCACTCCCTCTCGTATCCGGGTTATTTACTTTTATTTCACCCGCCACCTCTAACCTTGAAGAAGGATTGTTAATCCCAATACCCACATTTCCATTGGTGTTCAAAATGGTCATTCGGGTAACATCATTGGTGCGTAGCATAAGGTTTGCACCGCTATATGTGCTTAAAACACCACCTTGTATCCAAACAGGCCTATTGAAAATAAACTTGGGGCGGTCAGAATAGATATGTGCCCAGCCAGAATTAAATGGTCCTATATCAATAGTACCATGGTTTGTTGTAAAGGTGTGCTTACTTGAACCATTGTAAACTGCTTGAGAAAAACTAGTGCTAGATAATACCAGAAGCGATGTAAATAGTAGGTAGTTGATTACTTTCATGAGGCGTGAATGTATTGGTCATGCCCAAGCAAAAAACATTCAAATAAAAAAGCAAATCAAAAACGGCAAGCCGTATTGGTAAATCTATTTTTTGAAGATTGTTGATTGGTTGGTCATCAAACTAAAAGTAGGAAAACTTTTATTTTTTGAATTGCACAAAAACCCCAGAAAAAATATGGTTTTTGCACAACTGTGTTGTATTTTGGATTTAATATGTTCACTAATAGGTTTTTACAACAAATTTTTGTCTTGTAAATCTATTACAAACGAGACAATTTAACGTTTTGTTAACGATGATTCGAAATAAAGGGCCAAAGTAAGAAAAGTCGCATTTGACTTTCAGGGATTGATTTTGGCAAAACTGACGTTTTGATTTTTTCAATACCATAAAAAATGATACCTTAACCTCATTTAGCATCTTTTATATGTCTGTTTATGTCTAAAATTCGCACCCCATTCTTCACCAAAAAAGTTAAGGGTATCAACCTTCAAGAGACCTTAATTGTACTTGCCATAATTGGCATATTATTGTTACTGGCCCTACCTAATCTGATGCCTTTGATATCAAAAGCGAAAAGTGTGGAGGCGCAGGTGCAATTGAAAGCAATCTATAATGCACAGACGACCCATAGGTATATGTACAGCAAGTTCACAAACGATATCAATGAGCTGGACTTTGAAGCGCCCAAAACGGTCAAAGAAAATGGCACTGCCAACTATGTGTACCAAATAATCAATGCCGACAATGCCACATTTAAGGCAAGGGCCGAGGCCATCACCGATTTTGACGGTGATGGGGTCTTCAACGTTTGGGAAATTGACGAAAATGGAAATCCGAAACAAATCACCAAAGATTGATGGTGCTGTTGAAACTGCTTGCTTGCCTGTTGTTGACCCTGGTTCTTTACCAAGATTATAAAGAACGGGAAGTCTATTGGTTTTTGTTTCCGCTGGTTGGCATCGTATTGGCCTCATTGAATTTTGCGCACCACCTAGAACCGATGATCGTTGTCTACAATGTATTGCTGAACCTATTACTGGTCACAGGTGTTGTTTTGGCGCTTTACCTTGTTACCAGAGGCATTCTTAAAAAACGTTTTATGGACCACAGTTTTGGCAAGGGCGACCTGTTGTTTTTTTACGCTTTGGGGCTAGGGTTTCCCACAATCACTTTTACCATTATTTTCACTGGGGCCCTTTTGTTTTCATTGCTGTTGCATTTTGCATTAAAACACAGACACCATGATACTACGGTTCCCTTGGCAGGCTATATGAGCTTGTTTTTGGGCTTGGTGATTTTCTTGAGCATCTTCGTGCGAACACCATCACTTTATACCTTATAATACTTGAACAACGGCTACAAAATATCGACCAGTTTGGCACAGCGAATTACAGCGCAACAAGCCTTTCATTATCGAATTGTGCCAAAAAAAATGAAGGATGGACAGCTACACTTTATGACAGATACGGAGAGTATTTCTGATTTGTTGACCGAGCTGAAAATCGTAATGGGTTACCCATTGCATCTAGAAAAAGTGGGCCAAAACGAATTGCAGAATTTTTTGACCGCCAACTATCGCAATGCAACGGAACAGAACAAAGATGCGCTGACTTTTTCTGCTGATTTTTTGGATAAAATTTTAATTACGGCCAAAGAAATAGGCAGTAGTGACATACATTTTGAACCCTATGAAGACGACTGTAGGGTGCGGTTTAGATTGGATGGTAAACTGGTTGAGCAATTTGTGATTGCCAAAAAAGAGTACCCCGTCATCATTAACAAAATAAAGATCAAGGCAAACCTTGATATTGCCGAAAAGCGATTGCCACAAGATGGAAGAATCACGCTAAAGACCGTGGGCAACGAGTTTGACATTCGCGTATCGACCTTGCCCATATTGTTTGGTGAGAAAATCGTATTGCGTATTCTCAATAGAAATACCGAAGCCATTAACCTTGAGGCTTTGGGTTTTGAAAAAAGGGAACTGCACAATTACAAAGAAGGCATCAAAAAGCCGAACGGCATTGTTTTAATTTCAGGACCGACCGGTTCAGGAAAAACAACCACCCTCTACGCCACCTTAAAATTGTTGAACAAGAGCACCACCAATATTTTGACGATTGAAGATCCTATTGAATATACCTTAGCGGGCATCAATCAGGTTCAACTGAAAGAAAGTATTGGGTTGGATTTTGCCACGGCCCTGCGCACTTTTTTACGGCAAGACCCCGATATTATCATGGTGGGTGAGATTCGTGATGTCAAAACGGCCAATATGGCCATAAGGGCTGCGTTGACAGGCCATCTGGTACTTTCAACCATACATACAAATTCGGCTTGGGCCACCATCTCCCGTTTGATAGATATGGGGGTGCCCCCATTTTTGATTGCAAGCACCCTGAATTTGAGTGTGGCACAGCGGCTTGTTCGCAAACTCTGTGACCATTGCAAACAGTCGGTGCCCATGACGACAGAAGTATTGCCCAAGACCCATGTGCTCCACAAAGAACTGAAAACCCATTTCGTTGCTGTGGGCTGTGCCAAATGCCATCATACGGGTTACTCTGGGAGAGAGGCCATCTATGAAGTCTTGCCCATTACAACAGGTCTTACGGAAAACATAAAAAACAATGCCCTACAAATTGATGCGTACCTAAAAGATAATGCCATTGTGACCTTACAAGAGAATGCGCTGCGCATGATCAAAGAAGGAAGCACCGCTATTGAAGAGGTCTATGCATTGTTAACCAATTGAACCAATGAACAAAACCATACTATTGTTTCTTTTTTTGACCCTTACCATCGGATACGCCCAGAGGAGTACGGATACCATTGGTCAAAATAGAATTTTGAACATTCAAAACAACTTGGAAGCGCTGGCGGTCGACAATGCTGGATTGTCAGAAAACCTAAAATTGGACATTAACATCAACAGTGTCTCCCTTTCCAATTTTTTGTTGGCCGTTGCCGATGTGCACAATCTTAACTTAAGCGTTGACCCAAGTCTTCAAGGGATTAGTATTGTCAATAATTTTTCAGATGTAGCCGTGGCGGACCTGCTCGTCTTTTTGTGCAAAGAATATAGCTTGGACATCAACTTTACCGGTAATATTTTATCGATAAGTAAGTATGCACTGCCGCCGCCGCCGATAATTGAAAAAGAAATTGCCGTTTCTTTTGACGCACTGAACAGTACCCTGTCCATGGACCTGAACAATGATGGCCTCGAAAAGGTATTTCGAAAAATTATAGACGTTTCTGGGCAAAACCTGCTTTATGGAAAAGGGATGGAAAACATACCCTTGACCTTTTACATTAAAAATGTACCCTTTGAAGTGGCACTGGAGAAACTTTCAAAAGCCAACAACCTCATTTACTCTAAATCTAGGGATGGCTTTTATCTTTTTGATGCCGCCACCGAAAATGTTGATGCTACGGGTACAAGAAGAAATGGTGGGGTCTTCGGCAATACACTGAACTATACGGTCATTGACACCATTAACCGTGTTCTTACAGTCGATTTTAAAGATGTGCCCATTGCCAAGGTCGTTGAAGAGGTCAGTCTAGATCTAGATTTGGATATTTACACGGCGACGCCGCTCAGTGAAGCCGGAAATGTGACCATCAAAGCCAAGCAAATTTATTATGATGAACTTTTGACCAAAATGTTTGAAAGTAAGGCGAGTCCGGCACAGCACCAGAACAATACCAATGGCCCTAACCAAGACCAACGTAGGCAGGTAACCAATACGACCAATACCAATCAGCAACCGGCTGCTACCAGTATCAACACCTCATTTACCTTTAAAAAAGAGAATGACATCTATTTTTTTGGTACCGAAGACCAATTGAGTGTTCGAAAATTGGAAGTTGTACAAATGATGTCCCGCTCCGTTGAGCTTTTGGGCGATCCTATGCAAAATGGTAATTCTGGACGCTCAGCGGGCAGAACGGTAGGGGGTAATGTCAATTATTTAGGTAGTGGTTTTCAAGGTCAAAGTGGTTTTGGAAACAGTCAGGGCAGTTTCGGCCAGAACAATTTTAGACAAGGTAATAATGTCAACCAACGACAGATCAATTCGAGGCAATCACAATTTGGCAATAATTACACGAGCAATGCTGAAGCTATTGTAAATATTTTGCCGAATGAGGTGACTTCTGATTTGGATATCAAAGTCGATTTTGAACTGAACAGTTTTCTGGTGAGCGGTCCAGCGGCAAAAATCAATCGTTTTAAAAATTTCATCAAAGAAATTGACAAACCGGTGCCGGTCGTTTTGATAGAGGTCATGCTCATTGAGGTCAGAAAAACGGCCACCGTCGAGACCGGTATCAGTTGGGGCATTGGAGAAGAAGAAGTGAAAACGCAGGGCAGTGTATTTCCTGAAACGGATATTACCCTTGGTTCTAAAACGGTCAATAAAATTATTGGAGGTTTTGATGGGTTTGGGTCTTTTAACATTGGTAAAGTGGTGCCAGAGTTTTTTGCCACGATAAAGGCCATGGAGCAAAATGGCAATATCAAGATTCGCTCAACGCCGAAATTATCGACCTTAAATGGACATAGAGCGAATCTTTCCATCGGGGAGACTACCTACTATGTTGTAACAAGCCAAAACTTTTTTGGCTCGCAAATACCGACCACTTCAGAGATACGTAATTTTCTTCCCATCGATGCAGAATTGGCAGTGAGCATAAAACCACTGGTCTCAGGAAATGGCCAGGTTACGTTGGACATCAATGTGATACAATCTGATTTTAGCGGTGAGCGTATTGATGAAGATGCGCCACCGGGCCTGACCTCACGAGAGTTCAGTTCGATCATCAGGATGCAGAACCAAGATTTGGCGGTCTTGGGCGGACTTGAGGAAAAGGTCAAGAACGACTCGGGAAGTGGTGTTCCTTTTTTGGCAAGAATACCGGTCATCAAGTGGTTGTTCAGCAAAAGAAAAAGAGAAGACAGCAAGCAAAGGCTAACGATACTTATTAAACCAACCGTAATTTATTAGTGCTCGCAACTATCAAATCATACTTCAAAAGAGGTCCAAGAATCTACGGAATAGAGGTTTTTGATGAAAATGGCACCTTACATTTTGAAGTGCTTGAAGTCAATATGGTGAAAGATGAGCTGTTCATCTATAATAGGTTCAGCGTTACAAATTGGAACGAGCTGTTCTTGCAGCTCGATGTCAAGATACCCATTTGCTTAAGTTATAATACCCAAAGTGTACTTCATAAGACATTTTCAAAAGTCAACACTTTTGAAAGTTCGGCACTGATAGAACGTGAGTTTCCAAGCCTTGATCTAGATCGTTTTTATTTTAACCTAGTTCCATTTGGTGACAGCCTTTATCTTGGTCTTTCTGAAAAGGATAAGGTTGCTATTGTTCTTAAAGCCTTTGAAGATGCAAAGTTTGCTATCATAGACTTTACGTTGGGCATTGCGGGCCTTCATAGTATGTTCGATTTTTTGAAGACCGAGAACATCCATACCAGAACAAAACGGCTTGTTCATATTTCTGATGGAACCAATGATGAAATCTCGATTCAGTCAAAAAAAGATACCGATGTCAATCCTGATTATGATATCAACGGGGTACAATTAAGGGGCAGTTCGCTTGTTTGTTTTGGTAGCGTGGTGAGTCAATTGAATACTGCAAATTTTGTTGAGCATAATTATGAAACGTTGTTAAAAAGTTTAGCCGAAAAATTTGGCTATTCTAGGGCTTTCAGGGTATTGCTCTGGCCTGTCATTGGTTTTTTCATTGCCTTGTTGTTGGTAAACTTTTTCTTTTTTGATCATTACTATGGTGCCTATACCGATTTGAAAGTGACCCTTGATTCAAACAGCGCCAATAAAGAGAAATTACTTGCCTTAAAAGAGAACGTGCTTCGAAAAGAGAAAAGGGTCGAGGCCATTTTGGCCAACAACAATTCTAAGAGCACTTTGTTTTTAGATGATATCGCCATGAGTGCCCCGAATTCTGTGGTACTTGACAATATGAACTTTCAACCCTTGTCCAAACCCATTCGTGACGGCAAAGTAATTGAACAAGATTATAAGATTGTAGTGCTCAGCGGTGAAACAAATGACCCCAATGAATTTTCAAATTGGATTGCCACTTTGGAAAAGTTTGCTTGGGTCGCTCAAGTAGAGACCTTATCATATGGCTTTAAGAACACCAAGAGCTCGGCCTTTGGTTTAAAAATTACCGTTAATGAAAAGTAAAACACGTTTTTTATTCCTTGTAGGCGGTGCACTGTTGTTATTACTGCTTTCATACGTTATGGCCCTCTCAAAAACCTTCGCTGTCAGAAAAGACTATAATGGTTTAAAAAAGGAAGAGCGTTTGTATAAGGATGTATCGCAGCAGTATAAAATACTTTCTCAAAAAGAAGTTTACTATGACTCTATATTGACCCATATGAACTTAACGGATACCTCTCTAGAAAACAATTTGTTGAAAACAATAAATGAGGAAGCCGCAAACCATAACTTGAAGGTCAAAGATTTTAAGACACCACATGTATTTCTAAGTAATGGGACAAAGCAAGTAAGCTACAATTTCACCTTGGAAGGAGGTTACACGGCCATTCTTAGGTTACTGTATACGCTTGAAAGTACAGGTACCTTTGGGGAAATCATACACCTAAACTTTCAGAAGGAAACAGATTTTAGAACTAGAAGAAAATACTTGACCGCGCAAATACTGCTACAGAGCATTCAATAAAAAATTGAGACTTCGAATTATAGGTTCCACTGGTTTTATTCTTAAAGAAGTGCGCTATCTTTGTAACATTCTTATCCCAATCACGTCAATTAAACGATAAAAATTTCTAGTAAAATATAGGGCCGTACCGCACAAATAAAGCATTAGATGAAGTGGCCAAACGCTTTATTTGACATATGTCACAGTGCCATGAACAAAATGAGAATAGTTTTACACTATCAATTGAAAAAGAGACGATAGCAATGATATTTACTATAAATCAAATGAAAATACTTTTCACGTTGCTTTTATGTACTATAAGTATTTCAGTTTCTGGTCAAGATATGGCCAATGATGTACTTGATGAAAAGAACAATTGGCAATTGTTTACGTATGACCTGGGCAATATTTTTAAAAGTGTGGGCCATTCATATACGCGACCTTTGCACTGGCAGGGCAAGCAATGGGCCACTGTGGCCGGTGTTGGTGCCGCAACGGGCGTTTCGTACCTATTTGACGATCAAACCACCGAGTTTTTTGCTGAACAAGGTGATGATATTCCAGAATTTTTAAAAACCTATGGTGAGAAATACGGTAGTCCGCAAGTGAACTATATGTTTACAGGGGGCGTATACCTGACCGGGCTGTTCACAAAAGATGAGAAACTCCGTAGAACCGGGGTTTTATTGATAGCCTCGGCAACATCGGCAGGTCTTTTACAGCAAGTATTGAAATCTGCCGTAGGTCGTGCGCGCCCAGAAAGTGGTAAGTCAAAAGCTACCTTTGACCCGTTCAATAGTAACAGAAGCTATCATTCTTTTCCTTCAGGCCATGCCATGTTGGCTTTTACAAATGCCTATGCGATTGCTAAGCAATTCAAGAGTCCTTGGGTAAAAGGAGGCCTGTACGCCGTGGGTTTGGTGCCCGGAATTTCTAGGTTATGGGATAACCAACACTGGTTTTCAGATATGGTCTTTGGTATAGCCGTCAGTATTTTTACCGTAGAGTCCATTGACAAGTACCTTGACCGAAAGTATAACGAAAAATACAACGACCAAGCCAAAAAACTTAGTTGGGACCTCAACTTCGCACCGGGACAAGTGGGCGTTACCATGCGGTTTTAAACACTGGCCCAGTTTGGCTTGTGCAAACTCTTGAAGCATTTTTGTATTTCAAAGTGTCCTCAAAAAACCCGATAGGTGTTTTTCAACACTGATTATGGGGTTGTGTTCTCAGATCCCATAGATTCCTTTCTGGAATTCCCTTTGATAAACAATAACCCATTGTTTGCGATATCATACGCTGATGCCCAAATTAAGTCTAGGTGCCATCATGTAGCGTGTTGCCTCTTGGTAGTACTTGATTTTCACTCCTTTTTCACTGCTCAATTCATTTATTGACATATGTCACAGCCAACGGATAACGGTCAAAATACATTTGTACAACAAATTCAAAAGGCATGAAAAATTACTATGTGAAGAAGAAACAAATGCTGATTCTTATGCTTTCACTATTCTCGGGTATATTGTTGGCACAGAAAAAAACGTATACCGTGGGCATGCTCTTAGATGAGCGAACCGAGAAAATTGACACGTTGTTGGTACGGTTACAGAAACAGGTACAAGCTGTTGTTGGCGAAGATGCCACCATTGTTTTTTCTGAGGAACACATTTTTGAAAGTCAATACCATCTTGAAAAGGCAAGAACGGCCTATGACAATCTTGCCGATGGTAAAGTTGACATTATCATGGCTTTCGGAGCAGTAAACAACAAGGTCATTGTAGAACAGGACAAGCATGAAAAACCAACGATCCTGTTCGGAAGTTTTAATCAAGATATGGTCCCCGAGGCTTTTTCCGAAGACACAAAGGCCTTTGAGAACTTTATTTTTTTGGTCGAACCCCAGTCATACCGAAGTGACTTGGCAGCATTAAAAGTACTTTCTGAGTTTAAGAAAGTTGGTGTTGTTATTGAAAAGCAACTGCTAGAGCTATTGCCCTTGAAAGCGACTTTTGATGCTATAACTACAGATTTGGGTATCACTTATGGTTTTATCCCTTTTGAGAATCCGTCAGATATTATTTCCGGTCTCAAGGGTTTTGATGCCATCTATTTTGCCGGCGGATTTACACTTTCGGATACGGATGTAAAAACCATAGCGAACAAACTTGTCGAAAAGAAACTCCCCTCATTTACCCTGAACGGTATAGATCAGGTACATCTTGGCCTAATGGCCACCAACCAACCCAATACCAACGTAAACCAAGGCATCAATAAGTTGGCCTTGACCATAGAGCAGTTTGTGAACGATACGCCTATCGAAGAACTTACGGGCACCATTGAATATGAGCCGCGCCTGACACTAAATTACAATACCGCTGAAGCTATTGGTGTTGCTGTGCGCTATAGCTTTCTTAACGATACAGATCTTGTGGGAAAAATTGACAATGCACTGGCTATCGAAAAGTACAAGCTGTCAGAGGCTATTCAAAAGGGGTTGGCACAAAACCTAAACTTGAAGGCGGCCAAGATTCAAGTGAATCAAAACTATCAAAATGTAAAATCGGCAAAAGCAGATTATTTGCCAACAATAATGGCCCAAGGGATTGCGAGTTATACAGATCCTGATAATGCCGATATCTCATTTGGACAGAATCCGGAGTTTCAAACTTCGGCGGGAGTTGCTTTTGAGCAGACCTTGTTTTCTGAAACCATGAATGCCAACATCAAGATTCAAAAACAATTGCAGCTTGCCGAGCAAGAGAACCTAAAGGCAGAAGCCTTAAACACCGTTTTTAATGTGTCAAACAGCTATTTTCAGGTGTTGATATTAAAGGCAAGTACCGAAATACAACTTCGCAACCAAGAGGTCACCCGTCGTATTTTTCAATTGGCAGAACAGAATTTTGAATCAGGTCTTACCGGCAAATCAGATGTATTTCGTTTGCGCAGTCAATTGGTTCAGAACACACAGGCTGTTGTAGAGGCCGTCAATGCTTTGGAGCAAGGTTACAATGGTTTGAACCAAATATTGAACAATGACCTGTCCACTGAAATTGATGTTATCGACATCAGCTTGGACGATACCGTTTTCAACGAGTTCGACTATAGCGAGCTTTTTGCTTTGCTCGATGATCCGGCCACTCTTGATGCCATGATGGCTTTTTTGTCACAGGAGGCCATCAAAAATGCCCCAGAGTTAAAAGCTTTGGATTTCAATCTAGCGGCCACCGAACGGAATATCAAATTGAACGGGATCGGGCGTCTTCTGCCCACGTTGTCCCTTGAGGGTCGGTATACCGAAATTTTCAGTAGAACAGGAGCGGGCAGTAACCCGACCGCATTTGAACTGCCCAATAACCTCTACACTGCTGGCGTGACCATGTCCTTACCCATTTTTAATGGCAATCGCACCAATATAGCACGACAGAATGCGCAAATAGCCAAGAGTAGCCTGAGCATTCAAAAAGCAAGTTCTGAGCTCACCATTGCAACAAATGTGCGCAATAGTGTATTGAACTTGATCAATCAGTTTACAAACATTGAACTATCAAAAGAGTCTGAAAAAATGGCGCAAGAAGCTTTGAAACTTACCAAGGCTTCATACGGTAAGGGAGCCATCACTATTATTCAAGTGATAGATGCGCAAAACAATTTACTTAATACACAACTCGCAAAGGCCACGGCAATTTACAGTTATCTGTTGAGTGCAATTCAAGTTGAACGTGCTATTGGACATTACTTTTTATTGAGCACCGAAGAAGAGAACTCGGCATTTACAAAACGATTTTTTGAATATCTAAACACTAAGAACGAACAATAATTAAATCATAGCTTATGAAACGGTTGATAAATCTAATGGCACTTATTTATGCAATGGGCCTTTTGTTGTCATGTAATGGAAACTCCAAAGAAGAAGAGCAGCTTCTTCGCCCGGTAAGATATTATGAAGTGGGTTATAGAGGTGCTGTGAACGGTAGAACGTTCAGTGGTACCGCTGCCACTGAAAAACGCATTGATCTAAGCTTTAGAAATAGTGGTGTTGTCACCGAATTTGAGATCCAATTGGGCCAGAAGGTAACCAAAGGGCAACTGCTCGCAAAGCTTGACAATGTACAATCTAGATTGGCCTACGAACAAGCGGTCAATCAAGAAACCAGTGCCGAATCACAAATGAAGACGGCTAAATTGAATTTAGATCGGGTTCGTGAGCTTTTTGAAAAGAGCAGTACATCGTTAAGCGATTTGGAAAACGCCAAGAACGCCTATAGAACTGCAAAACAGAATTATGAGTCAGCCAAGCGTGGGTCTTCCATTCAATTGGAGCAAATCCGTTTTGGGTATCTCTACGCACCATTTGATGGTACGATTGCCGAGGTGCATGCGGAAATCAACGAAAATGTGGGGCCTGGCCAAAAAGTGGCCACCCTGAATGCCGGTGAACAAATGGAGATTGCTTTGGGCATCCCTGAAAGTATCATCAATAAAATTGCACAAAATGATATTGTTAAAGTTCGTTTTAGTGCGCTTAAAGGAGAAGAATATATAGGTGTTGTCAGTGAAATTGCCCCTTCTGTTGAGGCAAGTACGGCAACATTCCCCGTAATGGTGCGACTTGATGGACCACATGGTGAGGTGAAAAGTGGCATGGCTGCAGATGTCACCTTTGGTTTGGAAAATGGTAGTAAAGTGGCGACTATGATGGTCGTGCCGGCAAAAGCGGTAGGTGAGGATGAAAATGGGCGCTTTGTGTTTTTAATCGTCGAAAACGATAGCATTGCACATGTAAGAAAGCAGCACATAACGTCAGGTAAATTAAGTGGTGAGTGGTTTGAGATTGTCGAAGGCCTTTCCATAGGACAAAAAGTTGCGACCGCTGGGTTGCAGACACTTTTAGATGGACAACAAATTGACATTCAATAATCAATAGTAATAACAACATGAACTTAGCAAAATTTTCTATTGAGAAGAACCGTATTGTCTTGATGGCATTGGGTACTGTAGTGCTTTTAGGGCTGACCATATATTCAGGTTTGTCACGGGACAGTATGCCACCCTTCACGGTGCGTGAAGCGACCGTAGTTTCTGAGTTTCCGGGTGCCGGTCCTGAACGGATAGAACAGTTGGTGACCGATAAGGTTGAAAAGGTGGTGCAAGAGCTGCCAGAACTAAAACAAGTGAGCAGTACTTCTCGCGCAGGATTATCGGTGGTTCAGGTCGAACTCAAGGTTGATGTAGGGCCAGAACAGATGCAATCGGTTTGGAACCGTCTACGTCGTAAACTGCAAAGCATGGATGGATTGCCCGATGGTGTACAGCCCTTTTTAGATGATGACGGTATCGGCGATGTATATGGTATTGTAGTTGGGCTTACCAGTGACGGATTTTCATACGCCGATATGAAAGATTATATCGATGACATCAAAGATGATCTTATCAAATTACCCGATGCCGCCAAAGTGGTATTAGGGGGCGTTCAACAAGAACGTGTATTCATTGAATTTGAGAATACGCGTTTAAAAGAGTATGGTCTATCAGCCTCAAAACTGCAACAGATCATTGCGTCGACGAATATTCTCAGCTCTGGAGGTCAGGTCAATTTGGGTGATGAGCGGGTTATTTTAGAGCCTACAGGCAATTTCAATGGTTTGAGGGACATTGCCAATACGCTGGTACCCGTGGGAACTGAAAGCCAACGATTGATAAAGCTTGGCGATATCACCACAATTAAAAAAGGATACATTGATCCTTATGTTCAAAAGGTTCGGGTTGATGGCAAAGATGCCATATCAATGCATATCAACTTAAAAAAGGGCGCCAATATCATAGCATTGGGCGAAGAGGTCGATAGGGTCATTGCGACATGGAAAAAGAAACTTCCCGTTGGTCTTGAGCTAAAGCGAATATCGTCTTTGGACACTTATATTGACAATAAAGTGAGCAACTTTATCAGTAACCTGTTACAGTCAATAGGTATTGTTTTAGCGGTAATGCTGGTATTCTTAGGGTTACGAACCGGTTTTGTGATTGCCAGCCTTATACCCATTGTGACCATTATGACATTGATGATAATGGGTTTGTTGAATGTAGGCCTCAATCAGGTTACCCTCGCAGCATTGATCATGGCTTTGGGCATGTTGGTCGATAACGCCATTGTTGTGGCAGAAACGGTACTTGTGAAGATGGAACAAGGTCTTAAAGCAAAAGAAGCGGCCTTAAAAGCCTGTTCAGAACTCTTTACGCCCTTACTGATTTCGACACTGACAACTTCTGCAGCCTTTCTGGCCTTTTATCTTTCGCCCACCAATATGGGCGATATCGTAGGGCCCATTTTTGTGGTCGTTACCATTGCTCTGTTGTCTTCATGGGTGGTTGCCTTGACCATAATTACCCTGTTTTGCTATCTTTTTTTAAAGGTCAAACCAAAAAATGAAAAGAAACCCAACCTTATCGATACAACGATCAATACCCTAAAAGGACATTACAAAAACTTGATATTATGGGCGCTGGGCAGTAAGTGGAAAGTGTTGGGCAGTATTCTCGTAGCCTTTGTTTTGTCCATTTTTGGATTTACAAACATTCCTTTTTTATTCTTTCCCGACAGCGACAGAAATATGGTTACCGTTGATATCAACTTGCCTTCAGGTACCAAAGTAGAAACAACTACGGCATTGGTTCGTAGTTTGGAAGAATTTATTGCTGATTCTTTACAGGTGGGTGCTAAAAAAAATGGGGGTATCGTCGATTGGTCCTCCTATATAGGGCAAGGGCCTGAATCGTACGACCTGGGATACATTCAAGATGAAGCAAATTCAAGTTATGCCCATATCATGGTGAACACTTCGTCATTTGAAGTGAACAAAACAATTATTACGAAGTTGGGTGCTTACGGATTCAAGAACTTCCCGAATGCCGATATCAAGGTAAAAGCATTGGCGGCAGGCGGTGGCGGTGTTCCCATTGAAATAAAGATTATGGGCGACAACCCTGATGAGCTTGTTAAAATAGCCACGGCAGTACGCCAAAAACTCACTAAGGTCAGTGGTACCAAAAACGTGAAAGACGATTGGGGGCCAAAGAGCAAAAAATTCTTGATTCAGATTGACCAAAACAGGGCATTGAATGCAGGGGTGAGCAGTCAAGATATTGCCGTGTCATTGCAAACGACATTAGAGGGTTTTCAAACTGGCGAATACCGAGAAGGTGATAAGTCCATACCCATTTTAATGCGAAACAATGCAAGCCAACAGCAGACGCTGGCCTCTTTGGAAACCATGAATATCTATGCGCAATCGACCGGGCAAAGTGTGCCTTTGTTACAGGTAGCGAGTATACTTCCACAATATCAATACGGAAAGATCAAACGCTATAATCTGGATCGAAACATCAATGTGACGGCAGAATTGAAACCTGATGGCAACGCCGCGCAGATTACACAAGAGATGGATGTATGGTTGAAAGAACAGCAAGGTAATTGGCCCGAAGCATATCGATATGAATTTGGGGGCGATGAAAAGCAAACCGCTGAAAACATGGGTTCGGTGATTGGGTATCTTCCTTTATCGGCGTTTATCATTGTGCTTTTATTAGTGTTACAATTCAATTCTTTTAGAAAAATGATCATGGTCTTATGCACCATTCCGTTGGCAATTATAGGTGTCGTCGTTGGTTTATTGGTTTTTAATGAACCTTTTGGATTTATGCCGTTTCTTGGCGTAATTTCGTTGGCAGGCATTGTCATCAACAATGCCATCGTGTTGATTGATAGAATGGAAATTGAGCAGAACGAATTGCAGCGCAACGAACAAGATGCCGTAATCACTGCGTGCCTGCAACGATTTAGGCCCATTTTACTGGCCACTTTCACGACCGTACTGGGTCTGTTGCCCCTTTATATAAGTGGTGGCGAGTTATGGGAAGGTATGGCGGTCAGTATCATGATAGGGCTCTTGTTTGGCACTGTAATAACCCTGGTGTTCATTCCATCACTATATAGCGTATTGTTCAAGGTCGACTATAAGGGTTATTCATTTGATGAGGTCCTTTTAGAAGATTGAACCGAATGTCCCATATTGTTATGAATGAAAGTAAAAAATAGAAATCTCAAAGAGTATTTAAATCATCTGGGTCTTGCCGTTTTTTTTTGGACGCTGGCCATGACCCTATATGCGGTTTTCAGGTACTACGGATTGCGTGAAGAACCCGGTATTTCAATTAGCGCCGAATATGCAGAGTTTTATGTCAATTACAAAACTTTTGTTGGTTTTGCGGTGTTTGGCTTTTTATTGGGTATTTGTTATGCTACCATTGAGTTCTCTTTTGAAAAATATGTCGGCAAACGAATTTCCATAGGACTCAATATTCTTATACAGTTTGTGCTTATTACCATATCTGTTATTTTGATCTCTATTTTTTTGACCAACATTGTCTCAAAAATAAATGGATTGGTGCTGCCTTTAGAGCGCGGTTGGTGGTATAAGGACACTTCGTTCAGATCTTTGGGTATCTATATTATCTTTTGTTCGTTTATTTTCACAATGATGGTCATTGCCAAAGAAAAGTTTGGTGATGGTGTATTGCTTGGTATGCTCTTGGGTAAGTATAAGCATCCTAAAGAAGAGGAGCGCATCTTTATGTTTTTAGATCTTAAGAGCTCGACCGCTATTGCAGAAGAACTCGGGCACTTTAAGTACAGCCAATTGATTCAAGACTGTTTCTATGACATGAATGAGATTACCCAAGAGTTTCAGGCACAGATTTATCAATATGTCGGCGACGAAATTGTGCTTACTTGGCCTTATGAAAAAGGGCTTGCACAGCACAATGCCATCGCACTCTTTTTTGCCTTTCAAGAAAAACTGACATCAAAGAGGGCGGTCTACGAAAAAAAATACCAACTATTACCAGAGTTTAAAGCGGGTCTTCATGGTGGAAAGCTTATGGTTGCCGAGGTTGGTGTGGTGAAAAAGGAACTGGCCTACCATGGCGATGTTATCAATACCACTGCACGAATACAAGGGGCCTGCAATGAAAATAAGGTCAAGTTTTTAATCTCAGAAAAACTATTGAACGATTTTGAAATGAAGGGTGTGGACTTTGTTTCAAAACCTATCGGAAAAGTTCAGCTAAAGGGGAAAAGAAACCCGGTCAATATACACGCCTTAAAAGCGTTGGTATAACTTTTTGAAGTATCATGAGTTTGTAGGTTGGATATAAAAAAGCGACCCAATATATTGGGCCGCCCTCTCGAAAAACTAACTACAACCAATCATTCTTTAAAATGTTCATCAATTTTGAACTCAATAAAATCAAGCACCTCGCTATAGAGTACAATGGTGTTTCTAATAAAAGCGTTCAGGGGCTCATTGCTATTATCGCGATGCTCCATTATTTGCTCTAGAACATTCAATAGCTTTTTACTTTCAGTAACGCTCATACGTAGTTGGTCAACACTACCATCGGTATCAATATAAAAAAGGTCCTCGACGCAACCGGTATTCTCTGATGTGCCGATATCACCTAACCTTTTCAATAACGTTATGGTAGACACTATTTCAGTTTCACTTAGATCTGTCGACTCTTGTAACTGCTTTACGGTAAAGTATTTTTGGTTCGAAGCATAGAAGGCACCGAGAATACTTCCCAACGTGGGGGAACTCAATATTGCGTTATTCAATATGGGATAAAATTGAACTCTCTGTCGTGTCTCCATTTTGCCGAACTTTCTATGTTCAAAGCTAGTACACCCTTAAATGGATACATGTGACAAATGTCAAAAACGAGTCACTAAACTGGCCAAATGAAAGAAATCAAGAGTATTTTCTAATACGACTTAAGGTCTCTCTGGTAATACCAAGAAAAGAAGAAAGCTCTTTTTGGGGCAATCGCTGTATAAATTCTGGGTGGTGCTTTTGAATATAGGAATACTTCTGCTTGGCGGTCAGGGCCTGAAGAAAGAAAAGACGCTCATCAGCGGTGATGTAATAGATTTCCAACATCTCTCTAAAAAAGGTTTCCATGGCATGGTATTTAGCAGCCAAGGTGTAACAGGTATCCCTTGATATGGCAGTGTACTTGATGTCTTCAATGACCTCTGCACCCTCGAGACTTGGTTTTTGTGTTACAAAACTGGTATAGGCCGTTACAAGGTCGTCTTCAAAACCAAACCATGTAATATGTTCAGACCCATCTTCTTTGTACCTGAATTGTTTGATGATACCAGATTCTATAATGTAGAGTTTTCGGCATATGGAATTTACCGGAATTAAGACTTCACCTTTTTTGCACGAGCCTGTTTCAGCTGCACTATAGAATTCGTTAAAAGCCTGTTCGTTCTTTGTTTTTAACTTTTCGAAGCTTGCATTGAGAAGTTCTTGCATAGTTATCGCATGTTGATTTGGGGAAATCTTTGCTAATACGGCACTAATTTAAAAATACTATGTCGTTATGTAAAAATGCCATGTTACATTTTTGTTAAAACCCCTATCTTTAAGTGACCAATAAACAATGCATGGATTTAGCAATAGGAATTGACATCGGGGGAACAAAAACCAAGATAGGACTGGTCGATAAAAATGGCGATTGTCTGGTAAAGACTTTTTTTAGGACCAAAGAATTTCCCAAGCTAGAGGATTATTTGGCGAAAGCAAAGGAAGCGGTAGATACCTTGATCACCGAACTTGATTTTGAACCCAACATACTGGGTTGTGGCATTGGGGCCCCAAATGCATCGAGCAAACGTGGAACCATTGAGAACGCGGCCAACTTACTTTGGAAGGGCAGGGTTCCCATTCTTGAAAAATTCAAGGAAATAATGCCCGTTCCCATGCGTATCATGAACGATGCCAGTGCAGCGGCCTTGGGTGAAATGCTTTTTGGAAGCGGACGAAATATGACCGACTTTATTGCCATTACCTTGGGCACAGGTTTCGGTGCAGGTATTGTCGCCAATGGGCAGTTGATTGACGGATACGATGGCTTTGCAGGTGAATTGGGCCATGTTGATATGACCATTGGTGATGGTCGTTTGACAGGTTTGGGCGTGCGTGGCGGATTGGAAGCATACGTATCTGCAACCGGACTTAAGCGTACCATAATGCATATGTTGAGCAAGTATATGCACGACAGTCGCTTCAGAAGTATAGCGTACAACGATCTTCATGGTGAAGATATTACCGAAGCGGCAGAAGAAGGGGATATCATTGCTATAAAAGCATTTGACTATACAGCAAAAATGATGGCTCAGGCCTTGGCAAATTTCACCGCTTTCACGCAGCCAGAGGCTTTTGTTTTGATGGGCGGATTGACCAATAGCGGTAAATGGATATTAGAACCTTTAGAAAAGTATTTTAATGAGTACTTGCTTGAGGTCTACAAGGGCAAAGTGAAGATAATAGAATCTGGTATGCCCAATAAAACTGCGGCGATTTGTGGGGCGGCAGCTTTGATTTGGGAAAAGCACCAATAGATTGATTTCTTTTATATCTTTGCAACGTTGTGTTGAGTTTCAACTTTGTTGAAACTAGGTGATGCACAAAATGTGCAAACCAATGAAAGGCTTTCCTTATGGGAGGCTTTTTTTGTTTGTGGGGGTTATTATCATCGTTACTACGGTTCTTTTAAAAGAACTCGGCATGTATGACCTTATGAATCAAAGATGCGGCCAATTTTGCCGTTTGATCATCAATATCAAATTTGGGGTTCATTTCGGCAATGTCCATACTGATCAGTTTGCCAGAGGCAATAATGGTCTCTAGTGATTCTAAAACAATATCTGGTGAGAAACCCATGGGTGAAGCAGCACTGACCCCAGGAGCATAAGCTGATGAAAATCCGTCTAAATCAATGGTGACATAAATATGTTCGACTTTTTCCATAAAGGCCCGAATCCAGGTGTTGATTTCTTTGGCAAACTGAATCCGAAAGGTGCCGCGGTCAACATAGGTGACGTCGAATTCCATTGCGGTTTGAAAAAGGGCTTTGTCATTGGCATCTTTTCGTATACCCAAACATAAATAGTGAAAAGGTTCGTTCTCATTGGCAATTTGAAAAAATGGAGTCCCTGAGTTTGGTCCGGTCTCATCTGACCTAAGATCAAAATGGGCGTCAAAATTGATGATGCCAATCGACGGTCTTTTGTTTTTGGCGATGAGGTAGCTTTTGATGCCGTTATAATGTCCATAGGCGATATCATGGCCTCCGCCCAAAAGCACGGGCAAGGTGTTTTTTTGTAACAGTTCGGTAACGGTCAGCGCGAGCTCTTTTTGAACAGCATCCAAATCACTTTTAGCATATACAATATCGCCCACATCGATAAGGCTTGTAGTATCCTTTAAATGATTTGGCATTTTGGCCAAGGCTTTTCTAATGGCCATCGGTCCCTCTTTTGCTCCGACGCGACCTTTGTTCAAACGAACACCTTCATCGCAGGCATAACCCAATAGGGCCAAAGTGTTTTTTGTGCTCGTTAATTTTGAAAGTGCCGTCGGGGTCACTTTTTCGTGCAGGTATAATTGCGCGGTCGAATTTCTACCGCTCCAGCTCGCTTTTAATGGGGGATGATAATTTTGCATTGCCGTTGTTCGATTATGTCCAACTTATAGAGACAAAAAACACCGTGTTAAAGGCTTGTTTTAATTGAAAATTACTCAAAATAAATCGAGTAAAAGGCCATCATCAACTAAATTCGGTAAAGTGACTTTTAGTTGTGGTGTGCGTTCCATTTCTCGTTTTATAGCGAAAAGTGCTTCCTCGTTTCTTGCCCAGCTCCGTCTAGCGATACCGTTGTTGACATCGTAGAACAGTAACTGTTTCAAATTGTTTTCAGCCGCTAGGGAACCATCGAGCAACATACCAAAACCACCATTGATCACCTCGCCCCAACCGACACCTCCACCATTGTGGATAGATACCCATGTGGCTCCCCTAAAACCGTCACCGATCACATTATGAATGGCCATGTCAGCAGTGAATTTGCTACCATCATAAATATTACTGGTTTCTCGGTATGGCGAATCGGTACCGCTCACGTCATGGTGGTCGCGGCCCAATACCACGGGAGCTGAAATTTCCCCTGAGGCAATGGCGTCATTAAAAGCTTGGGCGATCTTTGTACGCCCTTCAGCATCCGCATATAGGATACGCGCTTGTGAACCAACGACCATTTTGTTTTGCTCTGCTTCTTCAATCCAAGTGATGTTGTCTTGCATTTGCTGTCGGATTTCTTTTGGAGCGCTGGCCATGATGGCTTTCATTGCCCGCGCAGCAATTTTGTCCGTGGCAGAAAGGTCCGCTGGTTTACCCGAGGTACACACCCAACGAAAGGGTCCAAAACCATAGTCGAAACACATTGGCCCCAAAATATCTTGTACATATGATGGATATTTAAAATCGATTTGGTTTTGACCCATGATTTCTGCACCAGCCCTCGATGCTTCCAATAAAAAGGCATTTCCGTAATCAAAGAAATAAGTGCCCTTTGCCGCATGTTTGTTGATGGCATTGACCTGTCGCCGTAACGATTGCCGAACTTTGCTTTTAAAAGCTTCGGGGTCGTTGACCATAAGCCCATTGGCTTCTTCGTACGATAACCCCACGGGGTAGTAGCCCCCTGCCCACGGATTGTGCAAAGAGGTTTGGTCAGAACCCAGATGAACGAATATGGACTCTTCATAAAAGCGTTCCCAAACATCAACCACATTGCCGATATAAGCGATGGACAGTACTTCGTTGGCCGTCATTGCCGCTTTGGTCCGTTGTACCAAAACATCTAAACTATCGACAAGGACATCCACCCAACCTTGTTCGTGTCTTTTGATGGCTGCAGCGGCATTTACCTCGGCACATACGGTGATACATTTAGCGATGTTTCCAGCCTTGGGCTGTGCACCGCTCATGCCGCCCAGACCTGCGGTCAAGAATAGCTTGCCGTGTGGTGTTTCTTCTTTTTGCAGTACTTTTCTAAAAGCGTTCATCACCGTTATGGTCGTGCCATGTACTATGCCTTGTGGCCCAATATACATATACGAACCAGCTGTCATTTGCCCGTACTGTGTGACACCCAATGCATTGAATTTTTCCCAATCATCGGGTTTAGAGTAATTGGGAATCATCATTCCGTTGGTGACTACAACACGGGGTGCCTCTTTAGAAGAAGGAAAAAGGCCCATTGGGTGTCCTGAGTACAGGTGCAGGGTCTGTTCATCGTCCATTTCCGATAGGTATTTCATGGTCAATCGGTATTGCGCCCAGTTTTGAAATACCGCGCCGTTACCACCATAGGTGATCAATTCTTCAGGATGTTGCGCCACGGCGGGGTCAAGGTTATTCTGTATCATTAGCATGATGCCCGCAGCTTGTTTTGACTTTGCGGGATAGGCACTAATGGACCGTGCGTAGATAGAATGGCTTGGTTTAAAACGATGCATATAGATACGCCCATAGATTTTGAGTTCTTTGGTAAACTCACCAGCGAGTTCTTTGTGCCAAGCTTTTGGAAAATATCGCAGGGCATTGCGAATGGCCAATTTTTTCTCTTCTATGGTCAAAATATCCTTTCGTTTTGGCGCAGGATTGCCATCTGTAGGATAAAGTCTCTTTGGTGGTAACTCATTCGGAATTCCCTCTTTGATTTCGTTTTGAAATGTTAATGCCGTTGTTTTCATAGTTTTTTTATTGACTGCCAATCTGAACTGCTTTCATTGAGTCTGCACTTACTTTTTAAATTTCGTTTAGCTAGATGCTATCAAAAACCTTTTCTCCACTTTTATAAACTACCAATGGCTTTAATTGCCCTTGGTGGTAAGTGATTTCTTGATAATTATCAGTGGGGTAAATGATGAAATCTGCAAGCTTCCCTTCTTTGAGCATTCCTCTATCCGAAAGATTTAAAGCCTTGGCCGCCCGAAAGGTAAGTGCCGCTAGAATTTCGGTGTTCGATAGTTTTTCAAAAGTGGCCATAATGGTTGCTTGGGTAAGCAAATCACCCATTGGTGCTGAACCTGGGTTGTGGTCACTGGCTATTGCTAAAACACCGCCAGCATCCAATAATTTTCGTGCTGGGGCGTACCCACATCCCAGTCCAATAGAGGCCCCTGGCAGGGCAACGGCAACCGTATTGCTTTTTGCCAATAATTCAATTTCCCTTGTTGTGCTTGCTTCTAAATGATCAGCACTGACCGCTTCAAAACGTACTGCTATTTCGCTGCCGCCAGTTGTAAATTGGTCGGCATGAACGGTCAGGTCAAAACCACTGTTTCTTGCTTTTTCAAAATAAGGCGCAATACCCGATGATGAGAAAGCACTGTCTTCAACAAAGGCATCAATACGATTGGCCAATTTTTCTTTTTGTAGGATTGGGAAAAGGCTGTGCGCTATGTGGTCGAGATATTCTCGGGCACTGCCTTGCCAATCTTTTGGTTTCATGTGCGCCGCTAAACATGTAGGGACAAGATCTTGGGCAGTTTGTTCATTCGCCTCTTTTATGGCTCTAAGTATTTTCAATTCTTCATCTACCGAAAGTCCGTAGCCACTTTTGACTTCAAGGGTAGTGGTGCCATTGGCAAGATGTTTTTGGCTTCTGGCCATAATGCCTTTCACCAACCCTTTTGAAGATGCTTTTCGGGTTTGGGTAACGGTATCCCAAATACCGCCGCCCGCCTTAGCAATCTCCAAGTAAGACTTTCCAGCATTGCGCATGGCAAAATCATTGGCACGGCTTCCACCAAAACAGATGTGGGTATGGGCATCAATGAATCCAGGGATGCAGACGTGATTTCCTTCAAAATGCTCAATTTCGGTAACCGCCGATTTCAAATCGTCAAAAACACCGACTTTCACTACCTTTCCTTCAGAAACCAATATTCCACCATTGGTAATAATGGACAATTGTTCATCTTTTAAACTTCCTTTTAAGGGCAAATCCGTCATTGGAAGTAATTGCGTAAACGGACCCATGAGTTTTGTGCTCGCCATTTTAATATGATTCAAATTCTTGCTCAAAAGGTGCATTCCAAGTTAAGGAATTCGCTTTCATAGTTTCATCGACCACTGTAATTATCGCTGCTGTTTTGACCATAGTGATGGCTTGTTCAATATCATCGGAAAAAACACGGTCTTTTGCGGCAAAAGATACTTTCTTGCGTAGGTGTCGGTGCACTTCATCTAACAAGATACCTGATTTTAACGGCTTTCTAAACTCGAATGCCTGGGCGGCGGTCAACAGTTCAATGGCCAATATTTTTTCAACATTCTGAATGACCTGCAACGCTTTTCGCCCACTGATACTGCCCATGCTCACATGGTCTTCTTGCCCCAATGAAGTTGGAATGCTATCTGCACTTGCCGGAAAACAAAGACTTTTGTTTTCACTGGCCAAGGCAGCAGTGGTATACTGTAAAATCATATATCCTGAATTGATGCCCGTATCGTTCATCAAGAGTTTGGGCACCCCGGGACTGTTGCCCTCAAGGGCCAAGTAAATTCTTCTATCTGAAATGTTGCCCAGTTCAGATGCGGCCAGCATGGCGTAGTCCAATGCCATTGCCAATGGCTGCCCATGAAAACTGCCACCACTAATGGTCAGGGAATCATTGATGACAACTGGGTTGTCGGTAACCGAATTGAGCTCAACTTCCAACAGTTCTTTTAAATGTAGCCAAGCATTACGGGAAGCACCATGTACTTGTGGCATGCAACGCAAAGAATAGGGGTCTTGCACACGTTCACAGTCAATATGATCCTCTAAAATCTCCGAGCTTTTTAGTAAAGTGCGTATACGGGCCGCGACATGTTGGTTGCCTTTAAAGGGCCGTAGTTTGTGCAGTTCTTCAAAAAAAGGTTTGATGGATCCCTGCAACCCCTCAAGCATCATTGCGCCAATAATATCGGCATGTTTGAGGCAATTGCGCAATTGTGCGACCACTTTTACGGCATGTGCGGCAATGAACTGGGTGCCGTTGATCAAGGCCAATCCTTCTTTAGGTCCAAGCTGTAGGGGTTTTAAACCTGAACTTTTAAAAAGCGTTTGGGTGGTTACTACCTCATTTTTATAGGTGACCTTGCCCAATCCTATCAATGGTAAAAAGAGGTGGGAAAGCGGTGCTAGGTCCCCTGAGGCCCCTACAGAGCCCTGTGATGGCACAATGGGTATAGCGTCGTTTTCTATATGCCATATGATGCGTTCCAATGTGCCTAATTGTATACCTGAAAAACCTTTCGACAAAGCATGTACCTTTAAGATGAGCATTAGCTTGGCAAGGTCTTGAGCAATTGGTTCGCCCACACCAACACTATGGCTTTGCAAAATATTGGTCTGTAATAATGTGGTTTCGTCTTTTGATATCTTGGTAGTGCACAAGGGGCCGAACCCCGTATTGATTCCATAGACCGGATGCCCTTTCTCAACGATGTTTGCTACCACTTGAGCACTTTCACGTACTTTCTTTTTTGTGGTGTCTGAAAGAATTGCCGATAATTTTCCTTGGGCTAAACGAATGGCCTTTTGGGCAGTGAGATGATCTTCACCCCATAAAAAAGTAGCTTGACTTGCTGGCATTTTGGACTGTGTTTTAAATCACTTAAAATTAAGAGCTATTTTTGATAACTGGTAATATTAATAATTTAAATAGTTGATAATTATGAGTTATCAAATCGAGCTTCGACATTTGCATTATTTTTTAGCTGTAGCAGAAGAATTGCACTTTCGTCGGGCAGCAGAAAAATTGTTCATTTCGCAACCTGGTCTAAGTACCCAAATAAAGCAGTTAGAGGTTGCCCTTGAAACACCTTTGTTTGTTCGTGATAAGAAGAAAGTGCAATTAACGACTGCCGGTGTTTACCTGAAGGGAGAGGTTGAATTTCTTTTGAATCATTTAGAACAGACCAAGAAGCAGCTAAGACATATTGGCGCCGGTTACTTGGGGGAACTCCGGATCGGATTTTTAGGTTCGGCGATGCAACAGGTGATTCCAAACTTATTGGTGCGATTAAAAGCACAGAACAAGGGTATACGCACTTCTTTAGAAGAGCTTTCAAACAGTGCTCAGCTCAATGCCCTGTCGAAAGACCGACTGGACATTGGTTTTGTGAGATTGAAACGTGTCCCGCCCGCATTACAGATCAAACCTGTTTTTGAAGATACATTTTCAGTGGTTTTGCCAAAGGACCATGACGTGACCTCTAAAAATTTCAGAGGGATGAATCAGTTTGCAGATGAGGATTTTATTCTCTTTTCACAAGAGTACAGTCCACTCTACTATGATACTGTTATGAGTATTTGTGAGAGTGCTGGGTTCTCTCCTAAAATTTCACATAAATCGGTACACGCCCATACCATATTTAAACTGGTCGAGAATACGTTGGGTATCGCTATTGTGCCAACTGCATTGCAATTCGGATTTGACATGCAGGTCAAGTTTATTGAACTGAAACGAATCAAGCAGCGAGCGGTATTATCGGCGGTTTGGAAAACCGATAACAGAAACCCCGTGTTAAAACCATGTTTAGATTTGCTTTTGTATACGGATTATAGTTAAGCCTGTCGTAATTTTGAACTTTAAAAGTAAGCTATGATTTTCGATTTGATCAAGAAGAGACGCTCGGTTTTTCCGGTACAGTATAATGACCGATCTATTGCCAAAGGCGATATTGAAAAAATACTCGAAGCGGCGAATTGGGCGCCGAACCATAAAAAGACAGAACCATGGCGATTTAAGGTTCTGACGGGTGATGCCAAGGTAAAACTCGGTGATTTTTTGTCTAAAAAATATGAGGAAACAGAAACGAAGCCCAAGCAAATCAAGATTAAAAAGCTACAGGAGAACCCTAAGAAAGCTGCGGCCATTATCGCCATTTGTATGCAACGCGACCCTAATGAGAGTTTGCCGGAGTGGGAAGAGCTGGCTGCCACGGCAATGGCTGTTCAGAACATGTGGCTTTGTTGCACCGAACTTGGTATTGGCAGTTATTGGAGCTCACCGGGACTGATCAAGCATATGGATGCGTTTTTTGAGATGAATGAAGGTGAAAAGTGCCTTGGCTTCTTCTATATGGGCTATTCTGATGAAACACCAATGGAAGCTGCCAGAAGACCTATTGAAGAAAAAGTGGTTTGGATGGATTAACTGAATGAAAACAATTCAGGACTGTATTCCACAGCTTTCCAAATAAAGAGTCCCAAGTAAATGACAGTCACCAAAAACTTCATGAACGTTCCGGTCAAAAAGCCCAAGAAAGAGCCAAAAGCTGCTTTTAGAGCCGTCTTTTGATCCGCTTTGTTTGAGAGTTCACCCACCAATGCCCCTACGAACGGCCAAATGATAATTCCAAATGGACCTAACACCGGAAAGAAAATAGCGACCAATAGTCCAACAATGGTACCTACCATTCCTGCTTTACTACCACCAAATTTTTTGGTGCCCATGGCCGGTATCACATAATCCATAATGGTTATCAGCAGGGCAAAAAACAAGGTGATGCCCAAAAGCCACCAATTATCGGGCACTGCTTTGGTCAAATAGAGTAGTAAAAGCCCCACCCAACTGATGGGTGGACCGGGCAATACGGGCAAAAAACTGCCCAATATGCCAATAAGGGTGCATAAAAATCCAATTACAAGTAATACGATATCCATAATCTGTTCATCTACTGGTTAGACAAATTTAGGGTGATTTTGTTACACTGTCATTTGAATATTAATTCTGTAAAAAGTTGTAATTTCAGCCAAATTCTACGGGCCGTTATGCAGCGATTGTCGCTCTTGTTCTTTTGTGTTTTAGTAACATCTTGCAAATATTTTCAATCTAAGAATACCCAGACCGAAAATAGCGTGAGCGAAGCACTTATGGCCATTGATTGGAACGATGTGGATACCTACCCGCTTTTTGATGTTTGTGATGAAAATACCCCAAAGGCGGAACAGAAAAACTGTTTTCAAGAGAACATGATAGGGTATTTTTCTGAAGCCTTTAGCGATGCGGAGTTCGAAGTGGAAGCTGATTTAAACGATACACTTTATGTGGATTTTTTAATTGATGAACATGGTTTTATTTCAGTACTGGAGATAGCTGAAAATGAACGCATCAATCAATTGATTCCTGACTTTAATGATGAAGTCTCTGCCCGTTTGAACGATTTGACCACCGTTGCTCCGGCCTTAAAGCGTGGTATACCGGTAAGTATGAAGTTTCGGCTTCCCTTGGTACTAAATACAGACTGATTTGGCGAACGAAAAAATCATATTGGGTATTGACCCGGGTACGACCATCATGGGCTTTGGCATTATCAAAGTGGTCAATAAGAAGATGCACTTTGTGCAAATGAACGAGCTCATGCTCAAAAAGTATGATGACCCCTACACCAAACTCAAACTTATTTTTGACCGTACCATTGAATTGATTGATACGTACCATCCTGATGAGATTGCTATTGAAGCTCCTTTTTTTGGTAAAAATGTACAATCGATGTTAAAGCTTGGTCGCGCTCAGGGTGTGGCCATGGCAGCAGGACTATCACGTCAAATTCCCATTACGGAGTATCTTCCCAAAAAAATAAAAATGGCCATTACCGGAAACGGAAATGCCAGCAAAGAGCAAGTGGCCAAAATGCTCCAAAGCACGTTGGGCCTGAAAAGCCTGCCCAAGAATCTTGATAGTACCGATGGCCTTGCCGCAGCAGTCTGTCATTTTTATAATGAGGGTCGTGTTGAGGTAGGCAAACAATACAGTGGATGGGCGTCGTTTGTGAAACAGAATGCCAATAAAATCAATAAACAATAAACAATTAGCAATGGCTTTAAAAAGTAATCCCCTTGCTGATAAATCTTATCATTTTGCACTTAAAATTGTTTTGCTTTACCAAGAACTTATTTCAATGAATAAAGAATATGTTCTGTCGAAACAACTCCTTCGTTCAGGAACTTCTATTGGGGCAAATATTGCCGAAGCCAATGGAGCGATTTCGAAGGCTGATTTTTCTGCGAAAATCTCTATCGCATATAAAGAGAGTTTAGAAACTAAATATTGGTTGTCTCTTTTGAAAGATTCAGGTTACATGCAAAAAGAGAAAGCTCATTCATTGATTGAAAATGCTGACGAACTTTCAAAAATTATGTTTTCTATCTTAAAATCAACACGTATCAATAAAAGCAACTAATTGTCAATTGATTATTGTTAATTGACCATTGAATTATGTCTGGTATTTACATCCATATTCCCTTTTGCAAGCAGGCGTGTCATTACTGCGACTTTCACTTTTCAACCAATTTGAAAAAAAAAGAGCAAATGCTTGGGGCCATTGCAAAAGAACTTGAGTTACGTAAGGCAGAGTTTGCCGGCACCACTGTTGAGACTATCTATTTTGGCGGGGGCACACCCTCTATATTGACCGTAGAGGAAATTGAAAAGCTCTTGGGGACGATACATCAACATTATGCGGTCGTTACTAATCCTGAGGTGACTTTAGAGGCGAATCCTGATGACTTAACAGGGAATAAGATCGAGCAATTGGCAGAGAGTGCTATCAATCGGTTAAGTATCGGCATTCAGTCTTTTTATGAAGAAGACCTAAAACTGATGAATCGTGCCCATAATGCGCAAGAAGCCGAAGATACCCTATCACAGGCAATACGCTACTTTGACAATGTTTCAGTTGATTTGATTTACGGTATTCCTGAAATGAGCAATGAGCGATGGAAGAACAACATTAAAAAGGCATTGGAATTTCAAGTGCCCCATATTTCAAGTTATGCCCTAACCGTAGAACCCAAAACTGCCTTAAAGGCTTTTATTGATAAAGGCTTGGTGCCTCATGTAGATGACGAAGTGGCCCAAGCTCATTTCAATATTTTGAACGAGACATTGACCGAAGCGGGATACCGGTGTTACGAAATTTCAAATTTTGGTAAACCGGGCTATTTTTCAAAGAACAACACTGCCTATTGGCAACAGAAGCCATATCTTGGTATTGGACCATCGGCACACTCATTTGATGGTGATAGGCGAGGTTGGAACATCAATAACAACACTAAATACATTAAAGCTTTAGAAGAGGGCAAACTCCCTATTGAAATAGAGACTTTGTCCAAAACTGACAAGTACAATGAATATATCATGACAGGTTTGCGAACTATTTGGGGCGTTTCACTCGCCAAAATTGCCGCTGAGTTTGGTCAAAACTATAAGAAATACCTCGAATCACAGGCGGAAAAACATCTTGAGAACCATCTGTTGTACATTGATAACGACCATCTGATTACAACCAAAAAAGGAAAATTTTTGGCCGACGGAATTGCCAGTGACCTTTTCATGCTCAATTTATCTTGAACTTGATTCAAGATTTATGCTTAAATTGATTTTTGTAGAAAACAAGTGTTATTGAATTTAACCACATAAATCACTGAGACAACTTCAGCATGTATGCTAGCCACAATAAAGCACAATAGTAGAAATTACAAAATTGATCTCTCCAAACCCTTGGATATTTCCATCGCCATGTCAGCTGAAAGCACCAATGTAAATGCCTGGTATTTGGGTCCGCCTAAAATTGAACCGCATAAAGAAGATGGTTTTGTGGGTAAGGTATCTGAAGGGTCATCGGTGAATTTTAACAACATTTGGTTCAATCCGCACTCACATATTACCCATACCGAGTGTGCCGGGCATATTACCGAGGCGTTCCACTCCGTAAACCAAAACCTAAAACAGTTTTTCTTTTTGGCCGAGGTGGTGACCGTAGCACCTGAAAAGCGTGATGACGATTTTGTGATTTCGAAAAAACAGTTACAATATGTATTGGGGAACAAAAAACGAAAAGCGGTTGTCATAAGAACGTTGCCCAATCTAGATAGTAAAAAACAACAACAGTATTCAAACAGCAATCCACCTTATCTCTTAGAGGAGGCCATTGTTTTTTTACGGGATAAAAATGTTGAGCATCTTTTGGTTGATCTACCTTCCGTAGATCGAGAAAAAGACGATGGGGTTTTGGCCGGTCACCATGCCTTTTGGAACACCAAGGGCAAACTCAGAAATAAAGCCACGATAACAGAGTTTATCTATGTCGCCAATACCATTGAAGATGGCACTTATTTTTTGAATTTACAAGTGGCACCCATTGAGAATGATGCAAGCCCCAGTCGGCCTATACTTTATAAACCAATTCAATCATGAACACCATACTTAAACTTGAAGAAGTTATGCTTTTGATATTGGGGCTCTATTTGTTTATGCAGGTAGATATGGCGTGGTGGTGGTTCTTTGTACTGCTACTCACCCCTGATATTGGTATGTTAGGTTATCTTGCTGGAAACAAAATAGGTGCTTGGACCTACAATCTGTTTCACCATCGTGGTTTAGCTATTTTGCTGTATTTGATCGGTGTAGGTTATTTGGACAATACCATATTGGAGGTTTCGGGAATTATACTCTTTTCCCATGCGGCCATGGATCGGGCCTTTGGTTATGGACTTAAATATGAAAAGGGGTTTAAATTCACCCATTTGGGAGAAATAGGAAATACAAAAAATGGATAGTTTGATAGAAGCTTTTTTAGGGCTCATTCTAGGGGCGATACTAATGTATTGGGTCTACTCATTGTTCACTAAAAAGAAACGTCGCGAATTGACCGAACATCAATCGACCGTTATTCTTGATAAAATCAAGAGTGTGTGCAAGTTGGTTTCCGTCGAGGGCGATTTTGCCGAGATTTATCGTTACGAGAACATCAAAGAGGGATTCATGAATGTGCTCAGCAGTAAGAAAAAGGCATTGGTGGTGATCAACGCTAAGGCACAAATAGGATACGATCTGAAGAAACTAAAACTAAGTGCAGACAATGATACGAAACGTATTGTATTAAATGAATTTCCTGAACCTGAGATTTTATCCATAGAACCCGATATTCAGTTTTATGATATCAAAAACGGATTGTTCAATTCATTTTCACCTGATGACCTGACCCAACTCAACCAAAGGGCAAAAGAGCATATACGTGAGAAAATACCTGAAAGTGGTTTGGTCGAAACGGCTAAAAAAGAAGCATTGGAAGCCGTACTTTTAATTGAGAAAATTGTGGAGACGATTGGTTGGAAATTGGACTATTCGGCCCTTGAGATCAGTAATCGAGAGAAACAGTTTTTAGATAAATAGAAAATGAAAAATGTAATTTGTACAATGGTTTTGTGCGCATTTGCCACAACACTTACCGCCCAAAAAGAAGATATGAAAGATTTTGACCCTGCTTTTGCGCATACGGTTTACTTTTGGTTCAAAGAACCTGAGAATCAAAAAGACAAAACCTTTTTTGAAGCTTCGCTCAAGAAATTTTTGAATACGTCACAATTTGCAAAAACCAATTTTATAGGTACACCGCCGAAGGCCACACGTGATGTGGTCGATGGTTCTTTTACCTATTCGTTGATCGTAACTTTTGAATCGGCCGAAGCCCAACAAAAATATCAAGAAGAAGCGCCACACTTACTCTTTATTGAGGAATGTAAACATCTGTGGGAACGTGTTATGGTCTATGACTCAAATGGTATCTAAATGAACGTTGAACAGTTTAGGACGTATTGTTTGGACAAAAAGCACGTCACCGAAGAATTTCCATTTGATGAGCATACCTTGGTGTTCAAGGTCATGGGCAAAATGTTTGCCTTGGTACCACTAGAAAGATTACCGGCACAAGCTAATCTAAAGTGTGACCCAGAACGGGCATTGGAGCTTCGTGAAACCTATGATGGTCAAATTATTGCGGGATATCATATGAGCAAAGTACATTGGAATACATTGTATATGGAGCAACTAGACCCTATGCTTATTAAAGAACTTATTGAGCATTCGTATGATTTAGTGGTAGCTAAGCTCCCTAAAAAACTACGCTCACAGTATTAAATTTATTACATAAATACTTTTTGAACCTTATTGTAAGAATTTTTTTATTAAATTCAACGACAGTTTTTTACCATTCGTCGAAGGTAAATCACTTTTAATCCCCCCGGTAAAATCTTTTTTTTCGATAAAGCACATCTTTGTAGTGTATAAAAATGTCTAGTTGTGAATGTACTATTTATAGAAGATGATATGATTGAATCAATGAAAATGCAGCGTGCAATTTCAAAGTTCGAGTCAAAACATCACATCGTTGAAGCGAAAAATGGGGAAGAGGCATTTGATATTTTGAAGTCAAGTCCGCTACCAGATATTATTCTTTTAGACCTTAACATGCCCCGAATGAGTGGTATTGAATTTCTGACCATTCTAAAGGCAGACGAACGACTCAGATACCTGCCTACCATTATTTTGACCACATCTGAGAACAGGGCCGATTTATTGACCTGTTTTGAAATCGGAATCGCCGGCTACATCATAAAGCCCTTAAAATATGAAGATTACGAGTCTAAACTGAAACGGGTTTTTGATTATTGGGAGATAAGCGAGCTTATCAAAGCCTAACTAAAATTGCCATTTCACAACAATTATTTTTATGTAAAGTAGTACAATTCCTACTTTTAAATCATAATATTCTTTATTATGAAAGGAATTGTGTTCACCGAATTTTTAGAAATGGTCGAAGCCTCGTTTGGTTTAGGGACCGTTGACACCATCATTGAAAATGCTGATTTGACGTCGGAGGGTGCTTATACTGCTGTGGGTACCTATGACTTTAATGAAATGGTGCAGTTACTCACAAACTTAAGTGAAGTGACAAAAATTCCAATCCATGATTTACAATACACTTTTGGCCATTATCTCTTTGATGGACTGGTTAAATCACATCCCGAAGTGGCAAATAGCTATAAGAACCCTTTGGGTCTTATTTATTCCATTGAAGACCATATTCATATTCAGGTAAAGAAACTTTATCCTGATGCGGAACTGCCTACATTCAAAATTTTAGAAAAGACCGAACAGACCCTAACAATGATCTATAGTTCATCGAGAGGGTTATATGCGCTTGCCCATGGACTTATCAAAAGGACCTTTGAATACTTTGAAAAAGGGGTAGAAGTCAATTATGAACTTTTGAACGAGCAAGGAACCGAAGTAAAATTTGCGATTACCCAAAATGGATAGTACCACTATAACAGTATTAGAACGTGCGTTGCTTCGTGAAAAGAAAGCTAGAAAAGCCGCAGAACGTCTTTTAGAGGACAAGTCAAAAGAACTGTATGATGCTTCGTTACATTTAAAAGAAGCCAATGGAAAGCTTGAGGCCCTGCTCAATAAAAAAGGTTCTAAGATTGATAGCGCCTTTGTAAATATCATTGATCCTTATGTAGTGATGGATCTCACTACCAAAGTGATCAATATGAATACCAGTGCCAAAGAGTTTCTTGGCTTTGACCATACCAAAGAAGATGTTGTACTCTCTGAAATGGTTCATATTGACTATCTGGAGTATACTGCGGAGTCTTTCAAGACCCTATTGCAAATAGGCATATTAAAAAATTATAACGTAAAGATCATTACCAAAAACGGAGCCGAGAAATATGTGAACATCAATGCCAGTTTAATTTACAACGAAAAAGGAAATCCTATTGCCGCACAGGGCGTGATTCGAGACATTACCAGAGAGGAAGAGATAAAGCAACTGGTCGAACACCAGAAAAGACAACAAGACATTATCGTTGAAAACTCGTCCTTGGGGATTTTGCTATTGGTTGATGACAAAATTGTGAAGGCCAACAAAACATTTACTGAACTTTTGGGCCATTCAGAACTCGAATTGAAAAAGTCCACCCTTGATGATATATCAACAATAGAAGATGTCAGTCTTTATAAAGATATCCTTGATAACAATGAAAGGGAAGAGAGTGACAAGTTCGTCATTATTCGAAAGTTTTATAAAAAAGATGGCACCACCCTATATGGAAAAACGTCAATAAGCACGGTGCGCAATGAACAGGGTGATGTAGATCATAAGGTTGCCATGATCGATGATATTACCAATGATAAATTGGCCGAAGAGAAGATCCGTGAATCTGAACAACGACTGACGACCTTGATCACCAATTTTCAAAGTGGCATTTTGTTGGAGGACGAAAACCGAAAAATGGTGCTTACCAATCAAAAGTTCTGTGACCTTTTCGAAATTCCGCTACCACCTGAAAAACTTGCTGGTGTTGATTGTGAACGTTCGTTGACCAAGTATAAACATCTCTTTGTAGACCCTGAACATACCGTGAGACGTATCAACCATGTGTTGCAACGTCGTGAACTGGTGTTGTCAGATGAACTGGAACTTGCCGATGGACGGACTTTTGAGCGCGATTATATCCCCCTATTTGTAGACGATGTCTACAAAGGTCATTTATGGAGCTATACTGATGTAACCCTCAAGAAGAATTATAGGAAAAACTTAGAAAAACAGAAAGAAAAGTACAGCAGTATCATTGCGAACATGAATCTTGGTTTGGTAGAGATCAACGCAGAAAGAGAGATTTTGATGGCCAACAACCGTTATGCCGAAATGATCGGGATCAGTCTTGACGAGTTGATAGGCAAAAATGTGTTGCAGGTGATGAAAGTAGATGAAGAAAATAGGCAAAAGATCGAACAACAATTAGAAAGCCGAAAAAATAACGAGTCAGACTCGTATGAGGTTGAATTAGAGCTCGACAATGGAGATAAAAAAGATTGGCTTGTCAGTGGTGCACCACGTTATGATGAAACCGGAAACATTGTAGGTTCTATCAAAGTGCATTTAGACATTACCAAACAAAAAGAATTGGAACACCAAAAACAAGCATTGGTCAACGAACTTGAAGAAAGTAATAAAGGCCTGCAAGAATATGCGCACATTGTTTCACATGATTTAAAATCTCCTTTGCGCAGCGTAAGTGCCTTGGCCACTTGGCTCTATGATGATTATAAGGATAAGCTTGATGAAAGTGGAAGGTACAACCTGCAAATGATGGTTGAAAAAGTAGAGGGAATGGACAAGTTGATCACCGGCATTCTAAAGTATTCAACGCTTAATAGTGAGGCATTGGACAATACCGATGTAGATGTCAACCAAGTTGTCCAGCGTATTGAAGAGATCATATTTATTCCTGAGCATGTAGGGATCAAGATTGTAAAACCCCTTCCGGTGATTCGGGCAGATAAAACCAAGATTCATCAGTTGTTCCAGAATTTTTTGAGCAACGCCGTAGTGAACATTGATAAAAAGGAAGGCGTAGTTGAAATAGATTGTAAAGAAGGTAAAACACACTGGCAATTCAGTGTTAAAGATAATGGTGTGGGCATTCCAAAGGAATACCACGAAAAGATTTTTAAGATATTTCAATCCATAGGTAACAACGAAAGGTCTACAGGTATTGGACTATCTATTGTGAAAAAGATAATTGACATTTATGAAGGTCGTGTTTGGCTCGAGAGTGAAATTGGTGTAGGCACGACCTTTTACTTTACTATTAAAAAATAATTGGGGGATATGAAAGTAAATCAAGCGAAACGGACAAAGAACGGAAAGTGGCAATTTGATAAACAAGAAACCTTGGTCAGGCCTTTGGTATTGGTTTTCGGAGATCGTTTTCTATTGGAGGCTTCAGGAATTTATGAAGAGGTACGGAGTATGTATGCAGATGGTGAACTGGTATTCGGGTCTACTTCGGGTGAAATAATGGACACCCAGGTACTTGAAGAAACCATTACGCTTACTGCCATTGAATTTGAAAAAACGAACTATAGCATTGTTAGTAGCAACGTAGCTGACTATGCCAATATTGAAGAAATGGGCAAAGCCATTTCTGCCACTTTTGACAAAGAAGGGCTACGCCATTTGTTTATTGTTTCAGATGGTAGTTTTGTAAATGGAAGCGGACTTATTGAAGGGCTTGAGTCAGATACAAGTTTTAATTCTTCCATTACCGGTGGGTTGTGTGGCGATGGTGCCCGTTTTGAAAAAACACTGGCCTCTTATAACCGTGCACCAAAACAAGGTGAAGTTGTGGCCATTGGTTTTTATGGGAAAACTTTAGAAGTTTCATATGCCAATTATGGAGGTTGGACATCCTTTGGACCTGAACGGACCATTACCAAATCCATTGGCAATGTACTCTTTGAGATTGATGGCAAACCGGCATTAGACCTGTACAAAACCTATTTAGGAGAGAAGGCGAATGAATTGCCCAAAGCAGCACTCTTGTACCCACTTTCGGTACAAGAATTTGAAGACCAAGAACCCTTGGTTCGCACCATTCTGAATATAGATGAAGATGCAAACTCCATGATTTTGGCAGGAGACGTTCCCATGAACTCTAAAGTACAGTTGATGATGTCAACAATGGACGATATTGCCTCTGGGGCCTGCAATGCGGCAGAACAAGCGATGGAAAGACGAATAAAAGATCCTGAGTTGGCCATATTGGTCAGTTGTGTGGGTCGAAAATTGGTATTGGCCGGTCGCGTTGAAGAAGAGATTGAAGAAGTTAAAGATGTTATCGGCGAACAAGCGGCAATTACTGGGTTTTACTCATACGGCGAGATGGCGCCATTTGCAGGCAAAAATGCCTGCCAACTACATAATCAAACCATGACGCTAACCCTAATGAGCGAATAAATGCACTCACTGTTAAAACGTCAAATAAAAAAGTTCTTGCCTGATGTGTTGAAAGACCACGAGGGCTTGGTATCGTTCTTTGAGTCGATTGACAAATCATACTCTGATTACGATGATAAGCTCTGTATGATACAGCGGGCAACATCATTGAGCTCTAAGGAACTGTTCGAGGCCAACAAGAAGTTGAACAAAGAGACCGAGAGCCAAAGAAAGGTACTGGAGGCCTTGAGTAAGGCGGTTGCTTTTATGGAAAGCAAAACCAACAAAAAAGAAGTGGATGCCTATGGTTTTGACCCTCAGAAGTTGGTAGAGAATATTGAGAACCAGACCAATAAAATCGTTGAAATCACTGCTGAAAAGGACAATCTTTTGCGCAATTTAGAACAGCAAAATGAATCGCTGAACAACTATGCCCATATGGTTTCACATGATTTGAAATCACCAATACGAAATATCCATTCATTGGTCAGTTGGGTACTTGAAGATGGAACGGCTGAATTAAAGAATGGCAATGAAGAAAACTTTGATCTCATTTTTCAAAATCTTACCAAGATGGATAGTCTGATTGATGGTATTTTGAAACATGCGACCATCGATTCGCTTGAAGAGCGAATGACCGAGGTAGACCTGAACCTATTGATTCAAGAAATTGACCAGACCATTTTTGTACCTGAACATATTAAAGTAGTCGTTAAAGGTGAACTTCCGGTTTTGTATACAGGTAAATACCGTATTGAACAACTGTTCAAAAACTTGATGATGAATGCGGTCAATGCGCTCGAAGGTGAAAAAGAAGGTTTTATTGTCATTGATGCGCAAGAAGAGCAAGACAAATGGTTGTTCAGTATAAAAGACAATGGTAAGGGGATACCTGTTCATTTGCAAGCGGGAATCTTCAATATGTTCAAAAAATTGGAGAACGATGCTAATGCAACGGGCATTGGTCTGGCACTGGTCAAAAAAATAATCAATTACTATAAAGGAGATATCTGGCTATCGTCAGAAGTTGGTATCGGAACCACATTTTTCTTTACCATAAAAACCAAAATATAATGTTAGAGACACCCAACTTAAACTATATCAAAGAGATTGCCGGAGGGAATGAAGAATTTGAGAAAAAGTTTTTGACCATCATCCAACATGAGTTTCCGAAAGAGAAAGAAGACTATCTCAAGCTTTTGAACGGTAAAGAATTGGAAGAGGCGGCAAAGGTGGTCCATAAAATCAAGCACAAATTGGGTATTCTCAGTATGAACGCGAGCTATAAATTGGCAATACGTTACGAAGAAGACTTGAAGTATGGTGATGAGAAACTGGGGAAGGACTTTCTAAAAGTACTTGAGACAGTTGAAGATTTTATTCTAAAAATAGCATAAGATGAGGTGTATAATAATTGATGATGAAGTTTCGGCAAGGGCGATCGTGAACGAACTATGCGAAGTTACGCCTGAATTAGAAGTAGTGGCACAGTTTCCGAATGCGGTCGAAGCGCTTAAATTTTTGAATCAACATACGGTCGACGTCATTTTTTTGGACATCCATATGCCCTTTTTGACCGGGGTTGACTTTATTCAAACCCTTAAGAATCCGCCGCGTGTTGTATTTACCACATCTGACACTGATTTTGCCATTGAAGCTTATGCCTACGAATTTATTGTTGATTATTTGGTAAAGCCCATAACCAGAGATAGGTTTTTAAAGACGATAGCGAAATTAAAGAATGCGATGCAGCCAGTTTTGGCTGGTGACACTTCGTTAGAGATGCCTGAACTGCCCACTGAAGACCATTTGTACATCAATATTGATAGGCGATTGATTAAATTAAAGTACCAAGATATTTTATTGATCGAGGCGAAGGGAGATTATATAGAGATAAAAACGGTAGATACCATGCACCGCGTGCATTCAACTTTAAAGAAAATAAAAGAAAAATTACCAGAATCATTGTTCATGCAGATACATCGTTCGTATATCATCAATTATACAAAGATTATTGATATACAAGACAATAGTGTGTTGATTGAGCGAAATGTGATTCCCATTAGTAGGTCGAACAGGCCTAGTTTAATGCAACGATTAAATTTATTATAAACCCTAAAATTTTAATAGCACAACCATGGCGTTAGAAATACAAGAGAACCGAGGACTTTTTGAGATCAGTGGAAGAATTACTTCACAGAATGTGGGTGCACTTAAAGTGTATTTTGATTCTATTTTTGAAACACAAGAGATTATAGTGGTAAGCATTGAAAAAGTAGAAGAAATGGATGCTTCGGCGGCATTGTTCTTTGAAAAGCTATACAGAGATGTCGCCTCACAGCATAAGGTGCTATCTATTGTTGGTAAGCAAAACAGGGATATTGCTGAGGTAATGGACGCTACAGGAACAGCTTACATTCTTAGTTCTGACAGAATTTAAACCAAGAAATACAGCATTGTAAGAAACATAAAGAGCACTTGATAGGTGCTCTTTATGTTTTCATTTCTTTCTTTAACGTCCTAAACAATACCTATTGAATTATTAATTGATGGGTTTCAACGTTATTTTCGTAATGCAGTTTCACGATATAAAGGCCCGCAGCAAATTCACTTACATTGAAGGCTGTTCCGCTTTGATATTGACCTTGGTATACCAACTTTCCGCTCAATGCAATGATTTTTAAGTTCGCTATGTCGAACATATCATTGACGAGTCGAAATGATGTCCGTGTCGGGTTCGGATAAAATATGGTCGTATTTGCTATTTCTTGCTCTTCAATAATAGCCCTTAAGGGCACACCGGTATTTTGATATTCAAAGGCTCCAATGTCAAATGTCAAACCTGAAGGTCTACCATCGTCGTTATGGTCAAAAGTGATTCCCCAGCTCGAATGATCCGTGCCGATATCAACTATATCAGAACTTACCGAACTCGGGCTGTAGTCGTTATTGACAATATCGGTCAAGCCCAACGTATCGGCCTGTCGTGTTAAAAGGTTGGTGTAGATATTTACCTGCATGCTGTCCCGCGTGGACCGGTCGTTGAAGTCGATGTAGCTTTCTTGATTTTGCTTCCAGGTATTGCCACCCTCAAAATCATAACCTGGATCAACAATCAAGTTGTTGCTAAAATAGTTGGGCACTTCATCTTGTTTTCTGTATTTGTCAGCAGGGTCAATGGGGTGCATAATTTTGGCATTATAGTGAATACCGGCCCTTTCGGGTTCAACAATGGTATTATTTGCCACGTAATATCCTTCTAAAATATCGTCGAAATCATGGCGCTGGTGCAAAAAGATACCGTGCTTTTTTGGCTTTATGAATATGTTGTTAAAAATCTTTGTGCCACTTTGTCCACTGATGAGTTGCATGCCCCATCCCTTTTCTAAGTTGTTGTTTTCGACATAGTTGTTGTAAATGCTGTATGTTCCGCCACCAACACTCATGGCAAAAGATTGCCCCCAACGACCATCAGTGCCATAATCTTTGACAATGTTGTTTCTAATGGTACCATTCACCCTCACCAAGTTCAACTGAATCGCGTCCCAATCAATGGTCTCAAAGATATTGTGGTGCACATCTACATTTTCAAGCCAATGCCCATAGATGGGGTCTCCGCTACATGAGCGGTTTGAGTTTAGTTTATAGCCGCCGGTGAAACCAATATAAATACCTTCACCACCAGTGTTATGTACGTAGTTATGATGAATGTTCAAGTTTTTCATCACATATCCATTTCTACGCCATGTTTCGGGTCTACTGCATTGTGGGTCGGTCTTGGCCATGATGCCCGCAAAGCCGGCATGTGAGACCTCAATATGGTCTACTTCAATATCGGTACTCAAGTTTTGAAGGTTGACACCTACTGAACCGCCACCGGTATCTATAACCTCAAAACCGTACTGATGGGCAGTGTCCCCGGTTCCGGTCAAGTGAATGTATTTACTTCTTTGAAAGTCAATGCCTGAGTAGTGCGATTCGTCAATGATAACTTGACCACCACAATTTTTAATGACAACTGGGTCCATTGCGGTACCCTCAAAATCATAAAAACGTAAGCCCCGATAGGTACCTGCCGGTACACAAATGGTGTCCCCTGGGGAATAGGTTGTCTGGCTGGCCCAGATAATGTTCAACGATGTAGATGATAGCCCCGTTAAGGTTACATCGCAATTGCAGTTCTGGCCGTAGCACAGAAAAAATCCAAATAAAAAGAATCCAAATAATACCCGTTTCATAATACTCAAATGTGGTTGGTTAATAATCAGCCCATAAGAGATTAAGTGTTCATAATCGTAAGATGTGGACGGGGAACGGTGCTAATGTATCAAAAAGAAAGAAAAAACCTACATTTTAAATGGATTTTTTTCATAATGTTGGGTATTTGAAACATAATTATTGAAATAGTTACTTAAAAAGTTTGAAAAAACAAATCAAGAAGTTTTTAGGGGTATTGGTCTTTTTTTGTTTTCAAATAAACTTTGGTTCTACCAAACCAAAAATAAACTGGAAAACAGCTGTTTAGAAACGCTTTTGAATGATACGCCAGTTTTATTGGGTTATCTGTTTGCATCACACCTCGATTATCTGCACTTACAACACCTATGTAACGTTTGACAACAATCAATTCATGAAAAGTAATATAAATCCTACTTTTCGTTTCTATTAGTACTACAAATCTTACAATTATGAAAATACTGGTCGTAGACGATAAACAGTCACTTAGCGAATTGGTCGCTCAATTTTTAGGACAGTCATACCATGTTACCACCATGGACAACGGATTGGCAGCCATTACCTGGTTGCAAGAGGGCAATATGCCCGATTTGATCATTACGGATCTTGAGATGCCTGAGATGGATGGTTTTGAACTCATTAAAAGGATTAAAGAAACTGGTTTGTTCTCTGATATACCTATTATAGTATTGAGCTGCAGGGACAGCTCTGCCGATCGCGTAGAATGCTTGCGTTTGGGCGCTGATGACTATATGGTGAAGCCGTTCAACCCTGAAGAATTGTTGATTCGGGTAGACAAACTTTTAATCCGTAGTTAATATGCAGGTACTGACCCAGAAGAAGACTCAAATACTCTACATTGGTAAGAACAGGCGGTTGGCAGACGAGTTTCATCGTGCTAGCGATTCAGTACAGGTGCACACCACCGAAACAGTTTCTGATGCTTTAAAATGGCTACATGGCCAGGGAGAGTTCAGCAAGGGCAAATGGTTATATATTGCTGACACCACTGATGTTTTCTTATGTGAACAAAGTATTGTCTATCCTGACCTACTTGAGTTCAAGTCGTATGTGGAAAAAACGTTTGATCCCGCACAGAAAATCCCTTTTCTATTGGTCGGAGACCGCATTAACAAAGAAGAGAAAAAATTGGCCCTCGAGAACGGGTTTGATGACATTTTTGAGCATCCCATTAAGTTTGAACAACTTCTTGAGCGCATAAGTTTTTTAAAAGCGCTAAAGTCCAACTTGCGAAAACAGCAGATACGGACAAGTAGCGAGCAAATCAAAAAATACAAGATTGGCTTTTGGAAACGAAGCTTTGATATTCTCTTGGCGGGATCGGTTCTCTTGGTTGCGGCTCCCTTTTTACTGCTGGTCATTTTGGCAATTCGTTTAGAATCTAAAGGCAAGGTATACTACATTTCAAAGCGTGTCGGTACGGGTTATAGGATCTTCAACTTTTTAAAGTTACGTTCTATGTATCCTGATGCGGACAAAAGACTGAAAGAGTTTGAACATTTGAACCAATATGTACATGACGATAAGGTTAAAACAGAAGTTACCGATATCCAACCGAAGAAGATCAAAGGGACACTATTGATCAGCGACGATGCCGAAGTGGATGAAACGGAACACAACCAAAAAAGAAAGGAAAGTGCAAAGAGTGCTTTTGTGAAATTTGATAACGACCCGCGGATTACCAAAGTCGGTCAAATCATAAGAAAACTGAGCATTGATGAACTACCACAGCTAATCAACGTTTTAAAAGGTGATATGTCAATTGTTGGTAATCGCCCGCTACCGCTTTATGAAGCAGAGATGTTGACCACTGATGAATGGACCGAACGTTTTAACGGGCCGGCCGGTATTACAGGGCTTTGGCAAGTTGAGGCACGTGGTCGTAGCGCGAAAATGTCACCGGAAGAGCGTAAACAATTAGACGTGAAATACGTTGAATACGCAAACAGCAAGTACGCTTTTATGATTGATATGTGGATCATCTTGCGAACGTTTAAAGCTGTATTTCAAAAAGAAAATGTTTAAGAATGCAACTACGTACCATTTTCTTTCTTGCACTTATCATAAGTGTCACAACAAGCAACGGTCAATCGATAAATGAATTTGTTCAGCGAGGTCTTGAACAGAATGATATTTCAAAAAGACTTCCCAAGTTGGATAGTCTCATTGCGATTGCCAAAAAGAACTCACCAAGGCTTAAGTTTTTTGATGCCGATTACGAATACTGGGATGGTCAGGTAACCTTGGCAAAGCGTTCATGGTTAAGAAACATCAATTTAGATGCTGGCTATGGATACGGAATTTTCGATAACCTAAGTAACCAACAAATTGCCGGTGATCCCGGTAGTCAGACATTGTTCTCAACCGAACAGAGCAGGTATACGGTTGGCGCATCCATAAAATTGCCATTGTCCTCCGTTTTTAATCGTAAACGTGAAGTAAAGAATGCCGAGGCCGAGGCCGATAAATCAAAATATCAAAAAGAATATGCCATTTGGGAGCTCGAACAATTGATTGTAAAACAATACAATGATTTGATCAAGGCCCACCGTCTTTTGTTCATTTCAAACTCTATCGTCGAAACATACAAAGTGCAATCGGTGAGGGCTGAAAAAGACTTTTTGAACGGGGCCATAAACGTCACTGAATATACGCGACTACAACAGATGTTGAATCAGGCCATAAGCGCTTTTGAAACACAACGAGCCGAATTTTTAATTGCCTTAAAAGCCCTAGAGGGGACCGTAGGTATCGAAATCAAATTTGACAATGAAGTTTAATCTTCTCTTTTTTGTAAGATTACTGCTGAGGCATATTGCTTTGTTACTTTTAGTACCTGTAGTTCTGGCATCTTTGGTCTTTTATCTGACCCAAGACCAACCCAAAGTGTTCAATTCAAAGGCAAGGGTATATACCGGTATTGCTTCGGGTTCGACCATTGAACTTGACAATACCAAACTTGATTTTAGGGCGACCAATACCGCTTATGACAACCTCTTGAACCTTATAAAGGCCAGAACCACTATTGAAACTGTTGGACTTAAGCTTTTTGCCCAACATATGTCACTTGATAGTGCGGACACTAAGATTATTTCGCGAGAGAAGTACGATGCACTCATGGAGATCGTACCTGATGAGGTCAAATCATTGGCCGTAAAAGGAGACATTGGAGCAACTTATAAAAACTTTGAACAATTAAAAGAATCAGACCACACCAATTTCATTTATGAACTGATCAATCTTGAGCACCCCGATTATAGTATTGAAAAAATTGTTGGTCGCATTGGTGTTCGAAGAATTCTGAGCAGTGACTTTGTTGATATTGAGTTTGAATCGGAAGATCCGGCGATCTGCCAGAATACCTTACTCATTTTATCTGAGGTTTTCGTGAAACTCAACGCAGATATCAAAGTGAATCAGTCTGATGCAGTGGTAAAGTATTTTGAAGGACAATTGAACACTTCAACAAAACAACTGCGGTCCGCTGAAGATGAACTGTTAGATTTTAACAGAACCCATAACATTATCAACTATTACGAACAGACTAAGCATATCGCCTCTGAAAAAGAACATTTTGAGCTAGAATACCAGAAAGTACATATAAAACATTTTGCTGCGAAGGCGGTTTTAAAAACGCTTGAATCAAAACTAAAGACCCATGAAAAAAAGCGGTTGTCGAGTGAAGAAATCGTAGATATCAGAAATGAACTTGCTGATGTAAATTTTGAAATCTCTATGAAGACTTTGGGTATTGAAAGTGATTCGTTGAAGCAGATACAAAATGCCAAAGATGTAATTACCCTTGAGAAGAGGGCATTTGACCTTAAGACCAGTTTGAGCCAACAGGTTGATTTACTGTATAGCACCGATTATGATGAAAAAACTTTGGCGTCGACAAACATTTTGGCCGATTGGTTAGAAAATACCATTCTCTTTGAAGGCACAAAGGCACAGTTAAAAGTGATGAACGAAAAACGTTTGGAGTTCCAAAAATTATACCAGGTTTTTTCGCCGCTCGGTGCCACAATGAAACGATTGGAGCGAAAAATTGATATCGCCGAACGTGAATATTTGAGCTTGTTACATAGTTTGGGCTTGGCAAAACTTCGCCAGCAGAATGTTGAACTTAAATCAAACCTAAAGCTGATTGAGGTTCCTTTCTTTCCAATTAGTCCAAAACCAAGTAAGCGAAAGATTCTTATCGCAGTTGCCGGTATTGCCGGGTTCATTTTAGTTGCCTTTACAATACTGATACTTGAGTTTTTAGATGGCAATATCAATACAGCCCCAAGGGCAGAAGATAAAATCGGATTGAAGGTGTCTTCAATTTTTCCGGTGATCAATACCAAAAGCAAAAAAATTGATTTTGACTACTTAACGAACAAAGCGGTCAATGCTATTTCAAGAAACATCATCTTGAATCAGTTCAAAAAAGAAAAGGGTGATGACCCCGTGGTGAACATGTTTTTCTCAACACAAGATATGGAGGGCAAAACCTTCATTTGTCAGCATTTGATTACGAAGCTGTGCGAGCTTGAATATAAAACACTTCATGTTACCTATGATGAATTTGATCTAGGTATAGGCGGATCATACTATCAAAAACTGGTATATCCCATTAGTGACCAACTCTATAAGATTTCAAAAGTGGAAGAGTTTGATGGTCAAGACGTGGTTGAAGACTTTACCTACTTTGATTTTATCATTCTAGAATTGCCCAGTATTATAAAGAACCCTTTTCCGGTGAAACTGGCTGCAACAATGGATTTCACTTTTCTGATCACCAGAGCGAACAGAGCTTGGAGTGAAGCAGATAAAAATGCCCTTGCCCTTTTCAACGAAGCAACTACGGGTCCAGAACCTTCAGTGATTCTTAATGGGGTAAAAGTACAAGAAATGGAAACCGTGGTCGGGGATCTGCCAAAGAAGCGATCCTTGATTCGAAGATGGATAAAACAAGTTGTTCAGTTTAGATTTTTCACTAAAAAATCGGTCGCTTAAATGATACAGAAGCTCAAAAATATAGGGAAAGAAAAGAACATCTCTTCATTGTTGACCAATGTAGTGATCGCATTTTTAGGATTGGTGAGCTTCATGTTGTTGACCCGACAGTTGAGCAAACCTCTTTTTGGTGATTGGGTACTTTTTATCACCTTGGCGACCTTTGTTGATCTATTGCGTTTTGGCTTGACAAGAACCTCAGTGGTTCGTTTGCTCGCGGGGGCGGACAAAGAATCATATAAAAAATATTTAGGGTCTACGTACCGGATCAATCTCTTGTTGTTGGTAGCCATTGTATTTTTATGTTGGTCTATTTTAGGTATGCTGAACAGTTTTGAAGTTACCTTGAACCAAGGCTACGGACTCTTTCTCAAGTGGTACCCGCTTTTAGCCCTGTCCAATTTGGGCTGGAACACAGCATCGGCCCTTTTTCAGGCAGAACAGAACTTCAACCGCATGATGGTGGTACGTTTTGCAAACATCGGCCTTTTTGTATTGTTCTTAATCTTTAACGGGCTCTGGCTCCATTGGGGACTTTTAGAAATTGTTTGGGTCAACTTGACCGTGAATATGATTTCAAGTTTATGGTGTACCCTTAAAAAGTGGGACGGTCTTCTTTTTCTTAAGAATGCCAACAGGGACACTGAGAAAGAACTTATCAATTTTGGAAAGTACTCTATGGGTACCTTGATAGGATCAAGCTTACTAAAAAGCGCAGATACACTGATTATTGGTCTAAGCCCAGTTCTTGGCTCTGCGGGTATTGCCATGTACGCCATTCCACTAAAGTTGACCGACCTATTGGGCATACCCTTACGCAGTTTTACCATGACAGCTTACCCTCGAATGTCAAAAAAGGCGATTGATGGTGATATCATAGGCGTTCGAAAAGTGTTCTATGCCTATTCAGGGGCCATAACGCTGCTGTTTGTTCCCGTTGCTATTTTCTGTTTCATTTTTGCGGAATATCTCATTTTGTTTTTGGGAGGTATGGCCTATCAAGATCACTTGCCATTATTGACCACCGTTTTTAGAGTCTTTACAGTATATACGCTTTTGTTGCCAGTAGATCGCTTTACGGGGGTTTTATTGGACAGTATCAACAGACCCAAATTGAATCTCTATAAGGTCATCTTTATGACCGTGGCCAACATATTGGTAGATGTTTTGGCCGTATTTGTGTTTGAAAGTCTGGTGGCCGTAGCTATTGGCACCGTTCTTTTTACGGTTTTGGGTATTTTTTTGGGATTCTATTTTCTCAAAAAAGAAATTCAAATCAAATCGCGGCACATCTTGCCCGAAGGGATATTCTTTTTTAAAAATCTTAATACCTATCTCAGCTGATGAATCCATTTCAAAAAACATATGGAACGGATCATTTAAAAGAGCCATTGCCCATTGCGATACTCTTATCGCTATGCGTGGCCTGTGCCCACTTGACAGCCTCTAAAGGACTCGTCGTTGGTATGGCCATTATAATTTTACCAATTGCCGTTGTCTATCTTGGGGTGCTGTTTGTAAAACCAAAGATTGGCTTGATGACGATTTTTGTTCTCAATTTTACAATTCTTGGGTTAGGGCGCTATGTGCCCATGACCTGGGGTCTTTTGATTGATGGACTACTATTCTTAATGTACTTGGCCCTTTTCTTTAAGGCGTTTCATATTAAGATTCCATGGAGTCGTGCAAAATCACAATTGAGTTTGTTGGTCACCATTTGGTTTGGCTATGCCATGTTTCAAGCGGTAAATCCAGAAGCGGCAAGTATAGAAGCCTGGTTTTATGCCATGCGGGGCCTTGCACTCTATCAATGGATGATCGTACCGTTACTTTTTATCATTTATAACAAACCCAAGGACCTTAAAATCTTTTTGATCATTTGGGGCGTGATGTCTCTTTTAGGGACATTAAAGGGATGTCAACAGCTGTTCTTTGGTGTGGATCCGTTTGAGCAAAAATGGTTGGACAATGGTGGCGCATTGACACACGTGCTTTTTGGAAAACTGCGTATATTTTCATTTTACTCAGATGCCGGACAGTTTGGCGCGTCACAAGGGCACGCTGGTGTTGTCTTCGGGGTACTTGCTTTATTCGCAAAGAGCAAAAAATTTCGAATCTTTTGCATCATCGTTTCATTGGCTGGGCTTTATGGTATGCTGATTTCGGGTACCAGAGGCGCTATTGCAGTGCCTGCAGCTGGTGGTATCATGTTCTTGATTCTTAGAAAGAACATTCCGATTTTGGTGTTGGGGGCGGTAATGGGTATTGGGGTGTACGTCTTTTTTGCACATACCACAATTCTGAACAACAACGCACAGGTTCGTCGAATGCGAACAGCTTTTGACCCGAATGATGCCTCGTTACAAGTGCGTTTGGCAAATCAACGAAAACTGAAAACATACCTCGCATCGCGACCCTTCGGTGGTGGTATAGGATCTACAGGAAACCGGGGGCAACGATTTACTCCGCATACGTTTTTGGCCAACACTGCAACCGATAGCTGGTTCGTTGCCATATGGGCCGATACCGGAGTTGTTGGACTGTACCTGCATTTGTTCATTCTCTTTTTTGTATTGATTACAGGAGCCTATAATGTCATGTTCAAGTTAAAAGACGATTGGCTGAAAGGTCAGATCGCCGCATTGGTCTGTGGTATGTTCGGTATCATGGGTGCATCGTATGGCAATGGCGTTTTTGGCCAGTTTCCGACCTGTATTTTGATGTACACGGGTATGGTCTTTATGTTTATAGCACCGAGAATGGATAAAATGATTATGGAGGCAAAAGCAAAAAAAGAGGGCCAACCATTATCAAAAGAATTAGGACAAGTGAGTCTTATATAATATAAAACTATGAATACAATAGAACCATTGGTATCCATCATTACCATCAACTATAACGAGTCTGCCGTGACCCTAGATATGCTCAAATCATTACAGGGCCTGACGTATTCAAATGTTGAGGTCATTGTGGTTGACAATGCATCGCCCATTGATGATCCTGATGTGATCAAAGAACAATTTCCAAAGGTCAAATTGATTAAGAGTAAGAAAAACCTTGGTTTTGCGGGCGGCAATAATCTCGGTGTCAAAGAGGCCCGAGGAGACTATTTGTTGTTCATCAATAACGATACCATCGTTCCGAAAGGCTTTATAGAGCCCTTGGTGAAAACCTTTGCACAAGACACTACCATTGGTATGGTAAGTCCCAAGATAAAGTTTCATTGGGATCCAACATTGATACAGTATGCCGGTTATACAAGAATGAACCAATGGACCATTAGAAACAATAGTATTGGGTACCGCCAGAAAGATGATGGTCGTTATGATGTTGCTTGTGAAACCGAGTCTATACACGGTGCCGCCATGATGGTGCCAAAACATGTTGTTGAAACCGTTGGCATGATGACCGAAATCTACTTTCTATACTACGAAGAACATGATTGGGCCGAAATGATCAAGCGTGCGGGATATAAGATTTACTACCAACCAAAATCCTATATTTTACACAAAGAATCGCTGTCAACAGGCAAGTTCAGTCCGTTGAAAACCTATTATATCGCCAGAAACCGTATCGTTTTTGCAAGGCGAAACTTTAAGCCCTTACAACTGTTTGTGAGCTTGTTGTTCCAAACTTTTATATCAATTCCAAAGAATACCATCACCTTTTTATTGAAAAGACAATTTGAACATTTAAGAGCGTTTTGGCGTGCTATTTTTTGGAACGTATCCCATAATCGAATTCTAAACACTTAATCTTTTAATTCCCCAAAATCATGAAAACTTTAAAACTATTTCTACCAATACTGTTGCTATTCTGCTTTGCAGGATGCGTCAGTGAAAGTGATTTGGACCAAAATCTTACCGACGATGAAATTGGCGGTTCTGACGATGTTGATCCAAACGACCCTTTGAGCGCCCTTAATGTTTCGGCAAATTTTGATTATGCCACCAGTAAAGAGGTGACCGTTGAGCTTGATGTACCCTTAAACTTAAAAGGAGCTGTGTTCACGCTTTATGGAAAAACGGGAGCTCAAGACAGTACACGTATCGGTAAAGGAACTTTTGATGATGCCGGACATTATGAAAAACAGTTTACCCTGAGTGCCCGTGCAGACAGTCTACTTGTATTTTCGAACTATATCGGTTTGATTGACAATGTGCGACTATCTGTTGAAAACGGAAATGCGACTTTTGATTATCGTCCGTATTATGATCGATCAAGTACGGCCGGTAAAGCCAGGTCAAGATCAGAGCGACCATCCCGTTTTGCTAAAAGCGTAGATAACTATGAGTTTATCGACACGTTCGATTTTTGGGGTCTACCCGATAACTTGGCATTTTCAGATGTCATTGAGCAAAATCTACTTGATGATATCAACGCTTCATTGCCCGAGAACGTACCGGGCGGCATACCCGTTACCAATCCTGATTATTTGGCAGGTAAGGAGACCAATCTTATTATCACCAAAGAGGCTGATGTATGGGTCACTTTTGTCTCTGAAGGGGCTGGTTATCGTAATGTCTTGGGCTATTACACCCATGCCATTGGCGAAGAACCTACCTCGGCTGATGAGATTGATCCACATTATGTGATTTTTCCCAATGTATCAATGCTCTATTCTGGTGGATCATTGATTCCGGGAGACCGAGTGTATTTAGGCAGGTTTCCAGCAAATACTGTGGTGTCATGGTTTTTGGTGCCCAATGGTTGGAACTGGGGGAGTATCCGTCAAAATAACACGGTGTATTATTCCAATCCTGATTTCAATCCTGAAAGTACGCCTGAAAAAAGAAACCATATGGTACTGTTGTATGATGAAGGTCGTGAGTTGACCCTGTTGGGCTTTGAAGATCTGTTTAGAGATGGCCCAACGGATGATGATTACAACGATGCTGTTTTTTATGCGAAATCAAACCCCGTAGATGCCATTCAGATTGGTAATTTGGCACAAATAAAACCGGCTACCGATGCTGATGGTGATGGTATCAATGATGAATTGGATGATTTTCCGTTTGACCCAGATAAGGCTTTTAACAACTTTTCTCCATCGGTGAATTCTACTGGTAAATTAGTGTTTGAAGATTTATGGCCGAGCAAGGGAGATTATGACTTTAATGATCTAGGTTTGGACTATGCCTTTAACCTAATTGCCAATGCCAATAATTTGGTAACCTCCATTGACGCTACTTTTACCATTGAAGAGATTGGTGGTTCACTAAAAAACGGTTTTGGTTTTGTATTGCCCATTGACCCAGGTTTAGTGGAGAGTATTGATGGTCAAATTTTGAATGCCGGCTATGAAACGGTGGCCGCCAATGGAACGGAAACGGGCACTGCGACCAATGAAACAGTAATCTTGGTAGTGGGCAATGCCTTTGATTTAAAAGGTACGACCGTAACGGTCAATATAGAATTCAATACCCCTGTTGATGAGAGCTTATTGGGTGAAATACCATTCAATACTTTTTTGATAGCCAATGGTGATCGCGCAAGAGAGGTGCACCTTCCAGATTTAGCACCGACAAGTAAAGCAGGTTACTTGGGTACAGGAGATGATTTTTCAGACCCCTCAATTGGTAGGTACTACAAAACAGAGACCAATCTTCCATGGGCATTGAACATCTATGAGAACTTTAATACACCACCAGAATCCGTACCAATTACATTGCAGTATCCACGTTTTGTAAACTGGGCCAACTCAGGTGGTACCGAGGCTTTAGATTGGTACCAGCGTTAAAATCAGCATGAAAATAATGGATTGACAACGATTATATATCGTTTCACAACAATATTTTCTAAACTTAAAAATGTAAGATAATATTTACAAATAAATAACGAAAAAACTTTAATAAATGAATATTGCAGTAATAGGTACGGGATATGTTGGTTTGGTTACCGGCACTTGTTTCGCAGAGACGGGTATTAATGTGGTCTGTGTCGACATTGACAAAAAAAAGGTAGATATGCTCCGCAATGGAGAAGTGCCTATTTACGAACCAGGTCTTGATGCGTTGTTAGAACGTAATATTGATAAAGGTAGAATCTCTTTTACAACGAGCCTTCAAAAAGCCATTAAAGATTGTGAGGCCGTTTTTATTGCTGTGGGTACACCACCTGACGAAGATGGCAGTGCCGACTTGAAGTATGTATTAGGTGTAGCTCGAGAGATAGGCCAGCATATGCAAGACTACAAAGTGGTCATTACAAAGAGTACGGTACCCGTAGGTACATCGTACAAGGTAAAGGCCGCCATTGAAGAAGAGTTGGTGAAGCGTGGCGAGCGCATTCCATTTGACGTGGCCTCAAACCCTGAATTTTTAAAAGAGGGCAGTGCCGTTGATGATTTTTTGAAGCCTGACCGCATTGTTGTCGGTATTGAAAGCAAGCGTGCCGAGAAGGTGATGAAGCGTTTATACAAGCCGTTTTTAATGAACGGTCACCCATTGTTGTTCATGGATATTTTTTCATCAGAGATGACCAAATATGCCGCCAACTCTATGTTGGCCACCAAAATCAGTTTCATGAACGATATCGCCAACCTATGTGAATTGGTCGGCGCGAATGTTGATTTGGTGCGTAAGGGTATCGGTTCTGATGCAAGAATCGGCAATAAGTTTATCTACCCCGGTACGGGTTATGGTGGTAGCTGTTTTCCAAAAGATGTACAGGCGTTGGTTCGTACAGCAGATGAGTACGGACATTCCTTAGAAGTCTTAAAAGCCGTTGAAGCCGTTAATTACCGTCAGAAGTCTGTGCTTGTTGAAAAGATAAAAAGTCATTTTGGAGAGAATCTAAAGGGAAAACAATTTGGTCTTTGGGGCCTTGCCTTCAAACCTAAAACCGATGACATGCGCGAAGCGCCGTCGTTGGTCATTATTGAGCAATTAAAGGCCATGGGTGCCAATATCCGTGCCTATGACCCAGTCGCCATGGAAGAAGCAAAACGCATTTTGGGTGATTCCATAGAATATGCCAAAGATGAGTATGATGCATGTATCGACGCAGACGCCATGATTGTTGTAACCGAATGGTCTGAATTCCGTATGCCAAACTTTAGGATTCTTGAAAAACTAATGAACGAACATACCATTTTTGATGGTCGAAATGTATACGACCCAGAAGAAATGGAGGAAATCGGATTCAGCTATTATAGTATAGGTAGAGAATCGGTTACGTTAACGACTTCGGCAGAAGCATAAACCTAAAAATCAAGAAAATCATGAAAAGAATATTAGTAACCGGGGGTGCAGGTTTTGTAGGTTCACATTTGTGTGAGCGACTGCTAAAAGAGGGAAATGAAGTGGTCTGTATGGATAATTACTTTACCGGACGTAAAAGTAAAATTGTGCACCTAATGGACAACCCTTACTTTGAATTGATACGTCATGACGTTACGTTGCCCTATTTTATCGAAGTTGATGAAATATACAACTTGGCGTGTCCGGCTTCACCGGTACACTACCAGCATAACCCTATCAAGACTATCAAGACTTCGGTATTGGGTGCCATCAATATGTTGGGGTTGGCGAAACGCATCAAGGCAAAAATTTTACAGGCATCAACTAGTGAGGTCTACGGCGACCCCGAGATTCATCCACAACCTGAAGATTATTGGGGGCATGTGAACCCTATTGGTATACGCTCTTGTTATGACGAAGGCAAGCGATGTGCAGAATCGTTGTTTGTGAACTACCATGAGTCAAATGATGTACTTGTCAAAATTATACGAATCTTCAATACGTACGGTCCGCGCATGGAGCCAGACGATGGCCGTGTGGTTTCCAACTTTATCATGCAGGCCCTTCAGGGTCAAGATATCACGGTATTTGGTGATGGAACGCAAACGAGAAGTTTTCAATATGTAAGTGACCTTGTTGACGGTATGATCAAAATGATGGGCACCGAAGACGATTTTATCGGACCTATCAATATTGGTAACCCAGGCGAGTTTACCATGCTCGAACTGGCCGAAACAATTATTGACCTAACAGGCTCAAACTCAAAAATCATTCATCTACCATTGCCTTCAGATGACCCGATGCAGCGCAAGCCAGATATTAGACTTGCACAAGAGAAATTGCAAGACTGGAAACCTTCCGTTGATTTGCGAACAGGTCTTGAAAAGACCATTTCTTACTTTGATGGCATGCTTCAAGATAAGTCGATCAAGGCTCTGGTGAATTCATAATAAAGGAAATTCTGATGGATGTATTACAAGTTTTGTTCAATGGTGTTGAAATTGTCCTTTTGGGATATTTGGGTTTTGCATCCGTCTATATATTTCTATTTGCCTTTGCAGGACTTTTTAGTGCTAAAAAACGGGAAACCATCATCAACAAAGAACGAAAGTTCGCGGTTTTGATTCCCGGGTACAAAGAAGACAACGTCATTGTTGAGGTCGCTCGAAGAGCTTTGGAACAGAGTTACCCTGAAGCACTTTTTGAGGTGGTGGTCATTGCTGATTCTTTTCAGCCGATAACCCTTCAAAAATTAAAGAAATTGCCCATACGCGTGGTTGAGGTAGCTTTTGAGAAGAGCACCAAATCAAAAGCATTGAACAAGGCCATGGAGACCATCGGCGACCAATACCATGTGGCTTTGGTTCTTGATGCGGACAACATTATGGAATTTGATTTTATCGAGCGTATCAATGAGGCTTTTAACAAGGGGTACAAAGTGGTACAAGGGCATCGTGCAGCGAAAAACACCAATACGCCCATGGCCATTTTAGACGCCATAAGTGAAGAGGTCAACAATCATATTTTTAGAAAAGGACATCGTGTTCTTGGGCTTTCATCGGCATTGATCGGTTCGGGCATGGCCTTTGACTACCATTTTTTCAAAAGTACCATGGCCAAAGTAAATGCCGTTGGTGGCTTTGATAAAGAATTGGAACTCAAACTGCTCAAGGATAGAAATCAAATTGAATACTTGCATGATGCCTTGGTATTGGACGAAAAAGTACAGAAATCAGAAGTGTTCGCCAACCAACGAAAGCGATGGTTGTCAGCGCAGTTTATCTATTTCAAACGGTACTTTGCTTCGGGCGTTCGAGAGTTGTTCTTAAAAGGAAATATTGATTTTGCCGATAAGGTTTATCAAATGGTGTCACCACCACGAATTCTATTATTGGGTTCGGTTATGCTCATTACCATGGTTTATGCCATTTTCGATTTTGTAACTATCGATTTTGGTTTGTTTATCCCATCCTACTATTGGTATACCATTGCTGCCTTGACCGTTCTGGCATTTTTTATGTCAGTACCCAAAAAATTCTATTCCCTCTCAACACTCAATGCGATGTTGACATTGCCAAGAGCTTTCGGAGTCATGTTTCTATCATTGTTCAAGTTGAAAGGGGCAAACAAAAAATTCATTCATACCCAGCACGGTACAATTAATACCTAAATAGACAACATGAAAATCGGAATTGAAGGTCAGCGACTTTTTAGAAAAAAGAAGCATGGTATGGATATGGTGGCTCTTGAACTTATTAAGAACCTTCAACGAATTGACCAAAAGAACGAGTATGTCGTTTTCGTGAAGCCCGATGAAGACAACACCTGTATTCCCAAAGCTGAAAATTTTAAAATTGTTGAGTTGCGTTCAAGATTTGGTTACCCGGGTTGGGAACAGTGGGCCTTGCCCAGAGCGGCCCTCCGTGAAGGATGTGACGTGCTGCATTGCACAAGCAATACGGGTCCAATTTTCTCAAGAGTGCCTTTGGTGACCACTTTGCATGATATTATTTATTTGGAAAGTATTAGCATCTTCAAAAAAGAAGGTACCTGGTACCAAAAACTGGGTAATATGTACCGCAGGTATTTTGTGCCGCCGGTCATTAAAAAAAGCAAAAAGGTCATTACGGTATCGAACTACGAAAAGCACCGTATCAACAAATATTTCGGTTTTAGGGATAATCGCCTGCAAGCCATCTACAATGGTGTGGGCGAACATTTTAAAAAAGTGACCGATACTAAAACTTTGACCATGGTCGGCAATCAATTCAACCTGCCCGAAAAGTTTTTCTTCTTTTTGGGAAATACCGACCCAAAAAAAAATACGATCGGTGTATTGCGTGCATTTGCGCAATTCAACCAGAATTATAGGAAGCAGTACAAGCTGGTCATGTTAGATTATGATGAGGTTGAACTACAACGTATTTTAACTGCTATAGGGCACCCTGAACTACGTGAGTTGATACAACTGTTAGGCTATGTGCCCAATGACCAACTGCCGGCCATAATAAGTCAGTGTACCATTTTTTTATACCCTTCATTGAGAGAAAGTTTTGGTATACCCATTTTAGAGGGTATGGCATGTGGTGTGCCCGTAATTACATCAAATACATCATCAATGCCTGAAGTGGCAGGTGAAGGGGCCGCATTGATTATTGACCCATTCAATCCCAAAGAAATCGCAAATGCCATGGAAACACTGGTTGAAGACAGAATGCTCGCAGCATTATTGGCAGAAAAGGGTATTGAAAGGGCAAAGCATTTTTCATGGAAACTGATGGCAGAAAATGTCTTGGCATTGTATCAAGAAGTATGTCAAGAGTTAAATCGAGTAGCATCATGATAAAAGGAAGAGATATCATTGTCATGGGCATACAAGCTTGGGACATTGAAATTGGCAGTAATTGCAAGAATATAGCAACGGAATTTGCAAAACAGAATAGGGTGCTTTATGTGAATCCACCCATGGACAGAATATCACGATATCGCGAACGGGATATCGAAAAGATTAAAAAAAGGGTCCGCATCAAAAAAGGACTGCAGGATGATCTTGTACAATTAGGAGACACCATGTGGAACCTATATCCGAAGACGCAAACCGAATCTATCAACTTCATAAAGAACAAAATAGTATTTGATGTCTTGAACAAGGTTAATGCAAGGCGCTTTTGCAATGATGTTATCGGTGCGATTGAAAAACTGGGTTTTAAAGATTATATCGTATTCAATGATAGCTCGATGTTCTTGGGGCAACACATCAAAGCTTTTTTAAAGCCAGCTTTCTACGTGTACTACATGCGTGATTATTTGACCAAAAACCCTTATTGGAAAAAGAACGGTGTTCGTTTAGAGCCCAAATTGATTCAAGAGGCAGATTGTGTGGTCAATAATTCAACCTTATATACGGCATATGGGAAAAAATTTACGGAGCACTCTTATATGGTGGGCCAAGGTTGTGATACCTCTCTTTTCAATGATGAACTAAGAGATATCAAGGTGCCCAAAGATTTGAAGACCATAAAAGGGCCCATTATCGGCTATGTTGGTTTTCTTAGTAGTCGTAGGTTAAGTATTGCCATTCTAGAATATGTGGCCAAGGCGAGACCAGACTGGAGCATTGTTCTGGTAGGCCCTGAAGATGATGTTTTTCATAGCGCTGAGCTACATGAAATTGACAATGTTTACTTTTTGGGCAGTCGTGATGCTTCAGAACTGCCCAACTACATCAAAGGTTTTGACGTGGCTATAAATCCGCAATTGATCAATGACGCCACTATTGGTAACTATCCGCGAAAGATTGATGAATATTTGGCCATGGGCAAACCAACCGTTGCTTCGGCTACAACCGCAATGGACTACTTTAAAGCGCACACCTATTTAGGTAAGACACCTGAAGATTATGTATCGCTAATTGAAACGGCCTTGGCCGAAAATACACCAGAATTAGAAGCGGAACGAAAGCGTTTTGGATTGTCCCATAGTTGGGAAAACAATGTCAAAGAAATCTACAATTGCATTTTAAAAGTACAAAAGCACTCCGCATAAAAAATAGCTTATGGGATTAGTTGATACCGTTAAATCGAACGAAAGGTTAAAACAATTTGCGCTGCGCATGATTGCACCAAAGCGTAATCCACGGCCGCGATTGTGGGTGCGTTGGTTTTTAAACCCTTTGAAGCATAAAAAGGGCAAAGGATCAACAATTAGGCGAAATAGTCGAATTGATGTCTTTCCTTGGAAACGTTTTGAGATTGGAGCATTGACCACTATTGAATCATTTTGTACGGTCAATAATGGCTCTGGCGATGTGATTTTAGGTGACCGCGTCCGCGTGGGTATAGGCAGTGTGGTCATTGGGCCCGTTACCATGGGCAATGGTTCAGGTTTGGGGCAGCATGTTTTTGTTTCAGGCTTTAACCACGGATACACCGATGCATCAAAAAACTCTAGTGAACAGGCGCTCGATATTCGCCCGACAATAATTGAAGATGAAGCGCATATTGGGGCTAACTCGGTGGTTTTGGCCGGAGTGACCATAGGTAAACGATGCCAAATTGGTGCGGGTAGCGTGGTCACAAAAGATATTCCGCCCTATTGTGTGGCCGTAGGCAACCCGGCAAGGGTCATCAAACAATTCAATCACCATACCGGAGCGTGGGAATCGGTAAAAAAGAAATCGGCCGTAGCCGTTTAACCTAATTCATTGTAGTGTTATGGAGTCTTTGAAAATCATTTTTTGGGTAGCCCTGTTCATCATATTTTATTCGTATCTCGGATACGGCATCTTACTTTTTGCAATTATAAAGATCAGAAGACTTTTAGGGTTGGCAAAACCTTTTCAAGGTAATGAAGATTACGAACCTGAGGTTACTTTGTTCGTGGCCGCCTATAATGAAAAGGATTATTTAGATGAGAAAGTGGCCAATTCAAAAAGTTTGAATTACCCACAGGAAAAAGTTACCCAACTTTGGGTGACCGATGGCTCTGATGACGGCACACCTGAATTATTGAAAAAATACGATGACGTATCGGTTTTGCATCGCCCAGAGCGCAACGGTAAGATCGCTGCAATGAATAGGGGAATGCAACATGTGACCACGCCAATTGTCATATTCTCGGACGGTAATACGAGTTTGGGAAAGGATTCAATTCAAGAGATTGTACGCTTGTTCAGAAATCCTAAAGTAGGATGCGTCTCTGGTGAAAAAAGAATCTATGCCAAAGATGCCGATAGTGCTGCAGGTGCAGGCGAGGGGATGTATTGGAAGTACGAATCACAGCTTAAAAAGTGGGATGCCGAACTGTATTCTGTTGTAGGTGCTGCGGGCGAACTGTTTGCCATACGAACCAAATTATGGCAAGAAGTTGAGAAAGATACCTTATTGGATGATTTTATGATTTCATTGCGTGTGGCCATGAAAGGCAACACTATTCAATACAACCCTGAAGCGTATGCCATTGAAAGTGCTTCGGCCAATGTAAAGGAAGAATTAAAGCGTAAAGTTCGTATTTCGGCCGGTGGCATTCAATCAGTGGTTAGATTGGCGCCTTTGCTAAACTTCTTTAAATATGGAACACTTTCTTTTCAGTATATTTCGCACAGAGTGTTGCGTTGGACGTTGACTCCGTTACTGCTGCTACTGATCATACCCATAAATTTTGTGCTGGCACAAAATGAAGGTCTATTTTCTTTCGGAATCTTTAGCCTTTTGTTTTGGGGCCAAGTACTGTTCTACACGGCTTCACTATTGGGTTGGTTTTTAGAAAACCGACACATACGATTGAAGGTATTGTTCATTCCCTATTATTTCTTCATCATGAACCTATCCGTTTTTTTAGGCTTTGGCAGATATTTGAAGGGCAGTCAATCGGTGAATTGGGAGCGTGCAAAACGTGGGGGTAAGGCTGCTGAGGCGGTTGCTTAGATAGACGGCTTGTTCATTTTAAAGAACAATTGGCAAGGTGAATACTTCTTTTAAATGTACCCTTGGGCTTTGAATGCAAAGCATTTTTGAGTGTTATCGAAAAGAGATATTCCATGCATTTTACGCATTCCCCTTTTTAGGAATAAACTGTTTAGGGTCATAAAAAAATTGCTCTCTATGTATTTTTTCCCCCTTCCATTTTTGATAGGCCACCTCTTCAATTTTGGTTGTTGAGCCATCCAACCATTCAAAATGAAATTTCCATCGAATAACGACAATATCATCACTATGGAAAAAAGGTCGAATACATTCAGAGGTAACTTTCTTTGCTTTCCGGAGCATTTTGCGCTCATTTTTCATTAAATTTTCAAGCCCTGTTCTGGGTTCATTGTGATTTTCCTGAATGGAAGCATCAGTTGCATAAAAACTCTCTATCACTTGGTCATGAGGACATTCTTCAACAGCCTTGATGAAGTTTTCAATAGATTCTTTAGTTGGCATAGTATGTCATTTATCAGTTGTATTCAATTAAGTTAAAGTTTACGGGTTTTAAAGTTTTGATTCCATTTCAGATGGGTCAAGGAACCAATTCAATTGCAGCACGATTCATTTTATTGTGTTCTATGGCGTTTTTTTGTCATCTTCTTTAGGATTTTTAATGCGTTTTGAGCTTCTTGACTACTCACAAAAATATGATCATGATAGTATCCTGCAACTACATTGCAGCTAATACCATGGTTGGCCAATTCGCTTGAGAAAGCTGCCGTTAAACCGATTGCTTTTAAAGATGAATGTACTTTTAACGTAATCCATGACATGACTACGTCAAAAGACAGTTCAAGCTGCACCGCCTTATCTTTTTTGAGTATCACCGTTGTTCCTTCTTCTTCTCGAAACTTACCAATTACATCATCTCCGGTCAGACCTTCGAAGTCAGATATAGACACAAAAACATAGTCACCTTCATTCAAACAAGGGTTCATGTTCGCTATCAGTTCAAATAGATTCGTTTCTGCAGCCATTATGTTACCATATGATTTTTTGATTAGACTTTTAAATGATATGACCGACCAGACTCCCTCTAGAAGCATAAATGGCCAAAATTGCAATAACCAGGATGCTAAAAAAGCCATGGAGGCGCCCGTGAAATTCAAGATTCTAAATGAATGATCGTCAGTGCCAACTTTTCCTGAAATGTTCAAAAGATATGCTAAGAGCACTTGTGAAACACCTAAAAACCCGACCCAATCGGCCAGCTGTAGGTTGTACATCTTAAAAGTAATAAAAAGTGAAACCATATGACTATCGATGGAACCGGTATGTGAGTTTGACCAAAAAAGTGCTGCCAAGTGTTCTGGAGAAAATTTGCTCTCGCAAGGAAGAGACAAGATTTCTTACAGGCAATGATGTGTCGTTCAAGCTTTGGGACCAAACCAGAAAAAGTTCTGAGCCGGGCCGATACTCCCACCGATAAACCAAGTTTGAACGGAACTGTGCAAACGAAAAGTCCGGATTGTTTATGAACCCCTCGCCAATGCTGTCATCGTCAATATCTACCTCATAGACCGTCGCATTTGGTTCGTCGCTAAGAATTTGTATTGGTCGTAACTGTCCGTCCGAAAAAGATTGTAATGGCCGCTCGACCAGGCCAAATTGGCTGTATTCTCCTTGTGAAATAAAAGGTTCGGCATAGTATTGTATGGCCATGTTCGGTCCAATGGTCACATCTGCCCGCACCACAAGGCTCAATGTATTTTGATCTAATAATGACACTACATAGCGGTTGTCCGTCATGGTCGTCATGGTCTCGTTGTATTGAAGCCTGTGACCTATTAGGGTGTGTTTTGGAGTAACCGAAAGCCGAAGCCTGTCCATGGGCTGGTAGTTGATGCCAATTGAATTCTCTAGGAGATAGTAGCTCCCAAGCCCACCTGTTTTAGTCCATCCCGAGTAGTTGACGAAGAATTTTTTTCGCGAATCGGTATTCAACGCCCACCAAAAGCCAAATTGACTTGCCAGTTTTATTCTGGGGCCACCTTGTAACAATGATTTTGAAAAAATATGGGGCTGGGAAAAGTACCCTAATGTAGCCGACCAATTGTTCTGAAAAGTGGCTTCTCCAGAAACATCCCAGTCGATGTAGTTCAGTTTGCCCTCAAAATCCCAATTGAACCAATGTTTGTAACTGATTTTTGCATTTCTAAAGATGCCAAAAGAATTGATGGATCGGTACGATATGCCCGTATAGTGCTGAAATATATCTGCCTCACGCAAAAATCCTATGTCGTTCAGATCAAGTTGGGGAGAGCGCCAAGTGAGTCCCAATTCTCCTTGTATATTCCCATTTCCTGCCTTGCCCAATTTGATGTCCCCTCCCGTACCGGTCAATGAGGTCTTGGTTGAATCGACAGCTAAATGACGTGCACCTCTTTGAAACAAATGCGGAATTGAAAGTTGGGTATTGCGTATGGCTTCTTTTGAGCCTTTCACATGGCTGGCCACAAGATTCGTCCCTAGGTACCAATTTCGATCTTGCCATTGATGTAGAAAATCTATTCCCCCTGTTTTTGCCGATTTATGCAGAAAGTTGGTCTCGGGTTGTCCCGCTCGTATGACCGATGTGAATATTCCACCCAAGAAAGTCTTGCGGTTGTTTAGGTCTTTTAGTACACGTGCAACAAAATAATTAGTTTGGGGCTCAATGAGTTGTGAAGTTCCGTCACTGATATCGGCATAAACTTTTGGTGTAAAAGTTTCCAAAACTCCAAAAGACAGCCCTTTTCTTGTCTTTCCGCTGAGCTTTACCGCACCCAAAATGGAAGTTCTTTGCGGAATGTCGGCAAATTCATCTCCACCTATGGAAACACTTCCTTGAGGCTGCCTTCCTATCCGTCGTGAATAAAAAAGATTGTCAGAGCTATAAGGTCCACCAATTATGGGTGAAGAGAACCGATAATCAAATATATTCTTGTTCTCTATAAAGAAGGGGCGCTGTTCTTCAAAAAATAGTTGAAACCCATCAAGGGCGATTGCCGCAGGATCTGCCTCTACCTGTCCAAAGTCAGGGTTTGCAGTAAAATCCAATGTAATGTCATTGGTAATTCCCAATTTTCCATCCAGACCAAAATTAAGGACTTGTTTATTGCTGCTTCGGAAAGGGTTGTCCTGGTTTTTTTCAAAAGTTTCCAAAGAACTGACCACAAATGGTTGAATTTCTAATTGTCTCTGGGGTTCAATGTCATGTATTCCTTTTAGAGTGCCAAATTCGCTTACCCATCCTGGAGCATCTTGTGGTACTCGCTGCCAAATTGAAAGTTCTTCGTTTCTCAATATTCTGCGTTGTACCTGCAACCCCCAAATTTGCTTGTTTTCTTTGCTAAACCTGAGTTGGCTCAGCGGTATTTTCATTTCTGCAGACCATCCTTGGGCACCTGTTTCACTTTGTGCGTACCAAATGGGGTTCCAGGCCACATCCTCTTCTGTTCCGTTGAGCGTAATATACTTATCGCTTTTGACACCTGCTGCACTTAATGTGAACGAGAAAGCCGTACGTCGGTCATGATAGGTATCAAATATGATCTCAACCCAATCACCGCTATAACCATCCCTTCTTGACATCCAATGATTGATGTTTTCTCCTTCGTCTTCGCAACGTACCCCAACATAGAGGAACTTTTGGTCATAGGCAATCTTGAAATGGGTCTCGGCCGTGGGTTTTGAACCTTCATCAGGCAACCTTTGTATAAAATTTGAGCTCCAGTTTTCCAATGATCCTGACCAGATAGCATCATCAAGTCTTCCATCGATTATGGGGACTTCACTGGTACTTACCGCCCAATGGGTTCTTATAGGGCCTTGAGAATTGCCCGTGAAATGTAAAAGAATGAGAATGGATAAATGTAAGTATTTGTTTTTCACCGCCTTTTATTTGATTGTCCAAAGGACGGAAGGCCGTTTTTTAAAGCATAGCAACGTAATTGAAATGTCGCTATATGCTAAGTTGAATTTTTTTCAACTTGGTTTAAAGGAGCTTAAGTCAAGGATTTAAAAAATCTTCCTCAAAAGAGGAGATAAAGTCATGAATATATTTCTTATTTCTGTTGACTTTTCGAACCACTAGAAAATGGTCGCGCTTTAAGCCATTTTTACTGATGCGCTTGAAGACAATGTTCTCTGAAAGGTCAAAAGATTTTAACTGCCATTTTGGAGCACACATTATTCCCATATTTGCCTCGATCATCGAGAGGGTGATTTCAGTAAACGGAATAGCGGAAATCTTTGTTGGATTGATTCTGTTGGGCTTTAAAAAATGTTCATAGACCGAAACCCCTTCCAACGGAAATGAATTGATCAGTAGGTGAACATTGGTAAAATGACTTGCCTCGAGATTGTCGACTGTATTTAAAGGGTTTTCTTTGTGCATCACTGCAAATATTTCATCTTCGTGGACCTTTATGCTTACCAACTCTTCAGAAGCTGGTCTGGTTGTAACAATGGCAATGTCTATCTCATTGGATAAAACCTGGGAAATGGTCTGGTGTGTGGCCCCTAAAATTAGGTCGATGTCTATTTCAGGATAAAGGATACCCATTTTTTGAATAAAACTTGGGATACCGTGAAAGAAAGACTGGCATTCGGTACTCAACTTTATAGCCCCTCTTGAACCTTCTTTTATGTGTTCAATATTACTGAAGCTTTCGTCTATGGAACGGAACAGTCGATTGGCAAGTCTGTATAGTTCATTACCCTCTTCAGTCAGCTCCCATTTGTTTCGTGTTCTAAGAAAAACCTTAAAGCCCAGTCTTTCTTCAAGATCCCGAAGTTGGTGGCTCAAAGCCGATTGGGTGAGAAACAAGCGTTCTGAAGAATTCGCTATACTGCCTTCTTCTGCTATGGTTTTTATAAGCCTGAAATACTTGAGTTCCATATGATAAAGATACGATAACGCCTAAATGGCAGTAGTTGATTTTTTTTCAATTAGATAAATTCAAGTATTCAATTATGATGTGCTTTGTTCGGCAAAATACCATCTTAATTTTGATGATCTCGTTTAGTAAAGATGATTCTACCCAAAAACCCGAGCCCGGACTTACCACGTATGAAATAGTTTCCCAAGAGTCCAATTTAAGTGCTTTTGCCCTGGCCTTAGAAGAACTCACCCCATCAAAGAGTCAATTGGACGATGGGCCTAAATTTGGTATTTCAAAAATCTTGAAAAGACCAAAATTGTAAAAACCAAACTGCCAATTCTTAACAAAAAAATGATGCTGTACCAAGTATTTAAAAATGGGGCGAGTACCAATGTCCAAAATCGAAGTTAGACCAATTGATTTTCATATAGTGGTAGATTAAAATAGAACACACTGCCTTTACCAACTTCGCTACGAATACGTAAAGTGCCACCATTCTTTTTGACAAAATTCTGACAGAGCACCAGACCAAGACCGGTGCCGGGTTCGTTCTCGGTGCCCAATTTACTGAAGTGTTCATTCGGATTCAAGATCTTGTCAATATCTGCTTTGGGAATGCCCTGTCCGTTGTCTTCTATTTCAATGGTTAGGTGCTCAGCGTTCGTATGGGCATTAACTTTTATGATACCATCAACAGGAGTAAACTTTATGGCGTTTGACAGTAGATTTCTCAATACGGTTTTTACCGTATTCATATCAGCGAAGACCAAACTGTCTTTGGAAACGTTATTGATGAGCTGAATTTTCTTGTGCTCGCTTCCTAATTTCAATAGGCGAAAGGTCTGTTCGACCAAATCATTAACGTCAAGTTTTTCTGGTATAATTTGAATCTGATCACTTTCTGACTTTGCCCATCCCAATAAATTCTGAAGTAAGTTCAAGGCCTCGTCCATGGTTTTCAATAGTTCAAACACAGTTCCATCTAAAAAGTCATCAGCTTTGGGATCAATGATACCGCGTAAGATAAAATCCATTTTGAGCTTTGCGGCACTTAAGGGAGAACGCAGGTCATGCCCAATGATAGAGAACATTCTATCTTTTAGAACATTGGACTGCCTCAGGTTTTCTGCTTGTCGTTCTATTTGGTTTTTTGCACGTACCAGTTCGACATGGGTCTGAATACGGGCAATCAGTTCTTGCTCGTTAAAAGGTTTGGTCACATAATCGACACCACCGACCTCAAAACCCTTAACCTTATCTTTCACGTTGACCTTGCCGGTCAAAAAAATAACGGGAATGTTTCTATATTGAGGATAGCTTTTTAACTTTTCGCAGAGCTCGAAGCCTTCAATTCTGGGCATGATAACATCTAAAAGAATAAGGTCGGGCAACTGTTCCTCCAACAGCTCAAAAAAATATTCATCGTCGCTGGTACCCTTAAACTTAAAGTCGTTTCGTTCTAAGATAAACCGAATCAGTTCTATATTCAGTTGTTCATCATCAACGGCCAGTATATAGGGCTTTTCAGTGGTTTGTGCGGTCATTTAACACTATGGAGTTTATATTAAAAGTAAGAAAAACATTTCATTTTTATTAAGTAATGTACTATTGTTTAGTTTAGTAGTGTTAATTGATTGGGGTGCTATGCGATAAAATCATATATTATTGTATTCTACAACCAAAAAATGGACTTTCACAACATAAATTCATGTTCATTAATAAGTAGGAATATATTTACAAAAAATGTAATACAAACATAATATAGTTTATGATTCATGTTTTAGTAACCGGAGGGGCGGGATTTATAGGTTCTAATTTTGTGCCCTACTTTTTAGAGGCACATTCAGATATACATTTGGTGAACCTTGATGCACTGACCTATGCTGGTGATATAGCCAATTTGAAAGAAGTTGAAACTCACGATAGATATACTTTTGTTCACGGTAATATCTGTGATAGAAGTCTGATCGAAGAATTGTTCAAACGTTATGATTTTCAAGGGGTTGTGCACTTTGCCGCCGAATCACATGTAGATAATTCAATTACCAATCCTGATGCATTCATGCAGACCAATATTTTGGGCACTTTCAATCTGATTGATGTGGCCAAGAGTCATTGGATGGTTGGCCCTGGCATCTATAAAGAGGCTTTTAAAAATGCACGTTTTCACCATGTTTCAACTGATGAAGTTTATGGCACCTTGGGTGAAGATGGTCTTTTTATGGAAACGACGCCTTACGCACCAAATAGCCCATATAGTGCCTCAAAGGCGTCCTCAGATTTCATTGTTCGTAGTTATCACCATACCTACGGAATGAATGTGGTCACGACCAATTGTTCCAATAATTATGGGCCAAAGCAACATGATGAGAAATTGATACCGACCATTATACGTAAAGCCCTGTCAGGTGAACCCATACCAATTTATGGTGACGGATCTAACATTCGTGATTGGCTGTACGTGCTTGATCATTGCAAGGGCATTGATTTGGCCTATAAAGATGGGGTGTCAGGTGAAACGTACAATATCGGGGGTAGAAACGAACGTAACAATTTGTATATCGCCAAAAGGGTATGTGAAGTTTTGGACGGTAAGCACCCTCGAAATGACGGAAAATCTTACGAAAGTTTGATTGCCTATGTCAAAGACAGGGCAGGGCACGATTTTAGATACGCTATTGATGCCTCAAAAATAGAAGACGAATTGGGCTGGAAGGCAGATGAGAACTTCGAAACAGGAATTGAAAAAACAATCGATTGGTATTTGCAACGTTACGTTGAAAGTGAAAACTCAAGTTTGGCATAGCCATCATAAAAGTACGATAAAGCATAATGAAAGGAATAATACTAGCCGGGGGCTCTGGAACCAGATTGCACCCCTTGACACTAGCCGTAAGCAAGCAGTTAATGCCTATTTATGACAAGCCGATGATTTACTATCCACTATCCACCTTATTGGAGTCGGGCATCTGGGAGATATTGATTATTTCAACTCCACATGACCTGCCTTTGTTTAAAAAATTGTTAGGTGATGGCAGAAAATACGGTTGTCGTTTTGAGTATGCGGTACAAGAAGAACCTAATGGTTTGGCGCAAGCCTTTATAATAGGGGAGAAGTTTATAGGTGACGACAAAGTAGCGTTGATATTGGGCGATAATATCTTTTACGGTACCGGGCTGGATAATTTATTACAATCAAACAATGACCCAGATGGGGGCATCATTTATGCCTACCACGTCAATGATCCTGAACGATACGGTGTGGTTGAGTTTGATGAAGATGGTAGGGCCATTTCAATTGAAGAAAAACCCAAACATCCGAAATCGAATTATGCAGTGCCCGGTATTTACTTTTACGATAACGACGTCGTTGAGATTGCAAAGAACATGAAGCCCAGTGCGCGTGGGGAACTCGAAATTACCGATGTTAACCGCGAGTATTTGAAAAGAGGTAAGTTGAAAGTAAGTATTATGGACAGGGGCACCGCCTGGTTAGATACGGGTACCTTTGCCTCGTTGATGCAGGCAGGCCAATTTGTTCAAGTGATTGAAGAACGACAAGGACTGAAAATCGGTGCGATAGAATCATCGGCCTACAAAATGGGCTACATCACCAAAAACCAGTTCAAAAAGTTGACCGAACCATTTATCAAAAGTGGGTACAGCAAACGATTGTTAGAAGCCATATCTTAGTGTTATGAAAATTCAAAAAACGGCAATTAAAGATTGCTTGATTTTAGAACCAACGGTTATAGAAGACAATAGGGGTTATTTTTTTGAGAGCTATAACCAAGAAAAATTTGAGCGACTCACAGGCTTAAAACCTTTTTTTGTTCAAGACAACCAGTCATTATCAACACGCGGGGTGCTCAGAGGATTGCACTTTCAGCGTGGGGAACATGCTCAGGCCAAATTGGTTCGTGTATTGGAAGGTGAAGTATTAGATGTTGCCGTAGATATCAGACAAAATTCAGAAACTTTTGGTAAGGTTGTATCGACCATACTCTCTTCAGACAATAAAAAACAGATGTACGTGCCTCGTGGGTGTGCCCATGGTTTTGTGACCTTGAGTAAAAAGGCGATTTTCTTTTACAAATGTGATAACTTTTACAATAAAGCATCTGAGGGCGGAGTTTTGTATAGCGACCCTGAGTTTGCAATTGATTGGATGGTAGACGAGTCAGAACTGATTGTTTCAGATAAGGATAAGGTACTGCCAACATTCAATAGTGCCATTTTAGGTTAAGCTTAAAAAAATTAAAAATGAATATTTTAATTACTGGAGCATCGGGCCAATTGGGCAGGACCATTAAATCAAGCATTGCTGACCAAGATGACATCAATTTTATCTTTAAGTCCTCCAGCGAATTGGATATCACTGATTTTGAAGAGGTGCATGCCGAGTTCTCACAAAAGAACTATGCTTACTGTATCAACTGTGCAGCCTACACCAATGTGGATAAAGCTGAGTCAGACACTGAAACTGCGCAAATGGTCAATATTACAGGTGCTAGAAATTTAGCACTTAACTGTAAAGAACATCAGGCCATATTAATTCATATTTCCACCGACTTTGTGTTTGACGGTTATTTGAACGAACCCTATAAAGAAGAAGATATCGCAAGGCCTATCGGATTTTATGGCGATACCAAATACAAAGGCGAACGGGCCATTATCAATAATATAGAAGAACATTTTGTCATACGGACTTCGTGGTTGTATTCAGAATTCGGAAACAACTTTATGAAGACGATGATTCGATTGGGTACTGAACGTGAAGAACTTTCAGTGGTCTATGACCAAGTCGGGGCACCTACGTATGCCAAGGACCTGGCGAACGTCATACTACATATTATCAATAAGCAAAGTACCGACTACGGCGTGTATCACTATAGTAATGAAGGTGTGGCCAGTTGGTATGATTTTGCAAAGGCCATTTTTGATGGTCATGGTATTCAAATCAATTTGAAACCTATTTTATCTTCGGCCTACCCAACGGCCGCTGAGCGTCCAAAGTTTAGTGTGTTGGACAAATCTAAAGTTAAAGCGACTTTCGGAATTACCATTCCACACTGGAAAGATAGTCTTACTGTCGCATTAAAAGCTTACAGCACCATAACAGTTTAAAGTCCTTTTACTTGGGTCTTATGAAAAGAGTCGGCTTGTAGGCGTAAAAGTTCTTGCGCTTTTTCACGTTTGTAGCGATACAGCTCTTCTTCAGATTTAATATCCTCATAAATTTCTTGGTTCATTTCGGCATCCGTTGCCATGACCAATTTTCGTTGTGCAACTTTTTGGGTGACCCAGGTTGCCACTACACTTTCAGCTTCCTCAAACTTATAGTCATATTCTCCTTTAGGTGCCAAAAGCTTGGCAATGATCGGTGCAGTTTCAATGGCCAAGAACAGTAAGAAAATAAAGAACGATGGTAACCAGGGCAGCTTGCCCAAAGCATTGATTCGTGCCATAAGACCGTCAAAACCGTCGATAATGGGTTGTGAGTTTTTAACCACTTGGGCATAATCGGTATCTAAACCGGCAATTTGCTGTTCAATACCTGTAATTTTTTGTGCATTTGTATTTTTTAAGGCCTGTAATTCTGCCAATGCAGCATCGTGCTTTTCACGTTTCTCTTTGTAGACAGGTCCTTTTCCCAAGATTCCTGTGCCTGCCGTGCCCTCAGCTTCTGTGATGTAAGTGTCATAAAGTGCATTGGTCTCTGCCTCTTTTGTAGCAACTTCTTTCTTTAAGTTTGCAATGTCTTGGTTTAGGCTTTCAATTTTAGGCGTGTACTGCAATGCCAACTGTTCTTTGTTCGCCAAGGTCATGGCATTTTTTTCTTCAAGCAGCACCTGATTGATTTCCTTTTCAAAGATTTTCATCTCTAGAGGCTTTGAAATAACGATAGCAATAATAATCGCCAAAAGTATACGCGGTGCCGCCTGTAACAATTCACTTTTTAAACTATCTCGTTTTTTGATCGTGGATACGATGTACCTGTCCAAATTGAAAATGAGCAATCCCCATATGAACCCAAAGAAAATGGCCGTGTAAACATTGTCAAAAACAGTGTAAAGGGCATATCCACTGGCGATAAAGGCCATGACTGCAGTAAAAAAGACTGTTGCTCCAATGCCCATGTATTTGTTTCGTTCGCCGTTTGTGCAGGTAGAAAGAATGTCGGTGTCCGCTCCCGAACAGAAGATAAAAAATCGTTGTAACATGATAGTGCTCGTTTAGGTTTGGCCCTTTGCTTCAACTGTGCTCAGCACGGGCTAGCTCAGGGTAAATATGATATTAGAACGCGATGATTATGATTTTGTTACACAAAAAGCCTTCGTTTAGAAGGCTTTAACGTTTTGATGAAAAGTTAAAAAGCTATTTGCGCTCAAAAGTAATTGGTGATTTTGAGATTTTTACTTTCGGATTTTTGGAATTTGTTCTAGTGGTTTGAATGTTCAGATCCGTATTGTTTTTTAAAAGCTCAATAGCCTTGTCAGATGATATTTTTTCATCTTCAAAATAAAAAGTAGCGCCTTTTTTTGCCATAGAGATAATATGATCTAAGGGATCCTCAGGTTCTGGGGGCAATGGTGGTTCAGCCACACCTACAACACTTCGAGGAACTGGTACGCCGGCAGCTTCAAGGGTAGATGGTGTTCTATCTGATTTGGGCTCAACTGGCCGAACAGGTACGGGCGCTTCGGGCATTGCAGGTGGCTCAGGAAAATCAGGAAATGGTTCGGCATCGGCCTTTTGCTTATCTGACATCAAGCTATAGATATATTCCAAACGTTCTATATCGCTTCCCTTGATGTGCATGTTGTTTCGCGGCATATCGTTATAATACTTTGCGAGTTTGTTGTATTCGGCCATAAGTTTTCTTGAAGCACCTTCTTGTACAACACGATTCTGGTATCCTTCAGGAAAAACATTCATATTTTCATTGGCCTTTGCTAAATGTGTTTTTTGAAATTCAGCTTCCACTTTTTCTAAGAAAGTTATTGGTGTTTCGCTGAAATTGGCTTGAACGATGACTGAAGTATAATCAGGTTCTTCCCAGTTTTCGGTCAAAACATCTATGGTTACCGCAAAATCTTGTAAGGGCACATTCTCATTGTTAAGTAGTATTTGGCTTTTGTGCACTAAAAGCACGAACTGTTTTTCAGGCCGTTGCGCGTACACTTCATTTGGCTCTTGCGGTTCGCTTTTTTGCATTTCAATGATTTTGGTCTCACTGAATCCTAAAAGCAGTAGTGCGCTCAATGGAATTAATAACATACTTCTTAAAACCATTGATTTTCTTGATGTTTTTTTCTTCATGATGATAAATCGTTTTTTGAATGATGAATAATTAATGGCATTTGCAATGCCGGTCGACTGATATGTTTTTAATGACTCATTTGAGATATAGGACAATAAAGTGTTCTGATAACTTTTTCTGGGTTGGCCCTTCTCTAGAACAGCTTGGTCCGCCAAGAATTCGTGATTGAGTTTAATGCTTTTGCCATACAGGTATAGTATTGGGTTAAACCAAAAGATGACTTGTAAAAATTCAATGAACAAGACATCAAGACTGTGTAACTGTCTGGCATGTGTTTGTTCATGGAGCAATACTTCATTAGGAATCTGGTTCGCTTCCAATTGCGTTTTGTTGAGAAAAATAAAACTGAAAAATGTATGTGGAGGAAGTAGGTCGCCCAACAATACTTTGATATAAGAAGCCTCTTTGATTTTTGGGTTATTACGTATTCGGTTTACGATTTGTAATAGATGTTTGATGAACCGAAATGCGAAAGCGGCACCTCCCAGCACGTATATGGAAAACAACAACAATGTCCAATTAACGGTATCATAGTCCGTTACGACAACGTTATGATTGGGCTGTTCTTGATTTAAAACAGGTTCATTTTGAGAGGCTTCATATGAAATTGGTGAGTTAACCTCGGGGTTCACGTATTCTTCGAAAACGATTAAGGGTATTGTGAACGAAACTAACAGCGCCCCGAGCAGAAAAAAACGCTTGAACATGTGGGCACTTTCTTTTTCAAGCAATAGCTTGTAAAAGGCCCAAAGGATAAACATGCAGGCAGTGGATTTTAAGAGGTAGGTGTCCATGACTATTTCTTTTCGATTTCTTGGTCTATCAATTTTTTTAGTTCTTCCAATTCTGTTTTGCTCAGATTGGTCTCTTGCGTAAAAAATGAGGCAAATTGACTCGCACTATCATTAAAAAAGTTTTTGATGAGTCCATTCACATGTTTTGAAAAGTAATCTTTCTTCTTTACCAAAGGGTAATATTCCCTGGCACGTCCAAAGCTTTTATAGGCTATAAAACCCTTGTCCGTCATACGCTTTAACAATGTAGCAACCGTTGTAGTGGCCGGCCTTGGCTCGTTGTAACCTTCTAAGAGGTCTTTCATAAAGGCCCTTCTCTTTTTCCAGAGGATGTTCATCAACTCTTCTTCCGCTTTTGACAATTGCATATTCTACATTGTTAGAATTAACTCTACAAACATAGAACAAATATTTTAATTCTACAAATGTAGAGTTTGAATATTTGATTTTGCACATAAAAACTTGAAGAAAAGCCAATGGAATTTGGCTATGTTTGCGTTCAAACAAAATCAGTTCAATGGGTTTATTGGAACAACTAAAAGAACGGAGTACTTCAAAATGCGAATTATGTTCCGCTACCAATGATTTACAGATTTATGAAGTGCCACCTGTGTCGACGGGGGGAATGGATGGAAGTATTTTAGCCTGCACGACCTGCACTGCTCAGATTAAGGAAGTTGATAGCACGGATCCCAACCATTGGCGTTGTTTGAACGATAGTATGTGGAGCGAGTATGATGCCGTTAAGGTCGTGGCCTGGCGTATGCTCTCAAGATTGAAAGATAAAGGCTGGCCCCAAGATTTATTGGATATGCTCTATTTGGACGATGAGCTATTGAATTGGGCAAAAGCTACTGGTGAAGACCTTGAAGAGAGTGATAAAATCATTCATCGTGATGTAAATGGTGCAATACTTGAAAATGGAGCTAATGTAGTTCTGATAAAAGATTTGAAGGTAAAAGGTTCAAGTATGGTAGTTAAACAAGGTACCGCGGTGCGCCGAATTACCCTTGATAGGGATAATGCCGACTACATAGAAGGCAAAATTAACGGACAGCACATTGTGATTATTACCAAGTATGTGAAGAAGTTGTGAGTTTTATGTTGGTCAGTAGTGAGTATTGGGTTTGTAGTAAAAAGTATTTAATGGCATGAAGAACTTTTGGAAAAAGGATACCCTCAGCATTTCGTAACAAAAATGTCTCTTTTGATTTTTCTAAACTCTAAACTCTAAACTCTAAACTCTAAACTCTAAACTCTAAACTCTAAACTCTAAACTCTAAACTCTAAACTCAAGAGCTCAGCTCTGTAAAATATTTGTAGAAATACGGAATGGTTTCAATACCCTTCAGATAGTTCCAAACCCCAAAATGCTCATTGGGTGAATGAATAGCATCACTGTCGAGCCCAAAGCCCATTAAAATGGTCTTACTGTGCAAAACCTGTTCAAACAGTGCTACAATTGGAATACTTCCGCCCGTACGTTCGGGTATAGGTGTTTTGCCAAATGTTTTTTCATATGCCTTGGCTGCGGCTTGATAACCGATGCTGTCCATATTGGTGACATAAGGCAGTCCGCCATGATGCGGATTCACTTTGACCTGCACTCCCTTAGGGGCGATGGACTCAAAGTGTTTGGTGAAGAGTTCAGTGATCTCATCGGGGTCTTGATGGGGTACCAAACGCATCGAGATCTTGGCATAGGCCTTACTGGCAATTACCGTTTTTGCCCCTTCACCCGTATATCCGCCCCAGATGCCATTGACATCAAGTGTGGGTCGAATACTGTACCGTTCTGAAGTGGTATATCCTTTTTCACCATAAACATCATCAATGTCCAACGCTTTTTTATAGTCTTCTAGATTAAAAGGAGCTTTGGCCATTTCAGCACGTTCGGCGTCAGAAACAACTTCAACCTTATCATAAAACCCAGGGATGGTAATATGGTTGTTTTCATCGTGCAACGAAGCAATCATTTTGTTCAGTACGTTAATGGGATTGGGTACGGCGCCGCCATAAATACCGGAGTGCAGATCACGATTGGGCCCTGTAACTTCAACTTCTACATAACTCAAACCTCTAAGCCCCGTTGTGATGGAAGGGACGTCATTGGCAATCATTCCCGTATCTGAAATTAGTATGATATCATTAGAGAGTTTTTCTTTATGGTCTTCTAAAAAGTCTGCAAGGCTATCACTGCCGACTTCTTCTTCACCCTCGATCATGAACTTGATGTTACAGGGCAGTTCATTGTTTTTGATCATGAACTCGGCCGCTTTGACATGCATATACATTTGTCCTTTGTCATCACAGGCTCCACGAGCAAAAATGGCTCCTTCAGGATGCAATTCAGTTTTCTTTATGACCGGTTCAAATGGGGGAGAGGTCCATAGATCCATTGGATCTGGTGGTTGTACATCATAATGCCCATAGACCAATATCGTTGGTAATTTAGGGTCTATCATTTTCTCACCGTATACTACCGGATATCCTTTGGTCTCGCAAATCTCCGTCACATCGCAACCCGCATCTTGTAGTGATTTTTCGACGAGCTCGGCGGTTTTGAGCACATCTTTTGAATAAGCGGGGTCAGCACTTATTGACGGTATTTTCAACAAAGTGATCAGCTCGTTTAAAAAACGGTCTTTATTGGCAGCGATAAAGCTTTTAAGGTTGTCCATGTACATATTTTAAAGTAGGATTTAAAAGTACGAAATGCGGATTAATCGATTCGAGTTTTTAAACACCTTTTGTGTTCTTGAGGTTTTTGGTCACGGGCTTGGTTATTGTGAAGCAACTTTTTGTTTTTTGGTATTTCACAATTCGAAAATTGATTTATATTTGCAGTCCTTTTGCGGGCGTGGTGGAATTGGTAGACACGCTAGACTTAGGATCTAGTGCCGCGAGGTGTGAGAGTTCGAGTCTCTCCGCCCGCACAGTATAAAAGCTTCTTGGAAACAAGAAGCTTTTTTGTTTGGGTACAACATAGGTACAACACCTCATCAATTTTTATCCTTTTATAGATGAGAGAAACCTTAATGGTAGGACAGATATGATATGGACGCCATAAAGGACCTCGCCGATTTTAAAGTTGTTCCCTGCTCAACTTTGAGGACCCATGTTCTTCACTTTGAGAGACCAGCCCGTAATTTGCAATATTCAAAACCCAACCCTTTTTTCAATAGGGTTTTCTGATGCAATTGCCTTATGCCCTAAATCAATAAGCGTTACATTTAATCATACAGGCTTGCCAACTGTTGTACAAATTTATGCCTCGAAGTGGACCAGTCACCGCTATTACAAGCAAAGGCGATAATGAGTTTTTTTTCAGGTTGAATATAGAGGTAAGCAGTTCCACCAGCACTTGACCCCCCGTGGTAAACTTCGCTTGCATCATCAGATACTCTCCACCCCAAAGCGTAATTTATGGGATTGCCATTCTTGTCAATGCATCCTTTCTTTTAAATGCTTGTATCGGGTTCTACCAATTGGTAGAATAGTTTGATCGTTCAAAACAGCTTCGTACTTAGAGCCAGAGTTTACCTTAACTTCATTGATTTCTGAAATCTTAACCAAATAAGATTTGTGCAACCTGATAAAAGTCTTGGGAAGAAGTTGGGCTAGCTTTTCTAATGACTTGTCGTGCAATTCCTTTTGTCCATTCCGCAGACATAATTCGGTATAAACACCAGCTCCCTGCATGTACAGTACTTCTTCTATTTTAACCAATTTAATGTTCCCTTTTTTTTTGATGACCAAAAGCTGTAAGCCTTCATTGGCAACTTCTTCTTTTTTTACTGCTCTGTTTAGTGCCTGTTCCAATCTCTTTTTATCAAAAGGCTTGGCCACAAAATCTAAAACCCCATAGGAGAAAGCTGTCAGGGCCTCTTTTTTGTTGGCCGATACTATGATAGTATGAAAGGATTTTGCTACACTTTTCTCCAAAACCTTAAATCCGTTTTCGCCGTTTAGGTTCAAATCTAATAGAAGGATATCTATACCCTCTTCCTGAACCATATTGAGTCCATCATCAAGAGACTCTGCGTGCATAATTGTTTGAAGTGTATTCAAGAAAAACGCTCTGATCATTCTCTCAAGGCGCTTAGCTATTCTGGATTCATCTTCAATTATTAATACCTTCATTGTTTTGCGGGAATTACAATTTTGTTTTTCCACCCGTTAGGGTGTACTTCAGAAACAAATGACCAATCATCTAGATAGCTTTCCCTTAGCCTTGATTTTACATATTTATTTCCAGTTCCGTCGATACCATTGTTTTTAACCTGCCTTACTGTTCCGATGGTGAAAAATTCAATTGTCAGCTTGTTCCTTTTCAAGGCAATAAACAATTTGAACCGGAGTATATTTTTGTCAGTACTTTTACAATGGGTAATGCCATTCTCAAGAAGTGTATGGATTACACCGGGCGGAATTTTAAAGCCTTCATGAAATTCGGACATGTTATCTTCCCAGAGATAACTAACTTCTTTTCTATAGCCCATTATTTTTATATGGCTTTTGCACAATTCTATTTCTTGCTCCAATGGTATTAATGCGTAATTTTCAACTTGGATCAGCAAATCGAACTCTTCTGCCAATGCCTCTATAAATTGCACACCTTTCTTTGGAGATTCCTCGACCCAATCAATTAAAGAGGTAAGTGTATTCATCAAAAAGTGGGGTTGAATTTTCTTTTTCAATAATTCATATTTTAATCTTATCGATTCGGCAACAGACTTTTCAAAAGCAATTTTCTGCTGCTTTAATTGAATTGTAAGTATATAGAACATACACAATAGAATTATTCCAAAACTTGCGAATAGGCTAATGTCATAAATGGCAGTTTTGTAGACCACAAAACTCAAGACCAGGCCCAATAGAATGACTTTCGCGGCCCTATGTCCTTTGTAAATTGCATAAATTATTATGGCCGATGATGAAATCCACATGGTTTGCCCCAAAATCAGAGCGGTCTCATCGTAGTGATGGAAGTTATATAGAAAAAAAGCAAAGAGCAGTGCAGCATAGCCAATCATTATTTTTTTATTACGCTTGAACGAAAACTGAAGCGAAAAAAAGTAAGGAACCAAACATGCGATAAGAAAGATAAGAAACCCGATTATCTGTAGTCTTAAATAAAAGTTTGAATAATGAATGGGGACATAGAATTTGAGATATTCAATTATGACCAACGAAAAGAACAAAATGCTTACAACACTGAAAATGAGTGTGGGATATTTTTTTATGTCCGTTAGGTATAACAAAAAGTAGTAAATGGCTCCAGCTAAAAAGGCTCCTGCCAGAATATGGACGAACACAATGTTGAGAAGTGGCTGCTTTACAAGTTTTTCAAAATTGTTTATTACAACGTAAACACCTCTTTCGGCCTTTGGTTCAAAACGCTGTGACGCCCGCATGGCCAGTATGTGTTCCCCATTATCCAAAAGGTTGTTTGGTATGGTAAAGGTCGCAATCACAGTACCTTTTTTCGGCATTTTAGATTCTAATCCCGGATAGCCGTTAGTCCCGATGAACTGTCCGTCCCAATAAACTTCATACGCTCCAAATGCTTGAATTTCAATTCCTATGGTCTGTAAGGATTTTGGTTTCTTATTGATATGTACTCTTTTTCGAATCCAAAATATTTCTTCTCCGGATAAGGTCAACTCTTTCTTGCTCCAATCGTTGTCCTTATAAGATTTTTCTGCCCACTTGATATTGTCACCTTTCATGTACTTGGTTTCAATGGCCTTAAACATCGGCTCAATATCATCAATGTCATAATTCAGGCACGATGTCAACGATAAAAGAAAAATATTTAGAAAAAACTTTTTCATTACTTCAAAATTAGGGCAATCAACATTTGAATCCTTGCAGTTCACAAAAGAATAGAGCAGTTCACATATTAATAAAAGTCATTGATCAATAAAAGCAAGTAATTGTTCGTGATTTAAAAGTATTGTTAGATGAAATCACTATTATTTTTTTTAACCTTTTTGCCGCTACTTGTGTCTGCCCAGGTCAATATAACGGGGAAAGTCACCAGTGGAGAAAATGAACCCCTTGCCTACGCCACAGTAATACTTAAAGACAAACGGCAAGCTTTGATCGAAGGAGTTATTACAAGTGAAAAAGGCGAATTTGAAATAAGGAAACCCCCTGCCGGGGAATATACGATCGAGATCAATTATTTAGGGTATAAAACGTTCACCAGAGAAATTCTTATCGATTCGACCAAACAAAAAGTGCTGCTTGAAAGGATCGTGTTACTCGAAGACGCAAATGTTTTAAAGGAGGTCATAGTGGAAGGCAAAACAGCGGAAGTCTCCCTGAAATTGGGCAAGAAGATATTTAGGGTCGGCAAGGATTTGACCTCCCAAAACGGAACGGTCACTGATGTTCTGAACAATGTTCCATCGGTTACGGTGAGTCCATCTGGAGGTATTAGTTTACGTGGTAATCCCAATGTTCAAGTGTTAATAAATGGCAGGCGTTCAGGCCTTACCCAATCGCAAGCGTTGGAACAATTATCGGCCGAGATAATCGATAGAATTGAAGTGATATCCAATCCTTCGGCAAAATATGATTCATCGGGTTCATCGGGCATTATTAACATTATTCTTAAAAAGAACCGGCAATCGGGTTTTAACGGACAAGTACGTCTCCGAACAGGAATTCCAAATGACCATAGAGCTTCATTGAATGCCAACTACAGATTCAACAAGTTTAATTTCTTTGCGAACGCAGGAATAAGATATACAGATTATAGAGGTGAATATTCAAAAAATCAAAGTACCATGGAAAATGGAGTGACGACCGTATTGGATTTCAATGAGGATGAGGATAGGCATGATGATGGAAGGTTGTACTATAGCGGAGTAGATTACTTTATAAATGACAAGAACACTATAACCTTAGCTTACTTTAGAAATGAAACCGAGGATACGGACGAAACAAGACTAAACTACAACATAACTACATCTGAAGTAGGTGAAACAAGATTGTTCACACTTGGAAACTCCAATGAAAAACGCGATTACAACCAATTAGAATGGAACTACACCAAGGATTTTGAAAAAGAAGGTCAAAAGTTAACCTTCGATTTTCAATATGATTTTTTTAATAGTTCAAAGCGATGGACTCTCGATAATGAAGAAATAGGGTCAAATGATTCTGACTTCACAGATATTCGAACTTTGGCTGATGTTAGCCTCGATGATTTCGTTGGCCAACTTGATTTTATAAATCCAATAACTAAAAAAACAAATGTAGAACTAGGGCTTAAATACGAAAACAGAAGCACAACCAATGATTTTTTAGCTGAGCAATTGGTCAATGGAAGTTTTGAAACTATTGATGACATTAATAATTCGCTTGAATACAATGAACAGATAATTGCAGGTTATTTGCAGTTTAATTCTAATTGGAAAAATGTGAGCTTTCAACTAGGGCTTAGGCTTGAGGACACTGATGTTTTGATTGAAGCATCTACAGATGGCTTAAACTCTGAACAAGACTATACCAACCTCTTTCCATCGGCAAGTTTGGGATATGCTTTCAGTGATAGTATTGATGGGCAAATAAGCTATAGTCGAAGAATAGGCCGCCCCTCTTTGTGGGATTTAAATCCGTTTTTTGAGTTGAAAGATTTTTCATCCCGCTTTACTGGAAATCCAATGCTTACACCATCTTACACAGATGCCTTTGAACTCTCCACTATATTTAAAGGAGGCAAATTTCGTATTAACCCTTCACTCTATTTTTCACGTACCCAAGATGTTTTTCAACTTGAAACGATACAAGAAGAGAACGAAGTATTTACCCAACGCCCAATCAACCTTGATTTAGAAAAACGCTATGGGTTTGAACTTTCAGCCACGTACGATCCGGTAGCATGGTTAGGTTTTAATGTAGATTTGAACGCTTATACCTTTGAGCAAGAAGGAATCATCAATGATTTGGATGCAAGTTTTGACGATTCTACTTGGTTTGCAAACCTAACAACCAATGTTTCGCCATCAAAAACACTTCAAATACAAACTAGATTGTTTTATCAAGGTGAAAGGGCAACGGCACAAATAGATACCAAAGCAATTACAAATGTAGATATAGCAATTAGCAAAACATTGTTCAACAAAAAAGCCAGTCTTATTTTTAATGTTTCCAACCTTTTTGACAGTAGGGCCGTAGAACAGTTAATCACAGATCCTGGATTCAACATCAGCCAAACTAGAAACAGAAATGCGCAACGGTACAACTTAAATTTCATATACCGATTTAACCAGAAATCTACCGATAAGAACAGACGAGCTAGAAGAAGTAATAGAAATTAGAACAAAGTCTAACTATGAAAAGCAGAACTATGATTCTTCAAAAAATAGAAAGCAAATTTATAGAATTGAAGACTACTCCATATTTGCAATGTGTATATGTGTTTTTTATTGTCATTGCGTTTTCTAACGTCAGTGCGCAACATTTAATACCTCAAAGGGGATAAACTGGAAAAAAGGAGTTGACAAAATAGCAAATGAAGAATTGCAAAGCACTAAGATACCTTCAATACAAATAGCAATAGGCTATAGCGATAGTATTGTATTCAACGGGGTTTTTGTTCCTTGAAAAGGTTGTTTCCTTACTTTTTTTGAAAGTTCACTTTGTCTTATTGTTTCTCCAAGGCTTTGTAATGTCTTTCTTTAAAGAGGAATCACTGCTTTTAGTTGCCGAAGCTCATTATAGGTTTCTGTCTTCCATTCTTTCTGTTTCAGTTGGAAATTTTTGTGTGATATATAGAGTTTTATCTACCATGGAAAATCTGAATTCTCCTTTTTAAAGATTCAGTTTTATATGGATAAACTTTTAAATACGTTGTAACCCAAGGACACTCTGTTGTGATACTCAAATTCATTGCCAAAAGCAATTCTAAAAACGTTCGAATAATTTTTTCAAAGCTATCGGAAGTATCAAAATCATTTGTGAATTCGGTACGCTTGATACATATTGTATTGTTATCTAGCTTCTCATAGTAAAAAAACATTTTACCATTGCAATCCCAACATTCGTAACAGTCTAGACTTTTGTTTTCAAAAATTCGTATCATATCTAGTTCGTTTTTGCTTTTAGCTGTAGTTGAATATGGATTTGAACACTCTCGCCTATAAGTTTTACTCCGTCTTCATTAATCCCATTCCAGTTTAAGTTGAAATCACTTCTTCGTAACAAACCGGTAATCTCAAAACCCAGGCGTTCAGAGTTATCAATACTTTTTTGTTTTCCTTTAAAGTATGCTGTCAAGCTTATGGCCTTTTTGCAATCCTTGATACTCAAAGCACCAGCTATGAAGTAATGAGTTTCATCTATTCGCTCTACATTGTGCCCTATAAACTTTATTTGTGAATAATTTTGAGTATCAAAAAAGTCTGCAGAGCATAAATGATTATCACGTTCTGAATGCCCCGTAAATATGCTAGATGTAAGCCCCTGAAAATAGAACTTACTCTGTGCAAAGTCATTTTCTCTAGTTTGTTCCAACGAACCTCTAAACTCTTGTAAAGAACCGTTAATTATACTCAACCCCAAGCACTCAATGCCAAAATTGATTTGCGAATGCGCCCTGTCAATATTCCATTTTTTCATCATCGCAAGCCCTTTTGTGTATGGGCTAATTTAGAGCTATACAACATGATAAGGGGTTACATTTTAAACGTATTGATGGTACTTTTTAAAGTGAAATTTTTGGATTCGGAAGTTTTAACGTTTCGGCTTTTTCGCAGTAATCATATTATGTTGGATCATCTTTATGAAAGGTTCACATTTACTCAAAGAAACTGTAAAAAGTGGAACCATTGGTGTAAAAAATGTATCGCATATCTTCAATACTATGTTCAACTTTGACCCCTAGTAATTTGATTGAAATACCATGAAAAATTCGCACTTTAAATTTTACCCATTACTGTTTTTCGTTTGTTTGAGTTCTTGCAAGCACGAAAAAACAACAGTTCCTAATCAGGTCAATGGTTATGGCCCAAAAGCAGACCTTATAGTAACAAATGCTAAAATTGCTGTAATGGATGAGCACCGCTCCTTTAAAGAAGCTATAGCCGTAAAAGACGGTAAAGTACTTAAAGTTGGCAGAAATACTGAAATAGAAGAATTACAAGGAAGTAATACAAAGATACTCAATGCGAATGGTAGAACTATTATTCCTGGTCTTAATGATTCGCATCTGCATTTAACACGTGGAGGTCGCTTTTATAATGCGGAGCTAAGATGGGATGGGGTAAAAACGCTTAAGAGAGCTTTAGAAATGTTAAAGGAACAGGCTCAAAGAACTCCTGAAGGTCAATGGGTTCGTGTTATAGGGGGCTGGAGTCCATTTCAATTTGAAGAAAAACGTTTTCCAACGCCCGAAGAAATTAATGAAGCGACAAGAGATGTGCCAACCTACATACTTTTTCTCTACAGTAGGGGGTGGTTAAATCAAGCGGGTCTTGACCTTCTTAATATTAACGAAAACACAAAAGCACCTATGGGAAGTAGTTTTGAAAAAGGAGCTAACGGAAAATTAACGGGTGTACTTCTAGCAGAACCAAACCCTGCCATTTTATATGCGCATATTGGTTCACTGCCACCGTTGACGGAAGCTCAAATGGTAAATGGAACCAAACAATTTTACCGCGAACTTAACAGTCTGGGCATAACAAGTGGTATTGATGCGGGCGGTGGTGGACATAAATTCCCTAAAGACTATACAGGCACAAAAGCCTTGGCCGATGCAGGCAAAATGCCTATCCGTTTATCTTACTACCTATTCCCTCAAAACAAAGGCGCAGAGTATGAAGAGTTTCAAGAGTGGATGGCTAACAATGAAGTTGGTCACAATGGTGAAATCCATTTAGACCACGGCTATGAATTAGAAGGTGGTGGTGAATTTTTAGCGTGGAGTGCAGGAGACTTTGAAAATTTCTTAGCACCACAACCACTGTTAGAAGATAGACCTACATGGCGAAAAGATTTAAAGCGAATTGTGTTGCTACACGTAAATAGAGGATGGCCATTCAGGATACATGCTACGTATGGAGAAACCATTGCCAATATGCTCGATGTTCTGGAAGAAATAAATGAAGAAACCAGTGGAAAACTAGCTTCGGAACGATGGTTGTTCGACCACGCAGAAACGGTGCAAGAAAATGAGCTTAACCGCATAAAAGCCCTCAACGGGGGCATTGCGATTCAGGCTCGTATGGCATACGCTGGTGAATATTTTGTAGAACGGTATGGGGCTGAAAAAGCAAAGCAGGCGCCACCGGTAAAAAAGATGATCGATATGGGTCTTAATGTAGGCGCTGGCACTGATGGTACTAGAGTTGCCAGTTACAATCCGTGGCCAGCATTGTATTGGTTGATCACAGGGAAAACCGCAGGAGATTTTCAAATCGCAGGACCTTCTAACCGATTGTCACGAGAGGAGGCACTGCATCTATACACAAAAGGAAGCGCTTGGATTTCGAAGGAAGAAGATGTAAAAGGAACTTTAGAGCAAGGCATGTATGCAGACTTTGTTATACTATCAGAAGATTATTTTACCGTGCCAGAAAAACAAATCAATGACCTAAAATCAGTGCTTACGGTTGTCGGCGGTAAGGTCGTTTACGGGGATAAGGAGTTTGAAAACCTAAATCCGGACTTACCAGAAGTTATTCCTAGCTGGTCTCCTGTAAAGTTTTATGGAGGCTATCAAAGATAAAACAGTGATTAGTTGTTTAGTTGGTTCTTGGTTGCTACCTGTTTTCTGTTGAGAGCAGGTAGTTTTCATTATGATTGAATCATATAGCATACTTTAAAATGTGCCATTATTCCTTTGATAATGGATGTTAAATTCTTTGAACGCCATTGTAATTTAGCTAGCGTAAACAATTCTTAAAACAATATTCAAAATGAAAAAACCTGCAACATTGTTTTTGTTTTTACTGATTTCAATAGTGACAGTCAACGCTCAGTGGAAACAATACAATCCAAATCCAAATAACGACCCAGCCAATGCGGCCAAGCAATTGTTAAATCCTACAAATCATGTATTATTGATGATTGACCATGAAAGTCAAATGGCTTTTGCAGTAGAATCCCAGCCTATTGAAGAATTAAGAAACAATACTGGTTTACTGGCTGCTTCTGCAACGCTTTATGAAGTGCCGACAATCATTACCACAGTAGCTGAAAAATCGTTTAGCGGGCCTGTATTTCCTGAGATAAGAGAATACTTTCCAGATGACTCTAAATATATTGATAGAACGACTATGAATTCATGGGAAGATAAACGTGTTGTTGAAGCTATAGAAAAGATAGGGAAGAAAAAATTGGTCATAGCCGGACTCTGGACAGAGGTCTGTACACTTTCGGCATCACTATCAGCAATAGAAGATGGTTATGAAGTATACGTAGTGGTGGATGCTTGTGGGGGAACTTCCCAAGAAGCACATAGTTTTGCCTTAACACGTATGATAAATGCGGGTGTAATTCCAATTACATCATTACAATATTTATTAGAAATTCATCGGGATTGGGCCAGAAGCGACATGTATGAACCTGTACTTAAAATTTCTAAAAGATATGGCGGTGCCTATGGTTTGGGAATTGATTATAACAAACAATTGCTCGAGTGGAATTCTAAAGGTGCTGCCAAACATTAATTGAAAATTCCATGAGATTAAAATGAAAGATAATTTTATAATACACAAAGCAGAGACCAGAGGAAGTGCCGATCTTGGTTGGTTACAATCAAGACATACGTTTAGCTTCGGAAATTATTACGATGCAGAAAGAATGTCCTTTGGCGTGCTCAGAGTATTGAATGATGATATTGTGGCACCTGGCAAAGGTTTTGGAACTCATCCTCATCATAATATGGAAATAATTTCAATTCCATTATCGGGTGACTTACAGCATGCGGACAGTACGGGAAGAAATGAAATTATAAAGCAAGGTGACATTCAGGTAATGAGTGCAGGAACTGGCATTGAGCATAGCGAAATGAACGCCAACCCAAATAAAGAAGTTCAATTTTTACAAATTTGGATAATTCCAAGGGTTAAGGATGTTCAGCCACGTTATGAACAAGCAACAATGAATCCAGAAGATTACCAAGGTAAATTTGGTAGAATAGTTTCACCGACCAAGCACTCAATTGGTGTATGGGTGCACCAAGAAACTTGGTTTTACTTAGGCGTATTCGACAAGCCTTTAGAAACATCTTATCAAATAAAGAAAAAAGGTAATGGGGTATATGTATTTATCATCGAAGGTGGGATTAGAGTCGAAGATTTTCAACTTCATAAAAGAGATGCCATAGGTATTGTAGATAAAAGTTTAATGCATTTTCAAATTGAAGCAAATTCTACAATTTTACTAATGGAAGTACCTATGGAATAATCTTATAAGATGAAATTTTTATATACAGCTTTAAGAACGTGTAATATTCAATTTTCGCATTCGAGATTCTAATGTAGACGGTGCTATCCCTAATTTTAGGGCAGCACCGTTTTTACCACTTACGCGCCATTTAGTATCTTCTAATACCTTTAAAAGGTAGGCACGTTCCACTTTATCCTTTTCATTTTTAATGACATTCATATCAAAGTTTTCGTCGTTTATAAGATCTTCATTAATGATTCCATTGGGTTGAGTTGCTTTTTCAAAACTAAGTATGTTGGAACGCCCTGGATATATTTCTAATACATGTCCTTGCTGTGATATTATAGATTGCTCAATAATGTTCTGTAGTTCTCTTACATTTCCCGGCCAACTATAGTTTTTTAAACGGGAGAGCGTGTTTTGGGTGAATCCCTTAAATGGTAGTCCAAAACGTTCTGATGTTTGTCTAGAGAAAAAATCGGCTATAAGGATAACATCATCTTCACGTTGACTTAATGGTGGCACCATTATGGGAAAAGCATTAAGTCGGTAGAACAAGTCTGCTCTAAATTTACCGTTTGAAACTTCTTCTTCCAGATTTCGATTGGTGGCTGCAATAACCCTAAAATCAAGTTTGATGGTTTCATTACTTCCCAAACGTTCTAATTCACGCTCTTGTAGAACCCGTAAAAGTTTGGTTTGCAGTTCCAGAGGCATTTCCCCGATTTCATCCAAGAAGATGGTTCCTTTATGTGCTAATTCAAATTTACCGATGCGACGTTGCACGGCCCCTGTAAATGCCCCCTTTTCATGACCAAATAGTTCAGATTCTACAATTTGTGCAGGAATTGCAGCGCAGTTTACCTTTATAAGCACTTTATCATGCCTATCAGAATTCTCATGAATAGCGCGTGCAATTAATTCTTTTCCGGTACCTGTTTCCCCTAAAAGCAATACGGTTGCGTCGACTTGTGACACTTCGGTAATTTTTTTAAAAACCCCTTTCATTGTATCGCTTTCGCCGACCATTTCATTAAAATTGTAGGCTTCTTTTACCGCAGTTTCCAAATAGTTTTTTTCTAATTGAAGTTGCTCCGATAGTTCCTTTATTTCCTTTGAAGCAAGCATATGTTGAAATGATAACGTCAAAGTACTTTCTAAAGCGTTTAAAATTTCGGTGTGTCTTGGAAGATATTTAGATGGAAACTTATGAAACAAAGCAATCGTAATCTCCATATCTCCCTTATTGACTTCATATTTTTTCTTAATCATTGCTCGTAAAGGAAGTGCGGTCAATAATTCTTTAAATGAAACTTTTATGTCATCTAAATCATTTATAAAGCCTTGGCTACCCATTTTATGATGCAACATTTTTGTTTCAAGACGGTTCAGTTCTTTTTGGGGAAGATTTGTAATATTCAATAGCGTTTCTGTGTCTAACGAGCGATATTCTTTAGAGGTAAGCCATTCAAAACGGTAGGTGCCGACTTCTTTTCCCTCTATGTTAATAGTGACATAGGTAAAAGGAATGAGCTTGGACAAACATTGTAAAAAACCACCGAAAAAAATATTGTAATCCTCAACATCCAGAATTTGATTGGAAAGTTGTAATTCTAGTTCTTGAAGTTGATTCTTTCTAATGATTTCTTCACTCGTTAAAATATTAGATACCGCTAAGCCTAATTGTTCGCTAATGGCTTTAAATAAAGGGATATGTTCATCGGTATAGAAATTCTTTTGCTTCGAAAAAAAGCAGATGATGCCAAAGGCTTCCCCTTCAGATTTTAGCGGACCACCGATAATATGGTGAAAACCTTCCTCCAATAAATATTGGTTTATTATCTCAGGGGCCAGTTTATCAACTTCCTTTATGCTTATACTTACTGGGCCATTTTCTTTAAACCATTTTGTAATACTTCCCTTATGTGGAAAAACGACAGGCTTCCCAAAACGTTCTTCTGCTATATTGGGCACGTACTTGTGAATACTTAGCGAATCGCTAGTAAGTTCATAATTGAACTGTCTTGTATCATCAAGAACCATAATCGCCATTTCTTCAAAAGGTAATAACGGCTTCACCTTTGTGAATATATTTTCGTAGAGACCTTTTGTAGTTCGCATAGAAGAAAGGGACTCTGTTAGTGATAGTAAGGCTTCATTAAATTCTTTTTCCTGAAGTAACTGTTCATTTGTCATTACATTGCCAAGTGCTATAGACATTTGCTCAGCAATGGCACTAACTAATCTAAAATCACCTTCTGAATATAAATTCTCTTCTTTAGTATTGAAGCATATAAGCCCGATTTTTTCTCGGCCAAGATTTAATGGGGACACCAACATTTTCTTAAGTCCTAAGTTCATCATGATTTCCCATTGCGGATTGGGATAAATCTTTGATTGTTCTTCCACATCTAAAAGCGAAACTTCATCAACATATATCAATGCTTGTTTATGCGCACCCGAATACTGAAATGGACCAAGCAAGTTATTTCTAGCTAGTTCATCCTGAATGTCATCAGTCACGTCTTCTTCTAAAACCTCATAGAATTCATCTTTCTCATTATCTATATAAAATAGACCGGCATTATCAAAGTCTAATAGGGTTTTTAAATCGTCAAAAATAACTTTGAACAATTGTTTTCTATTTGTTATGGTAGATACTGCTGTACTAATATTTAATAATTTCTCCTTAAAATTCTTTTCAGATAGTACTTTTTCGTTCGCTAGAATGTTTGAAACCGCTACAGAAATCTGTTCTGCTATATTTTTAAAAAGTATTAAGTCATTTTCTGCATAAAAATCTTCAACAAGAGAACTAAAGCATAAAAGCCCAAACGATTTCCCTCCATTCAACAAAGGCGCAGAAATCATTTGTTTTAGCCCTGCCTCAAGCATATATTTTAGATGAGGGTGTTCTGTTCTCTTATTCAATTCTTCCATTGAAATCATGCAAACACTCTTAGCCATTAGCCACTCTGCAGTAGTACCTACATGCTTGTATTTTGTATGCGTGCCTAAATTTTCTTCTATTTTTGCCTGAGAAATTGTAATTTCTTGAACTTCTTGATCTATTAATTCATAGTGAAAATCCCCACTGTCATCCAAAACGAAAAGCCCTAGTTCATCATATGGAAAAACAGGTTTTATGCGCTCAAAAATAGTCTTATAGAGTTCCTTTGAACTGTTGATGGATGCAATAGCCTCGGTTATGGTAAGCAATGTTTCCTTAAAGTTTTTTTCCTTCTCTAGATTTTCTCTTTCTACAATATGCTTTAATGAAATACTGATGTATTCTTTAATTTCATTGAAAAAGGGGATGTCTTCATGTGAAAACCTTCCTTCCTTCTTCGACCATAGTATGAAAACTCCAAAAGGTTCTCCTCTAAAATACATAGGGCCACTGATAAATTCACGTAGTCCACCCTCCCATAAAAACGGAAAATGTGGATGGTTGGGAAATTTTTCTAATAATTGTTTAAAATCTACAATTTTTGTTTCCTTCATTAAAGAATTCAAAGCTTCATCCGGTGGTAAAAAACCTGAAATACCTGCATCCCTAATGTTTTTTGAAATTGAATCGTAGTTATAGTAATCCACTGCAAAATCACGATGCCAACCATCTTCTCTAATTACGAAAAGACCAACATCATCTAGGGGAAAGATTTCGGCAACCTTTTCCATGATGACTTTTATCAAATCTTTGGACTCCTTTACATAAATTAGAGTCTTTAATATTTCTTTAAGTTGCCTCTCCTGTTTTAGAGATGTGTTCTTTTCGCGTGAGTTCTTCATTTTGAATCATTTCGTTTATCAAGTTAAATTAAATATCACGAGTAATTCATGAAAATCATGAATAAAATTCATTATTTTTTCGTGAAAAAAGATAAAAGAAATTACAGCTTGATTATTTTTATGATATATATTATTGATTAACAAGGGTTTATAGATGAACAGCTTTTTCAACTTCTTTTGGCATTGATTTAGGTTATACATAATCAAAAATTATGTTATGACCACAAACTTGAAATTAATACCCAACCTGGATATTTTCTCATTTGCAAAGAACGTTCTTGATGATAATTTGCAAAAAGGACCCCAAAACATTACAGAAAAAAGTGAGTTCTTTATGTGTAGCTTATCTGACATTAACGCTGAAGAATTTTTGAACTCACCGTATATCTACGATTTCTTTACAATATACTTTGTTGAAAAAGGTTCCATCGCAAAAATCAATCAACTACAATCTTTACAGATCAAAGAGAAGCAGATTTTTTTTTCAAAACCTGGTGAGATAAAAACCTGGCAGAAGCTTGATAGCCCTATTGGCTATCTTGTGGCTTTCACATTGGACTACCTACTTTTACTGATTGATGATAAAAACCTTATCAACACCTTTGATTATTTAATGCCTAATTCAAGGCGAAAGTTTACCCTTGATAAACCAAGGTTAAAACTTTACAAAACGATTTTTAATGAGCTGTACAAAGAATTTAATATCTCAGGGAAATATTCTGTAGAGCTTATTAAATTCTGGTTGTTCGTTATTCTTATTAAGACCAACAGAATACATGCCAATGGAAATGGCTCTAATGGTTTAGGCCAATTCAAGAAGTCGTCAGATTTTATCTATAATAAGTTCATACTAATTATGGAACAAAATTTCAAAGACCTGGCTAGTCAGAAAGTCGACCGGCCTTATATGGTACGTGAATTTGCCAACTTGTTAAATATCAACCCTACTTATTTGGGTGAATGCGTACGTAAGGCCAGCGGAAAATCTGCAAAATCCATTATTAATCAACGAATCATGTTGTTGGCAAAATGTCAACTGCTACATACCTATAATAATATTTCAGAAATCGCTTATCAGATTGGTTTTGAAAGTCCTGGATACTTTATCCGATTCTTCAAAAAGTATGAAAATGTTACACCGTTAGAGTATAGAAAACAATGGCAAAGATGATTACGTATATTCGATTTAGGGTAATTCAAGATGAGATTGAGCAATTTTTAAAGCATTATACGAATGGGTTGAAAGACCTTAATAATCTTCACAGTTTTTTATCTTGTGAGCTATCTCAATGCCCATCAGAAAAGGAAAATTTCATACTGCGAATCTGTTGGGGAAATGATAGCAACGTATCTTTGAAATCAAAAGACAATGCTGCACTGCGTAAGTTCTTAGATGACTTAAATGGATATAAGGAAGATATTTTAGAGATGAGAAATTATATAAAGATTGAATGATTTTACCAAATATGCCGCCTGCAAAAGAGAAACAGAAGGCCCCAACCAAACTAACTATTAATCACAATTTTGATTAGAAAAATTCTAAAAATTGTTTCGATAACTCATTAGGCTGTTCATCAGCCAACCAATGCCCGCATTTTTGAATAACACCACCCTCTACATTTTCGGCTAGTTGTTGCCATCCTGGAACCATATAATTACCTGCACCCATTTCACCGCCCAAGGCTAAAACTGGGATTTTTAGTTTGATTTGAGAGGTTTCTTTGAAATGTTCTGTATCATCGAATACCGCACCAAAATGAGCAAAGCCTGCTCGCAATGCTCCAGGTTTTTGAAGTTGACGAACATACACTTCAAAATCTTCTTGAGAAACGGCATCTGGATTATAGCTCCAATGCCAAAAATACCAAGAAAGTAATTCTCTTTCTTTGCCCAAAATAAATTGTACTGCTACATCCGGAACTGTAAAAAAGGCTAATTGCCAAGCTTGCCAATCTCTTGTGGGCTGCAAACCATATTCATATCCAAAACCGGGCGGTGTATATTCTATAAAGCATACTTTTTTAATAAGTTCAGGAAATTGAGCAGCTAAGGAATAAGCAACTCCGCCACCGTGGTCATAGCCTACAAGATTTACATTCTGAAGGCCTAGTTCTTTAATGAGATGGAACATATCTTTAGCCAATTGTTCCTTTTCATAACCAGATGGTGTGATGGAAGAGCCTCCCATTCCGCGCAAATCTGGTGCTATTATCCTGTATTTTTCAGATAATTTTGGAATCATTTTACGCCACATATGCGAATGTTGCGGAAAGCCGTGAATCAGTAGTAAGGGTTCTCCTTCTCCAGATTCTATATAAGCTTGATTGATTCCGTTTATTTGTTTTGTGTGATATTCAATTTTCATACTTTTTTTATTTTAATAATTGACTTAAATCTTGGTCTGGCGCTACACTTCTGTACACAAACTTCCATTCTGAATCAATTATTTTGAATTTGTCTTTCATTACTGAAGTTCCCATAAATGAACCGTCTGATTTGTTGATAATATAGAGGTAGCCAGTAAACGAGGCGGTGTCGCCATTCACTTCAACAATTGGATTTAAAACCAAATGACGGGTTCCTCCTAAATTTTGGGTCATCTGGTAGAACTCTTCTAACCATTTTATATATCCTTCTGCTTCATTAAAGCTTCCAAAAGGACTTTCAAATTGACATTCGTTTTCTGCCCATAGGCTTTGATGCTCGTCAAATAAGCCATTGTCAAAAGTCATTTCGGCCCGACTTTCTAGGTTTAAAATTTCTTGATACGCGTTCATAATATGAAGTCTTAAGTGATTTTTTATCGGTTAATTGAAAATGGGTCTGTATTTTGAACGATTTTCCCAAAGTACCCAAAGGTTAATAAGCAACAACACAATACTGATTATTGTGTTTGCAGGTGCCAGAAAAATATTAAATAAGAATATGCCTATGGTAATTGGTAGTATAACAATTGCTCCGAAGGCTCTATACTTAGGAATTGCTATAAGCAATCCTCCAATAATTTCTACAATGCCGACTAGAGCAAATAACCAGCCAGAGGCAATCATTGCACCAATTAAATTAGTTGCCGCTTCAGGCATTTCTATTGCTGGCATATGGTTGGTAAACTTGCTAATACCAGAGTTGAGCATCATTAGCCCGAAAAGTAAGCTGATTACGAAAAGGATTTTGTTTTTCATATTTATTGATTTTAGTTAAAGAGTTTCTATTTTAAGGCCAAGCTTTTTGGCGATATCTTTTTGAATATTTTCATTGCTATATCTGTATTCCACACCAGGTTCGGTAATTTTTATAGTTCTATCGTGGTCTTCAATAAACGCCTTAATTCTGACGCGCTGCTCTTGCGTGTATGCTCCTCCAATTAGTACCACATCTATTTCATCTTTTTCTCGTAGCATCTGGATACCTTCCGCTTCACTCAAGGCGCCGTATACGGTTACATCTCCTACCTTTGAGATGATTTGAATAACCGAATGTCTTCTGGTTGGATGGCCTCCAAACAACAGTATTTTGGGTGCGGTTGATTTTTTTGATATGAGTTCTTTGTATAGTTCCATAGGCTTTATAGTTTAAATACTTTTCTGTTTAATGGGTTTCGTTGTTCTTCAATGGTTTTTCTTTTTTTTGACTAAAATCTAAGTTGTAGTGCTAGGTTCATAAAATCACTTATTTCCATTGGGGTTGGGTTATCTTTTATAAATCCTCCCGAATAGAAATGAGAATAGTTGATGGTCGTGTTTACATAGCGATTAATCGTATAGATAAACTGAAAATTTAACTGACTGCCCAGATAGCTTTTATCTGAACCGTTAGGCGCTAATAGCGGAATACCGGAACCACCTATGTACAGACCATCTTCTGTAGATGTTCTCCAATACCAGCTCCAATCAACCAAGAATGAGAAATCGTTTTTCTTTTCAATGATAAAACTTGGATGTACATCAAAGAAATTGGCCGCGTACAATGCTCCAGCACCTCTGTAATAACCTTGTCTGGGATACATAGGGTTAAACGTATTTACCTTGGTATCATTTGCATCTTGGTCTCCTGTAAAGTAATCTGCTTTTAAGCCTATTCTTTTTAATATGATGGCTTCAGGGTCTAGCGTATATCCAACTTCCCCAAAAAAGCCAAAAGCTGAGATATTGGAATTTCCTATGCTACCAAATTGTCCTGCAGCTTCTATATCGAAATCCCAATGATTGTTTTTTTTGTATAACCTCCCGCCAATGGTATGCCTCGTTTCTTTTCCATTGGCATTAAAAAATTGGGAAGTATTATCTATAAAACCTAGATAATACATATCTAATTTCGCATCGAATAGCATACTATTCTTTGATTGCCAGTAGGTGCCCCAAAACGTCTCGTCAGAATCTAAAATAGGATTGTCGAAAACACCAAAATCATTGGTTCCGTATTTGGTAAAAAAAGCATCTGCTTTCCATTTTTTTGTATTGTATAAAAGTGATGCACCCTCCCAATAATGTCTCACGTTGGGCCCTTCTCGAATAGTTACAAGTCTTCCTCTGCCATAGTTCAGTTCTTGCCTTCCAATTCTTGTTGTTAACGTATTTTTTTCGGTATTCAAAATCTTGAAATCAACAAATGCATTCAATAAGAAAAGTTCATCTCTGTCGATGACTCTTGGTGGGGCTTCTCTAAAAGACTCAAAACCTGAGGCGGGTTGTACAAAAACTCTTAAACGATTCCCTAAATGTATGTCAGCATGAACCATTAACCTGGTCAATAAATATGCTTCGCCTTCATCTTCACGATTCTTTATGCTTTCATAAAAAGTTTTTAGTTCTCCACCAATTGATAGATAGGATGTTTTGGAATCGTTTATCGGAATGAATTTCAAATGGTCCAATGCATTTGATATTTGCGATGTGTCTTTTAAGTACTCATAATTCTCAAGAAATCTCACTGGAATTATAGGTTGTCCACTACCTCTTTTTTCTTGTGCGTAAACAGAAGCCATCATTGTCATAAATGATATGAAGTAGCATCGTTTTATGTTGTTTTTCAGTGTCAAGAATTGGATATGCTCTTATGCAATGTTTTTTATGAATTCAAGTAACTGTTCCAAAAGATGGTTTGGCCGTTCTTCTGCTATCATATGCCCACAGTCTGGTATAATTCCTCCAGTAATATTTTCGCAAAACGGTTCTAATTGTTGAAAGGTATATGCAGAGCCATATTGTCCACCGAGAGCCAAAACTGGCACTTGAATTTTACTATTTTTGATAGCTTCAGCGAATTGGTCGGTTGTTTTCAAAGCATCTTTGTACCAACCTACGCTTCCCCGAATTCCAGCTTTGGAAGCATAGGTTCTCATATATTCATCTTTATCTTCTTCGCTAATTGCAGATGGATTATAAAGCATTAATCCATAGAGATAATTCCAGAATTCACGTTCTTTTCCATCAATAAGAGTTTCCGGTAAATCAATGGCAGAATTGAAGCCGAAATGCCAATAACCACCATGATTCTGCTTACTAAAAGTGGTAAACTGATGTAGGTTGACACTAGGTAATGGCTCATCTAGATAAGTTATCGATGCAACTTCATCAGAAAAATGTGCCGCATACAGAAAAGTGGGTAATGCTCCCATATCCCAACCTACTACATGGGCTTTTTCCATAATACCCAATTGAGTAAGTATTTCTCGTAAATCCTTTACTAGATTTAAGCCGTCATAACCATCTAATGGTTTGTCGCTATCGCCATAACCACGCATATCTGGGCAGATAACAGCAAACCCCTGCTCAACGAGTTTGGGGGCAACTTTGCGCCATGTGTATGATGTGCCCAACCAACCGTGTACCAATAAAATTGGTGTCCCAGTTCCTGCTTTTCGAATGTGGATACGGGTATTGTTTACGAACAATTTGTGTTGTTCAAAATCTTTGAATATCATTATTTTCTTATTAGAGTTAGTCTTTATATGCTTGATAAAAACCGCCCCAAGCACTATGCTCTTGATACAATTTGCCTATGGCTTGTCCCTCTGGTGTTTTCCAATCTCCCATTAGCTCAGAAGCCAGTGTTCCCCAAGAAACCATTGTAGCTCCGGCCTGGGTCATTCGAAGCATTGCCGCATGTTCTACTAATTTTTGGTCACTACCCGAAGCATCTACTACTACATATACCTGGTAACCATTTCGTAGAAGGTCTAGAGTAAGTAACTGCGTGCAGATATCTAGTGATATTCCGCCAAGAATGATTTTCTTTTTACCAGTCTTTTTTATTTCTTCTCTGAATTTAGGCTCATCCCACGCACTTGGAACATGCCGTTCAACCCTAACCCCCTTGCTAAGGTGCTCTTCTACCAAAGGGTAAAACTTTCCCCTAAAACCACCTTCTTCACCCAACACGATAGTTGGCATATCAAAGATTTCGGTAAGCTTGGCCAATGCCGTGGCATTGTTTACAAACGTGCTTTTTTCAATAGTTCTCAAACCAGGATCGAATCCCGACAAAAAATCGACCATAACGAAAGCTGCATCATCTGGCGAAAGTTTCTCTGTGTAGGGGTTATTGTCTTTTTCTGGAGCTGTAGTAAACGAGTATAGTACTAGGCTGAAAATTGCAAAAGCCAAAGCACTGAGAGCTATTCTATTTGTTTTCTTCATTGTAATATGATTTAAGAATTAACATTTTGACGTGTCAAATTTCAATCATATTTCGGCGAATGAATGGTACTTAATCCATCAATGGTTTCAATTATTTAAGTGTTTAAACGTAAATGTGAAATAGACAGAACTATTGTTCTTATTGCTATGAGGAATATTTGAAGAAGTTATAACCCTGAATTTATCTTGTCATTTCAATGGACCATACAAGGGGCATCATCAGTTTAATACTGTTCTGTTTGGCAGAGTTTGATAGTTGATGCCATTTTATGATTAGAATGTGTGTTTGACTTTTAAAGCAATAGGGCATGTGCAGAATTACCAGCAAAAACAGACGCTGTAAAACGAGGCATTCAAGTCATTTCTTTCAGCGTCTGACAAGTTTTTAGCTTTTATCAAACTTTAAAGAACACCTTCATCATAAGAAATTATTTGTTCCTTTTGGGTTCAAAATAGGTACAACAAGTCCTGAAATAAACTACCAATATTTGACTCTAAATAAAATATAGGTTATTGAAGATGTGGTGTTTTTTGCAAGACAACACAAGCACAATATTTTAATATTCCATAAGTAGGTACATATTCTATTATTACTTCATAGAAAATGAGAAGAATTCCTATTTTAGGGGACTATTGTATTAAATCAATTCAATTTAAAATGCGCTAAATGCATACCATGTGGCAAACAACGTAACAACTACAAAGAATGAAACATCCTCTTAGACAACATATTGAAGAAATAATCAGCCTAAAGGATGAAGAATTTGATTTTGTGTTAAGTCATTTTGAACAGGTTAAAAAACGCAAACACCAGTACATTGTTCAAGAGGGAGAGTTTGTCAATAAAGAGTATTGGATAATTAAAGGCTGTGTGAAGAGTTATTTCCTCGATGAGAATGGAAAAGAGCATATACTTCGGTTTGCTATGGAGCATTATTGGATTACTGATTACGAATCTTTTGTAAAACATACGCCATCAAAAATCTGTATTGACTGTTTGGAAGATTGTGAGTTGTTATATATATCGTCTGAGAACAGAGATAAACTAACGGCTGAAATGCATAAAATGGAGCGGTTTTGGGCAAAAAAGAGTAAGTTCGGTCGAATTTCGCTGCAAAACAGAATCCTCTCCCTATTGAAAAATTCGGCCAAAGAGCGTTACGATCTACTACTTGAACAGTATCCCAAACTTTCTCAACGAGTCCCAAAAAAGCTCATTGCTTCTTATCTAGGAGTTTCAAGGGAAACACTGAGCAGGCTTGATTCCTAGAGCTATTTTTCTTTTGTTCCTTTGTCTTTGAACTGTGATTTATGTCACTATAAATTAGTGATTTAGGTCCTTGGCCCTATGCACGTTTCGCTTCAACTTTGTAGTGTTAATTTAAAGCTAAGTAAAGATGAAAACAATCGAGAAAAATGCAGACATCGGAGTCTTAATTCTGAGACTATTAGTGGGAGGGTTGATACTGTTCCACGGATTTGGAAACCTGTTAAGTGGTTACACATTTATTAAAAGTATGATGCTACAATCAGGGCTACCAGAATTCTTAAGTTACGGGGCCTTTATCGGAGAAATTGTGGCCCCCATATTTTTAATTATAGGATATAAGGAACGTTTAGCAAGTCTTTTTGTGGCGTTGACAATGCTTGTGGCAATCTTGACCACACATTCTTCAGAAATTTTTGCACTAAACCAATTTGGCGGTTGGGCAATTGAATTACAGGCATTTTATCTATTTGGTGCCATTGCTATTTTTTTCACTGGAAGGGGAAAAATTGCCGTAAGCACAAAATAATCAATAAAGTCATAGAGTAAGTGTCCATCATAAGAAATACGGGATGTTTTCAAGGCCTGATTTTTGCAATATGCTTTTTTTGTACGGTTGGTGGTAGCGCCCAAATAGAAAATATTTCAATTAGTGAGGAGGTCAATGTAGATAGGCTCTATGCTGGCCTTCTCACACATACCGACCTTTCAAACCGTAACACAGCATTTAGTGATCGCAGCTCAATTCAACTTGGGACCAGGGCAACGATGTGGTTGATACCTGAAACTTTGCGTATCAGGTCGTTCGTTGCTTTTAAATTGAGCGAGGGAGAACCAATACAAAGTATTAAGAGTTACGAGGCCATTTTTGTTCCCTATAAAAAAATGAAAATAGCATTGGGGGTAATGGCCACTCCAACAACTGAGTTAAGACCAAACCCAACAACATGGCAGAGCCAGGTAGAGACCAATGCTGAAAGCAACATCCTTGGAGGCAAACCAGGAGTTAAAGTGAACTACAACTTTAATACTGATTTTAAGCTCACCTACGGAGTCCATGACCATGGGGGCACAGTGACCCAACACCTTAAAATTGTCTATAAAAACTTCGTTTGGTCATCTTTTATAGGTGATGGTAAATTGTTTGTTGCCGCAAAATGGAACCCCGAAAACGCTGAATTTGTAGTTACTCGGCACAATTATGAAACAGCACTTTCTGCTATTGTTCCGGTTTCAACAGACTATAGATTCTACTTAGATATGGCCTACAACAATTCAATTCAAGCGTTGACATTTGGCGAGTGGGGATTGAGAAGATATTTTCCGGATACCAACTTAATAAAGGGGTTTTTATCAGTGAGCTACAACAAAAACTTAAAGCAACTTCAAGGCGGACTGTTTATCCATATCTGATAAACCCTTATTTTTTTACGCCCAGTATTGGATAGTTTATTTACCGCGTTTGAATGTAAAGCTCTTTCTGAAAAGATCTATACAAAGTGATATACATCACTTAAAAGTAGTGATATACATCCTTCCGCTTCCATTGGTTTCGCCCCAACTTTGTGGTGTTAATTTAAAACTTTAAAAGATGCCATTTATAAACATTAAAGTCACCGATGAAGAGGTGACAAAAGAACAAAAGCGTGAATTGATCGCGGGCGCAACCCAATTGGTGGTTGATGTACTTAACAAAAGCCCTAAGACGACCCACGTGGTGATTGATGAAATCCCAATCGAGAATTGGGGTGTAAACGCAACGCAATATTCAGGAACAAAAAAATAACGGAAATGAAAAACAAAACAGTAATAATTACGGGAGCTTCGACAGGAATCGGCCAAGAAATCGCAAAATATTTTATAGCACGAGAAAACAATGTTGTCATGAATTCTTCCAACCAAGAAAACTTGGAAAAGGCATTTGAGGAGCTTGGTTCTCCGGCCAATGCGGTGTATCTCGCCGGTGATATAGGTAAACGGGAAACAGGTAAAAAACTGGTGAGTTTGGCACTGGAAAAATTCGACACTGTAGATGTCTTGATAAACAATGCCGGAGCGTTTTCACCAAAACCCTTTTTAGATGTGAAAGAAGAGGATTTAGACTTTTATTTAAGTGTAAATTTAAAGGGCACCTATTATACTACCCAGGCTGTAATCCCTGAGATGATAAAACGGCAAAATGGTGCTATAATAAACATAGGTACTGTTTTGGTTGACCATGCCATTGATGGGTTTCCGGCTACGGCCCCATTGACGAGTAAGGGCGCTGTTCACACTTTGACCAGGCAGCTGGCCGCTGAATATGGTAAAGACAATATAAAAGTTAACACCATAGCTCCTGGAATCATTAGAAGTCCATTACAAGGAAAAATTGGAATTGAAGATGCCGATAGCCTTGCCGGATTGCATTTATTGAATAGAATTGGTGAAGTCAATGAAATTGCAGAAGCTGCCTATTATTTGGCCACTTCCAACTTTATTACAGGAGAAACTATTAATGTGGCGGGGGGCCATACTATTGGCCACGCTATCTAAACCTTAAATTATGTATAACGAGAACAGAAAGGAAATAGAAAAGGTAATCAATAATTACTTTGAAGGAATCTTCAACGGAAATACCGCTCAGCTTGAATCTTGTTTTCACGAAAACGTATTCATTTATGGAGATATCAAAGGCATTGAATATCTAAAAGGAATTGGGGAATATCTTGAGGGGATCAAAACAAGAGAGAGCCCCAAGGACTTAAAGGAGACTTTCAAAATGAAAATCATCGGAGTGGATATTATAGGAAACATTGCGATGGTAAAATTACACGTGCCAATACTGGGATATAATTATTATGATTATTTGTCTTTGACCAAAATCAATAAGGACTGGAAAATTGTGAACAAGGTATTTGCCCATGTAGATTAAATAAAGTGAACAACAAGAAACATTTTTAGGTTTCAAGCGTCAGTTGTATTTAAACTAAGTCAGTAGTGTATGAAAAGGAAGCTATTAAAATTTCTGAAAATAGTAGTGAGCATTTTCGCTAGTATAACGGCAGTAATTGCGTCTGCACTATTTTGGCCGATGCCAGAGTTGGCACCACCTAAAAAACACGATATACTAATTGTTAAGTCAATAAATGTTATTGATGTAAAGTCGGGAGAAGTCATAGAAAACCGAGATGTTTTAATAAAGGACAACATCATACTTTCAATAGATGCTGGAGCGCTTACTGAAGAATACACTGATGTATTATTAATTGATGGGTCAAATAAGTATCTGATACCAGGACTTTGGGATATGCATACGCATTCAAATCAACATTCTGAATGGCTCCATCATCCACTTTTTATAGCCAATGGTGTAACGGGCATACGTGATATGTCTGGGCAACTTCATCAAAAAGATAGCTATTGGGTGGGCAGTAATGAGCGTTTGCAATGGAATGCAGAATTGGATGCCAATAAGAGGGTAACCCCTAGATATGTACTGCAAAGCAGCTATCAGATTGATGGTGCCTCCTCTGTTCCAAATGGTTTTCCTGAATTTTTTAAACTTCAGAAGAACGGTGATGTTGATTCCCTACTTCATTTTTATAAGAAAGAAAATGTGGATTTTATCAAAGTATATCAGCAAATATTACCACAATACTATGAAGAGCTCGCATTGAAAGCACCGAGACATGGCTTGCATATTGCTGGCCATAAGCCTGTATTTATCAGTCTGGAAAATGCAATTTTGTTGGGGCAAAGAAGCTTCGAACACGGACGTGTATTTATGTTCGAAGCTTTTCCCAATGCAGAGGGCCTTCGTAATTCGAAAGATTGGAAAAAGTTTTATTCCCAATCCAAAAAATCCATGGTAGGCGATTTTGACCTTGATAGTGCAATCCGTTTGATGGAATTGATGAAAGAGCACGATGCACATTGGGTGCCAACTCTTCAAACCTTAAAGTTTGAAGCATTTGCCCATGATCCATCATTCATAGAAAATTCGAACCTGAACTACATTTCCAATGTTAGAAAGAAATTGTGGTGGGGTATAGATGTAAAGAATAATGCCAAGAGGAATTTGTCAGAAGACAGCAAAGGACTTAGTACTGATTTTTACAATGCCTCTAGGGAACAAGTAAAAATGGCCCATAAAATTGGTGTGCCCATCATGGCTGGAACTGATGTAACCGATTCTTATGTATTTGCCGGATTTAGTTTGCATGATGAATTGGAAGATTTGACGAAGAGTGGCCTCTCCAATCTTGAAGCACTACAAAGCGCAACCCTTGTGCCTGCAAAATTTGCTAAGATGGATGGACATTATGGTAGTGTTGAAAATGGTAAAATCGCTGATTTGGTTATTCTAAATGAAAATCCACTAGAAGATATCACCAATTCAAAAACAATTGATGGGGTGATTATGAATGGTATTTATTATAACCCAGATAAAATAGAAGAGCTGAAAAACTATACAAAAACTATAGCTCAAGATTTTCATATGAACGTGAAAGTGTTTTTTAGTTTTCTAAATAGTCCTTTGATTCGAGTGCAATTCAAAGATTAAGCTTTGTTAATGGCAAATAGTTGCACATGATCTACTTTGCCTTGATTCATTTTTTTGTCTATTCGTCATTGATCCTTTCAAAAATCTTTTAGCGTAAGTTGACGGTCATTTGAAATTGTGCTCATATAGTTTCGATACCTGTTATTGAACTTGTGATTTCTTCGGTTTTTTATCAGGTATGGTATTGTAAAATGTGATAAATGGAATACGTACTATTACAAATTCTCGCTTTATCGAGTAGGTCGCCATTGCGCTGAATTTGCGTTTAGATCAAATTGATGTGTGCAAATCAGAGTATATGCAGTCAATCTAAGATTTGGTTTTGTTCTAAGCGAAAAATAGGGGCCATGAAAGAAAGACCAAAACTTAAAATATAAGTTTTGGTATCATCAAATTATGTTTTGCCTAACGATCCAGTCAGTCGTTTTGCTTAGGAACGCTTCAATTTCAACAACTTTTTGTACGCTCGGTTTTGACTACATATACCTAGTGATTTTAATCCTTGATCTTAAGAACGTTCTTGCCTTTAGAGATGCCTGTTTCCATGTGTTTATGGGCCTTTGCCACCTCATCAATATTGAAAACTTTATTAATTATTGGCACTATATGACCTTGATTGATAATACTGGTGATTTTTGACAGATCGTTTCCTGATGGGGTCACCCAATTGTATTTGTTCTTTTTATGAAAACCATATTTTTCGCTATCACTAGGGTTATGATATACCGCGAAGGTTTCATTGGTAGGCACGTTAGATATATATGTTCCCGTTGCGGTTAAATTGTTTCTGCAGACCTCGTAATTCTTGTTTCCAACCACATCAAAAATAATATCATACTTTTCTGATGATTTGGTGAAGTCGGCGTGTTCATAGTGGATGATTTTTGTGGGGTTCAATGACCGCATGAAATTGTTGGCATGCATACTACAAACTGCCGATACTTCTAGACCAATATAATGTGCAATTTGTACTGCGGCACATCCGACACCACCCGAAGCCCCATTGATCAGAATTTTTTGACCTTTCTCGGCATTTAGTTTTTTGACTATTGCTTGATACGCAGTTAAATACACCAAAGGGATTGTGGCAGCTTCAACGTATGACAGATTGTTGGGCATCAATGACAAGGTGTCTTCTCTAGTTGTGCAATACGCTGCGTATGCACCGGTTTTTGCAAAGCCCGTTTTCGCGAACTCGTTATTCGAATCCATCATGGCGTAGACATTTTGCCCTACAGAGAATTTGGTGACCGATTCTCCGGTGGCCACTATTTTTCCGGCGATATCAAGTCCAGGTATAATAGGCAGATGATCGTCGATTACTGAAGCAAGTATGCCCTTTCTAAGATATATGTCATGGGGATTTAAACCTGCTGCATAGTTTTCTATCAATACTTGGTTTTTTTCAATTTTCGGAATGTTTATATCCCTTTTTACAGTAAGTACTTCGGGGCCTCCGTACTGGGTAATCATTACAGCTTTCATAGTTCTCTTGTTCATTGTTCTTATATGTCTTAATTCTTTATCAATGGTTGTTTTTATCGTCAAAATTTGAAGATGCTGGTACTTTGATCGCTCATTCGGCAGAACTTGGTGTACAGATCTATATAATATTGGCTTGTTCTCATATTTCTATTATTTTTTGTAGCACAAATAATGTATTTCAAGATTTCTGTGTGCAGCCGCCACATTGATGTTAAATAAACGAATGTTCGTTTATTAAATAAAATAAAAAAACTTATTTTTCTATAGCCTTCCATGATGCAGCCCTATACAGTTCTATGTCGTTGGGCTGTAAGTCTAGTATACCATTTTCAATGTTACTTTTCATTATTCCATATAGCGGGGTAAGGGCGATATATACAAAATCTACCATAGCCATTTCACGTATTGCTCCGTTCGCAACTGCGCTCTCAATAAAGTTGTTCAGCTTTTGGTAATAGGGCTTAAGATCTTTACTTTTTTCTTGTTGTACTATACATGAATGGGTCATCCTTCGAGTAAAAATAAATTTCTTTGGAAACTTTGAACAATACTCATATGCCGATTGCCAAATGTTCTCAAAATTTGCTTTTATAGACTCATCTTCGTTCAAATTTTGAGAGATGAACACGAAGAACTCAGAAGTTATTTCATCATTTATAACTTGAAACATATCGTTCATGTTTTCAAAATAAATGTAAATACTTGATGACGATACCTTCGCTCTTTTTGCCAATTTACCGGCAGAAATTCCTTCTAAACCGATTTCATAAACTATGTCGATACATGCTTTTTTGACCCTTTGAACTTTTTGAATATCGACCGCTCTCATGAAACAAAAATAAACGAATATTCGTTTTATTATAAAACTTTGGCATTAATTTTTGATTGGGGCCATCAATAGGAGTGTCGAGAAAGTACCTTCAGCGCGCAATCAAAACAAAAATAGAAATGAAAACACTTGGCATCAAAATTTGGTAAAATTGTCCAATGGCCTTTTTGAAATTTAGTGTGATCCATGATATCTCTGATTTTCAATTTCTGTTGACGTTTATGGTTCTAAATTGTAGTTCGTCTAAAAGCGTTTTTCAAGAATTCAGTTACATAGTAATTTTAGGTATGCTCCTTTAAAAGCTATTCTTCAACTAATTTTTTGAAAACTATGAATACTATTTTTTTTAAGCTCAACGGTAAAGAAGTTTCTACGAAGTCAGATGCTAACAAGCCACTACTTTGGGTCTTAAGGGATGAATTCAATTTGATGGGAACAAAATATGGTTGTGGCATTGGACAATGCGGAGCCTGTACGGTTCATTTAAATGGAAATGCCGTACGCAGCTGTTTACTACCTATTTCTCAATTACAAGGTGAGGAAATTACAACTATAGAAGGCCTTTCAGCTAAGGGCGATCATGTGGTTCAGAAAGCTTGGAAAGAAGTAGATGTGCCGCAATGCGGTTATTGTCAGGCAGGTCAAATTATGACCGCATCAGCGTTCTTGAAACAAAACCCTGACCCAACAATAGATGAAATAAACAATGCTATGCACGGCAATATCTGCAGGTGTGCCGCCTACCATAGAATTAGAAAAGCTGTTATGCTGGCAGCTAAGAAGTGAACAAAATCAATTGAATGATGCAAAAAAAAGTAGAAATGGATTTTAGCAGAAGGGATTTTCTCAGAACTTCTTCTTTGGTCGGTGGAGGAATGCTTATTGGGTTTAATTTTTTTACCGCATGCAAACCTGAGGCAACGATGCCAGTTGACCTAGCCTCTTTAGATTATAACGACTTCAATGCTTTTATCAAAATTTCTGATGAGGGCATGGTAACTATATTTTCACCAAACCCTGAAATTGGTCAAGGAATAAAAACGGCCATACCTATGATCATTGCAGAGGAGCTCGATGTGCCATGGCAACATGTTAATGTGGTGCAAGGAGCGCTGGATACAAAAAACTATGTACGACAAAGTGCAGGAGGAAGTAGGGCCATACGTTTGGGCTGGAGTTCTTTTAGAGAAACTGGTGCATTGGCCAAACAAATCTTAATCAATGCCGCAGCCAAAAGATGGGGGATTGACCCTGTCCATTGCACGGCAAAACAAGGTGAGATTATCAACAATAGGGGAGAGGTGCTAAATTATGGACAGGTTGTCAATGAAGCGGCATTGCTAGAACAAGAGAGAACGAAAAAAGAAGAAAATGACAAAAATGCAATTGCAAAGAGACCAGTATTAAAAAACCCAAAAGATTTTACGATCATCGGAAAAGCGGTTACCAATGTAGATGTTGATAAGATTGTAACCGGTAAACCACTATACGGAATCGATTTTGTTAGCCCCGGTATGGTTTATGCATCTGTTTTAAGACCACCAGCTTTTGGAAAAGTTTTAAAATCATTTGATGATGAGGAAGCAAAGAAGATGTCAGGTGTAATCGATGTCATTAGAATTGGTGAAAAAACGCAAAAAATAATCGAGGGCTTAGAGATCCCCAATGTGCTGCTCACCAAAGGTGTGCTGAACAAAAGCGACAAAGTGGTGGTAATTGCCAAATCTATTTGGGAGGCAATGAATGCAAAGAAGAGAATAAAAGCAGTTTGGGTAGATGATACTCCCTCTGAAAGTACTGAGGATCATGATGAAATTCTGCTCAAACTTTTATCCGGCTCTAAGTTTGAGACAAGACGTAAAGACGGCGATATACAAGAAGCTTTTAAAAACGCGGACAAGATTTTAGAGCGTACCTACGAATCACCTTTTCTTCCGCACAACTGCATGGAGCCCATGAATTTCTATGCCGACGTGACTGATAGCAAAGTACATTTGGTCGGGCCAACACAAACTCCTGGATGGGCAGCAGATCTCGTGGCCCAATTATTAAATCGAGATTTGAAGGAAATAGAATTGCAGATTACCCGTGCCGGGGGCGGTTTTGGGCGCAGACTATTTGGAGATTATGTTTTGGAAGCTGCCGAGATATCTGATAAAATAAGGCGACCAGTAAAAATGATTTCAAGTCGAGAAGATGATATGTTAACGGGTACCTATAGACCGGCAATAAAATATCGTTTTAAAGCAAGTATCAAAGATGGTGAGATTACAGGGTACCATATAAAAGAGGCAGCCATAAACGGCACTATGCATCCGACGATACCACACTTTTTTCCTGCAGGCGCTATTGAAAACTATCAAGTAGATGTCGCTTATTATCAAAGCAATATAAGTACAGGGCAATGGAGGGCACCGCATACAAATTTTCTTGCATTTGCGGATCAAAATTTTTTTGATGAATTGGCTGAGATTCTAGAGAAAGACCCTGTTGAAATGCGTTTGAATATGCTCAAAAGAGCAGCGAAAAATACAGATGAAACCATAAAATATTCGGCTGAACGCCTGAAAGGCACAATTGATTTGGTCGTTGAAAAATCAGATTACTACACTACAAAAAAAGGAGTTTATAAAGGACTTGCCGCTTACTACTGTCATAACACCTATGTTTCTGAGGTGGTCGAATTGACAATGGAAGGAAGTGTTCCCAAAGTTAAAAAGGTTTATGTGGCTGTGGACTGCGGAATAGTAGTAAACCCGCTAGGTGCCAAGAACCAAATAGAAGGAGGTGTCATCGACGGTATTGGCCACTCAATGTATGCCGATTTTGGTTTTAAGAACGGCGTGCCACTAAATAGTAATTTTGATTCGTACCGTTTGATAAGAATGAAAGAAGCCCCTGAAGTGGAGACCTATTTTGTAGAGAACAATTTTAATCCGTCCGGTTTAGGGGAACCATCTCTGCCACCCGCGGGGGCTGCAGTTGGTATAGCCTTGAAAAAAGCTATTGGAAATAGAACTATGAAGCAACCACTCATTGGTCATATACCGGCTAACAAACTTACGGACAGACAAGATTCATGATATATGGGTGAAAACCCGACCAATGGATTCCTTTGTTGCCTTTGGTAATGTACATGTTATAATTTCACTATTTTAAATTCTTAATCTAGAAGACTTTAGCGCATGAATAGTAAAGCAATTCGTTTTAACCTTTTTTTTTGGCTCATATATTTCGCTTATGAATGGCTGGGGCGTGCATCAATAGGAGATGAATATTACAGATATCTCATTACGGCTTTGGCACTGGTGCCATTGACTTTTTTGGCGTCTATTCTAACAATGCATGTTTTGGTAAAGAACTATTTTTTGAAGGGTAAAAAAAGTGAATTCTGGATTTACTTTGCCATCAGTGTATGTGTTTTTGCCCTCTTGAGAAGGAGTTTTGTCTATTTCTATGTATATCCGAACTATTTGCCCCATGCCCTATCGGAAATGCCTTATATCTATTGGCCCAAGTTGCTGGTTGAAGCTGTAAACATTTACTTGATAGTAGCTCTTTATACACTGTTTCATTTTGTTAGAGAACTATATAACCAGCGCAAAATAAGTTTCGAACTTCAAAGAGATAAGATTGAAACCGAACTCAAGTTGCTGAAATCACAGGTTCACCCGCATTTTATATTCAATACGCTTAACAATATTTACTCTTTGGCCATACACGGAAATCCAATGACCAAGGATTTGATCTATAGGTTGTCGGCATTTTTAAGCTATAGCCTGTATGATGGTTCCAAAGATACCATTCCATTGAAACAAGAATTGGATTACATCATGCATTATATTGAATTAGAGAAAATAAGATATGAGGAAGGATTGGATATTTCTGTCAATGTGTTTCAAGAAGTTGAAGGTTTTAAGATAAGCCCAATGCTGCTTTTACCCCTTGTTGAAAATGCCTTTAAACATGGCCCAAACCATCTAATCAAAAACAATTGGATAAGACTTGATTTTACAGTTTGGGACCAGTGGCTGACATTTAAAATTGAAAATAGTATGCACGGTTATAACTTCAAAACGCTTTCTAAAAACGGTGGGTTAGGCTTGGATAACCTGCAAAAAAGATTGGATATTCTTTATCCATCAACCCACTCACTAAAATTATTAAAACAGGAAGATTCGTATTTGGTTATATTAAAACTCAAAAGTTTTTAAAATGGATGTTAATTGCATGATTGTTGATGACGAACCCCCTGCAAGGGAGTTGATCAAATCTTACATAGAACGAGTTGAAGGGTTTAAGATATGTGCAGAGTTTTCAAATGCTATTGATGGTTATAATTACCTTCAAAAAGGGACTGTGGATTTGTTGTTTATAGACATTCAAATGCCTAAAATGACAGGTATCGAATTAATAAGGAGTCTTGTTGACAGGCCCAAAATAATTGTTACAACGGCCTACAGAGAGTATGCGGCAGAAGGATTTGATCTTTCCATTTTAGATTATCTGGTAAAACCAATCGTGTTCAATAGATTTTTACAGGCAATTAGTAAGTATAATCAATTTACCCTTTCAGAAACTGCGTTTCCGGGTACACTCTTTGAAGAGTCATATATGTTCTTTAGGGTAGAAAAGCAAATGGTCAAAATATATCTGAAAGAAATTGAATACATTGAAAGTATTCAAGATTATATCAAGATAATAACTTCAGAAAAAACATATATTACATATACTAGAATTGGTTTCATGGATGAAAAATTACCTGAAAGCCATTTTGTTAGAATTCACAAATCTTTTATAGTGCCTCTTAATAAGGTGAATTCTTTTACACATAACACGGTCATTATCAATGATAAACAACTTCCTGTAGGTCGAGTTTATAAGCAGCGCTTTTTAACAAGTTTGGAACGAGGCAAACACAAGTAGGTAGATAGCTCATGGGGTGAACCAATGACCAAAATTATATTTTGAGATATATTGTTTTGAGCGGTTGTATTGAATGAAACCCTTTTGAGAACCTGATCGTGAGTTCAACAATTTGTTGAACAATTCAGACATTTGGTCGAAAGTCTTTAAACAATAACTTTTGAGGAATTTTAATGGTCTGTTGCCTTTATGATTTCATTCATTTTCTTGAGTTGAGAAATCCTTGGGCCATTGATATCGATATGCCAACAGAGATCATGACCAAAACCCAACAAAAAGCTTCTAGGAGCACCAGTAGTATGGGTTCGTGCATGACGTTCCAAGGCAGGTAAAATTCAAACCACGGAACCATTAAACTCCAGCTGATCAATCCAAATTTCGTCCCTTTTTGCAAATTACTGCCTGATAATTTTGGTCCAACGAACGAGAATACTATGCTGTATATTATTCCAATCAGCAATAATCCTATTATAATGATACAGACATTGTTCGCCATGCGGGGAAGCGGTTCTATTTGTTCCATAACTGCCCTAAATTTTGCACTTTGAAGATTGGGGTCGGCCAAAATGGATTGTGCAGGACCAAAAAAAGTGATCATCCCAACTATCCAGGCACTACCGCCAAAAAGTCCTGAAGTAACTACTACCAATAAGCGTTTCATAATATATGTATTAATTGTTTTAAGTACTTTGTTCATCTATGTAATGTTCGTTCTAACCCAAACAATGGTGTTTACAACAACATTTGCTTCAAACTTTGAAGTCTTGTAACCTATATGACTTATGACAATGGTTGTCTTTCCTGAAGGAAGGTCATCCAATTTGAAAGAACCAATAACATCTGAATAAGTTCCTTTGACATTGTTTTCTATGGATATGGTTGCAGATGGTATTGGCGCTCCGGTTTGAGATATTACCTTTCCGATTATAGTACCAGTTTGTGCAAACGAAAGGGATATTCCAAAAAGAAAGAAAACGGTTAAAGATTTCAATATTGGCCTTGTATTCATTGAAATGGGTTGATACCATATCCATAAAATGGACGGTTAGATTAAAAACCTAAAAGATGCACATGGCAGATGGAGCCCAACCCATGATATTGTGGTTATAGCTATCTAAAATGCAGTGGTTTGACCTTGTCTCAGCCGTACTTGTTATCACTTGGTTCTTACATCGAAGCTATCTATTTTTTCTTGTGCCATGTAAAAGTTGGGGTCAAGGTCCAACGATTTTTTGTAAAGCTGCATCGCTTTATCCAAATCGCCGTTTCGTTCATGGTAAAGCCCCATGACGTAGTTTGCATATGGATCTTTCGGAAGCAAATTGTGCACAAGTTGTGCTATGCCCATTGCCGTTTTCAAATCTCCTTTGTCGTAGTAGTCTAAATAGGCAATTCTAAATATTTCATCAAGATCAAGATAAACCCACTTTTGAAACTTTTTAGAAGTTTTTTGGCAGAGACGCTCAGCCGACTTAAGTCCTTCTGTCTTTAAGATTTTCAAAAACTCACTGCTTGTAGGAGGCACCTCTTTTCCTTGAATCTCATAAATATTTCTCAAGTATTCATAGGTTTGCAAGTCAGGTTTGGCCATACGGTCAATGACGTATGTTATCACTTTTTCGGCATCTTTAAACTCTTTTTGAATCTCTAATTTGTCGGCTAGATCCAATAGTTCGCCATTGTAAAGATACCTGCCGTTACTGTTTTGAAGTGCTTCGGCGAACCCTTTTTTCATTACCTCTTTCGAAAAATCGTCGGTCAACACCAATCCTTGGTTGGGAACCCATTTGTCATATTCCATTGCATCGGCGACCCATTGTGCATACTTGGTTCCTTTCAACTTTGATACAAGATGAAAAGCGCCGTCAATACCTGCCGAAATACCTGCGGTCGTAATCACGTTACCATTGTCAACGAACCTAACATCATTTCTGACATCAATGTCTGAAAATCCCTGTTTTAAAATCGGAATTGCCGAATGAAATGTAGTTGCGGTCATCCCATCTAAAAGCCCTGCTTCTGCCAAGAAAAATGCTCCCGTACAAACACTGAATTGCAACTCGGTGTTTGAGGCCATCTTTTTTGTCCATTTCAATAATTTCGGATTTTTGGCATCGTTTAGGTCACCACCGCCAACAAATGTGATTATATCAGGTATTGGGGCATTGTCAATGGAGTAATCAGGTATAACCGTCATGGCGTGCATTGCCCTTATAGGTTCAGTGGTCTCAGCAACGGTGTATACATTAAAACCAGCGATAATGAACACCTCCATTGGTCCTGCAAAATCCAATATTTCGGCATTTTTTTGTAGGTAAATGGCGATGTTTTTAATTTCACCTTTTTGAGCTGTTGCGTTTATTGTCAGCACTAGCAGTAATAGTGGAATTATACTTTTTTTCATATTTGATTATTTTGAATTAATGGTTTGTTCCAGTTGAAGTAATTCCTTTTGTCTTGGTAATGCCTCTAAAGCCTTTTTCAATGTTTTCAGGGCCTCATTTCGATTACCTAGTTTTTCTTGGATTTTTATCAATTGAACGGTCAATTCCAAATCATTGGGATACGTTTCCAATCCCATTTGAAAAACGGTCTCCGCTTCTTTAAATCTTTCTAGACTCTGTAGATTGTAACCTCTGACCGTTATGTCTTTTACGGTAAATAAAATCCAATCAGGATATGCTTCTTTTGCTCTTTCATACATTTTCTGGGCTTTCGCCGTATCATTTCTCAAGACATTTAAAAAATCTTCATAGGTATCAGGGGTCCATTCTTTAGCATTTTTTAGAGCTTGGGATAACCCATAATATGTCAGAGCACTTTTAGGATAGTACTCTTTGTTCTTTTCAAAATACTTCAAGGCCGCGGCGCTATTCCCTTTCTCATAAGCAAGATGCCCCGCTACATCCAATATCCCGAAATCTGGAATTTCCTTGTTGCCAGGTTTCAAATAGTTATCCGTTTTTGACATTAAATCATAAGTGGTATGCCCAACGGAAAAGTTCCATTGCGGATACTCCATGTATCGGGCCGTTCTATTGGCGACCTCATAACCTGCTATTCTTGCGACTGTCCATAAGGCCCCTTCAATTCCGGAGGATACACCTGCCGAGGTGATAATTTTTCCCGAATCGACGTATTTAACATCTTCCATCACATTTTCAGCACCAAGGGACTCCTTCAGAAATGGAATAATTTTATGATGCGAGGTTATCTTAATATCGTTTAACTTCCCGGGGTTTTCAAGAAAGTATACCCCCGAACATACTGTAAGCACATGTGAAGTTTTGTCCAGTTGGGAGTTCATCCATTCTTGGGTTTTTACATCATTAATGGACTCTCCCGCGAAGCCCCCGGGTAAAATAAGAATATCAGTCTTGGGTGCGTTGTTTAGATCGTAGTTTGGCGTTATTTTCAAGAAACCTTGAGAAGTAAGTTCCTTTTCCTTTGCAACCGTGTAAACATTGAAATGGTAAACGTCAGTGTAGTAAGAAGCAGCGGCCATTACTTCTCCTGGCCCAGAAAAATCCAATAGCTCAACTCCTTCATATAAAAATAGGGCAACATTAAGTGTGTCTTTTATTTGTCCCTTAATTCCCAGTATTGGAAACAGCATGTAAAGGAAAGCCAAATAATGTTTGAGTAAAAATTTGCTACAATTGTAGTTTTGTTTCATTTTGGTCATTTTTTCTTGAAGGATTCGTTGTATTCGGTTGTCTCAAAACCGATAATCTCATTGTTTATATCTCTTTTGAATGTAATTTGGTGGGATGCGTGCGAGGTAAGGAATTTATCCTTGCCAATATAGAAGATAGGGTAGTATCTATTCTCAATTTTCAAAAGCAACTCATCATTCACACCATTAAATTTCAATTCAAGTCTTTTATGTGATCTTGAGCTATAAATCCCCTCATATTCCTTTAAGACGGCTGCATCGTTCATATGTATATAGGGATTGTCTATAGTGTAGGAAACTCCCTTGTTGGGCGTCCAATCATACTCCATGTAAAGTGCTGTTTGCGCGGCGGCCTCCAGACCTTCTAATTTGGCTATCATATGTAGAGCGCCATCAATTCCGGCAGAGACTCCCGCAGTGGTGACAACAGTGCCGTTATCTACATATCTGGCTCCTCTTAAAACCTCAATCTTAGGATAGTTCTGTTCCAGAACATCTAAATTGTATCTAAAGGTGGTGGCCTGTTTATTGTCTAGAATACCCGTTTCTGCCAAGATTAAAGCGCCACTACAAACAGAAAAATGATATTTGGTTTCTTTTCGAGAATTTATCCAATCTATGAGCTCTTTGTCTTTTGATGGTAATACTGCATTCCCTCCGAAAAATACCAAGATGTCAACCTCTGGCGCATTGGATAAGTCATAATCTGGAATAACGGTAAGTATTCCTTGAGCATAAATCGGTTCCTTGATTTTAGAGATGGTAACCAATTCATATCCTGCATATGCAAATACCTCCATTGGTCCTGCCAAATCAAGGATTTCGACGCCTGATTGCAGATAAAGTCCTACTCTAGTTCTCTTGACTTCAGGGTGCTTTTTCAGTTCAGATTGCTTGATAAGCCTCATATTACAATGTTTACAAATCCCTGGTTTGTTGAATGTTAAGTCATCGCATTTTCTGTTACAAGGAGGGCAAACGTATGTTTTGACTTCTGTGGTGATTGCTTCTTGCGCCTGTATGGATGTTTGAAAAACAAATGTTATGATTGCAATCGTTAGTTTAATGTAAAAACTCATAAGCCAATTGTATTGAACATTCAAATTTAGATATGATGATAAGTTTTAAAAAGGACAGAATTTTGCGATTTTCGGACAAGAATGACCATTAGTGTACTTCACGCATTTTATCTTTTGAAAGTAGGATATTCTGTATGGTTAAGTATGTCCCGTCTTAAGTAATGACAAGCCAAGAAAGATGTTCAGTAATTCTTACGATAACTTAAGATTGTGTCATTTTTTATCGTGCCCATTCAAAACCTTTGACAAATGGCTGACACTTTTAAATCCGCATTCCATTGCCACCATTTCAAGTTTGTTGTTTTTTGAAATGAGGTTAGTGGCATGTTCTATTCTTAGTTTTGCTGTGTAACTATGTATTGTTATTCCTGTTGTCTGCTTAAACAAGCGGGTCAAGTTTCTTACGCTCATATTGACATGATCTGCAATGTCGATTTGATTGAATTGTTGCCCCATATTTTTTAGAATGAACTCTTGGGCCTGATGTATTCGTTCATCAAGATGATTTCTATATTTGAGAAATATGCTCAGTTGGGGGTCAGATTCCCCCCTTCTAAAATAGATTACCGCTTCTTTGGCAACATCGAGCGCCAGTTTTGTGCTAAATTTCTTTTCTAAGATGTAAAGGGATAAATCGATGCCGGACGAGATACCTGCGCTAGAGAGAATGTTGCGGTCTGCGACAAACAGTCTATTCTCTTTAATGTCAATGTTTGGATATGCATTTTTGAAGGCTTTAATTCTTTTCCAATGTGTAGTACAGCTTCTTTCCGCTAAAATTCCTGAAGCCGCCAATAAAAAGGTCCCGGTGCAGATAGAACAAATGGTCACCCCCAATTCATTTTGTGACCGTAACCATTTGAAAAATGGAATGCATTCTTTTAAAAACTCTGGGTTTTGTAGTAGCGAAAACGCCATACCGGGAGCGATTATAAAATCTTGGTCAGTAAGTTCAAACTCACTAAAGGATTTAAGTTCATAGAACTTAAGCCCTGCACTACTGGTCACTTGACTTCTATTGTCCGTACTGATAAAATGTAGCTCAATATCGGCTCCGTACTCTTTTGCCTCATAGAATATATGGGCCGGACCGTTAAGGTCTAGAAGGTGCACTTTTGGAGGAGCTATACATAAGACTTTTCGTTTCATTCATTAGTTTTTATTTGTCATGGTCATATCTATGTTGGCCATGAACGTGCATGGCCAACATGTACAGAGCATTCTACTGTAGAAGCTTATTATAGGTCCTACCTCAATGTTGTTTGATCATGAGGTCTTACAATGTCTTGGTCCGTAGTATTTACTCTTTTGGTGCTTTACTTTTTTTAGTTCGCTCCATTTCATCAATAATGGGGTCTATACCAGATTTGTACATTGTGGTCATAAATTTCAATACTTCCGTACCCGTCTTTTCGGGGCTACCGCCTTCAAAAGGGGGGGCTGGGTCATATTCCATATCTAGCATTACACCTTGTGCATAGTCACGCCCGGCAATCTCTTCGAGCAAAGCGAGGGACATGTCCATACCTGCCGTGACCCCGGCAGCTGTCCAATATTTACCGTCTTTGGTAAAGCGCTCATTGGTGAACGTAGCACCATATTTTTTCATCATATGCTTGGCATCATACCAATTGGTGGTGGCTCTTTTTCCTTTTAAAAGTCCTGTACTTCCTAAAATCCAACCGCCGGTACAAACACTGGTTGTATAGGTTGTGGTTTGGTCTATGTCTCGTATCCATTGTTGAATGTCGTTGTCATAGGCTGTCTCAATCGTTCCCCTAAATCCACCTGGAATAACAAGAATATCTAAACTATCCACTTCAGCGATGGTCGCATCGGGCACAAATTCTATACCCATTACCGTTTTTACGTTTCCTGGTCGTATGGCAATAAGCTTTGTTTTTGCTCCCATGAGCTGTCCGAGAACGTATCTGGGGCCAAATACGTCTAAACTGTTTACACCTTCATAGACCAGTATACCAATGGACTTTATTGCATGTTCTTTAAACTGTACTGTCTCCATTATTTCGTCATGGGTCAATGAAGAGGCTTCCTTTTCAGTTGCATTTGAAGGTGTCATTTTTTCTTTACAACTAAGGAGCGCACAAAGTGCTATCGTAATACCAATTATCTTTTTCATCTTTTAAAATTTTAGGTTTAAGGTTGCGCCGTAGGTTCTGGGTTGGGCCATTCGAGTGCTGCGATTAAAGCTGGTATCTGCAGCGCCATATGCGATATAGCGTTCATTACCTGCATTGCGTACCCATGTTGACAAGGTGTACTTTCCACTGCTCAAGGCTATAATGCCGTTGAATATACTGTATTGCTCAATTTCTAAGTCATTCTGAATATCACTGAACTGTTGTCCGATGTTTCTAAATTCACCACGAAGGGAAAGGCTGTAGTTTTTAAATACAGGAAATTTGTACTGTGCTGCCATGAAAATGGTGTGCTCTGGGGCATTTGACAGCCTGTTTTTAGAAACGTCATCACGTATGGTATCAATCTCGCCGGTGTTAGGGTTAAAAACATCGCGCGAAAGCACAAAATCGCTATACTCCGTATCATTGATGCCTATGTTTGTTTCCAACTGTAGCCCTTTTGTTGGAATAGCAATGGCCTCAAATTCAATGCCTGAAGAGCGCGCATCGCCAACATTGGTCCGCGCGAAGACAAAGTTTCCAAAAGAATTGAAGAATTGTAGATCTTTCCAGTCAATATGAAAAGCGGCGACATTGATCTGCAAGGTATGCTGAAACCAGTTTGATTTATAGCCTATCTCATAGTTGTTGGAATACTCAGGTCCAAAGGTCTGTGAAATCCCCTCGGGCAGTGCATCGCCGTTAACACCCCCGGCCCTAAAACCTCGGGTGTAACTCGCATAGACGTTTTGATTCGTATTGATTTTGTGGGCCAAGGCAAATTTTGGCAGTAGCGCATCGTAATTTCCGCTCTGAGATCTTTGTGGTGACTGAAAGGTGATCGTACCACCAATATCAGTGAAACGACTGTTGGTAAGCTTTCGATTCTCATATTCGTAACGGAGACCGACCGTAGCCGTAAATGCCTTTGCAAAAACGTGATTTACTTCTCCAAAAACCGCTATACCTTCGTTCTTACCGATACTGCTCAAAACGTCAAGCGTTGCATCGTCTGCGATTCGCGCCGTATTGGAAGACGGTTCGTAATTGGTCTGATTAAAGTAGAAGGTGCCAGCGGTGTAGTTCAAACGGTCATTTTTACTTTCTGAAGAAATGCGAAACTCTTGCGAGAAAACCTCTTGGGGTTTATTCATTACACCTACTTGACCATCAGTGTAACTTGCAAAAATCTGTCCGGGAGATGAAGGAAAGAAGTCAATGTCATCAAACCGTAGCCCTATGCGCTGATAAGCAGAAATGGAGGATAGCTTGAAGTTGGCTTCTCTGTAGTTTATGGCAACTGACGTATTGAGAAAGTTGCGTTGGTGTTCGCCCACACGACCTAGAAAAATACTATCCGGATTGTCAAGTGCTACTTGATCATCTTGAACAGAAACAAAAAATACACTGGCATCACTTTGGTCGACCTGGGTTTTAAGATTGAAGGTGGCATCCCACTTATGATTGGGCAGCCATTTTAAAAAAAGATTGCCATAAAGGCTTACGTCATCACCGACCCTGCGCCCATCTTGACCTTGTACAGGGGCCGCGACACCCTGGGTTGAATTTTTTAAAAAACCATTTCTATATTGGTATTGTGCTGAAACACCCAAGAACAATACATTGGCAACAAGGGGCGTTTTATAACCAAAGCCATGGCGTTGCAACCCCAGATTGCCAATACTACTTTCAAAAAATCCAGATTGTTCATTGGTGGGTTTTTTGGTAATGATATTGATCACGCCCCCCAGTGCATTTCGGCCATATAGTGTTCCTTGGGGTCCACGTAATATTTCAATGCGCTCTACGTCCATAAACTGGAGCCCACCAGCCGCAATGTCCAAACTATTCACGCCATCCACATAGGTGGCAATGGCCGGATTTTCACTAAATACTTGTATGCCTCTTATACTTTGCAATTGCTGAAAACCAACCCCTAGTTCACTGGATGTATAATTTGGAACGATGCCGATAACATCCCTTAAGCTCCAAGTTCGTGTTTCTTCCAAGCGCTCGGCGTTGAGGCTAGTCACTGCGACTGGTACTTCACGCAGTTTTTGTTCTCTTTTTAATGCGGTGACCACTGTTTCACCAATTGTTGTAACAGCTGATTCTAGTATAAGATCCAAGTTCTGGGTAGTGGCCTGCATCGATACAGAACGTGTTTGCGTGGCATAACCCAATGCGCTGATTTTTATAGTGAAATTGCCGGCAGGTAGTGAGAGCTCGTATTTTCCTTGTGTGTCCGAGGCAGTTCCTGTTTCAGAGTTTAATACCAGAATATTGGCACCGACTATCGGTAGGCCCTCTACGTTCGTGATGGTGCCCGATAGGGTTTGTGCAAAGCCAAGCTGTGCACTTAAACTGACCCAAAAAAGGGCAGCCATAATGAATTTGTTCATGCTGATTGTATTTTAAGTTTTGTCTAGGTATGGTCATACCAAAGACGAGTAATTTGCAATATGTTCAGGTAATACAATCAGACCTGCGGTGGATGAAAAATGTCTGAACCCTCTAAATGTGCGTATATTTTTTGGGTATTGGGAAAGTTGTGTCGGGCTAAAATGTCCCACGTAATGCGGTGTGTTTCTTCTTGAAAATGGGTGAGTACGAACTCGTATTTGATATGTGTAAGCTGGGGTAATTCTTGTTGTTGTTCTTGCTGTTGTTTTTGTAGTTGTTGCATCAAGTAACACTTGCCCTCACATTGCAGCTCGGTTTTTTTTTTGTTGATACAAAGCACTTCTTTGATATAGGTGTTGTTAGCCAAAAAATCGACCCACACCATAAGATTGGCTGCGGGTTGGGCATGCAAGCAAAACAATAATAATATGGCAATATGGCGTTGCAAACGTCACTTTTTTGTAAAGATAAAGATTGAGAATGTGACATCCTATAGAAGTAAACTATTGATTATACCTATAGAAGTAGCCTTCTATTTCATAATAACATAGCTGTAGTACATATGTTCTAATAGGATATTTTTTTATTTCGCACATCAACAGAGTTAGAAAACAGAAGTGGGACGAAGAAAAAACAACAAATATTTTTCCATTGCCGATTGGCAGCCATTGAAATTCTAATGTTATTTTAATCTTATTGTTGAATGGCACAGTGCACCATGCTGTATCTTTAATGTTCCCTATGAATTCAAAAAAGTCGCACGACTGCTTTACCGTAGCAACAAATGGCCCAAAGAATATTGGTAATTGAAGACGAGCAAAATGTAGCTGCCTTTCTCAAACAAGGCTTGATTGAAGCGGGCTATGAAGTTTTTTTGGCCTACGAGGGCCTTCAAGGTCTAGCATTGTTAAAACAGCACGCGATAGACCTGATTGTGCTTGATGTGATTTTACCTGGTATGAATGGTCTTTTAGTGGCCGAAAAAATCAGGGAACTTGGCTATGAAAGCTTACCTATTTTAATGCTCACTGCCCTTGGTACTACCGAAAACGTTGTCAAGGGACTCGATTCCGGAGCGGATGATTATTTGGTGAAACCCTTTAAGTTTAAAGAGCTTTTGGCCCGTATCCGTGCATTGACACGAAGACAGGGATCTACGTTACCGGTAAAACCAAAATTGACCGTACTTGATTTAGAACTAGATCGAGAAGCAAAAATTGTCAAAAGGTCGGCAAAGGAAATCAAATTGACTTCAACAGAATTTCGCCTTCTAGAGTTTCTGCTAAAGAACAAGAATAGGGTTTTGAGCCGTATTGATATTCTTGAGAATGTATGGGACATCAACTTTAACCTGGGGACCAATGTGGTAGACGTTTATGTCAATTATCTCAGAAACAAGATAGATAAGGATCATGACCTAAAACTGATTCAGACGGTAATCGGTATGGGTTATACCATACGAGAAACTTCAGAAAATGAAAATAAGGAATAAAATAGCGCTAATTTTTGTCTTGCTTACTGGGCTGCTATTACTGTCGGTATTTCTATTTATCTATTTTTCTGTTGAACATTACACAGAAGATGAGTTCTATCTAAGATTAAGACAACGAGCATCGATTGCTGCGCAAGCCTATTTGGAAGAAGACGAGTTAAGCACTAGTATCTACGAAGAAATACGTAAAAAGCACTTACAAACCCTTCCCAATGAAAAAGAAAAAGTCTTTAAAGTAAATGTGGTCAGCAGAACTATACTCTCGGCCGACAAGTTTCCTATTGATATGAAACTCTTTGATGAAGTTCTTAAGACGGGTAAAGCTGAAATAAAAAAAGAGAAATACTACTACACTGCAATTCTTTACAAAGACAATCAAGGAGACTTCGTAGTAGTGTTATCGGCAGAAGATCTTTACGGAACCGCAAAAATGCGAAACCTATTAAACACATTGGTGACCGCCTACATCTTGAGCTTGCTCATACTTTTTGTCATAGGCCGATATTATGCCAAAGAGGTTTTAAAACCTATTTCTGATATTATAGACCAAGTAAATAGAATAAAAGCGAAAAAACTTCACCTGAGATTGGCCAATGAACACAAAAATGATGAACTCGGTGAGCTGTCCAGAACATTCAACAATATGTTGGACAGGCTTGAAACATCTTTTGAAATGAAAAGCAGTTTTGTGCACAATGCCTCGCATGAACTTAAAAACCCTTTAACCGCTATCATTGGTCAAACTGAGGTGGCCTTGGGTAAAGCTAGATCGGCACCAGAATATATTGCTACACTCAAAACCATTGAAAAAGAAGCGCTAAGACTTGATGAACTTATCAATGCCCTTTTTGAACTGGCCCATACTGAACATGATGCCAAAGGTTTGATCGTTGAGCGTATACGTGCCGATGAATTAGTGGTCGGACTAAAAAAGAGTTTTGATGTCCTCTCCGTAAATCGAATGAACTTCAACTTTCAATTGTTGCCAAAAAAATCACACAAGCTTATTTTTCATGGAAATCAAGGCCTTATCAAGGTTGCGCTGTTCAATATCTTGGACAATGCCTTAAAATATTCAAAAAAGGGTAAAGTTGACCTTAGTGTTGAAATAGCCGATGAGACGATTCTAATCACAATAAAGGATGAAGGTATTGGTATACCCAAAAATGAACTTGAAAACGTATTTGAGCCTTTTTACCGAGGCTCAAACGCAAGGGCCTATAAGGGTTTTGGGTTTGGTCTGGCTTTGTCACAGAAGATCATACGTCTGCATGGCGGGGAGTTAAAAGTGTATTCAGAATTAGATAATGGCACAATGGTCGTTGCCCAAATTCCCAACATAAATAAGACAATTGCTTGAAATTTTAATACCGTTCTAATCTTATCCTTAGCTCTTTTTAATATGCCGCTGTTACTATTGTGACCAAAATAAAATATGGCAGCAATTAGAAAAATACTGATACCTATAGACTTTAACGTAAGGTCGCTGAAACTAGCAACGTATGCATTTGAATTATACCCTAAAGAAGTGGTGAACCTTATGTTGGTATACCCATATAGATTGCCGCTTTGGGATGTCGAACTTTATTGGTTCTCACCCAGAAAGATCATAACCGAGCTTAACAATGAAGCCTTCTCAAGAGCAAAGGACGAACTTGTGAATCGGTTTTATGCCAATATCTGCTCTATTGAAATGACACTCTTTACAGGGGTAAACTCAATTGCCTTCAAAAACTTTATAAACCACCATAAAGTTCAAACAGCAATTATTCCGCAAAATGGGTTCTTGGATTTTTCACATGGTGCCACGTTTGATTCGTTGAGACTTATCCAAAAAAACATGGCTGATGTGCGCACTATAGCTATGGATAAAAAGGATGATACCAAACAATCTACAGAACGCAAGGGTTTTAACGTATTGCGATGACCAAAGATTACGGTTCATTGTTTATACCTGGACATACTCTCTATTATTAATTAGTACCTATTACATACCACAACGAAAACCAAAAATGAAACCGACACTAATTCTGACGCTGTTTGTATTGACCATATCGAAGGCGCAAGATTTAAGAAAACAAACACATGACAGTGTTTTTACGCACGAAACGAAAAAAAAAGTGCCGGCAAAAGTTTTGCATGCAGAGCCCCTATATATTGATTTGATCAGAGATTTGGGGGCTAGAAAAGGCGAAAAGGAATGGAATGTTGGATTTGGTATCACAGATCGCACGGTTTTTGATGAATATGAGGCACTCATTGAATATGAATGGGCCCCAGTTGATCGCTTGGGCCTAGAGGTTGAACTGCCTTTTTCAATTTATCCGCCATTTCAAAACGGTAATGGTCCTGCAAGCCGTTTGAACAGTTTAAAATTTGCAGGACAATACTCATTTTTCGTGTCTGAGAAAATCCAGAGCTCAATGGCCATTGGTTACATTCACGAGTTTGAGATGACAGCTTTCGAAAACTACGGAAAGAATGGATTGTTCACAGGTAATGTGTACAACCCATTTTATATCATTGCTAAAAGATGGGGACATAATTTTCACACATTATGGTACGCCGGACCGCAGTTTACCCATCATTTTTCCAATGGTGGAATTGAAACAAATTGGCAAATGAACACCAACGTGCATTATATGATCAGTGGTACACGAAATTTTATTGGGGTAGAGTTCAATAAGAATATAGGTAACAACTATTTTGAGATGACGATGCGGCCCCAAATGAGAGTGGGAATAGCTGACAACCTGCTTATTGGAATAGTCACAGGTATTCCCGTTAGCCGAGAAAATGAAAGGTTAAGTACTTTTTTGAGGCTGATCTATGAGCCTGGTCACAAAAAATAAACTCGATTGACAGAATTGAAGGTCGGAGTCAAATGTGTTTTAGTAAGTGTGGGCCGAATTCATTATTGGTATTGAATAGTATTTTAAGAATGTATACAGATAACAAGGATAAAGTGCCTATCACATTTTTATTTTTTCGGCCGGCTATGGCAGTAGTTTTGGTCTTGATTTTGGTACTTGTTACCAATCGGTTAGGTCAAAAACACTTCTCATTGGCACAGCGCACCACAGATTCTTTGTATGAAGACCGTCAAATAGTTTTCTATCAGTTATATAAGTTAAATCAATTGCTCAATTTTAAGCAGCAACAATTAATTGCAGGCACGATTTTTTCAGAAAGCCCTAAAACATATGGGGCGGTTGAACAATCTTTGGCCAATATTGCCGAAACAAGACTTACACCGAAAGAATCGCTTTACTTTAACCGATTAAAAAAGAGCTGTATAAATTTCTTTGAGTTGGAAAGTTCTAATCCAGTAAATGATGTTGAAACCGCTGAAAGAGAAGTAGCTAAAATGATTTTTTTTCTTGACCATGCACTCGAAAATCTAGATGATTTGGCAAACACGAAGCTGGCGGCGCCTATGGAATTTAATGAAATGACAAAAAAGTCGCTGAATACCAGTAAACTGTTGTTAAGAGTTGAAATCATTTTTTTGATTGTTGTTGGGGTCATTTTTCAATTGATCTTTTATGGTAATGGAAAGCCCCAAAATGGTCGCTTTACCAAAACAATTATCGATAAAGAAAAAAGGGAAGTCTGAGAAGTTCCTTCTATTGAAAAAAATTGTTTTCAAACCCCTTGAATACTGTACAATTAATGGACATATGATGTCAATAATTTTTACATTAAAATAAAAATATTTGCAAATTTTAAAATGTAATATATTGATTTATAGGCATATGTGATATTGGCATAGTTTTAGCCAAATATTAACATCCTTTGGATGTTGGTACTTCACCTTTGGTGGCAGGCAGAAGGAACATCTTATCTCTTTATTAATCTGAAATGAAGTTATGCTCAAAAACTATTTCAAAATAGCTTGGCGAAATCTAATTAAAAATAAAGGTTACTCGGCAATAAATATTGGTGGCTTAGCGGTTGGAATTGCAGTAGCAATGCTTATTGGCCTTTGGATTTCAGCTGAACTTTCGTTCAACACCTACCATGAGAATTATGAAAAGATAGCTCAGGTATGGCAGCACCAAACCTATGCTGGCCAAAAGACTACACAGAATCCGATTCCCGCCCCTTTGGGGCCTGAACTTGAGAATAGTTTTGAAGGTGATTTTGAACATGTTGTAATGTCTTCTTTCTCTTGGGAGCACATACTGTCCAATGATACTAAAAAACTGACCGAAGTTGGCAATTACATGGATGTCGCCGCTCCAGAAATGCTCTCGTTAAAAATGGTGAAAGGTAATCACGACGGACTAAAAGAACTAAACTCCATTCTTCTTTCTGAATCATTGGCGAGTTCCTTTTTTGGCAATGAAGACCCGATTGGAAAGATAATCGAATTGGACAATGAATTAATTGTTGAGGTAACGGGAGTCTATCAAGATTTGCCCAGTAGTTCTGAATTTTCTGAATTGATGTTCATCGCCCCTTGGAAACTCTATACCTCGTCTTTTGATTGGGTCAAATCGGCAGTCGATAACCCACGATGGGATGACAACTCCTTCCAATTGTTTGTTCAAATTGCTGACCAGACGAATTTTGAATCAGTTAACAAAAAAATCAAGAATGTCAAATATGATAAGCTGAACGCATCACAAAAATCCTTGAAGACTGAGGTTTTTCTGCACCCGATGGCAGATTGGCATTTGAATTCTTCTTGGGAAAACGGTGTTCAAACGGGCGGGTTCATAAAATATGTCTGGTTGTTCGGTATCATTGGTTGTTTTGTGTTGCTATTGGCGTGTATTAATTTTATGAATTTGAGCACGGCCAATTCGGTAAAACGAAATATTGAGGTGGGTATACGAAAATCTTTGGGCTCGAATAAACGGCAATTGATCAATCAGTTTTTGAGCGAGTCGGTGGTAGTTGTTTTTGTATCGTTCTGTATGGCCATTTTAATGGTTTTGTTGGCACTTCCTTTTTTCAATCAATTGGCAGGTAAACAAATGGAGTTTCCGCACAATAGTTTGCTGTTTTGGTCAATATGTTTATCAAGTATAGCATTTGTTGGTCTTTTGGCCGGAAGCTATCCTGCACTGTATTTGTCATCTTTTAAACCCGTTAAGGTATTGAAAGGTACTTTTAAAGCTGGCCCTTCAGCAACGGTGTTCAGAAAGGTTTTAGTGGTATGGCAGTTTACTGTTTCCATCGTCCTAATCGTTGGTACGATTATCGTCAGAGAGCAAATAGCACACTCTAAAGAACGTCCATTGGGCTACGATAATGAAGGGCTTATAATTATGGAAGTATCCACGTCTGATTATGAGGGCAAATACAATTTACTGAGGGATGAACTTAAGAACCAGAATGCCATAGTAGAGATGGCTCAATCATCAAGTCCATTGACAGCGACCTTTAATAGTAACGATGGATTCACTTGGAATGGAAAAGATCCGAGTTTTAATGCCGAATTTGCCATTTTCTACATTACGCATGATTATGGAAAAACCGTTGATTGGGAAATTGTTAAGGGGCGAGATTTTTCAAGGGAGTTCTCCACTGATTCTACGGCGTACGTCATCAATGAGGCTGCGGTAAAGTACATGGGGCTTGAAAATCCGGTTGGTAAAACAATCAAATGGGGGAGTAATGAGCACAAGATAGTCGGTGTGGTAAAGAACATGTTGTCAGAATCTCCTTATGAATCGGTCAAACATGCGATTTACATGATTGACTACGTGTACAATACAAATTACATAGAATTGAAGTTGAACCCAGATAAGAGCGCATCTGAATCTTTGGCGATAGTAGAAGACGTGTTTACGAAATACGTTCCAGCCGTTCCCTTTAAATATGAATTTGTAAATCAAAACTATGCCAAAAAATTTGCTGAGATGGAACGTATCGGAACACTTTCGGGCATATTTTCGTTATTGGCCATTTTTATCAGCTGTTTGGGATTGATCGGTCTGGCATCATTTATGGCAGAGCAACGTACAAAAGAGATCGGTATCCGTAAAGTTTTAGGTGCCTCAGTGATAAACCTTTGGGCTATGCTTTCGAAAGATTTTATAGGTTTGGTATTACTTTCTGTTCTGATAGCAACGCCAATAGCGTGGTATTTTATGGGCCAATGGCTACAGAACTATGCCTATCGTATAGAAATAGGATGGTGGATTTTTGTCCTTGCTGGCATAACAGCTCTTGTTATCACCGTGATGACAGTAAGTTACCAGGCCATTCGGGCCGCAATTGCTGACCCGGTCAAAAGTTTGCGCACTGAGTAATTGATCCAACGACAACCGCATCCTATTATTTGAATAGCTACTTTCAAGTTTAACGGTGATGTGATTCTCAAACCAACTGATCTCCTAAACCAATGATTTTAGAAATGCTGTAGTATCTAATTGATAGGTTAAATGGGTGTTTGTTATATTATTATTTATAGCGTAATTTCAAAAAATACTTGAATTATGTGTTCGTATAGCGAATAGAATTTAGTTGAATTTGATTTTCTTTCAGTGAAAGATTCTTCTATACTGCCTTCATTTTTGGATAAAAGCTACAATGCACAAAACACTCAGAAATCATTTTGAAGAAGTAATTGATTTGACGGACCAAGAGTTCGCTTTTGCCCTTACGAAATTCGAAATCAAAGATTTTGGTAAAGGGGATTTTATTTTTCAGAGGGACGATATCGTTGAGCATGCCTATTTCATTAGTTCCGGATTGTTGAAACTGAGCTACTTTGACGACAATGCAAAGGAACATATCGTTTCTTTTGCCATGGAAAACTGGTGGGAAAGTGACTTCAATGCTTTTTTTACGCAATCTGAAACCACATATTATCTGAAGTGCCTTGAGGCAACCAGTGTATACTACATTTCTTTGGAAGGCTATAGAGAACTTAGTGAAGAGCTTCCGAAAATGAAGACCTTTTGGCTGCAAAAATCAAATACCGGATTTGTTGGTTCTCAGCGTCGAATCCTTTCTTTGCTCACAACAAGTCCAAAAGAAAGATATGAGCAATTCTTAAAAGAGTATCCTTCTTTAACACAAAGAGTTTCGAAGACCCAAATAGCCGCTTATCTGGGTGTCTCTCGAGAAACACTTAGCCGTCTCTACTCTTAGCTGCTGTTTTTGTGACCTAGATCACTAGTGTTGGGCCACTTCTGTGCGTTGGCTCACAGGTTTGCCCACCCCTCTTTCTCACCTTTGCGGTATGAACTTTTAAAAACAATTTTGATGAAGCTAGTTGCATTTTTAGCTATTGCTTTGTTAACAATGGCTAGCCTAGCAGCTTAAGAAAAGACTAAGAATAATATGAAGAGAAAAGAGATTAACCCTTGGACCTGGCAAGATGAACGTCACTACGTTCAAGCAGTAGAAGTAAAAAAAGCTGAAAGTACGTTATACATCTCAGGTCAGACCGCAATTGATGAAAATGGCATCTCGAGCACTGATGATTTTAATGGTCAGCTGCTTTTAGCCATTTCAAATCTTGAAGAAGTTCTGGACAAGGCAGGATATTACTATAGCGATATTGCTAAGATTACAATATACACCACTTCTTTTGATGAGTTGGGCCAGAACTTTGGGGCGCTACAAGAATGGATTATATCAAACAATGTGAAGACGGCAATAACCGTAGTGGAAGTCAGTAAGCTATTTGAAACTACAGTAGTGGAATTAGAGGTAATAGCGGCAAAATGATAAAATCTTAAAACGATGAATTCTTTGGTAGAACTTTTGGCCCTAATTGTTGTTACAATTCAGTAATAGCACGGGCATATAGTTGTTTGACCCAACCTTCATCATTTGATTTATGTAATTTGTAAACCAAATCTGGTTTTTGGAAGAGCAAAATTTTATCAACGCTTTACAGGAAGGGAATAATGAGGCCTATGGTCGATTGCTTGATGAATATCAGCAAAAGGTATTCAGCACCTGTATTTCTTTTGTGCCAAATAAAGAAGATGCTGAGGATATCGCTCAAGATGTGTTTGTAGAGGTATTTAATTCCATTTCAAAATTTAAGGGAAATTCTAAATTGTCGACCTGGATATATCGCATATCGGTCAACAAGAGTTTGGAATTTATTCGAAAGAGAAATACCAAAAAGCGTTTTGGGTTTATGCAATCGTTGTTGGGAAATGATATACCCATAGACAGAAGCTCTTATTTTACGGAGTTCAATCACCCAGGAATACAGTTGGAGAATAAAGAGAAAAACGAGATTTTGTTTGCAGCGATCAATGAGTTGCCTGAGGCACAACGCATAGTGTATACCTTGAACAAGATAGACGACCTGAGCCACCGAGAAATATCTGAGATTACCAAAAAAAGTATATCTTCAATTGAATCTTTGTTGTTCAGGGCAAAAAAGAATTTACAACGGCTGTTGCATGATTATTATAAAAAAGACAAAGACTAGCGCAGGTTTTTTATGTTAATGGCATCTTAAGAATACACATAGACCAAGTTAATGGAACGTAAAAGAAATATTGACCGTTTAGTAGCAGAAACGCTTGATAGTGCTTCGGGTATAGAGCCCGTTAAAACACCTCCTTTTTTCAAAGACAAGGTACTTAGCAAAATGGCCCAAAGAAATAACGAAAAAGAAGGCGTACACTATTTGAATTGGCTCACTCCCAATTATCAGGCTGCAATTCTTATTGCTTTGGTAACTATTAATGCCGTTGCTTTGATAGTGGGTGTAAAGGACAATAAATATGTAGAAAATGTTGAGGACTTTGCCGAAGTATACGGACTTTCAGAAACAGATTCTTACCTGTACCAAAATTAAGTACGATGAAGAAAAACTTACTCTTATACGTAATACTCCTTTTCTTAATCGTAATGAACGGTTTCTACCTGTTTAAACATTTTGCGGTATCAGGTGAAGCAAGTCCTCAAAGACCTGGTCATGCAGACTTTATTGTCGATCAGCTGCAGTTTGATGCAATACAATTGCAGAAATTCGAGAAACTTGAAAAAATCCATCGAAATAAAATAAATTCTATTCGTAGTGAGATTAAGGATTCCAAAGATAAGTTGTTCGATAAGGTTACGGATAAAAGCTCTTATGGTTCAGATGTGGAGGCAATTACCGTTGAAATAGCAAATTTAGAGAAAGCCAGAGCTTTGGAAACGTTTCGATTTTTCAATTCCGTAAGCCAACTTTGTAACGAAGCCCAAAGGGACCGTTTCAAAAAAATAGTTAAAGATGGTTTAAGCCGCCAAGGCCCTCCAAAAGGCCATAGGCCCACAGATGGGCCGGGCAGGGATCATAGACCGCCACCTCCCCCTAGAGATTAAGAACTGTTTGAAAGTAGTAGGTCCTAACTACAATTAGGGTTCTTTGTGCTTTTTTTAACAAAAGTCTACACAAGCTCGTTAAAACAATGGCATCTAAACTATCAAACATATAAATCTAAAAAAGATGGAAAACGACATGTTTAAAACAGTTTTGATGACCTTTGGGATGATACTACTTTTTACTACAAGCTCTTTTGGACAATCTCAAAACCGGCAAGAAAGGAGAGAACCACCAACATTTGAAGAACTTATTGAAGCGATGGATGCCAATGAAGATGGTAAACTTTCAAAAGACGAAATCAAGGGACGTTTAAAGAAAAACTTCGAAAAAATAGATGCCGATGAAGATGGATTTATTACGGCAGAAGAATTTGAAAACGCTCCAAGACCGGAAAGAAGGCCTAGAAGACAATAACATATCATAAACCATAGATGAACTGGGTTCAAGATATGCGCCAAAATCACAAGCAAGGTGCTATAAAGGTAGTTGGAGAAACGAAGTAAAATATTTTGTGATAAAAAGGAGTTACTTCATATGATCAATTTAAAAATGTGGTTGTTCGGCACAAGTAAAATTAGGATGTTTTTGATGCTCATGTCCATACTTTTTACAGGTTGCAAAAAAGAAATAAGGAAAGAGAAAATGGTAGTGAAAGAAACGAGTAGGGTAAAACATCTACCCTACTACAATGATGAATCTTTTACACCACATTGGCTCACCCCCAATAGTGAAGAAGAAAGGCAATTTCATAAGATTCCGGATTTTAAATTAATAAACCAATTGGGAGATACCGTTACTCAAAAGACCTTTGAAGACAAACTATATATTACTGATTTCTTCTTTACCAGTTGTCCTGGTATTTGTTCAAAAATGACACAGAATATGACAATAGTACAGAAAGAGTTTATAGGTGATCCCGAGGTATTGCTATTGTCACATTCAGTAACACCATCAATAGATTCGGTCACTGTGCTTAAAGCCTATGCGGAAAGAAATGATATCATTAATGCCAAATGGCATTTGGTGACCGGCGACAAAATGAAAATTTACGACCTTGGTAGAAATCAATATTTTGTAGAAAATGATTTAGGAATTCCAAAGGATTTCGATAATTTTTTACACTCTGAAAACTTCTTGCTTATTGATAAAAACAAACATATCAGGGGAATATATAATGGCTTGAACAAGACATCCATAAAGCAATTGATTACCGATGTGAAAACGCTAAAAAAAGAAAGATAGCGAAAAGACCTCCCATAGCGAACATGTTATCGAGGCAGTGCTGAAAAGAGCATAAATCATTTTTTGTATTGAACGTTTTCTTCTTTTAGAGAATAACAGAGTTTTGCTTTCTTCAATCCAAAAATTCTTCCTGCCCTCGCTTCATAATTGGCATATAGCGCCCCATTCTTTCTAAATGCCTGTTGCAAACCTTCTTCTTTTCCCCTGTTCAAGTTTATTTTCTTGTATAGTTCACCAGTAGAATACCATTTCTTTTGCTCTCCATGTGGTTTGCCTTTATGATAATGATAATGGCCAATTAGAACATGTGGCGAATCTACAGACCATATTTTCTTTTCTCCATGTAATCTACCTCTATCATACATGGACACATTTTTAAAATGTCCGTCAGGATACCATTGGATAAATTTATGCTGCTTTTTTCCATTAAGTATTCCAAACTCTTCCTTTAAAGTATTGTCCCCATGATAACTTTGGGCAAACCCGGAATACGGACTGCCCTTTAAGGTCCATATCATCGTTTTGTGATTATAACGTAAGACTGATTTTTCGACAAATGTATCGGGTATCTCCAAGATGGGGTCGTTTGTTATGGATTTGCCTTTTTGTTCGGAACAACCAATCAATAAAAAGCTTAAAGATAAAAGCGATGAAAAAAACGATTTCATTATGAAAATTTTAGCTTCAGTGATTCTTTGGGTAACGAAATCACCCGAAATCAAAATGTATGAAGAATGATTCCCTCTTTATGTCAGAATTCTATGAATTATCTACATTATAGTATTGGGAGTGCCTTGCAAGTCACCGGCAAAAAGTGCAATAATACTTCCAAAATAAAATTCATTCACAATATGATAATGATAAATTTCCTCTCCATTACTGTGTGGGGTCACTCCAAAATGTCCTCCCGATTCATCTAAATCGGTAGGGTAAGAGCCATCCATTTCTCTTCTTCCATATAATAAAAAGCCATCCGCCATGATGCCCACTAATTTTTCATCATCAAAAGAGAGCATTGTATTTTCAGGAACATCGGAAGATTCGATGTGGTAGTGATAACCAGACGGTCCATTATGGGCCCCTGCATAATCGAATGTTTGGGCAATTTCTTCTTCTATGGGTCTATTGTTCCCTTCCAAATCATTGAAAATAGGGACTCCAGTTACAGAAATACCAATGGCACCTAATCCCGTGGCCGTACTAGAAGCAGCTAACGCTGGTGCGGCAGGCACCGTAACGGTAAAGCTGCGATCACCGCCAATTGCACCAGGAGTCAAACGGGCGGCCACTACCGCTTCAATGTGAAGTGGTTCTGTTTCTTCCCAGTATGGCGAGGTGTGATTGGGTATACCATTTGATTCAATGGTAATATCATCACCATCAAATGAAACGGTTACCGCATCAGGGTTAAACTCATCAAATGCCGATACTGGTGTGCTTGCCGCATTTGAGGAACCATCTGTATCATCCATATTATCTATATTTTCTGTATCATCGTTGCAGGATGCAATGAATAAAAGAGCTCCTAGAAATGGTAAAAGAGTGCGTTTTGTGTACTTCATTTTCATCATTTTTTTTGTTTAAAGGTTTACTACTTAGTTATAGATGCTTTTCTATCTCATTTCTTGCGGTTGACCTTCGACTTTTTTTGAATAAGGATTATTTCTGAAAATTTTTGGATAGCTCCTATACTATTATTTGCGCCTCTGAGAGAAGCGTATCAGTGTAATCACCTTTTGCTGGCGTTATTGTCATATCAATTTTTTTGGACTACTTGGATTGCCCATGATCACTGCCAGGCAAAGAAGTAAACAGATCAGTATTCAATAAAATAGCTACAAAGTTTGGTGTAGATTACTTTAACGCTCTAGTCAGTTTATTGAGTTAGGGGTATTTGTCACTGCTATTGTCTGATAGATATACTATTTTTTGGTCTTTTTATGGGGAAGAGTTAGGTCTTTTTTATCATCTTGGTTCACGGGGTAGATTTACTTTTGAACTGTTTTCTTTCCCCAAGAAGTTCATTATCTTTCAGAAGCATAACGGAGACATTCCATACCCCGGAAAAATTAATTGCAATGACCTATGAACTTACCGATTTTCCCCAGCTTAAAAATGTGCCCAAAGAACAGTTGGGTTGGCTTCAAGAGAATCTTGAGGTAGAAGAAATACCTATAGGAGGGTATCTGTTTGAGAAAGGAGATCCCATTGACAACCTAATGCTCATTTTTGAAGGCGATTTTGAACTGTATATTCAACAAAACAATAGTAAAAAAGCCTTTGGAAGAATCAGAAAGTATGATGTATCTGGTCTTTTACCTTACTCTAGGGCAAAAACTGCAGGCGGATTTGCCGTGGCCATTAAACCTGCGGTAATAGGCAAATTACAGCGAGATAAACTTCAAGTATTGATTGGTAAATTTTATGAACTGACCGAAGTATTGGTCCATGAAATGAACAACCGTATTCGAAATATTACGCAAATTGAAGTACAGAACGAAAAGCTCATTGCCCTTGGCAAACTCTCTGCTGGGTTGGCACATGAGCTCAACAATCCTGCTTCGGCGATGGTACGCAGTGCCTCCTTATTACAGCAACATTTAAAGGGCCTGCCAGAAGATTTTAAAAAGGTCATCAAAATCAAAGCCGATGATGGGGCAATTGATGCCGTTAACAATTTTATGTACGAAAAGTTATCTGAAAAGCCTTCGGATCTGTCCATGATGGAAAAGAATGATCTCGAAGATGACCTATATGACTGGTTTACAAATTGCAGCTTGACCGATAAATATGATTTGGTGCCCTTGTTGGTCGAGTATCAGTTCAACACTGATGACTTGTTGTATGTGAAATCTTTGCTCAGGGAGGAAGATTTTAATCCGGTGCTAAAATGGATCGTACAAAATATGACGACCCATAAAACAGTAACTGATATCAAAGAGGCCTCATCACGTATAGAGACATTGGTGACCTCGGTGAAGACCTATTCTTATATGGATCAAAGCCTTGATTTTCAGATGTTGGATATTCATGTCGGCATACAGAGTACGTTGAATGTACTAGATCATAAGATTTCAAAGAAGGGACATCAGATAACTACACAATTTGATGAAAACCTACCAAAAATCAATGGTCTGCCCGGGGAACTGAACCAGGTTTGGACCAATTTGATAGATAATGCCATTGATGCGCTCCCAACGAAAGGAGGACAGATTTCTGTTACTACAAAAACAGTGGGAAGCTTTGTATATGTTTATGTAAAAGATAATGGACATGGCATAGCCGAAGAACATTTAAACCGCATTTTTGAACCCTTCTTTACCACTAAAGCAATTGGAAAGGGTACTGGCTTGGGGTTGGATCTGGCTTTAAAAATTATCAAACAACACAACGGACAGTTGAAAGCCACTTCCAAACCTGGAGAGACCATATTTGAGGTGTGCTTGCCCATAAATCATAACACTGAAGACTAAGACACGTGAAAAAACCCATCATAATTGTTGTTGACGACGATGCCCAGGTTTTAGCTGCCATACGTGGTGACCTGCGGTCAAGATATCGAAATGATTATCGAATCATGGCAACTACATCGGCTACGGAAGCACTTGAGGCCATACTTGAGCTTAAGAACAAAGGTGAAGAGGTGGCATTGTTGCTTTCAGACCAACGAATGCCCGAAATGCTTGGTGTCGAGTTCTTAGAGCAAGCTTTGTTAACGTATCCGAAGGCCAAGCGGGTTCTTTTGACAGCCTATTCAGATACAGATGCCGCCATTAAGGCCATTAATGAGGTGCAACTTGATTATTATCTTTTAAAACCATGGAACCCGCCAGAGGAGAAATTGTTCCCGGTCATAGATGATGTTTTGCAAGATTGGTTGGCCAATTATTCCCCTCCCTTTATTGGCTTACGAATTGTGGGCTATCAATTTTCGCCCAATACCCATTACATTAAAGATTTTTTGGCGGGCAATATGTTTCCGTATCAATTTTTGAATATAGAAACCGAACAGACTGCCCAAGAGTTGGCAAAGGCAAATAATATTTCAGATAAAGAATTGCCAGCAGTCTTTTTTGAGGATGGCGGCGTATTGAAAAACCCAGAACTAAGTGCGATTGCCGAAAAACTGGGGTTGAACGTAAAGGCACAAGAAGCCCTATATGACGTTATTATCGTTGGTGCAGGACCAGCCGGACTCGCTGCGGCCGTTTATGGGGGCAGTGAAGGTCTAAAGACTTTGCTTATTGATAAAAAGGCCCCTGGGGGGCAAGCCGGAACAAGTTCTCGAATAGAGAATTATCTAGGGTTTCCAAAAGGGTTGAGTGGTGCCGATTTGGCGCGACGTGCCATTACACAGGCCACCCGTTTTGGTATTGAATTTTTATCTCCTGTTGAGGTCAAGGCCATAGAAGTGCAAGACATTTATAAGAGAGTTGTTCTCAGCGATACCACTGAAGTTCGCTGCAAGGCCGTAGTAGTTGCCACAGGGGTCGATTACCGAAAACTTGCGAACAAGGGTATGGAGCAGTTCACCGGTGCCGGCGTATATTACGGGGCTGCCACTACAGAGGCCCACACTTGTAAAAATGGTTGTGTATATATTGTTGGCGGCGGCAATAGCGCTGGTCAGGGCGCCATGTATCTCTCAAAATTCGCAAAAAAAGTATTTGTAGTGGTCCGACGAGAGTCTTTGGCTTCCACAATGAGCTCATACCTTATTGACCAGATTGACAATACGGCAAACATTGAAGTTTTACCTTTTTCAGAGCTAATTGAGGCCAAGGGAAATGACCATTTAGAAGCTGTCGTTGTCCGTAACAATAAAACGGAAACCGAAAACGAACTTGAAGCCCGGGCCATATTTATTTTCATTGGGGCAAAGCCGTATACAGCATGGACGGGCGAACTTGTCATCAAAGATGAAAAAGGTTTTTTAAAGACGGGACGTGCAGTTTTAGATGATGAAAAAGGGTCGGCAATATGGAAACAAAACAAAGCACCCTATCTTTTAGAGACCAGTGTACCAGGAATCTTTGCTGCAGGTGATGTACGAAGCGGTGCAATGAACAGGGTGGCCTCTGCCGTAGGAGAGGGTTCCATGTCAATCAGCTTGGTACATAAATATCTAAGCGAGAATTAAGTGGAAGATCCCGTTACCTTTTAAACAGGTTGTAGCGATTTTAACTTTGTGCTTCTGTAGTTGTTGAACAGCACTAAAGCTGTGATAAGCAGAAAGATAAAACCACCTATCATAAAAACCAAGGTGGTTATCCTTTCAAAGAGGATGCCGCCCATTATCAATCCTAACATGCTTGCTATGCTCCCCATTGATGTACCGTACCCCTGAATGGTACCTTGTGTTTTTTTGGTGCCCAAACTGGATAGAAGTGCCAAAAAACTGGGCCACATCAAACCATTGCCCAAAGACAATAAGGTGTTGGCCACATATAGTAAAACGACCTGCTGGCGTGAGAGTAAAAAGAAACTGGTAGCCAATAAGAGCGAACCCATCAGCACTAGCGATTGACTTGATAGCTTTTTGGATAGTCGGCTCAATATGGGCCCCTGCACAAGAATCATAATAAAACTCGAATATGCCAAAAAGATACCCAAATCTATTGCCGACCATTCTAAAATACTATTGGCATATATGGGCAGACCAGCATAAAATAGACTAAAGCCAAAAAAAGTCAAGAAGTAAATTCCGTATAACAAAGGCACCCCTTTAATCGTTAAAACCTGTTTTAACCCCTTGCCACTCTCAGGTTGCAATTCTTCACTGCCCTCTGTAAAACAGTCTTTGTGTTCGACCTGAAAAAACCGTCTTACATTCTTAATGGAAACGCTACCGGTGTCTACAATACACGGTACGCTCTCTTCTAATCTGATGCTAATAACAAAAATGGCAATAAGAGAAATCAAGGCGGCCAATAGCAAGGGTAAGACTTCTCCGAGCAGGGTACTTGCCAGAATACCTGCAAAAGCAGGGCCGATGACAAAACCTAGGCTTGTGGATGCTCCCATACGGCCAAAGTTCTGATTTCTATCTTCATCAGTTGAGATATCTGACATATATGCATTGGCGACAGAAATGTTGCCGCCTGTGAACCCATCAAAAATACGCGCTACAAAGATGATCAACAGGGGCAGGGTCATCATGTAGCTTCCCGTAAGTTCAGTACTCTGTTTCCATAGTTCGGTTTCGGGCAATATAAATGCCAAAAGAAATAACAACCAAGCGACAAAGGTACCTGCCTGTGAGATGATCAGTACTTTTTTCCGCCCGATGCTATCTGACAACCTTCCCAATATGGGAGCTCCAATGAATTGAAAAAATGGGTATGTAGCCCCAAGTATGCCGTATATGAAACCGTTGCCACCAAAATCGGTGACGATAAAAATCAAAATGGGTATTACGATACTGTAACCCAGTATTCCGATGAAGTTTACCAGTAGAATAGGGAAGATTTTAGATTTGAAAAAAGCAATCACCTACGAGATATTTGGTTACCTCTTCAAGATACTCATTTAAAGTAAAGGGACTATAAAAACCTTTGCTTTCAAAGGTATTTTAATTGGTAATGGATATGCCTGATAACGCTCCTCCTAAGGTCACTTTTGATTATAGGGAATGTAGTTTGCCCATTCCCATGGGGTATATGTATCTGCTAAGGCATACGCCAATAGATCCTTGTAAATACCTTCGGCGTTGTCAGAATTGCTCATAATCAAAATGCCCATGCCCGATTCTGGAAACAGAATTGAGTAGTGCTGAAAGCCGTCTCCATGTCCACTTTTTGCAACCCCTTTTCCATAAGGTGTCTCAATGTAGCTCCACCCAAGTCCATAACTTAAGTTAATAACATCGAATTTACTAGTGGTCAATTTTGAGTCTGGTCCAAATTGTTTTAATGAACGGATTCGAATCTGCGGACTAAAAATTTCATTATATGAGGTTTTGGTCAAAAGTTTTTCATTGAGAACGGCGGTTAAAAATTTGGTATAATCACTTGCGGTTGTTTCTAAAGTGCTTCCAGATCTGGGTTCATTGTCAGTGTCCTTTTCGTAGATTTCTCCGGTCGCTGTATGCCCGTAGGCAAAGTCTTTTTCAAAGCTTGCCTGCCATTGGTAGGAAGAGTTCTTCATTTGCAAGGGCCTAAAAACAATTTGTTGGGCCAGCTCTTCCAATCCTTTGCCCGTTAGCTTTTCAAGTACGACCTGTAAATACACAAAACCTTCACCGCTGTAGACATATGCCGTGCCGGGCTCATGGTTGACCCTTAGTTTTCTGTCCTCTTCAAAGAACCTCCAATTTGCAAAACCTGTGGTATGTGCCAAGCACATTCTTGCGGTTATTTTGTGATACAGGCTATCAGCTTTAAGATCAGCGTAGTTGTCATGCCACCGTGTCTGTGGTTCATACTCGTGTATTTTCTTTGGTAAATAAGATTCAAGAGGAGTGTCTAGATCTATAACACCATCTTCAACAAGTTTCATGACCAGTACGCTAAAAAAAGCCTTGCTCAAAGAAGCTCCGTAAATATTTGTTGAGTCGGTCAATACTAGTTTTTTTGGATGGTCTTTATATCCAAATGTTTTTTGATATACCGCAGTATCTTGATTGAATACAGTGACTGAAAGGCCCTGTACCTGGGCATTGGTTGTTAGTTGTAGAATCTTATGGGTCAGTGAATCTTTGGATATTTTAGTGCCATCTAGGCGAGTTATTGTATCGATCTTTGCAGGGGTGCAATGAAAGAGGGCAAATAATGGAATTATGACCAGCGCTGTTTTTGTCGTTCGCGCAGTTTTGCTTCTTAGAAATGGGATGGACAGCGGATAGTAACATTTGTATTTGTTCACCGCATAAATGATGTTGGCGATAACAATTGATACACAAAGCGGAATTACCAAAATGAAAAATAGAAATCCCCACTTTTCTACCGTAACGAGCGCCACCAAAGATAGGGCGTAGAGCACCAAAACAGAAATGTGAAAATTAACGACCTTGGCGCCGTGTGTATCGTAGAGTGAATTATCCTCTCTTTTGTGGATCCAAAGGAAAAGGGGAAAGAGTACATTGCAAAAGGGGAGTATAAAGCCCAACAGAGGAGTACCGTGTATAAGTAACAACCACTTTTTTTGAATGGCCTCTTCCTTTGGATTATCGAGCTGCAAAAGATCATCAACCTCAATCTCCAGTGCCGAGGCCAATAAATTAATGGTTTGCAGATGCGGACTGACATCACCTTTCTCAATACGCTGAATGGTGCGCACGGTAACTTCTGTCCTTGCCGATAGTTCTTGCTGGGTAAAGCCTTTTAATTTTCTATGATAGATCAGGTTTTTGGCAATTGATTGATTCTCCATTGAAATACGTTTTTGATTGAGACAAAACTATCATTATCGGTTTGTAATCTTTACGACATTTAGGTGTCACCTTAGTGTCATTTACCTTGAATCAACCTTGATATAGTAGGTTAAGGTCAAATTTACACGATTGCCAGTTGAAAAATGGAAGACATCAAAAGAATTATTGGAAGAACAATTGAATTGAAATTACAAATGGGTCAATTTTTAAAAACCCAGTAAAAAATCTTGGATTCGATTTCTCAATTCTGAATTCATGGTTGCAATATTCGTGTGGTCCCTGTTTTCGTAAATAAAAAGTTTGAAGCTTTCAGTTTGGTTGAGGTCTTCTATTTTGGACTCCAATTGTTTCCCTTGTGAAACGGGAACGATTCTGTCATTTTGGGCCAGATGCAATTGTGTAGAGGGAAGATTTTGTGCAAAATAAATGGGTGAACTGGCTATCATGGTATGTCTTGCTTGTTCAAGGGTTACTTTTTCATTGACCAAATCTTTGAGAAATTGGCACTTGTATATAGGGTCATTTTCATTTTTTGACGTCAGTACCAACATATTGGTCGGTCCGGCAACACCAATAACTTTTTTGACCCTCTTGTCACGCTCGCCCATAAGCAGGGCTACCGTGCCGCCACGACTACCTCCCCTGACAGAAACCTTTTCCATGTCAGCATTGGGCAGTTCACTTTCAATACTATTGAGAAATGCAATGGCATCATCTGTAGCTTTATCAAAAGCATTGCATTTGTCACCTTCAGAAATAGGCGTTGAATAGGTAGTTCCATTTAGCACTAAATGGACGGCCTGACCCCGAAACGCCGGAATTGCAAAAATATATGGAATATCAAAGCTTTCTCCACCGACCAAGGTAGTACTGGTCTCAATACGCTCTGGGTGGAAAGAAAATCCGTTTAAGACCATTCGAACAGGTACCCGGTTTTCAGTATTGGGAACCACAATGGCTCCATACTGCTTTAAGCCCTCTAACTCAAAAGAAACCATTTGTAGTACGGTGCCCGCCGTGCCAATGGGTATTTCTTGTTCTACGGTATAGTTTTGAGGGGATAAATCACGAAAGGCCCAATCTTGCAAAACAACGTCTAACTCTGACTGGGTAGGTTCACTGAACAATGCCTGGCGGTCTTGATCATCTAAAAAATCTGGGGGGTTACAAGAGAGTAAGACCATGCCAAAAGCCACAAAAAGTAGTATCTGCAAGTAATATTTGTAGGTCAAGGTGTTCATTTTTTCAGTAATGGAACTAGGGGTTGTAAATAGGGCATAGGAGTGTTATAAACCTGTTCATGGCAGCATGCTGCCATGAACAGGTTCGTTTTAAAACTTTATGGCCCGCAATCCCGGTTGACCAAATTGTGATATGTACAAAATGCGTCTGCGTTCATCAGCGGCAATACCATTGGGCCTAGAGAATGTGGCTTCGTCAAGTTTGCCGTCAGCACTTCCATTTTCACCTAACGTTCCGGCAAAGATCTCCGTGGTACCATCAAAACCAACTTTGTAAATGACATGTTGGTCAATTCCGGTGGCATAAACATTATTTTCAAATATGGTCATATAACCTATGGCGAATCCTGGTGTGGTGTCAGGAATAGTGGCGATCAATGAAACTTCCCCGTCTTGGGTCACCCTTAATATATCAGCTGTAAAGAAATTGGCGAGAATAATATCTCCATTATGGTCTATATCGATTCCGACACAACCGTATAGTCTATCATCTGTCGCCAAAACTGATATCGAACCATCCGGCAGTACTTTTTGTAGCGTTGGAGCCAAGAAATTTGCAACATAGACCACATCGTGGTCGTCAATGGCCACACCAGAAGGCCAACCAGCAATTTCTGCCACTTCTGATGAACTTCCATCGGGTGCGATCTTGACCAAAACACCCGAAACACCATCGTTGTTGTTCTCCGTATTGAAATAGAGGTTGCCCTTACTATCTAGCCCACTACCCATAGGCGCTTCAAAACCATCAGCTTTCACTTTTATACCTCGTTTGTTGATCTTAAAAACTTGGGTGCCGTTATACTTGCCCAGCTCTGGATCAAAAACACCAAAATTAGAAGCAAATATGGTGCCGTTGGGTGCCACAAAAAGACCATCGTTAGCAGGAAAATCAGAGCCAAATACCGTTTTTACTTTTAATGTTTTTGAGCCACCACCCCCAATAAAGTCTTTAACGCATCCTCCCAAGGAAAGTAGGAGCAAGGCGAAGAGTAAGGGTACTGTTTTTCTAAAAAGAGTTTGATTTTTCATTTGAATATGTTTTGATTATTAGATGCCTAAAACTATTCTATGAAATATTCAGAATCGACATTTTGGGTACAGTGGGACTTGTTTTAGGCCACCTGACCTGATTTTAGGTACTCTTTGGGTGTGGTGCCCAAAACAGATTTGAACACACGATTGAATGTTGACTTAGAATTGAACCCGACATCAAGGGCCAATGCCAAAAGTGTTTGCGTACTGTGTTCTTTTCGAGCTATCTTTTTAAGAAATTCATCGATTCTATAAGTGTTGATATAGGTATAAAAAGACTTTTGGTACACTTGGTTCAATAGCCACGACAAATTGTTCGGTGAAGTATCGAGCTTGTCGGCCAAACCTTTGAGGGTGAGGTCGGGTTGTACGTACACTTTTTCTTCTTCCATAAAGTAATGAAGCCTTTTTTGGAGCTTCTTGATTTCTTCTGGTTTCAACCGGTCATTCTCTGATTTTGGTTTAAAGGAAATTCGAAAAATTGCCGGTTGCCTTAAACTAAAGTATCCGATTCCGTAGATGAACAAAGGTGTTGAAATCCACATGGTGACATAGTTGATGTACCGAAAAGGTCTTTTTAAAAAATGGGTGCTCAAAAAGCTGATAGACCAAAGTAGACTGAAAAGGGCCAAAGTGAACAATAGAACATTTAGGTATACCAATACATTCTGGCGGAATGAGAGTGCCGTTTTTTCCATTTTAGCATATTTTCTAACCACTATAAAGGTCTTGATCCAATAAAAACTTAGTGAGACTAAACCTGCGGTTTCGACTATAAAAAACAATAAGTTGAGTTTGCCTGAAAAATAAAGCTCATTAAACTCTTTAATCGGGAAACTCAGGCTCCAAACATAGTATGCTAAATGTAAAAAGGCGGGTGCATAGTGCCAAATCGCCAATTGAAAGGTGGGTGTTTCATTGAATATCAACCGTCTAACGTAGAGGTAGATCCATGGACCAAAAAGAAAGATGGTGGTGTCAATGAAAACACCAAATCGCCATACCCATTCCTCAGGTACTCGAAAGGCTGCAATTCTTCCGAATAGCATCACTACGGCAATTAATAACAAAAGCGAAAGAATTACATTGGCCGATTTGTTTCTGTTATGGATCAATCGCAACGAAACTGATAAAAAGAGTCCTTGACTTATTCCTAAAAGTAGCACGATGTCGGTGATATTGAAAGCCAAAATATAGAGGTCTTATTTTTCATAAAAATACGTTTTGCAGATTCAACAAAAGGATCATTGTGCACAATGATCCTTTTGTTTTTTGAAACTTTGGCTACAGCTTATATGAAAATGTCTTTAAAAAAGCAAAAGGGAGCTATCTATTTCTATCGAAAAATAAGATTGTTTTTTGAGTGTAACTTTAAGAAAAAACATGTAATAAAGCATTATTCTTCTCACAAAAGTTAAATGAAGTAACGATCTATCGGTGGTTACCCTTTTTGGGAAAAAATTAAGAACGCTTTTTTTTGCCCTTATTTAATTTCAGAATTAGCTAATTCAAAATCCCCAAAATTGCAATGAGCTTTTTCTTCTTTTTTATTACGTTGTATCTACTGTTGCAAGATAATACTGCAACAATTGATTCAATTTTTCAAGACCGCAGCTTTGCCAATGCCGATGGCTTTTTTTCAAAGACGGGCAATTGGAAAGGTTTCGACACAACAACAGGTTCAAATGGCAAACTTATCAAGTGGTCAACGGTATATAGAGATTCAGCTTTGTACTATGCCAAGCTAAACAAGACCGTAATCGCCACGACATATGTAGAAAAATATTTGGCAGAAGAATTTGACACGTCTCTTTTATTTGACAGCGCCTTCGATAATATCAGAGATACCAGAGAATACCGAATACTTAAACAGAAGTATACCATTAGAAATGATACCCTGTCCTTTACGTATCTTTTAGTGGCCGTAGTAGGTTTTTACATTGCACTAAGTCTCAATTTTAAAAGAAGAAAAGAGGTCATTGCCCATTTACTGGTCAGTGGTTTCATCTTCATATACTCTTATTTTATCTTTTGTCTATATCTGAATATTTCAAACTACAATTACTTATATCCCAACCTCTATTTGGTGTCGGCCGCTTTTCTGTTTTTATATGGCCCCCTCTTGTATTTCTATTTTAAGCGGATAACCCAAAAATATATCTTCAAAAGAATTGACGTATTACATCTTTTGCCAACCGCTTTGCTCTGGGTGTATATAACGCCCATGTACATGTCTTCCAACAAAGAAAAGTTGGCAATCGTTCTGTCAACTGCAAATAATGAAGACTATCCGACCTATACCAATAGCACGGCCATATTGATGTTGATTAAGCTTTGTTCCATGATCTTTTATGGCTATCTCATCTATCGTACATGTGTAAAGGGCAAACAAAACCCTACCCTGAATGATCAGAGCAAAAAATGGCAAAAGAACATCACCGTGATATATTTTGTGTATGTGGTGGTATACGCAGTTTATGTTTTGTTCTATGCAAGCGGTAATATTTTTGGCATATTATACCACTTACAGACCTTGGCCCTTATTTTAATGGTTGCCTATATAGCTTATTCGGTCAATGTACAACCCAAGGTATTCAGTGGTATGTATGCGTACAATCTTTTACTTGTAAGTAAAAAGTACCACAATTCAGGATTGACCATAGAGCTATCTAAAGAATTGAAAGAAAAACTCTTACTACTTTTTGAAGTTGAAAAAGTATATAAACAAAATGATATCAGCCTTGGAGAAATTGCCCAAATGTTGAACACCAATAGGCATAATGCATCACAATTGATCAATGAGCAGTTTCATATGACTTTTCATGAACTTATCAATAGTTACAGAATTAAAGAAGCAAAGAAGTTGCTCAATAACAAAAGTAATGGTTATAAAATAATAAACATTGCATATGAAGTGGGTTACAACAATAAGGCAACGTTCAATAAGGCTTTTAAAAAGAATACCCACGTTACTCCAAGTGAATACCAACAAATGTCTGCTAAATACTGATTTAATGGGTAATAGGGTAACTATTTGTCAGAGAGGTAAACCTTTATAGGGCGAGTCCTTTTTAACGGGTAAAGTCTTTTTCTTCGGGGTAATTATAATAATCATTTGGTTAGTTGAGGCGGCCCATGTGATTATGAAAGACCATACCAAAAAAACTTCTTTTCATTTTTTAGGTAAGTTTTTGAATTAGCTATCATCATGAGTCTTCTGTTACGGGGCCGCCCATCTACCAAAACTCTAACAAACTCAAATTATATGAAAAAAAACGATGTATGGTGCATGGTAGTCTTTTTAATGACCATGATTGCCTATGCACAAGAGAAGACTATTACTGGTACGGTGACCGCTCAAGATGGTTTGCCATTACCAGGTGTTAACATTCTGGTGAAAGGCACCACAAACGGAACCCAAACTGACTTTGATGGCAATTATGTTATTAGGGCCGTTACGGGAGATGTTCTCATCTTTTCGTATTTAGGTCAGAGAACACTTGAACAAACTGTCGGCGCATCAACTACTGTGAATGTACAAATGGCCGACGATACCCAAGCCCTTGATGAAGTTGTGGTCGTTGGTTATGGAGTGCAACGTAAAAGGGATTTGACGGCATCTATCTCACAAGTAAAGGGCCAAGAGATAGCCAATTTGGTAACACCCAGCTTTGAGTCTCAATTGGCTGGCCGGGCTGCTGGTGTACAGATTACGACGCAATCGGGTATTATTGGTGATACGCCACGATTTAGAATTCGCGGTGTCGCTTCCATTACCTCAGGTACTTCTCCTTTGATTGTTGTTGATGGCATTCCGATTTTTACTGAAAATCTGGATCCTGCAAATCCTGATCTGGGAGGTTACGCCGATAACAACGCACTAGGTGATATCAATCCAGCCGATATTGAGTCAATAGAGATTCTCAAAGATGGTTCTGCCACGGCCATTTATGGCTCAAGGGCGGCCAACGGTGTAGTACTTATTACTACCAAACGGGGAAAAGAAGGGAAAATGAGCATCAATTACAATACAACGGTGGGTGTGGCAAGGCCTATAGAAACGTTCGATTTGTTGAAAGCGGCAGATTTTGTGACCATCTCAAATGAGAAACGTGCTAATCGAGGCCAAAGTCTTTGGGCCGTTGGAACTGAAATTGAGACCGACTGGCAAAGTATTGTATTGAACAATAATGCATTGCAACAAGACCATAATTTATCATTTTCAGGAGGAAATGAGAATACCAAGTATTTTACCTCTGTGGGTTACACGGATCAAGAGAGTGTTGCTAAGCCCAATAGTTTTAGAAGGTATACTTTTCGTTCGAACATTGACCAAAAAATAAAACCTTGGCTGACCGTTGGTGTAAATGCGGGTTTTACAAGATCTGAATATAGTGGTTTGAACACCGGTACCAATTCACTTTCGGGCAATATCTTCAATGCAATGCGCCAACATCCAAATGTTTCACCCTTTGATGCCAATGACCCTACAGGATACAATATAGACGACATTTTTCCTGATAGGATGGGACGTGGTACAAACTTGGACGTAGTTGGCGATAATGTTCCAAATATTGCTTTTGTACTCGATAATAATAGATTTGAAAGTAACATCAATAGGTTGATCGGTAATCTTTATGCCGATATCAAACCATTTTCTACCATAAACTTTAGAACACAAGTAAGTGTTGATCAAACCAATACAACGGGATTTTTGTTTTGGAGTCCTGTTCATGGAGATGGTATAGGGTCTAATGGAAGGGTACAGAACAACAACAATGAACTGATTAGGTGGAACTGGCAGAACATTCTCAGTTACAATGAGACCTTTGCAGATGACCACAACGTTTCTTTGACACTGATAAACGAGTATCAAAAATCTACCGATAGAGGTTTCTTTGCTACAGGTACTGATTTAAGTGATGAATTTTTTGGGTCAAACCTGATTACGGGTTCATATGGCATTCAAGGTTCTGGTGGTAGTCTTAGAGAAAACGGACTTATTTCTTATGCAGGAAGATTGAACTATAACTACAAACAAAAGTACTATATACAAGGTAGTTTAAGACGGGATGGCATTTCTGCGTTGCCAAGGGAGAATCGATTCGGATTTTTTCCGGGAGTGTCATTTGGATGGACGGTTAGTAGAGAGGGTTTTATGGAAGGACTACAAGATGTGGTGTCCGACTTAAAAATCAGAGGGTCCTACGGTAGGGTCGGAAATACCGATATAGGCAATTATCCCTACTTAGGGTTGTACGAAGCCGCACAGTATGGTAATACGAATGGAATAGCCTATAATCAGTTCGGTAATAATTCATTGGTGTGGGAGACAACCAATCAATACAACGCCGGTCTTGATCTTAGCCTACTTCAGAACCGATTTTCTTTCACCTTTGATTATTTTAGAAATGACACCGAAGATTTGATTTTAGATTTAGAAACACCACAATCTTTTGGTGTTCCTGGCAATAGCTATTCTGCGAACATTGGTGCGATTCGAAATAGTGGGCTTGAATTTTCGGCCAATGCCACATTGTTCGATACCGACTTTAAGTGGAATGTTTCGGCCAATGTATCCTTTGTGGAAAACGAGGTACAAACACTGGTCAATGGTCAAGATCGTTTCAATATCAATGGAGTCAGTATTACCAGAGAGGGTGAGCCCGTAAACTCAATTTATGGCTATCGGTATTGGGGGGTAAACCCTGCAAATGGTAATCCTGTATATTTCAAAGCCGATAACTCTTTGGTACAAGGATTGCTCCCAGGCTCGGGCTATGCGGTGTTTGATCCCTCGGATCCGGCCGATACTTCTCAGCCCGGTTCTATCAGCGCAATTGAAGATAGGGTCATCTTGGGGCAATCCTTGCCGAAATATTTTGGGGGTCTTACTTCTAACATGTCATACAAGAATTTTGATATGACCTTTTTGTTCCGGTTTAGTGGGGGCAATAAAATATTCAATGCCACCCGACGTGATTTATTGAACCAAAACTTTACAAACAATAGCACCGAGATTTTAGGCAGGTGGCAGAGCCCTGATAACCCAGGTGATGGGGTAACCCCACGATTATATGCGCTTACCAATACCACCACCAACCTCACCTCTGTGGCCACCTCAAGATTTGTAGAAGATGGTGATTTTATCAAATTGGACAACCTGACCATTGGTTATTCTTTCCCAAATCTTGTTACGGACCGTTTGGGGCTATCAAAGTTACGGATGTACCTACAAGGTCAAAACCTTTGGATAATAACCGATTATAGTGGTCTGGACCCTGAAATGGAAATCGCCGGACGGGACCTTAATGCCACGCCAAGGTCCAGTATTTTTTCATTGGGACTTAATGTTGGATTTTAAAAAAAAAGATGATGAAAATAGAAACTAAGAAACAAAACATACGTATAGAGTTTTTAATAGGGTTGTTGGTAGGGATACTAGTACTTAATAGCTGTAGTGATGATAATGTCTTGGCTTTGGAGCCCTTTAACCAAATATCTGAAGAGGCAGCTTTTTCCACTCCAGAATTGGTTGAGCTTTCGGTAACAGGTCTTTACAATGCTGCCCAGATCGGAATCTATAGTGGAACTTTCGGCCGTGGTTATCCCTTTGGGGCCGCTTTTATACAACAAGGTGACAATAGAGGTGAAGATGTGGTCAACGTAGCGACCTTTTATCAGTTTACGTATACCGCAACTTATGACCCGACAACAGCCAACAATGTATTCTATTGGAGCGATACCTATCGCTTGATCAATAGGGCCAATATTGTGTTGGAGGGCGTTGAAACAGCATTGTCAAATGATATCATCAGCCAAGAGGTAGCAAATGATTATATGGGGCAAGCCAAGTTTTTAAGGGCAGCCGCGCACTTAGAATTGATGTGGCATTTTGCCAAGCCCTATAATGACACACCAGACGCCAGCCATCTTGGGGTACCCTACCGTGATTTTGCTATAACCACGCAAGAATCCATTGATTTGGCATTGACTTTGGGGCGCAATACAACAGCTGAATGCTATCAGAAGATTATTGCCGATTTTGATGATGCCGAAGCATTGCTTAATTCTAAAGCCGAACGGGGAGGGATTTTGGGATTGATCAGAGCGACCAAAGAGGCGGCCATAGCTTATAAGACAAGGGCTTATCAACATATGGGAGATTGGCAGATGGTCATTGCCGAGGCCAATAAACTTGATGGTATTTATGAACTGACAATCGCACCAAACGACGTTTTTGAGAATGGTTACAGCAATTCTGAATCTATTTTTTCCATCGAACATACCGCTGAAAACAATCCAGGGGTAAATGCGGCTTTGGGTTCACAGTACAATCGCAGGGGGCTTGTGGTTATAAGTCCCATTGTTTGGCGAAATCCGTTGTGGTTGGCCGACGACCTCAGAAGGGAAGAAGGTGCTTTGGTCACCACACGAGATGGCGTAAAGTATACCAATAAATACAAAGATGACGTGAACTATACCGATCCGGCACCGGTCATCAGGTATGCCGAAGTACTTTTAAACCTTGCAGAGGCCTATGCCCGTGAGAACGACCCCAACAATGCCCTAACTTATTTAAACCGTGTCCGTAACCGGTCATTGGTAGATCCTGCTACGCAGGCCTATGAAAATGGGGACTTTGCCACCCAGACCGAATTGGTCAATGGTATCATTGATGAGCGTAGGTTTGAATTTGTGATGGAAGGAAGGCGTTGGCCCGATATTCATCGCTTGCAGAACGATGACTTTGTTGAAATAGATGGTATTCCAGCGAAAGTTGCGAATGGAACACCGCCCGCCGATGCGTATACGCTAGGTACCCCATATGATGGACCGTTTGGTGTAAATCCCGTTTTATATAATGATACCGAGTTTTTATGGCCTATACCCCAACAAGAAATCAATAATAACCCAACCCTGGCGCAACAACAGAATCTTGGTTGGTAATAATACCATATCTGGTAAAGTTATGTTTTAATTTAGTTCAGTTGGCCCCGTAAGCATCTGCCTTACGGGGCTTTTGTTTTGATGACAGGAATCTATTCTATACTCCTTGCCTGTAGCAACGGTTTTTTCATGAAGAACTGAACGCTCAAACTCTTTAAGAAACTGTTATTTTTTGTATCCTACCAAGGCGTTTATGGTACGATTAATCTTTACATGGCGACCTTTGTGCTTACTTGAACATTTTGGCATTAATGAATATTGAAGCAGAAGTTTTTATAATTATTTGGCAATCAGTAATTTGATTAGTTGTGATGTAGTGTGTGAAACTTAAAAACTATTTGAAGCTAATTTTTTTTGAAAAAAATCACTTTTTAATGTCACGTTTTCTTTTTGGTGTGCTTATATACCAAAATAACGAACAAAGTCAAGTGAAAATTGACAGTTGGTAATTTTGATGACCTAGGTTTTTTTATAGTCCCCCCAAGACTAAACAATAGATAAATGGAGCATAAAAATTTTGGATTGACACAAGCCGATTTTGAACGGTTGGTAGTTGATTTAAAAAGAAACGACACCTTCTTTTTTGAACAGGTGTTCACCAAACAGTTTGAAGAGACGATGGTATACTTAAAGCGCGAGTTTCGTGCGGACCATGAAGACGCTTACGATGCGGCCATGGATGCCTTGGTAGCCTTTAGATTGCGATTTGTACAAGGAAAGTTAAGTTACGGAAACCTTCGGTTTTTGTTCACAAAAATGGCCTCGCAAATGTATTTGAAAAGTAAAAAAAGTAACGTACACACGGTCGATAATGACCTGTTGGTCAATGAAGAGGCCGTAGAAACTGAAACACGTGAAATGTCTCCAGAGTTCAATAGGGCATGGCAGAAACTCGGTGAAGGTTGTAAAGAGCTATTGACAAAATATTATTACGGTAAAATGAAATTGCTCGAAATAGCCGACGAGCTCTCAAAATCACCGGCGACGGTCAGAAAGCAAAAAGAACGTTGCGTAAAAAAAATGAAAGAACTGATTAGTGTTGAAATTTAAAACGTCATGAAGAAAAAGCTACATCAATTGATATCACCAGAACTGTCCGAGAAAGAAACGGACGAGTTAATGGGCGCGTTGGTCACACAACAAATGAATGCTGAGTTACGTCAACGCTTGGCCCATACGCTAAAAGAAGAACATGGCATACGTCGTGAAATGGAGCAGAAAAAGGGCAAGATCAAGTACTTGAACTATATGCTGGCCATAGCGGCAAGTATTACGGTTTTAATTGCCTTGGTGTTCTACCCGAACGGGGTAGACGATAGTCCCCAGGTACTGGCGCAGCAGTATTTAAGTGAGCAGCCGCTGAGCCACCCTGGAACGTTTAAAGGAGCAACAGTAGTTGATGAGCAGCGTACGCAAGCTATTGTGGCCTTTAACCAAGGTGATTTTACCAAAGCCATTGAGCATTTTGAAGCACTTACCGCACCTACGGCAGAAGACACCTATTATCTCGGTCTTGCCCATCTTAAGAAGGGTGATTATAGTCGTGCCATTACATTGTTGACCGAAAATAAAACTGAGGGCAAACGTTTTGTGCAAGAGGCCCGCTGGTTTTTGGGCTTGGCCTATCTCACACAAAACAATACCAAAAATGCGGTAAAAGAGTTGAAAGCAATAAATAAGGATGAATGGAAGTATGATGAGGCCCAATCGCTTTTGGAAGAAATAAAAGATTCACTATAAATAATAACACTAAAACTTAGAATGATGAAAACAAATCGATACCGAGTATTACTATTATTGTTACTGAGCTTTCTGGTCTTTTTTCCGTCATGTACGTCGGATCTGGATGAAGATTTGACCGATGACCGATTGGCCATGGACATGGACGACGATGATGATGACGACGACGATGATGATGACGACGATGATGATGATGATGATGATGACGATGATGACGATGATGAAGATGAAATCATCAAACACCCCACTTTGTTTTTTGTACGATTGGACCCCAATTTGTCGGAGGCTGAAATTGATGCACTAAAAGAAGATTTAAATTCTGATGAGGTATGGTTTCGTGAAGAGATCAACCTACGCTTATGGAACGTACGCCAGTTCCCTTACACCTCGGCTCAAGGGGAGAACGTTACCAGGATTGATGGACATGTGACTACTGCTAGAAGAAAAACCAAGGTCAAAGAAGTGGGCTTTAATATAGGTTCCGTATTAACGGAACCAACGGTGATACCTCCATTGGCCTGTTTTGAAGGTATCCTACCCCAAGTGTCCTTGGGGATCAATGAAGTGAAAGTGGCCATTTTTGATACGGGCATTGCCGATTTGACCAATGGAGCTGTTCCTGACTACAACTTTGCGATTGGCGCGTATACGGGTTACGATTACGTAAACGATGATGAACTGCCCGAAGACGAAAACGGGCATGGTACCCATATTGCGGGCCTTATTCATCACTTGTTAGGCCAAAATGGTAATCCAGATGCTGAAGTATCCTTTGATATTCGAAAAACCCATGATGCCCTGGGGCAAGGTTTTGTATCCAATTTGGTGCCTGCCATTTTAGATGCGGTCAATGACGGGGCCAACATTCTCAATTTTAGTTTTGGCTATCAAGATCTCAACGCAGATCCTACAGATCGGCCCTTAAAATTGGCCTTGGATTATGCCGAACAAATGGGCGCTATGGTCATAGCATCGGCAGGTAATACCAATGGAAATAACGACATCGATGGGGTAATTTCATTCCCAGCTTCGTACCCCAATGCCAATATTCTGTCCGTGGCATCTGTCAGTTGTGATGATATTTTGAGTCCGTTCAGTAGCTATGGTAGGCAACGGGTTGATGTGGCTCTGTTGGGTGAAAATATTCCAGGTCCGAATTTGGCCATGGGTGTTGATATGCGTTCGGGAACGTCCTTTGCTTCGGCCAACGTGACGGCGATGGCCATACTTTTAGCCACCCACCAGCCCACTTTTGACCAACAGCAGATCCGAACGGCTTTGATCAATACGTCAACGCCCAATGCAGGCTTATCCGGAAGAGTGGTCGCCAATGGTACCATAGATTTTCAAATGGCATTTGACAGTTTGAACGGTAACTGATTTTACACCTACTAATATAAAGAAAGCGAGCACTTATGTGCTCGCTTTTTTTGTTCAGATGCATTCCGTGATCAAGTAGGCGTACTAAGGTCTTTTCGAACATCGTGAGACATCTCTTTTGTAAATGTGGGCAATAGGATTCCTCGTCGCTTCGCTCTGTCGGAATGATAGTATATGCTACAATGAATTTTAGGCAATGGTTAAAACTATGGATTTCAAAACCATGATGATTTGTTTAACTCCGGTTTTTCCTTTTGCCCTAGTGACATGCCCCCACTAAGTGCTTGCTATTGTTGCTCGTCGGTCAATGGGGTTGTGTTTTTCGTTTTGAACGTTGCAATCGATTTGTTTTTCATGATGCTATTTATTTATGATTTTTAAGTTTAGGCGATACTCGGGCCATATATGGTTTAAATGTCACTTCGAGCGCTCGTTGAGAAGTTTGAAAAAACATCAAACTGTTTTCAACAGTGTTTCAACTTGAAGACTTTTTCAGAAACATCCTCTCAAGTAAGTGCACTTCGCTTCCTCAAGGGAATCAAGAGAGGTACTTTACCTATGAAATTTTGGTTTGATTCCAATCTATTTAATAAGGAAAATATCGAGTAAGTGTAGGGTTATAATTACTAAATAAATACATGTTGCGAACTAACCGTAAATATCATAACTTCATAGGGTAGTGTAAGCAATTTTAATAGTCTTACTTGCAAGAATAGCCCCAAACACATGACCGTATTTCGCCCTTTGCTGTTGTTAAGTATCACGCTATTGACCCTTTCTTGGTCGCCGGATACCGATGATTTCTTTTCAAAATACTACCAGATTATCACTGAGAATATAGAGAATGAGCGCTATGAAGCCAATATCGCTTTGATACAAGAGTTAAAGGCAAAATCAGCTTATCAAGCATTGGATTGTTATCATAAAGGGAAATTATTACATAAAATAGGGGTGTCGTATTATTTGCTCAACCAAGAACATCTAGCCATAACATATTACAAGGATATAATAGACAATTTTTGGGATAACTGCCCAGATGTTCCTGCTTCAGAAAAAGCAAATACAGTCTATAATATAGGAATTTCATATCAATACCTCAGTGATTTGGAATCCGCAAGGTATTACGTTGATAAAGCATTATATGTTTTTGAAAATGACCTAGAATATTCCAAATTGGATTTGGCAGATAAGTATTATGGGATGGGTTATTTATATAAAGAACTTAATGATGCATTCAGATCTGAATTATATTATCAGAACGCCATAAATCTTTATCAAGAATTTGATGAAACCGAAGGATGGCGTTTTGGATTGTACAATGAGCTTATTGGTATGAATCTGAAGTTTAAGGAGTATGATAAGGCAAAATTGCATATACAGGAGGCTCTCGACCTTTATAAAGCTTTTCCAGCGCAAATAACATTATTTGATTTGGCTCTAGTCTATTTGAATGCGGGCACTACATATTTGGAACTTAAAGATTATACTACTGCTCAACAAATGGCAGAAAAAGCCTTGACCTCATTGGATGAAGTAGCCGAACCGTTTTACTATTCCATTGGTTTGGAGCTTGCTGCAATGATTCAGTCGGAAGTCGGCAAATTGAAAGAGGCCGAAAAAAATATGTATCGCGCACTTAATCTACGCAAAGTATTGTATTTAAATGGTGAGAGCCAACATGCAATAGCTGCGGCCTATGAAAACCTATGTGATATTTTAATTAAACAAGGAGCATTGGATCGAGCAGACCAACACTTAAGCCAAGCCTTTGACATGTTATTGCCCAATGATGAATTTGACACCAGTCATTTGCCCATTATTCAAAAATCAAAAGCACGTGATGATGGACAGTTGATACGCCTGATGGAGCTCAAGACCAAGATTTTTGAGGCCAAATACCAGAATTCGCAAGATGTTGGCTTCCTTGATGCTTCATTACACGTGCAGCATAAAATTGATTCTGTGGTCAAAAGGGGCTTGCTTTCGTTTCAATTTCAACAATCTAAACTCGAATTTTTAGAAATACGTATCGCCCATTATGCCAAGGCCATAAAAGACGCCCTGCGCTTGTACGACCTGACCAATGACTATTTTTATTTGAAAGAGGCGTACGAGTTTTCATCAAAGACCAAAGCTTTGGTACTACAGCAAGAGTTGAACCGAATCAACGCGCTTTCTACCAATACCGACAAAGAAATCGTATTTGAAGAACAAGCGTTGCGAGAACAGATGAACGAGCAACAGGCCTTACTTTTTGAAGCGGATGAAGCCGACAAGGATTCGATTTTGCAAGAGTATCTGATTGCACAAAACCGCTTGGATGCCTTTTTGCAAAAGGTGGAACAAGATGAGCCTGAATATTACAACCAACGTTATAAATTTTTAGAAGTACCGGCCATTGAAGAAACACGACAACGGATTCCCAAAGATTTGGCGGTTGTGGAATTCTTTGTGGCAAAAGATAGTATCTACAGTTTTTGGTTGACCAAAGAACAGTTTTTTGCTATAACCACCCCATTTGATGAGACCGTTCAAAAGGCCATTGACACTTTTGTATCCCAATGTAACAGTCCATTACAGCCAATTTCACCAGCTGCCTCACAGCTGTTGTTTCAGAAGATTTTACAAGAAGGGTTGCAAAAATTGGATGGCGGTATAGACCGCTTGTCCATCATTCCTGATGGTCCTTTGCATGCCGTCTCTTTTGAAGCGTTGTCAAACGGTGAGAATTATGTTATCAATGATTATGCGGTTTCCTACGCCTATGCTGCCGCCTTATTGAACCAAGACAATAGGATAGTAGAAAAGCCACAATGGGAATATGTAGGCTTTGGTGCTGAATACAGCCACCAACTGAATGAAAAATTAAAGGCGACCAAACGTTTTTTTGGTGATGAACTTTTGGGGCAATTGACCATGTCAAAACAAGAAATTGAAGACGCAGCATCTATTTTTAAAGGGGTTACTTTTGTTAATGATAAGGCCAGTTTGTCCAATTTTTTCTCGCATGCCAACAAGGCCAAAATTGTACACCTGTCATTGCATGGTTTGGTTGATTTTGACGATCCCTATCGTTCTGCGGTGATTTTTGATGACAGTGAAGAAGAGTACTTGTTATCACCCCAAGATCTGTACCAGAACAGGCTCAATGCCGAACTGGTATTGTTGAGTGCATGCCACTCGGCCAGTGGTAAGATTTATCAGGGTGAAGGGGTACAGGGTATGAGCAAAGCTTTTTTGTTGGGCGGAGCCCAAAACATTCTCTCTAGCCTTTGGAACGCCACCGAAACCAGTTCTTTGCTTTTGACCAATTCGTTTCTAAAGAATATCAAAGGTGGCGCCGCCACAGATATTGCTTTACAAAAGGCCAAATTGAATTACTTAGAGACAGCTACCCCAAGTCAACAACATCCATATTATTGGGCCAATTTCATCATTTTAGGTGAGGTGGACGGCATTTATCCTAAAGAAGGGTTTCCGTATTTGTGGGTAGGTATTGGCGTACTGGTTATGGGTCTTTTGTTTTTTCTTTTCTTCCGAAATCGACTGATTTCCCAACTATAACTATAGTTAGATTAGTAGCTGTCTGTTGGCAAGTACTGGCACTTTTGTAAACAATGTCAGGTCGAGCGCCCGTCTGCTGAACGGGCAGGCAGTCGAGACCACTTTCATACTAGATAGAACGTTTTTCTAAACGATGCTTGTTCACTTCTTCAAAAAAAAGTGAGGTGGTTTTGTCACGTTTATTCCCTATCGTCCTTATAGAAATAAGAACAAGAACAAACATTCAAAACTTAGCAATGAAAAAGCCAAAAGTAACAATCCTGATAGTCGTGATCTTTACCTTGTTTTTAAGCACAGCGACTATGGCCCAAGAAGATTTAAAAGTATGGACCGGCCATTCATGGAGTACAAACCTAACAGATGAATGGCGGGTCAGAGCAGGTCAACTCTACCTCTTTGATGAGCGTTTTGATCTAAGCTCTTTACAGAACAATGCCCGAGTGGAATACCGTTTTAACCGCCGCTTTCGAGTTGGACTCGGTTATGTGCGGTCATCAAGCCCCGGCGATCCTGACCAACAGGCAAGAAACAGACTCGAGACCCGGTTCAGATTGTCACAGCGCTGGGGGAAACTTCGAATTGCACATACACTTCGCCCTGAGTGGCACTTTCCCGAACGGAGCAAATTTGAGTATCGCATCCGATATTCGTTGGGGCTGCACGCCGGTAATTGGGGCTTGCCATTGAAAATAACCCCGTACATTACCAATGAGCTACATTATTACCTCGACGGTAGACCTTTTCAGTACCGGGATAGTGCTGGCGATAAATTGGTCAGACAATCACCCAACGGATTGCACGCCTATCGTATCAGATTGGGGGTTCGCTTCAGACCCTTCAAACGTGCTAGTGCCAATATAAGCTTTATGCGTCAGCGCGAGTTCAATATTGGTAGTCCGTATCGAAGTCTTAATGTTACCGACCCCAGAAACGGGGAAGTAAAAAGAGGTTTTAACAATTTTTCTGTGCTGTCGTTCAGCTTCTTTTATCGCATAAAAATGAATGGCGGATCCAGAACGGCATCAATCCAAAATACAAGAACGAGTAACCTGTAATTAGTAATTCTTAAATCCTATTATCATGAAAACAATAAAAAGAGCAAATAGCTGTAAGAGTGTTATCGATTTTAAAATCAATCGTTCATTGACCAAAAGCCATAAACCAAAGGCAGGCGATGTAGCTATTTTCAAGGTGCTTGAACTAGGGTCATTGAACGCCATTCAAGACTATGCCGGTCGTAACTGCTACATTTTTGAGGGCGATTACATTATGGTAACCTTCGGTAACCGCTATGCCAGTAATCAATTTGAGGCCTATGTGCCAAAAGCATATCAAGAAGAGTATCATTTGGTAGGTAAAGGTGGCGTTGCCGGCAACGTGGTCTCCATGTATTACAAGCTTGAAGAAAAAGGTCCCACAAAGCTAAAAATGGTCGGTTATGCCGTGGATCAAGGTAAGGTCATCAATACGATATATCATCACCAAGAAAGAAAAGTGTTCAATCCGTTCAAGCAACGTGGGTTTAAAACAATCCTATCCGTGGGTTCAAGTATGGACAGTGGTAAAACTACCACAGCAGCATTCTTGTGCCGTGGTCTAAAAAATGCCGGTCATAAAGTGGCTTACATAAAACTGACGGGCACCGTATTCAATAAGGACAAAATGTTGTGCTTTGACTGTGGGGCCGATTACGTTGCCGACTTTTCCGATTTGGGCTTCCCGTCCACCTACTTATGCTCCTTGGCTACCATACTCGATGTCTATGAAGGACTTTTGAGCAATGTTGAAGCTATGAATCCGGATTATCTGGTAATCGAAGTTGCTGACGGATTGTACCAAAAAGAAACCAGTGCCTTGATGAATCATCTGCCATTTACGGAGTCCATTGATCATGTGATTCTATCATGTGGTAATAGTCTGGCCGTGCATGCTGGTATTGAATTATTGGCCCCTGTATTTGGACCTAGACTTTTCGCCCTTGGTGGACTTTTTACCGGAAGCCCGCTTATGGTAGCCGAGGTAGAAGAGAAGACATATTTGCCCGTGCTTACCCTTGAAAAGTTGGTTGATGCAAACTTGTTGAACAGTGTTTTGAAAGAATCTGTAACTGAAGTTGCCGTTTGAAGGCGAGCGCTCAATAAAAAATGATCATGAAATACACAAAGCAACAAGCAGTAATTTTTAGTATTGTGATACTTGGTATTGTACTTTCACCTATCGTTCAAAATTGGGTCAAAAACCCAACAGATAGTTTCCCCTTCTCGTATTACCCTATGTTCTCGAAGAAAAGAGGAGCTGCCTATGGCTTGTATTATGTGGTGACCTACGATTCGCTTGGCAACAAAGAACACCTTCCGTACCGGCTTGCCGGTACCGGAGGGTTTAACCAGGTGCGTAGACAGATCAACAAGGCACATCGCAAAGATGGGGGAATGTCTTTTCTGAAAAAAGTAAAAAAACGTCTTGCCAAAAAAGACAGGGCACGTTATGGCGGTCTTGCCAGAATTGAGTTGGTCAAAGGTTATTACCATTTAGATAATTACTTTTTGAACAACGATACCCTACCGCTCTTAGAACGAAACATAGCTACCCTAAAAATCAAAGAACAATGAAAACGATTGTAAAAACCCTTAAAGAACGTTGGTTTGAGGCAATCAGCCCCCAGCGATTGGCCCTTTTACGAATTGCAACCGGATGTTTTAGTCTATGGTATCTGATATCGCGTTTTGAAATGCTGCAGAACATGATCAAAAACACATCTGCCTTTGATCCGATCGGTGTTTTGTTTTGGATGGAAGAACCACTGTCAGCAACGACCTTTTGGTGGGTCTCAATAGCACTTATCACCTTGAACGTGCTTTATGTTTTAGGATGGAAGTTTCGATATACAGGTCCCGTATTTGCCCTCTTGACCTTGTTGTTTTTTACGTATCGAAACTCATGGTCCATGATTTACCACAACCGAAATGCATTGGTGCTCCATATTGTAATACTTGGTCTGGTCGCTTCAGCAGATGCCTGGTCCATTGATGCTTGGCGGCGTAGATTAAATGATAAAAAAGTAAAAAAGGCACATTACAATTATGGATGGCCGGTCATGTTGATTTGTGCTGTTACGCTGGGGTCTTATTTTTTGTCAGGTGTTGCCAAAATAGCTGGAGATTTGGCCTTTGAGTGGGCCAATGGAAGCGCTATGCGCTCTCAGGTCGCTGTAGATGCCATACGTAAGTCGGTTCTTGTCGCGGAAACCGCTCCCTTTTTTAAGGTAATTTACCAGCATACTTGGTTGTTTTTAGGTATGGGCATCCTAACGTTAATTTTAGAAATTGGTGCACCAATCGCACTGGTAAAGAAGCGATGGGGAATGGTGTGGGCAGTATTGACCTGGTCGATGCATTGGGGTATTTTCTTGATCATGGGTATTCGATTTAGGTATCAAATGACAGGTCTGCTCTTTCTCTCGTTCTTTGAGCCAGAAAAATGGATCGCATCCCTTAATAAAAAAGTTAAAGGAAAGCAAAGTATTGCTCGTGATACCACGGCAGTTGTCTTCTTTGATGGTGTCTGTTCACTCTGTAATGCCTGGATACGTTTTGTGATCCGTTGGGACAAACACAACCGTTTTCGGTTTGCCCCATTACAATCTGCCACGGCCCAAAAAATATTGGGGCCTGATTTTTCCGCTGAAAAAATGGATTCTATTGTGCTAGTCGATGGTACACAAAAGTATATCAAAAGCGATGCTATTTTAAAGATAACCAAAGAATTGGGCCTGCCTTTTAAGGTTATATACGTTTTGAGATGGTTGCCTTTACAATTGCGAAATAGAATTTATGACGTGGTGGCACGCTCGCGTTATTCGTGGTTTGGAAAGCAAGCCAATTGTCGCATACCAACTGCCCAAGAACGATGGCGGTTCTTGGAGTCATAACATAGAACTATAGCATGAATTACTTCAATCTGATTTCAACCTTTGTGAAACAATACCCTTTACGGGTATTGCTCACTTTTGCCATTAGTTTAATGGCACAGGTATTCGCTGTTTTTTTACCAATTTACATTGCTAGATCTTATGACCTACTATTTGGTATTCAGTCGCAGCGCGCCCGTTTTTTGACTTTTATTCCCGAAGATTGGTTAGCTACATTTAAAGGGTATTTTACACTTTTTTTGGTTGTTGTTCTGTTTAGGGGGCTATTGGACTTTGCCGAGCGTTATGGCATCGCGGTTTTGGGGGAACTACACCTTTCTTTCTTGAGAAAAAAACTGTTTGCCCATCAATTGCAGGTTGATATGTCAGTCTACGAAGATAAGGGTACGGGCAAGTACTTATTGCGTTATAGTGGTGACCTAACGAGTATTCAAGCATTTATAAACAAGGGAATGATACGTTTTGTAAGTGACTTTATCTTACTGTTGCTATCATTTTTTATATTCTTTTCGCTTGGGGCACCTATCGGATGGACGGTACTGGGAATGGTTGTTGTATTGTCTTTGGTGACCTATCTGCTCAATCGAAAACTTTATACAGCTTCCGTTAAGCGACGTAATGCAAAATCAGGGTTGCTGAAGTTTGTTGCCTCACGCTTAAAAGCACTTTGGACCATTAAGAGTTTCAATCGTTTTGTGCCCGAAATGGGCCGTTATGAAAAACGGGTGGATAAACTTTTAAACCTAGGAAAGGGATACCAACGATTGGTCGGTGTCATAGGTGCAATCATTCCTGTAGGGCTCTATCTTTTAATCGGGATGGTGATGTGGGTCACCAACTACCTTAAAGAAACTTCACCTGAGGCAGTTGACCCAAAATCTTTCTTTATTGCCTTATTGCTTTTGATTACGTTGATACCGGTTTTTCGTCGAAGCTTTAGAGTGAGTATTGTATGGCGTAACGGCAGTATTTCATACCAAAAGTTGGCAGACATTCTGAGTTTGCCCTTAGAAAATGGAAGTGTACAAAAGACACCATTGCAATGGGAGCAAGGCCATTTGTTGGTAAAAGGACTTTCCTTCGGTTATCCTGGACAAGCAAAGAAAATATTTAAAGATTTTAATATGGAAGTGTTGCCAAATACCACCACTTGGGTCCATGGTCCGGCAGGTGTGGGCAAAACAACATTGTTAAAACTGTTGAGTGGGGGTTATTCGATAACTTCGGGAGAAATCTTAGTTGATAATCAAAACATTCGGTCGATCAAGGCCAAAGCACTGCGAAGAAAAATTACAATAATTGATAACAGTTGCAGGCTATTGGGCAAAACCGTGTTTGAAGCTGTGTCGTATAGCAGAAAATCTTCGCAACGTGCAAAAGTGCAACGAGTACTTGATGATTTAGGACTTTCTGAAAATTTACCCCTTGATTTTTGTATCGGAGAAGACGGTTGTCGCTTGTCGCAAGGACAATACCGACTTTTGTTGTATGCTCGCGCATTTTTGACCCAAAAGCCGATCTTACTTATCGATGAACCTTTTGTTCATTTAGATGGAATTATGAAACAAACGGTTTTATCGTATTTAAGTCAGCTTCAATGTAATAGAACCCTATTGCTTTTTACCTCTAGTTCCATACCAAATGCCTTTAACATTGATCAAAAAGTTGCCTTGTCTGTTTCAGATTATAAAGAAGTCAATGGCGAAGCAATGAACCTTTTTTCAAGTTCATAGACTTTGTTGATCACGGCAATTGAATCAGCATCTTTAATACATCCTTGTATATTATGCAAACTGTAGGTGTCGCAGGCATATTCATGGTCAACTTTATAAGTAAAAAGAGACTGCTCCCCCAAGCAGCCTCCCTATGGTACACGGCTGTTTGCCGTTAACCGTCCACTCGAAACAAAAATGTCTCAGAAGTAGAAGTATTGTTTTGACTATCAATAACCTTTACCGACCATTGGTAGTTATTTCCTGACGCTACCGATACCTCAAAAGTACTTTCAGTGGTCATACCTAAAGAGGTGCTTGGGCTTGTGCCCTCCAGGTCAAAAAAGATTTCATAATTAACAATGTCATTGTCAACATCACTTGCGGTCCAAACTAGGGTTAGTGTAGTTGTAGCGGCCGGTAAGGTAGCTCCTCTAGACGGATTGACGGATTCTGCAGGAAAGGGAGCGTAATTTTCAACCCCTGGACCTTCATTATAAAAGCGCCATTTTGTACTCTCGGAAGTCTCATTGGTGCCATTGGCCCTTGAAGTCACGAACCATTCATAGGGCACTCCTCTTAAAATGGTAATTGACGCTTCGTTAGTATTGGCCACCGTGTTGAATGAACTACCCGTGCTAAGATTGGTCATCGTTACGGAATAGCTATCTGTGTTTTGTGACGCATTCCATTGAAAGGTAACGGTACTTTCAGTATCGTTCACAATTTCACCTTGATTACATTCGGTATCATCTTCGGGAAAAACCAATGTGGCCGAAGATGGAGCAGGTATCTCTGTAGGATTATCGTCATCGCCCCCACCTATCGGAGGCGCGGGATCATTGCCGCTATCTGAACCACCACAGGCAATCAAAGCCAAAAACGTAAAAAGCAATATTGCAATCTTATATGGGTGCTTTCTCATTGTTTCACAATTTTATGGTTGAACAAGGTGGTTTTGTTGTATAACTTTAAGATGTAAACACCTTTTGAAAGGTGTGCAGTCTTAATATTTATGAATCCGTCTTTCACGGGGAGCGGTACTTCTAAAACCTGTGTGCCCGAAATGGTGAAGACCGAAGCTTTAATGGTTTTGAATTCATCGCGCGACCCAAGATATACTGACATACTCTCCTGAACCACAGGATTCGGATAAGCCACAACATGGTCAGATAACACCAAAATATCTTGGTATGATCCTTGGCAACCTTTGTCACCAGTCACGTTCAAAGTGTTTTCAATCTTGGTTAGCGGAAGGGTGATTTGTTGCTCATTGGTTCTAAAATTTTCTCCGTTCAGCTCAATGAAATAGGTTTGACTACCTTTTAGGTCAAGGGTAATCGATTTATCCGTTGGATTAATTTTTGAACTGACCGATAGGGGTTCGGGTTCGGGGATAAAAACCGAAAAACATTGTTCGTAATCGCTTTGCCCGCTGACGGTAATACAAATTTGATAGTCACCCGCTTCTAAATCTGTGTACCCCACTTCTTGGGTGAATGAGGAAGTTTGCGAAGCTCCGTTAAAGCTTAAAGTTGCAGTATAGTTTAAGGCTATTGAGGCTGACAACAATAAGCTTCCATCATCATTTTCAATGCAGCTTTCCCCTGTGGACTTTAGAGTAAAGTTTGATGGTGGAAGAGAGAATGTTGGGCAACCGTCAAAATCTACTATACTGCCTTCGGGAGTGTTGGGACAAACATCAATAGTATCTAAAACACCATCATTATCCATATCATTATCACAAACGTCTCCTTCACCATCATTGTCACTATCAACTTGATCGGGATTAAACTTATCTGGGCAGTTGTCCATATCATTATCAACACCGTCATTATCATTATCATTTGGGTTTATTACGGTTACATCGATACAAGATGAAACTACCTTTTGACCGTTAAAAGTTATTTCTACGGCATAACTGCCACTGAATGTTGCTGTAAAACTTCTGCCCGTGGCATCAAGGGGAACATTAGTACCACAGCTTAGCCATTTATAAGAAGCTCCGGTCGTGTTGAAGTTTGCTGTAAGTACATTTTCATTTACTGTAACGGTGTTATCTATTGCTGTAGAGTCTATAGTAAAAGAGGCACTATCGTACAGGCTCCAGAGACCACTTTCTGTTCGGACCCTTATATAAATAGTATGGTTGCCAGCCGTAAGGCCAGTGGTTGTAAGGGCAAATGATTGCGTGATTTCACCATTGTTTTGGTCTAATGACAGTGAGGTGGCATTACCTACCCCCGGATCAGCAACGTCAAAGAAATATTCGGCAGCAGTTATAGGCTGGTCCGTATCTGTAAAAGCTCCAATATAGACAATCGTGCGGTCGTATAAGCTCCAATTTCCATCGTTGTTCCTTGTTCTTACGTAAAGACTGTGAAAGCCTTCTGATAAAGTGGTTGTGGGAATGGTAAACGATTGGGTAAGGTCCCCGTTGTTTGAATTTAGTGCCAATGCCATACCATTGCCGATTCCCGGATCTTGATCAAAAAAAAACTCTGCAGCATTAATTGATTGTGTAAGATCAGAAATTGAAGTAATGTAGAAAACTGTACGATCATATAGACTCCAATTTCCAGTAGAAGTTTGACTTCTTACGTACAGGCTATGAAATCCATCCACCAGCCCAGTTGTTTGAATGGCAAAGGACTGGGTCAGGTTTTGAGCATTACCATTCACGGCTAAAGGTATGCCATTTCCTACCCCGGGATCTTGTATGTCAATAAAATATTCAATTGCACTGATATTCTGTGCTGCTGCCCAACTACCGAAGAGTAGCAGACAAATCATAAATACCCTTTTCATGTTTTTATTGATTTGAGGTAGTTATAATGACGTTTAGGTTTTGGCCTGGTGCTACGGTAGTACTTATGGCTTGAATGTTCACTGTGGGTATACCCTTGGGAAACCCCAGATTATCGAAAGAGAAAGTACCTCCGTCAAAAACACCTAAATCTTCCCCATTGACACCTGCACTTATGGCCTGTGAGCTGTTTTGAAGATGGTAATCATCAATTAAAGCTTCATATATTGTGTTGTCATTATCTTCGACAAAAAGGGGGTCAACATTGACAATGTTTCCAGTGCCCACCAAAGCGTCTGCGTTACCCGTTGATTCATTGTATATCAAACAGTTTTCAAAGGTTACGCCGTCATTGTTCGCATTTGCTGTTCCAGCTGTGCGTGCGATGAAGATGGAGTTTTGCACGGTTACATTTCCTGTCTCATCACGAGAATTGAAAACTTCTGAGGTCAAAAAAATATTGTTTTTTATCGTCACCGATTCATGTAATCTCACGGTTATGTTCCCAAGGAAGATATTGTTCGTAATCAGAGCGTTTGTAAAGCTTGAGGCTGAAGCACCTGAGCTTCCCATTGTGTTTATGATATTACCTCTAAGCACTAAATTGTCGACACCTCCATTATTTATTACCATTGAGCTACTGAAGTAGTTGTCTTCTAAAATGAGATTTGAAATGGGTGTTCCATCGGTTATGAAAAGATCATCTGTAATTCTGAAACCAGAAACGCTAACATTGGATGCATTGGAGGTCAAAGTAAGATCAGTAATAAGGGTTTGTTTATCGGCCGAGCTATGTGAGAAGCCAATCATGGTTATTGGCTTATCAATTTCAATATTGCCATAATTGGTCTCTGAAGGATGAACATATAGGATGTCTCCAGGATTTGCATTTGATATAGCGGTTTGTAGATCACTTTCATTGGCATTACTGCCTATTGAATTGTCAACTGTGATTACATTTTGAGCGGTGGCATATACCATGGCTAAAAAAAAGCATGTATTGATAAGTGTATTTCTTTTCATGTTCTCTGAGTTTAGTATGTTTTGAGTTATTAGTTTAGCTGATACCCGATGTTATTGAATTTACCATTGGCTATCTGATATGTCTCACCATTGTCTTCATCAATGGCCGTAAAATTGAATTCGCCTGAAATCGTTTGAGAAGATGTATTGAGCGAAGTAATCTTTAAAAATGCACTACCATTATTAGCATCAGTACTGGCAATAATGGCATCAGCTTCAGAAAGTGTTGCCGCACCGATGATATATTGACCTATTACACGATTGGTGGTATCGGTATTGGTTGAAGACCATTCGGTCCCATTTGTAAAATCAGTTTCATCATCAAATGAAAGTACGATGCCAATGGATTCTGATTTGGCCATACCGCTTGAAGACTCGGCAAATGCACCTGTCACCGTAAATATATTGACAATGCCACCTAAAGTAAGTGTAGCATTAACCAGTTCATCTGATGCTGCAAAGTCTTGTCCGTTGACCGTAGCGGTCAATAAAGTACCTACCGGTGTTTCAGAAGTTGAATCGTCTGAGCTGGAACAGGACCAAGTAGTAATGAGTAAGATTGTAAAAAGTAGTTTTTTCATTTTCATGTGTTTTATTTAGAATTTTCTGCTAAGGTTTTAAAAATCAATATGATTTCTCTTGCTTCTTCAATACCCTTGGCCTCAATTTGAACTTTGTACTGGTAGGGTTTGATTTGTCCGTCAACATAGGTTTTGACAATTTTTTCTAGATGTCTCGTATTTAATTCTGCAATGATATGTTTGCCCTTCACTTGAATGCTGCAATTTTTTGGGTTTATGTCCGATAGATTGAATTCTTGAATGGTTTCTACGCTCTTCTTTAGATTAGAGAATATGGAAGTTACTTTAAGGTTGCTTGTCTTTTCATCAATCAGTTCAATGAATAAATCATAAGTGTTTTCTTCAATGGTTACTTTTTTCATGAGCCTGTTCAGTTGCTCTATTGCCTTATTGATGGCAGTGCCATCATACGTGTTCTCTGCAATTTTAGATTCGTAAATTGTAGCAAGCGTTTTTAATGCTTCGACCCCAATAATGGCATCTTCTATGGTGCTGAAATAGACTTTTACCTCATCGGTATAGTTCTCTAGCGCTCCATTTTTGACTTGTTGGATGAAGTTGATTGACTTTTTTATGTGCAAGACTGCATACAATCGGTCTTTTTGGCCGTTGTAATCAATGTTATTTGCATTGACATCGGCAAAGTTGAAACTATAAACAAATGATGTGCTTTTATCTGGTTGACTTTCAGTTTGCTTTAACTGCGCCATAGCACCTTGAACGGTTATGTTTTGGGTAATAGTGGCTTCTGCATATGAAATTTCAGGGATGACCTTGTTTACATAAAGCAATGCGCTAACTTCATCTTGAACATTGGGTTTGTTCTGCTCAAATTTGATTTCTGCTAGGGGTATAATCCCTTTTAATACCTTGTAAAGGTCTTTGCCATTGGTGATAGAAGACGCATAGATCTTTAAGTCGCTTTGATAGTTTTTTTGCTCACCATCTTCTGAATAACGCATACCATTGATACCTCTTCTTAAGCTTGCCGAGATAATGAATTCATCGCCAGAGATTTTGTATGCGACCGAATTTGGGTTTAAGGTTGATAAATTCAACTCGCGAAGTTCATTTTTGGTTTTACTCTTATTGTTGAAAGTTTGGTTCAGCGTGAGTTTGCCAACGATTGCATTACTTGATGCTTGCTGAATAATCTGTCTTTTTGGTAGCTCAACGTCACCAATGTTTTGCAATAACCAATCTAAATGTTCTTGGTATGATATAAGTGAAAGACGTTTTTCGTCGTTTTTGATGGCATTAGGGATGTGCTTTTTTATGGCTGCCACCAATTGATTACTGTTTTCGGAGTTTGAGGCCAGTAAATTTATCTCACTTTGATAGGAGATTTTGTCGCCACCATCAAAGATTTTCTGAATCAGTTTTTGTCTACCTGCAATGAGCAATTGAACAATGATGACGTCTTTTTTTGTAATCGACCTCACGGTATTGATATCGATATCTGAAAAGTTGAACCTAAAGAAGGACTCAACCTCCTTGCCCTTACTATCTACTTCAACGACATGGTACTCTACAAGTCCGTCGTCATGTTGTTTAATGTTCTGTCTGAATGTAATCTTAGCGGCTTCGACCGTTTTTAGTAGCTCTTCAATGTTTTTTAGCTCTTGGCCCTTAACAATAAAGAGAGAAAACAGAAAAGATAAAAGAAACAAATATCGCATTTGGGAGGCTTTAAAAGCCGGTATACAGATTTTTCAAATTGTATACCGACTCATACTACTTAAACTAACTCAACACTTAATATGAAATCGTTTATTTACTAATTGAAGTAATAGTGAATGCCACCACCACCATTAAACCCGCCAATCGACGTAAGTCCGTCAAAAGCCACATTGGTATAACCAAGTTCAAAGCTAAAGGCAAGACCATCAATGAAATTGTTGATGGTCCATTCAATACCGCCGCCTGCACCTATGGCGATGGCATTGGAATTGAAATTACCACCAAAGAAAGGGTCGTCATATTTGTAGGTCCAATACCCTAGTTGTCCATACAAATAGGGTTTCCAAGTAGCGAAATCAATATCCCCTTCATCAAAATTGTAAGCATACCTGCCAGTTAATGAAAAGCTGCTCGCTCCAGAGAAAGAGAAACCGTAGCTGGCTGAGCCTACAATGAGTTGACCTGTATGATTCTCGGTAAAATTATACTTGGCAGAGGCACCATAGTTTAGTGATGTCCACGCTAAGCCCACGCCGAAGGTACCTGACTCTGACATTTGGGCATTTAGACCTATTAATGTAGTAATGGTAAAGGCCAAAGTGAAGCATAGTTTTTTCATAATAGTTTGGTTTTATATTAATCTCAAATTGTTGAACCAAACCTAGTTATGAAAAGGCAGTTGCTGTTACGGCTTACCGTAGCAATCGGTTTTTAATACATGCTTTAGATGAAAGTAATAGATTCATCGATAAAGTGAAAAATATTTGTAAGGATTATCTTATATAGAGTTTTTATCAAGTCATGCTTTAATTTGACATCCTAATACCTAAGATGGTAGATTTTGTCTGGGCGGGTTTCTAAAGACTTTAATATAAGCTCTCTAGATTCTCGAGCCGATTCTACACGAGCATCCACTTTTTTTAACTTAAGATTCCATTCTTTATCGCTGAGGTCCCTAATTCGTGAAGCAATTTCATCGTATAGGGCATTTAATTCATCTTTGCACCATGCCCGCGGTTCGATTTTGGCTAGATGAAGTCCTGCTTCCCTTGCGCCTTTTTCAGTCTGATCGGCAAACCATAGCGCTCTGGCTTCATTAATTTTTCGAGTACAATCTTGGTCTAGTGCCTTTTGATAAATTTTTCTGATATCCTCTTCATTTTCTTCGTAACAAGATGTGGATAGTGGGATGTTCGCAAGTACGGTAACAGCTTGGTCTAAACTATCCCTAGCTTGTAATGCTTCAGCCTTTTTCTTGACCTCATCACAATGTTGCTCATAATAGGTTACGATCTCTTTTTTGGTTTTTTCCAAGAAATCTGTGAAGACCTTGTTCCTTGGTGAAATGGTCTTTATTGCCGAGATATATGCTTTGTTTTCATTTTGCCCGACCCCCTTGAGGTTAATGTATTCTGTTTGAAAATAATTCCCTTTTTCTTTTTCTCCATCACCCACTAAAAGTGTTAACTCTAAATTGAGCACTACTCTAGGGGGTGCTGTAGGCAGTACTTCTTTGTTCAAAACGGCGATACGCGGTACCAAAAAGAAACGCGGACTATATTGATTTCCACTTATGCCCTGAGCGGTTACCAATTGTAACATACGAGTTCCCAAAAGTCTATGGGCACTTGATGGTATTGGTTCAATTTGCTGTGGAACATATACACCGATCAAGATATCATTGTTTTCTTGTGCATAGATCAAGAGCGCGGAAAAAAGGGATATGGTCAAAAGAATTTTTTTCATAACAACGTTTATTTACCTCCCAGAATTAGGGTTACTTTACCCAATCCCTCTGTGGTCAGTTTGTTTGGAATATTGTGGGGAGGGGCATTCAATGTTTTACTAAGTCCCCTAAAAAAATTACGTGCGGCCATTGCCCGGCCTCGTTCATTGAACAAGGGCATACGAACCTGGTCAAAAAGTGCATAGCTATCGGTGACATCAGCCGTAGAGAAACGACCTTCAATAGTATTGGCATCTAACCAGTCTTCTATTTCAAAAGTTAGTTCGTCGAGGTCGCCATCCCAATCGTCCCATGTCAAAATCTGTAGCGTGACCTCTCTCCCTTTTTCAAACATATCATCAAAATGTTCTTGCAGGGTATAGGTGAAATCCTCCATATTTTCCGCTACTGCTTCCTCTAGTAATACAGGAAGTTCAACACTGAATGATGGTGCTCCTGTGCCTACTGCAGTGGCTATCTGTTTATAGGTATATGAATCTAACCCCTGTAGATTATAGGTTATCGATTTTTTTGGTCCCATGGTATTGACCGTCCAGGTCAGTTGTAAAATGATGTCGGCTCTTGCTGTCTTGATAATTTGGTCCACTGGTGATTCAGAAATGGAAGCTCCGGTGTCCCTAGAGGTGCGAACTGCATTTAGGCCACGGTCATTGGTCAAACCTTTCAAAACGGTTTCTAAGTTTTTCAAGGGGAATTCCCTCTCGGCCATAAGACCGTTCAATTTACTGATGACCAAGAGCAAATCGGTGTTTTCTTGAACGGCTTTGGTATAATCAGGAACTTTGGTGGTTATACCTTGGTTGTCAAACTCAATCATATATCCATTCTTATTACACCACGCATCACTGGGAACAACCATTAGAGTTGGTTTTTTGGCCTGTCCGTGTAATGAGATTACCAATAAAAAAATGCATGACCTAAGAATAAAATTTGTGTTGCCCATATTAGAATCCTTTTGCGAGTGAATTGATGACGCCTTCTTTTTCAAGATGTTTCCGCAAGTCGTCTGAAGCCACACTTACGATTACACCAATTTTATATTGATAGAATTTATCTTTCTTGTCTTTTTTGTTCTTGACCAGTTTCTGCACATCGGCGATACCCTTATAGTCTGTGGCATAAGTGACAAAGCGGTTGAAATCGCCATCGTCCAAAAAGAAGTCTTTAAAAAAATCTTTGTATTCGTCTTCTGTCATCTCTCGATTCATCAATGGTCGAGATGCCCTACAGCCACGACCTTCACCGGCATATCCTTTGAAAATGATACCGTGGACCGCGTTTTTTTTGGCTTGCGCAGTGGCAACGCCCTTTTCTTTGGAGTATGACCAGACCTTGACAATCTTAAATCCGTTTTTGGCAGTACCCCCATAACATTCGATGTCATAGACCCACTCATAGGTGTCTTTGTCGGCCAGTTTCTGTTTTCTCTGGGCCAAAATCGATGTGGATAATAAAAATGCACTTAGTAAGACCAGTATTTTTACTACATGAGATATCATTTGAATAAGTTTTGGTTTTTCTTAAATCGTATTAGCATGCCTGGATATAGTTTTTTTGAGTTACCCTTGAAAATAGTATGTTCCAAATCTGATTCAGGTACTTCATCAGGTAAATAAGAGTTGTCCCATATATTATTTTTGTCAACGAGAATTTCAGTTACGCTTTTATATTCTATGGTTCCATTTTCTAATAAAAGTTGTTCCAACACTTCAAATCGATCTCCTTTTTTGATTCCTTCTTTGGTGCCTATCATCGCAGCAATGGGTTCAATGCTGACCAAAGGTGTTTTGGTGCGAAAGACCTCAAATTTTCGCTCTAGTTTCGAAAGTGCACTGTTCGATGCTTTGATAGTGGCGCGCGCAATGAGTTCTTCTTCTGTTTTTTTGGTATACTTTGTTGAAAAAACATCGGCCAGTGCGTCTTGCTGACCAACATATTCAAGTTCAAAAACCTCAGTCTCATTAAATGCTTCTACACGTTTTTTGTCATGATTGTTGTTATCGACCCACAGTGAACCAAAAAATGTATTTGAGATTTCTTGGTCCCATTTGAGACGGAATAGATACGAGGTGGTTTTAATGAAATAGCCTTTTCCAAAAGTGTCGGCCATGGTGTTTGTTAATGCAGATTCACCACTCTTGCCTTTCAAAAGGTTTCCAATCTTTGACGCTATTTTTACTGTTTCGGCGACTTCCGCTTTGTTGGTATACTTATAGTCGTTGACAATAATAAAAGTGTTTCCAATAAGGTGTTCTCCGGCATCCTCTAACATAGCACTTCCGCGCAACGTTTGTTTGGCAATTTGTAGGTCAAAGTCACTGGCGTTGTATAGGCCACGCTCTTGCACCAAATCCAAATTGAAAGTACCCTTATTGTTACGATTAAACCATTTGGCCACAAGCTGTCGGGCAATACCCATTTCTTTCAGCCTCTCCGCAATGATTTGGGAATGATCTTTTAAATCCGTTTCGACAATGATAAATGGGTCGCCCCCTAGGGTATGGTCATTGAATTTTTGAGGAATTTTTTGTGCTACAAACGTATTCTTTATACTGTTGAGGTGTTCCGTTTCTGGTACTTCAACCATAAACAGCAATAGGGAGCTACGTTTGTAATTTTTTATTTCTGCTGAAAAGTCTTGCTTGCGCAGCACTTTTTTTTCTTGTGCTTTTACCGGGGAAAGAACAAAAAGAAAAGACAATATACACCCTATAAAAAGTGGCGTACTGCTAGCATCGGTCTTGAAAAGCATCGTAGCTAAGGTTTAGTTGGTTTTGATACAACCAAACGTACTAATCAGATATTTTTAAGTTTTACGGTAAACCGTAAAAGGGTGTATATCTTAACATAATTCCAAGAATAAAACTGCAATGTAAGATAAATACTGTGTGGTTATCAGATTAATCCGATATCCTTGGCATTGGCCACCAGTTGAACATTGTTATTGGCCTTTAGTACATCTTTTAACCTATTCAAACGTTTCTCTATAGAGCTGAGGCTGCTTGGTGAAATACCTTTGGTATTAAAAAGTGAGGCAATTTGATTTTGTGAAAGTCCATGTGCAAGATGTACTAATAAAGAAACGTCGTAATCTTCAATTTCAAAGGTTGGTTTTCCTTTGGTGAGGTTCATGATTTTTTCGGAAAAGAAATTACGACCATTGTAAATTGCCTGGACCGCTTCTTTTAATTCTTTAAGTCCGTCACGGCCTTTGAGTACGTATGCCGCAACGTTGTTTTTTTCTATAAAACGTTTGATCATAGTGGCTTTTTCTTCTACTGAGCATATTATTATAGGGATATTATGGCCCTTTTCACGTATTCTTTCAATCAGTTCCTTGCCAGAACTTAATTGGAGCGGCCTGTGATCTTGTTTGAAAGAAAGATCGGTGATCAAAAGATCAAAGGGCTTATTGTTTTGATGGGCCTTTTGAAGTTTTAGATACGCTTCGTCGCAGTACTGTGTCAATACAACTTCGGGCACTTCTAATTCTTTTTGTAGCATCATGGAAATTCCGTAACCCACGGAATCCAAATCTTCGACGACTATCACTCTTTGATACATGCTACTACTGTGCTTAAGGTTAGTATGCTATTTTACAAAGTAAATTTCATGAAAAGCAAAACATAGTGGATACGGAAAACCATAATAGGTTATGTTAACACCAGTTCCATTTTGGTACCTGTTTTTACGTTCTGGTATATTTTAAACCTGCCATCGACACTTTGCATTCTTGATTTGATATGTGCCAGACCAATACCATGGTGTGCATCATCTTTTAATCCTACGCCATTATCTATGTAAGTAACATGCACCCCTTTTTCGTCTTTTTTGAATTGAATGGAAACCAAAGTGGCGTTCGCGTGTTTTCTTAAGTTAGTTAGTATTTCTCGTAAAGACCGGTGCAGCGCTATACATTTTTGGTCACCCAAGGTTGTCCAATCAATACTGCCCAATCCCTTCGATACTATGGTCATGTTCTCGTCTTGATACATATTGATTAGGTATGCTAGCTCCTCTTTAAATTCAGGACCTGTCTTTATCGCTGAATTCTTATGTGAAATCTGCCTTGTGGTCTGATAAATGGTGTCGAGGCTATCGATTACATCTTCTGTAGTATTTTTCTTTGATTGTATTCGTGTCATCAGGCCAAAGACGTCATTGGCGAGACCGTTGTGTAGTTCTTCTGAAATACGTTTTTCGGTGTTATAAATCTCTTTGAGCTTTTCTTTTTTGTGGCGTTGGCGTAGAATAAAGAACAAGGAACCACCTGCCATCAATAATGTACTGATCAACGAGATAAAAATAACCTTTTGCGTTTTCTGTTGTGCAAGTTGGTTTTCTTGTTTGGCCGTTTCGGCTTCTAGCGCCAATAAACGTTCTTTTTCTTGTTTATTTTGAAATTCTAAATAAGCGAACTGTGTTTTTACTTTTAGCTCATTTTTATACAGACTATCTTTTAAATCTATATATCTATTTCTCACTATAAGATTATTCGGTTCCAATTTCATTAAAAATTGCAAGGCATCTATTTCTGCTCTTGGTATTTTTAATTTTTTTGAAAGTAAAATTAAAGAGTCAGTATAAAGCTTGACTTTTTCTGCATCTTGCTCTAGATAATATTCGGCCAAATTTGTGTAGCTAGAGACTAATCCACTCTCATCATTTCTTCGCTTTCTTATCTTTAGTGCTTCAAGAAAGGTATCAACTCTTTTATTAGATTCATTTTTCCATTGACTATATGCAAGATTGTTAAGGATACGGGCGTATCTTGAAGATTCTTTTTTCAGAAGCTTGCTGGACAGAATGTTATTTAATAGGTTAATGGATTTGAGATAATCTCCATTCTCTCTATGCGCTACCGCCAAATTATTTTTGTATGCTAAGATATCGTTTTGAGAATCTGAAATCTCTATTGCTTTTTTATGATACGATATAGCTTCGGATAGATTCAATAACTTTCTGTTATTTACTCCTAATTGATCATAAACTGATGCAAGAAACCTATCGTCTTTCTCTTTTTTTAGAAATTTTAACGACTCTGTCAAAACTTCTTTAGCCCTAAAAAAATCATTATTTGATCGTAGAAGCATGGCCATATTAAGTTTGATCGCACCTATCTCAGAACTATCACCAATTTTTAAGTTTGAAATATTTGATAATTCGTAATAGTAATATGCGCTGTCGGTCTTACGATTTAATTCATCATAATAATAACCGATATTGAAATATGCTTTAGCTTTTAGATGTTCATTGGAAATTTGTTCGGATTTTTGAACTAATAATTTATTTAGGTTAACAAAACTCTCATAATCACTCTTTTCAAAGTATAAAAAGCTTTGGAAAAGCATTATTCTTAGGTCTAATGAATCTAAGGCTTGTGTATTATTTTTAGAATAAAATTCGTTTACAAGACTTATTCGTTTTTCAATTGAAACTGAATCTTGTTGTATTTTTTGTAGTAAAAATTCTTTTGCAGGTTTTGACTGCTTGTTTTTTTCAGTGCTTTTATGACAAGAATAAAGAGAAAAGATTAGAAATAGAATACAAAACCACTTGTAACTCATTGGTTTGCTTGATTTAAAATCAATATTAATAAAAGCCATGCAATATTGCATGGCTTTTATTAATATTTTTAATCACTCATTTGGTTTCTTTTTTACCTCCTCTGTCTCGCCCTCGGTACTTTGGGCATTTGGCTTTTTCTTTACTTCTTCTGTCTCACCTTCTGTACCGATTTTGTAAAGAGCTTCTTGTTCGGTAAAACTTTTGGAATCACATGAAACCAAAGTTAATCCCATTATTACTACTGTTACTACTTTTTTTGCTAATGTTCTCATCTTTAAAAATTTAGCGGTTAATACTTTTTTAAAAATGAGAGGCCTCTCGTTGTAACTGCTTTTATCGCAACGTCTTACGAACAATTACATCACAAAGAAACATTAGTAAAAGTTGATACTTCGGACTTTAGAATGTGTCTGGACTTTTAATAGTGTCCCTAGATTGCCTACGTAAGTTTTAGTTAATTGTTAATTTTGGATATGCCTAATCAAGAAATCACCACTAAAGATTTAGCGACATATATGTATATTATGGCGAAGATTTTTCCTGAAGACTATGATGTCGATGATTTACTGACACGGAAAAAAAACCTTGAGCACTTTTACATTGATAACTTCAATAATGAAACTAAAAAACTAAAAAGTTTTCGTAAAACTATAACTAGGAACTATAATACGATTCGGGATATCCGTAACGGCTCAATCAAGAAAAGATACTATCCGAATAAAAGAACCTTGGAAATTTTTCTAGGGTTTCTTTATGGTAATCCAAGTGATGTGTCCTATGTAGATTACGTGAAAGACCATACGGAAGAAATCGATGTTTTCTTTGAAAAGAGTAAACCAACCGATGAGGTTTTACACTTATTCATTCCTAAGCTTCCTGAAAAATTAGAAGGAATAGAAAACCGTATTTTAAAAATTGAAGAGTTTATAGCATCAAAAGATAATTTAATAGAAGATCTATTAAAGCGTAATTCTAAATTAAAAAGTTTTGAGGAGAATTACGGTAACCAAAAGATGGGATTGGATTTTCTAAACTACTTGCAGAAACAACTTAATGAGACCAAGAGAGAATACAAATGGGCTAAGCAAGTATACCGAAACATGGGATCGTTCGGACTCTTTTTTATACCCTTAAAATACGCCTTTTTTGATGAAGAAGATTTGTTAGAGGATTTTTTAGAAGAGACATATACTTTTAATGATGATGGTTTCTTAGATGATTTGGCCTAGTTAAAAATCAGAACATAAATGAATTTAGATAAGGAGCGTAAAATAAAGTTTTGGTTGACTATCATCGTTAAGATTTTAGTTGGAGTTTTTGTTGCCATACAACTCTTCTACCTGATTCAAAATAAATTTTTTCAAGAATCTATTGAACCCAAGGGGCCAATTCCAATAAAGGATACTTTGGTCTTAAAACCTTCAACCGATAGTCAAGGACCCAATACTGAGAAAGGCCAAAAAACAAGAACACTTGCCAAGCCTGAACCCAATACGGCTGGTATTTACATTTTTGACAAGGCTGGTTTAGATTCAAAAATCATTGATCATTTAAGCAAGACATTCTTTAAAGGATACTCCCTAAAAGCAGGTGGCACTATTACTAAAGATCAGTTGTTAGTGGGTAATCTAAGCTCTTCTGCCAATACAGAGTTGGTCTGTGTGGGTACGGTCAATTATAATTTCTACAAGAACAGCCAAGAAATGACAACCTGCGAAGTGAATTTGACTTTTAACACGTATAATAAGGTTACAGGAAGTAGAGTACCCACGCTATCGTATTCGTTCTCAGAAAGTGGTCCAGGTTTTACCAATGCCAAAGCGCTACAGGTCGCCATGCAAAAAATACATCCGTAAGCGGATTATAGTTTGCCCAACAAACGGGCTATGTTATCATCCATGGACAATAAATGCGATGCACCACCGATTTGTAATGCCGTTTCTGTATCCAACACCCGTGCACGAACTTTAATTTCGCTATTTAAAACAGTGTAGGTGCCTACAATCACTGCATCGGCCGCAATGAGTTTTCCCAGACGTTTGGTTGTTCTTTCATCAATGAAGCCATCAGCGATCAATCGGTGTTCTTTTAAAAGTGTTTTTAAGTGAGATCGGTCAATGACTCCAAAATTGGTGGCATGATTGCCCAAATAAATAGAAAAATCTTCGGTTAGGTAATTGCCTAAATCCCTATGCTTTTCACTTTCTGAGAAAAAGCCCCAAACCGCGATTTTGTTTTTTTTTCGCTCATTCAGTTTTTCAGCAAGTTCTTTGGCCAGACCCTCTAACCCACGGTCAAAGCTTTGGGCAAATACCAAACAAGGGATAACTAAGAACAGTAAAAGAACAGCTTTGATTTTCATGGCTTTGATAGATTATTTGATGGTGTAGGTTTTTGATGTACAGGTTTCGACTTTTAACTCGCCTTTATCCTTAAGGAATTTATAATAATTCGGACTATGTAAAGTGTAATCAACCCCTTTGAACTTGTCTTCATTAACAAAATCCTTCCAATAAGCAACAAAAAAATTAAAGGGCCTACTTACTAAACCGTATAGGCATTTTGATTCTTTTGGCTCTAGAATAATTGTTTTTAATTTTTGCCATGAACCTCCGGTCTTATCAAACCTATCATAATGTTTAACGCGTAAAATTATCTTTTGATTAGAAGTATTTGTGAAGCAAAAGTCCCCAGTTCTGTTTTTTTGACAGCTAGGGTCAACCGTATCAGGACTATTGACCGTCTCATTTGAGCTCAATGGTGTGTTAAAGCCTCGATTGACTGAATTGCCCCCATTTACGGTGATACCCAGGTACGATGCAATGTTCTCATTGAGGGGCAGATTGCCCATATTGGCCGCAAATTGTAGGGCGGTCTCCGTATCCAGAGCTTTGGCCCTAACTTTGATTATGGAGTTTAAAACGGTATAGGTGCCTGTAATAATAGCATCAACAGCTACAATTTTACCAAGTTCTTTTGCCGTGTTTTCATCAATATAACCTTCTGCATTGAGCTTATGTTCTTTTAGTAACACGTTGAGGTGGTTGCGGTCAATAACCTCAAATTTCTCTCCAAAATTGGTCAGGTACACAGAGAAATCCTCTGTGATGTAATTGCCCAAGGCAGTTTTTTCTCCATTCTCGGTAAAAAAGCCCCAAACAGCGATTTTTGCTTTTCCCTTACTTCCAATTCTTTTGGCAAGACCTTGTGCCAATTTTTCAAGTTGAGCGTCAAAATCTTGGGAATGGCCTGCAAATGAGAAACCCAAAAGTAATAGTATCAATAAGAATTTGGTAGTTTTCATGAATTGAAAAGTTTGATTGGTACTCAATAATACACATTTTTTTATTCTTTGGTTTTACGGAAAACCGCAGCCCATATTGTAACAAGCGTCGTTGATTTACGGTGTCGAATTGACAATGATACCATGAAAACTATTTTCTTATACCTTCTCTTTAGTTTAATGCTGGTTGTTTCTTGTAATGAGAAACCGAAAGGAATACATACAAAAAAGAAAAACGACTTTGCTGAAAAAGGGGAAGCTCTTTTTAATCAGGGCGATTCAACAAAAACGTCGACTGCTTTAAACAACGAAAAAAAGATAGCAAATACCGCTGACAAAAAACCAAAAAGAACAGCACCAGAACCGACAGTTCCTTCTTATGATTGGGTTGAATCGGTCAATAAAAAGAATAATCTTTACATGCAAGCGCAAAAAGATTTATACCTAGCAGCAACCAAGTTGTGCGAAACATTTGATTACCAAGAAACCTTTGGTTATGAACGTAGTGGATATGGTAATAGCCAGAGAAAAAATGGTGATACAAAAATTGTGATCAATAGTCCATGTTCGGCTTTTTTTCCTCCGCCATACATTGCTCCAATAGAATATTACTACCATCTTTTTTATAATTATAAGACCATTGAAGAATACAAGAGGAATTCGTTTAAGTTGAAAGAGGTACGAGCTCAATTCAATAACAAGTATCAAGTTGAATTTAATCAATTGCTAGAGCGTATTGATACCAAAAACGTGGTCTCTTATGGCATTGCTCATGGAAGCATTCAAGAATATGATTTTGAGACGAAACGACTTCGCATACATTTCAATGTCAAGAAGAATATGAATATACGTAACTATTCAGGTGGAACCATTGCAGAAGTACGACCTATCTCTGAGCAAAAATGGGGAGGTCACAACCATTATATCCCTATGAGTGAGCAAGAGGCAAAATCTATTTACGAGTATTACGAGAAAAGAGGTTCAGGAGGAACTCCTTTTACACTTTTCTGTAAAACTTTTTATGAACTCAGAATACCAGAGGTACAAAAAAGAAGGAATAGGTTTAGGTATGAAGCGATTGTCAAAAAGATTGAATTCTATAAAGAGTTTGATGAATTGCCCACACCATCACACAAAATAGGAACATTAACATTTTAATTTAATCATAAAGCTAGCACAGCTATGAAAAAAACAATTTTTGCAATAATACTGGTACTAACTTATTCATGTGGTTCTGAAAATCTGAGCAATTCAAAAGCTGAAAAGATTTTAGAAACATGTCTTGAGAAAAACCCTGAACAACGAACGGCAAGTTTTAGAATCGGGAAAGCCACTTTTAGGGACAATGATTACGATAAAGAGCTTTTGGGCAAGTATGCACAATTGGTTGAAGATGGCTACCTGACAATGGAATTGGTTCGTGAACTAAAATCGCGTTATAACAAAGGTAAAGAATATAGTATCGTGCTTACTGAGAAGGCTTTGGACTTTATGGAGAAAGTCCCTGAAAAGGGGGGTAATGTAAAGGCCAAGGCTTTCACTTATGAAGTTGAAGAAGTACTTGAAGTTCAAGAGATACCTTCTTTAAATACTGCCAAGGTCAAAGTAAAGTACAAGGCCGAAAACAAGACCCCTTTTATTATTTTTTATGCAAAAGAGCCACAGGATTTTTGGATTGACGACCTTTCAATGAGCAAAACGAGCAACGGCTGGAAGTACTGCGATAACTTTTAGAAACGCTGAATATGAATAACGGGGAAAGAAAGTTGTCATTGCCTGGCTCAGGTACAGTTTTGACCTATGGTATCTTGAGTATCTTCTTGAGTGTTCCCCTGGTTTTCTGTTGTCCTATTGGCTTAATATTCGCACTATTGGGAATTTCAAAGGGGAACAAGACGAAAAGACTATATCTCAACAATCCAGATAAATATGTTGACTACAATCAATTAAGCATTGGTTTGGTATTAAGTTATATAGGTTTGGTAGTATCCATTATTGTATTTCTCATATTTGTGCTGTTCTTTAGCCCAATGATCGGATGGCTTTTTGCGCTGCTAAAAATGAACTAAAAAACAACTTTTAGAATCCGGTCTTTCTCTAAACGGTATGAAACCAAACCTGTTAATGTTTCATAAAAGGTGCTTTCGTTTGCCAGTAATATTTAAATTATGGAATAAAAAGAGCGTTATGAAACCTTCAGCAATGGGCATGGTGGCCTTTACTACTTTTTTACTTGTATTGGTAACTATTATGGTGAGTATGGACTTTCCGTTCAACTGGGTCTTTTACCTTACCGTTTTTGGACAGGCAATGATTGTATTTATGGTGTACAAAGTACTGACAGATAGTTACACTACGAGTAGAACCTTTGAAGACTTTTACGAAGACAACCCCATTGGGCGTCAAGATTGAGTGTGCATCAACTCTTGCTGTGGATCTTGTTTTGTGTGGACTTCCATTCCCAATTCAGGAATTACCAATAGTGGAATTTGCGTATGGAATGCCGTTCGTTTGACTATGGGTTCGCGCGTCATTCGTTCCATATAACTGTGCTGATAATTGAGCATTGCCAAGAGGTGAATATCCAACTCTTCTGAAAACACTTCTAAAGTCTGTGAAACAGAATTCAACTCTGAAACCGTATGTACATAGTGCTCGACATCGGTAAAGTATTTTCGCAACATATTCAGATTGAACTGCTGCAGTTCGGTCAGTGCTTTAATTTCATACTGTACGTGAACAATACGAATGGTCGCATTGAACGATTTGGCCATTTCAACCAATGGCGAGAGCTCAGACACCGTATAAAAGCGGTTAAAATCGGTGGCAAAAGCAATTTCGGCCGGAGCTGAAAAATCAAAATGTTGCGGAATGGCCAATACGGGACACTTTTTGGTACTTTTAATTATGCGCACGGTATTACTGCCCATAAAAACTTCATCCATACCTGAAGCACCTTTGGTACCCGTAACTATTAGATTGATTTTATGTGCATCAACAACATCTTTTACTTCATCGACCAAGAGATTGAACGATGAAATGGTCTCAAAACTGTGCTTTTCATTGTTGAAGGTTGCCTTGATGCGTTCTACCGTATTCATCAATCCGGTCTCGGAATTGCACCGAATCGCATCTTCTATTCGTACACCGTCTATGATTGGGGCCATAAACCGGCTACTGGGTATCACGGGTGTATAGGTATTCAATAGAAAGAACTGGCAAGTGTCTTCACTGAACAACTGTACGGCGTAAGAAATTGCATTCCATGCGTTTTCTGAAAAGTCTGTAGGTATTAATATCCGCTTCATCCCATTTTGATTAAAGATGAAATAAAATTACGTCCACATGGATAGTAATACTATGACATATGTCAGGTTTTTAAGGGAATACTTAAAAACCTTCAACCATATCTTGTAATTTCCGTTGATTGGATATGCCGATACGCTTGCCCGAAGTATGGATCAATTCTTTCTTCTTGAATTCAGAAATGATACGAATGGCCGATTCTGTTGCAGTGCCCACGACATTGGCAATATCTTCGCGGGAAAGGGTCAATTTTAAAAACCCTTCATCATCTTCGCCAAAATTGTTTTTTAGGTATAGAAATGCCTCTGCGATACGCTGCTTTACCGTTTTTTGAGACATGTTTACGATAACATCATCTGCTTCCTTAAGATCATGGGCCATATGGCGCAAAACTTCCATGGTGAAATTCGGATTCTTATGAAGACTAGTGGCGATGCTATCTTTTGGAATAAAGCAGACCTCCATATCACTTACGGCAACAGCTGAGAGGTTTGAGCTTTCTTCAGCGATGATCGAACGTTGTCCCATGACCTCGCCCTTTGTGGCCAATTTTACAATTTGATCTTTACCGTTTGGACTGAGCTTGGATAATTTAGAAACACCATTGCGAACGCAATAGACACCATTGAGCTTTTCGCCCTCTTCAAAAATGGAATCCCCTTTCTTGATGGTCTTGGTGGTTTTAGAATCTGATACCTTCTTCAACTCTTCTTTGTTCATCGCTCTAAGCGAGTTAAATTGCCGAACAATGCAATTCTCACATCTGCTATTTTCCATAAGACAATTATTACCTGACTATGTAAAATTAAGACTTAAACAAAAGCAAAAAGCTTCAATTTTCTAGGTATTCAGTTAATTTTTTCGAGTCCTGATTTTGACATAATATAAATCTCCCGTTTGACAGTTTTTATTAGTTTTTTTGACTTGAAATTTTTCAGAAGGTTGATGATATATTCAGGTGAGGTTCCCAAGACCGCAGCCATATCTTCACGCTTTACTTTAAGATGTAATTTTCCTTCCGCATTCATTCCGAACTTTTCTCCTAAATACAATAATAGACTTGCGAGTCTGCTTTTAATGCCCTTGCATGAATAAAAAATGGAACGTGTATGTTCGTTGGTATTCATATCGTCAACAAAGGCAGCCATAAGGTCATTGCAAAAGTTGGTGTTCGTGTTAAGGTTTTCAATGATTTCACGTTTGTCAATACAGCACAATATGGTATCTGTCAGAGCGGTCGCCGAGACTTTTGCACCTTTGTTTGTGATAAGAGATCTTTTGCCCATAACCTCACCTTCCCCTAAAAAACGAAGAATTTGTTCTTGGCCGTTATTATCTAAAATACTGAACTTACAGGCACCTTGACGAATACAGTATAGCTTGCTGAGCGTTTGATTCTCTTTGAAAACGATACTGCCCTTTGGTATTGAAATAGCTTTAGAGCTCTGCAGTAGTTGAACCCTTGCATTTTCATCCAATGATTTGAAGTCTTTTAGTTGTCGGGCTTTTAGTTCGGTACACTTCATCATGTTCTCTTCATGGTATTGCAAAGGTACTTTGGTAGTATTACTTAAAAGATGACAAATGTCATGTTTTGGATTATGCCAATACTTGACCTTTGTAGCAGGTATGAAGCAAGTATTGGTAGATAAGGCATGTTACCATTGCGGTGATGACTGCGCAAGTGACGCAGTGCAATTTGATGGCAAACAGTTCTGTTGCCATGGCTGTAAAACGGTCTATGAGATTTTTACGGCAAATGACCTTTCGTATTATTATGATATTGAAAAAGCCGCTGGTAAAACTCCTGAAGAGAACTTTGACAAGTATGAGTACTTAAGCAATGAAAATATTGTCTCAAAGCTTGTAGTTTTTGATGAAGAAAATGTTCAAGTAGTCAATTTGAACATTCCGCATATACATTGTAGTTCTTGTATTTGGGTACTTGAAAACCTTAAGAGGTTACATCCGGCGGTGAAAACCTCACAGGTTGATTTTCCGAAGAAAAAAGTGCGGATTACCTATACAACCACCGATTTCTCATTGAAAGATTTGGTGGTGCTATTGGCCAGAATTGGGTACGAGCCGCATATATCTTTAGAAGACTATACCAAAAAGAAGAACAGGGTTGACCGAAGCTTACTTTATAAATTGGGGGTGGCAGGCTTTGCATTTGGCAATGTAATGCTACTCTCGTTTCCTGAATACTTTGAGGTTGAAGAGTTTTGGCTCGAGCAGTACAAGCATACATTTAGATGGTTGATGTTCGCTTTTTCGTTGCCCGTGGTCTTTTATGCCGCCCGTGATTACTTTACAACAGCTTTTAAAGGCTTGCGTTCAAAACTATTGAATATTGATGTGCCCATAGCCTTGGGTATTTTAACACTTTTTCTGCGCAGTACCATAGATATCATTTTTGATTTGGGCTCTGGGTTTTTCGATAGCCTGACAGGCTTGGTCTTCTTTCTGTTGGTTGGCCGTTTTTTTCAGCAAAAGACCTATGGATTTCTTTCTTTCGAGCGCGATTACAAATCGTACTTCCCCATTGCAGTAACAAAAGTTGACAAAAACAAAGGTGAAGAAACCATTCAAATTTATGAAGTAAAGACCGGTGACCGCTTGTTGATTCGCAATCAAGAGATACTTCCGGTTGATTGTGTCTTAATTTCTGGAGATGCCCAAATCGATTATAGTTTTGTGACCGGAGAATCACAAGCGGTTTTTAAATCTTCAGGAGATAAGCTTTTTGCCGGAGGAAAGCAAAAGGGTGGCCTGCTTGAAGTTGAGGTGTTGAAATCAGTGTCACAGAGCTATCTTACCCAACTATGGGGCAATGCGGCGTTCTCAAAGAATAAGGCCTCACATTTTCAAACCATTACGGATCGTATTGGTAAGCGGTTTACCATCGCCGTACTGACCATTGCTTTTGTGTCCGCGACTTTTTGGCTTTTTACTGATGCAAGTAAGGCGATGAATGTTTTTACCGCAGTACTTATTATTGCTTGCCCATGTGCCATTGCTCTCGCAGCTCCTTTTACCTTGGGTAATATGTTGCGAATATTCGGCAAGCATCAGTTCTATGTAAAGGATACCAATACCATTGAGCGGTTAGCACAAATTGAAGCAGCCCTTTTTGATAAAACGGGTACGTTGACTTCGGCAGCTGAGAATACAATCTTTTATGAGGGAATGGAATTGAACGAGCAAGAAGTATCACTGCTTAAGAACACCCTACGCGCCTCTAACCATCCATTGAGCCGTTCGCTGTACAACATTTTAGAGAGCAATGAAATTGAAACCTTGGACGCTTTTGAAGAAGAGACAGGTCAAGGGGTTCAAGGGCGTGTTGATGCGCATTCCATAAAGGCGGGCTCGGCTAAATTTATTGGTCAAGAACCTGATGTAAAATCATTGGATACCTCTGTCTATGTAAGCGCCAATGAAAATTACAAAGGGCGTTTTGTGTTCAAGAACAAATATCGTGATGGCATATCAGAACTGTTCGATCAAATGGGAATCGACTATAAACTGGCCGTGGTATCTGGTGACAATGAAGGTGAAAAAGAAACTTTAGAAACAATGTTGCCCTTCGCAACACCATTACTTTTTAATCAAAGGCCCGAAGACAAACTTGACTTTGTGAACAAACTTCAAGCTAAAAATAAAGTATTGATGGTAGGCGACGGATTGAACGATGCTGGCGCGTTAGCACAGAGTGATGTCGGCATTGCGATATCAGAGAATATCAATGTGTTCTCACCAGCATGTGATGCTATTTTAGATGCCTCAAAACTGACACAACTGGGTGATTTTTTAAAACTGTCCAAGCAAGCGATGAAGGTAATCAAGATCAGTTTTTTACTATCATTGTGTTACAACGTTATCGGCTTGTATTTCGCTATAACGGGTAAGTTACAACCGGTTGTTGCGGCAATTTTGATGCCATTGAGTTCTATAAGTATAGTGGTGTTTACAACGCTTGCCAGTAACTTTTTGGGCAAGAGACTAAGAAAACGAGCTTAGATGAAAATGAACAAGATCAATAACTCAACCATATTATGTGTAACCATTGGTGTGGTGTATGTGTGGTTCGGCGCGTTAAAGTTTTTCCCGGGTTTGAGTCCGGCAGAAGAGCTGGCAAAAAATACCATTGACCAACTTACTTTCGGCGTGATCACTGATAAATTGTCGGTTGTGCTGTTGGCTATTTTAGAGGTTGGCATAGGGCTATCATTGATTTTTGATCTATATAGAAAACAGGTAGTGCTCATTGCGTTGGGCCATATGGTATGTACGTTTTTGCCACTGCTCTTTTTTCCTGCTCAATCGTTTGAATTTGCACCCGTGGTACCGACATTGCTGGGTCAGTACATTGGTAAAAACATCATTATTATGGGTGCTTTGATCATTCTTTTAAGAGAAGACGGAAAAAAGATGAATTATAAATAAAAGCTGATAAATGTCATTTTTTGTGGTATGTCATCGATTTAAATTTACCCTCAAATTCACGTAGGTATGAGTGTAATTTATGTGTTACTGGCCATCAGTATATGTGTTGCCCTGGTCTTTTTTGCGGCCTTTGTGCTTTCGGTAAAGAAAGGACAATATGACGATGCCTATACCCCCTCGGTACGAATGCTCTTTGAAGATGAGCTTGTAGAGACCACTTCAGAAAAAAACAACCTAAATAAAAGTCAAACTAAATAATTATGGAAGTACAGCAATTTCAATACGATAATAAGATCGTACAAAAGTTTCTCTACGCCACCATGCTTTGGGGCGTTGTAGGGATGGTCGTTGGGCTGTTGTTGGCCTTTATGTTTCTGTTTCCGAACTTGACCGATGGTATTTCATGGTTGAGTTTTGGGCGTTTACGACCATTGCATACCAATGCTGTTATATTCGCCTTCGTTGGCAACGCCATTTTTGCGGGTGTTTATTATTCGTTACAACGATTGCTAAAGGCCAGAATGTTCAATGATGTTTTAAGTAACATCAATTTTTGGGGTTGGCAGCTGATCATCGTGGCCGCGGCAATAACGTTGCCCTTGGGCTATACCACCTCAAAAGAGTACGCCGAACTAGAATGGCCGATTGATATAGCCATTGCAGTTATTTGGGTGGTCTTCGGGTGGAATATGATAGGTACCATATTAAAAAGACGCCAACGTCACTTGTACGTCGCCATCTGGTTTTACCTGGCCACATTTGTGACCGTTGCGGTTCTGCACATTTTTAATAGCCTTGAACTGCCAGTTGCAGCATTAAAAAGTTACTCGGTCTATGCCGGGGTACAAGATGCCTTGGTACAATGGTGGTATGGTCACAATGCGGTGGCATTTTTCTTGACCACACCATTTTTAGGATTGATGTACTACTTTGTGCCTAAAGCGGCCAATCGCCCGGTATATTCGTACAGATTGTCCATAGTGCACTTTTGGTCTTTGATTTTCATATACATCTGGGCGGGCCCGCACCACTTATTGTACTCTTCATTGCCTGATTGGGCACAGAATTTAGGAGTGGTGTTCTCAGTCATGTTGATTGCGCCATCTTGGGGTGGTATGATCAATGGATTGTTGACCCTGAGAGGGGTTTGGGACAAAGTTCGTTCTGATGCTACTTTAAAATTTATGGTAGTGGCCATTACCGGTTATGGTATGGCAACCTTTGAAGGCCCTATGTTATCGCTCAAGAACGTAAATGCCATTGCACACTTTAGTGACTGGATCATTGCCCACGTTCATGTTGGCGCTCTGGCGTGGAACGGCTTCTTGACCTTTGGTATGATCTATTATCTCGTGCCAAAAATGTGGAAGACCACACTATACTCAAAAGGATTGGCAAACCTGCATTTCTGGATAGGTACCTTGGGTATCATACTGTATGCATTGCCCATGTACGTTGCCGGGTTTACACAGGCATTGATGTGGAAGGAATTTAATCCTGATGGAACTTTGGTTTATGGTAACTTTTTAGAAACCGTACAGCAGATTATTCCTATGTATTGGATGCGTGCCATCGGTGGTAGCTTGTTCATCGTCGGTATGCTGATCATGGTGTACAATGTCATCGTCACCATTAGAAAAGGTAGTGCCGTAACTGATGAGTTGGCAGAAGCACCTGCATTGACAAGGGTATCTAAAAGAAGGGTGGCCGGTGAAACGTTCCATACCTGGTTGGAAAGAAAGCCCGTGCAGTTGACCATCTTGGCGACCATTGCGATCCTTATCGGAGGTGTCATACAGATTGTGCCCACTATTTTGGTGAAATCCAATATACCTACGATAACCAGCGTCAAACCTTATACACCTCTTGAGTTGGAAGGTCGTGATCTTTACATCCGCGAAGGTTGTGTAGGGTGTCACTCGCAAATGATACGCCCTTTCCGTAGTGAGGTAGAGCGTTATGGCGAGTATGCCAAAGCGGGCGAGTTTGTGTATGACCATCCATTCTTGTGGGGCAGTAAGCGTACCGGACCAGACTTACTTCGTGTGGGTGGCAAGTATTCTGATAACTGGCACTTAAACCACATGTATGACCCACAAAGTACTTCGGCAGGTTCCATTATGCCAGCGTATCAATGGCTGGTCAAAAACGAGCATGACCGCAGTGGGGTTGAAAGCAAAATGCAGGCAATGGTAAGTTTGGGCGTGCCATACACTGACGAAGATATTTCAAATGCGCAACAAGCCATGGCAGAACAGGCCGAGCAGATTGAAAAGAACTTGTACACCGATCCAGAATTTGCAAAGACCTATGAGGCCGATAAAAAGTATGCGCAACAAAATGGGGAGGAATTTGTTGAAATGCGCGACCGCGAAATCGTTTCGTTGATTGCCTATCTACAACGATTGGGCACTGATATTAAAGTAAAAGATTCAGATGGGTTGCTATCTGAGAACAAAGAATAAGTTAGAATAAAGGTAGAAGAATCAAGAAAAAAGAAATCTTTCAATTCTTCTGACCGAAGTATTAAAAAGAATAGCTGCGACACTTTAGGTCTTATGTCTTAAGTCTGATAGCGAAGCAGTCTTAAATCTGATAATGATGTTGAAATTTGTTAAAAACCATATGGAAAGTATCGATGGAATAGCCACCTATCCCATGATATCACTGTTGATATTCTTCGTGTTCTTTGCCCTGCTTTTTTGGTGGGTGTTCACGGCCAGTAAATCACATATAAAAGAAATGGGCGAATTGCCTTTAGATAACGACAACCAACAAAATAACTAAGACTATGTTTACTAAAACACCATGGTGGATTCGTATCCCGGTATTGTTCTTTTTGGTCTTCGGACTCATGGAATATTTCATTGATTCAGGTGTACAGCCCGCAATTATAAAGTATCCAATGACGCAAGTATTTATGTTGCTTGTGTTATTGATATTGGTTGCGATTGAATTGATTTTAAATGCCATTGAAACTGTAATGTTCAAAACCCTTTCACCAGAGGCGCAAGAGCGATATCTTGCTGAAAAGAACAAAAAGTGGGAATGGAAATGGGGAAAGGCCATGTATGCCAAGTTGACCCGTACCAAGAAGATTGAAGAAGAAGGAGAAATCATTCTAGACCATAATTACGATGGTATTCGTGAACTGGACAATGTATTGCCACCCTGGTGGGTGTATATGTTCTATGCCACAATAGTTTTTGCGGTAATCTATTTGGTAAGGTTTCATATAGCAGGTGATTATACCCAGGCCATTGAGTATGATCAAGAGGTTGCCGAAGCAAAAATTGCGATTGAAGAATACAAAAAGACGGCTAAGAACTTGGTCGATGTCAATACCGTTGAGCTATTGACCGATGCCTCTGATCTGAGTGCAGGTCAAAAGATATTTGAGACCAGTTGCGTGGCCTGTCATATGGCTGATGGCGGTGGGGGAATTGGACCTAACCTTACTGATGCCAACTGGATTCTGGGTGGCGGAATCAAAAATGTGTTCAATACCATTTCTGAGGGTGGTCGTGACGGCAAAGGTATGGTCGCTTGGAAACAGAGTCTGAAACCCTTGGAAATGGCTCAGGTAGCAAGTTATGTGCTTCAATTTGAAGGTACGACACCGGCAAACCCTAAAGCTGCCGAAGGTGATGTATGGGTAAACCCCGATGCTCCAAAGGCAGAAGAATCAGAAGAGACCGCCCCTGTTGAACAGGTTTCTGATTCGACCACTGTGGTGATGAATTAGTTGTATAGGTCATTTTGATAAGGTAATGTAACAAAAATTCTATGATGTGTGGGAGGTAATGATTTGTTAAGCAGAAGACGTAGAAAGCTATAGATGGACGAAAATTTCAGAGATTCCATAGGAACAATAAATGCTGAGGGTAAAAGAGCTTGGGTATATCCTAAAAAACCCAGCGGACGCTACTACGAATATCGTAAGTATGTCAGCTACGGTCTGTTGCTTTTTTTGTTTGCCTCGCCATTTCTTAAGGTCAATGGGCATCAGTTTTTGATGTTCAACGTACTGGAGAGGCGATTCAATATTTTTGGATTTCCATTCTGGCCACAGGATTTTCACCTAGTGGTCATTTCTATGATTGCTGGGGTGATTTTTATTGCACTTTTCACAGTGGCTTATGGTCGTATTTTCTGCGGATGGATGTGTCCGCAAACCATTTTTATGGAAATGGTGTTTCGGCGTATCGAATATTGGATTGATGGCGACAGAGGTGCACAACAACGTTTGGACAGGGCACCATGGAATGCCGCGAAAATTCGAAAGCGTATATTGAAGTGGACAATTTTCTTCTTCATATCCTTTTTGATCGCCAATGTGTTTTTGGCTTATCTGATAGGTAGTGACAAGTTGATTCAATATGTGGTTGACGGGCCTATGGATCACTTGGGCACCATAATCCCATTACTGATATTTACCGCTGTTTTCTATTTTGTGTTCGCATGGTTCAGGGAGCAGGTATGTATTATAGCATGCCCCTACGGACGTATGCAAGGAGTATTGCTTGATGATAAATCTATCGTGGTTTCGTACGACCATAAGAGGGGTGAAGGTGAAAACGGACGTAAAAAATTTCGAAAGAATGAAGACCGTGATGCCTTGGGCCATGGTGATTGCATTGACTGTTTTCAATGTGTACATGTTTGCCCAACAGGTATAGACATCAGAAACGGTACGCAGCTAGAATGTGTAAACTGTACTGCTTGCATTGACGAGTGCGATGACATCATGGAGAAAATCAACAAGCCAAAAGGCTTGATCCGGTACGCCAGTGAAAATGAAATCACCAAAAAAGAAAAGTTCAAGTTTACAGCGCGCATGAAAGGGTATACTGCCGTCCTTACCATTTTGATAGGCATTCTCGTCGGAATGCTGTTTTTACGAAATGAGCTTGAGGCAAATATTTTCAGATTGCCCGGTCAGTTGTACGAACGCAAAGCAAATAATATAATAAGTAATGTCTACACCTATAAACTGGTCAATAAAACCATTAAAGATATAGAAGAGGTCAGCTTTAAGTTACTGTCGCACAAGGGAGAAATTAAAATGGTGTCACAGAACACATTTGAAGTACCGGCCGAAAGGCTGGCCGAAGGGACGTTATTTATTGAAATCAATGCCTCCGCTTTAAACGGTGATAAAGATAAACTTGAGATTGGGGTCTATAGTGGCGAGAAACTGATTGAAAAAACGGTGACGCAATTTTTGGCACCGAGAAGTTATAATTAGTTGGTATTGAGAAGTTAGTATTGAGTAGTGAACTGAAATGGTAAAAATAGATAAGATTCCTGTTTTCACGGGAATGGAATTTTAAAAAAATAATTATGAAGATCAACTGGGGTACGGGTATCGTTTTGGCATTCATCGGTTTTATTACGTTTATACTCTATTTTGTTGTGCGTATGAGCACTGATGACCGTGCCAACCATGATTTGGTGACCGATGATTATTATAAAAAAGAGTTGGCCTACCAAAAAGAAATTGATGCAGAAGCATCGGCATCGGCCAATGATGCCAAGCTGGTCATAGATAAAACAGAAGAAGGATTGACCATCATCTTTCCTGAAGATTTTAAGTTCAAAAATATCACCGGTAAGGTGTCCCTATACAGACCGTCGAACAGGCATTTGGATTTTGACTTTCCTATAAGTTTGTCCAAAACACATTTGCTCATACCTGACAATCGCCTGCTAGACGGTCGATGGGACATTGCCGTTCAATGGCAATACAAAGGAAAAACCTTTTTGCATAAAGAAAAACTGAATTACTGATTTAATTTGTTAAATGGCATGTTGGTATCTGCGTTGGTTTTGGGTCTATTGGGAAGTTTACACTGCCTGGGCATGTGTGGACCTATAGCCTTTATGCTGCCATTGGATAGAAGTAACAATGCAAAAAAACTTTTTCAACTTTCTATTTATCACTTTGGCAGACTATTGACGTATGCCCTTTTGGGCTTGTTGTTTGGTTTTGTGGGAAAGGGACTCTATCTCTTTGGTATACAACAAAAGCTATCTATTATCATCGGCGGAATTATGATTCTTTTGGTAGTGATGCCCAATAGACATCTCAAAAAATTCAGTATTGCGAAACCAATTTATGGATTGTTGGCAAAAGTTAAATCAAAACTGGGAACAGAACTTAAAAAACGAACACCAGATACTTTTTTGACCATTGGTTTTTTAAACGGACTTCTTCCATGTGGGTTGGTCTATATGGCCCTTTTAGGAGCGGTGGCGTTAGGCAATCCATGGCAGGGCAGCTTGTATATGACATTGTTTGGCATGGGTACTATACCGTTAATGACCTCGGCAGTATTGTTCAGTGGTCTATTAAAAGGAGCGGTCAGGCGAAACGTACAGAAGATGATACCCGTGTTTGTAGTGTTGATTGGAGCGCTTTTTATTTTAAGGGGATTGGGACTGGGTATACCCTATGTGTCACCAAAAGCACCAGCGACAACCGAAATGGTCACCAGTGATATGAACTGCCATTGAGATTGGCGTTAAATTATGGTGATGTGTGATTTAGGTCATATTTTTTTAATACAGAACAAGGCACCTTTACAGTTCTAAAATAAAGGCCTTTTTTAATTTTTTTGAATGAGAGTACAGCAGATTTATACCGGATGTTTGGCACATGCCGCTTATTACATAGAAAGTAACGGTGAAGCCGCAATTTTTGATCCCTTGCGTGAAGTACAGCCTTACATTGATAGGGCGGAACAGGATGGGGCAACGATCAAATATGTTTTTGAAACCCACTTTCACGCTGACTTTGTAAGTGGTCACTTGAATTTAAAAGATAAAACCGGTGCGACCATTGTTTTTGGTCCTACCGCGAAACCTGATTATGAAGCAGTAATTGGTGAAGATGGTCAAGAGTTCAAAGTAGGTAAGTATACGGTAAGACTACTACATACCCCTGGGCACACTATGGAAAGCTCAACCTACCTTCTAATTGATGAGAACGGAAAAGAACATGGTATCATTACGGGCGACACACTCTTTATTGGTGATGTTGGGCGACCAGATTTGGCACAACATGTGATTTCCGAACTGACCGAAGAGAAACTGGCTGGACATTTGTACGATTCCCTTAGAAACAAGATTATGCCCTTGGCAGATGACTTGATAGTCTATCCCAACCATGGGGCGGGCTCTGCTTGTGGCAAAAAAATGAGCACGGAAACTACCGATACCCTGGGCCATCAAAAGAAAACCAATTACGCATTGCGAGCTGACATGACCAAAAAAGAGTTTATCAACGAGTTGTTAGATGGGCTGACCTCGCCACCTGCATATTTTCCGCAGAATGTATTGATGAATATCAGGGGTTATGATAGTGTTGATGAAGTGATGGCAAGGGGCATGACACCTCTGAAAGCTGATATATTTGAAGCCGTAGCTGAAGGAACCCATGCATTGATTCTAGATACCCGAGATGCTGAAGATTTTGCAAAAGGTTTCATACCCAATAGTGTCAATATTGGTCTAAACGGAAGTTTTGCACAGTGGGTCGGCGAAATGATACCTGATGTAAAACAAGAGATACTTTTGGTTTGTGAACCCGGTGCCGAGACCGAGGCCGTCACAAGACTTTCAAGAGTGGGCTACGATTTTGCTTTAGGTTTTTTGGTTGGTGGATTCGAAAGTTGGAAAAACGCCGGAAAAGAAATTGATAAGGTTGTTCGTTTGTCCAACAGTGAATTTGAAAAGGTATATGCCGATGTCAAGCCCTTGCTTATTGACGTACGTAAGAAAAGCGAATTTGATGCGCAGCATGTGATTGGGGCTTTGAACATTCCTTTGAATACACTCAATAAACGCCTTGATGCTTTTCCAACGGAACGTACATTTGTTTTACAGTGCGTGAGCGGATATCGCAGTATGATTGCGGCCTCTATTTTAAAGCAGCGTGGTTGGAACAGTATGGCCGATGTGATCGGTGGCATGAATGCTATCAGAGAAACCAAAGTGCCACTTTCGGAATATATAGAACCAACATCATTATTATAACCTATGGAGTCTATTATCATTGTTCAAAACCTAAAATGCGACGGTTGTGCCAATAGCATTAAAAAAGCACTTGAAAAGTTAAGGGGTGTCTCAAAAGTGGATGTTGAGGTGACTTTATCTGAGATACGGGTAAGTCATGAACCTTCGATAAACCTTAACATTGTAGAAGAGAAATTGACGTATCTTGGATATCCTAAAGAGAATGCTGCCAACAGCTTTTCAACCAAAGCAAAATCATTTGTGAGTTGCGGTATCGGGCGGATATCAAATTCCTAGATCATACATTTCTAAAAAAATATAGCCAATATGCGAATAGTAAGTGTCGAAGAAGCGGTCAGCGTTGTCAAAACAGGTGATCGTGTTTTTTTTCAGGGTGCCGCAATGACCCCCAACGAATTGATTGACGGTCTGTGCGACAGGCATGCTGAGTTAGATAGGGTAGAGATTATTTCAATACATACCGAAGGTGACGCCAAGTATACCCAAGATCCCTATAACAAAACGTTTCATCTGAACTCTTGTTTTGTGGGGGGGAATGTGCGCAAATTGGTCAACACGCCAAACGGAGATTACATCCCTATTTTTTTGAGCGAGATACACCTCTTGTTCCAACCCCATATTCAGCCCTTAGATGTAGCCTTTGTGCAAGTTTCCCCACCTGACAAGCACGGTTTTTGTTCTTTGGGGGTTTCGGTCGATGTGGCGCTTCCTGCAGTTCGTACGGCAAAAAAGATAGTGGTACAAATTAATCCATCGGTACCCAGAACGCACGGTACGGGCATAGTTCATGTTGATGAGATTGAATATGCCATAGAAGTTGACCGACCTATTCATGAGCACAATCCTGGTAGCATTTCAGATACCGAGCACCAAATTGGCCAACATGTGGCCTCGCTTATAGAGAACGGGGCAACACTACAAATGGGCATCGGTAGTATACCAGATGCCGTATTGGCAAATTTGAACGGCCATAAAGACCTTGGAATACATACCGAAATGTTTTCTGATGGGGTATTGCCATTATTGGAAAATGGTGTGATTACAGGTAAGGAGAAAGCAGTGAAACGGGGGAAAATCGTCAGTTGTTTTGCCGTAGGCTCTCGAAAATTGTACGATTTTATTGATGACAACCCCATTTGTGATTTTCGCGATGCCGCCTATACCAACGACACCGCACGAATTCGAAGAAATCCGAAAGTTACGGCCATTAACAGTGCCATAGAAATTGATTTGACCGGTCAAGTATGTGCCGATACCATTGGTAGCTATCAGTTCTCTGGTGTTGGAGGCCAGATGGATTTTATCCGAGGAGCTTCACTTTCAAACGGTGGTAAACCCATCTTTGCCATGTCTTCAACAACCAAAAAGGGAGTTTCTAAAATCACACCATTTTTGAAAACCGGAGCTGGGGTAACCACCACAAGGGCCCATGTGCATCACGTGGCCACGGAATTTGGTGTTGTGAATTTGTTCGGAAAGAGCTTGCAACAACGTGCACAAGCGTTGATTTCAATCGCGCATCCTGATCACCAAGAGGCCCTGAGCGAAGCTGCCCATAGCCGTTTTAACGGAAAATAATAGCTGTTGTCATGCCAAGGCCAAAAACAAAAGTAGATCTTATAGAACAGAGCCAAAATAATTACAAGAAGCTTTTTGACTATATAAATGCCTTTACACAACAAGAGCAGATGGCCGAATTTCCTGTCGGTACGTTGAACCGAAACATTCGTGATGTCTTGGCCCATCTACACCATTGGAATTTGATGATGATCCAATGGTATACAGTGGGCATGAAAGGTGATAGGCCAGCAATGCCGTCCATAGGCTATACCTGGAAAACCCTGCCCGACCTCAATCGAAAAATTCAAGAAATGTACAATGACACTGATTTAGATGAGGTTAAAATAAAATTGAAGCATTCATTTGAAAGATTACAAGTGATTATTGCAGGGCATTCAGATGAAGAACTGTTTACAAAAAAACGTTACAAATGGACTGGCTCAACATCATTGGGGGCTTACTTAATATCTACCACTTCAAGTCATTACGATTGGGCCTATAAATTAATAAAGCGCACAAAAAAGGGTAAATCATAATGTAGATCTACCCTTCTTCATTCGCAATCAAAAAACTGTCAATCAATCAAATAATCATTTTAGTATTGCGCCAACAAATAGTTTATCAAATCAGTAGTGGTTACGATACCCACAAGCTTGTTATCATCGACCACAGGTAGTGCATGAAATTCTTTTTGGGCCAAAAAAGCTGCTACCTCTTGAATTGTTGCTGATGATGGTACACAGATAACATCTTTAATCATGACCTGTTCAATGGTGAACATGTTATATACCATGGTATCGACATCTTGTTCGTCTTCGTCAATGGCATCTGCAAAACTGATTCGCATTAAATCGGTATAGCTCAACATACCTAAAATTTCATTGCCCGAAGTAACAGGTATGTGTCGTATTCTATTTTTTTTAAAAAGTTCTTCAGCAGTGACCAAATCGTCTTTGGTACTTATAGTGACCACATTTTTGGTCATAATCTGAGATATCGGAACTCGCTTTTTCATGAGGAGTAGTATTAAGGTTTCTATCTTAAAGATACCATACTATTGGGGCATGTAATATGACAAATGTCACCCGTTTTATTGATTAAAAGTCTTTTTTTCGTGACTTGAAGATCAGTCTTAAAACTGGAATGACCGTCCATAAAGTCAGCATTAAAAAAGAAATGAACAGCCCTAAACTTGTGCCAAAGAAAGACTTGAATACGGCCCCGGTGTACCCTAACAATGCCGAAATGTCCAGCTTTAATAAAATTAAGGTTCTCGATAGGTCAATAGGGTTCAACATGGTTGCGAACAGTGAGAAGTTGTCCAACGGATATTCTTCAAACAAAATCAATGACATCAAAAACAGTCCGTCATAGACTACAGCTAAGAACAGCCAAAGTAACACGGCATACCCAAATCCTTTGATCTTGTTTTCATTTGATAGTGCAATATTGAACGATAGGGCCGTGAAAATTAAGGTTAGAAAAGCTCCAATGAGCAATAACATTGAAAAATCAAAAATAGCATCGCTCCGCAAGAGACCGTACAACACAAAAGGAATGCCCAAGCCTAGAACCAGACTTAAAGTCAAAGAACCTGCTACCCCAAAATATTGCCCTAAGAATATAGACGAGCGCTTGATGGGCTGTGCCAATAACAGCTCTGTAAATTCTTTAGAATTGTAGTAGTACATAACGCCAAAGATCGTACCTATCAATGGCACCAAAACAATAATAATGTTCATAAGGGTAATCACAGCTTTTGAAACATCATTGTTGAGAAATAAGAGCACAAAACCCAGTGCCAAATAAAAAAGGAAGTAGACATAACTCCACCTACTGCGCATTAAATCGTAAAAACTGTATTTTAAAATCTTAAGCATGGCTAGTGGTTGCTATAGCCGCGATGGCATGTTCTACATTGTTTTGGTTGGTCTGTTTTTTGAGTTCATCTAAACTGCCCTGAAAGTATACTTGCCCTTCAAGCAAGTAAATGACACGGTCTGCGATTTCTTCAACAAATTGCATAATGTGAGAGGTAACCAAAATGGTTTTACCTTTTTCTTTCTCTGTTCCAATAAGTTCTTTTAATCTAATTAGTGCTACGGGATCCAAACCAGTAGTAGGTTCGTCTAAAATGATGAGTGGGCTATCAAACATAAACGTGAGTAGAATGTTTACTTTCTGTTTGGTTCCTCCAGATAAAGTGGCAAGTTTCTTGTCTAAAAAAGGTGTTAATCCAAATAATTCAATTAACGCATTTTCATTGCTTTCACACTGACGCAAGTCTTTTATCATGCGAACAAGTTCTTTGACCTTTAGATTACTGGGAAAGTTGGCGATTTGAGGAAGATACTCAATCTCTTGACGGTATTTCCATTGGTTTTTTATGGACTTTCCGTCAATGGAAATAGCCCCTTTGTTAGGAATGACCATACCTAAAATGGATTTGATAAGTGTGGTCTTACCCGAACCATTTGGCCCAAGCACGGCGATAATACCGCCCTTTGTGATATCAAGCTCAATACCGCACAATACCTCATTCTTTCCAAACTTTTTATAGAGATTGTCTATCTGTATCATTCTATTTTTTTCATAAGTGGTGCATCGTCCAACAGATTGTCAGGTGTAAAAACGGGTGATACCTTTTCTGAAAAGTCAATAACATCCATGAACAGACTGCGCAACAATACTATGGTTTCTGGTGTCCGGTTGACAATATAAGAGAAGAGTTTTACGGGTCTATAAGGCACATCGCCCACACCATCTTTGTTCAGGTCATAACCGGTATATCCGCTCCAGTAATTTGATGAAAAAGTATTGTCGTTCAGTTTACTATTGTACGAAATGTCAAAACTATTATAGAGAAAATTGTTGTTTTTAAAAGAGTTGGTGTAGCAAGCACCAAGTACTTTGATGGCCCAGCCGTTTTGAATGAAATGGTTGTTGTGGTAATTGATTCGGTTTGAGCCTTCGATATTTATGCCAATGGTATTCTCTTCAAAGGTGTTGCCCTTGATTTCGGCGTCGTTGATTTCTTTTAAGAGCATGCCATAGGCAGCGGTTCCCCAATTTTTTCGAAATGTATTATTGTACATTTTAATGTGCTTTGAAAACATGACAGCGACACCTGCGCCATTGTTTTCAAAGGTATTGTTGGTATATACGTCGTGGTTTGAGAACATAAAGTGCAATCCGTAACGTAGGTTATTGGTACTGGTATTGTTATTGATAGTAATGTTATCTGAGAATTCAAGGTAAATACCATCTCGTGTACCCTGAACAATATTTCTGTCGACCTCTATGTTTTTTGAATACCACAATTGAATGCCATTTCCTGAATTGTATTCATCTTTGGCCTCACCGATAATTTTGTTGTGGTATACTTTACCATTGCTTGACTTTTCTAAATAAATGCCAAAGAACAACTTCTCAAGTACTACATTTTGAATGACAAAGTTTTCACTTTTTACAACACGAATTGCTGCATAATCAGAGGTGTAACTGACACCTACATTGATGACAAAAAGACCGTCAATGGTAACGTGATCTGAGGCCACTCTAATAATTTCACCCTTTTTTTCGCCATCAACCACAGGATATTGCTCACCTTTTATGGTTAGGGGTTTATCTATAAGTATATTATACTCTTTGTACGTACCCTTTTTTATAAGCAATGTGTCAAAATCTGCGGCCAACGAAATGGCCTCTTTGATTGAGGTGATATCACAATGGTTGCAGACCGTGATGGTTTTTGCCATTATGAAATGTTGGGTACACAAGATGGTCAGCGCCAAGAAGAAACATTTTCTCATTTAGCGGACAATCAAAAACTTGGAGTCTTTATGGGCCTCAACCCAATGTGACTTGTTTTTTGGAAAACTGAACTGTTGTTGCTCACTTAGTATAATAGGGTTTTCTTCGATGTAAAAAGCGATTTGTCCTTCTATTACAATTAAATGGGCATCCTCATGCGACTCATGAGGTGGGAACACCGCACCTTTGGCGAGACTGATGCTTAAGATTTCAAGTTTGCTGTTTTTGACCAGCTGTTTGACCTGTAGGTCATTAAACGGTTGGTTTAAAATGGTATTGTCAATTTTGATATTGTACATTGTATTGTTTTTAGTTAAATCGTTGTTGTAGCTGTTGCCATGTGAACAATTCTCCGCCATGCACTTTAAGTGCTTTTTGAGCGGCTTCCTTATTGCCGAAAGCTGTTAGGTATGCGCCCATAGGACTTGGAATGCCCTCACTGATTAAAAAGGTGGCTTCATGCACACTGATCAACTCACCTGGATGGTCGTAATCATTGACCAATAATAGTTCGACAGTTTCTGCGTCAATATCCTTAAGGTGATTGACCAAACATTCTGATGCATCAAAATTGTATACCTTTCCTTTTTTTGTGACCAATTGCGCAGCATGTTGTTTGTCTACTACGGTCATCTTACAAAAGTGACATCCCGTTTTACCATATGCAATGGGTTTTGGACCAATTGAACAGGCCATATTAAAGAGTAATATTAGTAGGATGGATTTTTTCATGCCGGAGATAACACTTTTTTAGTTTTTGTTGACTTTTTGAATTTCCACCCTAGATAGCTCGCGGCCAAAGTCATGCACATACCTACAAACATCAAATATGCCCCCAGTCTTGGATAGGAGTAAGCATCAAAATTCAACATTTTTTGATGCCCCAATAAAGGGGGTTTGTAACTCATGGGCGTACCATCAGGGTTCTGTAATTTCATAATGGCTTTTGGATCTAAGTTGGTGCCGTAATCTATCATCCAAGCATTGAAATCGTACATGCCCAAAACACCTAGTATGGACATCAGAACAAACCACCCTATGAACCAATGGAACGATATTTTATTGAGATACCCCAATAAACCAAAGAGCGCACCAAGAAAGACCATACTGCCGATAACCAAAGGAAAAACTGTGAATTCCCACATATCTTCAGGTTTTGGTAAGGTCTTCATGCCGATGTAGTGATTGAGACCATCAATATTTTGAATATCAAACTCGCTTTGTCCCTTTAGACCATTGATATAAATGTTGATGCCCAATGGTTCAGGATACTGTGGCGCTCCTAGTTCAATGTTCCAAAGTGGGAAGACAAACAACCCCATTAACAGCAAAGATCCCAATATCATTAGTAAACCAGCCTTTTTCATTTTTTCATTTTTTAGTCACAACTTAAAAAAAGCGGGCAGGTCATTGACGCAGCCCGCTTTTAAGTATTTATTAGTTAGATCGGCTACTCGCCCAAGCTCCAAGAAAGTTCAAGATTTGAACTGGGCGGTGATACCCTTATGTATCCCTGCATTTCTTGGTGCAACGCAGAGCAGAAATCGGTACAGTAGAACGGCCATACGCCCACTTGTTTAGGCTCCCAAATCGATGTTTTGGTCTGTCCGGGCATGATCAATAGTTCTGAGGTATTCTGTCCAATAATGGAGAACCCATGTGGCACATCAAAATCTTGCTCGTGGTTGGTGATGTGGAAGTACACTTTATCACCCACTTTGATACCTTCAATGTTATCAGGTGTAAAGTGACTGCGAATCGTGCTCATATAAATGTGTACTTCTTTGCCATTTCGTTCTACCCTAGCTTCTGAAGGGTTTGTGATTCCGTAAGCGTGTTTATTGTCGTCCAAGCGATAGATTTTTTTAGACTTTGGTGCCAATAGCTCAGCAGGGCAACCTGCAGCGTAGTGAGGTTCACCGTGCGTTGGGAAGTCATAGATAAGTTCCATTTTCTCACCAGAGATATCATATATCTGCGCCGAGTGTTCCATCTCAGGCCCTGTAGGTAAGTAACGGTCTTTTGTAATTTTGTTCATGGCCACTACGTATTTGCCAAAAGGCTTACGAGAGTTACCGCCAGGAATCATCAAGTGGCCTACAGAATAGAAAGTGGGTTTGCGGTCAATAACCTCCCAAGTTCCTAATTTCCATTTGACTACTTCAGATGAAATAAAGAAGGTGGTGTAAGCATTTCCTTTAGCATCAAACTCAGTGTGTAGGGGGCCGAGACCACCACTTTTTACAGTTCCTGCCAAGACATCTTCAAAATTCAAGATTGGAATACCATAAGCTTCACCATCGAATTTTTCACCTTCGATAGCTGCAATCATTTTGTCAAAAGAATGTACGGTCAAATCGGCCGAAAGCTTACCATTACCGATGATATACTGCCCAGTGGGATCAACGTCACAACCATGCGGTGACTTTGGCGTTGGTAAGAAGAATACGGCACCTGGCACTTCTGTTGGATCTACTGTGAGCACCTCTTTTTTCATAGTTGTCGTGCCGGTGTGGGTTTCTTCGCTGTAAACATTATGGGCATAATTTGCTGGCATTTTAGTGCCCCCGCCATTATTTACATATTCCTCAATTTTTTTCCAATTGATGGCGGCAATGAAATCTTTATCGTTTTGAGAGGCGTTCACTTCAAGCAAAGAATTTGCTTCTTCAGTATTATAGGTGGTAAAAAAGAACCAGCCATGCGAATCTCCCCGACCTGGATGCGAAAGGTCATAGTTAAAGCCCGGCATCAATAGTTGAAATTTAATGTCTAAAGCACCATGTTCGGGTTCTACACTAATAAATGTCAGTGCGCCCTTAAAATTACTTTTGTACTCATTGATGGGCATATCACGCTGCGGTACAGGTACGGCAAAACGTGTGCCTGCAACAACATATTCGGTATTTTCAGTAATAAATGAAGAACTGTGGTTACCTGCACTGTTGGGTACTTCTATGATTTCAGCTGTCTCAAAGGTGCTGAGGTCAACCCTGGCAATACGAGGTGTATTGTTGCCGTTGATAAAAATCCAACGACCATCGAGTTCGCCATTGGTTTGAGAGATGTCGGGGTGGTGGGCATCGTCCCAAGGTACAAACCCAAAAGACGTGTTCAACATTGGTTTGGTCTCTTCTGAATACCCGTACCCAGAGGTTGGAAACTGAGAGAATACAGGAATCTCTTTGAACATTCTGCCTGAGGGTAACCCGTAAACGGTTATATTACCGCTATACCCGCCTGAAAGAAAGGCGTAATAATCATCTTGTTCTCCGGGTGCGACATATACTTTTTCTGCCGCACTAGAACCCAATGCCCCATTTGAAGAGGCTTTTTCGCTACCATTTCCACAACCGGAGAAAACCAATGCTGCTCCAATCAAGGTCATGATATAAAAACGGTACTTTTTCATTCTTGCTTATTTATAAATTTGTAGTTGTTATTCTTCTGATGGTGGTAAAATGACTTTGTCGACAACGTGAACAATACCGTTACCACCTTTTACACTGCCCAAAATCTTGGCTCCGCCAACGTAGACATCATCACCTTTAACTTCAATGGTGGTATTTTGATCATTGGCCTGTCCCAGTTTTTTAAACTTTTTCAGAAACTCTTTGTCATAATTGCCTGCTGTAACATGGTGCTTTAGAATGTTTTGTAAAGCAGCTTTGTTTTCCGGTTTTAATAGGTTTTCGACGGTGCCTTCAGGCAATGCGGCAAAGGCTTCATCCGTTGGTGCGAAAACCATAAGCGGACCTGCATTGACCAAGGCATTTTCAAGATCTGCCGCTTGAACGGCAGCGACCAAAGTTGTGTGATCAGGTGAACCGATGGCAATCTGAAGCACGTTGGGTGTAGATTCATCATTTTCAATAAAAGCTTGCCCTTTCTCTTTGCTCGCTTCAGTGTCATTTGTGGCTTCTTGAGGAGTGACCTTTTCAGTCTTGTTTGCAGAATTGCAACCTACTGCTATAAACAGCAATAGTAAGGGATAGACCAAAGGTTTAAGTCTGGCTGTTGTTTTCATAATATGAATGATTTAAAGTGTTCTAAAGAATTCTACCAATTGACGACTTTGTTCAACGGTCAGGTTTTGATTTGCCATGGCGGCTCCGTTGAATTCGACCAAGAGGTCTTTTGCACATTGATCTTCTTCTGTCATCAATTTTGGATCTAAGATCATGTTCATGACCCATTCAGGACTTCGTCTATCTAATATGCCCTGCATTTTTGGCCCTATGAAACGTTTGTCGGTTTTATGGCATGCGGTACAATTGGTTTTAAAAAGCGCGGCGCCTGCGGTTACCATTTCTTGATTGATTTCGGGATCAAGCGTAATCTCTTTGATTTGCCCCACACCTTTGTTGTCTAATGTGATTCGTTCTGAAGCGGGCACCTCATTTGTTGCTGGGGTGGTTTCTTCGACTTTTTCAGTAGCTTTTTTACGGTCTACACTAAAACCGTCTTTCTTTTTTTCTTCTTTTCCTCCACAGGCAATGAAAAGTATTGAGAGCAAAACAATGAATATTGTGGAATTGATTTTCATGGGCTTTTATTTTAGTAATTGCACAAAAATAGCGGCCAATGATTGCTGATAATATGATATTTATCATATAAAGGATAAAAACATCTTTTAATATTTATATTTAGAAAAAAATTATTGCGAATGTTTTCTACCTCTTCCAAATATGCCGTAAAGGCATTGCTCTATATTGCTTTGAATGCTGCAGAAGGCAAAAGAATATTGGCAAAAGACATCAGTGGTCCCATGAATATTCCGAAAGCCTATCTCTCTAAATTGTTACAAGATTTATCAAAGCATAACATGGTCTCTTCAGTAAGGGGACCAGGTGGGGGGTTCTATCTAACCGAAGACAACATGAAGGTTCCGTTGATTGAAATTATACAGGTTATTGATGGAGATTCACGCTTAAATTCTTGCCTGTTGAGTTTGACAAACTGTGATGCCGAAAAACCATGTCCACTGCATGATATTGTTGGGGATTCGAAAGCCCATTTTGTTAAAAACCTACAAGAGAATTGTATTGGTGACCTGGTAGATGGAATCAAAGAGGGCAGATCTGTGCTACCAATTTAAGTTGGTCCATAAATAGGTTGGTGAAGAATTGATTATGGTCATCTTAAGGTCATGGATATAAAATGAAAAGGGCTATTCTATTTTGGAATAGCCCTTTTAGCAGGAATGAAATAGTTATGTATTGCCTTAAACCTTTTTGGTTTTATGAATTAAGGTATTTAATGATGTAGAACAACGTCGAGAATCGCTTTAAACAGAAGCTCTTTATCAGCACCTGCGGTATTCTAAAATTCCATCTCAAAGAAAAGAGAGCTCGATTCATTTTCATCTGTAATATCTTCACCTTTTAATACATCACCAGAAGTGTTCATGACCTTGAGATTGATTTTCCAATAACCCGTCATTGTCAATGACAATTTACCGTTGTACATATTACTTGATGCATCAAACGTTAGATCTTCATTATTTGGCGAACTGTGGTTGCCCATACCGGGCATTCTAGGGTCAATACTTACGGTGTACCCTTCAACTGCAGGAAACGTCATCATGTTTTCCATTTTAAAAAGCATTGCCGAAAAATCGTTTATTGCAACTTTGGGCTCCATGGGCATCATGGCCAAAACATATCTTGCCTCGTCAGTTCCTGTAAATACATTTACACGTTTTTTGTCATCCGTTGGGCTTTTTACCTCAATACGCTCACTCGCATCAAAAGTTTGACCATTAAAACTATATTCTAGATTAAGATCCCAATACTCGTCGGTATTTCCCGGCATCTGAAAGACACTGAACCCTTTGTACACCGTTGCATCTGTTGTCTTGGTAATTTCAGACTTCGGACATGAGTGCATCATCGAGGTCATATGCATGATAGGGTTCATTGAAATGGTTGCATCAGCGATATAGCTGCCGGTTACGTTATCTTTTATTCTAAAAAAGAACTCGTTGTACCCTATGGTGTACTGTTCTTGTTCTGAATACACTTCTATGGTATGGTCATTGGCTTTGATATTGGTCAATAAGTTGAATTCGGCCAATGGGTTTTCGTCAATGATTATGGGATCGTCACTGTCATTGTCGCATGAGAAAAAGATAAATGAAACTAAAAGCGCTAAGAAAATGGATTGTATTGTTTTCATGATTATAAGTTTTTATTTGTTCCGCTGAAGCGGGATTGTTTTAATTGAATTATTGTTAATTGATTGCATATGAAACGGTCATAAAAATGTTTCTTCCCATTCTGGGGATGTTGTTCCAATCAGTGTAAGTGGAGTAGAACGTGTCAAACAGATTTTCAACACCGGCCTTGACATAGATTCCGCCTTTGTTCAAGTTGAACGAAGTACCAAAGGCAGCCGAAAAAACAGTAAAAGCATCGGTACGGTCCTCACCAAATTCAGGATTAAAATTTACTTGGTCCGCAGCACCGTTCATGGTGATGGAACCTGTAAACTTTTTGCTGTTATACTGCAGGGTCGATCTATATGCGAGCGGACTTATAAATGGTAGGTTGCGACCGTCTTGGTCGCGGCCACGATGATATGATAGCTGTCCGCTCCAAGTCCATTGTTCGTCTACTTTGAATTTGGTGTCCAAAGTAATATTGTATAGGTTGGCATATTCTAAATTCTGATAGACTTTGACCCCCTCGGCACCTATGGTCATCACACTTAAATCAGGATTTATTTCACCAATGATATAGTCCATAGTGTGAAAAAAGTTGCCTGATAGTCCCACCTCCAACTTTTCAGTTTTAATCTTGGTTTCGGCATTTACCTCAATGGCGCGTTCGTTTTCAATATCAGGATCACCAATATAGTCGTGGTTGTCAAAACTGTTGAAAAGGTAGAAGCCAAAACCTTCTGAAACTGTTGGTGCACGGTCACCGTACGATAAGCCAGTGGTAAAATGGAGCAGGTTCAGTTTGGTATGGTACTGTGCGGCAACGCTCTTTAGCAATCGGTTTTGACGTTGCTCCATTTCTGGATAGAAAATTTTAAGGCTGTTCAATCCGAATTCATCGGCAACATTAAAAGATTGCCATGCCAATCGTCCTGAAATTTTAAGTGAGGCCTCTTTCAACTTAATGACATCTTCGCCGTAGACACCATTGTTCAAAGTACGCACATCGGGCCAAGTAAGCATGAACATATCGCGTTCATTGGGGTCGTTCGGAAACATGGTCATCTCAGCCAACGAACGATTGTAAAAACCGTCAAACTTTATCAAAAATTGATGCTTGTCAAGCGATAGTTTTGCTTGTGAAAAATAGCCATAGGTGTCGCTCCATCCGGGCATATCCATTCTGATGGGTACATCAGGTCTTTGGCTATCGTCCATAATATGGGTTATGGTGTTGGCATATAACTTGGTTTCCCAGTTTGTAAAGCTTCCCAAGAACTTTGTCTGTACAAAGCTTACTGAACCAATAAAGGCCCGTGCTAGCGATACATCCATGGGCAAGGCAGGATATCCAACATCCCTAGCTTCGTCATAAATAAAACTGGCGACCAATTTTTGGTCATCGTTCAGTTTATAGCCACCGTTTAAGGAGAGGTTGTACTTTTCAAACTGTGAAAAATTCACCTCTTCGCCACCGCCGGCCACATAATTTTCCGCTTTGCGATAAATGATGTCTGTATCCACATAGAATGCATTGTTAGAATAGTTGAGTTCTGCACCAACAATTCGTGCTGCATTATTGCTTTCAAAACCAGTTTCAACGGAGCCCACCCAATCTTCAGGCTTAAAGTTGCCCTTTTCTAAACGCAGGTCTATGGCGCCACCTATTACAGCACCATGTTGTGCACCTTGCTGGCCACTTGCAACGTGAATATCAGAAAGGTTTGAGACATCAACATACGATGTGATTGGGTCCATTCTGTCGGTACATGCACCAAATATGCGCATACCATCAATAGTGACCGACAATCGCTCTGTGCTCATATCATTGAGCACAGGCTCCCAGGCATACGCACCTCTCTTGATCATGTTGACTTTTTTTGAGGCTTCTAAGTAGGTGCCTAAGGTCGCGAGTGGCTTTTGGTGCAATTGATGTTCAAGTGCCTTCTTATAATTTGATATCAGAATTACTTCTTGCAGGTTGATCGGCAAGATGGAATCAGTGGTCACGTCTACTTTAAGTTCTTGAGCACTGCCGTTCCACTGATGGGCAAAGAATACCATAACAGTAAGATAACACAGTATGTGTAGCGACCACCTATTTGACGGTGTGCAAGTTTTGTCAAAGATTTTCATACCATTGGTTTAAATAAATACTAGGGTAGAACATTTCTTTTTTAAAGCGGAATTACTTTAGAAAAGAAGGAATAGGGCGTATGTATTCAACTCAATTCAGGAGGTTGCGAGATGTCGGTTACAAAAAGAGTAGCAACCAAATCTGTAATAGTTTTTAAAATGGGAAGTTTTTTGCCGAGGTTGGCCGTTACAAAATTATATGTTGCCATTCTCTCAAAAAACACAACAGGTAGAACTTCGATATTGGTATTATTTGTGCCAAACGGGTTTTCTTCACTTTCACCTGATTCTACCGCCAACTGTTTGGCCAAGTAACACTTACCGTCACATTGCAGTTGGGGTTTGTCTTTATTCTCACAAAGTACATTGACGATATAGTCATAATTCATAATGTACTCAGCAATGGGCCAAAGTGGTCTGACCAGCATTGTGAAGGATATAAATAGAATTATGAAACTTTTCATGCCACAAATATAGCCGTGATGAAAAACAGAAAACATGACATTTGTCAGACAATAAAAGATTTAAAGGTCTTTTTTTATTTTTTGAAGTTCACCACTATTTTAGGGTGAAAAGTGTAACTTGAAAAGGATTGTTATTATGTAAAACCACCAAAGATGAAAAAAGATACATCACGTAGGTCTTTTTTGAAAAAGGCTAGCTTAGGCTCTGCGGCATTCACAACTGCACCTTATGTTTTTTCGAACACCTATGATGAAAGAATACTGATGTCCAGAACCTACCATGAACAAAGTTATTCGGCCAATGATCGTATTAACTTGGCTCTTATCGGTTCGGGCATTCAAGGTATTTATGACACACAATCAGCGCTTAGGGTATCTGGGGTTCAATTGGTGGCCGCCTGTGATCTGTACTCAGGGCGGTTAGATCGGGCAAAGGAACTTTGGGGGGACTCTATTTTTGTAACCAGGGACTTCCGTAAAATTTTAGAGCGTCGAGATGTTGATGCAGTGATTATTGCAACTCCAGACCATTGGCATCAAAAGATAACTATTGCAGCTCTTAAAGCGGGCAAGCACGTATACTGCGAAAAACCCATGGTACAAAAATTTGAAGAGGGGCAAGCCATTATCAAGGCGCAACGTGACAGCGGTATGATATGTCAGGTGGGCAGTCAGGGAATGTCATCTTTAGGAAATGAAAAGGCCAAACAATTGTACGAAGAAGGAGCCATTGGTGATTTGGTCATGCTTGATATGTACAACGATAGGTACTCGGCCGAAGGCGCATGGCAATACCCAATTCCTCCTGATGTGAATAGTGATACCATAGATTTTGATACCTTTTTGGGTAAAGCACCAAAAGTGCCCTATGAACCAAAACGCTTTTTTAGATGGCGTAACTATCAAGATTACGGTACTGGCGTAGCCGGCGATTTATTCGTACATGCATTCTCTACTTTAAATCATGTGATTAGTTCACACGGACCTAATCGGGCAATGGCCACAGGTGGTCTACGGTACTGGAATGACGGTCGTGATGTGCCCGATGTCACCATTACCTTGTATGATTATCCGAAAACAGAAAAACATGCTGCTTTTAATGCAGCTTTTAGAATCAACTTTATTGCAGGGAACGGCGGCGGTGGCGGCTTCAAATTGATCGGTACCGAAGGTGAAATGGAGATTGGTCAAAATGAGGTCAAGGTGACACGCTCAAAACTCGGTATGTTGCCCAGCGCCTATTCCATGGTGGCCTACACCGAAGCGACACAAGAGAAAATTAAACAACAATACCAACAAAAAGTACTTGAACCTAGAGCTTCGAGCTTGAATGTGGGTACTACCGTATGGCAAGCACCAAACGATTATAAAGGGGGGCATTACGACCATTTCTATAACTTTTTCAACGCGATACGAACAAAGGGCAAAGTGGTGCAAGATCCCACCTTTGGTCTTCGTGCAGCTGGGGCGGCCCTTTTGGCCAATGAAAGTTACTTCAGAAAAGAGCCCGTTAATTGGAATCCGACCATGATGCAATTAATCTAATAGACATTAAAAGGGGCGCCATAAGCGCCCCAACAACAAACTAAAAATTAAAGTAAAATTGGTTAGATTTTAAAGGTTACTACTGGTATTTTACTGTGGTTGGCGATGTCTTCACCAATGCTTCCCATAAAGAAATGAGATAAACCCCTTCTACCATGTGTAGGTATACCAATAATATCGGCAGCATTGGTTTCGGCATAGTTCAAGATGCCTTTTTCCACAGAATAATCGTTGTAAATATCCACTTCTTTACCCATTCTTGCGACATTCAAAAATTTTGAGATGCGCTTGTAGGTATCTTCAGTACTCAAAAAGGCATCGGCAGGTGTATTGATATAGACCATTTTCAATTCGGCACCCAACATATCGGCAAATGCAACGGCTCTTTTAGCTGCTGGTATACTTTCTTCCTTGAAATCACTGGCAAATACAAAATGCTCAAACTTAAATGTTTCATGGACTCCCTTAATTACCAAAACTGGCACGTCTGAATTGCGTACCACACGTTCGGTATTTGAGCCGATAAATATTTCTTCAAGTCCGTCAGTACCGTTTGATCCCATTACAATAAGGTCCACATCATGCTTTTCGGCCACATCACTGATTTCGCTTAAAACCTTGAAGTGTTTGATAATGGGCGTCACCTTGACATCTTTTAAATAAGGTTTGCTCAAGAACTTTGCAAAGCGATCTTCGGTGACCTTCATTAAATGAACCATTTGTACGGCGGGTATGTAATCTACGGTGCCGGTTATGGATGGGGGGAGTTCCAACATATGAAGCACGAACAGTTCTGAATCCTTTTTTTTTGCTAAGGCAGCAGCTGCTTTAAGCGCCATTTCAGACTGTACTGAAAAATCAACGGGTACAATTATATTTTTCATCTTATTTGGGATTTAGTTATTAAATGGTCATTGAAAACAATCGGGTATCCGGTTTTTTTCGTTGTAATTTTAAATCGAAGGCCATACTGATGTTTCGAATGAATGGTTTGCCTTTGGTCGTGACTTTTATGCTGTTCGCGCCGATTTCAACCAAGCCGTCCTTTTCTAGCTCGGTTAGATTGTCAATGATGTGCTGTATATCGAGCAAGTGGGTTTGGCCAATTTCCCATGAGGTTTCAAACTGGCACATTAGGTTTAAAATGTGCTTTCGAATCAGTTCATCTTCTTGGTTCAATACGTGTCCGCGATAAACCGGAATGATATCATGGGCCACCAGATGTTGGTATTCTTCAATGTTTTTTACGTTTTGGGCAAAAGCATGCCAGCTATCGCTGATACTAGAGGCGCCCAGTCCAATCATCAACTGCGTTTTTGAAGCGGTATACCCCATAAAGTTTCGATGGAGCTCACCATTTTGAGCGGCTGTAAAAAGTGCGTCGGTCGAAAGGGCGAAATGGTCCATGCCAATATCTTCATAACCAAGGGCTATTAACCTCTTTTTGCCTATTTCATACTGTAATTTTTTGTCTTCAGCTGTTGGTAAATCTTCATCTTTATAACCACGTTGTCCATTACCTTTTAACCAAGGTACATGGGCGTAGCTATAAAATGCTAAACGATCGGGTCTAAGTTCGTTTGTTTTTTTAATGGTATTTTTTATATCATCGAGGGTTTGAAAGGGCAGTCCATATATAATGTCATGACCGACAGAGGTGTACCCGATCTCTCGCGCCGAGTTGGTTACGTTCCGAACATTCTCAAAAGGCTGAACTCTATTGATGGCTTTTTGAACAGTTTCATTGTAGTCTTGCACACCAAAGCAAACCCTTCTAAAACCAACATTGTAAAGTGCTTGTAAATGCTCTTTAGAGGTATTGTTCGGATGCCCTTCAAAGCTAAGTTCGGCATCTTGAGCTCTTCTGGCAAACCGAAAAATACCATTGATCAATCGGGTTAGGTTTTCAGGGGAGAAGAACGTTGGGGTACCTCCACCCAAATGTAGTTCTTTAATGGTGGGTTTACTGCCCAAGAGGTCCCTGTATAGCGACCATTCTTTAATTACGGCATTAATGTAGGGGGTCTCTACTTCGTGTCTTTTGGTAATGCGTTTGTGACAACCACAAAATGTGCACATTTGTTCACAAAAAGGTAGGTGAATATAAAGACTTATGCCATCTGACTTACTTTGATCAAAAGACTCTTTTACACTGAGCTTCCATTTTTTTCCTGAGAAATTATCGGTATCCCAATAAGGTACTGTCGGATAACTGGTGTATCTCGGTCCTGGAACATTGTATTTGTTGGTCAAATTACACATACCTATTCAATTTATAAGGTCAAAACTACAGGGCTGCGAGCGAATAAAATATGATAATTGTCAGTTCTTGTTTCTTTGAAAAATGCCAAAATGATAATTGTCATATTTTCAGTGGGTTGGCGCTTCTATATTTGTAAGTAATGCACTTTGATATGGGAGAAATGATTTTAAAGAGCAAGAAAGATTTGGCAGAGCGCAAAGCTTTTGTCCAACATCTTATCAATGACGTCAAAGCGTTGGAACTGCTCTTAAGCGAAAAGAAGTTCGAAGATGATATTGTACGTATCGGCGCTGAACAAGAGTTATGTTTAATTGATAAGAACTACCAACCGGCCGGCGTTAACCTTAAGCTTTTAAAAGCTATTGACGACCCCCATTTTACTACCGAGTTGGCCAGTTACAATATCGAAATCAATCTTGACCCCTTTGAACTAAAGGGCAACTGTTTTTCTACTGTAGAACAACAAGTTCGTGCACTATTGCAAAAGGCGGATGCAGCGGCTGACAAGATGGGTGTTAGGTTGTTGCTGGCAGGTATTCTACCAACCATCAGTAAGCGTGAGGTCTCACTGGATTTTTTGACTCCGATACCCCGATATTTCGCTTTAAACGATGCGTTGGTTGCCAATAAAGGCGGTGATTTTAAGTTGAAGATCCGTGGTGTTGATGAGCTATATCTTAAACATAATTCGGTTTTGTTTGAAGCTTGCAACACCAGTTTTCAATTACATTTGCAGGTACCATCGCACGATTTCATTTCAAGCTATAACTGGTCACAGGCCATTGCAGGCCCGGTGCTTTCAATATGCTGTAACTCTCCCATGTTGATGGGGCGAGAGCTTTGGAAAGAAACACGTATTGCACTTTTTCAACAAAGTTTAGATACCCGTAAATCTGGTTATGTGCTGAACGATCAAGCCCCGCGCGTTGGTTTTGGCACCCATTGGGAGCAAGGCTCGGTTGCAGAAATATTTAAAAAAGATGTTTCAAAGCATCGTGTTTTATTGACCAAGCCGATTACCGAAGGTTCGCTTGAACAAATGGAGAGAGGGGAGGCCCCTAAACTTGAAGCCCTGCGCTTGCACAATGGAACAGTATATCGTTGGAATCGCCCTTGTTACGGCATCGGCGGAGGGAAACCTCATTTGCGTATCGAAAATCGATATATCCCCTCAGGTCCATCAGTTACGGATGAAATGGCAAATTTTGCCTTTTGGATCGGGTTGATGAAAGGGCGCCCGGCAACATATGATAATATGGCATCACATATGGATTTCAAAGCGGCAAAGACCAATTTCATCAAAGCGGCCAGAACAGGTAAAGAAACCATGTTTTTATGGGATAATGAATTGATCAGCTCAAAAAAGTTGCTACTGAACAAGCTGTTGCCCATAGCCTATGATGGCCTGCAAAAATGTAACATTGCCCATGAAGATATAGATCGTCTACTTGGTATTATTGAAAAACGGGCGAAAGGAAGTACCGGTGAACAATGGCAAGTACGCAACTTCAGAAAGCTGCAAAAAGTCTATAAGACCAATACCGCATTACAACATTTAACCAAAGCCATGTGTGAGAATCAGAAGAAAGCATTGCCAATTCATGACTGGCAAGAAATAGTGGTTTCTGAGCAAGATAAACGGATGAATCGTCTTGTAAAAGAGGTCATGTCTACCCATTTGTTCAAATTGTACGAAAATGACTTTGCAAGCATGGCTCGTGCCATCATGGAGTGGAACCACATACATCACATACCCATAAAGAATAACAACGGTGACTTATCAGGACTATTGACATGGAGTTATCTTGAAGGTCTTGATGTTGACCTCGAAGAGGTTTTGGTAAAAGATATTATGATAAAAGAAATTACTACGGTGGGTCCGTATACCACAATAGCCGATGCACAAAATTTGATGAAAAGTACTGGTTATGGTTGCCTACCGGTCTGTGACCATGGATCTTTAGTTGGTATTGTCAGTAAAACCGATTTATAACTATGCCACAAGTGTATAGTGACCCCATAATTATTGAACACACGGTCAATCGTGTTATCGACCATTTGAAAGGTGGTGATAATGGCCCTACTTTGGTTTTTTTTGCAGGAATACATGGAAATGAACCCGCTGGGGTACTGGCGCTTCAACAAGTATTTGAAAACCTTCGTGAAAAGCGTTTTAAGATATCAGGAAATATTTATGGCCTCGCAGGAAACTTAAATGCGCTACAGAAGCAGATACGGTACCAAGATGAAGACTTGAACCGAATTTGGAACAGTGAGAAACTACAAAAGGTCAATGAGAGTGTAACCGCTGATCTTCATTCTGAAGAACGGGAAATGTTATGGTTGTATGAACAGTTATTGACCATTTTGAACAATAGTGCCCCCCCATTTTATTTTATTGACCTGCATACCACCTCAAGTGAAACATTACCATTTATTGTGATGAATGATAGTATGCTGAACAGAAGGTTTGTGATGAACTACCCTTTGCCCAAAGTATTAGGAATAGAGGAGTATTTGCATGGCGCACTATTGAGTTTTATCAATGAAATGGGGTATGTTTCATTTGGTTTTGAAAGTGGTCAACACGATGAGCCATCGGCGGTTTCAAACAATATTGACTTTATACATTATACGTTATTGCTGACATCATCTGTTCAAGCAAATAAAAGATGGTCAAAACAAGTAAGGGGCAAGGTTCATAAAATGTCAGGTATTGCTTCCAGCTTTTTCGAGATTACCTATGAACATCGATTGACCGCTTCAGATGAGTTTGAAATGTCACCCGGCTTTGTGAATTTTCAAAAGGTTCAAAAAGGAGTTAAGGTAGCAACGTATAACGCTGATGCCATAGTGGCTGAAAAAACTACCCAAATATTCATGCCTTTGTACCAAACCCAAGGTAGTGAAGGTTTTTATTATATTCAGCCCATACCTAAGTTCTTCTTGTGGCTCTCAAAATATCTTAGGAAAGTGAAACTTGATAATCTTTTGACGAAATTACCCGGGGTACAATGGCAAGACCAAACCAAGAGAGCATTGGTTTTAGATACACGTATTGCCAAATATATTTCAAAATCAATTTTTCACTTATTGGGTTATCGTGTGCGACAAGTTGATGCTTCGCATTTAGTACTAAGGAGTAGGGAAGCAGCCTCACGAGAGAATGAATATCCTAAATCATGGAAGTAAAAAAGCCCTGAAGGGGAATGTCTCCAGGGCTTTTTATTTAGTTTTAGTGTTACTTGCTTATTGTATCATAAAATTGATGGGAACACTGTAGTTGATCCTAGCTGGTGAACCGCGTTGCATGGCCGGTTTCATTTGCGGCAATGATGCTATGATGCGTTCTGCCTCGCGTTCTAAAAGACGGTCTGGCCCACGTTTTCTGATATTGGTTACCGTTCCCTTACTATTGATTTCAAATTGTACAAAAACACGACCCTTAATCTTCATTTCAAGTGCAGCTGGCGGGTATGTGAAATTTTCCTTAATATGCTCTTGGACCATTTTGTTAAAACAGGCCTTACGTTCTTTTTCTGTTTTACAGGGTTCACAACCAGGAAATACAGGCACTTTTTCAATGATGGCAAAGGGCACCACAATATCCTCTTCTTCTTCACCTACATTAACATCGTCAACGCTGATAATAGCATCTTCAATATAGGTGTCTTGGCTACTTTCGGTACTTTCAATTATGGTTTCTTCTACTTCTTCGACATCTTCAACAATTTCAATGACATCTGGAGCGGCAGGAGGTGGAGGTGGAGGTGTCGTACGGACCATTTCTGTTACCGGAACTTCTTCGTCCATATTATCTTGCACCTCTAAAACCTGTGCAAATTCTTCATTGGTGTCATAAGTCTTATACTCCAACATTCTCCATGTGGCAAAGAGCACTACAGTCAACCCGATTACAAAGTACAGGCTACTATTTCTATTTAGATCTGCTTTGGGATTTTTTTTGAGTTCCATGACAATTGATATTGATTACGAAATAAAAGTACTTTTACTATGGCGCAAAAAACATGATAATTGTCAACTTTTGAATTTTAACACATTTCTATTGCGAAATTTGCAATGAATTAGTATTGGTGAAGTCATATTTTGCTTTTTTATAAAAGTTGGTCTTGAATAAAATGACCATTCGAATTCGGTCAAAATTGTTTGGCCCAACATGATTTTTCATATATCCGATTTCAACATTGAGGCTTTTTGTGATTCGTCTGCCCAAACCAAGATAGAAACGGTTTTGGTTGATATTAGCCTGTTCAAAATCTAAAAAGGGCTCATCAAACACTTTTAGATATAAATGCTTGGATAGGTCTTTTGTGCATTGTAATCGATACCGTAAACGTAAGTTGAAAATATCTTCTGTAGGTTTTGAAATCCATCTTTGTTCCAGTCGAAATCGTTGTGAAACTTTAGAGCTGTAAAGTTTGGTGTTATAACAGAATTCTTGATAGGTCCAGACCTGTGTGGTTAGGGTTTCAAATTCGTCATGACCAAAAGGTTGGGTGTCTAAATAAGCGGCACCAACAGTAAAGTTATATTTAGTGTTGGGGGCATAGGTCAATCCTGTTCTGAAAAAACCAAACTCCGTGGTTTCTGCCAAATTATAGGCCCTTATGATGCCTACCGTTGGTATTCTCCACTTTTCGGCTATACTGTTAGTACCAGAAACGACGAGCCATGTGCCAGTGGCATCTCGTACTTCATGTTGTGAAAATAAGGTTTGGGTAAACAGTATCACCATGCCTAAAAGAAGTACTTTTCTAATGATACCTGCTGAGTAGCGGTATTTCGCCATAACTCATCAATGTGAAATTAAGGACAAAGTTCTTACTGAATGAAAAGTAAAAGCATGATAAATGTCATCATTCATAAAAAATGCTGATTTTTTAGTTTTTAAAAGTCAAAACTGACATCTGTCATGTTTTTAGAAAGGCTCTGAAAGTACTTTTGAGGTGAAATAAGATATGACAAATTAAATTTCACAGGTATGAGTAATATTAACAAAATAGTAATCCCATTTGACTTTACAGAACCGGCCATTGCTGCGTTGGACTATGGACTGAAGTTTGTTGGTTTTGAGAGACCAATATTGCTTGAGGCAGTCTATGCAAGTAGTAGCGAAGTCACAGAAAATGAGAAAACAGAGGTAAGGGAAAATTTCTCTAAAATAGTCGATTCCTTAAAAAGGCACACTAAAATCAGACCGACCCTACGTGTATTGCACGGCGATTTAGTTGACACTATTTTAAACGAACGTAATCAACAAGATGCCGATTTGATACTTATGGGCACTTTGGGCGATGTAAGTGTTGAAGAACACGTTACCAACACGGCAAAGTTGGTTTTAGAGGCAGATTGTCCGGTGATTACCGTGCCCTTTGGCCCTGAAATGGATATTCCAAAAAATATTGCACTAGTGCTTGGTAAAGAAGAGATTGAGAATCCGAAAGTACTTGGGTTGTTATTGCACATTGCACGAAGCTTTGATGCCAAAGTACATGTGCTGACCATCTATAAAGAATCAATTTATGGGGAGAACGCTGTGGTAGAAACCAATGAGGAGTCTCTAGAATACTACTTAGAGCATTTTTATGCAGAGCATAGCTTCACTAAGAATGAAGACATTGAAAAAGGTATATATGACTATATTGAAGAGAAGAACATTGATCTATTGGCCATATTACCACGAAACCATGCCCAAAAAACCAAACCATCTGAAGGCCGTTTGACCAAACTGTTGACCCTACATGCAACAGTACCTGTCTTGACCTTAGATTAATGGTATAGCGCATTGCATATGTTGACACTACTCTTAATCTTATCAATCACGATCATCTTGTTCATCTGGGGTAAATTTCCACCTGACGTTGTTGCCCTGATGTCAATGTTGAGTTTGTACCTCACGGGTATTATTGATCTAAAAGAAACCTTAAGTGGTTTCAGTAACACCACCGTCATTATGATTGCCGCCCTTTTTATTATAGGAGAAGGGCTTTCGAGAACAGGTTGGACAGCTTTGGCCGGTCAGCGTTTTGTCAGCTGGGCGGGCAAGAGCATTCCAAAACTATTGGTCATTGTTACCTTGGGGGCTAGCGTACTCTCTGGCTTTGTGAGCAATACTGGTACAGTGGCTGCTTTATTGCCAGTCACTGTATCAGCGGCTTGGAGCGCAGGTACCTTGCCCTCTAAACTACTGATGCCCGTGGCATTTGGTTCCAATACCGGTGGATTGCTCACCCTCACAGGTACACCCCCGAACATTATCGCCAGCAACACGTTGGTCGATAACAATTTAGAAGGATTCTCCTTTTTTGAATTTGCTTTGATTGGCCTGCCCTTATTGGTCATTGCCATTGTTTATTTCAGATATATAGGATATCGATTGTTGCCAAAACGACAAACCAATGAACGCCCGGCCGATATTGATGCCGAAATGCATAAGTGGATTGAAAACTACAGTATAGGTGATAACCTGTATCGTTTACGTGTACGTTCCATGTCACCCTTGATCAACACGAAAATTGGAGATTGGAACTTTGAACAAGAACATCAGGTCGCGGTCATGCGGTTAAAACGTAGACACCCCAGTCCGTTACAACAAAAGGTGCCGCTATTTGTTGAATTGCCCGATGATGCTACCGAGATGCGCTATCATGATATTATTACGGTCAAGGGTGCGCCCAAAGCCGTAGATAAATTGGTGGTACGTTTCAGTTTGGGGGTAATACCAACACCAGCAGAAAAAGATACCTTAAAAAACGAATTGATCAGTCAAGAGGTGGGTATGGCAGAAATGTTGATTACCCCAAAATCGGTATTTGTCGGTCGTACCGTGAATCTTGGCAAATACTTAAAGAGTTCAGGAGTGCAACTGTTGGCAGCTTCTAGAAACAATAGGCCTTTATCTGGTAAGTTGAAGATTGCTGCAGGTGACGCTTTTGTGATTCGAGGGCCATGGGAGAACATCGAAAACCTAAAGAGCTTGTATGAAAATTTGGTTATTTCTGGAAGCCCAGAAGCCCTTTCTAAAAACGTATCCAAATTAAGCGTTCGAAGCTACATAGCTATGGCAGCCCTAATACTGATGATATTGTTATTGGTATTCAAGGTGTTTCCAGGAGCCATTACCGCTTTGATCTGTGGAGGTATTATGCTGCTTACTGGATGCGTTCCCATTACCAAAGCATACAAGGGCATCAGTTGGACCAGCGTAGTCATGATCGCTGCTATGATTCCCATGGGTACGGCATTACAAAAAACCGGTGTTGCAGAAATGGCTGCGAATGGCTTGGTAGATATCTTGGGGAGTATACACCCTACAGCACTTTTGGCAGGTATTTTTTTATTGACCACGGCCTTTAGTCAAACCATTAACAATTCGGCAACTGCAGTGTTGATGGCGCCAATAGCATTGTTGGCGGCTACCTCATTGGGTGTTTCGCCAAAACCATATTTGATAACAGTGGCCATTAGTGCTTCAACCGCATTTTTGACCCCTGTAGGTACGACCACGAACGCCATGGTTTTATCCGCTGGCGGTTACACGTTTTTAGATTATGTAAAGGTCGGTGGACCATTGTTGTTGCTCTTTTTTATTACAACAATATTGCTTGTACCACTGATTTGGAATTTTTAGAACAACCTTTTAAAATAATTTTTTTATGAATGCCATTATGGAACAAACAAAATCGCTAGAAAAGTATGGTATCATGAGTGATAACGTACATTGGAATTTAGATGGGGAAACCCTGCAACGCATGACCGTAGAAAAGGGTATGGGCCTTGAAAGTGAAAATGGTACCCTGAGTATCAATACCGGTAAGTTTACGGGCCGTTCTCCAAAGGACCGTTTTTTGGTAAAGGATGATTATACCAAAGACCGTGTATGGTGGGGCCGAATCAATAAAGCTATCTCACCAGATAATTTTGATAAACTTAGAAACGAGATTGCCAAATATCTGTCTGACAAAGAGGTTTATGCAAGGGATGCAGCCGTTTGTGCACACCCTGATTATACCATGAACGTGCGGGTTGTAACCGAGTACCCATGGTCAAATTATTTCATTAAAAACATGTTTTTAAGACTTTCAGAAAAAGAGCTTGAAAACTTTGAAGAAGAGTGGTTGGTGCTCTGCGCCCCAGGCTATGAATGCCCAGACCCAAAAGCGTATGGTATCATTGCCGGTAACTTTTCTATTCTTGATTTTACCCGTAAAATTGCGTTGGTTGGTGGGTCGGAGTACCCAGGTGAGATGAAGAAAGGGATTTTCTCAGCGTTGAACCTGATTCTTCCAGTAGATAAGAACGTGTTGCCGATGCACTGTTCGGCAAATGTTGGGGAGGAAGGGGATACCGCAATTTTCTTTGGACTTTCTGGTACGGGTAAAACAACCTTATCGGCAGATCCGAATAGAAGATTGATTGGCGATGATGAGCATGGTTGGACAGCTGAAAATACCATTTTCAACTTTGAAGGTGGTTGTTATGCCAAGGTTATCGATCTCACCGAAGAGAAAGAGCCAGATATTTATCGTGCCATTAAACCGGGTGCTTTACTTGAGAACATTGTTTTTAAAGAAGGAACCAAAGAAGTAGATTACTTTGACAGCTCAATTACCCAAAATACACGGGTGAGCTATCCCATTGATCATATTGACAATATTCAAGTTCCGTCATATGCAGAAAACCCAAAGAATATCTTTTTCTTGACCTGTGATGCGTTCGGTGTGTTGCCTCCGGTTTCTAAGTTGACACCTGGTCAGGCCGCATATCACTTTATTTCAGGATATACCGCTAAAGTGGCTGGTACCGAAGCAGGTATCAACGAACCGGTACCCTCTTTTTCAGCATGTTTTGGTGAACCTTTTATGCCTTTGCACCCGGCAAAATATGCTGAGATGTTAAGCAAAAAAATGACCGAAGCGGGCGTAAACGTTTGGTTGATCAATACCGGATGGAGCGGCGGACCTTACGGTGTAGGTTCAAGAATTAAATTGAAGTACACCCGAGCTATGATTTCTGCAATCTTGGAAGGTGAATTGGAGAAAGTGGATTTTGATGCGCATCCTATTTTCGGATTGCACATGCCAAAGTATTGCCCAGGTGTACCTACCGAAATTTTGGATCCTATGAACACATGGTTGCAAAAAGGAGCCTATGTAAGCAAAGCCATACAATTGGCACATTCATTCCACATTAATTTTGATAAATTTGCTAGTGAAGCATCAGAAGATATTCTGAACGGTGGGCCACTTATTGACTCTCACCATAGCTTGAACGAGCATTTTTAAATCGAAGGTAAAACGTGAGTAAATTTAAAATTGAGAATTTGGGCGAGCCCAAAGTAGCATCTCCCCTTCAGTTAAGTACTGTAAGGGGAGATAACATTTTTAATTTTATCAATGATAAGGACCAATTGGTCTACGATCTTTCATTGGAAAATTATAACCAATGTATTGAAAATAACGAACCTCCTGCTTGTTTAGAAAAAGCAGGTCCACGCCAAAATATCTATTTTGAACCTGAGAAAACGACCGCGGCTATTGTCACCTGCGGAGGCCTATGCCCGGGAATCAATAATGTGATTCGTGGGGTAGTAATGGCACTTCATTATTTTTATGGGGTCAAAAGAATATTGGGTGTTCCTTATGGATATGAAGGTTTGAATCCTGAAAAGGAACACGGTTTTATTGAGCTATCGCCCAATGCCGTCAAAGATATCCATCAGTTTGGGGGCACCATTTTAGGTTCTTCGAGAGGAGCACAAGAGGTGTCCGTTATGGTTGATACCTTAGTTGAAAACAATATTCAACTTCTATTTACTATCGGCGGGGACGGAACGTTAAAGGGGGCCAATGCGATAGGCGAAGAAATTAAGAAAAGAGGATTGGATATCAGTGTTATTGGCATACCTAAAACCATCGATAATGATATTGATATCATTGATAAATCCTTCGGATTTGAAACTTCATTTGATATTGCAAGTCCTATTTTAAGAGATGCCCATAATGAGGCCTCTGGAGCATATAATGGCATATCCATAGTTAAGTTAATGGGGCGTGATAGCGGTTTTATTGCTGCTTCGGCTGCTTTGGCCATGCCAGTGGTCAATTTTGTGTTGGTGCCCGAAATGCATTTTGACCTCTATGGTGAAAATGGCTTTTTAGAAAATTTAAAAAAGCGTCTTGATACAAAGCGTCACGCGGTTGTTGTGGTTGCAGAAGGAGCTGGTCAACACTTGTTTGAAAAAGACGAGGTTCGTACCGATGCTTCCGGAAATGTGCAACATGATGATATCGGGTTGTTCTTAAAACAAAAGATAAGTGAATATTTTAATGACATTTATCCTACAACGATAAAATATATAGACCCTAGTTACATTGTGCGCAGTGCGGCAGCCAATTCAGGCGACAGTGTCTTTTGCAGTGGGTTGGCTTACATGGCGGTACATGGTGCAATGTCGGGCAAGACCAAATTTGTGGTCGGTCGGGTAAACAATAAATTTGTGTACCTGCCCATTGAAGCGGTTACCAAAAAACGCAAAAAAATTGATTTGGAGAGTGAGTTTTGGTTTGCCGTTTTACAAAGTACCGGACAGCCTTTTTTGATGTAGGATTCGTAGGTTGCTCTCTGCTATTAGAATTGCAGGCCCAACATATCAAAGATTCCCAATTTATCCATGAGGATGCAAACGGGTATTGCTATGAGTATAACGACCAAAGCAAAGACCATTACACGAAGAAAAAGCTCTAAAAAACTGGTTCCGGCTGAAGTATTTTGTGCCATAGTTGTTCTAATTTCCTTCAATGTACATAAAACCGACTAATAAAACCTTAAAAGCTAGGGGTTTATTCGACTAAATGTCCGGTTTTGGGCATGTGTTGCGATTTTCTATCGATAAACAATTATCATTTCTTTCCGCTCAGTTTTTTGGCCAAATCTTCAAGTGAAACACCCTTTGTTTCTGGCATTGCAAAGAGCACCCAGAGCAGTTGAAGTACCATCATTCCTGAAAAGAAAATGAATATGGGCCATGGGTTCTCTTTAAAGATTCCGATTTCATCATCTAAAAAAGTTGGGGTCAAGAGGGTTATCAAGGCAGCAAAGACCCAATGCACGCCCGTACCCCATGATTGCCCATATGCCCGTACTTTGGTCGGAAATATCTCTGAGATAAATACCCAAATCACAGCACCTTGCCCCACGGCATGCGAGGCTATAAAAACCAATATAAAAATTAACAACAATACTGAACTGGCACCACTGTAAAAACACCATCCTACCATTGCCAAGCTGACGATATAACCAATGGAGCCGATATACATCAGTTGTTTGCGTCCGAGTTTGTCAATGAGGGCGATACCTACGAAAGTGAACAATAAGTTGATCACCCCGATGGATATAGAGCTGAAAAGCGATTCACCAGAAGCCAACCCTGCGCGTTCTAAAATCTCAGGAGCATAGTACAATACAAAATTGATGCCTGACAGTTGATTGAAAAAAGCCAAGAAAAATGCCAAAAGCAAGGGTCTGTTGTATTTGCCCGAAAAGAGGTTTTCCTTTTGAGCAGTAGCTGTTTTAGCTATGGCATCCTTTATTTCAGAAATTCGTTTTGAGGCTTCATTCTTATCCATGCCCAGCAGGGCCAGTGCGTTTTCTGCTTTATCATCACTATTTTGCTTCATTAATAACCATCTTGGGCTGTTAGGTATTTTTAAGACCATGATGGTGTAAATCAATGCGGGCAATCCTTCCATACCCAGCATCCATCGCCAGGAAACATCTGAAGAAAAGAGGGCGCCAATAAAATAATTGGAAATGAACGCAATGAGTATTCCGAAGACTATATTAAACTGATAGGTGGCGGTCAACCGCCCCCTATTACTAGCATTTGAGATTTCAGAAATGTAAACGGGCGCCGCAACAGAAGATGCACCAACGCCCACACCACCAATAAATCTGAAAAATGAAAAGCTATATGCTTCTGGTGCCAAAGCAGAACCAACTGCCGAAATAAAATAAAGCACACCTATCCAGAAGAGTGTTTTTTTGCGTCCCAATCTATCTGATGGAACTCCACCAAAAAGAGATCCTAGAACAGTACCCCATAAGGCCATCGACATAATGAAAATACCATGAAAGGTAAAAAGGGAATCGCCTAAAAACCAGTTGGTGTCCCAAAGGTCTTTAATAGGCTGGTTGGCCCCACTGATAACCACAGTGTCAAAGCCAAAAAGAAAACCTGCCAAGGCAGCGGTCAGTGAAATCCTTAGAATACGTTTATCCATAATGGGTTGGTCAATTTTGCTAAAACTAACTAAAAATCATAATAAGCTGTTGATGAAGGTTGTAATTTCTTTCGTCGCACCTTGTTGTTTTTGTACGTAACTATGGTTGATATTACCTGTTTTTTTGTAATGGTCATTATCGTTCCAAAGTTTTTCAACGGTTGTGTTAAATGAGTTTTTATCTGAAACACTAAAAATACCCTTTTGTGCCACCAGGTCTTCCGCTTCCTTGAACCCTTCATAGTTAGGGCCTATGATTACTGGGATTCCAAATACGGCTGGCTCTAGGGTATTATGAAGTCCCGTAGCAAAACCTCCACCAACGTAAGCAATGTCTGCATAACCATAGATTTTGGTCAATAGTCCAATAGTGTCAATGAGCAGTACTGATATTTCCTTCAAATCGTGCTTTTTGATATCGGAATATTTCACCACTGTTTTAGTGGTAGCGGCAATCATTTTTTCGATATGCTTCTCTTTGATATTATGGGGTGCAATGACAACCTTTTCGTTTGTAGTATTGATGTAGTCCATTAGAATTGCTTCGTCTTCGGGCCAAGTACTTCCTGCAACGAAACATCGTTGATTGCTCTTGAAGGTTTCCATGAAATCCAAAGTACTGTCACTTTTAAGAATCTGGGAAACTCGATCAAATCTGGTATCACCGCTAACACTGCAATTCTCGAACCCTATGGTTTTTAATAGGACTTTTGAGTTTTCATCCTGAACAAAAAAATGCAAAAAACTTTTTAGACTTTTGCGCATAAAACCGCCAAATGGCTTGAAAAAGAATTGCTTTTTAGAAAAAATAGCAGAAACCAAAAGTGTTGGTGTCTTAAGTCGGTTCAATTCATGTAAGTAATTGGGCCAAATTTCATACTTGATAAAAATAACCAAACGTGGATTGACAATTTGGAGGAATCGGTCTGCGTTCGACTTGGTGTCCAACGGCAAGTATACCACGACATCGGCGGGGGTCTTGTCTTTTTTGACCTCAAAACCGGAAGGGGAGAAAAATGTTAGTAAAAATTGATATTGTGGATGGTCTTTTTTTAATTTTTCAAGCAAGGGGAGTCCTTGTTCATACTCTCCCAAAGAGGCGGCATGCATCCAGATGGTAGGTTTTTTCGCATCCAATTTTTCATTTAGTGTTTTAAAGGTCTGTTGTCGACCCTTTATAAAAAGACGGATTTTGGGTTGAAAAAGTGCGACAAAGTGTAGAAAGAATCCAATAATGCTGATGAGTATGTTGTAGATAAACCTCACTTTTTTGTCTTTGTGCTAAAATACATTTCTTAGCCGAAAACAGAATCAAGGCTTGTTATTTTGTTAATTTTGTGACATAAATCATGCAGATGAGAAAAATACAAATGGTAGACCTTGTAGGTCAATATCAAGAGATTAAAGAACAGGTGAAAAGCTCAATGGATAATGTGTTGAACAATGCAGCCTTTATCAATGGGCCAGAGGTACACGCTTTTCAGAAGGAGTTGGAAGATTACCTTAGCGTTAAACATGTAATACCTTGTGCGAATGGTACTGATGCCTTGCAAATCTGTATGATGGGGTTGGGCTTGCAGCCGGGTGACGAGGTCATTACAGCTGATTTTACATTTGCGGCCACCGTTGAGGTGATTGCACTGTTGCAATTGACGCCGGTTCTGGTCGATGTAGAACCTGATACGTTCAATATAGACCCCAAGGCCATTGAAAAGGCGATTACCCCGAAGACGAAAGCAATCGTTCCGGTGCATCTATTCGGACAGTGTGCCAATATGGATGCCATAATGGAACTTGCTCAAAAACATAATTTATTTGTCATCGAAGATAATGCCCAAGGCATTGGTGCTACGCATACCTTTGAAGACGGAACCAAAAAGAAGTCAGGTACAATAGGCCACGTAGCCTCAACCTCTTTCTTTCCATCAAAAAACTTAGGATGCTACGGCGATGGTGGTGCCATTTTTACCAATGATGACGATTTGGCCCATACGATACGCGGTATGGTCAATCATGGCATGTACAAACGCTACCATCATGACGTCATAGGAGTGAATTCAAGATTGGATTCGTTACAGGCTGCAGTGTTGCGGGCCAAACTGCCAAAACTAGATGTTTACAATGCCAAAAGACGAGCCGCTGCCCGCAAGTATAACGAAGCTTTCAAAGGACAAGCAAATATCGTATTGCCAAAAACAGTAAATGATTGTGAAGGTATTTGCGATTGCTGCGATTGCCATGTCTTTCATCAATACACTTTACGTATTTTGAAAGAAAAAAGAGACAAATTGGTACAACATTTAAATGAAAATGGCGTTCCATGTGGAGTGTATTATCCGATTCCGCTGCATTCACAAAAAGCGTATTTAGATGAACGCTACAACGAAGCTGATTTTAAGGTGACCAATCAATTGGTAAAAGAGGTTATATCTTTACCAATGCACACCGAGCTTGATGATGAGCAAATCGACTTCATTACCAAATTGGTAATCGATTTTTTAAACGATTGATATGAAAAAAATATTGGTGACAGGCGGTCTGGGCTTTATAGGTTCGCACACCGTGGTTGAACTTCAAAATGAAGGTTTTGAAGTAGTTGTTATTGATAACCTATCCAACTCTACGGAAAGTGTAATTGATGGTATAGTTACCATTACGGGCAAACGTCCACTTTTTGAAAAGATGGACCTGCGTGACAAAGACAAAGTGCAAGCTTTTTTTGCCAAACATTCAGATATCAGCGGTGTGATTCATTTTGCGGCTTCAAAGGCCGTAGGTGAAAGTGTTGAAAATCCGTTATTGTACTATGAGAACAATCTGGGGGTTTTGGTGTATATGTTGCAGGAATTGGTGAAAAAGGGAAATTCAAACTTCATTTTCAGTTCTTCATGTACGGTTTATGGCCAAGCAGATGAAATGCCCATAACCGAAGATGCGCCGGTAAAAGCTGCTGAATCCCCTTATGGAAATACAAAGCAAGTGGGCGAAGAAATTATTAGGGATACCTGTAATGTGAATCCGCATTTAGCTGCAATCGCCTTGCGTTATTTCAATCCGATAGGTGCACACCCTTCCGTAGCGATTGGTGAACTTCCCATAGGCGTTCCTCAAAATTTATTGCCCTACATTACACAGACGGGAATCGGGCTCCGAGAACAACTCTCTGTTTTTGGTGACGATTACCCAACACCTGATGGAACTTGCATACGAGACTATATTCATGTGGTCGATGTGGCCAAAGCCCATGTTGCTGCGCTTCAACGATTGATCAAAGGGACTAACGAGTCTAATTACGAGGTATTCAACTTGGGTACTGGAACAGGTAGTTCGGTTTTAGAAGTAATACAAAGCTTTGAACGGGTAACAGGTGAAAAGTTGAATTACCGCATCTCGCCAAGAAGGGCGGGCGACGTAATCCAAGCCTATGCCGATACTTCAAAGGCAAATAAGGTTTTAGGCTGGAAGGCCGAATCAACACTTGATGACGCTATGAAATCTGCATGGGATTGGGAAAGAAAAATTAGGAAGCCCGAAGAGAATACAACGGCGTAATCCACATAAAAAATAGAGTTCTGAAAAGGAGGACAATTTGTCCTCCTTTTTTTGTTTACCTTTTCATGAAATAACCACCAAAACCAATTACAATGAAAGCTCTATTCTCCATTTGTTGTTTTCTTTTGACATTGACACTTGTCTATGGTCAAGACACCTACCTACATTGTGGTAAGATCCTTGATATCAATTCGGGCAAATTACTTTCAGAGAAAACCATAGTGGTGTCTGGCAACACCATAAAATCCATTGACGACGGTTACGTGGCAACTTCATCGAGAGAAATGGCCATTGATTTAAAAGATAAGGTTGTTCTGCCAGGATTGATTGATATGCATGTACATATTGAAGGCGAATTTGGTCCTAGAACGTACATGAAACGCTTTTCGGACAATGAGGCCGATACGGCCTTTGAGTCAACGGTATATGCAAAGCGTACCTTAATGGCGGGCTTTACAACCGTTCGTGATTTGGGCGGTAGCGGAGTGAACATCGCTTTACGAAAAGCCATTGCAAAAGGTGTTGTCGATGGCCCAAGAATATTCACGGCAGGTAAAGCTTTGGCCACGACCGGGGGCCACGCGGACCCAACCAATGGAGTCAATAAAGAATTGATAGGTGACCCAGGACCAAAAGAAGGGGTTGTCAATTCAGTGGAAGATGCTAAAAAAGCGGTGCGACAACGCTATAAGAACGGTGCTGATGTCATCAAAATTACTGCTACGGGCGGCGTGTTGAGTGTTGCCAAGAGTGGTGAGAATCCGCAGTTTACCATTGAAGAAGTTAAGGCCATTGTTACCACTGCCAAGGACTATGGCTTTTCGGTAGCCGCCCATGCACACGGCGATGTTGGTATGCAACGGGCAGTGTTAGGTGGTGTGACCACCATTGAGCATGGCACTTTAATGAGTGATAAAACGATGAAGTTAATGGTGGCCAACAACTGTTACCTTATACCTACGATCAGTGCCGGGAAACAAGTGGCCGAAAAAGCAAAAATACGGGGATTTTTCCCGGAAGTTGTTGCTAAAAAAGCTTTAGAAATTGGCCCCCTTCACCAAGCTACTATTGCCAAGGCATACAAAAACAAAGTGCCGATGGGTTTTGGTACCGACGCAGGGGTTTTTCCGCATGGAATGAACGCCATTGAATTTGGTTATTTATTAGAGGCGGGGATTCCTGTGATGGAATCGCTAAGGGCTGCTACAATTACAAATGCCAAATTATTGAATATGCAAGATGAACTTGGACAATTAAAGGTTGGTTTTTTGGCAGACATTATTGCGGTTGATGAAAATCCTATGGACAATGTGAAGACCTTAGAAAAGGTCAGTTTTGTAATGAAAGACGGTAAGGTTTACAGACTATAGATTCTTGGGTCAATAAGAAAACAGATGAAACAGCATATAGCACACATAGCCATTGTAGTTGAAGATTATGACAAAGCCATTTCATTCTACACCAAAAAATTGGATTTTGACTTGATTGAAGATACACGGCTGGATGAGCACAAAAGATGGGTGGTTGTTGCGCCCAAAGGTGCTAAAGAATGTAGCCTGCTTTTAGCCAAAGCTGCTAACGAAAAACAAAGAGTGGCCGTAGGTAATCAATCTGGTGGGCGGGTCTTTTTGTTTTTGTTTACTGATGATTTTAAGCGAGACTATGATAAGATGGTGGGGCGCGGAATCAACTTTGTGCGCCCACCGCAAGAAATGGAGTATGGAACCGTCGCTGTTTTTGAAGATTTGTATGGTAATCAATGGGACTTATTAGAGCCAAACGAAAGTAACAAGGGGTTGCTATCTTAATACTTAGTAGCCGCAATTATAATACCAAGAATATTGACGAGCTTTAATTTCAAAACAAGCACTGAGGTCATTTCAAAAGCTAGCACCGAGCATTTGTATGACGCACTTTTGGAGCAGTTGAAAAAAGATTTTCAATTGGCAAACATTGATTTTGTAACCAGCCCGACAATTACACCAGAGGTGTTGGTCATTGTGCTTCAAGAAAGACTCTATTTACTTTTGCTTGAAGAGTTTGATGCCTTTTTGAATTTGTTGTATGTAGTTGATGTTCCTGAAAAAAGTTTTGAGGTTGCTAAAGCTGTAGATGCCTTTGAAGCATCACAACAAGCAGCATTTTTGATCTTAAAAAGAGAACTTAAGAAAGTGTGGTATAAACGAAGGTATTCTTAGAAAAACACTCGAACAAAAGGCATGAGAGGGTCCACATAAATACTGTCGTCTTCGTCATAAAGTATATCATATCGCAGCCCAACGGTTACATTTCGTGTGGTGTATCCCAATCCCAAGAATAGGGCCGTAGACCAGTAATTGTCTTTGAATGTACTTCCTCTGGATATTTCTTCGGTCCGGTTGATACGCCATTGCTCAAGTTCAGTAGACAGCTGAATTTCAGGAATGGGATTATAAAAGTTCATCAAACCCGCACCATAGGCAATAAACTTGTCATTGTCGAATTTTGTGTAGTTAAAGTTGAGTCCTACACCTGTGGCAAAACTATTGCTGACCTGATAGATTGCACTTGGAGATATGGCTGCCGTAAACGCATTGTTCGAAAACCCCAATCCGATACCGCCACCATATCGTACATTCTCCCAGAAATTGTTGTTGGTCAACTGTTGTGAATTAACTATTGAAACACAACAAAAGGTTAAAATGAGGGTAATTTGTCGTATGGCTTGAAAAACAAGGCGATTCATAGCAAAAAGTTTTTCCGTTTTACGTTACAATATAAGGTGGTAAATACGATTTGTTGTATTTTTGATTAAATTTTATCGCACCTTTTGGTAAAGCACAACAATGGATAAATACTCCTTTCTAAACGCTGCACATACTGCTTTCTTTGCAGAATTATACGATAAATACACAAAAAACCCGGATAGTATAGAGCCAAGTTGGCGTGCCTTCTTTCAGGGTTTTGATTTCGGACTCGAAAGTTCACTTGATGAACTTGATATTGAGATGTTGGCGGATGGTGGCATAGCCTCAGCCAATGGTCAACAAGTAGTGGTGCCCGAGTCACTACAAAAGGAATTTCAGGTAGTGCGTTTGATCAACGGCTATCGTTCAAGAGGGCATTTGTTCACACAAACGAATCCGGTGCGCGAACGCAGACAATATTCGCCGACCTTGGATATCGAAAATTTTGGACTGGAACAAACTGACATGGATACCGTTTTTGATGCTGGAAGCATTATTGGTATTGGTGCCAGTTCGTTACATAAGATCATTCAACATCTTGAAAGTATTTATTGCGATGCGATAGGTGTTGAGTACATGTATATACGAACGCCAGATCGTATTCAATGGATACAAGACTGGTTGAATGTCAATGACAACCATCCTAAGTTTTCTGCGGATGAAAAGAAAAATATCTTAAGAAAACTGAATGAAGCAGTTTCTTTTGAGAGTTTTTTACACACCAAATATGTGGGCCAAAAACGATTCTCACTTGAAGGAGGTGAATCTTTGATTCCTGCATTGGATGTTATCATTGAAAAAGCTGCCGATGCCGGGGTGAAACAATTTGTTATGGGTATGGCCCACCGAGGGCGCTTATCGGTACTTACCAATATTTTTGGTAAATCTCCCAAAGACATTTTTAGTGAGTTTGATGGTAAAGACTATGAAGAAGCTATTTTTGATGGAGATGTAAAATACCATTTGGGTTGGACGTCAAAACGCGAAACGGATTCAGGTAAAATGGTGAATATGAACATAGCACCAAATCCTTCGCATCTAGAAACCGTAAATGGCATTGTTGAGGGCATTACAAGAGCAAAACAAGATAAACACCACGAAGAAAATATTTCTGAGGTATTGCCAATTCTGGTGCATGGTGATGCAGCTTTTGCAGGCCAAGGGGTCGTGTATGAAATAATTCAGATGGCGCGTCTCGACGGTTATCAAACAGGTGGCACCATTCATATTGTGGTCAACAACCAAATAGGGTTCACCACGAACTATCTTGATGCACGGTCGTCGACCTATTGTACTGATGTTGGTAAGGTGACCTTATCTCCCGTTCTACACATCAATGCCGATGATGCGGAGGCCGTTGTTCATGCAGCGACGTTTGCGTTGGAGTATAGAATGCGATTTAAGCGTGACGTGTTTTTGGATTTATTGGGCTATCGAAAATATGGTCACAATGAAGGTGATGAGCCTAAGTTCACACAGCCATTGCTGTATAAATCCATTTCTAAACATCCGAATCCTCGAGACATTTATGCCCAGAAACTTATAGAAGAGGGTATAATTGACGAAGACTATGTCAAGAACTTAGAACAAGAATATAAAAAGAACCTTGAAGAAGACTTGATGGATTCTCGAAAAATAGAGAAAACCATTATAACACCTTTCATGAAGGATGAATGGGAAGGTTTTAAGCGCCAGGCTGAAGATGCTATGTTAAAGCCAATAGATACGGCTTATGACATTCGTAGCCTTGACAAGCTTGCCGCTACCATAACAACATTGCCCGAGGGTAAGAAATTCTTGCGCAAAATCGAAAGACTGGTGCAAGGACGCAATAAGATGTATTTTGAAGACAATAAGTTGGACTGGGCAATGGGTGAACTGTTGGCTTATGCCTCACTTATTGAAGAAGGTTATGATGTGCGTATGACCGGGCAAGATGTGGAGCGAGGTACGTTCTCTCATCGCCATGCGGTCATTAAGACTGAAATGCATGAAGAAGAAGTTGTCTTGCTCAATGAATTGGGGAACCGTCAAAATGGAACTTTCCATATCTACAACTCTTTGCTTTCTGAGTATGCTGTCATGGCTTTTGATTATGGGTATGCGATGGCCAGTCCGAATACGCTGACCATTTGGGAAGCTCAGTTTGGTGATTTCAGTAACGGAGCTCAGATATTGATTGACCAGTATTTGTCATCTGCGGAAGATAAGTGGAAGTTGCAAAACGGCTTAGTATTGTTATTGCCGCATGGTTATGAAGGTCAAGGGGCAGAACACTCTTCTGCACGTATGGAAAGGTACTTGCAACTCTGTGCAAAAGATAATATGTATGTCGCTGATGTGACCACGCCAGCGAATATGTTTCATTTGTTGCGTCGCCAAATGAAAGCTGAGTTCAGAAAGCCTTTGGTCGTCTTCACACCCAAGAGTTTGTTGAGGCATCCGAAAGTTGTTTCTACAAAAGAAGAAATGGCCACAGGAAACTTTCAAGAGTTGATAGATGACAAAGAGGCCACGGCAGCTAAAACCAAGTCTTTGGTATTTTGTACAGGAAAGTTTTACTACGACCTTTTGGCAAAGAAAGAAGAATTGGGCAGAGAAGATGTTGCTTTAGTGCGATTGGAACAGTTGTTTCCGTTGCCGATAAAAGATATTAAGGCAATCCTGAAAAAATACAATAAGATCGATGAGGTGGTTTGGGCACAAGAAGAACCTCGAAATATGGGAGCCTGGGGTCATCTGTTGATGCATCTTGAAGAGGCCAAAACCTTTAGAGTGGCATCTCGAAGATTTTATGGCGCACCGGCCGCAGGAAGCGCAGTGCGTTCGCAACGTAGACATCGAGAAGTAATCGATTACGTTTTTGATAAAACGAAAGACAATTTTGTAAGACAGAAATAACAAACGCTAATAAAGCATAGATACGATGATTCTAGAAATGAAAGTCCCTTCACCGGGTGAGTCAATAACCGAAGTAGAGATAGCAGAATGGTTGGTGCAAGACGGTGATTATGTTGAAAAAGACCAGGCTATTGCTGAGGTTGATTCTGATAAAGCGACTTTAGAGCTTCCTGCAGAAGAAAGCGGAATAATTACGTTAAAAGCCGAAGAAGGTGATGCAGTGACCGTTGGTGAGGTGGTATGTCTAATAGATACCAGTGCCGAAAAACCAAGTGGAGGTGAAGCCGCGCCAACAAACGAAGTAGTTAAAGAAGCGCCCAAAAAGGCTGAAGCTCCGAAACCTGCCGAACCTAAAAAAGAAACCTATGCTTCAGGCACGCCTTCTCCGGCAGCAAAGAAGATTTTAGACGAAAAAGGAATTTCTTCTTCATCTGTTTCTGGTTCTGGGCGTGACGGTCGTATTACCAAAGATGATGCGGTCAAAGCAGTGCCGTCAATGGGAACGCCCACTGGTGGAAGTCGTGGAGAGACCCGTTCCAAACTATCAATGCTGCGCAGAAAAGTAGCAGAACGCTTGGTTTCCGCGAAGAATGAAACGGCAATGTTAACGACCTTCAATGAAGTTGATATGTCGCCTATTTTTGCACTGAGAAAACAATATAAAGAAACGTTCAAAGAGAAGCACGGGGTTGGCCTTGGCTTCATGTCATTCTTTACCAAGGCCGTTATTAGGGCGTTACAAGAATACCCAGCTGTCAACTCGATGATAGATGGTAAAGAGATGGTTTCGTATGATTTCTGTGATATCAGTATTGCGGTTTCTGGCCCTAAAGGTCTTATGGTTCCTGTAATTCGTAATGCAGAAAATCTTACTTTTCGTGGTGTTGAAGCTGAGGTAAAGCGTTTGGCATTGCGTGCACGAGATGGTGAAATCACCGTTGATGAAATGACAGGTGGAACCTTTACCATATCTAATGGTGGGGTGTTTGGTTCGATGCTATCAACACCTATTATTAATCCACCACAAAGTGGAATACTAGGAATGCACAATATTATAGAGCGGCCTATCGTCAAAGATGGTCAAATAGTGGCAGCACCTATGATGTACGTGGCGCTTTCCTATGATCATAGAATAATTGACGGTAAAGAATCCGTTGGATTTTTGGTTGCGGTCAAAGAAGCCTTGGAGAACCCGGAAGAATTGCTGATGGGCGGTGATATTCAAAAGGCTTTGGAATTGTAATTCTGTAGTTATGACAAATAAAAAGGAGCTATGTATAGCTCCTTTTTGTTTTGTGACGGGTATATTTTGAATGAACTAAAGCAGGAACACAGTACAGCAATCACAATAAAGCCCTTAAGGCTAAAATATATGATTCACGGTTTCATATCATCACCGCAAGTACAAGTATTTTTTATTATAGTCAATGATGGCCTTTCCTTTTTTCAGAATATCGGCACCGATAATTCCATCAACGGGATTCGCCTCATGATTGGTTAGTGCCTCATTGACATGTGCCAAGCTGAACAAAACTATTTTTTGTTTCTTCTTTTTCCAGCTTCCTAATTGAATTTTATTGTTTTTGGCGAGCATGGTCTCCATTTCAACAGAACCGGCTCCTGCTGCTTTTACCTCCGAAGTTTCTGAAACCAAGTTGAAATGTGCCGTTCTATCAATTCCAATACAAGTATTTGAAGCCCCGGTATCTAGAATAAAGCGACCAGCAATCCCATTGATTTTTGCCGTAATCTCAAAATGGTTCGTTTTTGTTAATGCGAGGGGGATTCTCGTGTAACCCTTGGCTTTTAGAAATTTCTTCAATGATTTCATATTAAAAAAAATAAACAACTTTTGTGCTGTTTGGCTGATGGTGATAGTTGGTAAAGATAGCTCTATTTTTGTGCCATGATAATAACCGATACCCATACGCATCTTTATAGTGAGGCGTTTGATGAAGATAGGGATGAGATGATACAACGTGCCATTACGAAAGGAGTAGATCGTTTCTTCATTCCAGCAATTGATTCTACCTATACCCAATCAATGTTTGATCTGGAGCAAAGTTTCCCAGAAAAAGTATTTTTGATGATGGGATTGCATCCAACACATGTCAAAGAAAATTATCAAGAAGAACTGGCACATGTAAAGGAGCAACTTTCACGACGTAAATTCTATGCCGTGGGCGAAATTGGAATTGATCTCTATTGGGACAAAGCCTTTTTAAAGCAACAACAAGATGCTTTTGTCACACAAATACAATGGGCAAAAGCGAATAAGCTGCCCATTGTTATTCATTGCCGAGAGGCCTTTGAAGAGATTTTTGAAATTTTGGAACAAGAACGAGGTGAAGATTTGTTCGGAATTTTTCATTGTTTCACCGGAACTTTGGATCAAGCGCATCAAGCTATTGGTTGCAATATGAAATTGGGGATAGGTGGTGTGGTTACCTTCAAGAATGGGAAAATAGACCGATTTTTAAATCAAATCGATTTAAAGCATGTTGTTTTAGAGACTGATGCGCCATATCTATCACCGGTACCATACCGTGGAAAGCGAAACGAAAGTGCATACATTACCAATGTGTTGGAAAAACTATCGGATATTTATCAAATGAGTGAAGAGGCCATTGCAAAAATTACAACTGAAAATTCTAAAGAGGTCTTTGGTGTTTAATTGCTTGATATGACAAACCAACCGAACATACTATTGATATACACTGGCGGTACCATAGGTATGGTCAAAGATTATGATTCTGGAGCTTTAAAGGCTTTTGATTTTGCTAAATTGTTAAGTCAAATTCCTGAGCTAGAGCAATTAGATTGTACAATCGAAAGCATATCGTTCGAAAAACCCATTGACTCTTCGGATATGAATCCTGGCTATTGGATTGAAATAGCAACGATTATTGAATCAAATTACCTGGCATTTGATGGTTTTGTGGTATTGCACGGCAGTGATACGATGAGTTACTCAGCATCGGCATTGAGCTTTATGCTAGAGAATTTAACCAAGCCGGTCATATTTACGGGCTCTCAATTACCTATTGGTGATTTGCGTACAGATGCCAAAGAAAATTTGATTACCTCAATTCAGATAGCTGCTCTACAAGCCAAAGAAAAGCCCGTGGTGCAAGAAGTAGGATTATATTTTGAGTACAAGCTGTATCGTGGTAACCGCACCACAAAAGTGAATGCTGAGCATTTTGAAGCATTTAATTCACCAAATTACCCACCCATTATTGAGTCAGGGGTCAAGCTTAAAATCAACAAACCCTTTTTGTTGAAGCATCCAGCACGTAAAAAGCCTCTGATAGTTCATAAACAGTTAGATGAAAATGTTGCCATACTAAAAATGCACCCTGGTCTGACTGCAAATTTTTTGAACAGTGTTTTAACAGCTACCGGGTTGAAGGCTTTGGTGCTTGAAACCTTTGGTGCGGGCAATGCACCCACCGCAGATTGGTTTATAGAAAGTTTAGAAAGTGCTATCAAAAGAGGTGTCCATATCATTAATGTGACTCAGTGTTCAGGGGGCAGTGTGATGATGGGTCATTATGAGACCAGTAAAAAGTTATCTAAGATACAATTGGTTGATGGCAAAGATATTACAACTGAAGCAGCTATAACCAAGGCCATGTATTTGCTCGGCAACAAAGTTTCAGACGCTTTGTTCAAAACAATATTTGAGACTTCATTGCGCGGTGAAATGCAGTAAAATTAACTGCTCAAATTTCTTTAACTAATAATTTTTTTGTTTATTGGGCGACCTAACTATGTAAAATAGAGAGGTGGCCGAGTGGTCGAAGGCGCACGCCTGGAAAGTGTGTATACACCAAAAGTGTATCGAGGGTTCGAATCCCTTCCTCTCTGCTGCTTATTTAATTTTTTAATTGCGAAATTTTTATATCTTTAACATTATTAACTAACTAAATTTAAGTTTGAACACGATGAAAAAAATATCCTCTACTCTGGCTATTGCCGGAATGTTTATTTTAGGTACTACTACGGCTTCTGCAGCGCTGTTACAAGAAGAAGGTGCTGAGGCTAGCAAAGGTTTTACTCAGGTATTGAAAGAACAGTTCATACAAGGTGGGCCAGCATTTATGGGTATCGTATTGTTATGTTTGATTTTAGGTTTGGCCGTTGCCATCGAGCGTATCATATACCTTAACATGGCAAGTACCAATTCTGCTAAATTGAAACAACAAGTTGAAGATGCATTGGCATCTGGTGGCGTTGAAGCCGCCAAAGAAGTTTGTAGAAATACCAAAGGGCCTGTAGCTTCTATTTTCTACCAAGGTCTTGACCGTATGGGTGAAGGTTTAGAATCTGCTGAAAAAGCAGTTGTCGCTTATGGAGGTGTTCAAATGGGACAATTAGAGAAAAACGTTTCATGGTTATCACTTTTTATCGCCATTGCACCTATGCTTGGTTTCATGGGTACGGTAATCGGTATGATTCAGGCATTCCAAAAGATTGCCGCTGTTGGTAACTTGAGTGCTTCACTAATTGCAGGTGATATTCAGGTTGCACTTTTGACAACAGTATTTGGTTTGATAACTGCTATTATTCTACAGATTTTCTACAATTATATTATTGCTAAAATTGATAGTATTGTAAATGACATGGAAGACTCATCAATCTCTTTGATTGATATGTTGGCTGCCCATAAAAAGTAATTGGATAACTTTTAAAACTATCAAACATGCAAAAAATATTAAAGATTGTATTAATAGTTATCGGTGTTCTTGGTGCCATCATGAGTTTTTTCATGATGCCGTCAAAAGACGATCCAGATGCCATTAATAGTGTAGGGATTACCATAATGTTCCTTTTAACTTATTTATTGTTAATTGTAGCTACCATTACAGCATTGTTTTTTGGATTGAAGAAAATGATGACGACACCAGGAGGCTTGAAAAAAACACTTTTCTCAATTGGCGGATTGGTAATTCTAGCCATTATTGGATATGCTTTAGCCGGTGGTGAACAAGAAGTGGTCGACACGATGGCTACAAGAGGTTTAGAGACAACGACCGGTACCGTAAAGACCATTGGAATGTTGCTGAATGTGTTTTTCGGAATGACCATCATAGCAGTATTGTTGATGGTGTTACCAGGAATCAAAAAACTAATAGGAAAATAAAAACAAAGTATTATGCCTAGAAGAAAAGGGGCTCCAGAAGTAAATGCTGGGTCTATGGCGGACATCGCTTTCTTACTGCTAATCTTTTTCCTGGTGACCACCACCATTGAAACGGATGCAGGTTTAGATAGGATGCTTCCTCCAATAGAACCGCCAGACACTGATGTTGTCATTAAACAAAAGAACATTTTCACCGTAAATATCAATAAGAACGGTCAATTGCTGGCTGATGAAAACTTGATGAACATCAAGGATCTGAGAAAAGCAGCAATGGAGTTTCTTGATAACGGTGGTGACGGAACATGTAGTTTTTGCAAAGGGAAAAGAGATCCTAGTTCATCAGATAATCCCAGTAAAGCGATTATCTCTCTAAAAAATGATAGAGAAACAAAGTACGGAACTTACATTACAGTTCAGAACGAACTGGTAGGTGCTTATAACGATTTACGTAACCGTGAGGCTCAAAGACTTTATGGTCAGGACTTCGTTAAAATGGAAGCTGAGTACTTGAATCCAGAAACGCCAAGTAGTGTTAGGGATGAACTAAAGGATAAGGTAAAGACCATTCAGGATTTATTTCCGCAAAAACTATCAGAGGCTGAAACCTCTAGTAACTAATAAAATTTAATTAGATGGCTAAGTTTGCTAAGAAAAAAGATGGTGATTTGCCTGCTGTTTCGACAGCTTCACTTCCTGATATCGTTTTCATGTTGTTGTTCTTCTTTATGACGGTTACCGTTATGAAGGATAGTTCAATAATGGTTGAAAACATATTGCCAAATGCAACTGAAATCAAAAAGTTGGAGAAAAAAGATAGGGTAATCTATATTTTCGCTGGGAAGCCTACCAAAGAGTATGAAAGTGTTTATGGTACGGAAACCAGAATTCAGTTGAACGACAAATTCGCAAGCGTAAACGAAGTAGGTTCTTATATTTTGGCGGAAAGAGCCAAAAAGCCGCAAGAACTGCAAAATGTTTTGACTACTGCTCTAAAAGTTGATAAACAAGCAAATATGGGTTTGATATCTGATATTAAGCAAGAGTTGCGAAAGGTGAATGCACTAAAAGTTAATTATACGACTTTTGAAGGAGATGCCTTCAATAATATACAGTAATAATTACCACATTACATGTGATAACGCTCCACGAACGTGGGGCGTTTTTTTTGTTTTAAAGTAATTTACTTCGAAAGATGTTAACATTTTTTTTGGAATGATTCTTGTGAGTTTAATGGGGTGAATAACTCTCATACTCATCCTTAAAACCAAAATATTATGTCAACACGAAAAAAAGCACCGGAAGTCAATGCTGGCTCCATGGCCGATATTGCATTTTTACTCCTTATTTTTTTCTTGGTCACCACCACTTTAGAAACAGATGCCGGTTTAGATCGTCTATTGCCACCTTTAGATACCTTAACTATTGTGGATATCAAAGAACGAAATTTACTTAGGGTAAGTTTGAACGATCTTAACCAACTTCTTGTAGAGGATGATGTTGTTGATATTAAGGAATTAAGACAATTAACTGTAGACTTTTTAGATAATGGCGGTGCGTTGCCGAGCAGCAATTTATATTGTGACTATTGCCAAGGCGCTAAGGATGCTACGTCTTCTGATAACCCGCACAAAGCTGTGATTTCTCTTACCCATAAGCGAGAGACCAGTTATGGGGCTTATATTGCGGTTCAGAACGAGCTGGTAGGCGCCTATAATGTGTTAAGGAATAGAGAAGGAAAAAGACTATACGGTCAAACTTATGTTGAAATGGAAGCTTTGTATTTTGACGAGAAAACAACTTTGGTAGAAAAAGAAAAACTGAAAAACAAAATTAAGGCAGTTCAAGACTTGTTTCCACAAAAAATCGCTGAAGCTGAATTGTCCAATTCCCCAAAGGAGTAGGTTATTGAGCTGACTGGAAAGATTAAGAAAGTATATGCGCTCAATGTAAATTATACAACATTTGATGGAGATTTCTTTAAGAACTTTTAGGGTTGACAAACTTTTTAATGGTCATGGTTTTCGTTAGTTTTTGATTTACTTTGTAACCATGATTCGTACAATCTTTGTAACTGTTCTTTTTTGCCTTGTTGCAATTCCGCTTTTCGCCCAAGAAGATGCCGAGGCAGTTCTTATAGATGACAAATACTTAGAAGATCAATTTTATGCTGGGTTGTCTTACAACCTATTATCTGAAAGGCCTGGGGCCGTCACCTTAAGAAACCTTTCATACAGTTTACAACTTGGTTTTATAAAGGATATTCCGCTTAATGCAAGACGAAACTTTGGTTTGGGATTGGGATTTGGGTACGGTACAAGTTCATATTACAGCAATTTGATCGCAGAAAGAACTGCTGGCAATATTGCGTATAGAACTTCAGTGGCAAGCGATAGTTTAAACCGGAGCAAATTTGAGACCCATTCAATTGAGTTTCCCTTTGAATTAAGATGGCGCACATCAAATACCACGGACTATAAATTTTGGCGCGTTTATGCCGGGGTAAAAGCAGAATATTTGTTTTCACGGAGGTCGAAGGCTGTGTTTGATGGTCGAACCGATAGTTTTGACAATGATGATGTCTCACCTTGGCAGTATGGTCTTACACTCAATTTTGGATATAATACCTGGAATCTTCATTTTTACTATAGTCTGAATCCACTACTTGAGAACAATGCTTCATTAAACGGTGAACAGTTACGTATTAGGCCCATCAGAGTGGGCGTTGTCTTTTACATTTTATAACCAGTATTTCAGCATGAAAAGCTGAGAAAGAACACCTATAAAGAGTCCAGTGGACAGTTCTACTTTGGTATGGGCCTTCATATAAAGTCGTGAAGTGGTGACCAAGCCGGTGCACATGGTGAGTATAGCGATGGCAAAGGTTATATTGACTTCAAAATGAATACTTAGTGCTATAATATACATGAGCAAGCTGCCCATACCCAACAAATGAACACTTGCCTTAAAGTTGAAAAACAATAGTATTAAAATGGTGACCGACGCCACTACCAACCCTACAAAGAAAAAGTACAGTTCGTTGATATAGTTTTGCGGAATCACTTTGTAGAGAATCATCAGGTATAGTATGATACTGATGTACAGGGGATACTTACGCTCTTTAATGGTCGGAGCGAAAATAGAACTCATCAGCCCCAAATTTTTCAAAATAAAAAAGAAAATGATGGGTATGATAACCGTTAATATGAAAATTGGAAGAATATTTCCACTTTGTTGCTCAAGGGAATTGTATTTGGTCGTTACCAAAAAATAAGAAATCGTTCCACCAATAGGAATGAATAGGGGGTGAAATAAATAGGAAAAAGATTTGAGTACGATGCGCATATCAGATTTGCTTTCTGAGCCTCGCAACCGGTATACCCAATTGCTCTCGATATTTCGCTACGGTTCTTCTCGCTATTGGATATCCTTTCTCTTTAAGAATTTTGGCCAATTTGTCATCGGTCAGCGGTTTTTTCTTCTCTTCTTCTCCAATGACGGTCTCTAATATTTTTTTGATTTCCCGGGTTGAGACATCTTCTCCTTGTTCGTTTTTCATAGACTCTGAGAAGAATTCTTTGATCAATTTGGTTCCATAAGGGGTATCTACATATTTGCTATTCGCCACACGCGATACGGTGGACACATCCATATGGATTTGGTCCGCAATATCCTTTAAAATCATGGGGCGCAACTTTCGTTCATCACCCGTCAGAAAATATTCTCTCTGGTAGTTCATTATCGAGTTCATGGTTATGAACAGTGTTTGTTGGCGTTGTTTGATGGCGTCAATGAACCACTTGGCAGCATCAAGCTTTTGCTTGATGAAAAGTACGGTGTCTTTTTGAGACTTCGATTTCTCTTTGGCATCTTTATAGCCCTGCAACATATTGCTGTAGTCTTTTGATACGTGCAATTCTGGGGCATTACGGCCGTTTAGGTTCAGTTCAAGTTCTCCATCGATTATTTTAATGGAGAAGTCCGGCACGACATGCTCAATGATTCTGTTATTGCCCGAATAAGATCCCCCTGGCTTGGGATTCAATTTTTCAATTTCGGAGATAGCATCTTTGAGTGCTTCTTCGGTTATATTATGTTTGGCAATTAACTTTTTGTAGTGCTTTTTGGTGAACTGGTCAAAAGAACGTTTCAAGATGCTTGTTGCCAATTCCACCGAAGGTGTTGTCTCTTTTCGCTCTAATTGTATGATTAAGCATTCGTCTAAACTACGCGCTGCAACGCCCGGAGGATCTAGCTCTTGAACAGTTTTCAATACCTTTTCTATTGTCGCTTCATCGGTATAGATGTTTTGGGTGAAGGCCAAATCGTCCATGATATCTGTAAGTGGTCTTCTGATGTAACCACTTTCGTCTACACTACCTACCAAAAATTCAGCGATTGCCCATTCTTCATCACTTAGGTAGACCGTGTTCAGTTGATTGATCAAGTATTGGTTGAAAGAGACACCTGCTGCGTACGGAACACTTTTTTCATCGTCATCGGCACTATAGTTACTGGTCTGCGTGCGATAGTCGGGTATTTCATCATCGCTGAGATAATCGTCAATATTGATGTCTTCGGCATTGATAGACTCACTATCGGCGGTATCATCAAAGACATCATCGTAAGCGTCTTCTGCAGTTTCACTTTCTGCCTTGCCACTTTCTAAAGCCGGGTTCTCTTCCAATTCTTGCTTTAACCGCTGTTCAAATGCCTGTGTTGGCAACTGAATCAATTTCATCAATTGAATCTGTTGCGGTGATAGTTTTTGGGAAAGCTTAAATTGAAGGTGTTGCTTTAGCATACGGAGTCTATTCCTTACTTATAAAGTTAAAGAAATCAATTTAAAACTCAGCATTCTGTGGTGTTCTTGGAAAAGGAATCACGTCACGGATGTTGCCCATGCCCGTGGCAAATTGCACCAAACGCTCAAAACCAAGTCCGAAACCACTATGAACTGCTGTGCCAAATTTGCGAAGGTCCAAATACCACCAGAGTTCTTCTTCCTCGATATCCAACTCGGCCATCTTTTGTTGTAGGACCTCTAAACGTTCTTCACGTTGGGATCCTCCTGCGATTTCTCCAATTCCCGGGAAAAGTACATCCATGGCCCGAACCGTTTTTCCGTCTTCGTTCAAACGCATATAAAATGCTTTGATGTTTGCAGGATAATCAAACAAAATAACTGGACATTTAAAATGTTTCTCCACAAGAAAACGCTCATGCTCACTTTGTAGATCCGCACCCCATTCATTGATAATATATTGAAACTTCCTTTTCTTGTTGGGTTTGCTATTTCTTAAAATGTCAATAGCTTCAGTGTAAGAAACACGTTTAAAGGTATTGTCAACCACAAAACGCAGTTTTTCTATAAGCGCCATTTCACTGCGTTCTGCCTGGGGTTTTGACTTTTCTTCATCAAGCAGGCGGTGCTCTAAAAACTTAAGATCTTCCTCACAATTGTCAAGAATATATTTCAACACCCATTTTATAAAATCTTCGGCAAGGTCCATGTTGGCATCTAAATCATAGAATGCCATCTCGGGCTCAATCATCCAGAATTCTGCTAAGTGTCTTGAGGTATTTGAGTTTTCGGCCCTGAATGTTGGTCCAAAAGTATATACTTTACCAAGGCCCATTGCATAGGCTTCGGCCTCTAGTTGTCCAGAAACGGTTAGGTTGGTTTCCTTTCCAAAAAAATCTTGCTTATAATCAACCTCGCCAGCATCGGTCAAAGGTGGGTTTTTAGCATCCAAACCAGTGACCCTGAACATTTCACCTGCTCCTTCAGCATCAGAGCCTGTAATTATCGGAGCATGAAAATAGTAGAAACCATTTTTTTGAAAATAGGTGTGCACTGCATATGCCAAAGCGGAACGTAGTCGCATAACCGCAGAAAATGTGTTGGTACGTACCCTTAGGTGTGCCTTTTCACGTAAGAACTCAAGAGAATGTTTTTTTGGCTGAATGGGGTAGGTGTCAGCATCAGCTTCACCGTGCACGAAAATTTCGCTGGCTTGTATTTCAACCTTTTGACCACGACCTTGACTTTCAACCAAAGTTCCTTTGATTTTTAGCGCAGCACCTGTCGAGATAGACTTGATAAGACGTTCTTCAAAATTCTCAAAGTCAACCACACATTGAACGTTGCTGATGGTAGAACCATCGTTCAAGGCGATAAAACGATTGCTTCTGAACGTTTTTACCCATCCATTTACTTCAACCTCTTGCTGTTGGGGAGCGGTATTCAAAAGTTCTTTGACTGAAATCTGTGACATTGGTACTGGCATCTAAAATTAAGCTGCAAAGATAACTTTTTGACTAAAATGGACTATTATAAAGGGCTATTTACCATTTGCATTGTCATCATTTTTTGGTAAGATGTCAATTTGTGGTTTTTTGAGTACGGTTTTGTTTGCAATACTGCGTTCTAATGACAACAACAGTGAAGGCAACAAAATTAGATTTGCCAACATGGCGAACAATAAGGTTGCAGAAACAAGTCCGCCCAGTGCTTGCGTGCCGCCAAAACTTGAAATGATAAACACCGAGAAACCGAAAAACAGTACAATTGAGGTATAGAACATACTTACCCCAGTTTCACGAAGTGCATTGTAGACCGATTTTTTGATTTGCCATTTATTTGCGGTCAGTTCTTGCCGGTATTTGGCCAAAAAGTGAATGGTATCGTCAACCGAAATACCAAATGCAATACTGAATATTAAAATTGTTGAAGGTTTAATGGGTACACCCAAATACCCCATAAGACCCGCGGTAATCACCAATGGCAATAGATTGGGCACCAGTGATATCAAAATCATTCGAAACGACCTAAATAAATAGGCCATGAAAAGTGATATCAAACCAATGGCAAAAGCCAAGGACAATAAAAGGTTCTTGGTCAAATACTTTGTACCTTTTAAGAACAAGAGGGCCTTGCCCGTCATGTAAACGTTGTATCGCTCAGAAGGAAATATTTTAGAGATAGATTTGATAAGATCTTGTTCAATTTCTTCCATGCGGGTGGTTTTAACGTCGCGCATAAAAGTGGTCATACGGGCAATTTGACCTGTGCTGTCCACAAAACTTTGTAAGAGATCTCCATTTTCAGATGACTTACGGGCAACATCCATGATAAAGGTATTCTCTTGCGATGTCGGCAATTGGTAATATTTTGGAATGCCATTGTAAAAAGCCTGTTTTGAGTATTTCACCAAATTGACCACAGAGACCGGTTTTGACAATTCTGGTGTTTCATCAATTTCGTTGGCCAGTTCATTCATTCGACGTAGGGTAGCAGGCTTTAAAATTCCGTTTTTACGCTTGGTGTCGACCACGACCTCTACCGGCATGATACCATCAAATTCTTTTTCAAAGAACCTAATGTCTTTAAAAAACTTGGCGTCTTTGGGTAGGTCTTCAATCCGGCTTCCGGTAATCTCAATTTGATAGATTCCGATAATACTCAATACCAAAATAGCTACAGAAGTAATGTATACCGCTACACGATGGTTGCGCACTACATGTTCCATCCAGCTGACAAAACGATCGATCCACTTTTTTCTAAGATGTTTTAAGTGCTTGTCTTTAGGGATGGACATAAAGCTATAGATAATCGGAATAATCAATAGCGACAATAAAAAGATGCAAAGGATGTTGATTGATGCTACGATACCAAACTCCCTTAAAAGATCACTATCAAGAATAATAAAAGTGGCAAAACCAAGAGCAGTGGTGCAATTGGTCATGAGCGTGGCATTGCCAACCTTTGAAATAACCCTTTGTAATGATAGCGCCTGATTACCGTGCTTCTTAACTTCTTGCTGATATTTATTGATCAAAAAGATACAATTGGGAATACCAATTACGATGATCAAAGGTGGTATCAATGCCGTGAGAATAGTTATCTCGTACTGAAAAAGGCCCAACACTCCAAAAGCCCACATCACACCAATGATAACCACGAACATCGATATAAAGGTGGCCCTAAAGCTTCTAAAAAAGAAAAAGAAAATAAGAGATGTCACCACTAGGGCAGCCAATATGAACTTTCCAATTTCATCGATGATAATTTTTGAGTTCCATGTTTTGATATAGGGCATACCTGAAACCCGCACGTCAAGTTTGGTGTCTTCTTCGAAGTTCTCTACCAGGTTTTCTAAATCGGCCAAGATAAATTCATTTCTGACCGAAGTGTTTAAAATGTCTTTGTCCAAATAAATAACTGTTCGAACCGTGCCAGTTTTAGGATTGAAAATTAAGTTTTCGTAAAACGGCATATCTTCAAAAAGATGGTTTTTGATATCCGTTACTTCTTTTTGGGTTGTGGGAATGGAGTCTATCAAAGGACGTAAGACGAATTCTTGCTTCTCGTTGTCCTTGACCAATTCTTGTAAATTGTCGGTAGAAATGACAAAATCAATCTCTGGAATGGCCTGAAATTGTTTGCTCAGTTTGTTCCAACGGTTGAAATTTTCGGGTAAGAAAAGCAGACTGTCTTTCACGGCAAGAACAATGGCATTATCCTCTTCGCCAAAAAGACCTACGAACTCATCATATTGGACCGTTTCAGGATGGTCATCGGGCAATACATTGGCCTCGGTGTTTGAGAAACGCATGTTTTTCCATTGTAACCCAAGAAAAACAGTGACTCCTGCAACCAATAAGAGGATAATAATTCTATTTCTGAGGATGATACGTGCGAGCCTTGCCCAAAACCCTTGAAAAAGTTTTTTTAACATTTCTGCGTTCTTGCGTGCAAAGGTAGAAAATGATAGGTCGTGAACCTAGCAGATGGAATACATAAAGGTCTTATACCTTCATAATCTCAGTCTCCTTCACGGCAAAGACTGAATCTACTTTTTTGCCATAGTCATCGGTCAATTCTTGAACGTCAACTTCGGCATTGCTCAATAGGTCTTCTGAGATATCCAGTTTTTTCAGCTCTTTATTTGCTTCTTGCCGTGCAGTTCTGATGCTCACTTTGGCATCTTCGGCTTCGGCTTTGGCCTGTTTGACCAAATCTCTACGACGCTCTTCAGTCAATGGGGGTACGTTGATGATTACCATATCGCCATTGTTCATGGGGTTGAACCCTAAATTTGAGTTCATAATGGCCGTTTCAATCTCTTGAAGCATGCTTTTCTCCCAAGGTTGTACCGAAATGGTACGAGCGTCAGGGGTATTGATATTGGAAACTTGAGACAATGGCGTCTGCGAACCGTAATATTCGACCATTACCGTTGATAGCATTGCTGGGCTGGCCTTACCAGCCCTAATCTTTACAAAAGCTTTTTCAAGGTGCAACATGGCGCCATCCATAGCCTCTTTAGTCGTGTCTAAAATAAAAGTTATCTCTTCGTTCATGTTCTGATCAAATTTAGTTCAATAACCCAATTATTATGCCAAGCTAGTTGTTGACAACGGTACCTATATTTTCGCCTGAGATGAGTTTCATCAGGTTGCCGCGTGTGTTCATATCAAAGACCACTATCGGTAATTCATTCTCTTGACTTAAAGTGAAAGCGGTGGTATCCATAACTTTTAACCCTTTCGTCAACACATCAGAGAATGAGAGTGATTCAAATTTTGTGGCGTTCTTATCTTTTTCGGGGTCTGCGGTATAGATACCGTCAACACGCGTACCTTTTAAAATGACATCGGCCTTAATTTCAATAGCACGTAAAACGGCTGCAGAATCTGTTGTAAAATAAGGGTTTCCCGTGCCACCGCCAAAAATAACGACCCTGCCTTTTTCTAGGTGGCGCATGGCCCTTCTTCGAATAAAGGGTTCAGCAACTTCGTTGATTTTTATGGCAGATTGTACTCTTGTTTCAACCCCGGCATTCTCTAAGGCACTTTGTAATGCCAAACTGTTAATGACCGTAGCCAACATACCCATATGGTCTCCTTGTACGCGGTCCATGCCTTGGCTGGCTCCTTTCAGGCCCCTAAAAATGTTTCCACCTCCAATGACTATGGCAACTTGAATTCCTTTTTCAACAACCGCTTTGATGTCTTCCGCGTATTCAATCAATCGATTTGCGTCGATTCCATATTGCTGCTCGCCCATTAAAGCTTCACCACTCAATTTTAAAAGAATTCTCTTGTATTGCATTTACCGCGTTTTGAAATCCGAACAAAAATAGTCAAAAATATTTTTGAGCTAGAGGGTAACAATATTCAAAGAAGGCATAAAAAAATCAAAAAATTCAATACTTTTTGTAACCTTTTGAAAATTGGGCAGTATACCCTTTGTCAACCAATCTAAAATGCAACAATTAAGCGATAACTCATTAATGCTAAAAGTAAAATCTGGAGAGTTGGACAAGCTCGGACTCTTATATGAGCGGCACAAAAAACGACTCTTTGGATTCTTTTACAATATGAACAGTGATGCCATGACAAGTGAAGATCTAGTGCAAAATGTTTTTGTTCGTATGATGAAGTACAAACATTCGTATTCAGGGGAAGGCTCATTTTTAGCATGGATGTTCAGTATGGCCCGTAACGTGAACAACGATTACCACAATAAGAACAAAAAGAGCAGAAATCAATACGAACTGTCTACCGTGGAATATAAGTTGGAAGCAACCGAAACGATTGAAAATACCATGGACCAAAAGGATGCAATAGCGCAACTGAACAGGGCTATGCAAAATTTATCCACTGACAAGCGCGAAGTTTTGATATTGAGCAAGTTTAAAGAAATGAGGTTCAGTGAAATTGGCCAAGTTCTGGGCTGCTCTGAAAATACAGCAAAAGTAAAAGCACATCGCGCATTAAAAGAATTGAAAACAGTATTTAATCAAATGCAAATACCATAGGATTATGAACGAGGAGCAGTTTGAAGTAATGGCAATGGCCTATTTGAAAGACGAGATTTCCAAAGAGAATAAAATGGAGTTTGAGGCCTTTATTGCAAATAATACGGATTATCGTAAAGAGTTTGATGCGCTGACGGCATCATGGAACGATTTTGATAGTATCGTAGTACCAGAACCCTCGGAGAACATGGATAAGGCGTTTTTTCAGATGTTGGGCTCGGCCATTGAGAAAGAGAAGGAACGATTAAATTGGGCGACCCAAGTACAAGAAATACTGGCTTTGATATTCAGGCCACAATTGGCGTATGGCATATTGATTTTGGCCCTTGGTGTTAGTGTGGGGTACTTTATGAAACAAGACAATACGATTCAGCAAATTGAGCCTAAGGTGGTTTCAAATGACGAAACAGAAGAGGTACGTGAAAAACTGGTATTGACCTTATTGGAACAGCCTTCGGCCAATAAACGATTAGAAGGTGTCAACGAGGCAAATAAGATCAGCAAGGTTGATGAAACGGTCATCAATGCCCTCTTAAAAACCTTGAACAGCGATGCGAATGTTAATGTGCGGTTGGCAGCAATTGAATCATTGACCAATTATGTGGATAATCCCGTGGTAAGACAGGGATTGATACAATCCATTCCGAATCAAGAATCTCCCATCATTCAAGTAACACTGGCCAATTTGATGGTGGCATTACAAGAGAAGAAATCTGTAGAGCCTTTTAAGCAACTTCTTAGGGAAAAGCAATTGGATACCACTGTGAAAAAGAAAATTGAGAATAGTATAGAATCAATTATTTAATACCGTTCATAGGTTCGGATATTTTAAGGGGCCTGTGATTGACATCAAAATCAAATTACGAACAGTCCGCTGTTTATGGCGGCTTAAATCATCATCATCATGAAACGAACAGTTTTTATTTTAATGGCAGCGAGCCTACTTGCGTGTAAAGGTGGCAATGCCCAAGAAAAGACCTATAATGAGGTCATCAAACAAGAGATTGCCTTTCAAGGGGACAACAATGAGAGAACCTTGGTCATCGCCAATGTTTTTGGACCGATTACAGTTGAGGGCTATAATGGCAGTACCGTACAGTATGAAGTGAAAAAGGAAATTTTTGCCGATAATGCACAGAAACTAGAACTGGGCAAATCAGAATTGCAGTTGAAGGCTTCCCAAAATGGAAATGCGGTTATTCTAAGGCCAGATGCGCCATATATTAAGTATAGCGAGAAGGGGTTGAAATTCAATTGGTGCAATGATTATGAAGAGCCAGAGTACAAACATAAGTTGAGTTTTAAGGTCAAAGTGCCAAGGAACGTTAACTTAAAGATTAGTACGGTCAATGATGGGGATATTGAGGTTTCAAATACCGTTAGCGAGTTTCTAAAAGTGAACAATATCAATGGCGGCATTGTACTGAATCAAGTGCAAGGACAAACAGATGTACATTGTATCAATGGAAATGTTGACATCAGCTATGTGACCAACCCAAATAAAAATTCAGAGTACTACGCTTTAAACGGTGATATCAATGTAACTTATCAAAATGCATTGTCGGCCGATGTGTCGTTCAAAAGTATGAATGGGGAATTGTTTACTGACTTTGATGTAGCCAAGCAGTTTACAAGAACGAAGAAAGAGGTGAAGGATAGCCGTAAAGGCAAATTTAAATACGAGGCGACTCCTGTGGTTCAAATAGGTAAGGGCGGGGTCGATTTTAAGTTTGAAACCTTGAACGGAGATGTATTCCTCAAAAAAATATAAATGTGAGTGTTCTTACTGAATATCAAAATTAACGGTCAGTTGAAATCATACGAACAAAACTGACAATTTGTAAACGATAAATTTTAAACAAATGAAAAATATAAAGTCAATTTTAACCATAGTTATTGCGCTCTTTAGTGTTGTCGCAATGGCACAAGAAAAAAGCATCGACCTATTCACTATTCCTTTAAGCAATCCTGGTAAGGCCGGTAAGTTGCATCTAGAGCAGTTGTCGGGTTCTATTGATGTCGTGGGTTACGATGGTAATGAGGTTGTGGCCACGGCAACCTTTGGGAACAAAAAAGGGCACTATAAAAGTGAGAAAAAACGAAATGGTATGACCCGAATTGCCAATACATCGTTAAACATCAGTGGCGAGGAGAAGGATAATGTTGTTCGTATTTCAAACGAAGAATTGAACAGGGCGATTAACCTTAAGATAAAGGTTCCACGTAATTTCTCACTTAAGCTTTCAACGGTCAACCAAGGGGATATCATTGTGAACGGTGTCAATGGAGAACTTGAAATCAGTAATGTCAATGGAGAGATCACCTTAAATGATGTAAGCGGTTCGGCCACTACAGATACTGTAAATGGCGATATTGTAGTAAACTTTAATACCATTACTGCCGATGCTAACATGGCTTTTAGCAGTCTGAATGGCGACTTAAAGATTACGTTTCCGAGCAATTTAAAAGCAGATGTAAAAGCAAAGACTGATATGGGTGAAATATTCACCGATTTTGATTTAAAACTAGATGCTACTGGACCCGAAGTGAAACAAAATAATTCCAATGGAACCTATAAAGTCAACGTGGAGCAATGGGTGAGAGGCAAAATCAATGGAGGTGGCCCTGAAATGTTGTTTAAGACCTTCAACGGTGATATCATGATTAAGTCAAATTAGTTCTTGCCACTGACCACTAAATTTCAAAGAAAACCAAGTTTTGCCAAGCGGTCAGTTTTTGACCACTCGGTTAGCTACATCCAAAACCAAACAATGAAGTACATACCGACCTTTGTAGCCTTATTTATGCTGATTACTGTTTGCAAGGCGCAAATGGAATCTACTGATTTGAACAAGAAAATAGATGCTTATGTGGGTACGATTTCTGAACGCAACGGCATACCGGGCGCGGCTGTGGCCGTTGTAAAAGATGGAAAAATCCTTCATAAAGCCTACTATGGCAATGCTAACTTAGAGCATGATGTGCCGGTCACTTCAAAGTCTATTTTCAGGGTGTATTCATTGACCAAAACCGTAGTGGCGACGGCCGTGTTTCAACTTCTTGAACAGAAACAGCTATCGTTAGAGGATAAGGTTGCTATATACATTGATGATATTCCTGAAGCTTGGGGAGACATCCAACTGAAACATTTGTTGACGCATTCTTCCGGTTTGCCCGATATGGCTCCCATTATGGATTTTGAAAACCTTACCGAAGTCGAGGCAAGAGACAAGGTCTTTGGCCAACCATTACGTTTTCAATTTGGAACACGGTACGACTATAACCAAACCAATTTTTGGTTGCTACAGCGCATTATAGAGAAGGTCACCGAAGAAAAAATCGAAGACTTTATTTTTCAAGGTCAATTTTGGGATGTTACCGATAGCACCGTTTTTCTTTCTTCAGATTCTCGTGATATAGTGTCACATCGGGTTACGCCGTATTTCCCATTCCGCAATGGAAAATTGATTATTGACAATAGTTATTTGCAAGGACGATATATGTTGTCGGCAAATGGATTGAACCTCACCCTTGAAGATTATATACAATGGAATGCCAAGTTTGAACAAAATCAATTGATAGGACAGGCTACAAAAGACAATATGTTCAAACTGTTTGCTTACATTGAAGCTGATAAAGCATTTGCTTATGGTTGGGATAGTCGCGAATTGAATGGCCATGCCTCGTATGGATTTTCTGGTTCATTGGTCACGGCCTATCGCATTTTTCCAGAGGATAATATGAGCATCATTTTCTTGTCCAACGGATTAGAGCATTACTACGATATTGAGAATGTTATCAATCACTTGGCCAGTTTTGTAAACGAGGATATTTACGATGCAAACAACGAAGTTTTTGAAGACCTGTTAGCAAAGGCCATTGACCGAAATACTGATGAGATGCTTAATCATTATAGGGTTTTAAAGGACGACAGTCATTTTGAAACCGTGAACTTTGAAAGTATTTTAAACAATATTGGATATGTATTACTACGGTTAGAGCATCCGAAAAAGGCTTTGAAGGTATTTGAACTCAATACTAATGAATATCCAAATTCATGGAATGTATGGGACAGTCTTGCAGAAGGCCATGAGCACTTGGGAGACACGAAAAATGCCATTCACAATTACGAAAAGTCATTGATTTTAAATCCCGATAACAAACATGCGGTTGAAAGACTTAAGGCTTTGAGAGCAAAATAGGCCTAATAAAAAAACCCCGAATTTTCGGGGTTTTTTTATTTACAAATATCAAAATTATCTTAGCCCAAAGCTACTCTTGAAAAACCAGTGACCTCAAGGCCGGCATCAACAGATTTTACATAATCTGCAACACTTTGCTTACTATCTTTGATAAAAGCTTGGTTGACCAAAGTGTTGTCTTTGAAAAAGCGCTTTAGTTTTCCTTTGGCAATATTATCAAGCATTGCTTCTGGTTTACCTTCTTGACGTAATTGATCTTTCGCAATTTCTATCTCTTTGTCGATAACCGATTGGTCAACACCTTCTTCATTCAATGCAACCGGATTCATCGCAGCGGCTTGCATGGCTACGTCTTTTGCAGCAGCAGCGGCACCATCAACAGCAGCAGAAAGCCCTACTAAAGTTGCAATTTTATTACCTGCATGAATGTACGATCCTACGAACGGTGCAGCAAGTGTTTCAAAACTTCCGATTTCGATTTTCTCACCAATAACGCCGGTTTGCTCCGTAAGCTTCTCAGCAACGGTCATACCGTTGAATGAAGCATTCATGAATGCATCTTTAGTATCGTAACCAAGGGCTAGATCAGCTAACTCATTGGCCAGGGTTACAAAAGAATCGTTTTTTGCAACAAAGTCAGTTTCGCAATTCAAAGAAATAACAACACCTTTAGCGCTGTCACTACTTACTTTTGCTATAGCAGCACCTTCAGAAGAGTCTCTGTCAGCTCTTTTAGCAGCTACTTTTTGACCTTTTTTACGAAGAATTTCGATAGCCTTGTCAAAATCGCCATCGGCCTCGACCAATGCTTTTTTACAATCCATCATACCAGCTCCAGTGGCTTTTCTTAATTTATTTACTTCAGCGGCGGTAATTTTTGCCATAATTCGAATTTTTTGTCTTTTCCGCCTAAGCGAAAATCTTTTAAAAAGTTATGTAAAGTAAGACACAATAATCGTGTCCGGTTTTAGCTTAAAGTTAAATTACTCTTCAGAATCTTCAACACCACCTTTAGCGTTGTCTTGCCATTCTTTTAACTCGTCCCATTTTCCGTCAGCAGCCATTTTAGCTTGCTTTGGCCAAGAAGCTGGCTCTAAATGTGCCAATCTTGGGCTGGCTTCGGTCAAAATCGATTTGATGTTACCGGCCTCGGCTTTGGCCAAATCGGCATAAGTAGCGATGCCTGCCGCTACCATAGCCTCTGCGGCCTTAGGGCCAACACCTTCAATTTTGGTAAGATCGTCAGCTTCAACTTTAGCTGTTTTCTCTTTTTTAGGTGTTTCTTTCTTCTCAGTAGCAGCAGGAGCTGGAGTAGCTTCCTTAGCTTTCTCTTCTGTTTTCGGCGCTGGTGCAGCCTTTGCCTTAGGAGTCTCTTTGTCACCTTGTTTATCGGCTTTTCGCTCTGCCAAACCTTCTGCTACAGCTTCAGTTACTGAAGTCATGATAGCTTCAATTGATTTACCGGCATCATCGTTCGATGGAATGATATAGTCAATTGGTCTTGGATCTGAGTTGGTATCTACCATTGCAAAAATTGGAATGTTCAACTTTTGTGCTTCTTTTACAGCAATATGCTCGCGCATGGTATCAACGATGAAAATCGCACCTGGTAAACGGGTCATTTCAGAAATAGAGCCTAAGTTCTTTTCTAATTTTGCCCTTAGACGATCAACTTGCAAACGTTCTTTTTTAGATAAGGTATTGAACGTACCATCTTTTTTCATTCTATCAATTGAAGCCATTTTCTTAACAGCTTTTCTGATAGTGACAAAGTTGGTCAACATACCACCGGGCCACCTCTCGGTGATGTAGGGCATGTTCACATTTGCTACTTTTTCAGCTACAATATCTTTTGCTTGTTTTTTAGTGGCCACAAAAAGAATTTTACGACCAGAAGCAGAAATTTTCTTTAATGCTTCGTTCGCTTCATCTAATTTCGCTACCGTTTTGTAGAGATTGATAACGTGAATTCCATTGCGCTCCATGTAGATGTAGGGAGCCATGTTCGGATTCCACTTTCTTGTCAGGTGACCAAAATGCACACCTGCTTCCAATAAGTTTTTTACTTCGACTTTACTTGCCATTTTTTTGTACTTAGTTTACGTTCCGTTGAGATAGCAATGTATTGGTGGTCTTCACACTTGGCAAATCGCCCTATACATTTAGATGCTAAACTAAATTCCAAAAAGCTCGAAATTCACTTTATGGAACAACGACAACTTTTGTTTATAATTTAATCCAGACCAAATAGGTCTGGATTTTCAATGAACCTTTTCCGATAAAATATCGGGATATAAATAATGCGATTGCTCGCAAATACTTTTAACGTTTAGAGAACTGGAATTTCTTACGAGCTTTCTTCTGACCGAACTTCTTACGCTCTACCATTCTTGGATCTCTTGTCAATAAACCTTCTGGTTTAAGAACAGTTCTGTTCTCTTCGTTTATTTCACAGATAGCTCTTGACAATGCCAAACGGATAGCCTCTGCTTGACCAGTGATTCCGCCTCCATATACATTTACCTTAACGTCATAGTTACCTTCGTTTTCGGTAAGCGAAAATGGTTGCTTTACTTTATATTGTAAAGTAGCTGTAGAAAAATAATCTTCTAGCTTTCTTTTGTTTACGGTAATGTCTCCTTTTCCTTCAGAAACATAAACGCGGGCTACAGCCGTTTTTCTTCTTCCTATTTTATGAACCACTTCCATTATTTGTAGTCATTTAAGTTAATAGCCTTTGGTTTTTGTGCTTCTTGTCCGTGATCTGTGCCGGCATATACCTTTAAGTTACGAAACAAATCAGCACCTAGTCTGTTCTTTGGCAACATGCCTTTGATAGACTTTTCAATAATGCGCTCAGGATGTTTTTCAAGTAGGGTACTAGCCGATGTTGAACGTTGGCCACCTGGGTATCCAGTATAGCGCAAATATGTTTTATCGTCCCATTTGTTCCCTGTCATTTGAATTTTTTCAGCGTTGATAACAATGACGTTATCACCACAATCAACATGGGGAGTATAGTTTGTCTTGTATTTGCCTCTTAAAATTTTGGCCACTTTTGATGCCAATCTTCCTAAAGTTTGTCCTTCAGCGTCAACCAACACCCATTCTTTCTGAATGTCCGCTTTTTTAGCTGAAATCGTCTTGTAAGTTAATGTATCCACTTCTTGAAATATTATCGTTTTTCAAACCATTCCCGATAAACGGGGTGCAAATGTACAATTATTAGATTGAATTACAAATGCTTGAAGAATAATATTTTTCATTTTCAATTATGAAATCCCAAACGTTTTTTAGAAGATTAAAAATATGTTAAAAAGAACAAAAAAAACCGTCAAACTGTAACCATCTGATATTTTGCTAGTCTTTAAGTCACATCAATCAAAATAACAAACAAGCGTGAGAAATCCAACCCTCTTTCTAGCATCGCTGCTTTTTTCTGTTTTTTGTTTTTCGCAAGAACAAGAAGAACCCCCGAAAGAAACCGTAGTGGACACTGCAGAGATAGTGCCAAAAAAGATTTATGTGACTAAGGCCATTGGCGATGAAGAACCGCCCGCAATTGATGGTCTGCTGAATGATGGGGCTTGGAATCTTGTGGAATGGACCTCTGACTACGTTGAAAATCAACCCGATGAGAATACCCCTCCGAGTTATCAAACCAAGTTTAAAATCGTTTATGATAGCAAGAACTTATATATAGGTGTTCGTTGCCTTGATGCCGAACCCGACAAAATTATCAAACGTCTTTCTCGACGTGATGGTTTTGAGGGTGATTGGGTCGAATTCAACATTGATAGTTATCATGACAAGCGCACTGCGTTCTCGTTTACCGTTACCGCGGCTGGTGTAAAGGGAGACGAGTTTATTTCAAATAACGGTAATAATTGGGATGGTAGTTGGAATCCTATTTGGTACACAAAGACCAATATAGATGAAGAAGGTTGGACGGCCGAACTTAGAATTCCATTGAGCCAGTTAAAATTCAGTAGTAGTGACAATCAAGTTTGGGGGTTACAATCAACCCGTCGGTTTTTTAGGGAAGAAGAACGATCGCTTTGGCAGCGAAAACCCATTGATCAACCAGGTTGGGTAAGCGAATTTGGTGAACTGCACGGCCTTAAAGACATAGAACCTCAAAAACAATTGGAAATACAGCCCTATACCGTAGCTAGCGGTGAAACATATGAGGCCGAAGAAGGGAATCCCTTTCGTGATGGCAATGATACAGATATAGCTTTTGGCCTTGATGCTAAAATTGGAATAACAAATGATTTGACTTTAGATTTGACCGTTAATCCTGATTTTGGACAGGTTGAGGCCGACCCATCCGCAATTGCATTGGACGGCTTTCAAATTTTCTTTAGGGAACAACGTCCATTTTTTGTGGAGAACAAAAACATTTTTGACTTTAACGTTTCACAATCAGAAGCAGGAAACACCTTTGGTTTTGATAATGTGTTTTATTCAAGACGTATCGGTAGAAGTCCGCAAGGTTCACCAGATACTGAAGATGATGAGTTTGTCGATATACCTGATAATACCCAAATTCTTGGCGCTGCCAAGTTCAGCGGAAAGACCAAAGATGGTTGGGCGCTAGGGGTATTAGAGAGTGTAACGGCAAAAAAGTATGCCGTTATCGACAATAATGGGGACCGTAGAAGAGAGGTTGTTGAGCCTTTGACCAACTATTTTGTGGGTCGTGTTCAAAAGGACTTTAATGAGCGAAACTCTTTTATTGGTGGAATTTTCACTGCCACAAACCGCGATGCATTGACCGAAGGATTAGATTTTTTGCATAAAGCTGCGTATTCAGGGGGATTAGATTTTAAGCACCAGTGGAACAATCGTGATTGGTACTTCGGTGGAAACATCATTTTAAGTCATGTTCAAGGCAGTGAGGAAGCTATTGAGAATACGCAAACATCGATTACCCGATTGTTTCAAAGAGTAGATGCCGGTCATGTTGAAGTAGATGATCAACGTACCTCGTTGACCGGTACTGCGGGTAATTTACAATTGGGAAAAATCGGTAATGGTCATTGGCGTTTTGAAACGGGTGGCACCTGGCGTTCACCGGAATTGGAGTTGAACGATATCGGTTTTCAGCGACAGGCAGACGATATTCGCCATTACACTTGGGTAGGGTACCAAACTCTGAAACCAGACAAAACTTTTAGACGAGTCGGGATGAATTACAACCACTGGAGCGCTTGGGATTTTGATGGCAATCACAATTACCTTCAGTTCAATACGAACAGTTGGCAGAACTGGGAAAATAATTGGTTCAGCAATTTTGGGTTCAATTATGCTCCTAGGCAATATTCGAACTTCGCACTTCGTGGCGGCCCTAGATTACGATTGTCGCCATGGATGAGTTTTTGGAACAATGTGGGTACTGATGGCCGAAAAAAATTACGCCTTAATTTTTCACACAACGGTAGGCGTGCACTAGATAATTCAATTTCAAGATATTCTGCCGAATTTGGTTTTCGCTATCAGCCTATCGACGCCCTTCGTATTTCGGTCTTTCCACAATACAGTATCAATAATGACAAATTACAGTACATTGATAATATTGATACTGATGATGGAGTTCGCTATTTAAATGGTCAGATTGAACAGCATACCTTGAGTATGTCCGTTCGGTTTAATTTTAATATCAACCCTAATTTGACCGTACAGTACTGGGGGCAACCCTTTATCTCAAGAGGCCGTTATTCAGATTTCAAGCATGTGACCGATGCTACGGCCAAAACATTTGAAGACCGTTTTTTACAATATGACACCAATCAGGTTTCCTTTAATGAGGACACGTATTCCGTTGATGAAAATCTTGATGGCGCTGCGGACTTTACTTTTGACGACCCTGATTTTTCATTTGTACAGTTTCGTTCTAACTTGGTTATCCGCTGGGAATACATTCCTGGTTCAGAAATATTTTTGGTCTGGTCACAAGATGTTTCGCAATCAGGGAATCCTGCTGATGGTCTGTTCACCAACTTAAACGATAACATATTTGGGCAAACCCCACAAAATATCTTTCTGCTCAAAGCTACATATCGCTTTGTACTGTAGCGGACATTCTGAACTGTACAATTGATTAAATTGTCACCTTCAGTGAACGAAACCACTACTAACTATAAAAGCTAGACGTAAATGAGTCCTGCGGTTAACGAAAATCAAAAGGGCTTCAGGTTGTGTATTGCGCTCACTAGAGCCTCGTTGGCCTCTTGGGTTCCAATGGATACCCGTACTTTTCCAGGTGCACCAAATTGTGAGACCGGACGTACCATAACACCTTGTTCCATTAGTCTATCAGTAAATTCGAACTCGGGCAACGGAGGATCAATGATAAAAAAGTTGGCTTGTGTAGGCCAATATTTGATTCCTAATGAAGTGAACGAATCAGCTAAAAACTTTCGCCCTTTATGTACAGTTTTTACGGTTTGCTCAATAAAGGCGGTGTCACTCAAAGCTCCAATGGCGGCCTCTATCGAGGTGATGGGCAACAAAAAGGGTTTATGTATTTGCCTGAGATAGTTTGCAATAGTAGCTGTCGTGTAACAATAACCAATACGCTGGCCTGCCAAGCCATACGTTTTTGAAAAACTGTTAATGCCCAAAACATTATGACCTGCTTTTACGTAGGGCAGTGCATTTACATAATCTTCAGCATCAGCAAAATGACGATAGACCTCGTCAATTACAATTAGAATATTTTTTGGAACTCGATGCAGAAATTCATCAAGTATGGATTTCGGAATATATGTTCCTGTAGGATTATTGGGGCTTGTCAAAAAGATGACCTTCGTCTTTTCATTGATTGCACCAAGTACAGCTTCAGCATTAAAGCTATAATCGGTATTGACCAATGGAACGTCAATTTGCTCGGCACCGTACCATCTTGAAAAAACAGAGTATGGTAAAAAGCACGGATTGCTATAAATCACTTCATCACCTGCATTGATAAAGGCACGTAGCAGCATATCAATGATTTCCGAACCGCTATTTCCACAAATGAACTGGTCTGCCGTAAGTTCATTGTTAAAATCTTTGACCAATGCTTCACGCAAACGAACATCGGTCTGGTCAGGATAAAGGTCAATGTTCTCCGCTGCTTTTTTTAACGCAGCAACAGCTTTTGGTGACGCGCCCAACGGATTCTCGTTTGAGGACAACTTATAAATTTTTTGGGTCGAGGCAGGAATGTTCTTTCCGCCTTTATAAACCTCTTTAGGCTCTAGGTAAGGCTTAAAAATAGATTCAATGGAACTCATCAACTAAGGTTTTCAGCATGCATCAATATGGTCATGGCCTTGGCGGTATCCCCGTCTTCCAATATCCGTTGTGCTAACCAATGCAATTGTTTTTTATGTTCGGTAGTATTGCTGTTTATTTTCTTTGCCAGCATCCGCAATTCATCATCATTGGCAATTGTAGTGACTTCTTCGGTTGTGGGAAGTGTTTCTAAGTTGCCCAATCGTCCGAGATTGTTTCCGGTTAAGATTTCGCTTTCGCGGATGCTCTCGGGCAGGGCATCAACCCCAATACCTTTGGTACGAATGGGTTTCGGAATTTCAAAAAGCGAATCTCCATTGGAACGGGTATACCAACTACCACCCATGCGCCCGACCAAATCTAATTTTTTGGTGTCCAGTTGGTCGTTGGTAAGGTAATCTTCATTAATATGGATCATTTCAACTTTGCATAGTATCAGATTGCCGGCTCCTGGTGTTTCGGCCAGTTCAATTATATCGGTTACGGTGCACTCAAAGGAGACCGGCGCCTCGCCAACACGCGGTGGTTTCACCTTGTCACTGGGTACTTCGGTCAATCCAGATTTTACAAACTCGTTGACACCTTTTTCGTAGCCCGTGCTCGAAAGTGACATTTGCTCTACAATAGGATAGTTTACGATGTTGATTACCACTTCGGGCACTTCTTTCACGTTTTGGTGTGAGTGTTTAAGCGAATTGTCTCGGCCACTTCTCGCAGGTGAGAATATCAACACTGGAGGATTTGAACTGAAAACATTGAAATAACTGAACGGACTCAAGTTTACTTTACCTTGGCTGTCAATGGTGCTGGCGAAACAGATGGGTCTTGGCGCGACAGCTGTCAACAGAATACTGTGCAGATCAGGTTGGGCTATTTCGTCTGGGTCGATTGTTTTTATTTTCATCTTGAGCATTCCCACATAGAGGGGAATCTAATTTTTATAGATTCCTATTTTCAACCAAAAGTATTACTTCGCTGGCAATATTTTAGCTGAAACTTCACCAAAACCAACACGTTTTCCATCTTTTTCGGCATGGCCGCGCATCGTAACGGTATCGCCATCGAGAATGAACTTACGTTCGGTGCCATCTTTCATTTTTAAAGGTTTTGTGCCCATCCATGCCAATTCTAGCATAGAGCCATAAGAGTTTTCATCCTTTCCTGAAATGGTTCCTGAGCCGTAAAGGTCACCCACATTGATATTACAGCCATTTACGGTATGGTGCGCCAACTGCTGCGCCATGTTCCAGTACATGTATTTGAAGTTTGATTGGCATACGGTTTGTTCTTCGCTTCCTTCAGGTGCAATGCCAACTTCTAAATTGATATCGTAGTTGCGTGCTCCTTCAAATTCAAGGTAGGGCAATACTTTTGGTTCTTGGTTCGGTCCTTCGACTTTAAAGGGTGCCAATGCCTCAAGAGTTACTATCCAAGGTGAAATATGCGAAGCAAAGTTTTTGGCCAAAAATGGGCCCAATGGCACATATTCCCACTTTTGAATATCACGGGCAGACCAATCGTTGAACAATACCAGTCCGAATATGTAATCGTTGGCTTCGGTCGTTGAAATTGATTCTCCGAGATTGGTGCTTTTTCCGGTAATAAACCCCATTTCCAACTCAAAGTCCACACGTTGAGATGGTCCAAAAACAGGTTGTTCAGAACCAACGGGAATGGTCTGGCCTTTTGGTCTATGCACAGGTTCACCACTTACCACTATAGAACTTGCGCGACCATGATACCCTACCGGAATATGCTTCCAATTGGGTAGTAAAGCATTCTCTGGGTCACGAAACATTTTGCCGACATTGGTCGCATGTTCTATGCTTGAATAAAAGTCAGTGTAATCATTTACGTAAACCGGCATATGCATTTGTGCATCTGTCTGTTTGACAAACAATTCGGTTTTGCCTGCCAAAATAGAATTGTCATCTTGAAGCCACAATTGGATATCACGACGTACTTTTTTTGTGATTTCCTTTCCTAAAGAGATAAAGTCGTTCAGTACTTCTTTTTCAAAAACGGCGGTATTGAAATCAAATACATCGAGTTCTGATAAAGCTGCCAAATCCAATATGTGCTCCCCAATGGCAACACCTGCACGTGGGCTTCTGTCTTCGGTAGAGAAAATTCCGAAGGGGATGTTATGAATTGAAAAATCTGAGTTTTCAGGTATGTTTATGATCATTTATTTCTTATTGTCATTTCCGCGAAGGCGGAAATCTGTTTAAAATAGTACCTTCCTTTTTATTAATGTGTTTGGAATGATAGAAGGTTTTGATTTTTTTGTTTTTATCCTCACCCTTTAGGAGTATCTAACCAAGACTTAAAGTATTTGCCATCATCAATTTTCAATGCATTTTCGGTAAGCTGCAAAGGTTTGAAGGTGTCAATCATGACCGCTAGCTCTTCCGTCTCCTTTTTACCAATACTTGCTTCGTACGTACCTGGGTGCGGGCCATGCGGAATGCCTGCCGGATGCAACGAAATATAACCTGGCCCAATACCTGTGCGACTCATAAAATCACCATCAACATAATACAACATTTCATCAGAATCGATGTTACTGTGGTTGTAAGGGGCCGGTATGGCTTTTGGGTGGTAATCGTACAATCTTGGGCAGAACGAACAAATCACAAAGGCAGTGGTTTCAAAGGTTTGGTGCACCGGTGGTGGTTGGTGTACCCGCCCAGTAATGGGTTCAAAATTATGAATTGAAAAACCATAGGGATAGTTGTAACCGTCCCAACCAACAACATCGAACGGATGCGTGGCATAGACTAAATGGTGCAACATGCCTTGCTTTTTGATTTTCATGACAAATTCACCCTTTTCGTCATGGGTCTGTAAATCTTGAGGCAGCTTATAGTCACGCTCACAAAAGGGAGAGTGTTCCAACAACTGTCCGAACCAATTGCGATACCGCTTTGGGGTGTATATAGGGTGGAATGATTCTGCGTATAAAATTCGATTGTCTTCAGAATCAAATTCAATCTGATAGATCATTCCCCTGGGAATAATCAGGTAATCGCCATATTCAAATGGAATATTTCCCAAAAAAGTCTTTAAGGTACCGGTGCCCCTATGGATAAACAACATTTCGTCGGCGTCAGAATTCTTATAAAAATATGAGGTCATTGACTTATTTGGAGCGGCCAGACCAATATGGACGTCACTATTGACCATCATCGGTTCGCGGGACATTAAAAAATCATCGACTGGAGCAACATCAAATCCAATCAATTTACGGGAAGTAATGTTTTTTGCTACTGCAATTTTTGGACTCATATCCAAAGCTTCACCAATCTCCTTTACTTGAGTAGGGCGGTGTACATGGTATGATAACGAAGACATGCCATCAAAACCAATGGTGCCGAACAGCTGTTCATAATACAAACTGCCATCAGGCTTCTTGAACTGGGTATGTCGCTTTTGCGGAAACTTTCCTAGTTTATGATATATGGGCATAACAGATTTTTAAATTCAAACTCCAGAATTTAGTACAGGCTTAAAATATCAGAAACACCAAACCTTGAACTTTCAAGAGTTTTTAATGTAAAGTGCCTCTTAATTCTTGTTCACGTTCGATAGCTTCAAAAAGTGCCTTAAAGTTACCCTTTCCGAATGATTGTGCGCCTTTTCTTTGAATGATTTCAAAGAACATGGTTGGTCTTGGCTCTATGGGACGTGTGAAAATCTGTAACAAATATCCTTCGTCGTCCCTGTCGACTAGAATACCCAGCTCTTTTAAAGGTGCAATGTCCTCATCAATTTTACCTACACGGTCGGTCACCACATCATAGTAGGTGTCAGGCACACGCAAGAATTCAACGCCACGGCTCCGCAGTTCACGAACGGTCTTGATAATATCATCGGTAGCAACTGCGATGTGCTGTACGCCCTCACCTTCATAAAAATCGAGATACTCTTCCACTTGGGATTTTTTAGCACCCTCGGCCGGTTCATTAATGGGGAATTTGATCCTGCCGTTGCCATTGCTCATCACCTTGCTCATAAGTGCAGTGTATTCCGTAGATATATCATTATCATCAAAGGATAGAATATTGACGAAGCCCATTACTTTTTCATAAAACTCTACCCAATGGTTCATCCGCTCCCATCCAACATTACCTACCATATGGTCCACAAACTTTAAACCGACAGGCGCGGGATTATAAAATGGGGTTTCCCACTTAACAAAACCTGGCATGAACGTACCTTTATAGTCTTTGCGTTCTACAAAAATGTGTACGGTCTCGCCATAGGTGTAGATGCCTGCACGAACAACCTTACCGTCTTCATCTTCTTCTGTAATAGGTTCCATATATGATTTGGCGCCTTTACTGACTGCAGTTTCATAGGCATAAGTAGCATCATCTACCCAAAGGGCGACCACTTTTACCCCATCACCATGTTTATCGATATGCTTGCCTATTTCAGTGCCACTTTTTAAAGGAGAGGTCAATATCAATCGAATCTTGTCTTGAATCACCACGTAGCTTTCGCGGTCCTTAAGTCCTGTTTCAAGACCTGCATAGGCGTATGATTGAAAACCAAAAGCAGTCTTGTAAAAGTGTGCTGCCTGTTTTGAGTTGCCCACATAGAGTTCAATATAATCGGTACCGTTGATGGGCATGAAATCTTTGGCCTCATCGTGTATTTTCGGAATTGTAGTCGTTTCCATATGCGATATTTTTATAGTAGTTATATAAAATTGTTGTTGATGCAACAAAAATAACTATTTTTGACATGCGAAAGTGTTTTCGCTGGAATTTTTTGCGCAAAAACAACGGACAAATACAGAATGCTCCATCAAATTGACCAAATATCAGGTATTGGATTACACTTAGACCTAGTCTTGCGGAAAGTGCAAGATGCGTACTTGCGAAAATTTCAGGAGTTGAAAATTGAAATGACCATTGAACAATGGGTGATTTTGCATCGTATATCAGAACTGGGGGAGACGGCATCACAGTCTGATATCGTTAAATCAAATTTCAGGAATAGGGCCACCACTTCAAGGGTCATTGGTGGACTTGAGCGTAAGGGATGGATTGCAAAAAAGCGTTTTGAAGGCGATATGAAACGTTTTAAATTGGAACTTACAGCTGAAGGTGAGGCATTGATTGCACTGATTTCACCGCATGCCAACCAATTGCGAAAGCAAGCAATCAAAGGTCTTGATGTCTTGGAGTTTGAAACGTTTTTAAAAGTTTTGGACCAAATAGGTGAGAATTACCTACCATCTTAAACTATACTGATTTAGGTTTTTAAAAACCTTCTTTTTTTATACAATTACCTGTATACCACCTCATTTTTCCCTTTTTAGGTTAAAAGAGTGGAGAAATTTGATAATTCTATTGATATCCTAGAGATAGATTTGATTGAATTTTGCCCTTTTAAACAAAAAATGGTTTCCAATATGAAAAAGTTAAAGCATTACCCAAGTGTATGGCAAGCACAACCATTTTCAATGGAAATGTTTGCCCATTTTGAGCGAGAGGCACGTTTGCGCAATCAGGAAGCTCAATTGGAACGACAAGAAGTAGAAAAAGTAAAAAAATCGAAGCTAAAACTGATATTCGGTTAATTGGCAAGAAATTCTAAGTGAAAAAGTAAAATGGCATCATCACAATGATGCCATTTTTTATGGACGGGAGACTTCATCATTAGTTCAACTTTGCATTTAAAAAGTTCCAGCTCGATATTAGTTCGAATTCTGGTGTGTTTTTAAAAAGTTCGTCTAAGGTCCATTTGTGATTGTCTCCAACAATAATAAGAATCCTGTCGTTTTGTTGGTTCATTTTGATAACATTCGCCAACATACGCACATTTCGCGTGTACCATCGACCTAACCAATCAGGTCCTATCCAATTTTTTTGTACTCCCACCCGTATTTCAAAACTGTGCATTCGTTGTGAATTTATACGTTGTGCAATTGGAGAGTTTCGTAGTGCAATTTGATTTAATAGGGTTAGGGAGTCAAAAACCGTTTCATTATGATCATATGTGGTTGTGATATCTTTTAAATACTTGTCATAGAAGCCCTTGTCATTAGTTTCTGCATAAGCTCCAAATTCCTCAAAGGAGAAACCTTTTAAAGAACCAATAAAAGGTGTTTGGTCATCGAAAAAATAGAGCCTATTGTGCTCGACAATTTTCGCCAAACGAAAACCCAATTGATAGACTTCATTGTGCTTGTTTTGAATTAAAAGAGAGTCTTTGAGATATGCATGAAAATCTTTATTGGCTTTTTCCGATGCTCGCGGTTCCCATTCCAATACAATCTTTGTTGGTTCAAACTTGGCGAGCATCTTTGTCAATCGTAAAATAGAAGCCTGAGAGACCGAATCTAAAGCACTGGAGTTAAAGTGATGCGTGCCCAATACCATTACTCTTGATTGTGCTAAATGGGTGTATGTTTTCAGCTGCTTTTGAGACTCATATAAATATTGGTTTTTATGAACTTGAGCGATTAGATGGATCGTTGTTCCGAGCAAACAAATAACAGTAATGGCACGAGTGATGAATTTTTTAAGTAAATGCATAACGGTTGGTTGTGATTAAAAGATAAAATCACGAACAAATTGTTACACTCTCAAGAAATACTACTCTATTTTGCCATCATGAAAGCCCGCGCGTTTCCAACCCTCTGATTCTTTTACCCAGATATTGGTGATGCGAAATTGGTTTTCTTTGGTTTCAGCACTGTCCTTGGTGACAACAGTAATACTGCCCGTCACAATGGCCGTGTCATCATGTATTTTGATAACCGTATCGTTAAGCTCGTAGGTCAGCACCTCAAGTTCACCTGATTTCAATTGTGCTGTTCTTTTTTCTAGATACGCAAACCAAGATGCTTTGTCAAAAGCTTTAGAACTACCATTGGTATGTATATAGTTTTCAGTGGTCAATGAATCAAGTGTGGTTAAATCCCCTGCTTTAAAAGCATCATTGAATGCCGAAAGTGTTTCTTGTAGTCCATGGGTTCTGGCATTTTTGTTTTCAGTCTGCGAATCACGGCAGGCAAAAATTGCTAAGAATAGTGCAAGCACCACAATGAGTTGAGTTTTTTTCATTTTTTTTGAGTTTAATCTTGGAATCCAGTCCCCGATAAAGTTAAAAGGTTTCTGTCGAATACTAACTTATTGACAGTCCTTAAAAGGGAGTTTTATTTCATTTGATAACTTTCTTCGTCTAACAGAAGATTGCTTTGGATTTGTTCTTAAGAACTGAATGGGAATGGAACTATCTATCGTCAATACGTCAAAACAGTTCTTTGAAGCTACCAAAAAGGTGTTCTCGTACCATTTTCCATGATGTTCAAAGCTGTAGGTCAAAAAGTATTGAAATTCTTCCGCTTTGCTTTTATTCTTTCCCTTGCCCGTTACATAGGAAACATCTTTTGCCTCTTTGGCTATAATAGTGGCCGTGGTATTGGCGCCATACTTTTTTGTTTGGGCCTGCTCATAATAGTACAGAAGGCTAGAGGGCATGGTGAATAACATGCCTAAGACCGGAATTCCGGCAAAAAGGCTGCCAAAAACCACCATAAAAGTGACTTGATATCGAATTCCCAGATATACAACCACAGCGCCAAGTACTATAAAAACCATGACAATCAACAAGGGCCCTCCATTTTTTTGAAGTGCGATTTTGCTGAATTGGAGTTTGTCCCCGAAGGTTAATTTCATCTAATTTCTAATGCGCTTCTAACCAATTTTCGCCCAATCCCACTTCAACATCCAAGGGTACGCTCATGATGTAGGCATTTTCCATTTCTGTTTTGATAAGGTTCTTCATCTCATCCAATTCAGGTTTGTAGCAATCAAATACAAGTTCATCATGTACCTGAAGCAACATTTTGGTCTTATAGTTACCTTCGGCCAGTTTTTGATGGATATTGATCATGGCGATCTTAATAATGTCCGCCGCACTGCCCTGTATTGGCGCATTGACGGCGTTGCGTTCTGCAGCCCCGCGAACAACCTGATTGCCCGCATTGATATCTTTCAAATAGCGACGTCGCCCCAAAACTGTTTGCACATAGCCATTGTCACGGGCAAAATCGATTTGCTCACTCATGTAGTTTCTGAGCTTGGGATAGGTCTTGTAGTAGGTTTCAATGAGCTCTTTTGATTCTGCTCTGGTCAAATCGGTCTGGTTGCTCAGTCCAAAGGCCGATACGCCATAAATGATTCCGAAGTTGACCGTTTTGGCATTGCTACGTTGCTCACGTGTCACTTCTTCAAGGGGTACATTGAAGACTTTTGAGGCTGTTGAGGCGTGAATATCCATTCCGTTTTTAAAAGCTTCTATCATAGTGTCTTCCTCACTCAAAGCTGCAATTATCCGAAGCTCTATCTGCGAGTAATCTGCGGCCAACAATACATAGTTTTCATCACGTGGCACGAAGGCCTTACGTACTTGTCTACCGCGTTCGGTGCGGATAGGGATATTCTGTAAATTCGGGTTGTTACTGCTCAAACGACCGGTGGCCGCAACGGTTTGCATATAATCGGTATGTACCCGCCCCGTTTTGGGTTGCACTTGTTCTGGTAGGGCATCGACATAGGTGCTTTTTAATTTTGAGAGTCCACGATAGTCCAAAACATTCTGAATGATTTTATGGTCTTTGGCCAAATAGGAAAGTACATCTTCTGCGGTTGAATACTGTCCGGTTTTGGTCTTCTTGGGCTTATCGACCAATTTCATCTTGTCAAATAAGATTTCGCCCAGTTGTTTTGGTGAGCCTATATTGAATTCCTGTCCCGCTGCTTCGTAAATCTGTTGCTCCAAATTCTTAATGTCATTGTCAAGATCTGTAGAAAGGGAGCCTAAAAACTCTTTGTTCAGGTTGATACCCTCGCTCTCCATATCGGCCAACACCCGCAATAGTGGCACCTCAATTTCTTCAAACAACTTTTCGGTTTTGGCTTCGGCCAGCTCGGGTCTGAAATGGTCGGCCAATTGAAGGGTGATATCAGCATCTTCAACGGCGTATTCTGTTTGTTTGTCAACAGCAACATCGCGCATGCTCAATTGGTTTTTTCCTTTTTTTCCGATAAGTTCGGTAATCGAAACAGGAGTGTAATTCAGATACGTTTCTGATAGCACATCCATATTATGGCGCATATCAGGATTGATAAGGTAATGCGCCAGCATGGTATCAAAGAGTTTGCCTTTTACCTGTATGCCATAGTTTTGCATGACCTTGATGTCGTACTTTAAGTTTTGTCCAACTTTTTCAATGGTTTCCGACTCAAAAAATGGGCGCAGTTTTTCCAATAGCTCTTGTACTTCTTCTTTATCTTCTGAAAAAGGTACGTAGAACCCCTTGCCTGCGCTCCAGCTAAAAGCAACCCCCACAAGTTCAGCTTCTAGCGGATTTATAGAAGTGGTTTCGGTATCGAAACAGACAGAAGGTTGTCGCATCAATTTGTTCAAGAACATTTCTAGTGCCAATCCGTCTTTGACCAGCTGATAAAAATGCGGTACCTCGGCAATGGTCTTTCGGCTATTGATATCTGTAACAGTTGCTGCGACCTCTGTAGGATCGCCGCCAAACAAGGTAAATTGTCCACTACCGGCCACTTTGGTATCTTGCTTTGCCACCGTTGTGATCGCGGCTTGCGTAACTGGCTCGGGCTCTCCGGAGAATATCTTTAAAAACTGCTCTTTCAATCTTCTGAATTCAAGTTCTTCAAATATCTTTTGTACGGCTTTAGCATCGGGTTCGGACATTTCATAGTCATTGGCATTAAAAGTGACATCACAATCAATCTTGATTTCTGCCAACTTTCGTGACAAACGCCCTAGTTCAGCATTGTCTTCGACTTTTTCCTTCATCTTGCCTTTCAACTGATCGGTATTGGCAAGTAGTCCTTCCATGTCACCAAACTGCTCCAAAAACTTTTTGGCCGTTTTGTCACCAACCCCTGGCAAGCCAGGTATATTATCACTGGCATCGCCCATCATGCCCAAATAGTCAATGACTTGCTCTGGACGCTGCACGCCAAAACGTTTTTGTATTTCAGGGATACCCCAGATTTCAATGCCATTGCCCATTCGCGCCGGACGGTACATAAAGATGTTCTCAGAAACCAATTGCCCAAAGTCTTTGTCGGGGGTGACCATGAAGACTTTATAATCTTCTTTTTCAGCTTGTTTGGCCAAGGTGCCGATGAGGTCATCGGCCTCGTAACCCGCTAACTCTACCACAGGAATTTTCATCGCCTTAAGAATCTCTTGAATATAAGGTACCGCTATGCGAATTGCATCTGGGGTTTCATCACGATTGGCCTTATATGCTTCAAACAGTTCTGTGCGCTCAACACTACCACCCTTGTCGAAAGCTACCGCCAGATGATCGGGCTTTTCGCGTTTGATGACGTCAAAAAGGGAATTCACAAACCCCATTATTGCTGAGGTATCCATGCCTTTAGAGTTGATTCTGGGGTTCTTGATAAGTGCATAGTACCCACGAAAAATAAGGGCGTAGGCATCAAGCAAAAAGAGTCTTTTTTGATCGGACATGAGTTGAATTTTTGAAGTACGAAATTAGAAGTACGAGGTGTTAAAAATAGGGAAAAGAAGTGAGAATTTAGAGGTGGGAATTGAGGATTGAGGGGTGAGATACTAGAATTGGGATACTTGTGCTTTATACACCGTGGAACGGGGCTCTTTAGTTCAAAAACGTAAATAAAATAAAAGCCGTTAAGAGAGAACAAAGAAACTGGACTTTTAGTCTTGTATCTGAAGTACGAATTACGAAAACAGGAGAGGAGTCAAGAAGCAAGAGCCAAGAAATAGGGATTTAGACTTTTAGTCTTATATCAGAGTAGAGCTTCGCATATTAACTACGAAATACGGAAAATAACCACATTCGAGTGAAGAATAAGAGGCAAGAACCAAGATTTTAGTCTTATAGCTTAAGTCTTAGAACGAACGAAGTGAGCGATCTTACTTTTGAAAAAAGCTTTGCGATTCAATGTTTTCATGCCCTTTGGGTGAATATTGTCGGTAGCTAAATCCTGAATGTATACAATAGGCACCCGTTTCTCCATTTTTGTTCATTGCAATGAAACCAATTTGAAAGTCTTTACGGTCTTTGTTTTTTTCCATAATACGTTTCACACCCTCTTCACAGGCTTCTTGTGGTGATTTGCCCTGGCGCATCAATTCTACGATCAGGAAACTGCCTACGGTGCGCACGACCTCTTCGCCGACGCCGGTGGCAGTTGCGCCACCAACCGTATTGTCTACAAACAACCCTGCACCAATGATTGGAGAATCGCCGACCCGCCCAGCTAATTTATAAGCCATGCCACTGGTAGTACATCCCCCTGAAATATCACCATTTTTATCAATGGCCAGCATACCAATGGTGTCATGGTTTTCAATATTAATAGGAGTTTCGTAGTTGGCTGTTTTCTTCCACTCCAACCATTCTTGTTTTGATTTTTCGGTCAGTAGGTTTGCCTTTTCAAACCCCTTTTCATAGGCAAATTGTTCTGCACCTTTACCTGCCAGCATCACATGTGGGGTCTCTTCCATCACCTTGCGCGCTACTGAAATAGGGTTCGCAATATTTTGTAAGGCCAAAACAGCACCACAATTACCAGCGGCGTCCATAATGCAGGCATCTAAGGTCACATTGCCGTCACGATCGGGCCTACCACCCGTGCCAACCGTTTGGTTGTTGGCATCATCTTCTTCAACCTTAACACCTTGTTCAATGGCGTCTATCGCACGGCCCCCATCACTGAGAACCTCCCACGCTTTGGCGGAGGCGTTCATGAAGTCCCAAGTACAGATAACAATGGGTTTGATTGTTTGGGATTGGGTGGTTGCCTCAATTTTCTTGTCATCTTTACAGGACGCCAAAGCTGGTGCTGCTAGTATACTTGCCGTTGTCAATCCTGATTTCTTAATGAATTTACGCCTTTGCATAGATGGGTTGCTTATTTTTAAACTGCAATAAATATAATAATATGTTGGTCGAAGTCTGTTGTAACTCACTAGAATCTGCTTTAAACGCCGAAGAAGCCGGTGCTGACAGAATTGAGCTATGTTCCGAATTGGGTATTGGAGGTGTAACGCCTTCATTCGGATTGATTCAGCTCGTAAGAGAGCGACTAAAGATACCCGTTCATGTTTTGGTACGACCGCGAAGTGCCCATTTTACCTATACCGAAACAGAGTTTACGGTGTTGCTGCGTGATATCGAAGCATGTATGGAGCTTGGTGTCGATGGTATCGTGTCTGGAGTGTTGTGCGATGATGCGGCTATCGATTTAGAGCGCACAAAACAGGTGATTGCACTGGCCAGACCATTACATTTTACGTTTCATCGTGCATTTGATTGGGTGTCTGACCAAAAGACAGCTTTGAAGCAATTATCTGAAATAGGTGTAAATACAGTCTTGACTTCGGGCCAAAGGAATACTGCTGAACAAGGGATGGAGCAATTAAAAGCATTGCAGGCAATAGGTGCCGAAAGTACCATTATGCCGGGTGCGGGGATCAACGCTTCCAATGCCCATCGATTTAAAGCGATGGGTTTTGAGGCCATACATCTGTCAGGCACTTTATTTGGAAATACTGTAAAAATCGACCAAAAAATTCCCATGAATTCGCAAAAACACCTAGTTGAACATGAGGTGGCCGTAACGAATACCACATTGGTTCGTCAAATAGTACAAAGCGTTAAATAAAAATCAAAGAAAAGGTATCCTTGATTTTAAAAAAATAACTTTGCAAAAAACTGATTATGGCTCGATTTTTAATCGTTCTTTCGATATTGTACATCATTTTGGCGATTTATGGCTTTCAGGGTTTTAGATCCTTATTTAAGAACTCTTGGGCGCAAATTGCTTATGCCATGCTGTTTTTTGCGGCGTGGATAAATCTAATCATACGTGTGGTCAACTACATGCCGGGTGATGGTGTTCGCGGACAAATTTCGCTTGCTGGCGGAATCTTCTTCTCCTTTTTTTTATTGGCATTGTTTCTCGGTTTCTTCTTGTTGTTAGAAGATATTGTAAGACTCATTGGATTTGGCTACAACAAAGTAATGGGTCTTTCAGAAGGGGAAACATCGTATTTCCCTTCACGTCGAAAGTTTGTGAGCGCTATCGGATTGGGTATCGCAGCATTACCTTTTGGGGCCCTTTTGTATGGCATGTACAAAGGCAAGTACAATTATCAGGTATTGAAATACGAGTTGGAGTTTGATGATTTGCCCGACGCCTTTGATGGGTATCAAATCACTCAAATTTCTGATGTGCACAGCGGCAGTTTTGATGATGCGAAAAAAGTGACTTACGGAATAGATTTGATAAATCAGCAGCAGAGCGACGTGATTTTGTTTACAGGAGATTTGGTTAATGACAAATCAAAAGAAATGGAGCCTTGGAAAGATGTCTTTGCCAAGCTTGAGGCAAAAGACGGCAAGTATTCTGTTTTGGGAAATCATGATTATGGCGATTATACCCAATGGGAAAGTGAGGCAGCTAAAGCACAGAACTTACAGGATTTAAAAAACCTACAAAGAGAGATTGGTTTTGACCTATTGCTGGATTCACATCGTTACTTGGAGAAAGATGGTCAAAAAATCGCTTTGGTCGGGGTCGAAAATTGGGGGCGGGGCCGCTTTAAAAAAGCAGGTGATCTTGAACGGGCCAAAAAGGGAATCTCGAAAGATGACTTTAAAATATTAATGAGCCATGACCCATCACATTGGGAAGACGTTGTCATTGATGACGACTATCATTTTCACTTAACCTTAAGTGGTCATACCCATGGGATGCAATTTGGTGTAGAAATACCTGGTTGGATCAAGTGGAGCCCAGTAAAATGGCGCTACAAATATTGGGCGGGCATCTATAAAGAAATGGGGCAGTACATTAACGTAAATAGGGGCTTTGGGTTCATAGGCTATCCGGGTAGAGTTGGTATTTGGCCTGAGATTACAGTAATCACCTTAAAAAGGAAAGGTTTAACTTGAATTTAACCTTTATCAAGGCCCTAAGGGCTTGACTTCATGTACTACTTTAACATTTTTTCTTACTTTTGAGTGAGAAATCAATCATGCTACAATGTCCAAATTTGGTGAACTAATAGATTTAAGTATTCCCGTTTTGCTTGACTTCTACGCAGACTGGAACGAACAATCAACTTCAATGCATCCCGTACTTAGAGATGTTGCTGCAGCACTTGGGGATAAGGGTAAGGTTATTAAAATCGATGTCGATAAAAACAAAGAGCTTTCTCAAGCCTTGCGAATCAAAGGTTTACCTACACTGATGATTTATAAAAAAGGTGAAATGGTCTGGCGACAAAGTGGTGAGCAAGATGCCAATACCCTTATTGGCATCCTTAACGAGTATATTTAACCTTTATCTTTTCGATTATTTGGCATACCCAAATAGGTCTGCTAAGTCAATCCGGGTTTTGATGAATTCCTTAGATGTGTACCCTTAAGTTTCTTAAAAGGTTTAGCGCCTCTATTTTATGCCAATAAATTTCCATGATTTCAGTACTACGCACTTTTTGAGCAGGGTTTTCTTCTAGAACCTCTATGAGACGATTGAACCGTTCAATGAATATTTTTTGATTGACTTTGGTACTGGCCAGTACAATTCGTTCATCTGATTTTACCAAGGCATTCAGCCCCGTAACAAGCCAATACACAATGTTCCTATATGCCGTTCCAAAACTTGCGTGTACCACCTAAAAAAAAGCATCAATGCAGATGGTATCACTCATGTCAATGTTTAGATCACTCTATAGCTTTTGCTCCTTTTTGCAATCCATTGGTATTCCTATTCTCATCTATTCCTCGATTATTGCTCCGTCTTCTGAGGCCGGAATCGTATCTAAAGGTACACTGTCAAGTACCATTGAATCTTGAAGGTCTGGATCGACCCGATCCGGATTACTGAGGTACTCTTGGTCATCTTCGCCTATAAAATTTGAGAACTTATCAATGTATTCGTTGAAAATAAGGGTTTCTTTCTCTGCAAAGTCACGGTCTCGATTGCGAATCAAGATATCAATATTGCGGCGGTAGGCCTCCATATCCGTTAGGATGTCTTCCAATTTTTCAAATTGCTCATCCCTTGGAATGCCGGCATAATAATCTAATCGTTCTTGATAGACCTTCTTGAGTTTTTCAAATAGCGCACGTGCCTTTTGCTGTTCCCCAACTTTATAATACCCATCTAAAAAAGGTTCTACAAAAGCATAAAAACCAAAATATTCAAATGGGGTATTGGTCATCGTAATTTCAATCACGTCTTTTGCCTTTTCAATTTTTTCTTCGGCAATCAATTGTTCCATTAAACGTGCCAAATTGCTGCGGAACGAAAGTCCTTGTGAGCGGGTTTGGGGGTCGTGATAAATATCGTGGCTTGAGGCATTGCCCCATTCCCACTTTTTGACAATGTTGTACATGAGCTCGGTGTCAATACGACCCATTTCAAAAGGACTGCTGTTTTTTGTTTTGATAGGTACCAATTTGTAAACCAAACCATCAAGTTGCAAGTATTCCTTCATCCAAATATATTCGGCGTTGTCAAAGCTTCCCCCCGAAAAATAGATAGGACGTTTCCAATCATTATTGGCAATAATATCCAACATTAGAATACGGTTTTTTGGAAGTGCACTTTCGGGAAGGTCAATATCAATATAGTCCAATATCAGATCGGAATCTTTTGGTTTTACCAATCCGCTTTCCAAAACGTTTTGTTTATTGACCGGAATTCGAATTTTATTGGTGGGATAGTATACAATCTCTTGGGTGCTCTTTGGATATTCTGAAATGTCGCGACCCTGCTTTTCAAACAAATGTTTGAATTTGGTTTGAGGTTTGTCACTGCCTATCCAATCCATGAAGTCTTTGATATTCCATCGACTATCCGTAAGTTTTTGATAGTATACGGCATCGCGTGTGCCATACCTGTATTTGTCATGGCTTAGTTGTGACGGAATCGGGTCACTCTCATAGGCTTTGCGTTTCATTTGGTCAATATACCAGTCCGTTGCGAAAAGGCTGGTGTTGACAATTCGCACATCGGTACGATGACCTTCAATATCTTGGGCATACCAAAGGGGGAAGGTGTCATTGTCACCGATGGTGAACAAAATGGCACCCGCATCTTCTTGGCAAGAGTCGAGATAAGACATCGCTGTTGACTTTGCCGTGTAACGGCCTGAACGGTCGTGGTCATCCCAATTTTGAAAAGCCATCAAAAAGGGTACGGCCAATAGGCAAACTGCGGTAACTATAGGTGCGGCGAGTTTGGGCTTCAATAGTTTTTTGACCTCTTCAAACAGTCCATAGACACCCAAGCCTATCCAAATAGCGAAAATGTAAAAGGAACCGACTAACGAATAATCGCGTTCCCTTGGTTGAAAGATATAGGGGTTGGTATAGAATTGAATTGCAAATCCCGTAAACATAAAGAATACAAAAAGCACCCAAAACTGTTTCGGGTTTCTTGAGACCTGAAAAATGATTCCTAAAATTCCTAAGATGAGCGGTAAGAAAAAATAGGTGTTTCTTGCCTTGTTGTCCAAGACCTCGCTGGGTAAGTTGTCTTGACTGCCCAAGCGTATGCTATCAATCATTTTGATGCCGCTCAACCAGTGGCCATTTTCATCATAACGTCCTTGAACATCGTTTTGTCTCCCTACAAAATTCCACATGAAATAGCGCATGTACATGTATCCGAACTGAAACTGAAAAAGATAGCCCAAGTTATCCCCTAACGTAGGTGGCTGTACATTGATGTAATCACTGAAACTCCTTAGAAATTCGATATACTGTTCGGTGTCAATTTCTCCACCGGCATCTAGGCGTTTGAATTCATTGACCGCTTCGCGAAGCTCGTTGTTTGATATATATTCGGGTTTGATCTTAAAATCGAGTCGACCAAAATAGCGCATATAGTTCTCGGCATGTTGCTCGCTCCATAAACGTGGTAAAAACCCGACATGTTTTTTGTTCGGTCCCTGCATGGCGTCTTCGTAATAATTAACAATGACATACTTGCCGAGCTTTTCGTCTTTTTCATATTTGGGTTTGTCATCGATATCGTCGCCCGCACCGGCAAATGCATTTGAGAAGTAGGCGCCGTAAAAAGGACTTTCTACCCCAGGGTACTGCTCACGATTGTAATACGCCAAAAGGGATCGGGCATCTTCAGGGTTGTTCTCATTGACCACGGTCTGTGAGTTGGCACGTATGGGCAACATTAACCACGATGAAAACCCTAAGATTAAGAACATAAAACACAAAACAATGGTATTTGCAGTGTAGTAGCCATTTTTTCGGGTATATTGAAGTCCGAAAAAGAAAACTGCTATAATGATAAGCCCCATGATTATGGTGCCCGAGTTAAAGGGCAGTCCTATTTCATTGATAAAAAATACTTCGCTCCATCCAAATAGCTTTAAGATGTAGGTCAATGAAAACTTGTAGACCAACATCAATATGCCCACTACGATAGCATTGGCAACAATGAAGTTTTTAACGGTCGTTTTCTTGTATTTCTTAAAGAAATAAAGCAGTCCAATAGATGGTATGGCCAAAAAGCCCATAAACTGGATTCCGAAGGTCAGTCCGACTACAAAACAAATCAATAATAACCACTTGTTGCCACGTGGTTGGTCAAGGTTGTCGGTCCATTTCAATCCCATCCAGAGTAATAAGGCCATAATCAAACTCGCCATGGCATAGACCTCGGTCTCGACCGCGTTGAACCAAAAACTATCTGAAAATGTAAAGGCCAGTGAACCCACTAAGCCACTTGCCAAGACAGCTATGGCCTTGCTATTTGAAAACTTTACTTTTTTAACGATCAACTTTCTTGTCAGATTGGTGATGGTCCAGAACATAAACAAGATGGTAAAGGCACTTGAAACGCCCGATACCGTATTGACCATTCGTGCTATTTGCGAATTTTCAAAGGCAAACATGGCAAAAAAAGCGCCTATCATTTGCAATAATGGAGCCCCTGGTGGGTGCCCTACCTGCAAGTTGGCCGATGTTGTTATATATTCACCGGCATCCCAAAAACTGCCGGTCGGTTCTACCGTGATAAGGTAAACAAGTAGTGCAATGGAAAACGTGGCCCAACCTAGTATGGTATCCCACTTTTCAAAGTCTTTTGCAAACATGAAGAATGTTCTTTACTGATTGGGGCGAATTTACCAAATAAAATAGAGACGTTAAGTTATTTTTCTAAAACCTTTAACAGGTAATTTTCAAGATTTTCAAAAGGATTGTATTGAATTTGTTTGGCGATATAAAAGTTTGTTTTAAATTTGCACGCTCTTATTGGCAATGGCCCATGGTGTAATTGGCAACACAGCTGGTTTTGGTCCAGTCGTTCTAGGTTCGAGTCCTAGTGGGCCAACGAGAATTTAGTGAGAATCCTGATTTCGAAAGAGGTCAGGATTTTTTGTTTTAGGTATTCTACATAGTAATAAAGTCTGTGGTTGTTGATAGTCGACATTTTTAGGAACAACCTTCATCAGTATAAGGGCAAAGTTTTTTGTTCAAGCTTTGGTTTTGCAAACAATAGAATTATCGTATATTTGCACCTCCAAAAGGATATCAATGTATTCATGAGGGGACTTCGAGTCCCCTCTTTTATTATTTAAAATTGTTATTTTTTTGAATGGAAAACTGAAGTGCTGAACGGCTGGCTTATGTTCAAAGAAAAGGTTACCGGGTTATTGCAAGAGGCGTTGGAACAACGCAAAGACCTCTTTTTAATTGATTTTTCGGTTGGTGCCGATAACCGAATCAAAGTAGTGCTCGACGGTGATAAGGGCGTGAACCTCAAAGATTGTATGGATGTCAGTCGGGCCATTGAACATAATTTGGATAGGGAAGAAGAGGATTTTTCTCTAGAGGTCACTTCGGCAGGTGCAACCGCACCTCTGGTATTGCCAAGGCAGTACCAAAAGAACGTAGGTAGAAAGCTTGAGGTCAAAACATTGACCGATACCATTGAAGGTAATCTAACGGCAAGTAGTGAGGAATCGATTACCTTGGAATGGAAGGCTAGAGAGCCCAAACCTGTGGGTAAAGGAAAACATACGGTACAGAAAAAGCAAGAGATTGCCATTTCTGATATTAAAGAAGCAAAAGTTGTATTAAAATTTTAAATGTAGACCACAATGGAAAACATGGCACTTATTGAATCCTTTTCAGAGTTTAAGGATGATAAGTTTATCGATAGGGTAACCCTAATGGCAATTTTAGAAGACGTATTTCGTAATGCGTTGAAGAAAAAGTTTGGCTCTGATGAGAATTTTGACATCATTATCAATCCTGATAAAGGTGATTTAGAGATTTGGAGAAACCGTGTGGTCGTTGAAGATGGAGAGGTAGAAGATCCCAATGAAGAGATTTCATTGTCTGAGGCGCAAAAAATTGAGCCTGATTTTGAAGTTGGTGAAGATGTGTCTGAAGAAGTAAAGCTTATGGATTTGGGTCGTCGGGCCATTTTGGCTTTGCGTCAAAACCTGATTTCTAAAATACACGAGCATGATAATACAACCATATACAAGCAGTTTAAAGATTTAGAAGGTGAGATTTACACTGCTGAGGTACACCATATTCGTCACAAGGCCATTATTTTGTTAGATGACGAAGGCAACGAAATCATTATGCCGAAAGAGCGTCAAATTCCTTCTGATTTTTTCAGGAAAGGAGATAATGTAAGAGGTATTATTGATAGTGTCGAGTTGAAAGGAAACAAACCGACCATCATCATGTCTAGAACATCACCCAAATTTTTGGAGCAGTTGTTTTTTCAAGAAATTCCTGAAGTTTTCGACGGCTTGATTACCATTAAGAAGGCAGTTCGTATACCTGGTGAAAAAGCCAAGGTTGCCGTGGACTCTTATGATGATAGAATTGACCCAGTAGGGGCCTGCGTAGGTATGAAAGGCTCTCGTATTCATGGCATCGTCCGTGAATTGGGCAACGAAAATATTGATGTGATCAACTGGACGAACAACTCGCAATTAATGGTCACCAGAGCGCTAAGTCCGGCACGTGTTTCGTCAGTAAAGCTTGATGATGAAAAGATGACGGCTCAGGTGTATCTGAAACCAGAAGAGGTTTCAAAGGCCATTGGTCGTGGAGGACACAATATTAGATTGGCTGGGCAATTAACTGGTTATGAGATAGATGTATTCCGTGAAGGAGTTGAAGAAGATGTTGAGTTGACCGAGTTCTCTGATGAAATTGATGCCTGGATCATTGAAGAGTTCAAGAAGATAGGTTTAGATACCGCTCGAAGTGTACTTGAGCAAGATGCAGCAGATTTGGTCAAGCGTACTGATTTAGAAGAAGAAACCGTTGCAGAAGTGGTTCGGATTTTAAAATCAGAGTTTGAAGATTAAACTATATATTAGCACTTAAATTTAAAGGGACAGCACCGTTTTTATGGCAGGAAATCCAACAATACGATTAAATAAAGTTCTTAGGGAGTTGAACATTTCTCTAGATAGGGCTGTGGACCATTTGGTATCAAAAGGACATGATATCGAAGCAAGGCCCACAACTAAAATCACGGACGAAGTGTACCAAGTGCTGTTGGATGAGTTCCAAACAGATAAAAGCAAAAGGGTCGCTTCAAAAGAGGTTGCTGAAGAAAAGCAAAAGGAAAAAGAAGAGCTTAGGTTGCAGATGGAGCGTGAGCAAGAAGAGCGAAGGTTGGCACGTGAGCGCCGACAGGCTGCTTCTGAACAAGTTATCAAGGGTAAGGTTGAGCTTTCTGGGCCAAAAACCGTTGGTAAAATTGATTTAGATGGCAAAAAGCCAAAACCAAAGGTTGAAGAGAAACCCGAAGAAAAGGAAGTAGTCGCTGAACAACCAACACCAAAAGAGGAACCGGTAGCGAAAAAAGAAGAGACCAAGGTTGTAGAAGCAGCTGCGTCAAAGCCAAAGGTCGAAACAGAGACAAAAGAAACTCCTAAGGTCATTGCGGAGCCGGTTGAAAAGAAAGAAACTGAAGAAGCTCCCGCGGCCACATCAGAGACCATTGAAACAAAATACCAAAAATTATCTGGGCCTAAAATTACAGGTGATAAAATTGACCTTAGCAAGTTCAACAAGCCTAAAAAGAAGAAAGAAGAGCCCAAAAAAGAAGATGCTTCTGCTGATCGTAAAAAACGTCGTAGAAGAATAGTTAGCAACACGGGTGGTCAGTCTGGTAATACTAGAGGAAGAAATACAGGAGGCAATAGAAGAGGTGGTCAACGACCAAATACCCCTAAAGTAGAGCCAACAGAAGAAGAAGTACAAAAACAGGTACGGGAAACCCTTGAAAAACTTCAAGGTAAATCCAATAAAGGTAAAGGCGCCAAGTATCGTAGAGAGAAAAGGGACCAACACCGTCAACAGACAGAAAAAGATTTAGAACAACAAGAACTAGAGAGCAAATTGCTCAAGGTTACTGAGTTCGTTACGGTCAATGAGATGGCTACTATGATGGACGTTTCAACGACCCAGATTATTTCTGCTTGTATGTCACTGGGTATGATGGTGACCATGAACCAGAGATTAGACGCTGAGACGCTTTCAATTGTTGCTGAAGAATTTGGCTATCAAGTTGAATTTGTTACTGCTGATATTGAAGAGGCCATTGAAGTTGAAGAAGATAGTCCTGAAGATTTAAAATCACGTGCACCAATCGTCACCGTGATGGGTCACGTTGACCATGGTAAGACATCTTTGTTGGATTACATTCGGGAAGAAAATGTAATTGCAGGTGAAAGTGGCGGTATTACCCAGCACATTGGTGCTTATGGCGTAACATTGTCGAGCGGTCAGAAAATAACATTTTTAGATACTCCTGGTCACGAAGCGTTTACCGCAATGCGTGCGAGGGGTGCCCAGGTTACCGATATCGCCATTATTGTTATCGCTGCAGATGATGATATCATGCCGCAGACCAAAGAGGCCATTAGTCATGCACAAGCAGCTGGCGTTCCTATTGTGTTTGCCATTAACAAAATAGATAGGCCAACGGCGAATCCTGATAAGATAAAAGAAGGGTTGGCTCAGATGAACCTTTTGGTTGAAGATTGGGGCGGTAAGATACAGTCACATGATATTTCGGCCAAGACGGGTGATGGTGTTAAAGACTTGCTTGAAAAAGTATTGTTGGAAGCTGAGTTGTTGGAGCTACAAGCGAACCCTGATAAGCTGGCCAATGGAACAGTTGTTGAAGCGTTTTTGGACAAAGGCCGTGGCTATGTAAGTACCATTTTGGTACAGGCAGGTACGCTTAAGATTGGGGATTATGTGCTTGCGGGAACATGTAGCGGAAAGGTGAAGGCCATGCAAGATGAGCGCGGCAAGAATATTAAACAAGCGGGCCCTGCGACGCCAATTTCAATTTTAGGTTTGGACGGTGCCCCTCAAGCGGGTGATAAGTTCAATGTGCTTGACGATGAGCGTGAAGCGAAACAAATCGCTGCAAAGCGTTCACAATTGCAGCGTGAACAATCTGTTAGAACCCAGCGACATATTACACTTGATGAAATCGGTAGACGTATTGCCTTGGGCGATTTCCAAGAGTTGAACATAATATTGAAAGGTGATGTTGATGGTTCGGTTGAGGCGTTGACCGATTCGTTCCAGAAGCTATCCACTGATGAGATACAGGTGAACATCATACACAAAGGTGTTGGTGCGATCACCGAATCCGATGTGCTCTTGGCTAGTGCTTCCGATGCTATCATTATTGGTTTCAACGTCCGACCGATGGGCAATGCAAGGGATATTGCAGATAAAGAGGAAATCGATATCAGAATGTACTCTATCATCTATGATGCTATCAATGATTTGAAAGATGCGATGGAAGGTATGTTGTCTCCTGAAATGAAAGAGGAGATTACGGGTACTGCTGAGATTCGTGAGACGTTTAAGATTTCTAAAATTGGTACGATTGCTGGATGTATGGTGACCAATGGTAAAATATTCAGAAATTCACAGATACGGTTGATTCGTGATGGAGTGGTTATTTTCACAGGAGAATTATCTTCTTTGAAACGCTTCAAAGACGATGTGAAAGAAGTTTCTAAAGGATATGACTGTGGTCTTCAAGTGAAGAACTACAACGACATTCGAATCGATGATGTTGTAGAGGCTTTTCAAGAAGTAGCTGTCAAGAAGACACTATAAGAGTGTTGAACTAACGATATAAAAAATCCCGCTCAGCGGGATTTTTTGTTTTATAAAGTTTATTTAGAGGTGTTTTCAGGCTTTAAGAGCATGGCATTCGGATACTTTTTGCGTACCTCTTGAAACTTTCGTTCCGCTTCCAATTTATCCCTGAACTTTCCTAAGCGCACTCTGTATGTGGGTTCCTGAAATTCTATTTTAGAGTACCATCCTGGGAAATCAACGTCAATCTTTGATTTTAGGTTTTGCGCTTTTTGATAGCTCCCAAACCCCACTTGAATTTGATAGTATTCGGCTTTTGAATTGACAGTATTATATACACTGACCAACTTTTCTATATTGGGGTCCTGTTCAATGGTAATAGTGCCTTCTTGGGCGGCAAGGTAAGTAGACGTGCCTAGGGCAAGGGCAATAAAAACAAGAGTTTTCATAACTGTGCTTCTGTTTTTTAGTGTTGTTGGTAGCAAAAGTAATTTTTTAAGTTTAAACAAAAGAAAAAGCATTATTTAGAATAGTTATAAATTATATATTATCAATCCATTAACATTTAAAAAAACACCGCTGTGTCGTATTTTTGTCAGCAATTTTAGGCAGGGTAAATACCGCTTTTTTAGATATCTTACAGTAAATATCATGCCAAAAATCTGAAAGCAAAGGTGTTATATTGATTTTAAGTTTCGAGTGCCGAATATTGACGGCATCATTAAAATCAGTTTTAGTACTAAAGAAATAATAAGTATCAAATGAAACAGGTTTTTAACCGCATGCAAATTTCAAAAGTTTTTGGTCTTAGTCTACTCGTACTTTTTCAGTTCATTACAGTTTTAACGCATGCCCAGGAAGAGGCTGCAGTGTTGGAAGCTCCTGTGGAGGAGGTTGCTGTGTCTGGTGGTGATCCTGCTGTCGGTAAGCAGTTGTTCAATCAGAATTGTGCCGCGTGCCACGCCTTGAACCGAAAAATGACAGGTCCTGCTTTGGCTAATGTAGAAACACGTCTTTCAGAAGAAGAAGGTCTTGACAAAGAGTGGTTGTACGCTTGGATTAAAAATAGTGCGGGCATGATAGCATCGGGTGATGCTTATGCCAACAAAATTTACAATGAATACAATCAAGCGGCGATGACCGCTTTCCCGACATTGTCAAATGCTGATATTGATAATATATTGGCTTACACAGCTGCGCCACCTCCGGCACCTGCTGCGGCAGTCGCTGGACCAGTTGGAGAAGGTGTTTCTGCGGCATCTGGCGGAATATCAAACGAAATCATTTTGGGTGCGCTGGCATTGGTGTTTGGTTTGTTGGTGGTGATGCTCTTCTTGGTCAATAATACCTTGAGAAGAATTGCAGAGGCCAATGGGGTTGAAATCGTAAAAGCCGGTGCTGGGAAAAGAACTCCGATTTGGAAAGCTTTTGTTCAAAATCAATTTTTGGTATTCTGTTCTGTAATTGTACTTCTTTTAGGCAGTGCGTATTTTGCGTATGCATGGATGTCGCAAATAGGGATTGACCAGGGTTATGCTCCTGTGCAACCAATCCACTATTCACACAAGATTCATGCAGGCGACAATAAAATTGAGTGTAAATACTGTCACTCTTCTGCAAGGGTGTCAAAGCATTCGGGTATTCCTTCTTTAAACGTCTGTATGAATTGTCATAAATCGATTTATGAGTATAACGGCAATCCTGAAGGACCAAGTGCTGAGGATTTGGCGAACGGTTATACGAATGAGTTCTATACCAAAGAGATAAAGAAGTTGTACAAAGCTGTCGGATGGGATGAAGAAAATCAAAAATATACGGGAGAATCACAGCCTGTGGAGTGGGTTAGAATACATAATCTTCCAGATTTTGCATATTTCAACCATTCACAGCACGTGACGGTAGGTAAGATTGAATGTCAAACCTGTCACGGGCCCGTTGAGGAAATGGAAATTATGTACCAATATTCTCCATTGACAATGGGTTGGTGTATCAATTGTCACCGTGAGACTGAAGTTCAGGTTGCGGATAACGGTTACTACGAAAAAATTCATACGGAGCTTTCTAAGAAGTACGGTGTCGAGAAGTTGACGGCAGCTCAAATGGGTGGATTGGAATGTGGTAAGTGCCACTATTAATCAAATAAGAAGTTATTTCAATAAGAAGTATGGCATCAAACAAAAAATATTGGAAAAGTGAAGCGGAGTTGAATCCGAACGATTCCATTGTTGAGACGCTAAGGCAAAATGAATTTACAGAGCAAATACCTGTAGATGAATTTTTGGGAGACAAAGAAAATTTGGCCTCTTCATCGACCAATAGAAGAGATTTTCTGAAGTATGTTGGCTTTAGTACGGCTGCTGCATCTTTAGCGGCTTGTGAGGGTCCGGTCAAAAAGTCGATTCCTTATGTAATACAACCTGAGAGCATTGTGCCCGGTGTTGCCAATTATTATGCAACCTCGATTGCAGATGGTTTTGATTTTGCCAGTGTTTTGGTGAAGACCCGTGAAGGTCGTCCCATAAAAATTGAAAACAATGATAGAGCCAAAGTCAATGGTGGTGCTAATGCTCGTGTGAACGCATCTGTTCTCTCATTGTATGATAGTACTAGGGTTCAAGGGCCTATGCAGGGTGATGCAGCCATTTCGTGGAATGATTTGGATGCCGCTGTGGTCAATGGCCTCAAGGCTGCCAGTAATTCTGGTAAGCAGATTGCTTTGTTGACGCAGTCTTATGCGAGTCCTTCAACAGCTAGACTAATTGAAGAGTTTTCAACAGTATATAATAATGTCAATCACGTAGTTTATGATGCCATTTCGGAAGATGCGGCATTAGAGGCATTTGATGCGGCTTATGGTGAGCGTGCTTTGGCAGACTATGATTTTGAAAAAGCAGATTTGATCATCTCGTTTGCGGCTGATTTCTTGGCAGATTGGCAAGGTGGGGGATATGATTCTGGTTATGCCAAAGGACGCGTGCCCAAAAAAGGCAAAATGTCGCGTCATGTGCAATTAGAGTCCAATATGTCACTTACTGGTGCTAATGCCGATAGACGGGTCCCAATGAAGCCTTCTCAGGTAAAGGTTGCTTTGGCCAAGCTTTATGGTAAGTTAAATGGTAGTAACGTTGGTGGCGGTGACTCATCCATTGATGGTGTTGTTGGTCAATTGACTGCTGAAATCAAAAAAGCTGGTTCAAAAGCTGTGGTTGTCTGTGGGTTGAATGATGTCAATGCGCAAGCAGTAACACTGGCTATTAATAAAATGTTACAAAGTGAGGCGTTTGATGCAGAACGTCCAAGGTATATTAGACAAGGTGACTCGGCCAAGGTGGGCAAACTGGTTACTGATATGAAAGCCGGTAAAGTAGGTGTTTTGCTGATTGATGGTGTGAACCCGTTGTATTCATTGCCGAATGCTGTTGATTTCGCTGAAGGTATTGAAAAAGTAAGCATGACGGTAAGTTGTTCTTTCAATTATGATGAAACGGCTCAAGGTGTCAGATATGTTGCCGCTGCTTCACATTATTTAGAATCTTGGGGTGACCTTGAAATGAAAAAAGGACATTTCAGTCTAATGCAGCCTACCATTCGTGAATTGTTTGATACCAGACAATTTCAAACTTGTTTGTTGAAATGGATGGGTGGTGAAACTGCTTATTACGATTATATCAAAAATAACTGGTCTACTGCGATTTTAAATGGTGGTAGCTGGAACAAAGCGTTACAAGACGGTGTTTTTGAAGCGCCTGTTGTGATGTCTGAAGAAGGGGCTGCTACCACTGTTGGTGTTTCTGAAGGAACTGAACTTGTAGAAGAGACTGAAACACCTGAAAATGGGGTTTCAATAGCTGCGGCATTACGTTCTTTGGCAAGTACAACAAGTTCTGGAATGGAATTGATGTTGTATTCTAAAGTGGGTATGGGTGATGGTAAGCAAGCAAGTAACCCATGGTTGCAAGAATTTCCAGATCCTATTTCAAGAGTGTCTTGGGATAACTATGTTACAGTTTCAAAAGCGGATGCTGTTGAAATGGACATGGTGAACGAAAATGTGGCCAATGGTGGTTTGGATGGAAGCTATGCCAACTTGACCGTTGACGGGGTGGCTTTAGAAAATGTTCCTGTTATTATCCAGCCAGGTCAAGTAAAAGGCACCCTTGGTTTGTCTTTTGGCTATGGCAAAACGGCTGGAATGAAATCTGAAATGCAAACAGGAGTCAATGCATTTCAAGTATACAAAGACTTTAATAACGTACAATCAGCTTCAATTACAAAGGCTGAAGGCATGCACGAATTTGCATGTGTACAGTTGCACAATACTTTGATGGGTCGTGGCGATATTATCAAAGAGACTACATTAGAGATATTCAACACTAAAGATCATAGTGAGTGGAACCACGTGCCTCAAGTGTCTTTGGATCACCAGGAAGTGCCTGCCAATTCAGTAGATCTTTGGGCAGAGTTTGATCGATCTATTGGTCACCACTTCAACCTATCCATTGATTTGAATGCTTGTACCGGTTGTGGTGCCTGTGTTATTGCATGTCATGCCGAGAACAATGTTCCTGTGGTGGGTAAACAAGAAGTACGTCGTTCACGCGATATGCACTGGTTGCGTATTGATAGATACTATTCGTCCGAAGAGACTTTTGAAGGCGATAACGAAAGAAAAAATAGTATGGACGGCCTTTGGGGTGAAAAAGGTTCATTGGGTGGTTTTGGCGAAATGGAGAATCCATCAGAGAATCCACAAGTGGCCTTTCAGCCCGTTATGTGCCAGCACTGTAACCATGCGCCTTGTGAAACAGTTTGTCCGGTCGCCGCGACTGTGCACAGTCGTCAAGGTCAAAACCATATGGCATATAACAGGTGTGTGGGTACAAGATATTGTGCCAACAACTGTCCTTATAAAGTAAGAAGATTTAACTGGTTCTTGTACAATAACAATGATGAGTTTGACTACTATATGAACAATGATTTGGGCAAGATGGTAGTGAACCCTGATGTTAATGTGCGTTCGCGTGGGGTAATGGAAAAATGTTCTATGTGTATACAAATGACACAAAAGACCATTTTGGATGCCAAACGTGAAGGTAGACCTATTAAAGATGGTGAATTCCAAACAGCTTGTTCTTCTGCTTGTAGCAGTGGTGCCATGGTTTTTGGAGACATCAATGATAAAGAAAGTAAAGTAGCTGAGTTGAAAGAAGATGACAGAATGTATCATCTGTTAGAGCATGTTGGCACGAAGCCCAATGTTTTCTATCATGTGAAAGTTAGAAATACCAACGAAGCATAACCAACGAATAAGCAAGAAATAGCAGATAAATTATGGCATCGCATTACGAAGCACCTATTCGAAAACCCTTAGTTCTTGGCGATAAAGGCTATCACGATGTATCGGTTGATATTGCTGGGCCGGTTGAGGGAAAGGCCAATAAACATTGGTGGATAGTTTTTTCTATCGCTCTAGTGGCATTCCTTTGGGGTTTAGGATGTATTATTTATACCGTATCTACAGGTATCGGGGTTTGGGGGTTGAACAAGACCGTTAACTGGGCCTGGGATATTACAAACTTTGTATGGTGGGTAGGTATTGGTCACGCGGGAACGTTGATTTCTGCGGTACTGTTATTGTTCCGTCAAAAATGGAGAATGGCAATTAACCGTTCTGCTGAGGCGATGACAATTTTCTCGGTAATCCAAGCAGGCCTTTTCCCGATTATTCACATGGGTCGTCCGTGGTTGGCCTATTGGGTATTGCCGATTCCAAATCAATTCGGTTCCTTATGGGTGAATTTCAACTCACCTTTATTGTGGGATGTATTCGCGATTTCTACATACCTATCGGTTTCATTGGTATTCTGGTGGACAGGTTTGTTGCCTGATTTTGCGATGATTCGTGATAGAGCGGTAAAACCGTTCCAAAAGAAAATTTATAGCTTGTTGAGCTTTGGTTGGACAGGTCGTGCCAAAGATTGGCAACGATTTGAAGAAGTCTCTTTGGTATTGGCCGGTTTGGCAACACCATTGGTACTTTCAGTACATACCATCGTATCATTTGACTTTGCTACATCCGTAATTCCTGGATGGCATACCACGATTTTCCCTCCGTATTTTGTTGCTGGAGCGATTTTCTCCGGGTTTGCCATGGTAAACACTTTACTTATTATCATGCGTAAAGTGTGTAGTCTTGAGGCTTACATTACCGTTCAGCACATTGAGTTGATGAACATTGTAATCATGATTACGGGTTCTATTGTAGGTTGTGCATACATCACGGAGCTCTTCGTAGCATGGTATTCAGGTGTGGAGTATGAGCAGTACGCCTTTTTGAACAGAGCTACCGGACCTTACTGGTGGGCTTATTGGGCTATGATGACCTGTAACGTATTCTCACCGCAGTTTATGTGGTTTAAAAAGTTGCGTACCAGTATCATGTTCTCATTCTTTATCTCAATTGTGGTGAACATCGGTATGTGGTTTGAGCGTTTTGTGATTATTGTGACCTCATTGCATAGGGATTATTTACCATCTTCTTGGACGATGTTCTCGCCAACATTTGTTGATATTGGAATATTCATTGGTACCATCGGGTTTTTCTTTGTATTGTTTCTATTGTACTCAAGAACCTTCCCGGTAATTGCACAGGCAGAGGTGAAGTCTATTTTGAAATCTTCAGGGGAACGTTACAAGGTACTCCGAGAAGCAAATAAACCTGCATATACAATGCCACCTAGGGGTGTTGTCGTCGAAGTTGAAGCTGACGAAGAGACAGTAGCTGCTACCGGCGGTACCATAGGTGCCCCAGTGATGCAACTATTGGACCGCATTGGAAGTTTTGATATAAAAACGCAGATTCCTGACGATTTGAAAAAGGTCAGTGGTATTGGTCCAATGATGGAGAAGACATTGAACAAAATAGGAATATTTTCATTCCTTCAGGTCAGTAAAATGACAAAGAAAGAATATGATTTGTTAGATTCAATTACAGGTTCGTTCCCAGGCAGGGCACAACGAGATGATTGGGCAGGACAAGCGAAAAATTTTATTAATCTAGATTAGAAGGTATGTCAGTAACAACCATCAAGGCATTTTATAACGATGACGACATTCTGATGAACGCGGTCAAAAAAATCCGTTCAGAGAAATACCATATTGAAGAGGTATATACCCCTTTTCCGGTTCATGGTTTAGAGAAAGCTATGGGGCTGGCAGATACGCGTATTGCGATAACTGCCTTTATGTATGGCTGTTTAGGACTCATTGTTGCAATCACAATGATGAACTATATTATGATTGAAGACTGGCCGCAGGACATTGGGGGTAAGCCAAGCTTTAGTTATTTAGAGAATATGCCTGCTTTTGTGCCTATTATGTTTGAGTTAACAGTATTTTTTGCGGCACACCTTATGGTTATTACATTTTATTTGAGAAGTAAAATGTGGCCGTTCAAAAAAGCTGAAAACCCTGATGTTAGAACAACTGATGACCACTTTTTGGTTGAAGTTGAAGCAGGTGATAATAACGAAGAATTAACAAACCTTCTGTTGGAAACAGGTGCGGTAGAAGTGCATGTTCCAAAAAAATAAGTTGTAATGATTCAAAAAGTAATTCAACTAGTACTAGTGGTAACTATAGGGGTAAGTGTTACCTCGTGTTTCGATAAAAACGAACCCAATTACCAATACATGCCCAACATGTATGAGCCTGTAGGTTACGAAACTTATGGAGCTGTAGAAAATGGTTTGTTTCCTCAGGGTACAGAAGCAATGCTTCCTGCAGATAATACAATTTCGAGAGAGTGGATGCCGTACGAATTTGATAATTCGCCAGAAGGTAAAGAATTGGCTCGTTTGCAACCCAGCCCTCTTGACTCTTTAAATAGTGCTGTCAACTTAGCAAAAGGTAAAGAACTATACGATGTATATTGTGCAATTTGTCATGGTAACAAGGGTAAAGGACAAGGTACTTTGGTAAAACGGGAAAAAATTCTTGGTGTACCAAGCTATGCGGACGCAGCACGAAACATCACGGTAGGCAGTACCTATCATACCATGTATTATGGCTTGAATTCCATGGGTTCTTATGCTTCTCAAATGAGTAGCGAAGAAGAACTATGGCAAGTGGCCGAATACGTTATGCAATTAAAATCAGACCTAACAAAATAAGAAAACAGAAAGTATGTACACGTTTTCAAATAGATTAAAAATCGCTTCTTACATTCTAATGGCAGTAGGTGCCATTTGTTTGGCCACGGGATTTTTAAGTGCTCCGAGCACAGTTGAAGAGGCAAAGGCAATCGTTGCGGCATCTCATGATGATGGTCATGGCGGAGGTCACGCTGAAGAAGCTGGGCACGGAGATGAACATGCGGCAGATGCCTCACATGGGGAATCACATTCCGCAAGTCATGATGAACACGTTTTTCACCAATTACAGAACCGGCCGTGGTCAGCGCTGTATGTAGCTGCATTTTTCTTCTTTATGATATCATTGGGGGTCTTGGCTTTTTATGCCGTGCAACGTGCTTCGCAAGCAGGATGGTCTCCGTTATTGTTTAGAGTGATGGAGGGAATCACCTCTTACATTGTTCCAGGCGGTATAATTGTATTTGTAATTTTAGTGCTTTCGGTACTTCATATGAACCATATGTTCACTTGGATGGATGCCGAGGTAGTTGCAGAAGATGCATTGTTACAAGGGAAAAAAGGCTATTTGAATCCTACGTTCTTTTTGGTAAGAGCGGCAATTTTCTTAGGCGGATGGATTGCCTATAGACAGTATTCAAGAAAGCTCTCTTTAGAACAAGACAAATCTGACGATAACTCTAAATTCAAATTAAACTTTAGAATCTCAGCTGCCTTTTTGGTATTTTACTTGATATCTGAATCAATGATGTCTTGGGACTGGATTATGAGTTTAGATCCACACTGGTTCAGTACTTTGTTTGGATGGTATGTTTTTGCAAGTATGTTTGTCTCTGGTATAACTGTAATCGCTATGGTTACGATATACTTGAAATCAAAAGGATTGTTACCTGAGGTTAACGACAGTCACATTCATGATTTGGCCAAATTTATGTTTGGTATAAGTATTTTCTGGACTTATTTATGGTTCAGTCAATTTATGTTGATTTGGTATGCAAACATCCCAGAAGAAGTAACATATTTTGTAACGCGTATCGAGCATTATAAATTACCGTTCTTTGGTATGTTGGCCTTAAACTTCATTTTCCCATTATTGGTGTTGATGAACAGTGATTACAAACGTGTGAATTGGTTTGTTGTTATGGCCGGTATTATCATTTTATTTGGACATTATATGGATGTGTTTAACATGGTCATGCCTGCAACGGTTGGTGAAAATTGGCATCTCGGTGTACCAGAAATCGGTGGAATACTGTTCTTCGGTGGATTGTTCATCTTTTGGGTATTCAATGCATTGACCAAAGAAGATCTGACTCCAAAACGAAATCCATTTATTGAGGAAAGTAAGCATTTCCATTACTAAAATTGTAAGTGAAATTAGGTAAAGAATGACGACATTATTAATATTAGCAGTTCTAGTTTTAGTGGCCATTGCTATTTGGCAAATGACCAAGATATTTGAATTGTCACAACTTAGGGCAGAATCTTCAAATTCGGAGATTGCCAATGATGCCGATAACAGAAACAATGGATATTTGCTATTCGCGTTCTTGATATTCATTTACGGCATTACCATTTTCAGTTTCGCTAAGTATACGAAGGTATTATTGCCAGAAGCCGCATCTGCGCACGGTGGCGAATACGATACACTAATGTGGATATCGTTTGCCATCATCTTTTTTGTGCAGACCATTACACAAGCATTATTGCATTACTTTGGTTATAAGTACCGTGGTGAAGAAGGTAAAAAGGCTTTGTTCTACGCTGACAATGACCGATTAGAGTTCATTTGGACGATTATTCCTGTAATTGTTTTGGCAGGTCTTATCATCTGGGGATTATATTCATGGACCAACATCATGGATGTCAATGATGAAGATGACCCTCTTATTGTTGAGTTATATGCACAACAGTTTAACTGGACGGCAAGATATGGTGGTGACGACAATGTGCTTGGTGATGCCAGTGTACGATTGATTGATATTGATAGGGCAAACGTTTTAGGGTTAGATGAGTCAGATCCCAATGCAGGAGATGATATAATTGTAAAAGAATTACACCTACCTGTGGGTAGAAAAGTTAACTTCTATATGCGTTCACAAGATGTATTGCACTCAGCGTATATGCCACATTTTAGAGCACAGATGAACTGTGTGCCTGGGATGATCACACAGTTTTCTTTTACACCAATCATCACAACAGAAGAGATGCGATTGAATCCTGATGTTGTTGATAAAGTAAAAAGAACAAATGCAATACGTGCGGAAAAAGCTGCGAATGGTGAACCAAACTCGGATCCTTGGGAGTTTGATTATGTATTGTTATGTAATAAAATCTGTGGTAAGTCACATTACAACATGCAAATGAAGATTATTGTAGAAACCGAAGAGGAATACAATAAGTGGATAGAGGAGCAGAAGACTTTTGGTGAAACAATGACACCAGTAGAACAATAGACAAGGCTAGAAAAAGAAAAATAATAATCTAAAAATTCGATTATGTCTGCAGTAGCACACGCACACGTTGACGATCACGCACACGATGATCATGGACATCATCATAAAGAAACGTTTATAACCAAATACATCTTTAGTCAAGACCACAAGATGATTGCAAAGCAATATCTTATCACGGGTCTGATCATGGGTTTTATCGGAATTGCAATGTCATTGCTTTTCAGAATGCAATTGGCTTGGCCGGGTGAGTCTTTTTGGTTGTTTGAAACTTTTTTGGGTAAATGGGCGCCTGACGGCGTAATGGATGCTGACGTTTATTTGGCCTTGATTACCATTCACGGTACCATTATGGTGTTCTTTGTGCTAACAGCCGGATTGAGTGGTACATTTAGTAACCTGTTGATTCCGTTGCAGATAGGTGCACGAGATATGGCATCTGGGTTCTTGAACATGTTATCGTATTGGATGTTCTTTACCTCTTCTGTAATAATGGTGATTTCACTATTTGTAGAAGCTGGACCCGCAGCTGCCGGATGGACAATCTACCCACCTTTGAGTGCATTGCCGATGGCACAACCAGGTTCTGGTATGGGTATGACACTTTGGTTGGTGTCAATGGCAATCTTTATTGCTTCCTCACTTTTGGGATCATTGAATTATATTGTGACCGTTCTTAATCTAAGAACTAAGGGTATGTCTATGACCCGCCTCCCTTTGACCATATGGGCATTTTTTGTTACGGCGGTTATTGGTGTGATTTCATTCCCGGTACTATTGTCGGCTGCGCTGTTGTTAATAATGGATAGAAGTTTCGGTACATCATTCTTCCTATCAGATATTTTTATTCAAGGTGAGGTTTTACATTATCAGGGGGGGTCGCCAGTATTGTACGAACACTTATTTTGGTTTTTAGGTCACCCTGAAGTATATATTGTGTTATTGCCAGCTTTGGGTATTACTTCTGAAGTAATGTCTACAAATGCAAGAAAACCGATTTTCGGATATCGTGCGATGGTTGCTTCAATCTTGGCAATTGCGTTTTTATCTACAATTGTCTGGGGTCACCATATGTTCATTTCAGGAATGAATCCGTTCTTAGGTTCGGTTTTTACTTTTACGACGTTATTGATTGCGATTCCATCAGCGGTAAAAGCCTTTAATTATATCACTACACTCTGGAAAGGTAACTTGCAGTTAAACCCGGCCATGTTGTTTTCAATAGGTTTGGTGTCAACATTTATTACAGGTGGTCTAACGGGTATTATACTTGGTGATAGTACATTGGATATTAATGTGCATGACACCTATTTTGTGGTTGCCCACTTTCACTTGGTAATGGGTATTTCTGCATTGTATGGATTATTTGCAGGGGTATACCATTGGTTCCCAAAAATGTTCCAAGGGCGTATGATGAACAAAAACTTAGGTTATGTACATTTCTGGATTACGGCAATATGTGCCTATGGAGTATTCTTCCCTATGCATTTTGTGGGTATGGCAGGTGTGCCAAGAAGATATTATGAGAATACGGCATTCCCAATGTTTGATGAATTGACTAATGTTCAAGTGCTGATGACCGTATTTGCTTTGATAGCTGGCCTAGCGCAATTGGTATTTGTATATAATTTTGTCAGCAGTATTTTCTACGGTAAACGAGGTCCGTTGAACCCGTGGAAATCAAATACGTTGGAGTGGACCGCTCCACAAGAGCATATGCATGGCAACTGGCCAGGCGCTATACCAGAAGTACACCGTTGGGCTTACGATTATAGTAAGACCTATGAAAATGGGGAATATATTATTGAGGGGCAAGATTTCGTTCCACAACATATTCCGCTTCAAGAAAATGAAGAAGAAATGCATCATTAAATGTGATGCCCAGTATATAAAAAAGCCATTCTGATAAAGAATGGCTTTTTTATTTGATTAATTTGGTACGGTATTTTCTATAGAACTACATGGCCTAGAGAACAGGCTTATACAAATAGAAGCGAACAGTAAAAAAAATTAAAATGAAGAGAATCTTAATTTTCATGGCCATTTGTTTGCCGCTTTTGACGGTTGCACAACGAAAGCCCAAAATCAAAGGAAATCGCGAAGTAACTGAAGTTAGGGAGGAGCTTCCCCCGTTCAACGCTATTGAGCTCAATGACAATCTTGAAATACAGCTTAAAAAATCATTCGGTGAAGGTTATGAGATTACTGCTGATGATAATCTCGTTGATATTCTGAAATTTAAGGTGGAAGACAGTACGTTGGTAATTTCTTCTTTCTACACTGTTACGGCTAAAAAGCAGTTTGATATTACAGTCAATTACAGAGAGCTGAAGGCAATTACGATGAGGGATGGAAAGATTACCACCCCAGATATTATCTCTGCGGATAAGCTATTTGTGAATGTGTTCGGACCTGCCAAGATAAATATCAAAGCCAGCGCTTTCGTCGCAGATTTAAATATGGAGGATACCAGTGTTGGGGATTTCAATTTTGACGTTGACTCGTTGAATGTCAATCTAAGACACAAAGCTGATGCAACTCTATATTCCGCTACCGGTGCCAATATTGTTGAATTGGCCGATAATGCTAATCTGACCATTGACGGAACCACAGATAAACTTAAGCTTACAACCTTGAACAGTGCAAAGTTCAAAGGAGAAAAACTTCAGGCGGCCAATGCTGCCGTGCGTACTGAAGAATCGGGCTTCGTTCGACTTTACGCCACTAAGGAATTGGAATTATATTCTAGTGGTGATTCAAGAATTCACCTGTATGGTGAGCCACGCATTTCAATTCTAGACTTTTTAGATACCTCGCAACTGATAAAAAAACAAGACTAATGTACAATAGGTGCACTGATTAAATATTCTGGTATTCCAAAACCATCAACAAGGGCGTTCACATGTGGTCGCAATTCTGTGCTAAGGCGTTCAACACGCTGTCGAATTGCTTTTGACTTTGTTGTCCCCAAATAACCTTGTTCCAGATACCAAGAGGCATTTGCTCGAATGTTTGATAGGCTGTGCAAAGCACCCAATTGATATAACAAGTCTTTATAGATGCCATCTTCTTGCGACGAAACAAATTCATAGTACCATTTAATGGCAAGTACGTCGCTGTAGGCTTTGCCCAATTCTAATAGATGGGTCTGTACCTTTAAAAAAGCTTGGTAACTGGGCACCCCTTTTTTGATATATCCCCTGATGCGCATAGCCGCCGAATCCGTTAATCTTCTGAGTCTATAGTCTAGGGCGTGTAAATGAAACTTTGGATTGTACAGATGATCTTTGTCTACCTTATTGGTATACGCCGGATTAATGGTCGCCAACCTATCGGTAAACCGTCCACCCAATAGTTTTAAAACGCTCACAAACCCTCCTGAATTCAGTTCAGACTTAAAATCAGAGAGCACTCCTTTCGCAGCAAGCTGTAACAATACGGTATTGTCACCTTCAAAAGTGGTAAAGATATCCGTGTCGTTTTTTAAGTCTGCTATGCGATTCTCTAACAGATATCCTTTTCCACCACAGGCTTCTCTACATTCCTGAATGGTAGCTGTGGCAAAACATGTTATCATTGCTTTTAGTCCGGCGACCTGTGTCTCAATTTTACGCTTGTCCTCGGGGCTGTTGGCATATTCACGCATGGCACGTTGCAACACAATATGGTATACGTATGATGAAGCTGCTTTTGGCACTAATCGTAATTGATGTGACGGATAGTCTAGCAGTAAATCCTCTTGTATTTTAATGGAATCATTGAACTGCCGTCTTTTTAAAGCATGTTTTATGGCAATCGTCAAAGCCATTTTGGCGCCCGCCAATGCACCTTTGGCCACACAGATGCGACCACCGACCAAGGTGCCCAACATAGTGAAAAACCGTTTGTTGGCATTTTTTATTTGTGATTGGTAATTACCTTCGGCATCAATTTTTCCATATTTGTCAAGTAGGTTGGCTACAGGTACTTTTACTTGATTGAACCATATTTTTCCGTTGTCAACGCCGTTCAAACCTAATTTGTAACCATTATCTTCAATCGTTATGCCATCCAGAAGCTCATGTTCATCACTGCGTAAAGGAACAAGAATTGCATGTACCCCCATATTCTTACCCTGTACGATAAGCTGGGCAAAGACCGATGCCATTTTAGAGTCTAAAGCATTACCGATATACTCTTTGTTGTCATTTTTGCCCGGAGTATGAATAATCAAACTCTGTGATTTATGAATATAGGTTGCCGTTGTTTTGATACCCCTTACATTACTGCCATGACCAGTTTCGGTCATAGCAAAACAACCCAATAGTTTAGTCGCTCCCGCTGCTGAAAGATATTGGTCATGATGGCGTTTGCTCCCTAAGTTTTGTATGCTTCCACCGAAGAGTCCAAACTGTACCCCAAATTTCACGGCCAAACTACCATCGACAAACATTAAATGCTCAAAAATAGATGCATAACACTCAATGTTCTCCTTTCCACCATATGCTTTCGGATAGGCCAATGCACCCCATCCTTCTGAAGCTAAAAGTTGCACTTGTTCCAAGACAAGTTTGCGAGCATCTTCTTTGTTTCGATGTATGTTCCAACGAAAAAGGGAATTCTCTAAGAAGTTTCTGAACTGCTTGATTTCAGTTAAATATTCTGTATGGAGCAAAGCGTCAATTTGCTCGCTGTTATACTGGTTTGAATACGCCTGATGCACCACTTCAACATTGAAAAGATGATTATAATGGTTGGGTTGTATACCCAAGTTCAATTCAATTGACTTTAAGCTTTCATTTACAGTAGTGGTTCTACTATAAAAATTGGCCACTTTTCTGGCAAAAGCTTCTAACGGATAAATCTCACTCTCTATCAAAGTTACCCCACTATGCGAAATCAATTGTTGCCACTTCTTAATTTCTTCGTTTTTGGGTGGGCTTGCCCTGTTCAACCAGTCACGTAATTGTTTTTTATCGGTAGTGGAGAGTGATGTATCTTCAACAATGGCCGTATTTACAACCTCAATCTCTGAAGCTGACAAAAGATCGTCTGACCAAATAACATAAAAAAAAGGAATATAGGGTAAAATCGAGTTGCTGTACTTTGAAATATCCATGTGATGAATTTACAATAAATAGCAATAGCTGTTGTGTCGTTATAATTCGAAAATCTTATGACGTAATTGCTTTATCTTTGTGGAGTATGAACGATAATCTTGATCCAACAACCAATAACTTTTCACAAGAAGAGCTCGACATTGAAAGGGCTTTAAGACCAATAACTTTTGATGATTTTACAGGGCAAGAACAAGTACTTGAAAATTTAAAGGTTTTTGTGCAGGCGGCTAACCAGCGCGGCGAAGCTTTGGACCATACACTGTTCCATGGACCCCCAGGGTTGGGCAAGACGACATTGGCCCATATTTTGGCCAACGAGTTGGGTGTGGGTATCAAGATTACTTCGGGACCTGTGTTGGACAAACCGGGTGACCTTGCAGGTCTTTTGACGAATTTAGAAGAACGCGATGTGTTGTTCATTGATGAAATACACCGTTTGAGCCCGATTGTTGAAGAATACTTGTATTCTGCAATGGAAGATTACAAGATTGATATCATGATTGAAACAGGGCCGAATGCACGGACTGTTCAGATCAATTTAAGTCCTTTTACATTGATAGGAGCCACGACACGCTCAGGATTGTTAACTGCTCCAATGCGTGCCAGATTCGGAATTCAAAGTCGTTTGCAGTATTATGGCACCGAACTGTTGTCTACAATAGTGGAACGTAGTGCCGACATCTTAAAAGTGCCCATCACCAATGAGGCAGCTATAGAAATTGCGGGCCGAAGCCGGGGAACCCCAAGAATTTGTAATGCATTATTGCGCAGGGTGCGTGATTTCGCCCAAATCAAGGGCAATGGAAACATTGATATTGATATTTCAAAATTTGGTCTTAAGGCGCTCAATGTTGACGCCCATGGTCTTGATGAAATGGACAATAAAATCTTGACCACCATTATTGATAAGTTTAAGGGTGGTCCCGTAGGTATTACAACCTTGGCCACGGCAGTTTCTGAAAGTGCCGAAACCATTGAAGAAGTATACGAGCCGTTTTTGATACAACAAGGTTTTATTATGCGTACCCCAAGAGGGCGCGAAGTCACTGAACTTGCGTATAAACATTTGGGAAGAATAAAAGGCAATGTTCAAGGCGGATTGTTTTAAATGAAAAACCTTCCCCTAGTTTCGTATCGTGAAGTCTTTAAAAACCGAAAACGGATTCTCGAAAACCCGTTGCCTTTCCACAAAGAAAACTTTGATCTCTTAGGCGACACGTTTCGCGTAAAAGTGAGTCCGACCACATCAGTTGTTTTTACTAGGGATGCCAAAATGATTCGGCATATTCTTCAAAGGAACCATAAGAAATACGAAAAATCGCCACTACAGACCAAAGATTTGGCCAAATACATAGGGCATGGTCTGTTGACTTCAAATGGCGACCATTGGCGTAAGCACCGGCGTATGGTACAGCCAGCGTTTCATAAAAAGAAATTAAAGGGTCTGTTGGGTATTATGCAAAAGGCAATTCGTTCAGAACTAAAACGTATTCTACCCAATGCTACCCAAGATGTGTTTCCGTTGATGGGCGATTTGACTTTTCAGGTAGTGGCCCGGTCATTGTTCAGTCGTGATGATATTCAAGATGAGATGGCCGAATTACAGCATATCACAGAGACCAATCAAAAAATGCTCATCAAAGAGATGCGACAGCCCTATTTAAAATGGTGGTTTCGCCTTTCAGGTGAAATTAATCACCATCTAAAATTGGCTGACAAAGGCAGAGCTGTAATCAATTCCATTGTCGATGAACGCTTAGAAAGAGGTGCAGAGAAAGATGACCTGTTGGATATGCTGTTGAAAGCGCGTTATGAGGATGGTACTGCGATGTCAAGAAGACAACTTATTGACGAAGTCTTGATTTTATTTACGGCTGGCCATGAAACAACGGCAAATGCCCTTAGTTTTACATTGGGCCTATTGGCTGAAAACAAAGAAGCGCAAAACAAAGCATTTCAAGAGGTTTCAACCGTTGATTGGAACAGTTCAAATATATTGGAAAATATTTCGAAGCTACAGTACGTAAAACAATGTATTGAAGAGGGTATGCGATTGTATCCACCTGCATATATTATTGATAGAATTACCAATATGGATGACGATTTCGATGGTACTTTTATCAAGAAGAACACGCTTTTTCTGATGTCGGTATATGAACTGCACAAGCATACTGCGTTTTGGGATAACCCAGATGCATTTATGCCCGAACGGTTTGATCCTAGTGGTAAGAAAGATTTTCAAGAATATTACTATCCGTTTGGTGCGGGACCACGAATGTGCGTGGGAAACAACTTTGCCATTTACGAAATGGTCATGGTGATCAGTGAACTATTGGCAAAGTATGAAATCAGTATAAAAGACCCGTTAGAAATCAATCCGCTGATTTCACTAAAACCACAAGCTGTCAAGCTTCACTTTCATAAAAGATAAAATCAGAACAAATCGTATTTAGCCTATTGGTCTTTTAAAAAAATGTCAGGTCGAGCGTTGTCCGTTGTTCGCTCGACCTGAAATAATTTAAGTAATGGCTAGACCATCAGGTTAGAATTGCACTCTCGTCTGAGAATTTTTTATAGCTAAAATATATGGCCAACATTGCGAAAGCTATCAATGAGACCAGCATGGCGGCGTACATACCAATATTGACGGTGCCCGCCATAATTTCTTTTACCCCCAGACCAATATTCAATACAGGTATGAATACAGTCGCCCAAGTGAACTCAATGCCAGGCATCAATGCCATAACCAAAGGAATGATGATTAAAATGATAATAGGTGCGGCTTTGCTTTGTGCTTCCTTGAACGATGTTGCCCCCGCCACCAATGAAATAATCAATCCTGATAAGAACAATGAGAAAGGAATCAGCAGTAATAGAATCATTACAATAGACTGCGGATTGAGCATTTCGGTCAGTGCTACTTTGAACGTTTCTGGAATATCTTCAATAAAGTTGAGTCCAATGATCAGGCCTGTAAGGTTCAATAATGCGGGTATAAAGCCTAAGAGCGAGGCAACAATGGCTTTACCCATTAAAACTGAGAATTTTGAGACAGGCAATGAAAGGGTGGTCTCAATGGTCTTTCGTTCTTTTTCTCCGGTTACTAAATCAATGGCAGCAAGCAAACACCCGCCCCACATGGTCAAAATGAATATATAGGGTATGAACCCGCCAATACGTTTTCCAATAAGCTCTTTTTGTTCGCCCACTTCAACGTTTTTTTGCACCAATGGTGTCATTTTTTCAACTGGAATTTGCAATTGTGTGATTCGTTTTTCTTTCAATTGACTACTATAGGCTTCCAACAGCGTAGAGACACGACCATTTACGTTGTCTTTGGTTCCGTTTCTGAACACTTGAACCTCTGCACTGGTAAGACTATCCATTCGTGTTTTCCAATCCTTCGGAAACACCACGGCGGTCTGGATAGAGTCGTTACTGATCAGCGTTTTAAAATCTTGTACCTTGGTATAGTCGGTCACCTTGTTTAAGGTGTCGTTTTCTACCATTTGCACAAAATCTTCCGGAGCATTGACCAGACCGATTTTTACAATTTTCTGCTTGTTGCTTTCCTGTATCATCTGCGTAACCTTGATTCCACCGAACATTAATATTGGAATCAGTAATGTGGGCAGTACAATGGAGTTAATAATGGTTTTTTTATCTCTAAGAAGTTCAGTGAACTCTTTTTTTACAATGATGAACAAATCTCTCATGCTTATGCTTCTTTTACACGGTTAATGAATTCTTGGGTAAGGCTATCGGCCTTCATCTCTTTTTTGAATTGTTCAAAAGAATCATTGAAAATGATGTTTCCCTTACTGATTATGGCCAAATCGTCGCACAATAGGTCAACTTCGCTCATGATATGTGATGAGAAAATAACCGTTTTGTTGTTTGCTTTTGACTCACGGATAAGATCGATGATACTGTCAGCAGTAATCACATCAAGACCTGAAGTCGGTTCATCAAAAATCAAGACCTCGGGGTCGTGCAATAAGGTACGAGCGATAGAAACCTTTTGTTTCATGCCCGTACTCATTTGGCCCAATCGCTTTTTACGAAACTCGTTGATGCCGAGTTTTTCAAAAAGATATTCTTTACGTTCTTTAAGCGCTGTTTCAGGCAATCGATATAGCTTACCACAAAAATCTAGGGTCTCATCAGGATTCAATCTTTCATAAAGCCCTGTTGAACCGGTTAAGAAACCGATACGTTTTTTGACTTCATCATTGCCGTTTGAAATGTCTACACTGTCTACAATGGCATTGCCCGAAGTAGGTTTGATGAGGCCCGCAATCATTCTTAGTGTGGTAGTTTTTCCTGCACCATTCGGACCCAAGAGTGAGAAAATGCGCCCAGGCTTGCACTCAAAAGAAACATTGTTCACCGCGTTGACGGTAACCGTCTCTTTTTTAAACCCCTTACCTGTTTTAGAGGTAAAAGATTTGGTGAGATTATTGATTTTTATCATGTCGTTGGTTTAATTGTACTTTCTAGTTAGTAAGCAAAATGTGAAAATGTTACATCGAGATTTGTTTTTTCCAAAACTAAATCTGGTTCTAATTCATGTGCAGTTGTTTTCATAGAGTTGTACATTAGCTACTGTCTTGCGAACTATGATTGATTCCAAAGAAAAATATACTGCATTGATAAAGGCTGAAGCCAAACGTCTTGGTTTTTTGTCATGTGGAATTTCAAAAGCAGCTTTTCTTGAAGAAGAAGCTCCCCGTTTAGAAAAATGGCTGACCAAGAACATGCACGGTGAGATGGGATACATGGAAAATCATTTTGACAAACGCCTTGATCCGACAAAATTGGTTGAGGGCTCAAAATCGGTCATTTCATTGCTTTTGAATTATTATCCAGAAGAGGTGCAAACCGAAAATACTTATAAGCTATCGAAATATGCTTATGGAACTGATTATCATTTTGTCATCAAGGATAAGCTTAAGGCCTTGCTCCATCATATCCGTGAAAAGATTGGAGAAGTCAATGGCCGTGCGTTTGTTGACTCAGCACCGGTCTTGGATAAAGCATGGGCGGCAAAAAGTGGCTTGGGCTGGATAGGTAAGCATAGCAATCTATTGACCCAGCAAGTAGGATCTTTCTATTTTATAGCAGAACTCATCGTTGATTTAGATTTGGCGTATAATACACCCGTGACGGACCATTGTGGCACTTGTACCGCTTGCATTGATGCGTGTCCTACTGAAGCTATTATAGAACCTTATATTGTTGACGGAAGCAAATGCATATCTTACTTTACGATTGAGCTAAAGAATGAACTTCCCAATGAACTTCAAGGAAAGTTTGATGATTGGATGTTTGGTTGTGATGTGTGCCAAGATGTTTGTCCCTGGAACCGTTTTTCAAAACCACATCAAGAACCCTTGTTCAATCCACATCCGGAACTATTGTCCATGACCAAGAAGGATTGGGAGGAGATTACGGAAGATGTTTTCAAAAAGATATTTAAAAAGTCTGCGGTCAAGCGGACAAAATACTCAGGTTTACAACGAAATATCCAATTCTTAAAATAGACCACTCTTTGGCGCAATCGTTTTCGTTGTTGAATTCTTGGTTTTAGAAGGCAATATCTATCAAAACATCAAAGATTATAGTATATTGAGAAGATAATTAGAAAGGGTTACTGCAGCATAGCCCTTTACGCCAAATTCAATCAAACATGAAGATTAAAAAACCGCAGCTTTCCTTTTGGCAGATATTCAATATGAATGTGGGCTTTTTAGGGATTCAGTACAGTTTTGGACTACAACAGACCGCAATTAATCCTATTTTCTTATACTTGGGCGCACCTGAAGACATGCTTCCGATTCTAAACATTGCTGGCCCGGTAACCGGTCTGATTGTGCAGCCGATTATTGGTGCAATGTCAGATAAAACATGGTCACCCAAATGGGGGCGCAGAAAGCCCTATTTTTTGATAGGAGCAATTATAGGTAGTTTGTGTCTCTTTGCTTTTCCTACGAGTCCGGTGCTGTGGTTTGCAGTTGGATTACTCTGGATTCTTGACGTGGGTAACAACATGGCCATGGAACCTTATCGTGCCTTTGTTGGTGATAAACTTCCTGAAAAGCAATTAAGCCTAGGGTATCAAATGCAAAGCTTGTTTGTTGGTGCGGGTATTCTATTGGCAAATGGTTCTATCGTACTTTTTCAATATTTGTTTGGTGGCGAATCGGTTGAGGTGGCCGGTGAAATTCCGAAATGGTTGTACTACTCGTTTTATATAGGCGGTATGCTTTCTATAGCAACAATTCTATGGTCAGTATTGAAAACTCCAGAAATACCACCATCTGATGAAGAATTGGCAGAAATAAACCATGATAAGGCCCAGCCCTTAAGTGTGAGAATAGCAAAACCATTTAAAGAAATCAGTTCGGCCATAAAGGAGATGCCAAATTTCATGTGGAAGATTAGCGCTGTCTACCTTTTTCAATGGTATGCACTCTTTGTTTACTGGCAGTACATCACTCCGTTGTTTAAACTGACCTTGGGCTATACCACCTCTGAAGCGGCATCTCAGGCAGCACAGATGAGTTTGACCTATAATATCGTGACTATGGTGGTGGCCTTGGCCCTAGTACCATTGACGGTAAAATTTGGCGGGAAAAAAGTATATGCCTATAGTTTAATAGGTACTGGTTTAGCCCTTTTTGCAATTCCGTTTATTGATAATCCCTTACTCGTATTGGCCCCAATGGTACTATTTGGTGTGGGCTGGGCAGCTATGATGGGTATACCGTATACGATGGTTTCAAAAGTGGTGCCACAAGAACGAAGAGGGGTTTACATGGGGATATTGAATATGATGATTGTTATCCCAATGGGGATAGAAACCTTGACTTTTGGCCCTATATATAAATACCTATTGGGCGGAAACGCGATTAATGCCATGCTCTTTGCCGGTGTTTTCTTTATCGTTTCGGCGCTACTTGCCATGCGATTGAACATTAAAAAAACCAATGAAGAAGCTGCGGCCGAAGGTTAAATATCCAATTCAAGGTATTGCATGATTTAGAATAGGTGAACTGTGTTTCATTCAATACCCGTAAATTTACGCCTTTCAAAATTCAAGGAATGAGCAAAGAAAAACAACGTAGAGAGGCACTTATCTATCACGCAAAACCGCAACCCGGCAAAATAAAAGTTGTGCCCACAAAGCCATATGATACGCAACGTGATTTGGCATTGGCCTATTCGCCGGGCGTTGCCGAGCCCTGCCTTGAAATTGAAAAGAACAAAGATGAGGTGTACCGCTACACTGCTAAGGGCAATGTGGTTGCGGTCATTTCTAATGGAACAGCCGTTTTAGGACTGGGTAATATCGGCCCTGAGGCGTCCAAGCCCGTAATGGAAGGAAAAAGTCTGTTGTTCAAAATCTTTGCCGATATTGACGGTATAGATATTGAGCTTGATACTGAAGACGTTGATAAATTTGTCGAAACCGTTAAGACCATTGCACCGACTTTTGGAGGAATCAACCTTGAAGATATTAAAGCACCCGAGGCTTTTGAAATTGAGCGTCGACTGAAAGAAGAACTCGATATTCCGGTCATGCATGATGATCAGCATGGCACGGCTATCATTTCTGCGGCAGCACTTTTAAACGCCCTAGAGCTTACAGGTAAAAAAATTGGGGAGATTAAAATTGTGGTCAGTGGTGCTGGTGCTGCGGCCATATCATGTACCCGATTGTACCAAGCCTTTGGTGCCAAACGAGCGAACATTGTGATGCTTGACAGCAAGGGTGTCATCCGTTCAGACCGTGAAAGTCTGAGTTCTCAAAAAGCTGAATTTGCTACAGATAGGGATTTGAACACGCTTGAAGATGCCATGAAAGGTGCCGATGTCTTCATTGGGTTGTCGATGGCGGATATTGTAACACCTGATATGTTGGTTGCAATGGCAAAGGATCCTATTGTCTTCGCTATGGCGAATCCGAATCCTGAAATTGAATATGACCTTGCCTGCAAAACGCGAAAGGATATCATCATGGCCACAGGGCGTTCTGACCATCCGAACCAAGTTAATAATGTCTTGGGCTTCCCTTTTATTTTTAGAGGAGCACTGGATGTACGGGCTACAAAGATCAATGAAGAAATGAAAATGGCCGCTGTTCGGGCTTTGGCCGATTTGACAAAAGAACCAGTCCCAGAACAGGTCAATATTACCTATGATACCACAAGATTGACTTTTGGTAAAAACTATATCATTCCCAAACCTTTTGACCCCCGATTGATTGCAAAAATACCTCCTGCGGTTGCCAAGGCCGCTATGGAAAGTGGTGTGGCCAAAGCACCCATTCAAGATTGGGTAAAGTATGAAGAAGAATTGTTATTGCGATCGGGCAACGATAACAAAGTAGTGCGTATGTTGCACAATCGCGCGAAGGTAAATCCAAAACGAATTGTATTCGCCGAGGCCGAACTGCTTGATGTGCTCAAAGCAGCGCAAATTGTCCATGAAGAAGGTATCGCGATTCCAATTCTTTTAGGGCATAAAGAAACTATTATTAGACTTAAGAAGCAGTTAGAGTTTGATGCCGATGTTGAGATAATAGATCCGCGCTCTGATGAGTCAAACACGGTTAGAACAATGTATGCCGACAAACTTTGGCAATTGCGTAAACGAAAAGGGGAGACCAGATATAGTGCCAGGGTCAATATGGGGAAACGAAACTATTTTGGTTCTATGATGTTAATTGAAGGCGACGCCGATGGCATGATTTCAGGATATTCCCGTGCATATCCAAAAGTATTGAAGCCTGTTTTTGAGGTTATTGGTAGGGCACATGGGGTAGGAAAAGCCTCAACGGTAAATATTATGATCACAGACCGGGGACCTTTGTTTTTGGCCGACACCTCGATCAATGTGAACCCCAATGCCGAAGAATTGGCCGAGATTGCCCAGATGACCGCAAATGTAGCCGGCACCTTTGGTTTTAATCCTGTTGTGGCCATGCTGTCATATGCCAATTTTGGTTCTTCCAATGATAAAGAGGCTCAAAAGGTTCGGCAAGCCGTACGTATTTTACACGAAGAAAATCCTGAACTGGTGGTTGATGGTGAAATTCAAACGGATTTTGCTTTGAATCAGGAGTTATGCCATAACAATTTTCCATTTTCAAAATTGGCTGGCAAGAAAGTGAATACCTTTATTTTTCCGAACTTAGATGCGTCCAATATTACTTACAAACTTTTAAAAGGTCTCAATAACGCCAGTTCCATTGGTCCCATAATGGTTGGACTTCGTAAATCGGTGCATATTTTGCAACTGGGTGCCAGTGTTGATGAAATGGTAAATATGGCAGCGGTTGCTGTAATTGATGCACAAGAGCGTGAAAAACGTAAAAAGGCAAAAATGGAGGGTAAGTAAGGAATAATGGACAATAGCCAGTTTGCAGTTGTAGTAGATTAGTAGCAAATAGTATGCGCAAAAATGCCTCAAATAATGAGTTCTTTTTCTCTAAACCCTAAACTCTAACCATGATTACACATTTAAAAGGAAAACTTGTCGAAAAAAACCCAACATACGTTATTATTGAGTGCGCAGGTGTTGGTTATTTTCTAAATATTTCATTACATACATTTTCATCGCTTTCAGATGAGGAGAACATTCAACTCTACACACACCTTCAGGTTAAAGAAGACTCACACACCCTTTTTGGTTTTGCAAGTAAGGCGGAGCGTGAAATATTCAGGCTTTTGTTGTCAGTTTCTGGTATAGGTTCAAGTACGGCCCGAACCATGTTGTCATCATTAAGTCCAGAACAGGTTAAAGAAGCCATTGCCGGCGGTCATGTGGCTACTATACAAGCAATCAAGGGAATAGGTGCGAAAACTGCACAGCGCGTTATTTTAGACTTAAAAGACAAGATTCTTAAAGTCTACGATATGGATGAAGTTTCCTTACAATCAAACAATACAACAAAAGAAGAAGCGTTATCTGCTTTAGAGGTTCTTGGTTTCGTAAGAAGACAATCTGAAAAGGTTGTAGATCGGGTTCTTTCACAAGATTCCTCGTTGAGCGTTGAAGCAATCATAAAATTGGCGCTGAAAAATTTGTAATTAGTTTGAAAAGAGGGGCAAAACCACAACTTAAATCATTACGATTTAGGCTTATTTTCTTTTTAACAGTTTTCTTGACGTCTGCAAGTATTGCATTGGGCCAAGATACAACTGACCAACCAACGGATTCTGTAAAGACAGGTGCTGCATTGGGCAAATTGCTCATGGAAAACCCTACAAGCATTGTCTCTAAGTATACCTATGACCCAAAGATTGATCGTTATGTCTACACCGAGAGTGTAGGTGACTTTAATGTCAATTATCCTTTGTTCTTAACCCCCGATCAATATTTTGATTTGGTCAAGAAAGAAAGTATGAAATCATACTTCAAAGAAAAAATCGATGCTTTCTCAGGTAAAAAAGAGGGTAGTGAAGAAGCACGAAAAAATCTTTTGCCCAACTTTTATGTAAACAGTAATTTTTTTGAATCTGTTTTTGGTGGAAATACGATTGAAGTTATTCCACAAGGTTCTGTTGCGATGGATTTGGGCGTGATTTGGCAGAAAAATGACAACCCAGCGTTATCACCACGAAATAGAACAAACCTTTCTTTCGATTTTGACCAGCGTATTAGTTTAAGTATGTTGGGTAAGGTAGGGGAACGTTTGCAAGTCACGGCCAATTACGATACCGAAGCGACTTTTGACTTTCAAAATCTGGTCAAGCTAGATTATACTCCGACAGAAGATGATATCTTACGTTCCATTGAAATTGGTAATGTAAATATGCCCTTGAACAGTTCTTTGATTACAGGGGCACAAAGTCTTTTTGGTGTAAAAACACAACTACAATTTGGTAAAACTACGGTAACAGCTGTTTTTTCAGAACAACGCTCCCAAAATAATACGGTCGTTGCCCAGGGTGGCGGAACCTTAAATGAGTTTGCACTCTCGGCCTTGGATTATGACGAGGATAAACACTTCTTTTTAGCACAATATTTTAGAGATGTTTATGATGGTGCTTTAGACAGGTACCCCTTCATTCAAAGTCAAATTCAGATTACCAGACTTGAGGTTTGGGTAACCAATAGAAACCAACAGACCTTAAACGTGAGAAATGTAGTGGCCATTCAAGATTTAGGAGAAGCACAAGTTGGTACTGATGGTCAAGAGAAAACAAGAATCGGACGGGAGGGCCAGGCACCAGCTGGTTTTTTTAATGTGGTTTCAACTGGGGCTCTGCCACAAAATGGGGCTAATGACTACGATCCACGATTAATTGACAATGGCGGTGTTTTGAACAGTGCCATTCGTGATATCGCTACCGTAGACAACGGATTCAATTTTGCGAACGGGTATGCTCCTGACCAAGGTTTTGATTATGCCATTTTAGAAAATGCCCGTAAGCTGGAACAAGGAAGGGATTATCAATTCAATTCACAATTGGGTTATATTTCATTGAACCAACGCTTGAGCAATGATGAGGTTTTGGGTGTTGCCTTTCAATATACCACACTGGATGGCGATGTTTTTCAAGTAGGGGAGTTTGCCAACGGTGGCGTTGAGGCTACCACGGTTACCGGAGGGGCGAATCCGATAATCGAGAACAATACACTGATACTAAAGCTCTTAAAGAGTAACATTACCAATGTTGATGATCCTATTTGGGATTTGATGATGAAGAACATCTACGCTACAGGTGCTTTTCAGTTAAGCCAAGAAGATTTTAAGCTGAACATACTCTATTCAGATCCAACACCGCGTAACTATATTACGCCGGTCGACCCTAATGCGGGATGGCCAACAGGATTGGAGGATCGTATCTTGTTGAATGTATTCAATCTTGACAGGTTGAATATTTATAATGATGTACAACCCGGTGGTGATGGTTTCTTTGATTACATACCTGGTATTACCATTGATACACAAACCGGGCGTATCATCTTTACCAAGGTCGAACCTTTTGGCGAGTTTCTTTTTGAAGAGCTTGGAGGGGGGACCTATGACGTTGAAAATGACCAAGGTTATAATGTGAACCAGCAACGTTATGTATTCAGAAATATGTATGCCAAAACAAAAGCTGCTTCCTTACAAGATGCCGAAAAGAATCGTTTTCAAATTAAGGGGCGCTACAAATCGCAGGGCAACAACGGTATACCTATCGGTGCTTTTAATGTGCCACGTGGTTCGGTTCGCGTTACTGCTGGTGGCAGACAATTACAAGAAGGTATTGACTATACCGTAAATTATCAGGCCGGTACCGTGCAGCTGTTGGATCCAAGTTTGGAAGCTTCAAATACCCCGATAAATATTTCGGTGGAGAACAATGCCGTTTTCGGTCAACAAACCCGACGTTTTACAGGGGTCAATGTTGAACATAAAATCAATGAGAATTTTGTTTTGGGTGGTACGCTCTTAAACTTGAACGAACGGCCACTGACCCAAAAGTCGAACTTTGGGGTTGAACCTGTGAATAATACCATTTACGGCTTTAATGGAAACTTCAGTACCGAAGTACCTTTTTTAACTAGGTTGGCGAATAAACTGCCCAATATCGATACCGACGTTCCCTCAAACCTTTCCGTTCGTGGTGAGATTGCCGTCTTGAAACCAAATTCACCCAAAAATGCAGACTTTCAAGGGGAAACGACAACTTATTTAGATGATTTTGAGGGTGCGCAAGCGCTGATTGACATCCGGTCTTCGCTGGGTTGGTCCTTGGCAAGTCCACCAGTAGGTGCACCGAACAATGATGATGGTTTAGAGGCAGGGTATGAACGGGCTAAAATGGCTTGGTATACTATTGATCCCATTTTCTATACAAATCAACGTCCTGATGGGGTGACTGACAATGACATCTCCTTAAATACAACACGTCGTGTGTTTATTGATGAAGTATTTCCACAAATCGATATCGCCCAAGGACAAACTACGGTTCAAGGCACCTTGGATATCGCTTACTATCCGAATCAAAAAGGGCCGTATAATGCAAACCCTAGTTTTGGAACCAATCCGCAAGAGAATTGGGCAGGCATTATGCGTTCATTGAGCAGTACCAACTTTGAACAGTCTAACGTAGAGTTTGTACAGTTTTGGGTGCTAGACCCTTATCTGGACGGTGAAACTACAGGTGCCAATTCAGGTGAACTTGTACTGAATTTGGGTAATATCAATGAAGATATTCTGCCCGATGGTCGCAAGCAGTATGAGAACGGCTTACCTAGTACAACATCGACGGAGACACCCAGACCTACTATTTGGGGGCAAGTACCAGCAACACAATCATTGGTGTATGCTTTTGATGCGGACGAAAACAATAGGGCCCTTCAAGATATCGGTTATGATGGTTTTGACGATGCAGCTGAGGCAGCAATCTATAACGGACCAATAGATGATCCCGCTCTTGATAATTACGTGTATTATTTAAATCGCGAAGGCGGAATTTTAGAACGTTATTTGGATTTCAATAATCCTCAGGGTAACTCTCCAGTAGCAGTTACCAACACCAATCGTGGTTCGACCACTTTGCCCGATGTAGAGGATATTGATCGTGACCTTACTATGAACACGGTTGACAGCTACTATGAATACCGTATCGAGATAAAGCCTAACACCACAATTGACGATAAGTACGTTACGGATATTCGAATTGGAGAAACACCGACCTTGCCCAATGGCGGAACCTTAAACCGACGATGGATCCAGTACAAAATTCCATTAACTGACTTCACCGATGCTGTCGGAGGCATTACAGATTTTAGGTCTATCAGTTTTATGCGGATGTATATGACGGGCTTTACCGATGACGTGGTATTGCGATTTGCAACACTTGACTTGGTGCGAGGTGATTGGCGTACCTATACCAACAATTTACAAGATCCGGCTGTGGACAACAATCCGGCCGATGACGGAACGGTGACCGATGTCAATGCTATCAATATTGAAGAAAATGGTGCAAGAACACCGATACCTTATGTGTTGCCACCAGGGGTTATCCGTGAGCAATTGAACAATAACAATACCATTATTCGTCAAAATGAACAATCACTGTCTTTTGTGGTTGAGAACCTTGAATCTGAGGATTCACGTGGTGTGTTCAAAAATGTGAATATTGATGTGCGCCAATATGAACGTATAAAGATGTTCATGCACGCAGAAAAAATATTGAACAGTGACTATTCTGATAATGATACCCCTCTGGTCGGGTTTTTGAGGATTGGTACTGACTTTTCAGAAAACTTTTATCAAATAGAACTTCCACTCCAATTGACACCATTTGGTTCGGCATCACCAGATGTCATTTGGCCCGATGTCAATGAACTTGATATTGCACTTAGTGATTTGAACAAGGTGAAGTCATTGGGTATTGCTGAGCAGACCTTGAATGATATCAATTACTACGAAATTGTAGGTGGTGAAGTTGTTCCCGTTGATGAGTTTGCACCTAGGACTTTGGGTCAAATTCGAATTGGAATCAGAGGTAACCCGTCATTGGGCAGTATTCGCGGTATGATGGTAGGTGTGAAAAACATTGATGATCTTCCGGCTAGGGGCGAGGTTTGGTTCAATGAACTGCGCTTGGCCGGGCTTGACAATAACGGCGGTTGGGCAGCAATTGCAGCATTGGATGCAAACATGGCCGACTTTGCCAATGTGACTGCGACCGGCAGTAAAAGTACTTCAGGTTTTGGTTCCATTGATCAAATGCCTAACGAGCGCGCCCGTGAAGATGCCATGTCTTATGATGTGGTCACCAATGTAAATGTAGGCCAACTGTTTCCGAAAAAATGGGGACTTCAAATTCCGTTCAATTATGGTATTTCTGAAACACTGATTACTCCTGAATTTGATCCGGTCTATGATGATTTAAAACTGGAGGATAGAATTGCGGCAGCTGACACGCCGCAAGATGCCGAAACCATTCGCGAACAAGCAGAGGATTACACCAAACGTACAAGTTTTAACTTGATAGGGGTTAGAAAAAATAGGGGAGAAGAAGCTGATGCCAATTTTTACGACATTGAAAACTTCACTTTCAATTATTCATACAACGAAACCAATCACCGTGACTTTGAGGTGGCAAATTTGCAAGATCAAAATGTGACGACAGGTTTTGTTTACAACCACAATTTTAAACCGGCACCAGTGGCTCCCTTTGCAAAAAAGGATTCTTTGTTTACAAGCAGGTACTGGCAATGGCTTAAAGATTTGAATTTTAATCTATTGCCTACAAGCGTTTCGGTCAATGCAAACTACAACCGCTCGTTCAATCAACAACGCTTTAGAGACGTATTGGAACCAGGAGTTGAAGCATTGGAACTGCCTTTGTTGCAACAACGCAACTATCTTTTTAATTGGCAGTACGCACTCAACTATAGCCTTAGTAAATCGTTACGTGTCAATTTGACCGCTTCGAACAATAACATAGTACGAAATTATTTTAGCGATGAGGTAGATGAAAATAACAGACCGCTAATTGATGACTCGCTGAATTTATGGGATGGTTTCTTTGATGTAGGTGAACCTAATCGGCATGCGCAGCAAATGCAATTGAATTATGAACTGCCGTTCAGTAAATTTCCGTTTTTGAACTTTATAAATGCCCAATATACTTATACCAGTAATTTTGACTGGCAAAGAGGTGGTGATGCCTTGGCTGAAGTAGCACAAGAAGCTCTGGGCGATCCAACTGCACAAATCAATACGGTTCAGAACGCTAGTACGCACAATCTCACGGCTAATTTGACCATGCAAGGGCTTTACGACTATTTAGGACTCAAAAAACGTGGTGGTAAAGGTGATACCGGCACTGCAAATACAAGGCGTGACAAAGCTGGCAATACCGCAGATGGTAAAGATGAAAAACCTAAAAAGAAAAGTAGTAAGGGCTGGAACACCGCTATAGATATTTTGACCATGGTCAAACGGGTAAACATCAACTATAGCGAGAATAGGGGTAAAGTATTGCCCGGGTATACCCAGTCCATAGGTTTCATTGGTACGGCCAGACCATCCATAGGTTTTGTGTTCGGTAGTCAGCGTGACGTTCGTTTTGAAGCTGCACGTAGAGGATGGTTGACCCAGTTTGACGGGTTCAACTCGCAATTTTTACAAAACAGCGCAAAACAACTGAATATTACAGCTACCGCCCAGCCGACGAGAGATCTGACCATCGATTTGACCGCCGATCGTCAAATAAGCAATAGTTTGCAAGAGACATTTGAAGTTGTACCGGATATTGCGACCGGTGAGCTTACGTACAATCAATTGTTGGGTAACAACTTTGGTAATTTTAGTATTTCAACAATGATGATCGGTACGGCATTTCGAAAGAGTGACGAGTTTGACTCGGCTACCTTTGAGGAGTTTAAGGCCAATCGTATCACCATTGCCAACCGCGTTGTCTCTGACAGAGGTATTCCGGTTACAGGAACCGACGAAGACGGATTTCCAGAGGGATATGGAAAAACAAGTCAAGATGTGCTGCTTCCCGCATTTTTTGCCGCTTATACAGGTCAAGATGTGAATCGTGTGAATCTGGATGCGTTCAGAGATATTCCAATTCCTAATTGGAACATCAAGTATACCGGATTGATGAAAAACAGATGGTTTAAAAAGAAATTCAAGCGTTTTTCGATACAGCATGGGTATCGTTCTGCATACAGTATCAATAATTTTCAGACCAACCTTGAACGTAATCAACTCATAAAAGATGGTTTGCCAGCAGTGAATGCGGAAACCGGAAACGTATTGCCCGAAAATATTTTTAACAATGTAGTCTTGAACGACGAGTTCAACCCATTGATCCGCATGGATTTTGAAATGAAAAATTCGTTCAGTTTTTTAGCACAGGTACGTACTGATAGAATGTTCTCCTTGAGCTTTGACAATAACTTGATGACCGAAATCAATGGTAAGGAATATACTGTAGGATTGGGATACCGCTTCAAAGATGTAAAATTTGTGACCAATATTGGTGGTGAGCGTACGCGATTAAAGGGTGATTTGAACCTAAAGGCAGACTTGTCTTTGAGAGATAATATTACCATCATACGTAACCTTGATATCGACAACAATCAGATTACGGCTGGCCAAGAATTATGGTCCATCAAGTTTACCGCAGATTATGCATTGAGTCGCAGTCTAAACGCTTTGTTCTTCTATGATCATTCGTTCTCACAGTTCAAAGTTTCCACAGCCTTCCCTCAGACAACCATAAATGCCGGCTTTACCATTCGCTACAATTTCGGCAACTAGTTTTTGATTGAAAAAACAGCAATGGTTTTTAGTGAAAAATCCTGAAAATTTATTTTGAAAGCAATTGCTTAATCAATTACATTTGTTTTTAGGACTAAATAGATACAAATGAATATTCCATCAGATTTAAAATATACCAAGGACCACGAGTGGGTTAAAATTGAAGGAGATGTTGCTACGGTTGGTATCACCGATTTTGCGCAAAGTGAATTGGGTGATATTGTTTATGTTGAAGTAGAAACGGTTGATGAAACTTTAGATAAAGATGAAGTTTTTGGTACAGTAGAGGCGGTAAAGACAGTTTCTGACCTTTTTTTACCATTGAGCGGTGAAATTATCGAGTTTAATGAATCTCTTGAAGATGAGCCTGAAAAAGTGAATTCAGATCCCTATGGTGATGGATGGATGGTCAAGATAAAAGTCAACAACGCTTCAGAAGTCGAAGAACTAATGAACGACGCTGACTACAAAGCATTGATAGGTGCCTAAAAAGCATTTCTTTACAATTTTATTCATAAGCTGGATGGTGATCATAACACTGTTCAGCTTATTTTCTTTTCCAGATGATGTAACTGGCGGCATAGACATTGCCCATATGGATAAAATGGTCCACTTTACGTTTCATTGTGTGTTGGTGGTACTTGGAATTTTGGCCTATAAAGAAAGAAAGGGTCAAACGTTCAAAATAGGTTGGGCAATAACCCAATTTTTTGTTTTTTCACTTGTCTATGGTATAATTATTGAGGTTTTACAATACTATATGCCGTTCGATAGATCTGCGGAATTTTGGGATGTTTTGGCAAATTTGTCTGGAGCCCTAGTTGGTATTTTACTAATTAAAAAGTACCTTTCACTCACTGATGCGTTAAAATGACGCATTATAAGTATTGATATTTCGAATTAAATATTAAATTAGCACGTACTAAAAATTTAAGGAAATGGAACCAAAAAAGAATCCGAAAGCCGATGTGGGCAGAAATAGCGGCCTTTATTTTGTTATCGGTCTTGCTCTTGTAATGCTTCTTGTGTATACGGGATTAGAGTGGAAAAAATATGATAAGGCAAATGATTATGATATTGCTTTAAATGTTGAGGATCAGTTAGATGAAGAAGTTCCAATGACGGAGCAAATAAAAACACCACCACCACCACCGCCACCAGCGGCGCCGGAAGTCATTGAAGTTGTTGAAGATGAAGAAGAAGTTGAAGAAACTGTAATTGAGTCTACTGAGACCAGTCAAGAAGAAGAGGTGATGGAAGTCGAAGACGTTGAGGTAGAAGAAGTAGAGGAAGACATTTCTGTACCGTTTGCGGTTATTGAAGATGTTCCTGTATTTCCTGGTTGTGAAGGGTCAAGCAATAAAAAGCAGTGTTTTCAAGACATGATGCAAAAACATATCCGAAAAAACTTCCGTTATCCTGAAATCGCTCAAGAAATGGGCGTTCAGGGCCGTGTAAGCGTACTTTTTGTTATTGGTAAAGACGGTAGTATAGGTAACATTAGAATGCGGGGTCCAGACAAAAATCTTGAAGCTGAAGCTTTACGTATCATCAAAAAGTTGCCTAAAATGACACCTGGTAAGCAACGTGGTAGAGCGGTAAAGGTTCCTTTTAGTATTCCAATTACATTTAAGTTGCAATAGCTTTTTGTAACATAATAATATCAAACCCTTGCTTTTTTAAGCAGGGGTTTTGTTTTTTTTGTCATCCTTAAATTTTATAGAAACCACTTTAATTGATTGCAAATGAGTGTGTGTGACTGTATCTTTGCGCACCGCTATGAAAACAGCTACAGAAACCATCAATACGTCTACTTGGTCATTGACCATTACAGATTTTAAAGAGCTGACCAAAGTTCGATTGGCAGTAAGTGTTGTCTTTTCTTCCATTGCCGGATATTTTTTAGGAGCCTACCAAATAGATATGCTCTCTATATTTTTACTGGCATTTGGTGGGTATTGTATGGTAGGGGCTTCAAATGCCTACAACCAAATCATTGAAAAAGACTTGGATGTTCTGATGAAACGGACGAAAAACCGTCCTGTTCCAGCCGGTCGTATGTCCGTCAATATGGCGCTCGCCGTGGCCATTGTGCTTACTGTGTTGGGTATTGTTTCGCTATATCTGTTAAATCCTAAAACGGCCTTGTTCGGTACCATTTCCATCTTTTTGTACACCAGTGTATATACTCCTTTGAAGACCAAAACGCCATTGGCTGTTTTTGTGGGCGCCATACCCGGTGCTATCCCTTTTATGTTGGGTTGGGTGGCCGCCACCAATGACTTTGGCATTGAACCGGGAACGTTGTTCATGATTCAATTTTTTTGGCAGTTTCCACATTTTTGGGCATTAGGGTGGATGTTGGATGATGACTATAAAAAAGGCGGGTTTAAAATGCTGCCCACGGGCAAAAAAGATGCCGGCACGGCCCTTCAAATTATACTGTATACCATTTGGATGATCGTTATCTCCATCATGCCGGTATTTGGTTTTACAGGTAGGTTGCAATTATCGATAGTAGCGGCTATCATCATTTTTTTAATGGGACTTACAATGCTCGTGTTTGCATTCAAACTTTATGAAAAGCGGGATAATACATCAGCTCGTAGGTTGATGCTCGCCAGTGTATCGTACATTACCTTGATGCAGATAGTTTTTGTGATAGATAACTTTATTTAAGAAAGAATGGATTTAACCCAAGGTACGGCAAAACAGAAGAACGACAGGGCAAAGAAAATGATGCTTTGGTTCGGTATCGTTAGTTTAATCATGGGCTTTGCCGGATGGACCAGTGCGTATATTGTAAGTAGTAAGCGTGAAGATTGGTTGGACAACATTGAATTGCCCCAAGCCTTTTACATAAGTACGGCCATTATTGTTTTAAGTAGCCTCACTTATATTTTGGCAAAGCGGGCCATGAAAGCTGACAATCATAAAATGACAACTACTTGGTTGGCGGTCACATTGGTCTTGGGCATTACCTTTATCATATTGCAGTTTGCTGGTTTTTCGCAAATGTTGGAGGGCGGCTATTACTTTACCGGTCCAACCAGTAACATTAAAATGTCATACATCTTTTTGATTGCTTTTGTGCACATTTTACACGTGGTCGCCGGTTTGATTTCATTATTGGTGGTGTTGACCCAGCAATTACGAAAAAAGTATACTTCAGATAATATGTTGGGACTGGAGCTGGGAGCTACTTTTTGGCATTTTTTGGATTTTTTATGGGTTTATCTCATGCTATTTATGTTTTTTGTGAAATAAACTCACGATTCTCCGTTTTGTAATAGACGAATGATTACTTGCAAAGCTTATTGAAATATCCCCAAAGAATTACGATCATAAATTACAAGAAGCTTTGACTACCTTTCTATAGTGCATCAATTTTAGATTAATGAAAAGAATTTTAATAGTTTTTCTTTCTATCATTTTGAATGCTGGTTTGTATGGACAAATTGAGTTCGAGCCAGGATACTTTATAAATTCTGATGATCAACGAATTGAATGTTTGATAAAGAATAATGACTGGAAAGACAATCCTCAGAGTTTTATATACATGTTGACTCCAGATGGAGAAAAAAAAGAGGTTTCGGTAAAACATGCCAAGGAATTTGGTGTAACTGGGAAATCTGTTTTTGTTGCTGCCTTAGTAAATATTGATAGGTCTAGTAATATTTTACGTTTGATGAGTTTTAAAAGAGAGCCTGATAACAAAAAAGAATATCTTTTTTTAAGAAGACTTGTCGACGGTGAGGTTGACTTATACAATTTTGAAGCTGGTAATCTGGTGAGGTTTTTTTACAGTACTGGAGAATCTAAAATCCAGCAACTAGTGTACAAAAACTACATTAATCAGAGAAATCAAGTAGCCGAGAACAATCAGTACAAACAACAACTCTATAATGATTTTGGCGCCAATAATGGAAGTTTGGAAGAACTGGCCTATAAGAAGGCTGATATGATAAAGTACTTTATAGCCATAAATGAAGAAAGAGGGATCACCCTTGGTAAAAACATAGCTCAAAGAAATAGAAAAGGAGTTTTTCATTTTTCTTTGATGGGAGGATTCACGTCTAGAAACTTATCTTTTGAAAGAAGAAATACAACTTTTACTCCTGTAGATTTTGGTACGAATTTAAATGTGACCTTTGGTGCCGAATTGGAATTTGTTTTTCCCTTTAATAAGAATAAGTGGGCAGTAGTTTTAGAGCCAAGTTTTAATAATTACAAGGCAGAAACAACAATTCGATCAGATGGCACTTTTGATGATGGTAATGCTGACTTCAATTCTTTGGAAGTGGTTTTCGGAGTTAGGCATTATATGTTTTTGAATGACTCTTTTAGGCTATTTGTTAATGGTTTTGGAAATTACCTTGTTATTCCTTCAACCCAGGTCGATTTAGGACCAAATCGTCCCAACGAAAATATTGGCAGCACTATTGGGCCTGCGTTGGGATTGGGACTTGATTTTGCTGAAAAAATAGGATTGGAATTACGTTATCAACATATTGGAAATGTTGTCATCTCAAATCGATTAAGACCGGCTTCAACTTTAGGTTTTGGAGGTTTTTCAATGATTTTAAATTACCAATTATTTTAAGTCTTATTGTAATAGATGTAATCAATCTGGCTCTTATTTCTTTATTTTATGTCTACTTGATAAAAATCTGTTATGAATTTCGACAAAAGATGTATTTTTGCCTGAAGCCAAACGTTAATTTTATGGTAATAAAACCTTAGATTTCAATTGCGCTTTAAGGTTTTAGACCATACCTTTGACTAGGTCAAAATTTTATTAAAACGACAGTTATTTATGGATACAACGGTAACTACCGGTAACGAAGAAAATGTATGGGGGGGCGGTAATAGACCTCTTGGAGCGAGTTACGGTAAATTGATGATGTGGTTTTTCATCGTTTCTGATGCACTTACTTTTTCAGGATTTTTGGCTTCATACGGCTTCTCTAGGTTCAAGTTTATTGAAACATGGCCAATTGCAGATGAGGTTTTTACGCACGTTCCATTTTTTCACGGTAATTACCCGATGATCTATGTGGCGTTTATGACCTTTATTTTGATCATGTCTTCAGTGACCATGGTGCTTGCGGTTGATGCCGGGCACAAAATGAAACAGAATGCCGTAATCTGGTACATGTTCTTGACCATTATCGGTGGTGCGATTTTCGTTGGATCACAGGCTTGGGAATGGGCCACTTTCATCAAAGGTGATTTTGGTGCCTTAGAGACCAAAGGTGGTAGAATTCTACAATTCGTGAATGCCGAAACCGGTGAGCGTGCTGCGGTGACAGAGTTTGCGGCAGCATTACAAGAAGATAGGGTTGCTGATGCCAGAGACAAAGGCATTTGGTTTTCTGATGGAGAAACACTGCCCAGTGTTTCATTAAATGAGGTGATAGAAGGTTTTAGGGCTAATCCTAATATTTTGATTCGTACCGAAACCATTAATGAAGAAGGTGAAAAAACGTTGCTCACTCGTGAAGAATCATTGGGCCGTCTGAAAGATGCCGTACGTGTTGTAGAAGGGGCCAACTTGATTCGTAACGAATATGGTAGTCGTCTGTTTGCTGACTTCTTTTTCTTCATCACAGGTTTTCACGGTTTTCACGTATTCTCTGGGGTAGTCATCAATGTGATTATATTCTTTAATGTCATTTTAGGCACTTACGAACGTAGAGGGCATTATGAGATGGTTGAGAAAGTTGGGCTGTACTGGCACTTTGTAGATTTGGTATGGGTCTTTGTATTCACATTCTTTTATCTGGTATAATACGATTAATTGTCATTTCCGCATAAACGGAAATCCATAAAATAGAGTTCATAAAAATGGCACACGCACATAAATTAGAAATATTTAGAGGGTTGTTGAAGTTCAAATCAAATACCCAAAAGATTTGGGGTGTTTTGATTTTCTTGTCCATAGTTACTGCCGTAGAGGTAGTACTGGGTATTTTTAAACCCCCTTCCTTAGTGAAAACTTCGTTTTTAGATATGAAGTTGTTGAATTGGATATTTATCATTTTAACCTTGGTCAAGGCGTATTACATTGCATGGGATTTTATGCACTTGCGTGATGAAAAGAGTTCATTGAGAAGAGCAATTGTGTGGACGCCGATTTTCTTGGTATGCTATTTGGTGATGATCTTATTGTTTGAGGCAACGTACATCTACGATATATTCAAGAATGGATTTTTTGCTTGGAATTTCTAGTTAAGATTTCTTAATAAAAAGTATATAAGGCGGTCTTTTGACCGCCTTTCTTTATTTTTGCAAGTGATTGTTTAACCGTTCAAAAAATAGTCGGTTGCCGTGAAAAAAACCTTCGTTTTAGTTGTTCTGTTCATATTTCCACTAGTAGCCTATCTTTTCTTTGCTTCAGGGGTAAACAATTTTGGCAGGCTCCCTATTTTGACCAAAGAGATACCTGAAGTTACCTCACTGGCGGCAAACGTTCAATTGCAAGACAAGATTACTATTCTTGGTTTTTTGGGGTATAATGCGGTGCAACGAAAGGGAAATGCCTTTAATCTCAATCAGAAGATCTATAAACGGTTTCATGAGTTCAATGATTTTCAAATGGTGATGTTGGTGCCTAAAGGAGAGGAAGAAAGCATTGAACAAATAAAAGAAGAACTGGGTAAGTTATCACCCATTGAAAAGTGGAATTTTATTTTTGCATCTGATAAAGAGATAACCAACTTCTTTACTGAGCTAAATACTAATTTGACATTGGATAAAGATTTGGGTAGTCCTGAAGTGTTTATCATAGATAAAAAGCGAAACCTTAGGGGGCGAAGTGATGATGAAGATGAAGGCATCAAGTATGGCTTTAATACAACTTCAGTGGCAGAGTTGAACAATAAAATGGAAGATGACGTAAAAATCATCTTGGCCGAGTATAGACTTGCACTAAAAAAGAACAATGCCGACAGGAGCAAATAAAAAACAGAAATACACCTATGTTTGGGTATCAAGTATCATTTTGATATTTGGGATTTTTGCGGTCTACGAGATTACCAAAAGACTAAAACAGGGTATTGTTGTTGACAATGATCGACTTGCTGCAACAACAACTATAACACCATTATCTTATGTGACCAGCAATGGTCAAAAACGTAAGGTTCCGCAGTTTTCTTTTTTGAATCAAGATAGTGTTTTGGTGACCAATGAAGATTATAAGGGGAAAGTTTATGTGGTTGATTTTTTCTTTACCACCTGCCCTACTATTTGTCCCATTATGACAAGTAATTTGGTTGAACTTCAAAATACTTTTGAAGAATATGATGATTTGGCATTTGCGTCATTTACCATAAATCCGAGATACGATACACCCGCTATTCTAAAAAAGTATACCGAACGCTATGATATTACCAATGAAAACTGGCATTTGATGACCGGTGACCAAGAGACCATTTATCGGTTGGCAGAAGAAGGTTTCTATGTTTTGGCAAATGAAGATGAAGAGGCCCCGGGAGGCTTTGAGCACTCAGGCATGTTCGCGTTGGTCGATAAAGAAGGTTATATACGTTCAAGATTGGACAGGTTCGGCAACCCCTTGATTTATTATCGCGGTACCATTACCGAACCACAAGGTATCAATGCTGATGGCGAGGCCCAGCAAATAACAATGTTGAAAGAAGATATCAAAAAACTATTGGCAGAATAAATGGAAGCACTGGCAAAAAACGAAAAGAAAATAAAGCTTTGGATTACAATTTTATCCATATCCATACCATTGGTGGTAGCGCTTTTATTTGGGTATAAAATTCCCGATGCAAAACCCTTAAGCTTTTTGCCACCGATCTATGCGACCATTAACGGGTTGACCGCTATATTATTGATTGTTGCCGTTGTTGCCATCAAAAACAAGAAAAGAAAATTGCATCAAAGACTGATGACCACTTGCATTGTGCTTTCTGCTGCCTTTTTGGTTATGTACGTGGCCTATCACATGACTTCTGAATCAACACCCTTCGGTGGTGAAGGCTTCATTCGTTATGTTTATTTTTTTATTTTGATTTCCCATATTATGTTGTCCATAGTGATTATCCCTTTGGTACTCATTACCTACAGTAAAACATATTTGGGCGATTTTGAAGCGCATAAAAAGTGGGCTAGGTATACTTTTCCGGTTTGGTTGTATGTTGCAATTACCGGAGTAGTGGTTTATTTGATGATTTCACCGTATTACCTGAACTGATGAGAAAGACCATACTTTTAGTTATCATTTTATTGGTCTTGCTTTTTCCAGAAGTAGCCGATGCCCAATGTGCTATGTGCCGGGCGGCGTTAGAAAGTGAAGCAGACAATAGTCAGGCAGAAGGTATCAATAATGGTATTGTTTATTTAATGGCAATTCCCTATGTATTGGTTGGCGGCCTGTTTTACTTCATATATCGCAAGATGCGCAGTTAAAAGAGTATTATTTAGTATTTTTTTGGTAAAAAGTGTAACAAAACTTTTGAAATGTAGTCTAAGTTAGTATACGCTAGCGTATTCATCAATCATCAAAACCAACCCACATGTTTGACATCGAAAGGTGGCAAGAGATTTTCGATACGATCCGTAAGAACAAATTACGTACGTTTCTTACGGGACTCTCCGTTGCTTCAGGTATTTTTATTCTTGTAATCTTATTGGGTTTTGGCCAAGGCATGCAAAACGGCATTGAACACGAATTCAAACAAGATGCCACTACAAGTGTATGGGCTTGGCCCGAAACAACTTCAAAAGCTTATAAAGGATTAAACCCAGGTAGAAGAATCCGTTTTAAAAACAATGATTATGAAATGGCCGGCCGTCTGTTCAAAGAGAATATTGAATATGAATCGCCAAGGGTATTTGTACGGAACGTAAATATCAACTATGGCAATGAGGCCTTGGTTTACGGCATACAGGGGGTATCCTCTGAATTTCAGTTCATTGAAGGTTTTAGTACTGCCGAAGGCCGATTTATAAACTACAAAGACGAATCATCGTTGGGCAAAGTTGCCATCATTGGAAAGAAAATTAAAGAAGACGTTTTTGACAAAGTGGATACGCCTGTAGGTGAGATTATTGATATTTCGGGCATTAGATTTACAATTATTGGCGTATTCAATGAGCAGAACGAACGTGAAGAAGAACGCATCTATATTCCCCTAAGTACGGCACAACGGGTATTTACTGGCGACGATAAGCTGAACACCCTATCGTATACCCTTCCACCTGCTGAAAACTTTGAAACTGCAGTTGCACAAGCCGTTAGTTTCAAAGATAACTTAAGGCAATATCTGAAAGAAGAGCATTTAGTATCGCCAGAAGACAACTCAGGAGTAAGGGTCTGGAGTGCTATGGAAGAAGCTAAAAGGTATTACAGTATTACGGCCAATATGAAGCTCTTTTTTTGGTTCGTGGGAATCTGTACCATTATCGCCGGGGTTGTTGGGGTAAGCAATATTATGTTGATCGTGGTCAAAGAACGCACTCGTGAAATTGGTATCAGAAAAGCGCTGGGTGCAAAACCTTGGTCGATTGTCGGAATGATTTTACACGAGTCGATTTTTGTTACGGCCATATCTGGTTTCGGCGGACTGATTTTTAGTATGGTTTTGTTAGAGGTATTGGGTCCGAACGTAAAAATTGAGTACGTAATGAATCCCTCGGTCAATTTTAATGTGGCATTTTCAACAGTACTCGTGTTGATTTTTGCAGGTGCATTGGCAGGATTTATTCCTGCTTGGAGAGCGGCAAAAGTTCAAGTAATAGAATCATTGCGCGAAGAATAGGTTTTAAGTATTATAAAGAAACAAGTAACAATGTTCAATAAAGATAGATGGCGCGAAATAATAGAAGTACTCTCAAGCAATGTGGGTAGAACCTTGCTGACCGCATTTGGGGTATGTTGGGGCATCTTTATTTTAATAACGTTACTGGCGGCAGGAAAGGGTTTTGAAAACGGAATCAGAAAAGATTTTGGCGATATCGCCACCAATACGATGTTCATGTGGACGCGTAGCACCACAAAACCATTTGAAGGCTTGCCAAAGGGTAGAAGTTTTGAATTCAAAACAAATGATGTACAGGCCATATGGGATAACGTCCCTAACCTTAAATACATTTCACCACGTAATCAAATAGGAGGTTTTAGAGGGGGTGGCAATGTGGTGCGAGGCATTCGCATTGGTGCTTATGATGTCTACGGCGATTATCCTGAAATTATTAAACAGGATCCTATGACGGTTACCTCTGGGAGGTTTATCAATTATAACGATATAGAACAGAAAAGAAAAGTCGCTATTATCGGACAGGGCGTTCAATCTGAACTATACGATAAGGGTGAAGAAGTCTTAGGTTCATATATAAAGATCAGAGGAATCAATTTTCTGGTCATCGGCACGTATAAGAAAAACAATAATGATGGTGATGGCGAAGAGGCGCAAAAGCAGATTTTTGTACCGTTCACCTCTTTTTCGCAAGCTTTTAATAGAGGTGAAGATGTAGGTTGGATGGCAATTACGGCACATGATGGAAGCTCTATTTCGCAATTGAAAGAGAACATCATTGAGGTTATGCGCAAACGACATAAAGTACATCCTGAAGATAAGAGGGCCATAGGTTATTTTGACCTTTATGAACAGTTTAACCGTGTAGAAAGTCTTTTCTTTGGCCTAAAGGCCATAGCATATCTGGTTGGTATTATGGTATTGCTTTCGGGTATAATAGGTGTCAGTAATATCATGCTTATTGTGGTAAAGGAAAGAACAAAGGAAATTGGAATTCGAAGGGCTTTGGGGGAACAACCCATATCCATCAAAAAACAAATCTTAATGGAATCCATTTTTTTGACCATTATCTCTGGTATGGTAGGAATAATCTTTGGGGCGCTATTGATATACGGAATCAATTCTTTGTTAGATAGTGTGGGCCCAGTTGATATGTTCATGAACCCAAGTGTAAGTGTTGGTGTCGTGAGTGGAGCACTGATGATCTTAATGATTTCAGGGCTGCTAGCTGGTTTTATTCCGGCCCAAAGCGCAATTCGGGTAAGACCAATAGAGGCTTTAAGAACAGAATAAAAATAATCAATCAAATAAATCACAAACCAAAATGAAAAAGTCAGTCACTATCATCATCCTATTATTAATCGTAATAATCTTTGGTGGCTCAATGTATTACTTGTACCAAAAGAATACAGAAGACCCAATAGTCTATGAAACCGAAGTACCTACAAAACAGACCGTTATAGAGAAAACTGTGGCGACCGGCAGCATCCTTCCGTTAGAAGAGGTGCTTATAAAACCCAATATCTCAGGTGTTATCGAAGAGGTATATGTAGAAGGTGGAGATTATGTAAAATCAGGGGATTTATTGGCCAAAATTCGGGTTGTACCTAATTTAAATGCCCTAATTGATGCTCAAAATGCGATCAATGAAGCAAAAATAAATCTTGACGACCAAAAACGTAATTACGATAGACAACTGTCTATTTTTAATAAAGGTGTGATATCGCAAGCTGATTTAGACCGAGCCCAAGTAACTTACGATCAGGCCAAGCAGTCATTTCAAGCTGCAAATAAAAGATATGATATTGTAAAAACAGGAACCACAAGAGGTTTCGGTAATGCAGCCAATACGTTGATCAAATCTACGGTAAGTGGAATGGTGTTAGAGGTGCCCGTTGAAGTTGGCAATCAAGTTATCGAAAGCAATAACTTTAATGAAGGTACTACTATTGCTGCCATTGCCGACGTAGAAAAGATGATTTTTGAGGGCAAGGTGGATGAGTCTGAAGTGGGAAAAATAAAAGAAGATTTACCTTTGGAGATAACCGTTGGAGCTATTGAAGACCAGGTTTTTGAAGCTGTTTTAGATTATATAGCGCCAAAAGGAAAAGAAGATAACGGTGCCATTCAGTTTGAGATAAAAGGAACCCTGAAAAAACAGGATACCACCTTTATCAGAGCAGGGTTGAGCGCCAATGCATCTATAATACTTGCACGTGCCGATAGCGTTTTAACCGTTAAAGAAGCGTTGGTACAGTTTGATGGTGAGACCAAAAAACCATTTGTTGAGGTAGAGGTTGGTGACCAGCAGTTTGAACGCAAGGATATTGAATTGGGCGTAAGCGATGGTATTTTTGTTGAGGTGAAATCAGGGGTTTCCTTAGAAGACAAGATCAAGGTCTGGAATAGCACAGAATCAGAGGAAGACGGTGATTAATCATTTAACAAAACTTTTCAATAATTCTTGTAACAAATTATCAATTTGTGAGTCCTATTAACGATTCCAAAATCAGATAGCTAACAAACCAATCATGATCGAAATCAAAGACCTTCATAAATCCTATAAAATGGGAAGCAATTCCCTTCACGTTTTAAAGGGAATCAATTTTTCATGCGAAGCAGGCGAACTTGTGGCCATAATGGGATCTTCAGGTTCGGGAAAGTCTACATTGCTTAATATTTTAGGAATGCTAGATGAGGCTGACTCAGGTGAGTATACCCTTGATGGGGTACCGATTAAGGATCTAAGCGAGACCAAGGCCGCCAATTATAGAAATAAATTTTTGGGGTTTGTGTTTCAATCATTTAACCTGATCAATTACAAGAGTGCGATGGAAAATGTTGCACTCCCTTTATATTACCAACGTGTACCTCGTAAAGAACGTCAAGAGAAATCTTTGAAGTATCTAGAACGTGTTGGGTTGAGAGAATGGGCCACCCATTTACCAAGTGAACTCTCAGGTGGTCAAAAACAACGTGTCGCCATCGCCCGAGCAATGGCTGCAGAGCCTAAAGTATTGTTGGCTGATGAGCCTACCGGAGCGTTGGATAGTACAACCTCTTATGAAGTAATGGACTTAATTCAGAAAATCAATGATGAGGGAAACACTATTCTGGTTGTGACACACGAGCCTGATATTGCAGAGATGTGTAAAAGGGTCATTCACCTAAAAGATGGTGTCATCGTTGAAGACAAAAAAGTAGAACAGGTAAGAGCCTCGCAATATGTTAAGTAGGGATACTTGGAAAGAAATATTTGAAACCATTCAAAAGAACAAGCTGCGAACCTTTTTGACAGGGTTTACGGTCGCTTTGGGTATTTTCATATTTGTTACGTTGTTTGGTATGGGTAACGGACTGAACAATACATTTGCCAAGTTCTTTGGTGATGATGCCACCAATGTTTTCTTTGTCTTTCCTGGGCGTACTACGATTCCTTATAAAGGCTATAAGGCCAATAGAAGAATAGAATTTGAAAATAAGGATTTAACAGATATTGAAGATAAATTCTCAATGTTGTTAGAGTATATCTCGCCCAGAATTACTCGAAACGCCTTGGTAACCTATAATGACGAATCGGATAACTATTCTACCAGAGCTGTTGGCCCGGCGCATCAATTTGCCGAAAAAACTATCTTGATGAAGGGTCGCTATATCAACGAAAATGACATCAAGGGAAAAACAAAATATGCCGTTATCGGCAGGCTGGTAGAACAAGACCTGTTCAAAGGTGAAGAGTCGATAGGTAAGTTCATTGATTTGGGAGGTAGTGTTTTTAAGGTCATTGGGGTATTTCAAGATGATGGTGGTGACAATGAAGAACGTAATATCTATATTCCGTTTACTACAAGACAGTTGATTGAAAAGAACACTGATAAGATCGACCAAATTATTTTGGCCTTCAGGCCCGAGATCGGTTATGCTGGTGCAATGGCCTTTGAGGGCAAATTAGATGCTTTTCTGAGGGATAAGAAATTTATAAGCCCAGAAGATCCAAACGGTATTTTTATTAGAAATGTTGCCGATAACCTAAAACAGAACCAACAGTTTGCCGCAGTGTTGCAAATAATTATTTCTGGGATTGCCTTTGCGGTCATCATATCAGGAATCATTGGCATAAGCAACATCATGGTGTTTGTGGTCAAAGAACGTACAAAAGAAATCGGGATACGAAAGGCCTTGGGCGCTACCCCTAGAAAAGTAACCAATTCTATCTTGTTCGAGTCAATTTTCATTACCACAATTTCTGGTTTTGTGGGCATGATTATAGGTGTAGTGGTACTCGGTCAAATAGGAGGAAAGACGTTGGAAGATGATTACTTCATTACCAATCCATATATAGCTTCTGGTACTGCTGTTTTTGCAACTATTTTATTGATAGTATGTGGTACTATTGCAGGATACATTCCCGCCAGACGGGCGGCCAAAATAAAACCGATTGTAGCACTAAGAGACGAATAAGATGAGACAGCTGTTTGATGGAAATACATGGCAAGAGATTTTTCAATCTATTTCGAAGAATAAGTTACGCACCTTTCTGACGATGATCGGAGTATTTGTCGGTATTTATATTTACATCGGCCTTTCGGGTGCGGCACAAGGTTTGGACAATGGTTTTGAAAGACAATTCGAATCTGTAGCACAGAATACGCTCTTTGCTTGGGGGCAATACACCAGTAAACCTTATGCAGGGTATAAGACTGGGCGGCAAATTCAATTAAAGTTGGGTGATGTTGATGTCTTATACAATAGAATTCCGCAATTAGAAACTGTGGCGCCACGAAATGTGCGTGGTGTATTTGGCAGTGATCCGGCTCTGGTGACCCGGGGTCTTAAATCTGGAAATTATGCAGTCTACGGTGATTATCCGGTGTTTATAAAAATTGCCACCAAAAAGATTTATGATGGAGGTAGGTTCATTAATGACGCCGACATTGAGGAAGCACGAAAGGTTTGTGTTATCGGTGAACGTACACAGCGCGAACTTTTTGATGAAGACGAAGACCCTATTGGAGGGTATATTAAAGTTGATGATATTTATTTTCAAGTAGTTGGGGTGCATAAGTTCACCCCTGGTGGCGGCTTTGAGAGCGATAGCGATATATTCATTCCGTTTACCACTTTTAAAAAACTATATAACACAGGTGAAGACGTGTCATGGTTCACGATGGCAGCTTATGATGACGCTGATGTAATTCAGGTCGAGACCGATGTAAAATCCGTTTTGCGTTCAATCCATGATGTTGACCCAGAAGACGAGAGAGCATTTGGTTCTTTTAATCTTGGCGAGATTTTCGGAAAAATTATGGGCTTCTCAAAAGGAATGACATTTTTATCACTTATCGTTGGCGTTGCAACAATTTTGGCGGGAGTTATAGGGATAGGTAATATTCTGTTGATTTCAGTAAAGGAGCGGACAAAAGAACTTGGGGTAAGAAGGGCGCTGGGTGCTACACCGGCGGAAGTTCGTAACCAAATTATTATAGAATCTTTGTTTTTGACTTTGCTTTCAGGTATCATAGGCATAATTGTCGGAGCCTTGACGTTGAAAGGCATAGATGCATTCACACAAGGCGGAGATTTTCCCTATACAAATCCTACTGTACCAGTACCTTATGTCATCGGTTCTTTGTTATTGATGGTCATACTAGGGGTGCTTATAGGTCTAATTCCAGCACAAAGAGCGGTCAGTATCAAACCTATTGATGCATTAAGAGAAGAATAACAATCAAAAACCATTTTTACGTACATAACTAAATAATCACTGAAATGAAAAAAATTTTAAAATGGGTAGGGCTAGGAGTATTGATTTTAGGAGCACTCTGGGCAGCTGTGTTTTTCATGAAATCAAATAGCAAATCAGCTATTGAATATGATACGCACAAACCATTTATTGCGAGCATAGAGAAAAAAACTGTTGCTACCGGTAAGGTCATTCCTGAAGACGAGGTCGCTATCAAGCCTCAAATTACGGGCATTATTGACAAAATCTTTGTTGAAGAAGGCGGCCAGATAAAGGCTGGTGAGTTGATCGCAGTAATTAAAGTGGTGCCAAACGAACAGTCACTGAACCAAGCTCAAGGCCGCGTTCGAAATGCGGAGTTGGCGTTGAACAATGCTAAGATTGAATACGATAGAAATAAAAAGCTATATGATAGGGGTGTTGTTTCCAATCAAGACTTTATCAATCAGAAGCTAACGTACGAACAAGCTGAACAAGAGCTCAAAAACGCTCGAGCTGACTATCAGATTATTCGTAGGGGTTCTATAGGTGGTTCAGCTGCAGCCAATACAGATATTAGGGCTACTGTTGCCGGTACTATTTTAGAAATTCCGGTCAAAGAAGGGGATCAAGTAATTCAGAGCAATAACTTTAACGATGGAACGACCATTGCCTCTATTGCAGATTTGGGCAAAATGATTTTTGAAGGAAAGGTAGATGAAGGTGAAGTAGGTAAACTTGAGGTTGGTATGCCTTTGGAGATCAGTCTTGGCGCCATAGACGACAAAACATTCAATGCAGAATTGAAGTTCATTGCTCCCAAAGGGGTTGAAGAAGCAGGTGCTGTGCAGTTCAAAATTGAAGGGGATGTTGTGGTTGAAGACGATATTCTGATACGTGCCGGCTATAGTGCTAACGCATCACTAGTACTAGAGAAAAAGGATAGTGTTATGGTCATCATGGAATCGTTGTTGCAATTTGACAAGCAGACCAATAAGCCTTACGTTGAAGTGGCCACCGGAGAACAGGAGTTCGAACGAAAAGATATTGAAATTGGCATCTCTGATGGTGTTAATGTAGAAATCGTCTCTGGCCTTGACGAAAACGATGAGGTAAAACAATGGAATAAAACCGAACCCATCAAAAAAGGTTTAGATGAAGAAGAGGATGGTGAGGAAGAATCAGCAGAATAATCAATCAATAACCAAAATCAAAAAACGAATGAAGTTTAAAATCGCAACAGTTTTAATTGTTTGTGCGATGTTTATGACAAATGCACAAATGAAGAAGTGGACGCTTGAAGAATGTGTCTTATATGCTGTAGAAAACAATATTTCAATTGAACAGTTTGAACTAGATCTTGAAACTGCAAAACTAGATAAGTCTGATGCTATCGGTGCGCTTTTACCTAATCTAAGTGGACAATTGAGCGCATCAAATAATGTTGGTTTTTCTATTGTGCCGGGTACAAACGCTCCAACGACCGAATCTACTTTTCGGGCGAACGGAAGCTTAAGTTCTAACTTAACCTTATTCGATGGTCTACAAAGCTTTAATCGTCTTAGTAGGGCAAGGTTGAATGCTATTGCCAACCAGTATCGTTTAGACGATTTGAAAGACGATATTCGTTTAAATGTGGCCAACGCCTATCTTCAAGTACTTTCTAACAAAGAGGCATTAAAAGTAAGCAAAGCGCAATATGCGGTCACCGAGCAAGACTTAAAGCGAACCAAAGAACTTGTTGAAAATGGTGCTTTACCCCGTGGGGATCTTCTTGAAATTGAGGCTACTGCTGCCAATCAACAGCAGCAGATTATCAACGGCGAGGGTTTGGTATTGATTTCTAGGGTGAATTTGGCCCAGATTTTACAGCTAACCGATTATGAAAATTTTGATATTGCTGATGAGTCTTTTGAAGTACCACCTTCAGATATTTTGGACAATTCGGCCAAAGTGATTTTTGACAAAGCACTAACGTTTCGTAATGATATTAAATTTTCAAAATCCAATGTAGAACTGGCGGAAAAAGACCTACAGATAGCAAAAGGAGCTTATTTGCCCACGATAACAGGGTTTTTTAGGTACAATACGGGTTATTCCAATAGAAACTTTATCCGGGATGTTAATGATGAATTCTTTTTGCCTGATTTTACCGACCAGCTCTGGATTTTTGATGGTGTTTCTTACGGGGCCCAGATGGACATACCAATTTTTAATGGTTGGGGTACAAGAAACAATGTCAAACGTTCGAAAATTACTTTAGAGCGTACAAAACTACAATTTGAACAAGACAAACTTGATTTAGAGACCAGTATACAACAAGCTTATGTTGATGTGACTACATTTTCAAAAGCCTATGAAGCAGCCCAAAAAACTGTTGAGGCCAGACAGTTGGCCTATGAGTACGCCAAAGAGCGTTATGATGTGGGCTTATTGAACGCCTTTGATTTTGGTCAGGCCCAAGCTAGGGTAGATGATGCCCAGGCTACTTTGATTCGTTCAAAATACGATTATATCTTTAGAATCAAGATATTGGAATTCTTCTACGGTATTCCATTGGCCTTAGATTAATACTATGCATTCATAAAATATTCAAGACCTGTTGGCCATAGCTGACAGGTCTTTTTTATATTCGCCCTATGGGCAAAATCTTAAACTTAGAAACAGCAACGACGAATTGTTCGGTAAGCGTTGCGGTTAATGGTGAGGTGGTATCTTTGATAGAAGAAAATACACTGAACTATTCCCATTCTGAACAGTTGCATGTTTTTGCAGAAGATGCACTTAAAAAAGCTTCGCTGAAATGGGGTGAAATTGACGCCATTGCGGTGAGCAAGGGCCCTGGATCGTATACTGGACTGCGAATAGGGGTTTCAGCTGCCAAGGGGTTATGTTTTGCATTAGATATTCCACTAATTTCAGTACCTACACTGGCCAGTATGGCACACCAAATTGAGGGTGTTGATAACGACGTTATTATTCCTGTTTTAGATGCCAGGCGAATGGAGGTGTATTCTTGTGTTTTTGATCAAACCTATAATGAGATTAGAGAAACGCGGGCAGAAATTGTGACTGAAGATTCTTTTAAAGAGTACTTGCCGTACAACAATATTCACTTAGTTGGAAACGGTGCCACAAAATGTGCAGAAATTTTAACTGACCCTACATTTGTTTTTCATCCAGAGGTCTTTCCTTCATCGAAAGAAATGGCTGAGATTTCATACGTGAAATACCTAAACAAAGATTTTGAGGATGTGGCTTACTTTGAACCTTACTACCTTAAGGATTTTGTATTGCAGAAAAAGAAGACTTAATCACCTTTTTCGTGTACCACGCGTTGCGGAAACGGAATTTCGATTCCGGCTTCGTCAAACCGAAGTTTAGATTCTTCATGAATAAAGAATTTCGCACTCCAAAAATCTTCATTTTTTGCCCAGTATCGTAACGATAAATTGACCGAACTGTCACCAAGGGAAGCTAAATAAACTTCTGGAGCTGGGTCTTTCAGTACATTTTCATTTTCTGCACAGATGTTGAGCAGAATGGTTTTGGCATCCTTGATGTTTGAATCATACCCAATACCAATGGTATAGTTGTCCCTGCGAATTGGTTCTGCATTGTAATTGATAACATTGCCGTTAGATAGTTGTCCATTGGGTATAATGGCCAATTGATTGCCGAACGTATTGAGCTTTGTGTTAAAAATGGATATTTCTTTGACCGTTCCATCAACACCTTGGGCCGAAATAAAATCACCGACCTTAAATGGTTTGAACAATAGTATCAATACACCACCGGCAAAGTTTGCCAAAGACCCCTGTAATGCAAGACCAATGGCCAAACCTGCTGCCCCCAACATGGCTACCAATGAAGAGGTTTTTACGCCAAGTTGTGTTACCACAAGAACGAATAGAACAATCTTTAAGGCTATGCTGATAAAGCTTTGTATAAAGGTCTCAAGAGTTTGGTCATAGTCCTTTTTCTGAAAAAATTTTCGGACCAAACGATTTAAAAATTTGACCACCCATAAGCCAACAATAAATAAAATGATCGCTAATACTAAATTGGGCAATAAGTTCCAAACCCAGTCTATGGCTTTGTCAATATGCGTCTGTAAATCCGTGAATTCTTTCATAATTGGTCCAACGCTTGTTTTGATGAGGTGACCGGTAATTTACAGGCACCTTCAATACATACATAAATAAGGGTTTGTCCTTCGTTGTAACGTCCCTTTAGAAGTTCAATTTTCCCTTCTTTTGGAGCACCTACCAAAATACTGTTCGGAATGTACGTACTGGCAACTTCATTGCCCAAAGTTTCATAGTCATCACCGACCACTGCTATTTCGTAAAAATTTAAATTTTCGAATAGCGCAAGGTGCATCCAGTTGGCGAAGCTTTGTCCGTTTTCTAAAAAATTTTCCTGCACATTTTTGAGCATTTGATGAGCACGCTGGCCATAACCTTCTTTGCTATATAACTTATGAAGCTTCAATAGGTTTTTGGCCATAATGGAGTTTGAGGCTGAAATTACGTTGTCATTGACCTCTATTGTTCTTCGAATCAATGAATCGTCTTCATCTGACGTAAAGAACAGCATTTTACTAGAAGCATCGGTAAAATGAGTCAGTGAAAAGTCCGTTAGCGATTTTGCCAAGTTCAACCATTTTTCGTCAAAAGTCACTTCGTAAAGTGCAATAAACCCTTCAATGGTAGTGGCATAATCTTCTAAAAATCCATTGATATTGCTTTGTCCATTTTTGTGGTTTCTGAACAATCCGCCTGAGGCCTGTACCATTTCTGTCTCGATAAACTTGGCGTTTTTTAAAGCCTTGGTTAGGTAAGCTTCGTTTTGGGTATAGCGATGGGCATCGACAAGACCTTTTAACATTAAACCGTTCCATGATGTAAGTATTTTATCGTCGAGTCTGGGTTTTTCTCGTTTTTGCCTTTCCTTCTTTAAAACGGATAGGGCCTTGGTCAATTTTTCATGCATCGTTTCTTTCGAAATTCTATGCTTTTCACTAATTTCTTCATCCGATTTATCACGAATCAATACGTAATTCTCTTCCCATTCACCATAAGAATTGATATTGTAATAGTCTTTGAATAAATCAAAGTCTTCGCCCAGCAGTTGTTGCAGTTCTTCCTTGGTCCAAACGTAATATGCCCCTTCTTCCAATTCACCAGATTCCGTAAAGCTATCAGCATCCAATGATGAGTAAAATCCACCACTTTGGTCAGCAAGCTCTTCTTGTACAAAGACAATGGTCTCATCTACTATTTTTTTGTACAATGGATTTTTTGTTACGGCGTAGGCCTTGGCGTAAAGACTTACCAATTGACCATTGTCGTAGAGCATTTTTTCAAAATGGGGCACGTGCCATTTGGTATCTACCGAATATCTTGAAAAACCGCCACCTACATGATCGTAAATCCCACCATATGCCATACGCGTCAAAGTGGTGTTGACATAGTCTAGAATCTCTTGGTTATTTTGAGTTGTTCCATAATGCATTAAAAAATCCAAATTGTTTGGCATCATGAATTTTGGAGCCCTTTTGTATCCGCCCAAGTAAGTGTCAAAATAGGTTTGCCAGTTCGCTACTGCTTCATGCATTTGTTCTAAGCTGTAAACCGTCGCATCTTTTTTATTTTCAACCAAGTTTATCGACTGTATTCCGCGTTCTAGGTCCGAAGCATATCCTTTTACTTTTTCAGGGTCTTCTTTGTAGAGTTTGGTGAGTTGGTCCAATGATTTGACCCAATTGTCTTTGGGTAAGTAGGTGGCACCCCAGAATGGTCTTCCATCGGGCAGCGCCACTATATTCAATGGCCATCCTCCATTGCCGGTCATCATTTGAATGGCGTCCATATAGATTTGGTCTACATCAGGTCGTTCTTCACGGTCAATTTTGATGTTAATGAAATTTTCATTCATCATTTTGGCCACTTCCTCATCTTCAAAGCACTCTTCCTCCATTACGTGGCACCAGTGACAGGCAGCGTAACCAATGCTGATAAGCAAGGGTTTGTTCTCTTTTTTTGCACGCTCAAGCACTTCTGGGTGCCAAGCTTCCCAATTTACAGGATTGTGCGCATGCTGCAGCAGATAGGGGCTCGTTTCATCAACTAGGGCATTGGTGTGTTTATGGCTCATCGCTTCTTTTTTTTGGCCACATGCGACCAGTAACAGAAATAAAAGGGAAAACGCACGAACGGTCTTGTTCATATTCTGGTATTAAAACAAAAAAAAGCGCCCATCGGGCGCTATAAAACATCGGTTTTACATTTACTTTACCTCAAACGTAATTTTTACGTTTACACGGTAATCAGAAATTTTACCATCTTCAACAGTAGCACTCTGTTCGTTGAGATATACTGAACGGATATTTTTTACAGATTTAGATGCTTGCGCAACCGCGTTGGCAGCGGCATCTTCCCAACCCTTGCTAGAGTTGGCCAAAACTTCAATAACTTTTAAAACAGCCATGGTCAATGATTTTAAAATTTATTCAAGTTAAGCATTAAAATAGAATCATTGCGCCATGAAGTGCAAAAATCATCCGTTCAATGCCACAACCTCGTTAACCTTATCCCCTAGCATATTTTTCAGCATGGTTTCAATGCCATTTTTTAAGGTAAATGTTGATGAAGGGCAACCACTACAGGCACCTTGTAAAATTACGTTGACGGTTTTACTATCTTCTTCATACGATTGAAAAAGGATATTGCCACCATCGCTTGCCACTGCCGGTTTTACATACTCTTCTAAAATATCGATGATTTGTTTTGAAGTGTCGTCATGAACTGTACTTGATGTAGCTGCTTCGGTATGTTCACTTTGTTGTTGTTCAAATTCTGGAGCGACCACCTCTTTTCCATCGGCAAGAAAGTCGCGTATGAACTCACGAAGTTGCATCGTAATCTCATCCCATTCGGCAACATCGTATTTTGTAACGGAGACGTAGTTTTGGTCAAAGAAAACCTCTTTTACAAAAGGAAAATGAAAGAGTTGTTTGGCGAGCTCAGAATTTTTGGCCTCATCAATGTTCTTAAACTCAAATATAGACGGAACAATGGCTTTATTCGCAACAAATTTCATGACTCCAGGATTTGGCGTAACCTCGGCATACACGGTTATGGCAACTTTCTTTGTGGTCTCTTCTTCATTGACCACAGGTGCTCCATCGTTGAGGTAATCAACAAGTTGTTGGGCAACTTCGTCTTTGACGTCGTTCCATTGAACAATATCAAATCGCTCTAGAGCAATAAAGTTACCTGAAATGTAAACCGTTTTGATAAAGGGCAAATAGAACAATTGCTGGGCCAAAGGCGAATTTTTGGCCTCATCGATATTTTTGAACTCATAGTTCTGTTTGACCAGAAAATGATTGGCCTCGAACTTTAAAATTGCAGGATTGTTCGTCTCTATTAGGGTGATATGATATTCTTTCATAGCTTTTATTTTAGCAAAAGTACAAAGGAATAACGGGGATAAAAAGACATAATAATGTTACATTTAATACGTTATATTAATTGTTTTATAGGCGTCATACGCACAACTAGCCCCTTACTTGATGAAAAAAATACAGACACTATTGATTTTGGCCTTACTTGTCGGATTTAATATCCGTGCTCAGGAGGGCATTCCGGTTTATTTTGACTACTTAGCCGATAACTATTACCTCGTTTATCCCTCAATGGCCGGTATTGGCCAACAAGGTAAAATACGTTTGACTGCCAGAAAGCAATGGTTCAACGTAGATGAAGCTCCTAGTCTTCAGACGTTCAATGGAAACTTTAGAGTTGGCGAAAAGAGTGGTGTTGGTGGTATTCTTTTTAACGATAGTAATGGATACCATTCTCAAACAGGTTTCAAAGCTACGTACGCGCACCATTTGCAACTCAGTGGAGACTTTAGGTCATTGAACCAAATCTCTTTCGGATTAAGCGCAGGAGTTATTCTCAGTAGTTTGGACGAAACTGAGTTCAGATCGGTGATCCCGGATCCCATAATTACGGGAACAAAGAATACCACAAGCTATTTCAATCTTGACCTTGGGGCATCTTACAACTATTTAGAGTTTTATGCGCATGCCGCAATTTTGAACATTCTAGGTACAGGAAGGGATTTATATACACTCGCAGAGTTCGACAACCTTAGAAGGTATTTGTTTTCCGTTGGATATGTTTTTGGCAAAGGTGACTTTAGGGTCGAACCATCCGTACTTTTTCAGTTGACCGAGTTTACTCAGGAAAAAACAGTTGATTTCAATGCCAAAGTATATAAGGATGTCGGCAACGCTACTGTTTGGGGCGGACTTTCGTACCGAAGAAGTTTTGACGGCGCACAGTTTCAACAAGATGGTACTTTGGGCGAACAACGTTTACAATTGTTTACACCAATCGTAGGGGTCAACATCAATCGCTTTTTAATATCTTATAATTATTCATACCAATCTGGTGAAATCAGGTTAGATAATGGCGGTTTTCATCAGATTACCCTTGGTATCGATTTAGGTGAAAAACAAGAAAACAGATACGATTGTTACTGTCCCGCGGCAAACTAAAAAGCCCGTCATTTACTGACGGGCTTTCTTTGGATAATTACCAAATTGATTATTTTTCCCACTTGTAATTCTTCTTTGCAGCCTGATTTTTGATGGCACTTAACATTGCATTTTCTAATTCGCCTCTTTCTTCCTTTTGGTTTTTGGCAATGTAGGTTTTTCGCTTATTGTTAAATTCCTGAATTTCTTTTTGAATTTTCACACGTTCTGCTTTTTTATCAGCGATGTATTCTTCGATTTCTTTGGTTGATTTATCTTTTAGTTCTTTGGGCAAATCTTCTTTCTTCAATTTAGACACTTCAAATTTATCATCTTCAGCAGCATCAACTAAATCCCATTGCGCATTGTTGTACAGACGAGAACTTTTGCTAACCGCACGTTTGACAGCAACCTCTTCATTAAGTTTGTAAGCTTCACTGTCTTGTGTTGATTGCGCAGCGTATTTTTGTGCTCCTAGTGTGCCATAAGAGATGTATGTCTTGTTCAGTTTGGTATTGAGCTTTATGATGACATCGTCATAAGGTGTCTCAATATGCACTACTTGACGGTTATGGTCAATGGCCATATATTTACCACCTGTTCGGGTTGCACCATCTTGCCAACTGCTACCAATGCCCTGTTCATAATTGCCACAGAAAATGGTATTTACGACCACATCTTTCTCTTTCGCCTGTGAGGCTGCGTCTTGATAATTTAATTTGCCCTGTGTGAAAGGTTCATTTCCGGCAATAAATATCATTTTTAGGTCATCTTCATTTTTCCCCCATTCCAATTGTTTAAGTGAGGTATTAATGACTTGACCGCAATACTCTTCGCCACCATTTGTGGTCAACGAGAACAATTTTTCTGAAATTTCATCTAGGTCACTACTGAAGTCAATAACTTGGCGTATGTATCCCTCTCTTGATGAAAGATCGTCGTTACCGTACTCGTAAAGGGCAATCTGTAAATCTGGGCGACTGTCATTTCCGCATTTTGCATGGGTGAACTCATTTACAATATCCCAAAGTTGTGCTTTGGCCTGATCTATCAATCCGTCCATACTATTGCTTGTATCCAACAAGAGCGCAATTTTCACAAATTGTTTTTTGGTTTTTTCTTTTGCCAGTGGCATTGTTTCGGCAACCAGAACATTGTTCACTGTTTTTTTAGATTCTAGCTTACAGCTGTAACCGCTTACCATAGCCAATGATATGAATCCTGCACTTAATATTCGATTTAAATTTTTCATTGTTTTTCCATTTAATTCTCGATAAAACTAGATTCAAGAAAGACGGAATAAAACTCAAAATGAGTGAAAAGGTACTTTCAATGAGTGGTATGTGATTACAGCTTAGCCATGCACAATAATACCTTTGTTTATAAAGGGTGAATGGCATAATTGAATTTTTTAAACCGCTTTAAATCCAGTAAGTTTACTTCATAGAATGTTCATTGTGCAGAGAATCATATACATATTGTTTATCGCATTGATACCTTTTTCGGGTACTTGGGCACAACACTCCAATGAGAGAAAACTTGTTGTAATCAAGGGGTCTGTACGGGGCAAAGAGAACTATGAACCGATAGCCGATGTTGAGGTTTCAACAAATGCGGGAATCTACACTACGACAAATACTTTCGGCGAATTCAAGATTTCAGCTTTCATTGGTGATGAATTGATATTTAAAAGTGCCGATTTTGAAACGGTACGCCATCGAATAACCACCGACGACGACATCATTGTTGAGGTTGAAGATTATAGTACGTTTTCATCGCGAAAAAGCGGGGCATTGCGAAACCGAGAAGTCTACCAAGTTGCCCTTGATTCTGCCGAATACTTTAAAAAGAGAGATATTGAGAAAAGCATTGATTTTGTGGCTCAGGCCGTAGCCTCCCTAGGTGTAAAGGGCAACAAAAAAGAGTTGGGGATAGCGCTGACCACACTTGGTGAAATCTATTTGTATCACAAGCAGTATGATTTGGCAATCTCTAATTTTAAAGATGCGCTCAACGCAGAAAAAACTGTAGCAACAACCATATTATTGGGAGAAGCGCTTTTGGCCAATGTCGACTTTGAAGAAGCCGAGAAAACACTTCAACCGCTAGTAAAGCTAAGAAAACTAGTGCCTTACCAGCGAATAAAACTTTTTGAAAGCTTGGGTGATGCTTATCTAGGAATGAACCAGCTTGAAAAAGCCCTTGATTTTTATCGCGAAGGATTAAAAGTGGCCGAAAAGAACCAAGTTTCGCCAAAAGTGATTGATTTAAATTCAAAAATTGCAGATGCATATGCGGCAGCTGACCGAAGAATTGAAGCACAAGGCTACTATGACAACTCTTTGTTGTTATCTAAAAAGCAAACGCCACAACGTGCTATTCAAGAGAGTGAAAAGGTCGCTGATTTCTACAATCGCACCAAACGCTTTGATGATGAAATACAGCTAAGAAAACAATCGCTGAAAGATTTAGAAGAGTTACCGGCCAAGATTCCTGACAAGAACAAAGAAAACCCGATTGGAGATTCGATTACCTCGCAGCGTATCAACTACAAAATTGCCAATGCCTATTTATCACAAGACAGGGTAAGTGAAGCGATCCCATTTCTTGAGAAGAGTATTGTAGATGCCGATAAAGAGAATGATCTAGTGGTACAGAAGGATGCCACGCGCAAACTATCAGAGGTCTATCGATATCAAGGGAACTTTGATAAGGCTTTCGAGAATTATCAAAAATATGGTACAATTGTCGATAGCCTTTATATTAGAAAAGAGCAGGAAATATCGCGATTGGCCCGATTGAACCGTGATATCGCATCAAAACAAAATCGAATATCGAGTCTTGAGCAAGAACGTGAGCTTTCTCAAAGCAAATATAGTTTGGCTGTTACGGAACAACAGCTTTTTGAAGAGAGCAACAAACGTCAAAAATGGATTATTTACTCCCTCTTGTTGGGCATGGCCTTGTTTGCGATTGCCGCTTTTTTCTATTACCGTAGCAGCAATCAACAAAAGTTGGCAAACAATCTTTTGGCGTTGAAATCTCTGAGAAGCCAAATGAATCCACATTTCATTTTTAATGCGCTCAATTCGGTGAATAATTATATTGCCAAAAGCGATGAACGCAGTGCCAACCGGTTTTTGAGTGAGTTTTCGGTATTGATGCGAACGGTTCTTGAAAATTCTGAAGAAGATTTTATTCCATTGTCAAAAGAACTCGAACTATTGCGTCTTTATGTAAAATTGGAACATTCTCGATTTCCTGAAAAGTTTGAGTATGAAGTAAACATTGGCGAGCATCTTGATGTAGATGCCTTTGAAATTCCACCGATGCTGTTACAACCCTATATTGAAAACGCCATATGGCATGGACTGCGATACAAAGAAGAAAAAGGATTTTTAAAGATCGGTTTACAACAACTTACCAAGGATCTTCTTCAAATAGAAATCAGCGATAATGGAATTGGTCGGAAAAAGTCAAGTGAGTTGAAGACGCGGAACCAAAGAAAACAACGTTCTAAGGGTATGGGGAACATCAAAAAACGTATTGCGATTTTAAACGATATGTATAGGAACAAACTGGAAGTGTCGATCAATGATTTGTTCGAAGATGGAACGGGCACCAAGGTTGCCCTAAAACTTAAAAAGGATTAGATTTTTGTGAACTATATGCTATGAAACTAAAAACCATTATTGTTGAAGACGAAGCCAATAGTCGAGAAATATTGCGAAATTATTTGGCCAAGTATTGTGCCGCTGTGACATTGGTTGCAGAGGCATCAACCATAAAAGATGGCCTGCAGCTGATTGAAAAACACAATCCTGACTTGGTGTTTTTAGATGTGGAAATGCCCTTTGGCAATGCCTTTGATCTATTAGATCAAGTGCCCGACCGAACTTTTGAAACAGTTTTCGTGACAGCCTATGACCAATACGCCATGGATGCGTTAAACAGTCATGCAGCCTACTACTTGATGAAACCTATAAATATCGACGAACTGATAAAGGCAGTTGATTATGTTGTGGACATAAAAAAGGGAGAGTACGAATTAGAAGGTAAAGTGTTACAGACAACATTGAAAAAAGCCGAAGGTAAGATTACCTTGCCGCAGCAAGATGGTTTTCAGGTGTTGGAAGTTGCTGACATCTATTTTTGTAAAGCAGACGACAACTACACTGAGATCTATTTGGAGAACAAGAAGATCTTGGTGAGCAAAACATTAAAGTATTTTGAAGAGGCCTTGTCTGAATTTCCTTTTTCACGCATACATAAATCTTATTTGGTCAACGTGAACGAAATTCAAAAATACAAGAAGGGCAAAGGTGGCAGTGTCGTTCTTTCCAATGGAAAGGAATTATCGGTTTCTGCTTCTAGAAAAGCCGAACTTTTAGCCTATTTTAAGTAAAACTATAAATAAGTATGATATCACATCCAGTAAACGGAAAGTCCCCAAAAATAGGAAAAGACTGTTTTATCGCTGAAAACGCCACCATTGTCGGTGAGGTCGAAATGGGCAATCAATGCAGTATCTGGTTCAACGCGGTACTAAGAGGTGATGTCCATTTTATCAAAATGGGGAACAAGGTAAATGTGCAAGACGGCGCCGTCATTCACTGCACCTACCAAAAATCACCGACGACCATTGGTAACAACGTTTCTATTGGCCATAATGCCATTGTACACGGTTGTACGCTCAAAGACAATGTGTTGGTCGGTATGGGAGCCATAGTTATGGACGATTGCATCGTAGAAAACAATTCTATAATTGCTGCTGGCGCTGTTGTAACCAAAGGTACGCATATACCGTCAGGCACAGTTTACGCAGGCATGCCTGCAAAAAAGCTGAAAGACATCAGTCCAGAACTTAGTTCAGGTGAAATAGACCGTATCGCAAATAACTATGTGAAATATAGTAGTTGGTTCAAGTAGTCTGATATTCAGATAAATCTTTAGAGTTACATAGTTAGAATTCCCTATTTTAGCCGCACCAAAACGCAAACGATGAACGCTTATATTTTTCCAGGACAGGGAGCCCAATTTGTAGGAATGGGCTTAGACCTATATGAAAACCATCCCGTAGCCCAAGAGTTGTTTGAAAATGCCAATGATATCCTTGGTTTTTCAATTACTGACACCATGTTTGAGGGTACTACGGAAGACTTGAAACAAACTAAGGTCACCCAACCTGCTATTTTTTTACATTCCGTAGTTCTAAGCAAAGTGTTGGGTGATAATTTTAAACCTGATATGGTAGCAGGACACTCTTTGGGCGAGTTTTCTGCTCTAGTTGCCAATGGCGCCCTGAATTTTGAAGATGGTCTAAAATTGGTCTCAAAAAGGGCATTGGCCATGCAAAAAGCATGCGAATTACAACCTAGTACCATGGCAGCGGTTTTAGGATTGGATGATGAAGTGGTCGAGAATATTTGTGCGCAAATTGATGGCATTGTGGTACCAGCAAATTACAATTGCCCCGGGCAGTTAGTAATTTCGGGTGAAGTTGCAGCAGTTAACCAAGCTTGTGAAAAAATGAAAGAGGCTGGTGCACGCCGTGCGCTATTGTTACCTGTTGGCGGGGCATTTCATTCTCCATTGATGGAGCCAGCACGTGAAGAGCTGGCAGCTGCAATTGATAGTACCGAGTTTAAAGAGCCAAGCTGTCCGATTTATCAAAATGTGACCACTACCGCAGTAACTGTTTCTAATGATATAAAAGCAAATTTGATTGCGCAGCTGACCGCTCCCGTAAAATGGACGCAAAGTGTGCGACATATGGTGGCCGATGGTGCCACCAACTTTGTTGAAGTTGGTCCAGGAAAAGTTTTACAAGGCTTGGTTCGTAAGATAGTATCTTCGGTTGAAACAGGCTCTGCAACAGTTTCTTAAGCGATGTGAGTATTTTGTCCGATTAAATATAGGTTTTAACTGTCATCTTGGTTAGGGCTACTTTTTTTTAGTAATATTGGTATCCCCAACACCCAACCAAAGAATGATAAATTTTATTGATAATCAACGGTCTAACTGATGATAGCCTACTTAAGAAAAAGTACAGTTTCATTTCTTAACTTTTGTCTCAAGAAAAAACAATTGACGGTCTTGTTGTTAATGGCAACGATTGTTGGTCATGCTCAAGTGGTTTCCATTTCGGCCTCTGAGCCAAACGCTAATGAAGCGGGACCTGTAAATGGGGAGTTTACCATAAGTATAACAGGGCCTTTTTCATTGCCTGTTCCCACGGATATTGATGTTTTCTTGTCAGTAAATCCTATAAGTACGGCTACTTCAGGAGTAGACTATGTCGCACTTCCCGTTTCTGTAAACGTTCCAATTGTCCTTAATGCCGGATTGGCAACAGTTAGCTTGGACGTTTTACAAGATGCCATTGTTGAGATAAATGAAACAGTAATTTGGGAAATTGATCCTAGCCTCAATTATTCAATTGGCGGATTGGGAACTGCTCAAGTGACTATTGAAAGTGATGATGTCGTCTTGGTGGAATTTTCGCAAGCAACGGGTTCAGATTTTGAGGACGACGGTGGAAATTTACCAGCTCTGTTCATTACAGGAACAGTCTCTAATGCAACCACAGTTACCGTCACGGATTCTGGAAGCGGTAGTGCCACTAACGGCACGGACTACACTTTTACAAGTCCCAATGTAGTAAACATACCTATCGGTGTTTATGATGGTACGGATGCCACGGCAATACCAATACCTCTGGCAATAACAGGTGACGCAAATGTAGAGCCCGATGAGACCATAAACCTTGCTTTGGGTTTACCAACGGGTGATGCTACTTTAGGCGTGCAAACCAACACAGCATACACGATTCAGAATGATGACAGTGTGACTGTCGAATTCTCACAAGCAACAGGTTCGGACTTAGAAAACGATGGCGGAAATCTGCCAACACTGTTTGTTACAGGAACAGTCTCTAATGCAACCACCGTGACAGTTACAGATGCTGCTACGGGAAGTGCCACAAGTGGCGCGGACTATACGTTCACAAGTCCAAATGTTGTGAACATACCCAATGGCGTTTATGATGGTACAGATGCCACAGCAATACCAATAACGCTGGCAATAATAGGTGACGCAAATGTAGAACTAGATGAGACCATAAACTTAGTTTTGAGTTCGCCAATTGGTGATGCTACTTTAGGTGCGCAAACGAACACAACATACACGATTCAGAACGATGACAGTGTTACCATCGAATTCTCACAAGCAACAGGTTCGGACTTGGAAAACGATGGCGGAAATCTGCCAACACTGTTTGTTACAGGCACTGTATCCAGTGCGACCGCGGTGACGGTTACGGATGCTGGTAGCGGTAGTGCCACTAACGGCACGGACTACACTTTTACAAGTCCTAATGTAGTAAACATACCCAATGGCGTTTACGACGGCACGGATGCCACGGCAATACCAATAACGCTGGCAATAACAGATGACGCGAATGTAGAGCCCGATGAGACCATAGACTTTACATTAGGATTGCCTACGGGTGATGCTTCACTTGGCACTCAAATTGCAACGACATATACAATACAAAATGATGATAGCAGTATTTCCTTGGCCGGAAATGTTACCCAGGTAGAGGGTACTGGTGGTAACAGTGCTTTTGAGTTTACGGTAAACCGTACAGGGGACTTGTCAGGAGCCTCCTCGGTAAATTATGCAGTCACTGGAAGTGGTGGTTCGCCAGCAACTGCTACTGATTTTGTTGGAGGAACACTTCCAACGGGTACGGTTTCTTTTGCGGCAAATTCGGGCAGTGAAATCATTACAGTAAGTGTTAACGGTGACGCTGTGGTCGAACCTGATGAAACCTTTACGGTAACCTTAAATGCCCCTATAGGCTCAACAATTGGCACACCTACTGCGCTAGGGACGATAACCAATGATGATACAGCTTCGATAAGTATAGATGATGTGGCCCAAGCCGAAGGTACTGGAAGCACTACAAATTTTGTATTTACGGTAAGCATTGACGGTGCGGCGAATGCGCTGCAAGATATTGACTTTGACTTTGAAACCATTGCGGGTTCTGCCACTTCAGGTATTGACTATAGAGGGCTTAATGATAGCGGAACCATAACTGCTGGTTCGACCAGTACGACAATTATTGTTGAAGTAGCTGGTGATACAGATGTAGAGCCGAACGAAGATTTTACAGTCGAACTGAGCAACCCAGTAAATGCAATTCTTGGGGATAATGAAGGACTTGGCACTATATTGAACGATGATAACGAGATTTCCTTTTTAGGTCCTATAGGTTTGGATGAGGGAAATGTTGGAACAACTGCTTTTTCTTTTAGAGTTTCCCGAACCGGTGATTTATCCGGAACTTCTACGGCAGACTTTGTCGTTACCGGTGATGGAGCGGCTCCTGCAAATGCAACCGATTTTGTTGGTGGAACACTACCTACTGGAACTGTAATATTCACCTCAGGATCTGCGCTTACAAGTGCAACGGTAAATGTCAATGGCGATGTTGCCATAGAACCGGACGAGACATTTTTGGTGACCTTAAGTAATCCAAGTACTGGTTCTACTATTGGCACAGCAACGGCCATAGGAACTATTGCCAACGATGATAGTTGTGCAGCAGGCACGAACGCCCCAGTTTTGAATGCCAGTGAACCCATAGCGTTTTGTGATGGTTTTAATAAAGACTTGGATGATTACACCACAAGTGTTGCTCCTGCCGGCGCTACATTGAAATGGAGTGATTCAGATACTGATTTAGCCGATGAGTCCACTCATTTAGTGAGTAGTGTTGTGGGTGATGCCGGGACCTACTATGGATTCTTTTATGATGCATTGAATGACTGTTTTAGCCCACAATTGGAAATTACCATTGATGCGAACAACACACCGTCTGCGGGTACTCCTTCAAATGCAGCGGCATGTAACATTCCAGTGAACGGAGATAACTTGGTTGACCTTGATGATCAATTAACGGGTGCGGATAGTGGGGCTTGGTCAATTACAACAGACCCGTCAAATGGAGCGGTTTCCATTGGTACAGGTAATATTGTGGATTTCAATGGTTTGGTGACAGGAAATTACGTGTTTAGATATACTACGGATGGTGCAATTACACCGTGCAGTAATGAATTTAGTGAAGTAACGGTTACGGTCGCAGATTGTGCAGTCGATTGTGATGCAGGTGATGAAGGACCCGCTCTTGACATTACGCAACCAACAATATTTTGTGATGATTTTACAGTTGACCTAAATGATTATGTTGTTGGAGGTGCAGGGAGTGCTCCTAATGGTAGTGTCTTGACATGGAGTTTAAACCCTGATCCTCTTGTAACTTCTGCACATCGCAGTAGTATTACATCTGCTCCAAGTAGGTATTATGGTTTTTATTTTGATGACGCCGATGGTACAAATGCCATTGATTGTGCCAGTCCAACCTTAGAAATTACGTTAGAGCAAAATACAACACCTACCCTTGAAAGTACCGCTGGCAATCTGCGCTGTGGTGAGGGAACATTAGAGTTAAATGCCACTGCCAGTGTAGGGGCTTCCCTAAACTGGTATGATTCACCCAGTAGCACAACTATTCTAGGTACAGGAAATACCTTTATAACACCAGTGATCAATGCCACTACATCATTCTATGTGGAGGCAACGGCGAATGGTTGCCCTACGGAGCGGGTCGAAGTTATTGCAACGGTGAATCCCATACCTTCGGTAGGTACGCCAGTGACCGTTATTGGCTGTAATGAAGTGCCTGAAGGTGAAACAACAACGGTTGATTTAGATGAAGCTCTTGAGGGCGAAGATGCCGGTACTTGGGCAATAAAAACGGATCCCTCTGGCCAACTGACCATTGGTGCCGAGAATATTGTCGACTTTGCGGGTCTTCCGGAAGGAAACTATGAATTTACCTTTACGACGTCAGGTGCGCAAGCCCCATGTACTGACGAATCCATAGATATCACCATAGCTGTTGTTGACTGTTTGCAAGATGCAGATAATGATGGATTGAGTGATGATGAAGAAGGACAATTAGGTACTGATCCCAATAACCCCGACACAGATGGGGATACCATACTTGACGGACAAGAAGTTGATGATGGAACTGACCCTCTAGATGACTGTGATAGTATTGGTGGAACCCCATTGATAGATGGCGATTGTGACAATGATGGACTTACAAACGGCGAGGAAGTTGATTTGGGTACAGACCCTAAGGACGCCGATTCTGATAATGACGGTCTAACGGACGGTGAAGAGGTTTTAGTTGAAGATGACCCGACCACAGAGGCCGTTCCCGAAGTGGTCAGCGACCCCTTAAACCCCTGTGATCCAAATGTTCAGTCCCCCAGTTGTAATCCTGATCCGATTGATTTGGCGATAGAAAAAACCGTTGATGTTGAGGTACCACTGATTGATACCCAAGTCACCTTTACAATTACGGTTAGTAACATTGGAATGACTGAAGCTATAAATATCGAAATTCAAGATATTGTCACATTAAATAACGGATTTGAATTCGTGTCCAGCACCCCATCAAAAGGGGCCTATGATATCACCACAGGCCTATGGACCATAGGCGCACTTGATGTTGGCGAAACCGAAACATTGGACATTACCGTTGTAATACGCCAAACCGGAACGTTGACCAACACGGCAAGTTTGGTTGGCTCTTTTCCAGAAGATTTGGAAACGTCAAATAACTCAGCTACTGTTCAGTTGACTGTCAACAGAAGTGAATGTGAAGACCCGGGAACCCTTTGTAATTTGTTTTCACCAAATGGAGATGGGGTAAATGACATGTTGATTTTAGTGGGTCACCAGAGTTTTCCGAATAGTTCGTTACAAGTTTTTGATAGGTACGGTAATAGTGTATATGAAAAGACAAATTATGATAGCACTTGGGATGGGACTGGAGAAAATGGAGATTTGCCCAAGGGAACCTATTTCTATATACTCGACCTAGGTGATGGTACCGAAGTCACCAAAGGCTGGATTCAAATCATACGATAACAACCCCAAGCGTTACAAATGAATAAAACTCTTACATTTTTGATTGCTGTAGTTTTAGTGTTCATGACCTTGAAGTCATGGGGACAAAAAGAACCGCAGTATACCCAATATATGTACAATATTGGCAGTTTTAATCCTGCTTATGTTGGCTCCGTAGAAGATACAGAAATAATGGGGTTATATCGGGCGCAATGGATTGATATTGAAGGCGCGCCCAGAACATTGCGTTTTGGCGCGAACGTACCACTGTCAAATAACAAAATGGGCTTGGGATTTAATGTGATCAACGACGAGTTAGGGCCGTTAGTGCAGACCTATATTGACGTAGCTTATTCATATGAAGTAATTTTATCTGATGACACACAGTTGTCTTTCGGCATTGACGCCGGGGGGTCATTATTGAATATCGATTATTCAAAAGGTAATTTTCAAAACCCAGGGGAACCTTTGTTGTTCGGTGAAGAACAAAACAGTTTTTACCCGACTGTTGGCGCAGGACTTTTTATGTATGGTGATGACTGGTATTTGGGTGCTTCCATACCCAATTTTTTAACCAATGGTATCTACAATGACGAGATTGCCACGGTTATTGAAGATAAAATTCAATACAACTTTATTGGGGGCTATGTTTTTCAACTTTCGGATCGATCTAAGTTCAAGCCTGCTTTTATGGTCAATGCCCTGAAGGGCACACCAGTAAATGTTAACTTATCGGCCAACTTTTTGTTTATTGATGCTCTGACGATAGGAGCTTCCTACCGATTTGGCAATGCCGTTAGTGGTTTGGCAGGTTTTCAGGTTTCACCAAGTATGTTTTTGGGGTATTCTTATGATTATAATACCAATATTCTAGGCGATTTTAACAATGGGTCGCATGAAGTGATTTTAAAGTTTTATTTGGGTCGTGGCGGTGAAAACGCATCTAGAAATAGAACTAAGAACAAGAACAAAAAGTTGAAAGGAAAACCAAAACAAATTGATTCACCACGTTTTTTTTAACTTGAACAGCATGAAACCATTGACCAGTTTATTGATTTTCTTTTTTGGTATTTCGGCTATGTTAGGTCAAGATAGAAGGTCTAAAGGCGATGACTACTTTTTCGAGTATTCATACAAAGAAGCTATTGAGGCCTATCAAAGTGATATCAATGAAGGCTTGGTACTATCACCGAATCAAGAGCTCAACCTTGCCGATTCTTATTTTAAAACTGGAGCTTTTGAAAAAGCTACCGAGATTTACTTACAGTACTATACCAATGATACGGTTATGAACAGTCATCGGTTCAATAAACTATTGCAAGGGCTATCAAAAACATCAAAAAAAGAGCGGATTCAAGAACTTTTAGCCTCAGAGCATAACCAACTTTCAAACGAATCTAAAGAGAATGCAGAGTTTAACAATGACCTTTTGAATGCCGATAATGAAAGTGAACCACTTAATTTTGAAGTTTTTAACCTTGGCGGAAATAGTCCCCAAGGTGACTTTTCGCCTACGTTTTACAACAATGGCCTTTTGTTTACTAGTGGTAGACCCATAGCGGAAAAATCAAAATTTAAACCTACTGGTGAAGGGTACCTAGATATTTTTAATGCTGATATCAATGCTGACGGACAGATATCAAATCCACAGCAGTTCAATGAAATACAGAGTTCAAAATATCATAAGGCCACACCATATTATTCTAAAGAGCTGAACAGTATCTTTTATGTGCTTTCAAATACGGATGACGATGAATTGGAATTTGATGAAAATGGCAAAAATGCTTTGGCCATCGGAGCACAAAAAATAGGAGGTTCCTTTAGGTTTCTATGGCGTGACCTCAGTACATCGTTCTATTATCCATTTTATGATGCTGAAACAGGTCGCCTTTACTTTGCCGCAAACTTTAAGGATGGTTATGGTGGAACAGATATTTACTATGTAAATACCAATGGTGGTAATATCATGTCTGCACCTATTAATTTAGGTCCAAGAATCAATTCTCCAGGCAACGAAATTGCACCTTACATTTTTGAGAACAGCCTTTATTTTTCTTCTGATGTGTTTTACGGATTTGGAGGAATGGATGTATACAAATCAAACTTTGAATCTTCTGACAAGTTCAGTATTCCTGTAAACCTGGGCGCTGAGATAAATTCTGAAGAAGACGATTTCGGTTTTATAATTAGAAATGAGGGAGATGGATTATTGGGATACTTTTCTTCTAACAGAAATGGGGGCCAAGGCAAAGATGACATATATGGTTTTTTGGTTGATGAAAAACCAGGTTTGAAAACCCTGACGTTGAAAGGAAAAATCTTTGACGAAACAGACGGTGGTGTCATCGCCAATACCACGGTTCAGTTGTTAGATGCCTCAGGCGCTGAAGTGCTCAGTGAAATGGTTTCTGACGGTGATGGCAATTATAGGGTTGAAATCCCTTGGAAAGATGAAGTTATCCTTAGGGCTACCAAGGAAAGACATTCAACTTACGTGAAAAGAATTCAATTGGCCACGGGCCAAGAACAACAAACCGTATTTGATGTTGATATTGATTTGATGCAGTATGATGATCTTGTAGAAGAAAAAGAAGGGCAGACCGTATTGAAACTACGTAAATTCTATTTTCAAAAGAGTAGGTCCTCGTTGACTCCTGATATCACCAAAGAGCTTGATAAAGTGGTCAGGGCGGTAACACTTTTTCCACAGCTACAATTGCGCATTGAAACCCATACCGATAGCCGTGGTGGTGGTTCTACAAATTTCAGATTGACGCAACAGCGTTCAGATGCCATAAAGCGCTATCTTATCGATAAAGGGGTCTCAAATTCAAACATTTTGTATTCTGTTGGTTATGGAGAAGATAAAATACTGAACAATTGCAAGAATGGGGTGTATTGTATTGAAATGCTTCATAAACAAAATCAAAGGTCATTGTTTGTTGTACTTAATGACAATGTACTGTTCAATTGATTGGATAACTTTTTTCTATAAAAGTATCCAACAGTAGTAAAACGCAAAGGCAGTTAAAAACAACATGCCAAAGTACGTCAGCATTCGTAGGCCAATCTTTGGTTGATAAGGTTTGGGAATATCTTTGTTAGTGACCGTTCTTAAGTTCATCCAGCCTAGCAAGGGTGCGGTAATAAATGAAACAAAAGTGGCCAAGGCCACCAAACTGGACATGTTGGCGCTGAACAATGCGATTACTGCCCAATTGATTACGGCAAATAAGAGTACGGTGAATGCGAACGCCTTTTTTCGTCTAAATACATGTTGATTTGGATAAAGTTTGTTTATAATATCAAGACTCACTCTTGAAATAGCGTCATGAGCTGTCATACAAGTACTGAACATGGTCGCCAAAGCAGCCCCTGCTATCATGAGGTATGCCCAATTGCCAATGTGTGCCGTAAATAAATTGACTACCTGATCGGCAAAAACAACTGCGTTTCCGCTTAGTTCGGTTCCTGTTCCGTATAACGTCATACATCCAATAATCAAAAAGAATACTGCTAAGAGTGCCGTTAGAAAATAACCAATATTGAACTCTGAGATCGCCGCTTTTAAAGTTGGAGGAGTTTTCATGGTCTTAATCTTTTCAATGCTCCACATACTTACCCAACCTGAAGCCTCAACGGCAGTGGGCATCCATCCGACCAGTCCTATCAAAAAGAGAATTCCGACTTCATTGAAAATCGGTAGGGGTTCAAAGGCGGCTTCAGGTGCCACCTGACCTTTTGTAATGACCATGATGGTCGTAATTATCAAGGCGATGAAAAGAACTGAAACAATCAATTTTAAAGTGTTTTCAAGCAGTCTATATCTTCCAATGAGCAACAAAAGACTTATCAGTAAAAAGAGTCCGGCTGCAATCATGTTTAAACCGAGGTCGGTTATTTTGAAAAGGTTAATGAACAAGCCCGCCGTTACAACATAAAGTGCGGCTAAAATTGTAAAAATACTCACCATGGTAATCAAGGCATATAGCCAAAGATATTTGCGGCCAAGATCCAAGTACCCTTCAGTTAAGGTCTTTTTTGTGATATGTGTATAGCGAACACCAAATTCAAAAAACGGATATTTCAGAATGTTTGCGAGTATAATGGGAATGAGCATTACCCAACCGTATTGCGCACCGGCCTTGGTTGATAAAACTAAATGAGAAGTGCCGATGGCCATACTTGCGAACAATAAACCCGGCCCAACAATTTGCAATAGTTTTTTTAAAGTATCCATAAACAAAAGTGTCATTGAAATTAAACATTTTAGTTCATCTTAAAAATCGTAGTTTTATTTGTATTCTAAGTGACAGGTGATTGGGTCGTCCAAGATTAAACCTAGTTGTTGATGTTCGTTTTCAAATTGAGAAGAATGAAATTATTGATGAAGGGATTAAAAATAGCAGGGTTGCTCTTGGGCATCTTAGTGGTACTTTATGTTTTTGGCCCTAAGGTTGAAGAGCCTGACCTAGATAAAAGACTCCCTAAGATGACTTCTGACTTATTTGAACTTGAAGCACAGATAAATGCGAAAGAAAGGATGTTGGACAACATAAAGCCGGATAACCAAGCAAGAATTGTGTGGTTCGATAGCATTCCTCAAAAGACCCCTTATAGCATTGTTTATTTACACGGATGGTCTGCCAGTCAAGAAGAAGGAGATCCCATACATCTAAATACCGCAAAACGTTTTGGTTGTAATCTATATCTACCGAGGTTGGCTGGCCACGGTCTAAATGAGAATGAACCTATGTTGGATTTGACTGCTGATAATGTTATTAATTCGGCAAAAGAAGCAATTGCGGTTGCCAAGCAATTGGGAGAAAAGGTAATTATCATGGCCACATCTACTGGTGGTACATTGGCCTTGCATTTAGCTGGTGGTGACACTGATGTTGCAGCCTTGTTGTTGTATTCACCAAATGTTGAAATTTTTGATACCAATGCTAAGTTGCTGTCCAAACCTTGGGGATTGCAAATGGCGAGACTGGTCAAAGGCAGTGAGTACCATGAATTCGACACTGATATTGAGCTTAAAAACCAATATTGGACAACCAAATATAGGTTAGAAGCTTTGACCCATTTGCAGGCAATGGTCGATTTCACCATGACAGAAGAAACTTTTCAAGAAGTCACCCAACCTGTTTTTTTAGGGTATTTCTACAAGAACGATTCCATTCAAGATCAAGTGGTCTCCGTACCTGCATTGTTAAAAATGTATAAACAATTGGGTACGCCCAATGATAAAAAACTAAAGAAGGCTTTTCCTGATGCTGGTGACCATGTAATGACATCTTATATTACATCAAAAGATTTGATTACTGTTCAAAAAGAGACCAATACATTTTTGCAATCGATAGTGGGGCTACAACAATAGACTTAGTGCTATAAACATTGCTGTACAAAGAAAATATAGGTCAGTTCTACGCCTAAATTTCTCAAAGTTCTTTTTTTTTGTAATCTTCGTTTTCTAAAGATGTGCCAAACTTCGATTTGTGAAGCTAACCAGAATTATAAAAAAATTAGAAGGAATCAATGCCCTGTCAAAGCATGAACAACTTGTTCTTGGTATAATTGAGGCCATCGATTCAGGGTTGTTGAAGGTCGGTGATCAAATGCCGTCAATCAACATTATGGTTGATGAAGTGGGCTTTGCACGTAAGACGATAGTCAAGGCATATGAAGAGTTAAAGAGCAGGGGACTTGTTGAATCAAAGAAAACCAAAGGTTACTTTGTAATAAGCGATAAAACAAAGGTGTTTCTCAAGATAGCCCTTCTTATCTATGCTTTTCAACGTTTTCAACAAGAGTTTTACAACGCACTTCGTGACGAAATGGGAGACAGCATACAAATAGATGTTTTTTTTCACCATGCAAATGAAGACGTTTTTGAGACCATTTTTTCAAATATACAAGGCAAGTATGGCATGTATGTGGTCGCTCCAATTGAATCTGCTCGCATCAAGAAATTATTAACGACGTTAAGCCCTGAAAGGTTGCTCATTGTGGATCGATTTTTAGATTTGGGCCCCGACTACACCTATGTAACACAAGAGTTTGAACACAGTACGTACAATGCCTTGACCGAGTTATTGCCAAAAATCAAAAAGTACAGAAAGTTGGTGCTTTTTTTTAGAGATGATGTCGACTACCCTGAAGGTATTTTGAATGCCTTCGAGAAATTCATTTTTGATTTTGAAATTTCAGGAGAGGTATTCCACAATTACCACAATGACCTACTCCATAAAGAAACTTTGTATCTTTTTATTGGCGATACTGATTTATGGTCTTTGATAAAAGATTGTAAAACCGAAAGTTTTATTCTGGGCGATGACGTCGGTGTTTTATCGTTCAACGATCATGTTGTTAAAGAAATCGTCCTCGGTGGCATTACCACAATATCTACTGATTTCAAGAAAATGGCCGCTTTGACTGCGGGTAATCTTAAAAAATTAAGCTACAAGAACTCAGTTGTCCCTACCACATTAATTGACAGAGGGTCATTGTAATCCCTTTTTTGGTAATTTCTATTTTACCCTTTGTTTTTTTACCATATATATATTTTTAGCGCCATTTATTTTGAAGTTGGCAATATTTATTTAAATTTGTTGAGTAGCATAGACTATCATAGTATAGCTAAAACTAATCTAAACTATATTTTTATGAAAAAAACCTATTTCAAAAAACTGCCTGTTTTATTGGCGTTCATTGTGGGTATTTCTGCGGTGGCTCAAGAGACAACAGTTTCAGGAACTGTCTCAGATTCTCAAGGGCCATTGCCGGGAGTCAACATTGTTGAGAAGGGAACCACCAATGGTGTTACTACAGACTTTGATGGAAATTATACAATCTCAGTTGCTTCTGACGCGACCTTGGTATTCAGTTACATTGGGTATATGGTACAAGAGGTAGCCGTTGATGGTAAAACAACCTTAAATGTAACCATGCAAGAAGATGCCCAAGCGCTGGATGAAGTGGTAATCGTGGGTTTTGGTTCGCAAGCTAAAGTTGATGTAACCGGAGCCATTGCACAGATCAAACAAGAAGAAGTTAGGCAGATTGTAAATGCTGATCCTACCAACGCGCTGCAAGGTCGATTGGCCGGTGTACAAGTCGAAAGCGGTGGCGGAGGGCCTGGAGCACCTACAAACGTAATTGTACGTGGTATAAGCTCTTTGACCAATACGTTTCCATTATATGTTGTTGATGGGGCCATTGTAGATGACATCACTTTTTTAAACTCTAAAGATATTGTTGACATACAAGTGCTTAAAGATGCCACTTCAGCAGCTATCTACGGTACTAGAGCTGGTAACGGGGTTATTATTATTTCCACAAACAGAGGAGCCATGAACTCGGCACCAAAAGTAACCGTTGATGTAAGGGGGGGTGCCAACACTGTAGCAAGAACTTTAGATTTTTTAGATGGTCCAGAGTTTGTGGCCTTTTTGAACCAACGTAGTATTAACGAAGGGCAACCTGCAAATATCGTTGACCCCGGAATCAATACTGACTTTCAAGATCTGTCTTTAAACTCAGGATTCATTCAAGATTATGGTTTCAATATCTCTGGGGGCGGTGAGAACTCTTCCTATTTCTTTTCTGCGAATTACTACGACGAAGAAGGTATTGTGACAAGTACTGATTTTCAACGATATAACATTCGTTTAAATAGCAGGTTTAAGGCAGGCAAGTTTACATTTGAAGAATCACTTTCATATAATCAAAGGGACTTGAATACAAATCAGTTTTTTGGTAATGGCACCTTTACGGCTCCGGTTGTAAGAGCGTCGGCCCCAGAACGTCTGGGAGGTTTTGAAGCTATTGATTCTAACCTGTATAATGGTTCGGGGGGAACTAACAATTATGCCTTGGCACAACTTTCTCAAGATCAGTTGACCGTCCGTAACCTACTGGGTAATTTTAATGTGAAATATGAGGTGTTGGAAGGACTTTCAGTACGGTTGAATGTTGGTGTCGACTATAGAAATACGTATGGAAACTTTTTCCGTCCTGAGTTTGATTTAAGTCCTACGGACCAACAGGTCAATTTGAATGAATTCAACGATTTGACTGAAAATCGAGGTGAAATTCTATCTACCAATATTGAACCGACCATCAACTATAAAAACAGCTTTGGCAAACATGATATCGATGTGCTATTGGGTGGTGCTCGACAACAAACGGATAATAATTCTTTGATAGTAAATGCAGAAGGATTGCCATCAAACAGCATTACCAATATTGCCGGGTTCGCAGACAATATATTGTTTTCTGCGGGTGGGCGAGATCTATCACGTATATTTTCTGTTTTTGGCAGGGTGAACTACAAATTCGACGATAAATACCTCTTCTCAGCTATTGTACGTCGCGATGCTTCCTCTAAATTTTCATCAGACAACAACAGTATCGTGCTTCCTGCATTTTCTGGTGGTTGGGTTATAAGTAATGAAGATTGGTGGCCAACAGACTCTTTTATAAATACGCTTAAGCTGCGGGCGGGATATGGAGAACTTGCTCTGCAGAATATTCCATCCTATTCGTTTCAGTCGGTATTGAACCCTACTTCCAACGCTAGTTTCAATAACACAACAGCAGGTGGTTTTGCCATTGTATCCTTGGTTGATGAAAACATTTCTTTTGAGACGGCAGAATCAACCAGTATTGGTATTGATGGTGCGATGCTTGATAATAGAATAAGTTTTGGATTAGACTATTATGTGCGTAACAACAATGACGTTTTAGCTCCTGTTTTTGTGCCTTCGACAACAGGTTCCGCAACTCCGGTAATTCAAAATGCAGCGTCGATACGTAACTCGGGTTTTGAGCTACAGGCCAATTACAGCCATAATTCAGGCAGTGATTTTGACTTCAATGTGGGATTGACCTTTGCTACGCTAAAGAACGAACTTACGGCTCTTCCAAACCCATTGGTGGGTCCATCTATTGATGAAGAGGGCAATACCCCCAACCGATTTGAAATTGGTGAACCAGTGGGCTTTTTCTTCGGATTTAGAAATAATGGTATTTATAGAAGTCAGGCGGAGATTGATAGTGATCCAGGTTTGGCAAACGACCCAGAGCGAAGAGCAATTTTGCAGCCTGGGGACTTTAGAAGGGTCGATGTAGACGGTAATGGAATAATCGACAATGATGACCGGGTCAATCTTGGAGCGCCCGTTCCTGATTTTACCTATGGTATAAACTTTAATGCTACCTATAAAAATTGGGATTTCGGACTTAATTTTAATGGAGTGCAAGGTGTTGAGATTTTTAATGCTACCCGATTTACAGGTACCTTCTTTTTAGATGGTAATAAGTACGGTTATGTACGTGACTCTTTTGTTTTGGGGCAAAATGAGAACACCAACATTCCAAGAGCATCCCTGCCCAATGCGGCGGGTAACCAATTACCTTCTGATTTTTACGTAGAAGATGGTTCGTACCTCAGGCTAAGGTCTTTTGAAGTTGGTTACGACTTTACAAAAGCTGTAAATATGCCTTGGGTGAGTAGTGCAAGGGTATTCTATAACATGCAAAATGTATTTACCATAACAGATTACAGCGGATATGACCCAGAAGTTGGTTCTACGTTAGCTGGTACAGGTGGAGGTTTCTTCGGGAACCCAACGAATACACCCCCAATCTTGGGTAGGGGTATAGATTTACGTGCGCAGCCACGACCACGAACTTTCATCGTTGGGTTACAGGTGGCCTTTTAATAATGGTTATGAACTAATGAAAATTATAGAAATGAGAATCAAGACAAGTAAATTAGTAATCGTAACGTTATGTGCTGCATTGTTTATGCCGCTCAACGGGTGCGACGAAGACAAGCTAGAGATTTCAAACCCCAATACAGTTTCACAATTGGACTTTTTTCGAAATGAAGCTGATTTTAGGTTGGCGGTAAATGGTATGGTTCATCCCGTGACCGCAGTGTTTTTCTGGGGTCGTGTCGTACATACGGGTCCAATGTTGCGCTCAGATGCATTCAATGTGGTGCCTTTCGCAAACAATACCACAATGTCAACGCTGCAGGGTGTGCCAGGGGTCAGTCGTTGGGCAACCGATATGTTCCCACAACTGTACCAAACCATATTCAGGGCAAATACGATTTTGGAAGAGGCGAACGACGAAAACTTACCCGCAGGTAATGCCAGGGATGAAATATTGGGACAAGCATACTTTATGCGAGCATTTGCAAATTGGTATTTAGGTGCATTTTGGGGTAATGTTCCTTTGGTGCTAAATACACCAGAGAACCAAGATGACTTTTTCCCGATGCAAGCTACGCAAGCTGAAGTATTCAATTCAGTGATCGCTGATTTGGGTATGGCAGCGAATATGCTTCCAGCAACCTGGCCCAGTAGTGATTTAGGTCGCCCAACGAGTGGCGCTGCATTGGCCTTACGTGGAAAAACCCATTTATATATGGGTAATTATTCAGAAGCTGCAACAGATTTAAGAGCTGTGGTGTCAAGTGGGGTATACGATTTGTTACCTGCTACGCAGTATGATGAAAACTTTACAACGGCCAATGAAAACAACATAGAGTCGGTATTTGAGTTACAATTTTCTCCACAAGACAACTTTGTTTGGGGTTCTGACGTGCCTGAAACGGGCGCGCAAAGTAATTTTTACATCGATTACTCGCCACCAACGGTGAGCTTGGACCGCGGCCACTATATCAACCCGCATATACTCCAAGCCTTCGAAGATAATGGAGATACAGTAAGACGTAACGCTACGATAGCATTTGATTATCCAGGTGCTACGGGGTATGGAGGGCTGCCTTTTCTTGAAGATTTTGCGCCAGACATTGAAGCCGCACAGGTAGCAGGTGTTGACGCCTTGTTCACAAGAAAGTATGCCATGCTCTTTGCAGGAACGAGACAAGAACTTCCCGGATTTGGACAAACCGTTGGTGTCAATTGGAGGCTCATCCGTTATGCCGATGTGCTTTTAATGCTTGCAGAGGCCGAAAATGAAAATGGAGACCAAACTGAAGCTATCAACTTGGTCAACCAAGTACGCCAACGAGCTGAGATTACACCACTTGCTGCTGGTCTCAGCGAAGAGCAAGTGTTTGATGCCATTGTTGAAGAGCGTATCATGGAACTTACGGGTGAAGGGCACCGTTATCTTGATTTGGTACGGTGGGGCCTTGCAGATGAGGTTTTGGGTACTGGCTCCACTATAGCTGGTGGAAGGCATCCTAAGTCATTGGCCGGTGAGAGTGCGGTATTCACTCCAGGTCGTGACGAATTGCTTTGGATTCCCGTTCCAGAATTGAATGCCAATCCTAATCTTGATCAAAATCCAGGATACTAAACACTGCCATTACCAAGTAGTAGTTAATTTTGAGTTAGTTTAAGTTAAGTAGTTTAATGAGCCAAGTAATGTTATATTACTTGGCTCTAAACATAAAACTGTTTTTTAGCGTGTTGCGACAATTTACAGCTGTTGGGGTCTTGTTAATCTTGCTTTATGCTTGTCAAGGTGACCAATCGCAACATTTATTTGAATATGTGGACAGTAGTCGCACCAGAATTGATTTTTCAAATGATATTGTTATCAATGATGAGATCAATGTAATAGACTTTCAATATTGCTATAATGGCGGAGGTGTTGGTATTGGTGATTTTAACAATGACCAATTGCCCGACTTGATCTTTACCGGAAACCAGGTTTCTTCAAAGTTGTACTTAAACCAAGGGAACTTAAAGTTTTTGGATATTACCGAAATGGCCACTGTGCAGACCCAAGATTGGGTTACGGGTGTTTCTATCGTTGATATCAATGCAGACGGATTTGACGATATCTATCTTAATGTAGGTGGTGCCGATTGCCAACAAGACTGTAAGAACCTCCTTTTTGTGAACCAAGGTTTAAATGATGACGGAATCCCTACTTTTCTCGAAAAAGCGAAGGCATATGGTCTAGCCGACAATGGCTACTCACAACAGACCGTCTTTTTTGATTATGACCTTGATGGAGACCTAGATGCTTATATCTTAAGAAATGGCAATGTTCGTTTTGATAAAAACGCTCCTATACCGAAGCGCTTCTACCCAGACCACTTAAACGATGTGTTATTACGAAACGACACCAGTGATACGATTCCTCATCCGCAGTTCACCAATGTATCAACGGAGCTAAAGGGAAGTCAAAAAGGTTTCGGACTTGGCCTGGGAATCAATGATTTTAATGATGACGGACTTGTGGACGTGTACGTTGCCAATGATTTCATTACCAATGACCTCCTTTATCTGAACACGGTCATGAGCGATAGTACCGATAATGGGTTTATAGAATCTTCCAAAGATTTTTTGGCACATCAGACCTATAATGCTATGGGTGTTGATGTAGCAGATGTCAACAACGATTCACACCCAGACATTTTGGTGTTGGACATGTTACCTGATGGTTATCAGCGGTTAAAGACCATGGTCGGGGCCATGAATTATGATAAATACGAATTGGCGTTAAAGAACGGCTATAGCCCTCAATACATGCGCAATACCTTGCAGGTACATAGTGGAGGGGTAGATAGGGCACACTTTAGTGAGGTGTCGCTGATGTCAAAATTAGCACGGACCGATTGGAGTTGGGCCCCCTTGATGGTTGATTTTGACCTAGATGGTGATAAAGATATTTTTGTGACCAATGGTTACGGAACAGATATTACCGATTTGGATTTTATCAATTACTCACAACAACAGAATGCCTTTGGTGATGAGGAAAGTCGAGATAAAAAGATCAAAGAATTGGTGGCACGACAAAAACCGGTGAAGCTACAGAATACGTTCTTTGAAAATCAAGGGAATCTCGAATTTGATAATACATCGGTTGCTTGGGCTGCAGAAAAACTATCATTATCCAATGGAGCTGCCTATGCCGATTTAGATTTGGACGGCGATTTAGATATAGTAGTCAATAATCTAAATGAAAAAGCATTTGTACTTGAGAACAAGGCCTCAGAAAGAGAGAATTTTAATTTTCTAAAGATAAGATTGATAGGGCCATCAAAGAATAAAAACGCCATAGGGGCAAAAGTTACGCTTTGGAATGATGGTGAATCGCAAACACATTTTCAATCGGTGATAAGGGGCTATTTGTCATCGATGGACCCGACCATTGTATTTGGGCTCAAAAATAAACAGATTGATTCCGTTGATGTCAAATGGCCTTCTGGAAAACACACCATTAAAACGAATATCACTTCAAACCAAACATTGATTTTAGATAGTCGAAATGGAAAGACTGTCAAAGACGAATCAAAAAGAGGTAAGGCGTATTTTATCGAGAATACCAAAACACTTAGGTACGAACATTTTGAGAACAAAACCAATGATTACAGCAACCAACACTTGTTATTGACACAATATTCAAAAACAGGCCCATGTATGGCCGTTGCCAATATTGATAAAGAGGAAGGAGAGGAATTGTTCATTGGCGGAAGCAATGGCAATCCTGGTACTATTTGGTCACAGTATGAAGGTGAAGAATACATGCTTTCCCAAAAACTGGATTCTCTTTACGAAGATACGGCGGCCGTATTTTTTGATTATGACAATGATGGCGACCTTGATTTATACGTTGCCAGTGGTGGAAATGAATTTGAAGCCAATTCAGAAGAATATTTGGACCGACTTTACGAAAACAAAAAGGGCACGTTTGAACGTGTAGAGAGAAGGCTTCCCAATAGTAAAGAAGCTACCTCGGTCGTTGCTCCCTATGATTTTGATAAAGATGGTGATATGGACCTATTCGTAGGGTCGAATATCGTTCCGAAGAACTATCCTGAAACTCCGAATAGCTACTTGCTCAAAAATGATAATGGCATTTTTTCAAAGGTTGAAGTCTACGGATTGCAAAATATTGGAATGGTAACTGATGCTTCATGGTCAGATATTGATGGGGATGGTTGGCATGAATTGGTCGTTATCGGTGAATGGATGCCCATAACACTATTTGAAAATCATGAGGGTCATCTAAAGAAAGGAATGTTCCCTGTTCAAAACAAAGAGGGTAATGAACTAAGTACGGCAGGTTGGTGGCGGGCAATACAAGAAGGTGACTTTGACAATGATGGTGATATTGATTTTATCGTTGCAAACAAAGGATTGAACAATTTTATCAACCCCACTGAAGAATATCCTGTTTATATCTATACTAAAGATTACGATGGCAATGGAAGCATTGACCCTTTGGTAGGGGCGTATTATGACACCGACATGGGTAAACGGTTGATGCCATTGCATACCCGTGATGATGTGATGAAACAACTTGTTGTTTTAAAAGATAAGTATCAAAGCTATGCCAACTTTGCACAGATCGACTTTAACACCTTATTGTCCATAGAAAATAAAAAGGCGGTATCCTTGAACGTTACAATTAGCGCAAGTGTTTTGCTTGAAAATAAGGGTGATGGTAGTTTTCAGCTAAAAGAGCTTCCCAAGATGGTTCAACTGTCTCCAATTAACAAAATACTGGTGAAAGATTTTGATAATGATGGCAATTTGGACGCCTTGTTGGCAGGAAATGATTTTTATGCCGAATCCCATTTTGGAAGATATGATGCACTTACTGGCCTTTTTTTGAAAGGAAACGGTGACAATGGTTTTGATGTATTTCAATCTCCTGAAAGCGGATTTTACCTGCCGTACCAAACTAACGATTTGGTTAAATTGACCAATAATAAAAATGAGGTGCTCATCGTGGCAGGGCAGAACAACGAGCAAGCAAAAGTATTTAAATGGAACAAAACAATAGATCAATGAACAGTGTTCTAAATGCTATTAGGGAAACGGTACATATAGCTGCACATGACAATGATGCACAATGCAATATTCGACAAATCTTCAATGCAGATGATATAAGTATTTATAGGTTTGAGTTGGGTTCTGATGAAAATTTTGTGCCTTCACCAGTTGAATTGTATTGGAAAATCCCTGCTATAAATGTCAAAGGGCTTTGGAAGCCTACCTCTGACTTTTCAAAAAGAATTGAAGCCGATTGGGAATTGGACAACCATGAGTCCAGAATTTCAATCGATTCACCTGTTATTTCCCTATTCGGAAACAACGATGAGAACATTATTTGTTTCTCATGTTCCAACGCCATCAACAAAGTTGAGTTAGGGGCCAAATATCGTGAAGAAGATGACCACATTTATTGCAAGATTGTGCTCTTTACAGAATGCAGGTATACCATACGTAATTTCAGTGTTGATGTCAGAATCGATTATAGAAACATCCATTTTTCACAAGCTTTAAAGGATACCGCTACCTGGTGGGAAGGTTTTGAAAATTTAAAACCTGCGTACGTACCTGAGATAGCCAAAAAACCCCTGTATTCCACGTGGTACCAATTTCACCAAGATCTGCACGAAGAAAAGTTGTTGCGAGAGTGTAAAATCGCTAAAGATTTAGGTTTTGATTCGATAATCATTGATGACGGTTGGCAAACAGAAGATAACAATAGAGGCTATGATTACACTGGTGATTGGCAGTCAGAACGTTTTGAAGATTTTGGGGCTATGGTCAGGCAAATTCAAAACATCGGAATGAAAGTCGGTATTTGGTACTCCGTTCCGTTTTGTGGTAAAAAATCCGTTGCTTATCAAAAGTTTAAGGGTAAATTCTTGACCGAGAACCATCGTTGGGCACCGGTTTTTGACCCTCGATTTCCCGAGGTAAGGGAGTATTTGGCAAATATATACGCCAAAGCGGCCCAAGATTGGAACCTCGATGGGTTTAAACTCGATTTTATTGACGATTTTAAAGCGTATCCCGATACTTCCTTTGAGCAAAATACGGAGCGCGATTTTATGTCAATCAATGATGCTGTCGATGCGCTACTGACCGATGTCAGTGACAAATTGAAGGCCATTAATCCTGAGGTTTTTATCGAATTTCGTCAAAAGTACACGGGGCCTGCAATGCGTAAGTACGGCAACATGTTGCGAGCTTTTGATTGTCCTGGTGACCCAACAATGAACCGTGTGCGAATTGCCGATCTCAAAATGCTTTCTGGTAATACCGCAGTGCACGCAGACATGGTCACTTGGCACGAGACCGAACGTGTTGAATATGCTGCATTTCATTATATAAACACGCTGTTTGGGGTTCCACAGCTATCGGTAATGCTGCACCAATTGCCTGTTTCGCACAACAATATGATTCGATTTTACACCAATTATTGGAAGGCGAATTCTACTATTTTATTAGCAGGTGATTTTGTGCCGTTTTCCCCTTTGGCCAACTATCCGGTTAAAAAAGTGGTTTCAGACAACAAATTGATTATTGGTCTTTTTGATAACCACTATCTTGATTTAGATGCACCGTACAAAACAATAGATGTCATTAATGGAAAACCGTCGGAGAAGATAATAGTCTCAACAGATTTATCTTTAGGTCAGTATAAGGCCCAAGTTTTTGATTGTCAAGGGCAATTGGTAAATACACTGGTGATAACCCTGAACCAAAACAGTGTGACAATTAAAGCTCCTATAGCTGGGATGGTCTGTCTTGAACAGCAGATGTAGTAATTTCCACATTAAAAGGAAGTTAACTTTTAAAGATGTTCAAAATTATTGATAGGTGTTAGTGAATGATGTATCCAATTGATGGATAAAATTGTAATTTGAATAGTAATCCCTTATATTCATTGCCGTTTTGATAATTTTTGACTTTCATCATTATCTTTTTTGAAGTCAATTAAAAAGTACACCAACTAAACTAACGCATATATGGGAACATTATCCATTATTTCTTTTATTGGCTTTACAGCACTTGTCGCAATCATCGCTTGGTACGCTACCCGCACGACCAATGAGAGTTCGGCCAATGGTTTTTATCTGGGCGGAAGAAGTCTGGGGGCCGTAACCATTGCAGGCTCACTGCTATTGACCAACCTTTCGGCAGAACAGATCGTAGGCCTAAATGGCCAGGCCTTTACCGAAGGTATTCTAGTCATGGCATGGGAGACTTTAGCGGCTATAGCTATGATTTTTACGGCAATAGTATTGTTGCCAAAGTACATGAAATCTGGTATTACGACCATTCCACAGTTTATAGAAAACCGTTTTGACCAAAATACAAAAGCAATTCTCTCGCTTTTGTTTCTTTTTGCCTATGGTTTGGTTCTACTGCCCACCATTTTGTATTCAGGGTCGCTAGCGTTCAGTTCAATGTTCGATCTACCAACCCTTTTGGGTCTTAGCGAGAACGCCACTATTTGGATTTGTGTTTGGAGTATCGGTGTCATCGGTTCTATCTATGCAATTTTTGGGGGCTTAAAGGCCGTCGCCGTATCTGATTTAATAAATGCAATTGGGCTTTTGATAGGAGGGATTTTAATTCCCTATTTCGGGTTAAAACTTATTGGTGATGGCAGTTTAGGGGAAGGGCTGGACATACTTTGGAAGACCAATCCTGAAAAGTTCAATCTTAAGGGAGATGTAGATGCCTCCATTCCGTTCGGAACAATATTTACAGGAATGATTCTCGCCCAGGTATACTATTGGGGTACGAATCAGTCCATTTTACAGCGGGTCTTTGGTGCCAAAAGTATGGCCGAAGGACAAAAAGGGGTTATTTTGGCCGCTCTGGTTAAATTCTTGATACCCGTAATTGTTGTGCTGCCTGGGGTTATTTCGTGGCATGTATTTAAAGGCGATTTGGCAAATGCAGATTTGGCATATCCCGAATTGGTGCAAAAAGTATTGCCACCTTCATTGTTGGGCTTTTTTGCGGCAGTACTTTTTGGCGCTGTTTTGAGTTCGTTCAATAGCCTGTTGAACAGTAGTGCTACCTTATTTGGCTTTGACCTTTATAAACAATTTTTTAAGAAAGATGCTACCGAAGAACAAACGGTAAAGGCAGGAAAACGGTTCGGGATTGGCCTGGCTTTGGTTTCCTTATGTATAGCACCGTTTATTGCCTCTGCACCCGATGGGCTGTTCGCTTACATCCAAGAATCATTGGGTAGTTTGAGTGTGCCCATTTTGGCCGTAGTGGTTGTTGGTATTTATACCAAAAAAGTACCGGCCTTGGGGGCTAAAATAGTGCTTACAGCCGGGGTCTTAATGTATTTGATCAGTCAATTTGTAATCAGTCCTATAATGGTTGATGGTGCATTGGCCGAAGCAGCGGCAAATGGCATTACCGATGCAAAAGAGCTCAGTATTATCAAAGCAAAAGCGTATCCACACTTTTTGCATGTTATGGGCATCTTATTTGTCATCAATGTGGGTATTATGTTATTGGTCGGCAAGCTTAAACCCAGAACAGTATTTAAAGAAGAAGTCATTACTGATGAGATTGACATTACGCCATGGAAACATGCCCTGCTGGCAGGTGGTTTGATAACACTACTGGTACTGAGTACGTATTTCATTTTTTAAAGGGACGAACATCAGTAATCCTCATTATATCTTCAATAGACACTGATTATGAAAAACAATAGTGCCAATATAAATGTAAAAGGCAAGGACCAACATACCTATGATGCCATTGTAATCGGTTCAGGTATCAGTGGCGGTTGGGCGGCCAAAGAACTTTGCGAGAAGGGTTTAAAGACTTTGGTTTTAGAACGTGGAAGAAAGGTAGAACACATTAAAGACTACCCTACGGCAACCAAACATGTTTGGGAATTTGAACACCGTAACCAATTGACCCGTGAAGAAATAGAAGAAAACCCTATTGCTAGCAAGTGCTATGCCTTTAAAGAATCTACCAAGCACTTCTTTGTAAAGGACAAGGAACATCCTTACGAGCAAAAGAAACCTTTTGATTGGATCCGTGGTTACCAAGTAGGGGGTAAGTCCCTGATGTGGGCCAGATGGGTACAACGTTGGAGCGACCTTGATTTTGAAGCAAATGCGAAAGAAGGTATTGCTGTTGATTGGCCTATTCGCTATAAAGACTTGGCGCCATGGTACAGCTATGTCGAGAAGTTCGCGGGCATAAGTGGCAATAAGGACGGTCTGCCACAAATACCTGATGGGGAATTTTTACCGCCGATGCAGATGAGCTGTGCCGAAGAATATTTTAGAGATTCACTAAAATCAAAATATAGTGACCGTCATTTGGTCATATCACGAACAGCTAACCTGACAAAGTCCCATATGGGGCGTGGGCAGTGTCAGCATCGAGACCTCTGTTTTAGGGGGTGTCCTTTTGGGGGGTACTTCAGTAGCAATTCATCAACCTTACCGGCAGCCGAAAAGACGGGCAATCTAACTTTGCGACCATTTTCGGTGGTACACTCTATCATTTATGATGAACAGACCCAAAAGGCCAAAGGGGTGCGGGTCATTGATACAAATACAAAAGAAGCTACAGAGTTTTACGCCAAAATCATCTTTTTGAACGCAGCAACCTTGAACTCTACTTTGGTGCTGATGAACTCTACTTCGTCACGGTTCCCCAATGGTATGGGCAATGACAGCGGTGAGCTGGGCCATAACCTTATGGACCACAATTACAATGCCCGTGTCAAAGGAAAGCTTGATGGTTTTGAGGACAAAGCCACCTTTGGAAAACGGCCAACGGGAACCTATCTACCACGGTTTCGAAATTTTGGAGATGACAAGCAAACTGATTTCTTGAGGGGATATGCCTATTCCGTTGATGGATCTAGAGGACCTGGTTCAGAATTGAGTGAAACCGTTATAGGGCAAGCCCTAAAAAACGATTTGACAAATTTGGGGCCCTGGGAAATTCAACTGTCAGGCATGGGTGAGTGCTTACCTTACCATGATAACAAAGTGACATTGAGTACCACCAAAAAAGACGAATGGGGTATGCCCTTATTGCAAATAGACGCCGAATTTAAGACCAATGAACTGCAAATGCAGAAAGATATGGTGAATTCGGCCATGGATATGCTTGAAAAAGCAAAGCTGAAAGATATTGAAGAAGTTCCGATGGATAGAAACTTCGGATTGAACATTCACGAAATGGGGACGGCCCGTATGGGCAAAAACCCTAAAACATCGGTCTTGAATGCACATAATCAAGTGTGGGGTGCTGAAAACGTATTTGTCACTGATGGCTCATGTATGGCCTCCAGTGCTTGCCAAAACCCTTCATTGACGTATATGGCGTTGACCGCTAGAGCAGCGGATTATGCCGTAAAAGAACTAAAAAAGAGAAACCTGTGACCCATGGATAGAAAGCGTTTTTTAGAGCAGTTGACCGTTTTGGGCGGATGTACTTTGGTAGTACCCTCTGTATTGGTGCAGTCTTGTAAAGCGGAGCCGAGAATGTGGAGCAGTCTGTCAGATACGGATATCGCATTTATTGATGAACTGGCAGAAACGATTATGCCGCAAACTTCTAAACTACCGGGTGCAAAAGATGTTCAGGTTGGCGAATATGTGGTCATGACCGTTCAAAAATGTCTGGTGCCTGAGGATAGGGATGTTTTCTTAAGTGGATTGGGTACTATTGAAACCCGCTGTATTTCAGAACATGGAAAGGTTTTTGAAGATTTAGATGGTTCTCAAAAGTTACAACTACTGACCACACTTCAAGAAGAAGCCATAACCTTTAACGAAGCTCAAGAAGGGGTCAAAGAACCCGAAATTCATTATTTCTCATTGTTAAAAGAATTGGTCGTTTCAGGGTACTTGACTTCAAAACCCGTAATGACCGAAGTCTTTAACTATGCCCCAATACCTGGTCGCTTTGACGGTTGCGTTGATTTTGATAAGAATAAGGACAAGGCATATCGAGGTTGATTTTTTGATAAGCTATACGCTAATTTAATCCCATTGGCTATTTCGCCTGATATACCTCTACCTCTATCTCTATCAAAAACTCAGGTAGCGCTAATTCTTTAACACCTAACCAAGTAGACTTTGGGTATTGATTTTTGCGGTATAAGGATTTTCGATACTCCAGGTTTTCCATGAACGATGACATGTTTGTAGTATATATGTTTTCAACTATAATGTCATCAAAAGTACAACCATAGTGATTTAGCATTTTCTTTATATCTGCATAACAGTTTTTCATTTGTTGTGCATAGTCGCCCACCGCGGTAGGCTTTCCATTGGCATCCATACTAACAGCCCCAGAAGCCTTTATATGCCTGCCCTTTTTTACAGCAAAAGAGTATCCGAACCCATTTTCTACCTCTTCTGATCTTAATTGAAAGTGTTCTATTTTTTCGTTCTCTGTTTTCATTTGATGATTGTTTTTATTTTGGCCACCGTGGTGCCTAAGGTTACTACTATTAGAAATGGTATTGTACTTTTTTTCATGGTCATCTATTTGAAAGTAGATATATATGCCCTTGTATTTTCTTCAATTGATTGTGCCGACGGGTCAAACATGGCACCATAAAAAGTATGTAGTTTGCCTGTAACGCAACCACAATATTGAAAACTTAAGGTGATATCATTTAATAATTCGGATACGCTTAATACAGATGCGCCCTCATACGATTCTCGTTTACCTCCAGTAGAAACGGCAAAATGGATTTTTTTACCTTTTATTTTATCTCCATTTGGCCCAAAGGCCCATCCATAAGTAAGGACTTCATCAATATACTTTTTTAGGGCAAAAGGAGTACTGAACCAATGGAACGGGAATTGAAAAATAATTTCGTCATGAGCCAAAAGCAGACTTTGTTCTTTGTCAACATCAAAGTTAAGACTGGGATAGCTATCATATAATGAGTGGATTGTGAAATCATGAGGATGCTTTTTCAGCTCATTGATCCAGGATTTATTGATTTTCGAAGCCGCTTTATTCGGATGGGTAACAATTACCATTTTTTTCATTTGTACTTCTTTAAAATTTGAAATACAAATCTATGGCCTATCAATAACCGAAAAGTTGACCTATGATAATAAATGGAAGCATTGAACCATCAAAATAATAATCTAAGCATCTTTTTGCGCAATGTCTCTTCTAATTCTGCTGAGACTTTCTTTTGTAATACCTAAATATGAAGCAATATGGTAATTTTTGACATTTTGTTCAATTTCTGCATACGTATTTACAAATTGTATATACTTTTCTTTGGCGGTATAGCTTAATGAAGCGATAGTTCTCTTTTGAAAACTTGCAATGGTATTCTCAAACTTCAACCTGAAGAATGACTCTAATTTAGGAAAATTGCTGAACAAATGGTCTCTGCTCGTTTTTGTCATTTTGATCAGTATTGAATCTTGAATACATTCAATATTCATTATTGCCGGTTTACTTTGAAAATAACCCGGGTAGTCACTGATCCACCATCCCTTTATGGCAAATTGCAGGGTATGTTCTTTTCCTTGTTCATCAATAAAAAAAGACCTTAGGCAACCGGAATGTATATAATATTTACACGAAACGAGTTCTCCTTGTTGAATAACAAGTTCTCCTTTCTTGCAGTTTACCTTGGTTAAATGATTCGAAACTTCGTTTACTTCTTGCTCAGATAGATCTGCCTCTCTAAAAATTGCATATGCAAGTGACTTATCCATAATCTGTGTAAACGATGGCTACAAAGTAATGTGCTGATAGCGGTGTTTGAAATAATTTCTACGGAAATATAGCAAAAACCATTTAATAGTGTTATGTGAAAAAGACGCTATGTATTCATAATACATGGGTCCTCATGACGTCAACTGGAATGGAAGGTTCTTTTCAATACTTATACTCTTTATTGTGTACTGTCATTTTTCTTATTCATTTGAGAATCTGCCATCCAAATAGGAGAAGTGTCTGATTTATGGTCTCTACCAATAATGTCTTTGTAAAGTTCAGGTCTTCTGGCGTTTTTATATCTCCAACCTCCTGAGAGTTTGATTTTCTCTTTGGTAATCTTTGAAATCGCGATTTCGTCCTCAAAAGATCTTACTTCGGATAAAACTTCTCCATAAGGGTCAATTATCATCGAATTTCCATTTTTCAGGTGTTCACCATCATAACCAATGGGGTTTGTAAATGCATAGTAAACTCCATTGTCGTAAGCCCGTGCAGGTAGCCAACGCATAAGCCAACGCCTCCCTTTTGGTCCGTCGAATTCTAAACGTAATGAAACAGGATCGTTTTTCCGGTTTTGCCAAAATTTGTCGTCAACATAACCACGGTGCGGCATCGTTGAGGGCGTACAGCCCGTTACATGGGGTGCAAAAATTAAATCGGCCCCTAGAAGACTTGTTGCCCTAACATTTTCAATTACATTATTATCGTAGCATATTAGAATTCCACATTTCCAACCAAGAAGCTCGAACACGCAATATTCATGCCCAGGGGACATATGCCTATTGATAAACGGATGTATTTTCTGGTACTTCGCAACCAGTCCATCCCCAGTCACACAGATATAGGTGTTGAACACTTTTCCATTTGCTTTTTCTACCAGCCCCGCCAAAATTACGATATCCAGCTCTTTGGAAATAGCAATCAAATCATGCGTGCTTTTTCCGTTGGGAACTTCTTCGGCCAAATCCGTTAGCTGTTCTAGGTCCAAGTCCTTGGTATAGGTGTATGAGGTAATCGACATTTCGTGAAAACTAATTAAGTCTGCGCCATTTGATTTTGCTTTTTCAGCAAGTTTCTTGATTATTGACAAATTATAGACCTTGTCACCGTTCCTTGGTTGAAATTGCGCTACGGCAATATTTAGATTTTTCATGTTGTTACAAATTTCTCAGTAAAACTATAGATTGATTTTTAAGGGAAATTGTACAAAACCGACAACCGGTACAGCGTTAAATTTGGATAAGATTCACGGCTAGCCTGTTCGTTTTTAAGTAAGTCGACGGATTAAATCCAACTGTTTTTTTAAATTCTCTGATAAGATGCGCTTGGTCGTAGTATCCTGCTTCGAGACCTATATTGGTGAGCGAGTTTTGGTCCCTGTGTTTAGTAAGACCAATAAAGAAGTGTAATCTAATATTATTTAGTAATTTTTTAGGTGTAATGCCAATTTGCTCAGAAAACAGTCTTTGAACTTTTCTTTCATTTAAACCTAACTGGCTACAAACATCTTTGACCAGAACGTTGCCTTTCTTTTGAAGTGCAAGTGATATAAAACTCGACACATAAGGGTTGTGGTCACAGGCAAGTCCATCAAATTTTTCGACAAAAAATGAATTCAAAAGACCAATCATCTCTATGGCATTAGAACTAAAAAAAAGCCTTTCGTGAAGTCCTGAAATTTCTTTTCCTAAAATTAATGAGGCTTCTTCTATTCGATTGGTAAAAGTTGAAGAACGAATACCCGTAAGGGCAAATAAACCTAGAGGTTGAAGGAGTACTATCACAACTGATGTAGATCCATCAACGAAAAAATCTTGATATTCTGAGACTTGGCCGAATACGAATGATGCAGGCAATGAATTCTTTGAGTAAAGAGAAACTAATTCCTTTTTGTTGAAAGTGAATACCAATCCACTATGACCATTTGCAAAATGTCTATAATGTTTCTTATCATTATTGGTAATACGAAATACGAGATAATGCTTGATATACCTTGAGAGGTTGTGTGAAGGGGGGTATTGCATTACAAATCCTACTTTTCTAATTGAACATAATCAAGGCACTAAATAACAGCTACGAAATAGTGCCCGAGTTGCAGCGTTGAAAATTCATTTCTTCGGGAATATACCAAAAACCTACCAACAAGTTTATGTGAAAAGGCTTTTGTATGCTTACATAGTTTTGGGCCCTAAGATGTTGTTCAACTTGATTTGCTTTAAAATGTACTGTCAATGTATCTGTGCACATTACAGTTTATTGTGGTCGCTTTGAACTAAATGCGAAGATGTGGTTGAACCATTGGTCACTACTTTTTTTGCAGGTAATTTGAAAAATTAAAAGCAATAACGATTTGAGTACCTACTCAAATCGTTATTGCTTATACCTTTGTTAGCAAACGTTGTTTTTAAACAATATTTATACTGCTAACTCTGATTTGTGCAGACCAACTACGGTTAGAACTGCTATTCCATTGATCCAATAGTAATAAGCATCTAGTCCCTCGAATGAAAAAATAAAAGGTGCACTAACAAATACTACCGCGACAATAAAATCTACAATTAAGTGTATTTTGTATGAGATTACTTTAAATGCTCCCAAATGATGATCGGTAAGCAATGTTAAAATAAAAGCTGCTATCCCCGTCACAACTGAAAGTTGTAATGCCAAAGGGTTTGGATCTCCTAATCCAAGAAGAAAAGGAAGTGTTATCAATGCAATGGCAACGGGATAATCTAAATAGGCATGTATTCTTTTGGTTACAAACTTCATGACGTTAGATTTTAATTGTGGGTTTTACTAAGTTTTCCCCAATTCTTGTCCGCAACACTTTTTAGTTTGGCATGATTGTTTTCAGCTAGCCAAAGTTGCTTTGCATCAAGTTCAACATTGTTTAAATACAAATAGTATTTTCCATCATTTACTAAAAACTTATTGGGGTCAACTCTAAATTTTGCTCCTGCATAACATCCAAACGCACAGAAACCACCATACTGAGGAAGGTATCTCTCCGGGTTTTTGGCAAACGTTGTTTTTTGTTCGGCAGATGTAAAATAGTATACTACTTTTTTGTATTCGGACTTAAAGCTTTTGTTCCCTTTTTGTGCTAGACCTAAATCTAAATAAGAAACAGGACTGTAACCTTGTAAAGCGATATTGCTATTATCAATGTTATTGGCCATTTTGTCTTGGGCAAATACTGCGGTGACAAATAAAAATGCCATTAAAGTGATTGTTGTCTTAATTGTTTTCATTTTTATATTTTTTTATGATGTTGTTTTGTTATTCTGCGTTGAAGTATTCTTCTTGAATTACTTTTCCATGCTCATTCCAAATTCTGCGAATTATTTCATGCCAATAGATTTTACTGCCATCTTTCATATTGAAATCGAATGTAAATTCTGATGCCGACATATTTCCATCTACTATTGAATGATGGTGTGTAATGCCGTTTACTTCGGCAATTGCACCCGCAAACCCTTCCATTTTGGTAACCATTTCTGGTTTTCCAGTGGTGCCTCCGTTTCCGTAATCTGAGGTGTTTGCATTGTCGGCAAAGAATTCTTTTACCGCATCAACAATGGCGCCTTGAGAGACCAGTGCGTCTATTTGTTGTACTTGTGTTTTAATATTCATCTTTTTATGTTTTTAAATTACACGGCAAAGATGAGATGGTATTGAAGTTTGGTTGCTACAAAAAAAGGACTAAGAATTGTACTTTTTTAGTTTGAATTCGGTGGGGGTGACATTAGAATAATGTTTGAAAAAACTTGAGAAATGATTTGGTTCTTCAAATCCAAGCTGTCTTGAAATTGATGTAATGGACCGTCCTTCGAGCAGCATCAATTTGGCAGAATTGATTAATTCTAAACGTATGAGATGGCCCAAAGAAGTATTTAACTTAGCTCGAACTTTGTTGGACAATGCCCTTATAGAAAGGTTCATTTCATTGGCATAAAACTCCAAGGACCTTTCTTGTGTGTGGTGTTTTTGCAAAAGTTCCAATAGGTCTTGTGAGAACACATCTCTATTTTTAAAATCAAAGTTTTCCCTAAACTGTTTTGGCGTTTGACCAATGGAATTTTTAAAAACCCTATTAAAATAGGCGTCATCGGTATATCCTAAATCATAAGATATTTCTTGAATATTTTTATTGGTGAACGCGACTTCTTTTAAGCTTTCATGGAGTCTTTTTGATGCCATTAGTTTTTTTACCGTTAAACCCACCTTGTTTTTAACCAGGGCTTGGGCATTATATCCTCTATCATTAATAAGACTTACCAATTCACCACTTGTTAGTTTATTGGAGTATTCTCTGTCAATGATCTCTTTAGTATCAAAAATCACTTGATACTCTTCTTTATTGGCCTTAAAGGGGTTTTGCCAATACCATTGTTTAGAAGATATGTCAATAATGTCAGCTGAATTTTGGGTCAATGCCGTTTCAGAGAGAAACGAGTTACATTCCTCACATTCCAATAGATCTATGTACCCTAAAGAAATTAAGTGTTTAAACAATACTCTAACGTCATTGTTATAAAACTTACTTTCATTTGAAAATTCAATTCTTCTAATGGTGAAATCATCTGACAAGAATTTAATGTACTGGCCTTTTTCTAAAAAAATGGCTTTTTCGTGCCAATCAAAATAGTTTTTAAAATCAACTTGAATGCTCCCTTTTCCAGAAAGAATATGAATTAAAGTATGGCACGCTATGAAGTATACTTTATTGATCTCTGGAGAAAATTTTTCAACTTTTTGCATTCGGTTTAGTACAATTTGCTTTAATACTTCGCTAAACACCACAGCTACAAAGTAGTATTTGAGCCGTAGCGTAGGAAGTTGATTGTTACTGAAATATAGCAAAATCCTTTCAACAATGATATATGAATCGGGCTTGCATACAATCACAAGTCATTGTTCTCTAAGGAGTCGGGGAGTCGTAGGTATCCTTATTGGATTTTGCAGTATTGGGAGTATAAATTCCAGTCACACCGAGCGAAGCGACCGATGAATTCCTTTGTATTAAAATAAAAGCAACATGAACTAAATTACTTTTAGCATACCGTATTTTTCAAATTTCAGTTAAAAGACTAGAGAACACAAACATTTGCCAATTGCCCAGTGAACTTATGGGCGATAGTATTGGTTAGCGGCTTTTTTCTTTGTGGTAGATCGTTAGCGCTAGATTAGAGGTTCCAAACGTAAAAGTAGCTCCCTTTCGTTATCTGCACGTCGATAGATGATTTTGATGGTCTTTCCGCTTTGTGTTCTTAATAACTTTCGGATCGCTGCCAATGAAGCTTCCGCAGTTTTCACACCATCAATTTCAACAATTTCATCACCAGATAGTAATTCTGTCTCGGCAGCACTTGAGTTGGGAATAATACGATCAATAATAACTTTTGCCATGTTGGCATCCAATGAAAGCTTCAATCCAGAATTTTGAACATAAAAGGGTTCCTTGTTATACCGTTGGTTTGCAATCCAATAACTCTTTTTTCTTTTATAATCGAAGGTGATATTGAATCTTTTAAGTATTTCATTACCAATAATACCCGCTACTTTTGTGTTTGCGAAAAAGCCAACATCAGTATCATATATATTCACGGGAATATTTTCAAACTCAAAGTCCAAGACTTTAAGATGCCTTATTCTTCCGACCAATATTTGTGCAACGTTCGTTGAAAGTCCCCTAGAATTATTTGAATAGGTCTTGTCAATTTTAGTTCTGATTTGAGACTTCTTTGAAAAGGGTGAGGTAAAACTTATCGTTCCTCCGGCACCAGAGTCTAAAACAAATTCTTGATCGACATAGCCACCATCTTTTACGATAATTTGAAAAATGGCAGTGGGGACATCACCAATATCTATCCGAACGAGTTCACCACTCCCATGGTACTTATAAGATTTTGATTCGTAAAGCACGATTTCAGAAGTATCGTAGTCTACTTCCGTGACATACCTTTTCAACACATCGTATCCGATAATCCCATCAATATCCTTACCTATTACCCTTTCTAAGTGACTGAGCGGAACACTCAACAAATCAATTTTAGCTATTGTAATGGGTCCAATTTCTATCGATTTCTTCTTAATGATTGAAGATTTTGTTTCTCCTGAGGCACCGGTTGTGGTAGCTGTCTTGTTTGAAGCAAAATTCAGTTTTTGCGCCGTTTCTGAATTAATTACCGTAGATCCTGCGCCCGTATCAAACACAAAATCCAGTTGTTCTGAATTATTTATGGTAAGTTGTACAAAAACATGGTTTCCTACTATTTCAAAGGGAATTTTGGCAACAGGATTTGCATGTTGGGCGTAGCTACTGATAGTTGCCCAGAGGATAAGTAGAAAGTGTATTTTCTTTAATTTGGTCATAATTACTTTGCGTAGGCTTTATTTGTGATATTTGTCAGTACCTCATGGGAGTCATCGTTAACTTTCATTCGTTATACATGTATTTGATGGCGGTACCTTTGACTTTTGTTGTTTATAAAGATAAAAAAAACTGCAGTTCGCGATGAGTAAAAAGAGAACGCATTGCTTGCCTAAAATTAGTTTATATGTTCTAGGACCAGTAGTCTAAAATCTATGAATTGAGGCCCATTTATTACCGAAGCTTTCAATGCTATAGAATGAAGGCCTTCATCTAAACTCAAAAGTCCCATTTCTAAGGCCTTAAAATCTTTTTCAAATGATTCTTGTCTTGGAAAGCGATCAAAAGCAACGCCGTCAAAAGGAGGGTCGTGCGGCTCTAAAATAGTTGCCTTCACTTCATTTTTACCCTGATTCAATGACAAAACGGAGCCAACTGCAGATTCAGTACATGTGTAATATGCCGTTGCTTTATACTTGCCCTTTGTCAGGATGTTACAATTCCATGAAATACTATCTGACTCACTTGTCCAATTGGTGAAATACGAGGCGTTCGGCCATCGATTTGACCTTTTGATCATACCATGGGGTATTCCGTCTCGTGCTGGAAGCTGCGTGATTGTATTACCTTCATAACCAACAGGGAAGAACTCTTTTCTATTGCGGTCTAGCTCAGTCAAAACAGTGTTTGTCCATGTACTCTTTGCATTGATCAATTCAGAGCGTAAAGAATCAGAAGGTTGCTTAATAGGGTTGTGTTGCCCCGGGTCTTCGATTAAATCATACAATTGATTGTCTTTATCTAACATATATTGTTGATTTCTCAAGCTCACATTTCCGTTCCAGTGACTAAAAATATAGCGGTCGTTCCACAAATGTTCTTGATTGAACAACAATGGTTTTAAGCTAATGCCATCCAAAGGTTTGTTCCCAGAAATAGGTATTTCCGACAAATCGGTTAAAGTGGGCAAAATATCTATCGCTCCAGCAATCTGATCTATTTTCTGAGGTTTTATCTTGTCTTTCCAATACATAATAAACGGAGAGCGTACACCTCCTTCATCGGTATGACCTTTATTACCTTTTAGTCCGTCGTTCCAACGCCAACCATTTGGCCCGTTGTCAGACATATAAACGATAATGGTGTTCTCGAGCAATTTTAAACGAACTAGTTTATCTACTAATCTACCAACATTCCAATCAATATTTTCGCAGAGCGCATAAGCGGCACGTGTTTTATCTCTCTTTTCATTAGTATCGTAGCGATGTGGATTAGGTGATACATTGCTGTACTTGTCCCACCATTTATCGGGAACTTGCATTGGACTATGTGGAGTATTGAAGGCTAGATAAACGAAAAAGGGATCGTCGTTTTTGGCCTCGATATATTCTATGGCATTATTGGTCAAATCATCGATGATAAATCCATCTCCTTTTACTACAGCGCCATTTCGTTCTAACATAGGACTAAAATAATTGCCCCAATGCCCAGAACAAAAACCATAGAACTCGTCAAAACCTCTATTGTTTGGATGATATGGAGGTTGAGAACCATTGTGCCACTTGCCATATGCCGCAGTATTGTAGTTTTCTGATTTAAAGGATTCAGCTATCGTTCTTTCATCAATATCCAAGCGTTCACCTCCTTGCGATGTAGAATACACACCGCCTCTTGCATGATACCGTCCAGTCAATATTTCGGCCCGAGTTGGAGAACAAACGGGACTCACATAAAAACGATTGAACTGGGCACCTTCACTTGCAAGCCTATCTATGTTCGGAGTTTTTATTTTGGAGTTTCCATTTACTCCTAAATCACCCCAACCTTGGTCATCTGTGACAATAAGAATAATGTTTGGTTTGTTCTTACTATGTAAATCTGTCTTACACGATTGAAAAACGAACAATAAAATTCCGAGAATGAAAATGGTTCGAATTTTTATTATTAATCGTTCTTTGATCATCTATAAAGTTAGATTTATTGCTTTGTAGTTTTATTTAAGGCTTATTATAACCCTAAATACAACAGTTACAAAGTAGTATGTGAGTTGTAGCCCTGAAAATTGATTGCTATGGTAATATAGCAAAATCGTTTAAGAATGATAGGTGAATCAGACTTCTGTTTTCGGTATACTTGAAGAGGGAATTAGCTTCGCTGAGTCCCAGTACAAGCCTTTTGAAAACAAAAAAACCAGTGCATTGCACTGGTTTTTATCTATTCATACTCGAGGCGGGAATTAGCTTCGCTGAGTCCCAACACGAACCAGTTGAAAAAGAAAAACCCACTTTTCAAGAGAATGTGTCGGTTTGTGCAATTTGTCAGGTTGAGCCTGTCGAAACCGATGTTACTGGCAGTAAACCAAACGATTTCGAAAAGTTTAGTTTGTACCTGGGGGTACTTTTTAGATTGCCTCTTTTTTATTCGTATTAAAAGTGGGAATTAGCTCCGCTGAGTCCCAACACGAACCTGTTGAAAATGAAAAACCAATTCTTGAAGAATCGGTTGGTTTAAAATAAAACTTCGCGCAAACAAGTTTGGCTCATTTTATTCCATAAAAAAACCAAGGCATTGCCTTGGTTTTTCATTTATTGGTACTCGAGGCGGGACTTGAACCCGCACGGGCAAATGCCCACAGGATTTTAAGTCCGGCGTGTCTACCAATTCCACCACTCGAGCATTCGGACTTATCATAACTTCGTTCAAAAAAAAACTCCACCCTTGGTGACTGAGCGGAGTCGAAGTTGAGCGAAAAACGGGATTCGAACCCGCGACCTCCACCTTGGCAAGGTGATGCTCTACCAACTGAGCTATTTTCGCATTTTAAAGAACATCATCAATTTTCACTGATGCGGATGCAAATTTAAAACATTTCTTGAAATCTAAAAGAATTTTTGAATGAAAAGATTACCAATACGTTCGCTTAAAGTCAGGGTGGACGAACGAAGCTCGATTACGAACTCGCTTTATTCTTTTTGGTCAGCAAACGCTTAATTTCGTTCAGTTTCATCAACGCCTCAACAGGCGTGAGGGTATCAATATCTAAGTGTAATATTTCTTCTTTGATTTCTTCTAACAACGGGTCGTCCAAATTGAAAAAACTGAGCTGCATTTCGTTTTGGGCATCTTGTAGTTTTTCAGTAACAGCTTCACTTGAATGTGACTTTTCAAGCTTTTTGAGCATTTTGGTGGCTTTTTGAACCACTTGTTGCGGCATACCGGCCATTTTGGCAACATGAATACCAAAACTGTGCTCACTACCGCCAGCAACCAACTTTCTCAAGAACAAGACGTTATCTTGCAACTCTTTGACCGAGACATTGTAATTTTTGATGCGCTCAAAGGTATTGGTCATTTCGTTGAGCTCATGATAATGTGTTGCAAACAGGGTCTTTGCACGTGATGGGTGTTCATGCAAATATTCTGATATGGCCCACGCAATGGAGATACCGTCATAGGTTGAGGTACCACGACCTATTTCGTCTAAAAGCACCAAGCTGCGTTCTGAAAGGTTGTTCAAAATAGATGCGGTCTCGTTCATCTCTACCATAAACGTAGACTCGCCCATTGAGATGTTGTCACTTGCCCCTACGCGGGTGAAAATTTTATCGACCACCCCAATTTCTGCGGCAGCGGCCGGTACAAAGCTCCCCATTTGGGCCAAGAGTACAATGAGCGCGGTTTGGCGTAAAATAGCTGATTTACCACTCATATTGGGCCCTGTGATCATAATGATCTGTTGGTGGTCACGGTTCAGCACCACATCATTGGTAATATAACTTTCACCAAGGGGCAGTTGCTTTTCAATCACCGGATGACGCCCTTCTCTAATGTTCAAGTGGGTCGAATCGTCGATTTCAGGTAGCACGTAGTTGTTATCTCTTGCCAATTGGGCAAAACCGCAAAGGCAATCCAATTGCGCAATCAACTGTGCATTTTGCTGTACTTGGGTGATATGGGCCTGCATCCAGACCAATAACTGTTCAAAAAGCTGTTGCTCTAAGCTCAATATGCGTTCTTCGGCACCCAAAATTTTGGCCTCGTACTCTTTTAGCTCTTCGGTGATATAGCGCTCGGCATTGACCAAGGTTTGTTTACGGATCCAGTTTTCAGGTACTTTGTCCTTATGGGTATTGCGTACTTCAATATAATATCCAAAAACATTGTTTGAAGCTATTTTGAGCGAAGTGATACCGGTTGCCTCCGTTTCACGCGCTAACATTTTGTCAAGATAATCTTTGCCCGAGAAGGCCAATTGCCGCAAATCGTCCAGCTCTGAAGAATAACCCTTGGCAATGGTGTTTCCCTTGACAATCTGTACCGGTGCCTCTTCATTGAGCATTTCTTTTACCTTTTCACGTAGGTCATCGCAGGCATGCAATTTTGAACCGATCGTCTGCAAGGCCCCATTGGTACTTTCGCCCGCAATTTGTTTAATGGGTACTATGGCCTCCAACGAATTTTTCAGTTGCACAACTTCCCTGGGGTTGATTTTTCCCGTGGCCACTTTTGAAATCAAGCGCTCAAGATCACCCATTTGCTTGATCCAATGCTGCGTTTTATGTAATACGGTTTCTTCTTCCTTTAAATAGTGGACCACCTGATGGCGCTGTACAATCTTATCCTTGTTTTTGAGTGGTAGGGCCAGCCATCTTTTGAGCATGCGCCCGCCCATGGGCGAAATCGTTTTATCAATGATCTGTAACAATGTTATTGCATTCAGGTTGTTTGAGTGGTACAGTTCTAGGTTTCTGATGGTAAAACGGTCCATCCAAACATGCTCTTCCTCTGCAATACGTTGTAGGGTATTGATATGTTGCAATTGCCGGTGCTGTGTTTCCGACAGGTAGTGTAAAATGGCCCCTGATGCGATAATGCCATGCTGTAAATGGTCTACCCCAAAGCCTTGTAGTGTCTTGGTCTTAAAATGGTTGGTCAAGCTTTCATGGGCATAGTCCTCTTGAAAAATCCAGTCCTCAAGAAAAAATGCATGTAAGTTGGGGTCAAAAACGGCTAAAAACTCTTTTCTATGCGCTTTGGAAACCAAAACTTCATTGGGGCTAAAATTCTGTAACAGTTTATCAATTTGCTCAGCGGATCCTTCTGAAGTTAAAAATTCACCTGTTGAAATATCCAAAAAAGAGACCCCCAATTTCTGACGCCCAAAATGGACCGCCGCCAAGAAGTTATTGCTTTTGGCCGAGAGGATATCATCATTCAGGGCTACGCCTGGTGTGACCAGTTCGGTCACCCCGCGTTTGACAATGCTTTTGGTTTGCTTGGGATCTTCCAATTGGTCACAAATGGCAACACGTTGCCCCGCCTTGACCAATTTTGGCAGATAGGTGTTCAATGAATGATGCGGAAAACCCGCCAGTTCGGTCTGATCGCCACCATTGTTTCGATGGGTCAGCACAATACCCAAAATCTCAGCGGCCTTAATGGCATCATCGCCAAAGGTTTCATAAAAATCACCCACACGAAAGAGTAACAACGCATCAGGATGTTTGGTCTTGATGGTATTGTATTGTTTCATTAAAGGGGTAACCTTTTTGGTTTTTGATGCTTTGCCCAAATCGAAAAGTTTAATTTTGCCTAAAATAGCAACTAAGCAGCTGTTCTTGAATCATTGTTGATATTTCAAGGCTAAAAGTGGATAATTTTATGCGCAAACTTGCCAACGCCGAATTAGAGCGTTTGACCGTTGAAGAATTTAAAGCTACGACAAAAACCCCTTTGATCGTGATATTGGACAATATCAGAAGTTTGAACAACATTGGTTCGGTATTCAGAACGGCCGATGCGTTTTTGATTAAAAAAGTCTATTTGTGCGGCATCACCGCACAGCCGCCCCATAAAGACATTCAAAAAACAGCCTTGGGTGCCACCGATAGTGTGGCCTGGGCCTATGAGGAGAATACCCTTGATGCGGTGAACGCCTTGCAGAAAGGTGGTGTTGAGGTGCTGGCAATTGAGCAGGCCGAATCAGCGACAAAACTAAATGACTTTCAACCCGATAGATCTAAGACCTATGCCGTGGTTTTTGGAAATGAGGTGAAGGGGGTGGCACAAGATGTGGTTTCCCAATGTGATGGGGTCATCGAAATTCCGCAGTTTGGCACAAAACACTCATTGAATATATCGGTAAGCGCCGGAGTGGTTCTTTGGGATTTTTGGTCGAAATTGAAGTAAAGATTTTGCTTTTTTTAGAACAGGCCTCAGAACAATTTTAAAGGGTTTTGACGAGGCCCAACTAAAAACCCCCGACTGTTGTCAGGGGCTTGAACATATAGTTTGAGTTAGTTAGTTGCTGTCTTTGCAGGGTGCTAATAAATAAAAACCATTCGTTATATCCAAATTATTTCTAAAAATTATCTTAACCCGACACTTCAATGAGCTTGGTCTCAATACGGTTCAATATGTATTCGTAATCGTTTGGGTTAGCCACAAAATCCAACCCGCCCAAATCAATTAAAAGGCTTGTTTGTTGTGGATGTCCTTTGATAAAGTCGAGGTATCCCCTATTGATATCTTCTAAATAATCGGCGCTGATATTTTGCTCGTAATCGCGCCCCCGTTTTTTGATGTTCGCCAATAAACGTTCAGTACTCTGGTACAGATAAATATAGATATCGGGCTTTTTGACCTCTTTGTACATAAAGTTAAAAACCTTGCGATACAGGGCGAACTCTTCTTTTTGCAAGGTGATTTTTGCAAAGATCAACGACTTGAAAATATCATAATCGCTGACCATAAATTTTTTGAACAGGTCAAACTGGGTGGTGTCATCAGTGAACTGCTGATAACGATCTGCCAGAAAGGACATCTCTAGCGGAAATGCATAGCGCGATTGGTCTTCATAAAATTTTGGTAGAAAAGGATTATCGGCAAAGCGCTCCAAAACCAACTTGGCATTGAAATCTTGTGCGATCATTTTGGTGAGTGTGGTCTTACCAGCACCGATACTGCCTTCAATGGAAAGAAAGTGAAGCTGATTAAAAAGAGCCTCCCGCGATATTTGAAGTCGTTGTTTCACCTTCTGAAGAGCGTTCGTATCTCGACATTCTTGCAGCAAATTGCGCGTATCTTTATGGAAAACGGGATGATAGTGCTGTGGGGCGATATCGGCCAAGGGCTTGAGCACAAAATTTCGCTCGACCATTCGCGGGTGAGGAATGATAAGGTTCTCAGTATCGATGACAAGATCTTCAAAAAGCAATATATCCAAATCAATGTTGCGGGAAACATAAGTGCCATCAGCGGTACGTTCACGACCAAAATTTGTTTCAATGGCCGCCATTTGAGCCAAAAGAGCTGCCGGGGCCAAGGTGGTCCGCACAGCAAAACAGGCGTTCAAAAAGTCTGCCCCTTGAAAACCGACCGCCGCGTTTTCATAAACGGCAGAAACCTTTTCAACGGTGGTATGTGCGTCGTTCATCTGAAAAATGGCCTTCTGCAGGTTCAAAAAGCGATTTCCAAGATTACTGCCCACTGAAATATATGCAATCTGTGCTTTGCCCATATTGAACGAACAAAGTAAACAAAACAAAGTGACAATGGTTATCTTTGCAACCTTATAAAAATTTTGCGATGAAATTTCTACGAAATCTTCTGGCGGCCATTTTGGGCTGTCTTATTGCATTCGGAATATTGTTTTTTATGTTTTTCATTTTTGCGGCGCTCTTGAGCGGTGGTGATGATACAGTGAAGGTGAAACCAAATTCAGTATTGGAGCTGAGTTTTACGGCACCTATCCGTGACTATGAGGGCAAAGATGATAACGCTCCCTTCGCTGGCCTTTTTGAAGAGGGTATGGGACTTGATGAAATTCTGCATGCCATAAGGGTCGCTGCTGATGATAAAAAGATTGAGGGCATCAGTATCAATACCAGTTTTTTGCTTTCGGGCTTTGCCCAAACACAAGAAATGCGAAAGGCACTTGAAGACTTCAAAGCGACAGGAAAGTTTATTTATGGATATTCTGATTTTTATACGCAAAAAGACTACTATTTGGCCAGTGTGGCCGATGAGATTTATTTGAATCCGCAAGGAGCTATGGATTTCAAAGGACTGGCTTCTGAGGTACTTTACTTAAAAGATATTCAAGAAAAAACAGGTGTTAAAATGGAGGTCATCCGCCATGGAAAATATAAGAGCGCAGTGGAACCTTATCTCTCAGATACCATGAGTGACGAAAACCGTTCACAGATCAAAGAACTGCTCGTATCAATTTGGACCAGCGCTTTAGAAGATATTGCGGCATCGCGTAATATGGATATAGCGCGATTGAATACGATTGCCGATACCTTAGGGGCTAGAATGCCCAAATATGCTCTGCAATCAGGTATGGTTGATGGAACGTTGTATTTTGATGAGTACGAAAACATCATCCGTGAACGTCTACAGCTTGATGAAGAGGCTAAAATTAATTACGTTGATTTTGAAGATTACATTCGTGTTGCCAAAAACAAGAATTTAAAATCAGGCAGTGATAAAATTGCGGTCATTTATGCACAAGGTGAAATTTTTTACGGCGAAGGCAATAAAGACTTCATCGGCCAGGGGGTCATTAATAGGGCGCTTGAAAAAGCGCGAAATAATGATAACATCAAGGCGATTGTGCTTCGGGTCAACTCTCCGGGTGGTAGTGCCTTGGTTTCTGATATCATCTGGCGTGAAGTTGAACTGACCAAAGCCATTAAGCCAGTGATTGTCTCTTTTGGAAATGTGGCCGCATCTGGTGGATATTACATTGCAGCCGGGGCAGATAAGATTTTTGCTGAGCCTACCACCATCACAGGTTCCATAGGGGTGTTCGGCACAATACCTAATGTAAGCGAACTGGCAGAAAACATTGGTATTAATGCCGAGCAGGTCGGTACCAATAAAAACTCGGTAGACTATTCTTTGTTTGAACCTATGACCGATACGTTCAGAAACCAGATCCAAGAGGGCATCGAACATACCTATGATACTTTTTTGGCACGCGTTGCCGAAGGAAGAAACATGTCGGTTGATGCCGTTGATGAAATTGCACAAGGTCGTGTTTGGAGTGGAGTCGATGCGCAGCGATTAGGGTTGGTCGATGAATTGGGCAGTTTAGATGATGCCATTGCCGCTGCCGCCGAAATGGTAGAGCTTGAAACCTATGGTATTCGTAAATACCCTAAATATAAGTCAGATTTTGAGAGGTTAATGGATGATCTGGGTGGGGCAAAGGCAAAGTTCGGTGAGGCATTCATTAAAGATGAACTGGGTGCTGATACATATAAAACCTTGAAGCATCTGAAGCAAATGACCGAACAAAAAGGGATTCAGGCTAAACTGCCCTACACCCTAAACATCAAATAAAAGTAGCGATACCCTGCCATAATATGTTAATTCGTATTATTGTGATAAGGTTCAATACCATATGACACAAAAAGACAAGCGATTTGCTTTTCAAATATACCTCTACCTCGGGGCGCTTTTTATTACGTCACTCGTAGTTTCAAATTTAATATTTCAAAAGTTTTTTTATTGGAAACCTTTTGGAGATGTTACCGTTTTAGGAGCCAGTCTGTTTGAGATTTCGGTGGGAATATTACCATATCCCATCACTTTTTTGATAACGGATTTGATCTCAGAAATCTTTGGCAAAAAAAAGGCTAACCAAGTAGTTATAGCTGGTATTTTTGCCTCTTTCTTTTCTTTGACCATTGTATATACGGCCTCGGCAGTACCTGCCACCGATTGGTCACCTGTGACCAATACCATGTTCTCAGAGGTTTTTGGTAACACTATTGTAGCGGTTTTTGCGTCCATGATGGCCTATTTATTGGCGCAATTTGTAGATATTCAAATCTATCATTTTTGGAAAAGGCTCACCAAGGGCAAATACCTGTGGTTACGGAACAACTTTTCAACGTTCTCCTCGCAGTTCATAGACACCTTTACTGTAGTATTGTTGTTGTGTTGCTTCGGTGAAATTCCGTGGGGTTTGTTTTATGGTTTGGTCGTTAGTGGTTTCCTCTTTAAAATTTTTATTGCCTTGCTCGACACCCCTTTGCTCTATCTTTTCGTATATCTATTACGTAAAAGATTTAACTTAAAAATAGGAGAAGAAATACACCTAGATTAAGATTGCAACGTTATCGAATTTAAGGCCTCAAAGATGAAGAAGAAAAAGAAAAGAATCCTGAAGATTTCAGGAACAGTTTTAGTTGTTTTATTGGGTGTTCTAATTGCTGTTCCCTTTTTTCTTGAAGGTAAGATAGCCACCCTGATCAAGAACAAGGTCAACCAAAATATCAATGCAACTCTTGATTTTGAAGAGGCGAGTCTTAACCTTATCAAGAGCTTTCCAGATGCGTATGTTGATTTAAAAGGCATTGCATTGGTCAATAAGGCACCTTTTGAAGGAGACACCTTATTTTCTTCAGGTGACTTGGCTTTGGAAATGTCTATCAAAGAACTCTTCAAAGGTCCCGATGATCCTATTGCCATAAAGAGTTTGGTGTTGAACGATACCAAATTGCATATTAAGATAGATGAACAAGAAAATGCGAACTATGATATCACCCTGAAAGAGGAGCCGGTGCCTGCCACAGCTGAAAGCGCAGAAAGTTCAAGTTTTAGCTTTGATTTGAATGGGTATGAAATCAATAATGCCGAAATCATTTATGACGACTTTTCTACAGGCATGCATTTGGTCATTTCAGAAATGAACCATTCGGGTACGGGCGACCTATCTTTAGCGAACTCAAAATTACAAACGAAGACTGATGCGTTGGTTTCTTTTGAGTTGGACAGCACTGCATATTTAGACAAAAACCCCATAGCTTTAGACGCGTTGATAGGTATTGATCTCAATGAAAATAAATATTCGTTTTTAGACAATAGGGCACTTATCAACCAGTTGGCTTTGGTCTTTGACGGATTTGTGAAAATCAATGAAGACAACCAAGAGGTCGATATCTCGTTCAAAACCCCGTCTTCTGATTTTAAAAACTTTTTAGCGGTGATTCCGGCGACATATGCCAAAAACATTGAGGCAGTCACCACAACCGGTAATTTTGAAGTCAATGGGCAGTTTAATGGTGTGGTAGATGAAGACCATATTCCCACGTTTAAAATCAATATCAATTCAGATAATGCTTCTTTCAAGTATCCTGACTTACCAAAAAAAGTCAAAAATGTGTTTATCGATACTGAAATCAATAATGATACGGGCATTACTGAAGATACCTATGTCAATATCAATAGACTTTCTTTTCAAATAGATGAAGATAAATTCAATGTCAATGCCAAAATTCGTGAATTATTGGGCAATACCAGGGTGAATGCCCACGCCGATGGTAAAATGAACTTAGCAAACATTTCAAAGGCCTATCCGGTGCCTGACGATTTTAATTTGTCAGGTCTGTTAACTGCGGACCTGACCACAGCCTTTGACATGGTATCCGTTGAAAACAAGCAGTATGAAAAGACAAAAACCAGTGGTGCCTTAAACTTGTCTGATTTTAAATACAGTTCAGACGAATTAAAACATCCTATTGAGCTTGAGAATACGGCGGTGACCTTTAATCCGACCACTGTTACGTTGAATGCCTTTGATGGCAAAATGGGCCGGACTGATTTTAAAGCTTCTGGCACATTGAACAATCTTTTAGGTTTCTTGTTCAATGATGAAACCATAGAAGGTGATTTTAAACTACGTTCTGATACGTTTGCCCTGAATGACTTTATGGTTGATGAATCTGAGGATGAAAACGGTGGAAATGGAGAAACACCTGTTGATGAGCGAATTAAAATACCATCTTTTTTAGATTGTACCATAGATGCTGCCACGGCCAATGTGATTTATGATAACCTAAACCTTAAGAATGTCTCAGGGCAACTGCGCATCAAAGATGAAACAGCGACCCTTGAGAATATGAGCGCCGATTTGTTCGATGGCAAAATGCGCTTCAATGGTGCTGTTTCTACAAAAAGTGAGGTGTCGACCTTTGATATGGCCCTCGGAATGGAAAGCTTCAAGATTTCAGAATCGTTTAAGGCACTTGATTTATTCAAAGTGTTGGCACCGGTTGCAAATGCCATACAGGGTAAATTGAACTCTGATGTTAAAATTTCTGGTAACCTTAAAGATGACATGACACCAAATTTAGCTACACTCACTGGTAATCTGGTGGGTGAATTATTGGCTACAAAGGTAAATGCCAAAGAAGCTCCGGTGTTGAGCGCACTGAACAACAACTTGGCGTTCATAGATTTTGATGCGTTGGATATAGAAAACTTAAAAACAGCACTGTCATTTTCTGGAGGGAAGGTTCAGGTAAAACCGTTTGACATCAAGTATAAGGATGTTGCCATAACCATCACCGGTAGCCATACTTTTGATAAACAGTTGCAATATACCGCCACCTTAGACGTGCCTGCAAAATATTTGGGCAGCGAAGTGGGCAACTTGATTGCGAAAACCGATGATTCAAGTTTAGAAGATTTGACCATACCCGTGACCGCCAATATTGGTGGTGCGTATACAAGTCCTACTGTAAAAACAGATTTGACTTCTGGCGTGAAGTCATTGACAGCACAATTGGTTGAAATTCAAAAACAAAAATTGGTCAATGAAGGTAAGGACAAGGCCAAAGACCTACTTGGCGGTTTATTGGGTAATTCAAAGGACACCACCGCCACAGATTCGACCAAGACATCAGCTACCAAAATTTTGGGAAATCTACTGAGTGGTCAAAAGAAAGACTCGGTTAAAACCGATACCACCCAAAAGAAAGATGCCGTCAAAGATGCCGCTACCAATATTTTAGGTGGGCTTTTGGGCAAAAAGAAGAAAAAGGATACTACAAAACAAGAGAATTAATGTTGAGCAAGTACTACCAACTTTTGTAATCATTTAATAGCGATTCCCACATATAGGCCTTCATTTGCACGAACATTAAAAACGGTATTGTCTTCAAAGATGAGGTATTGCCCCTTAATACCTTTTAAAACTCCACTATAAGAGGGTGTTTTGGTCAGGTTTAGACTCTGGACCTTTTCAGGATATTGTAGTACAGGAAATTCAAGATGCGTTTCTGAATTGGAAGCAATGAAGTATTCCTTGGCCTCTTCAGGAATAAAACTCCTTAACTTGTCGCGCCATTCGACCAAATCAACATCTTCAATATTATTTTTTAACATTTTTTGCCAGCTGGTCTTATCACTAACGTGAGCTTTTAAGGCAACCTCAGTGATACCAGCTAAATAGCGATTTGGCACTTCTACTATTTCAATGGCTTCATGTGCCCCCTGATCGATCCATCTAGTGGGCACTTGCGTTTTTCGGGTGACGCCCACTTTTACATTGCTGCTATTGGCCAAATAAACGATATGTGGTTGCAGCTGCATGCGTTTTTCGTATTCAAGATCACGATCTTCTTTGTCCAAATGAGCTGTGCTCAATTCAGGTTTCATAATCCAGTCACCCGCAGCTGGTGTTTCAAAAAAACATGATTTGCAAAAACCTTGACGGTAAATTGGGCGGTCATTGCCGCAGTTCAGGCATTGGTATTTTATAAAATCAATTTGTAAGGTTTTGCCCAAGGCTTGATTAAAGTTGATAAAATCATCTTCAAAAACCAAAAAGTACTGAATAGGATGCCCTATTTCGGTTCGCATTTTACGCAAAACACCTTCGTATAACATAGGTATATTTCTAAATTATGAATTCGTATTTTAGCTATGGAGCTCTTTACGCTTTACGCACTAAATATACCTAAAATGCCAATACCATTATTCAATTCTATTGCTTCTTGGCTGCTTAAAAAGCGCTATCATCAGATAGAGTTGTTTTTAAAGTATCCGGTCGATGTGCAGAAAGAAGTACTCACACAGTTGGTGGCCTTTGCTGAAGATACGGCCATAGGGAAAGAACACGGTTTTGAATCCATAAAATCTTACGAAACATTTGCCGAACGGGTTCCTATTGTAAATTATGAAACGGTCGCGCCCATGATCGAGCGTACCAGAAAAGGGGAACAAAATCTATTTTGGCCCACACATATCAAGTGGTTCGCCAAAAGTAGTGGTACGACCAATGCAAAAAGTAAGTTCATTCCGGTTAGCACAGAGGCGTTGGAAGATTGCCATTATAAGTCGGGTAAAGATCTTTTGTGCCTGTATTTGAACAACAATGAAAACTCACAGTTGTTTACAGGTAAGAGTTTGCGCTTGGGAGGTAGTAAAGAACTGTACGAAGACAATGGCACTTTTTTTGGAGATCTATCGGCTATCTTGATTGATAATATGCCTTTATGGGCAGAGTATAGCAGTACACCCAGTAACAAAGTGTCTTTAATGAGTGAATGGGAGTCTAAGCTTGAGGCCATCATTGAAGAGAGTATTAAAGAGAATGTGACCAGTCTAGCTGGTGTGCCTTCATGGATGTTGGTATTGCTGAACAATGTAATCGAACGCACTGGCAAAAACCATTTGTTCGAGCTTTGGGAAAACCTTGAGGTATACTTTCACGGGGGCGTTAGTTTTGCACCGTATAGAGAGCAATATAGAAAGTTATTGCCTCGAAAGCGGTTTAATTATTACGAGACTTATAATGCGTCAGAGGGCTTTTTCGGAATTCAGGACCGCAATAATTCTGAAGATTTGTTACTGATGTTGGATTACGGAATTTTTTACGAGTTTATTCCCATGAATGCCTATGGTTTACAAGAAGAACGGGCCATACCCATTTGGGAGGTAAGGACTGGCGTGAACTATGCAATCATCATTACGACCAATGCCGGACTTTGGCGTTATAAAATAGGGGACACAGTACGTTTTACATCTTTGACCCCCTTTCGGATACGTATTACGGGCCGCACCAAACATCACATTAACGCTTTTGGAGAAGAGTTGATCATTGAAAATGCAGAAGAAGCGTTAAAGCGTGTGTGTATCAAAACCGGAGCAGAAATTAAAGAGTATACAGCTGCACCAATCTTTATGAAGGATAATGAAAAAGGGGCGCATGAATGGATTATAGAATTTAGAAAACCGCCTGAAAACTTAGGCTACTTCACCGAAATTTTAGATAATACGTTGAAGTCATTAAATTCTGATTATGAAGCCAAACGCTACAATAACATCACTTTACGTATGCCAAAAGTGCATGTGGCCCGTGAGAATCTTTTCTATGACTGGTTAAAAACCAAGAATAAATTGGGTGGTCAACATAAAATTCCACGATTGTCGAACGACAGAAGTTATTTAGAGGAACTATTAAAGATGTCGGTCACCGCCCACCAGCTTTGATTTTCTCACGGTTTATCATGATAAAATAGAAGAACTAAGGATTTTTGAATTTTACGAAAACGTTTTCGTAGAAAATGACCACTCGTCGAACAAAATTTGAAATTGAACCAATAAATAAGGAATTCTGCCGTTAAAGATGGAAGTTTGGTCTAAACAGTTCCCAACTCTTGTTAATTATAAAGAACCAAACAGTGTAAAGTTATGGCAGAAAAATTACTCGTCTTATCAGATATGTGGGGAGTCAAAAAAGGACTTTGGATTACCTCATACTTCGGTTACCTTCAACAGTATTATGATATTCAGTTTATTGATTGCCAGCAATTGGCCAACATTGATGAACTGGTCAATACCGAAGAAAACCTGCATAAGGCTTTTGTTGATGGAGGCATTGATACCGCAGTGGCCCATTTGTTAAAGAAGAATATTGGACCTTGTCACGTATTGGCATTTAGTACCGGCGGAACTATCGCTTGGAAAGCCGGACTTAAAGGATTTTCAATGAAATCATTGACCGCAGTATCAGCAACGCGTATTAGATTTGAGAATGAGCGCCCTGACAACGAAATAGATTTAATTTATGGGGAATGCGATGAGTTCAAACCAGGAATGAAATGGGCGAAAGAAGTTGGTGTGGATTTGAACGTCATATCCAATTTTGGACATGAACTATATTCTGATGAAAAAATCATTGCGGATGTCTGTATGGAGCTGTTGGGCAAAGTCACACGAAAAGCAGTGTAATCACGATTTAAGATAAAATAAAAAAGGGAGCTATTAGCTCCCTTTTTTATTTGCTTTTGATGTTAAGAGACCGCTTTTAATTTTTTGATGGTCTCGTAAGACAACTTTTCCTCGGCATAGGCCTTGGTCACTTTAAACTCTTTTTCTTCGCTACTGGGCAAAGTGAACATAGCATCGGTAAACACGGCCTCGCAGAGTGAGCGAAGTCCTCTTGCCCCAAGTTTATATTCCACTGCTTTATTCACAATATAGTTAAGAGCTTGTTCTGTGATGCTAAAAGTAATATCATCCATAGCGAACAACTTTTCATACTGTTTGATGATCGCATTTTTAGGCTCGGTAAGTATGGCCCTTAATGTTTTATTGTCTAAGGGATTCATATGGGTCAATACCGGCAGTCGACCAATGATTTCAGGAATCAATCCGAATTCTTTTAAATCCTTGGGAATGATATACTGTAATATATTGGTGTTATCGAGATTGTCCTCTGCTTTCGACGCACTATACCCAACGGCCTGCATGTTCAAGCGTTTGGTGATGATGCGTTCAATACCGTCAAAAGCACCACCTGCAACAAAAAGAATGTTTTCGGTATTTACCTCAATAAATTTTTGATCTGGATGCTTTCGTCCACCTTTTGGTGGAACATTTACGACAGTACCCTCCAACAATTTTAAAAGGCCCTGTTGTACACCTTCACCAGAAACGTCACGTGTAATGGATGGATTATCACTTTTACGGGCAATTTTATCAATCTCATCAATAAATACAATACCGCGTTCGGCCTTCTCCAAATTATAATCTGCTGCTTGTAATAATCGGGTAAGTATACTTTCAACGTCTTCACCAACATACCCCGCCTCAGTCAATACTGTGGCATCAACTATGGCCAAAGGCACATTCAGCATGCGAGCAATGGTCTTGGCCATTAAGGTTTTACCAGTGCCTGTTTGCCCGACCATTACGATATTGCTTTTTTGAATCTCTATCTCGTCATCGGTGTTTTTGGGCTGTAAAAGTCTTTTATAGTGATTATATACTGCGACCGAAAGTACTTTTTTGGTACGTTCTTGCCCAATAACGAAGGTGTCCAAAAAACCTTTGATTTCCATTGGTTTTTTTAAAACCAATTCAGAAGAAAGATCGTTTGTCTTTGACTGCTTTGATTCTTCAGCAACAATGCTGTGCGCTTGTTCTATACAACGGTCGCAAATATGAGCATCTAAACCAGCAATCAAAAGATTGGTTTCAGGCTTTTTCCTTCCGCAAAATGAGCATTCTAAATTTTCCTTGGCCATACCTAAAATAAAAGTTCTTGTTCAGCTAACGGAAAAAACACCTTTTTGGTTTGTTTGGTTCGGTAACTTTTTCCGCTATAATTAGTTCGAAAAGCCTAGCGCTCCCTTACTAATATTTCATCTATCATGCCGTAAGACTTAGCTTCATCGGCTTTCATCCAATAATCACGGTCACTATCTTCATAAACTTTATCGTAGGTCTGTCCAGAATGATTGGCGATAATTTGATAAAGTTCTTCCTTTAATTTTAGAATTTCCTTGGCAGTAATTTCAATATCGCTTGCTTGACCTTGGGCACCGCCCATAGGTTGGTGGATCATTACTCTTGAATGCGTAAGCCCGCTGCGTTTACCTTTTTCACCCGCACATAAAAGCACTGCACCCATTGAAGCAGCCATACCTGTGCAAATGGTCGCTACATCAGGCTTTATGAACTGCATGGTGTCATAAATACCTAGACCGGCGTAAACGCTTCCGCCTGGGGAATTGATATAAATGGAAATGTCTTTTGATGCATCTGTACTTTCTAAGAACAATAACTGGGCCTGCACAATATTGGCAACCTGATCGTTGATACCTGTACCCAAGAATATGATACGATCCATCATCAAACGAGAGAAAACGTCGAATACCGCAATATTCATTTGACGTTCTTCAATGATATTTGGCGTAAGGTTTACAGGATACATACTACTCACAATTTGATCATAGTACATACTGTTGATGCCCTGGTGTTTGGTAGCGTATTTCTTAAATTCTTTTCCGTAATCCATAGGACTTTTTCACTTGATTTTTTAAACAAAAAACGGTTCTGAAAGTCAAAATTTCAGAACCGTAAAGATACATATTATTTGGGATGCTATCCGTAAACCTCTTTTACAAAGTTCTCATAGCTAATTTCTTTAACTTTAAGATTTGCTTTCTCTTTGTACAGTTTCAGTAGTTTTTGGCTCATCAACTGTTCTTGCATACGCTTCACTTCATCTTGGTTGCCCATAACACGTGCAGCAATGTTTTCAAGCTCTTCTTCTTTTGGGTCCAAATGGCCATATTGTGCCATTTGAGACTTGATAAAGCCTTTGGCGAACTCTTTTAGCTCATCAAACTGAACCTGTATGTCATTGTCATTGATGATCTTACCTTCAATTAATTGATAACGTAGACCTTTTTCCGATTTTTCATATTCTTCTTTGGCTTCATCTTCGCTGATTGGATTCTCACCACTTACTTGAATCCATTTTTGAAGAAACTCTGACGGTAACTCAAACTTGGTATCGTCTATCAATTTTTCAGTGATATCGTTCAATAATTTTTGGTCAGCTTGTTGCTCAAATTGTTTTTCAGAATCTTCTTTGATTCTTTCCTTCAACTCTTTTTCTGACTTTACGGCGTCTTTACCAAAAAGCTTGTCAAAAAGCTCCTGATTCAATTCAGCCGGCTCGCGCTCGTTGATTTCTTCAATAGTAAATGAAACTTCAATATTCAATTTTTCTGCCTGCTCTTTATTAATGCCCAAAGCAGCAGGTAGCATATAATCTTCTTTAAAAAGTCCTTTGGTCTTTAAAGAAACCGTTTCGCCAACTTTTTTGCCTACCAGGGTGTCTATGGCCTTTTTGCTCTTTACTTTCTCAAGTTCTAGTGTCGTTTTGTGTTCAACACCTTCTTCTTCATTTTTAAAAGTACCATTGACCTCAAAGTTTTTGGCAACTTCTGATTGAGAGACTATTTTACCATACTGCTTTTGTATACGGTCTACTTGCTCTTCAATCATTTTTTTGTCAGCTACAATTTTGTATTGCGTAATGGCCTTTTTAGTTTTAACATTGACCTCAAAAGCAGGTGCAAGGCCCAATTCAAATTCAAAGGCCAATTCATCAGCATCCCAATCAAAACTATCTTGCTGTTTTGGAAGTGGATTGCCAAGAACATCAAGTTTTTCTTCTGTAAGGTATTTGTTCAAATTATCTTGAAGCAATTTGTTCACTTCATCGACCAAGACCGCCTTGCCATATTGCTTTTTGATGAGGCCCATCGGTACCTGACCTTTTCTGAACCCTGGGATATTGGCTTGCTTTCTGTAATCTTTTAAAATGGTGTCAACCTTATCTTGATAGTCATCTTTTGTTATGGCTACCTTTACAACTGCATTTAACTCGTCTATTTGTTCTTTCGTAATGTTCATTGATGCTCTATTTGCTTTACTCAAAAATGGGTGGCAAAAGTACTATATTTTCTTATGAGCAGCAAGTTTTTAATTTGTTGTAAATCAATTCAAAAACTTACTTTTTCTTGTCCTCTTTCAGCAGTGAAAACAAAATGGATTGAAGAAACGACAGCAACAAGCTAAAAGCTATGGCCCACAAAACCCCATCTACCTGAAAACCTGGTATGAAATAATCTGCCAGTAAGATAATAATGGCATTTATGATCAATAAGAAAAGGCCAAGAGTAACGATGGTCACGGGCAGTGTCAAAATAATCAACAGTGGTTTGACCAAAAAGTTCAATAGACCCAGCACCAACGCTACAATGATGGCAGTGGTATATGAGTCCACACCGACCCCAGGTAAAACATAAGATAAAATGATAACGGCCAATGCGCTCAATAGAATTCGAAGTATAAATTTCATGTGTAATTGGTTTAGATTGAAAAGAATTGCGTGCATAGCAATCACATTACTGCGATTTGCTTTACCCTAAAGTTAGTTTACCTATACGATTTTGAAAAATATAAGAAACCAAAACCTTAAGAGGTAATAAATGTCATGGTTTTTGAAAAGAATTCTTTCGGATTCTCAGCATGTAACCAATGGCCGGCATTCATGACAGTGTCAATAGTTGTTGAAGGAAAATGTTTTTTGATATTTTCAAAATCGGTGGGTAAAATGTACTCAGACCGGTCACCACGTAAAAACAGTGTAGGGCCTTGATAGGTAGCTATACTACTTATGTTTTCGCCAATTTCCTCCATTTTATGCCTTAAGGTATCTAGATTGAAGCGAAAGCCCAACTTACCCTTTTCGACCCAGTAAAGATTCTTTAACAAGAATTGCCGGATGCCAAAATCGGTAAGATGTTCCGCCAAAGCCCCATCGGCCTCTTTTCTAGTCGTAATTTCGTTAAAATCAAGTGATAATAACCCATTGATAATTTCTTGATGATGTGGCGGATAATACTTTGGGGCGATATCGGCCACAATAAGTTTTGAGACCAAATCAGCATGTGTACATGCAAATTGCATAGCAGTTTTACCGCCCATGGAATGCCCTAAAAGTATGGGGCTTGTAATGGTCTTATACTGAATATAGGCATTGAGGTCCTCTGCTAAAAACTCGTAGTCAAAATCCTGCGAATGAAAACTTTTGCCATGGTTGCGTTGGTCAATAAGATGTACCTCAAAACCATTTTCCGCGTATTGGTTTCCTAAAGTCTTCCAGTTATCCGACATCCCAAGAAAACCATGTAAAATTAATAGCGGCCGGCCGTTGCCCATTATTTTCGAATGTAGTAGTTCCATTAGCGCAGGCGATGAAGGTACATATTGATGACGTTTTCAAGTCCCAAATAAAGTGACTCGCAGATTAGGGCATGCCCTATGGATACCTCCAATAGATGGGGTATGTTTTGTTTAAAGAATTTTAGATTGTCCAAACTTAGGTCATGCCCGGCGTTAAGCCCTAGGCCAACCTCGTGGGCCACTTTGGCTGCTTTTATAAATGGTGCAATGCAATTTTTGCGATCAAACCTATATCCATGTGCATAACTTTCGGTATAAAGCTCTATTCTATCTGCCCCGGTCTGTGCCGCCCCTTCGACCATCTTAGTGTCAGGATCTACAAAAATAGATGTTCTTATGCCGTTTGACTTGAACATTTCTATAACCTCGCTTAAGAACCCTTTATATTTAATAGTGTCCCAGCCTGCGTTTGACGTGATAGCATCTTCTGCATCAGGCACCAATGTAACCTGTGTAGGTTTCACCTCAAGTACCAAATTGATAAATTTTTCAATGGGGTTTCCTTCAATGTTGAATTCCGTAGTGACCAAAGGTTTTAGATCACGTGCATCTTGATACTTGATATGGCGCTCATCAGGTCGTGGGTGCACCGTAATACCCTGTGCACCAAAGCCTTCAATGTCCTTTGTTGCTTGGAGCAAATCGGGCACATTGCCTCCACGCGAGTTTCGCAGTGTAGCCAATTTATTGATATTGACACTAAGTTTGGTCATAATTACGTTTACGTTAAAGGAGCAAAAATACAAATTAGGCACACCTTTTGCGATATATAAATTCGTATTTTGCGACCGAAACAAATCCTATGCAATTAAACAATCAAATATTGAAGAATTTACCTGTCTATGAGGTAAAGACATCATTGAAAGAGGCCATCGCTTTTTTTGAAGAAACCACTTTTTCACATGTGGCCGTTGTTGAAGGTGGTCAGTTTTTAGGATTGTTGTCAGAGAACGATCATGCTTGTTTTGAGGCAGATAAATCGATTGAGACCTTCCGATATGATTTAGAATCATTTTTTGTAAAATTAGAAACATCATGGTTGGATGTACTTGAAAAATTTGCTCGAAACGAAGCAAACCTTTTGCCCATTTTAGATGATTCGAACAAAGTCTTGGGATATTACGACCTAAATGATATTGTCTCGGTCTTTATAGGCACCCCCTTTTTTACAGAACCAGGGGGTATTCTTGTCGTTTCAAAAGGAATCAAAGATTATTCTTTCAGCGAAATTGCTCAAATTGTTGAAAGTAATAACAATAAGCTTTTAGGCGCTTTTATTACTGAAAGTCTGAATGACATTGTTCAGGTGACTTTGAAAGTGAATGCCGCGAATCTTAACGAGATTATTCAAACGTTCAGACGTTATAACTACACCATAGATTTTGGTAACGATGACGATCAGTTCTTGGAAGACTTGAAACAGCGCTCTGATTATCTAGAAAAATATTTAAACGTTTAGCAATGAAAGTTGCAATTTACGGTCAATCGTTTCAAGGCCATGACATTCGTTGTGTCTTTGAACTGTTGGAAGAACTTGAAAAGGTCAATGCCCACGTGGCAGTTGAAACCGATTTTTTGGAATTGATCTCTCAAGAGCGGCCAGTATCGAATGTAGCAGTCTTTACCATGACCGAAGGTTTGGACGCATCATTTGATATGTTCGTTAGTTTTGGAGGTGATGGCACCATGTTACGGGCTGTCACCTATATCAAAGATTTAGGGATACCTATTGTGGGCGTAAATACAGGACGTCTGGGCTTTTTATCCACCTTTAAAAAAGAGGATGTGCGAAAGGTGGTGACCGAATTCGTGTCAGGAACATATACCATTGAGGAACGCAGCTTGGTCGAGATTTGCACCGATTCTGAAATTAAAGAATTCGGGAAGCTGAACTTTGCCTTAAATGAGATTACCGTGAGTCGAAAAGACACGACTTCAATGATTACCGTAGAGACGTACTTGAATGATGAGTATTTGACATCATATTGGGCCGATGGACTTATCATATCAACACCAACAGGCTCAACGGGATACTCCTTGAGTTGTGGAGGACCGGTAATCGCTCCTACTGCAAAGTCCTTTGTGCTGACACCTATTGCTCCTCATAATCTAAATGCTAGACCTTTTGTAATCGCAGATGACACCAAAATTCGTTTAAAGGTTTCAGGACGTGAAGAAAACCACCTGGTTTCACTTGATTCAAGAATAGCGACCATTCCAAATGGAAAAGAAATAATCGTTCAAAAATCAGATTTTAATATTAGAATATTAGAGTACAAATCTGAAAGCTTTCTTAAAACACTTCGTAACAAATTATTGTGGGGCCAAGATAGGCGCAATTGACCATAGCTCTGGACAATAAATATGTCTAATTATTGTTTTATCATCAGAACATTTTATGGTATTAATAATATGATGAAGACCAAATCACACATCATATTAGTCTCTTTTTTATGAAAAAAATCTTAGTACTTTTTTTATTGGCTTCATGCTTGGTAAACGCTCAGACTTATGAAATAGGATTGTTCGCTGGCGGGGCGAACAATATTGGTGACGTAGGTAGAACCAACTTCATATTGCCATCTGGGCCGGCTTTTGGTGGAGTGTTTAAATGGAACAAGAGTAAAAGATATGCTTGGCGCGCCAGTATTCTTAAGGGCAATTTTACTGCTGACGACTCAAAAAGTAGTATGCCATCACGCCAACAACGCAATTATAGGGTTGAGAACTCAGTTCTTGAGTATTCTTTGGGTCTTGAGTTTAATTTTGTGGAATATAATTTGCATAAGCTGGGCCCTGCCTTCACACCTTATCTATATACAGGTGTAACTTATTTTAGATACGATTTTAACTATATTGATGCACAACAAGTTCAGGATATTAACCAAAAAGATGGTAGTTTCGCGATTCCGATGACCGTCGGAGCCAAATATCGGTTAAGTCAAGTATTGATTTTGGGTGCAGAAATAGGCGCTCGCTATACATTCACCGATAATTTGGATGCCAGTAACCCCGAAGGTTCCAATTTTGAACAATTCAGGTTCGGCAACATTTTAAGTGATGACTGGTACGTGTTCTCAGGTATTACCTTGACCTATACCTTTGGACGTAAACCTTGTCAAGATTGTTTTGAGTGATAAATGAACAACTTAGCAGACATTAATGCCGATAAATTGCCACGGCACATCGCCATCATTATGGATGGTAACGGCCGCTGGGCAAAGCAACGTGGTAAACTTAGGGTTTTTGGACACGAAAATGGTGTAGAAGCCGTTCGTAGAACCGTAGAGAGCTGTGCACGGCTAAATATTGGTTACTTGACTTTGTACGCGTTTTCAACCGAAAATTGGAACAGGCCCAAACGTGAAGTGCAAACTTTGATGCGCATCTTGGTCTCTTCGCTGCGCAAAGAACTTAAAACCTTTGACAGAAACAACATTAAGCTCAATGCTATTGGCAATATCGATTCATTGCCCAAAAAAGCAATAGATGAGTTGAATGAGGTCATTTTAAAAACTTCAAAAAATACGGGAATGACACTTACGTTGGCACTGAGCTACGGTTCAAGAGAAGAGCTGAAATCAGCGATTCAAGCCATAAGTCTCAAAGTTAAAAATAATATAATTTCACCTGATAATATTGACGAAGCCATTATAAATACTCATCTTTACACGCATGACATGCCCGATGTGGACCTGTTGATTCGAACCAGTGGAGAGCATAGAATCAGCAATTTTTTATTGTGGCAAATAGCGTATGCCGAATTATATTTTATTGACGTATTTTGGCCTGATTTTACTGAGCAACATTTGGTAGATGCAATTATCAATTACCAGAATAGAGAACGACGATTTGGAAAAACTAGCGAACAACTTAATTAAGGGGTTAAAAACAATTACTTCGTATCACAAATTACTACTTCTACTTTTAATATTCACCCAAATAGGATCGGCACAAGAGACTTCTCTTGAAGCTGGTAAAACGTATATTTTAGGTGGAATAGAGGTGACTGGGCTTCAAAGCTATAACGAGCAAACGGTGAAGACCTACACCGGTTTGCGAATTGGGCAACAGATTACTGTACCTGGTGAAGAAATAAGCGCTGTCATTAAAAAATTATGGGGCCTTGAACTGTTCACCAATATTTCAATGTACCAAACTAAGATAGAAGGTGACAAGATTTTTCTGGAACTGAACATTATTGAGCGACCAACCTTGACCAACGTAACTATTTATGGTGTCAAAAAGAGAAAAGTTCAAGGTGTTATTGATGATACCGATTTGAAAAAAGGTAAAAAAATCACCGAGAGCCTTATAGCCAACACCAAAACCTACCTTGAAAATAAATACAAAAAACAAGGATACCTAAATACTAAGGTCACTATTGCAACAGCAAAGGATACCTCGGCCACCAATGCCGAAAGTATGGTGATCAATGTCAAAAAAGGTGATAAGGTCAAAATCAACGAAATTGTCTTTACCGGTAACGAACAACTAAAGAACAAACGTTTAAGAAAAGCACTGGGCAAAGCTAAGATTCGAAAGAAAAAGGTAGGAGCTTTTTGGCAACGTTCCAAGTATATGGAAGAAGAGTTCAAAGATGGACTTAAAAACATTGTGGATGCCTATGCCGAAAAAGGGTATCGTGATGCCAGAGTGGTCTCTGATACCTTTATTAAGGTAAATGAGAACAATATTAGACTTGAGATAGGTGTTGAGGAAGGAGATAAATATTATTTCGGAGATATCAATTTTGTCGGTAACACGGTGTATTCAGACCGTGCTTTGGCCCGTGTGTTGGGTATTAGAAAAGGAGAAACCTATAATGGCGTTTTACTTAAAAAACGTATTGCAGATGATACAAAGCCAGATGCTGAAGATTTGACAAACTTATACCAGAATAACGGATATCTGTTTTCAAGTATTAACCCTGTTGAGGTTTCGGCTGCAAATGATACCATTGATTTTGAGATTCGTATTATTGAGGGTAAAGAAACTTTCTTGGATCACGTGACCGTTGTTGGTAACGATAAAACCAATGACCACGTTATTTTTCGGGAACTTCGAACTAGACCAGGGCAAAAATATAGTAAAGATAACATCGTACGTAGTGTGCGTGAACTTGGGCAATTGGGTTTCTTTGATGCAGAACAAATTGTTCCTGATATTGAGAACCCCGACCCAAACGCCGGAACTGTCGATATCAAGTATAGTTTGGTAGAAGCTGGATCAAGCCAAATTGAACTGCAGGGCGGTTATGGCGGCGGCGGATTTATCGGTACCTTGGGACTTTCATTTAATAACTTTTCGTTGCAGAATATCTTCAAGGGAGAGGCCTATAAACCTGTTCCAATGGGTGACGGTCAAACGTTCGCTCTGCGGGTACAGGCGAGTAGAACGTTTCGAGTTTATAGCTTGAACTTTGCAGAGCCTTGGTTAGGGGGTAAAAAGCCGGTGCGATTTAATCTTTCATTTTCGAGAACGCAACAGTTTCGCTCCACATTTGGCAACAACGGACAGATCGATGTAGATAAAAATAGTGGTTTCTCAATTACCGGAGTTTCTGCAGGATTGGCAAAACGAGTACAATGGCCCGATGATTTCTTTACCATTTCACACTCTATAGGGTACCAATTATATGACTTCAATGATTTTAATGCAGGCTTGTTTAACTTTGGTAATGGTAGTTCAAACGCCCTTACCTATACCTTGGGCATTTCAAGAAGCTCTCAAGGGCCTAGTCGTATATTTCCCCTTTCGGGATCTAATTTTGAAATCACAGCTAAGTTCACGCCTCCTTATTCGCTATTTTCCAACAAAGATTTTAAAAGCATAAGTAACCGTATCGAGGAAAGCAGTGAACGTCTATTTGAAATTGGCCAAAATCCTGCTTCAATAGAAGAACAACAAGAATTCCAGACCCTACAGGCCGAGATAGAAAGCCTGGAAGAAGAACGTTTTAAATGGCTAGAGTACTATAAAATTAAGTTCAAAGGCGATTGGTATACACGTTTGGTCGATAAGCTAGTATTGCGGACGAATGCTGAGTTTGGCTTTTTGGGCAATTACAACAATGATATTGGCAATGTACCCTTTGAACGCTTTTTTGTGGGTGGTGATGGCCTTGGTAACTTTACCTTGGACGGTCGTGATATCATTCAACTTAGAGGTTATGAGAATAGTTCGTTAACTCCGTTTAGCACCAATGCAATCTCTGGTAACCAAGAGCAAGATGGCGGTGTTATCTACAATAAATTCTCTATGGAGCTGCGTTACCCACTTACTTTAAAGCCTTCAGCTTCGATTTATGCTTTAAGTTTTCTTGAGGCTGGTAATGCATTCAACAATTTTAGCGAGTTTAATCCGTTTCAGTTAAAGAGATCAGCTGGAGTGGGGCTACGTATTTTTATGCCAGCGTTCGGATTATTGGGTATTGATTTCGGATATGGGTTTGACCCTGACGGAAGACAAGACCTGCAACCTGCCGGAGCTAGAGAGATAAGCGGTTGGCAAACTCACTTCATTATTGGTCAGCAATTTTAATCAATTTAGAATGTCTTGCAGTAATTCAAATGATTTAAAAACCTCATTTTAAGTTATTTATGTATTTTGGCACGATATTTTCTATGTAATTAGCGGATTTAAAATGAAGACAAAAGCGCTTTTTTTTAGTACCATGTTCTTAATCTCAATGTACAGCATTGCACAACGCGGTGTACGAATAGGGTATGTTGATATGGAGTATATTTTAGAAAACGTTGAAGAGTACCGTGATGCCACTGAACAGTTAAATGTAAAAGCGGACAAATGGAAGAAAGAGATTGAGTTGAAACTGAGCACTGTTGAGCAAATGAAGAAAGATTTGATGGCAGAAAAAGTGCTTTTGACAGATGAGCTCATATCAGAACGTGAGGAAGAAATACAAATACTTGAAAAAGAGGTGTTGGATTATCAACAAGATCGTTTTGGCCCACAAGGGGATTTGATTTTGCAGAAAAAGCTTTTAATTCAGCCAATTCAAGATCAGGTATTCGTTGAGGTACAGAAGATTGGTAAGAATAAAAAGTATGATTTTATTTTTGATAAATCAGCAGATGTTGTAATGTTGTACTCCGAAAAAAGACATGATGTAAGCGACCTGATTTTAAGGGAGATAGCGAGAACCCGAAAAGTCAGTAAATCGAAGAAAAATCAACAAATGAAAAATAGGCTGAAAGATTTTCAGGCCGAAGAACAAGAAACCGAAAAAGAGGTCAGCGAAGCCCTTAAAGAAAGACAAGATAAGGCAAACGCAACACGGGAAGAAAGGGCCAAAGCTGCCGAAACAAAGCGTGCAGAGCAATTAAAATTGCGTGAAGAACGTAAGAAGGCGTACGAGGAACGAAGAAAAAAACTGTTGGAAGAAAGAGCTGCTAAACGAAAGGCAAAACAGCAAGAACGGGAGAATACAGATGAAAAGGTAAAAGATTCAACAAATCAATAATAAAACTGAACACTAAAAAATTTAACACTCAAATTAAAGTTACTTAGAATTATGAAAAATGTAAAGAAGATTGTCGTTGCCATAGCGTTATTTGTTGCGACCACGAGTTTTGTAAATGCACAAAGCAAGGTTGCCCATATCAATGTTACTGAGCTGTTACAACAAATGCCGGAGATGGTTGCAGCACAAGCAGAATTGAAAAAGCTACAAGAGACCTATAGGGCAGATTTACAAGGTTCAATGACCGAATTTCAAAATAAAGCCACGTTGTATCAAAACGAATCAGCTGCTAAAACTCGCGAAGAGAACGAAAAGAGGGCTTTAGAATTGCAAGAGATTCAAAAGAATATTGAAGGTGCAGAGCAAGCTGCCATGCAAGAAATGCAGAAAAAACAAGGTGAACTTTTTGCACCAATATCTGACAAGGCAAAAGCTGCGATTGAAAAAGTAGCTGCGGCCCAAGGGTTTGATTACGTTATTGATGCCTCACAGGGCGGAGGACTTATCGTAGCAAAAGGTAAAGATTTATTGGCAGACGTAAAGGTCGAGCTAGGTTTCTAATCGAAATATACCTAAAAAATAGACCGCCGGTTACTATATACCATAGTGGCCGGCGGTTTTTTATATTTGAACATGGATAACCCAATTGGGATTTTTGACTCTGGTGTTGGTGGAACTTCCATTTGGAAAGCTATACATCAGTTGTTGCCAAATGAACAAACTATCTATTTGGCAGATAGTAAAAATGCTCCTTACGGAGAAAAGACCAAAAATGAAATTCTTGAGTTAAGTATCAAGAATACAGAGTTCTTGCTCAATGGGAATTGTAAGTTAATTGTAGTGGCCTGCAATACAGCTACGACCAACGCGATTGATTTTTTACGTACTAGCTACAAAGTGCCCTTTATAGGTATCGAACCTGCAATTAAACCTGCTGCTTTGCAAACCAAAACAAAGAAAGTTGGGGTGTTGGCCACTAAGGGAACCCTTTCAAGCAGCCTTTTTCATAGCACATCAAGGTTATATGCCGAGGGCATAGAAGTTATTGAACAAGAAGGGCAGGGCTTGGTCGAGTTGATTGAAGCAGGTAAGGTAAACTCCCAAGAAATTAAGAGTTTGCTTCAAAACTACCTACAGCCCATGCTAAAGGCAAATGTTGACTGTTTGGTATTGGGTTGCACTCATTATCCCTATTTGATCAAAACACTTCGTGAATTATTGCCCGATACTGTCAAAATTATTGATTCAGGTGAGGCGGTGGCAAGACAGACCAAAGCAGTTCTTGAAAAACATGGTATTCGAAATGTTGGTTCAAAGGTGCCCCAGGAAAATGTATTCTATTCGAACAGCGATATTTCTGTGTTGAAGGGGCTACTAGGCGAAGGAAGCCACAAAGTACAATATTTAGATTTTTAAGCACCTCATTCCAGAAAGCTAAAACTAGCCTTTCCGTAGATAGGTCAAATACGTAAAATCATATTTGTGCAGGTCGTCTTTTGGGTGGTATTCTTCATACACCAATTCCCATATGTCGTCATTGATTTCTGGAAAAAACGTATCTGCCTTAACTTCGGCATGTACACGTGTCAGTTCTATTTTAGTTGCAATGGACATGGCCTGTTTGTATATTTGGCCACCACCAATTATGTATACCTGTCGATCGTTTTTAGTGTAGGCAACGGCATCTTCAAGTGAGTGTTTGATGATACAATCAAATTTTGGTTGATAAGCGCTATCTCTTGTGATGACAATATGTTCACGATTGGGCAACGCTTTAGGGAAGCTCTCCAATGTCTTTCGTCCCATGATAATTTTATGTCCGGTTGTCAGTTGTTTAAACCTTTTGAAGTCATCGGGTAAGTGCCATGGTAAATCGTTGTTAATACCAAGTGCATTGTTTTCTGCTGCTGCAGCTATGATGGTGAGTTCGTTCACTCCTCTTTTTTTTTGTTGACTTTTGAAAGCGGGAAATCCGTTTCAATCTCTTTTTGAATTTCTGAAATACGCTGTTTTTGTTTGGCTACCAGTTTTTCACGTTGGCTCCTTTCCCAATCTTTTCCCATAAAACGATACGTCACAAATACGTTAAAGGCATGAACAACAAATAAGAACGCCCAAACCGTAATTGCCCAGATAAACCAATCGTACTGTTCTTGATACTTTAAAATCTTATTGATAAGAACCAAAAAAATACTGCCTATCAAGAATATCACAAAATGTGAAAACAAACGTTTCTTCTGCTTTATACGTTGCTGTGCATTTTCGAGCAATTCGTGTTGTTCTTGGTCAACTTCAGTTTTAGCTTTGTTCTTAAAAAACATTACAACTAGGTTCTTATCTTTAACAACAAAGATAAACATTGCAATTAGCGCTGAAATGCAACACCTAAGAAAAAAATTTCCCGTAGTGAACCATCACATCTATGCAAATACAGCTGCAAGCGGATTACTATCTGATGATCTGATGGAATGGCGCCAAGAACATGATTTGGATTTTTTGATTGGTGGTAGTGAAGTGAAAGGACGGGCCAACACAATGCTTTCAGAAACAAGGGGAGTGGTTGCCGATTTTTTTAATTGTTCAAAAGATAATACGGTCCTGATACCAAACTTTACGATTGGGCTTAACCTACTGCTTGAAGGGTTGGGCCAAAAGGAAAAAGTGTTATTGCTTGAGGGTGACTATCCATCACTGAACTGGCCTTTTGAAAGCAGGAGTTTCGAAATTAAATATGTTCCCATTTCCAAAGCATTGGAGACAGAAATCTATGAAGCCGTAAGTGAAAACGGAATTACGGTCTTGGCACTGAGTGTCGTGCAATGGTTGAACGGAATCAAAATCGACCTTGAGTTTCTGAAAAAATTAAAGGTGGAATTTCCCAATCTCTTGATTATTGCTGATGGAACCCAATTCTTGGGGACATCAGATTTTGATTTTTCTGAGTCTGCAATCGACCTTTTAGGTGCAAGTGCGTACAAGTGGTTGTTGTCTGGTTATGGCAATGGATTGATGCTTATTAAAGAAGAAGCTAAAAAGCGTTTTGACCTGAAGTCTAAAGGTTATGGATCCGGACGTAATATGGTGGCATATGACAACAAAAGAACGTTTGGCAAACGATTGGAGCCAGGGCATTTGGACACATTGAATTTTGGGAGTCTTCAATTTTCATTGGATTTTTTAAAGAAAATAGGTCTAAACGCCATCGAAACACATTTACAAGATCTGTCAAAGACAGCGAAAGCCAATTTCATGGAATTAGGACTTTTAGAAGGTGCCGTAGATGCACGTGAATGCCACAGTACCATATTTAATATTAGAGCAGATCAAAAAGTTTTTGATAAACTTTCACATGAAAATGTAGTTTGTGCCCAACGCGGTGACGGAATTCGACTTAGTTTTCACATTTACAATACGATAGCCGAAATCGAGGCGGTCACAAATATTCTTAAAAAATTGAAATAGTTTCAACTAAATAAGAAAATTCCTTCGTTTTTTTTGCTAAAGTGCATACTTTATCACAGCTATTTTAATAAAATGATAAATCGTACTTAACCTATTGACTATTAACCGTTTTATATATTGCTTTGTTGCGTATTTAAACATGAAAATTAGTTTACCATGGCAATAAAGAAACAATACCTTAAAAGTAAGCCGGTTTGTAAAGTTACCTTTACCGTACCTGCAGAAGAAGCAAAAAAAGTAGCTGTTGTTGGTGATTTCAACAACTGGAACCCAAAAGGGAGCGTGCTTAAAAAATTAAAGAACGGAACATTTAAAGGTACATTTGACCTTCCAAAAGAAAACACCTATGAATTCCGTTATCTAGTTGACAACACGTATATCAACGATACTGAAGCAGATCGCTACCAGTGGAACGATTACGCCGGTACAGAGAATGCTGTATTAGAATTGTAACACCCCAATTTGACCGTTGGGGAATTTTTATTCCTCAATGGTCACACCTTTCCAAAAGGCTATCTTTCCTTTAATGGTTCTTGCCAGTTCACTTGTTTCTGGATAGTACCAAGCTGCGTCGGTATTTTCCTTTCCATCAACGGCTACCGTATAGTAAGATGCCTTACCCTTCCAAGGGCAGGTAGTATGTGTGCTACTTGGCTTAAAAAATTCCTTTTTTATACTCTCCGCTGGAAAATAATGGTTGTTTTCAATGACCACAGTGTCATTACTTTCTGCAATTACCGTATTGTTCCAAATGGCTTTCATCGTATGTCTTTTTTAAAAATATAGTTTTTGTAATAATCTTCATCGTCGCTAAATTGAGCATGTACGGTTAAGCCCGCTTCATTGGCCAACCATTGTACCACTTCATCATTATACTTTTGCGATATTTCAGTGTGTATGGTTTCCCAAGGACGAAACTCGAGCTGTAGTTCTAAAGCTTCAATGCTGACTTTTTGTAGTTCTTTTGAGACCAAATAGCTTTTTGCCGTTCCGGTTTCCGGGTCGTAAACTTCCCAATGCAAGAATTTGTCCAAATCAAAATTTCCACCCAATTCGGTATTTATTCGAGTTAAAATGTTCTTGTTAAAGGCTTCTGTTATACCTGTCTTGTCATTATATGCATCTAAGATGGTCTGCGGATTTTTCTTTTGGTCAAATCCCATAAAAATTAAATCATCGCTATTGATGACCGCCCGTAACTGTTTCAAAAAGTCAATGGCCTGCAGATGCAACAAATTACCGATGTTTGAACCCAAGAACAAGATGACTTTTTTTCGTGTCGTATCGCTGCCGATATCTGCTAAGGTGTCAAAATAAGTACCTTGTAAGGTGTTAATGGTTACTGCCGGTAGCTCTTTGCTTATAGCAGATGCCAGCTGGTCCAATGCGTTTTGGCTGATGTCTATCGGGCGGTAGTCAAATTCAATCTTGCTATCAAGAAAATGCTGTAGCAGAATTTTGGTTTTTTTACCGTCACCTGCGCCCAGTTCAAACATACTAAAAGCCTTCTGATCAGCATAAAAAACATTGCCAATGGCTTGTTTGTGCTTCTGTAAGATATCAAATTCGCAATCGGTAAGATAGTACTCCGGCATGGCCATAATGTCTTGAAAGAGCTTATCACCGATGACATCATAAAAATATTTTGAAGACAGATATTTGGGAAAGGTCGTTAGACCATCATAAACCTCTTGCTCAAACTGAGTTCTAAGGGTAGTCGTTTTCTGTTGCATATGTTGTTTGTCGTAGTTATCTGGCTAACCTTAAACCAGTGAATTGCCATCTCAAGTGAGGGTGAAAAAAGTTTCGGTACGTATGTCGGGTATGTTTTTCAGGGGTAGCAATGGAGCCGCCTCGTAGCACCTTTTGATTGACCATAAACTTGCCGTTATATTCACCCAGTGCGCCATCGGCCTTTTGATAGTTGGGGTAGGGTAGGTAGGCACTTTCGGTCCATTCCCATCGCTTGCCCCAATTAAAATATGCTTGTGCGACCTCCCATTCAAATTCGGTGGGCAATCGAAGACCGCACCATTGCGCAAAGGCAAAAGCTTCAAAGTAAGAGACATGTGCCAAAGGAGCATCCGAGTTCAACTTTTGCAATCCATTATAGGTGTAACAATGCCATTCGTCAGCAATATGGTGCCAATACATGGGGCATTCGATGTGGTTCTGGTTTACCCAATCCCATCCTTCAGCATGCCAGAGCTCATGTCTTTGATAGCCTCCATCAGAAATGAATGCGACAAACTCTTTGTTGGTGATCAATTTGTTAGCTATTTCAAAATCATTTAGGTACACTTTGTGCCTTCCCAATTCGTTGTCATAGCAGAAGTTCTCAGAATGATGGCCAATCTCGTAAATACCTTGCTCAACACAGATCCAGTCTTTTTGATGGTCCTCGACAGGATAATCTTGAATAGTTTCTGAATACTTGGGAAGCAAAGGATTATTTCCCAGGATATATTTGATATCGGTCAATAGCAGTTCTTGGTGCTGTTTTTCATGATGGATACCGATTTCCAATAAATCATACAGTTCTTTAGAAGGGTCCCCTTCAAAAAGCCTTGTAATGGCCGCAGTAACATATGCTCGGTATTCGTAAACTTTTTGAACCGAAGGGCGACTCATATTACCTCGGTCAGAACGCACTACCCGTTTGCCCACGGTCTCATAGTAGCTATTGAAGACAAAAGAAAAATCCGTATCAAAAAGGGTATAGTTTTTCGCATGGCTTTTAAGAATAAACTCTTCGAAAAACCAAGTAGTATGCCCTAAATGCCATTTGGGCGGACTCACATCAACAACAGGTTGTACCACATAATCTTCGATTTCAAGGGGCTCGCAGAGCTGTTCAGATTTTTTTCGGGTTTCAATGAAAAAATCCAACAGTTTGTCGGTAAGAATCATGTAAGATATTTTACTTTAAAGATAAAGAATTATGTTCGGGATGAAGGGCTTTAACGTTCTTTTAAGCTAAATCATAAACGGGCAGGTTAAAACTGAAAGCCGTTCCCTCATTGGGTTTGCTCAATACTTTGATGCTTGCATTGTGCAATTCCATAATCTTTTTGACAATGGCTAGACCAAGTCCGGCGCCTTCTTTTTGCTGTCCCGTTTTGGTTTGACGGTAACGCTCAAAAATAAGAGCCTGGTTTTCTTGCTGAATCCCCGGTCCAGAATCTTTGATAGTGATTTCTACGTTCTGTTTGTTTGGTACAATGCGAACGATTACCTCTCCGTTTTCCGGGGTAAATTTCAAAGCATTGTCCATCAAATTTTGAATGGCACGCTCAACCAATGAGATATCTGCAAAAACCAATGGAATGCCCTCAACCATTTCAAGTTTAAGATTGATGTTTTTTTGCTGTGCCAATACTTGATAGTTACGATGTACATCGTTGGCCAGTTCGCTAATTAAAAAGGGCTCCCTTTGAGGTTCTATTTGATTGGCCTCTAACTTTGAGTATTCAAACAGTTGTGAGATAAGTTTCGCCAAGCGCTCACCACTGGCATTAATGGTGTTCAAATACTCGGCACGTTGCTGTGGTGCCAGTTCTGCATCTTTCATTTGCAGGGTTTCAATATACCCCTGAATAATAGCTAACGGTGTGCGCAGGTCGTGCGAAATATTGGCTATCAGTTCCCGGCGAATATCTTCTAAGGATTTTATTCTTTCAATATCGTGGAGTATGGTATCGGCCATTTCATTGTATGTAGTGGTCACCCCGGCCAAATCACTTTTTTCGGCATTTTTAATACGATATTTGAGGTCCCCTTGTTGAAAGCGTTTTGCGGCATAGACAAGTTCACGTAGGTTTTTGGTCAGGTACCATACCGATAGAATGCCGAGCAATGCAGCGAACAATAAGGTAACCAAAGAAGTGCCCAGGCCCAGTTTAAGGGCATAACTTCCGAACAGGAGTTCTCTGGTGTTGAGGTATTCCTCTCCCGCCAGAATGATATAGATATAGCCTTCCTTGCCTCCTTTTTGAAACTTTGCTGCTGAAAACACCTGTTTATTTTCAATATTTTTTGGGTCGTCGCCAAGAATATATCCTTCGCCATTAGAAGCGATAAATTCTTTTATGGGCGCAAGTGCCACTTGCTTTTGGTTGGTCTCTGGCGCATCATGATCTAAAACAACAGAGTATTGTACATTACCGTTCATATCTAACAGATACACCTCAATGGCTCGGTTGACGGCCATCATGTCGTGCATGATGTCACCGAAGAGGGCTTTGTTCACTGTTCCAGAAGAATCAATCGGACTTTCATCAACAAATTTTTCGTCAATCAGGTCTTGGGCCAAATTGGCATGTAACCTCTGGGTCGTTTCGTAGAAATAATTGTTCGATAAATAAATTGTGGCAATGGTATAACCTAATCCTGCAAGGATTAGAATGGTCAGAAATGAGAATACCAGTTTTCTGATAAGTCGGTTAGATAGTATGGCTTTGTTCATAGTTCTTCATTGAATTTGTAACCCACGCCCCAAGTGGTCAATATATAGGTAGGGTTGCTCATGTCAGGTTCAATTTTTGACCGTAATCTATTGATATGCGAGTTTACGGTATGCTCATATCCTTTAAAATCATAACCCCAGATAAGGTTCAATAATTTGGTGCGGTCATAACTTTTCCCCGGATTAGAGGAGAGTAGTACCAAAAGCTCGAACTCTTTTGGTGACAATTCTACCTTAGCGCCACCTAATAATACCTTACGCATATCTATATCCACGGATAAATTACCAAATTGCATGATTTGCTGCACAGGTGTAGTGTTCTCAGTTTTCTGAACCATCTTTTGTCTTCTAAAAATAGCCTTCACCCGAGCAATAAACTCACGCACACTAAAAGGTTTGGTCAAATAATCATCAGCACCCACTTCTAGCCCCAATACTTTGTCAATCTCTTCAGACTTGGCGGTTAGCATAATTATGGGTGATTTAATGTTGTTTGCCCTAATCTTTTGGCAAACTTCAATACCGTCCATTTCGGGCAACATAATGTCCAATATGATCAAGTCGGGAACCAACTCAATGGCAGCGCGAAGGCCTAGGTCACCTCGCTCAGCAGAAACCACATTGCAATGCAAATCTTTTAGGTGTATTTCAAGCAAATGGATGATTTCCGGGTCATCTTCAATAATCAATACGTTCTTCATCGGCAACGAAATAAAAGGTAAACTATCACGAAAAGTTCACAACGGTCTACAAACTATGAGTGAGTAATGGGTGTAAAGTCGTTGAAAAGGACAAATTCTTGCAAAAAATCTTAAGAATAATTTATAAACAGCTAAAAATCAACGGATAATAAAAGTTGATTTTTCTGTGATACTTCTGTTACAGCTCAAGGGTTTCTTTGTCTCAAACTTAAAAACAAGAAACGATGAACAACTTTCGAACAATTTTAGTACTATTGGCATTTGCGATGTTTGTCGCAAGCTGTGAAGAAGATGATAATGGTGGAACCATGCAACCTGTTGCACTTGAAGCAGGTACACTTTCTGGAGGCCCTTTTACATTTGCCGTAGATGGACAGCCTGATATGGTAAGCGGAATCACACTGGATGCTTCTAACCTCACAGGAAGCATACAAAATTATGTCATCACCGATGACGCACGAAACATTTTGGGCCTACCACCCACATTAGAAGCCGTTGAAGGTGTGAATTTTGACGAAGCTGGTGAAGGGTCATGTTATATTTATCATATTACCCACGAAGCTGGACTTACAGGTTTGGAGGTAGGGGAGAACCTAGATGGTCTCTCAGGTGATTTTGATCTCTCAAACTTTATCATGGTCATCAGAAACGGATTGAACGCTGGTATGCTCTCCGGTGGTCCGTTTGAGTTTTTGGTAGATGGTACACCTGATATGGTGACTGGTATTACATTGGACGACAGCGCCTTGAACGGTGACACCCAATCGTACGTTATCACCGATGACAACCGAAATATATTGGGTACGCCCCCGACTCTTGAAGCTGTTGAAGGTGTAGATTTTGATGGCGCCGGTGTAGGTAAATGTTATATCTACCATATCACGTATTCTGGTGAACTGACCGGATTGGAAGCTGGTGAAAATCTGAACGATTTGGGAGGCAGCTTTAACCTCTCAAACTTTATTGAAGTGGACCGTGTAGGACTGACCGCTGGTGTATTGTCAGGTGGACCCTATGAATTTACGGTAGATGGCACCCCAGATATGGCTACTGGTTTAGCTTTAGATGCTACAGGAGTTACAGGAAGCAATCAAGGCTTTGTGATTACGGATGCAGATTTGAATATCTTAGGATTACCACCAACGCTAGAAGCGGCACAAGGGGTTGATTTTGACGGTGCAGGTGTCGGTGTCTGTTTGATTTGGCATATTACCTATGAGGAAGGAATCACAGGGCTCGAAGCTGGCGGAAATGCCGGTGATCTAGATGGATTCTTTGCGCTTTCAAACTCGATTACCGTAAACCGAATTGGATTGAATGCCGGGATTATTTCAGGAGGCCCTTATGAATTCTTGGTTGATGGTACACCCGATATGGTCAGTGGTATTGCGTTGGATGATTCCGATTTGACAGGAAGCAAGCAAACTTGGGTTATCACTGATGATCAAAACAATATCTTGGGATTGCCTCCAATGATCGCCAATGTTGAAGGTGTTGATTTTGATGCCGCAGGTTCGGGTGTCTGCCTGATTTGGCATTTAACCTATGAAGAAGGTTTAACAGGATTGATGGCAGGTAACAATGTTGCTGATTTAGAAGGTTTTTACGGATTGTCAAATTCATTGACCGTAACGCGCAACCCGCTGGATGCCGGAACCCTTTCTGGCGGACCGTTCACCTTTACAGTTGATGGCACCCCTGATATGGTCAGTGGGATATCGTTAGATGCCAGCAACTTGAACGGTACCAATCAAACCTATGTGATTACAGATGCTGCTGGAAACATTTTGGGTATGCCACCTACCTTAGAAGCGGTTGAAGGTGTTGATTTTGATGCAGCTGGTACGGGCATCTGTTATATTTGGCACTTAACGTATGAAGACGGCATCACCGGATTGGCCATGGGTGAAAATACCAGTAACCTTGACGGCTTCTTTGATCTATCGAATTTCATTATGGTTACAAGGCAATAGTCGCGCTATGAATAAGAAACAGTTAGTTTCATGAGTTGTTTTGTTTACCTAGTGAGAAGCCCAAACGAAAGTTTGGGCTTTTTTTCTTAGATCGTGTTCAAATTTTAAACAAACAAAATTCATTGTCAATATCAAATTTCCGTGGGTATTGCTGATACTAACTTCCTATTTTTAGAGGGGAACTTAATGTCCCATCAATTCAGGTTGCGGCGTCCTGAACTTGCCATCTTCCGTTATACTCGTTTATTTCAATCATTATACCGCCACCACCCCTTTGATATGTGGGTGCGGATTATAATCTACCAAAGTAAAATCATCAAACGTAAAATCAAAAATATTCTGGACCTCGGGGTTGAGTATCATTTTGGGTAGTGGTCTCGGTTCGCGTGAAAGTTGTAGTTCCACTTGCTCCATATGGTTATCATAAATATGGGCATCGCCAAAGGTGTGTATAAAATCCCCGGCCTCATAACCGCAGACTTGTGCCATCATCATGGTAAATAAGGCGTAGGAAGCAATATTGAACGGCACGCCCAAAAAGATGTCCGCACTGCGTTGGTACAATTGACAGCTCAACTTGCCATCGGCCACATAAAATTGAAAAAAGGCATGACACGGGGGCAGTGCCGCTTTACCATTGGCCACGTTTTCGGCAAAAGAAATAGCAGTGTTGGGCAGAACACTGGGGTTCCAGGCTGAAACCAACATCCTTCTGCTGTTCGGGTTATTTTTCAAGGTTTCAATGACCTCTTTGATCTGGTCGATTTCTTCACTGTTCCAGTTGCGCCATTGGTGTCCGTATACGGGGCCCAAATCACCATTATCGTCTGCCCACTCGTTCCAGATGCGTACGCCGTTTTCCTGCAGGTATTTGACATTGGTATCGCCTTTTAAAAACCATAACAGTTCATATACAATGGACTTTAAGTGCAATTTTTTAGTCGTCACCATGGGAAACCCTTCACTTAGATCAAACCGCATTTGGTAGCCAAAAACACTCTTGGTTCCCGTACCAGTTCTGTCCCCTTTTTGATTGCCCTCGGCAAGAACATGTTGTAGTAAATCGTGGTATTGTTTCATAGACCTTTTCATCCTTTCCTCTTTGTATTGAAGAGGAAACTGGTTTTACATCAAAATAAATAAATCGAGTAAAAATATTTAAGTACTTCCTAACTTTTGAAAATTAAAACCTGTAGTTATAAAATAATTATCAACGAAAGAGTTTGTCTCCTTGGGGTAGGGGCTCTAATGCAGCCCTATGAAGTAGGGTGTCAGATTGGTTTAGAAACAACATTGAATGTTATCAAATACAATCTCTTCCATCTTTTTCGCAAGTAGAGAAGCTACCTTCCCTTGACTGGGGAAAGGGCTTTTGGTGTGGTTTTTTTAGAAAGTGTCATTCCAAGCTTGTTTTGGAATCCATTCTTTATTGACGAAGACCAGGCCAAGTCATTTCGAAATGAGGAGTAGAACGACGATTGAGAAATCTAACTAGAAACGATAAGACGCTTAGAGATTTCTCACAATAGCTTTGTTCGGTTCCAAATGACAAATTGAGAAACCGTTCTTTACCGGTTCTTGCATTCCTTTCTGTCAGATGGCGGCAGGAATGGAATTTGCTTTTATAGGACCATCCCTTCCGTCTTTTCCATAATTGGAAAATCAACGATTCACATTCTACCCCAAAATCATTCCTGCAATGGTGGCTGAAAGTAAAGAAGCAAGTGAGCCTCCAAGCACGGCCTTCATTCCGAATTCCGAAAGGGTCTTACGTTGCCCGGGAGCTAGCGAACCGATACCACCGATTTGTATGCCGATAGAGGCGAAGTTGGCAAAACCGCAAAGCATATAGGTCGCCATAATAACAGACTTATTGTAGGTGAAATGTGCTGAGTTGGCCATATTTTTTAGTTCAGCCAATTGAATATAGCCAATGAATTCACTGGCGGCCAGTTTAATGCCCAACAGTTGTCCCATGAGCATGATGTCTTCATTGGCAACACCAATCAACCACATCAGCGGGGCGAAAACAGTACCGAGAACGGCTTCCAACGAAAATTTGTCGTAAGGTGAATTTGCTGCAATCCAATCATTTAGAGAGGTCCAATCACCGATACCGCCTAAAATACCATTGATCATGGCAATAAAGGCCACGAAGACCAACAGCATTGCGCCGACGTTAACTGCAAGTTTGAGTCCTTCTGTAGTTCCGTTGGCAATGGCATCCAAAAGGTTTGCTCCAATGCGCTCTTGCGATACCTTGACATCCGTATTAATGGCTTCTGTCTGCGGATATAATATTTTAGAAATGATTATAGCCCCTGGTGCTGCCATGACGGAGGCAGCGAGTAAGTGTTTCGCAAATATCAAACGCAACTCGGGGTCGTCGCCTCCCAAAAAACCGATGTAGGCGGCGAGCACAGCGCCAGCTACAGTGGCCATTCCGCCGATCATGACCAATAAAATCTCAGATTTGTTCATCTTTTCAAGGTAGGCCTTGATAAGCAGTGGTGCTTCAGTTTGCCCCAAGAAAATGTTTCCGGCAATGGAAAGGCTTTCTGCACCTGAAATCCCTAAAGATTTGGTCAATAGCCATGCGAGCCATTTGACCACCTTTTGAATTACGCCTAAATAAAACAGCACAGATGTCAGTGCAGAAAAGAAAATAATGGTCGGTAATACTTGAAAGGCAAAAATATAACCGAAGGTATCCATATCAACTACCAATCCTTCAAACAAGAATTGACTGCCTGCCCTGGTAAAATCAAGGATATTGACAAATACCTGACCAATGGTCTCAAAAAGGCTTTTGACAAAAGGTACTTTTAAAACACCAATGGCGATGATGATTTGTATACCCAAACCGATGCCCACGGTTTTCCAATTAATGGCTTTTCGGTTTGAACTGAACAAAAAGGCTATCAAGATTAGGACAACCATCCCCAAGGCACCTCGCAACAAGGTTTTTACGGTAAATCCCTGATTGGGAACCAAATCAGAGGAGCTTTTTAAGGTATCTGCCGTTTGAACAACAGTTTCAAGTGCAGTAGTAGTAGTGCATAGTAGCTGTTGGGCAGAAGCGAATTGTAACGTGAATATGGTGAACAATACAAGAATCCAGATTCTGTTAGGCTTCATAAAAAGAGGGTTGATTACTTACGTTTGGATATTTCGTCGCGTAGTTTGGCCGCTTTTTCGTAGTCTTCGTTGGCTACGGCCTTATCCAATTCTTTGTGCAGTTCGTCTAAGGTCATTTCACGATAGCCGTCACCTACACCTGATTCAATTTCAACGGTTTCGCTCTCTTGTAGAATTTCATCAACAACAATACTGTCATCACTGTCCTCATCTTTTTCCTTTGATGAAAACTTCAAGAAGATTCCGGCTTTGTCCAAAATGGTCTTATAAGTAAAAATTGGAGCGTCAAAACGCAGGGCCAAAGCAATGGCGTCACTGGTTCGGGCATCAATGATTTCTTCTACATTTTCACGTTCACAGATAATACTGGAATAGAAAACACCGTCAACCAATTTATGAATAATGACCTGCTTTACAATTATACCATAGCGGTCGGAAAAGTTTTTGAACAAATCGTGCGTTAAAGGACGCGGGGGCTTGATCTCTTTCTCTAATGCAATGGCAATGGACTGCGCCTCAAATGCACCTATGACAATAGGAAGTTTTCGGTCACCTTCCACTTCATTCAAAATAAGGGCATAGGCGCCATTTTGGGTCTGGCTATATGAAATTCCCTTAATCTTTAACCGAACTAAACTCATAAGTTATGCTGCTATATAAAGAAAAAAGCTGTTCAAATAAGTGGCAATGACATTTATCTGAACAGCCGCTTCAAAGAAGCAAATTAACAAAATTTAAGCGTTCTGAGCTTTAAATTCCTTTAATTTTTCAATGAGTTCTGGCACTACCTCAAAAGCATCACCGACTACGCCGTAGTCTGCAGCTTTGAAGAAAGGTGCTTCTGGGTCATTGTTGATGACTACCTTTGTTTTAGAGGCGCTTACCCCTGCCAAATGCTGAATGGCGCCAGAAATTCCGATAGCGATGTACAAGTTACTGGCAACGGGTTTGCCGGTTTGGCCAACGTGTTCACCATGTGGTCTCCAACCTAGGTCTGAAACGGGTTTTGAACAGGCTGTCGCTGCGCCAAGTACATCGGCCAGTTCTTCGACCATGCCCCAATTTTCAGGTCCTTTCAATCCCCTGCCGGCTGAAACGACAACATCGGCATCTGCAATTGTTGCTTTGCCCACCACTTTGTCCACTTCTACTGATTTGGCACCAAAATCATTATCGTTGATACTTGGCGCAAAATCTTCGACCGTTGCCGTTGTATTGTTCTCTACCAAGCCAAAGGCATTGTTTGAAACACCCACGATCTTGGTGTCCGCACTAATTTCAGTATGTGCGAAACCCTTGTTGCTGAAGGCAGTTCTTTTTACCACAAAAGGGGAAGTACTTACCGGAGCTGCAACAACATTGGGTACGTAGCCAGCGTTGAGTTTTGCAGCTAAAATTCCGCTTAAGAATTTACTATCGGCACTTGAACTGAGAATGACCACTTTTGCACTTTCTGCTTCAGCTGCCTGGGCTATGGCCGAAGCATAGGCTTTAGCATTGAACTCTCCTAATTTGTCATCTGCGACGTTCAATACTTTCGATGCTCCATAGGTGCCCAATGTGGCCCCATCATTTGAGTTGATGGCAATTGCAGTAACTGATTCTCCAATTTGTTTTGCAACTTCATGTGCATAGGAAACCACCTCGAAAGCACTCTTTTTAAAAGTACCCTTATCTGATTCTGTATATACTAAAACTGACATATTCTTTGAGATTTCTAGATTGAAATCGCATATTCTAACCTAGTGTCGGAATATGGATTTACATATTTTGATATTAAATGACTTTCGCTTCGTTGTGCAATAAACTGACCAGTTCATCTATATTGCCGGCATCTACCAATTTCACTGGTCCCTTGGCGGCAGGTTTTTCAAACTTCTGGTCTGAGGTCAAGGCTGGTGCGTCTGTGGCCGCTACAACATTTAAAGCTTTCTTACGTGCCATCATGATGCCTCGCATATTCGGAATTCTCAAATCACTTTCTTCGACCAAACCTTTTTGACCGCCGATAACCAACGGAAGTGAAGTTTCAATGGTCTCCTTACCACCGTCAATTTCACGTATAGCTTTGGCATTTGTCCCATCTACTTCCAATGAAATGCAGGTATTGACAAAATTCATGTCCAATAAGGTGGCCAAGATGCCCGGCACCATACCGCCGTTGTAATCTATAGATTCTCTACCTGCGATAACAAGGTCATAGCTACCATTTTTAACAACTTCGGCCAATTGTCTTGCTACAAAAAAGCCATCTGTGGGTTCGGCATCAATGCGTATGGCTTCATCGGCACCAATGGCCAATGCCTTTCTAATGGTTGGCTCGGTTTGCGAACCACCCACGGTCGCTACATGAACTGTAGCCCCTTGTTTTTCTTTAAACCACATGGCTCGCGTCAGTCCGAACTCGTCATTTGGATTAATGACAAATTGAACACCATTCGTATCGAATTTGGTATCGCCCTCAGTGAAGTTGATTTTTGAGGTCGTATCAGGTACGTTGCTAATGCAAACTAAAATCTTCATAAGACTATTTGATATTTGTCCGTCAAAGATAGCTATAAATTCACAAATTTACTATGCATGCATAGTAAATTTTTCTACTTTTTTTAAAATAGATGCAGTTCACATTCCTGTAATATTTGCTATTTTTGCTTGCATTTTTAACAAGATGAATTCTTAATACACTTCAAGAGAAATATGAAGACACTACAATTTAGGGAGGCCATTTGTGAGGCGATGTCAGAAGAGATGAGAACTGATGATTCCATTTACTTGATGGGTGAAGAAGTAGCTGAGTATAATGGTGCCTATAAGGCTTCTAAGGGAATGTTAGATGAATTTGGTGCCGAGCGCGTAGTGGATACTCCGATTTCTGAGTTAGGGTTCGCCGGTATTGGTGTTGGTTCTGCCATGTTGGGCAACCGTCCTATAATAGAATTCATGACCTTTAATTTCTCTTTGGTAGGTATAGATCAGATTATCAACAATGCCGCAAAAATCCGTCAAATGTCAGGCGGGCAATTTGCTTGTCCCATTGTATTTAGGGGTCCAACAGCTTCTGCTGGTCAATTGGCAGCGACACACTCACAGGCCTTTGAAAGTTGGTATGCGAACTGTCCCGGGTTAAAAGTTGTGGTGCCTTCAAATCCGGCTGATGCAAAAGGGCTGTTGAAATCGGCAATTCGTGATGACGATCCAGTGATTTTTATGGAGTCAGAACAGATGTACGGTGATAAGGGAGAGGTGCCAGAGGGTGAGTATACCATTCCTTTAGGGGTGGCCGATATAAAAAGAGAAGGCTCTGACGTGACCATCGTTTCCTTTGGCAAAATTATCAAAGAAGCTTACAAAGCTGCCGATGAATTGGAAAAAGATGGTGTCAGTTGTGAAATCATCGATTTACGTACCGTTCGTCCGATGGATGTCGATAGCATCATTACTTCAGTCAAAAAAACCAATAGATTGGTCATTTTAGAAGAAGCATGGCCTTTTGGTAATGTGGCGACAGAGATTATCTATCACGTTCAAGATAAGGCATTTGATTATTTAGATGCACCAATTATAAAATTGAACACCGCCGATACACCAGCGCCATATTCTCCTGTGCTGTTGGCAGAATGGTTGCCAAACAGTGGTGATGTGGTAAAGGCTGTTAAGAAAGTGTTATATAAAGAATAGAACATAATTTGTAAGTTATATTAGCCTCGTCGAACAAATTTCGGCGAGGCTTCGTTTTTAAGGAATGGTATTTGATAGAAAATTACGCTAAGAACTAAATTGACGCAACCAAACTAGAACAATTGTACCCGTTCTACGTTATGCTATTTATCAGTACATGAAAAAATTCCTACTTCCCTTTATTTTTCTTATTGTTAGTATTGCTTTTGCCCAGACCAAGGTTGGTGGTAAAGTGGTGGACGATTTTGGTAATCCGGTCGCTTTTGCCAATATCATTTTTGAAAATTCTTCGGAAGGAACGATTACCAACGACAATGGAAGATTTTATCTAGAATCTGATGATACCTATTCGACCATTATAGTCTCTTTCATAGGTTATGAGACCAAAACCATTTCATTGGCGCGAAAGGTCAATTATGATATGGAAATTGTTTTGTCGGAATCTGCAGAACAACTCGATGAAGTTGTCATCTATACGGGAAAGCAGTCAAAAAAGAACAATCCCGCAATTGACATTCTTCGAAAAATTTGGGCCAAAAAACGCGAGAACGGAGTCCGAAAGTTCAAAAGTTACGCTTACGATAAATATGAAAAAATCGAGTTTGACCTAAACACCATTGATAGTGCTTTGATAAAAAGCAAGGTATTTCGAGGGTTGGAATTCGTCTTTGATGATTTGGATACGTCTCGAATTACAGGAAAAACGTATTTGCCCATGTTCTTGAACGAAGTATTCTCAAAGGTGCACGGCGATAATACCCTGAACCTTGAAAAAGAGGAGGTCCAGGGAAACAAGAGTTCGGGTTTTGGGGGTAACCAGGCCATTACTGCTTTTATTGAAGATCTCTATACTGATTACAATATCTACGACAACTACCTAAAATTCTTTGATAAGAGTTTTACCAGTCCACTTTCAAAAACAGGAGTGGACACCTATAATTATGTGCTATCTGATAGCACGTATATTGATGATAAATGGTGTTACAATATTATCTATTACCCAAGGCGGAAAAACGAACTCACATTTAAAGGTGATTTTTGGGTCAATGACAGTACTTATGCTATCAAAAAGATAAACCTTGAGGTAACGAAAAGTGCCAATATCAACTGGGTAAAAGAAATTTACATTGAACAAGACTTTGATGTGGTCAATGATTCTGTCTTTCTTTTGAAACGTGATTATATGCTTAGCGATTTTTCGTTCTCGAAAAAGGAAAAATCAAAAGGGGTATATGGTAAGCGCACTACGGTTTTTGACAATTATAAGTTCAATATTGACCGGCCTGAAAAATTTTACAAAGCGGTTTCAGACCCGTATGACCCCAAAGTTTTTCAACGCGATAGTATCTTTTGGAGGAATGCACGGCTTGAAAGCTTGAATGAAGATGAGTCTGGGATCTTCAAATTGTTAGATACCCTACGAACAGTACCAAAATTCAACAGAATCTATAATATAGCGAGTGTCTTGGCCTCGGGTTATATTGAGATTGATAAATGGAACCTTGATATTGGAGACCTCTATAGCACCTTTGGTTTTAATGACGCTGAAGGCACACGATTAAGGGCAGGTGCACGAACATTTTTCACCCAAAATGACCCATGGCGTATCGAAGGATATATGGCGTACGGTTTCAGCGATAAAAAGTTCAAACATGGGCTATCGGGAAAGTTTATGTTGGATAGAAAGAGTAGGCTAATCCTTTCAGGGGGGCATCGACGTGACGTTGAACAATTGGGAATTAGTTTGACCAGTACCAATGATGTTTTAGGAAGAAGTATAGCCTCATCGGCCTTGGTCACTGTAGGCAACAACAATCGATTGACCAATATTAACCTAGGGGTGGCACGGCTAGAAATGGAGCCTGTTCGTAACTTTAGGGTGTCCATGGGAGGTTCTTTCCGTACGTTAAGTTCAGCGTTGCCGGAAGACTTTAGTCTAGATTATGTGGACCCAGAGTCGCCAACAGGAATATCTTCTACAGTGAAACAATTTGACATCAACACTACTTTAATATACACTCCTGGAAAGAAAACTATTGGCTACGGTGTTGAACGTTATGACGTTAATGATAACTACAGCACCTTACTTTTAAATTATACTGTTGGTCTTGAAGGATTTCTAGAAAGTGATTTTGATTACCAACGCTTGCAATTTTCGTATACACAGCCTTGGCAATTAGGTGGTTTTGGACGATTGACCAGTACAGTAGAATTGGGTAAAACATTTGGTGAAGTGCCATTGGGGCTATTGAGCGTAGTACCAGGTAACCAGACCGTATTTTCATTGTACAACACCTTTCCGAACCTAGATTTCTATGAGTTCGTAACGGATACCTACGCAACGTTACATTTAGAGCATAATTTTAATGGACGTATTTTTTCAAGGATTCCGTTGTTGCGAAAACTGAATTTGCGCGAAATCGTCGGTATTCGTGGAGCTTGGGGTTCAATTTCAGATGAAAACATCGCTTTGAATGCGCCGACCAATATTCCGTTATTGGCACCTAACAAAGAACCCTATTGGGAATATTCGTTCGGAGTGGGCAATATTTTTAAGATTTTTAGAATTGACTTCAACTTTAGAGGCAACTATCTAGATGCACCTGATGCGCGACCATTTGGCATAACAGGTACTTTCGGATTTAATTTTTAGATCTTTATCTGATTTTAAAGTAATTCTTGATACTATCTTAACTTTCAGTCCGTTACCTAATAGTAATTTTGCAGCTTGAAATTAAATTAAATATATGAGTGTTGAAGAAGTGACATCATTTGATGTCTTAATTGAGATACCAAAAGGAAGTAGAAACAAATATGAGTATGATTTTGCTTTGCACAAAATCCGCTTTGATAGAACCTTGTTTTCGTCAATGATGTACCCTGGGGATTACGGTTTTGTACCAGAAACCCTGGCACTTGATAAGGATCCTCTAGATGTTTTGGTGATGGGTACGGAACCTACCTATCCGATGGTAGTCATGGAAGTAAAGCCGATAGGAGTATTTCATATGACCGATGAGAAAGGTCCTGATGAGAAGATTATCTGTGTGCCCGTATCCGACCCTATTTGGAGCAAGAGAAGTGACATCTCTGATTTGAATCCACATCGATTAAAAGAGATTGAACATTTTTTTCAAGTATATAAAGATCTTGAAGAGAAAAAAGTTGATACCGGTGGCTGGGGCGATGCCGAAGAAGCCAAGAAAATATATATTGAGTGTGTGAAGCGCTATGAAGAAAGCGAGCATAAAAAGAAACGCACTTTTGTAATTTAAGTAAATTACAATCGGTTGATAATGAAGCATCCCACAGTTTACGGGATGCTTTTTTATTCGTCAGCGTTTTACTACATTTGCCTCCATTAAAAATTCTTAAGAAAAACCTAATAATTAACTAAAAACTATGGAATTAATCGTAAAGTTTTTGCCAGCATTCGGAGTGTTGGCCTTGTTGTATGTTTTTATCAAAAGCGGCTGGGTCTCAAAACAAGAAGTTGGTGATGCTAAGATGGCACGAATAGCCAAGAATATTGCTGATGGCGCTATGTCTTTCTTAAAGGCAGAATATAAAATATTGGCCATTTTTGTTGCAGCGGTTGCTGTACTGTTGTTCTTTAAGGGTAGCAACGAAGAAGGTTCAAACGGAATGGTAGCGGTATCGTTTATCGTTGGTGCCATTTGTTCTGCTTTGGCCGGTTTTATCGGTATGAAAGTGGCAACCAAGGCAAACGTAAGAACTACACAGGCGGCTAGAACATCATTGGGCAAAGCTTTAGAAGTCGCTTTTGCAGGTGGTGCTGTAATGGGTCTTGGTGTTGTTGGTCTTGGTGTTTTAGGGCTAAGCGGACTTTTCATGGTATATAGCGGTCAAGGTTGGGAACTTGGTGAAGTATTGAATGTACTTTCAGGTTTCTCTTTGGGTGCCTCATCCATAGCACTTTTTGCACGTGTTGGTGGTGGTATCTACACTAAAGCAGCTGATGTCGGTGCTGACTTGGTGGGTAAAGTAGAAGCAGGTATTCCTGAAGATCACCCATTAAACCCTGCTACTATTGCAGATAACGTTGGTGATAATGTAGGTGATGTTGCTGGTATGGGTGCTGACCTTTTTGAATCGTATGTTGGTTCAATCATTGGTACCATGGTATTGGGTGCTGCCTTTGTAGGTATGGATGTTTTCAAGGCAGATGGTTTTGATGGACTGAGTGCTGTGTACCTGCCTTTGGTATTGGCCGCAATTGGTATTTTGATGTCTATTGTCGGTACCTTCTTCGTAAAAGTAAAAGATGGTGGTAACCCGCAAACTGCATTGAACGTTGGTGAATTTGGTTCTGCAGGTTTAATGTTGGTAGCTTGTTATTTTATCATTACAAATATGCTTCCTGAGACTTGGACGTTCAACGGTGTTGAATACGGTGCGATGGGTGTCTTTTGGGCCGTGCTTGCTGGTTTGGTTGCAGGTCTTGCTGTAGGTAAGGTAACAGAATATTATACGGGTACGGGCACCAAGCCCGTTACTGCCATTGTGCGTCAGTCAGAGACTGGAGCGGCCACAAATATTATTGCCGGTTTGGGTGTTGGTATGATGTCAACGATGTTCCCAATCATATTGATTGCAGGTGCTATTTTGGTATCGCACCATTTTGCAGGTCTTTATGGTATTGCCATTGCCGCCGTAGGGATGTTGGCAAATACAGGTATTCAGTTAGCTGTCGATGCTTACGGACCTATTTCTGATAATGCAGGTGGTATCGCAGAAATGGCTGAATTACCAAGTGAAGTACGTGAACGTACCGATAAATTGGATGCTGTTGGTAACACCACTGCAGCCATCGGTAAAGGTTTCGCTATTGCCTCTGCTGCGCTGACGGCATTGGCCTTGTTTGCGGCCTTTATGCAAACCGCAAACGTAACTGCAATTGACGTATCAAAACCAACGGTAATGGCTGGTTTGTTGGTCGGTGGTATGCTTCCATTTGTATTCTCGGCCTTATCTATGAACGCTGTAGGGCGTGCTGCGATGGCCATGATTGAAGAAGTTCGTCGTCAGTTCAGGGATATTCCACAGTTAAAAGCAGCATTGGAAGTAATGCGTGCGGTAGATTCTGATATGTCAAAAGCGACCGAAGCGCAACGTAAAACGTTTGACGAAGCAGATGGTGTAGCCGAATACGACAAGTGTGTGGCGATTTCGACACAAGCCTCAATTAAAGAAATGGTGCTGCCAGGGCTATTGGCTATTGCTGTGCCAGTCGCAGTTGGATTTATTGGCGGTGCTGAAATGTTAGGTGGACTTTTGGCCGGTGTAACTACCTGTGGTGTTTTAATGGCAATTTTTCAGTCAAATGCTGGTGGTGCCTGGGATAACGCGAAGAAAACAATTGAAAGTGATGGGCGCAAAGGTTCCGATGCCCATAAAGCGGCAGTAGTTGGTGATACCGTTGGTGATCCATTCAAAGATACATCAGGCCCTTCATTGAACATCTTATTGAAATTGATGTCAGTAGTGGCATTGGTGATTGCGCCAAGTATTGCTATCAGTGCTGATAAAATGATGGCTTATAATGAAGAGAAAGTAACTTCAACAGAAGTTGTTGAACAACAAATAGAGCAACAGATTCGTGTAGAAATGAGAAATCAAGAAGATGGCACTTTTAAAGCTGTTGTTACTTCTGCAGCCGAAGTTAACGGTGAGGTTACTGAAACAGTAAAAGAATTTACCGGAGCTACCAAAGAAGCGGTAAAAGCTCAAGTGGACGAATACAATAGTTCGATTACTATAGAATGAGTTTGGTTTGACCTTCCGATACATTTTCGGAAGGTCATTCAACCAATCAACATAGACCTGCAAAGCTTACTTTGCAGGTTTTTTTGTTACTGCAACTGAAATGTAATGGGAATGCTGAACGGTACTTTGACCGCTTTACCTCGTTGTTGACCTGGTTCCATTTTTGGTAACTTTGTTATTATGCGATAAGCTTCTTGTTCTAAAATGGAGTGTGGCCCGCGCATTTCGAGATTTCCGATACTACCATCGGTTTTAACTGTGAACTGCAAGTATACTTTTCCTTGTAAACCCATATCAATCGCTTGCTGCGGATACCTAAAATTCTTTCGAATATGTTTCTGCATCATTTCTGAGAAACAGGCGCGTTTATCGCTGGCATTTTCACAGCCTGGGAAAACGGGTGCCTCTTCAATCGTAACCCAAGTTACTTTAGGTTCAACCTCTTCTTTGATAAAATCAAAGCTTTGCGGTTCCATTACTTCGGTATCTTGGTCAACATCATTAGACTCAATGACATCTTCCACAACATCTTCATCATCTTCTTTAATATCAAAATCTACTGGAACTTGAATCTTCGGCGGTGGCGGTGGTGGCATGTTTATGGTTATTGGTGGAATTTCGGGTTCCAGTACATCTGGTGGATCTAATTGACTGGTATAATCCGTGTTCGAATCAAAAGTTTTCCACTCTAAGGCCGTGTAAATCAGTGCGAGTACCAAGGCCATCCCTATAACAAAATATAGGCTACTATTTTTTTCAAGTCGTAAGTGCTCTTTCTTTTTAGCTTCCATCGTATCAAATTTTGTAGTTATACGTTGAAAGTAACACCGAACGCATGGTTGTAAAAGTCAGAATGAGTGAAGTACATTCTCGAGTTAGTGTATAAGGTGTCATTCCCGTGCAGGTGAGAATCCAAATCGGACGATTATGAGAAGTTATGTGAAGTTTAAATACAAGGATTTCTACCGTCGTGGAAATGAAAAAAGATATAGTTTAAAACAATCCGTGCAGTTCAGCATCAATCTTATTAATGACTTGCCCTAAATCTTCAGGTTCATCCACAAAATTGATATTGTCAACATCAATTACAAGAAGTTTTCCTTTTTCATAGGTATTTGCCCAAGCCTCATAGCGTTCGTTCAAGCGACTTAAATAGTCAATTGAAATGCTATTTTCATATTCACGGCCACGTTTGTGAATTTGGTTGACCAAATTGGGTATTGAACTTCTTAAGTAAATTAAAAGATCTGGCGGTTGCACCAAACTTTCCATAAGTTCAAACAAGCTTTTGTAGTTGTCAAAATCACGATTTGTCATTAAGCCCATGGCGTGAAGGTTAGGAGCAAAAATATGTGCATCTTCATAGATTGTGCGATCCTGAATAACTTTTTTACCACCCTCACGTATTTTTAGAATCTGGCGGTATCTGCTGTTTAAAAAATAGATCTGTAGGTTAAAGCTCCAACGCTCCATTTGGGTATAGAAGTCATCTAAATATGGATTGTCGACCACATCTTCAAAATGAGCATCCCATTTATAATGCTTTGAAAGTAAGGTGGTTAATGTTGTTTTTCCTGCTCCAATATTTCCGGCAACTGCAATGTGCATAGTCTGGTATTTTGTGGCTTTTCTTTAAAAAAGTCGGAGCTCGCAATATACGAAGTATATCGAGTTAGCCGAAAAAATTAAGTTGAAATGAAGCAGGGGCTAACAAATAAGTTTGTATCCATATCCTCGTACGTTCAAAATTTGAATACGTTCGTCTTTTTTTAATTTCTTACGTAGTTTGGTAATGTATACGTCCATACTGCGAGCGTTAAAGAAATCATCATCGCCCCAAAGTTTTTTTAGTATTAAAGAACGATCAAGAATTTCATTTCGGCTTTCTGAGAGATGGAGAAGTAGTTGTGCCTCTCGATGGGTCAATGGGGACTCTTCTTTGTTAAAAAGCAGTTTTTGCCTAGTATGGTCAAAGGTGTAATTGCCAATCGCAATGGTATCTTTTGCTTTTCTAAGGCTGTTTCTATCGAGTAGGGCATGTATGCGTACAATCAGCTCTTCCATACTAAAGGGCTTTTTTAGGTAGTCATTGCCCCCATGTCCAAAACCTTCGATAACATCTTTGGTCTGTGATTTGGAAGTGAGAAAAATAATTGGGATGTATTTATCTTGTGCCCGTATTTCTTTTGCCAAGGTAAAACCGTCTTTTTTGGGCATCATGACATCGAGTACCAAAAGTTCAGGTTTTTCTTTTAAATAGGTTTTAAGTGCAATTTCACCATTTTGACAAAAGAGTACTTCAAAATTTCTGGTTTCAAGACTTTCTTTGATGATTTGTCCTAAGGCCGTTTCATCTTCTGCTAATATTATTTTGATTGGTTTGCTCATAGTGTAATCTTGAAAATTGTGTTTTTTACATCTGGAACAAGCACTAATGTTCCACCATGTTTTTCAACAATTTTTTTGGCGTAAAAAAGACCGATTCCGAATCCTTTTACATCATGCTTGTTCCCTGTTGGAACTCGATAGAATTGATCAAATACTTTTTCATGTTGATTTTTTTCAATGCTGTTGCCATCATCAACGACCATAATTTCTATGGATTCCAAAATGGAATTTAGATGTATGACAATGGTGTTTCCGCCATATTTTATAGCGTTGTCTACAAGGTTGGCGAGTACATTTTCAAAATGAAAAGTGTCAATGTTGGCGTGCAAACGGTCTACATTCGCCTTAAATGAAATGCTTTTTTCAGGAGTTATTGCTTGATATTTTGAAACGAGAGCGCTCACTAGGGGAAAAAGGTCTATCTTCTCTTTGTGCAGCAAAAGTTTGTCTTGGTCCAGAGTTGCTGTCTCCAACAATTTTTCGACCATTAAGTGTAATTTTTTAAGCTGTTGCTCTGAAATGTTTAGATAGGTACTGGTCTTTTCTTTGTCGTTGTTCGCATTAAAATTTTTGATTCCTTCAATGGCGGTGGCCACCGTAGCAATTGGAGTCTTAAATTCGTGGGTGATATTGCTGATAAGGTCGTTCTTTATTTCTGCGAGCTCTTTCTGTTTTTTAATAGTATGAAAGAGGTAATACATACAACCAATGATACAAGCCGATAGAAAGAATGAAAGTAGTAGGCCAATGGCACTGCGTTTTAAGATTATCGCGGTTGGATTTGAATAACGCAATTCAAGTTTTTGGTTTTTTGGCAAATAGGTTGATTTAGAAAAAGTGCCTAAAGCAAGTTCTTCATCAGCGGCAGTCTTAAAGGTTCTAATAGTTGAATCACTATCAAAATGTTTGAAGACGTATTTGACGGCCACGTCTTTTCGTTGTAGTTCTTCTTGTAAAAGGCTGCTTAGTTTTTGAAAATCTAGGGTGTCTTTGGTAATTGAAAGGACAATTTTATTGGCAAGCCCGGTTAAACTCTTCAAACTATCTGGAACCGAATTGTTATTGAAAATGGATACTGCTGAAATTTGATTGGGCTTTAGTGTGGTGACCGTGGTACTTGAATCAATGATATTATGTAAATCTTGATATCCTTTTGATAGTTGAATATGATTCTTTTTGATAGTAATAAATGATGAGTCGGCAGTGATTTTTGTCCATAACTTCGTGCTATCGGATACCCTATTGGTCTTGGTCGAAAAGGAAAAAATATCGGTCTTGGCCAAATCAGAAAAATAACGCTCCACACTGTTGTCAAGACTGATTTGTACCTCATTCATCAGCCGTTGTTTGTTCGTGTTGTAATTCTGAATATTCCAATATACCTGTATGGCAATGGTAATCGCCACAGTACAGCTTATAAAATAGATTAGCCCTTTGTAATGTTGGTCTTGCACAGGTTAAAAGTAGTTACAATAGCATTAACAAAACGAGTCGATTAACACTAGTTAACACTCGTTAACCCAGATTGTGAATCAGTGCGTTCAATTTTGTGATATTCAAATTCAAAATCGTATGACCACAAAGAATTACAATCTACTATTGCTTTTGACCTCTGTTTTCTTCTCTAACATGTCGATTTCACAAGACTTTACGGGTAAAGCAGTCTACAAAACGGACAGAACCATTGAGATAAGCTTAGACAGTACCAAAATACAGGCCGATAAAATGAACAGTATTCAAGCACAACTTAGAAAAGCTATGCAAAAAGAATACGAACTTGTATTTACGACCACGGCATCAAATTGGCGCGAGACAGAGAAATTAGGAGAGCCCTCAGTTGCAACATCCGGTATACAGATTAGAATCGCAGGGGGTGGAGATGACTCACTTTTATATAAGAATACCAAGACTCAAGAATCTATTGAGACCAAAGATGTGATGGGTAAATTGTTTTTGATATCTGGGGCAATGAAAGCATTAAACTGGGAAATGACCCCTGAAACCAAACAAATAGGCAAATATACTTGTTATAAAGCTATTGCTTCACGTGAAGTGACAAACAAGGTTGCCGTATCAGTCAATGGAGAGCGCACTGAAGAGAAAAAAACGAATACTGAAACTGTCACAGCGTGGTATACACCTGATATTCCCGTGAATCACGGCCCTGATGAATTTTGGGGGCTACCGGGCTTGATTTTAGAAGTGAGCAACGGAAAGAAAATGATGATTTGTACCAAAGTAGTTTTGAACTCTGGTGAGCAAATAGCCATTGAGATTCCTTCAAAGGGCAAGCCGGTCACCAATGAAGAGTTTAAAGGGATTATGGAGAAACAACTCATTATGATGCAAAAAATGTACGGAGGAGGTAAGAAAAAAGGGAAAGATTCTGCATTTACTATAAAAATAGGTGGTTAAAACAAATCAATTTTTCAATTAGTCATCATCAATCAAAAAATGAACAGGATTTATATAGCAATTTTGTTCTGTCCGATATTTTTTTTGTCCAAAGTAAATGCTCAAAAAACAATATTGGCAGGACAAGTGCTCGATAGTTTGCAAAACCCTTTGGAGCTTGCCAACGTCATTGCCCTAGGTGAGCAGGGAAATATTGCCTCGTACGGCATCACAGATGCTGATGGCATGTTCAGGTTGCAGCTTAAAAAAGGGGTTACATATTTACTTCGTGCCAGCTATCTGGGCTATGAGCCATGGGAAGAAGAATACACGGCCGTGGTTGACGCTGAGAAGCGAATCGTGTTAAAGTCTTCGACGAAATTTTTAGAAGGAGTCACGGTGACCGAAGACTTTCCGATAACGATATCTGGAGATACCATTACCTACAAAACAGATGTTTTTACCGATGGTAAAGAGAAAAAATTAGAAGACGTTTTAGAGCAATTACCTGGTTTTGAAGTTGATGAAAACGGTAAAGTGAAGGTACAGGGCAACGACATTCAAAAAGTACTGGTAGAGGGTAAAGAGTTTTTTGATGGAGATACCAAAATGGCCACCAAGAACATTCCTGCAAGTGCGGTAGATAAAGTACAGGTTTTGCGCGATTACAATGAGGTTGGTCCGTTGAGCAATGTCAATGACAGTGATGCCCTGGCCTTGAACATTAAGTTAAAAGATGGACAAAAAAATATCTGGTTTGGTGATGTGACCTCGGCTGGGGGCCCTGAAGATCGTTATCTAGTGCATCCAAATCTATTTTATTATTCCCCAAAGTTAAGCTTGAACATTATCGGTGATCTCAATAATGTTGGAGAACAGTCTTTTACACTGCAAGATTACTTTAGGTTCAATGGTGGAATTTCAGGAATGCTAAAAAAATCGGGCTCATCCGTTCGCCTTTCCAATGATGATCTTGGCCTTTCGGTATTACAGAACAATAGGGCTTACAACATTATTTCGAGAATGGCGGCGTTGAATTTCAATTATAGTCCTAATAAAAAAATGAGCCTATCCGGATTTGGTATCTTGACAGGAGTGGCCACTGATCTAGTCAATCTCTCACAGCGAACTTATATAACGCAAGATGGTACCAATGAAGAACAATTGGCGTCTGATATCTTACAAGAGAATACGGGCACACTTCTAAAACTGTCCTCTACCTATATGCCAAATGCTGACTGGCATCTAAATTATGATCTATTTTTAAAAGCTTCGAACATTAGCGATAGAAATCAATTGAATTCGTCGTTTATTGATTTCAGCAACACCATTACCAGTGTGCGGACCAATACCCCCTTCTCTTTGAAGCAGGCGTTGCACATGTTTTATGCTAAAAATGAAAAAAATGTATTTTCACTTGAATCGAACCATACCTATAAAGAGGGTTTGCCAAACTTGGGCTTATCAACCGAGCAGTTGCCACTGGCAAACATTCTTCCGGTTCAAGGTGAAAGCCCTTTTGAACTTTTTCAAAACAAAAGAGTCTATACGAATGCCTATGACACGCAATTCAATTATTATCATGTTTTAAATGATACCAATCATTTTAACATCACCGTGGGAACAAGCCTTAACCATCAAAATTTAAGGTCTCGACTTACGCAATTATTGAGCAATGAAGAGGTAGTTGTTGGCGGGAGCAATGAATATATTAACGATGCCGACTATAATTTTAGTGATTACTATTTTGGTTTTGGTTATCGCACAAAGTGGGGTAAACTCACTGTAAGCCCAAATTTGAATATACATTTTTATGATTTGGCCATTACCCAGTTTGGCGAGAAGATGGGTTTTGACAAAGTCTTGTTGCTGCCAAATTTAAACTCGAGTTATAAAATCGATAGTGCAAGGTCCTTACGATTGCGCTATGCCATTGAAGCTGAATTTCCAGGAATAGAAAACTTGACCGTCTCTAGAGAGTTGAACGGCTACAATGGGGTCTTTGTAGGTAATCCTGAATTGCGCAATGCCTGGTACCATAATGTCTCGTTAAATTTCACCAACTTCAACATGTTCAATTTCACTACCATTTATGGTGGACTGGTGTATCAGAAGCGTTATGATGCAATTGGTACATCGATAGATTTTTTTGGTTTTGATCGTTTTTCTTCTTGGGTGAACTTGACCAATCCCAACGAGATTTTTTCGGGCTTTGCAACATTTGAGAAGCGACTACCGTATCTAAAGGCCAAAATGGAGACCCGTATCTCGTACAATACCTTGAATACTGTAATCAATACTGAAGACAACTTCAATAGGTCTTTTAATCAGACTTATAAGCTAGAGTTTGACACGCGCTTTGATAAAGCGCCAAACGTGGGGGTAGGGTTTGAGAAAATATGGAACGATTATGCGAGTTTAACGGTTGAAAATCGTTTTGTCACCAATCGTCCATTTGCCAACATAGAGGCTTATTTCTTAAAGTGCTTTTCATTCACTGCCGATTATCAGTACAATGAATACAAAAATGTTGATGGAGGTTCTAAAACCAGTTTTGACTTTTTGAATGCCTCACTTTACTTTAAGAAAGAATCCAGTAATTGGGAGTTTAAAATTTCAGGACTCAATATATTGAATACAACATCTATTCGGCAAGATGCATTTTCAAACAACCTTATCAGTACTCAAGCCTATGCAGTGCAACCAAGATACTTTTTAGCCAGTATCAAGTATGAGCTTTAGTTTTCAAAAATAAATACCCTACATACTATTTTTACTGCGAAACAATTTTCATATTTTTGCCATCCAATAATGAGGAAGGATTTGACTGATTGCAACCTCAGATGCCAAAGTTGGTTTGGTACAAGAAAAATGCTAAAGCAGTTACAGCTACAATTATTTGTTTTGTAAACTTCTTTTAGCCTTTCCGTCAAATCTGAAACACTTAAAATGAAAGAATGGCATATTTGTTTACTTCTGAGTCCGTAAGCGAAGGACATCCAGATAAAGTATCAGACCAAATCAGTGACGCACTTTTAGATAATTTTTTGGCTTTTGATCCTGAGAGCAAAGTCGCCTGTGAAACTTTGGTAACCACTGGGCAGGTGGTATTGGCCGGTGAAGTAAAGAGCAATACCTATCTTGACGTACAGCACATAGCACGTGATGTTATCAATACGATTGGCTATACCAAGGGCGAGTATCAATTCAGTGGAGATTCTTGTGGCGTCATTTCATTGATACATGAACAATCACAAGATATCAATCAAGGTGTTGATCGTGCTACCAAAGAAGAGCAGGGAGCAGGGGACCAGGGAATGATGTTTGGGTATGCTACCAAAGAAACTGAAAATTACATGCCTTTGGCATTGGATATATCGCATAAGATTTTACAAGAGCTTGCCCGGTTGCGAAAGGACGGAAGTGAAATTTCATATTTGCGACCAGATGCCAAAGCTCAGGTAACCATAGAATATTCAGACGATAACCTACCTCAGCGAATCGATACCATTGTTATTTCTACACAGCACGATGAGTTTGATGGTGACGATGCGATGTTGGCGAAAATAAAGTCTGATTTAATTTCAATTCTGATTCCTAAGGTCGTTGTACAATTTCCAGAACATGTACAACGATTGTTTGATGCCAATATCAAATACCATATCAATCCCACGGGTAAGTTTGTGATTGGGGGCCCACATGGTGATACGGGCTTAACAGGTCGCAAAATAATTGTTGACACTTACGGGGGCAAAGGCGCACACGGCGGCGGAGCCTTTAGTGGAAAAGACCCAAGTAAAGTAGACAGAAGTGCGGCATATGCGGCCAGACATGCTGCTAAGAACTTGGTTGCGGCCGGTGTTGCCGATGAGTTACTGGTGCAGGTCAGTTATGCAATCGGGGTCGTAGAACCTACCTCTATTTTTGTAGATACTTATGGTACGGCAAACGTTGAATTAACTGATGGTGAGATTGCTGAAAAAGTGGCCAGCTTATTTGATATGCGTCCATTTGCGATTGAAGAGCGACTAAAACTTCGTAACCCCATTTATGTGGAAACGGCCGCTTACGGTCATATGGGCAAGACACCAAAAACAATGACCAAAGTTTTTGAATCACCTTATAATGGACGAATTGAAAAAGAAGTGGAACTTTTCACTTGGGAAAAATTGGATAAGGTCAATGAGGTAAAGACAGTCTTTGGTCTTTAGCGTTATTTGAAAATCGTATCGAAAGCTTCTTCCCTTAGCTAAAGGAAGGTGGTTTTTCTGCTTATGGAAAAAGTGAAAGGGAATGCTTTTGCAGAAAAATCTTTCCTATGATGACCTATGGATCTCTTTAGTTTCTTTTATTTGGCTTAGCCTGTATTACTTCGTAGTTTTAAGAAATCAATTCAGTCTAAATGAAACTACGATTTTCCTTTTCCATTCTTGTCATCAGTTTTGCCCTTTTTACGGCTTCTTGTACTAAAACCACTAAAAAAGAGGGGGCCATCCTCGAAGAAAATTATGTGGCCCTAAACTACGACAAGCAAGAGGTCGAAATTGAAATGCGCGATGGTGCAACATTGCACACTACCATTTATTCTCCGAAGGATACTTCAAAATCGCACCCTATTATCATGCAGCGTACGCCCTACAGTTCAAGGCCTTACGGTGAAGACCAGTTTCGAAAACAAATAGGCCCAAATATCAATATGATGAAAGAGGGCTATATTGTTGTCTATCAAGATGTCCGTGGGCGATGGTTAAGTGAAGGTCATTACGAGAATATGCGGGCATACATCCCAAATAAAAAGGCAAACGACCAAGTAGATGAAAGTTCAGATACCTATGATACCATTGAATGGTTGGTAAACAATGTAGAAAATAATAACGGTCGTGTGGGCCTTTGGGGCATTTCGTACCCTGGGTATTACGCTACCTATGGAACAATTGACGCCCACCCAGCTTTGAAGGCTTCATCACCGCAAGCCTGTATCGGTGATTTTTTCTTTGATGATTTTCATCATAATGGGGCGTATCTATTAAGCTATTTTAGGGCCACATCGTTGTTCGGTACCCCAAGACCCAATGGTGACCAGCCCATTGACACCGCGTGGTACACTTTGCCAGATTTAGGGACACAAGACCAATATCAGTTTTTTCTAGATTCAGGGCCATTGAAAAATCTCAATACGTTTTTTGAGTATGACTTAAAGGATAAAACCTCGATTGCCCCAGACGGTATGACCGATGATTTCTTTTGGAACGAACTCAAAGAACACCCAAATTATGATGAGCTATGGCAGCGTCGCGGATTGATACAACATTTAGATAAGACCAAATCTCATGTGGCCACGATGATTGTGGGCGGTTGGTTTGATGCAGAAGACCTTTATGGACCGCTTGAAACATATAAGAATATTGAAAAGCATAACAAAGGCGCTTATAATACCATGGTTTTTGGGCCTTGGGATCACGGTCGCTGGGCACGCCGTAATGGCCGTAGCTTGGTAGGCAACTATTATTTTGGTGATTCTATTTCTGAATTTTACCAAGATAAAATCGAAACCAAGTTCTTTGACCATTTTTTGAAGGGCAAGGGTGATGGACAAACAGGTTTGCCAGAAGCGTATGTTTATGATTCGGGCAGAAAAGAATGGAAAGAATACAGTTCTTGGCCTCCAAAAGGAATAGAAAAGCAGAAGATGTTCTTATCAGAAAACCAAGAACTTACAATGCAACAAAAAGCGGCTGCAGGCATACAATTTATAAGTGACGTTAAGAAACCGGTACCGTATTCAGAAGATATCAAATCAGTGTTTACCCCAAGAAAATATATGACCGATGACCAGCGTTTTGCAGCCCGTCGTTCTGACGTTCTGGTATTTGAAACCGATGTATTGGAAGAAGACCTGACCTTAGCTGGGGATATCATGGCAAACTTGAAGGTTGCCACCACAGGTGATGCCGCTGATTGGATCGTTAAGGTAATTGATGTTCATCCGGCAGAGGCTGAAACCAATGAAGAAATGCAAGATCATTTGAAAATGAGCAATTACCATTTAATGGTACGCAGTGAGGTGTTGCGCGGTCGTTTTCGAAATAGTTTTGCAAATCCTGAACCATTTGTGCCAAACCAAAAGACCGATGTTAACATCAAACTTCAAGACGTCTTTCACACTTTTAAGAAGGGCCACCGATTGCAGGTTCAAGTACAGAGCACTTGGTTTCCTTTGATTGATTTGAATCCGCAGACTTATGTTGAGAATATTTTCAAAGCGGATGAGGCCGATTTTAAGACCCAAACGCATACTGTGTTCACCGATTCAAGTTTAGAGTTTTCCATTTTAAGATAATCAGCTGAATGTCCTTTTATCAAAAATTAGCTGAAGTTGGGAAAAAGTTTGTAAGTGAACACAAGCTTTTTAAGTACGGATTTAACCTTTCACCCATGTACCGCAGAAGTACGGCCCGGATTATGGAGACAAGTGAAGATTTGATGTTCGTAAAGATTAAATTGCCCATCTCCTATAAAAACCGCAATTATGTTAACTCTATTTTCGGAGGCAGTATGTTCTCTGCGGTTGACCCGATACCTATGGTGCAATTGATAAATTTGCTTGATAGTAATTACGTGGTATGGGACAAGGCTGCCAACATTCGTTTTAAAAAACCTGCCAAGGAAAACCTTTATGCTGAGTTTATATATACTGTTGAAGAACTTGAAGCGATAAAAACAGGGGTCCTCAAGAACAAAGAGATTGAAATAGTAAAAACAACACAGCTCACCAATAAAAGGGGGAATGTTGTTTTTTGTGAGGTTAAAAAGACGATTTATATTGCCAGCAAAGACTTTTATAAACGAAAAAGGAAGAAAGCAAAAGCTATTTGATGTGTATGCGCAGGAACAAGTGTTGGTTATTGGTACTCTTAATTTTTCATGGTTATTTGGCGCTTTGTCAAGATGCTGATTATGAAGAAGGTAGTTTTAAAAAGATTGAAGAGAGCAATTGGCAATATTCTTTATTAGAGACAAATGTTGGCGAACTTATCTACCACTGCTTGTGTTCTCAATATGGAGGTATATGGTCAATCCATTTTTTGCTGAATGACGAAGAGAAGAAGAACTACTATTCAGATGGAAATAACTATCTAAAAAACCTGAACGATAAGGTGTGTAGAAAACCTGATACCTATCTGAAACGAAAGATAGTTGTGAGAGGAAATGGTAACAATGATAGTTCGGTACTACTAAAGTCAAAACAAGAACTCGTCGATTATATCAAAGATTTTCCGCCAAATTGTGAAACTGAAAAGTTTTTGACATGGGAAGTTCCGGATACGAACTTTGTGAAATCTTATTTAATGCCGGCAGGAATCATTTTAGATTCGATTTTAGTAGAAAAAATCAAGAATGACAACCCTTATATTGTCTCTGAGCAAAAGCGAAGTGCAGCTCTTTCATTAATGAAATTAAATAGGTGTAACAATTTGTATGCTGTCCAATCAAGAAATGATGGCATTAAGTTCATTCGATTGATTACCAGACGTATGGTCATCTCAAACGATTAAAGCTGTTCTCAATATAGAATTCTTTCAAAACTTTAGGAGAATAGACATATTTATCATTCTGTTGGATATGGAATCCATCATAAATACTTGAAAATAGATTCCTCAACAGGTACAGAATAACGTTTTAGAATTTATCCTATTAGAAATTCTTTCCCTTAGTCAAGAGGAATAGGATTTTCCTTTCAAGGAAAAGATTGAAGGGATTGTTACTGGTTTTAATGAACGACTTCACTTATAAGAACTACGGGCTTGATATTGGTATAGTTCGGTATATCACCCAATATTTTTTCTGCATTGGGTCCAAAGGCATTATTGTAGGCCTCAATAGAATCAAAATAAAAATAACCAATGGCCAGATAGGGTAGCAGTTCGTCAGGAGTTCTTCCAGCAATGCCCTTATCAATGCCATATCCTTTTAATGGTGTGCCGAACAAATTGGCTACCATGGGCATGTGTTTGTTGGCATAGTAGTCCATATCAAAGGTCTTGCCCTGTTCATTCGGATACATGATGGTTATCTTGACCATCCCTATTTTAGTTTCTGACATGGTTAGATGCTCCGTTTGTTGACCGCTAAGATGAAGTGAGATTACGGCAAGAATGATAAATATGACTTTGGTTTTCATAGTATTCGAATTTAATAACCTTAAAAAGATACTCTTTTTTTGAGAAGTTTACTTTATTACGATTTGTAAATCATCCAGAACCTTTTTCAAATTGGCATAAAGAGCGATAGACATTTAGTGATATAGAACATTATAATATGACGCGTTTCTCTCAATGTCTTACAAAACCCAGTTGGTCAAAAAGTGCTGTGGACCTTTTTAAATAACGCTCTTTATTGGTCTCTTCAAACCAAGCTTTCGAAATCACCTGGTTATTGTAGAGCCTGGCGTCTTTCCAATGAGAAATCCCGGGAATTTTGGTATGTGGCCAATCTTCGTTTATGAAACTGAAAGCCTTAATGTTCTTGTTGTGAATGAAACTAAAAAAGTTGACAAACCACTGATGCCATACCGCAATGGTATCGTCTGCAATACCATTGATGGGGTTTGACTCTGCGATCATTACTGGTTTCTTATGTTCTTTGGCAAATTGTAAGACGTTGTCACAATAGGGACCAAAGTCAATACTACCATAAGCATGGCCGAATACGGAAATACCCATCCAGTCCACATAATCATCACCTGGATACCAAGCAGATAGTTTGCGATTTTTATACGGTTTAGCGGCATATGAGTGCCAAACAAACGCAATATTATCTACACCTTCAGAACGCAATAGGTCAACGATATGTCGATAGGCTTTTACATATTCTTTTGGGGCTAGTTTGTTGTGGGGCCCATCAAACTCGTAACCAATTCGTAAGTAAATTGGTCGTTTGGCAGATTTTGCCCAGTCCGCATATTTCTTAACGACCCTGTCATATATACCCTTACCTGTATTTTTGGCAATATTCCATTTTCCTACCATCCACAAACCACTTTGCACTACTGTATTCGGAAATTGTTCTACCAACATTTGGTGATCATTGGTATTGCCAACCTCATTGCGATAGGCCTCAGTAACGCCTTTAAATTCGGTTATTCCCCAGTACGCAGACCAACCGCCCGGGGCTTTTTTATCAGGAAAATTGTCAAGATATTCGGTGATGCGTTCAACCGACTGCCCCATAATTAATAGTGTTTTTTTAGTTGGTGGAACAAACTTTGTCTTTTGATATGGATAAACAAACTCCGGGTCTACTGTTGTATCTATTTGCGCTACCATCTTTTGAACGATCAACTCGGTCGTTGGCTGCTTTATAGCAATATTTTTTTGAGACAGGCAGCATGGTGCAAAAAACAACAACATTACCATGGTCAAAAAAATAGTTCTGACCTGAAATGAAGGGAGAATGAATTCTCTATCCATGTGTAATTCTATATTGAAATTTTTGAGCTTATACTTCATCCAACAAATATTTCATAATCTGCTCTAGAACACCCATAAAATCTTTAGAGGTATCAAAATAGGTAACGTTGTTTGTTTTGCACGATTGCTTTATCAACTTACTGTGTGCTATCATATTGTTCACATGGTCCAGAATGTATTCGTCTGACTTGTCAAATAACCAATCATTTTTACCAGAGCTAAACGCTTTGATGTTTTCAAACTTTTTGACAGGGGTGATATCTGCGTACCCAACAAAGCAAATTTTCAGATGCTTTGGGTATTTGTTATAAAGCGCTACAATCAATTCGGGCAGTAGTGCTTCGCCTTCAACAATGCAATCAGTTTCAACATGAAGCATACTTTCAAACATCGCCTTTAAAAAACTCCAGGCTCTTTTGGCGATTTCGTCAGGAAACAAAAGATCATGTATGCCGTATTCGGGAATACCGTTGGTAAAGCCCATGATCAGCCAATCAAGTGATAAGTAAGTGACTCCCTTTTTAGCCAACATTTTTTTTGCCAATAAGGTTTTTCCAGACCTAGATGCCCCACTGATGATGTATATCATAGTTTTTTTATTGCTCAATTACGATTGACCGGATTACCACCTTAATGCATCAATTTTTTGGATATCACTCGGCAAAAACTTCATAATGGGTAACCATCTCAGGGAAATCAATTAAGTAATTTTCGTCTTCAGGATAATACTTGGCTTTTTCAAAATCGGTTCCTGCAAAATTTTGAATGACCTCTAGATTCTCCCAGTACGTAATTAGTTTAAAGTATGCGAATTCGTCATCTGTCCGTCTTAAAAAAGACAATTTTACGAACCCGTTTGTTTCTCTATAATCGGGTATTGCACGCATCTTCATAAAATCGGTGTATGCTTCTAGATGCTCAATTTTTGTTTGTCCTTTCCAGATTCGTGCTATCATATTTCTTTTGGTATTCTTATTGAGTTTGTCCGCCTTTCTACTACCTATGTCTTCATACATCGATAAGTTCATTCATGCATGCGATAAGACAGGAAACATCCAGTATTTGTCTTTGAAGATATCAATTTTGTCATTTAATATAAATAGGGTGTCCGCTTCTTTTACGATGCTTCTGTCAAAACCTTCAACATTTAAGGGTGTAAAACCCAATATTGCTTGCTTTGCGCCATTGAATGACATTACCTTGATAACATTGTTCACATCTACATGCTCTTTTGAAAAAACAGCATTGATAGATACTGCCTCGTTTTCAAAATCAGCAATTATAATCGCTTTGAGCGTTTTACTATAGTATATACTATCTTTTTTGAACGATAAACAGTAGAACATGATCAAAGCCGTATTATAAAACATTGATAACTTTGAAATAGGCTTTGATAATTGTATTGTTTCAATCAGCAACTCTTTGTCTTTTGCATTGTCGATATTGAGTTTTTTTATAGCTGTAATATCGTTGCTCGGGTCAATCAATTTTGAATACTGATATTCATATACGATCTCGAAATTAAATTTAGGGTAAAAGTTAAGAACACTATCATTTGCGAAAAGGTATACAAAATCAGATTGCTCCTGCCAGATTGCTAACACCTGCTCCATGATGAACCGATTAAGGCCGCGGTTTTGAAATTTTTTATCTGTCATTACGGTACCGATCTGGATACCTGTTTTTCTCTCTTCTTCTATAAAAAACTCAATTACGCTTACCGAAACATTAGAAACTATCTTCTGTTCATAAAGCAATGCATAGGCAATGTAGTTTTCGGTCCAATAACCATTTAGATACCATTCTTCAAAATTGAAACCAAACGTGGCTTCCGTCAAATTATTAAAACTTGTTCTAAGTTGTTTGTCGTGCTTAAAATCACTTATAAAGCCATACGACTTTCCATTGAGTATGATATTTTTTATGGTATGATTCATTTTATGTTAAGGCATTTTTATGAGCCGTTATTTCTGTTTAAGTGTGGTGTTTTTCAACTGCATTTCCGCGGATAACGAGTTGACCTATGTCATCCTGGTTTCCTACAATACATTTATAGAACGAACTTACTACATAGAAAGCAATCTTTAGTATAGAATAGTTTTAATGTTTTTTCTACCGAATCTTAGCTGCAACTGCAGGATTATGATATGTTGTGGTGATTCTTAATCGAACTTAAAGATAGTTTTTTGAACATTGTTTCTATTTGATTTTGAAATGATTATATAGGTGCACAAATACATTGTTCTAAAGAAATCTAAGTTTAGAGTGAATCTCAATATATAGTTCTTTCAAAATTTCACCCAAACAGACATCGTTTAAAAGAGTTGATTGGCGTTACGTGAAAAGTAGATTTAGCAACAAGTGAGGATGACATTTTATAAATTCTTTTGTCAAAGCATTTTTTCTACTGGTCAGAACAGAAGAAGGCAGATTTTCCGTTTAGAGAAAGACTGAAGGAATTGATTCTCAAAAAACAAGATTTAGACAATTGTCAATTTGATATTTATCCGACTAAATTACTAGGTTTTTGTGAAAATTTTCAAAATCGTTAGGATATTAAAACTTTCTGACGTTATATTTGTGGCAATAAGTTCAAACACGTATTGAATAGTTATCAAGAAAGGTGGAGGGATTAGACCCTGTGAAGCCTTAGCAACCCTTTGTTCTATGCAGAGAAGGTGCTAAATTCTACCGACACTGTTCGGAAGGATAACCAAAACAGAAGTACTTTCCGGTACATTCTCACTTTCTTATAACTTTTTGATTTTACCTAACCGCAGCGTATGTGCAATAGGGTTTGGCTTTTAAATATCATTTTTTATTTCCACAAGTGTGGGGATTTCATTTAAAAACCAGCATTTCAAAAAAGGATGCTTAAAACAAAAAATCATGAGTGATCAAAAATTTTCAACAAACGCCTTACACGCTGGGCACGACGTAAGCGCAAACGGTGGTACACGAGCAGTGCCTTTATACCAGAGCACGGCCTATGTTTTTGATGATGCCGATGACGCGGCAGGTCGTTTCAATCTTTCGGTGCCAGGTTTTATTTATACTCGCCTGAATAATCCGACCAATGACGTTTTAGAACAGCGACTAGCCGCCTTAGAGGGAGGAATCGCATCGGTGGTAACGGCCTCTGGGACGGCGGCGATTAGTACGGCCTTATTGGTGTTGTTAAAAGCTGGTGACCACATTGTGGCATCGAGCAGCCTATATGGCGGAACATATAACCTATTAAGTGTAACCTTACCCAGATTGGGCATAACGACAACTTTCGTTGATCCTGACGAACCCTCAAATTTTGGTGATGCCGTACAAGAGAACACCCGTGCTATTTTTGTTGAATCACTGGGAAATCCCAAATTGGATGTACTAGATTTAAAAGCAATTTCGTCCGAGGCCAAAAAGGCCAATGTTCCTTTTATTGTTGACAATACAGTTGCGACGCCTGCTTTGTTGAATCCGATTGAACATGGGGCCAATATTGTTATTCATTCTTTGACCAAATTTATCAATGGCAATGGAACTGCATTGGGTGGTGCCATTATTGATGCGGGTACTTTTGATTGGTCAAGTGGTAAATTCCCTGAATTTACCGAACCCTCACCAGGCTATCATGGTTTAGTCTACCATGATGTACTTGGTGCCGCGGCGTTCATTGCCAAGGTACGTATTGAAGGACTTCGTGACCATGGTGCTGCGCTGAGTCCGTTCAATGCTTTTCAGATTATTCAAGGATTGGAAACCCTAGAAGTACGTATTCAAAAGCACAGCGAAAATGCACTGGCATTGGCGCAATGGCTACAAGAAAAAGATGAGGTTGCTTGGGTCAATTATCCAGGGCTTGAGACCAGTAAGTACAAGGCACAGGCCGATGCTTATCTGGCCAAAGGCCAAAGTGGTATTGTGACCTTTGGCGTAAAAGGAGGATTTGATTCGGCAAAAAAAATAGCTGATAACACTAAAATATTTTCTTTGTTGGCCAATATTGGAGATAGTAAGTCTCTAATTATTCACCCTGCCAGTACGACCCATCAGCAATTGGATGATACGTCTCAAGAGGCAACAGGTGTCACTAAAGATTTGATTCGTTTGTCCGTCGGTCTTGAAAATATTGAAGATTTAAAAACGGATTTAGAAACGGCATTCGCTACCATAGATAAATCTGTTTTAGCTTAATAGTTACTTGCTTATAGCGTGCGGTTGAGGTACCCATAGGTTCTCAACTGCGCTCGAACGAATAAACACCTTATAATGTTGCATAAACTTGAAATCAAGGACTTTAAAACGCTGAGCGGGCATCAACAAGATATTCAACTGTCATATGAGGTGTTCGGACGACCTTTGCACAGTGCACCAATAGTTTTGGTCAATCATGCCTTGACCGGTAATTCAAGTGTGGCTGGAGAAAACGGCTGGTGGTCTGATATTATTGGTGAGGGCAAATGTATCGACACCAAGGTCTACACGGTTTTAGCATTTAATATTCCGGGTAATGGCTATGACGGATTTGTCATTGAAGACTATAAGCAGTTTGTTGCTGGCGACATTGCCCATATCTTTTTGATAGGATTACAACAGCTTGAAATTGCTAAATTGTATGCTTTGATAGGTGGCTCGTTGGGTGGCGGTATCGCTTGGGAAATGGCGGCATTGCATCCAGAGATTGCCGAACATTTGATTCCCGTTGCTTCAGATTGGAAGTCTACCGATTGGCTTATCGCCAATTGTCAGATTCAAGAACAGATATTGGTAAATAGTTGGCAGCCCGTTCATGATGCCAGAATGCACGCTATGTTATGCTATCGCACACCAGAATCGTTCAAAGAAAGATTTCAACGCACCACCAATGACGATCTCAAGGTTTTCAATGTAGAAAGCTGGTTGATGCATCATGGTAAAAAATTGCAAGAGCGTTTTCAATTGTCAGCCTACAAGTTGATGAATCAATTATTAAAGACCATTGATATTTCGCGTAAAGGACGAGAGGCTTTTGATGCATTGCAAGAAAGTGCAACCAATATTCATATTGTCGGCGTGAATTCAGACCTATTTTTTACTGCTGAAGAAAACAAAGAAACATTTAAGCAATTGGCACAGGCCAATGGAAATGTCACCTATGGCGAAGTACAATCACTCCATGGACACGATGCCTTTTTGATAGAATTTCAACAATTACAACGGTTACTTGACGGTGTATTTAAAAAGGACGTCACTAATAAGGGGCTCAAGATTTTGAAGTTTGGTGGCAAATCGTTGCGTAATGGCGACGGCCTAAAAGGAGTACTTCAAATCATCACTGACAAATATAACAAAGGTGAACGTTTGGGTGTGGTATTGTCTGCAAGGGCCAAAGCTACCGATACTCTGGAAAGTTTACTGGAACTTGCAAGTAGGGGTAAAGTTGATGATGAAGTTTTGGCAGGTTTTGAGGCTTATCAAAAGTCTACAAGCACGGCAGTGGACTTTTCGAAAGAGCTGAAGTACCTATCAAAGCGATTGCATGGTGTTTCATTGTTGGGGGACTATAGTTTAAAGACCAAAGATGAAGTGCTCTCCATTGGCGAACTGATATCTTGTAAACTCGTTGTTTCTTTACTGAAGGAAGCGGGAATTCCTGCTGTATTAATAGATACCAGAGAATTGTTGAAAACCGACAATGGCTTTGGCAATGCCAGAATCAATGAGGCCGTTTCAAAAGAAAATGTATTAACAAAATTTGCGTCGCTAAAAGTTGATAGCGTGCCCATAATAACAGGTTTTATCGCAGCAAACGAAAATGGGGAAACGACAACTTTGGGTCGCAATGGTAGTAACTATACCGCGGCATTGTTCGCAAATTATCTAGATGCTGTCGAGGTCTTGAACTATACTCATGTTGACGGTATTTTTACGGCCAATCCCGATTATGTAAAAGAAGCCAAAATCATTGAGAACCTATCCTATGCGGAGGCCAATGAACTGGCCAATTTTGGGGCGAAGGTCTTGCATGCCAAAACCATTATTCCGCTGATTGAGAAGAACATTCCGTTGCGAATCCATAATACGTTCAATCCTGATTCAAAAGGTACCTTAATCAGTTCAAAGACGCAAAAAGAAGGTATCAAATCGCTTTCGGTCATTGAAAATGTCGCCTTGATCAATTTAGAGGGCAGGGGGTTGCTCGGTAAGGTAGGTATCGACGCCCGTATTTTTAACACCTTGGGTAGACGCAACATTAGTGTCAGTATTATTTCACAGGGTTCCTCTGAACGGGGTATTGGTCTGGTGGTGGATGCAGAACAAGCGGCGGAGGCCAAATCAGCTTTGGACGCTGAGTTTGCTGGCGATTATTCCACTAAAGATGTCAATACAATTCATATTAAAAAAGACATATCGGTCATATCGATAGTAGGGCAAGATTTGAGCACTTTTCATCAACCTTACAATGCATTGATAAAGAACGGAATCGTTCCGCTATTGTTCAATAATACCATTTCAGGAAAGAATGTAAGCATCGTAGTCGAAAATGGGTTATTGCACAAAGCGTTGAATGTGATGCACGGACAGATATTCGGAGTGAAAAAGCGGATTAACCTTGCCATTTTTGGACATGGTACAGTTGGTGGAACATTGATTAATCAGGTATTGGCCTCAAACCATAAGATAAAGGATAGAAAAGGGCTTGATTTGCGCATTTTCGCAGTGGCCAATTCAAAAGAAGTAGTTTTAGATGCAGAAGGGGTACAGGACGATTGGCGAGATGAACTTGCCATAAAGGGCAAAGCCTATCAATTGGGCGATGTCATACGTTTTGCCAAAGAGCACCATCTTGAAAACCTTATTGCTATTGACAACACAGCAAGTTCAGATTTTGTAAACCATTACTTTGACTTGATCACCGCCGGATTTGATTTGGTTTCCTCCAATAAAATCGCCAATACATTAGATTTTGACTACTATAAGTTAGTACGGAAAAATCTTTTGGATCATCAGAAACAATATTTGTACGAAACCAATGTGGGTGCTGGATTACCTTTGATTGATACGATTAAACTACTGCATTTGTCCGGAGAAAACATCACCCAGATCAAAGGGGTATTCTCTGGTTCTTTGAGTTACATTTTCAATACTTTTTCTGAAAGTGACCAGCCCTTTTCAAAAGTCTTGTTACAGGCTATGAAGAACGGATATACGGAGCCCGACCCTCGTGAAGACCTATCTGGCAATGATGTTGCGCGAAAACTATTGATTCTCGCGCGCGAGTTGGATCTTGAAAACGAATTCAGCGATATTGATATTTTAAATCTGATTCCCGTTGAACTACAAGAGGTCGATTTAAATACGTTTTTACAACAAACCGATATTCTGGATGCCAAGTTTGAAGCGATTAAAAATGCCCAAGAGCCAGGCCACGTATTGCGTTATGTTGGTGATTTGCATGGTGATTTACAACAAGAGAAAGGAGTTCTAGAAGTTAAATTGATATCGGTACCCAAAACTAGTGCTTTAGGACAAGTGTCGGGTGCGGATTCGATCATAGAAATTTTTACAGAATCATACGGCGAAAAGCCATTGGTGATTCAGGGAGCAGGTGCTGGTGCAGCAGTTACCGCTCGAGGCGTTTTTGGAGATGTTTTGCGTATCGCCGAAAAATTGTAGGTAGTGGGTTTTAGGCAGTAAACAAAAGGCAATTTGGGCTAACTCAACTGTATTAGGTGACTGAGCGAAGTCGAAGCCTTAGCTAAACGGCACATGAAAGGTTATCTCTACATTTTTAGATGCTCAGATGGAAGTTACTATACTGGTAGTACTATTGATTTGGATAAAAGAATGATCGAACATCAGGAGGTAAAAGGAGCCAATCATACAAAGAAGCGATTACCTGTTGAATTGTTTTATGTAGAAGAATATTTGAGAATTGATTCTGCATTCTATGGGAAAACAAATTAAAGGGTGGTCAAGAGCAAAGAAAGAAGCATTGATAAATGGGAAGTTTGACACCCTACCAAGTTTAGCTGAATGTAAGAATGAAACACATTTCAGATTCTAAAGAGAAAAATAATAGTGTGGCTTCGACTTCGCTCAGCCACCGTTAGGTTAACAAAAGTAATGAATGACAAAAAACAACCAAGTAGATTCGAAACCAAGGCGATACGTACACAGCTAGAACGTTCACAGTATTTAGAGCATTCAAGTCCGTTGTACCTGACCTCAAGTTTTGTCTTTGAAGATGCCGAAGATATGAGGGCTTCTTTTGCTGAAGAGAAAGAACGAAATATCTATTCACGGTATTCGAATCCGAACTCAAATGAGTTTGTGGATAAAGTTTGCCTGATGGAAGGTACTGAGGCCGGTTTTGCCTTTGCATCGGGTATGGCAGCGGTCTTTTCAACTTTGGCAGCCTTGCTGGACAGCGGAGATCATATCATTTCTGCAGGAAATATTTTTGGGTCGACACATGCCTTGTTTCAGAATTTCTTTCCGAAATGGAAGATATCCCACAGTTATTTTAGCATTGATGCATTAGAAACAATTGAGGGGCTGATAACCGAGAATACAAAACTCATTTATGCAGAATCACCCACAAATCCGGGAGTTGATATTTTAGATTTGGAGCTCTTGGGAAACATTGCAAAAAAACATAATTTGATTTTAGTCGTTGACAATTGTTTCGCATCACCCTACTTGCAACAACCTATAAGGTTCGGTGCAGATCTGGTCATTCATTCTGGAACAAAATTGATGGATGGGCAAGGTCGTGTACTTGCAGGAATTACCGTTGGAAAAGCAGATTTGATTGATAAGATTTATCGATTTTCAAGAATTACTGGTCCGGCATTATCTCCATTCAATGCTTGGGTATTATCAAAGAGTTTGGAAACCTTGGCCATACGTGTTGACCGGCATTGCGAAAATGCCTTGAAACTGGCTGAGTTTTTAGAATGCCATCACCAAGTGAATTGGGTCAAATATCCTTTTTTAAAATCGCATCCGCAGTATGCTTTAGCCCAAAAGCAAATGAAAGCAGGTGGCTGTGTTGTGGCTTTTGAAATCAAGGGTGGACTTGTCAGCGGGAAAAAATTCTTTGACCGAATACAATTATTATCACTAACGGCCAATTTAGGGGACTCTAGAAGTATTGTTACCCACCCAGCTTCAACTACACATAGTAAACTATCGATTGCAGAACGCAAGGCCAGTGGTATTACTGAAGGTATGGTGCGTATCTCTGTGGGTTTAGAGCATATTGATGATATTATAGCTGACATTGAGCAGGCCCTACAATAACACTTGGTTTAGGCTGTAGTATCTTACTCATATTTGAAAAATACTTCATTACTATTTGATAACGTCAAGTTTTTTACGGTGCCGGTACCTTCAAAATGATAAACAATACCCATAATCTTTTTACTGATTTTTTCAGTAGGTATTGAAAGTGCTAGAATGTCATTCACATAAAACACCAAGGTATTGTTTTTAGACTCACATTTTACAGTTTGAAAGCCCTCGGTATTCGTTCCGAACCCTGATAGGTCATGATTCTTTCCGCTGAGCATTACGTCATTAAAACTCATTAGACCCAAATCTGAAATACAGCCTTTTCTTGAAAGTGGTATCACAACGGCGCCACCGTCATACAGAATGCCCAATCGAATATTTTGGCAAGGACTGGCACCTTCTTTCCAAGTGTTCCGTATTGAAGTTTCCATTGTAAAATCATCGGTATACAGCTCACCAAATTCTCGAATGTTATAAAAGCTTACCCAAGTCTCTTTATGGGCAGGGTCTAAGCCATAACCAGCTAGCGCTAGGGTATCGATGGCCAAGATGTTATTATTATAAAATTCTTCTGTTTTCAGGTAAATTGGTTTAGGATTTTGCTCGATAAGACCCATCCACCCTTTTGTTGGTATATAAACATCATCTTCGCCTACGATGGAATCACCAACCACCAGTTTGGCCTTAAAGTACCCTGGGCGATAATAGATGCTTGTGGCAATGCTATCAGTACCGTCAATCGGAGTTCTTTTTCGTAAATCCCAATCTTGCTGAATTTCAACTTTGGTATCTTCACCAACGGCCAAAGGGCTAAACTTAAAAACTACAGAATTCGGAATTTCATCACTCACCACATTACTTTCAAATAGAATATTGGCTGGTAATACTGGTTTTTCAGTTGCAGCACTTGATTTGAAATAGTAAAAAGTAAGCAGTAAAACTACCCCTACGGCCGCTGCGGCCAAAAGCAACTTTTTGGCAATGGGTATTGTGGCCCTTGGTGCAGCGATAGGTTCATTTTCAACAACGTTTCGAGTATTGACATAGATGGTCCAATCTTCATGTTCAAGGTACTTTGCCAATGCATCCAAAGTAGACCTATTGGGTTTATTGCTATGCTTGACCTTGCCCCAAAGTCGTTTCAGGGTCGATACACTGAGCAAAACACCGGTTTTGATATGAATCGCATTGGCCAACTGCTCAAAATCATGGGTCGACCAATGGATACTGTCTCCCTTTTTGAATTTTTTCTCTACAGCCCTTAAACAAGCGGTGATATGATTTTCAATAGCTAACATTTTGATTTACATGTGATTAAAAGTAATGAACAAAGATGAATGAACGTGAATGTAAAATACACTTCATCTTTTTCAACTTATAATTAGATTGACGGTAGAAAACCATTTCATCAACAATCAAAAGTAGCATATTAATCATGAAAAAATCAATTCTCTTTTTTAGTTTATTCCTGTTCTGTATTGTTCGTCTTTCTTTTTGTCAAGAGATCTATGTGAATGCGGTAACCGGAAATGATAGTAACGACGGCGGTGAAAAGCAACCATTTAAATCAATTTCTAAAGCTGTGGGGCATGCAAACTCATTAACGGGTGCGGGAAGTATTTCTATAAAGGTTTTTCCGGGTATTTATGCCCTTGATGATAGAGTAGATGTTAACCCTGTACGGGTAATGACCGATAGCACAAGGTTTAGTATTGAGGCAGTACATATGCCAAATGATACGGATTGGAGCCAAGAAAAAATGCCAAAAATTCTTTCAGTTTCTGATAATAACTCGGAAACTATTTTTCCACATAGTCTGGGTTTTTTGGTTGCCGCACCACATGTAACCTTTAAGGGGTTAAAGTTTTTAGGTAACGGAAATCCCTTGGCACAATACTATTATCCCATTGCCAAGGAAGATGAAAGTTTAGAAGATCTAGAGATTTCGCAGTGTTACTTCATTGGAAACAAAGAGGCCGCGGCAATTCAAGGGGCCATATATGCTCACGGCCCAAAAACAAAGATTTCAAATTGTGTGTTTTATGAATGTAGAAATGCGATTTTATTATTTAATAACGTGGCTGGATTTTCAGTCGAACGTTCCATAATCACAAAATCATATGAAAGCGCTTTTTGGTTAGGGCCTGATGATATGCCTTTTACGTTCAATAACAATGTGGTCGTAGATAACAACAACTTTATTGTAGGCCGATCGGCCGATTTGAAATATGCTTCTGCATTGAACAATAGTATTGTTGCCAATAATAATGGTTATGTGGGGTATTGGTCGCGAGAAGACCAAAAAATAGTGCCCATTTCAAAACCCGATGTAAATGATAATAGGGTGGTAAGAAAAGCAAAAGTTGTTCTTCTTGAAAACAATAGTGTACAGCTGCCGAAAAGACATTTACATTTGAATGAAGGTTCTGATGGAACCGCTCTGAAATCAGGGATTTTTAGTAGGTACTAGTCGCAGTCAGCTGTTCATATATGTACAATTATTTGACATTTTCTGTAAATTCTTTTTACAAGAGATGCTATTGTTTTCTTTTTAAAAACCTCATGTTCAATTGTTTGTGTGTTTGGCATAGACTTAGTTGAATATATTGCAACTATCTGATATACAATGATTAAAAATTATCTAAAAGTAGCCTTTCGTAACATTGTAAAAAACAAGGTTTTCTCGGTCATAAATTTGTTGGGCCTTGTTCTGGGCATGGTCTGTTTCATTTTTATTTTTCTTTGGATTCAAGATGAAAAAAGTGTCGATAGTTTTCACGGCAACGGTGAATACCTTTACAATGTATATTATACTATTACTGCAGAGAATGAATTGGAAGGTTCGTACCGAAGCCCCACAGGATTTAATGATAAAAGATTTTACCCACTTATAACCGGTCTTGAGAAGAGTGTGTCAGGGGTAATTCGTTCTAATTTCTATACAACGGGTTATGAATTGCCTTGGGGGTATCCGGAGACCTTTAAGGTAGATGATAAGATGTACAAGCTCGAAGGCTCACGGGCCGGGAAAGATTTTTTCAAAATGTTTGACTATCCTATTATAGCAGGTAATTCACAGACACCTTTGAACGAAAAAAGAAGTATTGCCATTTCAAGAAAAATGGCGGGGCTCTTTTTCAATTCGCCTAGTGAGGCCATTGGTAAGACCATTACGTATGAAAATGCTTTAGACTTTACCATAACTGCTGTTTTTGAGAATGTTACTTCTAAAAGCTCTTTGTTTTTTGATTACTTGATAGATTGGGAAACCTTTGAAACTCACGAAGTACAATACGCATCAGATAATATATTGACTACCGTTCAAATTGCTGCGAATACTGATATCAACGATTTAGAAAAACGCATCAATGCGTATTTTCAAACACGGTTAGATACAGAAAATCCCGTTAGGATTGAAGCCAAACTGGCACCATATCAAGACCGTTATCTTAAAGCAAGCTTCGAAAATGGTGTTCCAAATGGAGGACGCGAAGATTATCTTGAGATTTTTGGAGGCGTCGCTATATTCATTCTTATTATTGCCTCTATCAACTATATGAGCCTTGCTACCACAAGAGCGGTCAAAAGGGCAAAAGAAGTTGGGGTGAGGAAAGTAATAGGGTCTTCTAGGAGAAGTTTAACACGACAGTTTTTGGTAGAATCCGTACTTTTCTCATTGTTTGCGGCATTCATTGCTATACTGTTGACATGGTTGTTACTGCCCTTTGTCAATAATTTGACCGGAAAGCAAATAGCACTTCCTTTTCTAAATTTCACCTATTGGATCGTCCTCTTGTTGTTAGTCTTGATAATGGGGCTTCTGGCCGGAAGTTATCCCGCGTTGTTCATGTCTTCATTACGCCCAATACGAGTGCTTCAGGGAACAATGCAGTTTTCGGGCTCATCAAAATGGATAAGAAAAGGAATGACTGTTTTTCAATTCGGACTTTCAATTTTATTGATAATAGCCACTTTAGTGGTTTCAAGACAAACAGATTATGTGCAGAATTCGCATTTAGGATACAATCGAGATAATCTCATTTATATTCGTGTTGAAGGTCAATTGGCCGAGGCAAAAAACTACACTATCTTTAAGCAAGAAGCTTCAAAATTATCTGGCGTAGGCATGGTCGACCGAAGTAGTGAAGCACCACATTCTATGACTTTTGAAGTCTTTGACCCTGTAAAGTGGGAAGGTAAAAGTCTTGGGGAATCTGTTGGCTTTAGACCCAAATCTGTGGGGTTTGATTTTCTTGAAATTATGGGTTTGAAGGTTGCTGAAGGTCGTGGCTTTAATAAAGCTATTGCTACCGATTCAATAGATGCCTTTATGATCAATAGAGAGGCTGTAAGGCAAATGGCCATCGAAAACCCCATTGGTAAATGGGTGTCGGCTTGGAAAAAAAGAGGTCGCATCATTGGTATTTTAGAAGACTACCATACGGCGTCAATGCATGAAAAGATAGCTCCGGTTATTGTAGATGTAAAAGAAAATCTTTCTTTTGGTTTTATATTGGTCAAAACGTTGCCCGGAAAAACGAAGGAAGCCCTGGACGGGCTTAAAGAAGTGTATAAGAGCATCAATCCAAATAGACCTTTTGACTTTCAGTTTGCCGATTTAGAATATCAAGCTATGTACGCAAATGAACAGGTAATGGCTAAATTGTCCAATATATTTTCTGTACTCGCTATAATCATCTCGTGTTTAGGTTTATTGGGCTTAGCTATGTTCTCAGCTCAACAACGTATTAAAGAAGTTGCGGTGCGTAAAGTATTGGGAGCGTCCATTTCTAGTATCCTAGGTCTTTTCTCTAAGGATATTATGAAGTTGATCGGTTTCTCGTTTTTAATTTCCGTTCCCATCGGATGGTATATGATGAGTCAATGGTTAGAAGGCTTTGCGTATAAGGTTGATTTGTCATGGTGGATTTTTGCCTTGGCGGGCTTCTTGGCTTTTTTAATAGCATTCCTCACCATAAGTTCCCAATCTTTAAAAGTGGCATATACCAATCCGGCGACATCTTTAAATCAGAATAATTAAAAGGTAAAAATAACTAGGGAATCAATAGGAATTTACTTGACCCCATTCCATATATCTAAATACATCTTCCATGTGTTATTTACTTTTCGCCAGACAATGACGTATTTGCCCTTCCAATCTACGAGCTCACCATTTGGTTTTTTAGTTTGGCCCTCATAATATCCGTAATCATACGCTTCATCACCAATGATCTTAATTTCTTTTTGGCTGATCTTATGGTGTGTGATTTGAACATCATCCGGAATTTTCCAGTAGTTCACAATCGCCTTGGTACCTTCAATGATCAAGGTGTTGTTTGGAAATATCTTTGCATCTAAGGTATATGAGGCACCTATCATTTCATAATTCGAGTCCATAACGTATTGCGAAAAGTTTATGGTGTTCTGTTTAATCTGTTCCAGGTCTATTTTACTTCCTATAAATTCTTGTGAAAAGCTTTGTGAAAAAGTGAAAAGGGATATAAGTGAGATTGTAATTGATTTCATAGTTCTAGTTATTTGAGATTTTTTTAAAGATTACAGGTGTTGTTTGAAAGTTGATAGAGAGTTTTGAAATGGTTCCTGTGTTATCTTCCATAAAATTGAAGTAAAAAGAGGGTACATTTTGATGTATTTCAGTGATTGGTTTGTTCATGAACACATTGTGGTATAGATGTTCCAAACCCATGTCAAATACTGGAAAAATAACCTGTAGTCCATCATTTGCTTTGATGATTTCCAGTATTCCATGCCCTTTGTTCAAGTACTTTCCAGAAAAACCCGATAGCGGATGACTTGGTTTTTTTGTTTGATTTATGGGTGCAATCGGCTCGTTAAAAGTTAACGCATCACCATAACTTACTTCGTAATCAGTCCATTTTTTTTGTTCTAAATACAACAATCTATTGGTAATGATGTCCACAATGGCATTGTGCAATAAATTGGCAGAACTTTGGTTGGTCAAAATTACGATGCCAATGTTTTTATATGGATACATGTTAATGCTTGCAGTAAATCCAGATACATTACCGCCATGATTTACACGATAAAGACCATTGTAGGTATGATTGAACCAGCCATATCCATAGCAATCATTCAGTAACGTATACTTTTTATCAAAACTAAAACTAGTGTTTAGTATGTTGTGCTCACTAAAAGAACGCTCTAAATATGCTTTTGGAATGATTTGTTTGTGTTTGTAAACACCGCCATGTAATAGCATCAACATCCATTTTGACATATCTGTTATAGTACTGTTTATGGCACCTGCCGCCGCTGATTCGTGCTGGTCTTCATACAATACCTTGACCACCTCTTTTTTGTTTGCAACACTATAGCCAAAGGCATAATTGTCGCTCTCTGTCATTTGGGCCAAACTTGTATTTGACTTTGACATTTCCAAGGGTTCAAAAATTACTCTGGTAATATTTTCAGACCAAGTTTTTTGGCTCACGGCCGAACTTATGGCACCAAGTATGGCATAACCCATATTGCTGTAATCAAACCTTTCCCTGACTGCACTGTTCGGATGTAAATGTGGAAGCCGTCTCAAATGTTCTTCAACACTCTTTTTTGGAAAGAACACATGGGCCGCATCAACAACCCCAATTCCCGATCGGTGAGCTAATAAATCTTCAATGGTCACCAAATTGTTCATTTCATCCGAATTGAACTGCAAATAGTCAAGATGTTTTACAGGTCGATCTTTGATAGATAGCTTGCCTTGCCCTTCATGAATGCCAATAAGTGCAGCTGTAAATGGTTTTGTAACCGATCCGATGGGGAACATTGTGTTACCATCTACAAGTAATTTGTTTTCTAGGTCTCGATAACCGAAACTTTGGTTATAAATGATAGTATCGTTTTCGACTATAGCGATAGACAGCCCCACAGTATGGAATGATTCCATGAGGTTTTCTATGTCCGAATCTAGCTTACTTAATCTGTTGTCGGTTTTCTGTGAAAAAAGCAGTCCTGTGTAAAGTACGAAAAAAGAAATCTTAAATCGGGACATTTTCTATATATCGGTATCTCGATAAAATATTTTACTTACCACTTTCCATTCCCCATCAATTTTTAAAAGGTTCATGTAATCAATAAAATGAAAATTCGAATATTCAATTTTAAGTTTGGCTGCGGCAGCAGTACCCATGACATCAATGGATACAATACTGGTCTTGCGGTTTTGCTTTGGCCCTGGTTTTATTCCTTTTTTGAAAAACGCTAGTGCGTTCACCTCGCGGTAGCCATCACCGGCAATAAACTTCATAGTGGCATTTTCATGAAAGGCTTTTTTAAGCATGTCAAAGTCATTGTTGGTACCGCCATCTAAGTAGTATGAAACGGTTTCTGCTATTTGTTCCTTGTCTGAGACCTGTGCCATTGTAGTTAAGGAAATAAGGCTGATGCCAAATGCTAATAGTAATGTTTTCATGTTATGTTTTTTAATGATGAATGAAAAACAATAATACTGCGAAAATCTATCGCTCGTAAGAATTGAAGGCATGGAGAACTACAGATTTATAAATCTGGAAAAACTATATGAGTTGTTTTTTGAATTTGGCAGGAGTGAGGCCAGTAATTTTTTTGAATGCAGCATAAAAGGTTGAATTGGATTTGAATCCGCATTCTTCGCCTATCGCAGCCAATGTCAAATGTTCACTTTCGATAAGCCTTTGTTTGGCTTCTTTTACGCGATATTCATTTAAAAAGAGCGGAAACCCTTTGTCCATATTGTCGTTTAGATATTGTGATAAGAAGTGTGTTGAAATATTCAATTCTTGGGCGACGTCAGACAGTTTCAAATTCGGATTCCTATACAGCTGTTTGGTTGACATGACCAAGTCCAATTGTTTTGCGATAACACCCGCTTCTTCGTCAGAGATTTTTTTATTGGCATATGATGTGTGCTTTTCAAAAAAGCTGGATCTTTTTCTTTTAAAGAACCATAAGAGCAATAACAGGTAAAAAACAAATGAAAAAGATAGTGCCCCTGCAATATATGAGGTATACCGTACGGTAAAATAGGCAACCCATATGACCGTAACACCAAGATAGACACTCAGTAAAAATATTTCGGAATCAACTAGCTTTCTATTCTTTTTAAATAGTTTTTTAAAAGTGCCCTTTAAGTAAAACCCACTGAGTAAGATATACGCAAACCACTGCAAGTAAATGATTCGTATGAGGTAAGTAGACCATAATTTTCTGTTGTGCCAGTAGGGAAGAAAAAACCAGACTACGGTGGTAATCAACAAAAATGGTACAATGTGATAGGGCCAACTTTTTTTTATGGACATACTCGATTTCGTGAAGGACCTTATATATAGATAAAGGCATGGACCTATCAGTACACAGGCAGAAATACCAACCTGAATAAAGGTTTGTGATAAGTCACGATTGAAGTAAAAGAAAACCGATTTTAAAATACGGATGCTCAGTACAAAAAGTAGTGCCGCTAAAAAGTAGTTTGATGGCTGGTTCTGCTTGGTGAAAAAAGCGAAGTAAATACTTAGAACCAACCCATTAATGGCTCCTAAAGCACTGAACAAGAACAAGAGTTGGTTTTGAAAATCCATTGACGAACAAAAAATAAAGATAAGACGATTCTGGTTTTTTTCATATTCTGTGGACAAACGGTTGTAATTGCCTAATTTCCCTATCTTAGCCATATGCTCTCAAAAAAGACAAAGTACGGACTTAAAGCACTGACCTTCTTGGCGTCACAACCAAACCGAGAGCCAATTCAAATCGCTGAGGTGGCGAAGCATGAGAATATCTCGCAAAAGTTTTTAGAAAGCATTTTGCTGACACTTCGCAGAAATGGTTTTTTAGGTTCTAAAAAGGGAAAGGGCGGGGGCTACTACTTAATCAAAGACCCATCAGAAATTCAAATGACATCGGTGATGCGGGTATTAGAAGGACCAATAGCCATGGTACCCTGTGTAAGTCTTAATTTTTATGAAAAGTGTGATGACTGCCCTGATGAAGGCATTTGCTCGGTAAATAAACTGATGCTGAAAGTTCGCGATGCCAATCTTGAGGTATATCGAAATACCACGCTTGCCGATTTAATAACACAATGATTTATCTATAGTAATATTCTTACCTCACTAATACATTTTTTAATAATCTACTAAAACTATAGGATTTACATAAATTTAATCAAACTTTAAGTTTCGCAGTGGGAATTTTATACTATGTTTGTTATTCCTATTAAATCTATAGGGTAATAATTATGAGATTATCTAAAGATCAAGTCCAAAGTTTTAATAAGCAATTTAAGGGTATTCCGCCTGAAGAGATTATTCAATGGGCCATTAACTTTGCAAATAGACCTGTGCTAACGAGTAATTTTAAGCCATACTCTGTGGTTTTATTGCATGCCGTTACCATGATAAAACGTAATATTCCAACTATTTGGTGTGACACGGGATACAATACTCCAGAGACCTATCGATATGCCAATAAGTTAAGCGATGTCTTAAATTTAAACCTCAAGGTTTATAGACCAAGACAGACATCAGCTTATATCGAGGCAATCATGGGCGGTGTGCCGGACCTGGACAGCCCCATGCATACTGAATTCACTGAATTGGTGAAACTTGAGCCTTTCAAACGGGCCATGGAGGAGCATCAACCTGATGTGTGGTTTACAAATATTAGAAAGGGTCAAACTGAATATAGGGATACCTTGGATATTTTAAGCTTGAGCGCCGATGGAGTGCTAAAAGTGAGTCCATTTTATCACTGGTCGGAAACTGAACTGGAGAGCTACCTTTATGAGTGGAATTTATCCAATGAACATAACTACTTTGACCCAACTAAAGTCTTAGAGCACAGGGAATGCGGTATCCATTTTAGTTAATGGAAGAGAACATAAACATTTATGTGTCTTTAGATACAAAATTAACCTATTTAATCTATAGAAATTATAGGAATGAAAAGTTTTAGAACAGAAATAGAAAACCCCGTTGTTGAAAAAGACATTATTGAATTAGAACGTCGCATTCGACAGTTTAATGAGGGTGAAGTTGATGAAGAAAAGTTTAGAAGCCTTCGTTTGGCCCGTGGAGTATATGGTCAGCGACAGCAAGGGGTACAAATGATTCGAATCAAACTGCCCTACGGCAAGGTCACCTCAAATCAGTTGCGACGTATTGCAGATGTTGCCGATGAATATTCAACAGGTCGTTTACATATTACCACTCGACAAGACATTCAAATTCATTATGTTGATTTAGAGCGTACACCAGAACTTTGGGCACAGCTTGAAAAAGATAATGTAACGCTTCGTGAGGCCTGTGGTAATACCGTGCGTAATGTAACGGCTTCTGAAACTGCCGGTATTGATGTAAATGAACCTTTCGATGTCTCTCCTTATGCCCAAGCCGTCTTTGAATATTTTCTAAGAAACCCTATCGGACAAGAAATGGGGCGAAAATTCAAGGTTTCCTTTTCAGCAACCGAAGCCGATACCGGACTATCATATATGCACGATCTCGGTTTTATTGCCAAAATCAAGAATGGAGAAAGAGGGTTTAAAGTGCTTTTAGCTGGCGGATTGGGATCTCAGCCAAGACATGCAGATGTATTGTATGATTTTCTTGCAACGGATAAGATTATTCCTTTAATGGAAGGAGTGATACGGGTTTTTGACAGGTATGGAGAGCGAAAAAGTCGTGCGAAAGCTAGGTTGAAGTTTCTTTTAAAAGCTATCGGTTTAGAGGGGTTCAAATCACTTTTAGAAGAAGAACAAGATGCGATTCCGAATGCATCCTACCCAATTGCTATTGATGATTATCCCAAAACCCAAGTGGCTAAGGCAAATACACCTCAAGTCACCATTCAAGACCAGACTACTTTTGAGCAGTGGAAGTCTAGCAATGTTATCCTACAGAAACAAGATGGATTTGTGGCAATTGGTATTAAGGTATTGTTAGGGGATTTTTATACGGATAAAGCCCGTCTATTGGCCAATTTGGTAGAAAACTATGCTGCTGGTGAAATACGGCTTTCGTTACGTCAAAACATTTTGATTCCCCATGTTCGCGAAGCGTTGATTCCGTTTTTCTATAAAGAATTAAGACAATTGGGTTTTGTCGAAGCTGGTTACAACAAGGCTTTAGATATTACCGCTTGCCCTGGTACCGACACTTGCAATTTAGGTATTGCGAGCAGTACGGGCATTGCTGCTGAACTTGAAAAGGTTATTAAAAATGAATATCCCCAATACATTCAGAATCCTGATGTCGTTATAAAAATAAGTGGTTGTATGAATGCCTGCGGACAGCATAACATGGCCCACATCGGATTTCAGGGAATGAGCATACGAACCAAAGATAAATTGGTAGCTCCCGCACTTCAAGTGCTCCTGGGCGGTGGCAATTTTGGTGACGGTAACGGGCGATTTGCTGATAAAGTAGTTAAGATTCCCAGTAAACGTGGGCCACAAGCACTTCGCTTGATATTGGATGATTTCGAAGTAAATGGAAATGACGCAAGATTTGAAAATTACTACGAAAGCCAAGGAGAGCACTATTTCTACGAGTTGCTGAAACCATTAACGAATATTGAAAACCTGACACAAGATGATTTCATCGACTGGGGCAATTCAGAGAAGTACAAAAAAGAGATAGGTGTCGGTGAATGCGCCGGAGTAATTGTTGATTTGGTGGCTACATTATTTTTAGAAAGTCAAGAAAAAATTGAAAATGCTGAAGAAGCGCTAAAAGCGGGTAAATGGGCAGCAAGTATTTACTATGCGTATCAATCTATCGTAAACTCTGCAAAGGCCTTGCTTACCGCCGAAAAAACAAAAACCAACACACATGCAAGGATCATCAAAGACTTTGATAGGCTGTTCGTAGCAACTGGTAAAGTGCAGCTTGAAACCTCGTTTGAAAGCATAGCACTGCAATTGAACAAGAACAAGCCCTCTGAAGCTTTTGCGCAAAGCTATCTAAAAAATGCCAAGCAAGTTCTGACAACTTTAGAGGCCCATAGAAAACTTGAATTACAAGAAGCCAGATGAGCAGATCAATAGAAGAAAACGAAAAAAGACCGCTCTTTGCAGAAAGCAAGAAAACAGCCGGAAGGTTAACCGTTGTGGGTGCAGGCCCGGGTGATGCTGAACTGATTACGCTTAAGGGACTAAAAACCCTGCAAGATGCCGATGTTGTGCTTTATGACGCTCTGGTCAATAGTGAGCTGTTGTCTTATACCATAAATGCTGAGTTGATTTTTGTTGGCAAAAGAAAAGGATGTTATAGCTATCAGCAAGAGCAGATCAATGAACTTATAGTGCAACGTGCCCAGAAAGGTAAAAAAGTTGTTCGGCTCAAAGGAGGTGACCCGTTTGTCTTTGGTCGTGGAGCAGAAGAAATGGAATATGCTGCAAAATTTGGTGTAGAAGTGGCCATGGTGCCGGGCATTTCATCTTCGCTTGCGGTACCGGCTTATCAAAATATTCCAGTTACCAAAAGAGGTGCCTCAGAGAGTTTTTGGGTAATTACCGGTACCACAAAAGAGCACAAACTATCTAAAGATGTAGCCCTCGCCGCTAAGTCTTCTGCAACAGTGGTCATTTTAATGGGAATGTCAAAACTCTCAGAAATACTTGAGCTATTTGAAAAAGAAGGAAAGCTAGAAACTCCTGTTGCCATCATTCAAAATGGAACCACACCTATTGAAAGAATCGGTGTTGGTACTGTTGCTACGATTGCAAAGGAGGTGAAACAGAAACAATTGTCCAATCCAGCTATTATCATTATTGGCGAGGTAGTAAGGCATCGAGAAAGAATTGAAACTTTAAAGCAAGAATTTGTAGCAGCATTATCGTAGCAATGTATCAATGGACATTGGAAAGATTACAACATCACAGATTCAAAGAATTGAGGTTGCAAGGGTTATGAATAGTAAAATCGATAAACAAAACCTCCACATAGTGGAAACTAATAAATACAGTATACATGATCAAAACTGATATCTTGATTATCGGAGCAGGCCCCACAGGTCTTTTCACCGTGTTTGAAGCGGGATTGTTAAAGTTGAAATGCCATCTAATCGATGCATTGCCACAACCAGGAGGACAGTGTTCAGAAATTTATCCAAAGAAACCGATTTATGATATTCCTGCGTATCCAGAAATATTGGCCGGAGATTTGGTAGAGCGCCTATTAGAACAAATCAAGCCTTTTGAGGCGGGATATACGCTTGGTGAGCGTGCAGAGTTTTTGGATAAACAAGATGATGGAAGCTTTATTGTGACCACTAACAAAGGCACAAAACATCACGCTCCCGTGGTCGTTATAGCAGGAGGTCTGGGTTCTTTTGAACCCAGAAAACCACAAATTGAGAACCTTATCCAGTTTGAAGACAATGGGGTCAACTATATCATCAAAGACCCAGAAGTCTATCGTGATAAGAAGGTGGTCATTGCAGGTGGTGGTGATTCTGCCCTAGATTGGTCTATATTTTTGGCTGATGTAGCATCAGAGGTGGTGTTGGTACATCGCAGAAACGAATTCAGAGGAGCTCTGGATTCGGTGGAGAAAGCTAGGGAGTTGGCCCAAATGGGCAAGATAAAACTGTATACCAAGGCAGAAGTAAAAGAACTGCATGGTAGCCAAAGTTTACAAGCAGTGGTCATTAAAAGTACAGAACAAGATGTAGATCCCGTTTTTTTAGAAACCGACCATTTTATTCCACTCTTTGGTCTTTCCCCAAAGTTGGGTCCTTTGGGCAATTGGGGGCTTGAGATTGCGAAAAATGCAATCAAAGTCAATAATGCAAAAGACTACCAAACCAATATTCCCGGAGTGTTTGCCATCGGTGATGTCAATACCTATGAAGGAAAGTTGAAATTGATTTTATCAGGTTTTCATGAAGCTGCGGTCATGTGTCAATACGCCTATCAAATCATTAATCCGAACAAGCGTTTTGTGATGAAGTATACCACTGTCGGCGGTGTTGAAGGTTTTGATGGTAGTAAAAAAGAGGCCAAAAAAGAGGTGGTGCAAAGTATAGGGTAAAAGACTTTGAAAGCATAATTTGAGTTGGCTAAAGGGATTCCTAACAGTAAGCACGCCAACTTTTAGGAACTCCCTTTTTTAATGTAGTTTTTTTTGGATTTGAACTTTATGTGATGTTACTTTGTCCACAGTTCATTAAAATTTTGAAGTTATCAAGAAAGGTGGAGGGAATAGACCCTATGAAACCTTAGCAACCCTTTGTACTTTGCAGAGAAGGTGCTACATTCTATCTTTAACACTGAGCTTGTTTCAGTATTTACTCGATTGGTTCGATACATAAAGACAGATAACAAAAGAGACGTTTCCGTCATTTCCATCATACTTCTTGATTTTCAATAACATGCTATTTTTTAGCTCAGCTTTTATATCGATTTTATGTATGTAAGAGCAAATTGATATATAGTTATGCCCGACATAAAAGAAATATTACAAAGCAGAATTTTGGTTTTGGATGGTGCCATGGGGACCATGCTACAACGCCATAAATTCACAGAGGAGGATTTTCGTGGAGAACGGTTCAAAAATTGGGAGCATCCACTGCAGGGCAACAATGATTTGTTGTCACTGACGCAACCGGATGCTATTGCCGAAATCCATGGCAAATACTTTGAAGCAGGTGCCGATATTGTAGAGACCAATACCTTTTCAGGTACCACAATTGCTATGGCCGATTATTATATGGAAGAATTGGTCTATGAATTAAATTATGAGTCGGCCAGAATTGCAAAAAAAGTAGCCCAAAAATTCACCCAAAAAGAACCTCAAAAACCGCGATTCGTAGCAGGTAGTATTGGGCCAACCAATAAAACGGCAAGTATGTCACCAGATGTAAACGACCCTGGTTATCGAGCAGTTTCATTTGATGAATTGCGAATGGCTTATAAACAACAGATAGAAGCCTTGTTAGATGGTGGCGCAGATATCCTATTGGTCGAGACTATTTTTGATACGTTAAATGCAAAAGCCGCTTTGTTTGCCATTGAAGAAGTAAAAGATGAACGGCATATTGATGTGCCGGTTATGGTCAGTGGAACGATAACAGACGCTTCTGGCCGAACGCTTTCGGGTCAGACAGCCGAGGCCTTTTTGATTTCTATTTCACATATTCCGATTTTATCGGTTGGATTCAATTGTGCTTTGGGCGCAAAGCAGTTGGTGCCACATTTAGAAGTGATTTCTGCAAAGTCAGAACACGCCATAAGTGCGCATCCGAATGCCGGTCTGCCCAATGCCTTTGGCGAATATGACGAAACCCCAGAACAAATGGCCGTGCAGATAAAAGAATATGTAGAAAAAGGATTGGTCAATATTGTAGGTGGGTGTTGCGGTACAAACCCCGAACATATTAGAGCCATTGCCGATGTGGTAAAGGATTATGAACCCCGTAGACTGACTGAAACCGTCTTGCCATGATTTTAGAAGTTGCTATTTTAAATATTAAAATGGGTATGGTCGATGAATTTGAAGAAAGCTTCTCAAAAGCGTCTACCATTCTTATAGCAATGAAAGGATATATTTCACATGAACTTAAAAAATGTGTGGAGCTGAACAATCAATTTATCCTTTTGGTGAATTGGAAAACCATTGAAGATCACGAAATAGGATTTCGAAAATCCGAACAGTACAAAACATGGAAACAACTACTTCATCATTACTACGACCCCTTTCCTAAAGTATTACACTATTCTTAATGATTGCTACAGAACAAAAATATCTAAAGCTGAGTGGGTTAGAACCGCTATTGATTACACCCGAATCAAATTTTGTCAATGTTGGTGAGCGTACCAATGTGGCCGGTTCAAAAAAATTTCTTCGTCTGATTAAAGAAAATAACTATAATGAGGCCCTTGACATAGCACGCCATCAAGTAGAAGGGGGAGCCCAGATCATAGATGTCAATATGGACGATGGGCTGATTGATGGCAAAGCGGCGATGGTCAAATTCTTGAACCTAATCGTTGCTGAACCTGATATTGCGCGTGTTCCGATAATGATTGATAGCTCAAAATGGGAAATCATTGAAGCCGGATTGCAGGTAGTTCAGGGCAAATGTGTGGTCAATTCCATCAGTCTTAAAGAAGGCACTAAAGAGTTTATTAGACAAGCAAAGCTCATTAAACGTTATGGTGCAGCTGTAATAGTCATGGCCTTTGATGAAGTAGGCCAGGCCGATAATTTAGACCGTCGTATTGAAATTGCTGACCGATCATACCGCATTTTGGTAGATGAAGTTGGTTTTCCTCCTGAAGACATCATTTTTGATCTCAATATTTTTCCTGTTGCCACGGGGATGGATGAACACAGGCGCAACGCACTTGATTTTATCGAAGGTACGCGTTGGGTTCGTGCTAATCTGCCACATTGTAGTGTTAGCGGTGGTGTCAGCAACGTGTCATTTTCATTTCGTGGAAACAATCCCGTTAGGGAAGCAATGCATTCAGTGTTTTTGTATCATGCCATTAAAGCAGGTATGAATATGGGCATTGTAAACCCTGCATTGTTAGAGGTATATGATGATATACCTAAAGAGCTTTTAGAGCACGTTGAAGACGTTATTTTGAATCGTCGTGATGATGCTACAGAACGCTTACTTGAATTTGCTGAAACGGTTCAGGGTAAGGCGAAGGAAAGTAAGGTCGATTTGTCTTGGCGTCAAGAACCCTTGCAAGAACGTATAACCAGAGCGCTGGTAAAAGGCATTGACCAATATATAGTTGAAGATATTGAAGAAGCGCGACAACAGGCAGCCAAACCGTTAGAAGTCATCGAAGAGAATCTGATGACCGGTATGAACGTCGTTGGCGATTTGTTCGGTAGTGGAAAAATGTTTTTGCCCCAAGTGGTCAAATCGGCACGGGTAATGAAGAAAGCTGTGGCTTATTTGGAACCGTTCATTGAAGAAGAAAAAAAGAACAATGCAGACGCATCCACAGGAAGAACGGCCGGAAAAATACTGATGGCTACCGTTAAGGGTGATGTGCATGACATAGGTAAAAACATAGTTTCTGTAGTACTGGCCTGCAATAATTACGAGATTGTTGATTTAGGGGTAATGGTACCACCTGAAAAAATCATCAACAAGGCTATCGAAGAACAGGTAGATGTAATTGGACTAAGTGGTTTGATAACACCCTCATTGGATGAAATGGTATTTCTTGCCAAGGAGATGGAACGACAAGATTTTGAAGTTCCATTACTGATTGGTGGCGCCACAACGAGCAAGGCACACACGGCAGTCAAAATTGATTCGGTCTATAGTCGAGCCGTAGTACATGTAAATGACGCCTCTAGAGCTGTTACCGTGGTTGGAGACCTGTTACAAAAAGAGACTTCAGCCCGTTACAAAAAAGATATAAAATTAGATTATGAAAGTTTTCGTGATAAGTTTTTGAGCCGTACCAAACAAAAGACATATTTGACCCTACAAGAAGCCCGGGCGAACAAATTGAGGATTGATTTTAGGGAAGAAGACATTTCGCTACCAAATGAGTTGGGTATACAGGTCCAAGAAGATTTTGATCTAAGGCAGTTGCAATCGTATATCGACTGGACACCTTTCTTCAGGTCATGGGATTTGCACGGTCGATATCCTGATATATTGAGCGACCAAGTTGTTGGTCAGCAAGCCACGGAATTGTTTTCAGATGCACAACATATGCTGAAACAGATTTTTGAGGAAAGATGGCTCACGGGCAGAGCAGTTTTTGGGCTGTTTCCTGCGAACCAGATAAACAAAGACGACATAGAGGTTGTTGGGCAGATCCAAAGTCAAGAAGAGAAATTTATGTTCCGTACCCTTCGCCAACAACTTAAAAAACGTGATGGTGTACCTAATATCGCTTTGGCCGATTTCATTGCGCCAAAAGAAACAGAAATTCAAGATTATATGGGCTGTTTTTGTGTAACAGCTGGTTTCGGCACCCAAGAAAAAGCGGCTGAATTTGAGAAGAATCATGATGATTATAGTGCTATCATGATAAAGGCATTGGCAGATCGCTTGGCAGAGGCCTATGCAGAGTATTTACATAAAGAAGTACGAACCAACCATTGGGGTTATGCCAAAGAAGAAACTTTGAACAATGAGGCGTTGATTGATGAAAAATATCGCGGCATCCGCCCTGCTCCTGGGTATCCTGCATGTCCGGACCATTTGGAAAAATTGACTATTTGGAAACTGTTAGGGGTAGAAGAAAGAATAGGGGTGACGTTGACCGAAAGTTTAGCGATGTGGCCAGCAGCTAGCGTAAGCGGGTATTATTTCGGACACCCAAAGGCCAAGTATTTTGGTTTGGGTAAAATAAAGAAAGACCAAGTTGAAGACTTTGCAAAACGAAAGGCAATGCCTTTTGAAGAGGCAAAAAGGTGGCTAGCGCCAAACTTAGTTGATAGTTGATCGTTTTTGGTAAATCTTCATTATGGAATATACAGAATTAGATATTTGGAAAGAAGCTAGAAAATTGGTCAAAATGATGTACAACTTAAAACACGTAAAAAGTCATTGAATGGCTTCATCAACTACTATCTGAAAAAAGGGAACTATCAACTATCAACCAACAACAAAAATTAAAATGAAAGTAACCGAACATATAAAAAAAGCGAAAGGGGAGACCCTCTTCAGTTTTGAGATCATACCACCGGTAAAGGGAAAGAGCATTCAAGAACTGTATGATAATATTGATCCTTTAATGGAGTTTAACCCACCATTTATAGATGTAACGACCTCACGTGAAGAATATGTTTACATTGACCGTGATGGTCTTTTGGACAAAAAATTGACGCGAATGCGTCCGGGAACGCTAGGTATTTGTGCCTCCATTACCCATAAGTACAATGTAGATACCGTACCTCATGTGCTTTGTGGAGGATTTACCAAAGAAGAAACAGAATACCTTTTGGTTGATTGTCACTATTTGGGCATTGACAATGTGATGGCACTTCGCGGAGATGCCATGCTTGAAGAAAAGTATTTTGAACCTACGCGGGGGGGGCACCCCTATGCCTCAAATTTGGTACAACAAATTCAAGAATTAAACTGTGGTAATTATCTACATGAGGTTATTGAAACTGATAATTGCGCAGATTTCTGCATTGGTGTTGCTGGATATCCAGAAAAACATATGGAGGCCCCTTCTTTAAGATCAGACCTAAAACGCTTGAAAGAAAAAGTAGATTTGGGTGCTGATTATGTGGTTACCCAGATGTTTTTTGACAATCAAAGATTCTTTGAATTTGTTGATGCTGCGCGAAAGATGGGTATTACTGTTCCAATAATACCAGGGATCAAACCTTTGGCCATTAAAAAGCACTTGCAATTACTACCACAGGTGTTTCGAGTGGATATACCAGAAGATTTGGTCGATGCCGTAGAAAACTGTAAGAACAACAAAGAAGTACGCCAAGTTGGTGTTGAATGGTGTATTCAACAATCAAAAGAATTAAAAGCATCTGGGGTACCCGTTTTGCATTATTATAGCATGGGCAAGTCAGACAATATAAAGGCCATAGCAAGAGAAATCTTTTAATTGGGTTGTACAACCAAGCCGTATTTTTCATTTTTCTTACATCCAACGTTCAACATATTATTTCGTACGTCAGACTTCATACGTACCTTTGTCACCAATGAAATGGTTATTCAGTGCCCTTCTCTTATGTCTTGTCTTTGTTGGGTTTTCACAATCGAAAGACAGCACCAAATATATTTTTGATTTAAGCCAGTTCCATGGCTCGATACTTTTGCACAATCCGGATATTTCACATTTGATTTCTGCGCATCCGGCCGGACTAATTCTTGGGTTCAACCGAAAACGGTTCGGTGAAGAGGCCTGGGAAGCTGAATATGGTTATCCTGATACCGGGTTTTCGTTTGTGTATCAAGATATGCGCAATGCTACCCTAGGTCAGCACTATGGTTTTTACGCCCACTATAATTTTTACTTTTTTAAAAGAAATTTGCAGTTTCGTATAGGACAGGGCATTGCTTATAATACCGATCCATACGATAAGAACACAAATTTTCGTAACAATGCCTATGGCTCTCATTTTTTATCATCAACCCTGTTGATGCTCAACTATCATAAAGAAAACCTTATCGCGGGCTTCGGGGTAAAAGCAGGACTCTCCCTAATTCATTATTCAAACGCCAATTTTAAAGCACCCAATACATCAACGAACACGGCGGCTATAAACTTTGGGTTGACCTATGATTTAAATAAAGATCAGATTGTTGACTATGTACCAAAGCAACCTACCGAAAAGATAAGAGAACCTATAAGGTATAATTTGGTTCTTCGAGGCGGAGTTAACGAAAGCGATGTTATTGGTTCAGGACAGTATGGATTTGCTATATTTTCGGCTTATGCCGATAAAAAAATGGGCCGTAAAAGTGCACTTCAATTGGGTACGGATGCATTTTTTTCGAATTTTTTAAAAGAACTGATTCGATTTCAATCAATTGCTTTTCCTGAGATGGATGTTGCCCCCGACACCGATTTTAAAAGAGTAGGATTTTTTATAGGTCATGAACTGTTCATTAATAAAATGAGTGTGTTGACCCAGTTGGGGTACTATGTGTATTATCCCTTTGATTTTGAAGGTAGAGTCTACAATAGGGTAGGTTTGAAACGTTATTTTGGTGATAAGGTCTTTGGTAGCCTTACCCTGAAATCGCATGGCGCAGCAGCGGAAGCATTGGAATTTGGGATAGGAATACGACTTTAGATTAAAGATGATGTCAAGAGTTTTAAATATTGGTACAAGGTTTACATCAAGTGGTATTGCCCCACTGCTATGGTGTCTTTTGCTGCTATTGTGCGCTTGCAATGGCGAGAACGCGCCTGACTGTTTTCAAAATGCAGGGGACCTGGTCCGTCAAGAAATACAGTTGCCTGAATTTACAAGTATCACAGTTTTTGAAAACGTAAACCTGGTGCTAAGGCAAGGTGATACGCAGCAAGTGGAACTAGAATCTGGTGAGTTTTTGATCAATGATGTTTCGGCCATCGTTGAAGGTGAAAGGCTAATCTTAAAAAATGAAAATGGTTGTAATCTTTTCAGGGAATATGGATTGACAACGGTCTACGTGACCTCGCCCAATCTTACAGAGATTAGAAGTAGTACGGGATTATTGATATCAAGTGATGGCGTGCTCAATTACCCAAGTCTTAGTTTACTGTCTGAGAGCTTTACTGATTCAGAAGCTGAAACCACCGATGGTTCTTTTGATTTAGAGGTCAATGCAGAGAATGTGCAAATTACAACCAATGGAATTGCGTTTTTCAAACTTCGAGGTACAACAACTAATTTGAACATTGGTATCGCAGCAGGTGATTCCCGCGTTGAAGCGGAGGATTTGGTTGCCAATACCATAACTTTAAACCATAGGGGCTCCAATGATGTTTTTGTGAATCCGCAAGAACGTATTAGTGGAACTATTCGAGGGTACGGTGATGTTATCAGTGTGAATAGGCCAACGGAAGTTGAGGTAGAAGAATTGTTCAACGGACGTCTAATTTTTAGGGAGTAAGAGCATTTGGAAATCTTTTTTTCTGCAATTATGACAGGGACCTTATAACCATTGGAGCTATTTGAGATCTAAACTGATTTCTCATTACATTCGAGTTGACATAAGAGACATGATATCGTATATCAAAAAGCTTTTTTCATTCAAATCGCAAATCAAATCGTATGAAGATTTGAACGGAGTTGAACTGGCTGATGCTATTTTTAATAATCTTATTGTTGAAAAAAGGGTGCCAAGTTTATCTGTGACCATATTGCACAAGGGGCAAGCAGTTTTACAAAAAGGTTATGGATACGCTGATTTAGAAAAGGGTCTTAAGATAAAACCAAAAGATACCGTATATCGAATTGCAAGTGTGTCAAAGTGCATCACTGGTTTGGCCTTTGGTAAAATGGTTGAAGACGGAATTGTAGGTTTTGATGATTCTTTTTATAAATACGTACCTGATTATCCAAAGAAAAAATACGATTTTACCTTAAGGCAGTTAGCAGGGCATTCTGCTGGAATACGTGGATATCGTGGTAAGGAGTTTGCTTTAAATCAACCATTCACAATCAAAGACAGTACTACGGTCTTTAAAAATGACCCGTTGGTTTTTGAACCCAACAAAGGTTACTTATACAACAGTTTTGACTTTGTGTTACTTTCTTTGGCCATGCAAGTAGCTTGTGGAGTACCCTTTGAAGACTACGTTCAAAATCAAGTGCTTGAACCTTTAGGCCTCCAAAACACTTACGTACCCGATTCAGAGACTTTTGAAAATTCAGTGCAATTTTATACAAAAACGGCTACACTATTTAAAACGGCCATTGACGTAAACAATTATTACAAATTAGCCGGAGGAGGCTATTTATCTACAAGTACTGACATAGCTAAGTTCGGACAGGCCGTTTTAGGGCAAAAACTACTTCAGCCAGAAACTTATGATGAACTTCTGACAGCACAAACCATTAAGGAAAGGTCAACCTATTATGGCTTAGGTTTTCAAGTTAGCCAAGACAACATGGGCAATCATTTTGTGGGGCATGTGGGTAACAGTGTTGGGGCATATACGAATTTCTTCGTGTATCCTGACTCCCAATTGGTCATTTCAATTTTAATCAATTGTACAGATCCTAAAGTGCAGACAGAGCTGGATATGGCCATTACGGCGTTAAACAATTTGTACGACTCATAATTTTTAATGAACTTTCTATCAAAATAGTTGAAGTGCTTAAACGGTATACTTTCTTATCCCTATGTTTTCTTTTTGCCGTTCTGCGGATTTCGGCCCAGACGGTAACGGATTCAATTAACATGAAGTGGCTCAGTTTAGGTGATACCAATGAATTGAGTGTCAAAGAATGGAAGAAATTCAAATACTTTGAAAGCCAATTAGAAGATTCCAATTTTTCAAAACAAAAACAAGCTGAACAGCTTACGTCTTACGCCAAAGATTCTTTAAAGATACTGACCGTCAAATTGGTGGCTATTAAAGTTTTGGACGATAAAAACCTGCTTGACCGTGATATCGCGAAAAATACGGCCTACTATGTTGATTTATTACAAGAACTGAAAGAAAGTAGTTTAAATCCCGAGGCATATCTCTTTTTAGAAAACAAAGTAATTCTTTTTAGGCAAGATGAACTAGAACAAAGTTTGGGGTTGAGTAAATGGATGAATGCTGGTCTTGGTGTTTTGGCATTAGTGTTAACTTTTGTTCTTGTTAAGAGAAACCGCAATAAAACAAGGGCCATTCAAGAATTGAGCAGACAAGAAAATACCATACGAACCCTGATTGAACAGGGCAAGACCAATAAAGAGATTGCAAGTGAACTTTTTATTAGTTTGAGCACCGTAAAGACCCATATCACCAATATTTACAGTAAACTGAATGTTTCGAATCGTCAAGAGCTACTTCAAAGATAGTAATGATTCATAGGGGTACTAGTACCTAATTCAGACTACTTTTTCTATTTTTTTAAGCAATTGGGCAAGTACTTTGTTTCAAAATTTAACGTATTGAAACAGATTGCTTTCTTATCATTTTTTGTCATTTCAAGAATACTGTTTGGTCAAGAATCAACTGCGGTTTCAGGTACCGTCACCACGGTTGATGGACGGGCCATACCTATTGCAGATGTATTGCTGTACGATGTTTCAAAAGAATCTATTGTACAGTATTGTACTATAATCGATGGTGTTTTTCAAATGACCGATATAATACCTGACACATATTACTTAAGTATATCAGCGATTGGGTATGAGACCTACACAAAAAAAATTGGCGTGTCAAAAAACCTGAGCCTTGAAATAGTTCTGAAAGAATCGGTAATGGTCCTTTCAGAGGTTGAGGTCGTGGCGGCCAAATCACCGATTAGCAACCAAAACGGCAACCTTAAGGTAAACATGCAACACCCGGTTTTCTCTTCCATCGCAGATCCAATAGAGGTGTTAATGAAATTGCCAAATGTTCAAGTTGCTCCCGACCGGGAATCAATTTCGGTCATAAATAAAGGAAACCCCTTAATTTACTTGGGCAATCAACGCATTGGCTTTGAAGAGTTTTTAGGGCTTGCTGTGGAAGCTATCGAGAGTATTGAGCTCATCAACAACCCGTCGGTCAAATACGAAGCAGAGGGTAGGGCGGTGCTGTTGGTTCGTTTAAAAAAAACCGTAAAAAGGACTTCTGAACTGAGTATAAGTCAAACAGCTTCCTTTAAAAGAAACTACAACAATTACATACTTTCAAATGGAAGTTTTTCAAATGGAAAATGGAATATCAGAGGAAATCTGGGCTTTAACGACCTAGGTTTTTGGGAAAGCAATACCTTCGAATTTACCATCCCTTCAGCAGGTATATTCTCAGATTATTTTGTGTTGATTCCCCGCAACAATAGAAAGCAATTAAATGCTGGATTGGGATTCTACCATCCGTTGAAGAACGATGATTACTTCTCTTTCAATACTACAATTCGATTACAGTCTGATGACGCCCCTATAGAAACGGATACTTTTCTACGGAATGGAACAATCGAAGATAATATCATAACGGATACCTCAAATGATGGAGGAAAAGATTATTGGAGTGCGAACTTCAACTACAATAAAGAACTAGGTAAATCTATTAGTGTATATACCGGGCTTCAGTACACCAAGTTTATGCAAGACCAGAATGCTGAAATTTCGAATAGTTTTAATGGGGAAAGATTTTTACTGGACCAAATACGACTGCAAGACTACAAAATTGGTTCTTTGGCTTTTCGAGTTGATTTTACCTATAAAATATCTAAAACAATGACCTGGGAGTTTGGCGCCAATTTAACTGAGGCAAGAGCTGATTCCTTTACAAGAATCCAAAATTTGGATCAAAACCAAGAAACCATTTTTGATTTTGATTATGAAGAACAATTGTATTCTGGTTATTCCAATTTTTCCGGAAGTATGGCAAAAAAGGTAGATTTTAACCTTGGGTTTCGAACGGAATACAACAAGGTTTTAGGTGAGTTAAAGAACGAAGAAGAAGCCCTGCTCAAGCGCGCGAACACCTGGTTTTTTCCTAAAGCGGCAATCACCACAAAACTTGATAGTGTAAAGACCATTTCAATGAACTATGCCAGAACGATATCTAGACCAAATTATTCACGAACAAGTACCATTACCACTTTTATCAACCCTTTTTTAGAAGGTGCCAACAACGTAAATCTGTTACCTGCCCTAACCGATGAGTTATCAGCCAATCTACAATGGAAGAATAAATCGTTGACATTGGGCCTTTATAAGACCGATAATCCCCGGTACTTCACCATCGATTACGAACTAGGGGCAGAATTTGCAGAACTGTCTTTGGTGAACTTAGAAGAAGAATTGGGCTACTATGTTACGGCCACCTTACCTTTTTCATACAAAAAATGGACTTCAACAAATACGGTTAGCCTTACCTATAATAAAATGCGGGATTCCAATGCACGTTTGGGCAGCACTCGACCCTATTTATATGTTTATTCAAGTCAGCAATTTAAAATAGGCGAAAGCACGACCTTGGCATTTGGTGGTTGGGCCCTGACCAAACGACGGGAAGGAATTTTTAAACGGAATGGTTTGTTGGTTTTGGAAGCTTCTATCAATACAAAACTGTTTAAAAAGTTAGATGCTTCTTTGCGTTTGAACGACATTACCCGTGCCATGAATTTTCGAGATCAATATGCCATTAATGGGGTCGAAGCTGATGGTACTTTTTTCGCTGATGCCCGAGAGATTGCAATCTCGTTAAAATATAAATTTGGACGTAACGCATCAAATACGTTTAAGAATAAAAATGTAGATGAAAACTTAAATCGAATTCGATAAATGTTCAAAGTCATTCTTAAACTTTTCTAGCTTTGTCTTAAAAAATAGCGTTTATGATTTTAGTTTCTATGAATAAAAACAATAAGTACAATCACATGAAGAAAATGAGTTTTTTTGCTCTTATGACAATAGTTTTACTATGTAGTTCAGAACTATCAGCCCAAGAAATTTCAACATTTCCAGGTTTTTTTAGAACCAAATATTATCAAGATGATAAAGAAATTACGCGTAAAGAGGTCAAAGAGCTTCTACTAAATAATGATGGTTCAGCAACATACTGGAAGAAGAGTGGAACGAATGAAGCTCTGTTTTACGGTACATATACAGTTTTTCTCGTAGGTGCTGGTTGGCTTGGTTATGAACTTTCGAAAGATGAAGCAGATAGGGATTTGACGGCCCCTACCGTAGTGACTTTAGGTGGTTTCTTGATTGCTATGATTTTCTATAATGGTGCCAATACCAATGCGAGAAAAGCTATTTTGACCTACAACAAACAATTTGATGGTAAACAAACAAGTTTTAGATTGGTTCCTGTAGGTAATGCAGATGGGTTAGGTTTGGCCCTTCGGTTCTGATAGGTATCGATTTCTTAATGACTTTTGCGGTACAAATCATAGATGGCCTAGAATGGGCCATCTATGATTATTGATTTTTAAGATTAAATACTCCTTAGTTTTTATTAGGAAGACTTCGTGTCAACCAACCACTTCGGTTTGCCGTTGCTATGGCATAAGGGGTGATCCAAAACAATCCGAAAGTATATAAAATACTGTACGAGTAAGCCCAAAATGACTCTGACAACTTATATCTTTTGGCGTAAAAAAGTACTGGAAAAGTTGATAGTACCAATATGCTTAGCAATGTTGAGCTTAAGAACAACAACGGATGGGTGATTACGAAGTATAGCATAAAAATCAAAAAGGGATAGCACATCACAATTTTCAATATTTGACTTACAAACAAAAGTCTGGCCCCGGCTTTTGAGCCCTGTCTGAAATTGGTGAACACATATTTGGCCATGACCAAGTTTTCCCTAACATTGCTGCGTCCCCAACGGGTAAACATTTTTTGAAGGTTGCGGTACTTTTCTGGAACATTGGTATAGGCATAAGCGTTTCGTTGAAACAATACGTGATATCCTTGCTTTAAGATCATATTGGTCATGGCACGATCTTCGCCAATATCAGACGGTTGCCCCATAAAGGTTTGGTTGATCCATTTATCCAAACAGCTAAAGACCGCTTCGCTACGATAGGCCGCCAAAGCCCCCGGCGTACATAATACAGTGTCAAGTGTACTTTCTGCCGAACGTACAAATTCAAAACTCAATACAAAGCTAACGTCCAACATTTTTGGTAAGAGCGCACTTTTATTGTTCATTACTCTAATGTTACCTGCCACGGCACCACACCGGGGATTGGTCACAAACGGACTTACCAGGTTTCTGAGCGTGTCAGCATCTACTTCTGAATCACTGTCAACGGTAATAAAAACCTCGCCTTTACCTAAATTGAAGCCGCGATAGAGCGCATGTCTTTTTCCCATGTTTTTGGGTTGTTGATAAATTTCAATACGGTCGCCCAGTTCCTCTTTTGCCCTTAGCATCCATTGCCAGGTATCATCTTGACTACCATCATCGATACTGATGATCTGTAGTTTTTGTTCTGGAAAATGACTTTTGGATAGGCTGTGCAACGTAGACCAAACCTGCTTTCCTTCATTGTACGCAGGCACTATGATGGTGCACGTTGGTAAGCTCTCGTCGCTTACTGAAGTAATCGCTTTGTACTTAAAATAGCGAAAGGCCATAAATACAAAGTAAAAGGCCTTAAAAGCAAAAATTACAATTGATACCGCTAAGAACAGCTGACCTAAAACGGAACTGTTCCGGTCGACGTGGTATTTGCCAAAATCTTCCTGTAAAATGTAGACCATATAAACAGCCCCTAAAAGAAGAACCAAGGTGCTGCCCTGTACAAAGATATGTTCGGCGTTTGCAGTATCAAAGAATCTCTTGATTCGCTGGTATATCGTGTTGGTAAATGATTTTGAATCGGCTTTTGTCTTCGAGACGGTTTCTTTCATAGTAGCGCTGTATTGTGTTTCTCAATACTCTATGGGTTATACGCACGCTTTTGACATTTAGATTTTGTTTTAGTGAAGAATTAACATTACCTGAAAACAGAGGGTAAAGAATTAAGAATTTGTCAAGATTATTGCGCAGAATCGCAGATGTTGCTATCCAACTTTTAGAGGTATGATTGCTTTTGTACGACTATAAGTTTATGGTATCAGCAAATCCTTCGCATAGTTTCAGAGTTTCTTCAATATCATGCATCGTCGTTCTTGGATTGATAAGACACATGCGCAGCACAACCTGACCATGTAATGCCGTAGTAACCAAAAGGGCTTTCTGAGAGTTGACGACTCTTTCTGAAATTGTTTGGTTGATATGGTCCAAGGCTTTTTCATCATAACCTTTGGCAATAGGATTGTACCTAAAATTGATTACCGCCAATGTTGCAGGAAAAACTACTTGCCATTTGTTGCTCTTTCGTAATTTATCTTCAACAGCCTCGGCCAAATCAATGCCTGAGGTAATGGCTTTTCTGAAAGCATTCAATCCGAAGGTTTTTACTGACATATAGAATTTTAACGCGTTGAACCTACGAGTCAATTGCACTCCTAAATCGTAAAAATTGATTTCTGATGTATTTCCTTCAATATCCTTTAAATACTCTGGCTTTTCAGTAAATGTGTGGCTCAGATGTTTGTGGTTCCGCACTAAAAGGCACCCCATCTCATAGGGTTGAAAAAACCATTTATGGGGGTCAACGGTTAATGAGTCAGCTTTTGAGATACCCTTTAACAATGACTTTGCCTTATTTGAAAGTATGGCCGCACCACCATAAGCACCGTCGATATGAAACCAAAGATTTTCAGCTTTACATATTTTAGACAATTCGGTAAGTGGATCAACACTACCTGTATTGGTCGTACCAGCGTTACCTATCAAACAAAAGGGCTGTAGCCCCTCAAGGCGGTCTTTGGCAATACAGTTTTTTAACTTGTTCAGCGATAGTTTCAACTCACCGTCTGTAGGTATTACTCGAATCTGTTCTTTTCTAAAACCTAGAATTCGAATGGCCTTTACGTTTGATGAATGGGTTTGGTCTGATAAATAAATGACAGCTTTTGAAAAATCATCCCCACATTTGACGCTACGAGCTGTTGCCAAAGCTGTAAGATTGGCCATAGAACCACCGCTGGTGAAAATTCCGCCACCCTTTCTTTTAGGTAGGCCATATAATTGTAACAACCATTGAAGCGTAACGATTTCAAGTTCAGCGGCCACGGGCGAGGTGGCCCAACTTCCTGAAAAAATGTTATAACCTGTTGCTAAGGCATCACCAATAACACTTACATAGTTACTGGGACCCGGCACGAATGAAAATGATTTTGGATGGGATAACAAGGTGCTTTTCGTCAATACCTTATCAACCACAAACTGAAGTACTTGGTTTGCATCTGAAGGCTCTTCGGGTGCTTCCTCTAAAAACAATGAATCCATTTCAGCACGTGAGGCTATGGCCACCGGAAGTTTGTCATGTTGGGTACTATGATGGCTGACCAAAGCTTCAATAAGTTGATAGCCCAATGTTTTCATCTGTTCTTGAGACAGTGTTAAGGTCGCTTCGTTCATTTTTAGTTTTTGCTTTGAAATGGTAAAGTTAAACCGCTCGGTGTTCTTGAGGGATGATTTTTGATAGGTCTATTAAAAAAATCAGTTGGTGAGCTCGGTGAACAAGCTCTCTAAATTTTTGCTTTTACGGCTCAGTTGTAACGTTTTCAACTGATTGTCATGCGCAAAATCGAATACCGCCGGCCGCATGTCTTTTGAAGTATTGAAAACGATTTCATAGACAAATCCACCAGTATTGGTCACTGAGGTGACGCCGGGCAATTGGTTTAAAAGAACCTCTTCAACACGATAGTCAAATTCTACTTCTATAATCTGTTGCTCTGCTTCTCTTAGGTCCTCAAGTTTTTTATCGGCAACAACCTGACCTTTATTGATAATGATAACACGGTCACATACGGCTTCGACCTCTTTCATAATATGGGTCGACAATAAAATTGTTTTTTCTTTGCCAATCTCTCGAATCAGTTTTCGAATCTCTATGAGTTGATTGGGATCAAGGCCGGTTGTTGGTTCATCCAATATTAGTACATCTGGGTCATGAAGCAAGGCTGCGGCAAGACCTACACGTTGCCGATACCCTTTAGAGAGCTGTCCGATTTTTTTATGTGCCTCCGGTCCGAGACCAGTCTTTGCAATAACTTCGATAACTCTTTCTTTGGTTACTTGATATACCGCCGCATTAAAAGCTAAGTATTCTTTAACATACATTTCAAGATATAGTGGATTGTGTTCTGGCAGGTATCCAATGCTTTTTTGTACCGCTGTTGTAGCCTTTTGAACATCAAATCCATTTACGACAGCTTCACCAAAATCTGCTTGGTGGTAGGTAGTCAATACACGCATCATAGTAGACTTACCTGCGCCATTAGGACCTAGAAAACCCACAATTTCACCTTTGGAAATCGAAAACGACACATCGTTCAATGCTTTTTGGTTCCCAAAAGTTTTAGTGATGTTTTGAACCCTTATGGACATAGATACTAATTTAAACCCAAAAATAAGATTTATTGTGCTTACGTTTTCGTTGTCAGCGTATAATTGGTAGCCCCCTTCTTTATGGAATTGAATGCCGCCAAATCTTGAATTCTCAATTTCACTTACATTTTACCAATAAATGTGCAATGGATACTTGAAATCACCTAAAATTCAAAAAAAATATTGGATTCTTTTTGATTTCTCATTGTATTACGTAATCTTAGCCAAGAATTATAGCACAAATGACAACGACGTATTTCTGGAACGGTTTTTATTTCTACTTCTTTTATAGGAGAGGTACGGGACTGTTCTGATATACACTAAGTATAAAAACTAATGAAGTCCCGATGTAAAATCGGGATTTTTTTTTGGACAAAATCCAAACCAGGTCGGTTAAATAATTTAAAGTGAAAAAGTGAGCTTAAAAGTCGCCATTCAGGGTATCAAAGGGAGCAACCATCATCAAGTCGCAAAAGACTTTTTTGATGATACTATATTCTTGGTCGAGTGTTTGTCATTTGACATGCTGATACAGCACTTGATCGAGGGCACAGCTGATAAGGGCGTTATGGCAATTGAGAATTCCATTGCTGGTTCCATCATTCCAAATTACAACTTGATCTACCACAATCAGATTCATATTATTGGAGAGTATTATTTGAGTATTCACCATAATTTAATGGTGCAAAAAGGGGTAGTGATCGATGATCTTGAAGAAGTACACTCCCATCCCATGGCATTACTGCAGTGCAAGGAATTCTTTAAGCAACATCCGCATATAAAACTGGTTGAAGATGTAGATACGGCCGAAACGGCTAAGCGCATCCAAGAAAAAGATTTGAAAAAGATTGGGGCCATTGCACCTAAAGTGGCTGCTTCACTCTATGGTCTAGAGATAATTGCCCCAGAGATTCAGACCATAAAGAACAATGCGACCCGTTTTATCATCCTTAAAAAACAGAACAAGACCTTGCCAAAAGCTGAAATCAATAAGGCTTCTATTCGGTTTGTTGCCGATCATAAGCGTGGCAGTCTCGCCACAATTCTGAACGTGATGAGTGATTGTAATATGAACTTGACCAAGATTCAATCGTTGCCTGTTATTGAGACCCCTTGGAAGTATGCCTTTTTCGTAGACGTCACTTTCGATGCCTACGAACAATTTGAAAAAGTAAAATCACTGTTACAAATCATGTCTGAAGATTTTAGGGTTTTGGGCGAATACAAAAATGCATTGCTATCATGATAACTGCAGAACGTTTAAAATCGGTTCAAGAGTACTATTTCTCAAAAAAGTTACGTGAGGTACGTGGTTTGATTGCTGAGGGCAGACCTATTATCAATATGGGTATTGGTAGTCCTGATTTGCCACCTTCGCCTGAAACCGTCAAAACCTTGCAAAATGTTTTACAAGACCCTAAAGCGCATCAATATCAAAGTTACCAAGGGCTGCCCGAACTTCGAGAAGCCATGGCAAACTTCTATGCCCACCGTTTTGACGTTACTGTTGATTCTAACACCGAATTGTTACCATTAATGGGTTCAAAAGAAGGTATCATGCACATTAGTATGGCCTTTTTGAATCATGGTGATGAGGTTTTGATTCCCAATCCGGGGTATCCAACCTATACTTCGGTGACCAAGTTGTTGGGAGCAAAAGTGGTACAATATGATTTGATGGAAGAAAATGGATGGCTGCCTGACCTTGGAGCACTGCAGAAATTAGATTTGTCAAAAGTCAAATTAATGTGGATCAGCTATCCAAACATGCCTACAGGGGCACGTATTACTCTGGCTAAAATGGAAGCATTAGTGGCTTTTGCGAAAGCCAATGACATTCTGATCGTAAATGATAATCCATACAGTTTTGTTTTAAATGATGAACCAACCAGTATTTTACAGGTTGAAGGGGCTAAAGAAGTAGCTCTAGAACTCAACTCCCTCAGCAAAACATTTAATATGGCCGGTTGGCGTGTAGGTATGGTTTTGGGCAGCGCAGAGCATGTTACAGCGGTATTGAAAATTAAAAGTAATATGGATTCCGGTATGTTCTATGGTATTCAAAAAGGAGCAATTACAGCACTAAAAAGCAGTGCAGATTGGTTTGAAAAGTTGGATGCGACTTATAAACAACGCAGAAATCTTATGTTTCAGTTGGTTGACAAAATTGGTGCTGTCTATGATACCGATACGGCAGGTATGTTTGTATGGGCCAAATTGCCCGAGGGATCAAAATCATCTGAAGCATTTATAGACGAGTTGCTGTACAGTAAGCATATTTTTATTGCACCTGGCACTATTTTTGGGAGCAATGGCGAAGGTTACATACGTTTTTCACTATGTGTTGAAGAAGACAATATCAAAGAAGCCATCGATAGATTTTAGAAGTTGGGAATCAAAGAAAGCAATACCCTTCTTTGAAGGGATCAGAAGAAGCAATGAAAAAAATAACAATCATAGGGGTAGGTTTGATAGGAGGTTCTTTTGCAAAGGCAGTTAGACGATTACATCCTGAAGTTACCATAACCGGTATTGATAAGAGTGAAACCCATTTGAATAAAGCTCAAGAGCTGGGCCTTATAGATGAAAGGACTACTTATAAATCCCTTTCTGATGCAGATATGGTGATGTTGGCGATACCCGTTGATGTTCTGGTCGATGAGCTTCCCAAGGTTTTGGATGCTGTTGGCGATGATACCATAGTTTTTGATGCAGGTTCTACAAAAAGTTTGATTTGCAAAATTGTTGAAAATCATCCAAAACGAAGAAATTTTTTAGCAGCGCACCCTATTGCAGGAACGGAGTTCTCAGGCCCCGAAGCTGCCATAGAACAGCTGTATGAAGGTAAAACAAATATTATTTGTGAGGTAGAGAAAACAGCCTTCAAACTACAGGAAAAGGCTTTGAAACTATTTCAAGAAATGGGCATGCGAATTCGCTATATGAATGCCGAGGCACATGACAAACACATCGCCTATGTATCCCATTTATCGCATATCAGCTCCTTTATGCTAGGTAAAACAGTTATTGAGAAAGAAAAGAACGAGCGCGATATTTTTGATATGGCGGGCAGCGGATTTGAAAGCACGGTACGTTTGGCCAAAAGTTCGCCGGCAATGTGGACGCCCATCTTTGAACAAAACAAAGCCAATGTTATTGAGACGTTGACCGAGTACATTCAAAATTTAGAGGAATTTAAAAAGATGATTGCCGATAATGATTTTGAGGGTGTTTATACTCAAATGGACAACACCAATAAGATTAGAAGCATTTTAAACGGAATACCGCTAACGAAGTAAGCAATATTGGCTTGAGTAGCAGTATGAAAGAATTCAGAAGATACCAGAATAGTAATTGAAGCATATAAATAAATTAAAAATACAAAAGAACAACGAACAAAAACACCTATGGAAAATTCAAAAGAGATGCGAAAATGGTTAGATGATATGGCGTTGCCCCATCCTTTGGTAATCGCTGGACCTTGCAGTGCCGAAACAGAAGACCAAGTTTTAAAGATTGCCCATGATTTAAAAGATACCGATGTCAACTATTATCGCGCCGGAATCTGGAAGCCGAGAACACGGCCGGGCAATTTTGAAGGCGTAGGTGCCATAGGGCTGAAATGGCTGCAGAAGGTAAAAGAAGAAACCGGACTTAAAACGGCCACCGAGGTTGCCAATAGGGCACATGTAGATTTGGCTTTGGAACATGATGTTGATTTGTTGTGGATTGGTGCCAGATCTACCGTTAGTCCATTTATTATGCAAGAACTGGCCGATGCATTGGAGGGCACTGATAAAATTGTTTTGGTCAAAAATCCGGTAAATCCAGATTTGTCGTTATGGTTGGGTGGCATTGAGCGTTTACATACCGCAGGTATCAAAAAATTGGGAGCGATACATCGTGGTTTCTCAACCTATCAAAAAACCAAATACCGCAACATACCTGAATGGCAATTGGCCATCGAATTTCAAAACCGTTTTCCTGATTTACCATTGATCAATGATCCATCGCACATTACCGGAAAGCGCGATATGATTTTTGATGTATCACAAACAGCTTTGGATTTAAATTTTGATGGGTTGATGATTGAAACACATTGGGACCCTGATAACGCTTGGAGTGATGCTGCGCAGCAGGTTACACCAAAAAGACTGGTACAGATTATGCAAGATTTAAAGATTAGAAAAGAAACCGACGAGGAAGCAGAATACAATTCAAAGCTGAACAACCTGAGGGCCCAGATTGATGTCATTGACAATCAGTTGATAGATATATTGGGCGAACGCATGAAAGTATCTGACGGTATCGGTGCATTGAAAAAACAAAAGAACGTTGCCGTATTACAGACAAACAGATGGAATGCGATTTTGGGCAAAATGATTTTGGAAGGTGAAACAAGGGGTTTGAGTGAAGAGTTCGTTTTGCGCATGTTCAAAGCCATTCACCAAGAGTCTATCAATCATCAAGAAAAGATACTTAAGGCATAAATTATAGTCATTCAAATATTTTGGTCATTTTGAGCGAAGTGATAAATCAAAAAGAGTTGTTTGAGGCTCTTTTGATAATTCTTTGATTCGAAATGACTTTTTTGCTTTAATACTGTAACAAAATACTTTTTTTTACATCTTTCAAAAAACGAAAACAGATCACATGAAAACGATGACCACTATTTGCCTTGTGCTAATCACGCTGGCAACCTTCGCACAGCGAACCATTGATAAAGAAGTTGGTGATTTTGATGAAATCAAAGTATTTGATTTGATTGAGGTCAATATGATTCAATCTGACGAAAACCGAATTCTTATTAAAGGTGAAAATACACACGATATTAAATGGGCCAATAAAGATGGCGTATTGAAATTGCGCATGCAATTGGACAAAAAATTTACGGGTGAAGATACCTTTATTGAAGTGTATTATACAGATATAGAGGTTATTGACGCAAATGAAGGCGCCGAGATTACCTGCAACGAAATGGTGAGCAAGACAAAAATTGAATTGAGGGCTCAAGAAGGAGCTCGTATAAACATTGGTATGAATGTCGCTGTCGCTGAAATTAGAGCAGTTACTGGGGGCATTATTGAGGCTTCAGGCTTGGCAGAAAACCAATCTATAGTATTGAATACCGGAGGTATTTTTGAAGGCCGTGATTTAAGATCTTCGGTATCTGATGTAAAAATATCTGCTGGGGGTGAAGCTGAGGTTTTTGCGTCAGACCGAATAGATGTCAACGTAAAGGCTGGGGGAGATGTAACTGTTTATGGCAAGCCTAAAGAAGTCAACAAAAAGACCTTCGTTGGTGGCAGGGTCAAGGTATTGGACTGATCTCAACTAAACTGAAAAATAAAAAGCCCCGAAATTCGGGGCTTTTCTATTGTAAGAGTATATCTTAATTTATTTTTTGAAGATATATCGGGTAATGAAAATACCTTTTCCATCACCTTTACCACCTTCACTCTCAACTGCACTGGTAACAAAAGCAAGTTCCCATCCATTGGCTACCATGTCATTGATCATTGAAGTGATCAATGCATCGTTGGCCGCAATATTTTGAAAACGGATACCACCAATATTGTAAAAGTTCAATAATTTGGTTTCTTCAAAGTTTTTTACACGAATTTCACCTCGTTTTGATTTGTTTCTTGTGTTGTCTTCTTCGGTCTGAACGCTGGTATACTCTCTGTAGTCTTTGTCTTCGAGAGCATTTACAATTCTTGAACGTCCCAAGCCATTTGGTACAATAGATTCAACACTGGTGATTACTTTGAACTGTTGGGCATTCATTTCGAAAGTTGCCGCCAATGCAACAACAGCGATGAAAAGAATTTTTTTCATAATGATCGGTCTTAGATTTTTAGTTAAATGTTAAAGATATACCTAATACGTTGCAATCAAAGGATTATTGTTTCTTTGCACAGAAATAATTAACATTTTGTGTTAGGAACTGTTTATAAATCTACTGGCAGCTGGTATACCGTTAAATCTGATGACGGTAATTTTCATGAATGCCGCATAAAGGGCAAGTTCCGAATAAAGGGTATTAAAAGTACAAACCCCGTTGCCGTTGGTGATGTCGTTGCGTTTGAGCTTGAGACCATAGGTGATGAAACCGTTGGTATCATTTCTGACATTAAAGACAGAAAGAACTACATCGTACGTAAGTCGGTGAACCTTTCAAAACAAACCCATATCATTGCAGCAAACCTTGATCAGGTCTTTTTGATGGTGACCCTGAACAATCCCATGACCTACACCATTTTTATAGATCGTTTTTTGGTCACTGCCGAAGCTTATGAAATTCCGGCAGTATTGCTATTCAATAAAATGGATACCTACAGTTTTGAAGAAAAGGCGGAGATATTGTATCTAAAAAAAATATATGAAGATATCGGTTACCCATGTATTGAACTATCTGCAAAGACAGGAGAAAATGTTGATAGGGTAAAGGCATTGATGAAAGGTAAGACCAGTATGTTTTCTGGGCATTCTGGAGTTGGCAAGTCCACTTTGGTCAATGCCATTGAGCCACTGCTACATCTGAAAACGGCTGAAATCTCAGAGCAACACTTACAGGGGCAACATACTACCACATTTGCCGAAATGTATGACCTATCGTTTGATGGTAAAATTATTGATACACCTGGTATCCGGGGCTTCGGAATTGTAGACATGGAGAAAGATGAGATTGGAGATTATTTTCCAGAATTTTTTGAACTGAAGTCTGAATGCAAGTTCAACAATTGCTTGCATGTAGACGAACCCAAATGTGCGGTCAAATTGGCTTTAGAGAAAGAAAAAGTATCTTGGAGTCGCTATAAAAGCTATATGCAGATATTGCATGGTGATGATGAAAACTATCGGGTAGATATCTATAAAGAGAAATCATGAGGGCAGTTGTGCAACGCGTATCGGAAGCCAGTGTCACTGTAGATAGTGATGTTGTTGCCAACATAGACCATGGGTTGTTGATTCTATTGGGAATTGAAGAAACGGACACCGATGAAGATATTGAGTGGCTTTCAAAAAAAATAGTAAATCTGCGTATTTTCAATGATGTAGAAGGTATCATGAACAAGTCCCTGTTGAATGTGGAAGGTGATGCCATTGTAGTCAGTCAATTCACGCTGCACGCCTCTACAAAAAAGGGCAATCGACCATCATATATCAAAGCCGCTAAACCAACGATTGCTGTTCCACTTTACAAAAAATTTGTTGCCCAGATTGAAACCGACTTGAGAAAACCGGTTGGTACCGGAATCTTTGGTGCAGACATGAAGGTAAGATTGTTAAATGATGGTCCGGTGACCATTAATATTGATACAAAACGAAGAGAATAATGAACATCAAAAATGCACAACAAGCCGTTGATGAGTGGATTCAAAACCATGGGGTCAGATACTTCAACGAGTTGACGAATATGGCCCAACTTACCGAAGAAGTTGGTGAGGTGGCCCGAATCATTGCACGACGATACGGTGAACAGAGCGAAAAAGAATCAGATAAGAACAAAGATTTGGGTGAAGAACTGGCCGATGTACTCTTTGTAGTACTTTGTTTGGCCAACCAAACCAATGTTGATTTACAACAAGCTTTTGACAAAAAGTTAGATTTGAAAACAAAGCGTGACCACGACCGTCACCACAATAATGAAAAGTTGAAATAGGGTTATCTTTGGGCTTTTCATTTCGTTCAAATCTAAAGACCAATTTTGAAACTGTACTTAAACAAGCTTGAACAAAATCTCATAAAGACGGAGATTCAGATCACCGGTTCAAAAAGTGAAACCAACAGATTGTTGTTGTTGCAATCGCTCTTTGGGAATTTAAGTCTTGAGAATCTTTCCAATTCAGATGATGCCACCGTTATGCAAAAGGGCTTGCAGGCCATTCAAGGCGAAGTAGATATTCACCACGCCGGCACTGCAATGCGCTTTTTGACCTCTTATTTTGCATCTAGCGAAGGCAAAGAAGTAGTTTTGACAGGTTCGGCCCGAATGAAAGAAAGACCCATAAAGGTTTTGGTAGATGCCTTACAAAGTCTGGGCGCCGATATTTCCTATGTTGAAAGCGAAGGTTATCCACCTTTAAAAATCAAGGGAAAGAAATTGACAAAAACCTCTGTTGGTCTACCAGCAGACGTCAGCAGTCAATACATTTCTTCCCTTTTATTGATTGCCCCGCATTTGACCAATGGTATGGTTTTGGATTTGATGGGCAAGATTACATCAATCCCTTATATTAAGATGACTTTGGGATTGCTAAATGAAATAGGTGTTCAAACCAAATTTGAGGGAAATCAAATAAAAGTGTACCCTAAAACTCAGGTTGATGATAAAACAATGGTGGTAGAATCTGACTGGAGTGCAGCTAGCTATTTTTACAGTATCGCGGCCTTGGCTGAAGTAAGTAGTGAAATACGGCTTTCATCGTATAAAAAAGACTCATTACAGGGGGATAGTGTGCTTTCTGAAATCTATAAGGATTTTGGTGTGGAAACGTACTTTGAGGAAAACACTATTGTCTTAAGAAAAGTGAAAAATGTGACACTTGAGACCTTGGATTTAGAGCTACACAACGCTCCTGATATTGCTCAGACCATTGCTGTAACCTGTTTTGGTTTGGGTATGGGCTGTAATTTGACAGGACTTCATACCTTGCCCATTAAAGAAACTGACCGTTTGGCCGCTATGAAAACAGAGCTTGAAAAGGTTGGGGCGACAGTTACTATTTCCGATAAAAGCTTGCATCTAGCATCTGGTCAAGGCATATCGACGGACAAGGTGATAGACACTTATAATGATCATAGAATGGCCATGGCGTTTGCTCCTTTAGCTTTAAAAACCGCACTGTACATTAATGATGCCGGAGTGGTTTCAAAATCGTACCCGGATTTTTGGAAGGATATGAAACTTGTTGGTCTGCAGATTTCTTCGGTCTAAAATCAATGTGGTATTTAGGGAATGCTACTGTAAATTCAAAATCCATTGATTTTTCTAAAAGAAATCAGCTATTGACTTGACAACCCCTATGCTCAGATTGTATATTTGCCATCTTTGAAAAAAATCCAAAACGACACATGAAATTATCCAACTTTAATTTTGAGCTTCCCAGTGAGTTATTGGCCGAATATCCTGCCGAGAACCGTGATGAATCTAAATTGATGGTCATACACCGTGAGACAGGCAAGATTGAGCATCGTATGTTCAAAGACATGATAGAGTACTTTGATGAAGGCGATGTTATGGTGTTGAACAATACCAAGGTCTTTCCGGCCAGACTTTATGGTAATAAAGAAAAGACAGGTGCCAGAATTGAAGTGTTCTTATTGCGTGAACTGAACGAAGAGCAACGCCTTTGGGACGTTCTTGTGGATCCGGCCCGTAAAATAAGAATCGGCAACAAGCTTTATTTTGGAGATGATGAGAGTTTGGTTGCCGAGGTTATCGACAATACAACATCAAGAGGTAGAACCCTTCGCTTTCTTTATGACGGTTCATATACCGATTTCAGAAGAAAACTTAGAGAATTGGGCGAGACGCCACTGCCAAAATACATTAAGCGTGATGTGACGCCTGAAGATGAAGAACGTTATCAAACTATTTATGCGAAGCATGAAGGTGCGGTTGCCGCACCAACAGCAGGACTTCACTTTTCAAAACACCTTTTAAAGCGTCTTGAAATTAAGGGTGTTGATTTTGCAGAAGTTACCCTGCATGTAGGTTTGGGTACGTTCAATCCTGTTGAGGTAGAAGATTTGTCAAAGCATAAGATGGACAGTGAAGAATTGGTGATTGATGAAAAAGCAACAGAAATCGTCAATTCAGCAAAGCAGCGTAAAAAACGGGTCTGTGCGGTCGGTACTACCGTAATGCGCGGTCTAGAAAGTGCTGTTTCTTCAGAACATACACTCAATACTTTCGAAGGTTGGACGAATAAGTTCATTTTTCCACCCTACGATTTTAGTATAGCCAACTGTATGGTGACCAATTTTCACTTACCAAAATCGACCTTGTTGATGATGATTTCGGCATTTGTGGGCCACGATTTGATGAAAAAAGCCTACAAGCAAGCTATATTGGAACAATATCGTTTTTACTCCTACGGTGATGCGATGTTGATTATCTAAGAAGTAACGATAGTATATAAGAATTGTTCAAATCCCTCATGTATAGCTCATGAGGGATTTTTCATTGCTTACCTTTGCCAGAATGCAACAAACAAAAAAAGACATACGGGCATTGACCAAAGAACAGTTGCGAGATTTCTTTGTGAACAATGGGGATAAAGCGTTTCGTGGCAATCAGGTCTATGAATGGTTGTGGCAAAAATCGGTACATTCGTTTGAAGGTATGACCAACATTTCAAAAGAAACCCGTGAAATGCTTGAGAACAACTTTGTCATCAACCATATTCAGGTTGACCAAATGCAACGTAGTGCCGATGGTACCATTAAAAATGCCGTTCGCTTGCATGACGATTTAATCGTAGAGTCCGTTTTGATACCCACTGCTTCAAGAACAACTGCTTGTGTTTCGAGCCAAGTTGGTTGTAGTTTAGATTGCAAGTTTTGTGCAACGGCACGTTTAAAACGTATGCGCAATCTGAATCCTGATGAGATTTACGATCAGGTGGTCGCAATAGACAATGAGAGTCGCTTGTATTTTAACAGACCATTGAGCAACATCGTTTTTATGGGGATGGGCGAACCCTTGATGAACTATAACAATGTGCTCAAAGCCATAGATAAGATAACTTCAAAAGAGGGTTTGGCAATGTCACCTAAACGCATAACCGTTTCAACTTCAGGAGTTCCAAAGATGATTAAAAAAATGGCAGATGAAAAGGTACGGTTCAATTTGGCAGTTTCATTGCACTCGGCTATCGACGAGGTACGTACGTCAATAATGCCCTTTAACGAACACTTTCCGTTAAAAGATTTGCGCGAAGCACTGGAATATTGGTATGCCAAGACCAAGAATCGTATCACTTATGAATATGTGGTTTGGCAAGGAATCAATGACGGCCAAAAAGATGTAGACGCTTTGGTCAGATTCTGCGGTTTTGCGCCATCTAAGGTCAACCTGATTGAATACAACCCCATTGACGATGGTCAGTTTCAACAGGCATCTGACCAAGCAATACGGATGTACCAAAGAACATTAGAGGCAAATAATATCACGGTGACCGTAAGAAGGTCCAGAGGTAAAGATATCGACGCTGCCTGCGGCCAATTGGCTAATAAAACGTAACTAAAGGTATTGCTATTGCTGTAGAACCGCAGTTTTAGGGTATCTGCCGAAAAGTTTGTTTTCAACCTTAGTTTAGAGTTGCTTTTTGCCTACTTTTGATGCTCTAAACCGAGCAATCAATAGTATTTTCTAATTGAAAATAGCCGCACAAATACGAGAACCCATAGAGCACGAAATGGAACTTTTTGAAAATAAGTTCCGTGATTCAATGTCTTCAAAAGTTGCACTGTTCAATCGTATCACATACTATATCGTGAACAGAAAGGGCAAGCAAATGAGACCCATGTTCGTTTTTTTGACGGCTAAGCTATTGAACAATGGAGAGATTGATGAGCGTACCTATACAGGGGCCTCGATTATCGAGTTGATACATACAGCAAGTCTAGTACATGATGATGTAGTCGATGACAGTTACAAACGCCGGGGATTCTTCTCAGTCAATGCTTTGTGGAAAAACAAAATTGCAGTCTTGGTAGGCGATTATCTTTTTTCTAAAGGACTCTTGGTCGCTTTGGAGCGTGGTGATTATGATTTGCTGCAGATTATCTCCAATTCGGTAAAATCAATGAGTGAAGGTGAACTATTGCAAATAGAAAAGGCTCGAAAGCTTGATATTACCGAAGATGTGTATTATGAAATCATCCGTCAGAAAACGGCAACATTGATTGCCGCATGCTGCAGTATGGGCGCCGCATCTGTAAAACCGGACTCCGAGGAAGTTGAAATATTTCGCAGATTTGGTGAACTCTGCGGAATGGCATTTCAAATCAAGGATGATCTTTTTGATTATGGTAGTGAACGTATCGGCAAACCCACAGGTATTGATATCAAAGAACAAAAAATGACATTGCCACTGATTTACGCCCTAAATGAAAGTTCAAAGGATAAAAAGCGATGGTTGATCAATTCCATTAAAAACCACAATACGGATAAAAAAAGGGTGAGAGAAGTGATTGCCTACGTCAAAGAAAAAGGGGGGCTTGATTATTCCGTTCAAAAAATGCTCACTTTCAAAGACGAGGCGCTAGGTTTATTGAACAGCTATCCTGATTCAGACTATAAAGCCGCTTTGACCTTGATGGTCAACTATGTTGTTGATCGTAAAAAGTAATTTTCTCCGCGATTAGTTCAGGTATTTATACGTTTTTTTAGAAAAAAAAGTACAATCTGGACAACCATTCCAAAACTTAAGGCGTCTATCTTTATAGAACAACGAATTAGGGTGTTTTAAACAAATAGAGAACCATTGAAAATCATTTCATTCTATAGCAATGAAAAGCAATTGATAAAAAAAGCAATTGCCAATAATCGAGACGCGCAGCGAACCATTTACGATAAGTACGCACCTAAGATGTTGAGTGTATGCCGACAGTATATACGAGATGTGCATTTTGCAGAAGATGTTATGGTCTGCAGTTTTGTAAAGGTTTTTAAAAATTTAAGTGCTTTTGAACACCGCGGTAGTTTTGAAGGATGGATTCGAAGAATAATGGTCAGAGAGAGTATTTCATACTTAAGAAAGCAACAATTTGTGGTTTTTGATGATGAGGTTGTCGATAAAAAGGAGCGAGTGGTGTTTGAAGAGTCTATGATAGACGGCGAGTATGTTCAAGAGCTTATTGATAGTCTTCCGGAAGGATATAAGGTCGTTTTTGTATTGTATGCAGTAGAAGGATACAAACATCAAGAGATTGCCAAAATGCTTAAAATATCTGAAGGAACCTCAAAATCACAATTGTTCAAAGCACGAAAGATGCTTCAAGAGAATTTAAAACTAAGGGGAATAACAAGAAAGATGACCCGTTGAAATCCATTATTGGATCAAAAAAGGTTAGGGCAGGTTTAAAGACCCAAAGGAAAAGAGAATAAAAGAGCATGGATAAGTTAGAGAAACATATCAAATCAAAACTAAAAGAACGTCAAATAAGACCTTCTGACGTTGCATGGAACAAAATCGAAGCGGAATTAGGTGATGCTCCGAAATCAAATAACAAAGGCTATTATTATGGTATTGCGGCCAGCTTTATCGGAGTGCTCATCGTTTCAAGTATTTATTTTTTGGGCGGGTCCGTTGAGGATCAGCAACCTAAAGTTGAAGTTGTTGTTTCAGAACCAAGACTAAAAGAAAAAGAATCCCTAGATTCTGATAATGTGACCAAAGACGTTTTTGAAAAACCGGCCGTTTTTCAAAGCAATACCACATTGGCCGATACTAGAACCGTTATGGGTAAGGTTTCGCCCATGGTCGATTTAATGGACAAAGTCGTTGAAGAAGACATCTTGACCGATAATACACCAGAAAAGAAAGCTATGGCACAGGTTGCCTTAAATGATAATGACAAAATCATTGAGGCGAAATTGAACAAGGTGCTGGCACAGGTCACCAATTTAGAAGCACAGAACGTACTGGTGACTGATGCTGAAGTTGACTCACTTTTAAGAGTGGCCCAACGCGAAATCTTGACCGATCAGCTATTACAAGACAATGGTAAAGTCGATGCTATGGTATTGCTAAATGAAGTTGAAGAAGAATTGGACCAATCATTCAGAGATCAAATTTTCGAGAAATTAAAAGACGGATTTTTTAAGGTTCGCACTGCGGTAGCGGATAGAAACAATTAAAACCAATATACCATTTTACACCCTCGTCTCGTAAGAGTCAGAACAAAGGGTTTATTCATCAATCAAGGTTTTCAACTTGGCAGATCCTCTTTCATCAAATGTTTGAAAGATGAGAGAGGAAGCTGGGTAAGACCTACAAATCAACAGAACAATGAAAAAAACTTGTACACTTTTCACAGCCGTTTTATTGGCTTTGTTTACCCAGATTACATGGGCACAAGAAGACTACCAAAAGAAAGTGGAGTACTTGCAAAAACAGAAAGATCGTATCACGGCACAAGAAAAGGATGCCCTAAAAATTGAAGTTGAAACTATCAATAAGCGTTTACAGGCAGGGGCAATCAATGAAGAAGAGGCCAAAGCATTAAAAGAGGCAGCTGCAAAAAAAAGAGCATTGAATATAGAAAACCGTGTGGCAATTATTGATAACCGCATCGCTTTGTTAGAACGAAATGACGGAGTTGTGATTTCAGATGGTATGAATGATTCAATTGTCGAGGACCAAGTCAGAATAGGTATTGATATCAACGGAAAGCCTGCTGAAGAATTTGTTTTCAGTACCAAAAACTGGAAGCGTGATTTAAAGTATGATCGCAAGACTTATTCTGACTTTGTTATTGCCATTGGTCTGAACAATGCAATAATCGAAGGTCAATCATTGAACGACTCCCCATATAAGATAGGGGGAAGTCGTTTCTTTGAAATGGGATGGCAATGGCGAACCCGTGTATTCAGAAACTCCAACTTTCTTCGCTTTAACTATGGCTTCTCTTTTCAGTTCAATGGATTGAAGCCTGATGACAACCAATATTTTGTGGATAACAACGGGCAAACAGAATTACAAGAGTTTCCATTGGAATTGGACAAATCAAAACTTCGTATGGATAACTTGGTGTTTCCAGTGCATTTAGAGTTTGGTCCCTCACGATTTACAAAAAGTGAAAAGAAAATTCGCTATAACATCGATAACCGATTTCGTTTTGGTATTGGAGGTTATGGTGGGTTCAACCTGGGTACACGCCAAAAATTAAAGTATAAAGAGAATGGCCAAAGCATCAAAGACAAGTTTAAGCGTGACTATAATACCAGTGATTTGATTTATGGTCTAAGTGCCTATGCAGGTTTTGGGGGTACGTTACTCTATATGAAATATGATTTAAACCCAATTTTTCAAGATGCAGCGGTTGAACAACGGAACATTTCTTTAGGACTGCGATTTGATTTATAGTTGTCCTTATTAAAACCTTTGGCTTCAGTAGTCTTAAGATGCCAAATTAAATCAGGTCACTTGAAGCGCGGTCGAGAAGTCTTTCAATCTAAACTTTTCAAGAGGTCTCGACTGCGTTCGACCTTATAAAAACGACCATTGGTCAATGCTATTACTATTTAAACCATCAAATGCGGTAATTACCTCAATCAATTTGTCTCATCATTTCTTCTGAAAACTCCTCTTTGTAAAACGCACGTCTACAATGCGAACATTCTGCAAACCGCGAAGTGCCTATTTTAAATAAGGGTATCCAAAACAAATGAAAATAGTTTGGTTGCACTTTAGCGGTTAGGGTATCTTGCTGACGGCAATAACTACAGCTGACACCGCGTAGTTTTTTTATAATTGGTTTACCTGATTTTGTTCCGAAGAAAAGAATCATATTTATTGATACATTTGAAAGTTCAATTGTACGCTTAAAGTTCATTATCTAAAATAAAAATACAAAATGTCTTGTCGAGCGCAGTCGAGATGTTTTGGACATTTGCTATTTTTAGTAGTCCTTGACTTCGGTTTAGCTAGAGGAAGGACAAAAGATGGAAAGCATATCGCCAGAATTGAGAAGAAGTTCCAATGATTTCAAAAACAACCATAGATCAAGTATACGAAACTGCGCGGGTAGAAGAGGTGATAGGTGATTTTGTACAACTCAAAAAGTCAGGTTCAAACTTTAAGGGACTAAGCCCTTTTAGTGACGAACGAACCCCAAGTTTTATGGTGTCGCCCGTTAAACAGATATGGAAAGATTTCAGCAGTGGTAAAGGGGGCAATGTCGTAGCTTTTTTGATGGAGCATGAACATTTCAGTTACCCTGAAGCAATTAAATACCTCGCTAAAAAGTATAATATTGAAATTGAAGAAACTGAACAAACCGACGAGCAAAAAGAGCAGGCGAATGAACGCGAAAGTATGTACTTGGTTTCTGAATATGCCCAAAAATATTTTCAGAAAACGCTTTGGGATTCAGAACAGGGCAAAGCCATTGGCCTCACCTATTTTAAAGAGCGGGGTTTTACCGATGAGACCATCAAGAAATTTGGTTTGGGGTATAATCCGAACGAGTGGGATGCTTTTACAGAAACAGCACTTGAAAACAGCTACCAATTAGAGTATCTGTCAAAAACAGGCCTGACCATTGTAAAAGAGCAGGAGCAGGGCGAAAAGAGAAAGTTTGACAGGTTCAAGGGTAGGGTCATGTTTCCCATCCACTCGATGAGCGGACGGGTTCTGGGCTTTGGCGGCCGTATTCTCACCAACGATAAAAAGGCCGCGAAGTACCTCAATTCACCAGAAAGCGATATATACCATAAAAGCAAAGTGCTTTACGGTATTTATTATGCAAAGCAAGCCATTGCCAAAGAAGACAATTGCTATCTGGTAGAGGGGTACACCGATGTAATTCAAATGTACCAGCGCGGTATTGAAAATGTAGTGGCCTCTAGTGGCACGGCATTGACACCTGAACAGATACGATTGATCAATCGATTGACCAATAATATTACGGTGCTCTTTGATGGTGATGCTGCGGGTTTACGTGCTTCTTTACGAGGTATAGACCTTATATTAGAGCAAGGCATGAACGTTAAGGTGTGCACCTTTCCAGAGGGTGACGATCCAGATAGTTTTGCTAAAAACAATGCCTACGAAGATGTCATTCTGTATTTAGAAGAAAATGCCAAAGATTTTATACAGTTCAAAACATCGCTCCTAGCTGAAGAAGCTGCCAATGACCCCATAAAAAGGGCAGATACGGTACGTGACATTGTTAATAGTATTGCCAAGATTCCCGATCGAATCAAAAAGGAAATCTATATTCAAGAATGTGCCAAAATCATGCAGATTTCTGAAGAGGTACTCTACAATACATTGGCCCAGATTGATAAGAAAGAAGTGTATGAGGCAAACAAAAAGCAAAAACAAGAACAAAAGGCCTTTGAAGTTGTCAAAAATGAAGAGGTAATTGAAAAGGTTGACGTACAATTTGAATTGGAACGTAAGATCATTGAACTGCTTTTGTTGTATGGGGATCAAAAAGAGTCTTTTGAAGATTTGGTCTTAAAAGAAAATGAAGAAGGCGATTTGGTGTTGGAACCAGAGGTTATAGAAGTGAAAGTATATGAGAAAGTATATCTGGATCTACAAGAGGATGAGATAGAACTGTCGAACGACACATTCAAGATCATTTATTATCAATTGATTGAAAAATTAAATGCTTCTGAAGATTTTTCGGTGAGCGTATTTTTGTCAGAACTTGATCAAAGTATTGTTCAAGAAGTTTCTTCAATCTTGATGGAAGAAGAACGTTATGTATTGCATGATTGGGAGCGGAAGGACATCTACCCAAAAGATAAAAAAGTGGGTATTGCACAATTGGTAGGAGAGACCATTTTGACCCTACGTTGTCATTTGATCAAACATCGCATTGCAAACCTGCAAAAGGACACTGAAGAAAACCGGGGTGAAGAGCACAAAGCAGTAGTGGAAGAAATTATGAACTACCTACAACTGAACAAATTGTTGAACGCTAAATTAAACAGGGTACTCTCTTAAAAAAGAAAACCCCAGCTTGTCTGGGGTTTTCTTTTCAAGTCACAAAATATGGTTTAGTACAACTCTAAGGCTTTTGCCTGTTGCAACAGGTCAACAAGGTTGTCCACGTTTAATTTGCGCATTAATCGCGCTTTGTACGTACTAACAGTTTTTTCGTTCAAGTTTAGACCCTCAGCCACTTCTTTGTTACGTTTGCCGCTTGCCAATAACTTCAAGACTTCAACTTCTCTGGTCGAAAGTTTTCTGAAGAACCTTCTTGGTTTTTGAGTACCCTCATCAAAGGCCAAACGTTGGGCCAATTCATTGGTGATAAACATATTTCCTTCAGCGACTTTGCGTATTGCAGAGATGATATAATCAACGTCAGCAGTTTTTGAAAGGTAACCGAAAGCCCCTGCTCTTATAGTACTTAGTGCATACACGTCTTCAGATTGTCCACTGTACATGAGTACTTTGGTGTTGGGGTAGTCTTGTTTAATTTTTCTTAGTGTGGCAATTCCGTTGATTTCAGGAATATCCATTTCTAGCATTACAACATCAGGAGAAACTTTTTCTAGAACTTCAAAAAGCGCTGAGGTTGTTGACACGTCACCGATGATCTTAAGATCTGAGGAAGCGTCTAAAACTTGTTTGATACCAAGTCTGACGATAGGATGACTGTCAGCAATTAATACATTGATCATTGTGGTAGTTTTTACTTAAATTTTTAGTTCGCTTGGCTTTAGTAATTAAAACCTTACAATAGGTGCAAGCAATTTAACCATTTTGAGTTACAAATTTGTATTTTTTTTCTTAAAACCACAGAAATTTTGGGGTTTTATTCGTTTTAATCGCCTTATTTCAGGTTAAGCGGTAACTTTTAGAGAATCAGGTATTTCACAAATGGGTATAGGAATCATCTTATGCTTATTTGCAGAATTGAACCTTTTATAGATTTGAAACACTTCTTTTTGCCTGTCAGAAAAGTCATCCCCAGTTCTTCCTTGATGATCCATCTGCATGGCCCATTCAAGTTCTGGGTAGCTGGCGCCAATCTGGTCTTCATCGGTACGGCTGTCTCCCCAAAGGCCATCTGTCGGTGCGGCTTCCATGATTTCTTGGTTGACACCAAGTACACGGCCCAACTCATATACTTCTGTTTTTAAAAGGTCGGCAATTGGGCTTAGGTCGACACCGCCATCGCCGTATTTGGTATAGAATCCAATACCGAAGTCCTCAACTTTATTACCTGTACCCGCAACCAGGTACCCTTTTAAAGCGGCAAAATAATACAATGTGGTCATGCGTAAGCGCGCTCGGGTATTGGCCAACGACATAAAACGTTGCTCTTCATCTTCTACTTTCGGAAAGGCATCCACCAATTGGTCAAACACTGGTGTAAGGTTGACCATTTGTCGGTTCACATTCTTAAAATTGGTCATTAACCAATCAATATGTCCATCGGCCCGGGTCACTTGATTCTTGCCTTGGTGTATGGGCATTTCAACACAAAGTAGGTCTAAACCTGTCTTTGCACACAATGTTGATGTTACTGCAGAATCGATTCCGCCAGAAACACCGATTACAAAACCCTTGATGTTTGCCTTGTTTGCATAATCGCCTAACCAGTTTACGATATGGTCTATTACCTTTTCAGTTTGCATAGCTGTCTTTTAAGTTCAAAAATTTACCTTTGTGCCTCGTAAATTTAAACGCTGTAGTGTTAATAATGAAGTTGAAGCGAAAATTCTTTTTGTTGGTCGTTTGGGTTGTAAGCATCCTTGCATGCAAAGACGACAAAAAAATCAAAGATGAAATTAACAGCATTCCGTTAACGGTTGAAGTAAAGCGTTTTGATCGTGAGTTTGCTGAAGCGACCACGGCAGACATTCCGAAGTTAAAAGCAAAATATCCGTATTTGTTTCCTGAACAGTATCCTGATAGTATTTGGCAGGTGAAATTGAACGATACCATACAGCAAGAGTTATTGGCTGAAGTGGATAGTACTTTTGGTGATTTTAAAAAGGAGAAGAGTGACCTTACCCTACTCTTTAAACATATAAAGCATTATTTTTCTGCCTTTGAGCCACCTAAAGTGATAACACTTACTTCTGAGGTACAGTATGAAAGTAGAGTTGTGTTAACGGATACCTTATTATTATTAGGACTCGATAACTACCTAGGTGCAGACCACAAATTTTATGGCGGTTTTTCGGCATACATCGCGAAAGAACTCGACAAACGCTATTTAACATCAGATGTGGCCAGTGCCTTTGCCAAGACCATTAATCGTTACCCAAGAAACCGTAGTTTTTTATCTCGAATGGTGTATTATGGTAAAGAACTATATCTAAAGGATATTTTATTGCCGATTACCTCAGATGATCAACGTATCAACTACACCCCTGAAGAACTGGGCTGGGCCCGAGCTAACGAGGAACAGATATGGCGCTATTTTATAGAGCGTGAATTGCTGTACAGTACTGATTCAAAATTGGACAGACGTTTTTTAGACCCTGCTCCGTTTTCAAAGTTTCAACTTGAGCTGGACAGCGAATCACCTGGACGCTTGGGCAGATATCTGGGATGGCAAATCGTGCGGGCTTTTGCAGAAAAGAACCCCGATGTTGCTCTAGTTGAGTTATTGGACATGCCTGCAGATGAAATTTTTAAGAAATCAAACTATAAACCTCAAAAGTAATGGCAGTAGCACATACTTCAGAAATAACATTAAAGGTAGGTCTCGATGAAAATAGGGTGCCTGAAGAACTGTATTGGTCGGCAGAAGATGGCGGAATCGACAATGAGGCTGCCAAAGCTATGATGCTTTCTGTTTGGGACAGTAAGAACCAAGAATCTTTAAAGATCGATCTTTGGACCAAGGATATGCCCGTTGACGAAATGAAAACTTTTTTCCATCAAACCTTGGTCACGATGACGGACACTTTTATGAAAGCCACACAAGATGAAAAGATGACCGCCACCATGAAAGATTTCTGTGACTACTTTGCTGAGAAATTGGAGTTGAAGCAGTAGTCGACAGGCGTTTTCTTCAATTATAAACTAGGTAGCCACAGGCCCATAGTCGCGGCAAATATGCCAACGGCGGTCACCACGGTGAACCCTAAAAGGACAAAGGACATGATTGTTTTATAGATCATGTTGGTTTTTTTTGATCTGAGGTAAAGTTCATAAATGACCAATGGCAAAAGATACTGTCCAAAGCCTAAGAATACCAAAAAAGGCCCCCTAAAGGTTTCTGGGTCAAAACCAACAGGGCCGCCCATGACCATTAACCAGAACATTAATCCTATTCTAAAGAACCAAACGCCACTTGCCACTAAAAATAGACGAAAGGCCCACTGGCTATGTGCTGTAAAGTTTTTGGCACGTGCCTTTTGAATGGTCAGGTAGGCACATATAAAAATCAGTAACGCATTCAGATTAATGCTGATATCACCGATCAAGCCGCTGACAGTACCTCGTGTCAACACCATCACCACTCCACTTAGACTTACCAATACTACAGTAGCTAAGTACAACCTTCCGTTTAAACGATGAAATTTTCGATAGCGGTTTCTGATTTGTGGTATAAACTGTAACGGACCACCGACCAAAATTGCAATGGCAAAGAATAGATGAATGGCCACAGCCAGATTACCCATGGTTGCACCTTCAACATAACCATGGGGCAATACTCTGTTCCATTTCATAAAGTCGCCCTGTATGGCAGAACCGCCATAGAAAGCACCCACGTAAATGGCGAAAAGCCATTGACCGATTACGGCTATACAAAACCATACGATGGCCGTATTCTTTAATAAGTTGTCCATTTGTGATGTCTGGCCTGTGGCCTTTTCAATTACTTGTTTGTTTGAATTCATGATTGTTCGTTTTTTGATTTGACCCTTCAGCTCAGCTCAAAATGATTCACCAAGATGATGATTTAGGGTATATGCTATTGATTGTTTCTGCATTGACTTGTGAAATGATAGAGAAATGATGATTGATTTATGGTTGGGGAATGTTATTCAGTTGTTTGTTTGGTGAAAACCCCTTTATCAAAAGCCAAAACGTGAATACGATCATATGTAGACCGTTGTGGAAGAAGGGATACATGCCAACATACAAGTCGAAAATGTTTAACCAACTTGCAGTGAAAACAATAATCATGGCGACCATGCCCCAAGCGGATAGTATACGCGGCACCAATTTTGTTTTGAAGAGATAATAGAAAAACAAAAGGGTAGAAGAACTATAGAGGATAAGCACCATAAAATGTGACCATAGATGGTCTTTTACTTTGGCCAGGCCCAACAATTGAAACTGCTCGATATCATGGGTCGATGAATTTAATGCCTCCTGTGCTAGGGACAACAATGAAAGGTGGCTCAGATCACCAAAAAGGGCTACAGCGAATGAAGTAGTCCAAAATACTAAAAATGCCAAGGCCAATCTGGGGTTGAATTTTTTCAACAATGGATAAAGAATGCCAACGACGACGACCCACATGAGGTTCGTGATGAAACTCAATAAAATCACAAAGCGCATTTGTACGGCTTGTATATTGATGGTCTGCAAAAATTCAGGTGTTCTCGCCATAGACGAGGATAGGCCTCGAAACATATTTGATGGAACTCCTGTGGCAATAATGATCAGAAAGAGTAGGCCGATAATTCGGCCCAGATTTTTGTTTGATTTCATTGTTCTTCGTTTTTTGATGGATGCCCCAATCTGTGCGGGCAGTTAGTTACTTATGAAAGCTTAAAAAGTGTTTTTATATAGTTGCGGTACACATAGCCCCAAGGGATAATTACGATATCAAGAAGCGCTCCCATACCATTGGCGCCATAGAGTTCGAGGGCCGTTTCATCAAGACTTCCTGCAGCTTTTAACGGCAAATATGCAATAACCAACCATAACGTTTTGTAGAACAGTTGCAACAAAAGCAACGGCAACATTTTAAGGGGATAACGAATGCCAAGTCCCATCAGGGCAGCATAGGCCGCCCAAAAACTATAGGCTACTGCTTCCAGTGGGTCTAGAAGTTCGGTTTCGGTGAGAATGGATGACCACATCTGATATCCGAATACCAAAAACACAAAACCATAAAAGGTTTTCATCAGGTACCAACGCCATTTGGGGACACCTTTACGTTCATAAAAAGATTGGGGCATGGCCCTTGATTCTTCTGAATTCATGATTGTTCGTTTTTTGATTGATACCGCCCTAACCTGTGTCAGGACGGCGAATTGATGATTGATTGATGAATAATTACTCCAAGTTTGAAAAATCGATGTTTTTTAAGGTTCCTTTAAACGCTACTTCGGCATCTGGCGCTATCCTGCAATGGATGCTGTGGTACGACAGATTCAGTTTTGCGGTACTCTCGTCTTGCATATGCAATTGCAAGGCTTTCCCAGTAAGGGTGTTCGTGGCTTCAAAATATGCTTCCGAACCTATCTCCAAGGTATGAAGCTGATTATTGTGGATGTAGAGCAGTATAGAGTCATTGCCAATGCTTGCTTTGCCCATTGTTATGGTCAGTTCGTCATTTTCAATATGTATTTTTAGCGAGTCTAAAAGGTTTTTGGGAGCGCCAACTTTTAATTGTGTTAGTGTGTCTTGTGTGTAGCGAACCATGACCTCACTGCTTACCTTTAGTTTGGTGAAAGGTACTAGTGTTCTCTCTTCAGAGACATAAGCACCGCTTCCGCTTGCCTCCCCTTTTTTTACGTATGTATGAAAGGTAAGCTGAAAGGCCAAAAAGAACAGTGCCAAAACTGCGAAGGCAACAATAAGAATGATATTACTCTTTTTCATGTTGGTCGTATAGGTTTTTTACTTCTTCAAAGGTGACATCGAGTAGGCGCATTTGTTTAAAAACATCGGGCAATGTCTGTTCTTTGAATTCATTTCTTTTTATGTCAAGTACTTTCTCATAACCATCTTTTGAAACAAAATAGCCAATGCCCCTTTTGTTGTAGATGACTTCCAACTCTTGCAAATGGTTAAAGGCGCGAATGGCCGTATTTGGATTCACCTCGACCATCACCGCTACTTCACGTACAGACGGAATCCGCTCTTCATCTTGCCATCTGCGTACCAAAATATTCTCGTAGAAGAAATCTACAATCTGTAAATAAATAGGTTTGGTATTGTCAAAATCCATTCGTTATGCTTCCCTTTCCACAAGCTTAAAATAGGTTACTATTAACATAATAGGTCCTGAGATGATGGCAAACAACCCTTTTCCCAGAACTGATAAATCACTTTCGGTTTTTTCCATGGCCTGATTCCGCAAAGGACCTCCGTTAAAGACATCATATCCGTAATTGAGCAGACCATACGCAACCATATTGAATAGAACAAAAACTAAAACGGTGAAAATGATGAAAAGTAAGGTCTTTCCGATACGGTTGTTTTTAAATGTGATGGCTCCAAAGAGAAAAACAGGTTGTATGGTCATGTATATTGCAACCGCTTGCCAATATCCCACGGAAAACAAGGTCGACATTGCAAAATCGGCCCCTAACACCAAACTGCCAAAAAAGATGGACATGCCCCCAACAAGCAGACCCATTACTGAAAATACTGCCGTGTACAATACTGCTGTGGTCAACCAAACCGCAGTAATCCGCTCAAACGGCGAAATGGGCAGGGTGAAATAGAGTTGATTGGCCTTGGTGTTATGCGCCTCCCTAAAAAAAGAAAAACTTAGTAGAGAACCAGAGATAAAATAGATAAAACCAAAGGCACCCATGAATTCTTCGCTGTCCAGCTTTTTATCCCATAATTGCGCGAAAACACAGAGCATAAATAAAAGTCCTGCTGATACCAATAAGGTCGTGCCAATGGTATTTTTAGCCAATACCACATCTCTTTTGATATGGTTTATGATACGGCGTATATCGAAAGCTTTAGACATGGGTACTGTTTTTTAGCATAGTATTGATGGCCGTATTTTCCATTAGAACCGCACTGAAAAGTAGTTCAAGATCTACTTCTGTTTCATCTTTATCACCACGCGCCATAACGCTTTTTCCACCAAAACCAGTTTCGGTAAAAAGTGCGGAATCTTCGGTGCTTTTTGGTTTGCCAAACCAAAATAGTTCAGAAACCTTTACCAAAGATGCATCAAAAACGACTTTGGTCTCATCAAGAACAAGAACATGGTTGATCAGACTGTGAAGGTCACGCACCTGATGTGTTGAAATAATGATACACTTATTTTCATCGGCAATGGTGGCCATAATTTTGCGAAATTGGCTTTTTGACGGTATGTCCAACCCGTTTGTGGGTTCGTCCATAAGTAAAATTGAAGTGTTGACGGCAATACCGAAGGCAATCAAAACCTTCTTCTTTTGTCCAAAAGATAGTCGGGCAATGTGATGTTTCGGTGATAACTTAAATTCAGCTATTAAATCATAAAACTGTTTTCTTGAAAAATTGGGGTAAAAGGGGCCTGTAATTTTTTCGTAAGTAGCGATGGTCACTTTGGGCAACTCAAAATCTTCGGGGACCAAGAATAACTGTTCAAGTGTAGGGGCATTTCTGTGCGTCCAGTTTTCATTATTTACGGAGAATTCACCAGATTTGGCACGTAACAATCCAGATATGATTTTGAGCAATGTACTCTTACCTTCACCATTTTTGCCAAAGAGCCCATAAATATTGCCCTGTTCAAAATGCGTTGAGATATTGCTCAAGACCATGCCGCTCTTCGGATAGTGATAATAAAGGCTATTAATTGATATCATATCTAGTGTATTAGATAACTAGTACACTGCAAATATAGAAAAGATTTTTAACTCGCCAAATTATTGTCGATTGTTGCGATGCTTCATGGCTTTCTGGTAGGCAATCTTGGGCGGAGTTAAAGGAGAATTAAAAAAGTAAATGTTTGATGCTGTCAATACTGGGGACCATAGCGGTAGTGCCCTATAATCTTATAATCAAAAAGACAGTCTTGCAATACCTGACCACTGCCAATATTATGTATGATCAATGGTCTTGTGCCTTGGGCGTTCTTTAGTTTGGTCACCAAGCCTATATGGGTGAGACCGCCACCCAAGCTCCAGCATACGATATCGCCCGCGCTATAATTTTCTGATACTTTGGTCATGGGAAGGATAGCGCCAAAACGGTCAAAAAAGGTCATCAAATTAGGCACACGTCTATGGTCAATGTTTTTATCAGTATGCTGTAAACCCCAATTTTTGGGATAAGCATCAAAATTGCGAACCATATCTTCATGGACCTCTTTTTGAAGATCTATACCTAACTTTCGATAGGCGCGAATGACCACATCGGTACAGACACCTTTGTCTTTTGGTACGTCGCCGTTAGGGTAACTCATTGAAAAATAGGCTGGGTCATAGGTCACGTTGTCTTTCGTTAGGGTAGCTGCTGAATCGGCCAGTTGCCCAAAGAACTCTTGCTGGGCTTGCAAAGTGATACTCCATACCAAAAAGACTATAATACCGGAATGTTTTGTGAACATCAATACAATGATTTAGCCCAGTTTGTCAAATTCCCTTTTTTGTTGGCCCTTAAGCTCAAGTTCATTCTCCATTTTGAGCTTTGTAGGGCGTTGCATAAATAGAAACAAAAGCAGCACCCCACCAATGGTCAAAAACAATAAATTTCCAGTGGTGGCGAACCACACAATGTTCAGCAGGGCAGGTCCCTCCAACAAGGCCCATTTAATGAGGGATGCCGTTTGATAGCCCGCCAGTTTCTTTTGTAGGTTTTCCGTCTTTTTAAGATTACCAAGCATGATTTTAAATAGGAACGTACTTGCAAAAACACCGCCAAGGGCTATAATGGGAAAAACATAGATAAAGATATCGTCACCTAAACTGCCATTCATTTGAACGTCAGTGTTCAAATAGAATATAGTTGCTGCCAACAGTGGGCCTGCAAGCAAGGCGAGATGTAGTATGGATAGTGTTTTAATAGGGTTCTTAGCAGTTGTCATCATAGAATTTTGCTATTGTATTATGTTTGAAAATACGCTTTATCAATGAAATATAGGGCGAATACAGATACGCGGCTTTGTAATCACTTGTATTCAGGCCAAATAGTCTCAAACCATTCGCAGACTACGAGCATTTCTTCAGTTGGTTGTTGTCCGCTTTCTTTCATAGCTCCCGCAAAAAAATCCCAGTGTGCATTTTTCCACCTTTTGAGCGGTTCAATAGTGGTGCCCATATCCAGTTCGGCATAGCCGTAAGCTATTTGATTGAACGGAATTGTATCCACTTTTCTGATTTCAATGATGGCTTGTGCTTTTCCGTCAAAATTGGTAATGATATGTTGTGTGCCAACTTCTGGCAAATCGATACTGGCTTCTTCATACCATAAATACAGACCGGAAGACGCTTGTTTTTTGCCGGTCAACGTTAGTTGTGCAAGTCGGTTCGCATCTTTTCTGTTATTGTGGAAAAACCAAGATTCTGGCATCTCGCCATTCTTGAACTCTGGGTTTGCGTCCGTAAAATCGCTCCACATGTCCACAACCGTCGGATCAATACCATTTTCAATGTTAGTTTTCTTTTCTGTTTCGCTTTTACAGCTCATTAAAATCAAAAGGAGGAGGGCAGGGAGGTGTTTCATTTTTGTATTTCACATATTGGTGTGGAGTGGTACAATATACATGTTATAACACCTATTTGTAGCAGAACCACATTATTTTTATGCTATGGAAAAGAAAATACCGAAAAGACTGGTCTTTGTGTACAATGCCAATTCAGGGGCAAGAAACGCCTTAATGGACAGTATGCACAAAGTATTTAGTCCGTCAACATATTACTGCAAGCTTTGTGATATCACTTTTGGTGTGGTCACCGAAAATCGTACTTGGAGAAAGTTTCGACAACAAAGCGAATACCAAATGACTTTTTTGCATAAAGATGAGTTCGCTAAAAAGTATGCCAGCAAGTTTGGCTATAAGTTTGAGTTTCCCATTGTATTGGTAGAAGGTGAAAAGGGTTTGGAAGTCTTGATTACGACCCAAGAAGTTAACGAGTTAAAGACAGCCCAGGGTTTGATTCGGCTTTTGAAAGAGCGTACATTAAAATAGCATTTTTTGTATCATTTTGGGATAGTCAAAAGATAATGAGACCAATTAGGTTTGGCCAACACTGCCAATAATACTATCATGCAATTGATATTCTCGACATAGTTCTTTCATTTTTTTGTAAAATGCACTGCGATAATACAGAGGCATTTCAGCACTTTTCGCGAAAAACTTTAGGTACTTACTTTCTAGATGTGGATAGTGCTTTTTAATCGCATTTTGCATTAAGGTTTTACTGCTGGCCTTTCCATTGCCATGCAGGGTAATGGTGGCAGGCAGTACATAATCCACTTGCTTTTTCTTAAAGGTTGAAAAAGCTAAGTGTAATTGTTCGGTAGTATCTGAAACATAAGGAATCAGGGGCATCATACTGATACCGGTCAAGAAGCCCTCGTTTAACGTTTTTTCAACGGCGAGCATCCGTTTAGATGGAGGCGTAGCTCCCGGTTCAAAGATTTTTCCAATAGCATCTGAAACGGTAGAAAATGAAAAGCTGACAATAACACCTTTTTTAATACTGTTCAAATCTTCTGGTAAAATGGCGGTTTCGTTGATTTGATGTAGTAGATCAAAATCACGTACTATCAAATCTGACTTGGTAATAATATGTGCCGGAAAACGATGCTTTGCAATGACCTCTAACGCCTTTCGAGTAAGCTCATATTTTTTTTCAACTTGTAAATAAGGGTCAGTGGCCGAGGAAAGCACAATAAAACCATATTGGTTTTTGCGGGCTCGACTGGCCAGTTGTTTGTTCAACAATTCAATGGCATTGGTCTTCACTGAAAGGCTGGTCTCTAGGTTGGTGCCATATTTACTGCCCCGAATGTAACAGTAAAGGCAATTGAAGGAGCAGCTGCTATACGGATTAAAAGTATAGTCATCTAAAAACCAGTTATCCCTTTTCTTGGTTTTGTTCAGTACTGATTTAACCTCTATTTCCCTTGGCATGTTTGTTTCTTTCCAGACCTATTCGAACTTTGGTGCGAAACCATTGCCCCACATTGTTTGGATTCTGAATATCTTCTTTAAAATAAGCAATTATTTCGGGATGAAACTTTGCTGTTGTCTTAGCGGCCCAGCCAACACCTTGTTTTATTTCTTTGTCCTTGGTATTGCCCAAAGTCAACAGTAATTGAAAAAGCTGCTGTGCATAAACTTTGTCAAGTCCCCATTTGATGGCATTGTGGAACCCGGCGCCCAAACTTCTGACGACCCAGTTGCTTGAATGTTGGGTCAACTGTTTCACTTTCGGAATTGTTCTCTCCGTGTGGTGCAAAAGGGCATGGCCAAAAACCCGTTCTCCAATGATATCGCAAATATGCCATGAGTCAGCTTTTGAGATGTATTCGGTTGCTTTTGCCAGTGATTCTTCAAAATGTTCACCAAGCCTTTGTTTTAGAACAATACCAATGATTACGTTTCCGCCGATGGTTTTGAGCTGGGCTATGAAATCGCACAGTTGTAGGTGCTTGTTTTGTGGAATCTCATTGTAGAGCATAAAACCACAGTGCTCTAGTAATGGAAATTTCACCTTCTTTGAAAGTAGCTCTTGGTCGATTACCATTGCACATCTTGAAACACCAAAGTCATGATACGTTTGAATGCATTTGTGCAAGAGGGGAAGTAACTGCGATTTTCGCGTCAACACCTGCATGTTAGTTATAGATGAAATCTTTGTTTATTCCGTCAATAAAGTCCAGCACTTCTTCTTTACCGGTACGATTGGTTGATGAAGTAACAAAATGTGTCGGGGCTTGTTCCCAAGCAGTATCCAACAATTTTTGTAGGTATCGGTCTACATGGTTTTGAATAGCTCCCGGTTTCAACTTATCAGCTTTGGTAAAAATAATGGCAAACGGAACACCATTGGTACCGAGCCATTCCATAAACTCTAAATCTATAGGTTGTGGGTCATGACGGATGTCTACGAGTACAAATGCACAGACCAATTGTTTGCGTTTTTCAAAATAGGCGGTGATGTATTTTTGAAAGGTCTTTTTTTCCTTTTTTGAAACCCTGGCGTAGCCATATCCGGGTAAATCGACCAAAAACCAATTGTTGTTGATTTTGAAATGGTTGATGAGTTGGGTCTTACCTGGACGTCCCGATGTTTTTGCCAAACTCTTTCTGTCAACCAACATATTTATCAATGAGGACTTTCCAACATTCGAACGTCCAATGAAGGCATATTCAGGTAGCGCATCTTTAGGACATTTTGCCACATCTGAATTGCTCATTACAAATTCAGCCGAAGTGATTTTCATTTTTGGGATGTTCAATTTTAACGAAACTATCTAAAATCTAAGGTCTCAATACTATCGTCCAATAGCTCAATACTAAAGCCTAATTAAAACTCCCGCTTTGTCAACCAGGCATCCAGAACGGTATTGAACTCATCAGGATGTTCCATCATGGGTGCGTGTCCACATTTTTCAATCCAGAACAGCTCAGAATCGGGCAGCAATTCATGAAATTCTTCGGCAACGTTGGGTGGTGTCACAGAGTCATTTTCACCCCAAATAATACATGTTGGGGTTTGCATGCTGGGCAGGTCTTTTGACATGTTGTGGCGAATGGCACTTTTGGCAATGGCCAAGGTCTTTACTAACTTCATACGATCATTGACCGTTGCAAAAACCTCATCAACAATTTCTTTGGTCGCTACTTCAGGATCGTAGAAAACATCTTGTGCCTTCTTTTTAATGAACTCGTAATCGCCCCGTTTGGGGTATCCGTCTCCCATAGCGCTCTCATAAAGGCCCGAACTACCGGTAATAACCAATGCTTTTACCAGCTCAGGAAACATTTTGGTGTGCAGCAGTCCAATATGGCCACCAAGTGAATTGCCCAACAGAATAACATCTTTAAGCCCTTTGAACTCGATAAAGTCTGCCAAAAACTTGGCAAAATTCTTTACCGTCGTTTTTAGCATTGGCATATCATATATAGGTAGCTCAGGTATTAAAACCTGATATCCTTTTTTTGGAAAAAAGTGGGCTACGCCTTCAAAATTACTTAAACCGCCCATGAGTCCGTGTAATATGATAATTGGTTTTCCCTCACCAATTTCAATATACCTGAACTTTCCTTCCTTAATGATTTCGTCTTCCATGTGAGTTAGTTCGGTCAAGAACGGCAAATATAGGTAATTCGGAAGAATACTTATCGGTTCAAATAGGGTGCATTTAATTGTGATCTGAACAGTTCCTTTTTTCCTGTGTTTCCCCTCAAGAAAACAAAAAGGGGTTAGATTTTGGGTTTTAGTGTCAAAATGTGTTCAAAAAATTACATTTTTATTAACAATGTGTAATAAAGTGGTAAAATGTGGTAATAATATTTCTATATTTGAGTTATAAATAATAAACAAATCCAGTTTTGGACATTTATTTCTTTGGTGTATTCAACTGCAAGGCAGATGCTAAGGGGCGTGTAATGCTTCCTGTGGCATTGCGCAATCAGGTCACGCCAATACTCAAAGAAGGCTTCTTTATCAAAAAGTCGTATTACAAAGAATGTTTAGAACTGTACCCTGCCCAAGAGTGGCACAAAGTTATGGCCAAGTTGGATGAGAACGACCGGTTTGATGAAGAAAATGATGATTTTATTCGAATGTTCACGGCGGGGCTACGACAGGTCGAGGTTGATGCAACAGGAAGGTTATTGATACCGAAAGATGTGATTTCATTGGCAGACATCAAAAAAGAAGTGGTGATAGCTCCCATACGAAGACATTTGGAAATTTGGGACAAGGCATTGTACCAAGAGGTCACAACGGCAACCAGGGAAAAAAAGAAAGCACTGGCCAACAAGGTCATGAAAGGCGAGAAACCTAAAGAAGATGTATCATAACCCGGTACTGCTAGCGCAGTCCGTTGATGGTTTGTCAATCAAAGAAAACGGAATATATGTCGATGTCACTTTCGGTGGTGGCGGGCATTCAAAAGAAATATTGAGCAGGTTGGGCCCAGAGGGCAAGTTGTTTGCTTTTGATCAAGATGAAGATGCATTGGCAAACAGTATCGATGATGAACGATTTACCTTGATTCAAGAGAATTTTAGGTTTCTCAGACAGTTTTTAAAGTTCTATGGCATTCTAAAAGTTGATGGAATCTTGGCAGATTTTGGGGTGTCTTCGCACCAGTTTGATGAAGCTGACCGGGGATTTTCAATTCGATTTGAGGCAGATTTGGATATGCGGATGAGTAAAAAGAACGAGCGTTCGGCCTATGATGTGGTGAACACATATTCGCAGGAGAAACTGGCCAAGGTGTTGTTTGAGTATGGAGAACTTCGTAACGCCAATGCGATGGCAAAAGAGATGATTGCCCATCGGGCGGAAAAACCAATCAAAACAACCGAGCAACTGAAAGTGGTCTTGAAGCGGTTTTTGCCCAAAATGAAAGAGAACAAAATTTTGGCGCAAATCTATCAGGCCATTCGCATTGAGGTAAATGAAGAGATTGAGGTGCTGAAGGCATTTTTACTACAGGCTCCCGAGGTGTTGAAAAAAGGCGGGCGGTTGAGTATGATAAGTTACCATTCGTTAGAAGATCGTTTGGTCAAACGGTTTATTCGAGATGGAAAGTTTGAGGGCGAGGCCGAGAAAGATTTTTATGGAAATATTGATGTGCCGCTGAAGAAGGTAGGGGGATTGATAGTTCCATCAGCCGATGAGATTGCAACGAACAATAGGGCGCGAAGTGCCAAGCTACGCATCGCAGAAAGAATATAACGAAGGTGTTGTCCTCGGCAGAGTTTTAGGATATCATTTTTAAGATGATAATGTGTCCGAAGTATAAGAATGAAAAGTTGAAGTATCGAAACGGGAAGTCCGTATGAAAATGAAAAAAGGATTATTGGATATTTTAAAGGGTAAGTTTTTGGTGAGCGGCGATGCACCTAAAAATTGGCTCTTTTTGCTATTTGCTTCTTTTTTGGCTGCGCTCATGATCTCTAGTAGTCACAATGCTGATAAAAAGGTACACGAGATTGCGCAATTGAACGAAGAGGTTCGGGCCTTGCGAAGTGAATTTGTTGAGACCCGTCGCAACTTACAACAGTTGAAGTTAGAGTCTTCATTAAAGATGACCATTGCCGATAAGGGGTTGAAACCTTCTGAAAACCCACCTCAAAAAATCATAGTTAAATCTGAAGAATAGTGCCGATTAGCGAAAAAAATATCATGAATCGATTGTACCTCGTTGGGGGAGGTCTTTTTGTGTTCGCTATTGCCGTAGTGGTCAAATTGGTCGATATACAGATGGTCAATGGCAACGAGTACAAGGAGCTTGCCATGCAAAAGACCGAGCGTATGTTTACGATTCAACCCAATCGCGGTAATATTTATGCTGATGATGGCAGTCTATTGGCAGCTTCGGTCGCTAAGTACGAAATACGGTTTGATGCCAATACGGTGAGTCAGGCCAATTGGGAAAAATACCTGAATCCGCTTTGTGATTCTTTGGCAGTACTGTTTCATAAACCTTCGTCGCATTATTTACAAATGCTCCGCAAGGCACGGGCCAATAAGAATGGTTACAAATTGATTGCGCGTAATGTAGAATATTTGCAATATGCCAGAATGCGAGATTTTCCTTTGTTTCGGTTAGGGCCAAATAAAGGTGGCTTTATTGAGAAACATCGCGTGGTTCGCGACTATCCTTTGGGTAAAATAGCGGCACGCAGCATTGGCTACGAACGAATTGATGAAGAAGGACATTTTACACGTGTCGGACTCGATGGAGCTTTTGGTAAAGATTACCTAAGGGGTAACGAGGGTAAACGGTTAAAACAAAAAAGTGCTGGCAGCCAATGGAAACCGGTTGGTTTTGACAATATTATTGAACCACAAGATGGGCGCGATATCGTTACTACTATTAATACCAATATTCAAGATATTGCTCACCATGCATTATTAAAGCAACTGGAATACTACAAGGCAGATCATGGTTGTGTTGTGGTGATGGAAGTCAAAACAGGTGAGATTAAGGCCATTTCTAATCTTGGGCGTACCAAAGAAGGTAAATATTATGAGCGCTTGAATTATGCTGTAGGTGAATCACATGAGCCGGGCTCAACCTTTAAGTTGATGTCTTTGGTGGCGGCATTGGAAGATAAAGTAATTGATACCAGTACGGTTCTAGATACGGAAAAAGGCAGGTGGAGAATCTACGACCGTACTGTTCGTGATACAAAATGGGGTGGTTACGGTAAGATTTCGATGGCAAAGGCCTTTGCTTTATCATCGAATACTGCTTTTGCCAAAATGGTACATGAAAATTATAAAGAACGTCCTGAGCGTTATGTGAACCGATTGATGAATATGGGGCTCCACAAAAATCTGGGGCTGCCCATTGTTGGTGAAGGTGAGCCTGTATTGCGTTATCCGGGAGATAAAGGCTGGTCGGGTATTTCATTGGCATGGATGTCACACGGTTATGAAGTTTCGATGACACCCTTGCAAACTTTGGCATTCTACAATGCTATTGCCAATGACGGTGAATTGGTTAGGCCGCGTTTTATTAAAGAAGCTCGCGTGGGCAATAAGATCATTAAAAAGTTTCGCAAAGAAGTTGTCAATCCATCAATCTGCTCAAAGGAGACCGTTTTGAAGGCACAACGACTTTTGAAAGATGTGGTTGAAAAGGACTATGGTACGGGCAAGAGACTATACGCAAAGAATTTTTCAATGGCCGGCAAAACGGGCACATGCCAAAAGAACTATGTCGCCAAAGATCCAGATAAACTGGCTTATATCTCTTCGTTCGCAGGTTATTTTCCTGCTGACGATCCGCAGTACTCCTGTATTGTGGTGATTCACGAACCTGATAAAAGTGTTGGGTATTACGGGGCTGATGTTTCAGGTCCGGTTTTTAAATCCTTGGCAGAAAAAATATACATCACTTCGCCCGTAGCCGATGAAGTCATTCCTGAGAACCCCAAAGAAGAACAAATCAGAGCGGCATACGAGAAGTATTATGTTCATGCACAAAAGCAATATAGTAAGGTCCCAAACGTAAAGGGAATGAGCGGTATGGATGCTATTTCAATTCTTGAAAATCTAGGTGTTCAGGTTGAGATACAGGGCAATGGAAAAGTAAAACAGCAATCTGTTGAAGAGGGTACAGATATTAATAAGGTAGACAAAATCGTCTTGCAATTATCATGATGCTATTGAAAGACATATTGTACGGGGTGGGCTTGTCTGCGGTTAGCGGAGATACTAATGTCATGGTCAACCATGTGCATTTCGATTCTAGAAGTGTTGAAATGGATGATGTCTTTGTGGCAATCAAGGGTCTGGTGACCGATGGACATAAGTACATTCAAAAAGCAATAGATCAAGGGGCCAAAGCCATTGTGTGTGAGATTATGCCCGAGCTGATAGTCAACGGAATCACCTATTTGCAGGTGGACAATGGCAACAAAGCGCTGGCCATTATGGCCTCTAACTTTTATGGCACACCTTCAAAAAACCTGAAATTGGTAGGTGTTACAGGTACAAATGGCAAGACCACAGTGACCTCTTTATTGTATCAGTTGTTTAAAAAAGCAGGGTATAAGGTAGGTTTGATCTCCACCATAAAAATATGGGTTGATAAAAAAGAATACCCAACAACCCATACCACGCCAGATGCATTGACAATTAATAAGTACCTGCATTTAATGAACGAAGAGGGTGTTGAGTTCTGTTTTATGGAAGTCAGCTCGCATGGTATACATCAGAAAAGAGCCGAAGGGCTGCATTTCTCAGGTGCCATATTTACAAACCTATCGCATGATCATTTAGACTATCATAAAACCTTTGCAGCGTACCGTGATACCAAAAAGAAATTATTTGATGGATTGTCAAAATCTGCTTTTGCCCTGACCAATTTAGATGATAAAAATGGTATGGTCATGTTGCAGAACTGCAAGGCTCGAAAATTCACCTATGCGTTAAAATCGTTTGGCGATTATCGCGCACAGATATTGGAGAATCAAATCAATGGGCAGTTGCTAAAGGTTGATGACAATGAACTTTGGTCAAAGTTGATCGGAGATTTTAACGCCTACAATATACTGGCAATATACGCTGCCGCAGATTTATTGGGACTGGAAAAACTTGAGATCTTACGTCTGATCAGTGAACTCGATAATGTCGACGGAAGGTTTCAATATTTTATATCGAAAGAGAAAATTACAGCAATAGTTGATTATGCCCATACACCGGATGCACTTAAAAATGTGTTGAACACTATCAACACATTGAGGACTGGAAATGAAAACGTCATCACCGTAGTGGGGTGTGGTGGTGATCGTGACAAGTCGAAGCGTCCGGTTATGGGTCATATCGCTTCTGAGATGAGCAATCAGGCCATTTTTACTTCGGATAATCCGAGGTCAGAATCGCCAACTGCCATTATAGAAGAAATGGAGATTGGGGTAGAAGCACAGAATTTAAAAAAGGTGCTTTCCATTGAAAATAGAAAACAGGCTATCAAAACAGCCTGTAAGCTGGCATCGGCCAACGATATCATTTTAGTGGCCGGTAAAGGCCATGAGACCTATCAAGAAACCAATGGCAAACGTGTTGATTTTGATGACTTTAAAGAAGTCAGAACTGCATTAGAAAGCTTAAATAAGTAGAATGTTATATTATTTGTTTGAATATTTAGAACAACAATACCAATTGCCGGGAGCGTCGCTCTTCCAGTTTTTGACGTTTCGGTCCGCTATGGCGGTGTTGCTGTCTTTGTTGATAGCAATGGTCTATGGCAAGCGTATCATTTTGTTCTTACAGGCCAAGCAAATAGGTGAAAGTATTCGAGATTTGGGTCTTGATGGCCAAAAGCAGAAGGCCGGTACGCCAACCATGGGTGGGCTCATAATTATACTATCCACGCTGATTCCTGTTTTGCTCTTTGCCGACCTCAAAAACATCTATGTCATCTTACTGATAGTGACCATGCTTTGGATGGGTGTTATCGGATTCATTGATGACTACATCAAAATATTCAAAAAAGACAAAAAAGGACTCAAGGGACGATTCAAAGTGATGGGTCAGATCGTACTTGGGCTTATCGTTGGGGTTGTACTCTACTTTCATCCCGAAGTGACCATGAAGGAAAAAGACGGTACGCGCATTACCGAACAGTTTACGGTAGAACAGGTTGTTGGTAAAGAGAAAAAGTCTGTCCGTACCAACGTGCCCTTTTTCAAGGATAACGAGCTGGACTATGCTGATTTTATCGCTTGGGCGGGGGAGGGCGCACGTGAATATGCTTGGTTGATTTTTATTCCGGTCGTGATATTGATAGTGACCGCCGTCTCCAATGGTGCAAACCTTACTGACGGAATAGATGGTTTGGCAGCGGGCTCATCGGCAATCATCGTGCTCACTTTGGGCATTTTTGCTTGGGTTTCCGGTAATGTTCAATTCTCTGATTATTTAGATATTTTTTACATACCTCGAGCAGGCGAATTGGTGGTTTTCATTACCGCATTTGTTGGGGCATTGGTCGGGTTTTTATGGTACAATGCCTTTCCGGCACAAGTATTTATGGGTGATACAGGTAGCTTGACCATAGGTGGGGTAATAGCTGTAATCGCGATTATTGTGCGAAAAGAATTGTTGATACCGATACTATGTGGAATCTTCTTCGCGGAATCTATTTCAGTGATGCTCCAAGTTGGATATTTCAAGCATACCAAAAAGAAATATGGTGAAGGAAAACGCATTTTTTTGATGGCACCGTTACATCACCATTATCAAAAGAAAATGTATCACGAGAGTAAGATAGTTACACGCTTTTGGATTATCGGCATTTTGCTGGCCATTATAAGTATTGTGACATTGAAGATACGATAGGATGAAAAGGTTGGTCATTCTTGGGGGAGGTGAAAGCGGTGTAGGAACAGCCATTTTAGGGAAACAAAAAGGATATGATGTTTTTGTTTCGGATAAAGGAGAAATTAAAGAAGCATACAAGAACGTTCTTGAACATATTGAGATTGAATGGGAAGAAAACCAACATACAGAAGCTAAGATTTTAAATGCTGATGTGGTGATGAAAAGTCCAGGTATACCTGATAGGGTACCTTTAGTGCAACAATTGGTGGCAAAGGGTGTTCCAGTGATATCAGAAATTGAGTTTGCAACGCGTTATACGAATGCAACCATTATTGGTATTACAGGAAGCAACGGAAAAACCACTACGACCATGTTGACCTATCATCTGGTAAAACACGGCGGACTTCATGTGGGTATGGCCGGTAATATTGGTGATAGTTACGCAAAAATGGTAGCTGAAAACGATTTTGGCCATTATGTGCTAGAGATCAGTAGCTTTCAGTTGGACGGTATAGACAAGTTTAAACCAAAGGTGGCAATAATTACCAACATCACACCTGACCATCTGGATCGTTACGATTACCAATTTGAGAGATATATCGCTTCAAAATTTCGTATCGCCATGAATCAAGATGCTGATGATTATTTGATTTATGACGCAGATGACGAAGTCATTGTCAACTGGTTAAAAAAACATCCTGTTCAATCTAAATTGGTGCCGTTCTCGCTTAAAACTGAGCAAGAGTTCGGTGCTTGGTTAGCAAAAGACACTATAAAAATAAAAGTAGAACCGAAAACCTTTGAAATGAGTACAGATTTTTTGACCCTAGAGGGACAGCACAATGTCAAAAACGCCATGGCGGCAAGTTTGGCCTCGCATTTGGTAAATGTGAGAAAAGAAGCCATTCTTCAGAGTATTCAGTCTTTTCAAGGGGTTCCGCACCGACTTGAAAAAGTTTTGAAAATCAATCATGTTGAGTATGTCAATGACTCAAAGGCCACGAACGTAAATGCCACGTATTATGCCCTTGATGGCATTAAAAAACCAATAGTATGGATCGTTGGTGGTGTGGATAAGGGTAATGATTACAGTGAGTTAATGCCCATGGTTCGTGAAAAAGTAAAAGCTATCATATGTTTAGGTGTTGACAATCAAAAATTGTTAGATGCCTTTGGTAATGCCGTTGAAATAGTTGTTGAAACGGTCGCAATGGACGAAGCTGTAAAGGTGGCCTACAAGATAGCAGAACGTGGTGACAGTGTATTGCTGTCCCCTGCTTGTGCGAGTTTTGACTTGTTTGAAAATTACGAAGACCGAGGTGACCAATTTAAGGCCGCCATCAAAAAATTATAGCATCGTGTTAGCACTATTGAAAAATTTAAAGGGGGATAAGGCAATCTGGGGCATCGTTGCCCTGTTGGCGCTGTTTTCCTTTTTGCCGGTCTATAGTGCCAGTACAAATTTGGTTTATGTAAAAGATTCAGGTACCACCGTAGGTCACTTGGTCAAACATGGGGTACTGCTCTTTTTGGGTTTTATGATTATTTATGCGGTTCATCGCATCCCAACAAATTATTTTAAGGGTCTTTCATTGATAGCAATGCCAATTGTGTTGATTTTGCTTGGGTATACATTGACCGTTGAGACGAATATTGGCGGGGTGAGTGCCAATCGTTGGATCAAGATTCCCTTTGTTGGTATTCCGTTTCAAACTTCAACTTTGGCCTCGGTAGTGCTTATGATATGGATTGCACGGTATTTAAGCAAGATACGCGATACAAAAATTACATTTACTGAAAGTATTTTACCACTGTGGCTTCCTGTCGGTTTAGTTATTGGGTTAATACTGCCCGCTAATTTTTCAACAGCTGCTATTGTTGGCCTGTTGGTCATGATATTGTGTTTTTTAGGAGGATATCCCTTAAAGTATCTGTTCGCCATTTCAGGAACAGGATTGGTATTGGCGGGTATGTTCTTATTTGTACTTTTTAAAGCTCCCGATGCCTTGCCAGATAGGGCAGGAACTTGGAAATCTAGAATTGAAACTTTTTTACACCCCGAGGAGGCCAGCGCTGATGCCAACCGTCAGGTGAACTATGCAAAAATGGCTGTGGCCGAGGGCGGACTTTTTGGAAAGGGTGCTGGCAAAAGTGTAATGAAGAACATCTTGTCACAAAGCACATCTGATTTCATATTTGCCATCATAATTGAAGAATATGGGTTGATTGGCGGATTAGGATTGCTCTTTTTCTATCTGTTGTTGCTGTTTAGAATAGTGGTCGTAGCGAATTCGGCCAAAACGGTTTTTGCAAAACTGTTGGTGATTGGCGTAGGATTGCCCATTGTGTTTCAAGCCTTTATCAATATGGGGGTAGTGGTACAATTGTTTCCTACAACAGGACAACCGTTGCCTTTGATCAGTATGGGGGGTACAGCAATATGGATGACCTGTTTGGCTATCGGAATTGTGTTGAGTGCAAGTGATAAAAAACAAGAAGAGGGATTGAACATTGATGATAATAACCCTTTAGAAGTATTGAGTGGGCAATTATAGATTTATACTCTCAGGAGGGGGAACGGGAGGACACATTTATCCTGCCATAGCCATAGCGAACGAACTCAAGCGACGGTTCAATGATGCCGAGTTCCTGTTCGTAGGTGCTAAGGATAAAATGGAAATGGAGAAAGTGCCACAAGCTGGTTATAAAATTAAAGGCTTGTGGATTAGTGGTTTACAACGGAAACTAACCTTAAAGAATCTAATGTTTCCGATAAAATTGATGAGTAGTTTGTGGAACGCACGCAATATAGTAAAGCAGTTTAAACCTGATGTGGCCATTGGTACGGGTGGTTTTGCCAGTGGCCCATTGTTAAAAATGGCCGCCTCCGCTGGCGTGCCCTGCGTGCTTCAAGAACAGAACTCATTTGCTGGTGTTACCAATAAGCTATTGGCCAACAAAGCCAAAAAAATCTGTGTTGCCTATGAAGGTATGGATAAGTTTTTTCCAAAAGAAAAGGTCGTGAAAACGGGAAATCCTGTTCGGTCTGATTTGGTCACTATAGCGGTAGAGAAGAAGGCTGCCTTAGACTATTTCAGCTTTGATGTCAATAAGCCAGTAGTGTTGATTTTGGGAGGTAGCCTTGGAGCACGCCGTGTAAATCAGTTGATAGCAAAAGAGCTGGAGTTTTTTGAGCATGTAGCGGTGCAAGTACTATGGCAATGTGGCAAGCTGTACTATGAAGATTATAAGAATCATGAATCAAGCAAGGTAAGGGTAAAACCTTTTTTAAACAAAATGGATTATGCCTACGCAGCAGCAGATATTATTATTTCAAGAGCAGGTGCCGGTTCGGTTTCTGAATTGTGTTTGGTAGGTAAGCCCACAATTTTTATTCCGTCGCCCAATGTCGCTGAAGATCATCAAACCAAAAATGCCGAAGCACTGGTCAAAGAAAATGCGGCGCTAATGCTGAAAGAAAAAGAGTTGGATCACAGCTTTGAATCCACATTTAAAAAAATTATTGGCTCTGAGGCCATAAAAAGTGAACTGGCATCAAATATTAAACGCTTGGCATTGCCCAAAGCAACCGAGCATATTGTTAACGAAATAGAGAGGCTTATAAAAAAGTAAAGAGTAAACAGTGGCAGTTTTTACTGGGAATACAATTTTGAATAACATTTGATTTTTGAACTTAAATAACGTACATAGTGTCTATTTTATTGGTATCGGAGGCATCGGTATGTCGGCGCTTGCCCGATATTTTAAGTTCATCGGCAAGCAGGTCATGGGTTATGATAAGACCGGAACACCGCTTATCAATGAGTTGCGGCAATTGGGTATTTCTGTTCATTTTGAGGATAGCGTTGCTTTGATTCCGATTGACTTTAAACAAAGGGAAAACACACTTGTGGTATATACACCGGCAGTACCAGAAACACATGCTGAATTACGCTACTTTTTGGACAATTCCTTCGAGGTAAAAAAGCGGTCCGAGGTTTTGGGTATTATTACCAATGAAACGTTTTGTTTTGCTGTTGCGGGTACGCATGGCAAGACCACGACCTCGTCGATATTAGCACACCTTTTAAAAGCAACGAATACGCCACTCATTGCATTTTTAGGGGGTATTTCTGAAGATTTCAACAGCAATTTTGTTTTAGAGGGTACTGAATATTCGGTGGTTGAGGCTGATGAGTACGACCGTTCGTTTTTGCGACTTTCACCTAATATCGCTTGTATTACCTCAATGGATGCCGATCATCTTGATATCTATGGTTCTGATAAAGAAATCAAAAAATCGTTTCATGAGTTTGCCGGTAAAATCAAAGCGGGAGGGAAATTATTGGTTCGGAAAGGTCTTCCTATTCAAGGAATCACCTATGGAATCGAAGATGCTTCGGATTATACAATAGATAACTTAAAAGTTAAAAACGGCGCTTACATATTCGATATAACAACACCGAAAGAAACTATACAAAATGTATGTTTCAATAAACCTGGCAAACATAATTTGCTCAATGGATTAGCTGCTTTTGCCATGGCGGCCGAGGTATTTTCAGAAACTCACCGCCTTGCTGAAGCTTTGTCCACGTTTAAGGGCGTACAGCGCAGGTTTTCGTATCAGATAAAAGAAAATGACTTTGTTTTTATAGATGATTACGCCCACCACCCTACGGAGATTGAGGCCGTTTATCAAGCCGTTTCTGAAATGCATCCCAACAAAAAAACCACTGTAGTTTTTCAACCCCACTTATTCTCTAGAACAAAGGATTTCATAGCAGGGTTTGCCAGTAGCCTGGCAAAGTTTGACAAGATATTGCTGCTTGAGATATATCCTGCGAGGGAAAAACCGATACCGGGTGTCAATGCAAAATGGCTGTTGGATAAAATTAAAAATCCAAATAAAAAAATAATAGAAAAGGAAGCTATTGTGAATGAATTGAATAGCTGCAGGCCAGAAGTTTTAATAACTATGGGCGCAGGAGATATTGGACTTGAAGTACCGAAACTAAAAAAGCAATTGGCATATGCGAGTTAATTGGAATGTTGTAAAAATAACGGGCCTTATATTGGCCATGGCAGGGTTGTATGGCTTTGCTGACTTTCGAAGCAATACGAAACAGATTACAGATATAAAGATTAAGTTTTTGGGAGACAATAACTTATACTTGACAGAAGACGCAGTTAATAAATTGTTAATACAAAATTATGGCAGCGTAAAAAATAGGGCAAAAGAACAAGTAGTTTTGAATACCATAGAGGGGCTCTTAGAGTCCAATGAAATGGTGAAAAATGCCCAAGTCTATCTCTCGGTTGAGGGAGAGCTAATTTCAAAAATTGTTCAGCGAAAACCAATTGGAAGGGTTGAGGGCGTCTCCAAATTTTATTTGGATGATACTGGTAAACGTATGCCTTTATCAAGGCATCACTCGGCTAGAGTACCTATCATCACGGGTAAGATTACGGGTAAAACCTTGGAGGACGCTTATGTCATTTTAAATTTTGTGACCAAGGATGATTTTTTAAGAAAAAATGTCATCGGGATACATATTGAAGATGAGGGACAGTATCAATTGAAGTTCAGAATTGAAAATTTTGTAGTGAATTTGGGCGGGGTGGACAATTTGGATGAAAAGTTCAAAAATTTTATGGCGTTTTATGTGAAGGCAACAAAAGATAATACGCTTGAAAATTATGCAATAGTGAGTTTAGAATTTGATAACCAAGTGGTTTGCACCAAAATATAAAGTATGGAACAAGGTAGATATTCAGTTGGGTTAGATATCGGTACAACTAAAATTGTGGCGATAATCGGTAAAGAAAACGAATACGGCAAAATCGAGATTTTAGGTACTGGAAAATCTAAAAGTCTTGGCGTACATCGTGGTGTTGTGAACAATATAACACAGACCATTTCGTCAATTCAACAAGCTGTTGAGCAAGCCGAAATCAATTCAGGTCTTAAGATAGGTTCTGTAGTGGTCGGAATAGCCGGGCAACATATCAGAAGCTTACAACATAGCGATTATATAACCAGACCCGATGCCGAAGAGGTTATCAATGATGAAGATCTTGACAAACTCTGCAATCAAGTCTATAAGTTGGTGATGTTGCCCGGAGAGGAGATTATTCACGTGTTGCCGCAGGAATACAAAGTTGATGGCCAATCTGAGATTAAGCAACCCATCGGTATGTACGGTGGACGTTTAGAAGCGAATTTTCATGTTGTGGTAGGGCAGGTCACTTCTATTAAGAACATAGGACGCTGTATTAAAAGCGCTGGACTTGATTTGGGCAATATTACCCTTGAACCTTTGGCTTCGGCAGAAGCTGTGTTGAGCCAAGAGGAGAAAGAAGCAGGCGTTGCATTGATAGATATCGGTGGCGGCACTACTGATTTGGCCATATTCAAAGATGGAATCATCCGCCATACTTCCGTAATTCCATTTGGGGGCAATGTAATAACCGAAGACATCAAAGAAGGATGTTCGATTATAGAGAAACAGGCCGAATTATTAAAAATGAAATTTGGTTCTGCATGGCCGGGCGAGAATAAAGACAATGAAATAGTCTCTATTCCTGGTTTAAGAGGTCGAGAACCCAAAGAAATAACCCTCAAAAACCTTTCGAAGATTATCCACGCCAGAGTCGTAGAGATTGTAGAGCAAGTATATGTTGAGATAAAAAATTACGGACACGAAGAGCAAAAGAAAAAACTGATTGCCGGCATTGTTTTAACCGGTGGTGGAAGCCAATTGAAGCACTTAAAGCAGTTGGTTGAATATATTACGGGCATGGACACTCGAATTGGTTACCCCAACGAACACCTGGCGGGGGACTCTGATGAAGAAATAGCCAGTCCATTATATGCAACTGCCGTGGGCCTTTTGATGAATGCCATTAAAACCAATGGGCGCTTAGATGTTACAGAAAATGAGATGGTAGAAGAACATCTCGAAGAAGAGGTCTTGGTCGGTCAAGAAGCTGCACCAAGTAAAACCGCACATGCGGTGTCGAAAGAACGCAAGTCCATTTTTGATAAATGGTCGGAGAAGTTGAAGGACTTTTTAGATAACGCAGAATAAAATACCCACAATAAAGAAATCACCATGAGCAAGAACACTGAATTTGATAATATCGCCTTTGATTTACCGAAGAACAAAAGCAATGTCATTAAAGTTATTGGCGTTGGTGGAGGTGGCAGCAATGCTATCAACCACATGTTTCAATCAGGAATCAACGGCGTTGATTTTGTGATTTGTAATACAGATGCACAAGCCCTGGAAAACAGTTCAATTCCTAATAAGATACAGTTGGGCGTATCATTGACCGAAGGTCTCGGTGCAGGTGCTGACCCCTCGGTAGGTGAGCAGGCGGCCATGGAAAGCATGGAAGAAATTAAGGCCATGCTGGAGCATACGACAAAAATGGTCTTTATAACTGCTGGCATGGGTGGTGGAACTGGTACTGGTGCGGCACCTATCATTGCACAAGCTGCCAAAGAAATGGGCGTACTTACCGTAGGTATTGTGACCACGCCATTTCAGTTTGAAGGTGGACCGCGATGTAAACAGGCCCAAGCGGGTATTGAAAAGCTGCGAAACAATGTAGATTCCTTAATTGTTATCAATAACAATAAATTGAGAGATATCTATGGCAATCTGGGTTATAAGGCCGGTTTCTCAAAAGCAGATGAAGTACTTTCGACAGCTGCTAAAGGTATCGCCGAAGTTATTACACACCACTATACACAAAATATTGACCTACGGGATGCCAAAACCGTACTGTCAAATAGTGGAACGGCAATCATGGGTTCTTCGACGGCGTCGGGCTCGGCACGTGCTAATGAAGCAATTACCAAAGCGTTGGATTCTCCATTATTGAACGACAACAAAATTACAGGAGCTAAAAATGTACTGTTGTTAATTGTTTCTGGTAGTCAAGAGATTACTATCGATGAGATAGGTGAAATCAATGATTTTATACAATTAGAGGCAGGACACAGTGCTAACATCATCATGGGTATCGGTGAAGATGAAGGGTTGGGCGATTCTATTGCGGTTACGGTAATTGCAACAGGCTTTAACAGTGACCAGCAAGATGAGATCACCAATACCGAAACCAAAAAAATCATTCACACACTGGAAGATGAACAAAAAGCCGTTCATGATTTGGGAGAAGTGAATACGGTAATGAATCCTGTTGCTCAAAAAGTTGCCGAACCACAGATTATCAAACATCAATTGGAAGAAGAGGAAGAAGAACCGCAAATGCAGCTTCCCGAGTCTGATTTGATTGAAACTACGAGTTATATCAGAAATTTTAATGTGTTTTACGAAGAGGTTATACCTGAACCCGTAGATGAAGTATTGGCAACAAATTTGGTTGAAGATGATTTCATCATTATCGAGGCAAAGAATGTCATTAATGATATTGAGGTAATTGACCCAGAGATTGTTTCATCTAAACAAGTTGAAGAAGACCAGTTTGCGCTGTCTTTTGATATGCCTTTGAGCAAAACAGAAGAAGAACCAAAAGAGAACACCATCGTTTTTGACTTGACCGATGAGGCAAAAGATATTGATGTCAACGAATATGTTGAAGTAAGCCCGGTATTGGATTTCAATAAAGAAGGTGAAACACGATACAACCTTGAAGAGTACATGGAGTTAGAAACCAAACTTACCGGTGCTAAGTCCGTTGCTGAAACCCATGAGCCCAAGATTGTAGAAGATGAGCTGGTCTTTGAGAAAAAAACAATAAAGGCCGAAGCTTCAAATGAAGGAGAGGGTTCTTCTGACAATGTAGATCCTTTCAATAGTTCAATAAGTGATTTATTGAAAGACAGAGCCGATGAAAGAAGAAAAAAATTGAAGAATTTCAATTACAAATTTCAAAACAACAGAAACAGTATTGACGAAATAGAAAAGCAACCTGCTTACAAACGTCAAAATGTAGAACTGAATGATAATCCTACAGAACAAAAAGTATCGCGGATGAGTTTGGGTGAAGATAGCAATGATGAAATTCAATTGCGTTCGAACAACTCTTTCTTGCATGACAATGTTGATTAGTAGTGTTTGAATTGCATCCATTTTAATGGAACGCACAAACCCGGAAGTAGGCTGTTACTTTCGGGTTTATTTTTTATCTTCGCTGTCCGAAAATTGAACTAAAATGGGTTTGCAAGAACAAGTAATGAGTGAAATGAAGGCAGCGATGAAAGCAAAGGATAGTGTTTCTCTAGAATCATTGCGCGCTATCAAATCTGCAATATTACTGGCACAGACAGATAAGGGTGCCGGTGGGACCTTGTCTGAAGAAGACGGGGTGAGGTTGGTTCAAAAGTTGGTGAAACAACGTAAAGACAGTGCAGCCATTTTTCAAGAGCAGGGCAGAGGCGATTTGGCAGAGCCAGAACTGGCTCAGGTAAAGATTATAGAACGGTTTTTACCCGAGCAGTTATCTGAGGAAGAGATTGAAAAAGTAGTGGTGCAAACTATTGATGCCACAGGTGCTTCAGGTATGCAAGATATGGGCAAGGTAATGGGTATCGTTTCAAAAGAGTTAGCTGGTCAGGCCGATGGAAAAACCATTTCGTCAATAGTAAAGGCAAAATTAAGTTCATAAATTTAAGGCCACGTAGCTCAGCTGAATAGAGCACTGGATTTCGGCTCCAGCGGTCGTAGGTTTGAATCCTACCGTGGTCACGAATAAGTAAAAAACCCACACGGCAAATCAGGCTAGCTTGAATTTGTAAGTGTGGGCTTTTTATTTTCAAAGCGGAGTTTTGTTTGGAAAAACGAGCGTAGCGAAGTTAATCCCTGTAATTGGGCCATGACGATGGCCTGAATTTGTAAGTGTGGGTTTTCATCTCAAAAGTGGTACTTCACAGAAACTACCACTATTCAATTTTAGGGTTGTATTCTGTGATTTTTCTTAGTCTTAAACCCTTAGTGCGGGTAGCTGAAGTTTTACCCATACCACAGAGCCTGTTTGCTCACCACTCTTTAATGAATCATTGAAAATTTTAAAATCAAAATCACCTCTGAACAAAGAATTTAACCTGGCCAAAACGTTCCCAATGCCCAGACCAAACACAGGAGGTTCAATTTCTAAAGGTTTTCCATTATTGACAATATTGATATTGATGACATCCCCATTTAACCTGGCCCATATTTGGGTTTTAATGTTCTGATGCTTCTCTGAAAATCCGTGCTTAATGGTGTTCTCAATAAATGGTTGCAGTAATAGAGGGGGAATAAGATATTCGTCTAATTCCTTTGGAATATCAAGATCCACTAACCATTTATCATCATACCTTAGTCGTTCCATGTTTATATATGTTTTCAACAAGGATAGCTCATCTTGAAATCTCGTCAATTTGGTTTCTTGAAGGTTCAGGGTACATCTTAACAGATAACTTAAATCGGCTATGGCATCTTGAGCTTTTAATTTGTTATCGTTAATCAACGATGAGATACCATTGAGAGCATTGAAAAGAAAATGAGGATTTAATTGAGCCTGTAGTGCCTTTACCTTTGAATCTAAAAGTTTGGTTTTAAGTTGAGACGCTTCTAGTTCATCCTTTTTTTGTTGAATTAAGTACTGATAGGCGTACACTATTGCTATCATTGAGAAATACACGAAGAAATTAAAACTCAATCCACTTAGACCTCTAATGAAAATGCTTTCAATGCTCAAAGCGGCAACTTTTGAAAATACATGGACATCCAATAAAAGTCCAATACCAGCGGTGTAAAAAGCCAACAGACTGGCAAGTAGTAAATGAACTGACAGCATTAAGGGGTTCAAGGTTTTTCCACCGAAGATTTTTTTTGTAAGCAAGAGTGCAGTAAATATATAAGCAAGTTTGGTGACAAAGAAAACCCCATACTGTATCAAAAGTTCCCTAATAAGAACATCAAGTTCATTTTGTTGGTGGTAGATGAGCACTGTTCCAACAAAATCGATAATGTAGGCGATGAGGTAGTAGACCAAAAGTACTTGGACCAATTTTTTGTCGATGAGTTTGCCAAAATGCTTTCCCATGGTATTATCTAAGATGCAATTGTTTTAGAAAATCGTTTTTATAGTTTTTTGTAACATTGAACCTTTGGCCATCACCCATCACTACGCTATAATCACCAAGTCCCTCACTTACCACTTCCTTGATTTCTTCGATTCTTATGATCGTTGAACGATTTAACCTTAAAAACTTATTGGAATCAAGTTTCTGCATCAGTGCTGTCATTGAAGTTCTATAAAGATGCTTTTTACCATTGATCATAAAGAGTTCGGCATAATAAGTTGATGAGATGATATATTTGATTTCTTTAGTGGCCGCGAAAATGTACTTTTTCCCAACTTTAAGAACTATCTTTTCTAAGAAAGCGCTTTCTATATTTTTACTCGTTTCATAGTGTTCAACCAAAATATTAAGCTTGTCGTATAGATTTTTTTGATCGCCTTCTTTCTTTCGTGCCTCCAACTTTTTGAAAGCTCTGTTCAAAGCAGATAAAACCCTTTCCTCTTTATAGGGTTTTAGCAAATAATCAATGGCCTCAACCTCAAAAGCCTTTAAAGCATGATTATCGTAAGCAGTTACAAAAACAACAATGGGCATTAATGATGAATCAATTCTATTTAACACTTCAAAACCTGAAAAGTCTGTCATTTTGATATCTAAAAAAACCAGGTCAGGTCGCACCGATTCAATTTTTTTAACTGCATCTGATCCTGAGTTCGCCTCAAACAGTTCTAAATGCATTTTACTTTGAAGAATATTTGATAAACGCCTTCGCGCTAATCTCTCATCGTCAACAATCAGAGTTTTCATAAAAGCATAGGTGTTAAAATATTAAGGGCCTAACTACAAAAGAAAGTAAAAAGATAAATGAAATTATAACAATAAAGTTTTGGGGTTAAATCCACTGGCATTTTGTCCATTAATGCCTTTGATTTTGTGTATAAAAGTAGCTTTAATGGACTTACGCAACCAAAATATCTAAAAATGCCCCATATATATCAATTTTCACAATGCGATGCCTCGTTTATTTAACTTGGTGAAAAAACCAATTCATAATGAGATTTAAGATACTGTGCATATGTGTGTTGATTTTTGGTTTTTCGCACAGCCAAAAAAAGCTTAGTGATATTTATAAACAAAGCATGGAGGCCCATGCTCAAAAAGACTACGTAAAATTCGTTGGCCTTACCAAAGAGGCTTTAACGGTACATCCTTCACAACCTACTTTTCTTTATAATTTGGCTGCAGGTTACAGTCTTCTCGATAGTACGGAGCATGCATTTAAAGCGCTCAAAAAAATTATGAGTTGGAACGCCAAACTACCCTATAAAGAAGATGTAGATTTTAATAACCTATTGGTCTTAAAGACTAAATTAGATTCATTGGAAATACTTGTAAATACTTATAATGAGTATAAAAAGACTAGCAGTACTTTTGTCAATCTCAGTAACAAAAGGCATTTGGAAGATTTGGTATTGGTAGATTCATTTCTGTTTCTTTCTGATGTCTATAACGGCAAACTGCTCAAGTTTGACCTTAAACAGAATGAGATAATTTTTGAAAAGGAGTTCGATGCCCCCGTAATGGCTTTGGCAACAGACCCTATATCAGGTACAATATGGGTGTCGACCGCCGATATTGCAGAGTCAAGAAAAAAAATGGCTGCAACCGCCTTGCCCAAGGTCTTTGAGATTGAACCTGCAACTGGTAGTATAATTTCTGTACTAACACTATCAAAAGGTTTTGTTGCCGGTAGTATGGTTTTTGACAAAAGCGGAGTGCTATACATTACAAATTCTTCAAAACCCGAAATCGCCATATTTGATTTGCAAAATCAAGAAAAACATAGAATCTTGGATATTGATGGCGGTTTCAACCTACAAGGAATAACCATTGACCTAGATGATAACCGGTTATACGTCTCTGACTATATTAAAGGACTATTCTCCATAGACCTTAAGAATAACTATGAACAAATCTGGTATACCTCTGAGGATTTTTTGATGAAGGGCATTGATGGATTGGCTTTCATAGGTAAGGGGCGTTTATTGGCCATACAAAACAATGCCTGTCCAAAAAGAGTTATTAAAATCCACCTAGCAGAATCAAAGGTTGAATCCGTTGTCTTTTTGGATAACAATTTGAAATTTAATGGAGAACCGACAAATGGCAAATACTACGAAAACTTAGGATTCATATATGTGGCAAACAGCCAGTGGCCGCATTATGATATGAAGGGTGAAGCGCTTCTACAAAATTGGGAAGAGCAGAAGATCTTAAAAATTGATTTCAATAAACTTTATAAGTAAACTGTTATGACCCTACTAAAAGTAAAACGCATAAAAATACATAGTGTTGGTGCTTTAAGTTTAATCATGTTGTTTTTTTCTTGTATTGAAGTTAATGAGAAGACATTGACGACCCCAATGGTTAAAGAAGAGAATACAGATACGATACTACCAAAAATTGCCATATTGGGAACGTTTCATTTTGGAGAAACTACTGACTATTCCTCTATGGATATGGATGATTTTTCGGCTCCGTCAAGGCAAAAGGAACTTGACGAACTGGTGCGTGTTATTGAACGTTATCGCCCAACCAAAATTCTTTTGGAATGTCAGTTAAAGGAGGAACTACAGTTTCAGAATTCTTACGAGAAATATATCGCCAACCAGCGGCCATTGCAAATAGATGAGAGAGAACAAATTGGCTATAGATTGGCAAAAAACTTAGGTCATTCAACCATTTACTGTATTGATTACAAATTATCTTTGCCACTTGACGAGTTATCGCGGTTCGCAGAAAACAACAAGAAGGAAGAGTTTTTCAAGTTTTTGCAGAGTATTGAACAGAGTGATGAAAGAGATTCGAAAATATTGTCCAACACAACACTTAGAGCGTACTTTGCTTATAAAAATAGTTTGGGCGAAGATTTAAAAAACAAAAGACAGTATATTCAAGAAACGGCAAAGTTCGTATCCGACAGTACTTATATAGGGGTCGAGTTTGTCTCAAAATGGTGGGAACGAAATTTTCACATCATGTCGAACATTGATAGTCATATGACTTCAACAGATGTGATTTTGGTTCTTATTGGTGGGGCACATCGTACCGTTCTTAAAGACTTCTACCAAGATAGGGATGATGTGACGTATGTTGAAATAGGTAAGTATTTGAAAGATGACCCCGAACAGTAATTACATTTTTCTATAAACTTATGGAATGAAAATGAGTAGCGACATCGGTACTTTATAAAATACCCAATTCGCAACATGAATTCCCGTATTACCAACTTCTCACTTTGTTTAAAATGCATAGAACCATAGGTTTGCCTTAAATATAAAAAACGAGAATTATGTTAGCTAAAAAAACGGTAGTAAGCGTATTGTTCTTCGCACTTGCATTCGGTATTGGTCATGCACAAGATTCAAAAAAAGAAATTAAGAGAGTGGCCCTTCAATTCGTGAAAGGAGCTGATGTTCAGGATGGGAAAATTCTTGAGTCCGTCTTAGAACCCAAATCACTTCAGTATGTACTGATGGGAGGAAAGTTGAATTTGTTTTCAGCCAAAGACTATATTCAAATGGTCAAAGACAAGAAGTTGGGCGGAAAACCACGTAAAATTACCTTTCGGCATGCAGAACTTTTAGGGGACAATATGGCTGTAGTCGTTTTGAATGCTGTAAGTGAAGAATATGACTTTTTATACCAACTGTCCATGACCAAACTTGATGATGGAAAATGGGATATTGTTGGTATAACTGCTGAAATCAAAGGTGTCTGATTGTGAGGGCTTACCAAAATCCTTCACTTTTAATTATGCTGTTCTTAGGATTTGCTGGTCTTTACGGCCAGCAATCCATTAAGGCTTCAGGAATAACGTTTTCTTACGAAATTAATGGTGATGCATTGAAGTGTGCCTTGACCGCACCCACTCAAGGGTGGATTGGTGTAGGGTTCAACCATAATAACTCCATTGTCGGTAGTGATCTGCTATTGTTTCATGTGGTTGACGGTAAACCTTCAAGTAGGGATTTGTATGTAAAAGAAGTAGGAAACCCCATAAATGATAAAGCAAATGGCGGCAGTAATACTATTACCCTAATTGACGGAATGGAGGACGATTCAAGCACAAAAGTGGTTTTTTCCATACCCTTGAATTCAAGGGATCCCAATGACTTTGTCCATATCATAGAAAATGAATTTTGGCTTATCCTAGCATACTCCGTTGACGATGACTTCAGACATCATTCGAGAGTTCGTAAACATCTTCCTTTGGTATTAAAAAAGGGCCCTTGAGAAATCATTTGTAACTTTCTAAGATGATTCTCGAACGTTATAGAACCAAAATTGCCCTCTATCTTATTTGGATAGTTGCTGCTTTGTTCACGAGTACACAGTTGTACTTAAAAACATTGCAGGGCAATGGTACAGATTCTTGGTTCAAGCTTTTTGCCATCCAGTTTATAGTGTGGAGTATTTGGGGTTTATTGAGTCCATTGATATTCTGGTTGGGAAAACGTTTCAGAATTGATAGGCAAACTTACTATCGAGGAGTATTTATCCATATTGTATTTGCCATTGGTATTGTTTTGCTGTATTTATCATTGTATTCGGTGATTTGGAGTTTTTTAGGGATCGGCAAATTCAGTTGGGCAATTTTTGTAAGCTATTTCAAGATTTTCTTTTTGAACCTTTTTCACTGGCACTTCTTTATCTATATGGCCATTATAGGTCTGGTCCATGCCATTGCCTATCAGGCAGCATTAAAACGGCAACAACAGGAAGCCATAGTGATGGAAAAACAATTGTTGATCAGTGAACTAAATATGTTAAAGGCCCAGTTGTCACCTCATTTTTTGTTCAACACAATAAACAATGTTGTCAGTGCCATCGAACAAGGTAAGAACCAGGTAGCTTCAGGAATGTTGATTCGTTTAGGTGAATTTTTAAGAATGTGTTTGGAAGAACCAAGACATAAAATGATTCCCCTTAGAAAAGAATTGGATTTTGTGAAAAAGTATCTAGAGATAGAAGGGTTTAGAAACAAAGAACTTGAAGTGATTTTCCATATTGATGACAATTCCAATGATTTTTCAGTACCCAGTTTCGTTTTGCAACCTATTGTTGAGAACGCTATAAAACATGGCATCTCTAAAAGCGAAGCTGCAAAACGTATTGAGATTGGTAGTAAAGAATTCAATGGATATATGAGGTTGTACGTTTATAATCAAGGCCCAAGACTAGGTCAAAGCAAAAATGAACCAACTGGTATCGGACTTCAAAACACAACAGCACGGTTGAAAAAACTTTATGGTAAAGAAGGTGTTTTTAACTTGATTTCGGTAAATGATGGGGTAATGGCCGAAATTCAAATTCCAATTCATACCGTATGAAGCTCAGAACACTAGTTGTAGACGATGAAATTGAAGCGCAAAAACGACTTCTGCTCCATTTGCAAAAGTTTGAAGTTCTTGAGCTGGTCGGTACTAGTCAAAATGGTCAAGAAGCCCTTAATGCGATCGAAACGTTAAACCCCCAGATTGTATTTCTTGATATTGAAATGCCTGAAATGAATGGTATTGAAGTATTGGCAAACTGTAAAGAACCTTATCCCTACATTGTTTTTGTGACAGCTTATGATCAATATGCAGTTCGGGCTTTTGAACAGAATGCCATTGATTATGTGCTCAAACCCTATGCTTTTGGGCGTATTGAGCAGGCTGTATTCAAAGCTGTAGGTACTATTGAGAAAGATCGTTTGGTAAGCTTGCATACCAATCTAAAAAGTCTGTTATCGGCATTTCCTGAAAATCAAACAATAAAAGAAGGAGCAGATTACATCAAAAGAGTTGCGGTAAAATCAATAGGTAAAACAACTTTTATAGATGTAGATGATATTGTATGGATTGCGGGTGCAGACCAGTATATAGAAGTATATACATCCCATACGAAGTTTACTGTAAGAGAATCTATGGATAAACTTGAAAAATCTTTGGACCCACATGTGTTCTTTAGAACACATCGGTCTGCGATAGTTAACCTGAATCAGGTTTTGGCGCTTGAAAATTTGGACAAGCACACAAGTTTGGTTATTTTGAAGGATAAGCAAAAAATTAAGATTTCAAACACACGCAAGCAGGCCTTTAAAGAAAAGATGAACATTTGAGTTATATGTATCGTTTTCGTCGCTGAGAATCTCTTCTTCATTAAGAAAAAGTGCTCTTGGCTTATATTAAGGAATAAAAGATGAGTCCCTGACAATCAAGTTTGTTTTAATCTCTATGGTCTTGGTCAGCAAATCTTCTTTGGGGTTCTCTATTTCATCTATTAGATAGGTTACCGCCGTTTTACCAATCTTTGAACCTGGTTGGTCTACTGTTGATAGGGCCGGACTTATAATGGTTGAACTGTTTGAATTACTGAATCCGACAACGGCTATTTCATCGGGTATGGTCACTTTAAATTTATGCAGTGCCTTGATTACGCCGATTGCAGCGCTATCGGTAATCGCAAAAATGGCATCAGGCCTTTTTTTAAGGCTCAATAAAATATTGGCCATCATTCTACCTTTTTCTAAAGAGATGTCTTCGGTACTTAAAATTATCTTCTTGTCAATAGGTATATTATGCTCTTTGAGTGCTCTTAAATAACCTTCAAAGCGTTTTTTTGAATTGAAAGAGCGTTCCGTCTCCTTAATAATGGCAATACGGTTTTTCCCAATGTTTATAAGGTGTTCAATTGCATTGTATGCTGCCTCTTCTTCATTAATGACAACTTGTGTACATGGTATTTTATCAGAGACCTTATCAAACATGACCAATGGTATCCGCTCTAAAATTTCTAAAATACTATCTACCGATTTTGTCTTTCGGGCCAAAGCCATCAGAATGCCGTCTACCCCAAATTGTATCATGGTTTCGAGCATCTCGGTCTGTTTCTGTTGATCATTCCTAGATTCAGATATGATAACGCGATAGCCAAGACTCTCACTTTGTGCTAAAATACCTTTCAATATGGTAGTGGTGAAGTAATGCGATATGTTGGGAACAATGACTCCCAAAATATGTGTTCTGTGGCTTCTAAAGCCCTTGGCAAAAAGATTGGGTGTGTAGTGTCGTCGTTTGGCCAGTTGCTTGACCTTTTTCCTTGTTGGTTCGCTAATGTCAGGATGGTCGTTCAGGGCCCGTGATACTGTAGAAACCGACAGCTGAAGCTCTTTTGCCAATTCTTTAAGTGTAACACTTTGTTTTTTGCTCATGCCATCAAATATAATTCAAATGGAGATTCGTTAAATGATATTTATCGCAAACGTTTTCGCAAACGTTTGCGTGAGTTATTCACAAAAAAAATAGCTTTTCATTAGGATATTCAAATAAATTTAATCAAAAATTAGAAATATCATATTCTAATACTTTAAACTGATTAACAATTAACTAATTCATTATGAAAAATTTACTAGTTGCGGTAATTGTGCTTTTCGGATGGAGTGCTCTTCAGGCACAAACAGAAATTAACGGTAACGTAAAAGACGAGTCCGGTGTCCCGATCCTAGGGGCTAATGTCATTATAGTGGGCACCTCAGAGGGCACTACTACTGACTTTGACGGTAATTTTACCCTTACCACCAGTTTGACCGGCACTCAAACCGTTCGGGTATCTTTTATTGGTTTCACAGCCTCAGAAGAAACAGTTGCATTGAGTGGTTCTACGGTGACCCTAAACGTGGTACTGGTCGAGAGTGGCCAACAATTGGATGAGGTTGTAATCACGGCATCGAGCACTTTTAGGTCTCAAAAGCAAGCACCTTTATCCATCAGTTCTAAAAAGATGGCGGCAATCACAAAACTATCGGCAAACAGTCAAGCTGATATCTTACGCGATGTGCCAGGTATCACCGCAGAAGGTGGTGGTGGTGAAACCGCGACCAACCTATTCGTTCGTGGTCTACCATCTGGGGGGCAATATGTTTTCAACCCGTTGCAGTATGATGGCATGCCCTTGATGAGCACTTTTGGGCTGAATTCGTCGGCACATGATGTTTACGCCAGACCTGATATAGGTTTTAAGGGTGTTGAATTTGTTCGTGGTGGTGCCGCAGTGCTCTATGGTGCAGGATCCGTTGCAGGTATTATCAATTATACCAGCAAAACTGGGGACACCAATGAAGAGAATATCATTAATGTGGAATGGGGCAGTAGGGGCAGATTGAAAACAGATTTTTACACTGGCGGTCGAATGGGCGGTGAAGATTCAAATACTTTTTATGCGTTTACTGGATTTGTTCGAAAAGATGATGGTCCCATAGAAACAGGATTGACCACTAGAGGGGTACAGTTCAGGGGAAACATCAAAAAACGCTTTGAAAATGGTTCGTTTACCTTATCTGGACAATACATTCATGATAATGCACAGTTCTTTTTACCGTTACCATTGCAAGGGGGCTCTAGAGATCGCATTGCGGGTAACGATGGTGAAGAGGTTGAACAGTTGCTGACGGGTGAATTGGCTGAGACCTCTTTTTTAACGCCTGGTGGGGTATATAAAAGTCCTATTGAAGATGGTGTTTTCACGAAAGGCGGATACTTGATGGGTGATTTCACCTATAGATTAAGTGATAATGTTCGTTTTAAATCTAAAGTCAAATACGCCAGCTATGAACACAACTTTGCCCTTTATGTTGGGGGTAATGGTGATTTTGGCAACCCTATATCGCTTTCTGATTACGTAGCCGCCGTGGCTCCTGATAATACGGCTTTTGATGCGACCTACCAAGGTGGTAGTGGCGAACAGATCAATGGTACTGACCTAGTTGTTGAAAACCTGCATGTGGACCGTCTTCGCCCGATGACCGACTACTCTGGTGAAGCAAACTTCATTTTTAACTCATCCAATGGAAACCATACCTATACTGTGGGCACATTTATGGCAAGAACAGAAGCTGAAGATGTAAATTATCAATACAGAGTACTTTCAGAGTTCAATAACAATCCCCGATTGGTCAATTTGAGCTATACGAATGCTACTGGAGGCAATGTTATTTATTCTGACGGTGGTATCTACAACAGAATCGGTATGACCACGAACAGATTTTTGACACAGAGTAGAACGGCCTTCTATATTACAGATGAAATGATTTTTGACAGATGGCGTTTTGACGTTGGTCTTAGGGTTGAATCGACCAATGGTGTTTTTAACGACGGTGGCATAGAAGAATCAACGGTCTATGACAACACGGAGCTTACAGATAATTTACGAAATGTTCGTTTTGCCGATGGAAGCTTTACCACGGCAAAAATAGAAACGACCGATTGGGCACTCTCCTTGGCGGGCCTTTATGAGTTGACCGAGTCGACCAATTTATACGCTAACTTCTCAAGAGGGTTTTTCTTTCCGCAACAAAGGGGGTTTGCCCCAACACCCGGTATTCGTGAATCTAACTATGAAGCGGAAACTATTATACAAGGTGAGGTGGGGGTCAAGTTCGGTACATCAAAATTCTCTGGGTCACTTGCTGCCTATTTTGTAAATCTCAATGACCGTATACGAATTGACCAAGCCATTGTAAATGGTGACTTGGTAGATCAGGGCAGAAGTGAGCAAAGTACTAGAACCATAGGTTTAGAAGCGACCTGGAACTATCGTTTTACCGATTTCTTCAATGTCAATGGAACGTTTACCTATCAAAACCATGAGATTACAACAAATGAGACCACTGATCTTACCAACGGACAAACCTCTACCATAAATGAAGGGAATGAAATTGGTAGACAGCCCAATCTTTTAGGAAGTATAGGGTTGAACTATGATGACAAAAAAATTGATGCCAACTTTGCACTGAACCATACGGGCAGCAAGTTCACCGATGATTCAAACAACGTTGAACTTGATGCCATTACTATCGCCAGATTGGGAGCGGGCTATACTTTTAGTATGCAAGATGTCAATTCATTGCGATTGGGCTTCTCTGTTTTTAACCTATTTGATAGTGCCGGTTTGACCGAAGGTAATCCACGAGCAGGTATTGCCGGGCAATCGGCTGATGGAGATTTTTTCTTTGGTCGACCTATTCTACCACGAAGATTCTTCTTGACGGCAACATTTAATTTTTAATTAGCGCAAAAAATAGTTTAAGTTAGTTTTTTAGTTCAATGAAAGATGCATTGGTGGTGGCTACTGCCAATGCATCTTATTAACTGTTATACCGTTACTATGAAAGAGCAATTGATAGATAGGGCCATCAAAGTTTTAAATAATAATTTTCAAGATGGTGGATTCACCATACCCAGCAAAGGGTTGTATCCTTTTCAATGGAAATGGGATTCAGGTTTTATTGCCCTTGGTTTTGCCCATTATGATGTTGATAAGGCCAAAAGTGAGATAAAAACACTTCTTGATGCACAATGGGGAAATGGTTTTATTCCACACATTGTTTTTCACAATGATAGTGATACCTATTTTCCAGGACCCGATTTTCACCAATCCAGTTTACATCCCTTGGCATCAAAAAAGTATCGGTCCACCGGTATGACCCAACCTCCGGTCTTTGGTTTTGTTTTAGAACGGTTGCTTGAAATTACAAATGATGAACATGGCATGTCAGCATTTGTAAAAGAACAGATAGACAAAGTATTTGACAATCATAAATACTTTTATGATAATCGTGACATCAATAATGAAGGATTGGTCTATATCTATCATAATTGGGAGTCGGGCACCGATAACTCTCCTCTATGGGATGATATTTGGACAACCATGAACCCGCCAGATTATACGTTCGAAAGACGTGACACATCACACGTTGATGCCTCACAACGCCCATCAAAAAGAGAATATGACCATTACCTATACATCATAGAAATTGCTAAAGAGCATAATTATGACGATGCGAAAATTGCAGAGCTTTCACCCTTTTTGGTACTTGATCCCCTGTTCAATGCCGTACTCATCAAGTCAAATGAGTCTTTGATTAATTTGTACGAAAGGTTTGGTGGTAACCAAGATAAAGTCGATCAGTTAAAAAAGTGGCAAGAGAAAAGTATTCATGGTCTTAATACCAAACTTTACAATGAGCAATTGGGTGCTTACCTACATTATGATCTGCGAAGTAAGCAACAGCTTCCATATATCTGTTCGTCATCTTTTGCACCACTATATTCGAACGCCCCAAATGGACATATCGTAAAAAGACTGACCGAAACCATGCTTGAAAAGTTTGGTGACGATGGTAGGTACCTATGTGCTTCTTTTGACCCGACACATGATAGGTTCAATCCTAAAAAGTATTGGCGCGGACCTGTATGGATCAATATGAACTGGATGTTGTACCAAGGCCTTAAAAAGCATGGCTACTACGAATTGGCCGAACGGGTCAAATCAGATTCGCTGGAGTTGATTGAGAAGAACGGTTTTTTTGAGTATTTTGATTCAAGAAAAGTGAACCCTGATGCGGAACATAATGGGTATGGCGGCAACAATTTCTCATGGAGTGCGGCATTGCTTATTGATTTTTTAAAAACAGAATAACCAGATACCTTAATGATGTTCAACTTTACAAAAGACTACATTCTTGAAAATGATAAGGTAAAGTTGATTCCGTTGCACAAACAGCACGTTCATGATTTGGCTGAGGTGGCCAGTGAAGAAGAACTATGGACCTATTTTATTGGAGATTCGAATGGAAAGGGAAGGTTCAAATCATATGTGAATCAAGCGCTTGCAGCAAGAAAGAACAAAGAAGCCTATACGTTTGCTATTTATGACAAGGGTAAGGGCAAGTATGCGGGCAGTACACGTTTTTTTGAGTTTTCGACAGCATTGAATTCGGTGCGCTTGGGCTATACATGGCTTGGAAGCCTATTTCAAGGTACCGGCCTGAATAAAAATTGTAAATACCTCATTTTTCAATTTGCTTTTGAGCAAATAGGGTTTGACAAAGTTGGTTTGGGTGCCCATACTGAAAATGAAATCAGTATTGCCGCCATGAAGAGTGTTGGTTGCAAACCTGCTGGTACGCTACCAGACTTTTTTCCTGCTATCCACGGTCAAGGTAGGGCAGATGCCGTGCTTCTGAACCTTCATAAAACTGACTGGATAAAAACCGTAAAACAACGTTTAGAACAGAAGATATGAACTATTTAGACTATATCATTATCGTAGTTTACCTTATCGCTTTTTTGGGTATTGGTTATTTTTTTAAAGAGAACAAAAGTTCAGGTGATTATTTTTTAGGGGGTCGAAGTATGGGGTGGCTTCCACTTAGTTTATCGACCATGGCGACCCAGTTATCGGCCATAAGTTTTATTTCGGCACCGGCCTTTGTTGGTCTAAAAGACGGTGGCGGTTTACAGTGGCTGACCTACGAATTTGGTGTTCCACTGGCAATGGCCTTTTTATTGATTGCAGTGATACCGACCTTGTACAAATCAGGTATCGTCAGTGTCTATGAATATTTAGAGAAACGTTTTGATGCCTCGTCAAGATTGCTGATAAGTTTCGTTTTTCAAGTAAGCCGCTCTGTAGCGACTGGGGTAATGGTATACACAATGGCGTTGATCTTACAGGCAACGGTAGGGGTCGACTTTTGGATATCGATTTTAATCATTGGGGTAATCACCTTGGTATACTCTTTTCAAGGAGGTATGAAGGCCGTAATTTGGGGAGATGTCATTCAAATGGTCATCTTGTTTTTCGGAATTATAATCTGTTTGGTTTATGGTATCAGTGAATTTGGCGGTTTTGATAATTTTTTGACCCAAGTAGATCAAGATAGACTCACTGCAGTAGATTTTGGTAAATGGGGATTCCATAACGCCGACGGCAATGATGAATTTGGCTTTTGGCCTATGGTGATAGGTGGTTTTTTTCTTTATGCCTCTTACTACGGCACAGATCAGACACAATCACAGCGATTGTTGTCTGCCAAAGGTATGCCAACTATCAAAAAATTACTTTTGGCCAATGGTCTGTTTCGCTTTCCACTGACCTTGACCTATTGTATTATGGGACTGGTTTTAGGAACCTTGTTGTTTCAGGATATCGGCTTTCAAGAAATGATGGACACCACTTATCAGGCGAATATTAGTTCGTTAGAGGGTAAAAAAGCAGATTTGATGGTGCCCGTGTTCATTGTCCATTATTTGCCAAACGGCGTCATCGGCATTCTTATTGTCGCCATCATGTCTGCCGCGATGTCGTCTTTGAGTTCTACCGTGAACTCATTGTCAGCGGTAACTATGGAAGATTTTGTGAAGCGGTTCAATCCAAATATGACCGATAAAAAATATGTTATGAATTCAAGGCTCTTGTCGTTGTTTTGGGGCCTTGTCTGTTTGTTCTTTGCCTTTTTTGCCGGTAATATAGAAGGTACGGTGATTGAGGTGATCAATAAGATCAGTTCCGTATTCTATGGCCCGATTTTGGCGGCCTTCATTCTGGCCATCTTAACCAAAAAAACACATGCTTTAGGAGCAAATATTGGTATCTTAGTGGGGGTGCTGTTCAACATGTACCTATGGCTATATGTGCCAGAAGTATTTTGGTTTTGGTGGAATGCAATAGGATGCGCCATGACCATGATCGTTGCCATAGTGGTAAGTGCAGTAGTCAAAAAACAAGTGAACGAAGGCCTTGAAGTTGTCTTTTATTCCGGTAAAAAAGAGCTCTTTATTCTTGGAGGATTTTTTATAGCGATAATAGTGTTCAGTATTTCATTGCCAATGCTACTTAGTTAATTATGATTATATCATGAAATTTGTCATCGCTCCAGATAAATACAAAGGGTCACTTTCGGGCAAACAGTTTTGTGAAGCCGTATCGAAAGGACTTCTGCGCGTTTTTGCGAATGCGGTCATAGTTCATAAGCCCTTGGCTGATGGTGGCGATGGTACCATTGAAGTTGTAAAAGATTATTTGGGTGCGGTTACGGTCAGCACCTTGGTCAAAGACCCATTGTTCAACTTGATTAAGGCTCCATACCTTTATTCTGTATCAAAAAAAACGGCATTTATTGAAATGTCAGAAGCCTCCGGATATAAACTAGTGGTCGGAAACAAAACCAATTGCAGGCATACGACCACGCTTGGTACGGGCGAACTTATTGTTGACGCCTTGGACAGAGGCGCAGACACCATTGTTTTAGGTATTGGTGGTAGCGCAACTAATGATGGTGGAATGGGTATTGCTGTGGCTTTGGGCTATGATTTTCTTGATGAAAATGGAATGGCATTGGCACCGATCGGTGAAAACCTGATTAAGGTAAAGAAGATTGGGCGCAGCCGGTTGCATCCCCGGTTGGAGCACGCGAATTTTAAGGTTGCTTGTGATGTGAACAACCCATTTCATGGTCCGAATGGAGCTGCCCATGTGTATGCCCCACAAAAGGGAGCTTCTGAAAATGATGTTGCCTTTCTGGACGAAGGACTCCGGCATTTTGCGGCTATAATTCATGAAGAGTTCAACGTTGAGGTTCAAGATATTCCAGGTTCTGGGGCCGCTGGCGGTGTTGGTGGCGGTGCGATAGTTTTTCTGAATGCCCAACTAAATTCGGGAATAGACCTTATAAAAGATATTGCCAGTTTTGATAAAGCGATTGAACAGGCCAATTGGATCATCACTGGTGAAGGGAAACTGGACAATCAGACCTTTTCCGGAAAAACGATTTCAGGAGTAGTGGCCTCGGCAAAAAGGTTCAATGTACCCGTTGCGGCATTTTGCGGAGTTGTTGAGCTCACGATTGATGAACAAGAACAAATTGGGATAACCCATGCAGCCTCTATACTTAAAAATCTGGGTGATTTAGAGAAAGCCAAAAAGGATGCATACTCTAATCTTGAATTTATGGCCTTTAACTTTGCCAGCATTCTAAAACGGGACATCACTCTGGTGTAGAAACAATGCCAACAACTTTTTTGTACCGTCGCGGTTTTTGAGGTTTTCGTAAGAAGCGAACTCTATTTTATTTTCAGTACATTACTGTGATAATCTTAGTGCCAACAAGGCTAACTTCTTAAATTTCAACAGATATGTCTGACCAACTGAAAAAAATAACTGAAAAGCATTGTGAGAATCCACCAGCTTCTTATGACGACCTGAGCGTATTGTTTCTGAATTGTACCCTAAACCGTACCCCGGTATTATCACATACAGAAGCGTTGATACATGTTGCGCAACGTATTTTTGAAAAGAATGGCGCTAGTACTAAAATTATACGCCCAGTGGATTATACCATTCCCGCAGGTTTGGGATTAGATATGTCAAAAACCCCTGAGTGGGATAAAGACGATTGGCCGATGATTCAAAAAGAAATCGATACCTGCGATATCTTAATTATCTGCACCTCGGTATGGCTCGGCGAGAAGTCTTCGGTCTGTAACCGCACGTTGGAACGAATGTATGGTTACACCCACCAATTCAATGAAAAAGGCCAATATCGAGATTACGGTAAAGTAGGGGCTACGTTGATTACCGGTAATGAAGATGGTGTAAAGCATTGTGCAATGAACATTCTATTCTCACTTTCTCATATTGGCTATACGGTACCACCCCAAGCGGATGCTGGTTGGATGGGTGAAGCAGGGCCGGGTCCTTCATATCGGGATGAAGGTTCGGGAGGTCCCGAAAATGACTTTACCAATAGAAATACTACCTTCTTGGTATGGAACTGTCTACATCTGGCAAGAATGCTTAAAGATAACGGTGGTGTTCCGGCTTATGGGAACCAACCGGATGAGTGGAGTGCAGGTTGTAAGGCAGGTTTTGATAGCCCAGAACACAAAAGATAAGTGGTATGTTCTCTTATTTTAAGGCGTGAAAGGCCTGTTTTAAAAAAGTTACTGCCATTTTTTCTGTGACTTTTTGTGCGGACAAAACCCCTCCTTTAAAAGTATTGTTTTTCCATTTGCCCAATGTCAGCGTATCTAGTCTGGTGGGGTCGATGGGAGCATTGTTTTGATATCCGCTGATATAAAAATAGGTCTGCGGTACTACGGTATCAGCAACTGCAAGTCCGACCCCAACAGATTTTTTGGTATCACTAATTGTTGCAAAGGCCCCTAAATCAAAATGATGGGGCCAAATACGAATTTCTGACACCAAACTTTCTTCTTCAAGAAAGCTCTGTATGGCTTTTTGTGCGATGCTTCTTGTTGTAAAAAAATCTTCTAATGCTTCATTTTGAAGCGATTTGAATATGAAAGTGTCTTCAATGGCAAAAGGCAGTTCATAATGGAGATCAAATTGATAGGGTTTTTTAAATTCCAATAGCACGGATGTTCGCCTCAACCAATCTGTTACATCACTGTGTGTCTTATCGTTTAGGACAAGGGGTTCTGTTTTTTGAGAATTCCATTCCAACGAAAAATCCATAAGGTTTAAGCTAAGGAGCAATCCGTTATCTGTGAGTGATCGTGTTTGCAAGCGCTTGGATGCTATTGAAAAGCCGATATTGGTATGGCTATCATCATCTTTAGCAACTAAAAAGCTCTTAGCTGCCGTTGCTAGGTATTGAGCTGCAAAATGCAATTGTGATATGGTATCCATGGAACGTCCGTTTGGTTTAATGGATAAGTCGTTAAAAAGGAGTCTGATTTACAGTTGGTTCACTTTTTTGCCAAAATAGCATCAAGAATGATAGGTGCGTGAATCCTTGAATTTTCAATAAACCACTTATGCGTTTCCATTCCACCGCAGATTACACCCGCTAAAAATAGACGAGGTATGTTTGATTCCATGGTATCAGTATTATAGGTAGGCAATCGTTTTTCGTCTTTTGACAATGTAATACCCAGATTTTCAAGAAATTCAAAATTGGGCATGTACCCCGTAAGGGCAAGAACAAAATCATTTTCAATGGTTATTTCTTTATCTTTTGTATTGATGACAACCGCTTTTTCTGATATCTCTTTCACAGTGGCATTGTAGTGCGCTTTAATGCTTCCTTCTTCAATTCTATTAATGATATCAGGTCGTACCCAATATTTTACCCGTTTGCCCACTTCAGGGCCACGGATGATCAAAGTAACATCTGCTCCCTTTCGATAGCACTCTAAAGCGGCATCAATGGCCGAATTGCTCGCCCCTACTACGGCCAATTTTTGACTGGCATAAAAATGCGGGTCTTTGTAATAGTGTGAAACTTTGGGGAGGTCTTCGCCAATACAGCCTATGGTATTGGGTATATCGTAGAACCCGGTGGCAATGATAATATTTGAAGCACAGTAGGCTGATTTATCCGTTGCAACCGAGAATATCTTGTCATGTTTTTCTACCCTCTCAACTTTTTCAAAAAGGTGAATGTTCAAACTGTTCGAGGTTACGATGCGCCGATAGTATTCCAGAGCCTCGTTACGTTTAGGCTTGGCCTCTTTACTGATAAATGGAATAGTATCAATTTCGAGTTTCTCTGAAGAGGAGAAGAACTGCATATTCGCTGGATAATTGAACAATGAATTGACAATCGGTCCTTTTTCTATAATGAGGTATGATACTCCTCTTTTTTTTGCCTCTAATCCACAGGCTATGCCAATAGGCCCTCCGCCTACGATGATGATATCAAATTCTTGCATTAGGCAATGACTTGCTTTAATTCTTTTATCGTTGTGGTCGGATTTTCACTTTTGAAAACAAAACTACCCGCTACCAGTACATCGGCGCCCGCATCCACTAGTTTTTTTGCATTGTCTGAATTTACCCCACCATCAATTTCAATTAGAGTTTTAGCCTCCTTTTGGTCGATAAGATTCTTAAGCTCTGAAACTTTGTTATAGGTATTTTCAATAAAGGATTGACCTCCAAACCCTGGATTAACGCTCATAATACATACCAGGTCAATATCATGAACAATTGCTTCTAAGACATTAATTGGTGTATGTGGGTTCAAGGCCACCCCGGCTTTCATTCCTGCGTGCTTAATAGCTTGAATTGTCCGGTGCAAATGGGTACAAGCTTCGTAATGGACCGTAAGTACGTCTGCTCCCAAATCAGAAAAAGTATTGATGTAGCGGTCTGGGTCAACAATCATTAAATGCACATCTAAAGTCTTTTTGGTATGCTTGGCCATAGCTTTGATGACGGGCATACCGAAAGAAATGTTCGGTACAAAAACGCCATCCATGACATCTAAATGAAACCAATCGGCTTCACTCTGGTTCACCATTTCAATATCTTGTTGAAGATTGGCAAAATCTGCCGCTAACATTGAGGGAGCAATCAACTTTGAATCCATAAGCACATATATCGATTGCAAAAATACGTAAGCTTTAGGACAAAAGCGGTTTGCGAGAATCTTTTAAAAGACTATAAGAAAGCACTTTCGGGAAGTACAATAGGGTCACAGCGCAATATTTTTGAGCTGCACATACTACAGACTAAGTTAAGATTTGGTTGTCTCAGTGCAAATTGGTCGGTGCTGGGAACCACAAATTCATCAGCAGCTTCATAACTAACACTATAGCCCATGTCTTCAAATGAGGCTATGGACATTCGACTGACCGGATTTTCACCTGAATTGATAAAACCTGTCATGAGTTCATTGTCAAAAATACTTTCACGCCAATGTCCATCACGGGTGCCAGGTCCGCCAGTGTTGGCTACGGGCACTCCTTCTGTTGTATCGCCACCAATGAGCTGCGTATATTCCCGTTTTGCATTTTCTCCTATAAAAAGCGGATTATCAGAGCCTTCGCCGGTAATCAGGTTCAGAAATTGTGGTGACCAAAGTGTGCCAAAACCAAGTACATGGGCCATCTCATGAATGATGACATTTAAAAGACTGCCATCAATCTCAAGGCGTGCCAAATCGGCACTGTCAAAACGCATCATACCAGTAGCTGGTAATAGGCTGCCAGAGCGTAGTTGCGTTGGACCGGCCTGCCCTAAAATTCCCGCGTCACCGTCAATGGTCGCACCTTGTGCATCAATACGTACATCATCAATGATTTCACCGTTGTCGAGTCGCACAGGGGGTAAATTCTCCGTAATAATTTGCGCCCATCTGTTGGCTGCAACTTCGAAAACCGTTTGTTGTGTTGGGGTCAGCCCCCCCAAAAACCGTATTTGAATAGTAAAACTCATATAAGATGTACGCAGCAAAACATCAGTTCCGATGACGTTAAGACAAACTTTAACATGAGTAAAGGGTATAAATGAAAAAACTCCGGTAATCAGCCGGAGTTTATTCATCAATCAAAAAACGAACAGTCATGATAAACTGTTGTAGAATACTAAATTACAATTTTCCTGCCAAATAAAAAATTTAAGCTTTATTTAACTGTAATTTAAGGGGTTTTAACCCAAATATGTCTTTAATATCTTACTTCTTGAGGTGTGCTTTAACCTACGAATCGCTTTTTCTTTAATTTGTCGTACACGTTCACGTGTTAAATCAAAGGTTTCACCAATTTCTTCTAAGGTCATCGAATGTTGACCGGCAAGGCCAAAATACAATCGAATGACATCAGCCTCACGTGGCGTCAATGTCTCAAGGGCACGTTCGATTTCGGTACGTAAAGACTCATGCAACAACTCTTTATCAGGGTTTGGCGACTCACCACTACGCAATACATCGTAGAGATTTGAATCTTCACCATCAATAAGGGGTGCATCCATTGATACGTGTCGACCAGAGTTTTTCAACGATTGTTTTACGTCTTCGACCGTCATATCCAATTCTTTTGCAATTTCTTCAGCAGAGGGCATACGTTCGTGTGCTTGCTCTAAGAATGCAAAAGTTTTGTTGATTTTGTTGATAGAACCAATTTTGTTCAATGGTAAACGAACAATACGTGACTGTTCGGCCAAAGCTTGTAAGATAGATTGACGAATCCACCATACGGCGTAAGAGATAAATTTAAAACCTCTTGTTTCGTCAAATCGCTGTGCAGCTTTGATAAGCCCAAGGTTACCTTCGTTGATCAAATCAGGAAGTGTCAACCCTTGGTTTTGATATTGTTTGGCAACAGAAACCACAAACCTTAGATTGGCTTTCGTCAATTTTTCTAAAGCAATTTGGTCACCTGCTTTTATTCGTTGTGCCAATTCTACTTCTTCATCGGCAGTAATTAAATCTACTTTACCGATTTCTTGTAAATACTTGTCTAACGAAGCGGTTTCCCTATTGGTTACCTGTTTTGTAATCTTTAACTGTCTCATCTAAATTTCTCCTTCAAATTAAGTTTTTAAGCTTGCGCTCATGTGTTTATACGTAAGAAAACGTAAAAAGTTACAATTTGATAAAATTTATTTGAAAATAATTTTGTAAATACAAAAATCCCCTGACGGTTTTTCACCACCAGGGGATTGTTTTGTTTGGGGGAATATAGATTAGTCCCTTCTTGGCTTTCTATCACGGTTACCACCACGGCGGTCACCACCTTTATCCCTTCTAGGTGGACGCTCTACATACCCTTCTGGTTTTGGTAACAAGGCTTTTCTTGAAACCTTTTCCTTACGGGTTCTTGGGTCCGTTCCGAAGTATTTCACATCAAATACGTCACCCATGTTAATAACGTCAGAAACATTTTCGGTACGCTCCCATGCCAATTCAGATACGTGCAATAGCACTTCATTGCCAGGCGCTTCCATATATTCAACAACAGCACCAAAATCGAGCATTTTGATAACTTTTACCTCGTATACGCTGCCCACCTCTGGTTTGAACATCAAAGCATCAATTTTAGCAATTACGGCATCAATGCCATCTTGACCGGTTCCTAAAATTTCTACGATTCCTTCTTCAGTATCAGGATCCTCATTGATAACAATGGTGGTATTGGTCTCTTTTTGAAGCTCTTGAATGACTTTTCCGCCTGAACCAATAACTGCACCAATATATTCACCAGGAATGATTTTGGTCACAATCTTAGGGGCGTACGACTTCACATCGGCTTTGGGCGCTGCAATGGTATCGGTCAGTTTTTCAAGGATGTGCAATCTACCATCTTTGGCCTGCATCAATGCTTTGACCAATATTTCGTATGACAATCCTTTTACCTTGATATCCATTTGACAAGCTGTAATACCATCTGCGGTACCTGTAACTTTAAAATCCATATCACCTAAATGATCTTCATCACCCAAAATATCAGAAAGTACGGCGTATTTGCCAGAATCAGCATCAGATATTAATCCCATTGCGATACCAGAAACAGGTTTTTTTAATTGTACCCCAGCATCCATTAAAGCCATAGTACCAGAACATACAGTTGCCATAGACGACGAACCATTGGATTCTAACACCTCAGAAACTACACGTACGGTATACGGGCAGTCTTCAGGAATCATGCCTTTCAATGCACGTTGTGCCAAATTTCCGTGACCTACTTCTCTTCTTGATGTACCACGAATTGGTCGTGCTTCACCAGTTGAGAATGGTGGAAAGTTATAGTGCAAATAGAAAGTCTCTTCACCTTCGTATGATGGCATATCAATTTGATTGGCCTCTCTTGATGTACCTAAGGTTACCGTAGCCAATGCTTGGGTCTCTCCCCTTGTGAAGATTGACGACCCGTGTACTGATGGCAAATAATCGATTTCACACCAGATAGGTCTGATCTCATCGGTTTTTCTACCATCCAGGCGAAGCCCTTCGTTTAGGGTTAAATCTCTAACAGCGGCTTTTTCTGCTTTATAGAAGTATTTTGAGACTAAATCACCAAAGTCTTCCAACTCTTCTTCAGAGAAAGTAGCCTTTACTTCTTCTTTGATTTCAGCAAAAGCAGCACTACGTTCGTGTTTGGCAGAACCCGCTTTCGCGATGGCATAAACCTTGTCGTACGTTAAATCATGTACTTTTTTTGCTAAATCTTCATCTTCTCTTTCGGCCTCATACTCGCGAACTTCTTTCTTGCCAAAGGCTTCCGCTAGTTTTAGTTGCGCCGCACACTGTACTTTAATAGCCTCATGCGCAAATTTGATGGCTTCGGTCATTTCTTCTTCAGAAATCTCGTTCATTTCTCCTTCGACCATCATCACAGAATCAGCAGAAGCACCAATCATCATATCAATGTCTGATTCTTTTAATTGAGCCCTAGTTGGATTAATGATGAATTCACCATTAATACGACCAACTCTAGCTTCTGAAATTGCGCATTCAAAAGGAAAGTCTGATAACTGAATAGCAGCAGATGCAGCTAAACCAGCCATGGCATCAGGCATGACGTTTTCGTCATGTGACATTAATTGAATCATTACCTGCGTTTCGGCATGATAATCTTTTGGAAATAATGGACGCAGTACCCTGTCCACCAAACGCATGGTCAATACTTCGCCATCACTCGGCCTCGCTTCTCTCTTGAAAAACCCACCGGGGTATCTACCAGCTGCAGCAAACTTTTCACGATAATCTACAGTAAGCGGAAGAAAATCCACATCTGCTTGTTTGTAATTTGAAACTACGGTACATAGTAACATACAGTTACCTGATTGTACAACAACAGAGCCATGGGCCTGTTTTGCCAATTTTCCGGTTTCGATAGAGATTTCCCTACCGTCACCAAGGTCAATGACCTCTTTAAAAGTTTTTGGAATCATAAAATTTTGTGTTGCCTTCTTTCAAAATAATAAGAAGGACTTGTTAAACATTTGGTCTACCGCCATCCGGACGGTCGGGTTGTGTTGTTGTGTGAGTGTGCTTGCGCACTGACCAATGAAAAACTAAATGTAGCTTTTTGTGTTTGCCCAAAATTAACAAATCTTGGGGCTTTGTTATCCTAAAAATAGTGCTTCAATACCTGAACCTCAATATTTAGGAAAAAATAATGGGAGCGATTTCGCTCCCATTACCTTTATTTTCTGATACCTAATTCTTTGATTAAAGAACGGTATTTTTCAATATCTTTTTTCTTTAAATAATCTAAAAGAGAACGTCTTTTACCTACCAAACGTACTAATGAACGCTCCGTATTGTAATCTTTGTGATTCTTTTTTAAATGTGTTGTTAAATGGTTGATGCGGTGTGTGAACAATGCAACTTGCCCTTCGGTAGAACCTGTGTTCCCTTCAGAACCACCGTATTTTTTGAAAATATCGGCTTTTACTTCTTTGGTTAAATACATTCCAATATTGTTTTAAATGATTTTTATGTATCTGACTGTCTTTCAATCAGGGCGCAAAGATAATTCTTTTTTGCAAAGATAAAAGTTTGTACCTCGATTAAACCTTTTCTTTTTGTAATCGTCTTACTAACAATTCACGTTGCTTCTGTAAAGATACTACTAGTCAATGTCTCAGTGCAACACTTGGTTTACTTGCTAATAATAAGACAAGTTGTATTAACCCTAATTAACAAACATTAAAAATTTTAAAGATGAAAAAGAATCTTAAACAAATGAACCTAAGAATAATACCATTCTTGGTTACAATGCTGATAATTTCATGTAGTAAAGAAAAAACAGAGGCTATTGAAATTACATCTGGTGAAGCCGTAATTACCGCAACCGAACTTAAGGTGAGCGATGAGTCAGAAATGATTTCTGAAGAAGTGACCGCCATAGCGGAAGATGTTTACGCGGCAGATGAGATTTCAACAACTTCAAAGATAGATTTCAGATCAGATTATCTGCCAAACTGTGTAACGATAACCACGGTGGTCACCGATACCACAAAAGAACGAACGCTAGATTTTGGTGAAGGATGTGAACTGCCGAACGGTAATATTCTTGCGGGTATTATCAAATTGAGTTATGTGAAAGATATGGATCTTGCTCAAAAGACAATCACTTTAGAATTAGAGAACTTTACTTTTAACAGTGTTGGTGTAGAAGGTGGTGCTGATATTGTACGGGTACGGTCAAATGAGAACGGAAACCCCCAAGGTACTGCAAACGCTGCTTTTAACGCGACATGGCCCGATGGCGAAACAGCTTCTTTTACAGGTACAAGAACCCGTGAATGGATTGAAGGCTATGGCAGCGGATTTTGGGGTGACAATGTTTTCTTGATAACTGGCAAGCGAACCTTTGTCAATAAGGCGGGAAACACTTTTGTCAAAGAGGTGACTTCACCGTTGCGCAGAGAACTTTCATGTCGTTTTATTGTAAGTGGCGTTTTGGATATTTCACGAAACGGAAATACGGCAAGTTTAGACTTTGGTAACGGTAGTTGTGATGCCCAGGGTCTTTTGACCTTGCCCGATGGCTCAACAGAAGAAGTCTTTTTACGTAGGTTTCTGAAAAACTAATTTTGTCAAAAGCAAAAAAGCTGGTGTGAACAGCACCAGCTTTTTTATGTGTAATAATAAACGCATATCAATCGTTAACATATTGACCAAATCAATAATCTAGAACTTATGCGTTTAAAACTTGGTACCTACTCTTTAAAGATCAAGTCATTTACGGCCCATGAACTGGGGTTGGATGTTTCATTAAAAGATTTGTCTTTTGACATTTATCAAAAAGTATTTCACTTCTGGTACATACCTATTTTTCCTGTAGAAAAGCATTGGAAAATAAAAGAGATCACAACAGGTAAAGAGATTACTCAGACCACACCTAAAATGCGTTCTGCCATAGACTTGCAATTGCTCAAGAAAAAAAGCCCAATATGGAGCTATTCTGGTTCTGTAATTCTGTTTTTGCCCATTCTATTCGTGTTGGGTTATGTGATTTTTACAGCTGTAGATCTATCCTTTGATGAAATCAATAGGTCCATGGATAAAAACTCTCGAGTTTCAAATAAGGAGCAGTTGGTCAAAACCCCGCAAATCAATGATCTGTATGTATTTAAAATTATAGCCGTGGATGCCGTTGTCGATATGAACGGGCATATCGCAAAGTATGAACCTAACCCTTACTTTGCACCGGCCAAAGTTAATTTTACCGTAAACTATTTATCTGCTGATTCAGTTGGATTTGATATTGAACAAAATCAAGATTTTTCAATTTATGAAGATGATGTGAAAAAAGAGTTCAAACTTTCAAAAAATGAACTGGTGAAAGCAATTCAGGGATACAAAGATTTAGATGTTTTAGAACGACCCAATGTTGAGAATGGTAAGTCTAAAATGCTTACGGGAATATTTGAAATAGAACGCCCGACAATAGCGATCAGTTCTAAATAAAAACAAAAAAAACCCGGACTTTCCGGGCTTTTTTTATGCTTCTCTCACTGGTAGATTTTGAATCAAATCTATATAAAGATTGACTCTCTTTTTTAAGTCTCGGCGATGGGTAATAAAATCTAAGAAACCGTGTTCTTGTACAAATTCTGAGGTTTGAAATCCTTCGGGTAGTTCTTTTCCGGTGGTGTCCTTTACTACTCTTGGCCCCGCAAAACCAATTAATGCACCAGGCTCAGAAATATTGATATCACCCAACATTGCGTATGAGGCCGTTGTTCCTCCCGTTGTAGGGTCGGTGCATAACGAAATATAGGGAATTTTGGCCTCGGCCAATTGTGCCAGTTTTGCCGAGGTTTTTGCCAATTGCATCAATGAAAGTGCGGCTTCCATCATACGTGCTCCGCCTGATTTAGAAATCATTAAAAATGGCGCTTTCTTCCTTTTTGCAGCATCAATGGCACGAGCGATTTTTTCACCGACCACACTGCCCATTGAACCTCCGATAAAACTAAAATCCATACAGGCAACAACAAGGTCTTTGCCCATCGACTTGCCTATGGCCGTACGAACTGCATCGTTCAATCCAGTTTTTGCCTTTGCCGCTTTTAAACGATCTGCATATTTTTTGGTGTCCTCAAACTTTAAAGGGTCTTTAGAGGTCAATTTTTCATCCAACTCTTTGAACTTGTTGTCGTCAAAAAGAATCTCAAAATATTCTTTGCTTCCTATTCGGACGTGATAATCATCTTCGGGACTCACGTAGAAGTTTTTTGCCAAATCTTCAGATTCAACAATTTTTCCTGTCGGTGATTTGTACCAAAGACCTTTTGGGGTGTCTTTCTTTTCTTCGGTAGCGGTTTGAATTCCCTTTTCTTTTCTTTTAAACCAAGCTGTCATAAAAGTGGGGGATTTTGATTAAAGTGTGTTGACGTTGTTCAAGTCTTCAAAAGCTTTCTTCAAGCGTTCAGTAAATGTTTTTTCACCTTCTCGCAACCATACTCTTGGGTCGTAGAATTTTTTATTTGGTGAATCGTCTCCATCAGGGTTTCCGATTTGAGATTGAAGATAGGCCGATTTGCCTTCAACATAATCACGAATACCTGACATAAATGCATATTGTAAATCTGTGTCTATGTTCATCTTGATGACGCCATAACCAATGGCCTCACGAATTTCATCTAAAGTCGAACCAGAACCACCATGAAATACAAAATCGATATGATTGTGCTCTACACCATATTTTTCAGAAATATGCTCCTGCGAATTCTTTAAAATCTTCGGGGTCAAACTCACATTGCCAGGTTTATAAACACCATGTACGTTACCAAATGCCGCCGCCACTGTGAACCTAGGGCTGACCTTTGATAGTTCTTCGTAGGCATAGGCAACCTCTTCTGGTTGGGTGTACAGTTTTGAACTGTCAACATCAGTATTATCCACACCATCTTCTTCACCGCCTGTAACGCCAAGCTCAATTTCTAAAGTCATATCCATTTTGGCCATGCGTTCCAAATACTTTTTACATGTCTCAATATTTTCTTCAATGGATTCTTCTGAAAGGTCAATCATATGAGAGCTATACAATGGCTTTCCCGTTTCTTTATAGTGGGCCTCACTGGCATCTAAAAGACCATCGATCCACGGCAATAATTTTTTTGCACAGTGATCCGTATGAAGAATTACGGTTGCACCATAGGCTTCGGCCAATTGATGCACATGTTTCGCACCTGCAACTGCGCCTAGAACCGCTGCTTTTTGATTCTCGTTTGAAAGTCCCTTGCCTGCATTGAACTGGGCACCTCCATTTGAAAATTGAATGATGACCGGTGAATTTAAGGTTGCTGCAGTCTCTAAAACCGCATTTATGGTATTGGATCCGATAACATTGACCGCAGGCAATGCAAATCCTTTTTCTTTCGCGTAGTTGAAAATTGCTTGTACTTCATCTCCCGTAGCAACACCAGGCTTAATATTATGAGACATAATCGAGTTGGTTAAAAGTTAAAACAATGAACAAAAGTAATAAAATAATTAGGCTTAAAAGGGATAATTAATACCGATGTTAAAGACCGCCTCGCTAAGTTTAAAATTAGTAAACCAACGTTCCGAATCCTCTAGTGCAGGATTGTAAGTTTTAAAGCCCGTATCCAATCGAATCACAAAATAGGTAAAGTCGTACCTAAGGCCAAAACCGGTACCGAGTGCAATGTCACCCAACGATTCAAAGCCATTAAAAGTTGCATCCTTGTCTTCCACATTGTCAAAGACGTTCCAAATATTTCCGGCATCGGCAAAAAGGGCTCCCTTAATATCACCGACAATAGGAAAACGATATTCTAAGTTGAAGGCCAATTTGAGATTTGCTTCGTTGAAATCATTAACATTTTGGGTACGGCCAGGTCCTAACGTATATACATTCCATGCGCGATTGTCATTTGATCCCCCACCAAAATAACTTCGTACAAAAGGGATGCTGTTTGAGTTGCCATAGGGCACAGCAATTCCCATAAAACCGTGAAAAGCAAGTACATTTTGAGTGCCTGATCTCCAGTGTCTTATATAATCAAATTCTGTTTTGAAATATTGCGAAAAGGGTACACCGTAAACTAACCGCTGACCAGTTTCTTGATCAATTTCAAACGGAATCACATTGGCAGTAGCCGCTAAAAAGTTACCTGCACTTTCTAATTTTAAACGATACTGATAAAAACTGTTGTCGCTTAGGCCTTGACGATTGTTTTTTTGGTAGGTGAAATTTGTGGCAAAAATTAGGTTGTTCTGTGTCAATCTGGTTTGCCGCTCACTTATGCTGCGAACTTCAGAAAGGACTTCTGCATCAATGGGAAAGCCTGGCTGTGTCACCGAATCAATGAAATCATTTGTTCCATCAGGAATTCTCAATCGTGGATCGTCAGGATTATTGGTGTCAGTTTCAAAAAAATCAGCTAACTCGGGAAACTCATTGGGATCATCAAAACCATCAGCCAGGTCGTCTAAAGTAGTGTAGGTGTTGTTATAGACCCTAAAGAAATCATTTGGGTCTGTATTGTCAACAAATTCAATGTTTAACAGTTCAAGCGTATTCTTTTGAAATTCTGTAGGAGACCAATTATAAGATAAAACGCTGTTCAATGATTGCCTGTCCAACCCAATATTTTGTTGAAAATTAGTACCAATGGACAGTCTCGTCTGAGGTAACATGTAATAAGGAATGATTTTTTCAGTATTAAACGGAAGCCAAATTCTTGGAAATGTAAGATTGATGTCCCCTCCAATTTCTGAAGTGAAATTTTCATCGGTTATCGGGTCATCTAAGAGTCCTATGGAACCACGCGCAGAAACACTCAGGGTTTCCGCACCACCAAAAACATTTCTGGTGATTACTGAAGCCGAAAATGTAGTACCAACTTGTTGTATGTCAGATCTAGAAAGCTCCAGCGAGGTGTCCAAAGAATACTTTGGTCTTGGGGCCAAAAATATATTGGCAATCAGTTCTGAACCGTCATTCACCTCATCAAACTTTATTGAGGGATATTTAAATGTATTTAAGTTAGTGATCTGGCGGTTGGTCCTTATATAGTTCAAGTCTTTGTAGATACTGTCTTTTTCAAAGAATACGGCATCTGTTAGTGCTTCGGGGTCATATTCTAGTTGATCTTTGTAGTAGATGGTGTAATTCTCAAAATCGACGGAGTTTAAAGAATCGGGACTCGTGTTAAAACCATAATCGGCGAAAATATTGATCTTTTTAAAGCGACTTATTTTATACGCTTTTGCTTGAAGACTATCTCTCGGGTTTCCAGGGTTTTTAATGTTCAATGCCACATCCATTTTTTGATCATCCGCCAACAATGAAGTATCCCTTAGAATTGTATAATTGATAGAGCTTTCCTGAAAGTTATAAACTCCAGAATTTCGAAATAGATTGGTCAGTCGTTGGCGTTCTTCGTTGAAGTTGCTTAGATCAAATTGTTCTCCTGGCACTACTAATGATTCTTTCTGGGTACGCTGATAAATAGAATCTAAAGGAGCAGCTGCAATATTGATGGCGATAGAATCAATGAAATAGGGCTTTCCTAAATTAACGTTGTAATCAATTTCAGCCCGTCTTTTACGTTTTGTGCGATTGATGTCATACGAAGCACGGTTATTGAAGTAACCCTTTGTACCATAGTACCCCTCAAGTCGCTCAACCGTCTTACGGGTAAGTGCTGTGTCAATGATGGCGGGTACTTCGCCAATACGTTCAAAAAGGTTACTGTATCCGCGCACTACAAACGATTCGCCCAGGCGTTTTACTTGCTTCTGTGATAGCAGATTATTGAATCGTTTTCTACGCTTTTCTTTCCGATTTAGCCAGTCTTGATATAAAGAATCTGGATTGTCCTTTGCAAGGTTGTACAAGTTTAATCGAAGTGGATAACCTAAAAGTGTACTATTGGGCTTTTGGGTGATAAGCCCTTTGATATCTTCGCTGTTTACCTTCTCTTCATCGGCATAGACCGTATTCTTGGTCAATAACAATTGATCTTCACCAACTTTTTTTAGGGCGTTACATGAGGCTAGGGCAATCAATGCCGATAATAAACCTATTTTTGCTGTACATTTTTTAAGCACTGAGCGTAGCTTCATAAATGTCAAAATTACATGATTTCATATGGTTAGCAAAAACGAGTTGAAACTCATCAACAGCTTACATCAAAAAAAGTACCGAAATCAACATGGACTATTTTTTGTAGAGGGAATCAAAGTGGTTGCGGAATTATTGCAATCTGATTTTGAAGCGTATGAGATATATGTGACCAAAGACCATCTAGAAGCATTTAAAGCGTTCGATGTCAGAGAAATTTCTGAACACGACTTGAAAAAAATCAGCGCACTTCAAAGGTCAAATGGTGTCTTTGGTGTTTTTAAGATACCAAAAACGGTAAGACCAGATCTCAAAGATTGGATCGTGGTACTTGACAATATTCGTGACCCAGGTAATTTAGGTACGATAATACGTCTTTGCGATTGGTTTGGTATTCAATATTTGGTCTGTTCAAAAGGAACGGTTGATTGTTATAACCCAAAAGTTTTGCAAGCAACCATGGGTTCTATCGCCCGGGTCAATATAACGTATCAAGATGTGACACAATTTCTTTCAACGTGTACCTTGCCCATCTATGGTGCTTTTATGGATGGCGAAACGGTTTATCACGAGCAATTGCCCAAAGCGGGTGTGCTGGTCATGGGTAATGAAGCGAACGGAATTTCGTCAGAAACTACTTCAATGGTCAAAAAAAAGATAAGTATTCCACAATTTGGCCCAGCTATTACAGAAAGCCTTAACGTGGCCACAGCAACAGCGATATTGTTAAATGAGATTAGAAGGGAATAAGTCAACCAACGTTTTATCTACTCAAAGGTGAAGTTGATGAAAATTCCTCTGGTCCGCATTCCTTCAATGTTTCCTGTCCAGGGGCTATTGGGATCTTCATCTCGAACCAATTCATCATTTAAGGCAAAAACACCACGAATTGATGGGGTAAACTTAAAAAATTCAGTGTAGAAATCGATTCCGAATCCAAGTTCATAGCCATATACGTTTTTGGTCATCCTAAATTCACCACTGCTATTGTCTTCAAGACTATCTTCTTTTGCACCTAGGTTGATGGCGGTGTAAACGCCGCCAATAACAAAAGGCTTGATATTGTTGAAGCGTTTGGTACTTACTTTCAATAACAGCGGAAAACGAATATATGTTGACCTTACCTCTCTAATGGCATCGTTCTGTGAGGTAAAGCCGGGAAATCCTAGATTTCTTGAGGTATACAACAGCCCAGGTTCAAAGCGAACATCTAAAAACTCATTAAGCCGTAATTCGCCCAAAACACCAACATTAAAGCCAAAACTTTTTTCTACAAGAATGTCTTGCCCAATATCATTTTTGTATTCAAATTGAAAGTCATATTGGTTGAAACCCAAGTAATAACCAAAGTTAATGGGCTTTTTATCCTCATTTTGAATATTGAGAATGGGATCCTTACCAAATTGTGCTATTAGGTTGGTACTGGTCAAAATGACCAGAGCAAGCAATAATTGGGTGTTTTTCATTTAATTATTTTGAAGCTACATATATTGTCGCCACCCCTAATGTTTGGGGCTTGTGTTCTATAGCTATAAACCCAATTTTGTGTAAAATATTGTTGAACTCCTCTCCATAAGGAAATGCGGCTGCCGATTCAGAAAGGTAAGTGTAGGCCGAACGGTCTTTTGAAAAGATTTTTCCGACAAGGGGCAATACGAATTTTGTGTACAACCGATACCCCTGTTTAAAAGGTGTTTTGGTAGGTATTGATGTCTCTAAAACAGCAAAAGTTCCTTTTGGTTTTAATACGCGATGGATTTCAGTAAGTCCTTTCTCAAGATTTTCAAAATTACGTACTCCGAAGGCGACGGTAATTGCATCAAAGGCATTGTTTTCAAAAGGTAGATTTTCACTGTCACCAACGACCATTTCAATGGTATTGCTAAGTTTTTTGGCCGAAATCTTTTCTTTACCTACTTCGAGCATTCCGGTTGAGATATCAAGACCTACAATTCTCTTTGCACCTGTTGTCACCATGGCAATAGCAAGATCACCAGTGCCCGTGGCAATATCTAAGATAGTTTCAGGTTTTGAGGAACCAATTAATTTTACCACGCGTTTGCGCCATTTGATATCGATTCCCAAAGAAATAACTCGGTTAAGACCGTCATAATTACCTGAAATGGTGTCAAACATTTTGGTCACCTGAGCCTTTTTCCCTAACTCAGAATCTTTGTACGGTCTAACGTTTTTTGACATTCAGCAAATTTTTGCGCAAAGATACAATAACGCCAAATAGTTGAGAATACAACATTTGAATAAAATAATTATGTAGTTTTGCCCCAGAAATACAATTATACACCATGGGACAGGGTCAGTTGACGACAAACCCAAAAACTCTTTCCGAGAACGTTATTAGTTATAAACCATTTTTTAGGTAATGAAGATAATCATTGCAGGAGCAGGAGAAGTTGGCTTTCATTTGGCCAAATTGTTGTCGTATGAGGCGCAAGAGATTACGTTGATCGATACCGATAAAGAAAGTCTGTCCTATGCGGACAATCATTTAGATATTCGGGTTTTAAAGGGTGATGCTACCAGTATTGAAGTGTTGCAAGATGCTAAGGTTGAATCTTCAGATTTGGTGATTGGGGTTACGGCTTCTGAAACTACCAATCTTACGCTATGCGTATTGGCCAAGCAGTTGGGCAGTAAAAAGACCATTGCACGTATATCCAATACCGAATTCATTGATAATAAAAAGCTGATAAAGTTTGAGCAATTGGGTATTGATGAACTGATTTCTCCAGAAGAATTGGCGGCTACTGAAATACAACTGCTACTGAACCAATCCGCTTTTAACGACACCTATGAGTTTGAAGAAGGTCTGTTGACCATGGTTGGGGTCTTTTTACCCAAATCTGCACCTTTTGTGGGTAAAATGGTGAAAGAGGCAGCAAATATCTTTCCTGAACTGCATTTTATGCCAATAGCTTTGCAGCGAATGGGTACTCAATATACCCTAATCCCACGTGGTGATACCGTATTTAAAGAAGGAGATCAGGTCTATTTTATTACCTCAAAAGGTGGTGTGGACGAGCTTTATAAGTTGACGGGTGTTGAAAAACGTGATATCAAAAACGTGATGGTACTGGGGGGTAGTAAAGTCGGTTTCAAAACGGCTCGAGACCTTTGTGCCAATAAGTTCAATGTAAAATTGATTGAAAAGAATAAGGACAAGGCTTTTGATATTGCAGATGATTTGCCAAATGCATTGGTCATCAATGGTGATGGTCGAAATGTTGAATTATTAGAAGAAGAGAGCCTTGATTCTATGGATGCTTTCATCGCTGTTACCGGCAATTCCGAAACCAATATCATGTCATGCTTAATGGCGAAATCAAAGGGTATTAAAAAAACCATTGCCCTGGTCGAGAATATGGACTATTTTCAGTTGTCACAGTCAATCGGTATTGATACGTTGATCAATAAAAAATTACTTGCCGCCAATAATATTTTTAGATACATACGACGTGGTGAGGTCATTGCGCTTACGCGATTGAATAACCTAAATGCAGAGATTTTAGAGTTTGAAGTGAAATCTACATCGGCGGTTACGGGTGAGATTATCCGCGAGCTGGACTTTCCACGCGAGGCAATTATCGGCGGTGTCATTCGTGATGGAAAAGGTATTATTGCACTAGGAGACTTTAAAATACAGCAGGGCGATAAAGTGGTGGTCTGCAGTCTTCCAAAGGCCATTCCGCGAATAGAAAAGCTCTTTTTATAATGTGGCTTAACTTCAGGATTATCGTTCATATTATGGGGCTATTGCTATTATGCAATGGCGCGTTCATGCTCTTTGCCGCTTTTATCAGCGGGTTTTATAAAGACGGTGCCACCCTTGATATCACGATGGCAGCCATTGTTACCTTGTTGGTTGGTGTCATGGCCATGTTCTATACTCGTGGCCACCGCAAAGAGGTTAAAAGAAAAGAGGGCTACATTATCGTAACCTTTGGCTGGTTGGTTATGTCACTTTCGGGGGTGTTGCCCTATATTTTTTCAGGTACCATACCTAATGTTACCGATGCCTTTTTTGAAACTATTTCAGGATACACTACAACAGGAGCCTCTATTTTAAACGATATTGAATCCTTACCAAAGGGAATCTTGTTCTGGAGAAGTTTGACCCATTGGATCGGTGGTATGGGAATCATTGTACTGGCCATTGCCATTTTGCCACTTTTGGGCATAGGAGGGATGCAGTTGTTTGCGGCTGAAGCTCCTGGTCCTGGAGGTGATAAACTGCACCCTCGAATTACCGATACCGCAAAACGACTTTGGCTTATATATGTTGGCTATACGGTTGCCGAAACGTTATTGCTGAAATTGGCTGGGATGTCATTTTTTGATGCAGCTAACCATGCTTTGGCCACACTGTCCACCGGCGGATTTAGTACTAAAAACGCCAGTGTTGCTTTCTGGAACGATCAGCCGTTGATCCAATATATTATTATTGTTTTTATGTTCTTGGCAGGGACAAATTTTGTCATGAGCTATTTCGCTTTTACAGGAAAGGTGCAACGGGTTTTGAAAGATGAAGAGTTTCGGGTGTATACTTTTTTTATTATAGGGTTTACCCTTGTTGCAGCTTTAATCGTTTGGTTACAAGCAGATGTAGTTATTTCTGAGTACCATCCCCAGGTCTTTGGTGAAGCTGAGAGCGCTTTTCGGCATTCGCTTTTTCAAGTTATTGCCATTGTGACCACTACGGGGTTTGTAACGGCCGATTTTACCAATTGGACACCTTTCTTGACGGTCTTTTTCTTCGGACTGATGTTTTTGGGTGGTTCCGCAGGTTCCACATCGGGCGGTATCAAGGTAATGCGGCATTTATTGATCATCAAGAATGGAATATTGGAGTTTAAGCGCACTTTACATACCAATGCAATAATTCCCGTACGGTACAACAATAAGACGGTTACAGAGCATATTGTCTACAATATCATTGCCTTTTTTGTGCTCTACATGCTGTTGTTCATCATTGGCGCTTTGGTCTTGGGTTATCTAGGGCTCGATTTTGAATCTGCCATTGGTGGTGCTGCATCTTCCTTGGGAAATGTTGGTCCTGCTTTAGGTGATTTGAACCCTGTGGTCAATTTTAGTGAACTGCCTGCCTTTGGCAAATGGTGGTGTGGTTTTCTAATGCTTCTGGGTAGATTAGAACTTTTTACGGTACTTATCATTATGACCCCATACTTTTGGAAGAAGATTTAAACCTATTTGAGTTTTATTGTGTGCAGTCGAGTCTACTTAAATGGTAAACATTTGTCACATGAGATGAAATTACACGTCCTTTTTAAAAACCATTATTGGATGAGGGCATTTTCATTGGTATTTATAATACTATTTATTCTGGGATGTAATTTCAAGGAACAGGGAAAGAAAAAGAATTTGGGCGCATCCTCAAATGAAGTATATAGCTTTAAAGATACCTTGGTTTCCACTAGAGATGGGGCCAATATTTCTATTATTATCGCACGCCGTAAAGATATGCGAGTACCAAAACCTGTAATCTTACAAAGCACTATATATGTAAGGGATAAGGGACGGGATTTGATTGCACTAAAAGAGTCGGTAGACAGGGGGTACGTAGGTGTAATTGCTTATGCAAGGGGCAAACGTTATAGCGATCAAGAGATTTGGCCCTATGAGAATGACGCCAATGATACGTATGACGTCATTGATTGGGTCAGTAAGCAAATATGGTGTGATGGGCGTGTTGCAATGTTTGGAGGAAGTTATAATGGTTTTACACAATGGGCGGCTACAAAAAAAATGCATCCAGCACTTAAGACCATAGTACCCTATGTAGCCAATAGACCTGGACTAGGATTGCCTATGGAAAACAATGTTTTTATCAATCCTAATTACGAGTGGTCTTTTTATGTTGGTAACAACAAATATTTAGATTCCATTACTGGAAACGACAGACAAAGATTTAGAAGTATGCAGAATAAATGGTGGGAATCAGGAGCAGCCTATAAAACATTGGATAGCATTGATGGAGCATACAACAAATGGTTTAAAAGATGGATAAGCCACCCTTCATTTGATACCTATTGGCAGAAAATGGCTCCGTATAAAGAGGATTTTGCCATGATTGATATTCCGATACTTTCAATTGATGGGTACTACAATGATTCACAAAATTCAGGATTGTATTATTTGCGAGAACATTACAAGTATAATCCAAGCGCAGAACACTATCTTATCATAGGACCTTATAGCCATTTCGGGGCACAACGAAATGGGGCTGCAGTTATCAACGGATACAAAGTTGACTCAGATGCTCTTATAGATACAAACGAAATTACATATCAATGGTTTGATTACATATTAAATGATAGTGTCAAACCTAAAAAATTGAAAGATAAAATCAATTATCAGGTAATGGGCGGCAATGAATGGCGTGGAGCCTCTTCTATAGAAAAGATGAGCAATCAGCGCTTAAAGCTCTTTTTGACCAATACCAAATTAAATGATTATTTAATTCTAAGTCCAAGAGAACCATTGAACAAGGGCTTTTTGCATCAGACGGTTGATTTTAATGATAGGGCATCAAGTAACAATACTAATTACTATCCTGATCCGATTATACTTGATGAGTTAGATTTTACCAATGGATTCTGTTTTGTAAGCGAACCCTTTGATCAATCTGTGTTGGTAAATGGCTCATTCACTGGGGAGCTCAAGGTCAATATCAATAAAAAGGATTTTGACTATGGCGTAACACTTTATGAATTGACACCTGAGGGTTGGTACTTTCATTTATCTTACATCGTTGGCAGAGCGAGCTACGCCCATGATGCTTCTAAAAGGCAATTATTAAAGCCTAACAAAATAGAAAAGATATCATTTTCAAATACGCATCTAGTCAGTAAAAAACTTGATATAGGAAGTAGATTGGTCATTTTTCTGGATGTCAACAAAAATCCGTTTTCCCAGTTGAACTATGGAACAGGAAAAAAAGTAATGGAAGAAACTATTAAAGATGCCGAAGAGCCCTTAGTACTTAAATGGTATAATGATAGTTTTGTTGAAATTCCTATTTGGAAAGACTAAAGGCTTACAAAGCACTTTTTATCCTATTGATGGCTTCAATAATTTCTTCCTTGGAAGCAGCATACGAAATACGAATACCTTTGGGATTGCCAAATGCGTCACCTGTAACCGTAGCGACATTGGCATTCTCTAACAGATACATAGCAAAATCGGAAGCGTTGTTGATGGTAGTTCCATTCAAGGTTTTTCCGAAATATGCCGATATATCAGGAAAGACATAAAAAGCACCTTGTGGTTCATTACATTTAAACCCTTCAATCTCATTTAAGAGTCCCAGTATCAGTTTACGACGTTCTTTGAACTCATCAACCATATACTGTACGCGCTCAGGGGATTCTTCTAAAGCAGTGATAACAGCCCGCTGTGCAATACAATTGGCACCGCTGGTTACTTGCCCCTGTAGTTTGTTACAGGCTCTTGCAATATATGCAGGAGCGCCGATAAAACCGATGCGCCATCCGGTCATTGCAAATGCTTTTGCCACACCATTGACCGTTACGGTGCGGTCATACATATCTTCAAATGCCGCCATTGAAGCATGTCCGGTTACCCCATAATTGATATGCTCATAGATCTCATCACTGACAACAATGATCTGAGGATGCTTTTGCAACACATCGGCCAGGGCACGCAATTCATCTTTGCTGTAAATTGAACCACTGGGATTACAAGGAGAGCTGTACCATAGCATTTTTGTCTTTGGGGTAATCGCAGCCTCTAATTGTTCAGGTGTCATTTTGAAATCCGTATCAATTGAAGTAGATACTTCAATAGGGACACCATCTGCCAATTTTACAATATCACTATAGCTTACCCAGTACGGACAGGGCAATATAACTTCGTCACCTTTGTTAAGACACACCTGTGCAACGTTGTACAATGCTTGCTTGGCGCCTGTGGAGACCACTATTTGCGAAGGTTCATAGCTAAGGTCATTATCCCTTTTGAACTTGGTCATAATGGCCTTCTTTAAATCAACATAGCCATCTACCGGAGTATATGAGTTATACCCGTCATTGACCGCCTGAATGGCAGCTTCCCTTATATAATCAGGTACCTTGAAGTCCGGTTCACCGAGACTCAAACCGATAATGTCTTTTCCTGATGCTCTAAGCTCCCGGGCCTTTGCGGCCATTTCAAGGGTGGCGGATGGAGTAACACTGTTAATTCTATCCGAAAGTTGATTGCTCATTTGCTATGAAGATTTCTAGTATTGCAAGGCAGGTTGCTGCCCCAAGTGTTTTAAATGTTTGAAGTGTGAAATTATGGCTTTTCGAGTAGTCTGGTACTCATGGTACGGCAAATTGAACTCCCTCGCCGTTTGTTTCACAATTTTTGAAATTTTTGTGTAATGGATATGGCTGATATTCGGAAAAATATGATGTTCGACCTGATGGTTCAAGCCACCAGTGAACCAATTGACAATTTTGTTTTTAGTACCAAAGTTGACCGTGGTGAACAGTTGGTGTATGGCCCATGTATTTTTCATGGTACCGGTTTCATCGGGTAGGGGAGTGTCTGCATCGTCGACAATGTGCGCTAATTGAAATACAACACTCAAAATTACCCCGGCCACATAGTGCATGATAAAAAAGCCAAGCAATACTTGCCACCATGCAATTTCAACGAACAATAATGGCAATACGATCCAAATAGTAATATATGATAGCTTGGTAATGACCAAAGTGCTCCAATTCATTACTGGACTTGGCAATTTACCATATGACAGCTTTCGTTTCATATAACGGTACATTTGCTGAAAGTCTGTCGTAATGGCCCAATTAAATGTTAAAAGTCCATATAAAAAAATAGAGTAGAAGTGTTGAAATCTATGGTGTTTTTTCCACTCGGCATGCTTTGAAAACCGAAGTATTCTTCCTGCTTCCATATCTTCATCATGTTCATGAATATTCGTATAGGTATGGTGCAGCACATTATGCTGTACCTGCCAGTTGTAAACATTCCCGGCCAAGATATAGATACTACTTCCCATTAATTTATTGACCCACTTTTTGTTCGAATAGGCGCCATGATTACCATCATGCATCACGTTCATACCTACACCGGCCATACCTACGCCCATTAACATTGATAATAGTATGTAGGCCCAAAAGGGCAGGTTTAAGGTAAGTATCAAAAAATAGGGGGTCAAAAAAATCGCAAACATAATAATGGTCTTCAGATGAAGTTTCCAGTTGCCGGTTTTTTTGAGATTGTTTTCGTTGAAGTATTGGTTTACCCTTTTATTGAGGGTCCTGAAAAATTGCGCAGAGTCTTTTCTAGAAAAGCGAATGGTCTCTTTACTCATAAAAATAATTTTTATCAAAGGTAACCAATTATAATTCTGACGGGTTACCTTACCTCTAAAGATAAACTTAAAGGAAGTTAAAAATATTACATTTGCCGAAAATAAAATAATGCGGATGGACACTGGGTTGATTTTTAAATATTTTACTACACTCAACGAGGTTCAAAAAGAAAATTTTTTGCAGCTTGAAGCGCTTTATCAAGACTGGAACAAAAAAATAAATGTGGTTTCTAGAAAAGATATTGACGAACTCTATTTGCGCCATGTACTGCACTCATTGGGTATTGCCAAAATTCAACAGTTCAATGAAGGAGCTGAGGTTCTTGACGTGGGCACAGGAGGTGGTTTCCCAGGTATTCCATTAGCCATAATGTTTCCGCAAACAAAATTTACGTTGGTCGATGCCATTGGTAAAAAGATTAAAGTTGTTCATGAGGTAATAGAAGGCTTAAATTTGAAAAACGTGACAGCACGCCATTCAAGGGTTGAAGATTTACCTGGTCAGTTTGACTTTATAGTAAGCAGGGCCGTCGCTGCAATGCCCACTTTTGTGCACTGGACCAAGGGAAAAATCAAAAGAGAGGCTACCCACGAAAGAAAAAACGGAATTTTGTATTTAAAAGGTGGTGATTTGACCGAAGAATTGAAAGATTACCGTAATGTTCAGGTCTTTGACTTAAAAGACCACTTTGAAGAAGACTTTTTTGAAACTAAGAAAGTCGTTTATTTGCCACAAAAGTTTAAGGGTTAAGTATTATTTGCGCAAATCTGCCGAACATTTTAATGCATGTTGTCCAGTACGTTTGATGTTACTCACAATGGTCAATTTGGCTTCCTCATTTTCTAGATACCATTGCTCCTCCATTACGCTGTTCAGCAACAAAGGTGTAGAAGTAAACGGGAGTTGTGCAACAGAAGTTTGATTTTCAAATCCATCGGTAAATACCGAAATGAACTGTGCTCCATCCCATATGCCCGTTTGTATGTCGTCAAAGTATACATCAACACCAGCCTCTTTGTCTTCAACGAATTCAAGTCCACGTAGGGCAAATGTATAGCTCGTTAATGATGGTCCATCAAAAGGAGCGTAGTTTGGATAGTCCAATGGAAATCCTGCCAAGGATACAGTTTTTTGGGTTTCGTTCCCTTCAAGGGTCACCGATAAGAATTCGAGGGTTTCGTAATTGCAAACGATGGTCATTTTGTACCAAATGTTTGGTAACAATTTGGTTTCAAAATCCCTGATTTCCCATTTTTGGGTAGATGAGGCCACACCGTCGCGATTTTCAGGTCGCCCAACGGGAAACCATAACACGCCATTTCGGTTAAAACCGGCAAGGGCCATCCAATCAGCGCCTTCAAACCGTATAGGGTTTTCAAGACCTTCCAGATGTTCCACATCCAAACCGAAGATAATATCTTCGGCCAAATCTTCTTCAAAATAAAAATAACCACTGACGTACGCCAAAGAAGGATTTTTAAAAAAGTCGGCCAAGCTCGCATCTGAAAAAGAAAAGGCAACAGAAGCACTTAATATACTCTCATTGAATTCAGTAGTATTTTCGGTCATTGTGTCGTCATTGGTATCACCACAACTGAAAACCAGCACGATGAATAGTAGCAAACAAATTGGTCTCATAGCACGTTAATTTAAAATTGCCCAATAACACCCCTTAAATTCTAACGGCCAATACTTAAATTCATTGCATAAAAAAGCCTGTAACAGATTCGTTTACAGGCTTTTTGTCAGCATTTAGTTTCCGTTATTTGCTCCAAGGTGGAACCACTCCATTTGAACGTGCATAAGCAATTAATTGCCCTTTATGCTCTCCATTATGTTCCATCATGGCCAAAAGCCCGCCCATTTTGTTCATTTTGGCAAAACCAAAGTCAACTTCAGTAGCTAAATCATCGTTTTTGACCATCATGATTTTGTCCAAAACAAATTCGTTTGATTTTTTTAAGGCCGCAATAATGTTGTCCTTACCAGTTATTTTGCCAATAGACATCATATCAACATCTTCCGGTGGTGGAAAACCCATTTTCATGGCCAAATAATAGTTCGCACCTGCAACGTGGAGCAAAGCTTCACCTACAGAGCTTATCCCTTCAGCGGGTCTCCAATCATATTGTTCTTCAGAAAAAGCTTCTGCTAGTTGGATCACTTGGCCTTGGTTACCGGCCAAAACACCTTTGATAGTGGCCTGGGCCACATCATCTTGTGCTTGCAAGGTAAAGGCCATTACCAACATGGCCATTAGTACTGTAAATTTTTTCATTGTGTTTGTTTTTGCGATTAGCAATGTTCCCCCTAAAAATACGGAAATAATCGCAAGTGTCTGTGGAATAAAGCGTTTGTGGGGCAGGTTTATGGCAGGTTGCACTTAAAACCTCTCGGTTTCCAAATAATGGTTTGGCTAATACGTTCACCAAGATTTGCCACTGTTTCTGAAGATCCATCCAAAAACTCGCCTTCACAATTTAAAAAAAGTATGGCCTTATCGATAAGCGGATTACAATCTAAATAGGCAAAAACCGTTTGATTTTCGTAAATCTCTGCCGTTATATAGCAGTACTTCATATCTTCGGTGGGATTAGCTTCCCTATTCTGGATTTCAGTCCTCAACCATGCTAAGTCTTGTATTGGATTATCAACATCGCAGGCCGCGATTACGGCAAGGTCGTCATCATTTGAGCACGAAAAACTTAGCAATAGAACAATAATAAGGCTTACTTCTTTCATCCCTGGATTTTCCAAAAGATGAAATATTCAATCTATGGTTGCTTTTTGCAATGTGATATTCACTGTTATCAAGATAGCATTGCTCCGTATTTAGGTCTTTGCAAGGGTATGTCCACTTCAATTGGGCAATACCAAGTTAATGTGGTTTCCTGAGCAGTAATGTGGTAAACTTAAAGATTTTTTTAGAGTGGCCGCTTTAATTTTTTAAATAGTGGGCAATTGCATTCCCAATCGCTTTATGGTCATGTCCGACTTCAGGTATGACTTCAAGTTGCCAGTTGAACTCTAGCATATCCTTATCGGCTTCGGCTTTTGCAGTCTCATAAAAAAAAATTGCTCTGGCCAAACGATGCGTGCCCTGTTGATCAACAGTAGGTGACCGTAATAATGTACCTCTATTTTCATCTTGATTGTCCAGTTCACCGGCGATGACAATTAATCGCTTTTTAAATGCGTTTTCAAGATTGAATTTGGTCATTGGGGTGTTTTTTATCCCGAATGGAAACGAAGTGTTAAAATCAGCTGTGGTAAAAAAACCTGAGTTCGCGGCAAAAATGTGATTTACCTTGTGACTCTCTCCAAACAAAGCAAACCGATGTAAAATTTGCCCCCCTGCTGAATGACCAAATATGGAATAGTATTTTTGATTTGAGTTAGTAACTTTTACGGCTATGTCAAAAACTCTATCGAAATCATCGAAAATCCAATTTTCTTTTTTTAATATGGTGCCTAAATTGAAATCATCCTCTTGTAATTTTATCATATTGGTGCCTTCGATAGCTGTAATGGCGCTTTCTATTTCAATCTTGTCGATGAGGCCACAGAGATGATATTGTTCAAAAGGATAGTCCTCTTTGGAATATTCCAATGATAGCACAAGAAACCCGTATTTTTCTGATTCCGGCACCCAGGCATCACGATAGCTGTCACCGTTTCTACCAGCACCTGGAACCACAAGTAAGATTTTTGAGTCCACCGTAAAAGATTTTGGTTTGTGATAGTGGACGGTAATGGTCTTTTGTTCTTTTTTGAATCCGCCAGAAACTTCAAATGCTCCTGAGCCTGTCTCTAAGTACAGTTCATTCAGTGTCAGTTCTTTTTTCTTAAATACATCTACCTCTTGCAAGACCATTTTACAATTGGGACAGCTGCCTTCTGATTTAAATTCAAGCTTGTCACAAGGTAGATTGCAGGGCGGGCACTTAAAGACTTTATGCTGCCGTTGACAACAGCAAAAAAGGCTAAAAATCAAAAAAAAGACGTAGTTTTTCATAGTTTGAATTTAAGTGCTGCGAATCAAAAACTGTTTTGGTTGTCTTATTCTATCTTTTTAAAGAACGGTCCATCTTTTTTCAGTTGGTAGCCAATAATTTGGTTTGAAGCATTTCGTTTAAATGTCACCATACTTTTGTACACATCTGAAAATACATCGCCTTTTTCATGATATATCGGATAAGTGGTACCATGAACAATAGCATTGAGATCACCTTTTTTTTCGTTGAGCACCACTTGCAAATACATATTGTCCTCAAACTCATAAGTGCCTTCAAACGTTTTCAACTCTTTCAAAGAAATCTGCTTTTTATAGGGGTCTTCGTCGGTCAAGAGTAGCCCATTGCCCAATTGCCAATTATCATATTCCATAGTATAAGCAATGCGTTTCGCCGAGTTCAAACCTTGTAGTTTTGCTACCAAATGTAGGGCTCCATCTATTCCGGCTGATATACCAGCTGTGGTGATAATATTGCCATTGTCCACATATCGGACGTCTCTACGAACATCGATTTTTGGGTATGACTTCTCTAGATTGTCTAAAGCACTATGAAAGGTTGTGGCTGTTTTTCCGTCAAGTATACCGGCTTCTGCCAAAATAAAGGCCCCTGTACATACTGAAAAGTGATACTCCACATTTTGGTTTTTTACCCATTCAATGACCTTGGGATTCTTGGTTGGGGCATTGGAGTTACCGCCAAAAAAAGCCAGAATATCGGCCTTTGGCGCGTTTTCAATGGTATAGTCGGGCAGTACCGTAAGAATTCCTTGCGATTTTATGGGTTCGGCAGTTGCTGAAACCGTAAATACATTAAAGCCCGCATATGACAAAACTTCCATAGGGCCTGCAAAATCCAATACTTCAACCCTATCCTGTAGATAAAAGGCAATGGTCTTTACATCTTCTTTTTTTATAAGTGGCATATTACAATGTGAACATGTTCCAGGCCCGTCTTGCTCTTTGGTGTCACATGTTAAATCACAAGGTGGACAAACATAAATTGTAGGCTTTCCATTCAATTGCCGTGCTGGTGAATGAAAGCTAATTAGGCACGCGGCGAATAGTACAATTAATCTGTTCATGTTTTTGATTTTATTGTTTTTTCAAAAGTAGATATTGAGTTGCAGGGCCTAAAGGACAATACTGCGCAGTTTTGGGACATTCTGAATTTCAAGAACGACCTAGAAAAAATCACGTTCGATTGGCTAGTTTATTGAGCGAAACTTTAAGATAACTTTCACTGAAGTGAAGGATACGGCCAGTATATTTATCCTCTTACATTAAATGAAAAGTGCTTAATACATTTTGATTTGATTTTTATAACGCTTTTAAATATTGCCATTTTTCAAGGAATAGTAGTTGGAACAATCATTTTGAAATCGCCATTCTTTAGAAGCAAGGCAAACAATTATTTGGCTTATGCCATTTTCATACTCTCCCTGCTTTTACTCGATCTTGTTTTTGAGATCCTTGAAATCTATAATACATTTCCTTTACTGCGTATAATCGATAATATTGAGTGGGGGTTTATTTTTCTCGTTTTTGTGTTGCTGTTCACCATACACCAAGGGAACCATGCAATAAAGGACTCAAAACAAATTAGATGGTTGTTCTTACCCTTCTACTACTCTGCTATAATCAATATTTTCAATGACCTGGATAAAGTGGCCCATTTATATACAATACCAAATACTGTCAATTTGGTCGTAGAGCATTTGAACTTTGCCCAAGTTTTTATACTGGCCTTATTTGTACTTCTTGTTCTGATATCTGCCTTGGTAGTTTTAAAGTCTATAGAAGACAGGCAAGAAAAAAAATGGATGTCAATTTTATGGGTATTCGTTTCGATCATATCTCTTTCATGGGTGGTTGCGATTTTTATTGGCTTGTTTTTTGGCTATGATATTTCGTCTTTTATGAAGTTTTTGGCCTTGTTCGCTACGTTCCTAATTCATTGGACGGCGTATTTTGGTATTTTCAAATATAGATTGGCCAAGGACAAGGAAGGGATTAATACCTTACTGGCCAGAAGGGTATCATCCAATCAAAAGATACCATTAAAAAACATTGAGATCAGTGATGAAGCTAAATCAAACAATGCAGAGGTACTTACCAGAGACAACCCCTATTTCAGAGAACTGGAAATACTTTGTAAACGACATCAAATTTATAGAGATAGTAATTTGAATAGAGAAAAGGTGGCTGAACAACTTGGTATCAGTACTGGTTACTTGTCGCAACTTGTAAATACCGTTACTGGAAAAAACTTTGCCAACTACATAAACCATTTTCGAATAGAAGCGGTGAAAGAAATGATTTTAGATCCCGAGTTTGAAAACTATGGTTTCTTGACCATTGGGTTGGAATCTGGATTTACTTCAAAGACTACATTTTACAAAGCATTCAAAAAGTTTACGGGAATGACGCCAAATACCTATAAAAAGGTTCATGGATAAGTACCGATTTATTAAATCTTAAGGTATTGAAACCTTTTTAATTTCCTTTCATTCTAGTTTTGGTCCGTAAAATTAAATTTGAACTTGAATGAAGAAAAGTTTTTTATTGGTCATAGTTTCACTCCAATTTTTCACGACCCAAGCCCAACAAAAGAATAGGGCCGCAGTAGATCAAGCCTACAAGAAGAATGAGATAAAGTTTAATGTTCTTAGATCGTTGTCAGGTGCTTTTGAAGTTGTTTATGAAAGAAGTTTAAATAAAAGATCATCTCTTGGCGCATCAGTTTTTGTACCGTATAATCAAGGAAAAGTAACAGAAGATATAGATGTCAACTATTTCATTACTTCGTATTATAGAAGATATTTTGGTAAAAAGTATGGATCCGGTTTTTTTCTTGAAGGGTTTGGAATGCTAACATCAATTGATGGTAAACAATTGATGGATGAGAATGGTAATTTAACACCAAATGAAGGCCCAGATGTAATTGATTTCGCTCCTGGTATTGGTTTAGGAAGTAAATGGGTTACTAAAAGCGGATTTGTTTTTGAGGGCAACCTGGGTTTGGGACGACTCTTGTTCAATGCAGAAAAAACGGACCATGATAGCGTTTATAGACTTGGGCTAAGTGTTGGTTACAGGTTTTAATGAATAACCCAAAAAAAATTTATAACCCTAATAGTTAAGTTGAAAAACAATGAAAAAGATGCTTACGGTAGTCATCGGAATACTTGGTGCGATAGTACTATTTTCTTGGGTCTGGAACCCACAGTTGTTTAAAATAGCATGGTATCAAAAGCCACAGGTCGATACGTACCAACACTTTCCTTTAAGAGTGGTAAAAGCAAGTACTGAACCTTTCAATTTCAGCAATGATAAAAGTAAAGGACATACATTGGATTCATTGCTGGTGAAAAATTGGGAAGGAACGGAGGTTCGGTTTGATGATTATTTTAAGAAGGGAGATTTGCTCGCTTTTTTGGTTATTAGAAATGATACACTGATATATGAAAGATATGGTCAGGACTATAAGAAGATGAAGATTTCAAATACTTTTTCAATAGGGAAATCAATGATTTCGATTCTTGTTGGCAAAGCAATAGATCAGGGGCTTATTCGGAATACGAACCAAAAAATAATTGAGTTTTTACCCGAGTTCAAGCATATTGAGGGTTTTGATAAACTTACCATTCATGATTTATTGAACATGAAGTCGGGTCTAAAATTCAAAAGGGTAGGTGACGGTATAATTTCTGATTTGTTTTCTGATGAGGCCAAGTTTTATTATACCAATAATTTAAAAAGAGATCTTTTAAATGTAAAAATGGATACGATACCTGGTACAGGGTGGAAGTATAGTAACCTTGATCCTTTACTATTGACATGGCTATTAGAAAAAGCAACAGGGCAGAAAGTCTCGGAGTATTTTGAAAAAGAAATTTGGAAGCCGATTGGGGCCGAATATGACGCAAGTTGGGGCATTGATCGAGAAGATGGTTTAGAAAACTCACCGAGCAGTTTTCAATGTACGGCTATAGACCTCGCTAAGATTGGACGTTTGTTTCTTCATAATGGCGAAAAAGACTCTTTAAAAATACTACCGTCAGACTGGATTTACCGTAGTACCCGCATTTCAAAGGATAATAGAATAAATACTTCAAAAGGGCTGCAAAAGGCTACACATCAATACTATTGGTGGTTACCGCAAACAGGTTTTGAAGGGGATTATTCTGCGGAAGGATTAAGAGGGCAGCGACTTTATGTAAACCCCAATGAGAAGATTGTCATCGTTCAATTTGCAAATCGCGGATACGGGGGCTACCCGTATAGGACCATTTCAAATCACTTTGCTACAAAACCTCTTAGTTTAAAAACTCCGATGGATAGCATACAAAACCATGGCACCCGGTCAAATTAGATTATTGTCGAAAAAGGGTTGGTTTGATATTTTTTCAACAGGCTTCTAAGCTGATTGCTACTATTAAGGCCACATGCCTTTGCCACTGAACTCACTTTTTCGTTTTGCGACAATAGCTGTAAAGCCTTTTCAACGCGTAGTTTTTCTACATATGATCCTATGGTAATACCTGTAGTTTTCTTAAAGAGTCGTGTGAGATTCCTTGGGCTCATATGTACTTTTTCTGCAAGTTCTTCAATGGACTTTTTTTCGGCCAACTGTTGGGCAAGTAGATCTTGTACTTGGTGCACACGATTCTCAATATGATTTCGATACTGCAGAAAAACGCTTAGTTGGGGGTCATTTTCAGTTCGTCTTAAATAAATGACCACTTCTTTGGCAATTTTTGTGGCAAAAACGGGCCCTAGCAGTTCTTCCAAAAGAAACAACGATAGGTCAATACCCGAGGACACCCCTGCACTTGAATATAGGTTACCATCTTTGACGAATAATCGGTCTGTTTGTAGCTTTGCTTTTGGGAAACGTTCTTGAAAATCTTCAAAATACTTCCAATGTGTGGCACAGTTCTTTTTGTCGCACAAACCACCGAAGGCAAGTAGATAGGTTCCTGTGCAGATGGAGCAGATTTTGGCGCTATTTTGAGATTGTCTTTTTAACCAAACAAAAAAGCCTTCATTTTTTATGCTAAAATCTTCGGCAAAGAAAATACGAGACTCAAAACCTGGTATGATGAGTATATCATTTTCATTAAGCTCGAAAGAGGTGAAGTGCTCAAGGGGACCAAGGGAAAGCCCTGCACTGGATAGGGCTTCTTTTTTGTTTTCAAGCGCAAGAAAATAGGTTGCGATATTGGCACCGTATTCGTTGGCCTCATAAAACAAGTGAACAGGACCGGTAACGTCTAACAATTGTACTTCCTGTGGAACAAGAAAAAAGACCCGGTGTTTTACGTTCGCTGCCTTTTTCATTGATAAAGGTTTTCAATATCGGCTTGGGCAATATCAACGAGTAGTTGCCCCATTTTTTTGCATACGGCATTGAAGAATTTTTCACCTTTTTCTTCTGTAGCTTTCATTGGGTTGCCGACCCCGGTATCATCACTGATTTTAGACCATGGTCGTTCGGTCCAAGCCCAGCCTTCTGAAAACGCTTTGATTTTATTCTTACGTTCTTTTCCTGCGCCCCAATCCATTTTTGGTAAAACGAACTTTGGTGTCAAATGTAAGATAAGGCTGGTCTCCATTTCATCGGCATGGTCTCCGATAACTTCAAAGAAATCCTCTCTCTTTAGACTTTGAGGCCAAAAAGTTGAGCATAAAAACATCTTAGGATACAATAGACCAAGCTCGCGTATAATTGATTTCCAGTTATTACCACCATGACTGTTCAATAGCATAAACTTTCGGACACCCTGATTGTTCAGCACCTGAATAAGGTCTTTCAAAATTGCGAATTGGGTACTGGGGTTTAGGTTCATATCTAAATAAATATCTGATTGTCCCGTATTGACCCCAAAAGGCACTGTAGGCAATACAATAACCTTCGCACCTTGTTCCCAGGCGATTCTTGCTGATTCTTCGGCAATAGCGGTACCTTCAATGGTATCGGTGCCATAGGGTAAATGATAGTTATGTGCTTCGGTCGCTCCCCATGGTAAAATGGCCAAATCAAATTGTTCGTCTTTTAAGTGTTTCCAATTGGTTTCAGCTAAAACATAGGGTCGTATCATTCGGTAGTAAACTTTTGAATATGAACATAAAAATAGCCGTTATTCCTTCAAAATTCAGAAATAACGGCCAAGTTTTTAAACGAGTATGCCCTATATTATCCCAAGAAAGGGTAGCGGTAATCCTCAGGGGTCACAAAAGTTTCTTTGATCAGTCTTGGTGAGACCCAACGCAATAAGTTTTGTGCAGAACCAGCTTTGTCGTTTGTGCCAGATGCTCTAGCACCACCAAATGGCTGTTGCCCAACAACGGCACCAGTAGGTTTGTCATTGATATAGAAGTTGCCGGCGCAGTTTTGCAATGCCTTTGTGGCTTCGTCTATGGCGTAACGGTCCGTAGCTAAAACAGCCCCGGTCAATGCATACTCTGAAGTGCCATCGACCAATTTTAAAGTGTCACTCCAATTCTCGTCATTATAAATATATACGGTGACCACCGGGCCGAAAAGCTCAGTACACATAGTGGTGTATTTTGGATCTTCGGTAAGAATTACCGTAGGCTCTATAAAATATCCTTTTGATTTATCATAACTACCACCGGCGACTATTTCAGCATTTGAATCTGCCTTGGCCTGGTCAATGTACTCTGCCAATTTGTCAAAAGAACCTTCGTGGATGACAGCAGTAATAAAGTTGCTCATATCTTCGGGTGAACCGGGCTTGTTAAAACTCTCTACATCTTTTTTGACCAAACCTAAAATCTCGTCAGCGGTTGATTTTGGCAGGTATACCCTTGAAGCGGCACTACACTTTTGACCTTGAAATTCAAAAGCTCCTCTAGTGATGGCCGTTGCGACCTGTTGAGGTCTGGCCGTTGGGTGGGCAATAATGAAATCTTTGCCCCCTGTTTCACCAACAATACGTGGGTAGGTTTTATAGGTATGGATGTTGTTTCCGATCTGTTTCCATAATTCTTTGAATACATGGGTTGAACCTGTAAAATGGATTCCTGAAAAATCAGGACTTGCCAATACCGTTTCCGTAATCATGATGGGGTCGCCCATGACCATGTTGATAACGCCATCGGGCAGACCTGCCTCTTTGAACACGTCCATGATGACTTTTGCAGAATACACCTGGCTATCGCTAGGTTTCCAAATGACAACATTGCCCATCATGGCAGCACTCGCAGGTAAATTGCCGGCAATAGCTGTAAAATTGAATGGTGTAATGGCATATACAAAGCCTTCCAAAGGACGATATTCCACACGGTTCCAGATACCTTCGGCAGACTCGGGCTGCTCTTGATATATCTGCGACATATACTCTACGTTGAAACGCAAGAAATCAATGAATTCACACGCCGCGTCAATTTCAGCTTGATGAATGGTTTTTGATTGGGCCACCATGGTGGCCGCATTAATTTTTGCGCGATAAGGTCCTGCGATAAGTTCGGCAGCTTTTAAAAAGATAGCCGCACGTTGCTCCCAAGTAAGGTTGGCCCATGCTTCTCGAGAATTTAAGCAATTGGCAATCGCCTTTTCAATATGTGTTTTTTCGGCGGTATGGTACTGACCGACTACATGTTTATGGTCATGTGGCGGAGACATAGGTTTAGTGGCCCCGGTTTTAATCTCTTCTGAACCAATGTATAATGGAACTTCTACATTTCCATTGAAATATGCCTTGTACTGTTGTAGTACTTCTTCGCGCTCAGGACTGCCCGGAGCATAGCTTTTGATAGGTTCGTTATATGCTGTAGGAACTTGAAAAAAACCTTTACCCATGTCAGAATATTTTTAGTATTAAAAATTGCTGTGCAAAGGTAACGAAAGCGTTTTCGAAAGAAAAACAAACTTAGTCTTAGTTCAAAGCAAAAGGTGCCGCAAATTTAAAGGTGGGCACATCAACCATGAAATCGGTTGCAGAAGCCAAATCGACCATTCGATAGTGGCCTCGCATAGCACCGATAGGTGATGCTAAAAGGCAGCCTGAACTGTAAGTGTGCGATTTACCGGGCTTGATGACCGGCTTTTTGCCAATGACACCTTCACCATCAACGGTTTCCATTTCTTTTAATGAGTCAAAAATATCCCAATGTCTGGCGGTCAATTGTACCGTTTGGGCGCTTTGGTTTTCTATGGTTATGGTGTATCCAAACGCATAGTGCATTTTGTAGTTTTTGAAGAAGGTACCTTCAAATGAGGTTTGAACCGATACTTTAATTCCTTTGGTGACCTGGGTAATCATATGCTTAATATGTAAAAATGCTTCCTGTAAACAGTAAGATGATCGTAATCAGCGCTAAAAAAGCAAAAACTGAATTCAGGAACAAATATTTAACAATCGTTTTAAAAACGCCTTGGCCGTAAAACTTTCGCATGGCTTGAAACAGGTAGACCGAAAATACGGTCAAAAATAAACCCGCTGTAGACCAATTTAAAAGGGTGTCTATTATCCAGCTAAGGATGAGCAAGATAAATAATAACGATTGGTTGTGGAAACTGAAGATCAAATGATCGGTATAGGTGTATTTTTTGCGGATGTAAACCACTAAAAGAAAAATTGTAAAGACAGGTAAAAAGAAAAATATGACGAAAGGCAACCTTGAAATAGTATCGTTGACCCAAGTGCCCGGTTGTTCAATGACCTTAAGACCGCTTTTAGATCCGTTAAAGGCCATGCGGTTGCTCCATGTGTTTTGGGCTTGGTATTTTTCTCTGGCCTCATCAAAGGTCGAAATAGAATCTTTACGCAACATTTCAAAGAAAAACTCTACTTTTTTGAGAAACTCGTTAGAGTCAGGGTCTGATTGAAGCTTTGAAAAGTACAATTTAGGGTTGGCCAGTTTTAGGGAATCTGCTTCTCGCTCTAGACGTGCGTTTTCGTTGATATAGTATTGTATGGAGTCTAATCCTTTAAGGCCTTTGGCAATTTCTGGATCACTGGTGCGAAGTGAGTCCAGATCCGCAAAGACTTTTTTTAGTTGACCACCAGTTTGAATACTATCTTTCTCCAGTAGTTCATCGGTATCCATTGAAAGTGAAAAATTGCTTTCATCTATTTTTTCGTTTAGACGTAAATCATTAAAACTTTCAAAACGATTGGAGTAAGTGACCATTAAAAAATAAAGAAATGCCAAACTCAACAAAAACCGGAACGGATTGGTGTACGACATTCGTTTTCCCCTAATATAATCTTTGGTGATCGTACCGGGTTTGATCAACATGGTGTACAAGGTGTTGAGCAATTTTGAGTCGTAATTGATAAGACTTGAAAAGAACTCGTCAAAAAAATCTTTGAGTACTAGCTTTTTTGTACTGTTCGCCTGTGAGCAGTTGGGGCAATATTTGTCGCTCACATCTAGAATATGTCCGCAGTTGAGACATTCGGTTCCCCTGAATTTTAACTCGTACCGCCCTTTTGAGATTAGGGAGGTTGTTTTCTTTTTGTTGGCCATTTGGTTCATTGGTGGCCTAAAGATAATTAATTGCTGATATCCCTAGAATTTGTCGTGCCAATACCTATGATACTATCATAAAAGTCTCCAAAATCTCGGTAATACACTAAAATGAGATAGTTGTTCTCAGTGAAATGAAAGTCACCGCTTACTTGGTTGGGCCTAAGGGTACCATCTTCTTTTTGTACGACAAATTTATAATTGTAAAAACCCTGTTTGATAGGGTATTCCAGTTCAAAATTTCCAGTTTCCTCATTATAGGCCATTAAATTTTCTTCACTTAGATCGTAGTTGTTGAATTTGCCGTAAACATATACTTGGTCAAGGCCAAGTTCGGCTTCATAGGGCAGTGAGAAGTGCACCTTGGTATATTCCGCTTCGCGGGAAACATCATCACCTTGAAGCGTGCGAACCACAAAATCACCGTTTACGTCAGGAAAATAGGTGTATGGCCTATCGTATCTAAACTCATTCGGAAACAGGTAGTGATGGTACAACTCTTTGAAGTCTATTTTAGAGATGGCAAAGGTCGGTGTGCGCAAATCTTTGGTGTCAAAGTTCAAAAACTCATTACCGCCTAAAAAACTGGTCTCTTGGTCATATTTATAGACCAATTCAGTACCTACCGTAAATTGGGGTTTGATATTGTAAAGTGCCGTGGGCCAAAAATGATTTTGAATGATGGACACTTTAACCTCTTGTTTGGGGTTTACCACCGGAAAGCCCGTGGTATTGATATTGAATTGAACGATTTGTTTTTCATTCAAAAACTCAAAATTGCGAGAACGTTTGACCACACCACCGACTTGAACAACATCTTTGTATACTACAAACCGTCTTGAGAACTGTAATTCTTGGTTCATATTGTAAATTTCAAGTACGTAATTGCCAGTTACCTTTAATTGCACTTCATTATTCGGAATGGTCAATCGGTAATTCGAATAAGGTTGCAGGGTATTGTAACTGTTTTCGTAATCGATGATACGTTGGTTGTCGATACCATTGAGGTATTGTGATTTCAAAAGTTGTGAAGGGGTCCAATCGTAATCACAATGTATAATTTTGTAGTAGTAATCTTGTTCGCTTGCTGTGAGGTCATCAAACTCAAGCGTCATGGATTCACCCAATTGAACTACCGGAAACTGGTCCTCGGTCGGCCCTTTGAAAATAACCGTCTTGATATTGGCAGGTGGGTTAATCTCTTCCTGCACTTGGGCAAAGGCATAAAAGCTTGTTAAAAAAAACAGTAGGTGTTTAAGAAAAAAACGCATTCAGAGCAAATTTTAAAGGTAAAGGTAAACAAAAAGTGTGCCCAACAAATTAAGCTCGACATAATCCCAAATTTCTAGGCAATAATTACAATTTTTACCGTTTTAGTAGTAAATTTGCATGCAATTTTTGTTAACGAAAGGTCCATATCAATATGTCTAAAGACATCCGAATTAAGAAAGGTTTGAACATTAACCTTGTCGGGGCTGCTGAACAAACTACATCAAAAGCTGTTTCAAGCAATGTTTACGCCCTAAATCTCGACGACTTTCATGGCATCACCCCTAAAATGTTGGTTAAAGAAGGCGCTGAACTAAAAGCAGGGGAGCCTATTTTTTATAATAAGAATATCGAAGAGATGCTCTTTGTTTCCCCCGTAAGTGGAGAACTTGTAGAAATCGTCAGAGGTGCACGTAGACGCATTTTAACGTTGAAGATTTTAGCGGACAAGGAGCAAAGCTATCAAGATGCCAAAACTATTGATTTAGAAAAAGCTGATGCCGATTTGGTCAGAAAGACCTTGTTGCAATCAGGTTGTTGGCCTTTTATCAAACAAAGACCTTATGACATCGTAGCAAACCCCGATGCGACCCCAAAGGCTATTTTCGTTTCTGCACATGCAACCGCACCTTTGGCTGCAGATGTAGAGTATGTTTTAAATGGTAAAGAGGTTGAATTACAGGCTGCAATTACGGCTCTGGGAAAAATGACTCCAGGAAAAATCCATGTATCTGTTGGTAATACGGGTTCATCGGTGTTTTCAACCATTGATGGAGTTACCTTACATAAAGTTTCTGGCCCACACCCTTCAGGTTTAGTAGGTACACAGATAAATAAAATAGATCCGATCAATAAGGGCGAAACGGTATGGACCGTCTCTCCGCAAGATTTGGTCATTATAGGTGAATTTTTATTGACCGGTAAGTTCAATGCAGAACGTACCATTGCTCTTGCAGGTTCTTCGGTCAAATCGCCAAAATATTATACTACTAAAATTGGCACTGAAATTTCAACCTTTTTGTATGCCAGTGGGGTAACCGAAGATAAGTTTAGGCTCATCAATGGTGATGTGCTGACCGGTGCAATAACACACCCTGAGGGGTATTTAGGTTTTTATAATAATACGGTTACTGCCATTCCAGAAGGTGATGATTATGAGTTCTTCGGATGGAACAAGCCCGTTTTTAATAAGATTTCCTCGACTAGAGCATTGACTTTTTCTTGGTTGAGCAAGAATAAAAAATACGATTTGGATACCAATACCAATGGTGAGCACAGAGCTTTTGTGGTTACCGGACGTTATGAAGAAGTGTTTCCACTAGATATTTATCCACTGCAGCTTTTAAAGGCATGTATGGTCAAAGATTTAGATGAAATGGAGCAATTGGGCCTGTATGAAGTTGCGCCAGAAGACTTTTCGTTGACAGAGTTTATTTGTATCTCAAAACAACCGCACCAACAGATAATCAGAGAGGGTCTCGATTTAATGTATCAAGAAATTGGATAAAAATGGGCATGAAAGAAAAATTACATCAGCTTAAACTTAAATATCAGGGCAAAAAGATGGCCCCTGCTTTTAACGCCATTCATACATTTTTGTACTCGCCCAATGAAACTACCCATTCTGGTAGTCATATCAGGGCGGTTGACGATTTAAAACGGACCATGAACACTGTTATCATGGCATTGGTACCTTGCCTGTTGTTCGGTATTTTTAATGCCGGTTACCAACATTATTCGGCAATAAACGGTTTTCCAGAAAACTTTTCCGTTCTAGAGCATTTTATTACTTGGGATAACTTTTGGATAGGTGCCATTACGGTATTGCCATTGGTCATCGTGTCTTACGGAGTTGGTTTGGCCATCGAATTTGTTTTTGCAGTAATAAAAGGACATGAAGTGGAAGAAGGGTACCTCGTAACAGGTATGTTGGTTCCATTAATAGTGCCAGTAGATACACCACTTTGGATGTTGGCCGTTGCGGTTGCTTTCGGTGTGGTCATTGGTAAAGAAGTTTTTGGCGGGACAGGTATGAACATTTTGAACCCAGCCTTGACCATTCGTGCCTTTTTGTTTTTCGCTTACCCTACTTGGATGAGCGGTGACAAGGTATGGGTACATGAGGCGGTTGAGCGCGCAGGTACTGCTGATGCCATTTCTGGTGAGACAATTCTTGGTTATTTGGCGCAGGGCAATACGGCTGACATGACCGAGAAATATGATATCGCAGAAATGTTCTTCGGATTTATTCCCGGGTCGGTAGGCGAGACGTCCACGTTTTTGATTCTATTGGGCGGACTGTTTTTGATTTTTACAAAAATTGCTAGTTGGAGGATAATGGTAAGTGCCGTAATAGGTTCTCTTGTCATGGGATTGATTTTCAATGGTATCGTTGATGCCGAATGGATTCCTGAATACAGCAAGTTTTATGGTTTGATGCAGTTTGATTTCTGGCAACACCTAATCGTTGGTGGCCTAGCCTTTGGCATTGTCTACATGGCAACAGACCCCGTAACTGGTTCCCAAACCTATAAGGGCAAATGGATTTATGGATTTTTAATCGGTTTCCTTTCAGTAATGATACGTGTATTCAACCCAGGGTATCCTGAAGGGGTTTTCTTGGCTATTTTATTGATGAACGTATTTGCGCCAACTATTGATCATTATGTGGTTCAAGGCAACGTGAGAAGAAGAATGAAGCGATTGAAAAACGCAACAATTTTACCAAAACCAAGTGATGGTAAAACAGAACAACTTAAAGTAGAAACTGTATAATATGGCAATTAATACTGATAAGAACGTATACACGGTAGTATTCGCGTCGATCATGGTCGTCGTTGTAGGTGCTATTTTGGCATCTTTTGCTTCCGGACTTCGCCCTCGAATTGATGAGAACGAACGTTTTGCAAAGCAACAGAACATTTTATATGCAATGGGTGTTCATGAGAATACTGAAGACAGCGGTGTGAATTTCATTCCAACAGATAGGGTAGAGAATGAGTTTGCCAATTATATCAAAGAGCAATACGTCTTGAACAATAATGGTGATGTTGAGCAATATGAAGAAGCGTATCTACTTGATTTAAAAAAGCAAATAGCTGCACTTAAAAAAGGCGAAGAAGCCAAACTTCCCTTCTTCATAGGTGAAAAAGACGGTAAAAAATCATACATCTTACCCATGTACGGAAAAGGACTTTGGGATGCTATTTGGGGTTTTATGGCACTTGACGAGAATTTAGTGGTTCAAGGGGTGTATTTTGACCATAAGGGAGAAACACCGGGACTTGGAGCAAACATTAAATTGCGTTACTTCATGGATGATTTTAGCGGGGAGTATGTGGTGGATGGAAACCAGTTCAAAGGCATCGCTGTGGCCAAAGGCAACAACGATCCATTGAACGAAAATAAAGAAGATTATGAGGTAGATGCCTTGGCGGGGGCTACAATTACCGGAAACGGGGTCGCTGCCATGATAAAAGAGAGCCTCAATTTGTACAAACCATATTTACAAACTGTAAGAATTAACTAAGATGGCGTTACTTTCAAAAAAAGATACAAATCTAATTTTAGATCCCTTGGCGGACAATAACCCCATTACCATTCAAGTATTAGGGATCTGTTCTGCACTTGCGATTACCGCCGAGTTACAGGCATCTGTAGTTATGGCGATTTCTGTAATTTTTGTAATGGGCGTTGGTAACGTAGTGATTTCGTTGCTGCGAAATGTGATTCCATCAAAAATTCGAATCATTGTACAATTAGTTGTTGTAGCTACTTTGGTGATTATGGTAGACCAAGTATTAAAGGCATTTGCCTATGAGTTGAGCAAGACTCTGGGTGCTTTTGTTGGACTTATTATTACCAACTGTATTATTATGGGACGTTTTGAGGCCTTCGCTTTGGGAAATGGCCCTTGGCGTTCGTTTCTTGATGGTATCGGTAATGCATTGGGTTATGGTGTGATTCTAGTGATTGTCGGGTTCTTTAGAGAACTATTGGGTACAGGCACCTTGTTCGGTATCCCGGTATTGGGCGACCCTATTGCCAAAACAGGATTGTACTCCATAGGATACGAAAACAACGGATTCATGATTATTCCGCCAGCTGCCTTGATAGTTGTCGGCATTTTGATTTGGATTCAGCGTTCTCGAAACAAGGCATTAATTGAAGAAGCATAAATAGAAGATTATGTTAGAACATTTAGAATTATTCTTTAAGTCCATTTTCATTGATAACATGGTTTTCGCCGTGTTCTTGGGAATGTGTTCATACTTAGCAGTATCAAAAAAAGTAAGTACTGCCGTAGGGTTAGGGGCAGCGGTAATCTTCGTATTGGCTGTAACAGTACCCTTAAATTGGTTATTGGACCAATATTTACTTCGTGATGGAGCCCTGGCATGGTTGGGACCTGAGTACGCAGACTACAATTTGAGCTTTTTATCGTTTATTCTGTTTATAGCGACCATAGCAACGATGGTGCAATTGGTTGAAATTGTGGTTGAGAAATTTTCTCCATCATTATATAATTCATTAGGTATATTCTTACCGCTGATCGCAGTGAACTGTGCAATTTTAGGTGGTTCACTTTTTATGCAAGCACGTGAGATCCCTACTTTAGGGTTGGCGCTAAACTATGGTGTAAGCTCGGGTATTGGCTGGTTCTTGGCTATTTTGGCTATTGCTGCCATACGCGAGAAAATCAGATATTCAAATGTACCTGCACCTTTGCGTGGTTTGGGTATTACCTTCATCATTACCGGTTTGATGGGTATCGGTTTTCAAAGTTTTGGTGGAATGTTGACCGGAGACAATGAACCGCCTGAAGCTGAAGAACCAACAACAGTTGAAAAGATTGAAGAGAAGAAAATTATTGAAGAAGAGATTGAAGATGATGAAAAGGCAATCTCTTATAACGATGTAATAAACGAATAAGATGATATTAGCTACAAGTACTGGTGGTACCATTCTAATAACCGTAGTTGCGTTTTTAATATTATTATTGCTTTTGGTAGCACTGTTGCTGTTTACCAAAGAAAAGCTTTCACCTTCAGGTCCGGTTACCTTGACCATCAATGGTGAGAAGAAAATAGAGGTGCCCTCTGGTAGTACATTGTTATCAACACTGGGTAACCAAAAAGTATTTTTGCCATCGGCCTGCGGTGGCGGTGGAACCTGTATTCAATGTGAGTGCCATGTGCTTTCTGGCGGTGGGGAAGCTTTGCCTACGGAAACACCACATTTTTCGAGAAAAGAGTTACAACACGGTGCACGTTTGGCTTGTCAGGTAAAAGTAAAACAGGATATGGAAATTACCATTCCTGAAGAGGTTTTTGGTATCAAAAAGTGGCCGGCCAAAGTGGTTCGAAACTATAATGTAGCTTCTTTTATTAAAGAATTTGTAGTTGAGATTCCTGAGGATATGGGCTACAAAGCGGGAGGGTATATTCAAATTGAGGTTCCTAAATGTGAAGTAAAATTTGCAGATATGGATATCACTGCACACCCTGAAGAACACGATGCCCCAGATAAGTTTCAGGCTGAGTGGGATAAGTTCAACTTGTGGCCATTGGTGATGAAGAATCCAGAATTGGTAGAAAGAGCCTATTCAATGGCTTCTTTTCCAGCTGAAGGAAGAGAGATTATGTTGAATGTTCGTATTGCCACCCCACCATGGGACCGTTCTAAAAACGGTTGGATGGATGTTAACCCAGGTGTTGCGTCTTCTTATATTTTTGGTTTAAAACCTGGAGATGACGTGGTTATCTCAGGACCTTACGGAGAATTCTTTATCAATGAGTCAGAATCTGAGATGCTGTATGTTGGTGGTGGTGCAGGTATGGCTCCAATGCGTTCGCATTTGTACCATCTGTTCAAAACCTTAAAGACCAATAGAAAGGTGTCATACTGGTACGGTGGTCGATCAAAACGAGAGTTGTTCTATCTGGACCATTTTTACCAGTTAGAGAAGGAGTTTCCAAATTTCAAGTTCTACTTGGCACTTTCTGAGCCTTTGGAAGAGGATAATTGGAAAGTAAAAGAAAATATTGATGCCCCTGGAGACGGTTTTGTTGGATTCATACATAATTGTGTAATCGATAATTACTTGAACCATCATGATTCACCTGAAGATATTGAACTATATTTCTGTGGCCCACCGTTGATGAACAAAGCGGTCCAAAAAATGGGCGAAGATTTTGGTATACCTGACGAGCACATCAGATTTGATGATTTCGGCGGATAACATTAATAAATTACCCCTTAATTTAAGTTGAGAGGTTCAAAATATAAAGCCGATACCATAAGTATCGGCTTTTTTATGACCCTATGGATAGACGAAGACTAACAGAGCAAGAATTGCATAATTTGGCCATGAATATTGTTGGCAGACAACTTGAAGAAAGTGGTTATGAGTTTTTGGCAGTGAATAGCGAGTTGAAAAAAAATCCTCAATTCGTTTGTACCAAAGAAAAAAAACTAAGCTTTGTAGTGGTGAAGAGCATTGAGTATCCTGGTGACCCAAAAGATATGGATTTTTTCAGAGCTGATCTGAACAAAATGCGCGACCATGCCCTGAAATTTGAAGCACGCACGTTCTATGCGGCCGTGGGGTTGGTCAATGCCGAAGACTATAACCTTCCAGTTTATCTCAACGAGGATTATGTGGTGGATTACGATGGGCTCATCGAAATAAAATAGACTCCAGATGAAGTATACAATTACAATTTTTTTAGCCGTACTTTTTTTTAATTGTACTTCTGAGAAGAAGACTATCAGAAGTCAATCTGTAGGTAATGCTTTTGGTACTAGCTATTCTATTATTTACCTGTCTGATAGCCCATTGGATTTTCAAAAGGAAATCGATTCTGTAATTGATGTTGTCAATCAGTCCATGTCCACATACTTACCAGATTCAGATATCTCAAGAATCAATAATGGTGATGCTACGATTAAAGTTGATGAAATGTTCAAAGAGGTGTTTAGAATTTCTTCGGATGTACACAGGGCTTCTAAGGGGTATTTTGACCCAACCATTGGGGTTTTGGCAAACGCATGGGGATTCGGCCCCGGCGAACAAATTGCACTTGATAGCGTTAAAGTGGATAGTCTTTTGAATTATGTGGGATGGAACAAAGTTACTTTGCTGGAAAACGGTACAATACAAAAGGAACATCCTGAGATTAGATTTGATTTTAACGCTGTGGCAAAAGGATATGCTATTGATAGATTGGGGGCCATGCTCGATGAAAAAGAAATTGTAAACTACCTTGTTGAAGTAGGGGGAGAGGTTTTGGCCAAAGGGACCAATATTATCAAACAGAAACCATGGACAGTAGGTATTGATAGACCAAATGCATTTATGAAAAGGGGTACTGCGGCAGTAATCAATTTAGAAGATAAAGCCCTGGCTTCTTCTGGTAACTACCGAAAGTTCAGATATGACGAGGAAACAGGTGAAAAATATGTGCATACCATTGATCCACTTACAGGTTTTACCAAAAATGCAAAAGTACTCGCAGCAAGTGTTGTTGCCAATGATTGTGCTACAGCTGATGCTTTTGCTACAGCTTTTATGGCTATGGACTTAGAAGAATCTAAAAATGTTCTAAGGAAAAGAAAGGATTTGAACGCTTATATCATTTACATAGGACAAAACGATACAATAAAGGCACATCTGACCCCAGGATTTGAAAAGCTATTAAAATAATCATTGCTTACGCACTAAAGGGATGATTTCACCCTTTGCCAACCGGTAACGTTCTACTTCTTCCGCACCTACCATTGCAGTATAATCTTCCTCTTCGACCTTAAAACCAACTCTCCGCAGTTTATCAAAATAGTCTCGGCCATAAACACGTACATGATCGTACTGCCCAAAAATTTTAGCACGTTCCTTTTTGTCCGTGATAGAATCATCCTCAAAAGTAGTTGCTCTCTTCAAATCTTGGGGAATTTGAAAAATACCCCAACCACCTGGTTTTAAGATACGATACAATTCTTTCATGGCAGTGGTGTCATCTGGTATGTGTTCCAATACATGATTACAGAGTATCACATCAAATTGGGCATCTTCAAAAGGTAAGTTGCAAATGTCGGCTTTGACATCTGCCAAAGGTGAATTTAAATCTGTAGTGGTGTAATCGATATTTTTAAGTTTTTTGAAACGATGGTAAAAAGCCTGTTCTGGAGCAAAATGTAGCAGTTTTAAGTTATCTGTGAAGAAATTGGTTTCATTTTTCAAGTACAACCAAAGTAAGCGATGTCGCTCTAATGAAAGGGTAGACGGAGATAAAACTCCTTCTCTGGGATTTTCATATCCATAGGGTAAAAATTTGCGAAACCCTTTATTATCAATTGGGTCTATATATTTTTTTCCACGTAGGTAAAGTGCCAGAATAGGTCTGATCCAATAGCTGATTTTGATAAGCCAAGGCCGTGGAACAAGGTTTAAAAAGTATTTAAAGAGCTTTGACAATTCTTTTGTTTTAAGAAGACACGAATTATACTAATTTTCACGAATTAAAGTTACAACAAGACCCTTTTGTATATAAGACTATCTTCACCAAAGTTAACAAGAAGTCCCAGTTTTAGCTTTGAAGCAGCTAGATAGTTGAGTGTTTGTTTGATGTGGCTGCCCGTCAGCTTTTCGATGGCCTTTAGTTCTAAGATAATTTTATCTTCAATAATAAAATCTGCGATGTATTGATGGCTTATTATTTTTCCTTTATAATCTATTTTGTATCTAACCTCTCTCTTATAAGGTACACCATTAACCTGAAGTTCATACTCAAGTGCATCACCGTATACAGCCTCATTAAATCCTTTGCCTAATTCATTATGAACATCCATACACAATCCAATGATAAAATAGGATTCGTTCTTATAAATTAGTTGTTGTGACAATATTCGTGTAATTAGTGAGATTTGTGTCCTAACAACATAGTCTTATTTAAAGGGCTCTTCTTCGTTGGAATTAATGCCAAGTGCATCATAGATGTATTGAAAAGTGGATAAGAGTTGAGGTTTGCCATCAATTAGGGCAACATCGTGCTCAAAATGCGCACTTGGCTTGCCATCAGCAGTTAAAATGGTCCAACCGTCTTTTAACTGTTTAATTCTTCGGGTGCCCATATTGATCATGGGTTCAATGGCCACTACCATTCCGTTGACAAACTTTTTGCCGCGACCGCGCTTTCCATAATTGGGCATCTGGGGGTCTTCATGAAGTTCTTTGCCCAACCCATGGCCCACCAATTCTCGAACTATGCCATAACCATGGCCCTCGCAATAGTTTTGAATTGCGTATCCAACATCACCAACACGGTTGCCTAGTTTAAACTCTTTGATACCAATGTACAACGACTCTTTGGTGACCTTTAAGAGTTTTTTGGTTTCTTCAGCCACTTCGCCTACCTCAAAAGTGTAGGCATGGTCGCCATAATACCCATTTTTTAATGCCCCGCAGTCTACCGAGATGATATCACCATCTTTTAACGCTTCATCATTGGGTATGCCATGTACTACTTGGGCGTTAGGGCTCCAATTCAAGGTGTTCGGAAAATCGTACATGCCCAAAAAACCAGGTTCTGCGCCTTGTGCACGAATGAACTCTTCGGCCATTTTATCCAATTTCAATGGATTTGCTCCCGGTTTGATTTCAGAAGCAAGCATGCCCAACGTCTTTGATACAACTAATGCGCTTTCACGCATTAATTCAATTTCTTCTGCTGTCTTGATTTTGACCATAGGCGCAAAGATACGTGTAATTGAAAAATCTTAAAGTATGATATATGGTTCAATTGCCGCGTTTACAATCTCTTAAGTCCCTTTAACTGACTGTTGTCACTAACCTCAAAGATACTAATGGCATAACCGCCCCCAGGGGCACAATATTGTGATAGTTTTGATGAACTGCTCACGCGAAATTTTTTGACCCTATAGGCTTTTGGATTGTTTTTATAGTGGGCATCTTTGGTATCTGAATAGATGGTAGCAATATACTTTTTATCCTTATCTAAAAAATCAAAGGCGATTTTAGATGTTCTAGGTTTTTCATCATTGGTACGACCGACGAACCAATTATTGCTTCCCTTCTCTTTTCGTGCATAGGTAATGTAATCACCAGGCTCTGCTTCTAGCACCAATGATTCTTCCCAATCAAGGGCAACATCTTTGATAAACTGAAAAGCGTCGAGATGTTTGTTGTAGGTTTCGGGTAAGTCTGCCGCCATTTGTAGTGGACTGTACATGGTCACGTACAACGCCAGTTGCCTGGCAATTGTGGTATTTACCCAAGAATTGTTTTGTGGATTGTATTTGCTCACATCAGGTTCAAAAATACCTGGTGTATAGTCCATTGGGCCACCAATCAAGCGCGTAAAGGGCAGTATGGTCGTATGATCCGGATTACTTCCACCAAAGGCTTCATATTCTGTGCCACGGGCAGATTCGTTGCCTATCAAATTTGGGTAGGTTCTGCTCAACCCGGTTGGTCGAACAGCTTCATGCGCATTGACCATAATTTTGTATTCCGCTGCTTTTTTGACCGCATATAGGTAATGGTTCACTGCCCATTGGCCATAGTGGTATTCACCTCTTGGAATGATATCACCTACATAACCACTTTTGACAGAATTGTAATTGTTGTCAACCATAAACTGATAGGCCTTGTCCATATGTCTTTCGTAATTACGCACAGAACCAGAGGTCTCATGGTGCATCATCAGTTTTACATTTTTTGACTTTGCATATTCACGTAATTTGACTACATCAAAATCAGGGTACGGGGTCAAAAAATCAAAGACATAATCTTTTGATTTTCCGAACCAATCTTCCCAACCTTCGTTCCACCCTTCAACCAGGACTTGTTCAAAACCATGTTCAGCGGCAAAATCAATGTATGATTTCACATGTTCTGTATTTGCGGCATGACGGCCGTTAGGTTTAGTTTTAGAATAGTCGGTTTCACCCAATATTACACTGGGTATATCAGTATATGCCCAAGAGCTTTTACCTGTGATCATCTCCCACCAAACTCCGATGTATTTAACTGGTTTGATCCACGAGGTATCTTCGTATGAAGTTGGTTCGTTCAAGTTTAGGGTGATATTTGAAAGTAAGATATCTCCAGCATTTTTGCTGGCAATGACAGTGCGCCAAGGAGTACTTCTTGGGGCTTGCATATACCCCTTATTGCCCATGGCATCGGGTGTGAGATGCGAGGTCAAAACAAAGTTTGACTCATCAACATCAAGATGCATACAGGCATATTCTACCAGAGCGGCCTCATGAATATTGATGTAGGTTCCAGCCGCACTCTTTAACATCAATGCGGTTTGAACGCCTGTTTTTGAAGATGGCGTCTGAGAAGCGTTTGGGGTAATTGCCTGCTCCATCAGGCCTGATATTTCTGATAATTTAGAGGTGGTATAGTCGTACTCTTGGGTATCATAATCACCTGGAATCCAGAATGCTTTATGGTCACCACTCATGGCAAACTGGGTCTTTTCTTCAGAAATAACGAAGTAAGACAAATTAGGTTGTTCCGGGAATTCGTAACGAAATCCTAGGCCGTCATCGAACAAGCGAAATCGAATGTTTACCAAGCGTTGTGTTGACTTTTGCTCTAATAATACCAAAAGTTCATTGTATTGGTTTCTGATAGTCTTAGTCTCGCCCCAAACAGGTTCCCATGTTTCATCATAAGAATTGGTTTCTTCGGCTATTAAGGTAAAGCCAGACTGCAACGGCTCCATATCTTTCAGTACAAAGCCTAAGCTGCTTTTTGCAACAACAGTTTCTTCATTAAGATTCAATTGATAAGTGGCGATGCCGTTGTCAAGTTGAAATTGAAGTTTGAAATTGCCGTTTGGAGATTGTAATTGTTGCGCCATCACCAATAGGGGGCATAGCGCAAGAAAGAGTACTATTCGTTTCATGAGGTTGGCTTTATACGAGTGATTTTTGGGTCATTGCTTTTGGTTGTTCAACACCCATCAATTTTAAAATGGTCGGTGCAATATCGCCGAGTACGCCATCTCTTATGGCCTTGATTTCGTTATCGACTAAAATAAGGGGAACGGGATTGGTAGTATGTGCAGTATTTGGACTACCATCGGGATTGACCATTGTATCGCAGTTTCCGTGGTCAGCAATTAATATGGTGGAATACCCATTTTTTAACCCTGCAGTAATAACATCTTTGGCACATTCATCTACCGTTTCGCAAGCTTTTATAGCTGCTGGCATACTACCGGTGTGACCCACCATATCAGGATTTGCAAAATTTAAGCAAACGAAATCTACCTCTCCTTTTTTGAGTTCAGGTATAATGGCATCACGGATGTCATAGGCACTCATTTCTGGTTGTAGGTCATAAGTAGCTACTTTTGGAGACGGACACAAAATACGGGCTTCACCTTCAAAAGGTTCTTCACGACCCCCATTAAAAAAGAAAGTTACATGCGGATATTTTTCAGTCTCTGCTATCCGGATTTGTTTTTTGTTGGCTCTAGACAAGGTCTCGCCGATAGTGTCCTGAATATTATCCTTATCGTAAATAACGTTTACATCTTTAAATGATTCATCATAGTTGGTCATGGTCACATAGTAGAGGTCTAGCTTTTTCATCTCAAAATCTGGAAAATCCTCTTGATGCAATACTTGGGTAAGTTCACGGCCACGGTCTGTTCTAAAATTGAAAAAAACAACAATGTCCCCATCTTCTATGGTTCCATTTTCTTCAAGTAGCACAGGTTCAATAAACTCATCGGTAATATTATTGTCGTAACTCAACTGCATGGCTTCAGATGCCGTACCATATTTTTTGCCCGTACCATTAACGATAAGCTGGTATGCTTTTTTTACACGCTCCCAACGCTTATCCCTGTCCATGGCAAAATACCTGCCAATTATTGTGGCGATTTTGGTGTTTTTATCTGCGCAAAATTTGGTCAAATCTTCAAGAAAACCTTTACCGCTCTTGGGATCTACATCGCGACCATCCGTAAACGCATGAACATATGATTTCTCCACTCCGGCTTCTTGACTGGCGATAATCAACGCCTTTAAATGATTGATATGACTGTGTACACCGCCATTGCTGACTAAACCTAAAAAATGAATAGGCTTGTTGTGCTCTTTTGCATAGTCAAAAGTTTTTTGCAGGGCAACTTCATCCTTTAGTGTGTTTTCTTGAACAGCTTTGTTGATCTTGGCAAAATCTTGATAGACAATGCGGCCAGCCCCTAAATTCATATGGCCTACTTCACTATTGCCCATTTGCCCTTCGGGCAAACCTACGTTCATACCATCGGTACGTAAATCAGCATTGGCATATTTTGAATATAACGAATCTACAAAAGGAGTTTTTGCCTGTGCAATGGCAGATACTTTTGCGTCAGGAGACTTACCCCAACCATCTAAAATCATCAATATTACTTTCTTGTTCATGGTGTAAAGTTGAATCTCAAAAATAGGACGTTTTAAGCTTTGGCACTAGACTTTACCGTTTTTTTAAAGTTGAAGTTTTAGGCGTTGTTTGTTAAAGTTAAGTTATATAAGTGTTAATGCTGTAACACTAGCACATTTCGTAAGTCTATAATAGTATCAATTAATCTTATAATCAAAAATTATTCATCATGAAAAAAACGATTTTAACTGGTTGCATGAGCGCAATGTTCATGCTTGTAGGTCTTGTGGGACAAGCAAACGAAAACTCTTCAAAAAACACTACATCTGCAAAAGAGATAGTGGCGTATGAAGTGAGTGCTTTCTGTAAAGCAATTATGAAAGGAGACATTGAGACAGTCAAAAAACTTATCGAACAAGGCGAAAATGTGAATGAAAAGTCTTTGGGCATGACACCGGCCCATTTTGCCGCCAGATACAACAAATCTGAAATTTTACAAGTTTTAATTGACAATGGAGCTAACCTAAAAACTAGGTGTAAACAAGGATTTACTGTAAAAAAACATGCTCAAATAGCCGGAGCAGATGAAGCTTTGGAAGTTATAAATGCTGCTATGAAGAAAAAATAGAAGGAGTTATTCATCTATCAAAAAACCCATTGTATTCACAATGGGTTTTTTATTTACCTTATAGTGTTCAAGTAAAAGAGTAAATAAAACTATAGTATTAAAATTCGAAGCCAGTAAATGCTCTGTACATAAAAGCATAAATGGCCATAAACAACATCAATGCACAAAAAACAGAATACACTTTCAAAAAGGTCACCAAGTATTTTGGTTCGCAGTTATCGAAAGCATCGAAATACAAATTTTTAAAATTCAACAGTGTCCCCATCATATACATTTTAAAGTAGCAATAATGGGTTAAATTGTAGTAAGTAATTTGGGTTATATAAAAGTAGTGATTTTAGGCGGAACACCATAATATATCGGTGAACCGACGATATTTATCGACCTTGATACCTTATGATGGCTTCTTTGATCTTTTCAATCCTATTTTCTGGATCCGGGTGTGTGCTTTGAAATTCAGGCACTCGATTGGGGCCGGCCGCAGCTTTTAGTATTTTCATTACCTCAATCATCTCATAGGGATCGTATCCTGCTTGAATCATAAACAACACGCCTAAGTCATCACTCTCAAGTTCATCACCACGACCATTCTTTAATAAGGTGTTCTGGCCAATACCTTGTACCAAGCCACCCATATCACCGCCAACAGAGGCACCCATGGTCAACGTTTGCCAAAAACTGCTTTCGGCAATTCTTTCGGCGGAATGCCTACCGATCACATGTCCGATTTCGTGTCCCAATACTCCGGCCAATTGTGCTTCGCTAAGCTGTGAAAATAGGGCATAGGTAATAAAACATTGTCCTCCAGGCAGCGCAAAGGCATTGATGGTTCTATCATCGGCAAGCAAATGGAAATCATATTGGTAAGGTGTCTCCCTAGCAATACTGTTATTGACCAATTTCTGTCCAACGGCATCAACAAGTGCTTGCATACGCTCATCAGGATAAAGACCACCATGTTGTTGCGCCATTTCTGGAGCACTTTGAAGACCGATTGCAATTTCTTGGTCGGGCGTCATATTAATGGTCTGTGTACGACCGGTATACGGATTCTCTTCTTTATTGTTACATCGCTGAACAAAGGCAAAGGCCACAATGGCCAGACCAATTAAGATGCGAATCTTCCAACTTCCTCTGCTTCTCATGATTAGGTGTTCTTAGTGTAGTTCAATATACAAAAAACCCATTAGAGCAAATCAGGATTGATATCTAAAATATTGTCGTGAATATAGCTTTTGATAAAGCCTGTGGTAAAGTGTTCGGCACCCTCAAACGTTTCATTTTGAATAAGTTTAAAGATATTCTTGCTCCTAAACTGTTTGAGCATTGGCTTTGACAAGGGCGCGTAGCTATAGTGCCAAGGTTCGTATTTAAAGCCTTTTCTAAAATAGTCGTCGGTGTATACCAAATAGAAGCCAAATTTCTCTGAGTTTTCATCCAACCACTTTTTAAAAGCTTCAAAAGGACCGCCAGCTTCAAATTTTTCAGGAACCAAAACATCACCACTGACTTTCGGATAGCCGTCGATAATATCAATATCCGTACCCCAGTGATGTCTACTGGTGCCGGGTATTGTAGAATATTCGATGATTTTATCAATGGCATTTATGGGCTCCATACCATCTTCTTCGGTATAGCGGATATATTTTCTGTCCCAAATTGCTTCTTGGCGATAAAAATTACGATAGCTCGAAATCATTTTTATATCGAAACCAGCACTGTATGCAGCTTTTTTCATTTCTACAAATGCGTCATGGGCTTCTTTTCGAAGATTAATGCCCTCACCGAAAAGTTCAATATCTGCTTTTCCCGTAAGTTCGACGATAGAGTATTCTATTTCTTGTGGTAATACAACTCCTGGTAAAGTGGCCAAGGCCAGACCGCTCGCACCAGTTTTTTTAATAAAGGTTCTTCGTAGCATTGCTATGTTTTAAAAGCGAATAGTTAAAGGTTGGCAAATGGCATGCCAACTTTTAAGTATGTGTTAAAGGTACTAACTAAAAAGAAAAAATTAGCGGTCCAGATAAAAGAAGCCTTGATACTGCAACTCTAGGTCAAGTAATGAAATGGTATAGTAATAAATACCTTCTGGCAACCCAATATCACGTTTGATCACGAAGTTGTCCAGGTTTGAAACACCATCAAATTCGTTGGTGTAGTTGGTCATTTCAAACACTTTTTGTCCAAATCTATTGAAGATGTTCAACACATTGTTCGGAGATTCATCCGTGCCCAAAATTTCTAACCTGTCATTGACGCCGTCACCATTGGGGGATAAAAAATAGTTGCCCAGTGTCGGATTGTTAACAGCAAAAGTATCTGTGGGAATCGGGGTCGACCCTAGGGTAATGGCACCAAAATCACTTGGGACAAAGTTCTCAGAGGTGATAAGGCCAGCATTAAGGTCGCCCCCGCGGGCGGCGGCACCCAAGATGACCCATTGGTTTGCAGCCTTGCTCCAGCCGACCACAACAATATCTTCAAGCTCATTGGCAATATCAACGAGATTGCTATTGATGTTCCATGTGAGGGTCACATTTACTGTGGCATCTGTATCAAGCACCCAAAATTCGGCTGTACTTACCCCACCGATGTCACGATTCTTTTGTTCGGTATCAAAGGCCTCACTATAACGTATGGGCGAACCAGGGTCTTCAGAAAAGTAGGCACAACTGGCTGTATTGATAGTTCCACCAGAATTCATGGTCAACGCCCGTAAGGTATTTTGGTTCCCAATGGGAAACATAAAGGTATTGACCTGGTTGGCACGTGCAAAACCATCTACCTTGTTTCCGTTGCCCTCGCCCACAAAAAAAGCATTGGGCAGAAAGTTTAAACTGGCCGTTTCACTGTCACGGGCTGTCAATACGTTGCCCGAAATAAAGTTGACATTATTGCCCACATTGACGGTAGTTTGTAATAGTACCCCACTTAGGTTCGCAAATTCTACATCAAAAAATGTGGGTTCTGTAGTACCGGATACCCAAGTTTCTTGATTACCGTAAAAACCAATAAGTCCGGTAGTGGTGGTAAAATTACCATCATCAATAAAATCACTATGAAACCCTATGGCACCGTTTTCATGCAATTGCATACCACCTTGATGGTATAGGGCGGTCTGAGCCCATAACCATGAACAGCAAAGCAGTAGTGCTATGGATACTAAATTGCGCATTACTCTTTATCTGATTTGGTCTGTAACATTGCTTTAATGAGTTTCATATCGGCCTTCAATGCTTCCAATTCCTTGTTTAAGGTTTCGTTCTCGTTTTGAAGGGTTGTTATCTTTTTTTCTTGTTCAATGGTATGTAAAAAGAGCTCCTCAATTTTTTCGAGGTTTTTGATGTTAGATTCGCTTAGGTTCCAGGCCCCATCTTTTTTGACCTGTGCTGCTGATTTGATGCCGGGCAAATGGTTGTTTTGCTTTAGAAAAACTTCCAAATCTTTTAACGGCATAAACTCATAGTCGTTTTGTAGTGCAGAAAAATCATCAAAGTATTTTTGGAAGACGTAGTCGGGGTGAACCAGACCACTAGTTATAGTTGAAATACTTCCGGTAACGGTTAAGTTCTGACCAGCATCAATTAGTAAGGCTTGGATGCCACCAGTTGAAATACCTAGTTGATTGGCAGCAATTCTAAACATTCCAGTATCGGTGTCGCTATTAAACCGATATGACGGTTCACCAACCGTTCCATTTGAGTTTAAAATTCCTTCAAATCTTCCAGCACCGGCAACATGTAGTTTGTTCGAAGGTCCGTTCGTGCCAATACCTATTCTATTATTCCCTGAATCCCAAAAAAGTTGTGCATTATTTTCTGTTAATGCTCCAGTAGCGTTATCGGCAAAAAAAATGGAGCCTGAAGTTCCAGTTGCAGCCACAGGTGCCGCCCATACGACGTCCCCGCCCGCGTTTGTGGTGAGCACCTGTCCGTTGGCGCCTTCCTCGATCTTTGCCGGTGTGACGTTGTTGTCCGCAATGTCCAGTGTCTGTACCTGTCCGTCGATGATCTTATCGGTATCGATGGCGTTGTCTGCGATGTCTAGTTCGTTTCCGGTTGTACCGTCACCGTCGATGGCGGCCGTGGTGAGGACCGCTCCCGCCACGGGCGCCGCCCATACGACGTCCCCGCCCGCGTTTGTGGTGAGCACCTGTCCGTTGGCGCCTTCCTCGATCTTTGCCGGTGTGACGTTGTTGTCCGCGATGTCCAGTGTCTGTACCTGTCCGTCGATGATCTTATCGGTATCGATGGCGTTGTCTGCGATGTCTAGTTCGTTTCC
>CANLWK010000002.1 GCA_947494805.1 uncultured Croceitalea sp.
CCAAGTGGGAGAGTAGGTCGCCGCCTTCCTTGAAAGCCCCTTCACATCATGTGGAGGGGCTTTTTTTATACACTATAGTTGAAAGAGAAAATGAGTTCGCGCCAACAGTTAGAAGAACGATTGAATACTTATTCCCATGCATTGGGTATTGTACTATCAATAATTGGTTTTGGCTACTTTTTGAATTTAAACCTTACAAGATCACTACTTATACCAATAGTAGTATACAGTATTTCCTTAATCGTGTTGTTTACTTCATCAACATTATATCATGCCGTATCAAACCCAAAAGTCAAAAAACGGTTAAGGGTTTTAGACCATATCAGTATTTACTATTTGATTGCTGGCACCTATACTCCCATGTGTTATCACATTCTTGAAAACTCTAAAGGAGCCTTACTTCTTTGGCTTGTGTGGGGTATTGCAATTTTTGGAACCGTGTTAAAGCTTTTTTTTACAGGAAGGTTTGAGGTGTTCTCTTTGATTTTGTACGGCGTCATGGGGTGGCTTATCGTTATAGATCTTCCTTTCTTGATTGCTAACGTTTCAAGCAATGTACTTATGTATCTAGCTTTAGGAGGTGCGTTCTATACCATTGGAATACTTTTTTATGCCGTAAAGAAAATACCCTTCAACCACTTTATTTGGCATCTTTTTGTGCTCAGCGGAGCATGGATGCACTGGGTTATGACAGAAATGATTGTTTAGAAAGTGTTAGTATAAAAAGTAACCAGCAATGAATCCAAGAACAATAACCACTAATTTTCTCAAATTGAATGCATGGTCTTGAGCACTTTCAAATAGTACTATGGTTGAAATATGAAGAAAAACTCCAATGGTTACCGCAGTGAGTTCTGAACTAAACTTACTGATAAAAGAAGACTCGTAGGCCAAAAAACTACCCAGTGGAGTCATTACGGCAAATAGACTAATAAATAGTATGGACAATCCAATTTTTAGGTTGGAATTCAAAAGAAAAACTGATAGAATTAGGGCAACAGGAATTTTATGAATCAAGATTCCATAGATAATCGAGTCTCCACGATGTAATGGCACGCCCTCGATCAAAGCATGTAAAGAAAGACTTATGAACAAAACGATAGGAAATCTATTCTCATTTAAATCTAAATGTACATGTCCGTGCTCAGCTCCCTTTGAAAAAAACTCTAAAAATACTTGAAGCAGTATACCCACTAAAATAAATACGGCAACCGATTTAGGCTTTAACATGCTATAAACTTCAGGTAACAACTCAAAAAAACTAAGGGCCAATAAGAAAGCACCACTAAAAGCCAAAAGAAGTTTGAAGCTCTCTTGATTTTTAGGTCTGGCGATGTAAACAAATAAAAAACTCACTATGACTGCTAAGATTGGCAGTATGTAGACCATCTAATTTGATATTTCTCGGTTGATAGGTATAAGCTGCTAAATTAGCCTATTTTTGATGAACTGTTTTACACGATATGGAGCGAAATTTTAAAATGCTGGCCAAAACACTTTATGGTTTTGAACCCTTACTTGCCAAAGAACTAAGAAATCTGGGCGCAAGTAGTGTAAGGGAAGGGGTTCGTAACGTGACTTTTGAAGGTGACACAGGCTTTATGTACAAGGCGAATGTCTCGCTCAGAACCGCACTTAAGGTTTTAAAACCAATCAAAAGTTTCAAGGTTTTCAATGAAAAGCAGCTATATCGCCATATTTATGAAATAGATTGGACTGAATATTTTGATGCAAATAATACATTCGCTTTCGATACTACCATGAATTCTGAGGTATTCAATAATTCATTGTTTGTCTCACAACGTGCTAAAGATGCTGTTGTCGATAAATTTAGAGCAGTTGAACGTAAAAGACCATCTGTAAATACTTCGAATCCTGATGTGCGTATAAATATCCATCTTTTTAATAATGATTGTACTGTTTCGTTAGATAGTTCTGGCTCCTCTTTACATCAAAGGGGCTATAGAATTGCAACCAATATTGCTCCTATAAATGAAGTACTCGCCGCAGGATTATTACTGCAAAGCGGATGGGATGGAAGAAGTGATTTTTTGGACCCCATGTGTGGTAGTGGTACTTTTTTGGTTGAAGCTGCTATGATAGCATGCAATATTCCGGCTAATATCAATCGCCAAACTTATGCCTTTCAACAGTGGAAAGGCTTCGATAGTGAATTGTTCGAAAAAATTGTGAATTCTAGATTGAACCAAACCCGTGATTTTCATCATAAAATTATAGGATTCGATAAAGCGCCATCGGCGGTAAGAAAAGCTCAGGAGAATATTGATAATGCCAATCTTTCGGACTATATAACCATTGAACGAAAAGACTTTTTTAGAACGGAAAAGCCTGTAGATACTATGTTACATATGGTTTTCAATCCACCATATGGCGAACGTTTAAATATTGATGCTGAGGAGTTCTATGCCAAGATTGGAGATACCTTAAAAAATGGCTACCCAGGAACCAATGCCTGGATGATAACTTCTAACCTACGAGCCCTAAAAAATGTCGGGTTACGGCCTTCGAGAAAAATAAAAACTTTCAACGGAAAACTTGAATCACGACTTGTGCTTTATGAAATGTATGAAGGCAGTAAAAAGAATAAATTTAAATCAGTTTGATTTGGTATTGGTCTCCTTCACCTTTTTCTTTTTCGCCTTTTTGTAAAGTGGAATAAAATAAGACAGTGAATAATTGAACCCGACACCCCATTTACTACCATCGGTAACTCTGTTGAAGCCCGGAATCCAAAGATTTCTGAAGTTTTCAGGCTCTTTTGAACTCACTAAATGTGAAATACGAGCTGTGATACCGACATAGATATTTGCGAAGAGTTCAGCTTTCACACCTAAAACAAATTCGAGCCATGATGCATTTAGATTATTAAACTCTATAGGCTCATTGCTTCCTAAGACAAATCCGTCAGGTGCAAAAACACGATTGCTGTCAAAATATGAGAAATTGTTTAGTGTTTGACTGAAAGTGCTAAAAGCATATCGACCACCTATGGTGATTTGATTGTTCATACCAAACCAATTGTCGTAGGTATTATTGTCAATTCCCAATTTGATATAGCTTCCTGACGTGGTATAGTCATATAAAACGCCAAATGCCACGCTTTCATCTTGATTTTTCTCTTCATTACCCAATTCTGCGGCTAAGTATAGGTTTTCAGTGATACGGTAATCCCCAACTAGCTCAAATCCTGTATATCCATCCATCAAAAAAGAGAGTGCAGGTCTGCTTAAGTCTGCTCCTACCCGAAGGCCGTACTCCTGTTTATATTCCACAGAATCTTTAGCCTTTGGTTTAGCAAGTTCTTCTTCTTGTGAAAGTGCAGTAAAGCTTGTTAGGGCCAAGCAAAAACTAGTGAAATATTTTAACATGTATCGCATTTGATCGTTCTACATCAGCATTGACAATAGAAATCCGTTTTATCCAATCACTTGAAAACACTTGTCTTGTGGTATCAAGCCCATTATAGTTTGCAATAAAACCACATGCCCGTGAAATATACTCACTGTTTATGGTATAATTAAAACTCAAAGTGTCAATGGTACCCGTCAGTTCTTGGGTGTCAGCATCTATGGCTGCATCCCTTACAAAAGCAAATTCTGTAGTTTGGGCTTGGATACGCATCGGAAAGGAAATACTATCCGTGCTGGCAATGGCATTAAAAGCACTATTCGATAATGTTTCGGCCACCAAAAGGTTGGTGACAGATTTTTTCGTCACGGTATCTGAGGCTGAAGCGTCAAAAAAACCAACGATGAGCAATGGAGTATCTCCCTCCACGCAGATATCATCCTTTTCACAAGATGAAAAATAACATATCGTAATAACCAAAAACAAGATTGGGAGAATTCTCTTCATAATCGTCTAGAACGAGGAACGTTTTTGTAAAAGTACAACGTTTTCAACATGGTGCGTTTGCGGAAACATATCTACGGGCTGCACTTTCTCAACTACATAGTGGTCTTTCATTAAAGCAAGATCTCTTGCTTGTGTTGCGCTATTGCAACTTACATAAACTATTTTTTCTGGCATTACTTTTAACAATTGTTCAACAACTAATTTGTGCATACCGTCTCTTGGCGGATCGGTTATTATTACATCAGGAGTACCATGTTCAGCGATAAAATCATCGGTGAACACATTTTTCATATCGCCAACGGCAAAAAATGTATTTTCGATTTGGTTCAACGAAGCATTGCTTTTGGCATCTGAAATTGCTTCTGGTACAGACTCAATTCCCACTACTTTTTTTGCTTTTTTTGCTACGAATTGTGCTATGGTGCCTGTGCCGGTATACAGATCGTATACCAACTCATTACCCGTCAGTCCGGCGAAATCTCTTGTGATTTTATACAGTTCATATGCTTGTTCAGAATTGGTTTGATAGAACGACTTCGCATTGATTTTAAAATGTAGGCCTTCCATTTGTTCAAAAATATGGTCTCGACCAGAAAAGCAGATGACTTCTTGGTCATATATGGAATCATTCTGTTTTTGGTTTATGATATATTGTATCGATGTTATATCCGGAAATTTGTTTTTCAAGTGGCCCAATAGCTTTTCACGTTGTTCTTTATTGTCATCATAGAACTGTACTATCACCATTATTTCACCTATGGAAGACGTGCGAATCATAAGGGTTCGCAGCAGGCCGTCTTGACTTCTCGGATTGAAAAACTGAAACCCATGGGCCTCAGAGAAAGATTTTACGGCCAAACGGATAGCATTTGATGGGTCAGCCTGTAAATGACATTTTTTGACATCCAAAATTTTGTCCCACATTCCCGGAATATGAAATCCCAGTGCATTTTTAGCACTAATCTCCTCTTCTGAATTGATTTCGTCAAGTGTCAGCCAACGGCTGTTCGAAAACGAAAATTCCATTTTATTTCTGTAGAAATATTGCTTTTTTGAGCCTAAAATTGGTGCTATCGATGGTAATTCTAGTCCTCCGATTCGAATTAGATTATTTTCAACCTCTCTTTGTTTATAATACAATTGATGCTCATAGGCCATATGCTGCCATTTGCAACCGCCGCAAACTCCAAAATGTTCACATTCGGCTTCTGTTCTTTTTTTTGAACGTTCGTGAAAGTGAATGGCGGTGCCTTCAAAATACGCCTTCCTTTTTTTTGTGGTCTGAACATCAACGATATCACCAGGAACTGCATTTGACAAAAAAATGACCCGACCATCAGGCGCTTTGGCAATAGTTTTGCCTTTTGCACCTGCATCGATAACGGAGACTTTTTCAAAAATCTGTCTTTTGCTTCTTTTTCGCATGCGGCAAAAGTAATGGTTTTTAAAGTTTGGGAAGTGCTGTTGGCCGTACGTATTCTGTAAGGCAAAAAGAAAATTTAGTATTTTCGCAATTCTACTAGGGATGATTTCTCTCCCACGCTGAATTTTCGAGTCTTCGAAAGGATAAAGGTACAGCAGGAATGGTTATTTTTTTAATTTAAATGCTATTAAAATGGCTGTTTTAGAACAATTAACATCGCAGCAGGCGATTGATTTAGAGAACAAGTATGGCGCCCAAAACTATCACCCTTTACCAGTGGTACTGAGTAGGGGCGAGGGAGTTTATGTATGGGATGTCGAAGGAAAGAAGTATTACGATTTTTTATCAGCTTATTCGGCGGTCAACCAGGGGCACTGTCACCCTAAAATCGTTAATGCCCTAAAGAATCAAGCAGAGAACCTTACGCTAACTTCTCGTGCTTTTTACAATGATATGTTGGGCAAGTATGAAAAATTTGCCACCGAGTTTTTTGGTTATGACAAATTGTTGCCCATGAATACCGGTGCAGAAGCTGTTGAAACAGCCATGAAACTTGCTAGAAAATGGGGGTATGAAAAAAAGGGAATTCCCGCCAATCAGGCAAAGATCATTGTTTGTCAAAACAATTTTCATGGAAGAACCATTTCTATTATATCGGCATCCAATGATCCGATAGCGACTGAAAACTTTGGTCCGTTTACACCCGGAATTATTTCAATACGTTATAACGACATTAATGCACTTACCGAAGCTTTACAAGATGTGCATGTTGCTGCTTTTATGGTGGAACCTATTCAAGGCGAAGCTGGTGTTTATGTACCCGATGATCATTATATCAAAGAGGCATTTGAACTTTGCAAATCGAAAAATGTACTTTTTATTGCTGACGAAGTTCAAACAGGTATTGCTAGAACGGGGCGTCTATTGGCGACCTGCGGCAACTGCGCTTGTGTTGATAAAAACTGTTCTGGTTTACCTGATGTAAAACCAGATGTATTGATTTTGGGCAAAGCGATTTCTGGGGGTGTTTTTCCGGTATCAGCAGTTTTGGCCAATGATGAAGTTATGGAGGTTATTCGCCCGGGGAACCACGGTTCCACTTTTGGCGGAAACCCTCTTGCCTGTGCCGTGGCGATGGCTGCCCTTGAGGTAATTCGTGATGAACGACTTGCTGAGAATGCTTTTGATATGGGCGAACTTTTCAGAAGTGAAATGCAAAAATTGATTGAAGAAAGCGATTTGGTGCGGTTGGTTCGTGGTAAAGGGTTGTTGAACGCAATTGTCATTAATGATAGTGAAGATAGTTCTACAGCTTGGGATATTTGTGTGGCATTGAAAGAGAACGGATTACTGGCAAAACCGACTCATGGCAATATTATTCGTTTTGCTCCCCCTTTGGTAATGACCAAAGAACAGCTTTTAGAATGTGTCGCAATCATTCGAAAAACTATTTTAGAGTTTAACGCATAAAAAAATCCCCGAAAGGGGATTTTTCTTTTCCATTCTTTTGAATTGATCTATCGGGCGGCACCGTTATTTCTTGAACTTCTCTTTAGTTGGCGCTGAATTTTCTTTATGGCAGATTCAATTGATTTTTCAGGTTCAATGATATTGTACTCACCCCAAAAATCAGGATCAGAAAAGCCAACAGCCTCATCACTGAGTATGATGGTCTTTTTTATTTTCTCTTTGGCCTTGAGGCTTTCTTCATTTAGATTTCTCTTCCAATCGGTGACGGCCATTTCGGCTGTCATGCTGTAAATAGAATTGAAAAGTTTTTTCTTCCAGTCTACTTTGAATTCCATTAGTACATTGCTATAACCATAATACCACTTATCACCCTGATTTCTATAGTCAACACGGTAAGCTACCTCTGTGGGCCATACGCTGACATTAGAAGGTTTTTTACGAACAAACAACCTAGAAGCCAGTTCTCTATTGGTGATATTCAATTTATATACTGCGCTGGTCAAGGTTCTATTTTCAACATCGATGTATAGCTTACCTTGGTACAAAGGGTCTAAAATACTTTCAAGTTGTTTAAAATCTATGATATAGACCAATCTATCATTGACCATGGTAGAACTGTTAAAACTAAAGTCATATTCATCAATCAATCCACCGGCAAAAATGAATTCAGGATACTTCATAATATCCACATACAGCGTATTGAACGGGCCACCCTGTAACTTTAAAGCGACAGTGTCCAACTTACTGTAATCTGTACTTTTTCGAGCTTTATAAAGCTTTACGGCATCTCGTTTGCTAGACGCATAAGAAGACTTGTAGATGTTGACCACAGCTTCGGACAACGATACGTTTCGTCGTCTTTTTTTTATGGTCTCCCTATAAAATGCCGTCATTAACGTAGGGTCGTTCAAGTAATTTTCACCTCGTTTATTAAACACCTCGCGAACCAATGCCTCTGCATCTTTTGGTGCGTTGATATTCACTTCCTCCAGTTGTGTTATCGAAACTTCGAGTTCTATTTTATTGTTCTTTTTGTTCAGTTGCTCTAAAGGAATTTTTTTGGTCGTGTGACCTAAGAACGAAAAGGAAACGACGCCTCCTTTAATGGTTAATGGTACTTTCAACAAGAACTCACCTTCTGTATTTGAAATGGTAGAAATATTGGTTCCTTCAAGGGCTATAGTTGCAAAAACCAATTCTTTATTGGTATTCTTTTCTACAATTTTTCCTTTATATTGTTTAAAATCTTTGGGCGACTCAACCTCCTGAAAACCAAAAGTCGTCATAGTGGTTAACAAAGCGACAAAAGCAACACTGATATGGTAGATTTTTTTCATCACAATAATTTTTATATTTAGGTGTCTTTCAGATGTTTGGATAAGTGTGTCCAGGTATATCAAAGTTAACTTTTTTTAGGATGCAAAGTTGTTAACGTTTTCTTGATATCATCTAGTTCACCATGAACAGGGCATTTGCAAAAAAGAGTTTTCCGTTTTCCCAAAAAGCCCTGAACAATGGATTGTCGACCATATATACCACCCTTCCATTGCCAAAACGTTCCGTACCAAAAACCAGTGAATTACTGATTCTATTTTGGGCTTCACTACCAGCAAAACCGGATATGGGTTTAGTATCATTTTCAAGGTATACGGCATTACCCGATTTTAGATAATCAAATGCACTGCTACCCATTTTTAAGGTAAAATAATCTTCGGTGTAGCCATAGGCCAAAGGGTCGGTATTATCTACTTTGGCCTTAAAAATAGCACCGGTTATGGCATTTTTCATTTGCTCACGTTGTCGATTGTCATGTGGCATTGGTAATGATTTCTCCAGTGCTTTCTCATCATTTTTTTCTTTGGTTTTGATTCCGAAGCCATTTTCACCATCAATACCATTAATAGCACCTCCCATTGCTATAAGTTTTCCACCGTTTTTCACCCATTCTTTTAAATCATTCAACTTTGATTCATCAAAATAGTTGTTATATCGGCCGTTTGGTAGAATAAAAACGTCATATTCGTCCAAGTTGACCCTATTGACATAGCCCTCATCAATAACGGTAAGTGGATAGTGAAGCTGCTGTTCAAAAAAGTGCCAAATCTCTCCGAAGCGCAATGTCGAAGTGGGCCCACCGGCCAATACAGCGACTTTAGGTTTTTTTAGCATTTGAACATAAGAAGAGCCAAAGTCCTTGCCCGAATCAACAAAACCTGTCACAATAGTGCTTAATGTTTTTTCATGTTTGGTAGCAAGCTTATTGCATGTTTTTAAAAAATCAGGATGATTTTCATTGTCAGATTTTGTAATAATGAGACTCCCTCTTTCAAAGTTTTTTCCATTAATAGAAAAAGGGTTATAGCTGGTTCTTACAGTGATGTTATTGTTTAAAAGATCAGCTAAAAACCGTGCGTCTTTCATACTGTTCCAATCCCCGACATAGGCGTAAGCATCTTGTAAGGTATTTTTTGTTATGTTCTTTTCAGTTATTCCACTAGATACAGTTGTTGTTGAAGCTATTGCATCCAAACCGTAAGCATAGGGCAAAGACCAAGCTGTAATATCGTAGGTCAACGAGTCACTCAATTTAGCGTTAGGCTCAAAAAGCACCTTGACCATCGTACCTTTAGGCTGATTGGTCGATACGACCAAGGTGTTTTTATCGGCCTTCCAAATTCCGACAGTTCTTTTTTTATAATCAAATCCTTTAATGGAGGTGCTTTCGTTGGCGAATCCAAATTCTATGTTGTGTGCCTGCAACAATTGACTTAGCATTTCAATCTTATCGTCATTACCTTTTAAGGCGTAGCTCTTGTATTTGAAATTTTTGTTTTGAAAGAATTTTTTAAATTCATTATTGAGTTTCTCTGAGTTTTTATTGGCTACTTCAATGGTCGAAAGAGCAGTGGTGAGATGATGGGCAATTCTGTCTTTTAAGGTTAGGGTGTCCCCATTTCTAGTGGTAATGGCCAGACCGGCCCTGCCGCTGCCTCCTTGCTCGTAGGTCATACCAATAGATCCATTATAAGTAGGATAGGTATCTCCATAACTGGGATAAAACAAATCAAAGACTTCTTTGGTAAAATAAAACCACCCATTTGCGTCAAAATATTTAGCATGGTTTTTTCCGATAGTCTCTTGAAAGCTTCGCTGAAAGGGAGTGATTACCTCATGGTAGGGTTCGGCCGCCGGTGCAAAATAATAGGGATTGTTTACACCTTGTTCATGAAAATCAACATGAATATGTGGCAACCATTTATTGTAGACCTTAAGTCGTTGTTGACTCTCAACCTGACTCAACCACGCCCAGTCACGATTCAAATCGAACATATAGTGGTTACTTCTACCAGATAGCCAACCTTCATGGTGCTCTTTACCATTGGGATCTACTTGATAAGGTGTGTTTTTATATTGGTTGTACCAGTTAATATACCGGTCTCGTCCGTCAGGGTTTAGACATGGATCTATCATGATAACGGTATTTTCTAAATAAGCACTTTTAGTCGTCAGCAAGTCGTGAACAGTTTGCATTGAAGCTTCTGTACCCACACTTTCATTGCCATGAACGTTGTAGCTCAACCAAACGATCGCTTTGTTTGCGTTTCCTTCACCTTTCAATGCCTTTACATGTTCTTCTCTTATAGCGTCGAGTTTATTGAGGTTATCAACGGTAGATACAAACGCCAGTAGTAAAGGCCTGCGTTCGTTGGTCTCACCATATTTTACGAGCTTTACTCTTGACGGATCCGTTTCTGCAAGGTATTCGTAATAATCTACTACCTCATGATGTCGTGTGAACTGGGTACCCAATTCATACCCATGAAATTCTGATGGGGACTTTAAACTCTGTGCTGATAAAAGGAAGGTGAAAAGAAACGAAAAGAATAGTAAGAATCGATTCATAAAATGTTTGGTTTGACCTTAAACTCAAAGCTAATGATAAAATATGGGTTTGTGCAATTAACGATTTTTTAGGATTCGAAATCATGAAGTACCTTATCTTTAGGCACATTTTAATGATTTAATGCAAGCAGACTGTATTCCCTTTCAGAAAACCGGATATTTTTCAAAATTAATTTGTGATTATTTAGATGAGAAGGAAAGCCTTAAACCTTTCTTCAACCGTTTTCCCAAACTTGAAAATTTTAAAGGCCAGTTAACCGAAAAACTTGACAACTACAACGCCGATCATCGTATCGTTCTGGTAGATTCATTAAATGACCAATACAAAGGTTTTGAAATTTCTGATGTCACTCAATCGAATATTACTCTTTTAAAAGAGTCCACAACATTTACAGTTGTAACCGGACACCAACTCAATTTGTTTACGGGCCCACTATATTTTTTGTATAAAATCATCTCTACCATTAACGTGTGCGAAAGGCTGAAAGCGCGGTATCCAGACTATGACTTTGTTCCGGTATATTGGATGGCAACCGAAGACCACGATTTTGATGAAATCAATTTCTTCAACTTCAACGGAAAAAAGATGCAGTGGAACCATGATGCCAAAGGTGCAGTGGGTCGTTTGAATACCGAAAGTCTGCAAAAGGTCTATGAGGTAATCGATGTACAGTTTGGTGTTACCGACAACGCGAATTCACTCAAAACACTCTTTCGAAAAGCTTATTTAGAGCATGCCAACCTAACGGATGCGACCCGTTATTTGGCAAACCAACTTTTTAGCGAATATGGTCTTGTAATTGTTGATGGCGATGATGTCGACCTCAAGCGCTTGGCCATTCCTTTTATGCAAAAAGATATTTTTGAGCAGTTGCCTTTTGAAGAGGTTTCAAATACCATCAAAAAGCTTGAAAAGGTTTCCGATGCCTATAAGATTCAGGTAAATCCGCGCGAGATAAACTATTTCTACCTGCTGAATGGATTACGTGAGCGTATCATTGAGAAAAACGGAATTTTTAAAGTCAATGACACTGATATCACTTTTTCAAAAGAAGAACTGCAAGAAGAGTTAAAGAACCATCCAGAGCGTTTTTCGCCCAATGTGATAGCCAGGCCTTTATACCAAGAGGTAATATTACCAAACCTCTGCTATATTGGAGGGGGGGGAGAACTGGCATATTGGTTAGAGCTAAAGTCATATTTTGAGAAAATGGAAGTGACTTTTCCGATGCTCTTATTGCGAAATTCAGCTTTGATACTATCTAAGAAACAATACGAAAAAGTTGAAAAACTTGATTTAGAAATTGAAGACCTATTTTTAAAACAGCCGTCGCTCATCAATAAAAAGGTTCGAAAGGTTTCCAATATTTCCATTGATTTTACACCTCAAAAAGAATTATTGGAACAGCAGTTCAAAGATCTTTACCAAATGGCCCAAGAGACCGACAGGTCATTTTTAGGAGCAGTAAAAGCGCAAGAGGTCAAGCAAAAAAAGGGCTTAGATAATTTAGAAAAACGCCTCTTGAAGGCACAAAAATACAAGCTGAAGGATCATGTGGTTCGATTGACCGAGGTACAGAACGTACTTTTCCCCAACCAGTCGTTGCAAGAGCGTCAATTGAATTTTTCTGAATTGTATTTGGAATATGGAACTGAACTCATTCCGGCGTTAAAAGCACAATTGGATCCTCTTGTAAGTCAATTTTTAGCGCTACGGCACTAAAAAGTCGCTTTGCCAGTCTTGGTTTTTCTTTTGAAAAAGCACCCTAAGGTGATTTGGTCTTTTTAACCGCAGATATTCAATTTCATTAGGGATTATTTTAATGGCACAAAAATGGTTTTCATCGTTGAGATAATCAATCTGGTCAGGATTTTTGATCAGTGTGCCAGGGGCGTGCTCCGTAGTATAGTCTTTTCTAGAGTTGCTGGGTATTCCACTCCATAACGATTTTAGGGTTTGTTCGTCTTTTAACAAGAACGCTTGTCCCTTGATTTGAAGCTGCAGTAACTTCTTGGGATTATAAAATAATGCAGCGACCTGATCGTTTCCTAAAAGTTGCTCGATTTTTTGAGAACGCCTATCGGTATAGAACAGCAAGTTCAAATCGACATCCACTTTTCTGAGCACAACCGTACGCAACTGGGGTTGTGCATTTGTATTTACCGTAGCCAATGAAAAATATCTGAACGGATGTCCCTTTTTTACGCTACCGTTAACCAACTCACTCTTAAGCTGTTCAAAAACCAATTTTTCCATTTCAGATTTTTTTCAAAAATAATTGAAAAAAAAGGTAGGGTATTCTATTTGGTAGTTGTTTTAAGAACAAATTGCTATGAAAAGGCACGTGCCTTTTTTAAATATGAATTAATTAATTCATGTGTTTAGGTTGGTTTTGATTTTATTTTAAAAGCCCCGGAGTGGTTCCTGGGGCTTTTTCTTTTAACTCACTCAAACAACTAATCTTTAGTGATGACCCACGGGCCACCAAGCCTATTCCCACCTAGCGCTTCAGATGAAAACCATCGCATGATTTCATCCCCTGCTTCATTGACGAACAAATAGCGCGAACCACGATTATTGCTAAGGCTAAATCTAGTTGCAGCCCTACGTTTTCAAATAAAGTAAGTTCATCATCGGGAACTGTGGACCTACTAAACCACCCTGCAGATGGTAATAATCCAGTAGTCCAACCAATAGGTCTTCTAAAGCACTGATAATCGGTTTCATTTTTCTGAAAGAATGTCGTACTTGGGTTTACAGCGGCAACAAGACCATTGCTTATACGCAGCACTCAAAAACCTCATTGAACTGAAATATTCTGGTAGAATCATTGTTGGAATACTCAACAATCGTTTCGGTTGGTAATCCATTGTCTGGAGTTTTATTCGGATCAACTGTTGCAATCTGAAATGCAATACTATCGCTGTTAAAGAGATATACTATATGTGTTTGCCGATTAACAGCTGCACCGACTTAGTCGATGTTAAGACCTTAATATTTGTAGTTGCTCAATTAGAACAATTCGGTGAAATGCGATTTCACGGCAAACAGTGTAGCATCTGCCATAGTGTCAAATCGCACATTTGCATGACCCACGCGGTCTTTGGGTCCAATGCCCACACTATGAAAACCACCGGTTTTTGCAGCATCTATTCCTGCTTCGGCATCTTCATAAACGATACATTCTTCAGGTTTTAGATCCATTTTCTCCGCTCCAAATAAAAAGATATCTGGTTCCGGTTTGCTCTTGGAGACACTGCTGCCATCACCTACCACATCAAAATATCCTGTGGCTTGAAGTTGCTTTAAGACTTTGGGGGCATTCTTGCTTGCACTGCCCAAGGCAACTTTAAATCCTTCTTGTCGCAAATGCGTCAATAATTCCTTTGCTCCGGGCAGATAATCATCAGGTGTCATGGTATCTAAGCTATCTACATATATGATATTCTTCATAGTTGCCAATTCAATGAGCTTATCTTCGGCAACTGTAGCGTTGTTATGGTCTTTGATAATATTGATAGAGTCCATACGTGAAACCCCACGTAATCTTTCGTTGACCTCCCGGTCAAATTGCCAATCCATTTCTTCGGCCAATTTTTTCCAAGCCAAATAATGAAGTTCGGCAGTGTCTGTGATGACACCGTCTAAATCAAAAATGAATCCTTTTATCATTCGAAGTTTTTAGGTTGTATTTAGTCGCTGTTCTATTTCTGGGGAAATTAACATTGTTTGGCTGCAAAGTTAGAACATCCTTGTTTTTTAACCCGAAGTACAGCTGTGAATTGATAAAAAATTTCCATATTCTCAAAAATGGCAGACATTTTTACCTTTTTCGATGTACAGCAATTATTATCTGAAAAACATACTTTTGGTATTTGCTCAAATTGCTATTTTTGCCCATGCATAACCAAGTACTTATTCTAGATTTTGGTTCTCAATATACCCAGCTTATAGCACGTCGCGTAAGAGAACTTAATATTTATTCAGAAATCAAACCTTATAACAAGTTGCCTGAAGACTTATCAAAGTTTCAAGCGGTAATTCTGTCTGGTTCCCCTTTTTCAGTTAGGGCCGAAGATGCACCACACCCCGATCTGTCTGCTATAAAAGGTAAAAAGCCATTGTTGGCCATCTGTTATGGTGCTCAATATTTAGCGCATTTCAATGGTGGTAATGTAGCTCCCTCGGCAACACGTGAGTATGGTCGTGCCAATTTATCAAAGGTAAAAGAAAATGAAGCTTTCTTAAAAGATGTCCATTTAGGAAGCCAAGTTTGGATGAGCCATAGCGATACGATCAAACAACTACCTGAAAATACCGTCTTGTTGGCCAGTACCCATGATGTTGAAAACGCAGCTTTTAGGATTGATGGGGAAGACACCTATGGAATTCAATTTCATCCAGAAGTGTACCACTCAAAAGACGGCAAACAGCTTTTGGAAAACTTTCTAGTAGATATTGCCAAGTTAAAACAAGATTGGACGCCAGATGCTTTTGTTGAGACGACCGTTGAAGAGCTTCGTGAAAAGATTGGTGATGAAAAAGTAATACTGGGTCTTTCAGGTGGTGTAGATTCAAGTGTAGCGGCGATGCTGCTGCATAAGGCCGTGGGCAAACAGTTGCATTGTATTTTTGTGAACAACGGCTTGTTGCGAAAAAATGAATTTCATGATGTTTTAGAGCAATATCAGGGCTTGGGCCTTAATGTAAAAGGTGTTGACGCTTCGGCACGTTTTTTGGATGCGCTAAAGGGCGAATCAGATCCAGAGACCAAACGTAAAATTATTGGACGCGTGTTTATAGAAGTTTTTGATGATGAATCACATAAGGTTGAAAACGCCATTTGGTTGGCACAGGGTACCATTTATCCGGATCGAATAGAGTCCGTTTCTGCCAGTGGGGGTCCATCAGCGGTAATCAAAAGTCATCATAATGTTGGCGGGCTGCCTGATTATATGAAACTGAAAATAGTGGAGCCTTTACATTTACTGTTCAAAGATGAGGTGCGACGAGTAGGAAAAAATATGGAGATGGATGCAGATATTTTGGGAAGGCACCCTTTTCCCGGGCCTGGCCTTGGAATTCGAATTTTAGGTGACATTACACCTGAAAAGGTGTCTATATTACAAGAGGTCGATGCCATTTTTATCGATGCCTTGAAAAAAAATGGATTATATGATAAGGTTTGGCAGGCCGGGGCCATGCTTTTACCCGTAAATAGTGTGGGTGTCATGGGTGATGAGCGTACCTATGAAAAATGTGTCGCGCTCAGAGCAGTAGAGAGTACCGATGGCATGACCGCTGATTGGGTAAATTTGCCTTACGAGTTTTTACAAAAAGTATCGAACGATATTATCAATAAAGTGAAGGGAGTCAATAGGGTTGTATACGATATCAGTTCAAAACCCCCTGCCACAATAGAATGGGAATAATGAGAAAACAGTTTTTAAAATTCTTTATGGGCATGATGTTATTCTTGTTTGCGTTTTCAGCGCAAGGCCAAGAAAAGTATACAACACATGCGGTCAAGGAAGGAGAAACCATTTATAGTATTGCAAAGCAATATCGTGTAACGCCTTATTCGATATTGAAGCAAAATCCTGAAATCAAAGATTCGACGGCTATCAAACCGAATACGATATTGGTCATTCCCGTGAATGGCATCGTGAAAATCGAAGAGAAACCAAGGCGAACAGAGCCGGCCGAAACTGTGGAACAAATAGAGCCGATAGGATTTAAGAGGCATCGTGTAAAGAAGCGTGAAACGCTTTTTGGTCTTACCCAAAAATATGAGATTACTGAAGAGCAGCTCAAGCGATACAACAAAGAATTGTATGCCCAACCTTTAAAAAAAGGTATGGTATTGCAAATACCTAAATATCCTGAGCTGGTTGAAGAAGAACAAAACCTAGATATAGAAACCTATACGGTACAACCAAAAGAGACCCGTTGGAGCATTGCAAATAAATATGGTATTACCATTGATAGCCTTTTGGCTCTGAACCCAAAATTACCAAAAAACTCAAGTTATTTGGCGGTAGGGCAAGAGCTTCAACTACCACGCCCTAAAGGAGATAGCTTAAAAGAACAGCAGGTGGTCTTGTTTGAATCGTTTACAGTGCCAAAGGCCATGGGGCTTTTTAGAATAAGCCAGAATTATGGTATTGGAGTTGATTCTATTATGAAGCTAAATCCTGAAATAAAAGAAATAGGTGGTCTTAAGGAGGGAATGGTCTTGAGATTGCCTAAACAAACGCTTAAAAGTGGTGATGTAAATACTGAAAACTACATTTTCTATCAGGTAAAACCAAAACAGAACATATTCAGAATTACCCAAAACTTGAAGATTTCAAGGGATTCGCTTTTTGCCTTAAATCCTGAATTGGAAAATGGTTTAAAAGCAGGTATGGTTTTGAAGCTTCCAAAGGTTAAGGCAAGTGAACTTGATGTTAAAAATGCTTTGGTGTTGGATCAAATCAATTTACTTGATAGTATCAATGTTGTTAATAAACCCAAAGTGGTCTTTTTACTTCCGTTTCGTTTAGACCGTATTAATTTTAATCAAAAGGATAAAACGGAGAGTCAGGTTTCGGCCAGAAGGGATATTCGGTATGCCATGGGGTTATATACAGGTGCCTTGGTCGCTTTGGATTCGATTAAGAAATTAGGGGTTTCTGTTGATGTTGCTGTACACGATACCCAATTGAATCTAGAAAGTTTAAAAAGTACGTTACAACAACATTCCTTTGATGGCGTAGATGCCGTAGTTGGCCCCGTTAGTCCAAATTTATTGGGTGAGGTGGCCTTACAAGCTGCCAATTACGATGTTCCCGTGATTGCACCATTTGCCTCAAAAAGTCAACTGAGTCTGAAAAATGTTTTCTTTTCAAATCCTGATGATGAAATTCTGCGCAAGCGTGTTTTAGATTATGTAAAGAAAATGAGAACAACCGAAAGCATTATCATCATTGCAGACGAGAAGCATCAAAGCGCAAAAGATTCCATTCTTGCTGCTTTTCCAATGGCAAGAGTAGCCAAGATGAGCAAAGACGGTTCTTTACATTTGATTGATTTTCAGGCAATGCTCTCAGAACAACAAGAGAACTGGGTGTTTGTTGAAACTGATAAACCTAATTTGGTCGCAAGTATCAGTTCTATACTTAACGCTTCCAATGGTCCAGTAGAAGAAGGAGATGAAGTTAAGGTGAGAATGTTTACTACAAACTACAATACGGCTTTTGAAGGTGAGTCGGTATCCAGACCACATCTTTCCAATCTTAAGTTTATGTTTCCATCATCATATCGTGAAAAAGGAAGTGATGATTTTTTGAAAGCATACAAACGAAAATTTGGTCATTCACCAGATCGCTTCGCGGTGCGCGGATTTGATCTCACTTTTGACCTGTTGTTGAAGTTGGCACATAAGAAAAACTTGTTCGAAACTTCAAGAATTATTGGAAAGACGGAATATAGTGGGTACAATTTTGATTACTATTATGATTGGACGGCTGGATACTTCAATAAGGCATCGTATCTGATGCAATATGACCAACTACGAATTAAAGAAATCGAAACGGAATGACTTCAAAAGTAACTTATACAGGTGGGTTGCGAACCACTTGCCATCATGTGCGTTCGGGTAATGAATTTATCACCGATGCCCCGGTCGACAACAATGGTCTCGGAGAAGCATTCTCACCAACCGATACGGTCGCCACGGGATTGGCAAGTTGTATGCTCACCGTAATGGGCATAAAAGCCGGGGACTTAGCGGTTGATTTAAGCGGGTCAATTGCAGAGGTTACCAAGCATATGGCATCTGGCCCTAGACGTATAGCCAAGATAGAGGTGTCTTTTGAACTTCCTGAGCACACAGGCCAAAAAGAAAGGACGATTTTAGAGCGTACTGCGAACACCTGTCCTGTTCATTATAGTTTGCACCCTGATATTGAAAAAGTAATCACATTCAATTGGACAAAAGCATAATCATACTTGGTTTTTTGCTTATGGCGTTTTTGGGCTTTGCCCAAGAAATAGACACTTCAATACCTTGGAGTTTAGAGCGACGGTTAACCTGGGATGATTTTAAAGGACCGGTTCCTCCAGATGCAGTTCCAGCAGCTACAACCGCGAGCGGCATTAGTTATAAATATTCAGCCAATTTGATTTATCATGAAGTGAAACTTGACTTTGAGGTGAATGCCTTTTTCTATCCCAATGAATCGTGGTACAAACCTGACTATTGTGATGATCTTATTTTGAGCCATGAACAGTTGCATTTTGACATAGCGGAACTTTTTGCTCGAAAAATGAGGCTGAAATTGGAACGGACATCATTCACTGAAAATGTCAAATCTGAAATTCGCGAGATTTATAAAAATACCCTTAAAGAACTTTCTGATTTTCAAGAAAAATACGACTGGGAGACCAATTTTTCTAGAAATACTGAAGCCCAATTACGGTGGAATGCTAGAATTCAAGAAGCCCTGACCAGTATAGAAGAGTGACTGTCTATTGTCATTGTTTGCTTTTCTTTGTATTTACCCATAACGTTTTCGACCACCGTGTTTTTCTGTTAAGTAACTGACTTGGTGATTTGAATGACCCCGCTGTTATGAATCAGAGTGGTGTTCTTCAATGATTTGGGTAAAAGTCACATAGATTTTAGCATTTGTAAAAAGCAAAGTAGTTGCTGTTCTTTGATGTCACACCATCGTTTTCAGGAAAGTAATCTTGAGAAAATACAGTTGCAGTGCAGAGCAGAAATATGCACGCCAGTAGTTTTAATTTCATTCTATGTCCGTTTTAATTAGTCTTTTAAAGGTAGGTGAACATCGAGTCTTTTACAAGCCCATTTTAAAACCCGTAGCGCTTGTCATAATTCACAAGCAGTCCGACAACTGAATTGTAGCTTTCAATGCCTTCAGCCTGACTATTGGCCTTTAAGAACGCATTAAAAACAGCTTTAAAGACTGGTTCAGTCACGTTTTGGTACTGTTTCCAAAACATATTGATTTCTTCGTAGTTCTTTTTTACCCCAATATTTAACGAGTTCCAGACCGCTGTAAAGCGCTCTTCATTAAGACGTCTTAAATCACTGAGACAATATGCTAGTGCGTGTGAATACGCAGCGTACTTGAAATATATACTTTCAGATTTTGAGGTCACCAGAAAACCAATGAAATTAGTGGCCGATTCAGAAGAATATCCTATTTGATGCCCTACTTCATGACCGCTCACGGTAGGAAACCGTATCAGGGGTAGTAGTGAATTGACCTGAGCTTCGCCCGTAAACGGATTCAAATAGCCTCCATAGCCCATATAGGTCAAAGGCAAACTATACAATGACTTTTTTAAACTTTGGTGCTGATAAGAAAATTCAGGATACACTTGAGCTAAATTTTTATAGGCTTCTATAGTACCCTCAAATATCTCTTTTCTTGAATCTGGCATGACAACAGAGCTAATAGTATCTTTTGTCAACTGAAATTGTAAGTCGTTGGTCTTATCAATCAGTTTTTGTGTAAACCCTTCTAGTTCATCAATACTGTAAGTAGATTCGATTTTGAACTTTTCATCTATTGGCACTCTATAATAGTTCATTCCCCAGAACAAATGAAAAATAAAGTAAGCTAAGGACAAAGTGATTCCTAAATGTTGTAAGATTTTTTTTGGTTGTTTTCTGAAGGATTTGAAATTCAAGTAAACATATCTAAAGAGGGCAAATGCCAATACCGTATAGAACAGATCGCCCACCGAAAAAGGGAGCCATCCGAAGAGTATTCTCAAAAATCTGGATACATAAGGGTATAAACCTTGAGCGTAATATCGTTCTACTAAATCTGGATAACTACCCAACCATTTGACCAAAACGATTTGGGGAAAGATTGAAAATGCAAGGATATTCTTAACCGAGTTTTTCACAAATCGAAGGTAACCAATATCTAATTCATTAAAACAAAAAACTCCGATTGTATCGGAGTTTTTTATTTACTGTAATTGTACTTATTGTATGCTGACTATTTCAATGTCAAAGACCAAGGTTGAGCCACCCGGAATAGGTCCGTAGTCATTATCGCCATAACCTAGGTGGGGTGGAATGAACAAACGTTTTTTGTCACCGACTTTCATGGTCAAAAGTCCTTCTCTAAAACCAGGGGCCAATCTAGCTTCTGGGCTGTAGTCCATAGGTGTTGGACCATATTGTCCAGCTTGGTCCCTTCGTGCATTGTAAACTCCGTACTTTTTGGAAAGTTCGGCATCACTACTATCAAAAAGGTCACCATTTTGCATGAGGTAACCTGAATAGCTCACCAATACTTTTTGTCCAATTTTTGGTTTTTCACCAGTCCCTTCTTTGAGAATCACCATACGGAGCCCAGAATTGGTTTCTTCTGCCGTCTCTTCTTGTGTTTTGCAGGTGGCCGTAAAGTCAGCTTTCATCTTGTTAAAGGCGGCAATTTCTTTTTCGGCTTCTTCAAAATATGTGGTCATCACTTGAATGGCATCGAATTTTTTAGCTTCCTTGCCATTACGTATGATTTCAACTTTGTTCATAACGACGTCAACCTCTGGCTTATCTCTGGGCAATACCTTTACATTGGCAATACTGTCAACCACTTCTATGCCATTGATTACTTTGCCAAAAATGGAATGTTTTCCATCTAACCATGGGGTTTCTTTATGGGTAATAAAAAATTGACTGCCATTACTGTCCGGACCAGGGTTTGCCATAGAAAGAATGCCTTTCCCAACATGTTTTAAGCTGTCAACGAATTCATCTCTGAACTTGTAACCAGGTCCACCCGTTCCATTGCCCAAGGGATCGCCACCTTGAATCATAAAGTCTTTCATGACCCTATGGAACATCAAACCATCATAATATTTTTTCTCTTTGTATTCGTCACTTACAAAGGGACTATTGCCCTCGGCCAACGATACAAAGTTCGCTACGGTTATGGGTGTGGCATCGTGATACAACTTCACAAGAATATCACCTTTGTTTGTTTGAATGTCGGCATAAACGCCATCGTCTAAATCGGCATATTTACTTGATTTGCATCCAGATAATATCAGGAAAAACAATGAAAAATAAACAAATACTTGCTTCATGGGTTGTGTTATATTTAATTTAAACTATCTCTTTTTTTTAAGATTTCAATCAATTGTAAACTTGCTTTTATGGGAATCAAGGGCCCAATTTTGTTGTCATCTCCCTTAAAGCCATAAGCTTGTGAAGAAGGAAATAAGAACGTTGCTTTTTCTCCTTCTTTCAAGAGCTTAATAGCATTTCTTAGACCAGGGAACAATTGTGATTTGTCAATGGCATGCTGCACAATACCTATATCTTCTTGCCGGTAAATAGTATCGCCCTTCAAATTCATTACCGTATATGCCAAAAGCACTTCGTCATCGGTTTGCAACTGATACCCCTGTGTATCGTTTTGCTTTTCATAGTAATACCAAAAGCCCGTATCACTGGCCCTATAAGTGTTAAGCGAATCACTTTCGACAAGTTTTCGGATCAGAGCTTCCTCTTGAGCCAGTATTTGCTTGTTGCGCTCAACAGAGGCCCTATAAAAACTACCTGACTTTACCTGAACCGGTTTTCTTGGTTCTGGTTGTACGCAGCTAAAAAGCAATGACCCAAACAGAATTAGAACTATCATTTTTCTCATGAGGTCAACTGGTTTTCATATTCAGGTAAAAGTTGTTCAAAGTGTTTTGTGGTTTCAGAAAGGCTAATATCACTGCGCCCGCCAGCGGCATTGGTATGTCCGCCGCCGTTAAAATGTTTGCGCGCAAATTCATTGACCGAAAAATCACCCGTGGACCGAAATGAGATTTTGATAATACCTTCTTCTTTGTTCTCAATAAAAATAACAGCAAAAACAATTCCTTCAAGTGTTAGACCGTAATTAACAAAACCTTCGGTATCACCCTTGCTAAATTGATGTTTGTCCAGTTCTTCTTGAGAAAGCGTTATGTAAGCCGTATGATAAGCCTTAAGGATAACAAGGTTGTTCAACGCTGCACCCAATAAGTGCAGTCGCGATGGCGAGTTGGTATCGTAAATTTGCTGATGGATCAACATATTGTCGGCACCCTTATCAATTAGCTCAGCAATTACCCTGTGCGTTTGACTTGTCGTTGAGCGGTATTTGAATGAACCAGTATCCGTCATAATGCCCGTATACAAACACGTTGCTATTTCAGCGTTTATTTTAGAACTTCCGCCATAGGCCTCTATAAAGTTATAGACCATTTCACAAGTTGAGCTCATGCTCACGTCAGAGTAGGTCACCTTGGCATAAGTGTCAGGTTGCTGGTGATGATCGATCATAATGAAATCAGCCTCGGCTTCGGTGAGGTAAGATTCCATCTGTCCAGTTCGGGACAACTGATTGAAATCTAAAGTAAAAATGAGCGTAGCTTCTCTAATTGCTTTTTTTGCTTGCGTATTTTCACGTTCAAAATTCAAGATACGCTCGTTGCCTGGTATCCATTTTAAGAATTTTGGATAGTCATTAGGGGAGACAACCGTGGCTTTTTGACCTATTTTGATTAGAAAATTGGCCAAGCCCAAACACGAACCAATGGCATCACCATCGGGGTTTTTATGGGGTACAATAACAATTTGTTGGGGTTGCTCGAGCAAAGATTTTACAGTAGCGATATCTGCTGAATTCATGCGCTCAAAGATACAATAATATAACATAGTGGTAATTTCATATGTTTTATTTTTGAGGGTTTGAAAATCAATACTATGCGCTCAATCGCCACACTTTTCACTTTCATTTTTATACTTATAGGATGTAAAACAAAGCAACCGACCAATACAACGGTGACGACCGGTGTAACAATTGGTACTGATTTCAGAATTACTTTTGGTTCCTGTAATAAGAGCAATGTCGAAAATCTGTTTTGGGACGATATTTCGGACCTAGAACCTGACGTGTTCATCTGGGGTGGTGATATCGTATATGCTGATACGGATAATGTATCTAAAATTCAAGAGTTTTATGACAAGCAAGATTCGGTGCCGGCTTATTTGGCTTTAAAGAAAAAGGTTATGATAACAGGTACTTGGGACGACCATGATTATGGTATCAATGACGGTGGTGTTGAATTTTCATCTAAAGAAGGAAGTCAACAAGCATTCTTGAACTTTTTAGATGTTCAAGAAAATGATGCGAGACGCAAACGCAAGGGGGTGTATTCTTCAAAAACAATCACAAAACCGCAAGGTTCGGTCAAAATTATCAATTTAGATACACGATATTTTAGAACTGCGCTCACCAAAGATGAACAAGAAGGTCGCCGTTACAAGGCCGGTACTTATGGGAAGGGAACGATTTTAGGCGAAGCACAGTGGAATTGGCTCAAAGAAGAACTTGACGGCTCAGAGGCCGATTTCAATCTCATTGTGACCAGCATACAGTTTTTATCAAAAGAACACGGGTTCGAAAAATGGGCGAATCATCCACATGAAGTAGATAAAATGAAAAAATTGATTGTAAGTTCAGGTGCAAAGGGTGTGATTTTGCTATCAGGCGATAGGCATATTTCTGAATTCTCGAAAATAGATTTGAAAGGACTCTCATATCCCTTGATCGACTTTACCAGCAGTGGACTGACCCACGCCTACAGTGGTTTCAATGGTGAAGTCAATTTATATAGGGTCGGCGAAGTGGTTTCAGTGAACAGTTATGGACTTATTGAACTTGATGTTACCAATAACAAGGCCAATTTTAAGATTATGGGTGATAATGGGCAGGTATTACAAGAGTTAAAACAAACCTTTTAAAGCTTGCTCGGCCATTGAAAAAGCGTATTTTTGCGCAAAATTTAAAGAAAATGACAGGAAATAGAACGTTTACCATGATCAAGCCAGACGCTGTTGAGAATGGCCATATTGGCGCTATCATGGAAAAAATAACTGCTGCCGGTTTCAAAATCGTGGCAATGAAATACACACAATTGAGCGTACGTGATGCGCAGGCGTTTTACGCTGTTCACAGTGAACGTCCATTTTTTGGTGAATTGGTTACCTTCATGACGCGAGGCCCAATTGTTGCTGCTATTCTTGAGAAAAGTAATGCTGTCGAAGATTTCAGGGCATTGATTGGGGCGACAAACCCTGAAGAGGCTGCTGAGGGCACCATCAGAAAGTTATACGCCACAAGTATTGGTGAAAATGCGGTACATGGCTCTGATAGCGATGAAAATGCGGCCATTGAAGGCGCGTTTCACTTTGCTGGCAGAGAAGTTTACTAGCGGCAAGTGACTCTGAAATAATAAAAAAGCCACACTGTACAGTGTGGCTTTTTTATTACCTTAAAATTAGTTTTTTGATAAGATCTTTGCCCAACTCTTCATTGAGCATAGCTATGATTTTACTTTTGCCCATGCTCAGCTCTTGTCGTAATACCGATGAAGAGAGTGAAACAAAAAGCGTTTCATTTTTCAGTTCGACCTGCGTGGTATAATTATTAACACCATTACCCATAAGTTTTGCCCAAGCGTCACGAGCATCGACTTTGTCAATGCCCTTTTGCAATTTATTAGCTTTAATAAACTCGTTCAGCGCATCTCCCATATTCAGGTTTTCGTTAAAACGCTTTTTCATTTCGGAGTGATGTTTATCGGTTGATAGCGTTTGTATGAATATTCTATACCATCTTGGTTTACCATTGAGAATTCGTCAGAATTTAATTTTGTCAATCGTTCATGCCATTCGCTCAGACCATTTTTGTAGTGAAAAACAAAGGTGTTTTCCTTCTCAATAAAATTAAAAAGCTCTGCGTCATCCGAAGTGTCATAGGTGCCATCAAATTTAGGTTGTACTTTCTTTTTAAAACCTTTCATGCCATCTATTTCTATATAATCGATAGTGGGATTTATGGAATATGACTTTTTCTGGCCATCAGGAAACACTACTTCAACAATCTCCCAATACCCGTTCAGTTGCTCCAATTCAGATTTTTCTACTCGAGAAGTACATCCGGGAACTAATAAAAGAAAACAAATCAGAAATGGAAAAAATGTTCTCATAAGTACCTACAAGGTAAAGATTTTGTAACTCTGATGAATACTTTTAACGACCTTTTCCGTTCGGTCGGCATGGGTATCTGAAATAAATAACTGTCCAAAATCATCATTATCTACCAATGAAACCAATTGTGCTACTCGGGTTTCATCCAACTTATCAAAAATATCATCCAATAAAAGTATAGGGGTGGTCTTGGCCTGCTCTTTAATAAAGTGAAACTGCGCTAGTTTCAGGGCTATGAGAAAAGATTTTTGCTGCCCTTGGCTTCCAAATTTTTTAATGGGGTGTTCGTCAATGGAGAACTCTAGGTCATCTTTATGAATACCAACACTGGTGTATTGCAAAGCCCTATCTTTCTCTAGGGAATTCTTAAGAAGTGTGTTTAAACCAGAGTCGTGCAGTTTGCTTTGGTAATTTAGTAAAATGCCCTCATCCTTATTGGAAATATTAAAGTATTGCTCTTTGAAAATAGGAATGAACTGTTCTAAAAACTGTTCTCTTTTCTTAAAGATGACCGTACCATATTCGTGCAGTTGGTCATTGTATATAGACAAGGTATCTTGGTCAAAAGCTCTGTTCACCGCAAAGTATTTCAATAGTGAATTTCGTTGTGTCAGTACCTTGTTATATTTGATTAGGATTTGTAGATAGCTCTTATCTGATTGTGAAATTACACCATCAATGAACTTGCGCCTCATATCACTGCCTTCAGTAATCAGGTCACGGTCTGCGGGTGAGATAATGACCAAGGGTAAAAAACCGATATGGTCTGAAAATTTTTCATAGGCCTTTCCATTGCGTTTGATGACCTTTTTCATGCCTTTTTTAAAGCTGCATATTATTTTTTCTATACGTCCATCTTTTTCAAACTCTCCCTCAATCATAAAAAAATCCGTTCCATGTTTGATGTTCTGGGTAGAGACAGGATTAAAGTAACTCTTACCAAAAGACAGATGGTAAATGGCATCTAAAATATTGGTCTTGCCCACTCCATTGGCCCCTACCAAACAGTTGATTGTAGGGTCAAACGTTAGGTTCTTAGAATCGAAGTTTTTGTAATTAACTAAGGATAAGTGTTTTAAAAACATATTCTATTGAGGTACAACTCAAATTTTCAGATTGTAAAGAATCCAAAAATAACGAATAAATACCCTTTTCGTTTTCGATAAAAACTTTATTTTTGCCCGATTAATAAAAACAAGAATGGCTACATATAAAAAGCGAGGCTACAAACCAAAAAACAAAGCTGAAGAGCTAGAATTTGACGAGCAGAACAGTACAACTGCTGAGGTTTTTAGCACCTTGGATGAAAGTGCTTCGAAAACCGAAGCCTGGGTATCAAAAAACCAAAATTATATTCTTGGCGTCATTGGTGCTGTTGCTATCGGGGTGTTGGGCTACCTTGCTTATAATCAATTTATTCAAAAGCCAAAAGAGACAAGTGCCGCAAACGAACTGTATTATCCACAACAGTACTTTGACCAGGCAATGACCAATGAGGCTACCAAGGATTCTTTATTGAACTTAGCGTTGAACGGTGCTGAGGGTAAATATGGCTTTTTAGATATCATTGAAGAATACAAAGGAACAAAAGCGGCCAATTTGGCTACGTACTCAGCTGGAATGGCCTATCTGAACAATCAAAATTACCAAGAGGCAATATCATATCTAGAGGGCTTTTCTTCTGATGATGCTGTTTTAGGTGCTTTGGCCAAAGGTGCTATCGGTGATGCTTTTTCACAATTGAACCAGGCAGAGGACGCATTGGACTACTATGAAAAAGCAATTGCCCATAATACCAACGATTATACAACGCCTCGGTTTTTATACAAAGCAGGGGTGACTGCGATGAATCTTGGTTATGCTGACAAGGCACTTGGTTATTTTGAGCAAATTAAAAATGACTTTTCCGAATCTAAAGAAGCCACTAATATTGAAGCTTTAATCGGTTCTGTAAAAAAGTAGCATATGGCTACCATAAATAAAAATTTATCAACTTACGATAAAGCAACAATCCCAAACGCGAAAAACCTTCGGTTTGGGATTGTTGTTTCAGAGTGGAACGATAACATTACCGAACCATTATTTCAAGGTGCGCTAGATGCTTTAGTGGATTGTGGCGCACTACGGGCCAATATTTTGCGTTGGAACGTACCTGGAAGCTACGAATTGGTCTTTGGCAGTAAGAAGATGATCCAAACGCGCGAAGTGGATGCGATTATTGCCATCGGTAGTGTCATTCGCGGTGAAACGAGCCATTTTGATTATGTCTGTAGTGCCACAGCACAAGGTATTAAAGACCTTAACGTACAATTTGATACTCCTGTTATTTTTTGTGTACTCACCGATGATACCCTACAGCAATCTATAGACCGAAGTGGTGGCAAACATGGTAACAAAGGTACCGAAGCTGCCATTGCAGCAATAAAGATGGCGGTCTTAGGCATGTAAGTTCCCTGAGGCGACCAACTTTTTCAATTCTCTCCATTTTAAGGAATTGCGTTCATTTGTTTTGACGAGCCCAGTTCGTCATTATACTATTTAGTTAACAATTTTTGTGAGTTGGGCAGCAACCGATTTTTTGTTTTTAAGTACCTTTGAGCATACAGGTTAGAGGACAGCATGCGGAATTTTTTAAAACTGAAAAAGAATAGAACTTTCGATTACAAGCCCAGGTACTACAAAGGCGAGGGCAGTCCTTTTAAAATTGAACACAAACTTGATAAATACCGAAGTACGGCCCACACACAACGAGGCTTAAAAAACAAATTCTCAAATGCCATTGATGATTTGAAAAATGAAGGGGATAAAAATGCCAAGACCCGATTTTTGGTCATCGTTGTTATATTGGTGCTCGTTTTTCTTTTCATAATTGACTTCGATTTATCCATATTCTTTAACAGCTAATGGCAGACATCATTAAACTTTTGCCAGACCATGTTGCTAATCAAATTGCTGCAGGTGAGGTCGTGCAAAGGCCAGCCTCCGTTGTAAAAGAGCTATTGGAAAATGCAATTGATGCAGGCGCGTCTAAGGTGAAGCTTATCGTAAAAGAAGGTGGTAAGACCTTGATACAAGTTGTTGATGATGGTATAGGTATGAGCGAGACCGATGCCAGACTTTCTTTTGAACGACATGCCACATCTAAAATTTCTACTGCCGAAGACTTGTTCAATTTGAATACCAAAGGTTTTCGAGGTGAGGCATTGGCTTCTATAGCCGCAATTGCCCACGTAGATTTGCAAACCAAACCCGAGCAGGCCGAAATTGGAACCCATCTTAAAATTGAGGGTAGCAAAGTAGTTTCACAAGAGGTGGCCGTTACACCTAAAGGTACCTCTATTTCGGTAAAGAACCTATTTTTTAATATTCCCGCACGCCGTAATTTTTTAAAATCCAATCAAGTAGAACTTCGCCATATTACTGACGAATTTCAACGCGTGGCTCTAGTCCACCCGTCCGTGGCTTTTCAATTTTATAATAATGGTTCTGAGCTGTTCAACTTGCCGAACGAGAGTTTTCGCCAACGTGTCGTGCACATATTCGGGAACAGGATGAACGAGCGTTTGGTACCGGTTCAGGAAGATACCGATGTGGTAAAGGTTTCAGGCTTTATTTGCAAACCTGAATTTGCCAAAAAGAGTAGGGGCGAGCAATTTTTCTTTGCAAATGGACGGTTTATTAAAAGTCCGTATTTACATCATGCCGTAGTGGCCGCTTTTGAGGGATTGATAAAATCAGATACACATCCGGGCTATTTTATCAATATAGAAGTTGCCCCGGCCTCTATAGATATCAATATTCATCCGACTAAAACAGAGGTTAAGTTTGATGACGAAAATACATTGTATGCCATACTACGCTCAGCAATCAAACATGGTCTCGGGCAATTTAATGTAGTACCAACCTTAGATTTTGATCATGATGGTAATCTTGATACGCCGTATACGTATCGAGAAAAAGCGGCAATATTACCAAAGGTAACAGTAGACTCAAGGTTCAATCCTTTTGAAACCGTAGTCAACAAAAAACAAGGCGTGCCATATAAAAAACAAGATGTTACCGGTTGGGAAAACCTATATACTGAGGTTGATGATAAAAATGATTCTTTCAGTAGTGTACACTTTGAGTCAGAATTAGACGCCCCTGAAATTTTTGAATCAGAAGAAGAGACTATTGAAAGTAGTCAAACCACATTTCAACTACAACGTAAGTATATTGTTACCACTATCAAATCTGGCATGCTGTTCATAGACCAAAATCGGGCGCATCGGCGTATATTGTACGAGCGTTTTTTAGAAAATGAACAGGTTAAAGAAGGGATAAGCCAGCAACTTTTGTTTCCGTTAGAGTTACAGTTTTCGACAAATGAAGTTGAAATTTTGAAAAAACTTTCAAAAGAGTTATCTCTGCTGGGTTTCGCTGTGGATTTTGTCAATAATGAGCAGGTAACCATAACTGGAATTCCGAATATCATGACAGAAAGTTCTATTGGCACGGTATTGGATGATTTGCTGAAAGGTTATGAACAAGAGCAAACAGGTCATTTGGTTTTACCGGTCTTGATGGCAAAAACCTTATGTCGTTCACTTTCCGTAAAAAATGGACAACTCTTACAATCCGATGCCCAGATCGCATTGGTCAATGACTTGTTCGGCTGTAAGGAATCAAAACTTGATCCGTTTAAAAAGGTGATATATATTACAATGGGAGTTGAAGCAATAGAAAATAAATTTATGTAAATGGGTAGACTGACAGAAGCGATAAAGCACTTATTGATTATCAATGTACTCTTCTTTTTAGCTACGCAGTTGTATGGTGACCAAATGTACCAATGGTTTTCACTTTGGTTTCCGAAGAACGAGAACTTTGCCCTATGGCAGATTCTCTCACATATGTTCATGCACGGTAGTGTTATGCATATTGTTTTCAATATGTACGCCCTTTGGGCCTTTGGTTCGCCCTTGGAAAGAATGTGGGGACGTAACAAGTTTCTATTCTTTTACTTTTCCGCAGGTCTAGGTGCGGCATTTCTTCATATAGGTGCCAATTACTATTTCTTTAATGAGGGACTTCAAGCCTTGGTCAATTCTGGAATCTCAGAGACAAGGGTTATTGAAATTATATCAAACGGACAGTATAGTCCTGATTGGTATGATATAGTGGGACAAGGAAAAGTTGATGGATTTCTTTCTGCTTATAATACACCCGCGGTAGGTGCGTCAGGAGCTGTTTATGGAGTTTTGGTAGCATTTGCCTTTTTGTTTCCACAAGCCGAATTGATGCTCATATTTTTACCAGTACCTATTAAAGCAAAATACTTTGTACCCTTGATCATATTGAGTGATGTGATTTTTGGAATCTCAGGTACGAATACCGGTATTGCCCACTTTGCCCACATTGGTGGGGCGTTGATCGGGTTTGTAATGATGTGGTACTGGAAGAAAAATCAGTTTGATCAAAATCGATGGGATAGCTAATGAATACAGGAGGTTTACGATATCAATTTGCGCGTTTGAATATTGCTGAAAAGCTAATAGCCATCAATGTTCTTATTTTTCTGTTGATCAATTTGATTCCTGTATTATTTGGAAGCAATAGTGATACCATTATTCAATGGTTTGAGCTGCCCGAAGACTTTTTTGCATTTCTTTCAAAGCCTTGGTCTTTAGTTACGTATTCCTTTTTTCATGCAGGCTTAGGTCACATATTTTGGAATATGTTGTTGTTGTATTTCTTCGGAAGAACCTTTTTGAATCTTTTTGATGACCAAAAGTTTATTGCGGTTTATTTTTTAGGGGTCATTGCCGGAGGGCTTTTGTTTATGTTGGGGTATAACATTTTTCCTAACTTATCAAATACAAACTCAGTTTTGATAGGCGCATCTGCTGGGGTTACCTCAGTGTTGATTTTTATTTGTGCCTATATTCCGAATCAAGAAATTCGAATTATCTTCTTCAATGTTAAGCTGTGGCAGTTGGGGGTGTTCGTAATCTTGAAAGACGTCCTGACCTTGTCCATGGGACAAAACGTTGGTGGTATGTTGGCCCATTTGGGCGGAGCGGTTTTAGGTTATACTTATGCCAGGCAGTTGCTTAAGGGCAAAGATATTGGCGAGGGTTTTATCAAATTACTGTCAAGTATCGGAACTGTTTTTAAAACTAGGGAACGTAAACCACCGCTCAAGACCGTTTATAAGAAAAGCAAAACCACTCGTACATCAAAGAAGGTAGATTATGATAAAGAGGCCCATCAACGCAAAATAGATACTATCTTAGATAAAATCAGTAAATCAGGCTATGAAAGCCTTTCTAAGGCCGAAAAGGACTTTTTATTCAAAGCAGGAAAAGAAGATTGAAATTTGAAGAAACCATCTCTAATAAATAGGTTGCGATTTTGGATGGGTCTAATTTTTCCGGCGCTATTGGCGTTAGTCTGCCTTATGGCCATTGTCCCCGGAAATATTGCTCCGAGCATCGCAGTATTGACCCTTGCCACCCCCTTTTTATTTGTAATAAATCTTGTTATAGCTATTTATTGGCTATTTGTCAGGTATAAACGCACATTGGTTTTCGTCATTGCCCTTGTATTTGCCCTATTGGTCTTTGATTCGCCTTTAAGATGGGATGGTAATACCGAAAATGTTGGGTCTGATGATTTCAGCCTTATGAGTTATAATGTTTGGGGTTTTAATAGGAATGAATGGATTAAAGAACCTAATATAGGAGATAAGATTACTGAATTTATTCGCAAGATTGATCCTGACGTACTTTGCCTACAAGAACATAGCAGAAAACGTTATAAACAGCTCACTCAATATTCGTATAGAACTGAAACGCCTTATTCGGCATCAAAAAGTACACAAGCTATTTTTTCTAAGTTTCCTATAGTAGGTCATGGTTCTTTAGATTTACCAAAAACAATTAATAATATCATTTTTGCAGATATCTTAATTGAAAAAGATACCGTTCGGGTATACAATGTTCACTTACAATCGTATAGTATCGTCCCCAATACCGATATGGTCACACATGAAAAAGAGACAAAAAGAACATACCGACGTATTGCCGAAACCTTTGCGATGCATTATGAGCAAGCAAGTATTTTGGTGGAACACGTGAATAGTACGAGTCATCCAGTTGTTATAGCGGGAGATTTTAATAATACCCAGTTTTCAAATGCTTATCGTACCATCAAGGCTGATATGCAAGATTCGTTCTTAGAAAAGGGTACTGGGTTGGGGCGAACATTTAAGTTACTTAAATTACCTATGCGTATCGACTATATTTTGGCCGATAGTAACTTTGATTTCACTTCACATGTGAATTATGATCAAAAATACTCTGACCATTATCCCATAATGGCGACGTTAAAGTTAAGAATGGATTAGGGTGCAGTCAGCAAGGTCTGCAATGATATGAATGACCAATGCCAAACCTATCAACCTTGTCTTTTTAAAAAACACCAAAAGTACATAAAGGGCAATAAAGTAATAGCTATGTAAGGGGTGAAAACCTATACTGCAGCGTTGTGGGTCAAAAATGGGCGTTGCTAAAAAGTGGTCAAGATCAATCACTATACCTGCCAATAAGATAAGAGTGACTTTTATGCAATTGTCCTTGAAAAACAGTAATCCAATGGCAACCGGCACTAAAAAATGAATTCCGTAGTGAATGAAAAACCTAACCATTCAAAAGGGGTGGTTTTTGATTTTGAAGATAGGTCAATGCATTTGTGCCTTCGTTGAACAAAAGATCGAGCCCGCACGTATTTTTAATAAAACCATTGCGATCATCAAAAACTTGAAAGTAAGGAGTATTTTCAAATATCGGTTGTTTCTTTGCGGTCGCTAAAACTCGAAAATCATTACCACCTTCAAGATTTGTTAGGTATGAACTTGTTTTATCTTTAGGTATGGACAATGACATATTGGAAAGCAAAAAATAGATGGTTTCAAAATTGAAGTCCAACAAAAAGTCTTGCTTTTTATGGAATATGGGTGCAAGGTCATCTTCGTAAAACTCAAAAAAAGCTGAGGTTCTATATGCAGTTTGTAAAGTGCGCCAGTGCTGCTGTTGCCAGCTGTAGCTGTTGTCAATTCTGACATCCCTATATTTTTGACGTCCTGTAGCACCACCAGCATGTTTAATAGGAACGGTCAATACGTGTTTACCTTGGTCTGTGCAGATATGACAGCGATTACGATAGGTCTGTTTTTGATAATTGTCATGTACCTCCCAGATTACCTCTTGATTGACCAACGTGACCAAAGTTGCCACATTGGGAAAATATGTAGGATGAAGTAAGGTATTCACTTGTTTTAGTCTTTATCGGTTTTAGCTTTTCGCTTTTTTCTAAAGAAATCAAAAGCAAAGTAACCAGCGAGAGCAATTAAAAAATATTTGAAATACGATACTGGTTCGCCACTGCCTCCCACGGTTGTAAAAATACGATCCCATCGCGGTTTTTCATTGAAGGTGATGCCATCTTGAAAATTGTCAAAACTCAACCAGATGAATACAGGTTTACCAACGATGTGATCTTCAGCAACGTAGCCCCAAGCCCGGCTGTCTTCTGAATGGTCACGGTTGTCACCCATCATCCAAAAATAGTCTTGTTTGAACGTATATGAACTAGCTTCTTGGCCATTGATAAGTATACGGTTCGCTTCTACTTTAACATCATTGTGCTCATAATCACGTATAATCTTTTTGTAAAGCGGAATGGTCTTTTTATTGATTTCTACGGTACTACCAGCTTTGGGGATATAAATTGGACCAAAATTATCTACGTTCCAGCGATAATAAGGACTTTGTGGAAATACATTGATACCAGGCTCACCCTCAGGGAACACCTCCATTACAATGGAATCGACGGCCGAATTCTTTTTTAGTTCGGCCACCATATCAAAAGTCATATTGGCGACACGCTGCCTCGGTGCTTCTTCTTTAAGATTTAAACGTAATGCCCGTATCAACTCAATAGGGAGTCCCTTGTCGTCAGTAAAAATCTTAGTTTTTTGGTCTTCATCAACGCCAACGGCAATGCCATTTGCCCGAAGCTGGTTCACTTGGTTTTGTGTCAACCCGGTGGGCACATATTTTCTAAAATAATCAGAGGCATCAACATCTCTCAGCCATTTGCTAGAAACACCTTTATTAGCATAAATTATGTGATTGTGCATCACTTTTGCCCTATCGGAAAGCTGTAGTTTCTTGCCATTGATATGTACAAATCCGTTGATAACCTCTAAAGAATCACCGGGAGTACCCACAAGGCGCTTTACATAATTTGATTTTTTGTCTATAGGTTTTTCTACCCCTTTTGATTTGACGAAGAACTGTTTGACCGTATCAGCGGGCCAGCTAAAAACGACAATGTCATTTTTTTCAGGAGTTGACAATCCTGGCAAACGAAAATAAGGAATCTGTGGTTTGTTCAAATACGATCGTTTCTTAATAACAGGAATCGTATCGTGTACCATAGGCGCGGCAACAGCGGTCATGGGCGTTCGTGCGCCAAAGTGAAACTTGCTTACAAACAGAAAGTCGCCTACCCTTAATGTTCGTTCCAATGACCCCGTGGGTATAACATAGGGTTGAATGAAATAAGTATGAACAAAGGTTGCCGCTACAATGGCAAATACAATGGAACTTACCCACTCTCCAAGTCCAGTTCGTGGTTTTAGGCTTCGGTCTTCTATGTATGTTACATCTTGGGTGTAGTTGATATAGTAAATGTAGAGGCCAAGCGTAAGAATGGCCAGCCATGTATCCAACAAGCTGTTTTTACCAAAACTCCTAATGGTTTCCACCCATATAACCGGAAACATTAAAAGGTTGATAATTGGTATGAACAACAAAAGTACCCACCATTTGGGCCTATTGATAATTTGCATTAGTACTATAGCATTGTAAACGGGAATCGCAGCCTCCCAAGCTTTTCTACCTGCTTTTACATAAAGTTTCCAAGTCCCTAAAAAATGAATGACCTGAATAATCAGAATAAAAATAATCCACTGGGTACCGTTCATAAAATGTTTTGTTTTTTAGACTAAACCTGCCCTAATTTGTTACGCTTTACTTAAGATTTAACACATCTTTCATAGTGTATACACCGGTTTTGCGATGAATCCATTCAGCTGCTATCAAAGCACCGAGGGCAAAACCTTCTCGGTTGTCAGCCTTATGTTCTATGGTAAGTGAATCAACCGTGCTTTGGTATTGTATGGTGTGCGTGCCCGGAACATCACCTATTCGCTTTGATATTATAGGTATCTCGTTCGCACCGCTTTGATTCAATTTCCAGGCCGAATATACTGAGTTTTCTATGATTCCCTCGGCAAGTGTTATGGCCGTACCACTTGGTGCATCAAGTTTTTGGGTATGGTGAATTTCTTCAAGATGTACTTGGTATTGTTCTAAGTTGGCAATCATTTTTGCCAATTGTGCATTGAGCTCAAAGAAAATATTGACTCCAAGGCTAAAGTTTGAAGCATAGATAAAGGCTCCTTCATATTGATTGCAAATTGAAACGGCCTCGTCAAACTTTGATAACCATCCGGTGGTGCCCGATATTACGGGAACACCATTCTTAAAACATTCAACTATGTTTTCAAACGCAGCGTCCGGAGTGCTAAAATCAATGGCCACATCTATAGTGGAATAATCGATTTTGGTGGTATTGACATCAATTTTTGCAACAATGGTATGACCGCGTTCCAGCCCCAGCTTTTCGAGCATTCGCCCCATTTTTCCGTATCCAAATAATGCAATGTTCATCTGTTAAAATTCGATGGTTAGCGCCAAGCCGTAATTGGGGTTCGTATTGATAGGATCAAAATCGAAATAGGGTTTGATATCTATACCCAAACGGTCATCCACATTATACTGCTTTAGGTGTGCGTCTACATTGGCATCAATAACATTCAAGGCATAAAGCCCTATAGTAATCACCAATGCTAAATCACGGTTACGTTGGGTCGACTCTTGTGCGTCTTGCAGGGCAGCATCAGAGAAATCGGGGCCTACGCCGTCACCATTGACATCGTAGAATTGGTCGTCGGTAAAACCGGCCCGTCTTCTTTTGAAAGCATCTCTAAAACTGTTGTATTCTGTGTTTCGAGCTGAATAGGTAGCGATTCCCAAACCCATAGCACCCCAAACGATAGGTGCTTTCCAGTAACGCTTGTTATAGAGTTGTCCAAGCCCAGGCAGTATTGCCGAATAAAAGGCAGCTTTACTCGGTGCCAGTGGATTGATTTCACGACGTTCAAAAGTAGCTTCTTGAACCACAACCCCTTTCTTTTTCAAATCTGTGGTCAAAGAGTCAACAGGACTTTCTTTTTGAGGTTTTGGTTCCTCCTCTTGGGCAGACAGGATAACGCCAAGAAATAGAAAAAATATGGTAATAAATGAATAAGGTCTATTCACCTGTCAATAATTTTTTGAGCCTTTGAAACTCTTCTTTGGAGTGAAATGGAATTACAATTTTACCCTTGCCCGCTGATGATGCAGAGATATCAACCTTAACGGCGAGGTGTTTTTTGATGGCATCAATATGCTTAGTTACAAAACCAGGGGTTTGCTTTTCAGCACTTTTATTGGTTGCGATATCGCCTTTGGTACCATCGCGCAGCGCCTTTACCAATTGTTCGGTTTCCCTAACCGATAATTTTTCGGAAAGAATGCGTTCGTAAATGCCCAATTGGTCTTTCTTTTTCTCAACATTGACCAATGCACGACCATGTCCCATACTTAAAAATCCATCGCGCATACCTGTTTGGATGATAGGGTCCAATTTCAACAAGCGCAGATAGTTCGTAATTGTAGAGCGTTTTTTGCCCACCCTTTCACTCATTTTTTCTTGTGTCAACTGAATTTCATCAATTAAACGTTGGTATGATAACGCTATTTCAATAGGGTCTAGATCTTGGCGTTGAATGTTCTCGACCAGGGCCATTTCCAATGATTCTTGGTCGTTGGCGATTCTTATGTAAGCGGGAATGGTCTGAAGGCCGACCAATTTTGAAGCTCTGAATCGGCGTTCCCCCGAAACCAGTTGAAACTTATTGAAGTCAAGTTTACGAACGGTAATGGGTTGAATGATGCCCAGTTCACGAATGGAACTTGCCAATTCTTGAAGGGCTTCATCGTTAAAGTTAGAACGCGGTTGAAATGGATTTACCTCAATACTTTCAATATCAAGCTCAACAACGTTGCCGATAACTTTATCAGCGTTCTTATCGCTTACGGTTTGAATATCGTTTTCTGGGTCTTTTAAAAGTGCAGATAATCCTCTGCCCAGAGCTTGCTTTTTTGTTGCTTTCGCCATTTAAACCTTCGCTTTGTGTTTGTTCAATATTTCATTGGCCAAGTTCAAGTAATTCGAAGCCCCTTTACTACTGGCGTCGTACTTAATAATGCTCTCACCATAACTCGGCGCCTCGCTCAACTTTACGTTTCGTTGTATGATGGTGTCAAACACCATATCGGCAAAATGTTTCTTTACTTCTTCCACTACTTGGTTTGATAAACGTAATCTTGAGTCGTACATAGTCAACAACATCCCTTCGATATCAAGCTCTGTATTGTGTATTTTTTGCACACTTTTTACCGTGTTCAAAAGTTTCCCTAATCCTTCCAGCGCGAAGTATTCGCATTGAATCGGAATCATTACTGAATCTGCCGCGGTCAACGCATTTAAGGTCAATAGTCCCAATGAAGGTGCGCAATCTATCAATATAAAATCATAAGAATCCCTTAGGTGGCCTATAGCCTCTTTCATCATATATTCCCGATTGTCCTTATCGACCAACTCAATTTCAATGGCGACAAGGTCTATATGTGCGGGAATTAAATCTACGTTGGGAGAATCTGTTTCAACAATGGTATCGGCCGCTGAAGCAGTATGTTCCAGTAACTGGTACGTACCTTTTTCAATACCTTCAACATCGATACCCAAACCTGAAGTAGCATTCGCTTGGGGGTCTGCATCTATGAGCAGTACTTTTTTTTCCAATACTCCTAAAGATGCCGCTAGGTTAACCGTTGTTGTGGTTTTACCAACTCCACCTTTTTGATTTGCAATAGCAATAATCTTGCCCATCTAATACGTTAAGTTAGAGGGTAAAAATACGATTATTTACAACGTTGGAAAATCTATTTTGTTAACACAAAGTGAATAAGTTCACGTTTGCGCGTTAACTAAGGTTAAAGTTTCGGTTGTCAATTCTTTTTACGGTTTCAAGGATTTGTTAATCCATTAACACCTCAAGGATTTCAATGGCTGCCTCACTGATTTTTGTGCCTGGTCCAAAAACCGAGATTGCCCCATGTTCGAACAAGAAATCATAGTCTTGTCTGGGAATAACACCGCCAACAATAACCATAATATCTTCACGATTGTAGCTCTTCAGTTCTTTTACCACCTCGGGGACCAAGGTTTTATGGCCGCCTGCCAATGATGATATACCCAATACATGTACATCATTTTCAACGGCTTGTTTGGCTACTTCAGAGGGTGTTTGAAACAAGGGGCCAATGTCAACATCAAAGCCCAGATCGGCATAACCGGTAGCTACTACTTTGGCACCTCGGTCATGACCGTCTTGCCCCATTTTAGCGACCATAATACGTGGTCTTCTTCCCTCTGCTTCTGCAAAAGCATCGGCCATTTGTTTAGCTCTTTCAAAGCTTTCGTCGTTTTTGATTTCTTTTGAATACACGCCGCTTACAGATTGAATTTGTGCCTGGTGCCTGCCAAAGTTTTTTTCCAGGGCGTCACTGATTTCACCAAGTGTAGCTCTAGCTTTGGCCGCTTCAACTGCTAAAGCTAACAAATTTTCACCGTTACCATCCTTTAGCTTTTGACCTGACGCTTTCTCAAGTTGGGCAAGCAAGGTATTGACCCTTTCGGTATCTCGTTGGCTTTTAATGCTCTTAAGGCGCTCGAGTTGTTGCTGACGGACCTTTTGGTTGTCAACTTCAAGAATTTGTAGGTCATCTTCATCAGTGAGTACATATTTGTTTACACCGACCAAAACTTCTTGTCCACTATCTAGGCGCGCCTGTTTTTTGGCAGCGGCTTCTTCTATACGCAGTTTGGGAATACCAGCTTCAATAGCTTTGGTCATTCCACCCAGTTCTTCAACTTCTTGAATCAGTTGCCAGGCCTCATCGGCAATTTCCTTGGTCAGTTTTTCAACATAATGACTGCCGCCCCAAGGATCGACAGTTTTAGTAATATGGGTCTCTTGTTGCAAATAGATTTGAGTGTTACGGGCAATTCTCGCGCTAAAATCGGTAGGCAATGCAATGGCCTCATCCAGTGCATTGGTATGTAAGCTCTGGGTACCTCCAAAAGCTGCCGCCATGGCTTCAATTGTAGTGCGTGCAACATTATTGAAGGGGTCTTGTTCCGTCAAGCTCCAACCGCTGGTTTGTGAGTGCGTACGTAGCATCAAAGATTTTTGGTTCTGCGGATTGAACTCCTGGACCAGTTTGGCCCATAGCATACGTGCAGCACGCATTTTGGCAATTTCGGTAAAATGCCTCATGCCAATGCCCCAGAAGAAAGATAACCGGGGGGCAAACTCATCAATTCTGAGTCCTGTTTTGAGTCCGGTTCGTATGTATTCGATACCATCGGCCAAGGTGTAGGCCACTTCAAGTGCTGCCGGAGCACCAGCTTCGTGCATATGATATCCTGAAATACTGATACTGTTAAAGCGTGGCATGTTTTGACTGGTATATTCAAAAATATCCGCAATGATCTGCATCGATGGTGTCGGAGGGTAGATATAGGTGTTCCGAACCATAAACTCTTTTAAAATGTCATTTTGTATGGTTCCTGACAATGCGTTCAACGGGACGCCCTGCTCTAGCGCTGCAACAATGTAGAAGGCCATAATGGGCAACACGGCCCCATTCATGGTCATGGAAACCGACATTTTATCCAACGGAATACCGTCAAAGAGTATCTTCATGTCCTCGACTGAGTCAATGGCCACACCGGCTTTGCCCACATCGCCTATTACACGCTCATTGTCACTGTCATATCCTCTATGCGTGGGCAGATCAAACGCTACTGATAATCCTTTTTGACCTGCGGCCAAATTTCTTCGATAAAAGGCATTGCTTTCTTCAGCAGTTGAAAACCCGGCATATTGACGAATGGTCCAAGGTCTGCGTACATACATCGTCGAATAGGGCCCTCTAAGAAATGGAGAAATACCCGCCACATAGTTTTCATGGGCAAAAGATGTATTTTCGACAGTGTTTGAAGTGATGTTTGAAAGTTTTAGGTGCTGTACGTCTTTTCTACTCATCGTTCAATCTTTTTTGTTCCAATGCTTCCGCTAGGCGCTTTTCTAAAATCGGTTCAATTTGAGTCTTTCGCTTATCCATTTTGGTAAAGGGATAAATCTCTAGATTTTCTTTCATGCAATCATCGGCATTTTGAAAGGTATTTGTTCCCAATAGTACCAAATCTCCAGTATCAAAAAGGGCCTGCTCTTTAGCGGCATTTTCTTTTATCTTTTTTTGAATGGAGCCATTTTTCAATTGTGATAAAAATCCGCCAGTGGCCTCTATCTGTTTAAAGAGTTCCAATGCTTTTTCGGCAAGTTGTTTGGTCAAACTTTCGATGTAATAAGACCCTTCAGCTGCCCTCAGGGCTTCGTCAAAATAACTTTCCTCTTTGAGCAGTAGTAGTTGGTTTCTTGCAATGCGCTCTCCAAACTCATTATCCTTTTGATACAGGGCGTCATATGTTAGGTTGACAACAGTGTTCGCTCCACCCAGTACTGCTGACATGCATTCTGAAGTAGTACGTAACATATTGACATTGTAATCGTAAATAGTTTTGTTACGCTTACCGGGTTGGGCGATAATATGGCATTCATTTTTAAAATCATAGGAAACTGCCAAACTTTGCCATAGCCATCGTAAGGCCCGCAATTTGGCAATTTCAAAGAAATAGTTATTGCCAATCGATACTTTGAACGTGATAGGTATCGATCCATGTATCGCTTTTGAGGGATTATCTGTGAAATGATTCAAATATTCATTCGCATGGGCAAGGGCATAAGCCAATTGTTGTACACTATTTGCCCCTGCATTTTGGTATAGCGATGCATCAACACTCAATATGTTGATGCCAGGCTGAGCATTACACAATGCAATCAGCTCTTCCAAAATTTGATGATCTTTTTCTTTGTTGTAAAACCAATTTCCGGTTCGGGCAAAATTACCTATGATGTCAACGCTCAAAAAGCATTGCTTTTGGACGCCTTCAAAAATTGGTAGTAATTCGTGTATGGGCCTGATGTCCAAAAAATCCAAATGTAGATAAATCGCGATGTTGTTCAAGTCAATTCCATCAAACAGGGCAGACCAATTGATTGATGCATTTGATATGGCAAAACATATATTTTCTGCCCCACGACCTATAACATCATTGGCTTTCTCATTGGCTGTTTTTTCAGTGGTGACATAGATGCGTTGACCAATGGACCATGAGTGCTTTTGTGGTAATGAAAATGCAGGAATCTGGGCGGTGTCTTCAGCGTGGTAAAATGGCTTTACCGCAATACCCTCTAATGACTCCCAAACAAGTGCTTGGTTATAGTCGGCACCTTTTAGATCTACTTGAATCTTTTGTTTCCACGCCTTGGCAGAAACTTCTGGAAATTCTGAAAAAATAAAGTCTTCTTTCATTTGCTTACTGCTTACTGCTTACTGCTTACTGCTTACTGCTTACTGCTTACTGCTTACTGCTTACTGCTTTTGTGTATACTATCTTCATGCTCGATCAAAAAAATCTCCTCGTCATCCTTTTTCATAAAATATTGTTCCCGGGCAAACTTTTCCAATGCTTTTTCATCTGAGAGTTCTTTGAGCATTTCTTTGTCCTTTTCAATCTCTTTCTGCAAAAAATCTTTTTGTTGTTCAAGCTTGTTGATTTCCCTTTTCAATTCATTGTGGATCAATAAAGAGTTGGTGTCAAAAAACACCATCCAAACAACAAATAGTGTCAATACCAAAATATACATATTGGTCATGAGTTTGAACCATTTTTTTTGTTTCAGTTGTTGCCAGCCCATCTAAACCAATTTATTGTTTATTATGGTGCGTACCATGTCTACCGCAACAGTGTTGTAATGGTTGTTGGGTATAATGATGTCAGCAAACTCTTTTGATGGCTCAATGAATTCATTGTGCATAGGCTTGACTGCAGTTTGGTAACGGTACAGGGCTTTTTCTAAATCATGCCCCCTTTCTTTAATGTCACGTTGCAAGCGTCGGATCAAGCGCTCATCAGAATCAGCATGAACATATATTTTTATATCAAAGAGTTTGCGCAGTTCAGGGTTGCTCAAGACCAAGATTCCCTCTACGATAATAACTTTTTTCGGGTGAGTCGTAATGGTCTCATCAAGTCTGGTTTCTTCAACAAACGAATACACCGGAATTTCGATGCTATTGCCATCTTTTAGTGATTTCAAATGTTTGATGAGCAACTCAAAATCAATGGAATTCGGATGGTCAAAATTCACCTTGCCCCGTTCTTCTTTGGATAAATGATCAAGGTCATGGTAGTATGAATCTTGCGAAATGACAGTCACTTCATTTGTTGGCAGCTCGTCAACAATCTGTTTTACCACAGTTGTTTTTCCACAACCTGTGCCTCCTGCAATTCCAATGATAAGCATATTCAAAAGTTTAAATCAAAAGTAAACATTTGCGAGCATCTATATCAAATGAACGTTATTAGAATCACTTTGCATAATTACTGCATTTGAATCATCTAAAACATGATATATTTCATGAAAACATAACATACGAAGGTGTAGTTTTGGTTGTATTTTTTTTGAAATACTTCTATATTTAATGGATAACAATACCAAATCAATTTATGGGAAATCTCCACAAACTCAAGGTCAACGGCCAATATGAGTTTCAACTATCTGAAAGTGAACTCAGTGGTTTGAATTTGGCGCAGACAGGTCCTTCTTCTTTTCATCTTTTAGACGGAAGCCAATCATATCATATTGCCATAGTACAACAAAATTATGAGGCTAAGACCTACACAGTAAAGGTGAACAACAGTTTACACACGGTTTCAATTGAAACCCCTTTGGATACGCTTATTGAAAGCATGGGCTTTGCTTTGAATGCTGCAAGTCAAGTAAGTACGATAGATGCCCCAATGCCCGGGCTCATACTTGAGGTTTCGGTATCTGAAGGGCAACAAGTCAAAGAAGGGGATCAGCTTTTGATTTTAGAGGCGATGAAAATGGAAAATGTGATTACTTCACCTCGAGATGGTGTTATCAAGAATATCGATGCAAGTCAGGGACAGGCTGTTGAAAAAAAACATACCCTTATAACTTTTGAATAATAGAATATGAAGAAAATATTGGTTGCAAATAGGGGAGAGATTGCGATTCGTGTCATGCAAACAGCTAAGAAAATGGGCATCAAAACAGTGGCGGTCTTTTCTGAGGCCGATAGAAACGCACCACATGTTCGTTTTGCCGATGAAGCTGTATGTATTGGTCCACCACCATCAAACCAATCATATTTATTGGGGGATAAAATCATTGAAGTTGCCAAAGAGCTCGATGTCGATGGCATTCACCCAGGATATGGATTCTTGAGCGAAAATGCTGACTTTGCGGAAGCCGTTGAAAAAAACGGACTCATATTTATTGGTCCAAAATCGCATGCCATTCGTATAATGGGAAGCAAATTGGCTGCAAAAGAGGCTGTCAAAAAATATAATATCCCCATGGTGCCGGGTATTGACGAGGCAATTACTGATGTGGATAAAGCACATGTAATTGCCAATGAAATTGGTTTTCCCATATTGATCAAGGCTTCTGCCGGCGGTGGTGGAAAGGGTATGCGAATTGTGGATAAAGAAAAAGATTTAGAATCGCAAATGACGCGTGCCATTAGTGAAGCAACCTCCGCTTTTGGTGACGGTTCGGTTTTTATCGAAAAATATGTCACCTCACCAAGGCATATTGAAATTCAAGTTTTAGCCGATACACATGGTAATATTTTACATTTTTTTGAAAGGGAGTGCAGCATTCAGCGGCGACACCAAAAAGTGGTCGAAGAAGCTCCATCTTCTATTTTGACCCCCGAACTTCGGAATGAGATGGGCGAGGCTGCCAAAAAAGTGGCCGAGGCCTGCGATTATGTTGGTGCAGGTACCGTCGAGTTTTTGATGGACGCAGATCATAATTTCTACTTTTTAGAGATGAATACCCGCTTACAGGTAGAACATCCAGTTTCTGAGATTATTGCGGGTGTTGATTTGGTAGAGCTTCAAATTAAAGTGGCCCGAGGTGAAAAATTGGAGATCAAACAAGAAGACCTGAAAATACACGGCCACGCCATGGAGCTTCGCGTTTATGCCGAAGATCCCTTGAATGACTTTTTGCCCAGTGTGGGTAACCTAGAGCGCTATCGCTTACCGGTGGGTGAAGGTATTCGTGTTGACAATGGTTTTGAAGAGGGCATGGATATCCCCATTTATTACGATCCCATGCTTTCAAAACTAATCACCTATGGCAAAACGCGTGAAGAGGCCATTGCATTGATGATAAAGGCCATTGAGGCCTATGAGGTCGCCGGTGTTCAAACCACCCTGCCCTTTGGAACCTTTGTTATGGAACACGAGGCCTTTAGGTCTGGTAACTTTGATACACACTTTGTGAAAGACTATTACTCGCCCGAGGCCATACTTCAAAACAATGAACAGGGCGCAAGAATTGCCGCTATGGTGGCATTACAACACTATGTTTCAGATAAAAAAATTGTAAGACTACCCAAATAACCGAACTATGGATCCTAAAATAAAGAAACTGCACGAAAGAGTGGCCGAAGCGCACTTGGGTGGCGGTGAAAAACGAATCGAGAAACAACATGCCAAAAAGAAATTGACCGCACGGGAACGCGTGGAGTATTTTTTAGACGAAGGTTCTTTTGAAGAAATGGGCATTTTGGTTACCCATAGAACCACGGACTTTGGTATGGATAAAGAAGTGTATTTTGGAGATGGGGTCATCACAGGATATGGTACGGTAAATGGACGTTTGGTGTATGTTTATGCACAAGATTTTACCGTTTTTGGTGGTGCCCTATCAGAAACACATGCCGAGAAGATATGCAAGGTGATGGATCTGGCCATGAAAGTAGGGGCGCCCATAATTGGACTGAATGATTCCGGTGGGGCCCGAATACAAGAGGGAGTGAAATCATTGGGCGGGTATGCCGATATTTTTTACCGCAATGTGCAGGCCTCTGGTGTTGTACCACAGTTATCGGCTATTATGGGTCCTTGTGCCGGTGGAGCGGTATACTCACCTGCTATGACCGACTTTATTCTCATGGTCGAACAAACCAGTTATATGTTCGTAACTGGACCTAACGTGGTCAAAACGGTAACAAATGAAGAGGTCACCTCTGAAGAACTTGGTGGTGCCATGACCCATGCCTCTAAATCTGGAGTTGCCCATAAAACATCGGCCAACGATGCCGCTTGTTTAGAAGATTTGAAGAAGTTGTTAGAGTATTTGCCACAGAACAATACTGAAAAGACGAGAAAACTCCCTTATGAGTTGGGCGATGAGGTGCGCGAGCAATTGCGAAGTATCGTGCCCGATAACCCGAACAAACCTTATGATATGCACGAGGTTATCGAGGGCATCATTGACAACGGTACTTTTTATGAAATCCATAAAGACTATGCAGAAAATATTATCACGGGTTTTGCACGTTTAGGTGGTCGAAGTATTGGCGTAATTGCCAATCAACCTATGTTTTTGGCAGGCGTACTAGGGGTTAATAGCTCTACTAAAGCAGCACGCTTTACAAGGTTCTGTGATGCGTTCAATATTCCGCTTTTGGTGCTGGTTGATGTCCCCGGCTTTTTGCCTGGTACGGATCAAGAGTGGAACGGTATCATTATGCACGGGGCAAAATTGTTGTACGCCCTAAGTGAGGCGACAGTGCCACGGGTGACCGTAATTACACGTAAAGCCTATGGCGGTGCATATGATGTCATGAATTCTAAGCATATTGGTGCAGATTTTAATTTCGCTTGGCCTAATGCAGAGATTGCTGTGATGGGTGCCAAAGGCGCTAGTGAAATCATTTTTAGGCGTGAAATCGCCGCTGCAGATGATCCAGAGGCCAAGCTGAAAGAAAAAGAAGCCGAGTACGCCGATAAATTTGCAAATCCGTATCGGGCGGCACGCAGAGGATTTATTGATGAGGTTATTCTACCTGAAAATACAAGACGTAAGCTATTGAAAGCGTTCGCTATGCTCGAGAACAAAAAAGTGGAGCTGCCAATGAAAAAACATGGGAATATACCGTTGTAAGGGATTGTTTTGAGGAACTAAAGAAGGTCTCGACTGCGCTCGACCTGACCTAAAAGATAGAAGCAAAATCTTGACCTCTCATTGACCAATAAGAGAAGCCAAGATGACAGTAGTAAAACAAAAGATTTCCTTAACAAAACAATTACAACTAAAAGTTCACCGTGAAGAAGGGTAGTTGTACTTTTGCCGAATGCAAAATACGCAGCAGAAACCCAACTTTGAGTTTATCGCTTTAATGGCATCGTTGATGTCTATCGTGGCCTTGGCAATTGATACGCTTTTACCGGCCATACCGGCAATTGGTGAAACCATTCATAGTACAGATCCCAAAGCGAACCAAATGTTCGTGACCATGATTTTTTTGGGTTTGGGAGTGGGGCAGCTGTTTTTTGGACCGTTATCAGACCAGTATGGCCGTAAGCCCATGGTCTATGCGGGTTTTGTGGTTTTTGGCATTGCTAGCCTAATCTGCTTGTTCGCGCCAAATCTTGAAGTAATGGTGATAGGCCGAATCCTTCAGGGTATCGGACTTTCGTCGCACCGAACCATCGCTATTTCAATCATCCGTGATTCATACAAAGGGGATTACATGGCTCGGGTGATGTCTTTCATAACCGCTTTCTTTATTTTGGTGCCCGTGGTAGCTCCCGCATTGGGAAAGTTCATTTTGGACCATTTCAATTGGCAGACCATTTTTTATGTACACCTTTTTTTGGGACTACTCTTATGGATATGGTTTTGGAAACGTCAACAGGAGACCTTAAAGCCAGAATATAAGATTAAGTTTTCACCCAAAAGTTTTGTTTCTGGCACCAAGGAAATGTTACGTCACCCTGAAACAGTGACCTATACTTTTGTTTCTGGTTTGATCACAGGTGCCTTTTTGGTCTACTTGAGTTCTGCACAACATATTTTTGAGGACCAATACGGACTACGAGAAGCATTTCCGTACATATTCGCCGGTCTCGCCATTTCCATAGGTACGTCAACATTTACCAATGGAACCATGGTAATGCGGTTTGGTATGCGCAATCTTTCACTAGCGGCCACGGTTTTGTTCAGTTTGATAGCCTTGAGCTACGTACTGTTGTTTTGGAGCACCCCTAACCCCAATGTCTATGTTTTGACCGTTTTCTTGTTCTTGCAGTTTTTCTGCTTAGGCTTTATGTGGGGAAATTTTCGTTCCATAGCCATGGAGCCCATCGGGCATATCGCAGGTATCGGAGCCGCTATCAATGGTTTTGTATCCACACTTATTTCGGTGCCCATAGCTACATTGATTGGGTCGTTTTTAGAAGATTTGGCCCTTCCCTTGTTTGTGGGTCTGACCTGCTGCGGATTTGGGGCTACTGTCTTAATTCTTCTTTCAAGGCGAAAGCGTTTGGTCTTCTTAAGCCGTTACTGATTTTATTCTGGTGTGAAGACGACACCACTACAAGAATCTCTTTCAGCTCCTGTTACGGACTGCATTACATTGATTTCACCAAGTAGTTTCAACACCCCCATAAAAGCAAATACCAGTGCTTCTTTAAATTCAATAAACTTTTTTGGGGGAATATGAACTTTACACGAATCACCTAATTTTTCTTGTAGGGTATTCATATAAAAAGAATTTAAAGCCCCCCCACCGGTAACCAAAACACGACTGTCTTTAACGGGCTCTTCTTTTTTTATGGCATGAGCCAACTGTTCACAATTATGGTGGATAATGGTATGCAATAGGTCTTCGGTAGCTGTCCCATGCTTTTCAATCAGGGGGACAATTTCGGCGGTAAACCACTCGTATCCTGTTGACTTTGGGTAGGGCTGCCCGTAGTATTCTAAATTATTTAGGGAATGCAACAATGCCGGAATCAGTTTCCCTTGTCCTGCCAACGCTCCACCTTTGTCATATTTCAAATCAATCTTTTCAGTAATGTAATTGAGCGGCATATTGGCAAGGCCAATATCGTATGCAATACGTTGACCATTTTTTTCGAAAGACATATTGCTTATACCCCCGAGATTTAGACAAAACTCATATTCAGGAAGTAAAAGGGCATCACCAATGGGAACCAGCGGCGCACCTTGGCCACCAAGTTCAACATCTAAGGTTCTAAAATCACAGATTACCTTTTGGCCTGAGGTATTTGCGAGTAACTGTCCGTTACCCAATTGAAACGTAAATCCCTCATGAGGCCGATGATGTGAGGTATGTCCATGACTTGCAATACCATCAACGGACAGTTTGTTCTCGGTGATGAAGTTCTTTGCTTGTTTGCCCAACCATATACCATAATCGTTGTGCAATTGGGCATGTTCTGCTTCTGATAGGTGTATGGCGTTCTTTAGTCTTTGGTACAAATCCGTATCGTAAGAAATGGTCGTGGTCTGTCGTATTTCAAAGTTCCAGCGATTCTTTTCTATCCATAAATGACAATAGGCAATGTCAAGTCCGTCTAAAGAAGTACCAGACATCATCCCTAATATTTTGTATACTTTCATGTAAGCTTTTGAATACGGATTAATAAGGAAACGGGTAAATTTTTCTCATCGGTGATTTCTTCAAAACTGATGGTCACGTCGGGGATTTCTTGCAACACTTTAGACCAATCCCCCAAAGTTCTAGCATACCAAGAATGACCGTTGGTGAAGTTTCCAGAGAGGCCTTTCCATGAATCCTTTAGCCATTGGCTGCGATAAGGTTTTTCTTGTTGTATCAAAAAATAAGGGTGCAAGGTTTGAATGATAATATGACCATTGCTGACAAGTGCATTTTTAGTGTTCGCAAGTAAGGCCACAAGTCCTTCCTTTTGATAAAGACAAAAATTAAATACTGCAATGGCAAAGGGGCCGTCGGGTATTGGTTTCCCCTGAGCTATCTCTTCAAAGGTCATTTGATAAAAAGTGCCGCTGTTGTTACTTTTGGCGTGTTCCAAAAGTTTGGCAGTGGCATCTAGGCCCACTACTTCTTTTCCTTGGTTTTCAAGTGTTTTGGCCAGCCAACCTTCTCCACATCCGATATCAATGATTTTGATACTTTTTAATTTTAAAACGGCATCGAGAATGGCCTTGTTGGTATACTTTCTTGAGGCAATGGTGTTTTCTGAAATGGTTTTGATCCACTTATCTGCATTTTCTTCCCAAGACATCAGAATATTATCCTTCATGTACACGGTCATTTAGTGTTATAGGTAACAGACCATTAGCAGCCACTTTACCATAAAAATGATGGACCGCATTCTCTTGAAAAGCGGGAAAGTCTTGATAAGCCACAACGACCGATTTTGCCTTGTGCCAATTGAACAAGTGTAAGGTGTACGGATTTCCGAATAGGTAAACCACACAGTTTTTTGAACCCAGTGCTGTATTTATTGCGTCAATTTCTTCTTCTGAAAACCCAAAGTTGTCATTGGGTTTCATTTCTGGCGGAAAAATTGCAATTACTATATTGGGATTGTCAGAAGCTGGCGCCGTGATATTTTTTGAAAAGGTGGTCTCAGTTTTTTTTCCGACCTGAAGGAAATCGAATCCGGTGCCCCGTATATTTTGAATGTCTGAGATTTGTCCTTTGACCAAGGTTAAGGTAGCCTCTGCAAGCTGTTGCATCAAACCATTGTAATCGTAATGACCGAATTCTGGTTCAGCGCCGTTCAAAGCCTTTTCTTTGAGAGACCAAAACCGGTCAAAACTGTTTTCAATCTGATTGTGCTCAGCGTTTTTTAAAATCAGTTCAACACCTTCAACTGTATGCTCCGCAAAGCACAGAACATCGTTTCCAGCCTCAAAGGCTTCCCATTCCAATTGCCCTTTGATATCGTAAAGTTTTGATACACTGTGCATGTTCAGGGCATCTGTTATAACTACACCCGAATGTTCAAATTCTGAACGGAGCAAATCTGTAATAATAGGCTTTGATAGGGTAGAAGACCTGGTAGTGCTATCGCTGATACTTGGTACCGCTAAATGACCTACCATTACTGAATCAACACCCGTTTTTATCAGTTCTTTAAACGGATACAGTTCGTTGGCCAATAATTCTTCTTTCGATTTGTCGATTCTGGGCAGACCCAAATGTGAATCAACTGCCGTATCACCATGCCCTGGAAAATGCTTGATGGAGTTTAAGACCCTGCTTTTGTCCATTCCGGCAATAAAGGCTTTAGCTTTTTTATACACTGCTTCGGGCTTATCGCCAAACGAGCGATAACCGATTACGGGGTTCTCAGGATTATTATTGATATCGACCGCGGGGCATAAATTCCAATGGATGCCTGCATTTAAACAATCATATCCGATGTGTTCCCCGACTGCGGTGATAAGCGCGTCATTGTTTTTAATGGCCCCCAAGGTCAGCGCATATGGGTATTGTGGTGTTTCTTCAATACGCATGGCCAATCCCCACTCGGCATCGATAGCAATTAACAATGGGTATTTTGAAACGGCTTGATACCTTTTTATAAGTGCTTTTAACCGTTCTAGACTTTTGGTGTTATAGATAACCTCTTTCTTGCCCTCATAGTTGGTTGCAGCACTGGCACGACTGTGAAAAAAACATATGGAACCAATGCCCTGTTCAATAATCAGGCGCTCAATGGTTTGAATTTCTTCTTCAGTATCGTTGATAAAGGCGGCAGGCATAAAGAACTGTCCTATTTTCTCCCGTAGGGTCAAGGCAGTTTTTGCTTGATGTAATGGCAGTATTCTAGGCATCGGCAGTTGCTCCTTTTTTGCCGTAATCGGCAGGATATTTAATATATTTTAATAAAATCAATGAAGGAATGGCGGCTACGACCACCCAAATGAAAAAACCATCATAGCCCAACCATTCTTGTACGTAACCGCTTATCAACCCAGGAAGCATCATCCCTAAGGCCATAAAACCGGTGGCGATGGCATAATGCGACGTTTTTGAAACGCCTTCGGCTACATACATTAAGTAGACCACAAAGCCTGCAAAGGCAAATCCATAACCGAATTGTTCTAAAACTACTGTAGCGATAACAGCTGAAAGACTAGATGTTTGAGTGAGGGCCAAGAACACATAGAAAGCGTTGGGTATGTTCAATGACAGTACCATCGGGAACAACCATCTTTTGAGCCCGTCTCGAGAAATAAGAATACCACCTAGAATACCACCTACGGTAAGCATTATGACTCCAATCGTGCCGTAAATGGTGCCTACTTCGGCGGTTGAATAGTTGAGGCCACCAACCTCTTTGCCATCTAAAAGAAAGGGTGATGCCATTTTTACCAATTGTGATTCTCCCAGTCGAAAAAACAAAATAAAAGCGAGGGCAGCACTCATATTGGGTTTGGAGAAAAAAGATTTGAACACTTCAAAAAAGCCTGTAGGTTTTTGTTTTGCTATGACATCAGATGCCTCATATTTTGGTGCTGTAAAAAAGTTGGACACTGTCAGCACCAACATCAGAGTACCGGCGACAAGCATGGTAATGGACCATGCCTTGGTATTGTCACCATAATGGTTTTCTAAGAACCCGGCCATGATGACCAAGAGTCCCTGTCCAGTGACATTGGCAAAGCGATAGAACGTACTGCGTACGCCCACAAAAAATGATTGCTTCTCTTGGGTCAACCCAATCATATAATAACCATCCGAGGCAATATCATTGGTGGCCGAAGCGAATGCTGCCATCCAAAAACAAGCCAAGGTGGTAACAAAAAAGATATTGGTGGGCAGTAAAAAACCTACACCCAAAAAGGCAATAGCAATGACCAATTGCATCAACAAGAACCAATTTCGTTTGGTGCCGATAAGGTCTAAAAAAGGACTCCATAAGGGTTTGATGACCCAAGGTAAATACAGCCAACTGGTGTATAGTCCGATATCAGCATTGCTTATACCCAGTTTTTTGTACATGATGACCGAAACGGTAACAACCATCACATAGGGCAGTCCTTGTGTGAAATAGAGAATAGGTACCCAGGCCCAAGCCCATTTGTTTTTTTGTATTTCAGTCATTTAGTGGTTTAAGGTTGGTTTGTTCAGTTCTTTTTGGTCTGGTCAAAAAAATCATTTGACTTTGGTTTCCGAAAGCGTCTTCAACCACAATACCAATGTGCTTTTTCGGCCGTTCTTGCTTTATGTCTAGGGTAATGCACGAATTCGCTTGGTTCATAGAAATGTACGCTTTTTTCAATAATTCTTTATTCACCGTTGTTGCTTCCCGCTTTAAGTTGTAAAGGGTCAAAAACCTAGGCACAGAATCAAAATGCGAAATACAGCATTCGATTGTTTTACCCCTTCTTTCTATGGAAGTCACTATCGGCGGGGCAATGGTGCGATCTACGTTATTTGCCATTGCAGGAATCATAGCTTTTTTTCGATAGAACTTTTTGTGCAACTGTTTTTTGATATCATCTTGGGCATTGACCAATGATTTTGCACTAAAAAAGACGTTGCCCGCAATCTCTGAGATATTACGAGCCATGGCCAATTGTTTTGGAATTTCATATTTATCGTTCCAAGCTACATCGGCATTATTTCTGATTTTATAAGCGCCATTACCCATGTAGAGGTTAGTGTTGCTTGAATTTTTCGCCCACCATCTAGCGATGATTTCATGTGAGGCCACAGGATAGTGCATGCTCCAGTAGGCCTGTGGTACCATGTAATCGACCCAACCATGTTTCATCCAAAGCAATGGGTCTGCAAATAAATCTTCATAAGTGGTCTGACCAGCTTTTGTTGCTGAGCCAGAGGGGTCGGTCGTGCTGTTTTTCCATACGCCGAACGGACTAATACCAAAACGTACCCAAGGTTTTTTGGTTTTAATGGCCTCATGTACATTTTTAACCAAAGAATCGACATTGCTTCTGCGCCAATCGGCTAAGCTTTGATTGGGTAGTTTATTTTGTGTGTAGGACAGCGAATCGTTAAAAACTTCACCTGCAATTTTATATGGATAAAAGTAATCATCAAAATGAATTCCGTCCACAGCATAGTTTTCAACCACTTCTTCGACCACTTTGGTCAAATGTTGTTGAACCCCTTTGATACCTGGATCATAGTAGTATTTTTTGCCGTATTTGACCATCCAATCTCGATGTTTGATAAAATCATGGTTTTCCGCAAGTATAGTGGTATCCAAATCAAAAGTCGCCCGGTACGGATTTAGCCATGCATGAAACTGCATTCCGCGTTCATGGGTGCGTTCGACCATCCAGGCCAAGGCATCTTCAAAACCAGGTTTTGGTTTCCCTTCCGTTCCACTCAAAAAACGAGACCATGGTGCTAACTTTGAAGGATAAAAGGCATCACCAGCAGTTCGAACCTGTACGATTAGAGCGTTGAAATTTAAATCTTCATAAAAATCCAATAGTTCCAAAAAGTCGGTTTTTTGCTTCGCCACGACATCATCGGAACTTTTGGGCCAATCAATATTGACCACAGTAGCCACCCAAGCCCCTCTAAACTCTTGTTCAGGATGTTTCTCATACTTCAAGCTAGCGCAAGAACCGAGAAGTATAACTAGAAAAAAAAAGGCTTTTCGCATCTTCAGTAGCTAAAGATAAAGAACTTAAAAGTAGTTTTTGGCCTATCTAAGACGACATAAAGTGATGGCGTACAAAACCTTCCATGGCCGCATATTCGGCCAAACCAAGTTTACGGTATTTATCTGCAGTGTTCTTGTTTCGTTCTTCGGCACGCATCCAGAATTCACGGGTATCATCACCTTGAAACATTACATCGTCTTTCTGTGATTGGTGACAGAAAATGGCACTCCGTTTTTTAAGTACTTGGGCAGGACTCATGGGAACGGCCATCTCAATTTCATGAATGTCCCACTCGTGCCATGCACCGCGGTACAACCACACCCAGCAATCTTTCATATAAGATGCTGTCTTTAATGTTTCAAGAGCTGCAAAAACGGCATCTAGACAAACACTATGGGTGCCATGCGGGTCGGCGAGGTCACCGGCAGCATAGATTTGATGCGGTTTTACCTTGTCGATAATGTCGACCATTATGTCAATATCATCTTGGGTCAAGCTGTTTTTTTTAACCGTTCCCGTCTCATAAAATGGCAGGTCCAAAAAATGAACGTATTCATCGGCCAAGTTTAAGTATCGGGTTGCGGCATAAGATTCACTTCTACGGATACTACCTTTTAATTTTCGAATTTCCAAGGTATCTATGCTGCTCTCGGTCTTACTTTTTATGGAGGTAATCAGGTCATCAACTTCTTTTGAAGGGTTGATGTTTTTTGATATTTCTGCAAATTTTAGGGCTTCCGTATCGGTAACGGCAATATTGCCTGAGGTTTGGTAAGCCACATGTACCTCATGTCCCTGTTCAATGAGGCGATCGAATGTACCACCCATAGAAATCACGTCGTCATCGGGGTGCGGACTAAAGATAATGACCCGTTTCTTCTCTGGTGTTGCGCGTTCAGGCCTACTGGTATCATCGGCGTTAGGTTTGCCGCCTGGCCAACCCGTAATGGTATGCTGCAGGCGATTGAACATTTTGATGTTCAAATCGTATGAATCTTGCAGTGCCAAAAGCCCGGACATACCATTATCATTATAGTCTTTGTCCGTGAGGCTCAATATGGATTTCCCTAAGGTAATGCTTAACCAGAGTACGGCTTTCGCGGTCAAGGTCTCGGTCCATTGTAATGATTCATCGACTAGCCAAGGGGTTTTGTTTCGTGTCAGTTTGCTGCCGGCTCCATTGTCGAGTACAAATGTACAGTTGGTGTGCTCTTGTAAATAGGTCGCCGGTACTTCAGATGATATTTCGCCCTCAACCGTTTTTTTGATGATATCGGCCTTGTTCTGGCCCCAACCGAGAAGTACAACACGTTTTGCACTTTGTACGGTAGCAATTCCCATGGTTATGGCTCTACGTGGTACATTGTCGATACCCAAAAATGAAGGGGCGGCATCAACCCGTGTGATGTGGTCCAAAGTAATAACCCGGGTGCCAGAATTGCGGTGTGAACCTGGTTCGTTGAAACCAATATGTCCCGTTCTGCCAATACCCAATAACTGAAAATCGAGTCCGCCGGCATCCATTATTTTTTGTTCGTAGGCCAAACAATAGGGAATAATGGTGTCGCCTGTTAGGGTACCATCGGGGATATTGATGTTTTCTTCCGGAATATCAACGTGATTGAACAAATGTTCGTGCATGAAGTACCAATAACTCTGTCGGTTGTCTTTTTCCATGGGTAGGTATTCGTCCAAGTTAAAAGTGACCACATTGGCGAAACTTAATCCCTCTTCTTGGTGCATGCGTACCAGCTCTTCATAAACTCGAATCGGTGAAGATCCGGTGGCAAGACCTAAAACACAAGGGAGTCCCTTTTCTTGTTTCTTTCGAACCAGCTCTGCAATTTCTTGTGCTACCAGTATGGAAGCTTTGCTCGAGCTATCAAAAATGACATTGTGGATTTTTTCAAAACGGGTTTCTTCGAACTGTCCTACGGGTCGGTAAGCGATGTCAGAACGTTTTTGTGGTAGTGTTGCGGTACTCATATGCTTTGCTGTTGGTGATTGAACAATGCTGTTTTTTGCTTTTTTACGGCACAAATATACTCTATTTTGCAGTTTTATGCTTTTTTATTTGCAATATTTTGCTTTTAATAACGATTTTTTAACTTTGAAACGGATTAAAACTGCAATTGTTGGAATTGTATATCTTTGTGCTTTGAATCAAGAATACATGTTGAAAGAAGAACGTCAACGCACCATTTTAAATGAGGTAGAACTGCACAATCGGGTATTGTTGACCGATATTGCAGAAAAACTTGATGTGTCCATTGATACCGTTCGGCGTGATGTTAAAGAACTCGATACTGAGAATCGCTTGCGCAAAGTGCATGGCGGTGCAGTCTCTTTGGGCTTCGCAAACTACAGTCCCGCACGTAACAATGTATACGCGCTTGAAGAGAAAACCGTGATTGCTGAGAAAGCGGTTCAATTGCTCAAAGACAACAGTGTTATTTTGATAGATGGTGGTACCACCTGTCTTGAACTGGCACGGTTACTACCGCCCAAAATACAATTGACCTGTTTTACGTTAAGTTTGGCAGTGGCCAGCGAGTTATTGAACAAACCCAATGTTGAGACCATATTCATTGGTGGTAAGCTATCAAAAGACTCACAGATTGCCATTGGCCCCAATACCATTCACAATCTATCGGAAATCAAGGTAGATTACGCCTTTATCGGTACGGGTTATGTTGATGCCGATTACGGATTGACTGAGTTTGATTGGGACATTGTTCAAACAAAAAAAGCGGTCATAGGCGCCTCAAAAAAGCCAGTACTGCTATGCATCTCTGAGAAATTGAATTCACAACATCGTTATAAAACCTGTGAAATCAATTCCATTGATACCATGATAACAGAACTGGTGCCCGACCATCAATTGCTACAGTCTTTTAAAAATCAAAATATACGTTTGTTGTAACCTATGGAGTATACAAAAATTACCGAGCAATCATCATTGCATAATGACCTTGAACAGTTGTCTACGTTACAGCTGTTGCAAAGAATGAATGAAGAGGACAAAAAAGTCGCCGATGCCTTGACCGCGGTTTTGCCCCAAATTGAGGAACTCGTTGAGGGATTGGTGACCCGTTTTGAAAAAGGTGGACGCCTGTTCTACATTGGTGCCGGAACCAGTGGTCGATTGGGAATTTTGGATGCTTCTGAGATTCCACCAACATTTGGTATGCCCCATGACCGTGTTATCGGTATTATTGCCGGTGGTGATGGGGCCATTCGCAAGGCGGTAGAGTTTGCTGAGGACAATACCGTACAGGCATGGAAAGATTTAGAAGAATTTGACATCAATGCCAATGACGTTTTGGTCGGTATTGCCGCATCGGGTACGACCCCCTATGTGCTTGGCGGTATCAACGATGCCAGAGCCAATGGCATTTTGACAGCCGGAATTACCAATAACCCTGGTTCTCCCTTGGCCGCCCAGGTTGATATACCCATTGCGATAAATGTAGGCCCTGAATTTGTTACCGGAAGCACACGAATGAAAAGTGGCACCAGTCAAAAACTGGCCTTGAATATGATATCCACAGCCTTTATGATACGTATTGGTCGTGTAAAGGGCAACAAAATGGTCGATATGCAATTGAGCAATAACAAACTTGTCGATCGTGGTACGCGTTATTTGGTCGAAGCCCTGAAATTGGATTATTCAGATGCTGAGGCCGCGTTGAAAAAATACGGTTCGGTTCGTGAGGCAATACAGCAGTTAAAAGATTGATGACAATGATGTTTAAGTTCAAGGATAGTTTGAGGTTAAAATTCATAACATGAAATCAATAGAGGCACAACTCACAGGAGGGCACCCAAATTCATTGGGCAATACCATCGAGGTCGTTGATCGGATTTTGGCCAAACCCGAGTTGTTTGATGAACTGTTTCATTGTTATTTCAGTACGGATGCCGTAGTCCGTTTGCGTGTTTCCAATGCCATGAAGCGGATTGCCAAAGCCAATTTGAATCTCTTGTTGCCCTATTTGGACCAATTTTTAGAGGACATTTCAAAAATAGACCAGGCCTCAACCCAATGGACGTTGGCACAATTGTTCTTGGTGTTGGAAAATCATATGACCGAAACTCAGAAGGTCAAAGCCACAGGTATCATGCAACACAATCTCGCGAACCATGACGATTGGATCGTACTCAACCAAACTATGGATACCTTGGGCCGATGGGCCAAGAATGACCAGCAATTGGGAAAATGGTTGCAACCTCATTTGGAACGTTTGGCCAGTGATTCGCGAAAGTCTGTGGCCAAAAAGGCAGGGAAGCTTTTAGATTTGATGTAGATTCTCATCAAAGCTGTATGATTGGTTATATTTGGGATAACTTGCTTATTCGTATTCCACCTATGCATGCTTAACATGTTGCTGACAAATTTAGCTATATCCGAAACTCCCAACGAAACCTTACTTTTTTATGGTTGGTGGCAGTTTGGTACGTGCCTGTTTGCTTTCGTGGCCCTACTGTCCATTTGGTGGCATATTGGTAAAAAACAAAATGATTTTGGGCAAGTATGGCTGGCACTCTCCGTCTTATGTTGGAGTATTTCAGGTCTGGTCGAAGTGTATTTTGCCTACGAACCTGATATGGACACCGTGGTAATCGACGGTTTTCGTAGTGTGCTTTCATTGTTCAATAGTCTGTTCATTCTTCTGGCACTGCCATGGTTTCGCTATTTGCCCAGCTTTTTACAGCCTATCATCAAATCAAAATACTGGAACCTTATCGTTGGCCTTCCTTTTGTTTTTTCATTATTGCCTACTATCAATAAAGTAGTTTTTGGTCGTTCGGGCGTCGTCAACGAACTTGATGTGTACTATGCCGTATTAACGCTATTGTTCTTGGGCAGCGTACTTTGGTATTCCTTCGCAAAACGGCGCTTGACATCATTGGCCTACCTTTCGCTTAGCTGTATTTTGATCACCTTACTGGCGCAGTTCTACAAATTGACAGGTTCAACAATCAATGTCACTTTGTTCTCTGCTATTTTTAAAACGTCACTGATTATGATATTTTTTGCCCTGGCTTTAAGTTGGGTAAAAGAATTGTCAGAAAATGTAATTCCTTCCACAGAAAAATTGGCCATGCGCTTTTTGATCAAGCGTGATGCTGGTAAGGTGGAACGCCTCTTGTTGCTAAAAGGATTTATGGGCGATGAAGAACGTAGCGTAAAACTGACGGCATCTCAATTTGAATTGATGTATTGTTTCGCCACCCGAAGAAAAGAAGAGGGCAACGACTGGTTGGAAGTTAGACCAAAAAACCATCCCTCAAAAGGAAAATCATATGATATAGGGGATTATAATGAAGTCAAACGTCTGCTTTTCGCCCTTTTGGATGGCCTTTTTGGAAAGGGAAATTGGAGCAAAGATGTTCATTTGGCCCCATTGAAAGAGACCTTGTTCGAGCTTTCAAAAAAACGGGAACGAAAAATTCGATTGCGTTTAGATCCTAAAAATATTGGTCTTTAGCCCTATTTTGACCACTATTGTCGGAAACGGACTTACTGACAGTTTTAAATTTTTTCAGACCATTTCCTGATTTCCATTTCATCGTCGCCAATTTGCCCTGTATCAAATAACGACCGATGTATTTCAAGAAAAAACCACAAGTTTTATTTTTTTTAATGGCGAGTCTATCGCCATGTATAGTAAGCTCTCAAGAAAAAGGATTGGATGAACGTATCAATGATGCGTTTATGCCATTTGCCGATTGGTGGGAGGCCTTTATTTTTTCTGAGGTTTCCTTTTTCGGATTTGGTATTCCCATAGTTTTGATTTTACTGTTGTCAGGCGCTTTGTTTTTTACAGTTTACTTCGGATTCATCAATATCCGGCTTTTTCCGATGGCCATTCAAGTAGTCAGGGGCAAGTATGATGAACTTGAAAAAGATGGAGATGAAGACCATTCAGGCGAGGTCAATCATTTTCAAGCACTCACTACTGCAGTTTCTGGCACAGTGGGCCTTGGCAATATTGCCATGGTAGCCGTAGCGGTTTCCATCGGAGGTCCTGGTGCCACATTTTGGATGATTGTTGCCGGACTTTTGGGAATGTCATCAAAATTTGTAGAATGTACGTTGGGTGTGCGTTATCGTGATATCGATAAAAACGGTAACGTCTATGGAGGCCCTATGTACTACCTGTCTCGCGGATTTCAAGAAAACGGACAAAAATGGTTGGGAAAAGTACTTGCCGTCATCTTTGCACTACTCTGCGTAGGAGCATCATTGGGTGGAGGCAACGCTTTTCAAACCAATCAGGCTGCTGCACAGATCATCTCAAGATTTGGTATTGAAGGGGATAGTTCAGGCACATTTATCGGCATTCTATTTGCCGTGTTGGTCGGTATTGTCATCATCGGGGGGATCAAACGAATCGCCAAGGTGACCGAGAAGATAGTCCCGTTTATGGCCGCACTCTATGTGGGTGCAGCGCTGGTCATCATCTTTTTAAATAGTGATAAAGTATCAGAAGCGATAGGCTTGATCATTACTGAAGCGTTTTCACCCAAGGCCACCATAACAGGTGGATTCATTGGTGTTATGACCCAAGGTTTTCGAAGGGCGGCTTTTTCAAACGAAGCTGGTGCAGGTTCAGCTGCTATTGCACATTCTGCGGTAAAAACCAAGTATGCGGCGTCTGAAGGCTTGGTAGGGTTGTTAGAACCCTTTATAGATACCGTGGTGATATGCAGCATTACGGCCCTGGTCATTGTCATTTTCAATATTGACGGTGCTTTTGTGTATGGTGATGTGATCAACCAACAGGCACTCTTGCAAGATGGATCTAGGGTAGGAGGGGTCAACTTGACCTCGATGGCCTTTGAAAGTGCAATTCCCGGTTCATCGTACATTTTAGTTTTTGCTGTGGCGCTGTTTGCTTTTTCTACGATCATTTCGTGGTCGTATTATGGCCTTCAGTCATGGAAATACCTTTTCGGTAGAGGGAAATATACCGACTTGGCTTATAAGCTGTTGTTCTTATGCTTCACGGTATTGGGAGCGGCCATCACCCTTGATGCCGTGTTAAAGTTCTCTGATGCGATGATCTTGGCACTGGTTTTTCCGAATATTATTGGACTGTTGTTCCTTTTTCCAAAAGCTAAGGAAGAATTGCACAAGTATCTCAACCGTATTCGGGCTGGAAGACTATAACCGATGAAACTAAAAACGGATGAATTCCAAAACCAATTTGGAATGACATTAGTTTGAGAAGAACAGTTATTGGTCTACTTTGGGTCCAAACGATAAATACCTTTACCTTCAATCGCCACATAGATAAACCCGTCCAGTGCTTGGCGTACGTTGCGCACACGGCCCAAACCGTCCATCAATTTTTCACGGTACACGACCTTGTTATTTTTGAGCTCTAATCGTTCTAAGTATTGAAATGCAAGGGAACCAACCAAAAGGTTCCCTTTCCAATTGGGATACTTATCAGAGGTTACAAAGGTCATTCCCGAAGGCGCAATTGACGGGGTCCATTGGTACAGGGGTTGCTCCATTCCTGGTTTTGCCGTTTCATTGGTGATTTTTGTACCAGAGTAATTGATACCATAAGTGATTACGGGCCAACCATAGTTTTTACCTTTTTCGACCACATTGATTTCATCACCCCCTCGTGGACCATGCTCGTGGTTCCATAGTTGCCCTGTTTCTGGATTTTTGGCCAAGCCCTGGGGATTTCGGTGTCCATAACTGAAAATCGCTTTTTTCGCTCCGGATTTGTCTACAAAGGGATTGTCATCGGGAATGCGCCCGTCATCATGTATGCGATAAATCTTACCACCATCACGGGTAATATCTTGCGGATTTACATCACGATTACCGCGATCGCCGATGGAGAAATAGAGATATCCTTCATCGTCAAACTCTAATCTAGAACCCCAATGTTGCCCTTTGTTCGTATTCGGGGTACCTTTGTAGAGCCTTTCTTTCTGTACCAATTGATCACCTTTTAGTCTTGCACGCATAATCGCGGTGTTACCACCACGACCCTCACCACTTCCGGAAGAATACGAAAAATAGATCCAGCCATTTTCGACATAGTTTGGATGCAATTCTATATCGAGCAAACCACCTTGTCCTCGGATTACAATTTCAGGTAATTCTTTAACATGTATTTTCTTACTATTCTTAAAATGGATGAGTTTTCCAGACTTTTCATTTGTTAAAATTGAGCCATCAGGTAAGAAAACCATTCCCCAAGGATTTTGTAATCCGTCAACCACTAAATTAGCTGTAAATGAGTTGGTTATGGGTTTTTGAATGGTTTTGTCCGTACTTTGAGCGCATGACTCAAAGAGCAGTACAACGAAAAAATACAGATACAATGCAAGCTTTTTCATAATTTTATCGTTAGAGAGTAAGGAATTACCGTTGAAGTGCAAATTTTCGTAGTTCAATTGAATTTTAAAGATAATTAGATTTTATAAGTTTAAATAATTACAATTTAGTGTATTAGGCTCCCAAACCCTAGTACATTAACAACGAAGCTTAACCTATGCCCCGCAAAAAGACAAGGCGTCATCTGTATGCCGCGCTATTGGTGTTATCATCAGTTGTAGTTTATTCGGCAGTGTTAAAATCAAATGTTTTCACATTTGGATTCGAACTTGGTACATCTAAAAGCGAAACATCGGTATCTCTAACCGAAGTAGCAAACGATGTTGACTTCTCCAGTAAAAACAATGCATTTTCCCCAGCTAGTGCTCCTATGTTCACCACTATAATTCAAGGTGCTGACGAGCAAGTGGCATGTACAAATAATGGTTTTACCATAGCGCGTTTCAATTTATGCGGAGATTCTGATGATAGAAACATAACACTATCTGGTGGTCCTTACGGTTCGGTACAGTGGCAAATATTAGGAGGCAGTTGTACACCTGATACCAATCAAGACTGCCCAAATACTACGTTGTCTTGTTATACTACGGTAAGCACTGGTCAAAATTTCACTTTGGATGCCAGTACCATACCTGCTGGTTCAGGTGCGGAATTTAGAGTGGTTGCCGACGGTAGCCAATTCTTTTTTAAGGTAAAGAAAAGTACGATTACCCAGACTTTTGTGAAGCGTGATTTTATTTGTGGTGTTGATGGTCGTATACAGATTACAAACCTATCAAGTTCATACGAATACAGCATCGACGGTGGAACGAACTGGCAGACGTCTCCTATTTTTGACGGACTTGCCCCTGGAACCTACAACATCACCGCACGTCTACAAAATACACCAAATACCTGTGAATATCCTTATGACCCTATTGAAATTGAACAACTGGATATTTCAATGGGTGTTGAATTCGTAGATGCACAGTGTTTTGGTGACACAGGAAGTATAACGGTTACCGTGAACGATGTTCCCGGACCCTATAAGTACACCCTATTGGATGAAAATGGAGTTCCCCAAGAATTTACCACCTTCATTACAACCAACCCATACACCTTTAGTGCTGTGGGCTTTGGCACTTACAGCGTTCAGGTAGAAACCCAACAATGTACCGGTGATCCTGGCAATGGCATACCCCCACCAAGACAAGACTTGGATATTAATGGGAATCCGATAACAATAGGTGATGGTATCACGGCTTTGGGTGCCTCAACTGAGGTGAACGAAAGTTTAAGTGCCGAACCTTCTTGTGGTGCAGCAAGTGTTGATATCATAGTTAGGGCCACAGGTGGTTCCGCTCCCTACACGTTCACCGTAAGTGATGGCGGTTCATCAGCAGCACCTTTTACCACCCAGACTACCTACACCGTAAACACGGCGGGCAGTTATGATTTTACCATTACCGATGCCAATGGTTGTACCATCGAGGCTTCGGCCAATGTAGTAGAGCTGACACCACCGGATGTTACCGTAAGCGGAATTGATGGCAACTGTACCAATGGCGGTGCTAAAATTGATATCAATGTTGTTGATGGCAAGGGATACAACCTTTCCTTTAGGGCAACACCAACAGATCCTTGGAGTACGGATCCCCTATTGACCGTACCAGCCGGTACCTATAACAATATTCAAGTGCGTTACCAACAAGGTGGTTTCGACTGTAATTATACCATTCCTGCTTCGGTTACCGTAAACTCGGTAGGAACCATTGTAGGTAATGCGGTAAAAATAGATGACAGAACTTGTGATGGTAGTGGCGGCACCGTTGGCGGAATCATTGAATTTCAAGGTCCATTCTCTGGCGGTTCAGGAAGTGGATATGTGTTCAGTATTTCTGGTGATAGTCCATCTAACTTCACAACACAGACCTATTACGATAATTTGGCCCCCGGAACCTATACCCCAATCGTTAGAGATAGCGGTGGCTGTCGTTTAGAGTTGACACCCATCACTATTTTAGATGTGGATCCACCTACGGCCATTGCTTTCGCCCAAAGTGATACAAACTGTGCGGCTGGTACCTCAGATGTGCAATTAACGGTTACGAGCACCAATCCTATAGTTCGATATGAAATTATCAATCCAGCTTATTTTGATAACGCGGGCAATGATACTTTTGACAACATTAATGTTAATACAGCCTTTGAATTTAGGGTAACCGATGACCAAGGTTGTACCTATACCGATAGTTTTACACCAGCGGTCATCAGCTCTATACGGGCAAGGGTAAAATCTGGAGGTGATACACGGGTTTGTATCGGCGTGGCCGATGGTAGTGGAACTTTTATTGTTGACGGCTTCGCAAACAACTATACCTACAATATCAATGGAGGTGCCGAGAGTGCCCCGCAAAATAATTTGGAAGTTGACTTGAACAGTCTAGGTGCTGGAAGTTATCAGATTACGGTCACCGATGCCGATACCGGATGTCAAGATACTGTAACATTAACCGTTGTGGAACCTGCTCCTTTGGATCTTACAGGCAGTCAGGTGACAGCCATGAGTTGTAACAATAATAATATTGGTCGTGTCAGGGCTGTTGTCACCGGTGGCTTCGGCGGTTTTACCTATAGCTTAGAAGATCCTAATGGTGTAAGTACACCGTTCCGCTCAAACCGAAACTTTGGAAACCTGACGGTTGGAGGCGATTACATTTTGACCGCTAGAGATACTGAAGGTTGTGAAACTACCTTTAATTTTACGTTGACCCCCCTTACCGCACCGACCATTTCAATTGCAAGTGCGGATCTTTGCTACGCACCGGGCAACTTTGCCTCGGTGACCGTTTTGTCTGGTGGTGGCGGACCTGGTCATGAATACCGAATCAATAATGGACCATTTCAAGCGAGTCCGACGTTCAATAACTTGGTACCCGGCACCTATACTGTTGAAGTTGAGGATGATAACAACTGTCGCGCAGAGGTAATCGCACGTATTCCGCCCCAAGTCCAGGTATCTTTGGATATTATAGATGAAATACCCTGTGCCGGAGATGGTACTATGGAAATTGAGGTATCGGGTGGTGATATCACTACTTTGGCTACCACAACGTACACAATTTTTAAGGACGGAATAGCAGTTGCCGGCCATACAGGCAACCAACTGCCGTCGGCAACATTCAATTATACGGTTCCTTTTGGAGAACATGGGGATTACACGGTTGAGGTAACTGATAGTAATGGCTGTACCAATACGTCATCTCCGATAACATTTGATGAGCCTACCAATATAGCCGTTACCCACAGTGTAACCGGACCTAGTTGTGCTGATACCAATAGCGGATTTATTGAGATAATTCCAGATGTTACCAACGGTATTCCACCTTTTGAGATAAAGTTTGGTCCCGATGGAAGTCTTACGTATGGCGTTACTGATGATGGTGCAGGTACTTTAGCGTTTAGTTCGCAAACCGTTTATTCAGGTTTGGCGGCCGGTACCTATGAATATGTGGTGAAAGATGCTAGGGGATGTTTGATTCCCGGTATTGTTGATGTTGTTGTGGCTCCTGATCCAACGCCCGCGCCCAATGCAACAGTGTCACCCATAGACGCAGTATGTAATCCTGGTAACCCTGCATCCGGAGGTGTTCAAATTGATACCATTGCCGATGGTGTGCCCGAATACACCTATGTGGTCGAAGACCCTTTTGGTAACGAGATTACACGGGTGACCACTGATGGCTCCACCACATATCCTTTGCAATTACTGGATGCCGGTATCATCCCGGGAAATTATAATGTAATCACTATTGATTCGAGAGGATGCGTCGATATAGACCCTGTTACTGTTGGTTCTGCTACGGTCGACATTGTACCGGATCCCGTGGTGCCTTTGGTTTGTGATGTCAATGGATTTACTTATTGTGTGGATATTGTAGGCGGAACAGGACCATTTGACATTCGTTTGGTCGAAGACCCTGCCGGACCATTTTTGCCCGTTGGCGGCGCGCTTCCGACCCCAAATAGAAACTTTTGTTTTAATAATATTCAATTCGGACAATCATTTACAGTTGAGGTACGCGATAATGATACCGGTTGTACCTACATTGAAGTTATTGAAGTACCCGAGGGCTCATCGCCCGTTAATGTTGATTTGACCTTGGATGGTGCCACCTGTGCCGGAAATGATGTTACCTTAGATTGGTTGGTTACCGGCCATACAGGAAATCTAACCATTGAGATACAGAATTTAGATACTGGAGCAATTGTTTTTGGTCCAACTACAGCTGGCGCTACAGGAAGCCTTGCCGTACCCGAAGGACCTTATGCCATTACTGTTGTTGATGATGGTACGGCATGTTCTGATGGTGATACCGCCGACGCGGTATTGAATGCCCCACGGGTCGATATTTTAGAAAATATTAATGCCAATTGTAACGAGCCGGGTCAGTTGACGGTTCGCGGTAGTGGCGGTACACCTTTCCCTTCTTCAGGGCCGGGTTCACTGCCCGATGGTTCACCTTACGAATATGCCTATGTAGATCAAGGGGTGACACCGACAAATGCCGATTTTACAACGGCTACTACTGTGACTTTGGCTGGTGCTTTGGCACCCGGTAGAAACTATGATATATGGGTGCGCGATTCGAGAAATTGTGATTTCAGAATCTCAACGGCAATCGTCGAAGAGGATCCTCCATTACCGACACCAACTTTTCAGGTGAGTAACCAGTGTATTACGGGTACACCACCGACGACCTTCACTATAGACGTGTTTATGCCGGCAAATATTGTTGATCCTAACTTTACGTTGGGTGGCGTAAGTCAGTTTGGTGTATTTAGCGTGCCGAACAACCGATGGGAGACTACATTTACCGTTAGTGGAATTGGCGTTTATCGTGTTGATGTTATTGACGCCAATGGTTGTACCTCTTTTGCTGAACCAGAAGTATTTCAAATACTTTCTGCTTCAGGTGACTTTACAACAACGCCCGACTGTACAAATGCCAGCGGAGTCATTGAGGTAACCGCAAATGGTGGTAGTGGTGACTTTACGTTTTACCTACAAAACAGTGGTGGCGGTGCTATTACCGACAATACTTCAGGTACGTTCACGGGTATCGCTCCCGGAGCATACCAGGTGATGGTAGAAGATAACTTGGTTACCGATGGTACCAATAACTGTACCTTCTTGGTTGAAAATATTATCAGTACGGTACCAACGCAGCCAAATATTATTGATACTGGTGTTACTGACGTTACCTGTAATGACGGAAACCCTGATAACGGCAGTATCAATGTTACCCTAGCTGCAGGTACCGACATTGATGGAATTCAAGAATATAATCTATATAACGGCACGCTGCCGTTGCCCCCGAGCCCTACACCTATTGCCACGAACACTTCAGGGTCTTTCACAGATTTAGGTCCGGGCAATTACATAGTCCAAGTAGTAAGCGACTTAGGTTGTACCGATGAAGAAAACGTAACGATTGTTGAACCTCCTGTTTTTGAAATTACCGCTTCTGCACCTGATTTTGCCTGTGAACCCGGAATCAACACCTATAGTTCAACCACTATTACGGTGACCATTGTGCAGACAGGTACGGCAGCAGGTGGCTATCAATACAGTTTGACTGATGGCAGTAACTACCAAAATGGTGTCGGCTCAGATCCTTTTGAGTTTGAGATTATTGACAATGGTTCCCCTCAGAATATTACGGTATATGCCATTGATGGTAATGGGTGTCCTGCATCCTTCACGTTGCCGACCATAAATCCACCGACCGACGTTGTTCCAACACTTACGGTTGAAGATGTATTGAACTGCGCCAATCCGGAACGGGTACGCATAGACGTGGTAGGAACCAATGACTTCACTATTGTGACCAATTCTGTAGTGGCCGTGGCCAATGTTAATGTGGTCGGCGCTACATCTGGATTTGTTGACCTGCCAGCGGCTGGAGATTACTTGATAGAAATTGTCGATAATATTGGTGGTTGTACTTACCCACTTCCAAAGCACGAAGTAGAATTGCCACAAATCCCTGAAATTATTATCAGTGAGGCAAAATCGGTCAGTTGTGCCGTGCCCGGTAACGATGGTGAACTTGAAATTACCGTCACCAACTATACGGGTGCCTATAGCTATGAGGTTTTTGCCGTGGACAATTTGGGTAACGAAACATCAGCTGGTATCATGGGAAATCTGAATACTGCTGACAATCCAGAAACCATTGTAGGACTTTCAGGTGGCAATTATGTGGTTCGTATTGCATCGACCGAAGATCCTTTCTGTTCAAATGTGAGCAATTTGGCTACGATCAGAACGCCAAATGGACCTCTTGTACCAGATGCAGTTGAGGTGGGCAATGTGAGTTGTGATAACAACAATGGCAAAATTATAGCCAGCTTGACCGGTGGATGGGATGTTGCACCTTATGAGTATCGATTGTTGTTTGATGCTGATAACAATGGTACGTACGAAACGGAATCCTTCACTTGGGATGTGAACAATGAGTTTGAAAACTTGGCCGCGGGTGATTATAGGGTTGAGTATCGTGACCGTGAATTGTGCGATACCTTTTTTGATATTACGTTGGATGCTATAGTACCTATAACGGCAGGTATTAGAGAACCACAAGCTTTGGTCTGTCCCGACGGAAACAATGCCGTACTGGAAGCTTTTGACCCAACAACTGGTGATGCCGTAACGGCTACGCCAGGTGCCACCGGTGGTGTTGCAGGTGCTGGCTACAAATATCAACTGATTTATTTGGGAAGTAACGATATCACCGATGAAATTTCCCGAAGTGGATTACAAGATGATCCAACATTTACGGGTGCCAGTGGAGGATTCATTAGCCAAGGATGGTACGCAATAGAAGTGTCATCAAGTTTTGGTTGCTCAGGTATGACCATACCTTACTATGTGGATCCACCGCCACCAATAATTCCGAATTTGGTACAGGTACAAGCGCCCGGTTGTGGGGGCTTAGGTCAAATGCGATTGAGTATTGAAAATCCTGAAGTTGGTTTTGAGTATGAATACCGGTTGTCAGATACCGCCGGCGGAAACGCCGCTGATCCCTTTATCCGAATAGAAGATAATTTGGGCAATGCGAGCACGTCGGTAATCATTAGTGGAGGACCTGCTTTTTATCAGTATGAAGTGCGAAAAATTAATGCTACGAATACATGCGGAACTATCAATTCTAATGGTTTGACCTTGGTCGATGCCCAGAATATTGATTTGGTCGTTAACCTACCTGATGATATTTCATGTGCTTCTGAAACGGATGGACGTATAGAATCATTCTCTTCAGGTGGTGTTGGTAGTAATACCTATACCCTGTATCTAGGAGACCCAGGGGATGCGTTCAATCCTTCACCTTCAGCCACTGTTGTGGACTCCAATGATTTCGGAACTTTTGAGGGATTATCCGATGCGACCGATTATTATATTGCGGTGACCAGTGGGGCGTCTTGCCAAGATATTGAAGGACCGTATGAAGTTTCTAGGCCTGCACCAATTTTGTTCACGGCCAATGCCACTCCGGTAAGCTGTAGTGGTGAGGCCGACGGATCTATTACCGTTGAGGTGACCAGTGGGGGCGAAGGACTGTTACAATTTGCCATTGGACCTAACTTCAATGAATTCTTTAGCGATCCGGACAATCCGAATACCTATACGTTTGAAGATTTAGAGGGCGATGCCAGCGGACGTGAGTATACCGTTCTCATACAAGATTCTCAAGGATGTTCAGAAGTAACGACAATACGGATCTTTGAGCCCCAAGAAATTACGGTAAGCTCGGTGAACACTCCAGAAATTTGCCTTGGTTTTGCCGATGGTACGGCGCAACTGACTATTAATGGTGGTACACCATTTGTAGATCCGATGGGGGTATCGTATTATGAGACCAGTTTGAATCTCAACGACGATGCTAACTTTGTGCGTAACGACAATCTATTTTATGACAACCTATCTGGTGGTGAAACTTATGTAGTGTTCATTCGCGATGCCAACGGCTGTGAGGCCAATATCGTAATCCCAATAGACATAGGCGTGGATATTATGGCAGAGCCTGTGGTGGCGTATGGTTGTGAGGGTATTTTCCCAAATAGCACTGTAACCATTGATATTGCAGATAGGTCAATATTACCGAACCTACTGTTCTCTTTAGATGTAGATGATATTACCCTTGCGAACGATACCAGAATATTTGGTGATTTACCGGCAGGTGAACATACGGTTTACATCTACCATGAGAACGGATGTGTCACGTTTACAGAGTTTGAAGTGGATGAGTATATGCCACTGTTGTTAGAGGCAGAGAAAACCGGACCGAATGAGATTACTGCAATTGCCACAGGAGGTTTTGGTGATTATGAATTCTTCTTTCAAGGTGAATCTTTTGGTGAGGTCAACACATTCAATAGTAATGAGGACATGGATATCAATATCATGGTACGTGATAGTATGGGTTGTGTTGCCAATATTGTAATGCCCTTTAACTTTGAGGGCATGCCAGAATTTCCAAATTTCTTTACGCCTGACGGTGATAACTTGAATGACGAATGGATTGTCAAGAACAGAGAATTCTTTCCCAATATCGAAGTTAAAATATTTGATCGTTATGGTCGGATAGTTGCTATTTTGAATGAAGTCAAGGGTTGGGATGGAACCTATGAGGGTACACCGCTTCCAACCGGAGATTATTGGTACGTGGTCAACGCGAATGACCGTGAACGTCAACAGTTCTTTGGTCATTTCACCCTGTATCGTTAGACGATTGATACCTTGCCCATCAATTGAAAACCCCTCTGTGCCTTATCATAAAGATGTGGTTCTGAACCTTTAATTACAAGTTTAAACAAGGTTTAATGCTTTTCATGTGTATATTTATACAATTCAAAGCTACCTATGCGAAATATAACTGAGAATTGGTTAACTTTCGTACAGAATTTTGTAGGTAATTAAAACAGAACCTGTAAAAGTATAATGAAAAAAGACATCATACCTCATAGCCCATCTTTTTTGTTTGACGAAGAGTTAGGGTTAAGTGATTTATCCATTTTTAAGTTGAATCTTTATTTGAATGCAATTGATGCTGATGCGAAACCATACCAGATAGACTACAACACCCTGTTGATGAGCTATCATTTATGGAAAGGTTCAGATTTAGAAGAGTTTTGTGAAAAACAGACGATCAGTTATTTTTTGTTCAATCCACAGAACGATTCTGCCGAAGCTCGTGAAGCTTTTTATATGGACATTCGAGAATTTTTAGGAGGTAATTAATTGCTAATTTGGTGTCTTACCATACTGCTAATTCATAATTAATTTTTTATTTTTGCCCTTCTTTTTTGGGATGTGGCCCTTTGACTACACTCGGGATAAACTGCACAATGGTGAGGTTCGGGTAGGTTAAAAAACCACGGGTCTTTATACAGGACCGATTTATTGTTTTAAAATTTCGGGATGTGGCGCAGCCCGGTTAGCGCACACGCCTGGGGGGCGTGGGGTCGCAGGTTCAAATCCTGTCATCCCGACTTAATAAAAGCTTTTGTTTCCGTAGAAAGTGTACTTTCTTAAGGAAGCGAGAGCTTTTCTTTTTAAATAAAGCAAAGCTTTATTTGCACTGAAGGTTTTAACGGATTCTATAAATCCTGCCCCCGTCAAATCACTTTTCATTGGATATCAAGGCACTATTAAATGACTGGTTGACAGTGTTTTTATTGTATTCATCTGGGATTATCTGAAATTATATATAAGGTGTAGTTCGGTGAAGGAATAGGTATGCTTCTTGAACTCTCGATTTGAGGTAAACAATTCTCATTGAATTAGTTTTTCGCCTACAATTCCGATTAAAAAAGAAAGGTCACTCCCAGTGAAATGGCATGGTTGTTCTCTAGTTTGCTTTCTGCGACAATGCCTGGAAAGAGTTTTAGGGCAAAGCCTATTGATTTGATCTTCTCATTGTTGAGGTTTGTTTTGACTTAATATTTAGTAAGACTCTTAGAAGGTCTTATAAAGAATACCATTTATTTAATCACGCTCTAATACATTTTTGACAAAAATGGTCAACTCACCAAGTTTTTTGGTGGTCTTACAAGCATTGTCGGCCATGACCGTTTTTTTTGACTTGGCAAATTGATAGATGATAGCGTTTTGCTTATCGATAGTTTTTCCATTACAACTATACTTGTCTCTCAAAATTATTGGTCTAGAGGCCTTTATGAGTTTTTCTAAGGACCGGAAATCCGTAGGGGACAAAGTGGATGATGTAGAACCATTGTTCTGGCCATTTTGAAATTCTTGAACGCTATAGGAGCTGTTGGTGAAGAATATGGCGTTTGTGGTTTTGTCGACCGAGTGCATGGTTATGGTCATTAATATGTCAAAATCTTTTTTTGTGACTTTTTGAGCAAAAAGGCCTTGAAGAATAAATAGATTGATAAGCAATATTTGAATTGAAAACTTCATAAGAGTATGTTTTGTTAAATGAAATTTCGTGAATTCTGAATGGAGCAATCTTTAAATAGCTCTTTCACAAAAAACTGAAATCAACGAATGTTGAAATAATCATTCACTACCTAAAGATATCAAATAATATTGATAAATGAATATTTATTCATTTATATTTTTACAGATCGCATCCCAACACATTGAATAAGATATATGCTTAATTTCTTCGTTAGATTCTATTACGGCCGTGGTTGCCTTAAAGGAGAGGTCTTTTAAAAAGCCAAGAATTAGTGAAACAATAAGATGATTGTTAATATTCTTGATTATACCCTGAGCTTTAGCTTTGTCCAGGGTAGTGTTAAGAAATACAATAGTATCTTCTTCCAGCTCTTTGTTTTCTGTTGATATGATTGAAGAAACCTCAAATTGTTCCATAAATATGGACTTGGCGTGGTTGGAAACATAATATTCAAAAGCGATTTCCCAGAGCCGGTAGAGTTGCGCATGTATCGGAAGGTGGTCTATTTTTCCCATCAATGTTCCAAGCCCTTCTGATTTTAAATGCGCATAAACTGCGTTTAACAGTTCGTTCTTGTTTTTAAAATAGAGATAAATGGTTCCGGTAGCGATATGAGCCTCTTTGGCAATCAAAGACATCTTCAATCCAGAGATACCGACCTTGCTTGTCAAGTTAATGGTTGCTTGGTAGATGTTCGTAAGTTTTGCGTCTTCTTTAACTCTCATGTGAATATTTGTTCAAATTTAGAACTGTTAATTTTTGTAAACATTATTGAAAGCTGGAGTTGGTAAAATTATGAAATTGAATTTCGGTATTTTCTATTTCAAAAAATCTATGAGATGCAAATAAAGTCATATAGATTTACAAAGTACTTAGATGACACATATTTGGGCTACTTTTTTCGTCATCCACTTTCCTCTTGCGGCAGCCATCGATTGAAATAATTATGGCACTTTCAACTATCATATGTATTGACCCGTTCTTGATACAGAAATAATATCATTATATACTTGTTGCAACTGATAAGTAGATTCATGCAAGTAAGAACGTCTACTCGAAACGTGTACAATATAATACTACAAACCCTGTCTAAACTGAAGCATTGCTTCAATAATATAAAGCCTGCTAATCAGTTTTGTTAGTGGATTTCTTGTTCTTGCGCTGCCAGATCGTTGCCAATGATGATCCTGATATATTCATTAATGGACCAAAAACTGCCGGTGCCAGACCCATAGTGGCAAGTCTACCCATTTCTAAAGCTATTCCTGAAGCCAAGCCAGCATTTTGCATACCAACCTCAAAGGCCACCGTACGAGATGATTTTTCATCAAGCCCCATTAACTTGCTGCCATAATACCCCAAAAGATATCCTGAAATGTTGTGGGCCAGTACAACGGCAATCAAAACAAGGCCTATGGATAACAGGGAATCTCTTCCTGATGCAGTAATAATTACAATAATTATGGCGATGGCTCCCATTGAAACCTTGGGCATGACCTTATCTAGCCATTTGAATTTGCCATGTGCAAAATGGTTGAAAATAAGACCTGCCAGTATCGGTAGAATCACAATTTTTATGATGCTCCAAAACATGGCCAAAAAATCAATGGGTACAAGTTCATTAGCTAACAGCCGCATAAAAAATGGAGTCAAAAATGGGGATAGTAAGGTGGCGACCGCAGTCAGCGTTAGCGACAGGGCCAAATTCGCCCCAGAGATGTAAGCCATTACATTCGAAGCCAATCCGCTTGGGGAACAGCCCACTAGTATAATGCCCGCAGCGATTTCAGGTGGTAATCCTGATAATTTTGCCAATCCAAAACCGATGAACGGCATAATGGTGAATTGAGCTACAAGGCCGATAAGTACTCCTTTGGGCATTTTGACAACGCCCACAAAATCCTTAATGCTTATAGAGGTTCCCATGCCAAACATAATGATGATCAATAAGGGGACGATCAATCGATTCAATTTGAAAGAACCTATTTCCAGAAAATACTGGGGATAACACAAAGAAGCCACAACAACGGCAAAAATGAGTATAGTGAAAGAGAACCCTTTTAATCGCTCAAAAGCGGTAAAGGTTAGGGACAAGACCAAGAAAAAAAGAATTGCCAATAGCGCCACATACTCATAAAGTTGCAGTACCCACAATACTATTAAGACCAAGGCCATGATGACGCTTGCTATGGCCCCCATTTTACCGATTAGCTTCATTTTGATTTTTTCTTAAATATAGTTTTTAGATTTTGTTTTGTTTCCAAGTTTCAAATGCTTTTAAGGTCTGCGGGTCTGTAGGTGGATACAGTCCCAATATGGACTTTCCCTCATTGACCTTTTCCATCACATATGCTTCAAACAATGTCATCTGGATACATTGGTCGCTGACCTCTTCGGCCATATGTGCAGGTATTACCATGACCCCATCATCATCACCTACGATAAAATCGCCCGGAAAAACGGCCACATCACCGCAACCAATGGGTTCATTTAAAGCAATGGCATGGTGCAATGTCAAATTGGTCGGTGCTGTCGGGCATTTATGAAAAGAGGGAAAATCAAGTTCCCTGATTTCCGTAGAATCTCTAAAACCACCATCGGTTACGATTCCTGCAGCACCACGCTTCATCAAGCGTGTGGCAAGAATGGAACCTGCTGAAGCTGCCCTTGCATCTTTGCGGCTATCAATGACCAGTACATAGCCTTCAGGACATTCTTCAACCGCAATGCGTTGCAGGTGTTTGGGATCGCTGAATACAGTTATGGGGTTTAGGTCTTCACGAGCAGGTATGTATCGCAGGGTATAGGCTTGACCAACCATTGTTGGTTTTCCTAATTTGAGCGGCTTAACATCTTGAATGAACTGGTTTTTTAATCCCCTTTTAAAAAGACATGTGGCAATGGTGGCGGTACTTACGCCTTTAAGTTTTTCTTTTGTGGAAATTGTTCTTTGATTCATGGAGTTGCAATGTTAGCGCGGAATGGATTATACGTTTTGCCAAGTCTCTTTTAAAAAGGTTAAATCTTTTTTCATCTTTAGAAAGACTTCTTTTTTTGGCATGGTTATTTGTGTTGCTCCATGTTCTGCCCCACCCAAATCGTATTCTAAGTGCAATGAAACAGGAACGTTGATTTTGTATTTCTTAAGTAAGGTGAAGTAGTGTTTGAAATCTACCATCCCTTGACCCAGCGGAGTATTGATGGGTTTCCACTTTCCATCGACCTTTCCCCACTTAAAATCTTTGATTACAAGTGATTTAATGAACGGTCGTATTTGCCGCAGACCCAACTCCCAACTACTGCCTCCCTCGACCACGGCATGCCTGATATCATATTGGCACCCCATGCTCTCATTATTGGTTACAGAAAGTATTGGCGGTAGATCCCAAATTGGAGCCCCCACGTGATTGCCTGCATGGTTTTGATAGCAACCGATAAGATTTAATTTTTTGTTTAGCAGTTCCAGCTTTTTGAATTGCTGCCCATAAATGGCCTGACTTTCAGCAATTGCGATGTCCTCAGGGTATTTAAGCCATCCCGTACGATAATGTGTAAACCCTTCTTTACTAGCGGTTTCTAAAACCGTAACCTGTTCCTTGTCATCATAATGAAGCACGTTGGTTGTTATTAGCGAAGGTTGCAAACCATTGGTTTTCATTGCGGTAACCGCTTTGGGCAAATCATCTTTTACCTGTTCGGGCAATACATGTCCCTTGGGTCTTACGGTTAGGTCAAGCCCGTCAAAACCCATTGCTATGGCTGCGTCAGACATATCATGGTAATCAAGAAATTGTAGGTGCTTTGAAAACAAGTGTACTTTTATCGGATCTGTCGCCTGAGGTGTGGTTTCTTGCAAGTGCTCAAAACTCATAAATGGGAGACTGCCCAATGCCATCGCGGATAATGATGTAAATTTCCTTCTCGAAATATTTGCAGATTTGCTACCCATAGTTTAGACGATTTTCAGGTTTTTATGTTAAAAATTTGGTAATACTACAAATATATTTATTTTTGGTAAACCAAACTGGTAAACCAATTTATTGAACAGGTGTTTCACCTTATGATAGTACTTTGATACAGAATAGATTTCATGTCAAATTTTGAAAAGTCAAAGGCACTATCTAAGACATAAAGCTAATATTGATAGTACGCCAATGGAAACCATCACAAGAACAAAATGAACTTTAAAACAACTACGTCAATTTTTACCTATTGCATGCTAATCTTAGGTACTGTCATACTACTGAAAGGTTGCGGGAACGGCACTAAAAAAAATAATATTGCGAAAGAGATTGCGAAATCTTCTAGCGAGACGAATGCAAATGACATTATACCATTTTTTAAGCATTGGAATTTAATCTTGGGAGACGGTTCAAATGTTGGTCAGGCGACCGATTATACAAACAAGGATTTCTTTTATACCACAAAAGATGAAGAATCGAATTGGGTTGTATTTAAAACACCAAATGCCGGTAATACACATGGTACCTCAAATAATACTAGAACGGAACTCGCACAGTTAAAAAAATGGTCTCCTATGACCGAGGCTAAAATGAGCGCTACTTTAAAGGTAATGAATGTTGCGACCACAGGCGACGCTCGTGTTGCTTCGACCTATTCGGTAGTTGTTGGTCAGATTCACAGTGCAGATGGGCATGAAAATGAACCATTAAAAATATTTTACAAAAAGTTTCCGGGCCATACTAAAGGTTCTGTCTTTTGGAATTATGAAATCAATACCGCAGGTGATGATAATTCTAAGAGATGGGACTATTCCCATTCTATTTGGGGCTATGACTTTTCCGTTGTCGGAACAGGTGAAAATACGTACCCCTTGGAACCAAAGGATGGTATTGCGTTAGGTGAGGAATTCGGTTATGAAGTGGAAATTAAGGCTGGGATGATGTATTTGACATTTACCAGTGAAGGACATGAGACCAAAACGTTTACAAAAAACCTTATTTCATCTGAATATGCAGAGCGCGCAAACATGCCCGTCCAGGTTGAAAATTTGTTTGTTCCCGTAGGTCAAGATGGTGTGGAACGTAAAAATGCATATGCCGATGAAGGGCTCTTTTTTAAGCTAGGATGTTACAATCAGACCAATGGTAAAGACCCTAAAGTAAACAAGGTATGGTGTTCAGGTGCAGAGACACATGGTGGTGATGTTCAAAAGCAATATGCAGATGGTAATTACGCTGAAGTTTGGTTTAAATCGGCCAACATCACTGTCAGTGACAATGCCATATCCAATGCAGGTTATTTTCAGGCAAATGATGGATTAAGCAAGAAAACGGTTTATCCAAGTGAGGTACTGCCTTTTATGGAGAAATTTAAAATATTGATGGGAGATGGAACCAAAGCCGATAACCTGGTGGGTTTAGAACATAAGGATTTTTTCTACACCGTAATTGATGGTACACGACGTTGGGTGGTCTATAAAACACCAAATTCTGGTGTTACCTCAAAAAATTCGAGCAATACGAGAACAGAATTGCATGAAAAGCGAGATTGGACGCCAGAAGAGGGCGGCAATCTGACGGGAACCTGCAAAGTGATGCAAGTCTCTGTTTCTGGTGACGCTAGGGTCGCAGCGTCATATGCGACGGTAGTTGGTCAAATTCATAGTGGTGAAGGGCATGAAAATGAACCTTTAAAAATATTTTACAAGAAATTTCCGGGTCATACCAAAGGATCGGTCTTCTGGAATTACGAGATCAATACTGCAGGTGATGATAATTCCGGCAGGTGGGATTATTCAACGGCGGTATGGGGATATGATATGTCTATTATAGGAACAAGCAAAGATGATTATCCGATTGAACCCGAAGATGGAATAGAATTAGGAGAAGAATTCAGTTACGAAATAAATGTATATAAGGGCATCATGTACCTCACCTTTAAAAGTGACAATCACGAAACAAGGACATTCACTAAAAACCTTATTTCATCTGAATACACCAAAAAATCGGACCTACCGGCACAAGTGCGACAATTATTCGTGCCAATAGGGCAAGATGGAACTGAACGCCCCACTGCTTACAGTGGAGAGTTAAATTATTTTAAACAAGGTGCATACAACCAAACCAATGGAAAGAGCCCTGAAACGAATATGGTCTGGTGCGCAGGTGCAGCAACTTATGGTGATGATATTGCCAAACAATATGAAAATGGATGTTTCACCGAAGTGTGGTTTAGGCAAGCATCGGTAGGTCCGGGTATACCACCAAAATAAATCTAGGTAAAGCATCAAGGGTCATTTTTGAAAACGAATCCTAATCAACACTATGATATGAAAACATTTGGAGCTAGTAAAGAATTTATAAAAGGCGAAGATCTGGACTGGGAAGTGGTAGGTGAGGGCCTGAAAAGAAAAATAATGGGTTATGACGATAAAATTATGTTGGTCAAAGTTCATTTTGAAGTAGGTGCCGTTGGTCAAATGCACGAGCACTATCATTCTCAAGTCACCTATGTTGAGAGCGGTAGTTTTGATGTCACCATTGATGGAAAGACCCAGACCCTGACAGGAGGAGATTCATTTTATATTCCACCGCATGCGATGCACGGTGCCGTTTGCACAAAAGCAGGAGTTTTAATAGACGTATTCAGCCCTATTAGAGAAGATTTTATGGTAACCAAGCCTTGAAAGCAATACTTTCGTTTACACTTCTTAAATATTTATTAAACAAGATTGTTGATACCTTAAAAATTTTAACATATAAATCAAAATTTCATTTTTTTTTAACTGTTGTATAACATATATTTGGTAATCCAAACTGGTAAACCAATTTGGTTGACCAAAAAAACAAACAACTAAAGCTACTCATATGACAAAATGTAAGGCATAAAAAAAGGATAGGTGCACGCCTATCCTTTTTAAAAAAGATTACTTCTTTCGGAGGGAAGTAAAATTCGACAAATACACATGAAATGCAAATTTGAAGAATTCAAAAGTACTAAAATTCCACGTAAAAATTTGCTCAAAAATGTGATCAACTAAACGTAATTAGAAGCATTCCTTAATTGTTGGGAAGGCAATCTGAACTTTTGAAATTAACTGAATGAAAATGAACTTAAAAACAAAACTATTGGTAATTGTGGTATTGCTGGTCAATATCCAATTATTCGCCCAGAATACGTCCAGTATTTCTGGAACCGTAAAAGATGCAAACAATGTTCCTGTTCCAGGAGTAAATGTTGTCATCTTAAATACAACACGGGGAACTCAAACTGATTTCGATGGAATTTTTACCTTAAGTGTATCTGATGGAGAGGTATTGCAATTTTCATATATAGGATATGCGACCCAAACCTTAATTGTAAGTGGTCAGTCTTCAATTGAAATTGTATTGCAAGAAGATACCAGTCAATTGGATGAAGTGGTTGTCATTGGGTATGGTACACAACGAAAATCAACGATTACCGGCTCAATTTCTAAGGTGGTTAACGAGACCTTGGACCAAATTGCCGTATCAAGGGTAGATGATGCCCTAATCGGTCAGGTATCTGGTGTGAATATTCAGGCTACAAATGCAGAAGCTGGTGGTGCACCAACGATAAATATTAGAGGTGTTGGCTCCGTTAGTGCAGACACCGGCCCTGCATTGGTGATTGATGGTATTGTGGTTAGTTCAGAGTTTCTTGCGAATATTGATATGAACGACGTTGAGTCCTTTGAAGTGTTGAAGGATGCAGCTTCCGCTTCCATTTATGGTAGTGAAGGTGCGAATGGGGTAATCTTGATTACAACTAAAAGCGGTAAGTCAGGGAAAACCAGGTTTAGTTATCAAACGTATACGGGTTATAAGCAAGCGCATGGCAGCGATGATTATCGAAAAGACCTTAACGAGTGGGCGGCTAAAGAACAGGCGGCCACTGGCACGCTTTCCGGTGAAACATTGTACGCCCTGGATTTGGTCAATATTACCGGAGTGAATAGAGATTGGCAAGATGTCTTCTTTAATGGAGGTACGGTAACCAGTCACTCACTTTCGGCACGGGGTGGAACAGAAAATTCAACATTCAGTGCTTCGTTACGATCATTGGCCGATCAGGGGGTTGTCATTACTGATGACTATAAATTGTACACTGCAAACCTAAAATTCGATACTAAAGTTGGTAAGAAATTAAAATTTGGTCTTAGGGCATCTCCTTCTTACACAAAACAAAGAAGATTGCCTACTTCTATTCATAACCCAACGCGTCAATCACCTTGGTTGCCCATCTATCATACCGAGGAAACACTTCAGTTTATTAACCGCGATGTTTATCCTGATGTAGGTGTAGGGGATTATTTTTGGGAAAACCACCTGGAAAACAGAGATTATGACAATGACGGTAACACAGAGCGGCCTAGAACTTCAGGAGATTCAAATCCATTTCAGCAATATGTTGAACGCCAGCATTTTGAATTCAATACAAAACTGTTTGGATCGACCTATTTAAGCTATAAGTTGGCAAAAGGTTTAACTGCCAAAACTTCTTTAGGTATAACCCTGGAGCAACGTAAGCGGGATAGATATGATGGTGTTAATTATCATGCATCAGGTGCATCGAGGTCTAACTACTTCTTAGAAAACAGGTTCCGTACGAGACTGATTTCCGATAACACCTTGAATTATAGTCGAACATTTGGCGATCATGATCTTAACTTATTGGGAGGTCTTACAATACAGCAACGAAAAAGTGAAGTTAGTCAGGTTGAGACCAATGGTTTTACAGATGACCGTCTTAGAAATGTACAAGGTGGTAATCCAGACAATACAACAGTATTTCAATCTAATATTGAACGTAAAAAGATAGGTTATTTTGCAAGGGTAAATTACGCTTACAAAGACAAGTATCTCTTCAATGCATCGTTTAGACGAGACGGTAGCTCCGTTTTTGGTATAGACTCTAAATGGGGGAACTTTCCTGCCGTATCCGTCGGTTGGAACGTGGCAAAAGAAAACTTCTTGTCGTCCAGTGATGTTGTAAGTAATTTAAAGTTCAGGGCCAGTTATGGTTTTACCGGTTCAGAAAACTTTAACGTTGGATCTGATGTAGAGAATACTTGGCCGTACTTGGCACTGATACAAAATGCCAATGCTGTGGTAGACGGAAACCTGGTAACGGGTGGCGCCCCATTAAATATCGCAAATGCTTTATTACAGTGGGAGGCTTCTGAAGAACTAACCATCGGATTGGATTATGGTTTCTTAAACAATAGAATTTCAGGTTCTATTGACTACTACCAAAGAAACAGTGATGAACTGTTATTGGAAAATCCGGTTTCTTACGTTACCGGCTTCAACAGTGGTATCGTAAACTTGGGAGAAGTGCAAAACCGTGGATTGGAATTTGAGTTAAGGACGCGAAACATTGTTAACGAGAAATTTAGATGGAACACTACTATTATTGCATCTACCAATCAAAATGAACTTTTGAGTTTTGGAGAATCGAACAATGCTCTGATAGAGGATACGTATGGTAGAAATTCACAGTGGATCAATAGGATCGGAGAGCCAATTTCTTCGTATTGGGGCTTTGTCGTTGATACCGATTTGTACGATGAGACTTCTTTCAGAACTACATATGTCGATAACCCTTGGAATAGAATCAATGGTCAAGCCGATGATACCATAGTTAAAGATTTAAATGGTGATGGCATTATTACCGAAGAAGACAAGACAATACTCGGAGACCCTTATCCAGATTTGATTTACAGTTTTACCAATGAATTTCAAATCGGTCAATTTGATATCTCTTTTATGGTACAAGGTAGTCTAGGTGCACAAGTCAATAATATCGGTGATCAATATTTTTATAATTGGTTTGGCAATAGAACCAGAAGTGGTGGAGAAGCACAAGCCGTCGCAGATGGTTTAGTACCACATGAATCTTTTATTCAAGAAAAAGTGTTGACCAGTGAGGTAATTGCAAGCGCAGATTATTTCTCATTAAGAAATGTGAACATTGGGTATAATTTTGATGATGATACACTATCAAGAATTGGTCTTGAAGGCCTTCGGGTTTATGCGGCAGCACAAAACCTCATATACATTACTGCAGATGACTATCATGGTTTTAACCCAGAGCATGATGACAATGGCAATATTAGGGCGTTTGGTTCACAAAGAGCAGGTACGCCTATCTTCAGTACAATAACACTGGGCCTTAACATTGATTTTTAAAAAAGTAATTATTATGAAGTATATAAAATATATAGCATTCACAGTTATGGCACTTTTAATGTCATGTGATGGTGATGAGTTTTTAAATCCACTACCTGATACTGTCGTGGTTGAGGAATCATTCTTTCAAACAGATGCTGATGTTGAGGCAGGTCTGTTAGGAATTTATGATGCCCTACAAGGGGTGAACGAAAATACTGAAACGAACATTGGCAACTTTAATAGAGGGGTGCAATTTGAACACCTTTTGACAGAACATCGTACCGATAATACAAGAAATGCGACCTTAGAAGGCTCTAAATCTGATTTCCATAGGTACGTGGTTGATGCCAACAATGTAGAATCAGAAGATTACTATGCATCAATGTACGAGGTCATTTTTAGAGCAAACAATACACTACGGTTTATTGATATTGCTGATGCAAGCAATCAAGCAAGATATACTGCCGAAGCCAAATTTTTAAGAGCCTATGCTTATTTCAAATTGGTAAGGCTGTTTGGCGATGTGCCCTTGGTGACCGATATAGCGGGTCCAGAAGATAATGAAGCACTTTTTACCAGAATATCGGTAGCGCAGATTTATGCTCAGATTGTAGAGGATTTGCAAGAAGCTGTGAGTATCTTGGACAACACCTACAAGTCGAGAGCCTCTAGAGCAGCTGCGCAGGGCATTTTGGCCAAAGTATATCTGTCACAGCCAACCCCTAATTATACCGGGGCAGAACAGTTATGTGAGGAAATCATTAATAGCGCAGAGTTTTCATTGCAAAGTAATTTTTCAGATATCTTTTACAATGAATTGAATGACGAGATAATTTTTGCTGTTCAATATCAATTCGGAAACACGCTAGAGAGTCAAAGTTTCTCTTCAGAGTTTACTTCTTTTTCACGGCAGGGTAGGGAAGATGGCCAAAACATTGTAAATGACAATCTCGTTGCTGATTTTAGCACATTTGGCGGTGTTCGTGGCCCGCAGTCTTTTATCAACCTTGGCAGCTCGATTGAGGTGATAAAGTTTTTACCAGAAGGCTCCGATATTACGGTTTCTCCACCTACTTACGGTGATAATGCCCGTAACGCCGGTAATGACTATATAGCGCTGCGCTATGCTGATGTACTGCTAATGCATGTGGAAGCCGCCATAGGTTCAGGTACAAGTACTTCAGATATTGGGGCCATACAATCTTTTCAACAAATAAGAGATAGGGCTTTTCCCGATACGGCTCCCAATGCAATATCAAGCATATCAAAAGATGAGCTTTTAGACGAGAGGCGTGTAGAACTGGCATTTGAGAATCAGCGCTGGTTCGATCTGCTTAGGTTTGGGGTAGCAGACCAAATATTGGGTGCGCATGCCGTTGAAATGGGGTATGTCTATTCTTCAAGAGATTTGTTGTTGCCAATTCCAGCTAGGGAAATCAACCTAAGCGACGGACTTTTAACACAAAATCCTGGGTACTAATGTTAATACTAAAAACTATGAAATATCAAATAAACCTATATAATAAGGCAAAGTTCTTGTTGGCAACATTGGTTTTGGCCAGTATGGCCGTGAGTTGTGTTGGCGATGAACTTTTTAGAGATGACTTGCCTGAGGCAAACTCTAAAGCAGATACGGTGTTTCCAGAAGCAAATTTTTCATATGCTTCTTCTGCTGATGATTTTAGGACGATAAACTTTACAAACCTTTCTACGGAAGCCTTATCATTTGTGTGGGATTTTGGGAGTGGTGATACCTCGATTGAAGAAGATCCTTCATTTACCTTTGAAGCTGGAGAAGGCACGTATCCTGTATCATTGACGGCTACTGATGGTAATGGTGAAACAGGAACCATTACAATTGAGGTAGTTGTAGCAGAAGGCCCATTTCAACCAATTATTTTAGAAGCCGGTTTTGAAGATGACACCCTACCTGAGGGTGGTGGTGATGGACGGGATTCTTGGCGAAACAATGATCTGGGCGGCGTCATTCAGATTACAGGTAGTCCGGTAACATTTGGAGATCAAGGCGCCAAGTTACCTGTTCCGGCAGGAGACCGTATTGGGTATCAAGAAATGACAGTGGACCCCGACACAAACTATGATCTAAGTTTCTGGTATACGATGTTAAGTGGTTCTTCTGATGCCAGGTTGATTGTTTCTGTGCTCGGAGTAACGCAGAATGGCGGCACATTTACGACATTGGAAGAAGTGGCCGATGGAACCATTGCTTCAGTAACCGTAACCAATGATGAGGATCCAGAAACTTATGTACAACAGAAGCTGTCTTTTAATTCCGGAACCAATAATACCATTGCTATCTTTTTTACCAATGGTGGCGTAGAAGGTAGATTGGATGATTTTACAATCGATATCGGCGCCGAAGGAGCAGTGCCTCCCTCTGCAGGATTTACTCCGGAACAAAGCGAAGTCAACTTTTTAGAGTATACGTTCACAAATTCATCAACAGGTGCAGTGAGTTATGAGTGGAGTTTTGGAGATGGAAATATGTCAACAGAAGAGTCCCCAACACATGTATATGCAACTGCAAGTACATACACGGTAACACTTACAGCTACAAACGAGTCTGGTTTATCAACGACTTTAGAACAGTCCATAGAGATTTTAGCTCCGGTTACGGCAGATTTCACATCTCAAGTTGACCCAAATGATTATAGAACGTTCAATTTTATGGATGCTTCTGAAGGAGCTGAAACATTGCTATGGGAGTTCGGTGATGGGTTCCAGTTTACGGGAATGGACCCAATGCATACTTATGATGCCGATGGAACTTATGAAGTAGTTCTTACGGCCACCAGTATAACAGGTAACAGCGCTGTTGCCACAGAGACCATTGTGGTCGCAGAAGGCTTTGTAGTTCAAGTTCTCAACGGCACTTTTGATGAATTTACCGTAAATACCGGTGATAATGCAGATGCCTGGGACATGACACCAAATAGCACTGTGGTCGATAACAATGGAAATACTGTGGATAGTCCTTATGATCCGTTATGGGACAATGGAGCTTTAGATAGTTGGCTTGAGACGGCGTATGGTGATAATAGTGAGCAAGCTGGTTCAACTAGTGATGGAAACAATGGCACAAGGGGAGCAAAATTAGACGAGAGAGGTCGTCGTTTGTACCAAGTGGTGACCGTTCAGCAAGGAGAGACCTATACGTTCTCCATCGATGCTCGTACTACAGCAGCAGGCATAACTTCTGAAGTGTTCATACTAAATACAGAAATTGCGGACGAGACCGGTATTAACGCCTCGACTTCTGATTCAGCTATTGACGCATACTTTGCAATACCAAATATTTTTGCAACAGATGGTGATGCCTATGCTACCCATACATTTGAGTTTACGGCATCCACAAATGAGATTGTTATTTATGTAAGGAATATAGATGTTATTGATAATTCAGCAGAAGCTTTCTTTGATAATATTACAATTGAATAATATGTAGTTAGTACATTAAACCACCCAGACTTCAAATTGGGGAATGGGTGGTTTGTATTTATAATTTGTAAAAAAGGAATGAGCCCAAATACCTTAATGATTACTCATAATTCTTAATTTAAAAATGGGATTTTCAATAAAGAAATCTTTAGCAATTTTTTTAATATCATTTCTGACGGTTAGTGCCACATGTCAAGAAAAGGGAGATAGTGTTACTAACCTGAAAACTAAGGTTGGTAAAAAAAAGAAAAGAGGTAAAAAGAAAATTAGACTACCAGAAGTTGATTTAAGTCATTGGAAAGTTACGATTCCTAAAGGTGAAGGTAAGGGAGGTGCTTTAAGTGTAGCACCACCCAAGATATTGGACTATGCCAATAATGAAGTCTTAAAACCCTTTATGTACAATGATTCTGTATCTGGTGCTTTGGTTTTTCATGCCTACCCAACGGATGCTACCACAGCAAATACCAAGTATTCGCGGTCAGAACTCAGGGAGCAAATGGAGCCTGGTAATGATAACGTAAATTGGACATTTGCTCAAGGCGGAACCTTAAAAGCTAAAATGGCCATGGGCAAAGTCTCAAAAGACGAAGACGGTAAGCATCACAAGGTCATCATTGCTCAAATACATGGCCGTTTAACAAATGAACAGCGTGATTTAATAGGACAAAAGGATAATAATGCCCCACCTATTTTAAAGATTTACTGGCAAAACGGAAAGATTCGAGTAAAGACAAAAGTTTTGAAGTATGCCGGTGTTGATAAAAAGGGAGTTTTGTCTAAAGAAGCATGGACGGATGATAAGGGTAGAAACTTTGAACAAGAAGTAGGTTTTAGAAAGTTTACGATAGAGGTAAAGGTTTCTGACGGCAAAATGGTTGTTTCGTTGAACAAGAATGAATTTTTTGTGTATGACAATGCGAGTATAAGACGCTGGGGGGTATTTGAAAACTACTTTAAGGTTGGCAACTACTTTCAGACCAGGGACGAAGGTGCTTACGCGAGTGTAAAACTTTATGAACTGAGTGCGGTCCATTAAACATGACAACATGAGAATTGATATAAACTTCTTATTTCTTAAGCGTAGCACAATAAAACTGTTGGTTTTTAGTGTTGCTGTGCATCTGTTTTACGCCTGTAGTAGTGATGGAAATGACGTTGCCCCTCTTGAAGACATGGAAGAAGAAGTTATTCTAGAAGACGATGCTGTAGTTGAAGATAGCGATTCGTTTACTTTACCAGAAATAGATTTGAACAATTGGAAAGTGACATTGCCTATTTCCAATAATGGAAAACCAATTGAAGTTGAACCACCGGAAATATTGGATTATGCGAACAATGAGGTTCTTAAACCTTTTATGTACAACGATTCAATTAATGGCGCACTGGTTTTTTATACCTACCCTGGGGCCACAACAACCAATTCATCATATTCAAGAACCGAACTGCGAGAACAAATGAACCCTGGTAGCAATTCAACAAATTGGACTTTTGGACAAGGCGGAATCATGAAGGGCACACTTGCTTTAGAAGAAATCTCAAAAGATGGTGATGGTGACTATCACCGAACAATGGTTATGCAAATTCATGGAAGGTTAACAAATGAACAGCGTGATTTAATAGGCGAAAATGATAACAACGCACCACCTATGCTAAAAATTTATTGGCAAGACGGAGCAGTAAGGGTGGTAACAAAAACCTTAAAAGATATAGATGCTTCTGATACTGAACTATTGTATACAGATGCTTGGGAAGACGGAGAAAGTTACATTTTTTCTGAAAAGGTGGATTTTGAAAAATTTACAGTTGAAATAAAAGCATCCGAGGGAAAGATAGAGGTGATGTTAAATGAGGGTGTTTCTAAAATATTTGAAGGTGTTCACATAGCAAAATGGGGCGTCTTCGAAAATTATTTTAAGGCAGGAAATTACTTGCAAACAACAGATTCAGAGGCGTTTGCAAAAGTTAAATTTTATGATTTAGTAGTTGAACATTGAAGCATTTTTGAGTTAGTTTAGTTATGACAAGGGCTGTTGATGATACAGTTATTGGCAGCCTTTGTAAACTGCAAAAAAAATTGTCGATATAATTGAAATCAATAACAGATAGTTGAAGTTATTTTCATAAATTTAACAAACCAATCTGGTTAACCAATTTGGTCAAATTTTAAAACAGTTATGAAAGTTGAGGTTTTAACTAATAATGAAAAGCGAGATGTTCAGCAAAAAATTATTGCCAAGCTTCGTGATTTAATTGAGTACAAAAATCTGGAGCCTGGGGATAAATTACCCTCTGAACGAATGCTGTCAGAAAAGTTTGGCGTAAGCAGAAGTAACATTCGTGAGTCAATTCAAAAGTTAGAGTTTTATGGCATTTTGTATTCTAAACCTCAGAGCGGTACTTTCATTGCTGATATAGGTCGTGTTGCCATGAGTGGCATGATGGAAGATATTCTGGGACTGGAAGAACCAGATTTTAAATCCCTGGTCGAAACAAGAATTCTACTCGAGCTTAAAACGGTAAGATTGGCCGCGCTCAGAAGAACAGATGAAGATCTAGAGGCCATGAGATCGGCATTGGATGCATATAAGAGCAAAGTGTTGAATAAAGAAGATGCTGTAGAAGAAGACTTGTTGTTTCACCTTGCCATCGCGAAAGCAAGTAAGAATAGTTCAATGAATACCTTCATGCTGATCATTACACCTGAGATTATTACAAATTTTGAAAAATATCATGTTTGTGATTCAAATCAATCATTTAAGGGTATTCAAGAACATGAAGATATTTTTCAAGCTATAAAGGACCAAGACCCAAAAAGGGCTAAAGAGATGATGAAGGTTCATTTCAAAGTGTTGTACCAATATTGTTATCATAGCGATAACTAAGTTGATGATATTGAAAATAAAAAGTGCACGGTTTTGTTTTCAATACTAAAAAATGGAGGGAGTAAAACTTGATAGATTACGTACGAATCACATTGCAGATTGGTAACTACAATCCAAGTATTTGCTTTAATGGATATTCTGGTATTTAAAAAATTCATGACGGATATGAAAATCTTGTTCTGAGTTTTTGGACCAGCTATAATTAGAATGCTATAATGAAAGTAAAAGGACTTAGATGGTGGATTATAACCTTGATTTTTATAGCCACCGTAATCAACTACATTGATAGAACGGCATTTGCTTTGCTATGGCCGCAAATGGGTGAAGACCTGGGCATGGACAATTCTGATTATGCCCTTATGCTCAACATATTTATGATAACATATGCTGCAAGTAAATTTTTATCGGGCCGATTGTATGATAAAATTGGAACTAGAATAGGCTTTATTGTATCTATTGTGGTTTGGTCCCTCGCAGCGGCTTTTCATGCGCTTACGAGAGGAGTGGCTACATTATCAATAGTACGTGGTTTACTGGGCCTAGGTGAAGCAGGACTATGGCCTGGTGCCGTAAAGAGCAATGGCGAATGGTTTCCGGTAAAGCAAAGGGCTTTGGCCCAAGGTATATTCAATGCCGGAGCCTCTATAGGCAATGTGATTGCCCCGATAATCATTGTTTTTCTCTATGCCCAATTTGGATGGAAGTCAACCTACATTATTCTAGGTGCTTTAGGTCTGCTTTGGGTAATTCCTTGGTATGTAGTAAACAAGTCAAAACCAGAAGACCATCCTTGGATGACCGAAGATGAACGCAATCTAATTCTTGATGATCGAATAGCCAATAATGATGTTGCGGTCAAAGGGGCCAAAAGCTTAGGTGTTGGTAAAATATTAAGCTTTAAAGAACCATGGGGCGTATTGTTATGTCGATTCTTTATAGAGCCAATTTGGTGGTTCTTTGCCGGTTGGATGCCCATTTATCTGAACTCAAAATTCGGCCTGAGCATAGAGGAAATCGGAAACACCATGTGGATTTCATATCTAATGGCGGCTGCGGGCGGAATCGTGGGTGGTTATGTTACAGAACTCATAATAAAACATACGTCGGTAAATTTTGGAAGAAAGGTAAGTATAGTTATAGGCAGTCTTTTAATCATTGTTGGTTTTGTCTGTATCATGATGTTTGTAAGTGATTCTGACTACATGGCATTCATTTATTTGGCAGGCGTAGCCCTTTTTGGATTTCAGTTTGCGATTGGAAATATTCAAACCCTGTCCAGTGATTTATTTAAGGGACCATCCGTAGGCACATTGGCTGGTTTAGCGGGAACAGTAGCGGCCTTTTCTCCCATAATAATGAATTGGTTTATCGGTAACATAACCAAAGGCGGGTCATACACTCCGGCATTTATAGCAATTACGCTATCCGTGGTGCTAGCCGTCGTATCAATTTTCTTTTTGATAAGGAAGGTAGGACTGGTAAAAACGGAAAATTAAAATTAAACAAGAAAATATAATATTTAACGATGAATAAAAATAATGGAAAAGTTGCTGTGGTTACAGGAGCTACAGGAGGCATTGGTTTTGAAGTTGCAAAACGATTGGGAACAGATGGTTATACCGTTGTATTAAATGGTATAGAAGATGATGCCGGTGCCGAACGGGTAAAAGAACTTACTGCTCAGGGAATTAAAGCGGAATACTATGGCTTCGATGTCACTAGTGAGGAAGCTGTGACTTCCAATATCAATAAAATAGGCGAGAAGTATGGCAAAATAGATGTACTCGTTAACAACGCCGGAGGCTTGGGTGGAAGGTCTCGATTTGAAGAAATGACCACCGATTTTTACAGATTTGTAATGGCACTTAACTTAGATTCGGTATTTTTTGCCTCAAGAGCTGCCATTCCATTCCTTAAAAAAGGGGAGCATCCCTCTATCATAAATTATACTTCAAATGCAGGATGGACCGCTGGTGGCCCTGGTGCAGGTATTTATGGAACCTCAAAAGCAGGTGTTCATGCTATAACGAGGGCCTTGGCAAAAGATTTAGCAGAATACGGTATTCGAGCAAATGCAGTATCTCCAGGAACCATTGATACCCCGTTCCATGCGCAAATTAAAGCGACCAAACCAGAAGTTTTTGCCTCTTGGGCAAATAATATTATGCTCGGAAGATTAGGACAACCAGAAGATGTGGCAGGGGTTATTTCTTTCTTGGCAAGCAAGGACGCCTCTTTTATAACGGCAGAAACTATTCAAATAGGTGGTGGACAAGCGCTAGGAATATAAAAAAGCACACGATAAAATGGGTAAACTTGAAGCAAAAATAGCAGTGGTGACCGGGGGATCAAGGGACATTGGCCGTGCCATAGCCATTAAACTTGCAACAGAAGGAGCCAAAGTTATCGTGAACTACTATAACTCTGAATCAGGAGCTAACGAAACAGTGGCGAAGATTAAATCTTTGGGTCAAGAAGCGGTCGCTGTCAAAGCCGATGTGTCAAAACATGTTGAAATTGAACACTTAAGATCCAAGTCAGTGGAAGCCTTCGGAGCGAAAGTAGATATCTTGGTAAACAACGCAGGGGGACTTTTTGCCCGAAAAACATTGCAGGAATTTGACGAAGTTTTTTATGATTTGGTCATGAATGTCAACTTTAGATCCACTGTTTTTGTAACCCAAGCTTTTGAACCAATGATGACCAAAGGGGCCTCGATAATCAATTTATCTTCGCAGGCAGCTAGAGACGGCGGTGGAGGCGGTTCGGCGCTGTACAGTGCCTCAAAAGGCGCGGTGAGTACGTTCACTAGGGCAATGGCAAAAGAGCTGGGACCAAAAGGTATTCGTGTAAACGCGCTTTGCCCAGGGCTCATAGCCACAAAGTTCCATGATGATTTTACAAAGAACGAAATACGGACAAAAGTTGCCGCTTCAACACCATTGCGTAAAGAAGGTAGTGCCGAAGAGGTAGCTGACCTGGTGGCTTATTTGGCTTCTAATGAAGCGTCTTTTATAACAGGAAACAATATTGATATCAATGGCGGATTGGCCTTTAGCTAATCTTATTAATAGCGACTTGTCTATCTGAAGGCAGGTGAAAAACAAAATTTTAGAAATGAAAAAAGTAGTCACTTTTGGAGAGATCATGCTTCGCCTGTCACCTCCAGGGTTTTTAAGGTTCTCACAGACTACCGGTTTTGACGTGGTCTATGGCGGTGGCGAATCAAATGTAGCGGTCTCATTGGCCAATTACGGCGTATCGGTCGACTTTGTCACCAGGCTCCCCAACAACGACATCGGCCAATGTGCGCTGATGGAAATGCGAAAAAGGGGCGTTGGCACCGACAAGGTCGTCTATGGCGGTGACCGCTTGGGCATCTATTTTTTAGAGACCGGGGCGGTGAGCCGCGGCAGTAAGGTAGTCTACGACCGGGCGCACTCGGCCATGGCTGAGATCGGGAAGGGGATGGTCGATTGGAAATCGGTCTTCAAAGGTGTGGAGTGGTTCCATTGGACCGGCATCACACCCGCGATCTCACAAGGGGCGGCCGATGCCTGTCTAGAGGCCGTAAAGGTCGCCAGCGAAATGGGGGTGACCATTTCAACAGACTTGAACTATCGCGCCAAGCTCTGGAAGTACTGCGATGATGCAAAACGGGAAGAGATCATGGCCGAACTCACCGCATACTGTGATATCGTACTGGGTAACGAGGAGGATGCCGAAAAGCACTTTGGCATAAAACCAGGAGGCCTTGACATCACTACACAGGGTGAGCATGTAAAGGCCGAAGCCTTTCTATCGGTATGCAAACAAATGATGGAACGTTTCCCCAGGGCAAAAAAAGTGATTACAACACTCAGGGGCTCGCTATCGGCTTCGCACAATACTTGGGCTGGTGTCCTTTACGATGGCAAGACCATGTACAAATCGTCCGAATACCAGATCACACATATCGTTGACAGGGTAGGCGGCGGTGATTCTTTTATGGGGGGATTGATCTACGGATTGCTCAAGTACCCAGAAGATGACCAAAATGCACTGGACTTTGCAGTAGCGGCATCGTGTCTCAAGCACACGATAAAGGGCGATGCCAATCTGGCGACGGTTGGTGAAGTAGAAAAGTTAATGGGTGGCGATGCTTCCGGAAGGGTGGCAAGATAGGCTTCCCCCGACCCATCCGACGTAGGGGGAACAAAAGATGGTGAAATGGAAGAGAACAGTTGTATTATTAATTAAATAAGAGACTCCTTCCCCTGGGGAAGGATTTAAGAGGGCATATGGCACAATATTCAAGATTAGAAGTGGTCCAAGTGATGAAAGAAACGGGAATGGTCCCCTTGTTTTACCATGCTGATATCGAATTGGGCAAAGAAGTATTGAAGGCCTGTTATGATGGTGGGGCAAGGCTCATGGAGTTTACCGCTCGTGGCGATTATGCCTTTGAGGTATTCTCGGCACTGAACAAGTATGTACTACAAAAGCTCCCGGGCATGATAATGGGGGTCGGTTCCATCACAGATGCGGCCGCTGCGTCATTGTTCATGCAGATGGGGGCCAATTTCATTGTAACACCCTCATTACGAGAAGACATTGCCATGGCCTGTAACAGAAGAAAAGTGCTATGGTCGCCCGGGTGCGGGTCATTGACGGAGATTAACAGGGCCGAAGAACTGGGCTGTGAGATCATAAAGCTTTTCCCAGGTTCCACGTATGGTCCTGGTTTTGTGAAGGCCATAAAAGGACCACAGCCGTGGACCAGTATTATGCCGACCGGTGGGGTGAGTACTGAAGAAGCTAATTTGAAAGCATGGTTTGATGCAGGGGTGACCTGCGTAGGCATGGGGTCAAAGCTTATCAGTAAAGAGCTACTCGCCCAAAGAGACTTCAAAGAGCTTGAGAAAAACGTTGCAAAAACGTTGATGGTGATCTCAAACTTAAGGGCATAGGGAATATGTATAAACCAGCTCCGAATCCATCAATATTAAAAAAGATACTCGGAGTTGTTTTGGCATTCGGGCCGGGTATTTTTGCCATTGGCTATACCATAGGCACAGGTAGTGTCACCTAAATGATTGTTGCCGGAAGTACCTATGGAATGCAATTGTTATGGGTGCTGCTATTGAGTTGTTTCTTCTCTGGTGTTTTAATGTACGTATATGGATATTATACGCTGCTTACTGGTGAAACGGCCTTATTTGCGTTTAAAAAACACTTAAAATGGGGTAAGCCCATCGCGATTTTGATAATTATAGGAATCGCTTTTGGCCAGTGGAACTCTTTGATGGGCATCAAGGGCATTTCTTCGAATATCATTTACGAGATGTTTGTCATTCTATTTTCCACAGTTGTCCAAGTGCAAATACAAAATAATCTTTGGCGTTGACTGCGAGATTCTAGGTTTTTGGGAGTTTTTACCACTTTAAAGATACATGGGCTAGGCTTCGTAAATCATTTTTATGAAGCACTCATACTTTTCACCATAGCTTTTAAGCCATTGAATATAATGAAGACGTAGCTTTTTAAACCTCTCTAAAAGATGCATTTTAACGTAACTGTTTACAATAAAGATACAAATAATTTACATATAATTAACGTTAAGTTTACAAATAAATTGCTGAAGCTTTGGTCGATTTAGTAGAAAACTTCCGTTTCTTGACCAAAAACCTTAACTCCAATAGGGCGGGAACAGTTACCAAACCAACAGAAATAAGAATGCTGGTATTGGTTATTCTAAGTACGCATAAATATCTTTTACATCATATCAACGCCTTGTTCGTTCTTAAATTCATTTATCGAGAATAGTCTAGTCAATTTTTTTAGCTGTCGTTGCTCTACCTTGGTCCAGGGTTAAACTGATAACGTTTTTATTTTTGTTTAGGTTAAAGGTTAGCTTGGCATCAATGTCCCTTGCTATAAATTGATGATTACCTATAGGAACTAATTCTTTTTTATCACTTCTAATTTGTCCTATGAGGATGTCGTTTTCGATTTTGACCTCAAAATAGAAATTTGGACCTAACTCATACTTTCCCGTGTATGTCTTGAGATTCTTAATCTTTACATTTTTGGGTATAATACTTTTTATATCGCTCTTAACTCGCTTCCAACGGTTAATCTGGCTTGTATTATTTTCTATTAAATATGTTTCCCCATTATCCTTTTTTATTGACCAAGTTGTAAGACTATTTTCAACAAAAAACTTTCCTTTTCCGAAAGGAACAAGCATATTTTTGGTTTTTCCTCTATCGAACAAGAAAAGACTTTGGTCTTCAAAACGTACGATTTTTTGTGTTCCAAATTCATCTTCATAAATACCATTAACGACTTCCAGATTTGATTTAGACTCAGTTACTTCATTTAACTTATACGGTTTGCCCATAGCCACTGCGGCGAGTTTGGTTGTTATAATGTCTATGTTTTGCACATCTTCACTGTTCGTTAAAATCGTGATGTAAACATTCTCTTCTGGCACCGATAGCGCATAAGTACTAAAACCATTGATACGACCGCTATGTTTAACACTTTTTACATTTCGAACATTTCCAATTTCCCAACCATAACCGTGAAGACCCTTTTGACCTGATTTTAAAACGTAAGGCCGATAAGCTGATTCTAAAGTTGTTGAACTGATAATTTTTTCAGTGGCCAATGCTTGGTTCCATTTAAGGAAATCTTCAGTAGTTGATACTAACGAACCTGCAGCATAGGGCAGCGTCATACTTAAATAGTTTGCATTTTTATAATTGTCATTATTTTTTTTATACCCAGAAACTCTATTTTTAATAGTATCCGTTGTAGTATCGTATCTCGTATTGCTCAGACCTAATGGGTTGAAAATGAATTTTTGCATATAGTTTTCATAACTCATACCAGACAAGATTTCAATGATGTGACCTAAAATTATGTATCCCGAACTTGAGTATTGATACCGTGTTCCTGGCTCAAAATCCATAGGCTCATTTTTAAAGAAATTGATAATTTCTTCAGGAGTCATATCTTGTTTTTGAGTGGTTTTATCAAAACTCTCAATACTTAGATAATCTTTAATGCCTGATGTGTGCGATAATAAATGTTCTAACGTAATGTTGTAACCTTTCATAGGATAGTCTGGAATAAATTTTGTTATTTCATCGGTAAGCGATAATTTATTTTCCTCTGAAAGTTTTAAAATGGCAATAGCCGTAAATTGTTTTGAAAGTGACGCGATACGATAAACGCTTTTATTGGTCATATCAACACCCAATTCAATATTGGCCTTACCGAAAGATTTATGATAAACAACATTCCCATCTTTGGCAATTAAAATACTTCCACCAGGACTTTGATGATGTAGCTCTTGACTAATTATAGCTTCATAGTTTTGGGAATAACCACCTGTGATGTATAAGAATAAAATGGCTATACAAAGTAGCCTTTGGCTCGTTATTGTCATGACTTTTTTTGATTATTTTTTGTGTGGCAATATTGTTTTTTAGACATAAAAGTTCACAAAAAATAACCCGACAAAAACCCGAAATTTGGACGACAAAAATTATAAAATATTGAAATTCAGATGTATAGACAATCTCTTTTTTCTATCTAACGCAACGGTGTTACGGATAATTATAAATGCATTTCCAAATAGCATTAGTAGAATTACTATCGGCACCATATGATTATTTAGGCCCACTGACTTCCCAACAAAAGCCCCAGCGAGAACAACTAAGGGGAGTAAGAATGTCCAGAGAATTTGAATAGTAATAATCTGTTTGGTTATGGGGTTAAATGCTTTTTTCCAATACGCAATAATTAATGGAAAAAGAATACTGGCCAATGGAACGAAAATTAAAAATATGGAAGAAATGTTTATCAGTTTCAAAAGCAACCAATTCATTTCTTCTTGTTTGGGAGTATTTGAAATTAGTTTATCTCTACTCACCCCCAGAGCAATGGAAAGAGCATGTAAGGTGTGCCCTTTTAGCTCTTTGCCCGCTTCAATTCGTTGAATGGTCCTAACAGAAATATTGGCTTTTTCAGCAAGTTTTTCTTGAGTAAAATTTAATTCTTCCCTGTATTTTAATAATTCTGACATTTAAGTCTTTTTAATTATTCTGTATTCAATCACTGTCGACAACGGTATAGGATTATTAATTACAAATCCTTGATAAGTTCAATAAAAGTATGTATTCTAGTTTAAAGAGTTATATGAATAACCTTTGAGACTCTCTCTTTAGGTCTATTAGTTTTCCATGGATTCTTACGGTGGCAGATTACCTTATTGATAAAAAGTGAGAAATCTTAAAAAGCTATACCACGCTCCTTCATAAAGCTCCTGTGATAGAGAGTCCAAACCATTGCCCACTAATCTATGTCTTGCCTTCTGTTCGCTGTAAGGCTTTGGCAATACCTTGTTTTTTTACCTTAATACAATATAGCATCACTTTTTATTGAAATAATCTTTGCGTAACCGAATGATTACATTTATATTTGTAACCAATCAGTTACATGTAATATGCGTAGAGATGTTTTTCAAGCAATAGCAGACCCAGTACGGCGAGACATTATCGAGCTATTGGCCAAAGAACCACTTACCATAAATACCATAGCTGAAAAATTCGATATCAGTAGACCTGCAATTTCTAAGCACCTAAAGATTTTAAAAGAATGCGATATCATAACCTATGAGAAACAGGGTAGGGAACGTTTTTGCTTTATCAAGCCAAAAAATCTAATTCCAGCCTTTCTATGGATTGAAAAATACCAGGAATTATGGGAAGATAAACTGGATTCTTTCGATAGTTATATTACCCAATTAAAAAACAATAGAGATATAAACCAATAAAGTAATAAGATGAACAATCGAACAATAACGATGAAAAGAACTTTTAACGCGCCATTGGCGCTAGTGTGGGAGGCTTGGACACAAGCTGAGCATATAGCAGAGTGGTGGAGCCCTAAAGGGGTGAGGACCAAAGTAGTTACCCATGAGTTTAAAGTAGGTGGCCAATGGAAGTATATTATGCCAATGCCCAATGGTCAAGAGTTTATTGCAGAGGGCACCTACACCGAAATAATCGAATTTAAAAAAATTGTTTCATCGGCAAACTTTAGACCAATGACCGAAGGGGTAGAAATTCAATCGTTGTTTGAACCAAATGGCGAGAAGACCGATTTCACCTTTCATGTTATCCATCCTACAGAAGCGTACAAAATTCAACAAGAAAAAATGGGTATTCTAAACGGATGGGGTTCTGTGTTTGATAGGCTGGATGTACTCTTGAAAAGTTTTGACCAATAAATAATACCATATGAAAACGATGACCTGTAAACAATTGGGTGGTGCTTGTGACAAAGAGTTCAGCGCCGATTCTTTTGAAGAAATCGCTGAAATGAGTAAAAGACATGGCATGGAGATGTTTCACAAGAAAGATCCGGCACATCTTGATGCCATGGGCAAAATGCAAGAGTTGATGAAATCGCCCGAGGCCATGCAAAACTGGTTTGAAAGTAAACGAAAAGCGTTTGATGCGCTTTGAGCTGAATGGGTATCATATACTTCCATAAAGCACACTGTTTTTAACATTACCTATCGTTTTGTCCATGGTGTTGGTATAATTAAGTTATTCAAGCCATTTGGCCTTGATCCTACTGGCATTCATTTCAGCAATATTTATTATTGATATTCCCTCGGGGCATTCCACCTCACAGGCGCCGGTGAATGTGCAACTGCCAAATCCTTCAAGCTCCATTTGACGGGTCATTTCCAGAACCCGTTTTGAAGCTTCTTGCTTTCCTTGGGGCAGGTTATTGAGGTGATTGATTTTTGCGGAGGTAAAGAGGGCTGCTGATGCATTTTTACAACTGGCAACACAGGCACCACAACCGATACAGGCGGCAGCGTCCATGGCCTTGTCTGCCTTGTCCTTTGCTATAAGAATGGCATTTGCTTCTGGTGCAGTTCCCGTTTTTGCCGAAATGTATCCGCCATGTTCAATGATTCTGTCAAGAGCGGAACGGTCCACGACCAGGTCCTTGATGATTGGAAAAGCAGCAGCTCTCCATGGTTCGACCACTATGAGCTCACCGTCTTTGAAACTACGCATATGTACTTGGCAAGTGGTCATCGCATCATTTGGGCCGTGGGCCCGCCCATTAATGAATACACCGCACTGACCGCAAATCCCTTCTCTACAATCATACTCAAAGGCAATAACGTTCTCGTTGCGCTGCACCAATTGCTCGTTAAGGTGATCTAAAGCCTCTAAGAAAGACATGTCTTCGGTGAGCCCATCAACGTCGTATAACCTAAATTGACCTTCTGCATCGCCGCCCTCTTGTCTCCAAATTTTGAATGTTGCTTTCATGGTCTTTACAATATATTTTTGTTATGCTGCCAGCTACTATTTGTAGCTTCTTACAATAGGTTTTAAGTTATCAAAAGTCAATGCTTCCTTATGAAGCTTAAATTCCCCATGATTGTGCTCCCATGCTGATACATAGGCATAGTCTTGGTCATTGCGCAACGCCTCACCTTCTTCAGTTTGGTACTCTTCTCTAAAATGTGCCCCACAAGATTCTTCTCTTTCCAAGGCATCGGTGCACATTAAAAGCGCGAGTTCTAAAAAATCGGCCAAACGAAGTGCCTTTTCAAGTTCAGTGTTCATTTCATTGTTCCGGCCAGTTACCTTGACCTCTTTCCAAAAAGAATCTTGAATTGCAGTAATCTGTATAATGGCTTTAGTAAGTCCTTTTTTGTTTCGTGACATGGCGCACTGTTGCCACATGATTTTGCCCAGTTCGCGATGAAAGTGATCAACGGTCTTAGTTCCATTTACCATAAGTAACTTTTTGATGTGGTTTTCCACTTGGATCTCAATTTTTTCAAAGGCTTCATGTTCAGTGGTTTGGGAGCCTTCATGCAAACAGTTGGCTAAAAAATTATTGATGGTGTTCGGTAAAATAAAATAACCATCTATACTGGCCTGAAGTAATGAATTTGCTCCTAAACGGTTGGCACCATGATCTGAAAAGTTGCATTCACCAATGGCATATAAGCCTGGAATTGTTGTCATAAGCTCGTAGTCGACCCAAAGTCCGCCCATAGAAAAATGGGCCGCTGGTGATATTTGCATGGGTTCATCATAGGCATTGACACCTGTGATTTTTTGATACATTTTAAAAAGGTTCCCGTATCTATCTCGAACGGTTTTTAGGCCCAAACGTTCAATTGCATGCTTAAAGTCTAAATAAACGGCATTTTTGAGACGGCCTACGCCATAACCGGAATCAATACGTTCTTTTGCCGCTCGTGAGGCCACATCACGTGGTGCAAGGTTTCCAAAACTAGGATATCGCCGCTCTAGATAATAGTCTCTTTCTTCTTCAGGAATCGCCTCTGGCTTTCGATTGTCATCTTTCTTCTTAGGAACCCAAATACGCCCGTCATTTCGTAAAGATTCAGACATCAATGTAAGTTTTGACTGGGCCTCACTTGTCTGTGGTAATGCTGTGGGATGAATTTGCGTAAAACTCGGAGCTGCAAAATATGCCCCTCGTTTATGTGTTTTCCAAATGGCGGTGGCATTGCACCCAATGGCCAGTGTAGAAAGTCGAAATACCCTTGAATACCCTCCTGTGGCCAGTATTACCGCATCGGCAACAAAACGCTTTAATTGCCCGGTGACCAAATCCCTTGCGATGATTCCCCTTGCCTTTCCGTTGATAAGCACTAGATCCATCATTTCATGCCGTGTGAATAGCGTCACTTTTTTTGCCCGTTTCATTTTATACAGTTGCGCGTAAGCGGCCAGTAAAAGTTGTTGACCGGTTTGACCACGGGCATAAAAAGTACGTTGCACCTGTACACCGCCAAAACTACGGTTGACCAATACGCCACCATATTCTCTAGCGAAGGGGACACCTTGCTGTACAAAATGATCGATCAATGGTGCCGATAGCTCTGCCAATCGATACACATTTGCCTCACGTGATCTGAAATCCCCTCCTTTTAGGGTATCATAAAACATCCTCCAAATACTGTCACCGTCGTGTTGATAGTTTTTAGCCGCATTAATACCACCTTGGGCCGCCACGGAATGTGCCCTACGGGCTGAATCTTGGTAACAAAAACATTGTACGTTATATCCCAGTTCTGCTAAAGTGGCAGAAGCCCCTGCACCAGCTAATCCTGAACCAACAACAATGATGTTCAGCTTTTTTTTATTGGCGGGATTTATCAATTGTGAATCTGTTTGATAGTTGCGCCATTTGTGTTCTAAGGGTCCTCGGGGAATTTTTGGATCAAGCATCTTGATATTATTTAAAGAAAACAATTAGCGGTATGACACCGAAACCTATGGCTATGATTGAAGCATAAATAAGTGAAAGCTTAGCTAGTAATCGTAGCCCCTTTTTATGGTAGAACCCTAGAGTCATAAGCGCGCTTTTTAAACCGTGGTTAAGATGCATTCCCAAGGGAACCATCAAAACGGTGTAGAACAGCACTACATAAACATTTTGAAAAAGGGCGTACGTTACTTCATATACATCTTTATGGCCATTATTATCCAACCCTACATTTTCACCAATCCCCAGTTTGATACGTGCCCAAAAATTAGTAAGATGCACAATTAAAAATAACAGTATCGTAATGCCTAAAAATCCCATGTTTTGTGAGATCCAACTACTATTGTCTTTGGTACGATTTACATGATAGCCGCGGGGTTTTGCCTTTTTGTTTGAACGGGTAATCAGTAGTGCATAGATGATATGAAGCATGATGGACAAGTACAGTACATAGGCGATTATCTTTATCAATGGGCTTTCACGCAATGTGGTGGAATATGAATTGTACAGTGTGCGGGCCGTTTCTTCAGGCAGTATCAAAATACAGTTTGCCGATAGATGTACCACTAGAAAGAGACATAGAAACAGGCCGGTAGCTGCGATAATCGATTTTCTTATGAACATAGAACCTTTTCTTAGATGGGCCGCGCATGGAGAATCATCAAGGGCACAGGACTGTTAAAAGTCTGTTTAAGGGTGACGCTTTCGCTTAACAAGCGTTCCATAAATCCTTTTTTTGCACGCACCATACATAATAGACCGGCAAAATCTTTCATTAGATAGTCATTCAGGTCTTTGTTGGTGTTTCCTGTACCAAATGCGTAGTCTATTGAAGGGTTTAAGTCAGCAATGTGGCTCAAGGGAATATCAAGGTCCGAAGTTTTTTTATCAGCGATATGTAGTACTTTGACCTTGCTTTTATGCTTTTTTACAATCTTTTTCAGGGGATCAACGGTAGCATAAGAAAAGGGCTCGTTACCTATGGCAAAAACGATTTCGTCCAAAGCTCTAAAATGATATTCTTCGGGCACGACAATTACTGGTGCCAGAGTTTTAGAGATTACGCCACCTGCAATACTTCCCATAAAAACCTCTTTTAGTCCGCTAGCACCTTTTGTTCCCATGACAATGAAGTCAAAGTCACCACTATCACCTAGGGCAGTGATTGCCGAAACGGCCTTAAGTTTAACTATTTTGGGTTTGAATACTATATCGGGGTACTTTTTTCGCATACGCTGCATCAATTCATCCATTTTGGCACGAGCGTCTTTTTCAATAACGTCATCAATATTCTTCATTAACAGTGCGGCCCGTGACCGCGTATCAAAGCTGTGCAAAACCAGAATTTCAAGAGATGGTCCAAAAAATTCAACAGCATACGCCAGTGCATTGGTCGAGGTCTTGGAAAAGTCTATGGGAACCAGAATTTTATTCATCACGATGGGTTGTTTATCATTATGACCATAAACATAACCACCAAATCTTTAGACAAACTTTAGCTAAGGATAACCTATTTTCAAATGCACTTTGAACAATGCCCAAATACTTGATATAAAAGCTTAGAGGTGCCACCTACATACATTGCAGTTCAGGACATTATGTATTCAAGAACACAATTGACTGCGATTCAGATTTGATTTTTGCCACTTAAGTTTCTCTAAAGAATTGCATCCTAGTTTTATTCAAAATAAATGAGTGAAATCTGACATATGAATTTGGAGAATAGAAAAATGGACCTAGGCCTTATTGAGATTGGTAAGGGCTATTCCCATGTAAAAATATATTTATGAAACTATTGGAAAAAATCTTGTGGGCAAATGATTTTAGTGCCGTATCAAAACATGTGGAAGAAACAGCGATGGAATTGGCCAAAGTGTTTAATTCTAAGGTAGTTCCGGTACATGTACTTCCTAACGATATTATTAATGAAGGGATACGTACTAAAGTGACAAGAATGGCCGAAGAAAAGCTAAAGGAGGCCACTTTAAGACTTGAAGGCGCAGGTGTTCTAGTAGATGTACCACTGCTTGAATATGGTTCACCTCATGACGGCATTGTAAATGCCGCCATAAAGACCAACGCCAATTTAATTTTAACAGGTTCTGGTGAAAGTCTGCATGGTGAAAATACACACTTGGGTACAACTACTGAACGAATCATTCAGAAAAGTGAAAAACCTGTGTTTGTTGCCAAGACTGGTGTTCCCCTGAGCGTTCATCACATTCTATGTCCTGTAGATTTCTCAAAAGCATCTGAAAGGGCCCTTAAAAATGCGATTACGATGACCAGAAGGTTTAGGGCAGAGCTGACCATTCTTGGCGTTTGTGAAATAGAGGACACGGCTTGGTTTTTTTCAGAAGATGGCCTAGAGAAGGAAAACCAATTGCGGTTGACCGTGCATGAAGAAAAGTTTGATGCATTTCTAAAAAAGTTTGACCTGACCCATTTGAATTGGACAAAAGAGACACCAAAGGGTGATCCATCCAAAGAAATCCGAAGTGCTATTTCTCGAAAAATGATTGACCTGCTTGTAATGGGCACCGTGGGTAGAACCGGTCTCAACCGTTTGCTCATTGGTAGTGTGACCGAAAAGGTTATTCGCGAAGTCCCCTGCTCATTTCTAACCTTAAAATCAGAAGATGTAATCAACTTACAATTAGATTCAGATATAAAAGATCTAGAACATGTGCATAACGCGGCCATTGAACTTATGGAAAATGGTTTTAATAAGGAAGCTATCGGTCAGTTCAAAATCTGCTTAAGCATTAACAATATGCACCTGCCAACCTACTTTGGTCTTGCCAAGGTTTATGAGAAACTAAAGGATCCGGTAAAGGCAAAACGGTACCGTAAAAGGGGGCTAGAAATAAAAGACAAAATGTGGTACACCAAAATAGAAGAAGAAGTGAGAAAACTTCGCGGTAGTTGAAACAGTTGAACAATGAGTAAAACCAAAGGTAAAGTAGTTAGTGTCAATGAGTCATTGGTTGGTACTAAGATTACAAGTGGGGCCGTAATCAATGGAGAGGTAGCCTATATACACATAGATGGAGACAAGCGATTAAAAGCAGAGGTCATTGATGTAAAAAAAGGAGGTATCGTCTATTTACAGGTTTTTGAAGATACAAAATGGATGAAAGTAGGTGATAGCGTAGCGTTCACAGGGCTACCGCTTGCAGTAAAATTAGGTCCTGGTATTTTAGGTTCGGTTACAGATGGACTTCAAAACCCTTTATATGAACTTGCCGAGAAAGAGTGGTTTTTAGAAAGGGGACTCGAGGTGAGTCCTTTGGACACTACTTTAAAATGGCATTTTACCCCAAGTATCCAAAAGGGAGATAGCATAACCGGAGGTGCAGTTTTAGGTCACGTACCCGAAAAACTCTTTAAGCATAAAATTTTCGTCCCTTTTTCTGTAAGGGAAACATATGTGGTAGCGCATATTGTACCTGAAGGTGAGTATACCATTGCCGATGACATTGCAACCCTAAAAAACAGTGACGGCGGCACGAAAGTATTACAAATGGCATTTGACTGGCCAGTAAAAGTGCCTATGCCCTTTTACGAGCGTTCGGTTCCTGAAAAACCGATGCCAACGGGCATACGAATTCTCGATGCGCTTTTTCCTATTGCCTTTGGCGGAACTGCATGCAATCCTGGCCCTTTCGGTGCAGGTAAGACAGTTCTTCAGCATAGTCTTGCCCGTCATTCGCAAGCTGATGTGGTTATCATAGCGGCCTGTGGTGAACGGGCCGGTGAGGCTGTTGAAGTGTTTAAAGATTTTCCTGAGCTTATTGACCCGAGAACGGGCAAATCATTGATGGACCGAACATATATCGTTGGCAATACATCATCTATGCCGGTAGCAGCTCGCGAAGCTTCGGTATACATGGCCACAACGGTCGGAGAATATTATCGTAAACAAGGATTGAACGTTCTGATTCTAGCAGATTCAACGTCACGTTGGGCCCAGGCGCTGCGTGAAACTTCTGGGCGTAAAGAGGAAATTCCTGGGCCAGAAGCCTTTCCAATGTATATTTCTACCCTAATCTCGGCTTTTTACGATCGTGCAGGGGTTGAATTGTTACCAGAGGGAGAAATGGGATCATTGAGCATTATTGGAACTGTTTCACCGGCCGGCGGTAATTTTGACGAGCCCGTTACACAAGCCACATTGTTGAGTACAGGCGCATTTTGGGGACTTTCAAGAGCCCTATCAGATGCTAGAAAGTATCCGGCCATAGATCGTATTGACAGTACCTCAAAGTATCCTTCGCTTCTGCAAAAAGAAGAAGTACTATATCTGTTGGATTTACTCCGCGATGGTAAATCCATAGCATCTAACATTCTATTAATGGGCGAAAAAGGAATCACTGATGAATCTTACATACGATATCAAAAGGCAGAATTATTGGATGCGGTATTCTTACAACAAAACAGTTTTCATAAGGTAGATGGGGTGACCGATCCCGAACGGTTACACTTAATGTTTACTATGATAAAAGAGATTATTGATGCTACTGTTGTTATTGAGGGCAAAGAAACCATAAGGTCTCATTTCAATTTTATTAGGCAGGCTTTTTTAGACTGGAATTATATGCAACTGAATGATAAAAACTATGAAAAACAAAAATCAAGGCTGTTGATATTGGTTAAACAAATGGGCTATGTTAAGGAAAACGTATGACAATATAGACAGTATAGGGCGGTCCATACTCAGTATTAAAGCGAGTAATGTGCATAATAAAGAATTGGCCGAAGTGCTATACCCAAATGGAGAAAAATCATTTGCACAGGTCATTGCCCTAAATGGAGATGATGTGACCTTACAGTTGTTCCAAGGTGGATTCGGTGTATCCACCGATTGTAGCATTCGTTTTTTAGGGAAACCGGTACAAGTTGGCTTTTCTGATGATATGCTCGGTAGGGTATACTCTGGCAACGGCAGGCCAATAGATGGTGGACCCGAGCTGATGTCAGACCAAATTAGGGTGGCAGGGCCTTCAATCAATCCGGTAAAACGGTTGATTCCAAAAGAGATGATTCGCACTGGGGTGCCCATGATCGATGTGTTCAATACGCTTGTGCGTTCGCAAAAGATTCCCATATTCGCTAAGGCAGGAGAACCTTATAACCGCTTGTTGGCCAATATTGCCACACAAACTGACGCCGATGTGATCATCATTGGTGGGGTCGGCCTTAAATATGATGAGTACCACTACTTTAAGCAACGTATTGAAGATGCGGGCAGTAGGCATAAAACAATAATGTTCGTGCATACCCATCGTGATTCCATCGTAGAGGGACTGATGGTCCCTGACCTTGCCCTTGCTGTAGGCGAACGTTTTGCCCTGCAAGGCAAGAATGTTTTCGTGCTCTTATCAGATATGACGCAATGGTCCGATTATCTGCGTCAAGTTGCCAATGCACAAGACCAAATTCCGGCCAATCAAGGATATCCAGGTGACCTATATTCCCAATTGGCAAGTCGGTATGAAAAGGCCGCCGATATTGATGGAGCAGGCAGTATTACCATTCTAGGGGTGACCACCATGGATGATGTAACGCATCCGGTACCCGATAATACAGGATATATCACAGAAGGCCAGTTTTTTATGAAAGATGGCTATCTCGAATTGTTCGGTTCCCTGAGCAGGCTGAAGCAACAAGTAAATGACAAGACCCGGTCTGATCATAGAAGTATTATGAATGCCATGGCACGGTTGCTATCAGAATCTGAAGAACGGGTAAAGGCACAAAAATTTGGTTCGGTAAAAGATGATTATTCCCTACGATTATTGGATTATCGAAAAACCTTTCAAGAAGAGTTGATGGATCCCTTCCGGTTTTTAGAGTTAGAGGATGCACTTGATTTGTGCTGGGACATTTTGTCCAATCATTTTAAAAAAGAAGAGGTAGGGCTATCCTCAGAACTGATTGAGGCCTATTGGCCCCCAAAAGGGAAGTTTAAAATTTTGATCAATACGACCCATGAGTGAAAAAACTTTAGATAATCTAATTAAGACCTTAAAGGTTGAGGCCATTGAAGCTGCGGAAAAAGAGGCGGCCATTATACGTGAAGCCGCGGAAAAGGAAGCACAAGATCTACTGAAAAATGCTCAGACGGAAAGAAAACAAATTCTTGATGCAGCGGAAGAAGAGGCACGATCAACGGTAGAAAAGGGTAAAAGTGCGCTGCGGCAAGCAGCCCGTGACGTGAATATTTCTCTAAAAAATGAAATCGTACAATTGTTAAAATCTGTTTTAGAAGACAATGTCGAAAAAAGCATTACCCCTGGGTTGTTGAAAACCGCAATGACCAAAGTTGTTGAGAATATTGGTAGTGATATCGAATTAAAACTCACTGCAGACCTTAAGGAAGGGCTGGCCGACTATGTTCAAAGAGAACTTCAAATATCTGAAGAGCATATAACCGTTTTTAATGAAACCAGTCTTAAAAAGAGTCTGAGTATCACCAAAAAAGGAAAAGGATGGAGTTATGAGGTTTCATCAGCTACAGTAACCGAGCTTTTAGGGATGCATTTGAACAACGAATGGACAAAGCTTTTAAAAAGCGATGTGAGAGAATGATTAAGGGAGATCTTGAATACACATTGGCAAGTTTGCCCCACCTATCTTTTACAGAAAGTAGTGAGGCGTGCTCTAAAGTATCTTCAATTTTTAAGAAGTATGCAGGCCCGTCTGAAGCAGAAAAGCCCTTGGTAACAATTTTAGAAGATGAGGTCAGTAAATTCTTGAGTCCGAAAGCGCAAGAGTTGTTTCAAAAAGTCAATTTAAATACCATTCACACCCCTCGTTTCCAGAAAAGTGACAATAGGTTCGTAGCCTCTTTTTCAACATACATGTACGGTCTTAAGCAAGAAGTAACAAAACTGCGAATTGCACGAAAAAACAAAGACAAAGAGATTTCTAATAAAGATGGGCAGTACACCTTAGTTCATGGCAACCCTCTAGAAGAGGAAATACAATTGCTAAAACTACAATGGCAGAAACTAGAAGCACTGACCATTGAACATAATACAGATTTTACCGGTCTTATCAGCTATAAGCTAAAACTAATGCTATTGCTTCGCTGGTGGAGCTTTGATGCTCAAGAGGGTTTTAAACGATTTGCGACCAGTACAATAAATAGGTGAGGTATGGGTAAAATCTTAATGAACAAGAACACCTTGGCAGTCTTGAAGTTAGAACTGCAAGAATACAATACCGCCTTGCCGGTCTTTGAAATGAAGGAGCAACAGCTAAAAGAAGTATTGCTACGTATTGAAAACAATATCAATCGTTTAAAAGTGGCCATTCACGAAATCAATGAAGAAACAAAAAAATGGGCAGCCGTTATGGCCGAAACATCTGTAGACCTCTCAGCAATTGTACAGGTAGAACACATGAATACGATAAAGCGTGAGATTGCCGGGGTACCCATTGAATCATTTGAAAGCATATTGTTCAAAGAAAAAAAGTTGGATTTTATGACTACTCCATTATGGGTAGATGCAGCGATCACGGTAATCAAAGATCAAAAAACCAACCGCAGCATGATGAAAATGGAACGAAAAAACCTTGAATTGCTACAAGAAGAGCTTGCCGAGGCCAGACGTATGAAAAATGCACTAAAAGAAGTGTTCATACCAGAAACCAAAAACAACATTCGAAAAATTGAGATATATCTAGGTGATGTAGAACGCCTGGCTATAGGGTGTGCAAAGTTGGTCAAAAAGAAAAAACAATACAGAGGTAAAGTGGCATGATCGTTCGAATGAAAGAAATACTACTTTTTACTACGGCCCGTTCAGTAGACAAAACTGTGCATAAGCTCGGCGAACTTGGTGTCGTTGATGTTAAAGAAATACATCGGCCGGAGGGACAGGTTTTAGAAAAGCGTACTGAAGCATTGAATAGCGCTGAAAAGGCCATTGCTATCTTGATTGATTTCAACCATAAAAGAAAAGATGCTGAGCAAGGAGCAAGATACATTGTCAAAGACCCCAAACGATTGGTCAACAGAGTATTGCTGACAACAAAAATTAGAGAAAGCTGTCTAAACAAACTAGAGGAACTTCAGCGGCAATTAGACTTTTATAAAACTTGGGGGGAGCAGACTAAGGCTGAAGATTTAGAGTACTTAGAACGGCATGGCATTTATTTGCGTTTGTACAAAGTGGATGGACATTTGGCACCGTCTTTGGCTAAAAGGCATACACTACAATTCTTCAATGGTAAGGAAGGCAAAGTGCCCGTGGCCCTGGTTACGAAGTCAAAAAATGAAAAATTAGAGCTAAAAGAAGAGCATATCCCAACAATAGGTTTTGATGAAGTAAGGCGCCGAATCATCAGAAAAAAAAGACAACTGCTTGAAATAGGTATGTTTTTAAAAGATCAGGCCAGTAAGATTACAGATTTGAAGCGATACCGTCTTCTCTTGCAGGATCAGTTGGGCACCCAACAAATTCTGAAAAGTATGGGCGACGTCGAAGGACAATTGAAATACTTAAAAGGATACCTGCCAAAAGATACGATCAACGATTTTAAGACCATAGCTGAACAAGAAAACTGGGGCTTTTCCATTTCAGAACCAGAGAATCCAGAACAGGTCCCTGTTTATGTTAAAAACCCTAGATGGATCGGAATTATAAATCCTGTTATGAAGTTTATCGATATCGTTCCAGGATACAAAGAAGTGGACGTTTCCATTTACTTTTTGGTTGCTTTTGCCCTGTTCTTTGCCATGTTGGTCGGTGATGCAGGATACGGTGTGGTTTTTCTTCTGATTGTTCTTTTTTTTCGTAGAAAGCTTCCCATCCAAGCGCGATCACTCATTTATGTGCTTAGTGGCTCAACTATAATTTGGGGGGTTCTTAGCGGTACCTATTTCGGGTCTGAACACATAGCAGCGATTCCCTTTTTAAAAGGTCTCATTATTCCCAATATTGCCAGCTTTGGCGTGGACAATATTTCATTCATGATGCACTTTTCCTTTCTTGTTGGGGCATTACATTTAACTATTGCCCATGCTGTACGTGTTGTTCAATTTATCAATTCAGTAAAAGCATTGAGCGAAATCGGATGGATTGCTTTGGTCTGGGGCTTGTTTTTGATTACGGAACAGCTTGTACTGAGCAGATCCATGCCTGAATGGGGCCACTGGCTATTTGTGGTTGGCGCTTTATTGGTGGCTTTCTTTTCTATGGAACACAAAAGTTTTTTTAAAAGTATGCTGGTCTCCTTAGCCAATTTGCCGCTGAGTCTAATCAGTGGCTTTTCTGATATTGTTTCTTATGTTCGACTCTTTGCCGTAGGTATGGCCACGGCCGCGGTCGCAGCCAGTTTTAATACGATGATACTTCCTGAGGGAGTGAAAGGCCTTGGGGTTTTAGAACTGATTATGGCTGCGGTAGCACTTCTATTGGGTCACGGACTCAACATTGCCCTAGCCCTAATGGCGGTTATGGTTCACGGCATTCGATTGAATATGTTGGAGTTCGCTGGGCATTTGGGCGTACAATTTTCTGGTGAAGCTTATAAACCATTTAAACTGGTATATACTGATTCATTAAAGCAAAAAAATACTAGAACAGATTGACAATATAATAACTGTATAAAAATAACATCATGATAGATATGGTACTTCTTGTAACAACGGTAAATGGATTGGGTGATATGGGTATGTCTCTGGGCATAGCATCAATTGGCTCGGCCATAGGAACAGGTATAGCGGGTATGGCCGCTATAGGAGCCTGGAAAAAAATGATAATCAACGGGCAAAAGGCTGCCACTGCCTTACTTATTTTCGTTGGGGCACCACTATCGCAGGTGATTTATGGCATGATTTTAAAAAACGCCATTGCCGATGCAAATTTGAGTCCTGATTCGTATGTATGGCAAATAATCATCGGACTCATAGCCGGAGCGGCAATGGCAGGTTCTGCAATTTTTCAGGGAAAGGCCGGCGCAAGAGCATGTGACGCAATTGCTGCTGGAGCAAATGACACTGCAAAATATATCATGATCATTGGAGTCGTTGAAACAGTTGCCCTTTTTGTTATGATATTCACTATGACCGGGTTACCAACAGGTTAATTCATAGCTAGTCATGATTATTTGTATGCCAAACAAGACAAATGTCATGTTTTATGATGGCGTTACCTGCTACATTTAAACCAATAAATGTACTTGAAGAAAGCCTTCAGCTATGAAGATATTGGTTATAGAGGACAATGCTGAACTACTAACAGATATCAAGAGTTTTCTTGAGAAAGAAGGAAATGTCTGTGAAGTAGCCTCAGACTATAGATCGGCTTTCATGAAAGTTGGTGTTTTTCCCTATGATGTTCTTGTTGTTGATATTACATTGCCCGACGGCAGTGGCATAGATATCATCAAGGCCATAAAAAATGAGAACATAGATGCTGGAATCATCATTATCTCGGCTAAAAATGCCGTGGGAGATACAATACACGGATTGGATGTTGGTGCAGATGACTATTTGACCAAACCCTTCTACCTGGCAGAGCTAAATGCCAGGATAAGAGCAATTTACAGAAGAAAGGTGTACAAGGGAAGAAAAGAAATCGTCTTCAATGAAATTAACATAAGGCCCGAATTGCATGAGGCGTTTGTAAACGATCAGCCTTTGATCTTAACCAAGAAAGAGTTTGATATTATCCACTTTTTTGTGACCAATAAAAACCGTTTGTTGACCAAAGAAGCAATTGCCGAACATCTTTGGGGCGATGATATAGAAATGGCCGATTCTTATAAATTCATCTATACACATCTGGCCAATCTCAGAAAAAAGATTGGTGAACTGGGGGGTAACGATTATATAAAATCCATTTATAGTGTGGGCTATAAATTCACCGATTTCGAATGAACTTAGCAAGCAAGACCAATAGGTATTATCTTCTCTTTCTATTAGTGCTCTTCCCTATTATGGTGGTGGTTGATTTTTATGTGATAAAGTACTTTGTTAACTATGAGGTAAACGATGTACTGTTACATGAAAGCGAACGTATTTCGTACGAGCTGACCGAAAATGGCAATTTGCCCCATTCGAATTACATTTTTGGCACAACAGTATTGCCCAATGACCATAGTGTAGAGCAGGCCAAGTTTGGTGACACCCTGGTTTTTGAAGCTTATGCAGATAAATATATTCCTTATCGCACTTACGAGTTTACGACTACCAAGGGTTCACAGGCGATGAAGGTTTCGCTAAGACATGTGCTTTTAGAAATGAACGAACTGGTGCTATGGATTTTTGGTACAACAACCGTGGTTTTGTTAATACTTGCAACGGGTTTGTTCTTTATAAACCAGTATATCTATCGATGGGCATGGAGCCCTTTTTTTTATAACCTTTCACAACTCAAAGATTACAGCCTTGCCAGCAAAGAACCGGTGCGTCTAAAGCCTTCCAACATAAGTGAGTTCAAAGAACTTGATGAAGTCGTTATGGCATTGATGAACCAAGTCAAAAAGGATTTTCAAAACTTAAAAGAGTTCAATGAAAACATCAGTCACGAAATACAGACACCTTTGGCCATTATTCGAAATAAAATGATCTTACTGCTAGAAAGCAAAAATCTGCAAAAAGAAGAACAACAATGGGCACAAGCTGTATATCAAGAAGTGAACAAACTATCTAAAATAAGTAAATCTTTAACCTTGATATCGCGTATTGAGAACCAAGAATTCAAAAGAATGGATATTGTCGACATTAGAACGGTCATTGACAATATCGTACGTAATATGGAAGAGATCATCAGCTTTAAAGATCTCAAAGTCAATATGGATTTAAGTTCTGTTCAAGTGCAGTTCGACCAAGTATTGGCCAATATTTTATTTACCAACCTTATAAAAAATGCTGTTCAACATAATCATGAAGGCGGATATATAGATATGTCATTGACCAATCAAAGATTTGAAATAATCAATACAGGAAACATTTCGAACGTGTCTACAGCACAATTGTTCAATCGTTTTGAAAAAGGAGATAGAGGAACAAACTCCTTAGGGCTAGGTTTGTCGATAAGTCAAAAAATATGCGAGATTTATGGATTTAGGTTGAAATATGATAGAGATGACCAAAAGCATAAATTCTCTTTATTTTTTAACCCGGGTTCGTAAAATATTATGTACGCATATTTGAACAGTTTTGTTTATATCTTCTTCTAGTATGCCATTGAATTACCCATGTGATATAGATCAAGTTATGTGATTTATTCGGACCTTATATTTGTTTGAACCTTTGTCTTAAACAATGCTAGTAGCCACGTTAATTATCCTATATGCTTTGATTGCCATCAGTATGGTTGTAGGTATATTGTTAAATGGGGTAAGACCGGCGAAAACATTGGCGTGGTTATTAGCCATTTTCACTATACCTGTGGGGGGAATATTACTTTATCTCATGTTGGGCAGAAACAGAAGAAAGAACAAGTTGTTTCCACTGAAAAACGAGTTTTTAAAGAATCTAGATTTAGATGAAAGCGATGTTAGGGTGGTAAATACAGACGTCGGAGGTAAAACTACAAAACTGATATACCATACAAGTAACTATCCATTGACGCAACAAAATGAGGTTCTCGTTTTAAATGACGGTCGAGAGACATTTGAGTCTATCTTTTCGGCATTGGAAAGGGCTCAAAAGAACATCCATATTCAATACTATATTTTTGAGGAGGGCCACTTGGCAAATAGGCTTTTAGAAGTATTGAAAGCCAAGGCCAACAAAGGTATTACCATTCGCTTGTTGTATGATGGTATTGGTAGTTATTCCTTAAGTAAGAAGTATATAAAAGCGCTGGAAAAGGCCGGAGTTATCGTGTATCAATTCTTGCCTTTTAAGTTTGGTAGGTTTTTGTCTTCACTCAATTACAGAAACCACAGAAAAATAATTGTGATTGACAGTCAAATTGGATTTACCGGAGGTATCAACATTTCAGATAAATACCTTCGGGGAGAAGATACTCTGGGCAGTTGGCGCGATGTGCACTTGAGAATAGATGGTGTATCAGCATACTTACTAGATACTGTTTTTCTGGCCGATTGGTATTTGGCGTCAGCTGAAAAAGTTACCATTGCTAAGCAAAAACCTGAAATTGCTACCGACCAAAGCACAAGTATTGTACAAATAGTGCCCAGTGGTCCTGACGATGATTTTGCCATCATGGAACAGGTATACTTCTCAATGATCAATAATGCAAAAAAATGCGTCTATATCAGTAATCCCTATATCATACCAAATTATGCGGTTTTACAGAGTTTAAAGACAGCGGCCTTGAGTGGGCTTGATGTGCGCCTGCTGATGTCATCGAGTACAGATAGCAAGCTGGTCGATTGGTGTGTCAGGGCCTATTTTGAAGCGTATTTGAAGGCTGGTATAAAGGTATATTTGTATCCGAAAGGATTTTTACACAGTAAAGTGGTTGTTTGTGATGATGACCAGGTCAGTGTGGGAACGGCAAACCTCGATGATAGAAGTTTGCACCAAAACTATGAGGTGAATGCCCTTGTATACGATGAGAAAATCTGTACACAACTAAAAGAACAATTCTTGAGCGATTGTAAAAAATCTATTGAACTGAACTATTCTGGATATAAGCAACGGGCCTGGCCCGCAAAGGTGCTAGAGGGTGTAGCAAAATTGATGAGCCCACTGCTATGATATGAGCGTTTCATACCCTAATTCGTTTCGGCAACCTCTATCTTCTTGCCAACAATCAATGTTATAGATGGTAATCTCTGCAATATTTTTAATGGCTTCTTTGGTCATAAATGCTTGGTGTGGGGTCAACAAAACATTTGGTGATGCCAACAATTCTTGCAAAGCCATATCGGTAATTCCTGTTTTGCCGTTGTCCCTAAAGAAAACTCCCTTTTCAGTTTCATAAACATCAGTGGCATAGCCTCGCAGCGTTCCGTCCTTAAGAGCTGCCAATAAGGCCATAGTGTTCACAATGGACCCTCTGGCGGTATTGACCAAAATTGTGCCTTTTTTCATATTATTGAACAGGCTTTCATTAAAAAGGTGATGTGTTTCATATGTTAATGGCACATTGATACTAATGATATCCGCTTTTGTACATAGCGTATTTAAATCTGTATATTCGACCCCATACTCACTTTCTAGATAGTGGTTGGTCTTTAAGTCATTGGCCAATATTTCGCAGCCAAAGGCGTGAAAAAGTTTTACCAAGATTGAACCTATTCTTCCTGTGCCGACAACACCTACTTTTTTTTCGTTTAGATTGGTTCCCATTAACTCATCCAACAAAAAGTTGTATTGATTTACCTGTTTGTTGGCCTGAATCAAATTTCTATTCAGAGCCAAAAGTAGGGCTATAGCGTGTTCTGCAATCGCATGGGGCGAATAATCAGGGGCATTGGCCACTTTTAAGCCTATTCGTTTTGCAGATTTTAAACTTACATTGTTGTAACCGGCCGACCGTAAAGTAATATATTTTACGCCTAGTTCTTTTAGTATTTCAAGTACGACCAACGAGGCATCATCACCAGAAAAAATAGAAACTGCATCATAACCGGCTGCTAAAACCGCAGTGGTGCTATCTAAAGCTTCTCGAACAAACTTAAGCTTATGCTTGTTGTCATTTGCCGCTGTTAGGGGTACTTTTTCAAACTCTTTGGCACTATATACTAGTAGTTTCATTGGCGTGTTCTTTACGGAAAATCAATTCCTGTTCTTTAAGGGCAAATACGACCAATTTGATGTAATCATCAACAGTTTTGTCAATGTTCACCGGATCCATGATATGTATGTTTCCTCTCCAAATCAACTGGCGTTCTTTGCCCACACAGATACAGTACAATGAGGTTTCGGCATGATATATTGTAAACTGGTCATAGTACTCATCTTCATAGTAGATAGGTTGATACTCTAAGTAATCATCATTGAAGGTATCAAAGAGCCTATCCATATCTGACATACGTCTCTTGAAATTTTGCCTGTTTTCAGAACCAATGATTTTTGTGAACAGGATGGCATCAAAATCTTTATCTAAGAGTTGCTGTTCTACTTCTGATAATTCTTCTTCTGATTTTTCTGAAGAGGTAAATTCAACATCAAAGAGATCGATACTTTTAAAAGAATCCACATTTCTCTTCTCAAATTCTGCCTGAAGCCTGTTTTCAAATTTTACACGGGCTTCCTCATTGGCGGTCATACCAACGATCAACACTTTGTTTGCATCAAAAATTACAATGTCAGGGTTTTTCCAATTGGTCACCAAACTGGTTGATGAACATCCTGAGACAATTGCTGCTAATACTATAATCAGTTTTCTCATATTGCCGGTAGTTAACGATTACTCTTTTCTAGTCAAAATCAGTTTGTTTAATTGAGTAATCTTTTTTGCTTCTTTTTCTTCATTATAGATGAGATGATATCGAAGATTGTTGATTTGGCCGCTCTATACGTATCAAAGTAGATCTTTATCTCTTTTGCCAATTCTACATGTGTTTCTATATAGGCATTCTCCATTTTGATTTGGTCTACATCATCTATCATAATTGCCAATTGGTTTTCATGGAGCTGGACTTTTTTAAAGATATGGATCAGTTCTTTCTCGGTGAGGTGTAGGGCGTCTACCGCCTTTTTAACGTTATCAAAAATTTGAACGTTCAATAAATCTAGTGTGTAGTCTCTGATCATGCCATCTAAGAATCGTTGTTCGTCTTTGGCAAACTTAAGTTCCGATGTCCAGTGAAGTGAGTCTTTGTGCATTTCATCTGCACTAAACCATTCTTGATACTGTTGTTTTCTTTTGTTTGTTCGCATAACGATAGTGGTTTGGGCGGCAAATACAAAGATTTGCCGCCTTGTTTACAAAACCTCAATGATTCGTTTGGGCTTTTCTTTTGCCTCGTCCATTTTTAAGAGGTTCAACTTCAAGATTCCATTTTTGTAAGATGCTTTTACATTTTTTGTTTGGTCGACCGCATTGGGCAACTGCATGGTTCTTTTAAAACTGTTGTAATTGAATTCTTTACGCATATAGTCTTCATCTTCTTCAATCGCTTCTTTACTTTTTTGAGCCGAAACTTCTAGAAGGTCATCTTTCATGGTAATTTCAAAATCCTTTTTATCAAAGCCCGGTGCGGCCAGTTCAATCTCAAAGTCTTCTTCATGTTCTTTGATGTTCATAGCTGGCAGTGATTTTTCTAAATTGAAAAAATCATCGTTTACGAAAGTGTCTCGATTAAAAAAATCAGCAAGGTTCTCGTTCCATGGAAATTGGTTTCTACTAAATCTGATAAGTGACATAGTTTTATATTTTAGATTAATGAATATTGTTATGGTCCAATTTATGTTTAGGGGCTGACTTAATAAATGATTTAAATCAATTTGAAGTTTTGTATATGGTCAGTTCGTAGGTTTTTTACGTTTTAAAATCGCCCCAGCATAATTATAGATGTCTGATTTGAGCTTCAGATAATTTTCAAAATGTTTTGATGCACGTTTGCACAGTTCTTCATGTTTTTTGTAATAGGCAAAATCACAAATGGTGGATGTACATTCTAGAATGCCCCCAATCGTATTCTCATATTTTGAAATCAAGCGTTTTAAACTTTCTTTTTCTTTTTTAGATATATCATAGGCACGTTTGAAAAGTTCTAAACGCTCAAAAAGATTCGGTGTTCTTGGTTCAAAAACGTAAGAATGTAAAAGTCTATTGATAAAAAGCATTTCATCTTCAATAAACTGAATGTTGGACTTCCACTTTTGAAGGTCCCAGTGCAGTTCTTCGAGTTTTTTCTCTTGATATGTTCTTTTTTTATCGTTCAAAACGTTCATGATCAGATAGAAATGAAAGATAGCGAACTGGGAAAAGACACAAAATGACTTAAATCAATTAACAAAAATATTTGCTGTTCAAGACAAAAGCTAGATTTTAAAAGTGCTTCTTACCAATGCTTTGAACTGATTCTCGGTCATACTATCTGCTTTCTCTGTGAACTTTACTTTGTCGGCTACTTTGGAATAGTTTTCATTCAAAAAACGGGAAAACTTGTCGGCAGCTTCAGCTGGACCAAATAGCGCAATCATATCGGCATCTTTTACCTTAGTGGCAATATTTTCAAAGTAACGTTTTAATTGATGTTTTTCACGTTCAAGATACTTGCTGTCTTGAACCACATCTTGTGGTCCCCATTTAGTTTTTGATCTTGAACCGCCCTTAGGGTTAAAAAACTCCAGTTCTGACGTTATACTGAACGAGCGCTCTGTACCGTTTTTAAAAATAACAAGGTCAGCCTGTTGTTTGTCCATCCAAATTCCAATTTTCTTCATCTTTTCAAGCTTTTAGTTATCATTTAACTCAAGTATAGGTATTTTGGGATCATATCCGATTTCTTTGACCAAAGGGTTTGATAAAATACTACCAAAGAAGAGGTGCTTACGGTTCATAAAGGCGATCATATCACAATTCTTACTTTCAATAAAAACATTGATACCCTTGCTGATGTTTATTGCTGGTAAAAGATGGCACTCGTAATCTGACCCATCTAATATGTCTTGTAATAGGTATTTGTTGGTTTTCTCTGTTGAATTTAACTTACCATCTTTGTTTTTATCAATGTGCACGACGTGTATTCGCGCATCATGGAGTTTTGAAACTTCTTTGAGGTGCTTTAACTCTCTCTTTTTAAATGCGGTTTTGTAATCAGTCGGAAAGACAATCTCTTTGGGTTTACGATAAAAATACCCCTGAGGTACCGCAATTACAGGGCACACCTTGATTTTTTCCATTATGGAAACCGTATTGGTGCCAAAAATTCTACTTTTTGAGGCCGTGACCCCTTTTGTGCCCATAACAATGATGTCGATATCCTTCTTGGCGATCATGGTTCTAACAGCTTCAATTAGACTATTGAACGTACAGCTGCTATAGAACCGATGTTTCGGATTTTCTGGATGGATCTTTATTAACTCCATCAGTTTCTTCATTTCTTCTTCAGAGGTATTTTTGGTGGCCTCATAAAAGTGTTCACCCGGTTCGGGCACCATCATACTTTCTAGTGTGTAACCAGATGCTTGGTAGGCATTGAGAATATAAAAATCACAGTCAATGTCAGCATAAAGTCCTTGTGCATATCGAATGGCATTCAGGGCATTTTTAGAATAGTCTGTAGGTAGTAGAACTCTTTTGTGCATAGTATTTTAGTCTTTTGTTTTAAAACTACTGCTAGGGTATTTTGCCCACTATGATTTTGGTCAATTTTGGTCTTTATATTTATTGTTATATACATTGTAAATGCTAATGGTAGGGCAACACTAAAAATGGAACCATCGTATGAAATCCAATTTTCTTTATGATGGGCTCGATGAACAGGCGCTCTAAAAATGTATGCTTGTTGCGCACCATAGTCAACAACTGTGTTTTGTGTTCACGTTCAAAGCTGTTGATGGCATCTATCAATTCTTGGTCAGGTAGGTCATAAAAAACATGCTCAACGGTTTTGACCATATCCTTTAGAACCCTCTTGTTTTTTTCTTGTGCTGCCCTTAGTCCTTTGGGTACCGTGACATGCATAATGTGCAGTGTTGTTTTATAAAGTTTTATTAGTTCAAAAACATAGTTGAGATTTACGAGGTTGTAATCAATTTCAAAATCAGTGGGAAACAATATGTCTTTTGGAGCACTAAATGTACACTCGTCGGGAATCATTAATACGGGTACTTCGGATTTCTTGATTACATGCACCGTGTTTGACCCTAAAAAAATTTCTTTTGCCCCGGTCGCACCTTGGGTTCCCATTACGACCAGGTCAATATTTTCTTGTCTTATCATTATAGATACTTCATCAACCAAACTATTGAATGCCGCATGGACGATAAACGTATGTCTAGGGTTGTTGAATTGAGATTTGAGTTGTTTCCTAAGTTTTTCCAAACGATTTTCGGCGATGTACTTGTAATCATCTGGCAAACCAATTTGACCAGGACTGCCCATCATATAATCAACACGATAAATTGCTGGGGTAAATGCATGTGTCAAATAGAAACAGCAAGTTGCATTCTCATATAGCCTGAGACAATATTCAATTGCATTGTAGGCATTTTTGGAAAAATCGGTAGGCAATAAAATCTTTTTCATTTGATATATGTTTAAGTTCAACCCTCAAAATCTGGCAATACGAGTAACGGAATATCACTTTTAAAGCTTACTTTTTTTACGATGGGCTCTTGGGTCAATTGTTCAAAAAAAGTATGTTTATAATTGGTCAGAACAATAAGGTCTGCTTTCTGCTCTTTTGAAAAATCGCGAATGGCTTTTGAAACCGTTTTTTTGATGGATACTTTATAAAATCCGTACGGATGATCCTCAAACCGTTTTTTCAAAATTTGCTTGTTTGAGAGTTGCACATCACTCAGTTTGAATTCTTGTGCCACATGAAATATCTTGATTTCAGATTTCCAATGGGCCATCAATTGTAAGACTGGCTGAAGAATGTTCTTTGGAAAAAAGTGCGTGTATTCCGTTGGAAAAACAACCGAGGTAAGTGACTTGAAATCATACGACTTGGGTACGACCAATATCATACAATTTTTGACAGCTTTTAATACCTTAACGGTATTGCTTCCCAAAAAAATCTCTTTGGCGCCAGTAGCACCTTTGGTACCCATGACAATGGTGTCAATATCATATTTTGGAATGATTTTTTTAATAGTTTCAACCAGTCCGCCTGATACAGAATTGGTTTGAAAGTGATGCTTTTTGTTACTATAATTAGTATTGACGTATGCCAAAATCTTTGCCAATTCTTCTTTTGATTGTTCGGCCATTGATTGATACACTTGCCCGGCCCTGGCAGAACTCTTGAAACCCGAAATGTTTTGGGCCTTTGGTTCGTAGGTATGCAAGAGATGAAATGTACATTCAAAGTGAGCATATAGTTTAATGGCCGTGAACAGTGCATTCCAGGCATTATCAGAAAAATCAGTAGGTAAGAGTAGCTGTTTCATAGTTTCTTTATTTGATAATTTCTGAGGTATCTCGAAGCACTAAAAAGGGTACGCTACTACTGTAACCGATTACATCTACATTTTGCTTGAGCAACAGTCGATCAAGAAATGAATGCCTTTTGTTCATCATGACAATTAAATCAATCTGATTTTTGTCGGTATAATTATGAACCACATTGGGCATATACTGTTTGGTAACATCTTGAAAAACAACTTTGTATTCTTTTAACTGTTCTTTTAAAAACGCTTTGTTTTTCAACTGCCTCGCTGTGATATCATCATCTTCGACAGCATGTACAACATGGATCACAGCATTGAACTTTAGTGCCATTTGCTGTAAGGGTTCGAGTTCTTCGATCTTATATTTTGAGGCATAATCTGTTGGAAAGAGAATCTGGTCTATTCCTTTGAAGGTATAGTCCTCAGGCACCGCCAAAACTGGACAATCTGATTTTCTGATGACATGAACGGTATTGGACCCCAAGAAAAATTCTTCTGCGCCCGAAGCGCCCTGGGTGCCCATGATGACCATAGCTATTTGTTCGCTTTCACAGGTTTCTTGTATTTGTGCGGTAAGGGTATTGAATACCGAAATTGTTTTGAACTGATGTTTCGGATTCGGAAACTCTTTTTCAACCCGTTCACGGGTACGTTTTAAACCTTCTAAAGAAAGGTCAACGCCCATATCGGGAATCGTACTAACCGGTGGCCCACCAATAAGGTAGTCAACACGATAAAAACGTGGCGTGTAGGTGTTCAAAAGATAAAAAGTACATTCATCATCTTTGAACAACTGTAAACCATATGATATGGCGTTAAAGGCGTTCTTTGAAAAGTCGGTGGGCAATAGTATTTTTTTCATGTTGTCAATGGCTTATCTCGGTAGGTTCTGCATTACTAGAAATGGGATATTAATTTTCAGCCCCAGTTGGTCAATGGTTGAGCTGTAGAGCATATCTTCAAAGAATGAATGCCTTGAATTGACCATCGTCAACATACCAACATCTTTTGAGGTGATATGGTCCAATATGGTTTCAACCCGATTTTTTATAGGGGCCTTCTCAAAATACAGATGGGCCTTGGTCAAGTTTCCCTTTAAAAAAAGTTGGTTGTCTTCTTGTCGTGCACTGAGTACATCAAAGTCAGAGAGGTATAGAAAGTGGATATCTGATTTAAAGGACCCAGCTAATTCTCCCAACAGCTTTAGTTCCCTCCTTTTATAAGGAAGCATATAATCCGTTGGAAACAGAATAACCTTTGGCTGCCGGTATTCAAATGCCGCAGGTACGGCAAGAACCGGACATTTGACATATTTGAATACTTCTATGGTGTAGCTGCCAAAAGTAGTTTTGTGATCACTGTTTTCACCACGGGTGCCCATAATGACCAGGTCAAGGTTGTACTTTTCAACTACATCATTGACCGCGTCGACCAAACTGTCAAAGGCAGCAATGGTAATAAATGAATGTAGTGGGTTTGGGGGGTCGCCAGTTATGGACTTCACTATGGCATTCAATTTTCTTTCTGTTTTTTGGCGTATATCTTGTTCCAGCGTTTTTCGTTCCTCAACGGTGGTTGTCTTATAGGTACCATAAACATCTTCGGCAAAGGCGTGTAGAAGAAAGAACTCTGCCCTTGTACACTTATATAGCTCTTGCGCATATGTCAAGGCTTGCAATGCGTTCTCTGAAAAATCAGTGGGAATCAATATTGTTCTCAAGGTCTACGTTTTAACCTTAAAAATATAGCCTGAACGGCACTCATAAAATGATATTCGTCAATCAAGGTGCCAACCAATGGTGCCATCACTCATGGATAACATAAAATGGCACGGTGGTATGAAAACTTATCTTTTCTACGATGGAATCAAAAAGAATCTGTTGGATGAAATTTAGGTTCTTGGCCACCATAATGATCATGTCGATATCCCTACTTTCGACAAAGCACTGAATAGCGGCTTTTACCTTTCTGTTTGTTATAGTATGAAAACTGTAACGACCAGAAAAGGATTCGGTCACATAATCCGTAAGGTATTCTTTGTTCTTTTTTTGCTCATTATTGAGCTGTGCGTCCTTTTTTGAGACGTTCATGATACGTATTTGACCAGAATCCAATTGCAATATTTCGGAGATAGATTTTAAAATACTGTGGGTGTAAAAAATATTGAAATCAGTGGGGAAGGCGATTTCAAGCGGTACTTGAAATGCCACATCTTTGGGTATGACCAGAGTATTACATTGTACCTTTGTGATGACATCGCCGGCATTGCTGCCCACCACTTTTTCGCGTAGACCCGAGACGCCTTTGGTACCCATAACGATAAGGTCAATTTGCTTTTCAAGCAACTGTTTTTTAACGGTCTCTATAAAGAAACCCTGCTCAATTATGGAATGAAATCGATGATGACCATTGGTACTCCACTGTTTGACCTTTTTATACAAAGATGAAATGCGAAACTTTGGATTTTCTGCATTTTCGACGCCAGAGAACGTCTTCTGAGCATTCAATAGTGTATCTACATGAAGCAAGTAGAAGTTGCAATCGAGGTCGTCAAACAAGACTTGAGCGTAATGCAAAGCGTTCTCAGCGTTCTCTGAGAAATCTACGGGGACTAAAATATTCTTCATCACCAATGAAATAACAGTACTAATGTAGAACGACCGCTAGTACTATGTAATGATAAATATCAACTTTACAGGTAGTTTGACGAAAGGTTGGATTATCATTGAATATCTTGCAAAGATGCTGGATCCAAGATTTTGATATTTCTGTTCTCAACGGCAATTAGGCCTTCGTGTTTAAAATCAGATAGTGTGCGAATAAGGCTTTCAGTGGCGATTCCTGCGACGTGGGCAAGATCACCTCGAGTTATATGCAATGGTTCTTTTGGGCCTTTGTTCATGGTTTTTTCAAACTGTAATAGGGTTTGCGCCGTTTTCTTTCTAACGGAGCTGTAGGCCATTTGTAACAGTTGTTTTTTTATCTCGGTAATATTGTCAGCCAAAACTTCCATGAGTTCCAGGGATACTTTTTGGTTTTCTTCAAGGATCTTCTTGAGCTCTGACTTTGCAATGCCAGCGATTTCCACATTTTCGATGGCAACAGCATATTCTTGGTGGGGCAGGTTCTCGAGCAATGAGGTAAACCCCAAAAACTCGTCGGCACCGTAAAGGGCGGTAATCAATTCTTTTCCTTGTTCATCAAGTTTGTAACATTTGACCACACCCTTCAATATCAGATAAATTGTATTTGAATGTTCCCCTTCGCAAAAAATGGTCTCTTCTTTTTTAAACGAGGATAGTTGACCATAGTCATCAAAAAAGTTTTTTAGTTCGTTCAATGAACGTATCTCATTTTTAGGATTGTTCTTCTGCAGTTTGGCGTTCAGTGACATATTGATAAGCTCGGCCTTATGCAACCGAGAATGGATTGCGTTTAAAAGCTCTTCTTCTTCAAAGGGTTTGGTCAAATAATCGTCTGCACCGAGGTTCATGCCTCTTCTAATATCTTTTCGCTCTGTCTTTGCCGAAATGAAAATGAAAGGAATGTGTCTGGTCTCTTTATTTGAAGACAACGCCTCTAATACGCCATAACCATCAAGCTCTGGCATCATGATATCACATAAAATGAGATTTGGAAGTTCTTTTTTTGCCACTTCAACAGCCATTTTTCCGTGGGCTGCATCAAATACCAAGTAACCTGATAAATTTAAGAGCTCTGCAATGTTTTCGCGCAGCGATACGTCATCTTCTACAAGTAAAATCTTTTTCATGATGTCGGTTGTTCAATAGGAATTTTCACCGTGAAAATGGAGCCTCTGTTAAGTTCACTTTCAAAGGTGATCTGTCCTCCAAGATTGTTCATATGTTGTTTTACAATATTCAAGCCAATACCTGTGCCTTGTGAGGTCAGTACGTTACTAGCCCTAAAATACCTATCAAAAACAAAGGGCTGTTCTTCAGCCGGTATGCCCAACCCTTCATCTTTGATTTTTAAAGTCAATGTATTCGCGCTCTTTTCAACTATAACTTGAATATTTGTGTGCTCTGGTGAATACTTGATGGCATTATGCAACAGGTTTGATAGGGCCAATGCCATTATTTTTTCGTCAAAAGAAATTGAAATACCATCAATATTCTCAGGATATAGAATGCGCTGTCCCTCTTTCAAGAGCGTATTTGAGTTATACACCACCTCATTGATTACCTTGCTTAAAGAAAAGGAGGTGACATTGTACTTGACCTTGTCAGAATCTAAGCGTTCTATGGATAAAAAATCGGTAAGAATGTTATCTAAATACCTGACTTTAGATTTAATAGTGGTAATATGTTTATCACGTTTTTCTTGTTGGTCACCATCAGTATATTTTGATAATAGGGCGGTAGATGTCAAAATGCTGGTCAAAGGTGTTTTAAACTCATGGGAGACCAATGACAAGAATTTTGTCTTTAGCTCGTTCAGTTTTTTTTCTGCTTTCAGGGCCTCACTGAGTTGCAAAGTGCGCTGTTCAACTTTATTTTCTAGATTTTGTGTATAATTCTTACGCTCGGTAATGTCAAGTACAATGGCTACGCAAACTTGCTTTTTACCAATTTTTGATAATTGTAAATGTACTTCAACGGGATACGTTGAGCCATCTTTTCGCTGATGTATGGTTTCAAAATCTATTTTCTCCTTGGTACCTTTGAGCAAAGGCCTTATCAAACGGGTGAAGCTTTCATGGGTCAGTTCTGGCTTTATATCCAGAATGGATATGTCTTCTAGCTCCTCAGTAGTATACCCTAGATTTAATTGCGCACCATAATTGACATTAAAGAACTTGAACGTTTTAACGTCAAATACAAAGATTTCATTGAGCGATTCATTAAAAATACGGTACCAATGGTCAATGGCCTGTTCTGCTTTTTTACGTTCGGAGATATCTATGACCAAAGCCATCACATACTTTTTACGAAGCAGTTTAAAGGGACTTAAGCCAATCTCTAAGGGAAATTTACTGCCATCTTTACGCACACCCTCCAATTCAAGCCCTTGGCCCATACCACGTTTTTTTCCCTTATCCAGAAAGCTGTTAAAGTGTTGTTGATGAACGGTTTTTGAAGGTTGAGGTATCAGAATGTCAAGAGCGTTACCATTTAACCCTTCATTTGGGTATCCGAACATCTTATTGGCCATGACATTACTGGCAACAATAAGCTGCTTATCATTTACGATAAGGATTCCTTCTGAAACCGCATCCGATAGAATTTTAAAAATATCGTTTTCTTCAAATAACTTCACAACTTAAAGGTAGTTTATATTACTGATCTTGGTCATATAAAAATAGCGGTAAACCCTTTACTTTTAACTATAACATTTAAAGAAAGAGCAATGTTTGTTTCAAAAAATAATATAGGAAAAGCCTTTTACCAGAGCCTGGGAAAACTCTTTTATGCAGTGGCCCAAGCAGACTCTAGTGTGCATTCGAAAGAAATAGATACCCTAAAAGAAATGGTACGTGAATATTGGCTGCAGGTAGACGAGGTCGAAGATGAGTACAGTACCGATGCGGCCTTTCAGATAGAAACCGTTTTTGATTGGTTGTTGGAATATGAAAAAAGTGCGCAGGAATGCTATGAAGAGTTTGAACAGTTCTATACCGATCATAAAGTGCGTTTTACAGATGATATCAAGTATTTGACCATGGCCACGGCACGAGCAATAGCCTCTGCCTTTTCAGGTAAGAACAAGGCTGAATTGATTACCCTTGGTCGTTTAGAACTGCTCTTCAGAACCTAGTCAAATCTTTAGGGTCATAAGTGGCATTTTTATGGTATTGGCCATTTTTTCGCCAATACTTCCCCAAAAAAAATGTGCAATCCCCTTGCGACCGTGGGTCGGTATAATCACCAAATCGGCCATAAGTGTTTTGGCATAGTTAAAAATACCATCTTCAACGCTATAGTCATTGTAGATTTTTATGGGCAACTTTTCTCCTATGGCCCCTAAAAATTGCTCAGTTCGTGCTTCCACTTCAATATCGCTCAAGAAGTTAACGCCCATGGTATTGATGTAGACCAAATAAAGCTTGGCGCCAAAAGTATTTGCAAAGGCCTTGGCCTTTTGGTATGCTAAACTATTTTCGGGTTTGAGGTTACAAGCAAAGACGATGATGTCAAGGGTAAAATTAGGATGTCTCTTTTTCACAACTAGTACCGGTATTTGAGATGAACGCACAACCTTTTCGGTGTTTGAACCTACAAAGAACGTACTAAAACCACTTCTGCCATGCGACCCCATCACAATAAGGTCTATCTTCTGCTCTTCTGCGACTAAGTTGATTTCTTCAAAAATCTTATAATTTTGAAGCAATAACTTTAGGTTGATTCCTTTCAAGTAGGGTTTATCGGCTAACATTTTGATTTTTTCCCGGGCTAGTTTCATGTAATACTTGGCCTCTTCTTGTTCTTGAAGTTCTGATTTGGACAATATTGATTCTGATACTCCGATCATATGAAATATAGTGATGGTCGCATCATGTCTTTTAGCCAGTTGTGCAGCCACTTCTAAAGCATATTCAGCGCATTCCGAAAAATCGATAGGTACCAATAGGTGCTTCATTTCAAAATTTTGAGAATTGTTGTTTTCTTTTTTTGAGCTGTCTTGTGAGGTCATTGATCGTATTGACCACGGCTTTTTCGTAATCATCTTCAATGGATTTTGCAAATATTTTAGGCCCGGGGCAGCTCAATTCAATATCACAGCATTTGTTGACCACGCCTTTGTAATTTTCAGTTTTTATGAGAACATCCGCCCTTATCAACCAAGAATACTTGTTTGAAAGCTTGTTCAGTTTTTTGATGATAATGTTATCCAGTGTCTCGCTCGAGGGCATTTTAAGGTATTGAATGTCTATGGTCATAATAGGTATGAATTTGTAAGACTAAAATTAGATGGTGATCATTACCTAAACCATGACACATATCATTTTGTATAAAGTTTACAACCACAATATTTGTGCTATAAAATATAGGTCATGGCACTTAACTTCAATCAATATGCCGCAGAAGGAAATAAATTTTTGAACGCGTATGCTAAAAAGATGAACCTTGGGGACAATAGGGACAAAGCTGGTAGAATACTAACATCGGTTTTGCATGCCCTCAGAGATATTATACCCATGCAAGAATCTTTTCAGTTTATGGCACAATTGCCCATGTTCTTGAAGGCGGTTTATGTTCATGGATGGAGTAGCGGTAAGAAAAGACCAAAAGTAAAACGAATGGCAGAGTTTATTGATCTGGTCAGAAAACATGATGGTCCCGCTGCGGTCAACGATTTTGAATATAGCGAAGAGGTTGCGGAACGGTATATCAAAACCACCTTCATTTTTTTACGAAACTATGTGTCACTGGGCGAACTTGAAGACATAAGGGATTCACTACCGAAAGACCTAAAAGATATGGTGTACTCAAACATTATGTTTTAATGAAGTATAAACGCTAAACACAATTAAAATGAAAATTACAACAACAGTACTGGCACTTTTTACAGTATTAGGTTTGGCTGCACAATTGCCAGAAGCTTTAGACGAAGTCGCACCTTTTAGCGAAGATTTAGCCGCAATAAGAAAAGGAAACGATTGGGCTTTCATTGATGATTTGGGTACCATCGTTATTGATTTTAGAAGCGATATTCATTGGAACCCCTCGGCAAAAGAGACGTCTAAAGGAGTAAATGCGGTACGACAACCCAAGTTTTCAGACGGATTGTGTATGGTCAGAACCTATGTAGATGATATTGCCGTGTATGGTTTTATCAATACCAAAGGTGAATTGGTAATAGAACATCAGTTTTTAAACGTACACCCTTTTAAAAATGGTTTCACTACCGGGGTTATCTATGAAAAGGTCTTTCGTGGAAGAAATGAATTTAAACTTGATATTTACGAGCATAAATTTCACGAAGTCTTGATGGATGCTTCCGGTAAGATTATCGAGTTTTTGGGAAGACGGTATAACATCCAAATGAAGAAAAGTAGGTATAAACTGCCGACCGTAAGCGCTAGATTGCTCAATGACCAACTGGTTGCCGTAAAAATAAAAAACGATTGGGCCATAAAAAAAATCAACTTATAGCTGCCTTTTTATATGCACATGGACATTTGTTACCATAGTATCCAATAGTAAGTACCACACAATAAAAATACCAAAGGTGATTTTCTGTATTTGGGGCAGTAAGTAGGTGAAGATATCGAACAGATAAAAGAGGTAATTGATGATAAATACGCTTAAAAATAACACGCCAAATACATATTGTTTGCGATGGCGGTTATGTTGAAGGGTCAAAGACAAAAATAACACTGAGATGGCACCGAAACTTCCAGAGAAAAGAATGATGCGGTCATGACTCGAAAAAGGCAATAAAAGCAAAGAAAATACAGCTACCTGTGCAGAACGATGCCAAATTAAGCCATGCCATTTACGGTAAGACCGTAAACTTAAAACCATATTCCTCCACAAAAACAAAATACCAAAACAAATAGACCATAATGCGATTATGGCGAATGGTCTCGCGGGATTTTGGGTTAAATCCAAAATCTTCAAATCTAGTAAGTCACATAGGTAACCATTCCAGATAGAAATTGTATTTGCAGGCACAAATTGGCCGAAGGTATGAGCATAAAGTAAAGTAGTATGGAAACACTATAAAAAGTTAGAAAGAGCAACATCCCAATTTTCGGAATGGTTTTTAAAGATAGTTTGTTGTTTATAGTAAACGTTCCCATAAGCTACAAATGTTTTTGGCACGTTGGTAAGCGAGTATATATGGCCATAAACAAGAACAGGAGGTACAAACCTCCTGTTCCAGTATGAAAAAAACTGGGTTCACTTGCACATCATCACCTTGTTTTCCGTATCCTGTTGCCAACATATTTAAAACAAGACTATCAACGAATTGAAACCATTTTTTTCAAACGGTCTCTGCCTCTTAAAGATTCAAAGACCTTAAACCGGTTCATAATCAAAGCCCTCTAAGCTTGAACCTTACGTTGCCGTAAAGAAGGTTCCGGTTTATCACTACACAAAATTTTAATGAGCCTGATTTGGTCTTACTAAAATACCAAGAGACAAGCTTGTATAAAATGATTTAGGTCATTTTCATGAAAATGTTTGGCAATTTCTGGTATTATGCCATTTCTTTTTCTTCGTCTTTTCTTTTTGTGGCAATACGCTCGATCAAATCAGGCACTTTCTCAAAAGCGGCTGCAAGTCCGTGCGATTTACCTGCCTCTAAGAACGAGATATCTTCGTCTTTGGTCACTAAAAAACCAATAGGTTCAATACCCATACCGGCCCCGGCGCCTACACCTTCACCTTTGCGCACTTTTCCTTCCACACCTTCGCCTCCACCAGAGCCAAATCCCATTCCCACTTTAATTACGGGTACGCATTTGAATTCGCCCAGTTGAAACTGCTCCCCGATGATGGTATCGGTCTTTGCTTCGGTTTTAATAAAATCTGTAATCTGTTTCAATAATTCTTCAAAATGTAAATCCATGATGTTGTGTTTTATAATTAATAAATGATTTTAAAAGGTCAATTGGTCTGTTCTGTACTTGTAAAACCATGCGGTTCGTATCATTATAGTTGATGTGGCACGGTAATCCGTAAAAGCTCGCAAAAGAAAAAAGAGGATATAGTTTGGCATTCAGAATACAGTCACCGGTATCAACATCAAGCCAAAACCTTTTAAGTTTAAAAGTTCGCAGCAAAGCCCATATTTGACCTATGGGCCATCGTTTTCGTTTCTTGTTCCGCTTTTTAAGTTGTTTGGTTTTCTTTTTCTTCCGTAAAGGATAGAAGTAATGCGTGTAAAAAAACACCTTTAATCCAATCTTAAGAATTTCGGTAGGATCTGATTCCAACCACATTTTTGCCAAACCCCTAAAAGTGAAGTAGTATTGGTTCTTGGCAGTATCCACATACAACTCCATAGGTAATAGTAAAAAACCTATAACTACTACGGTAATTAACAATAACAGTATTAAGAGAACCATCTCTTTTTGTTGCAAATGAAACAGAATGAGTGTCTTTGTACAATGACCGAGATCATTTCAAACCAACTATTATCAAAATAGTTTTGTAGGTAACCATAAATCATTTCAAAATGAGAAAAAGACTTTTGCTAACCGTATTTATAGCTCTAGGAGCTATGATGCTTTCTGCCCAAAACGGCAGAATGGAAAAAGGACAAAACCCCCAACAAAAAAGGTTGTTTGATAAGAGCACCGTTGAAACATTTACGGCAATGGTACAGAACATCCAGACCATTGCAAGGGCTGAAAAGAAAGCCTATGGAATACACTTAGATGTAAAAAATGAACAGGAGGAAATCAATGTTCACTTAGGACCAGCTTGGTATCTTGATGATCAAAAATTTCAGTTCTCTAAAGGTGACGAACTTGTAATTACTGGTTCAAGAATAACATATGTTGAAAAACCTGCCATTATTGCTACCAAAATCGAGAAAAATGGCGAAATACTAGAATTGCGTGACGATGATGGTTTTCCGCACTGGCGCGGTTTGCGCAAAGGGTCTGGAAAGGGAAAACGATCAAAACTATAACTTAACATCCAAGATTCTAAAAGATTAGGTGTTAGCCTGAATGGTCAAATAGTAAGGTTATGATAAAATACTGTGCACTTGTACTTTCTTTTTTCTTGTTCGCCTGTGTAGACAATGATGGAAGAATTTACCCTCAAAAAGTTCAATTGACCGAGTCCGTGTATGCCTCTGCAACGGTTCAGCCAGATAGCCTGTACCAAGCGTATGCGGCGGTTGCAGGTATATTAGATGTCAATTTGGTCGAGGAAGGGGATGAGGTCAAAAAGGGAGAGCCTATCGTACAGATTATCAATACCTCACCAAAGTTGAACATGCAAAACGCAAAGCTTTCACTTCAACTGGTACGTGAAAATTTTGTGGGCGAAGCTGCAATTTTAAATGGTATTCTTGATGAAATCAGTACTGTTGAGTTAACCTTAAAGAACGACTCTATCAATTACTTTAGACAAAAGAACCTGTGGGACAAGAATATAGGTTCTAAGATTGAATTTGATAATCGAAAATTGGCCTATGAGTTATCCCAGAACAATTTAAGATTGCTAAAACGAAAGTATGACCGCACAAAAAATGAATTGTCGACACAAGTACAACAGGCCGAAAATGATTATAAAACAGCGCGAAAGGCATCACAAGATTTTACGGTCACCAGTAAAATTGATGGAAAGGTCTATGCACTTTACAAAAACCCTGGCGAGATTATAAATACACTTGAACCTGTTGCGGCAGTGGGTCAAAGTAATCGTTTTGTAGTAGAGCTATTGGTTGATGAGGTCGATGTTGTAAAGCTTGATATTGGACAAAGAATATTGATTGTTTTAGATGCCTATGGCACCCAAGTTTTTGAAGCTCGGTTGCACAAGATCTATCCTAGAAAAGATGAGCGCTCCCAAACGTTTAAGGTTGAAGCGGTTTTTGTAGCACCACCAAAAAAGCTATATCCCGGACTTTCAGGAGAAGGAAATATTATCATAGCCCAAAAAGAGTATGCGTTAACCATACCGAAAGCATATCTAATGGAAGAAGGAAAGGTGCTGACAGACCAAGGTGAGATCACTATCAAAACCGGGATAGAGAGTTTAGACAAAGTTGAAGTGCTCAGCGGAATCGATGAAAATACAGTGCTGTTAAAACCGGACCAATGATCAATTGGAAAGTCATCTTAGGAATAGCCAAAATCCATTTGGTCACAAAACTGAAGTCGACCGTTACGGCCACACTTGGCGTTACTTTTGGCATAGGGGCTTATATCACCTTGGTGAGCTTTATGACCGGCCTTAACAAAATGCTTGATGACCTGGTGCTGAACCAAACCCCACATATTCACATTTACAATGAAATAGAACCTTCTGAGAAACAACCAGTAGCGCTGTATGATGATTTTACGGGTGCATTCAATGTGGTACATTCCATAAAACCGAAACAAGGGCAACTAAAAATACACAACGCGCTGCCCATTTTAAACTATTTAAAAGAGAATGAGAATGTAAAAGGGGCCACGCCCCAGTTGCGCGCACAGATTTTTTACCTGTCAGGATCTATAGAACTGGGCGGTAATTTGGTCGGCGTAGATATTATGGAAGAAGTACGACTTTCAAACATTCGCGATAACATTGTTGATGGTACCCCTGAGGCCTTGAAAAATTCAGAAAACGGAATTCTACTGGGTGCTGGACTTGCCAGTAAAATGTCACTTTCTATTGGTGATCGTTTACAGATAAGTACTGTTTCAGGTGATATTTTTCCACTTAAAATTGTAGGGATTTACCAAAGTGGAATAGCGGAAATTGATAACATTCAAAGCTTTGCGAACTTAAAAACTGTACAGCGTATTTTGGGTGAAGCAGAAAATTTTGTAACAGATATCAATATCAAGCTTTTTGACATTGCCGAAGCTGAACCCATGTCATATCGTTTAGAACAGCAGTTTGATATTAAGGCCACGGACATCAACGAGGCAAATGCCCAGTTTGAAACTGGCTCCAATATTAGAAACCTTATTACCTATGCAGTATCCATTACACTTTTAGTAGTTGCAGGTTTTGGCATTTACAATATTTTAAACATGCTCATCTATGAGAAAATGAAAGATATTGCCATTTTAAAGGCTACAGGATTTTCAGGTAATGACGTGCAATACATTTTCATGAGCCAAGCGGTAATAATAGGTTTTGTTGGTGGCTTAATAGGGCTGGGCATTGGTTTTGTTTTATCCTTACTGATTGATAATGCACCTTTTGAAACTGAGGCCCTTCCAACCATTACTACCTATCCCGTCAACTATAAACTTGGGTATTATGTTATAGGGTTTGTTTTCGCGCTACTGTCCACTGGTGTTGCAGGATACCTACCATCAAATAAGGCAAAGCGCATTGACCCGGTACGTATAATCAGAGGAACTTAATCTTATGGTATGAAATTGATTCTAGAGGCAAAAAATATCAATAAACATTTTCATAAGCCCCAAGACTTCCACGTGCTGAAGGACATTACATTTGCGGTTAAGGCAGGTGAATTTGCATCGATTATGGGAAAGTCAGGGTCAGGCAAATCAACCTTATTGTACATTCTTTCTACAATGGATACTGATTATACAGGTAAACTTCACCTAAATGGAGAATTGGTTACCGGAAAACCGCATCGTGAGCTATCTCAAATACGCAACAAAAACATTGGTTTTGTTTTTCAGTTCCATTACTTGTTATCAGAGTTTAGTGTAATTGAAAACGTGATGTTACCGGCAAAAAAACTATCTGAGAAATGCTATGCAGAAATTGAGCATGATGCCCATGAAAAGTTGAAGATGTTGCACATTGGCCATTTGGCAAAACAACGCGCATCAAGAATTTCAGGTGGCGAAAAACAACGTGTGGCCATTGCAAGGGCACTAATTAACAATCCGGCTATTTTGATGGGTGACGAGCCCACAGGTAATTTAGATAGTTTCAATGCTGAAAATGTCTTTCAAATCTTCAAGCAGCTGAAAGAGGAGCAAGAGCTATCACTATTGATTGTGACACATGATATCGACTTTGCCCAACGCACAGATCGAATCATTCAGATGGAAGATGGTCGCATTACATCATGAAGTTTGGTCACAATAACCCCCTTGTTAATTGTATAGAAACCTTATCTCATATGTACAGTAAAAAACAGGTTCAAGTATCTTGATAATGAGCTGAAGACAGTGTTTAAGTGGCTATCACTACTTAGATCCACTGTAAGAACAATGCATCATCTGAGGCCTCGATGAGTTTGCCCTGAACACTTTTTTTGTTGAATACCAGTAGTGGAATTGCAATTTCGTTCTCCATGGTCTCTACCATATCCTTACGGAAGAGTTTGGCAAAGAATGAAGGATGTTCACGTTCCATCATGACCAGGATCTCGGGCATTTCTTCCTCAATACTGTTATGGATACCTGATTCTACATCATCGGCCCATTCAACGGAAAATATAATTTCAGGATAGGCAACTCTTTCCGTTACCGACTTTTTGAACGCTTCCATTTTCTCGTCTGCGTCATACTCTCGTTCGCGATGAACGTGCATGACCTTTATCAGTGCACCATAAGGTTCGGCCAACTCGACCAAATTTTCAATGGCGTAGATGTCCGATGTTTCAAAATCAGTCGCATATAATAATGTTGAAAGACCATGATAGTGAAATTCATCTGGTAGTATGAGTAATGGACATTCTAGATTTTTCATCAAATAATCTGCTATATTGCCTGAGAAAAATCCTCGTAACGTTTTCGAATTTTTAACTCCGACCATTACTAAATCAGCATTGATTCGTTGTGCAGTGGCCAAAATAGCCTTTGAAATACTCTCATCTCGTTCAACATGAAAATATACTTTTTTGGCACCAAATTCATTCTCTAGATTCTCTTTGCAATAGCTTTCCAATACTTTGTATTGATCAAGAGAATAATTTTTTTCTAAAACAGCTCGTGATCTTACAGAAGTAGTGGCGAAGGCCTGCAGATCATAGACATGAACTACATGTAAATTGGCCTTTAACACCTTACTTAACCTATATGCATATTTTAAGGCAGTTCTGGTCGTTTGGGTACAATCGGTGGCATATAGTAGTGTTTTCATGACGCTGATATTTAAGTATCATAAAATTAGGGCAAAGCGTTTTTTTGGTCAATGACCTGGATCATCAAAGCAATATTAATAGTGATTTTGGGTCGTGTTGACAGATGTCATTTCGCTTTTTAAAGGGGCTACTTAATTTCAATTCTATTTTGGTAAAATGATTAAGTACAAGTAAGATGGATTCAGCAACTATTATAGCGGTCACACCAGAGAATGCTGCCAATGAGACTTTGTTTTGCGTAAAAGATGTAAAGTCCGCTGCATTTGACTGTAAGCAAAAGTGGTTCGAAAAACGATACCAAGAAGGACTTCGCATTAAAATATTGAAGGCCCATAATGGGCGTATGATCGGTTTTATTGAGTATGTGCCCATTGCATATGCCTGGCGCCCTGTAGAGGGCCAGAATTTTATGTTTGTTCATTGTATGTACGTGTATTCTAAAAAAGATAGAAACAAAGGATACGGTGCATTACTTATCGATGATGCCGAAAAAAGTGCACGGGCGCAGGGAATGTCGGGCGTGTGTGTAATGACCAGTAATGGCAGTTGGATGACCAATAAAACTATTTTTCAAAAGAGATCGTTCCGCCAAGATGACCAAAGAGAACGATTTGAGCTGATGTGCAGGAAATGGCACAGTACCGTACCTTATCCGAGTTTGGTCGATTGGACTGCACAACAAGCAAAATACAAGGGTTGGCATTTAATCTATGCGAATCAATGTCCATGGCATGAAAAATCTGTTGAAGGTATTTTGAATGTTGCAATGGATTTTGATATCCATATGAACATCACTGAACTGAAATCGGCCAAAGAAGCAAAAAATGCACCATCAGGCCATGGGGTCTTTGCCTTGATGCACAATGGAAAATTGATTGAAGATCATTATGTAAGTGCCACACGGTTCAGAAATATTCTTAAAAAAGAGCTGAAAGTTGAAAACCGTTAAATCAATACTAACACCATAGTTTGGTCACGTTTTTCTTGTTGATACTTAGCAAGGGTACTTGGCGCCTTCTCAACATTTGCTTTACCAAATCAGAATGTGTCAATGATCTGATAAAAGGTGACTTCTCCCTTTCAAGCATAGCTACCATATTTGTGTCCGTCTTTTCCAATTCTTCTACTAAACGTTTCATAAGCGTTTTTGAAAGAACAAGCTTGTAGTTTGTTTTCTTGTAGTTTATCTTAAGTTCGAGCATTTCCTTAAACCATTCCATTTGGTGGTCATCAAAACCCTCGTCTTTTATTGAAATGTGAATGATGTTCAATAAACTGTTGTAAGGTTTGGCAATGGTTTTGACCAACCAGTCAATAGCATGAATATCCGCTTCTTCAAAATCTGTGGCATAGGTCAGTGTATCGAATTCAAAACCTTTGACTGTCTCTGGAATGGCCAACACAGGGCAATAGCTCTTATACAACATGACTTTTGTGGTACTGCCCAGAATTAAATCTTTTAGCTTACTAATACCTTTCATTCCCATAATGAGTATGTTAGCACTAACAACAACCGTCGTTTCTACGATGGCCTCATGAACAATAGGGTTTTCTTTGACAAGCACCTTTACATGGATGTTGTCGGGCAATACACCAATATGGGTTTCACAAAAGGCAGATAATTTCTTCCGATGTTTGTCATAGGCCTCTTTCTCCATTTTTGCATAGCTTATGCTCAGTGGACTTAGCAAGGTGGTATTGATATCAAAAACGTGCAAGACTATGAGTCTAGCGCTTAACTTTCTACTTAGCGCATAGGCCATTTTCAAAGCTGTCGCGGCATTGTCTGAATAATCGCAAGCACATACAATCGGTTTCATATTTTTTATGGCAAACTATTGGTTTTTAAGAATACAATAAATGATTCTGGTCAATTGCACATTCAAAATGACCTATATCATTTTGAATGTGCAATTGAGTAATTACATTGACACAAATGGTAGGTGTTGTTAAAAAAATGTCGTTCTCAAATGGTGCCTGAAAAGAAAATGAAATGTTACGAGCAAAAATACGGGTGAAAGGGCTTACCGCTTTAGGGTCATCAGAAGATGTAATTAAAAAGTTGAATGCACTCGGACATATACAAAAGGTTGAATTGGATATGAAACGCCGTACGATTCATTTTGAATATGCAACATTTAGAGATATGGATACAGTGATGTGCGAATTAAGAAAAATGGGACTCTCTGTAGTTCAAAGTCGTCGTAGGCCCATGAGAAATACGAATACGTTAAATTCAGAAACTTCCATATAGCATTGGTCTACTCAATTCGATAATCTACAATATCGCAATTGAAGTATTCAAAATCCCCTTCTTTCAAATTCCAAATGGCCCTTAACTTGGTGGGAATCAAGAGTCCACTTTTCTCTTGATAATTTTCAAGCTTCCCGGTAAAACTTTCGAGCGATTCGTCACGATAGCGTTTTGCCACAAAATGATCTATCAATCCTTTGTTATTGAAATGGAAGACGCCCTCGGCCGAAATTCCATTTTGCGTCAGCTTGGCATGGACAGATTTATCGTCTATAGATTGCCAAGAAATGTCTTTGTTCAAAAACCCTATGGGATAAAGTAAAAGCTCGCCAAGGCATCTTACCAGAGCACTTTCGTCGGTTTTTGAGGTTTGTTGAACTACCATTGGATAAAAAGCCAAAAAGCTGACATTCATTTCACCTTGCCCTTCAATGCTTTTGTCTTTTATGAATATGGGAAAACTGCGTGCAGCCCAAACAAACCCTAGTGGTCGTGAACTCATATACTGTTTGGCCGAAAAGCTGGTCCAGTTGCTCTGCGATGTTTTTCGTATGTGGCCTGACTGCTTGATAATTGCATGACAATCACTGCATTTTCCCATTACGCCGACCTTGAGCAAAAAACGCCGCATTAGTTCAGGTAAGTGCTGTAAATCATCTCGAACGACGGGTTTTTCAGTATTGCCACTCATGTTGAACAATAATTCTTTGTCTTTGTCAATTGAGGCATTGAAATGGTAGTAAGCATAGAATACTGCACTAGCCAATAGAAAAACAACGAATACAAGAACAAAGGCTAGAAAATAGTCTGCTAATAGTGCAAAAAAATCAGAGTGTATCATGTAAACTAACAGTTTGGGCAGCCCTGGGACGGTATTGCCGATAAGATGAACCAAGAGTGCCATTAGAGACGTGCTTTATCAAAGCTAATCAAGCTAACACATGATAACAATGATAAATATCAATACAGTATATTGCTACTGTGCTACTTTGTCTTTAGATGTTTCCAATTTGTGAAGGTTGTATATAAAGCCTCTTTTACGTACATAAAACCTTTTACTTTTTTAGCTACCTTTTGACCGTAATAGAAGCAATGGGTATTAAACTATCACCTTACTCAAAGAGGAACATTAGGCGAATCATTCCGTTTGGCATCATATGGCTTGTAATCAGCTGGGCATTTTTATATTCTGAGTATGCCGTGTTGGGTGACCAATCAAACACACCCCATTCTGCTATACGAATTACACCACAGATTGTGGTATTTGCCAGTTTCAGTGTGTTTTTGGTCGGTACTTTAGTCGGATTTCTAGAGACCTTTTTTCTAAACAGAATTTTTATTAGGCGCAGCTTCCTTCAAAAAATACTGGGTAAGTTCTTTGTGTATATGGTACTTATGTTCGTGTTGATACTTGTCTTTTATTGCCTTGCCGCCAGTATTGAAATGAATGTATCGGTATTCAACAAAGCCGTTTGGCAACAATACCTGGTTTTCTTCTTTAGTGTCACACATATCAGCACCTCGGTGCAGCTAGCATTTTCGTTATTGGTCTCATTGTTATATGCCGAAATAAGTGATAATCTAGGGCAGCATGTTTTGCCTAATTTTTTTACGGGCAAGTACCATAGGCCGGTTGTTGAAGATCGCATATTTATGTTTGTTGATATGAAAGATTCTACCACCATTGCCGAAACGTTGGGCAGTAAAACCTATTTTGAGTTATTGCGTTCGTATTACTTTGACTTTTCAAAAGCAATTATTAAAAATTCAGGTGAAGTATATCAATATGTGGGCGATGAAATTGTCATCACATGGAAACTTGGCAAAGGGTTAAAGCACAACCATTGCATTCGATGCTTTTATGATATGAAAGCAGATTTGGAAAAAAAAGCGAAAACCTATCAGAAAAAATTCGGAATTACCCCAAATTTTAAAGCGGCATTACACTGCGGTGAGGTAACCACGGGCGAGATTGGTGCATTAAAAAAGGAAATTTTTTTTACGGGCGACGTATTGAATACTACGGCACGTATTCAAAACCTTTGCAATAGTTACAATACCGATGTTTTGATTTCTGGAGATTTAATGGAAGAGTTGCAGCTAGAGCCGTATTTTGAAGCTAAACCCTTAGGGAAATCAAAATTAAAGGGAAAAGAACATGAACTAGAGCTCTTTACATTGCATGAGAAGTCCAATCATGGTGTGTAGTATTCAAAGTGTATTTCGCAGTTTTGTGCTTCAAAATTGGGCCCTTATGGTATCAACTATCTTTTGTTCATAAGCTCTTATGGGATTTTGTAAGTTTTTGGTCAAAAAACCTACTTTTGTAAATACACAATTAGAGGATATTTTTATTATGTCAGAACAAGTTGAACGATTAAAAACATTGATTATAGGCTCTGGTCCAGCAGGATATACAGCGGCCATTTACGCTTCACGGGCAGACTTGAAACCAGTGATGTACACAGGGATGGAGCCAGGCGGGCAGTTGACCACCACAACAGAGGTCGATAACTTTCCGGGATACCCCGAAGGTATAGATGGACCGACAATGATGGTCCAGTTGCAACAGCAGGCCGAACGCTTTGGTACCGAAGTACGCATTGGCATGGTGACCGCTGTTGATTTTAGTGACGAGGTTGGTGGTATCCATAGGGTGACTGTTGACAACGATAAAGTAATTGAGGCTGAAAGTGTAATTATCTCAACAGGCGCAACCGCAAAATATTTGAACATCCCTAGTGAGCAACGCTTGCGGGGCGGCGGGGTTTCGGCCTGTGCCGTTTGTGATGGATTCTTTTACAAAGGACAGGATGTGGCCATTGTTGGGGCAGGGGACACCGCTGCCGAAGAAGCTTCATATTTGGCGAACATTTGCAATAAGGTAACTATGTTGGTACGTAAAGATCATATGCGGGCCTCTAAGGCCATGCAACATCGTGTCAATAGTTTAGATAATATTGAGGTGAGGTACAATACTGAGGTTGACGAGGTCTTGGGTGACCAAGTCGTAGAAGGACTTAGAATGGTGAATAACCAGACTAGTGAAAAAGAAGATATCGCAATTACAGGACTTTTCATAGCGATAGGCCATAAGCCGAATACAGATATTTTCAAGGGACAACTGGATATGGATGATACGGGGTATATCATTACAGAGGGTAAGTCTACCAAGACAAACAAACCTGGGGTCTTTGCCAGCGGTGATGTACAAGATAAAGAGTACAGACAGGCGGTAACCGCTGCCGGTACTGGGTGTATGGCTGCATTGGATGCCGAGCGTTATCTAGCTGCCGTAGAATCTAAAGAAGAAGTAACAGCATAACACTAATGGGGTTTTAAAGTAAAAAAGTGCTGCAAGATTTTCTTGCAGCACTTTTTTATTGGTCCCTTTTTGGCAATCAATCAATCAATACGCTTATAGTTTTCTGAGAATGTTCGATTGCCCTCTTCATCTAAGCTTATCTGACTATAGGTATCGTTTTGCAAATCAAGCTCAAAAATGAATTCCGTAAGTGTATCCAGTGCCTTCATCATTTCAGAATCCCCGAAAATGATAGTCTCGTGTAGTTCATCTTCAGTAATGTAATATGAGCCGTAACCAAACCTGCCATTGGGCTCATTGGGCACATATCTTGACCACATGACCTTACCGTTATAGTACATCTTTACTTGCCGATACCCAGTGGCTTTGGGTGTCGTGCTTGAAATATTAATACCATCGTCATAATTATGAAAGCTTACTAGTTCCCAAGTGCCTTCAATGGAGTGATAGTTTTCAGGTTTTGATGAGGTCAATACTGCTGCTGTAAGTATGACGCCCAGTACAAAAACCAGCGTAAGTAGTTTTTTCATGGCCCAATATTTAAGTGTAGTGAATAATTGTTCCTTTTAAGGTACAAAAAATGTTAAATACTTAAAAATTAAACCGTTGAATTGTTGATTTAAAAACAAATCAATCTTATTTGTAGGTTTTTAATAAAAAGAAGCCTCGAATTAAATTCGAGGCTTTTGCTTGGTTATCTGGTTATTGAAGTTGTACCTAGTATTTATGCACACTACCTGATACCGATTTCTTTTTGGTGACTTCAGCATCACCGGTGTATGAAATATCGGCGCCACTACTGGCATCGGCTGTCAATGATTCAGAAACATTGACCGAGATATCGGCACCACTGCTCGCATCGGCATTACAACGTTTGGTCTCTAAACCTCTAGCTCTAATGTCAGAACCACTGCTGGCATCGGCATATAATGATTCTGTCTTGCCCGATACTTTGATATCTGCACCACTGCTTGCATCGGCAACGACTTCATTTGCGGTAAGTTCCACTTCTATATCAGAGCCACTACTGGCATCGAGCTCAATTTTATCTGCTTTGATTACATTTTGGGCAATAAGATCCGCCCCGCTTGAACTTTTCAGCGCATCGACTTTTGGTAAGGTCACATAAACATTTTTTGTGGCCCGACCAATGTTTTCAATAGCGTGTACCCGAAGCTTGCCATCTTTGATATCTGTACCGATAAGTTCGATAATGTTTTCATCGGCTTCAACATTGATGTCAAACTCACGGCCTTGAGTGACAAAGACATCAATTCCCTCTGAGGCGTAGATTTCGGTAAAATCTTCTTTTACACTTCTACTTTCCTCAACTACTTGTCCGTTACCTCGTTTACCTTCGCCCCAGTTGATATCAAAGGCGCATGATGATATAACCAGTGCCATTAAAAATGCAATTGCTATGCGTGCTAGTGTTGTCATGATTGTTGTTTTTTTATGTCCAGCTTTGCTGGGTAGTTGTTATATATAAATTGATTGATGTAAAAATCGTTATTGTTTATGTTACCTTATAATTAGACGTGCTGAACTGTCGAAAAGTTACACTGGATCGTGATTTAGTAATCATCTTCAGCTTTTATTTCCACTCCATTTTCATCGAGCTTCATCTTAAATGATTCCCCATTGTCTTCAACATCGATATCAATACCATCTTCATTGATGATAATTTTGCCTTTCTCATTTCGATCATTGATATTGATATCGATACCATCTTCGTTGATAATGATTTTACCGTTGCCGTCATCGTCATCGAACGAGTCCATAGGACAGTTTTGACATTTCAGTTCTCCGTCGCTGCCCATGAGCCATAGATAGTCGACAATATCACTTCGGTAATAATCGCGGTCGTTTTTTGTGCTTCGGCCAATATTTCCGTTTACCGTATCATCAAAATTGATGTACATGCCCTCAGGAATATAAAGTGTGGACCGTACTTCTTGATCACGCATTTTATTCTCGGTGCTGGTAATCAAATAATCATTGAGTACCAACTCTTTGCCAACCAAGGCATAGCCATAATCGATGCCAGCTGAGCGTTCGCGTGCTTCTTCAAACGAGCTGCCGGTTGCATCTTTGCGTATTTTCAATCGTACGACAGAGTCTACCGATTTCTTCACATCAAATCGGATGTCTTTGGTGTAAAGCACCGCATTGCCGTCATCGTCATAAGCCATTTGCAGGTTGTCAAACGTAAACCGGTTGTCGTAATCAATATTTTCGGTCGACTGCATACGTACCTTTAAGGTATCGATGTCGTCCGCCGCATAATACTCTTCGTTGATCGTGGTCGTTCCGGTAAAGGCATGGGCCGCTGCCTGTCGCACACCTAAGGCGATAAGAATACCTACTGAAATTAACCAAAGCCCGAGTAATGAGAACTTGGCAATGTTTCCGATGGACTTAAGGTTTGTAACCAATATTTTCAATCCTAAGTATAACAGGAAGAAAAACGGAATACCTATGGCAAAAAAGCATAGTAAAGACACTGCCCATACCGGTGCTCCGGTAGTATTGATGATATCATAAAAATCAACACCAGGAAAATGTACCAGGTCGATGATGCCCACAGTGAACAGCCCTATAAACAGGCCAATAAGTGTTGCTGCGCCGATGATGATCAACAAAATACCAATGAACTTGCCAAATACTTTGAACAAGAACATGATAATATCACCCACGGTATCAAAAAAGGTCTTGGAGCCGCTCTTGACCTTGCTTCCTACTTTTTCGTAGTCAACGTTTTTTACTTTGTCTGCAACATCATCAAACCCCTCTTTAACTTTGCGTTCTATATTGCTGATGTTGACTGCCTTTCCCGTCATGTCCAATTTCTGTGAGGTGCTGGCTGCTTCGGGCACCAATATCCACAGTAAGATATAGGCAATGATTCCGAAACCTGTAAATACACCTAACAGAAGAAATATCAAACGGATCCATAGGGCATCAAAACCCAAATAATGTTCAAGGCCCGAACACACCCCACCAATATATTTTTGGTCGATGTCGCGATACAATTTTTTTACCCTTGTAGTTGTACCACCTGTATTTGAAGAAGATTTTGGCTGGTCTTCAAAGATGTCTTCATCAATCATATAATCTTCGGGTTGCCCCATAATGTTGATGACATCATCTACTTCTTTTTGGGTGATGACCTGACGTTCGTTCTCCATCTTCTCTAAAAAGAGTTCGGCAATTCTGGCCTCAATATCGGCTATGATCTCATCACTGCCCGCAGTGCCGGCAAAAGATCTTTTGACCGATTCGAGATAACGCCTAAGCTTATCGTAAGCAGTATCATCTATGTGAAATAGTGAGTTTGCTAAATTTATATTTACTGTCTTGTTCATTTTTTGATTTCTTATTTGTTGTTGGTTACCAGATTGACTGCATTTCTAAGTTCATCCCAAGTGCCGTTCAGTTCATTTAAGAACAGTTGTCCGGTTTCGGTGAGTGCGTAATATTTACGTGGCGGACCAGAAGTGGATTCTTCCCAACGATAGTTGAGCAATCCTGCATTTTTTAATCGGGTCAGTAACGGATAAATGGTACCCTCAACCACGAGCATCTTTGCATCTTTTAAAGCTCCTAGAATTTCAGAGGCATACTTGTCCTTATCTTTTAAGATGGACAGTATACAGTACTCTAGAACCCCTTTGCGCATTTGTGCTTTTGTGTTTTCTATGTTCATAATCTAGGATTCGTATTTATGCCGAACATACATTCAGCGTTTCATTAACGGTTCGTTTTCATGCCCAGCTTTGCTGAACATCTGTCTCCGCCGACCCGCTTTGATGAGAAGCGGGATACGGAAACATTTTTTTGATTGATTGATTTTTCGTTTTTTGATTGGCCCTTCAACAAGCTCGGGGCGTATGATTAAACTCCTTTACTACTGTTGTAATCGATGATCGTAACTAATTTCTCTCTTTATCTTCCAAGTATCATCCTCTAAAATCCATAGATGCGTAAACTTGGCAATATCACCTTTCTGGTATTCATTTTGTTCATTTAACGATTCAAAGCGGTGCACGCCGTGTTGTATTGCGGCATATAACTTTCCTTTATTGTACATAGGATAGACCTCAAGACTGCCATCGACCAGAATTCGTTTGGCCGGTTGTGGCAAATCAAAGTTTCTGTTGGCACAATCAGCGGCTATGCGTCCGATAAATTCTGCCTTACCTTCCGTGAGTCCTCCACGGTCATGGTAGAACTCAAAATCTTCTGTAAATAATGAGTTCAAGGTTTCAATACCACATTTGTTAAAGGCCGCATCAAAAAGAATACTGTCGTTTTTCTTTAAGGTTTTGTACAGCTCTGACGTAGTGCTCTCTTGGGCGGTGGCGGCAATGCAGGCTGCTAAGAACAGAAAGGCCAGTATGTTTTTTATTAGTTTCATTATTTGATGAATTTAATGGTAAACGGATATTTAAAGTGTTGGCCTTCATTGGTTCTAATGGTTGCCAAAATCGTGTACACAACATTCACAATGACGAGTCCGGCTTGTAGCACGCCAGTGATACCAGCGGGCCATAACCAACGACCAAACCGAAAGTCGTCACTGCTTATATGAATGTCTAGGTTGTTCAGATCATTTAACCTGTGAACGCCAAAAAAGTTACCATCGAACAGGTCGGGCAAAAAACCGATGAAAAATGGTATGCTGATCAAACCCGCAATAATGGAGTAGAGTAACATACTGATTTGAAAGTTCAAGGCCTGTTTACCGTTGTAGTCGACAAATTCGTATTCTTTTTTATTGGCCGTCCATAATACCAATGGAAGTAGAAAATTACCAAAGGGTATAAAATACTTTGAGAACGTCGATGCGTGTATGATCGCAGCTAAGTTTCGTTCGTGTTTGGTCAATGATTCTGTCATGATTTTTGATTGATGATTATGCAAACATATTAGTTTACCTATTAGCTTACCATGCAAATATATATCCAAAAGATGGTACTATGCAAAACAAAGTACTATAAATTAACATATAATTAACATATTGTCATCGTGAATATTTTGGGTATTTTTAGAGAAATTTAATCACAGGCATGGCTACAAAACCCAGTAAATTCAACACGTTTACTTTTTTTAAACTACCCTCGGCATGGTGGTGCGGCGTTCGTTTACGTCATTTAGATGAAACCAAAGCGGTAACAACCGTAACGCATCGATGGATAAACCAAAATCCTTTTAAAAGTATGTTTTGGGCCGTTCAGGGCATGGCTGCCGAATTAAGTACGGGTGCGATGGTCATAGACCAAATTGGACATAGCGGACGTAAAATATCTATGTTGGTGCAGAACAATAATGCCAATTTCTCTAAAAAGGCCACAGGTAAAATTACCTTCACCTGCGAAGACGGCCACTTGATTGCCGATGCCATTCAAAAAACCATTGAAACTGGCGAAGGCCAAAAGTTTTGGATGAAATCTGTGGGCGTCAATACCGATGGGGTAGTGGTGAGTACCTTTAATTTTGAGTGGACGGTGCGGTTGAAAAGTTGATATGTAACAAAACCAGAAAACGATCAACTAATAGGTATCAACAAAAACGAAACAGATTCCCGCATTCGCTGGAACAAATAAAATCACTATTTATGAACGCACACGAAATCGATTATGAAATTTATGGGGAAGAAATGCAATATGTTGAGATTGAACTCGACCCTCAAGAGGCTGTAGTAGCCGAAGCTGGTAGCTTTATGATGATGGATACTGACATTAAAATGGATACCATTTTTGGTGACGGCTCCAATCAAGATACTGGTGTTTTAGGTAAAATATTTTCGGCTGGAAAACGTATCCTGACCGGTGAGAGTTTGTTTATGACCGCTTTCTTAAATGTGGGCCAGGGTAAAAAGCAGGTAAGCTTTGCATCTCCCTATCCCGGTAAAATAATACCTATCGATCTGTCTGAAAAAGGCGGAAAGTTCATTTGTCAAAAGGATGCTTTTTTGTGCGCCGCCAAAGGCGTTTCTGTAGGGATCGAGTTCTCAAAACGATTGGGGCGTGGTCTTTTTGGTGGTGAAGGTTTTATCATGCAAAAATTAGAGGGCGATGGAATGGCCTTTGTACATGCCGGCGGTACTATGGCAAAAAAGGAGTTGGCCCCGGGTGAGGTCTTAAAAGTTGATACCGGCTGTATTGTTGGTTTCTCACAAACTGTGGATTACAACATTGAATTTGTTGGGGGTATCAAAAACACGGTGTTCGGTGGTGAAGGCTTGTTTTTTGCGACACTTCGAGGTCCTGGCACGGTATATATTCAATCACTTCCGTTCAGTCGTTTGGCAGGTCGTGTTCTTGCAGCTATCCCACGAGGTGGCAAAGACAAAGGTGAAGGCAGTATTCTTGGTACTTTGGGCGACGTTATTGGTGGTGATAGGGGGTTCTAGTCAAATACAAATTCAAGTATCAGGTTCAAATTTGTCCAAGTCCTTAATTAGCCAATGGTATTTTTAAACATGATAATTTGTTGGATGCTTTAAGGAAAGAAAATTTTAGACTTATTTTGAAGACTTGAGCTTGACACTTGAATTTGAACTTTATACCATGAACTTCCAGAACTTAATCACTTTTCTAAAAGAGCTTCAAAAAAATAACAACAAAGAATGGATGGATGCCAATCGCAAGTGGTACAAAGAGGTGCGCGATGATTATATCGCTTGGTTGGATATCATGAACGAAAAACTAGCAGCTATTGATGATGGGTACTACGATACTCCTGGCAAAAAGGGTATCAATCGAATCAATAATAATTTAATGTTTCATCCGAACAAACCGATTTACAAAGACCATTTCGGAGCGGGATTTGACAAACGGCCCAATACCGGTGATTTCTATGTTGAAGTAGGTATTGAGCGGTCGATGTTTGCCGGTGGACTTTGGCGTCCTGACCCTAAACGACTACGCAGTATTCGTGATGCTATTGACTATGATGGGGAAGAACTAAAAAAGATGCTGAACAAAAAATCGTTCAAGGCAATGTTCGGCGGTCTTTACGAAGACGAAAAACTCACCAATGCCCCAAAAGGTTTTTCAAACGACCATCCGCATATTGACTTATTGCGAAACAAAACTTTCGCGGTCGCAACTTCTTTTTCTACTAAGAAAGTCTTACAAGATGATTTTGAGGCTTATCTGACTGCAGTGTATAAAGAAATGCTTCCGTTTCGCCGCTATTTGAACAAGGCTGTTACCGTGTAAAACGATCAAAGCAATTGAAGGCCAATAGCTTTCTACCTTGCTAAAATCAAACTATTGAACCCAGAAGGTATTCTTTTAAATATACAAAAGCATGTCAGCCTTAACGAGGAGGAAAAGGCGCATTTAGATACGTTGTTTGCCATTGAAAGCTTCGCCAAGCAGCATACCATTTTAGAACAGGGCCGTCTATGTCGAAAGCTTTTTTATGTTGAAAAAGGTAGTTTAAGGGCATTCAATGGCAATCAATACGGAAAAGAGTCTACCATTATGTTTGCCATTAAAGATTGGTGGATTACAGATATGTATGCTTTCACCAATCAAACGAAGGCGCTATTGTCTATAGAGACTTTAGAGCATTGCCTACTACGATCAATAAGTTTTGACGTTTTAGAGCATTTGCTTTTGACTATGCCAAAAATGGAACGACTTTTTAGAATTCTATTTCAAAAAGCATATGTACGTGAACAACTAAGGGTTTTAGACAATATATCGTTGAGCACAGAGGAAAGATATTTGCAGTTTTTGTCAAAGTACCCCCAAATAGCTAAAAAGGTTACTCAAAAACAAATTGCCTCTTATTTGGGCGTTACACCAGAATTTTTAAGCAGTGTAAAGCGAAAGTAAGGGTTTCTTAAACTATCTTAATCGTTCGTTTTCGTCAATTTACGTTCTTTACAAAAACTTTTTTATGCAAATGATTTTAGTGGCCGGGCCATATCTTAGTGGTACCAATAACGACCTCAAGTTGGTTCAGAAGAACATGGATGCTCTTGAGGCCTATGCATTGCCCATTTTTGAAAAAGGCCATATTCCTATTATTGGTGAATGGGTGGCCAATCCGCTTATAAAATTGGCGGGTTCTAAAAGTATAGGAGATGTCATTTTTCATGAAATTCAATATCCGGCCGCACATCGATTACTTCAGAAGTGTGATGCGGTGTTAAGAATTGAAGGGGCGTCAAAAGGAGCCGATCAAGACGTTAAAATTGCTAAAAAATTAGGATTGAAAATCTATTTTAACCTAAACGAAATACCCAATGCCAAACAATAACGTACGTAAGGTTCAAAAAAAGTTGTTGTCAGACAACTGGTATACTTTACATAAATACAGTTTTGAGTATCGCAAGGATGATGGCACTTGGGAAACCCAACATCGTGAAGCGTACGACAGGGGCAACGGCGCCGTTATACTGCTGTACAACAGTGAACAGAAAAAAGTCGTGCTGACACGACAGTTTCGTATGCCGACCTATGTGAATGGCAATGAAGATGGAATGATGGTCGAGGCTTGCGCAGGAATTTTAGAGAAGGGCAATGCCGAGGAAACCATTCGCATGGAGGTTGAAGAAGAAACTGGATACCAGATTGAAACAGTAACTAAAGTTTTTGAATCATATATGTCACCTGGCTCCGTAACCGAAATATTGCACTTTTTTGTTGGGGAGTACCAAGCCGAAATGAAGGTTGGTGAAGGTGGTGGCGCTGAAGACGAAACGGAAAATATTGAGGTCTTGGAGTTGTCTTTTGAAGAAGCGAAAGTGATGATGGCCAAGGGCCAGATAAAAGATGCCAAGACAATCATGCTATTGCAATGGGCAGAAATTAATGGGTTATTTGATTAAGGTTTTTACGACCAACTGAGTATGAAACAAATTGGTTTTGGTGGTGGATGCCATTGGTGTACTGAAGCCGTTTTTCAATCGCTTGTTGGCGTGTCTGAAGTAACACAAGGTTTTATAGCGCCCGAGGGTCAGGGCGATGATTTTTCTGAAGCTGTTGTTGTTGGTTATGATACAGATCAAATTGATTTAAGAACATTGATTGAAATCCATCTGCTTACCCATAACAGCACTAAAAATCATAGTATGCGGGAAAAATATCGTTCTGCGGTCTACGTATACGATACAAAGACATTCAATATAGCGTTGGCGATACTGCAAGATTTGCAAAAAGACTTCACCGAACCACTGATTACCCGGGTTTTTTACTTTGGACAGTATAAATACTCGGAAGAACAATTTCATAACTACTATTACTCAAATCCGCAGAAACCGTTTTGCGAACGCTATATCTCACCTAAATTGGCTCTGTTACAAAAACGATTTTCCAAGGTGATGATTGATAATACTCAGTAAGTGTCATGCACCATTTTTAAGATATGGTACATATGCTGTCTCACGGTACTTGATGGTTGTCTAAAATGATTATTCATAAAGCTGAAAATAAGGTGTTTGCCAGATTTCGTCTCTAAATAGCCACTGAGGTTGTAGACATTGCCCATACCACCTGATTTTGCATGTACGAAACTGTTGGTAGTTGCTTCTTTTTCTTTGGGTATCGTACCTTCGGCGTTCCAAGTTGGGAACAGATGAAACAATCGCTGACGCGGAACTGTATGCCACAGTTTAGAAAGCACATGGACCATAGATTCAGGGGTGAAGAGGTTGTAACGTGATAGGCCAGAGCCATCGACCCACCTCGGGGGCTGTCGCAGGTCAGACAAGTGATTTTCAAATATATGGTCCCTGGCAATTGAAAATTTCAAGGTATCGGAAATTATGGACGAAGTGGTCAACATCAGTTGCTCCGCTAAAAAGTTGTCACTTTTATAAAGCATCCGTCGGTATACGGAATCCGTATCGATTCCATATAAGACTTCCTTTGCCCCATTGGGGTGTCCTACATTTATGGTGATGTCAGCATTCAATTTTTCTTGCAGTAGCGCTTTGGTCAATCGAGAACTGGTCAAGAATGGTATTTCCAAAGTGTCAGTAAGTGTAGGGGGAATTCGAAATGAGTTTAAACGTAAATCCCTTAACGGTTTTTTATCCTTGAAAATGAGGCTATCTTTAAAATACTTGGGAGATATGTCATGGGCATTTGGTTTGAAAACGGTCATCACATTTCCATAGAGCGGAAGAGCGCTGCGCTCTGGTGAAAAATAGTATTGATAATCTTCCCAAGCCCACCCTGGACCAAAACCGTCTTCATGAAAACTATGAAAATTCAAAGCAATCTTTCCATATCCTTTTAGGAATTTTAATGCAGTACTATCTTTAAAATAGGGGTGTAACCAAGTTGGATCTCCAGTCGGTTCAGCATACAGGGTATCGTTTTGATACAGAAATTTTAACGTTGGTATATTTTGGGGCAATACCTGAAGTGCGCTGTACAACGTAATGATTTTTACGTTACTGGCAGGTGTGAAATATTTGGTACTGTTCAGGGTAATAAGCGTGTCCTTTTTTTGTGGATCCACTAAGAGCAATCCGGTGAATTGATTGTCATAAAAAGAGCTGTTTACAACTTCTGTAATGTCTTTTGTTAAACGATTTGTCTTTGAAGTGGCGCAACTTGAAAGTAGTATAAAACTAAATGGAAGAAACCAAAAATTATAGTTAAACAACTGATTTAAAGTATTTTGAATTTCTTTTTTTGTTGGGTTTAACATGGAATTAGTCTAATTTTAACTACAATGAAGGTTGAAGATATATCATTTATGGCTAACTTTAGGTGCAACCTGTTTAACCTAAATAAACTTTATTTAACATATGGCTAGAGCTATGTTGGAGTACACGAAAACTGTATTGCAAAAAGTAAGCTTTGACGCGAGGCTTTTCGCTAAAGAAGTTAAAAAGGCGATTTCAAGGTTATTGCCAGAAGAAATCGAGGAGCTGAAAATCTGGTTAGAACGGTTTATCTATGACAAACCAGAGTTACAACCAAGTTTGGTGTATTTAAAAAATTGACAATAGCCGCCTACGGGCGGTTTTTTTCTTTTCGTATCGATTCGCAAAATACTGCATCTCTTATTGGGAAAGTGTCCAAAGTGGAATGAAACTGAAGAGAAAGTTAGGGCAATACCATTAAAAAAAGTGAAAGATACTATTCTTTGGCCTCGTAATATGTATCGAAGCCCGTCTATATCATTATGTAAAACTAAATGGAATCATTTGCCCAAGGGGCTGATAATTTGTACATCTTGAAAGGCTATGGCACCTCTGACTACAGCTGAAATCACGTCTTTAATAGCTTCTGATATTTGAATCTTGAGTTCGCTCTTGTGATAAATTAAACTGATTTCACGGGCCGGTGGTGGTTTTTCAAAATGCTTGAGGTTTTTACTTTTAACTTGATCTAGATCAAGCGTATTCAAATAGGGCAACAAGGTCATACCCATACCTTCGTTTGAAAGGTTGACCAGGGTTTCAAAGCTTCCACTTTCAATCTTAAAATGTTCGTCTTCAGAATTCTTTGGAGATTTACACAGATTGACAACACCGTCACGAAAACAATGCCCATCTTGTAAAAGCAGCACATCTGAAATGTCCAGATCAGTGGTTACAAGTTCTTTTTTTGGGGCAAGGCGATGGTTTTGGGGCACGTAACCCACAAAGGGCTCATAATAAAGCGGACGTTCTTTGATAAACTCAACCTCTAATGGTGTCGCGGCAATTGCGGCATCAAGGTGTCCGTCCTGTAAATTTTTTATCAGCGTATTGGTCGCCTGCTCTTTAATGATCAGGTTGACCTTAGGATATTTTTTGATAAATGTGGGCAAGAACATTGGTAACAGAGTTGGCATAACAGTGGGGATAATGCCTAAGGTAAAATCACCACCAATAAAGCCTTTATCTTGATCTACAATGTCTTTGATGCGCCCTGCCTCGGCAACAATATTCTTTGCTTGTGCAACAATCTTTTTGCCTACTTCTGTTATTGAAATGGGTTTTTTACTCCGGTCAAAAATGAGAATATCGAGTTCATCTTCCAGCTTTTGCACCTGCATGCTCAAAGTGGGCTGGGTCACAAAACTTTTTTCCGCTGCTAGGGTGAAATTTTGATATTCAGCGACGGCTAAAACGTATTGAAGTTGTGTTATGGTCATCTACAGATTTTATTATAAAAGTAGAGAAAGGTATCGACATTTCCTATGTGATTTACTCATAGTTATCGATAAGTCTTATAAAAAACAAAACCCGTTGCAAGAACAACGGGCTTCCCTTGATTTGATTGATGATGGCATATGTTTAAAAGCGAATCGAGAATTCTAAATTTTCATTGGTTACATCGAATTGCGCATCGCTGAATGTCGGTGGGCCCATAATCATTTCATTGGTACTCATACCATAGTTCTCTTTGGGCATTCCGTTGGCTTCAAAATCCATACGTTGGTTGTCATTTTCATCATGTAGTACCATAATGGCATAGGTACCCGGTTTAACATCTTCAAAAGTCAAGGTAACGGTACCTGCTTTTGCCTTTTCTTCTAAGTCTACAATACCATTGCCTTTCATAAAGGTTTCACTGGTATGCAATGCGGCAATAATGGTGCCGTTGTCATTCAATACATTTTCAATGGTAACCTTAACGGTTACCGTTTCTTCTTGGGCTTGGGCCGTTAAGGCCATTAAGAATATTCCGAAGATGAGTGCTGCTTTTTTCATTTTATTGCTTTTTTTGATTGTTATTGATGGCTCAAAATTGGCACAAGCAACAAAATTTTAGAAATCACAAAGGCTGAACTGTAATTTTTTATGACTGAATTGTAGTATACCATTGTTTTACCCCTTAAACCAGTGTATGGCTTGCCCTGAATAGGCTATAACTTCAGCTCCATTTGAATATCACTCCGCGAATAGGGAGAGGGCAGTCCTTCAATTTCTTTGAATCCGAGTTTTCTATATAGTTGCAGTGCGGGCAACAGAAGGGTGCTGCTTTCTAAATATATTTTTTTCGCACCCAATAATCTTGCCTTTTCGATAACGGATCTGCCTAACTCTAAACCAATACCTTTCCCCTGGGCATTGGGTGACACTCCCATTTTCGCCAATTCAAAATCATAATCTTTTAAATCGCTTTGCAGCAATGCACAGACCCCAACAGGTTTATCGTTCCATAAGGCAACTAGTATATGGCCTCCATTGGCCACGATATAACTTTCGGGGTGTTCCAAGACTTTAAAATCTTGTGGTTCCATGGTAAAATATTGTTCTATCCACCATTGGTTTAACGCTTTAAATGCTTTGGCATAGCGTTTTGAAAAAGGAACGATCTCAAGCAAGACAATAAGGTTTATGTGTTTGTTTTTCGTTTACCTATGATCTCGATGATCCAATATAGCAATTGGCCTAGGCCGCCAATAAATACGAAAAGCAATATCCACACCAGTAATAGATTGTTTTCTTTCAAGTTTGGATTTTGAACCGCGTGAACAATAAAAAAAATCAGGCTTCCCAATGATATCAAAACCATTAAAAGAACACCTGCAAAAAGCCAAAGGAACCTACCAAAAATGAAAGATGGAGAGACGCTGCCATGGGCTTCAATCTCTTGGATTTCGGTTATCAGTGAAAACACGAAAACGAAATAACCAATAAAGAAAACGAACAATAATACTATGGGGGCAATGGCAAAGAAAGCCTGCCAAAATCTATTTTGTAACATGGTATGGCTGTTTACTTAAAAGTATTCATTTTTTTAATATGTTTGGCAACGGCATGATCACCATTGCTTTTACGTTTTTCAAGGGCATTGACGATGGCCGAGTGGTCTTCAGGTCTACCCTGTGAAAGCTTATAAGTGGCCTGAATATCGGTTATCTCAATTTTAAAACCCACCACACCTTTCACCTGTCTTAAGGTCTTTTCAGACATATTATCTAAAGATATGGGGTTTTTAGAGTGCTGTTCATACTTTTGCACCAACTTGTGCATGGATTGCAAGACAGCCTTTTCATCAAGAATCTGAATTTTACCATAAACATGTACCGCAATATAATTCCATGTGGGCACCTCTTCTTCTTTGTACCACGATGATGAGATATATGCATGTGGCCCATTGAAAATACAAAGTACTTCTTCATTGGGCTTAAAGGTCTTCCATTGCTGATTGGCCTTGGCCATATGACTTATCAGAACATCATTGCCCGCTTCGTCCACATCCAATTCTAAAGGAATGTGGGTGGCCCAGGGTTTTCCGTTGACTTGACTGATCAACATACCAAAACTATTTTCTTTCAAGAATTGTTTAACCTCTTTGAGGTCTTCATTTTTATACGACTGTGGTGTGTACATTGGCTACTGTTTCAATTGATGATTTCGCTTTTTAACCGTTCTTCAGTGATTTCGCCATTTCTCTGATAAACATAGTATGAATGGTTTTCTTGGTCCAATGATACAGCTTTATGAACGGTACCATTGATAAAGTGTATGCCAGACTGGTCATCACAAGCGTAGCCGTCAGAAAGTTTCTTTGATAAAATGTTGTTGTGGTACAATGGTCTTCGTGTAGGTTCTGAATTGTAATGTGGACAATGGCTTTTATCAATAAATTTTAGACCTTCTACAATACTCAGTTCAGCAGGTCTCGAATCTGTGGTGCCACCATTGGACCAACAAAGGGATCCGGCACTACCACCTGCCATTACCACACCTTTGTCGTAGGCCTTTCTCAATAGTACGTCAATACCTTGGGCTTTCCAGATAGCTAACATATTCAAGGTGTTGCCGCCACCTACCACAATGGCATCCATTTGATCAATTCGTTCGGCAAACGTCTCTTTTTGATCATAGGAGTTTATCCACACGGGCAGCACACATGGTTGTACATCAAGCTGTTTACATACTTCATAAAACGAAATAATGTAATCTTTGTCATCACCACTTGCGGTTGGTACAAAACAAATATTGGGCCTTGCTTTGCCCGTAATCGAGGCTAAATAATTAAGAAAGGGCAATCGATTTCTACCGCTTCCATAAAGGAACAGTTGTTTTTTTATCATCGTTGTTTTATTGCGGCCATGAAGTTAAAACTAATTGGCAGTGATACAAAGCATAGAAACCAAAGCTTTCCGTGAGAACCGATGGCCATTCTACAATCCATCCCAATAAAATTACAATTCGGTCCTAAACATTACGCTACATGCTGTTCTCTTTTGATTTTTGGTCCATCAATCTAAAACAAGTGATCATGAAAAACTACGTACCAATCATCTTACTTTTATTAATGGCGCTTTCGTCAAAAGCACAAGTAACTATTAATGGAACCGTCACAGATAAATCTTCAAACCCCATTGTAGGGGCAAATGTCTATTTAGAAGGAACTTATGATGGTGCCTCAACTGATGAAAGTGGTAAATTTTCATTTGAAACTACTGAAGAAGGCACACAAACACTGGTTATTTCAATGCTTACCTATGAACCCCATTATGAAATGGGCGATGTCAGTTATTTCAAGGATATTTCGATTAAAATGGTTGAAGCGGTCAACTCTCTAACAGGTGTTACCTTAACAGCGGGAACCTTTGAAGCAGGTGATAACTCTAAAGTTTCGGTGCTTAAGCCGTTGGATATTGTGACCACGGCCGGTGCTGCTGGTGATTTTGTTGCTGCCCTACAAACGTTACCGGGCACTTCTACCATTAATGAAGATGGACGCTTGTTCGTTCGCGGTGGTGCTGCTGGTGAAACCCAGGTCTTTATTGACGGATTGCGCGTATTTCAACCGTTCAATGCCACGGCCAATAATATACCGACCCGCGGTAGGTTCTCTCCATTTTTGTTTAAAGGAATTACCTTCAGTACGGGCGGCTATTCAGCGGAATATGGTCAAGCCCTTTCTAGTGTACTTCTTTTGAGTACCACTGATGTGCCTGACCAAGAGAAGACCGATATTCAGGTCATGTCGGTCGGAGGCGGTCTGGGCCATACCGAAATTTGGGGCAACCAATCCTTAAGTTTTAATACACAATACATTAATTTATCCCCTTATGAAGCATTGATTCCTTCAACTCAGGGCATTCGGTGGAACAGTCCATACGAATCTATTTCAGGCGAAGCGGTCTATCGCAATAAAGGGGATAGGGGTATTTTTAAGTTCTATACTGGCTTTAACCATGCCAATCTTGATATTGAGCAAGAGGATATTAATTTTGAAGAGTTCGTCCGTTTTCGATTAAAGAACAACAATTTATACTTCAATTCATCATACAAGCACTTTTTAGAAAACGATTGGTCTTTGAATATGGGTGCCAGTATTTCATGGGATACTAATGATATTACCCTCTTGGACAACTTGGTAGACGTAAAAGAGACAGCATCGCATGTGAAGTTTAAGGTGAAAAAAACCTTTTCAAATAGGTTTAACCTCAGTTTTGGCACCGAGCTTTTTAATGTCGATTTTAAAGAGTCCTTTATCGCACAAGATGGATTTGAATTCGATAGTGACTTTAATGACCAACTCTTTGCTGGTTTTGTAGAAAGTGATGTCTTTTTCAGCAATAATTTTGCCATGAAGTTGGGGGCACGTATTGAAAATACCAGTGTTATTGACGAGTTTACAATCTCTCCCCGACTTTCACTAGCCTACAAGAGCAGTGAAAACGGACAATTTTCATTGGCGTATGGTGATTTTTACCAAAACCCGCTGAACGAGGTGCTTAGGTACGATCAAAGCCTAGAATCGGAAAAAACCTCACATTATATTTTTAATTACCAGTATTTGAAGAACGGTAAAACGTTTAGGGCAGAGGCTTATTACAAAGACTATGACAATCTTGTGAAGTTTGACACAGAACTACCACAATTTGATTCACAGTTCAATAATCTAGGAAACGGCTATGCCGCCGGGCTGGATATTTTTTGGCGTGATAACAAGAGCATCAATAACCTTGATTATTGGATATCGTACTCATACCTGAATACAGAGCGTGATTTTAGAAATTTTAGAGAGCGAGCCACTCCTAATTTTGCGCCAGAACATAGCTTTTCGTTGGTCACCAAGTATTGGGTTGACAAGTTAAAGTCACAAGTTGGGCTGTCTTACAATTTTGGTTCGGGCAGACCTTATGACAACCCCAATACCGAGGCATTTTTAGCAGAAAAAACCAAAGCTTTTAATAACATCAGTTTCAACTGGGCCTATTTGATCGATCAACAGAAGATTTTATATTTCTCCGTGAACAATGTACTGGGCTTCAACAACATTAATAACTACCAATATGCCAATACACCAAATGTAAATGGTGTGTTTGACAGACAAGCAATAAGGCCGGCGGCGGATAGCTTCTTCTTTGTAGGTTTCTTTTGGACCTTGAGCACAGATAAAAAGAGTAATCAATTGGACAACCTTTAAAGACGACCAAACATCGACCAATGGGCATCTTACGAGTCTTTTATGTCGTTTCACAACAAATAAATGACACTTTAACATGATGATGTGTATTTTTATAGTACTATACTGTTCAAATGAAAGCTCGGAAGTCATTTTTTTGGATTTATTCCATCTTTTTGATGTGGGGTAGTAGTGCCCTGGGTCAGACCACTTTCGCTGATAATTTCAATACCATTAGTTATTCAAATAACACGGGTACGGGTTCTTTCTCTGGCGCGTGGACCGAGACCAATGACGGTGGTACCCCACCACAGACCAATGGGCGCATTAGAATCAACAGTAATCAATTGCGTTTTCAGAACATGAGGGATAACAGGTTTATCACACGAAACCTTGACCTTTCTACTTTTGAAAGTGCTGTGCTCACATTGGACTATAACCGGACAGGAGGCAACGAAGAATTGGCAGTACAATTGTTTGATGGCAGTTCTTTTGTTACCGTGGCCATCTTAAACGGTACCGGTAGTGTCTCGTATACGATGAACACCAACCAAATTAGTGCCGCATCAGCCATCAGGATACGTTCAAACAGTGGTGATTGGGACGGTGGTTTTGAGCGTATTTTTGTCGACAACGTTGTAATTACGGCGCAACTGCCAAATCAACCACCTACGGTAACGGCCGCGGGAAACCAGATCTATTGTGCCGGTACCTCTTTGGCTGTGGCAGAAACAATCACTATTACGGACCCAGATGATACCACCACGAACGCTGTTTATATTCAAATATCCAACGGCTATGTGAACGGAGAAGACTTGTTGACGCTTACCGGAACACACCCTAATATTACCAGTTCTTGGGATGCCGTACAAGGTGAGTTGACCTTACAAGGCCCTGCCCTGTACACAGAGTTTGAAGCGGCCATATTGGCCACCGAGTTTACGAGCAGTTCGCCCAACCCGACTGGAAGCAGACAGTTTTCAATTACTGTGGGGGTCGCAAATTTTCTACCCGCTACCCAGCATTATTATGAATTTGTTTCGGCTCCGGGTATTTCATGGACTGACGCTGAAATTGCTGCGGCCAACAGAACCTATTTTGGATTGCAAGGTTATCTGGTGACTTTGACCTCACAAGAAGAGGCCGATTTTTCTGGAGCCCAAGCTAGTGGTTTTGGTTGGATCGGGGCCAACGATGTTGCTGTTGAAGGTGAATGGCGTTGGGTAACAGGGCCGGAGGCTGGCACGCTTTTTTGGAATGGTGGTGTTGGTGGTACTGAAATCACCTTTGCCAACTGGAATGGATCTGAACCCAATAATTGTTGTGGCGGTGAAGATTATGCCCATATCGCCGATCCCTCTGTAATTCGGGGATCAGGTGTAATTGGATCATGGAACGATTTGCCCAACGGTGGTGGTGGTGGGGCCTATGCGTCTCAGGGTTATGTTGTTGAGTATGGCGGAATGGTCGGAGACCCTCCACTCAATATCAGTGCTACAACAGCAATAACCATGGATAATGTGGCACCGGTCTGGACAACAACCGCGGGGGCTTTGGACGAGAACTACGAATGTGCCGATGATGTGCCAAGTTTGGCCGCATGTACAAGTCTAAATACCACATTTTTTAATGAACAACAGTTCTCTTGGGGGTTTGGACTGCAGAATTCTACTGGAAGCGCCATACCCAATTGGGAAGTTCGTATAACCAATGCAGACTATCAAATAGACGCATCACAATTAACGAACCAGTCCGCATTTACATACTCAGAAATCGACAATGGTGATGGCACTTATGATTTGATTTTTACGGGTACAAGTGCCATTGCGGCATTTGGCGGTATTCCAGGAGGAAATATTCAATGGTCTGGTGTAAATTTTGGGTTTGACCCATCTTCAGATGGTATTTCCATTTTTTGTGGCTCGCAACCTTTCGTGCCACCTGTCGCTACTGATGATTGCGGTACACCAACAGTGTCTCAAATCAGTGATGTGGTGACCGTTTTCAATTCAACCAACGATTTTGTGCGGGTCATTACATATGAAGCCACAGATGGTTCTGGTAACACAAGCATACCCTTTACCAAAACGATTACTGTACAAGATGTCACACCGCCGACGGCATCAAATCCTGCGGCAATAACTGTTTTCTGCCCGACCGATGTGCCGGCGGCCGATACCAATGTGGTAACGGATGAAGCTGACAACTGTGATACTGCACCGACAGTTACTTTTGTTAACGATGTTAGTGATGGTGGTAGCAACCCAGAAGTTATTACAAGGACATATCGTGTTTCAGATAGTACCGGCAATACCGTAGATGTGACCCAGACCATTACCGTAAGTGGAATTACCATTACCACACAACCTGTCAATGTTACGGCCCTTCCAAATAATGCAGTCAATTTTTCGGTCAACACTACAAACGGTGATATTTTTCAATGGCAAGTGAGTACTGATGGTGGAAGTAATTACTCAGATATAAGTGATGGAACCGCGTACTCGGGCACACAAACGAACGCACTTAGCATAGCCGCTGCTGCCGTTGACACGGCAAAGAACGGATTTCTGTATCGGGTTCTTGTATCGCGGTCAGGTACCAGCTGTACACCTTTGGCCTCCGATGGGGCATTGCTTACGGTAAGGGTTGGGACCATAATTACCAACCGGCGCATTACCTATCGCATCAAAAAGAACTAGCCTTGATACGTTATTATTGCCATAGTGCTATTACAACTCATCGCTAAATAGCTACAGTTCGGTAATCCTAATTTCATGAAAGATACAATCCGCTCCATTTTTGTCCTGTATAATTAAAAAATGGACAATCATGAAAAAACCAATAGCAGTTTTGTTTTTAGTAGCCTTTATCGCGGTCAATGCCCAAGACCAATACAGTGCCGGTATGGAAAAAGCCTTCGGCCTGTGGTCAGAAAAAAAGATTACCGAGGCATCGAATCTCTTTGAACGCATAGCCATGGCAGAAGATGATAATTGGATTCCTTACTATTATGTAGCGCAGGTAAACACCTTGGCATCGTTCGGTGAAAAAGACGAAAAGGTATTGACAAAACAATTGGAAAAGGCCAAAGAGTTTATTGATATCGCAAAGCGAATATCACCTAATAATGCTGAAATTATGGTGCAAGAAGCAATGATCAATACAGCTTGGATCGCTTTTGACGGTGCGACCTACGGAATGACGCTGTCTGGTAAGAACGCCAAAATCTATAATGAGGCATCGCAACTGGATCCCAAAAACCCTAGGGTGATTTTTTCAAAAGCGGAGTGGGATATGGGGGCGGCCAGGTATTTTGGTAAGGACACCACACCCTATTGCAAGGATGTGGAGCATGCTTTAGAACTTTTCGCTACCTTTAAATCTGATATTCCGTATTACCCTAAATGGGGACAAGAAAGAGCAGAAGCCGTTCTTGCGAATTGTAAATCATAGTAAAATGTGGAGTTTCCTGAAGGTTTTAAAGATTTCACTAGTAATTACAGTCTTTGTTGCCATATTGAGTATTGTAGTATTTGGCGATGGAGATTACTCATTTGAGAGTATTACCCGAAATGTAGTTATTGCTTTTGTATTTTCTTTTGGTTTGACCTTGGTCAATTCATTTTACTACAATGGAATGAGTATTCGCTATAAATGGGAAACAGACCCCAAGAGGCGCCTTTGGTTTGGTGCTATAGGATCTTTCATATTGACCATAGTTACTTTTGGGATACTCCGTTTTTTGGTCTATTATTATTTTACCGGTAACTCTTTTTACGAGTTTATCGAGCGCGAAAAAGGTGAAACGGGCTCTTACATCTTCGCTTTGCTCATTACCCTGGTCGCATCTTTATTGGCTCACGCTTTTAATTTTTACAGAGCGTTACAGAAACGCGAGGTAAAAGAGCAAAAAATTATTGCAGGTACGGCTTCGGCACGCTTTGATGCGCTTAAGAACCAATTGGACCCCCATTTTTTGTTCAATAGTCTGAATGTGCTCACCAGCTTGATTGAAGAAGACCCCCATCAGGCCCAAAAGTTTACCACCTCACTTTCTAAAGTGTACCGCTACGTATTGGAGCAAAAAAACAAAGATTTAGTGACGGTTGATGAAGAACTGAACTTTGCCAGAACTTATGTACGCTTACTAAAAATGCGCTTTGAGGACAGTATTGTTTTTGAAATACCTGACGCAGCTAGTGAACCAGAGGCCAAAATAGTGCCCTTGTCGTTGCAGTTGTTGTTAGAAAACGCGGTAAAGCACAATGTGGTAACTTCTTCAAAACCTTTGCATATCAAGGTTTTTGAACAAGACGGGAGCCTTGTGGTAGAGAATAACCTTCAAGAGAAGCAAGTAGTTAAAAAGAGTAGTGGGGTAGGGCTGCAAAATATTCGCCAACGATATGAAATATTGACAGATAGACAAGTACAGATCAATAAGAACAATTCAAATTTCAGCGTATCACTTCCAATGCTTTCACGTCAAGTTTCAGTGATGGAGACCCAAGAAGAACATATAGAAGAGAAACGTTATTTAAAGGCTAAGGAGCGTGTTGATGCTCTGAAAGGATTTTATGGTAATCTGATCTCTTATGTATTTGTGATTCCCTTTTTATGGTGGTTGAACTATCGCACAACAGATTTTTTATGGGCCATTTTTCCGACCCTAGGCTGGGGATTCGGACTTGTAGCACATGGATTGGAAGCTTTTGGATATAATCCGCTTTGGGGCAAGCGCTGGGAGGAGAAGAAAATCCAAGAGCTTATGGATAAAGAGGAATTTTAATTCGTAGACACTGGTCCGTATGCTGTGAAGAGTTGACAGTGCTCGGTATGCGATAGTTAATGAACGTTTTGGTTTTGCCCGCACAGGTTTCTCTTTTACTTTCCCTAACTCCTAACTCCTAACTCCTAACTCCTAACTCCTAACTCCTAACTCCTAACTCCTAACTCCCAACTCCCAACTCCCAACTCTAATACAACCTATCCCCAAAAAACAACAATTGGGTCATCTGATTTTTCAAAACCATTGTCTTATGCTGAGATTTGTAGTGTACAAAGAAATTACAGTAACACTTTAAAAAATAAAGACATGGAAAATACATATGAATACAAGTATAAAAGGGCAAAAGAAAGAGTTGAATGCATTAAGTCATTTTACACACATGCTGTGGTTTATGCCATAGTCATCTCCTTTTTGGTATATATCAATTACAGAACGACCAGTTTTGTATGGGTAGTTTTCCCAGCAGTTGGATGGGGATTGGGACTAGTAGGCCATGGGTTGAAAGCTTTTGGCCAAAACCTTTTCTTGGGCAAAGATTGGGAAGAGCGCAAAATAAAAGAGTACATGGATAACAGTGAGTTTTAAACAAACATTCTATCTTTAAGATAATTTGAAATGAATATCATCATGGAAAATAAAAGCGACGAGAATAAATACATACGTGCAAAGGAAAGGGTCGTTCAATTAAGGAAGTTTTATGGCAACCTCACTTCTTACATTGTAGTGATCAGTGGCCTTGCAATACTTAACTATTGGATAAACGAATGGCGATACGCTTGGTTTTTATGGGCAGCCTTTGGATGGGGTATCGGTATAGTGGCCCATGCGATCGGTACCTTTAACCTAAATCCATTCTTTGGTAAGGATTGGGAAGAACGAAAAATAAAAGAATATATGGAGAAGGACAATGATAAAAGAAAATGGCAATAATCATGAAAAATTTAAATAGAGAAAAACTGGATAGAGCAAAAAAACGAGTCGAAGAACTTAAAGGTTTTTACATACATGCAGCAGTATATGTAATCATCAATATCTTTATTTTGGTCAATATATTTGTTCGAAATAACTATGAAGGAGAGAGTTTTTGGGAATTAGGACATTTTTTTACACCGTTTTTTTGGGGAATAGGTCTTCTGTTTCACGCATCAAAAGTTTTCAACTTTAATCCCTTACTTGGAAAAGACTGGGAAAAACGACAAATCGAGAAGTACATGGAGCAAGATAGAAATGAGGCTGACAAATATATCAAAAGACGTAAGTAATGGATTTAGATGCAAAAAGGGCAAGAGCCATTGAAAAAGTAAATAAGATTAAAAAGTTTCATAATCACCTTAGGGCTTACCTTGTGGTCAATATCGGGATATTGTTCTTACGGTTCACGGGCTTGGGTTTTGTAATCAACGGCATTGAAAATACTAGCGATAGCAACTTTTTAAGATGGATAGACTGGAACGTATTTGGGCTACCAGTGGTATGGGGTATTTTCCTTGTTTTTCATGCCGCACGGACCTTTAACTGGATTCCCTTTCTTGATGACAAGTGGGAAGAACGTAAAATCAAAGAGTTCATGGAGCAAGACGAAAAGAAAAAGTTTTGAAAAACAATGTTGACCGACCAAGATTATAAATATAAAAGCGTTACAAAACGTGTTAAAGCCTTAAAAGGGTTTTACAGGCATTTTAAAATCTTTTTATTGATCAATGGTATTTTGTACCTCTTTCAAAGTGGAGTCTTAAACTCGCTGATACCAAATGGACATTTGATAAAATCATATTACTTTGATTGGGTGCACCTTAATGCATTGATATGGGGTGCGATTCTAGTGTTTCATGCCTTTATTGTCTTTTTGTTCAAGCCAAAATTTCTTAAAAAGTGGGAGGCCCGTAAAATCAAAGAACTTATGGAACGTGACACCAATGATACCGACCAAAAAGTAAGCTAACCTTAAATCAAACTAATACCTGATCACCAATGAATGTTATCATTATAGAAGACGAAAAACCTGCGGCAAGACGGTTAAACAGATTGCTGAATGAATTTAATGTTGAGGTTTCGACCATGCTTCATTCCGTTGAAGAAGCCATTGAGTGGTTTCAAAACAATGCTCACCCCGATCTGATATTTTTGGATATTCAACTTTCAGATGGCCTTTCATTTGAAATATTTGATGTGGTCGAGGTAAAGAGTGCCATTATTTTTACTACTGCATATGATGAGTATGCACTACAGGCTTTTAAGTTAAATAGCATTGATTATTTGTTAAAGCCTATCGACGATGAGGAGCTCGAAAAAGCGGTGAAACAATACCGCGCTCTGCAACCTGAAAAAGAGAAGATTTCAGTCGATTTTGAAGACATCAAAAAACTGTTGGTGAATCCCCTTGAACGCGAGTTTAAAAAACGATTTACGGCGAAGGTGGGACAACATATAAAAATTATCAATGCAGATGAGGTGGAATGTTTTTACAGTGAAAACAAAGGCACTTATGCCGCGACTACCGATGGACGAAATTATCTTTTGGATACCACGCTTGAAAATTTAGAAGAAGAACTATCACCAAAAAAATTCTTTAGGGTGAGCAGAAAGTTTTATGTAAATATCAACCACATAAAAGACATCATTTCATACACCAATTCAAGGCTACAAATTAAGCTGAACACCTACAAAGAGCAAGAAATAATTGTAAGTAGAGAGCGTGTCAAAGATTTTAAGTTATGGTTGGAGTAGAGTGCGTTAAAAATCTGAATTTAAGAATTTTAAACAAGTGTATAGATTTTTCTTATAGTGCCTTTTTGACTTAGTTTTGGTCAATTTCTTCTACCCTGTTATCATCAAAGGCAGAAGGTAATAATTTAGGGATCAACTTAATAAAGATAGGCAATAAAACGGCACCTCCCGGTAATAAAAAAATGGCCAATGACGGAATGCTCTTAAAGATGTCTAGCAGCTGTGATTGAATTTTTTTTCGCTCTTGTTCTTCTAAATCTTTGGTGGCAGACTTGGCTAAAAGTTGTACCAATTCCCTACTCTCAGAAAGCTCTTTTTTAAGTCTCTTGCTATTTCTTAAAATTAATTTACTGACATTTTTGGTCATGCCATCATAGAATTTTGAAGCCAAATTTACATCTTGTAAATAGGGTATTTTTTCTTGATTTTTTTCAAAGAAAAACTGCACATTTTTTAGTGCCGATTTTGCATCATTTTTAGTCTTGCCCAAGGCACTCAAAATCGTAAATATAAAAGCCGATTCTGAGTAGTCTAAATTGGCATCTTCCCAAACGGTCAAACAAGCAAAATCCAATAGATAATCTTTCTCGCACTCATTTAAATTGTTAGGAATCATTTGTAGATAAGACCCTTCAAACTCTGTTTCGTTCAAATCAACATAGGTCAATGACGACTCTAAAAGTTGCATCAGCTTCAGGTCATTTTCATTCTGCTTTTTAGAATACAGGCCATGATAAGCAAGATTTATGGTTATGTACTCCAATAAATGCGCATGTTCTGTCAGTGAAGGTATTTTGTTGAGATAGGCCCTAAAGATTAAAACGTCTACATATAACAATGAATTTGTTAGACTATTACCAATGGCCTTGCTAAAAACATTCCCATTGAGGTAGATACGAGACTCGATCAGTTTTTCAAGTTGGGCAACGGTCTTGCTACCAGAAAGAATTTTATTCAGAAAGGATATCCGGCCTACTTCCATCTCTTGATAATAAGTGAACACCGTATCTACAAAAACCTCGAAATCAGTATTTTCCATTTCAAAAACGTACGAAAAATAAAGTGCGGTAAGTAAATTGATCTTTGCTATTTCGTCTTCAGAAAGGGTGTGCTCGGGTTCAATGAACGAAGGAGCTTCAAGATGTATTCCATAGACAAAGCCGTGTTCAAGAAATTCCAAGTACAGTTCTTGATACGAACTATAGGTATAGGCCTTATTGTGTACAAGGGAGCCAAACTTATTGATCCAACCAGAGGCAGACGGGTTCATTTATGGTATTTAGGACTCCAAAGAAACATAAAATATAAGACTTTGGCTACATCACCACTTTACCAAATTGATAAACTTCACTTTTGACTTTAAGAATATTTTAACACTTAAAACCAAACCCACTATGGGTGGACTGCGTACGTAGGGCTGTAATAATCATTTAAAATCAAGAATAATGAAAAAAACAACTAAGTACGCAATTGGCTTCAGTATACTGCTTATGGCAACATTGGTGTTTATCGCTGCAGATCATATTGATGCGCCGGGCAGTATGGCAACCACGGCCGATATTGCAGATTATTTTGCGTTCGAACCTACCGAAGATTCTGATAACACCACATTTATTGTGGATTTACAGTCCAATGTTTTACCTGATTTGGCATATGGTACGTTTGATGAAGATGTATTGACCGAAATCAACATTGACCTTGATGGCGATTTAATTGAAGATGCCGTGATACAGGCCATACCTCGCAACGATATCATGTATTTCTTTGGTCCCGCTGCGCCAAGTCAAACTGGCCTTTCAGGTACCGTGCTGGTCAATTCCCCTTTGGGTAGTGTCGCCATATCTGGCGCAACCGCAGTGACAGAAACCACGGATTCAGGAGTAAAGCTTTTTGCGGGTCCAAGACAAGATCCTTTCTTTTTTGATTTCTTTCAATTCAATGCTGTAATTGACCCAGCAATAGATTCTGCGCCGGGAGGCTTTCTACCGCCAAGTGAGGCCACAGATACTTTTGATGGGGCCAATACAATGACCATTGCGGTTGAACTGCCAAATTCGCTTTTAGGAACTCCCACGGCTACGAATGCACTAGGTCTGACCGTTTACAATACTTGGATCACCACCAATAGAAAACAATAACAACAATTCAATTCAATATCAATGAAAACTAGTTTTATAAAATATACCCTAATGGCGTTAGCAACGATAACGCTTTTAGAATCTTGTAACAATGATGATGATGTAATGGCGCCCGAACAAATGGCCACCTGTGATGATAACATAATGAACGGTGATGAGACCGGTGTTGATTGCGGAGGTTCTTGCAACCCATGCGAAACCATGGGAATGAATCCTGATTTTACTGGCACGTTCGTCCAAGTCGATTTTATGGGCCGCCCAGGAATAAATACGGTCTTAAGTGCAGATGGAGCCACCAAAGATGCCCATAACGTCGCATTGCCCTCTGAGATGGTAGCAATGTTCCAAACAGCTTTTGAAGCGCGCTTAGAACAGTACCATGATGTGTATGCCGCAAAGTTGGGCCTTGATCCTGCTGATGTGAATTATGAAAACAATATTTTAGGCCTGGATGCTGTCACGGTAACCACTGTACTGGCTGCAGACGTATTGCAGGTTGCACCAGACTTGCCAACCACTTACTTTAACCCTGGTACAGATTTTGACAATGACGGGCGAATTTTAGTGCCTGATGGTGATGAAGTTGCTCTTACTGGTAGAATGTTGAGTGATGATATCATTGACGTATCACTGATTCTTTTGTTCGGTGGGGCAGAAGGAGACCGTTTTAGTGGTCAAGATGTTGATATGGACGGTACACCAGACTTACCGCGCCTTACATCAGATGGTGTAGGTCTGACGGCAGATATTCTGACCGACTTTCCATATATCGGAGATCCAGAATAGGCATTTTGCTATGAAGGAGAGCAGGGGAGGGAAACACAAAGTACCTCCCTTTTCTCTAATATTCTTAAAACTATAAAACAATCATGAAAAGAATCATATTTCCTTTGGCATTGTTGCTGTTGACGGCATGCCATACAAAACAAGATCAGATTACGCAACAAGAAGATTACAATAACTATTTGGCCAGTAACCAGACAAAGACAACTTCAAGATTCTTTGAATTGTGGAACAGTAAAATCAAGCCTGACAGTCTACAACTACTCAGTTTTGGAAATGTTGCCAGCGAATACAACCGCTATTTTAAAGAGACGGGCGACATTACCTTTTTGAAACAAGCCGAAAAAGCCCTGACGAAGGCCGTAGAAATAGCCAATATCAATAAAGAAGGTTACTTAAGGGCCTTAGCGCGAAATTACATTTCACAACATCGATTTAAAGAAGCTTTAAGTTTAGCTGAAGAAGCACTGGCACTTAAAGGGGGCAAAAAAGAAACACACAGCTTGTTGTTCGATGTGCATATGGAACTCGGGAATTATTCAAAGGCAGAAGCCTATTTAGATAGCATTCGAAATCCGTCAGAGTTTGGTTATCTTATTCGTATCGCCAAATGGAATGACCACATCGGTGATTTAGAAACTACTATTCGTTTTATGGAAAAGGCAATGCAAAAGGCAGAATCTTCAAAGAACAAGGGCCTGCGTATATGGTCATATTCGAACATTGCCGATTATTATGGGCATGCCGGTAAAATAAAGGAATCGTACGAAAATTATCTCAAGACCCTAAGATTAGATCCGTATAATGCCTATGCCAAAAAGGGTATTGCTTGGATTGTTTTTTCACATGAGAAAAACCCTGACGAAGCCTTAAGAATATTGAATGCCGTAACCGAAAAGTATGGTGCCCCTGATTACTTTTTATTGAAAGCTGAAATTTCAGATTTTCTAGATGATAGTAGTGGTTTTACACAAAACATGGATGCATTTTATAAAAAGGCCGAAGACAAGAATTATGGTGAAATGTACAACTCCCATAAAGTACATTTCTATTTGGACCATACCCGAGATACCGATAGAGCTTTACAGCTCGCTCTAAAAGAGGTGCAGAATAGACCCACCCCAGAATCTTACAATTTACTGGCAGCTACGTACTTAAAGATGCAGAAGTACAAAAATGCTTTAACAGTGGTCGAAAAACAAATCGCCGGTAAGACATTTGAACCTGCCATTTTATTGAATGCAGCTAAGGTGTATAAAGCTAATAATAGACTTGATAAAGTGAATGAAATAAAACCTGAGCTTATAAGTGCTGTTTATGAATTGGGTCCGTCGTCTGTAGCCACGATAGCAAAGCTTTAGATTGTTTTGAAGTTTAGATTGGTTGTTTTTAAAAGTGTCCTGTCCCTTTTAGATGGGGCACTTTTTTTGACCATAAAGTTATAAATCAATAAAGTTGTTCAACGCTAAGGTCCAATCATAATCTTTATAGGTCAGATCTACTCCCTTTATGGTAGCTATTATATCATGTTCATTGAGTATTCTTTTGACCCCTTTCTTTCCGCCGAAATCACCTCTAAACCAGCTGAACAATGAAGTCACTGCAACCGTATTTGTCCTTGCACTATAGTCTGACGAATTCTTTAAATAGGTCTTTGTGGCATTCGATAATTGTTCTTCAAGTCTTTCAGGGGTGTAAATGGCCACTGGGGGACAATCTTTGGCACCACAGTTAAGTGCAAAATGCACCCTATAATCTCGTTTATTGACGCGCAGTTTACGTTCAAATTTATCAGGAAAGGCCTTTCTAAAATACCCAAGACCCAGTTCCCATTGTGATTTTCGAATGATACCGTGCTCAATTTTCGAAAATGATATCGTTTGTCCGGCCAATGGTATTTGTTCACGAGAAAAGAAATCACTTCTATCGTCGTAATATTCAGGATGTTCCGTTAGAATCACCTGTATGTAGGCATTATAGATATTGAGCCAAAAAGCAAGTCGTTGTGTGTCAGAACCCAGAACTTTATCTAGTTCATCTATGGTCATATTGGCCAAAGTGTTTCGAATCTCCTCGGTATCCTCCCCCTTTTTCAATCTCAAGAGAAATTCTTCTGAAAGCACATTGTAATCTGTAGTCTCTGTACTTTTCTTAAAGTTGACTTGTTTCACTTTACAGCAACTGCATAAGGTTAATAGACAAATGGCCAGTACGCTAGATCTCATGAATCTCGATTCTTATTTTGAAACATTATCTGATGTTCGTGGCAGTTTTGTCGAGAAAAGGCTATCGTACTTTCAATCAATTGGTATGATTTATCGATGACGACTTCTATTGTATGTGAAGAGATGATAAACTTTAAGAAACAGCGATTATACAATCCATGACAATCGTCATATGTCACGATGTTTTTGCGCTATAGTTTTGTCGAAATCTTAAAAACAACACGATGATGAAACGAACACTATTTTTTGTTATGGTAGCCTTTTTGGCCGTTTGTACGCTGACAACTGCGCAAGATACCAATGGAGCCATGGCCGATGATTTCAGCAAATGGCAGTTTAGACTTAGAGGAATTGCGGTCTCACCTGACGAGAGTGCGACAATTGAAGCTATTGGTGGTGATGCCGATATTTCAACGGCGTTTGTACCCGAGTTGGACATAACGTACTTTTTTAATGAAAACTGGTCATTGGAGCTAATTTTGGCCACCGCAAAGCATGATGTAGAAGCTGTAGGCACCTCCCAAGGAGATTTAGACTTGGGGCATGTATGGTTACTGCCGCCAACCTTGACCGCCCAATACCATTTTACCGGAGGTGATTTGGTACCCTATTTAGGTGCGGGACCTAATCTCACCTTGTTCTATGGTGTTGATGAAGGGCCTGTTGCCGATGATATTGATTACGATACGTCGATTGGTTTTGCCCTGCAAGGTGGACTTGACTACATGCTTAACGACAAGTGGTTTTTGAACGTTGATCTCAAGAAGTTGTTCTTAAGTACGGATGCCACGATAAATGCGACCTCAGCATTGGGGGCAACAGTAGGAGCAGAGGTAGATATTAATCCATGGATTTTCGGATTTGGTGTAGGCGTAAAGCTATAGGTCCAAATTGATATTGATTGGAAACCGTGCAAGGCTCAACTTTGCACGGTTTTTTAGTTTTCAATGGTACGAATGACCCTGCATGGATTTCCTGCTGCGAAAACATCTTTTGGAATGTCTTTGGTAACTACGCTACCGGCACCTATGACACTTCGGTCTCCTATGGTGACACCAGGGCAAATGGTCACATTACCTCCGATCCATACATCTTCACCTAGGGTTATTGGTTTGCCGAACTCCGTTCCCGAGGCGCGCAGCTCTGCCTCAAGTGGATGCGTTGCTGTATACAACTGCACATTGGGTCCTAGCATGGTTCTATCACCTATAGTCACAGGAGTGACATCAAGTACGGTACAATTGAAGTTAAAAAACACTCTTTTTCCCAAATGGATATTTGTGCCATAATCACAATAGAAAGGCGGTTGCACAAAACAACTTTTCCCCTGGTTCGGTATCAATACTTTGGCCAAGCGCTTGAGTTCTTTACCATTATCTGGCGTACAATCATTAAAGGCCTTAAGGGTCAACCGCGCTTGAATACGTGCTGAGACCAAGGTTTTATCCAAAGGGTTGTATGGTTGGCCCAATAGCATTTTGTCCTTTTCGGTCATAAGTGTGAAAGCAGATGTTCGGTGGTTATTACAGTTGCAAATTCTTCATTCAGACTGGCCAAAGAAGTTTGATGTACCAATTCGGCATCAAAGGTTTCACCATTGATGCCAACACGGTCAAAAGTAGCCGTTGCGTCCGCGATAAGAAAGGTTTCAAACCCCAGATTAGCAGCCATGCGAACACTTGTAGAAATACAATGATTTGTAGTAAGGCCTACAACTACGACTGTTGAAATATCCAATTCTTTCAGTTGCTGTTCTAAACCCGTACCAATAAATGCGCTATTTACGTTTTTGGTAATGACCGTTTCATCTTTTTCAGGTTTGACCTCTTCTTTAATGTTGAAACCTGGTTTTGAAGAATGTAAAGGCGAATTATGGTTTTGAGAGCTATGTTTAACATGGAATATGGGCAATGCCAATGAGCGCCATTCTTGAAGTAATTTGGCGGCATTGTATTCAGCTCTAAGATTGTTTCTGTTTCCGCCATAGTAGTCCCAATCATCTAAGCCAAGCTGAATGTCGATCAATAAAAGAGCCGGTTTTTTCGAGTTTAGGTCCATATCATATTTCGACTTTAAGTTGTTTCTCCATAATTACATAATGAATACCACCTTTTAAAAATTGCTTGTCGGTTTTTTGCATTCCGAATTTCTCATAAAAATACGTTTTATCAGCTCTCGCATTACACCATAAAGATTCTAAAGACAGTTCAATTGTGGTTTTAAGAATGAATTGCAGTAAAACGGTACCATGACCTTTGCCTTGTTCTTGGCGTAATGTTGCAAATTTCCTGAACTGGGCATCGTTTCCGTCTATAAATAATGAAATTACCGCAATCAATTTATCTTGTGAAAACAACCCAAAGTGTTGTCCCTGATCATCATTGGGCAGTTTGACATACGCAATGGGTTTGTTCGGCCACATGACCTGATGTCTAATGGGCCATGTGTCGGCTGGTGAAATCTGTTTGATGAAAACATCTGTCGTGAGCTTATGGTCCAACGGCACCTAGGGTATATAGTTGTTCTAAATTTGGACTTTCACTACCTCCTTCAGGTTCTAAAGTGATACCAAATGCCTCAGAATTATTGGCATTTTCCAGTTCAAAGACCGCTGTTCCATTGGCAGCAAAATTGTCAAGTAGACCAATACTTGTTGGTGTTAAGGGGTCTAATTTCAGAGACCATACCTGATATGTGAATCCACTTGGTGGCTCGGGCAGTCCTTGTGCATCAACATAGACCTTTTGTGCAGCTTTGTTCCAATAGACCTTGGCATACGACTCAGGGGCCGCTTTTTGACCACCCAGAGCAATGACATTGATATCCTTTGCCCGAAGCGCATTCAACAGCTTCTCTTTTTCACTTTTCTCTACTATTGCCTGTTTGGCCTCATTCATCTGTTCCCTTAAGGTCTGTCGCTCTTGTTCTGTAATTTCAAGTTCGGTTTTAAGCGTGTTGTTTTCATTATATAGCTGAAAAAGGCCAATTGCAAATAAAACTGCTGCGGCCCAACCTACATATTGTAGCCAGGGTGTCCTCTTTTTTGAGCTTTCAGGGGTAAAGGGTATTACCTCGTTAATTGATTTGGAAATAGTGGTAAAAGCCTCTTTTGGCATTCCCGGCGAGGACGCCTCGGTCATTTGCAATATCGTAGCTTCAATGGCTTCGATTTCCTTTTGTATTTCAGGATGCTTAAGCGCATAGTGCTGCACCTCTAAGTTTTCTTCGGCACTTAACGTACCTGCTACGTAGAGTTCTAGAATTCCGGATGCTATGTACTTTTTTATATCCATTTATAAATTTCTGTTTTTTCTAATTTCAGAAATACAAGCTCTTATTCGTGTTTTTATGGTTCCGACCGGTTTTCCGAGTTCTTGGGCAGCTTCTTTTTGGGTATATCCCTTAAAGTATAACAAATCTATAAGAAGAATACACTTTGCTTTGAGGCCGTCAAGCAATGATTTTAATCCAATGGTGTCAATAGTATGGTTTAGGTCCTTTTCATATGTAAGGATATCTACGAAAGAATCGGTTTGAAGGTTTTGTTTGTTGTTTTTGAACGATTTAGATCTAAGTTCATCGATTGCTGTGTTACGGGCGATGTTCAGTATCCAGGTAAAAAACCTTCCTTTTGAAGGATCATAGGTTTCAGACTTTTCCCAAATTTTGACAAAAACGTCTTGACAAAGTTCTTGTGAACGTTCTTTGTTCTTTATGATGGTAAATATCACACCACATATGTTTTCAGAGTACATGGTGTACAGCGTCTCAAAGGCTTTCTTATCCTTCTTTTGAAACTGGGCTACAAGTATGTCGATATTAACCGCCATTATTGGCCTAAAGGTATGAAATGGTATATAGACTATTAGACATGTTGGTCAATTAGAATGGTATTGCCATCTGGGTCGGTCAGCACAAAACTGGCAGGACCCGAACTTTGCTCATCAGCTTCTTTTATCAATGCCACTTGATGGGCTTTTAAATGCTTTTGAATGTCCCTTACATCATCAAATCCATCCACTTTTTGTGCATTTTCGTCCCAACCGGGGTTAAAGGTCAAAATATTGTTCTCAAACATACCTTGAAAAAGCCCAATGAGCGCATTGCCATTTTTCATGATCAGATAGTTTCGCTCCATAGCTCCTGCAAATACAGAAAACCCCAATTTTTCATAAAAACTCTTGGAAGTTTCTAAATTCTTCACCGAAAGACTCATCGAAAATGCACCTAGTTTCATAGTGTTGGTTTATTGGTTTTTACTATTTAAATGTACTGGTTTTCAAATCAATGGGCAAATACATAGACAGAGATTGGACGGTAATGAATCTAAACATAAAACCACCCAATATGGGTGGTTTTTACATTTTTTTATTATTGTTTTCAGTACCCAATATTATGAATATCGGTGGCTTGTTTTTCTAAGGTTTTAACATGACACTTCGCTCAACACTGTTGAAAGGACCATCAATGAGTTTGCCCTCACTATCAACTAGCTCTAACATAATACGAACTTCACCCATAGGCAATCCTTTCATGACATGTGGAGCCCATTCTGTAATCATAAATACTTGATCATTGATGGTTGCCCGTACTTTGTTGCCATCTTCTGACAGTGTCGTGTTTAGTACAAAAAAGTCCAACAACATGTTTTCGGTGTCTTTTCCTGTATACTCGCCTTTAGGACGACTATAAATTAAAGTAGGGCTGTCCATCTGCAGACCAACAGCATCTTGAGGGTCAGACCCAATTTCAAGTTTTCTTACTACTACTGAATTCTCATTTTTAACCGATTCATGGTAAGAACGGCTCAAAAACGCAACCAAATGATGTACGCCATCAGGAATTTCTTTTTTAAATGAAGCCTCGTAATGTGCAGAATACGGTTGATTGTTCAAAATAAAATGAATATGTTGCCCTTTTCCCGAGTTGGCCAACTTTCCAGCATTTTCACCTTCTGTTTGAGCCCCCAATTCGTAGTTCTTTACAGTAAAGTTGAAATCGACTTCTCCGCTTTTATCTATTTTAATGGTATTTTCACCGTCCAAAACCAACTCAGCCTCTGCATATGCTGGGGAACCTTCCAATTTTTCTAATGTTATAGTTTCCTGTACTACTTCTTTATCAACCATTTCGGTAGCTTCGGGCGTTTCCTCAGCCTCTTTCTTTGCTTGTTTACAACTGAATGCAGTAATCAGTAGCAGTCCAAGAAGTGTTACCTGTATTTTTTTCATTTTCAATGTTTTTTAGTTGTTGTCTAAGTTACTGATAATTTGACCTCAAATCAATGTTTTGATTGACGGTTTTCACAAAGGTTTGAACAGTTGTCTTGGGTCACGAATGCCGCGCTTTAGGTTTTCACAAAGTAGGAGTGTTTTATCTATTTTGGTCTGGGAGTTCTTATAACGTGCAATAGCGTAGATAAGGCCCCGTTTGCGACCATCGGTGAGTGTCTCAAAAATTTGATGGGCATCATAATCACTCACCATCACCGCTTCAAATTCTTCTGGTACTTCAACACCGTATTTAGAGGTGTCCTCAAAAAACTGTAATTGAAACTCGTCGTTCGGAAACAGACCAAGTTCATTTTGGTAGCGTTTACCGAACATCATATAATGCAATCCATTTCTTTTTTGAATGGCTCCGTGAAAATCCAGTTGGTTCCCTTCAAAAGTAGCCACTGCTTTTACCCGTTTTAAGTTTTTGGCCAAAAATGGCGCTATGATTTCTTCAGGCAGTAATAACGTGTAATAGCTTCCGGTAACGGTTATCTTAAAAACAGGACTTTTTAGCACTTGATTGAATTTTAACAAATCAAAGATAGTACACAAAAAATATCGAAAAGTACGATTAAGTGCTTAAAAAATACGATTATCGGTATTTTTTCGTTCTATTTGAAGTCTAATTTCCCCCATTGGATGCTGAACTTATTAAAAAGTACAAACCATTATGTTGGCTTACCAACCATCAAAGTATCTCGATTTTTTAAGCTACTGCAAGCAAAGACGTCTGTGTAGTAAAGACTATCATCGTCTAAAAGCAATGAAGGCGCTAGGGGAAATCGGTCCTAAAGACTATTTCAAAGCTCTTCGAAAACTACATGAGACTGTCATTGAGCTTGAGTTGCAGTACTTTGATATTCTACATATGCGTCACTAGTTCACTAAAGTAGTGATGACCTGCGTTTCGCTGTGCAATGTTCTATGAACGGGACATTTATCGGCTATCGCTACCAATTTTGATCTCTGTTGCTCGTTTAAATCACCGGTCAACTTGATTTCTCGTGTGAACGTATCAATTTTTGCTGTGTCACTTTCACAGTGTTCACAATCTTCTGCATGTGTTTTGCTGTAAGAAGTATGTACTTCAACATTTGCGAGTATCCATCCTTTTCGTCTGGCATACATTTGAAGTGTCATGGCCGTACAGGCCGAAAGCCCTGCCGAGACCAATTCATAGGGCGATGGGCCATAGTCTTTACCACCAAAATCTTCAGGTTCGTCAGCCAATAGGTAGTGGTTGCCAACTTTCATTTGTGTGGTAAAACCTTCCTCAGCGTCAAGACTGGCCACGACTTGGTGTTTTGAACGTAGTTTTTCATTGACTCTCTTGGCAATGGGCAAGTAGCGCTTTGCCCATCCTGAAATAACTTCACCTACATATGTTGAATCTTCTTTATTGAACAATAAATGGTCGGCGCCATCCAATGACACAAAACTTTTGGGATGATGGGCGGCAACATAAATTTCTTCTGCATTTTTGATACCGACAGTATCGTCTTGTGGAGAATGCATTATCAGTAATGGTTTACGTAGTGATTTTGCGGTTTCGGGCAGTGATTTCGTTTCAAGGTCATCAACAAACTGTTTCTTTATTTTGAAATCACGACCACTCAAATTGACTACGGCTTCACCTTTGGCATTGATTTCTTCAAGCCCACTTTTAAACAAGTGTTTCACATGCTTAGGATTTGATGGCGCGCCCACAGTGGCAATAGCATTTACCGAAGCTATTTCAGCAGCTGCAAAAATTACCGCAGCTCCTCCCAAAGAGTGCCCAATAAGCAATGATGGCGCTTTATAGTTTTCTTTCAAAAAATCTGCTGCGACCACCAAATCACTGACATTGCCTGAAAAGTTTGTGTCAGCAAAATCACCATCACTTTCACCTAAGCCGGTAAAATCAAAGCGTAGTACGGCAAATCCGTTTGAGGTCAATGCCTTGCTAATATTTTTAACGGCCGAAAGATTTTTGGTGCAGGTGAAGCAGTGTGCAAAAAGCGCGTAGTTGTGCGGATTTCTATCAGCAGGAAATTCTAAACGCCCGACGAGTGTTTGTCCTTCGTTATTGGTAAATGTGATTTTTTTAAGACCCATGGCATGGTTTTTAATTGCATTAAAAGTCGGTTTTTCTTTAAAACCTTATCAAAATACAATATTGGTATTAAAAATAGTCCCTTTTGCCAGCCGTTGAATCTTGTTTGCCTACTTCTTTTTACGTAGGTCCGGATTAAAGAATACTCCTATCTGCCATCGGTCAAAGACCGCATTTGAAAATTGGTTTCTTAAGTATCCGAATTGCATACTGCTGTTTTCGGTAATGCGAACGCCCAAAGCACCATACAATCTGTTCTGATCAAAAAGATTGTCTTGTAGATTTATAAAGATTTCATCATAAAAGTTTAGAAAAAAAGTGTTGGTCAAGGGTAAGGTAACTTGAAGTCGATATCGTGCCCTATGTTTGGTACTACGCTCAAATTCGGGGTCATTTTCTTCACCAACCGTAATGAAACGTTGCTCTAATCGATACCGGTGTTCGAACGCAAACTCCCAAACTTTGTTGGTCAGTATAAATTGTTCAAAAATCCGATGCTCATTTAGGCGAAGGTCATCGACCAAAATATCACCAAAAATAACTCTACTATCTGAAAAATTGGGATCCGTTTTGATATAGGCATAGCCAGCTGTTGCTATGGCATTTTTATTGATGTGATAGTTTAATCCGGTTCTCAGTAGTAGTTGGTTAAAGTTGCTTGAAGTCTCATAGTACCGAAACTGTGCTTCGGTATGAACACTAAATCGTTCAGTAACTTTGTTCATGCCAAAGTACATGTACCAAATACCGGTCTCTGCTTCCCCAGATAGTTGGGCAGTCCCCAATTGTATTGCTAAAAGAAAAAAAATGATTACGCTCTTCATATTGCTTTTGAAAACAATTACCCCACTTTGTTCAAAGCAGGGTAATTTGATAAAACCTTTAGTTACTAATTTATATACCTCCATCTTTAATGGGGGTGACTTCTTCCTTTTTTAAGTGTAAATCCAAGAATTCCAAAACTTTGCTGTAAGCGGTAATCTGGTTTTCTTTTTTCACGAAACCATGACCTTCATCATCAAATAAAACATATTCAACCGGAACGCCGTTCTTGCGAACGCCTGCCACAATCTCATCTGATTCTACCTGAAGTACCCTTGGATCTTGGGCGCCTTGCAAAACAATTAACGGTTTGGTGACCTTATCGGTATGGAAAAGGGGTGAAATCGCCTTCAATCGAACAGAATCAGCACTATGTGGATCGCCCAATTCTTTGTAAAGGGCATCTTTGAACGACTCCCACCATGGCGGAATACTCTTTAAGGTACGTACCCAGTTTGTTACGCCAAACAGGTTTACTCCCACATCAAATTCTTCTGGTGTATAGGTTAAGGCGGCCATGGTCATATAACCACCATATGATCCTCCGATGATACCAATTTTTTCGCCATCAATTTCGGGTTGGGCGGCGAGCCAGTTCTTTCCTTCTACACAATCCTTTAAATCTTTATCACCATGGTTAAGGTCGTCCATTTGATAAAAAGTCTTTCCGTAGCCACTACTTCCTCTATTGTTAACCGCTAAAATGGCATAACCATGATTGACCATATATTGAATGAAAGCACTGAAATTTTGCCGTGACTGTCCGCCTGGGCCACCGTGTACCCATACCAAAGCAGGTACTGGATTCTCTTCTGTGGCTTGGTGCGGTTTATAGTAAATCGCAGGGATTTCTAGATCATCAAACGATTTATATCGTATGACTTCGGCATTAACCAAGTCTTCGGCCTGAATTTCTTCGTTCAGAACATCGGTCAATTTTTGCTGTTCCTTAGATGATAAATCATAAATGTAAAGATTGCTTGGGGTGTGCGAACCGCCAGCATAAAAACGCATTAAGGTCTCGTCTTCTGAAAAGCCCACATTGGTGATATCCATATTTTCAAAAGATGGTAGATCAATATTTTTTCCGGTGGCAACATCTTTCACCTCAATGACGTTCTTAGCGTCTTCGTTGATGTAAGTGACCTGATAAGTCCCTTGCTCGGTAAAATATGTTCCCCAGATATCCCAAGACTTTTCCATGACCTTTTCTTTGGCACCAGATTCAATATCATAGCGCATCATATAGGCAAATTCGGCACCATCATCCGTAGTATAGTAAAAAGATGAGCCATCAGGTGAAAAATCAGAACCATTATTAGCGCTCTGGTTTTCATTGATCTGGGCCATTTTTTTATCTTCTAAACTATAGATGAACAAATCAGAATCATTGGTATTGATAGGCTTACCCAACGTGATATATTTTTTGTTGTCGGCAATGCCGTCAATACTGTAACCTTCAGTATTTTCATAAATGAGAGTTGGTGTCAATGTCTCTAAATCCATCTCATAAATATCATCATTACGTGGATTTCGACTGTTCGAGGTGTAAAAAAAGCTTTTGTCATCTTCGGCCCATCCATAGAATGAAGCTCTTGCACCTTCCGTTGGGGTCAGGTCCCTATGGCTGCCATCACTTTCTCTAATATAAATATGAAAGATTTCATCACCATTGCCGTCCATCCTAAAAAGCATTCGTTCATCTTTTGGAAAATACGAAATAGCAAAAACCGAAGAACTGTCAGATGCGGTAATGGGCATCATTTCGCCAGTATCCAGGCCTATGGTGTACATATTGTAAATGCCTGAGCGATTGCTTGATATCAAAAGCTTTGAATTGTCAGGCGAAAAACTGCCGCCCCCAATAGCTTCATTGTCCATCATTTGGCCAATGGTATAGGTTTTCATCGTTTCGGCTAGCGTAGGCATCGCTTTTTCTTCTTTGCAACACCAAATAAGGGTTACGGTAAATAACAAGAACAGTTTCTTCATTTTCTTAGGATTTAGTTTATGCTAAAGGTTTTTGTTTCTTTAAAGGGTGAAGTAGCCAGATTTTCAATGGTCTCGCGATATGGCTTCCACTTTTCGGTGAAAAAGGTGTTGGTTTTGTCTAAAGCCGACTTAAGTTGGTCTTCGGCGAATTTAATAAGTTTTTTCTCGGTCTGGGTGACTCCTGTTTTACGTGAACCAACATAGTAACCTGCCGTATTGATCCGCTGCATCACATTGATCTCTGGGTTTCGCGTGATACCTTGTCGTTTATCTTCTTTACCGATAAAGAGGGCGACCACCGAATCAATTGCTTTGGTCATGTCTTTTGAGGCCTTGATCTCTTCTTTGTACTTTTCTTTGTCCAAACCTTTTAGTTCGTTACTATATTTATTGGCCAAATCTTTGCTTTCGACCAATTGCTTGACCGCATCTGCAGCTGTCTGTGTTAGTTTTTCAATACGTTTGCCATTTGCGTAAACTTCATTCAAGGCCGTAGTATTTACATTTAACCTTGGGTCACTCTTTACGGTAACCGTAGTTTCATCTGTGGCTTCGCCAAAGCTTACTTTTACGTTATAGGTGCCAGGCTTTACATCCACTCCGCCACGCTCGTTTTTCTTTTTACTTATTTTTCGAGCAGGCCTATCCGGACCTTTTTCATCCATGCTCCAGTACACACGATGAAAACCTGCCTTTTCAGGTGTCTTGTACTTTAAAGTTCGAATCAACCTGTCCCCATCATAAATGTCAAACTGAACAGAATCCTTTTTCTGAACGCCCGTCAATGTTTCTTTTTCAGTACCAGTTTCCGTATCCTCCTTCTTTTCTTTCGTTTTTTTCTCCTTTTTGACGTCCTTTTTTCCCTCTTTGAGGTAATAGGTCAACATTGCACCTCGATTTTTGTTTTCACCGTTATAGATAGCATCAGCACCAAAGCGACTGCCCGTAGCTTGTTGGTAAGCGGCCAGATAGGCCACGGGGCTATCGAACAATTTGATATCTTTCTGCAGGATAGACATATCGGTAGCTATGGCACGAAGGGGACGAATGTCGTCTAAAACCCATGCCGCTCGCCCGAAAGTTCCAATGATCAAATCATGTTCTCTTGGATGAATGGCCAAATCTTTTGTAGATACAGTGGGGAAACTGTCGTTCCACTTTTGCCATTTGTTGCCTGCGCTGAACGAGATGTATAATCCGTCATCAGTGCCCAAAAACATCAAATTTGGGTTTTCTTCATCTTCGATAATGGATAACACATAACTTTTGACATCATCACCATCTACTATTCGCGTCCAAGTTTTGCCATAATCCTTGGTGCGATAGGCATACGGTGTATAGTTGAACCTACGGTAGTCATTGGCGACCAACAGTGCTTCTCCTTTATTTGTTTTGGATGCTTTTATTTGCGGAATCCAACTTCCTTTGGGCAATCCTTTGATATTGGCAGTAACTTCTGTCCAATTGGCGCCACCGTTTTGGGTATAGTGCACCCGTCCGTCATCGGTACCTATCCAAAGCATATCTCTTTCTACGACCGATGGTTCCGTGACCAGAATGGTACAGTGGTTTTCGGCCCCTGTTGCATCCATGGTCAAACCGCCGCTTTCGCTTTGTTTTTGTTTTTCAGGGTCATTGGTAGTCAAATCTGGTGAAATCACCTCCCAAGTCAAACCTTTATCGGTCGATTTATGTACAAACTGACTTCCAAAATAAACAGTACTATTATCAAAAGGGTCTTGGCCAATGGCAGCATTCCAGTTAAAGCGTAGCTTTGTTTTCACATCGGGTGTAGTAGGACGTACAGCGTAGTTATTACCTGTTTTCCAGTCGTAACGCGAGACAAACCCTTGTTGGCTCATGGAATATCCGTATTGACTGTCATCTAAATCAGGTACCACGTCAAAACCATCGCCAAAACTAATTTCTTGCCAGTAATCGTTACGAATGCCCTGGGCGCGCCAAACATATGCCGGACCGCGCCACGAGCCGTTGTCTTGCATACCACCATAAACATTATAGGGGTATTCATTGTCAATGCTGATATGATAAAACTGTGCAACCGGTATGTTGCCCACAAAACGCCAAGTTTTACCTCCGTCTTTGGTGATGTTCATTCCGCCATCATTACCATCAATCATAAATTGCCCATTATCTGGGTGTATCCACCAAGCATGATGATCTGGGTGTACCCCGTTGTCAACGCCATAGGCGGGCATCAGTTGTGTGAAATTTTTACCACCATCTTCAGAGACATTTACATAAGTGAACACAGAAAAGATGCGATTCTCATTTTCAGGATCCACATGAATATCAGAGTAATAAAAGGGGCGGTTGCCAATATCGTTCTTGTCATTGATTTTTTTCCATTTGAAACCACCATCCTCTGACTTGTAGAGCGCATTTTTTTTTGCCTCAACCAGCGCATAGATAATGTTGGGCTTGTTTTTAGCAATCGAAATACCGATACGGCCCAGATCACCCTTCGGTAATCCGTCTTCATCGGTAAGTTTTTTCCAGTTCTCGCCGCCATCATGTGTCATGTAAAGTCCACTGCCTTCGCCACCTGATTTAAAGAACCAAGGGTCTCTTTTGTGTTCCCACATACCAACAATCAGTTTATTTGGGTTGTTAGGGTCCATGACCATATCGCCCACACCTGTCTTGTTATTTGCAAAGAGAATTTTATTCCAGGTTTGTCCCCCATCGGTAGTTTTAAAAACACCCCGTTCTGGGTGTTCGCCCCAGGGTGAACCTATAGCCCCAACATAAACGGTATTAGGGTCGGTGGGGTCGATAATGACACGGTGGATATGACGAGTCTTTTCAAGGCCCATACCCTTCCAGCTTTTACCGCCATCCAAAGATTTGTATACACCATAACCACCATTTAAGCTGTTCCGCGGATTGCCTTCACCTGTACCCACCCAAATGACTGAAGGATTGGATTGTTGAATGGCCACAGCACCAATTGAGGCAGTAACTTCTTTGTCAAAAATGGGCTTCCATTTAATACCGCCAGAGGTAGATTTCCAAAGTCCGCCTGAAGCAGTACCGACATACATTACATCAGGGTTGCTAACGACCACGTCAATGGCGGTTACACGACCACTCATGCCACCAGGCCCTATATTCCGCGGTTTTATGTCTTGTAACAGATCCATTTTAAACTCTTGTGCAAATAGGGTACATGATGCCATAAGCATCAAAAAGGAAAGTAGTCTCTTCATTTTGAGTGTAAGTTGGTAATTAGTCGCCTAAAGATAACGAATTGCATAGGCAGAATTCTTAAAGGTGTGTTAAGGGTAAGTCAATGGCATGGCCATTACATTTAAATAGTAGTTTGATTCGGTTTTGATTATTGCCTTTCTTTTCTTTCTACAGTATATTTATTTTGTGTTCGATAACAAACTACTTTTCTTTTTTAGCGCACTAGGGGTATTCAATGTGATTGTGCTTGCCATTTATGTACTGTTCAAAAAAACAGTGCAAAATTTGGTTTTGGCATTGTTTTTTGTAGCGGTTGGGTTTAGGGTCGGTGTTTCTTGTTTTTACTTTTTTGATTCACAGTTATCACCTGTTTTTATTCAGACAGGTCTTTTGGCCAATGTGATTTCGGGTCTCTTTTTGTATAGCTTCATTGGTATTATGAACAACCAGATTTTAAAAAGGGATGTACCTCTTTTGGTATTGTTACCGATAGCATTATTGCTTTTGAGCATTTTCTACCCTTTTTCATCACATTTTTATGTGTGGGACTGGACCATACGTTTTTATCTTCATGGTATTTTGACCTTGCTGGTCTTGGCCAGTTACTATCGTTTTTATGCTATAAAAGGAACACATGATAAGAACATCCGATTTTTTATGGGGCTACTCTTGATTTCATTCACCCTGGTTTGCCTTGCTTTTATTGTTTCATTATTCACAACATATATATTGGGGCCGGTTTTGTTTTCAGTTATCTTTTATGGTGCACTACTAATCTTTATGAGAAGTAAAAAGGGAATTGGGTTATTCAAAAAAGAAAAATACGCAAATCGTAAAATCATTGATACCGATGCAACTGATTTGATTGACCGAATTGAAACCTACTTGCACAAAACCAAATCGTACAAGAATCCTAATCTTAAGGTTAAAGAACTTGCGAACGCCGTCGCTATTCCTGAACATCAATTATCACAATTGCTTAATGATAACTTGGGTGTTGGTTTTTCGCACTACATTAACAATTTCAGAGTGGAAGAAGCCAAACAACTATTGATTTCTGAAAAGAGGCTAACTATTGAAGCCATTGGTAATGAAGCGGGGTTTAATTCAAAGGCTTCTTTCTTTACTACTTTTAAGGCTAAAGTGTTTTGTACCCCAAATACATATCGCAAACAGAATTTAGTTCAAGATTAGAAATTTGAACTAACTGACTGTTGATTTTTTCGTTTCGGTTTTTACAAAGTGATAGTATTGTATCCATAAAATCGAAATTATGAAGAAATGTTTGCTTATCCTTTTTACAGGTCTTTTAACCGCAACGGGTTATACCCAAGAGGAGCGAAAACCCATTTTGTTGAACAAAGCAGTACTATCTGGTGTTGGACTTGAAAAAGTGGAACGAAAAGATAACCCCGAGCGGCGGTTTTTTCAAAAGCGCCTTTTTAGGGGCGATGATTTGAGCGCCTATATCGTTTCTTCTGAAACAGGTACAAATACCTTTGAAAACTTTCCGATTGATGAGTTTATCTATATGCTCAATGGAGAAGCCAAGGTGCTTATGGGTGCGCCTAAAGAGCAACACTTTTTTGAACGTGATTTCTTTTTTGCCCATAAAGGGTTCACAGGTGATTGGCATATTGAGGCGGGAAGTTACGTGCATTATGAGCTCTCGGTCATAGCAACACAACGGGCAGATAGTTCAAAGATAAGACCCGATAAATGGCATTTGTTGTTTGATAAGCAACGACTATCGGGTGCACGAATTGAATTGAACGATAATGGATTGTATGAAGACCAATTGGTCAAAGGAGCTGAGCTTACGGTACTTTTAAAAGCTGAACATGCTTTAGAAAAAGAACTTAAAAATATCAATGATGATAAACTCATTTGTTTGTTATCAGGTCAAATAGCTTTGATTGACGGTACCGGGGAAACATATACGTTTTATTCAGGGGATTTCTTTCTACTACCAAAAGGATTAAAAGGAAGCTGGAGGAGTGAAGGACACGAAATCATTAAATATCTTCAAGTAGAAAAAACGAGTTGGTAGAGTAACGTCGGCACTGTCACCTCAAGTGAATTCTGCGAACCATAGGGAGCAAGAATTTGTATCGAGAAACTCAGTGATTTTTTTTTGGGTTGAGTACAAAGCTTCTTAAAGCATATTTCCTTCGTTTTCACTCTAGGAAAACCACACTGACAGACAGTCATCAGTCATTATTTTTGCATAAAGACCCCAAATAACTCATTTCCTTGTCTTTCGGGTATTGAATTGTAACAGCCTTCAAAAGAGACTACATTGAGATATTTGTTCAGGTATTTGAGATACAGGTTTTTATCGCCGCCAAATGGTCGTTTTTCCATACTATCTGTAAGCGCAATATCAAACCAAACGCCGACCAACTTACCAGTGGGTTTTAAAAGGGATGCCATATGCTCGGCATACGTAAAACGGTTTTCGTCGGTTGGTACAAAAGAACAGAAAAAAGTTTGCTCCAAAATGAGGTCATATTGCCCCTGGTGTTCAAAAAAGTTTTCAAATAGCAATTGCGCTTTTGGGAAATTTGGGTTTCGTTCTTGAAATTTTTGTAGCGGAAGTCGTGAGACATCCATGACATGTACATTGGCAAAACCCTTTTGCCAAAGGTATTCTGCCTCATAGGCATTGCCTGCGCCCGGAATTAGAATCTTCAAAGATGTATCCTCCAATTGATCGATATAGGTTTTAAGTGGTATTGAAGGATAGCCAATATCCCAGCCGGTTCGTTCGTCTTGGTACCGTTGCGTCCAGTATTCCTGTTCCTTTTTTGTGTTCATCGATATCTCTTGATGAGACTAAAATACACACTAAAATACATATGTTCAGGGGTAACGGAAGATTCGCAATATCTAGAAGCAACTGCTACGTCAATGCTTTCAAAAAAAATTGATACATTCGAGCAAATCTAATGACAATCTAACGGTCATTACCTAACCACATACCAAACATGCCACTTGTAATCATTGCTATAGGAATTCTTATTCTATTTTTTCTAATCGCAAAATTAAAACTCAACGCCTTTCTTTCCTTTATTTTGGTCACCCTCTTCGTCGGCATTTTTCAAGGGATGGAATTGGAAACCCTGGTGAAGTCCATTCAAGCAGGTATTGGCAATACCTTAGGTTTTCTGGTTTTGATATTGGGTCTGGGAGCCATGTTGGGCAAATTGGTGGCCGATAGTGGTGCCGCACAACAGATTACGACAAAGCTCGTCTCGGCTTTCGGAATCAAATATGTACAATGGGCAGTTGTATTGACAGGCTTTATTGTTGGGGTACCTATGTTTTATTCTGTGGGTTTTGTGATTCTTATTCCGTTAGTGTTCACCATTGCAGTTTCAACAAAATTACCATTGCTTTATGTAGGGTTGCCCATGTTGACTTCATTGTCAGTAACCCATGGATACTTACCACCGCACCCGGCACCAACCGCCATAGCAGCTATGTTCAATGCCGATATAGGAAAAACATTATTATATGGAATCATCATAGCTATACCAGCGATTATTGTGGCAGGTCCGTTGTTTGCAAGGACCATAAAGAAGGTTGAAGCGAAACCGCTAAAAGAGTTTTACAGTTCGGTAGAACTCAAAGAAGAAGAATTGCCCGGTATTTCAAAAAGTGTGTTTACCGCGCTGCTGCCTATAATTCTGATTATACTTGCAATAATCGCAGAGCAGTTCTTACCTGATAATCAATTGCAATTAATACTAAGGTTTATTGGTAATCCGGTAATCGCCATGCTCATTGCTGTCTTGGTTGCAATTTATACCCTAGGTTTATCACAAGGGAAAAAGATGAAAGATGTTATGGATTCCCTTTCCACTTCAGTGGCGAGCATTACGATGATTTTATTAATCATTGCTGGGGCGGGAGCTTTAAAAGAAGTGCTCGTTGATAGTGGTGTTAGCGGTTATATTGCAGATCTTTTAAAAGACTCCAGTTTTTCACCTTTGGTGCTCGCATGGTTGATTGCAACGGCAATACGTGTTTGTGTTGGTTCGGCAACAGTAGCAGGGCTAACAGCGGCGGGTATAGTACTGCCATTGGCATCAGCGACGGGAGTCAATACGGAGCTTATGGTTTTGGCCATCGGTTCGGGCAGTCTAATGCTATCCCATGTCAATGATTCCGGTTTTTGGTTGTTCAAAGAATATTTCAACCTTTCCATAAAAGATACCTTATCCACATGGACCGTGATGGAAACTTTGGTCGGGGTCATGGGATTATTGGGTACCTTAGTGCTAAATGCAATTCTATAAAACCTTATAGCAAATGACTCCCACTCAAAATATTTCAAAATTAAACTTGGCATTTCCGCCCGCTCCACCTCCAGCGGGGGTTTATAGACCCGTTTTGGTCGTTGACAACTTTCTCTATGTCTCAGGGCAAGGGCCTGTTCAACTTGATGGTTCATTGATCGTGGGGCGCGTAGGGGACGATATGGATACCGGCCAAGGCAAAATTGCAGCACGCCAAGTAGGCCTCACCATGCTTTCAACTATTCAAACACATTTCGGTAACCTAGACAAAATCAAACGTGTGGTCAAGGTTTTGGGTATGGTGAATTCCACACCCGATTTTAAAGAACATCCGCTGGTCATCAATGGCTTTAGCGAACTGTTGGCCGATGTATTTGGCAAAGAGAACGGCATTGGCGTACGCAGTGCGGTCGGTATGATGCTTCCAGGTGGTATTCCCGTTGAAATAGAGGCGATGTTTGAACTGCACTAGAATGGAAAAAGAAAGCTGGTACCAGGTAGAAGATGCCAAACATATCGTTTCGCCTTCATTATTGGTCTATCCTGATAGAATAAAAACCAATATCGAGAAAATGCTTGATATTGCTGGTGGCGCAATGAATTTACGACCCCATATCAAGACCCATAAAATTGGTGAAATCATCAAAATGCAATTGCAGTACGGGATCAATAAATTCAAGTGTGCAACCATCGCTGAGGCCGAACTTTTAGCGACAGCTGGGGCAAAAGATGTATTATTGGCCATTCAGCCCATAGGACCAAATATCAGTCGTTTTTTTGATTTGATAGCAGCTTATCCTAAAACGGATTTTTCAACCATTGCTGACAATGCTGACATCATAAATCAAATAGCCAATGAAGCTATTCTAAGAACCGTTTCGGTTTCGTTGTTTTTAGACATTAATAGCGGTATGCACCGCACAGGTGTTTTACCCACAGAAGCAATCGGATTGTATCAAATGATAGCAGAAAATCCGAATTTGGTTGCAAAGGGATTACATGTCTATGATGGCCATATTAGAGATACTGATATTACCATTAGAACCAAAGTCTGTAATGAAGCGTTTGAAGCCGTTGTTGCTTTAAAGAAGAATATTGAAAAATTAAGGTTGCAGGTAAATACGATCGTTGCGGGTGGTACGCCTTCATTTCCGATTCATGCCCAACGGGGAACAGTTGAGGTCTCACCAGGTACATCATTGTTGTGGGACTATCGATACGGCACCCTTTTTCCAGATTTAAAATTTGTTCCTGCCGCCGTTTTAATGACACGGGTCATTAGCAAACCACAAACAGGCTATTTGTGTTTGGACCTCGGACACAAATCCGTTGCCCCTGAAATGCCATTGCCTCGTGTTCAATTTTTAGGACATATGGATTTTAAGCAAGTGGGCCAGAGTGAAGAACATCTGGTGGTAACCACCCAAGAAAGTAAAAAGTATGCCGTCGGAGATGTGCTCTATGCCATACCTTACCATATCTGCCCCACAGTAGCCAAATATCATGAGGTGACTACAATCAAAGATAATATGGCTTCTGAAATTTGGAGTGTTGATGCGCGGAACAATAAAATAACCATTTAGCAGCATGTTCATATTTGATGCACATTTGGATTTGGCTATGAACGCTTTGGAATGGAATCGAGATCTGCGATGGTCTGTTGATGACATTAGAAAAAGCGAGGTCGGAATGACCGACAAACCTGATAGGGCGAAGAACACCGTTTCTTTACCCGAAATGCGAAAAGGAAACATTGGTCTCTGTATGGCCACTCAGATAGCACGTTATGTCAAGAAAGATAGTAAACTGCCGGGTTGGAACTCACCCCATCAAGCTTGGGCCCAGACCCAAGGACAATTAGCTTGGTATAAAAGCATGGAAGCCATTGGTGAAATGGTGCAGATCAATGATTTAAGTACACTTAATACCCATTTAGAATTGTGGAACAGTGATGCCCCGAAGAAACCTGTGGGGTATATCTTGAGTCTTGAAGGCGCAGACTCTATAGTAACATTGGACCATTTGGAACGATCATATGAAATGGGACTGCGTGCCATAGGCCCTGCACACTATGGTCCGGGAACCTATGCACATGGAACGGATGCAGACGGAGGAATAGGCCTTAAAGGAAAGGCTCTTTTAAAAAAGATTGAAGAACTTAATTTGATTTTGGATGCCACCCATTTATGCGATACAAGCTTTTGGGAAACAATGACCGTATATAATGGCCCGGTTTGGGCAAGTCACAACAATTGTAGAGCTCTGGTGAATCATAATAGACAGTTCGCCGATGAACAAATCAAAGAGTTAGTGGCACGTAAAGCCGTTATTGGCGTTGCCTTGGATGCTTGGATGATGGTTCCAAATTGGGTTCGTGGAATATCGACACCCGAAGGTATGGGGGTTACCTTAACCCAAATGGTCAATAACATTGACCATATCTGTCAATTAGCTGGTAATAGCCTGCATGTAGGTATTGGCACCGATTTAGATGGTGCTTTTGGTAAAGAACAAAGCCCGGCCGATCTTGATACCATTGCAGATTTACAAAAAGTGCCGCAATTGTTAGGGCCGAGGGGTTACACTGAAGGGGATATTGAAAATATCATGCATCGAAACTTCATTAATTTCATAAAGCGGACATGGACTTAAAAACACCAGTGTCGTCCAACTAAAGCTAAAAAATAGGACTCGTTCAAATTGTAACGAAATATGGATTATAGCTACAAACTGATCAGCATCCATAGTTTATAACTTCAAACAATGAATAAAATCATACTTATTGCACTTTTTTTATTGATAGGAATCCAATCAAATGGGCAAGGGAAGCAACAGTTATTTGATTTTGAATTTGAGCAAGTCACGCTAAATGGCGTTTTGAATATTCCTGAAGAAGTAACACCAAAAGGTATTGTACTTATTGTCCACGGTTCGGGACAGACCAATGCCGTTGCACAAAATTGGTATGCCGATGTCAGAAACATCATGTTGAAAGCCGGTTATGGAACCTACATGTGGGATAAAATGGGCTGTGGTAATAGTGGTGGTACCTTTAACTACAATCAAACGGTTCAGAATAGCGCTTCAGAAGTTATAGCCGCCATAAATCGATTGAAGGAAAAGAAAGTACCGGGATCATCGGATATAGGATTATGGGGCGTTAGTAGAGCAGGTTGGATCAATCCAATTGTAATCAATACGTATGAAAACATTAAGTTTTGGATCTCGGTCAGCGGTGTTGACGATAAAGAAAATTTCCCATATTTATTTGAAGAAAATCTAAAGATTAATGGCGTACCACCAGATTCCATTGCCATTTTAAGTAATGAGCTGAACCAAGGATATCGAATAACACATTCGGGCAAAAGTTTCGAAACCTATTTAAGTGCCACTCCAAACCTAAGAAAGAACGACTTTTTAAATCGGTTCAATAATGGTCGAGCAATCACAAAAGAAGGGTATTATGATTATCAAAAAACCTTTATGGAAGAAAAACTTGATGCAGAAACAGGCCTACAGGTTTACATACAAGACTTTGAGACCCTATTATTGAATATCAAGTGCCCTGTTTTAGCACTTTTTGGTGAAACTGACAAGCATGTAGATTGGCGAAAAACCAAAGCGCTATATGAAAGAACATTGGGAAAAACCACAGCCTTAACGATCACATCTTTTTCCGATTGTAATCATAACCTATTTGCCTGCGAAACCGGTGGGTTTTATGAGTTTCAAGATAACGGCCTGCCTTGGAAAAGATGTGAAGGCTTTCTTGAAACTATGGAGGGTTGGTTGCATGATCAAGAATAAACCCAATTTTTGGGTTCATAAAACATAAGGCTTTACGGAATCTTGTTAAAGATGGCCATTGGCCAATTTTTAGTGTTTTGTAAAGAACTATGTACTTTTAGAGTAACCTATTTTAATGATTATCTTTCTTCTTTAATACGGGCAAACCGTACTGTATTTTGGTAATTGGTATGAACAGCATGGTAAAAGCCATTGATATTCAATGTGAAGATGGGATTGTAATTAAGGGAGAAATCTTTTCGCCCGCAATCAGTGGTCGTAAAAAGAAGACGGTCATCATCAATTCTGCTACAGGTGTTAGTAGAAGCCTTTATAAAAACTATGCTGTGTATTTGGCTGAAAATGGATTTGATGTCATGACTTATGACTATCGTGGAATAGCTGCCTCAAGACCAAAAAAAATGAGAGGATTCGAGGCTTCATTTACCATTTGGGGTCAGCGGGATTTTACTGCGGTACTAGCCTATGTCAAAAAACATTTTCCCGATAACAAAGTCTTGATAATGGGGCATAGCATTGGGGGAACTTTGGTTGGAATGTCAAAAGATAGCAGTGTGATAAACGGCATATTGAATATTGGGGCGCAAACGGCTTTCTACAAAGATTGGAGGAAGGGAAAATACAAATTGTATTTTTTATGGCATCTGGTTTTTCCTTTGGTGACTTCGATTGTTGGTTACTTTCCGGGGAAGCGATTAGGGCTTTTAGAAGATATTCCCAGAGGGGTTATTGCACAATGGAATGCGCGTAGGAAAAGTGCTGATATGGTGGGTCAACTTGAAAAAAACGGAAATAGATTATTTTATCATCATTTTAAGGGACGATTGTTGACCTTGGGTATTGAAGATGATGCCATTGGAACAGAACCTGCCATAAGAAGAATTCATGATTTATTTACATCGGCAAAAAGAGAAATTGAGCTTGTGAAACCCAAAGAATTGGGTGTTGACAGCATAGGTCATTTTGGGTTTTTTAGTCGAAAGTTTACACATACACTCTGGAAGAGAACTATGGACTGGTACACCGATGTTTGATGTATTTTATGAGAATGGTGTATAATTCATAACTTCAGCGGATCAACCAAAAGCCAATATGAAAGCTGCAACATATACAACGTATGGTCCGCCCGATGTTCTTAAACTTGAGGAAGTAAAAAAACCAGAACCAAAAAACAACGAGATTCTTGTGAAAGTACACGCTGCAACCGTCACTTCGGGAGACGTACGGTTACGGAGTTCTGATTTTCCGCCCTTATTTTGGCTTCCAGCACGACTTATATTCGGATTGTTCATACCCAAAAAGAGGATATTGGGACACGAATTGTCGGGGGTTGTGGAAGCCAAGGGTAAGAACGTTTCGAAATTTAATATCGGAGACACTGTGTTTGGCACGACCACTATGCTAAAGACCGGTTCTTATGCCGAATATATCTGCTTACCAGAACAATGGAAACATGGGGTGGTGGCCTTGAAACCGACAAACCTGAATTTTAAGGAAGCCGCAGCTTTGCCCGTTGGTGCTATGACCGCACTTTTTTTATTGCAAAAGGCAAACTTCAACAAAGATCAAAACATATTGGTATATGGCGCTTCGGGCAGTGTGGGCAGTTACGCTATTCAGCTAGCGCGCGAAAAAGGCGCTGCCGTTACCGGTGTCTGTAGTGGGGCAAACTTTGATATGGTAAGATCACTCGGTGCCACAGATCTTATTGATTATAAACAGCAAGATTATTCTTCATTTAAAAGCAGCTACGATATTGTTTTTGATGCAGTGGGTAAAACCAGTAAAGCAAAAGCTAATAAAGTGCTGAACAAAGATGGGGTGTTTGTTTCGGTAAAAATGCTAACCAAGGAAAATAACGAAGACCTTTTGAAAATAAAGGAGCTCGCCGAAACCAAACAACTCAGACCATTTGTGGACAAAACGTTTTCGCTGGAAGAAATTGTCAAAGCTCATGAATATGTCGATAGCGGTCGTAAACGAGGGAATGTAGTCATTGAGATTTAGGGTTAAGAACCAGGTCTGAGACAGCTTGTTGTTAACTTTTAGAGAAGAGGTCGTTTAAAACCTTCTATAACCTGAGAGATTTTAATATCGTTTCGTATTCGTTACCTTTAAACGAATTTTTAGAAATGCTCGAGCTACGACCAACCTGTGAGAATTGTGATAAACCTTTGCCGCCAGATAGCCAAGAGGCAATGATTTGTACCTATGAATGTACCTTTTGTATAAGCTGCGTAGAAGAAATTCTTGAAAACGTTTGTCCGAATTGTGGGGGCGGATTTGAGAAAAGACCGGTGCGACCAAAGGGTCAACTGACCAAGAATCCTCCAACCGGAAAACACGTTTTCAAGCCGGTGAATATGCAAGCTTTTCCAGAGCTAAGGGCCAAGTATCAAAACATACCTCCAAACCAAAGATAGTATGAACAAACCCTCGTGGTATTATTTACTGTTATTGATTTTGGCAGGGGAGGCCGTTTTTATTTTACCCTTTGTACTACCACGAATTTTCAGGCCCACGGTGTTGGATGTTTTTCAGTTGGACAATGTGCAATTGGGGCTATGCTTTTCCCTGTATGGGGTTGTTGCATTGGTCTCTTATCTGATCGGTGGGCCCTTGGCCGATAAATATCCACCTCGAAAATTGATAGCCGTTGCTCTTTGGATGACCGCTCTTGGAGGAGTACTTTTTGCTACCTATCCAGAATTTAGAACTTTGCAATTATTGTATGGCTACTGGGGTTTTACCACTATTTTCTTGTTTTGGGCACCTATGATAAAAGCCACTCGGGTTTGGGGTGGTGATACCTCACAAGGTAAGGCCTTTGGGTTGCTTGATGGTGGTAGGGGATTGACCGGTGCACTTTTTGGGCTGTTGGGTGTATTTATCTTTTCATTGTTTTTAGAGGATGATGTCAGCATTGCAGCACTTTCAGAGCGCAAGGCAGCCTTTACCTATGTTATCTATATCGCCGCGATTATTATTTCAGTAATCGGAATCTTGGTATGGCTTTTTATGAAATCCGGGGTCGATGAATCTGAAATACAATTAGATAAAATTACGGTGAAGCAGGTAGGTGAAGTATTGAGAATTCCCGCTGTAGGTTTGCTTATGGTAATTATTCTTTGTGCGTATGTTGGTTATAAGATAACCGATGTACTCTCACTCTATGCTCGCGAAGTGATGTTGTACAATGAGGTCAAATCTGCCCAAGTGGGTACTTTTTTGCAGTTTCTGAGGCCTACCACCGGTATTTTGGTCGGTCTGTTGGTAGATCGGTTTCGAATAACCTTTTGGTTGTTCTTGAGTTTTGTTTTTTGTGTTGTAGGTGGCTTACTGTTCGCTACGGGTTTGATTGCCCCATCAACAACTGCGCTCTTTTTTATATCGGTCGTAATCATCGCAGTCGGTGTATATGCCGCACGCGCCTTGTATTTTGGAGTGATGCGCGAGGGAAGAATTCCTTTGGCATTGACAGGAACCGCTGTTGGTTTGATATCACTGATCGGATATACTCCTGATATTTTTGCAGGTCCGGCTTATGGCTATTTTTTAGATAAATACCCCGGAGAACAAGGGCACCAATATGTGTTTTGGATGTTAACGGGATTTTCTGCTGTTGGTGCCCTCACAGCGCTGATTTATTATCGCATGTACCGCAAAGATTGAGAAATGCCACCCTTTTCAATTTGATTGGTATGTATCTTTTTGACTTTGAAAAAGTTTTGGTTCAAGCGAAAACTATATCCCCTTTTGTTTTTAGTGGTGATCGGATGTGGTAAAAAACACCTTCTGAAGTGACACTAAGCGATAATTGGCAATTTCGAAAAGCAACCTATACCAATTTGTTAAAAGCCTCGGTACCAGCAACCATACATACCGATTTATTGGATAATAATAAAATCGAAGATTCATTTTTCGTCTTAACCAACGCATACTGCAATTGAAAAAGCCTTAGATTTTTATTAGGGTTTTGGGTTTTCTTTAGCATTTAGAATCTAATTGAATTATTATCTTTTTGCCCACAAATTCAATCATACCAAATGAAAAACCGAGCGCTTGTATTTTTACTGCTTTTTACAACTGTTGCTATAGGTCAAGTGACCCCAAAATGGGCGAGGTACCCTGCCATTTCTCCAGATGGGGCAACTATCGTGTTTACCTATAAGGGTAATCTGTTTAGAGTCTCATCTACAGGGGGTACGGCGACACAATTGACCTATCATAAGGCACATGATTATCGAGCGGTTTGGAGTAAGGATGGTACAAAAATCGCCTTTGCATCTGACAGATATGGCAATTTTGATGTATTTGTGATGAATGCCCTTGGAGGGCAAGCAACGCGTTTGACCTATCATAGCAATGATGAAGTTCCCTATACTTTTTCACACGATGACAAGACGGTACACTTTGGTGGTGTACGTCAAGACGCAGCATTGCACCGGCAATATCCGACGAGGGCACAACCTGAACTATATGAAGTTTTGGCTACAGGAGGCAAGGTGGCACAAGTGTTGACCGTGCCAGCTGAAGAAGTACAAGTCAGTGCCAATGGTGATTTCTTGATGTACCATGATAAAAAAGGGTATGAAGATGCATTTAGAAAACATCATGTTTCAGCAATAACCCGTGATATTTGGATGTATGATCCAGCGGCTGACAAACACACAAAATTAACTGATTTTGAAGGTGAGGATAGAAACCCTGTATTGTCTAATGATGGTAAAACAGTGTATTACCTGAGTGAAGAAAGTGGTAGTTTCAACGTGCATCGCTTCCTATTGGAAAATCCTGGGCAAAAACAACAAGTTACTGCCTTGAACACACATCCTGTTCGTTCTTTGTCTTACGGAAACGGAACCATGGCGTTTAGCTATGATGGTGAGATTTATACGCTTGTAGATGGCGAAGCACCAAAGAAAGTTGATATTGTCATACGCACCCAAGACGCAACGAATGCAGACCAATACATTTCAATCAATTCAGGGGTACGTGAAATGGTAGTTTCGCCAAATGGCAAAGAGATTGCCTTCATTGCCCGTGGTGAGGTATTTGTGACCGCCGTTGATGGCGGGCTGACCAAACGGTTGACCAATACACCGCAGCAAGAGCGTTTTGTTCGTTTTACTGCCGATGGTAAGGCGGTAGCCTATTCTAGCGAGAGAGATGGAAAATGGCAAATCTATAAAACCACCAAAATCCGTTCTGAAGAGCCTTATTTTTTTGCAGCTACCTTATTGAAAGAAGAGGTGGTAGTCAGTAAGACCGTTGATTGTTATCTGCCAGAGTTTTCTCCTGATGGTACCTATATGGCCTTTATTGAAGACCGACGTACCTTAAAAGTCTTAAACCTAAAGACCAAAGAAGAGAGAACCCTGCTCACACCTGAAGAACTCTATCATTTTCAAGATGGCGACAAATACTTTAAATGGAGTCCTGACAGCAAATGGTTGTTGGTTTCTTGGGGCGTCACCTTGAGCAACGGTGAAATTTTACTGATTTCAGCTGATGGGGAACAAAGACGGAACCTCACCCAGAGCGGTTACTATGATTATGCGCCCAAGTGGGTGGCTGATGGAGCACAGTTGTTATGGTTCAGTAATAGGGACGGTCTCAAAAGTTATGCCACCAGTGGTCGAACACAGGCCGATGTTTACAGTATGTTTTTAACGCAGAAAGCTTGGGATAAGTTCAATTTGTCGAAAGAAGAGTTTGATCTAATGAAGCTTTTAGAAGAAAAGGACAAGGACAAAGAAGACGGCAAAACAGATAATAAAAAGAAGAAGGGAAAAAAAGATGAGGGTAATGAAAAAAAACCAGAGACTCTAAAATTTGATTGGGAAGATATTGAAGAACGTAAAGTTCGGTTGACCATCCACTCTTCCAATCTTGGAGACGCTGTCTTGTCAAAAGACGGCGAAAAGCTGTATTATTTGGCACGTTTTGAGAAGAGTATGAATTTGTGGGAAACCGAATTACGTACCAAAAAAACAAAGATGTTGATTCCCTTAGGGGCCAAAAGGGCAAGTTTGCAATGGGATGCCAAGAAAGAGAACCTATATGCGCTGAGTGACGGTAGTATGTTTAAGCTCGATTTAAAAGCCGGCTCAAAAAAGCCGGTCAAAATGAAGTCTGAAATGCAATTGGATACCGATGCAGAGCGCCAACATATGTTCGAGCACATTTGGTTGCGTACCAATGCCATATTTTACCATTCAAATTTCCATGGTCAAGATTGGCAACTATTACGCACGGCATATGAAAAATACGTTCCCCATTTGGGCAACTCTTATGAGTTTGCCGAAATGGTATCTGAACTTTTAGGAGAATTGAATGTTAGCCATTCGGGTGGTCGTTTTAATGGAAATATTGACAATGGCGATGCCACTGCTAGTCTTGGTATTTTTATGGACTATTCCCATTCGGGCAATGGAATTAAGATTGCCGAGGTCATCAAAGGCGGTCCATTGGATAAGGCCGCTTTTACTATAGCAATAGGTAGTGTCATAGAACAGATAAATGGTGAAGATATCCAAGGGGATACTGACGTCGCACGTTATTTCAACCGTCTGGGAGGTCAATTTGTTCTATTGGATATCGTAGATCCGAATACACAAAAAAGACAGCAGATAACCGTAAAAACTATAACCTTGGCACAAGAAAACCGGTTATTGTACAAAAGATGGGTAAGACAAAATGAAAAAGAAGTGGCCAAAAAGAGTAACGGACAGTTGGGTTATGTACATATACCAGGAATGAGCGACGGCCCATATCGAAATATCTATGAACAAATGCTGGGTAAATTCGCTGATAAAAAGGCCGTAATAGTTGACACCCGTTTCAATGGGGGAGGTGATTTGGTTGCCGATCTTGCAATGTTCTTTACCGGAGAGCCCTTTATTACCTATGAAACCGAAGATAGAAAAGTTGGAGGTGAGCCAACATCACGCTGGACAAAACCCACTTTAGCCATTTTCAACGAGTCTATGTACAGTGATGGACATTGCTTTGCCAGTGGTTACACGGATTTAAAGATTGGAAAAACTGTGGGCATGCCCGTACCGGGGACATGCAGTTTCGCTGGCTGGGAGCGTTTGCCAAATGGCGGTGTGTGGGGTGTGGTTCCCGTAAGCGCAAAAAACAAAGCTGGGGAATGGATGGAGAACAATCAGACAGAACCCATGATCAAAGTAAAAAATCAGCCTGATGTCATCGATAAAGGTATTGATCAACAATTGGAACGTTCTATTGAAGAGCTTTTGAAAGAAGTAGAATAAGCTATCTTGTCGTACGTGATTTAACGCCCTTTGCGCAAAGCGAGATGATTTCCTTGATTCGTTTTTTGCGGGTGTCTTCCCGTTTGGCTTGATTCAACCAATATAAATAGCTTTTTCGTTGGCTTCGGGTAAAACTTTTATACAGCTCATAAGCTCTGCTATTTTGGTCAAAGGCCTTTTGTAGGTCGTTGGGAACGATTCCATTTTCGACATCGTCCAATGAGGTCCAAGAACCATTTTCTTTAGCTGTAGTAATGACTTTTAAACCGCTCTTATGCATAAGTCCTGCAGCTTCCAGTTCTTTTAAGTGGTCTTTGTTGACCTTGCTCCAAACACTTTTTGGCTTTCTTGGGCAGAAATATTGTCGACGTTTACCATCACCTAAACTCTTTACAGTGCTATCGATCCACCCATAGCAAAGTGCTACCCGAACTGCTTCTTCCCATCTCATACTTGGCATCTTATGTGCTACCTTGTAAAAAATCAAGTAGATTCCGGTGGAATTATTATAGTTTTGATGTAACCAAGTACGCCACTCTTCATCATTTTTGAAGTAGTGTTCAATGATGCCTGTCATAAGTAACTACAATTTCTCATCCAAAATGTATAACATGGTCTTGATACCATCACGATAGTTACCCAATCGTAAATTCTCATTCGGGCTATGTTGATTATTATCACGATTTACCGTGGGGACCGTGACTGCCGGAACGTTCAATGTGGTCACAAAGGGTGAAATTGGTATGGAACCTCCGCTCATTCGAATACGAATCGGGTCTTTACCAAAAGCATTCTTTAAGGCTCTGGTCAACCAAAGTCCAACTTCAGAATCAAAATCGGTACGAAAGGATTGGTACGATATCTCATATGTCAATGTTGCAATTTTAGGATTTGCCAATCGCTCTTCTTTTGTGGGTTCCCGATTCATAACAACATACCCTTGATCTTTGATATGCTTGGTAATAAGGTCTATTAAACGTTCAGGATCAGATTCCAATACCAGGCGCACATCGATTTCTGCTCGTGCCCAACCTGGAATGATGGTACGTACCTTTTCATTGATCCAGCCTGATTGCATACCACGAATATTTAAAGACGGATATTGAATGGCCTCTTGGTAATAATTACCAACTTTATCTGTCTCTGCAATTTGCAATCGATTTTTTATTTGTAATTCATTGTCTGGAACGGCCCTAAGTACTTTTTCAGTCTTTGGGTCGATGGTGACTCCATCATAGAATCCGTTGATGATCACGCGCCCTTCATCATCTTTCATTGATGCCAATAGTTTTGAGAGTCGCAATGCCGGATTAGGAGCATAATTGCCAAAATGGCCACTATGTTGCGGTACATTTGGTCCGTAGGTAGTCAATTGTACCGTTGCAATACCACGGGCGCCGAACGTCAATGTTGGTCTGTTGGTAATGTGCCTAGGGCCATCAAAGATAACAAGCATATCTGCTTTTAAAGCTTCTGAATTCTCGAGAACAGCTTTCGGAAGTTGGGGAGAACCCAATTCTTCCTCAAAATCCATAATGACCTTAATGTTGTAATTTGGTTGAATGTTCAATTCCTTTGCTGCATCCAAAGCGGTCAAGAACATGGCCACGGGTCCTTTGGCATCACTGGCGGCCCTTGCAAATACGCGCCAATCATCATCATAGTCGGTAATAGCGTTCCAGGGTAGGATTGCCCAATCTCCAGATGTTTTCTTCTCTTTTAAGGTCGGTGTATATGGTGTTTTTTGAAACCATCGCGTACTATCCACGGGTTGTCCATCTATTTGTAAATAGACCAATACGGTTTTCTTGGCCTTTTTATGCCGTCGTTCGGCCAAGAGCAGGGGAGCAGTTTCGGTCTTGATGCGTGTAGTGTTGAATCCCCTTTCTTCAAAAGCATCCTCACACCATTGTACATTCTTTTCAATATCTTCAGGATAAAAGGCATCATTGGGAATACTCAAGAGCTCATATAGCAGTGGAAAGGAAGCCTTGGTGTATTGACTAATAGTCTGATCGAACTTTTCTTGAGTTGTTTGTTGAGCGTTCAATGGCTTACCTATACAAAACAAAAGACAGCCATATAGTAGCACTCTGGTTTTTGGTTTCATATCAATAGTTTGATTCTATGTTAAAAATAACAATCGTATGGCTATTTCGCTATTCCTTGGTCTTTGGGCAAAACCAGATACCGGTCAGCCCCATCAGGCTAACCCTCGTTTTTGAATGACAAAAGTGAGTCCTGTAGTCACTTTGGTATGCAAATGCTTTAAGGGACCATTTTTATCGATAAGTACGCCGCCCAAGTTTTTAACAGCCTTTTGAGAACGAAAATTGTTTTCGTCGATATTGAACAGCACATAATCAAAATACTTAAAAGCATAGTCCAACATCAGGTTTTTAAAGGACCTATTGTACACACCGCCCCAAAAGTCCCGCGATAAGAAGGTCCAACCTATTTCAACGGCTTCTTTAGAAGTCTCATGGAGTTTGAACCTTGAGCTGCCAATAATTTTTTTGGTCTCATTATCGATGATAACAAAAGCACCGTTAGAGGTCATGGCATCTTTGAAGAATTGTTTAAAAACGGTCAATTCATGCCTATCAGGATTTTGGTGCAAATCCCAAATCTTTGGGTCGCTGGCCACTTGGTACAATTGTTCAAAATCATCAGGATGAAGTGGGCGTAAGAGCACCAAATCATTTTCAAGGGTAGGTTGAAGGTGTATCATGAGGTAATGTTCTTTTCTTTTTGGACATCAGGCTGGTTTTTTACTTCAAATTCAAAAATATCATTTCTGTTGTAATGACCGTTGACATCAAAGTCCATTTTACTGTTGATAATCGTACCTAAATCCAATTCAGCGGTCAGTATTCCGGCTTCCCCGAATAAGGGGCCTGCAATAACGTTCCCCTGAGGGGATACGATGATGCTCCCCCCCTCACAGATTGCCTCAGCTTCGTCTTTAACCATGAATTGATATGCTTCTGGGTACATCGATTTTGTAAAATATTGGTTGCAACCAAGAACATAGCAGCGACCTTCAAGCGCAATATGCTTCATGGTAGTTGTCCACTCTTCCCGCGAATCTGCTGTAGGTGCAATATATATTTCGACTCCTTTTTGGTACATCGCCATTCGTGCCAATGGCATATAGTTCTCCCAACAGATGAGACCGCCCAATTTGCCGATGTTGGTATCAAAGGTCACCAATGATGCACCGTCGGCCTCAGCCCAAATCAAGCGCTCGGTTCCAGTCGGCTTGATTTTTCTATGCGTGCCCAAGATACCTTCAGTAGGAGATATGTACGCCATACTGCAGTAGAGACTGCCATTAGCTTCTTGTCGTTCTGTGAAGCCCACTATCAGATACATATGATACTTTTTGGCGAGTGCTACCAAACGTTTCATGGCACTATCTTTGAGCGACATACTATTTTGATGATATGTGGCGTAAAGCGCTTTGCCCGATTCTGTGCGACGGCCCACTTTTGCCCCGAAATCAAAACCTCTGGGATAACCGGGGACAAAAGATTCAGGAAATACCAATAATTGACAGCCAACTTGGGCTTGTTCTTTGATAATCTGCTCCATCTTGTCCAGTGTTTTGGACTTATCAAAAAACACAGGACTCTCTTGTACAACACCTACTTTAACTTTCATGGTATATGGCTTCACAACAATTTTGACACAAAGTTTTTTTAGACTTTGTATTTACTACGAAAGTTAAGGAAAGTTACTTTAGGGATGTTCCCTAACACAATGATTTTTATACCAATAATAAATCCAGTATACCCTGAATGGGCTGCAACTCATCGACATGTGTGGTCACGGATTCAAGTACACTGCTGCCTACAATTGAAAATTCTTGTTGCAGTGCACGAATACAAGCTTCGGCCGTTGCAATGGAAACTCCGCCAGGTACTTGATAATAAGTTTTGCTATAGTCTGAAGGTTCCAGACAATCAAAGTCAAAATGTAGGTACAGTTGTTCTATTTGTTTTTGCTTCAAGGTCTGTACCAATTCTGGGATATTGGTTTTTTGTGGGGCGTAGATACTACCCGAGGTGATACGTTGCTGTTCTGCCTCATCGATATCACGAAGACCCACATAATGAATTTGCGCCGCAAAAATTGTAGAGCTCAACAAGGATTCCATTTTTGAGTTCGCTTCACCCAAAAGTGTTCGCAATGGCATGCCGTGAAAATTATGGCTGCCCGAATCACTGGGTTTATTGATATCGGCATGCGCATCAAACCACACCACGCCCATGTTTGGATACTTTTTGTTAAGGTAAGAGACCGGTACAATTTCTAATCCACAATCTCCGCCAATGGTTTGAATTGTATTTGGATTTGCCGCCTCGATAACGCTTTTCAAACGACCCAATTGTTCTAAAATCGCTTTGTAATTATTAATATGGTATTGCTGTTCGCCTATTTTTCCCGCGGGTTCTTTTGAAAGAGGTACATGCACAAATGCCTCATCATTAAGGTAATCGAGCACTGTTTTTGCACCACTTTCAATAATGCTGCCTGTGCCCGAACCTTGCCATTGCGGGAAATAAATTTTCATTAAAGTTTTTTGCTTTCAATGTAAAAATCACGGTCAACCACCAAATCAGAACCTTTTACTTTTTCAGTTTTCCATTCAGCACTTGGAAAAATCCATTTTGAGGTATCACCAATTTTCACTTCTATGGGCATATCAAAACCTTCAACAATATTAATGTACCGAAATTTTAGTTTTTTGCCCTCGAACCCATATTCCAATACCGGAATTTTAGTAGTTCGCAAATACTGTTCAAAAAAGGCTGTAAGGTCTTTTTTGGTAGCCTTTGAGAGAAAGGCTTCAATTTGTTGGGTGGTCACTGTTTGATGGTAAAAAATCTTGTTCATGTCTCGTAAAGTCTGTCGCCAAAGCTCATCATCTTCAACCAATTGGCGCAGGGTGTGCAAGATATTGGCACCTTTATAGTACATGTCGCCCGAACCCTTTTTGTTCAGGTTGTAACGACCAATAATGGGTTTGTCATTTTTGATGTTCTTGCGGGTGCCGATAACATAATCTGCAGAAGCTTTTTTGCCAAAATGATAGTCTAAATACAAATTCTCAGAATAAGCTGTGAAGCCCTCATGGACCCACATGTCGGCAATATCTTTGTAAGTAATACTGTTTGCAAACCATTCATGGCCCGCTTCGTGAATGATAATGAAATCAAATTTGAGTCCCCAACCACTTCCTGAAAGGTCACGGCCCAAATAACCGTTTTGATATTTATTCCCATAGGTTACAGAGCTTTGGTGTTCCATTCCCAAATAAGGTACCTCGACAAGTTTAAATCCGTCTTCGTAAAAGGGATAGGGGCCAAACCAATGTTCAAAGGCTTCCATCATTTTTACCGTTTGTTTGAACTGCTCTTTCGCTTTCTCCAAATTCTCGGGCAATACGTAATAGTCAAGATCAAGCTCCCCATTTTCACCTTGGTATTTTTCGCCAAAATAAACATAGTTTCCAATATTGACATTTACACCATAGTTGTTGATAGGGTTGTTTACGAACCAGTGATAGGTTTTTGTTGTTGTATTCTCATCAACGGAACGTAAACGTCCGTTAGAAACATTCATCAGACCTTTGGGTACTTTGACACTTATGGCCATACTATCCACTTCGTCATACATATGATCTTTATTGGGCCACCAAACACTGGCACCCAAACCCTGGCATGAAGTTGCTACAAAGTGGTCGCCATTGCTATCTTTCTTCCAAGAGAAACCGCCATCCCAAGGTGCTCTGATGGCTTCCTTTGGATTACCGGAATAATAAATGGTCAATTCATTGAAATCACCTTCTACCTGTTCTTTGTTCATTAGCACGGTATGAACATTGCCACTACTTTTAAAGGAGAGTTCTTCACCCTCACCGATGATTTTTTCAATTTTCATGGGAGGCTGTAGATCGATCTGCATGACATCATGAGATTTGAGCACTTGGTATCGAATGGTGTTTTTACCAGAAATAAACTTCTCATTGGGCTTGACCTCAATATCAAGATGGTAATAGTTGAGATCCCACCACTCGCGCTCTGGTGTGATGCTCCCCCTTAAAAAATCGTCTTTGGTGTAGCTAAGGTCATCTTGTGCATAAAATGCAATGCTCAATAAACTGAAAACAGCAAGTATCGGTTTTCTCATAGAATAGGTATAGGTTATCTAAACACCGCGTTCGGAAAGACAACAGGACTCTCGTGCCCATTTTTGCCAACCGCCGCCACACCAAAAAAGTAATTGTCAATAACGATGCCTTCTAAGGTATGTTCGGTGATATTTCCTACAAATTTATAATTATCCCACGTAGGAGAGGTAGTATCTCGCCAATAAATTTTATAACCCGCTGCACCGTCAACAGCACTCCAACGTAATCTGGTCGAGGGTTCCACGATACCACCTATCTCCACTTTTTTAGGAGCTGGGGGTGCCCAAGCAATTGATGCTAAGTTAATTGCATTGACCGCAGTTAGTTTTTTGGCATAGTCAAAATTGACATGTTCCAATACATCACCGTATGCGATACCGTCTTCAATTCTGGTATCTTGATGTTGTTGGGTATAGTTTTCATGTGATTCCATAATACGAATACCTGCGAAGCCGGCGTTGTTGAAAGGTATATGGTGCCCTCCGCGTCCGAACCTATCCAATCGGTATATGAGCATCGGGTTCATTTCTGGCATATAGGTTTTTACGTTTTTATGCACATAACGTGCGAGCTGTCTTGAGATCCCATCGACTTCACCGCCATAAAAACGTCGTGCGTTACGTTGCTTTTCAGTTTCGGTTGGTGGAACAGGTTCTGAGAAAATTCTAAAGTCACGATTGCTGACCACGCCATCGACTCCCTTGATATTACCAATCATGTCATTGTTCAAAATGCCAACAATGTTCCAGCCTTTTTCCTTGGCATAAGCCGCAAGCCCTTTGCCACCGAAAAGCCCTTGTTCTTCGCCTGACAACCCAACAAAGATGATACTACTCTCAAAATCATATTTTGACAATACCCTGGCTGCCTCTATGGTACCTGCCATACCACTGGCATTGTCATTGGCGCCCGGTGCATCGTTAGTGAAGTTGTTTGGGTCACTTATTCTTGAATCGATATCACCGCTCATAATGATAAAGCGATTGGGATGTTTTGCTCCCCTTTTGATAGCAACAACATTTACGACCATGACATCTTTTACAATACGCCTGTTAGTGCCTTTTTCGACCAAGTCCTTTTGGTAGAATACTTCGAGGCAATTTGAACAGTCTGACGAAATTTTATCAAACTCACTTTTGATCCAGCGTCGCGCGGCACCGATACCCCGTGTTTGCGAAACCGTATCGCTCAAAGTATGCCGTGTGCCAAAATTGGCAAGGGTTGCAATATCATTTTCAATACGCTCTGCGGATACCGAATTAATAATGTTATACATGCGTGAATCGCTTTGCGAAAAGACATGTACCGCGGTCAAAAAGAATACAAATAGAATTTTTTTCATAGTTGGTGTCTTTTATACCTTTTTTCGAAATCGGCCCCATGCCAGTAGCATAAGGGACCTAAAAGTGCATAAATAATTCCGGGCAATACAATGGTCAAGCCTATTTTAAATTTTGCAAGGCCCATTGAAAGTAGGGCTACAAAAACATAAATCAAAAAATGCCGAGCATAAAAATAAAGGATAATCGAATTCGCCACACTCTTTGTTCTTTTGTAAGCCCTGAAATACATGAGGCTAAAACATGCAAAAATCAGTAAAAAACCCAAACTGTATAACTGAAAGAGGGACGAAAAATCTTCGGCGTTCATCATAATGTTCCCGGCCCAGGAGTTTATCAGCGATTTAAGTGGAAATACATAATAGAGTACGACAAAGAGCAGGACAGCATTGAATGCCACTATCCAATTGTCCATATAATCGGTTCTTCTAAAAAAATTATAGTGTAGCCACCAAAGCCCGATCAGCACAAAGAAACTGACCCCAAAACTTAGGAATACCATCCAGTCAATATCCAATATTGAAGTGCTATTCTCAGTTCCCAAAGAAACAACCAAAAGGGTTGCAGCAAAGGCAAATACCGCATCACTAAAGGCCTCGATACGCGAAATATTGTGCGGAAACTTCATTGCAGGAACTTATTGGATAAAAGTGACTTTGGCAATTTTGCCATTTTTGACCTCGTAAATAGCCACAGCACTGTAGTTCTGTCCATTTATGGTCAAGAATTCTTCGTCGATGACCCGGTTGCCAAGAACAATGCGATTTTTTATTTCACAATTAAGGTCGGGCGTGTTGGCAAAAAAGCCTTCATACATCTCCCGCATTTTGGTTTTTCCTTTTCCAATAGGTTTGTTCGGATGGTTGAACAGTTCTACATCATCACTGTAGGTCGACAAAAACCCTTCGATATCACGATTGTTATAGGCATCCAGTTGTTGTTGTACTATAGCGCGCGGTGATGCTTCGGCAACAAAGACCAACCGCGTACCAGTGCTGTTCACGGCAATACGACTTATCCCGTGAATCTCCTCTTGCGGAAAAAACATGAGTTGCTGCCACCATTCATCCTTATCGGGGTCGACCATTACGATGGCTTTGTCGGCACCCGCCAAGAGCGTACCATCTTTCAACCAGCACATATCTTCTGTATTTCCATAGGTATTGAAGATTTTTTGGGTACTTCCTGAAAGTGGATCTAAAGATTTTATCTGCCAGCGCTCATCTTCTTTGCTAATATAACTGACCAAATTGCTATTGGGAATCTTATGTAATGACCTACCAACATTTTTTTGCATGGTATGAGTACTGCCATCTTCAAGATTGGCTACGACCAGATCCATCTGGTTCTCTTTCAGTACAGTGCAAACAATGGTGTTTTTATCATACCAAAGATGATAACCCACCTTTAGTCCTTCAAGCAACACTTTTGATTTACCATTCTTAAGGCTATAAGAATATAAGCGTTGAAGACCATCCAAATCTAGTCGTATGGCAGAAATGGCATTCTTACCAGGAATTTTCAGAGGAGAATACTCGCTGCCCGTAGCGGTGTCAGTCAGCCATTTTTTAGAACTACCGTCTTCTATATTGAACTGTAACACATCGGTCTGCGAAGCCCGGGTCGAAGAAAATAATACCGTTCGATCATCTAAAAAAGAAGGTTGGTTGTCATAGCCCTTATTGTTCGAAATGTTTTTCGGATTCGCGAGCTGTATTTTTCCATCAGCGGTTTCTAAGTCAAACAAGTAGACTTCTGTTTCTGATTGTGAAAATACGGTTGTGCCAAGTAGAAAAATGACAAATAGGGAAATGGAATACTTCACGATTACGAGATTTTTGCAAATTGCTTTAATAGTTCACGAACTTTTTTAGTGCCCTCAACATGATATTTGGCCTGGGTTTTTTGTAGGCCCACCTTTACTGTGACGGTCGTATCTGGTAATTCTTGAAACATAAATTCGTCAGTCCAATCATCGCCTATGGCAAAAACAAAATCATAGTTGTCCTCTCCTAAAATACGAACGGAGGCGCGACCTTTATTCACATTACTGCTCTTGACCTCCATCACCTTATTTCCGTTGAGAACACTGATGTCGTCATTACCGATTAAACTGGTGAGCACGGTATTCAGTTCTGTTGCACGTTTTTGGCCAAAGTCGGGATCGGTATTGCGATAATGCCAAGCTAAAGAATAGTTCTTCTCTTCTATAAAAGATCCGGGTGTTCTATCGACAAATGATTCCAATACCGGTTGAATTTTTTCCATCCAATCACCTTTTACCTTTTCTAAAAGCTTAAAGGCTTCACCATTTCTTGAAATCCATACACCGTGTTCTACGATCATATTGTATTTTTTTGGCAAAAACCACCTTGTAAAGGTTTCCTTGTCACGACCACTTATCAAAAAGAGTGTGGTGTTTTCTTGTTTATGGATTTTATCAAGTAGTGTATACAGTTCTTCGTCAGGAGAGGCCTTTTGAGGATCCTTGTGAAAACCGGCCAAGGTGCCGTCGTAATCAAGAAATAACAAACGCTTACTGGCCGATGTATAGTTTTTGAGTACCTCTTCTAAAATACCGGCATTCATTTTTTGAGATACATAAGTACCAATACCTTGACGTTGCGCTTTCAGTGAATTCATAAACTCATTGGCCCAAACTTCAACATTATAGCGTTTTAACCTATTCTGCAAAAACATATTACGGGCCATCTGCTCTTCTTTGGGCATGGTGATGGCTTGCTTTAACGTATCTGCCTGCTGTTCAAAATTATTCGGATTGATCAATAGCGCTTCATTCATTTCATAAGCAGAACCGGCCATTTCGCTTAAAATCAATACCCCGGTTTTATCAGTTCTGGTAGCGATATATTCCTTGGCGACCAAATTCATACCATCCCTTAAGGGGGTCAGCCATGCAATATCGCTCGATATGTAGAGATCAATTAGGTTTTCAAAAGGTAGAGAACGGTAAAAATACCAAATAGGGGTCCAGTTTACGGTTGAAAGTTCGCCATTGATACGGCCCACCAGCTCATCAATTTCACGCTTTAGGAGCTTGTACTGCGGTACATTGGATCTTGAAGGTACAGCAAGAATAATCAGTCGAACCTTTTCTTTATACTCGGGATATTTGTTTAAAAAGTACTCGAACGCATTGATGCGTTTGGCGATGCCTTTACTATAGTCCAACCGATCAATGGAGACGATAAGCTTGGTGTCAGGGGCTGATTTTTTATGCTCGTCCAATTTCTTTTGAAGGTCAGAACGTTCTTTTCCTTTAAGGGCATTACTGGCCTTGGCAGCTTTGGCAAACTTGTCATAATCAATACCCATGGGAAAAGAGTCTACCTTGATAACACGATTTTCAAGATAGATATCGTTGAAACTTACTTCAAGACCCAAGAGGCGACGTACCGAACTTAAGAAGTGTCGTTCGTAGTCGTAGGTGTGGAATCCGATAAGGTCCGAGCCTAAAAGGCCTTCAAGCACTTCTTCACGCCATGGTAGTGTTCTAAAGATTTCATATGAAGGAAAAGGAATGTGCAAAAAGAAGCCAATTGTGGCATTGGGCCGTTTTTCTTTTACCATTTGTGGTACCAATAGCAACTGATAATCGTGTACCCAAATAATATCATCATCTCCAGCCTTCTCTAAAATCGCATCTGCAAACTTTTGATTTACAGATTTGTAGGTTTCCCAAAAATCTAGCTCAAACTCTGAGTATTCCAAAAAGTAATGGAACAATGGCCAAATGGTACGGTTACTAAAGCCAAAATAAAACCCATCAACATCGTTCTTTGTTAACCTTACCTTTGAGCAGCCATGCTCTTTAAGCGCAATGTCTATGGTATCTGAAAGTTCTTCAGGTATATCTTCATCGGTAAGTCCTGACCAACCTATCCAAAGGCTTTCACCACCACTGTGCACAGATTTCATTCCTGTTGCCAATCCTCCAACACTTGGTATTGCGGTTAGGCCACCGTCACTTATTTGCAATTGTACTGGCAGCCTATTAGAAATAATTATAGTTTTACTCATAGATGAATTATTGAACCAAAAATGAAATAAAAGTTGGTTTTTTTCGATTTATAAGAAGGAAAAAACCTACAAAAACCAAATGTAATACCATTTTTTCATGGATAACCTAAATTACGGAATAATTGGAAACTGTAGAAGTGCAGCATTGATTTCTAGCACAGGGTCTTTAGATTGGTGCTGTTTGCCACAATTTGATTCTACTTCGGTCTTCGCAAAACTATTGGATGACAAAAAAGGCGGCAATTTTGAAATTATCACCAAGTACAATTACGAGATTACCCAAAAGTACCATCCGAACACGGCAATATTGATTACACGTTTTTCAGATGGTGAAAATATATTTGAACTGCATGATTTTATGCCCAGGTACTATAAACTCAATGGAAAGTACAATGCCCCACCTGAAATTGTGCGTTACGTCAAGCACATCGCCGGGGCACCAAAGTTCAGTGTGCAGTACGATCCTCGATTAGAGTATGCCAAAGGAGAAACGGCCAACCATGTAAAAGCTAATTTTGTGGTAAGCCTGACGGACAAAGAAAAGTTCGACACCCTTTTTCTCTATACCTCGTTCAATAAGAATCACGTAGTGAGTGGTGAAGAGATCACACTTAAAGAAGATGGATACTTTTTGGTTTGCTACAACGAAAAGATTTTAAAACCGTCAACGGACAAAATGTCCCTTGAATTGGAACGTACCAAGATTTATTGGTTGGATTGGGTCGATAGAACCCCAACCTATAAAAAATTCAACGCAGAAATCATGCGGAGCGCGATTACTTTGAAAATGTTGACCTACGATAAGACCGGTGCGGTTTTGGCCGCAGCTACCACTTCATTGCCCGAGACCATCGGAGAGGTGCGCAATTGGGATTATCGTTTCTGTTGGATTCGCGACGCGTCGATGGTGATAAAAGTAGTTTCTGAATTAGGACACAAAAATTCTGCCAAACGCTACTTACAATTTATTATTGATTTGATGCCAGATAAAGACGAAAAGCTTCAAATTATGTACGGTATCAATAAAGAAAAGAAACTGACCGAACAGACCTTGGAGCATTTAGAGGGGTATAAGGGTTCAAAACCCGTTCGTATCGGCAATGCTGCGTACAAACAAAAGCAGAATGATATTTACGGTATCTTGATGGATGTCATTTACGAGCAACTGCATAAGTTCAGTAACGATATTGAAAACGGGGAAGAGCTGTGGAGTATTACCAAAGGGATTGTCTGGATTGTCAACAAGCACTGGCACGAACCTGATAAGGGTATTTGGGAGTTTCGTGGTGAGGACCGTCACTTTACCTTTTCAAAGGTACTGTGTTGGGTTGCTTTGGATCGTGCCATTAAAGTGGCAAAAATCTTTGGAAAGCATCGTAAAATTGAACAGTGGACTTCAATCGAACAAGAAATCAAGGCCGATATCCATGAAAATGCCTGGAACGAAGATGTTGGTGCCTTTGTACAATCATACGGCTCTTATGACTTAGATGCCTCGGTGCTATTGATGGAATCTTATGGATTTATCGATGCTCGGGAACCAAAGTTTATCAGTACCGTTAAGGCGATTGAAAAAGACCTAAGTAATGAAGGACTGTTGTATCGTTATAAGAATGAAGACGATTTTGGTCTTCCTTCATCATCGTTTACCATTTGTACGTTTTGGTTTATCAACGCACTCTTTAAAATTGGCGAAGAAGAAAAAGCCCTGGCCCACTTTGAGCAGTTGTTAAGTTATAGTAACCATTTAGGGTTGTTCAGTGAAGACATTGACTTTAAGACCAAGCGATTGTTGGGTAACTTCCCACAGGCTTACTCACATTTGGCCTTGATAGAATGCGCCATCAATTTCTCTCGTAAACAGAGCGAAGAGCGTATTTTAGAATCTATTGGTTGATCGTAGCTGAAGCAGTTTTTATTTTTTTAAGTAGTTGTTGTAGGTGGGTTTTAGTAGTAAACGGATTCATCAATGAGGTTCGTAAATAGAGTCTGTTGCGCAACTTTGTTTGCACCATGTAAAACTCACCATCTTCGAGCAACATCTGCCTTATATGGGCATTTTGGCGGTTAATCTCATTGTCATCTAGGCCTGATGGACAATATCTAAAACAAAGGATATTGGACATTGGTGATGTAGCCAATTCAAAGTCATTGTCTTTAATTATAATTTCTTCAAACGTTTTGGCCAAGTCATATTGTCTTGTCACGAACTCATCAAAAAGTTGATCCCCATAAAACTTCAGTAGCACATACCAATGCATGCACATCATGGTTTTTGTGCACTCAAAAGTCTTTTTCCCACTGTTGATCCAATCTTCTTCTTCAACGGTGTCAAGCAAATAGTCTGCTGTTTGGCTAAAAGTATGCTTGGCGTGTTGTTTATTTTTAAAGAGTAGGGCAGTGGTGATGGTCGGCATGAGCATCATTTTATGGCCATCAATGACCACCGAATCTGATTGTTCAATTCCCCTAAGTAAATAACGATACTTGTTTGAGTAGATAGCAGCTCCACCGTGGGCACCGTCTACATGAAACCAGAGGTCCTTTGCCTTGGCAAATTCGGCGATGGCATTCAAATTATCATAGGCACCTGTCGGGGTCGACGGAGCACTACCCACGATGGCAAATATTTTTATTCCTGAACTTATAGCCTCTTCGTAAGCTTGCTCAAGTTGAGCAGTATCCATTGAAAAGTCGGCTTTCGAAGCAATTTTAATAATACCATTTTCACCCAACCCCATAATTTTTGCAGCACGGTCAATGCAGTAATGCGCTTGTTCGCAGACCATGACACCCAAGGGTTGTGCATACCCCTCGTTCCAAATATCGTGGGCGACCTTAGCGCGTCTCGCAGATAACAGTGCTGTCAAATTGGCCAAGGTGCCCCCTGAAGTCAACAGACCTGCATAACCTGAGGCATATCCTATCTTTTTGCAAATGCTATCAGTGACCACTTTTTCAATGGCTGAAGGGGACATACCCATTTCATAAACAGCCATGCCATTGTTCAATACTGCACTGATCATAGCTGTCAAAACGGTAATTGGGGCAGGAGCGGAAACTTGATGGCCCACATATTTAGGATGGTGCGTATGGGTGGTTCTTTTAAAGATTTCTTTGAAGAATGTTTCCTGATTTCCGGTTTCCAAAAAGTCTTTCCAATAGTTAAGCTCTTTGTCAGGTGTGTTCCAGCTCAGTGTTTTTTCATGCTCTTCCTGTAATGTTGCCCGCAAATGCTTGATAAGCTCTTTTGTGACCTTTTGTGCCGTATGCTCAAAAACTTCGATATCGAACACACGCTTTAAAACTGAATCCTCCATTTGACGAAATTATGGCGGCTGAACTTGGCAAACAAAACTAAAGTCAAAAATGAGTTGAAAATTATACCAAGTTATCCTTGACCATACTTAAAAAGAATTTGCCCATGATATTAAAGAGATTGTCCAGACCGAGGGACACAAACAACGGGTCAGCAAGTTGTATATAACTTTACATGAAGTCGCTGTCATACTTTTGGACCGATCAATGGGGCATGGGTCAACCAAAGCGATTTTGAAAAAACATAGTGAGTACTAGAGCAAAAAGGTTGGTAAAGGACTTTGATTTAAAAGTGGAAAACCCTTTTTGCAGCAAATAATAGTCAGTTTAGGTTATTGGAACTATTGATGACCCGCTCTGCAGCGTCGGTTACTTTTTTATGGCTTGATGCAGCAAACTGCAATCCCATTTTTTCAACCAAAGACTTCATTTTATTATAGTCTTTCGGATTTTCGATAAGGGCTTTAAGACTGCGACTTTCTTTGATGTAATTATCGATATCTCTGTAATAGATGATAAAAGGTGAAGGTCTACTGATGTGCATTTCGGTTTTTAACCGATTTTTGTCGGTTGCGAGCTTTTTGAATTCGGTATAGTATGTGACGACATCTTTTAAGTTGCTTTCATAGGCCTCTAAGTCCAATCGATCATAGGCGTCGTAGTCAATCTGATACAAGAGGTTGCTGTGCTTTTTGATACTGTTGATGATCATGCCTTTGTTGTACAGTAACAGTTGATTGTTTGCTTTATATGCATCAAGTGCTTCTAAAGCCAGCCTACTGTCTATTTCTTGTACGGCCGCACCCAATTGGGCATTCACTTTCATGAAATCTTTTATTGGTTTTCTGACCTTTAGATAACGTTGAGAAGCCGTTTGTAGATCATCATCTTTATAGGTTCCGAGTTTGTAGTAATCAGATAATTCTTGAAGAGGTTGTTGCAGGGCTTTGTACGATGAAATAATAATTGGTGCTATATTGTCCAACTCATCTATGATAGGTTGGTTCTTATAGTTTTCTTCCAGTTTTTTGATGACGTCAGCATCCGGTATCGTGGGAATAAAATAGTTTTCCTGGGTTTTCAAGGGCATCCCCGTTTTGTCATTAATGGTATTGTACAATGCCGAATATGAGCGCTCTACCCTTGGACTGACGTTGTTCCAAATGGCGACGTACATATTGTATTTGTTGATATAGGCCTGCTTTTCATCAACTTCGGCGGTATTGTTCTTGGTAGTGCTGTGTATCGCGGCCTTATAGGTTGAATTTTCTTTGCAAGATGGAAAAAACATGAGTAAAATAGCAAAGACAACTACATTTTTGGATAGTCTCATTCTTAAAGTTTTTTCAAAAATACGGTTATGCGCAATTTTAAGGCTCCCTGTATTCAGTTAAAATACTGCCACAAAAAAACCGCTCTGAAAAGAGCGGTTTTCCAATGGTACCTCAAGGTAGAAGCAATCATTTGAATTAGTCAAAGGTATACCCGTTATCAGCGGCAACTTTAGCTGCGATTTGAGTTCGCAATGCGACCACATTGGGTTGATTTGTATACTTGGTAAAACGTTTAAGGCCCATTAGCATCATACGTTGTTCGTCGCCTTCGGCAAACGAAACGATAGCTTCTTTTCCTTTTTGGATTACGGTGTCCGTAGCTCTGTACAAATATAGTTTTGACATAGCTATTTGTGTTGCTTGGGCATCTTCACCAAAACGCTTGGCATTCTTTTCTGTTCTTAAGATGGCCGATTCTGCCAAGTACACTTGAATCAAGATATCAGAAGCGGCCATTAACAATTGTTGGTTCTCTTCTAGCTTGGGGCCAAATTTTTGAACTGCGCTACCGGCAACCATTAAGAATACTTTTTTCAATCGTTTGATCAAATCTTTTTCCTCGGCAAAGAGTTCAGAAAAATCGGGCGTATCGAATGAAGGAATACCCATTAACTCTTCGCCCACGGCCGTTGCAGGACCTAGTAGGTCAACATGGCCTTTCATGGCTTTTTTGACCAACATACCAACGGCCAACATACGGTTGATTTCATTGGTACCCTCATAGATTCTTGAAATACGGGCATCTCGCCATGCAGATTCCATAGGTGTATCGGCACTGAAGCCCATACCACCAAAGATTTGGATACCCTCATCGGTGGTCTGTTGTACGTGTTCAGATACCGCCACTTTTAAAATGGAACATTCAATAGCGTATTCTTCTACACCTTTCAGTTCTGCTTCTTGATGAGTGTTTCCACCAGCTTCACGAATGGCAATTCTATCTTCAATGTTTTTTGCGGCACGGTAACAGGCCGATTCATCAACATAGGCGTTGGTGGTCATATCTGCGATTTTGGCTTTAATGGCACCAAAACTCATGATAGGTGTTTTGAACTGAATACGTTCGTTGGCGTATTTTGTAGCCTCGTTGATCACACGACGTTGTGCTTCAAGACAGGCCGCAGCCAATTTGATACGGCCAACGTTCAAAGCGTTCATTGCAATTTTAAAGCCGTTACCTCGCTCTGAAAGCATATTTTCTACAGGTACTTTGGTTTCATTGAAGAATACCTGACGGGTAGAGGAGGAGTGTATTCCCAATTTCTTTTCTTCATCACCAAGCGTGATTCCGTTTGAAGGATCGTTCTCTACGATGAATCCGGTGATATTCTTATCGTCTTCGATTCGTGCAAAAACGATGAACAGGTTACAGAAGCCTGCATTTGAAATCCACATTTTCTGGCCGGTAATACTGTAATGTTTACCATCTTCAGAAAGTACTGCTTTTGTCTTACCAGAATTGGCATCGGAGCCCGCACCGGGCTCCGTAAGGCAGTAGGCTCCAAACCATTCGCCAGATGCTAGGTTAGGAACATATTTTTGTTTTTGTTCTTCTGTTCCATACAAGGTGATGGGCATGGTACCAATACCCGTGTGAGCACCGAATGCCGTACTGAAAGAACCTGTGGCCCCTGAGATGTAATCGCAGACCAACATGGTCGACACAAACCCCATGCCCATACCACCATATGATTCTGGTACGGCAATACTCAACAGACCAAGTTCACCTGCTTTGCGCATGGTTTCCTCGGTGTAGGCATAGTCTTTATTTTCAAAACGTTCCCAATGCGCCCAAAGTTCTCTATCGACAAACTCTTTGGTGCTCTCGCGCATCATTTGCTGTTCCTCACTTAGGTCCTCTAGGGTGAATATGTCTTCACAATTGGTTTCCTTAACCAAAAATTGACCTCCTCGTAGTATTTCTTTTTCTGCAGTTTCAGTACTCATTTTATTCGCTGTTAGTATTAAGTAATACGTATCGAGAGCTTTGATGGGAATCTAAGTACTCAATACTAAAATCTTATATCTTTTAATTTAAAAATTCAAAAATCCCTGCTGCACCTTGACCGGTTCCCACGCACATGGTGACCATACCATATTTGCCCTGCATGCTACGTTTGCGCATTTCATCAAACAATTGTACCGATAACTTTCCACCGGTGCACCCTAGTGGATGGCCCAAAGCAATGGCACCACCATTGACATTGATGATGTCTGGGTTAAGCCCTAGCTCGCGTATTACAGCCAAAGATTGCGATGCAAAGGCTTCATTTAGTTCAATCAGTTCAACAGCATCTTGTGTCAATCCTGCCTGCTTTAGCGCCTTTGGTACGGCAGCCACTGGTCCAATACCCATAATACGTGGTGGAACACCGGCTGCGGCATAGCTTACCAATCGCGCCTCTGGCTCAAGATTCAGTTCTTTTACCATCTCTTCACTCATAACCATGACAAATGCTGCACCATCACTGGTTTGTGAAGAGTTACCCGCAGTAACGCTACCACCGGCAGCAAATACAGGCCTTAGTTTAGCCAACGCTTCCAATGAGGTTCCTTTGCGCGGTCCTTCATCTTTGGTGACGGTATACTTTTTAGTGGCTTTTTTTCCTTTGCCATCAATATATGTCTGCGCTACATCGATAGGGGCAATCTGGTCTTGAAAACGGTCTTCAGCTTGAGCTTTTAACGCTTTCATGTGCGAATTGTACGCAAATTCGTCTTGGTCTTCACGTGATACCTTGTACTCTTGGGCCACAGCTTCTGCGGTGTTACCCATACCCCAGTAATAGTCTTCATGTCCTGAATTGACCAAATCATAGTTTAATTCAGTTTTGAATCCGGTCATGGGAACAGAGCTCATGCTTTCAACACCACCTGCGATGATACAGTCGGCCATTCCCGATTGAATTTTAGCAGTGGCAATACCAATCGTTTCCAATCCTGAAGAACAAAATCTATTTACGGTAACACCCGGCACATCAACAATGTCCAAGCCCATTAATGAAATCAATCGGGCCATGTTCAAACCTTGTGAACCTTCGGGCATGGCATTACCCACTATGACGTCATCGATTCGCTTTTTATCAAATTCAGGTAATTTTGCCATCATATAGGCAATGGTCTCCGCGGCAAGCTCATCTGCACGCTTAAAACGGAATCCACCTCTACCTGATTTACCCACTGCAGTTCGATATCCTTTTACTATGTATGCTGTTCTGTTCATCTGTTGTTTTATTGACTTAGGATAATAAGACGTATGACTTAAGACTTGTACTCAAGACTTTCCATAAAACGTGTTATCATTCCTTGAATTGATTGAATTTTTTGTTCTAAATGTTCAAATGTCTCTTTGGAGATATATTTGACTTCGTATGCAATAATCAATTGTGTTTTCCATTCAAATGCCGAGCCTAGGGCAGTCTCCAGGTATTGTAGAAAGTGCTTTTGGGACTTTCTACCTGTACCTTCTGCGATGTTGGATGGAATAGAAACGGAGCACCTTTGCAATTGACTGGACAAAGCATAAACCTCTGATTTAGGAAAAACTATTGTAGCTAGGTATGTCTGTTTTACAAGATCAATACCTTTCTTCCAAATATTTAGCTTTCTAAAGTTATGTTGTGCTGCCATTTTTACGTCCTATGTTTTAAGTCTATTTGTCCTACATCTAGATTAATTGCGTAACGGCTTCCCTGTTTTCAACATATGCTGTATACGTTCCAACGTTTTACGCTCGGTACACAATGATAAGAATGCCTCTCGTTCGATGTCAAGCAGATATTGTTCTGATACCATAGTCGGTTCGGACAAATCACCCCCCGCCATAACATAAGCTAGCTTGTTGGCAATCTTCTTATCGTGTTCACTGATGTATCTGCTCGCTTCCATAGAATCTGTTCCTACCAAGAACATACCCAAGGCTTGTTTACCAAGAACTTTGACATCTTTTCGTTGGGGAGGTCTGGTGTAACCCGCTTCGGCCATTAGTTTTGCATGGGCCTTGGCAGTCGCGATTTGACGGTCTTTATTGACCACCACAATATCTTTTCCTTTCTGCAGGATACCCAAGTCATACGCCTCATAGGCCGATGTAGAGACTTTGGCCATGCCGATGGTCAAGAAGTATTCTTGCAAAATATTCAGTTCAACATCACCTTTTCTGAAGGAGTCCGAGGCACGAAGTGCAAACTCTTTAGAGCCGCCGCCACCAGGAATCACACCTACTCCAAATTCTACCAGGCCTATATAGGTTTCTGCCGCAGCAACTACTTTGTCAGCGTGCAATGACAGTTCACAACCACCACCAAGGGTCATACCGTGTGGCGCCGAGATTGTGGGAATAGAGGAGTAACGCATGCGCATTACAGTGTCTTGAAACATTTTAATGGCCATGTTCAACTCATCATACTCTTGCTCTACGGCCATCATAAAGATCATGCCGATGTTGGCGCCAACAGAGAAATTTGCTGCTTGGTTACCGACCACAAGACCTTGAAAGTCTTTCTCAGCCAAATCAATGGCTTTATTGAGGCCAGCAATAACATCGCCACCAATGGTATTCATTTTTGATTGGAACTCACAGTTCAATATACCATCGCCCAAATCTTCAACAACAACGCCGCTATTTTTGAAAACCTCTTTCGACTTTCTGATATTATCCAAAATGATGAAGGCATCTTGACCGGGAATTTTCACCATTTCTTTTTTCGGGATGTCATAGAAATAGGTTGCCCCGTCTTTTACAGAATAGAAGGAGCTAATACCAGCTGCTTTCATATCGGCAACCCAAGAGGCGGCCTCTTGGTTTTCGGCCGCGATGAATTCTAATCCTTTATCCAATCCCACGGCATCCCAAATTTGGAAGGGTCCGTGTTCCCAGCCAAATCCGGCTTTCATCGCATCATCTATTTTGTAAAGTTCATCCGTGATTTCAGGAATACGGTGTGATACATAAGCGAACAATTGTCCAAAGCTTTTTCTGTAAAACTCACCTGCTTTATCCTTTCCACCGGTTAAAACCGAAAAGCGGTCAATAACGTTATCGATGGACTTGGTCAATTCTAAAGTGGCAAACTTGGCACTTTTCTTGGAGCGATAGTCCATAGTATCCAAATCCAAGGTCAGTATCTCACTTTTACCTTTATCACCTTTTACTTTTTTATAAAAGCCCTGCCCTGTTTTGCTGCCCAACCATTTGTTCTCCATCATGGTTTTGATAAAGTCTGGTAAGGCGAAGAGTTCATGGCGCTCATCTTTTGGACAATTCTCAGAAATACCGTTGGCCACGTGTACGAGCGTATCCAGCCCAACAACATCAACGGTTCTAAAAGTGGCCGACTTCGGACGCCCAATTACGGGGCCGGTCAATTTATCAACCGCCTCAACGGTCATGTCCAATTCTTTTACGGCGTGGAACAGGCTCTGAATACTGAAAATACCGATACGGTTGCCAATGAACGCTGGTGTATCTTTGGCAACAACTGATGTTTTGCCCAAAAATTGCTCACCATAGCCATTCAAAAACTCTAACACAGAAGCATCTGTTTTTGGTCCAGGAATGATTTCAAAAAGCTTTAGATAACGCGCAGGATTGAAAAAGTGCGTACCGCAGAAGTGTTTCTGAAAATCATCACCTCGGCCTTCGCTCATAAACTTAATGGGAATACCTGAGGTGTTTGAAGTGATTAAAGTACCTGGTTTACGATATTTCTCAAGATTTTCGAATACGACCTTTTTGATATCCAATCGTTCGACGACCACCTCTATAATCCAATCAACTTCACCTACTTTGGCGATATCATCTTCTAAATTGCCCGTTGTAATTCTATTGGCGAATTTTTGATGGTAGATTGGTGATGGTTTTGACTTGAGGGCCGCGGTCAAAGAATCATTGACCAAACGGTTGCGAACCAGCTTATCTTCAAGGGTAAGTCCTTTCGTCTTTTCTTTGTCATTCAACTCCCTTGGAACAATATCCAATAGTAGAACTTCGACCCCGATATTGGCAAAGTGGCAAGCAATACCACTACCCATGATACCCGAACCGATTACTGCAACTTTATTGATATGTCGCTTCATGTAGTAAGAAATGAATTAATTAGTTGTTTTAATGTATATGCTTTTATCAAGAATCAGTTTGTTGATAACATCGATGGTCTTGAAAAAACCGTCGAGATCATCTTGCTCAAGATGTTCTTTGACAACGTCATTGAACCTAAGCACCACCTCTTTTGAATCTTTTCTTTTTTCAAGGCCCAATGCCGTCAAATGGATTAAGACACCGCGACCATCATTAGGGTTGGGTCTTCTTTGAATGTAACCTCTTTCTTCAATATTCTTAAGAATGCGTGACAAACTTGTGCCTTCCATTCCCATTTTAGGTCCCAAGGCCGTGCTTGGTGTACCTTTTTTAGGATCTATGCTCAACAAGGTAAAACCGATGGCCATGGTGAGCCCGTAGTTCTTTGCTTCTTCGTTGTACAATTTTGTAACAGCTTGCCATGTGGCGCGCAGCGCATAATCAATGGTTAAATCTTGCATGGAACAAAAAATTCGAATTCAAATATACGAATAATTTATTATGCATGCATAATAAATTTATAGAAGTGCATGCGTACGTAGCAGAAGGTTAGTAAACTAAAATTGCTTTGGGCAGTATCTCTTTTAAATGCCATCCATTGCTGTAAGGGGGTATGAACAAAACACGTCTATGCACCGGTAATTGCTGACACAAAAGAAATCAGCGTGCTATAGATCTATTGCGTACTTGTTGAAAATTGTATTAACGGCCGTAGATGTTCTCGTAAAGGTCTATGTACTTTTCTTTAATAATCTTGCGACGTAATTTTAAAGTAGGTGTCATATGACCGTCATCAATGCTCCATACATCTGGGGTGAGCCTAAACTGTTTTACTTTTTCCCATTTGGCAAAATCTTCATTGGCGATATCCACTTCTTCTTGCATGCGGGCCAAAACCTGTTCGTTGATGACAATATCTGAGTTCTCACTAAGTGTAATCTCATGACGTTCTGCCCAAGCATATAAAAACTCAAAATTGGGCTGAATAAGGGCAGCAGGCATTTTTTCACCTTCACCAACCACCATGATTTGTTCAATGAATCGCGATTGTTTGAATCTATTTTCCAATAGTTGTGGTGCCACATACTTACCACCAGAAGTTTTGAACATCTCTTTTTTGCGGTCAGTAATCTGTAAAAAGCCATCAGCATCTATCTCACCAATATCACCTGTATGAAAATAGTCACCGGACATAACTTGATCGGTTTTTTCTGGATCTTTGTAATACCCTTTCATGATATTGGGTCCCTTGCAAAGAATTTCACCATCTTCAGCGATTTTAACTTCAACACCGTCCATGATTCTGCCGACCTTACCAATTTTCCATCCGCTGTTGGCGATTTCACTCACCGAGATTCCCGGTGAGGTTTCAGTAAGTCCATAGCATTCCATGATAGGCATATCGGCCGCACCAAATATATGTCCCAATCGAGGCTGTAAAGCTGCACTACCGGAAGCCATAAACTTTAAATTACCTCCCAAAGCTTCCTTCCATTTGCTAAAAATGAGTTTTCTAGCTATACCCAATTGTTTTTCGTACCACCAGCCATTTTTTCCATAAGGTTCAAATTTGAAGCCGAGTTCCACTGCCCAAAAGAAGAGTTTCTTTTTGATGCCCGTTAGTGCAGTTCCTTTGGCGATAATGGCATCATATACTTTCTCTACAAGTCTCGGTACTACCGTCATAAAAGCCGGATGCACCTCCTTAATATTATCACTGATCTTGTCCATTGCTTCGGCGAAATGGATTTCAAGGCAATTGTGCTGTGCCACGTAAGAAAAAGTACGTTCAAAAATATGGCACAAGGGTAAAAAGCTCAATACGGCCTGCCCATGGTCTAAATTTATTCTTTTGACCGCAGAAAGCACATTGGAAACAATATTGTTGTGTGTCAACATTACACCTTTGGGTCTACCTGTGGTACCTGAGGTATAAATTAAAGTTGCAAGATCATGAGGTTGAACGGCCGATTTTCGTTGTTCCAGTTCGTCTTGGTTGGCATCGTCCTTTCCTTTTTCGAGTACTTCGGACCAATGGTTACAATTGTCCAATTGTTCAAAAGAATAGACATCTTTCAACTTTTTCAACTTACCACTAATGGCCAAGACTTTTTGGAGCACATCATTGTCAGAAACAAAGCAATAGGTTGCTTCAGAGTGATTCAACACATATTCATAATCTTCTTCTGATATGGTAGGGTAGATGGGCACGTTTTGCGCACCAGTCTGCAAGATACCAATATCACAAATACACCATTCCGTTCTATTTGACGTAGAAATAAGTGCAATTTTATCGTTGGGTTTGACCCCCATACGTAAAAGGCCTCGGCTCAACGCATTTGCCCTATCTATAAATTCTTGGGTAGAAGTCGCCTTCCATTCCCCATTGTATTTGGTTACCAGTGCCTTTTCTAATGGAAATTTCTCCAGTTGGTGATAAGGAAAATCAAAGAGTCTAGTTACCGTTTGCATATTAAGTTTCTATTTGGTAATTGCAAAATAGGCAAAGGAAGCCGGATTTTAAAATGGAACTGCTAAAATTGTTTGTTAATATTTGAGAATACCTAAACAAAATTTGATGGCTATTACTGTGGTATCTGCTTCATCTTGAACTGGTTTCGAGCGGGCAAAACGCAAGCTAGTCAAACTTGTTACTACTAAAAAATATTTTGAACGTTTTGGAAGTCTTGTAACAATACTGGTATTGGTTCGTCAAAAACGAACAAATCAAAAAACCATGCGTTCACAAAGAATAGGTGGCATAGCTGCCATCATCGAAGCCCTTATTTATGTTGTTTTGTTTGTCTATTACGGTGCGATATTGGTTTATCCTGTAGCAGATGCCAGTGCAGTCGTAGAACTTGGTTTTCTATCAGACAATCTGTTTACCTTATCTGTATTGAACATTTTGGGCTATGTGGTCTTCGGTATCGTCTTGGCCGTTTTGGTAACTGCCCTTCATGAGCGATTGCAAATGGTCGCACCCTTCTTTTCGAAGCTAACCACAGTATTCGGATTGGTTTGGGTGGTATTGGTCATTGCCAGTGGTATGATTGCGAACATTGGCCTGCAGAGCGTTGTCGAAATTGGAACTCAAGATCCTGAAGGGGCCATGTCTATTTTATCTGCTGTAAACATTGTGGTGGAAGGACTTGGCGGAGGCAATGAGATTGTTGGTGGTATTTGGGTGTTGTGTTGCAGTATTATCGCCCTGAAGGGAAAGATTTTTTCAAAAGCCATACATTATCTTGGAGTTGCAGTAGGAATTGAGGGCATACTGACGCTATACCCTTTACCAATTTTTACCGAAATCTTCGGATTGACCCAAATCTTATGGTTTATGGCAATCGGAATTGCAATGCTCCGTTACCCTTTGGCTGGGGCAAAAAACTAAAAGTGGAGTTTCATTCCCTCATGGGAAGCCACAAACCCCAACTTTTGGTAGAACTTTAGAGCGTTCGGCCGCTTTTTATCGGTGGTCAATTGCAAAACATGAGCACCTTTTTCTTTGGCCCTGGTGATGGCCCATTCAAACAGCTGTTGTCCGATACCTTTACCCCGAAAAGCTTCATGCACACGAACGGCCTCAATCTGCGCGCGTATGCCACCTTGGTAAGTGAGGTATTGTATAAAGCTTAGTTGCAAGGTGCCCATAACTATACCATCAGGAGTCTCACAGACCATAAGTTCTTGGTTAGCATCTGAGTTGATGGCTTCAAATGCTGCGAAATACGTTTCGGGAAGGGGATCTCTATAGTCTTCACGGAGCTTGCCCAGCTCGTCATTGGCAATCATGGCAACGATGGCGGGAATGTCTGCCTTTTTTGCTTTTCGGATGACCAATGCAATCAGCTTATTCTTGATTTGATAAACTTGAACTGCCCGTTGTGGTTTGATTCATGTTCGCATACATGAAACCACTTGCAGTAATTGTTGGTCGGGCCCCATGGAAAATCTTTGTCAACGGACAACAACCACTCGTCATCTCGTTTGGCAAATTCAGCTAAAGTGAAGGCTCTGACCTTTTCCAATTCCTCTAAATAATAGTCTAAAGGATTTCCTTTAATGGTAGTTCGCGCCGCCTTACCTAGGCCCATAGCAATGCTGTATTTTTCATCATCTTCTTTGGGCCAATCTCCCCAGGTTTTGTTCTCAAAAGTGTGTATTTGATAGAACCGTTCAGTAGCTGCTAGGTGCATTAGCATGGCTCCAATGCTGTTCGCGTTTTCATCCACTAAAAAATCCAGGTCCGCCATGCTCATGCCTTTGACAGGGGATAGCATGACCATTCGCATCCAGGTCATCATAGAGACCAACGTGCCGAGCTGTGGCGTATATCCGTCTTTTGGTCCAACGATATTGATATCGCTGTCTTGTGTATAATAGGGCAATGGCTGAAGGTGTGTTGAGGCGAACATACTTGTGGTTCCCAGGGCTCCAGCAGCAACCAACGAAGAAGTTTTTATAAACGACCGTCGGTTCAGTTTTTCTTGTTGATTCATTTTCAAGGTGTTTAGCCCTGAATGTACGAATTCTTTTCTACCCACTCCCGAGCATTGATAAAAGCCTGTATCCATGGTGAAACAATATCATCTTGGCGGTCTTTTGGATAATGTGCCCAGTTCCATGGAAAAATGGAACGCTCTATATGCGGCATGGTTACCAAATGGCGCCCAGTACTATCGCACAGCATAGCCGTATTGAAATCACTACCATTCGGATTGGCAGGGTAGCCTTTGTAACCATATTTAGCGACGATGTCGTATTGGTCTTCAGTATTTGGTAAACTGAACTTACCTTCTCCGTGCGATATCCAGACCCCTAAAGTGCTACCCTCCAAAGATGATAGCATTACAGAATTATTTTTTTGGATTTTCACGGAAGTAAAATTACTCTCGTGCTTGCCAGAATCGTTGTATGTCATTCTGCCGTGGGTCTCATGATCAGGATTGATAAGATTCAATTCCATAAACAACTGGCATCCATTGCAGATACCCACTGATAGCGTATCAGGGCGCGCAAAAAAGTCTTTGATGACCTTGTTCGCTCGTTCGTTGTATCTGATGGCTCCGGCCCATCCCTTGGCACTGCCCAGTACGTCTGAATTTGAGAATCCGCCAACAGCACCTAAAAACTGTACATCTTGCAAGGTTTCTCGGCCCGAGATCAGGTCGGTCATATGCACGTCTTTTACATCAAAACCGGCCAAGTACATCGCATTCGCCATTTCGCGTTCAGAATTGCTTCCTTTTTCCCGTAGGATGGCCGCTTTTGGTTTTTTGGTGGGACTCTGTTTCGCTACATTACTGAATGCGGCACTTGTTAGGAAGGCATACTTTAAAGGCTGCTCTTTATAATTGTCATACCGGTCTTTGGCCAAACCGTTTGCGGTCTGTTTGTCATCCAATAAATAGGAAGTCTTGTACCACGTATCCCGCAGGGAAGTAACATTCAGTCCGATTTCGACACCGTTGTTTTCAAGTTGTAGCTCAGGCTGTTCGATAACAGTTCCAATGTTGTACAGTGCTACACCAGCGTTTTGTAGAGCAGTAGCCACAGTTTCGTCTTTGATTTGAACGACCACTCCACTATTTTCCGAGAAGAGGACTTTGATCACATCGGGTTCGCCCAATGCAGATAAATCAATGTTGGCACCGAGATTGTTATCGGCAAAACAGAGTTCCAACAAGGTGGTAATAAGTCCACCCGAACCAATATCGTGTCCTGCTATGATTCCGCCTTGGCGAATGACCTCTTGCAGTGCATTAAAAGCAGTTTTAAAATAGGCTGCATCTGTCACCGTTGGGGCTTTGTCACCAATGGTATTTAAGATTTGGGCGAACGAAGAACCGCCAAGTTTAAAGCTATCTTGAGATAGGTTGACATAGTAAATAGCGCCCCCATCTTTTTGTAAAATAGGTTCAACGACTTTGGTAATATCATTGCAGTTGGCCGCTGCGGAAATCACTACCGTACCCGGTGCAATAACCTCGGCATCTTTGTACTTCTGTTTCATGGAAAGGCTATCCTTACCCGTGGGGACATTGATTCCCAAGGCAATAGAGAATTCAGAAACGGCCTTCACGGCTTCGTACAAACGTGCATCTTCACCCTTGTTTTTACAGGGCCACATCCAGTTGGCAGAAAGGGAGACAGATTGCAATCCATCTTTTAGGGGTGCCCAAACAATATTGGTCAACGCCTCGGCAATGCTGTTTCGACTGCCTGCTGATGGATCTATCAATCCAGAGATGGGAGAGTGGCCAATACTGGTCGCGATGCCCTCTTTTCCTTTAAAGTCCAATGCCATCACCCCGCAATTGTTCAAGGGCAATTGTAGCGGACCTGCACATTGCTGCTTGGCCACACGGCCGCCCACACAACGGTCCACTTTGTTGGTCAGCCAGTCTTTGCAAGCCACGGCTTCTAATTGTAACAACTGCTCCAAATACTCGTGAAAATGTTCTAAGCTGTACTCAGGTGTTGCATAATTGGCTGTGATTTTATTGTCATTCATGATGGTCTTTGGCGAACTGCCGAACATATCAGAAAGTTCCAAATCCATCGGCTTATCACCTTTGGTGGCCGACTCAAAAGTAAAACGTTGGTCACCTGTCACATCGCCCACTTCATACATAGGTGAGCGTTCACGTTCTGCAATACGTTGTAATAGGGCTTTATCCTCATTTCCAATGACGAGACCCATACGTTCTTGGCTTTCGTTACCGATAAGCTCTTTGGCCGATAAGGTTGGATCGCCCACGGGCAGTTTGTCCAAATCAATTTTCCCACCAGTTTCTTCAACCAGTTCAGAGAGACAGTTGAGGTGTCCGCCCGCCCCGTGATCGTGAATGGAAACAATGGCATTCTCATGGCTTTCTACCATACCTCGAATGGCATTGGCAGCACGTTTTTGCATTTCAGGATTGGAACGTTGTACGGCGTTCAGCTCAATGGCCGATTCAAACTCGCCCGTATCAGCGCTAGATACCGCCGCACCCCCCATACCAATGCGGTAATTATCACCCCCTAAAATCACGATTTTATCGCCTTTTTGTGGAGTGTCCTTTAAAGCCTGTTCTATCTTACCGTAGCCAATGCCCCCTGCCTGCATAATGACTTTATCATAACCTAACCGGACTGTCAGGTCGAGCGGAGTAGAGACCTTTTTGTCACCTTGAATGTTTGACCCTTCGACTGGGCTCAGGGTGACATTCTCAGTATGTTCAAAAGTAAGTACGGAACCAGCAATCAAGGGTTGGCCAAATTTGTTGCCAAAGTCAGAAGCACCGTTTGAGGCTTTGATCAAGATGTCCATAGGGGTTTGGTACAACCATGGCCGTTCGGGAAAAGCCTTTTCCCAATTGCGATTCTCCTCTAGGCGAGAGTAAGACGTCATATAGACCGCAGTACCCGCCAAGGGCAAGGAACCCTTACCACCTGCCAGCCGGTCACGAATTTCGCCCCCAGAGCCTGTCGCCGCTCCATTAAAAGGTTCTACGGTGGTGGGGAAGTTGTGTGTCTCTGCTTTTAGGGACAGCACGGAATCAAATGTCGTTTCTTCGTAAAAATCAGGTTTATCGGCACTTTTGGGTGCGAACTGCACCACTTTAGGGCCTTTGATAAAGGCCACATTGTCTTTATAGGCCGAAACAATATCGTTCGGATGTTCTGATGAAGTCTTTTTGATAAGTTTGAACAACGAGGTCGGCATGGTCTCGCCGTCAATAACAAAGGTGCCGTTAAAGATTTTGTGGCGGCAATGTTCAGAGTTTACCTGACTGAACCCAAAGACTTCAGAGTCGGTGAGTGGTCGATTCAATTTTTCAGCCAGTTGTTCTAAGTAGGCTACCTCTTCGTCGCTGAGGGCAAGGCCCTCTTGTTGGTTATAGGCAGCGATATCGGTGATGGGCAGGATGGGTTCTGGTGTCACCGCAATGGTATAAATATCTTGGTCGAGCCCGTCATACTTTTGCGAGAGCATGGGGTCAAAGTCGCTAAAGTCTTTGGTGACACTTTTAAATTCTTCAATACGAATGATGCCTTCAATGCCCATGTTTTGGGTAATTTCGGTTGCATTGGTGCTCCATGGGGTGACCATGGCAGCACGTGGCCCAATAAAAAAGGCGTCCAATGACGCCGCAGATGTGTTCGTTGCTCCCAAAACGATTTTGGGACAGGCAAACAACCAGATCAATTTTTGTTCGTTTTGAGGGGTAAGGTATTGGTTGGTTTGAACGGCAAAAACTTTGGTGTTGACGTCTCCAAAAAAATGAATCATAGTGGCGTACTGCGTTACAAATTTGAAAACGCAAATTTACGATTTTTCACTGCCTTTTAAGAGTAGGTCTGTAAACAGTTTTTAACGGGAATTGTTGATAGCTTTTAGTGAATCGTGAAGCTATGTTGCACCACTTCATTTTGAAGCATTTTGTTTAAATACTTTTAGATGCAGGTGAATGGTAACAATTAAAAATAGAAACATACATGGAAAACCGTAATAGGACATTAATAGGAACGGGAAGAGCCATACAATGCCTGAAATGATCAATACGGCGATTAACCAAGAATGTACATTAGTTTTGAGAGCTAACATAAGGTTTGTAATTATACTGACAATACCAAAACCCCAAGCGATATAAAATAGATTGGTATAATCAGTACTACGATTTTCAAAGACCAGAATAAATATCAAAAGAAGGTAGCTTAGTATCAGCGCTGACAGCGCGGTTAATCGGATGTACTTTACATTCATTTTTTGGTTTTTGAATTCGGTTGAGTGAATAGGAGGGTTGTGTCCAATAATAGGAACAGCAAAAGACTATAGGTGTTGGTTCTTTTCATTAATTGACGCTTTGTTTCTTGGTTAGTTAGGCTCATTAAAAATAAGAATTTGCAAAGCTGATATACTCTAAATAAATTTAAAACTGATAGATTTTTTGTCCATCTGGTTGTTTTTTGAGGTTCCTGATGGGTTACCATGGGTACTATCAAGATGTATTACAAACCTATATATTGTCATAAGTTCTTTAGATTGTATTTATGTTTAAAGACAATTGTAGTGGGTTAATTTTAAGCTCAAATAGTACAACTATGGATATTAAAGGAAATAAATTGTTTAGCATTTTAACAGGGTCATGCCCAAGATGTCAACAAGAATCTATGTATACCCACAAAAACCCCTATGTTTTGAACAAGGTTTTTTCAATGCATGAAAAATGTTCGCATTGTGGTCAAAAATATAAGATTGAACCTTCGTTCTTCTTTGGCGCTATGTATACGAGCTACGGTATTGGCGTTGCTCTTGGTGTAGCCACTTTTATTATCGTCAAATTGTTTTTGGGGGTTGCACTGTTGCCAACCTTTGCCAGTATTGCAGTGGTCTTGTTGTTGCTATATCCGGTTATTGCCCGTTTGGGAAGAAATGTATGGATTAGCTTTTTTATTCCTTACCAAGGGCTTCCAGAAGTCAAAAATGGGTGATTGGTACTGTCTTCAAAGTACGAAATAAGCCTTAAAAGATCCTCTTATATAGAACAAACCCTTGATTAAGATTTTTGTCCGTAATCGGAGGAGCTCTTATGTTGTATTGGTTGCGCTGTCCATTTTGTTTAGGTGGAAAACAAGTTCAAAGAATCAAAAGCCTTTTATAGAAGTTTTAGCTTTCGAGTCAAACTGCTTGTGTTTTACATTACATACCCTTTCTGTCTTTTGCTGACGCACTTGTGTTCGCCGCTGCGTTGATTTCTGGGAAAGCTTCAAAAAGAACCTTGAAAACCTTTTATTTAAAAAATGGTCAATGGTAGTATTCATCGGAAAAGCTATTTTCTTAAGTAGCTCAATACTCAATACTCACTGCTACCATCGACCACCATTCGCTAAATAAACATTCCACCAGAGGCTTCAATGCGCTGTCCGTTGACCCATGCCGCATCATCAGAACACAAGAAGGCGACCACTCCACCAATATCAGTGCTTTCACCTACACGGCCAAGGGCGGTCATTGAGGCGATGATATCTACCACCTGAGGTGCTTGTTCAAACCGTTCTTTGTTGAAATCGGTATTGATGGCTCCGGGAGCGACCGTGTTCGCTTTGATTTTGCGTCCGCCAAGTTCTTTGGCCAGGTATCTGGTATAAACCTCAATAGCACCTTTTATGGCTCCATAGGCAGAATATCCCGGAAGCGAGAAACGTGCCAATCCACTTGAAATATTGACAATACCCCCACCATCATTGAGCACGGGCAATAGTTGTTGTGTCAAAAAGTAGACTCCTTTGAAATGTACGTTCATCAACTCATCAAAAGCTTCTTCTGTCGTATCAGTGACCATGCCATGGTGTCCGAATCCTGCGTTGTTGACCAGATAGTCAATAGTTGTGGTTTTCCACTCTTTTTTCAAGCGATTTGTCAGTTCGGTGGCGAAAAGTGCAAATGACCCACTATCTCGCGTATCAAGCTGTAAGGCGATGGACCGTCCGCCAACTTCGGTAATCTGTTTTTGAGTATCGCTGGCCGCATCGGTGTTCGAGTGATAGGTGATGACGATGTTCAGTCCTTTTTTTGCCAAACTAATGGCCATATCCCTACCCAAACCTCTACTGCCTCCAGTAATCAATACAACTTTTTTAGTATCCATGTTTTTAGTTTTTAAATTGAACACTACAAAGTTCTGGAACAGGCCTAGCCCTAGGTTTGCAAGATGAACATCAATAGTTGCAAAAATCAAACAATTTCTAACTTGCGAAATGCGGCGGGGGAATGGTTGGTGTGTTTTTTAAAGAAATTAAAGAAGTGCGCCGTTTCTTCAAACCCTAGGGAATGCGCAATTTCAGCAATGTTCCAAGTGGTATGTTTGGTGAGTATTTTTGCTTCTTGAAGAATTCGCTCTGAAATTAATTTTGAGGTATTCTTTTGTACCACCTCTTTTAAGGCCCTGTTCAAATGGTTGACATGCACACTAAGATGGTCAGCGAACTCTGAGGCCGTCTTGAGTCGAATACGCTGCATAGGACTTTCTATTGGGAATTGCCTTTCTAGAAGTTCCATGAACAGCCCAGATATACGCTCAGAGGCGTTGGAGTGCTTGCCTAAATCTAAATGTGCTGGTTGAAACTTTTGTGCGGTATGGATCAATTCAAAGACCAGATTACGCAACAGGTCGTATTTGTATGTGTAGTCTGATTCTATCTCTTTGAACATTCGCTGAAAAATGGGGGTTATGGCCTCTAATTGTGCTGAAGTCAATTGAAATACTGGATTACCATTGGGCTGAAAAACGGGATATTGGGTCAAGTTACCGAACTGATGGAAAAAGGCTTCGGTGAACACACAAAAATATCCCGTAAGCTGATCGTCTAACTGCTCCCAATTATACGGTATCTGCGGATTTGAAAAAACGATGACTTGTTCTTCTACCCTTACGATTTTATCGGCATAATGTACCTTGCTCTTGCCTTTGACCAGACTTATCTTAAAATAGTCTCGGCGATTAAAGGGCATGGGTTTGGGTTTTGGTCCTGCAAACTCATCGAGCTTGAAGACATTGAAATGACCGATGCCCGTACGCACGTTCTCAGGTACATATTGATTGGTGGAAGCATAGAAATCTTCTAGGGATACTTTTTTCTCCATGGACCAAATTTATAAAAATCAAATAATTGTTCTAGCTTCTAAGAATTTTTGAATTGACTGCAAAGAAAAACAGATCGATTAAATCACATTGCCTTTGTACGCTTCGTTTGTTTTGAGAAAGTTTTGAAAAGAATCATGAAACTTCTCATTTAAGAAAGTAACTAGCGGCAAAGGCTTTTTTTATCAATAACTGACTACTGACTACTGACTACTGACTACTGACCACTGATTACCCCTCCTTTAGTTTTTCGATAACAAGGCCATATAAAACCCATCATAGCCATGTTCGGAAGCGTAAATATTCTGTTCTTTTTCGAACGTGAAGGCCTTACCTTCTTCAGAGGACAGAAATGATTGTACCTGTTCCGTATTTTCCTCTGGAAGAATGGAACACGTGGCATAGACCATTTTGCCGCCGGGTTTGACGATTTTGGAGTACCGTCTTAAGATATCTTGTTGCACCCCTTTTATCTTTTCTAAAAACTCAGGTTGTAGCTTCCATTTTGAATCAGGATTTCTTCGGATGACCCCAAGTCCTGAACAAGGGGCATCAAGCAATAGACGGTCGGCAGAATTATAGAGTTTTTTGATGACTTTGGTTGATTCGATAGCCCGTGTTTCCACATTATGGACCCCGTTTCTTCGGGTTCGCGCCTTTAACTTTTTGAGCTTGCTTTCGTAAATGTCCAGAGCCAATAACTGTCCCTTGTTTTCCATCAACGAAGCCAAGTGTAAGGTTTTGCCACCAGCTCCGGCACAGGCATCAACCACGCGTTGGCCCGGCGCTACGTCGAGGTATGGTGCGACAAGTTGTGATGACGCATCTTGTACCTCAAACAGTCCATTTTTAAAGGCTTGTGTGGTAAAAACGTTCTTGCGCTCGACCAATTTCAAGGCGTCCTTCACCCCGGAAATGGTTTCAGTCTCAATCTCTTCGCCCTTTAAGGCAAGTCTCAATTCTTGTTTTGTCGTCCGCAGGGTATTGGTTCGTAAAATGACTTCGGCCTGTGCATTTAGAGCAGCGATTTCTTTCGTCCAAAGTGCTTTGCCCAATGCCTTCTCACCTAGGGTGTCCATCCAATCAGGAACCGACTCACGAAACTTACGGACTTTTGAAAGTTCATCGAAACGTCCTTTGATGCGTCGCACCGGGGTATCTTCCAATTGTTTCCAATCTGGTAATTGAATGCCCCGTAGCACGCACCATACGGCAAACAAACGGAACAGATTTTGACGGGAATAGGGGGCATTCACTTCGGCAATCTCGGCATAGAGCCGTTTCCATCGTACAATATCATACGTGGTTTCAGCAATAAAGCCGCGGTCACGGGCGCCCCAACGTTTGTCGTAACGTAACACCTTTTCTATAACCTTATCTGCATATTCGTTTTCGTTGAATATGAGATTGAGGGCATCAATAACGGCAAATACCAAGTTTCTGTGTAATCGCATGAGCTAAAAATCAGTGTGCAAAGGTAGGTATACTTGGTAGTATTTTCTTTATCCATTTTGTCATTTCGAATCTCTAACCCGAGGTATTGGAGGTATGGGTGAGAAACCTCACAAGATTTGGCAATGGCCCCAAAAGTTTGCAGGATTCATCTCGGAATGACAGTTACAATGATGAATTTCTTGTTGAAAAAGAGAAGTGGCGGTAAGGATGCTTATTTTTGAGAAAACCTAAGGAATGAAAAAAAGCCTTTACGCTTTACTGCTTTGTACGCTGTTTTTTTCTTGTACGGAACAAAAGCAATCACATGACTACACTGTTGTAACCATCGAAACAATATTTGAAGATTCGGTCAGTATACGGGCCATTGAATTTTTAGATGCAAATACATTGGCTTTTGCGGGTAGCAAAGGCATTTATGGAACTGTTGACCTTCAGACCGGAAAAACCCGAACGAACACTATGGTGCATGATTCCTTATTACCAGAATTTCGAGCAGTGGCCCATACGAATGCCGATTTTTTTATGCTCTCAGTGGCGGATCCCGCGCTGTTGTACAAAACTGGGGACAACGGAAAAATGGAACTGGTCTACAAAGAAGAAGGTGAGGGAGTTTTCTACGATGCGATGCAATTTTGGAACGATCAAGAGGGCATTGCCATAGGGGATACCACGAAAGGATGCTTATCAATTATTATTACCCGTGATGGTGGCCAAACATGGAACAGGCTTTCGTGCAACCAACTTCCGGAATCAATTGGGAACGAGGGTGCCTTTGCGGCCAGTAACACCAATATTGAGCTTATAGGCGACCACACCTGGATTGCCACCACTGGTGGACGCTTATTGTTTTCTGCCGATAGGGGATTGACCTGGACCGTTCAAAAAACGCCCATCATCAAGGACAAAGAAACGCAAGGTATCTACTCCATCGATTTTTATGACCTGAATAATGGTTATGGCATCGGTGGTGATTTTACGGAGCCCGATGCCAATAAAGCGAATAAGATAACCACAACCAACGGTGGCACCTCATGGTCGTCCATTGCTGATGGGCAAGCCCCAGGTTATAAAAGTTGTGTACAGTACATTCCTAATTCAGGAAGCCAAGATTTGATTGCTGTAGGATTCACAGGTGTCACCTATTCTAACGATCAGGGTGCATCATGGAAGGAACTGACTGACGAAGGTTTTTATACCATTCGATTTTTGGACAAGAAAACAGCTTATGCCGCCGGAAAGTATCGTATTGCCAAGCTGACCTTTCAATAAAAAAGAGACTGCATAATAGTACCTGACATATCAAGTTCAAGTACCTTTAAACAGCATCTATGTGCAAAAAGAATTATCCGACCAAAAAACTAGACATTGACCACGACAAAATGGCGTCCTGATTTTTTATACCAAATCCCTTTGTATTTATATAACTTCCTACCATTCAAGACCACCACTTTATTTCCCCTTGGCAGTGTTCGTACCTTGATACCTATAGGTGCACCAACGACCACATATTTTCTACCTCGGGCTTTGTACCAAATACCATTGGAAAAATAAAAATTTGTGCGATTGTGAACAAAAACTTTTGGTTGGGTAACGGTGGTTACCACAGTACCATGTTTCGGATAAACACGAACTACTTTTCTTTGGGCCTGCGTCATCACAATTGAACCTAAAAGCGCCAATGTCAATAGTACAGTCTTTACATTTTTCATAACTAGATTTTTATGGGTTTCTGTATTTATGACCTTTCTACTTGCAATAGGTTTAACCAAAAAAAGAGCCTTTTGGCCCTTTTTTAATGTCATTTGTCGAATTACATGCTATTATCCACCACCTCGGCGTTTTCGAATCTGTTGCAACAACCGCTTTTTGAAGTTTTCTTCGGCCCTAAAGAGCTTTATGATTTTTATGGATGGCAGTACTCCCTGCAGATTTTTGATAAAGCTTTGTTCCAACTGATGTTTTTCTGCTTGTAGTTTTGTGAAAGCTGCGACCATATTGTCAGCCTCTTTTGAAGTGATTTGAGACATATCGGCAAAGCGACGACCAAATTGCGTTCGTTCTTTTTGCCTGATGATATCCATTTTCTCTTCATGGTCGTTGTACACGGGCCAGAATTTTTGTGCTTCTTTACTGCTCAAGTTAAGTTGCTCGGTAATGAAGGCGACTTTCAATGTTTTGATACGTTCCCTACCAGGCCCTTGTTGGGCCTTGACCACTATTGAAAACAATAGTACAACAAAAAGTAAAAGTCTATTTTTCAATATCATTGGTTGTATTTTATTCTTGCTCATTTTTGGCATTGTTTTCTGAATCGAACATATCATCGGTGGGTAGGCTATCTTCGCCTATTTCGTATTCCAAATCCAATTCTTCAAAAGTATCCATATTACTGTCAAGATACTCTATTAGTTCATCCTCTTCAAAAGATTCATTACGTAGTGAGGTCAATTCGTTTTCTTCTAAAGCGACTACTTGCGCAATTTCATAAGATGTCAGTCCGAATTCAGTTGTTTCAAAATAGGCATTGATTTCGGCACTGGCCAAGTCGTCAAATTGTATGGTATCTTCTTTGTTTTGGTCAAAGAACAGCACTATGACCAATAGCGCGGCAACGGAAGCGGCAGCATAGTAGATTTTTCGATACGAACGTAGGGAAATCACTTTTGGTATAAAGCCGTCTTGTTTATTAATGACGTTTTCATGTATCGTAATAAAATAACCTTTGGGTACCACAAAACCGTCTGTCTTCGGAATCACGGTTTCTTCCTTTGCTATTTTGTCCATCAAGCGTTCATTGAATGTCTCAAAATAACCTTCGGGGGTTTTGAATTTATTATCGTGGTTCTTTTTCATCTTAACTATTTGACATCTACTCTTTCAAAAAGTTTAATTGTTTTATGTTATTCTTCCTTCAAATAAGCCTCAATCTTTTTTACGGCCAAATGGTACGAAGCTTTAAGTCCCCCGACCGAGGTTTCCAAGATTTCTGCAATTTCATCATACTTCAATTCTTGAAAATACTTCATGTTAAATACCAGTTTCTGTTTTTCTGGTAACGTCGTTAAGGCCTTTTGTAATTTCAACTGAATTTCGTCGCCATCAAAATATACATCAGATTCCAAACTCCCCAACATTTGTGCTTTCATTTCTTGGTCAGTGATACCGGCCTTTCGTTGTTTTTGTTTTATAAAAGTCAACGATTCGTTGGTTGCAATTCTGTACATCCATGAGTAAAGTTTGCTATCACCTTTAAACCCGTCAATGCTTCTAAAGACCTTTATAAACGTATTTTGCAGCACGTCGTCAGCATCATCATGGTTCATCACAATCCTTCTAATATGCCAATAGAGGCGCTCTTTGTAAGTGTTTACAAGCACTTCAAAGGCCTTTGCTTGACTTTTTTTGTCTTTTAGTTCGTTAACAAGCGTTTCTTCGGCTATCAAAAAAAAGGTTTGTTTGCTGCTTTGACCACTAAGTTAGCAAAAGGTTTAATTTTTGGGAGTTAACAATTAAGGGTTGGGCTAAAAATCAGACGGTAAGTTTGAGTATTGACCAAGACTTTCTAAAATGATAGTGCATAAAACTATTTTTTTTCATTTTCTTTGAAACTTCGACCTAACAACAACCAACTATGAAAAAAACGACTTCAAAAAATGGGGGCATACTAGCTTCCATCGGACTTGGTGAGAAAATCGGATATGGAATCGGTGATTTGGGCTTCAATTTTTATTGGGCCAATATCTCAGGGTTTTTACTGTATTTCTATACCGATGTTTTCGGAATCTCGGCTGCTGCTGCCGGAACCATGTTTTTAGTAACCAAGATTTTTGATGCCTTTACCGATCCCATCATGGGCGGCATTGCCGATAGAACAAAATCAAAATGGGGCAAATATCGTCCGTACCTGTTATTGGGAGGTCTGCCTATGGCCGGTGCTGCGGTATTGACCTATACCACACCTGATTTAGGGAGTGGTGGAAAACTCTTTTGGGCCTATGGTACCTATTCGTTCATGATGTTGATGTATACGGTACTCAGTGTTCCCTATTCAGCACTTTCAGGGGTCATCACAGCAAAGAGCCAAGACCGAACCGATTTGATAAGTTTTCGTTTTATAGCAGCATTTACCGGAACCACCTTGGTCAATTACTATACACTTGATCTGGTTGAACTTTTGGGCAAAGGGGACGAAGCATTGGGTTGGCAATTGACCATGCTTGTATATGGACTGATAGCAACCCTGTTGTTTGCCATTGTTTCTTGGAGTTCAAAAGAACGTATTACCCCCCCGCCCAGTCAAAAAACAAATGCTATAGATGACTTGAAAGACCTATTGAAGAACAAGCCTTGGTTGGTTTTGTTCAGTTTGGCGTTGATTATTATGATTACCATCACTATGCGAGCGGGTGCTGCCATTTATTATATCAAATACTACGTAAAGCAACCCGACTTAGTCGATGATTTTTTGACAACCTACGGATTGGCCTTAGCTGCTGGAGCCGCGCTGACCCCTGTTATGACAAGGTTTTTGGAAAAGAAAAAGCTGATGATGCTTTTGATGGCGCTTACAGGAATACTTTCCATTGCCTTTTTCTTTATTCCGCCTGATGCAATTTGGTTGTTGTTTACCGTAAACATATTGATTGGCCTTTGTCTAGGTCCAAAATCACCGTTGGCGTTTTCGATGTATGCTGATACTGCGGATTACACGGAATGGAAAACAGGAAGGCGTGCCACGGCAATGACCTTTTCAGCCGCGATTTTTTCGCAAAAACTGGGTGGGGCCATAGCCTCGTTTGCCATTGGGGCAGTATTGGCATCTATGGGCTATGTTGCCAAAGAGGCACAGTCTGATGCTTCACAAACCGGAATTCTCTTGACCATAAGTATCATTCCTGGTTTCATCGCACTTTTGGCGGCTTATATCATGCGCTTTTACACTTTGGACAAGCAATTGTTGAGCAAAGTGCAAAATGAATTAAAAGAACGAAAAGCTTCTGAAGAATAGATGATAAAAGCCACTGACAATGGAGTTCGACTAGAGCTTGATTCCCCAACAAAATTGCCGAATGCCTCGTCTTTTTTATGGAATAAGAGAATGATGGTGCATATGAACTGCCGCGGTTATGCAGTTGCACAGTTTATGCAGCCCGAACCGGCCAAGTATGCACACTCACCCAATCTAGAGGCCAAAACGTTCATGCAGCCTGAGCAGCCTTATTATGACCATCATCCAGGGCGTTTTTTCTATATTAAAGATGAAGAGGCCCAAGCTATATTTTCAGTGCCCTATGCTCCTGTGAAGGCCGAGCCAGATAGTTTTGTATTCTCTGCTGGAAAGAGTGACATTTTATGGAAAATAACACACCAAGGGCTGTATATCGAATTACGTTTAGAACTTACGGAAAATGATGTCTTAGAGAAATGGAGCTTTTCAGTGAAGAATGTATCGGGTAGGCAACGGAAACTTAGTATTTATCCCTATTTCCCTGTGGGATATATGTCATGGATGAACCAATCTGGTGCGTATCATGAAGATATTTGTGGCATCATTTGTTCTTCCATCACACCATATCAGAAATACAAAGACTACGAGAAAATAAAGACGCTGAAAGACAAAACGTTTTTTTTGGCTGATAAGACACCATATTCATGGGAGGTCAATCAAGCTGCTTTTGAAGGCGAGGGTGGATTACGCCATCCTTATGGTATTGCAAAACCGAAGTTGGATAAAGGAAATGCCCTTTATGAAACCCCAGCGGCCATACTTCAGTATAAGCTTTCGTTGGCTCCCAATGGCGTGGAACAGTATCGATTTTTGTTTGGCCCAGCATTGGATAAACTAGAGGTTCGGGAGATCAGAACACGTTATTTTGATACTCGTGAAAAAGGTTTTGAGGCATCAACAAGTGCTTATGAAAACTATATGGCCAAAGGCGTTGGTTCATTGCGAATAAAAACGCCCGACACCATCTTAGACAATTTTGTAAATAATTGGTTGCCAAGACAAATATACTATCACGGCGAGACCAACCGCTTGAGCACAGACCCGCAGACCCGCAACTATTTACAAGACAATATGGGTATGGGCTATATAGACCCAAAAGTTGCTCGGGCAACCTATGTTACCGCGCTGAGCCAACAAGAAGAGAGTGGGGCCATGCCCGATGGTATCTTGATTCACCCTGAAGCACAATTAAAATACATCAATCAGGTGCCCCATACCGACCACTGCGTGTGGTTACCTATTTGTTTAAAGGCATATCTTGATGAAACCAATGATTACGAATTGCTTGAAGAAATGGTGCCATTTGCTCAAGGAACCCAAACCGCGAGCATAGCAAAACATCTCAATCTTGCCATGGACTGGTTGTATGCCCACCGTGATGAACGCGGATTGAACTACATTGATCAAGGTGATTGGTGCGATCCCATGAACATGGTCGGACCACAAGGAAAAGGTGTTTCGGGTTGGTTGTCTTTGGCCACGGCGTATGCCTTAAAGGTTTGGTCCGGGATCTGTGAAAAAAATGACCGACCCGATTTAGCAGAAAGTTATAGAAAAAAAGCGGATGAGGTCAATAAGGCCGTAAACACCCATCTTTGGGATGGTCAGTGGTATGCACGAGGGATCACCGATGCCAATGTTGTTTTCGGAATTCAAAAAGACAATGAAGGACGTATTTTTCTGAATCCCCAGGCATGGGCACTTTTAAGCGGATGCGCTGATAACCTACAAAGCGAGCAGTTGATCAAGGCCGTTGAAGCACAGTTGGAGACTCCTTTTGGCGTAGAATTGATGGCTCCGGCCTTCACTAAAATGCGCGAAGATATTGGTCGTGTGACCCAAAAATTTCCAGGGTCCGCAGAAAATGGTTCCGTCTATAACCATGCGGTTGCGTTTTATATGTTTGGACTGTTTGAAACCGGATATACAGAAAAGGCATTTGAAATATTGCGAAGAATGCTACCAGGCCCTGATGAGGACGATGTGCTACAACGAGGACAAATACCTGTTTTTATTCCCAATTATTATCGCGGGGCTTACCGCCAATTTCCGAGAACCGCGGGCAGGTCAAGTCAATTGTTCAATACTGGTACGGTTTCTTGGTTTTACCGTAGTTTAATTGATGGACTCTTCGGGTTGCGTGGTGATACCGATGGTCTACATATTGCTCCGCAATTACCAAAGGCATGGTCTCAGGTTGAGGTTACGCGAACCTTTAGGGGCAGTACATTACATATTACCATGGAACGCAGTCCGTCACTAAAAGAAACCCAGGTTTTGATCGATGGCAAAATGTTGGAGAATGGTGTTCTACAAACCATACCGGAACAGAATTATACGGTGAAGGTATTATTGCCGGTTTAGGCCATGGATTGCATTTCTACCAGTTTGCGATATCCTTTTTCTGATTTCATCAGTTCGTCATGTGTGCCTTGCTCCGTGATTTTTCCTTTGTTCAAAACCACAATGGAATCTGCATTTTGAATGGTCGACAAGCGGTGTGCAATTACAATTGAAGTGCGGTTGCGCATCATTTTCTCCAGTGCATCCTGAACCAATCGCTCACTTTCGGTATCCAGTGCAGAAGTGGCTTCATCCAAAATCATTATTGGTGGATTTTTTAGGACCGCTCGCGCGATGGACAACCGTTGTTTTTGTCCGCCGCTTAATTTGTTGCCGCTGTCACCGATGTTGGTGTCATAACCCTTGGGAAGTTCCATGATAAAATCATGTGCGTTAGCTATTTTAGCGGCTTCAACAAGTTCTTCTTCGGTGGCATTTTCTTTACCCAAGGCAATATTGTTTCGTACCGAATCATTGAACAAGATGGAATCTTGGGTAACCAAACCCATCAATCCCCGAAGCGATTTCTTAGTAATATTCTTGATATTCAGACCATCAATTAAAATTTCACCTTCATTCACTTCATAGAATCGAGTCACCAAATTTGCTATGGTACTTTTACCGCTTCCCGATTGTCCCACCAGTGCTACGGTATGGCCTTTCTGTACCTTTAGGTTAAAATCTTCAAGAACATAATCGTCAGCATATTTAAAGGAAACATTTTTCAGGTCAATATGGTTTTCAAGACTTTCCTTCTTTTGTGCTGCGCTAATATCTTTAATAGGATTCTCCGTTTCCAGTACCTCAAAAATCCGCTCTGCCGAGGCATTTCCCTTTTTAATATTGTAATTCACCGTGGTAATTGCCTTAACGGGATTGATAATGGTATAAAACAATCCGATATAGCCCATAAATTCTTGTGGGGTCAAGGTACTTTGATTGCCCAACACCAAACTACCTCCGTACCATAATACCGTAATAACTACAGCTACGCCAAGAAACTCACTAAAGGGAGAAGCCAATCCGTGACGTTGAACCACAGAAATCATAATCTTTTTGAATCGAGACGTGGAATCAGTAAACTTGGTGGCCAAACGTTCTTCGGCATTAAAGCCCTTGATAATCTTCAATGCCCCCAAAGTCTCTTCTAAAAAGGATAAAAACGTGCCCGTTTCCTTTTGGGCCTCTAAAGATTGTGCCTTGAGTCGCTTGCCCACGATAGAAATCAGAAAACCTGCTATGGGCAAAAATATGAACACAAACAATGTCAACTGTGCACTGATAGCCAACATTGAAATCAATACGATTACAATAGTAATGGGTTCTCGCGCAAGAGCTTCCAACGAATTGATAATGGAACCTTCAATTTCTTTAACGTCTGAGGTCATGCGCGCAATCAAGTCACCCTTTCGAGATTCTGAAAAATAACCTAGTGGTAGGTCCAGTGTTTTTAAATAGAGGCTATCTTGAATGTCTTTTACCATGCCTGTTCTTAGATACGCCAAAACATACATCGCCGCATACCGAAAGAGGTTTTTTAGAAAAAAGATGATGATACTGGCCACACAGATAAAAACCAAGGCTGCCAACGGCCCTTCACCATCCACTTTTTGTGTAAGAAAGTAGTTTAACGAATCTTTTAAATAGACTTGTAAACTACCCAAACCATTATAAACCGGCGCTTTGAACACCTTCTCTTGAGTGCTGAACAAAATGCCCAATGTAGGTATGAATATTATAATCGATAGTACATTGAATATCGAATACAGAATATTGAACAGAATATTCAGAAAAGCATATGATTTGTACGGCTTTGCAAACCGTAAAATCTTTTTAAAGTAATTCATTCACTATAAATTCAATTCAGCAACAATTCCCTCTAATTTGGAATCCAACTGCGAATTTACGGATTTAAAATCCTCGGCTTTGGCCAAGGTCGCATTAGTGCTCATGTAAAATTTCACCTTGGGTTCCGTTCCGCTTGGTCTTGCAGCGATACGGGTTCCATCTTCGGTCTCATAGATAAGTACGTTCGACTTAGGAATGTCAATTGCTTTTTCTTCACCTGTCTGCACGTTCTTTGCGATTGAGGTGTTATAATCTTCAATCCATAAAAGTTTTGAACCTTGCACGGATGCCACTGGATTTTCTTTAAAATCTTTGAGCATTTGCTTAATTTCTTCAGCGCCGCTCATACCCTTTTTTGTAATCGAAATCAATTTTTCTTTGTAGAATCCGAAAGCCACATAAGCATCAATGAGGTCTTGGTAGAAAGAACTTCCATTGGCCTTGGCCTGGGCAGCTATTTCACAGGCCAATAGGGTAGAGGTGACCGCGTCTTTGTCACGCACGAAATCACCGACCATATAGCCAAAGCTCTCTTCACCACCACCGACAAATGTGGATTCAGGGAAATCTTTGATCATCTTACCAATCCATTTAAAACCGGTAAGAGCGGTTTTGAATTCTACGCCATAAGCTTTTGCCATTTGTTCCATCATTGGTGTTGAAACAATGGTTGATGCTACAAACTCATTGCCCTTGAGGCCTTTGGCCTTATATTGGTCCAATAAAAACTTGGTCATCAAAACCATGGTCTGGTTTCCGTTCAGCAGCTCCATTTCACCATCAAGGTTACGAACGGCAATACCCAAGCGGTCACTGTCAGGATCTGTACCAACAACCATATCGGCGCCTATTTCTTCTGCTTTTTTGATGGCCATGGCCAATGCTTCGGGTTCTTCAGGGTTTGGAGACTTTACCGTTGGAAAATTGCCATCTGGTTTTGCCTGTTCTTCAATTACAGTAACATTTTTATATCCGGCACGCTTTAAAACTTCAGGAATAGCCGTAATGGATGTTCCATGGATGGAAGTGAAAACAATTTTAAAATCATCTTTTCCAGCAGCATTGAAGTTTCCGTTTTTGACGGATTCTTCAAAAAACGCTTCATCGACTTCAGCATCAATGGCCTCAATGAGACCATGGTTTGCCTCGAATTTGATATCTTCAAATGAAAGGGAATCAATTTCAGCTATAATTTCTCCGTCTTGTGGTGGCACTATTTGTCCACCGTCACCCCAATACACTTTGTAACCGTTATATTCTGGTGGATTGTGCGATGCCGTCAAAACGATGCCCGCATGGCAGTCTAAATGACGTACGGCAAAGGATAGTTCAGGGGTCGTGCGCAATTCAGAAAATCGAAACACTTTGATTCCGTTTGCCGACAATACCTCTGCTACCACCTGTGATAAGGTATCGCTATTATGACGGCAATCGTAAGCGATGACCACCTTTAGTTCTTCATTTGGGTAGGTGCTTTTGAGGTAATTGCTCAATCCCTGGGTGCTTTTGCCCAATGTATATTTATTGATTCTATTGGTACCCACGCCCATTACACCACGCATACCACCTGTACCGAACTCTAAGTTTTTGTAAAAACGCTCTTTAAGTTCTTCAGTATCATTGGCCATCAAGTTTTCAATCTCTTCTTTGGTCTGTGCGTCAAAGAAATCCGTCAGCCAGGTTTTAGCGGTAGCGGTAATAGAATCCATAGGGTATTATTTAATTACAATACAAAATTACATCAGTTTATGCTGACTTAACAATATTGAACAACGAAAAATAGTAAAATGACGTGTAAATTGGGTAATAGGCGTAAAATTCATTAAGTTACAATCGGTATGAGAACTGCTATAACACTGGTGATTTACTGTTGGTTCAGTTGCTGTTTTTCACAGCAAGAATCTGCCAATTGGTATTTTGGCACAAATGCCGGTCTAAACTTTTCGTCAGGAGCTCCAGAACCACTTTTAGATGGTAAAATAAATACTATTGAGGGGTGCTCTTCCTTTTCGGATAACCAAGGTAATTTGTTATTTTATACCGAGGGGAGAACGGTCTGGAACCGCAACCATTTTACCATGCAGAACGGCACTGAACTGCGTGGTAGTTTTTCTTCGGCCCAAGCGGCTCTGATTGTGCCCAATCCCGTAAATACAGAACTGTATTACATTTTTACACCCGATGATGCCATACAAGATGACAATATCCCAAATGGTTTTCATTACACTGTGGTCGATATGACGTTGGATAATGGCCTTGGCGGTATATCTGATAAAAACAATCAATTGTTGGTTGCGGGCTCAGAGAAGGTCTCTGCCGTGAAAAACGATACAGGCAATTTTTATTGGGTAGTCACCCATTTTGAAGATACCTTTTACTCTTACCGTGTAGAAGGGGCTGGGGTTTCAAATAACGCGATTACTTCGCAAGTTGGTCCACTCATTCAGGGTCTCCAAAACATACGTGGCGCCATTAAGATTTCACCAAATGGAAGAAAACTGGTCATGGCCAGTACCATAACCCAACCTGGATTTCAGGGAAGTCTATACCTTTTTGACTTTGACGTTGCTACTGGAAGGGTTAGCAATCCGGTATTGGTAGATGATTCCCGAGCCTATTACGGTGTCGAATTCTCGCCCGATTCTTCAAAACTTTATGCAAGTGGAATGCTATTGAACCGTTCAAACAGCCGATTGTCCACTGGAAACTACAATATTGTGCAATTTGATCTAGACAGTGATGTATTTCCCAATGCGGGATTTTCGTTGGCGACCATCAATAACTTAAATGAGATTTTTATTTCAGGAGCTTTGCAGTTGGCCTTGGATAAACGAATTTATCATACTTTTCCTTCAACAAGACTATCAGTGATACGTAGACCAAACGCTGCTGGCAGGGCCGCGCAACTTGACCTCTATTCGGTTGATTTAGGCGGTAGGACCACGGCTTTTGGACTACCGCCATTTATACAATCCTTTTTTGAGACCATTGTCACTATTGAGAATTTCTGTGTTAATAGCGCTACGACCTTTACCCTTGATGATGTGACCGATATTGCTTCTGTATCATGGGATTTTGGGGACCCAAATTCGGGACCGAACAATACCTCTACAGAACTGAATCCCACGCATAACTATCAAGAACCGGGTCGTTATACCATTAGTCTTGAGGTCACCTACTTGAACAACGTCTCAAACAAATACATTGAGTATGTAGAGATTTATGATTTTCCCGATGTTTTGGCACGTGAAAACTTGGTGCAATGTGATGTGGACGGTGTTGATGACGGAATTACCATCTTTAACCTTAATGAAGTGGTTCCCGCACTGACGCAGGGTAACAATCAAATAACCGTGGAGTTTTTTGAAACCATTTTTGAGGCTGATAATGACAGCAACATTATTGACCCTTTAAAGTATAGAAATGCTCATGATGGCGCCGTGATTTATGCTAAATCATATATTGAAGAAGAGTGTTATATCATCTCTGAAATCACGCTTCAAGTGGAGCCGTTATCAGATTTGGGCGTTTACGACACGTTTACAATATGTGATGGTGTTTTTGATTCGAGCGGTACACGGATAACTTTAGACGGAGTTAGAGAATTCTTGAACACTGATTTTTCAGGGTTTGACACTATTATGGTGTATGATACCAAACAACATGCGCTATTGGAAGAAAATGCTTTGAACACCACATCATATCTTTTTGCTGGCAATGCTCCTTTCCAGCTTTATTTTCGCATAGAAAATGATGACGATTGTGCATTTATTGGCCAGCTGGACCTGAATATTTATGAAGAGCCCATATTCGACGATACAATTACTATTGAGCTATGTCGCGGAAAAGCAGTACTCGAGGCGTTGTCGGATTTTGAAACGTATTTTTGGCTGAATGGTAGCACTAGTAGGCGCATTGAAGTCAATGAAACCGGAATGTATGAAGTGGTATTTGCCAATGGAACTTGCGTTTACTCGCAAACATTTAATGTGAAACCGACCCCAGAAATAGATATCGATGCTATTGTAATCAATGACTTTAGGGCAAGTAATTCGATTACGTTCAATCTAGGGCCTCTTGAAAATAGTGAACAAACCCAGTTTTCAATTGATGGTGGTTTGACGAGGTCAGGTTCAAACTCTTTTCAGAACCTAGTACCTGGTCTTTATGATATTTTCATTGACAACGGATGCATAACTTATGAAGATACTGTTGTTGTTGGAGGTCTAAACACTTTTTTTACGCCCAATGGTGATGACAGAAACGATATCTGGTCTTTGGCCAACGAGGACTTCTTTCCCGGATATCGCATATCAATCTTTGACCGATACGGTAAAATGTTGAAGAATTTTGGTGCCGGCCAGGCAGGATGGGATGGAAATTATCGAGGCAAAGGAATGCCAGCAGATGACTATTGGTATCGGTTGGAACTGGCTGATGGTCGAAGCGTAAAAGGTTTTTTTGCCCTGAAACGTTAAAAATTCAAGAATGAATCAACTTGATAGGCCTCGCTAGAAGATTTTTTTGTCCGTACCATGATTTCTCCAATAAAACCTGCCAAAAACAACTGTGTCCCCAAGATCATGCTGGTCAAAGCAATGTAAAATTGTGGCCTTTCCGTAATCAATCGCCCTGTTTTGTTAATAAACAATTTGTCGACACCCAGATATACTGAAAAAGCAAAACCTACAAAAAACATCAACACGCCCAGCGCACCGAACAAATGCATGGGTCTACGTCCGAATTTGGACACAAACCAAATGGTGACCAAGTCTAGAAAACCATTGATAAAGCGCTCCATGCCAAATTTTGTAGTGCCATATTTTCTGGCCTGATGTTGCACAATCTTTTCGCCAATGTTCGAAAAACCTGCGTTTTTGGCAAGCACGGGTATGTAACGGTGCATTTCGCCAGAAACCTCGATCGTTTTGATGACGTTGTTCTTGTAGGCTTTCAGGCCACAATTAAAGTCGTGCAATTGTACCCCTGATGTTTTGCGTGCTGCCCAATTGAAGAGTTTAGAAGGCAGGTTCTTTGCCAAAACGGAATCATAACGCTTTTTCTTCCACCCAGAAATGATATCAAAACCTTGGTTCGCCACTAGACTGTACAATTCAGGTATCTCTTCAGGGTTGTCCTGTAGGTCGGCATCCATCGTAATGACCACTTCGCCTTGCGCGGCTTTGAACCCGGCATGAAGAGCCTGTGATTTTCCAAAATTTTTTAAAAATCGAATTCCTTTGACATTGGTATTATTGCTCGACAATTCTTCGATAATCGACCAAGATCGGTCTGAGCTACCATCATCAATAAAAATGATTTCGTACAAAAAACGATTGGATTGCATAACCTCTGCAATCCAATCGTGGAGCTCTTTAAGCGATTCTTCTTCGTTAAGTAAAGGAATAACAATAGATAATTGCATTGTTGTTATCTGGAATTCCTTTCAAAAATAGTATTTTCTTGTTTAGTAGGCAGGTTTGTCTTTTTTGGTAATTAAGCCTGTAATCAAACCTACAACCAAACCAAAAAGAGCGCTGAATATTATACCGATACCTAAAAGTATTGGAAAAAACTTGTTTTGAAACTCTACCCCTTGATCCCATTGTTCTTGGGTCATTTTTGGGTTCTCTTCAAAAGTCTGAACACGGGCTATTTCGGTAGCCTTTTCCATATAGTCGGGCTCTATCACATTTGACAATACTAAAAAGTAGATTATACCAATTACAGCAGAGATAAGACCAACACCAGCACCAATCTTTAATGCTTGACCAAGAGTGAGGTAACTGCCATTTGCTTTTTTAAACTGAACGATACCAATAACGGCGAAAACCGCTAAAATTGTAAACTGTATTGCCTGTACGGCAAAACTTCGCTCATAGTGCATGTCCATTGAAAATAACATCACTCCGAAAATGATGCCTACCAAACCTGCAATTGCTCCAAACTGTAAAGCGAACTTTCCAGTCTTCACATTGTTTTCTTCCATTTTTATAATTTTTGTTGGTTACTTCTTAAGTTAGTTGTCCTAAGGATATAAATGTTACACTTAAAGTACAATTTTTCTTTTTTATTTTAGAAGCAGTTGTAATTGATTAAAATTTGACTAAATTTGCAGGCTGAAAATTGAGTTTTAAATAGTTATCGGAGATGAAAACAGGTGTACACCCAGAAAATTATAGATTAGTAGCATTTAAAGATATGTCAAATGACGACGTGTTTATCACAAAATCTACTGCTGAAGCAAAAGAGAACATTACAGTTGACGGGGTTGAATATCCTTTGATCAAGTTAGAAATTTCGAGAACTTCGCATCCTTTCTATACTGGCAAGACCAAACTTATTGATACCGCTGGTAGAATTGATAAGTTCAAGAACAAATACAAGAAGTTCAGTAAAGAAGAAAAGAAAGCTGAGTAGTTCTATACGAAAATATATTGTTGACGCCTTCGTTTTATTTCGAAGGCGTTTTTATTTTTACACAATTCTAATGGACCGATCATGAATTTTATACTTGCAGACGGTAATTATCGAGAACACTTACTTCCGTTCACTTTCACACGACCAGTGGCTGACATTCGAATTGGTATATTGACTATTCGCGAGAAATGGCAACATCTATTGAAATGCGAGGTTAGCGCACTTACAGAAGATTACCTATCTGAAAAATTTCCTATGGTCACGGCGGAGGTCAATACTATTATTAATGCCTCTTTTCTACCGAATCAGCATTTTATCGATGCTCTGGTTTCGTTAGAGCTACATGAAGCTTTGGTGGTAAACGATGAAATTATCGCTTATGTCACGAACAATCCAAAAGCGCTATTTGATGAAAATAATTTCAAGAAAATCACTTTTGACCATACCCTGATTACGGTAAAAAACACTTGGGATATCTTTTCAAAGAATGCTGAGGCCCTACAAGCGGATTTCGATATGATCACTACCGGTCGACAAAGTGCTCCGATTTCAGATACAAATCGTGTAATTGCTCCTGAGAATGTCTTTATAGAAGAAGGTGCGTCCGTTGAGCATAGCATATTGAATGCAACCGAAGGTCCGATATATTTAGGTGAAGATTCTCTTGTGATGGAAGGCAATATGATACGTGGCGCTTTCGCCCTATGTAATAACGCTGTAGTAAAAATGGGGGCTAAGGTTTATGGGGCCACGACCATTGGTCCTTATAGTAAAATTTGTGGAGAGGTCAATAACTCTGTTATTTTTGGTTACTCTAGCAAGGGGCATGATGGTTATTTAGGAAATGCGGTATTGGGCGAATGGTGCAATATTGGTGCAGATTCAAACAACTCAAATTTAAAGAACAATTATGCCAAGGTTCGATTGTGGAACTACGCCACTGAAGGATTTGATCATACCGGTCTACAGTTTTGTGGTCTGATGATGGGCGACCATAGCAAAACGGCCATTAACACAATGTTGAACACAGGTACCGTGGTTGGAGTCAATGTGAATGTATACACACCAGGTTTTCCAAGAAACTTTGTACCCAGTTTTAGTTGGGGAGGTGCCTCGGGCTTTAGTACCTATATGCCCAAAAAAGCTTTTGACGCTGCAAAGGTTATGATGGCACGACGTGGCGTAGAATTTGATGAAATGGAAGCTAAGATACTCAACCATGTTTTTGAAGTGACCAAAAAGTGGCGTAAGTACTGAAGATCCTATCGTTTTTATTTTTTGGTGAAGGTAATTTCAAAATCAATTTGGTCAGGCGTCCGCCAGAAAACGGTCATTTCATTTGTTGAAAAAGAGAGCACATTCCATAAAATTGTACTGGTATCAAAAAATTCGGTTGCAGGTCTGTTTTCGCTGTAAATAGTACTTTCCCATAAACGATAGGTTTCAGTGAGCAAGATTTGACCATTTTGTATTTTCCAATTTCCTGAATACAAAGATTCAGAAAGATCATCTTCATGAAAAACGACTTGACAGTTCTCAACAATATTTAACTGTACATTAGAATTGGCATAGTTTTCATTTCTGTCATAAACGCCAGTGTTTTCAAAACTTATATCAAATCTTGTTAATGTCTGACATTCTTCTACCAGGGTGCCCATAAGTTCATCGCAACGACCAATTCCTCTTTCACTTATGTCAAATTCAAAACAATTGATATCCCCAATGTTCAGTGTTCCCGTACGTTGATTACTTGCATCCGTAACTATAGCGGTCTTCCAAGCCCATTGGCCCATTAGTGCTTCTTGGGTCAACAGCCCGATATCTTCAGCATCCGATTCTTCGGAGCAACTAACAATCAATAATAAACCAAATAGGTAGAAACTTATTCTTCTCATGACTAAAAGTTTGACTTCGAAACTAAAGGGTACATCGTTTACCACCTTACGGAAAACCTTATGCCGGCGTTTTTTAAGCATGAACCAATCGCTGTGGTAAGTCAGAAAGAACAGAAGTGTTTAACGATTGTGATTAATTCCTAAAAACCTTTTACAATTCATATCTTTGCGGCCCCATAAGAATTAGGGATGTCAAACAAAAAAGTCGCTTTTCATACACTGGGTTGCAAACTCAACTTTTCAGAGACTTCAACCATTGCAAGAGGATTTGAATCTGAAGGGTTTGAACGCGTTGATTTTTCCCAGCCCGCTGACATTTATGTCATTAATACGTGTTCGGTTACGGAGAATGCCGATAAACGCTTTAAAACCATTGTTAAACAGGCACAAAAGTCAAACGCAAATGCTTTTATTGCCGCTGTGGGCTGCTACGCGCAATTGAAACCTGAGCAATTGGCTGCCGTTGATGGTGTAGATCTTGTCTTAGGAGCAACGGAGAAGTTTAAGTTGACCGACTATCTAAACGATTTGACAAAGAATGATCATGGTGAGGTACATTCATGTGAAATTGATGAGGCCGATTTTTATGTTGGCAGTTACGCCATCGGTGACAGGACACGGGCCTTTTTAAAAGTCCAAGACGGCTGTGATTATAAATGTACGTATTGTACCATTCCTTTGGCAAGGGGCATTTCGCGAAGCGACACCTTGCAAAATGTCTTGAAAAATGCTTCTGAAATTGCTGCGAGGGGAATCAAAGAGATTGTGTTGACCGGTGTCAATATTGGTGATTATGGCAAAGGTGAGTTTGGTAATAAGAAGCATGGGCATACATTCTTTGATTTGGTGAAAGCCTTGGATAGAGTAGAGGGAATCCATCGTTTGCGGATTTCATCAATTGAACCTAATTTATTGAAGAACGAGACCATTGATTTTGTTGCCCAAAGCAATGCTTTTGTACCCCACTTTCATATTCCGTTGCAAAGTGGTAGTGATATCCTTTTGAAGCGCATGCGCAGGCGATACCTTTCAAATCTATATGTTGATCGCGTCAGGCGAATCAAATCAATTATGCCACATGCCTGTATTGGTGTTGATGTGATTGTTGGCTTTCCTGGGGAAACCGATGAACTATTTTTAGAGACCTATCATTTTTTAAATGATCTGGACATCTCATACTTGCACGTTTTCACCTATTCTGAACGTGATAATACCTTGGCGGCTTCAATGGCCAATGTAGTGCCCAAAAATGTGCGGGCCAAACGTAGTAAAATGCTTAGGGGCCTATCTGTAAAAAAGCGTAGGGCATTTTATGAGGGTCAACTTGGTCATAAGAGAACAGTTCTGTTCGAAGGGGAGAACAAGTCGGGATATATTCACGGCTTTACCGAAAACTATGTCAAGGTCAAGGCACCGTGGAATCCGGCACTGGTTAATACCCTACATAAGGTGGAGCTTACTGAAATCGATGAAGACGGTATGGTACGTTTTGATTTTGTTGCTGAAGAAGTCACGGCATAAAAAAACCCTGACAACTGTCAGGGTCAATTTGTTAGATTCTGATGCCTACAGGCAACATTTCTTTGTACTGGTGACGATTCTTTCGTAAGAAACCTGCAATGTGCGGGCTTGTTGGTACCACTCTCAAATTTTGGTCTTGAATGTGGTTTAAAACAGCTTTGATAAAAGATTCTTTGAACCCTTCTTGGGTAATCTCTTCAGGAATGACCAGTTTGGTTAAAAACACTTTCCTTTCTTGAGAGGAATATTCAATTTTTGCTAAGTGTCCGTCAACTTTGACTTCGAACTGGCGCAAGAAACTGTTATCCTTAATTTCCATATCTATCATAAAGTATTTGTTTTCTATTTGCTCTGGACAGAAAAAACCACAGTTAAGTTGTAATTTTAAAGTGTCTCTGGTTTGGGTAGCTTGCAAATAAATAGGGCAAATTGCAAACGGATGACAAAAGTAGTTAAAAATTACTTAATTTCCTAGTGAAATCGACCATTGCCACGATATGACCGATGAAAAAATAGCCGTTTACCTTATGCCAGGTATGGCAGCAAACCCTTCTATTTTTGATGGTATCAAATTACCCCAAAGACAATTTGAAACCATTCGTCTACAATGGTTTGTACCGGATCACGGAATGTCGTTAGAAGCCTATGCAAAAAAAATGTGCGAGCAGGTGCAACATCAAAATCCGGTTTTGTTGGGCGTATCCTTTGGCGGGCTTTTGGTGCAAGAAATGGCTAAGCATCTACAGACGAAAAAAGTTATTGCCGTATCATGTGTTAAATCACATCGTGAGTTGCCTAAACGTATGTTGTTCGCAAAATATACCAAAGTGCATAAGTTATTGCCCACCGGTTTGGTAAACAACGTTGAACTTTTAGCGAAATATGCGTTCGGTGAAACGGTTACCAAACGACTACACCTCTATGAACAGTATTTATCGGTTCGTGATAAATACTACATTGATTGGTCCATAGACCAAATTGTTAATTGGAAGCAGGATGAATGCCCAACGAACTTGATACATATTCACGGGGAAAAGGATGCTGTTTTTCCGATTGTCAATATCAAGAACTGCATTAAAGTGAAAAATGGCACCCATACGATGATCATACATCGTGCAAAATGGTTCAATGAGAATATTCCAACACTAATTTTAAGATAATAGAGTTTAAATTCATAGTATCTTGCAGTAAAAATTGTAGCACATGAAGTATTTGAAAAATGTTTTGGCCTTTATTGGTTTTATAGTGGTCATTGGTAGTTTGGTATATGCCGTTCAAAAAAGTACAGATGAAACAAATGCGGTTGAAGCAGCAAATAATGAAATCGTTGAGGATAAAAATGTCGGTGATGGCTACCAAATTACTGCAATCAGCATTCCTGAAGATTTAAATTTTGCCGGGGAACCTGTGCCATTAGAAGATCCAGAGGTTATGGAGCGAGCGGACCGGGAATTTTTGGTCAACACGTATTGGCAGTCCAACGCACTGCTACTAATGAAACGTGCCAACAAGTATTTTCCGATTATTGAGCCTATTTTGGCTAAGAATGGAATTCCAGATGATTTCAAATATGTTGCCGTTGCAGAAAGTGCCTTAATTGGTGTGGCCTCACCTGCCGGAGCGGCGGGCATGTGGCATTTTATGAAAGGAACGGGCAGGGAGTATGGTCTGGAGGTCAATGCCAATGTAGACGAACGATATCATATTAGAAAGTCCACACAGGCGGCCTGTGAATACATTAATAAGTGGAAAAATCGTTTTGGTACATGGACATTGGCCGCTGCATCGTACAACGCTGGACCAGGTGCAATTCAAAAATATTTGGGCATTCAAAAGGTAGATAACTACTATGATCTTTTGTTGGGTCAAGAAACGGGGCGCTATGTTTTCAGAATAATGGCCTTGAAAGAAATCCTTTCCAATCCTGAAAAATTTGGTTTTAAGGTTGATAAAGATGATTTCTATAATGCTGTGCCAACTTTTTCGGTTGAAGTTGACGAACCCGTGGCCAGTTGGGCCGATTTTGCAAAGCAATACGAAATCAATTATAAAATTTTAAAGCGCCATAACCCTTGGTTGCGAGAACCACATTTGAACAACGCTTCAAAAAAGAAATACGTAATTGAGATTCCGATTAAAGGATACTATAGGGAATCAAAATAAGATGTGCAATCTAAGAACAGCAAATGCCAATTGACAGGAATTGTCAATTGGCATTTGTTTCTACAAGGCCTTGGACCTTGTTCAAAGATGATAAAGTTAAATCTTCTTCATTTGTTGTTGCATCATTTTAATCTGATCCGTCAACATATTGTTCTTATCAAGTTTTTTGGCTTCTTGTAATAGGGTAGTGGCCTCTCGTTTTCTTCTTTTTTGCATAGCAATACCTGCCAAGCTCAATTTGGCCATGGCAACATCATAGTCCATATTCAACCCCAGCTTTAAAGCCCTTTTAAAATATTTTTCTGCAGTGGTCAGGTTTTTTTGTGAAAAAATGATACCATGCAAATAATTATAGTAGCCCTGTTGCTTCTTTACCAAGGCGGCTTCAGGGTTTTTAATTTTTGAAAGCCATTTTTCGGTACCTACCATATCTTGCTTGCGCATCCGAAGAAAAGCCAGCAAAATAATTTCATTTCTAAAATACAGAAAAATGAAGATTAGTGAGAGCAGTATCAAAAAGATACCGTTACCAATATAGCCTTCTATAAATTGATATACACCGTAGCCAATAATGAGTGCGGCAATGACAAGTTTGATGTTTTTGTTGAACATAGTTATTCTTGGGTTATTTCATAAGTTATAGTTGAATCGATGGTAGTCGGAATTTCTACATCACCCATTTGGGCCATTTTTGAAAAACCTTCAACTTTACTTGATACCATCATTTTTTTGAGCAAGCCCGTAGTTGTTGTGGCCTCAATAAGCATTTCTTGTGCACCGCTTAAAGACATGATTGTGCCCGATTCATTGGTATCCATGGTTACAGCACTCTCGCCAGTGATCGAGGTTGTTCCATTTTCTATTTTCTCTAAGGTGAAGGTATTGTTGGCAGATAGCTTACCCTCATAGGTGTTCTCCCAAGTATCACCAATAGCTACTTGTCCATCAGGATAGAAAAAGGTCATTTGCTCAAAGCTTTTGGCCAAGCCGTTTGAGCTAAAGTCTTTCCCTAGCGACTTTTCCATCATCTTTACAGTGAATTCGTCTTCGATACCAGCTGCACTAATCATTTTGTTGATTAGACCTTCGCCTCCTTCCACGGCAATGATGGAACCATTTTTTGCCATTTTCAGATGTAACTCATAGTTCAATAGACCATGAAACATTTCAGACATAATATCTCCCTCAACCAATTCTGAAGCTTTTACGTCCATTAAGGTACCTTGTATACTTGATGAAGAGGTCAATCCGAAATCTTTGAACATCATGGTCATCGCATAGCCCGTATCGGTGACCGAATCGACTTTGAACTCTAAAAAACCTGACAGGTCATTGGTCATTTCATGTTCAGTACCCTCTAATTTTTGCGTGATCAGTTGTTTGGCCTGTTGCCTGACTTGAAAAGTGTCGCCGACTTTAAGCTGGTAGCCTAAATTTTGTTGGGCCTTTGCGCCGATCGCAATAAATATGAAACATATAAGGCTATATTTGTATAGATTCTGCATGTACTTGATGTTACCTTTTTACCGAAAGACAAAACTAATACAAACATTTTTTAGAATACGTTTGTAAGAGCAAAAAGTCTTTGTATATTTGCGCCCAGAATTTTATAAGCCCCGGGCTTTTTTCAAATAACTTTAGCATGAAAAGAACATATCAGCCTTCAAAGAGGAAGAGAAGAAATAAACACGGTTTTAGAGAGCGCATGGCCACTGCGAACGGCAGAAAGGTTCTTGCCAGAAGAAGGGCTAAAGGCAGAAAAAAACTAACTGTTTCATCAGAACCACGTCATAAGAAATAATGACTGTCAATAACTTTTTAACAAAGGTGCTACTTCATTTAAGTTTAGCACCTTTTTTTTTGTCGAAATTTGAAAAATTTTTGAATAACGCATAACCCACTTTAGAATGCCAAAAAGAGAAGATCTTAAATCCATTTTGATTATTGGTTCTGGCCCTATCATCATCGGTCAGGCATGTGAATTTGATTATTCTGGTTCCCAAGCTTTACGTTCGCTACGTGAAGATGGAATAGAAACCATACTTATCAACAGCAATCCGGCGACGATTATGACCGATCCGGTGATGGCAGATCATATCTATTTGAAACCATTGAACACAAAATCAATCATTGAGATTCTCAAGGCACATCCCCAGATTGATGCGGTACTACCGACCATGGGGGGACAGACCGCTCTGAATCTATGTATCGAGGCCGATGAAAAAGGCATATGGGAAGATTTTGACGTTGAAATTATTGGGGTTGACATCGACGCCATCAACATTACCGAAGATCGCGAAAAGTTTCGTGAGCTTATGACAAAAATAGGTATCGGTATGGCCCCGCAGGCAACCGCTACTTCGTTCTTAAAAGGAAAAGAGATTGCGCAAGAGTTTGGTTTTCCGTTGGTGATTAGAGCATCGTTTACTTTAGGTGGAGCCGGAGCCTCAATTGTTTATGACCCTGAAGATTTTGATGATCAATTGAGTCATGGGCTTGAGGTATCACCCATTCATGAGGTCATGATAGATAAGGCAATGATGGGGTGGAAAGAGTATGAGTTGGAGCTCCTTCGTGATAAAAATGACAATGTCGTCATTATCTGTACTATCGAAAACATGGACCCCATGGGCATTCATACTGGAGATTCTATTACCGTGGCACCAGCAATGACCTTATCGGACAGAACTTTTCAACGCATGCGTGACATGGCCATTCATATGATGCGCAGCATCGGTGATTTTGCTGGGGGATGTAATGTACAGTTTGCAGTAAGCCCAGATGAAAAAGAAGATATCATTGCCATTGAAATCAACCCAAGGGTATCTCGCTCATCGGCCTTGGCATCAAAAGCAACCGGATATCCCATTGCAAAAATCGCGGCAAAATTGGCCATCGGCTATTCTTTGGATGAACTAAGCAATCAAATTACAAAATCTACCTCTGCGCTATTTGAACCTACCTTAGATTATGTAATTGTCAAAATACCACGTTGGAACTTTGATAAATTCGAAGGGTCGGACCGGACCTTGGGACTTCAAATGAAGTCGGTGGGCGAAGTTATGGGCATTGGACGTTCATTTCAAGAGGCTTTACATAAGGCCACCCAATCGCTTGAAATCAAAAGAAACGGATTGGGAGCCGACGGCAAAGGATATAAAGACTATGACCAAATCATAAGCAAGCTAACGATACCTAGCTGGGATAGGGTATTTGTCATATATGATGCCATTCAATTAGGTATTCCTTTAGCACGCATTCATGAAATCACCAAAATTGATATGTGGTTCTTGAAACAGTATGAGGAGCTATATTTTTTGGACAAGGAAATTTCAAAATATACGATTGAGAGCTTACCAAAGGCACTTTTGTTAGAGGCAAAACAGAAGGGTTTCGCCGACAGGCAGATTGCCCATATGTTAGATTGTTATGAAAGTGAAGTTCACAAAAAACGTACGGAACTTAACATCAATCGCGTGTATAAATTGGTAGATACCTGTGCGGCCGAGTTTAAGGCAATGACACCTTATTATTACTCTACTTTTGAAGAAGAAATTGAAACTGCGGATGGCAAGCGTTTTGTTGCCAATGACAGTGCGGTGACCGATAGAAAGAAAATTGTAGTGTTAGGGTCTGGTCCTAACCGTATCGGCCAGGGCATAGAATTTGATTACTGCTGTGTACACGGGGTTTTGGCTGCTGCTGAATGCGGGTATGAAACCATTATGATCAACTGTAATCCAGAGACGGTATCAACAGATTTTGACACAGCGGACAAACTTTACTTTGAACCTGTCTTTTGGGAACATATCTATGATATCATAAGGCATGAAAAGCCAGAAGGGGTCATTGTGCAATTGGGCGGGCAGACTGCATTAAAACTAGCCGAGAAACTTTCTAAGTACGGAATTAAAATTATTGGAACCAGTTTTGAATCTCTAGATTTAGCTGAAGACAGAGGAAGCTTTTCCACTTTGTTAAAAGAGAACAACATTCCGTATCCAAGATTTGGTACTGCTGAGAGTGCTGATGAAGCGCTTGAACTTGCAGATGAATTAGGATTCCCGCTGTTGGTAAGACCGTCTTATGTTCTGGGAGGTCAGGGTATGAAAATCGTCATCAACAAAGAAGATCTAGAAGCACACGTAGTAGATTTACTGCGCAAAATTCCGAACAACAAACTACTGTTGGATCATTACCTTGATGGGGCCATTGAGGCTGAGGCCGATGCCATTTGTGATGGTGAAAACATTTATATCATCGGAATCATGGAGCATATCGAACCTTGTGGTATCCATTCGGGGGATTCAAATGCAACTTTACCACCGTTTAACTTAGGTGAGTTTGTATTGCAGCAGATAAAAGATCACACTAAAAAGATTGCTCTGGCCTTAAACACCGTGGGCCTTATAAACATTCAGTTTGCGGTCAAAGATGATACAGTCTACATCATTGAGGCCAATCCAAGGGCATCACGAACCGTTCCGTTCATTGCGAAAGCCTATGGCGAACCTTACGTGAATTATGCAACAAAAGTGATGCTAGGAGAGAAGAAGATAAAAGACTTTGATTTCAAACCACACTTAGATGGTTATGCTATCAAGCAACCGGTATTCTCTTTTAACAAGTTTCCAAATGTAAACAAGAACTTAGGTCCTGAAATGAAGAGCACGGGTGAGAGTATCTTATTTATTGATAGCTTGAAAGACGATGAGTTTTATAACTTATACTCGAGAAGAAAGATGTATTTGAGTAAATAACCATTAGTTTTTTGCGAACCATAGAGAAACCCATTCTAAAAATACTTTAGAATGGGTTTTTCAATTCTCTTTTTCAATTTTGCTATTATTCTCCCTGGCCCAACGAGAATCCACGCTGACCATTAAACTCGTACAGGTTTTCAGTTTTGATTATGTCAAATTCGTTCTGGTGAAGTTTTGATAACAGTGCTATAACCTGATCGAACTCAATGCCCAAATACAAAGGCTCTTTTGTTTTTACATTGGCATCTTGCGCTACAAAACGGCAACGCCAGTGGTCTGTACAATAGGTTTCTTTTAAACCGGTCGGAAATACTTTTACACCTCTGTTCGTTATCATTTTTAATTTAAGGTTGTGCGATTTGATTTCGTTCAAGCCTTTGCCGATGGTTTGTGGATCATTCCCTTTCCAATCGATAAAGACGTCAACACCAACCAATTCTTTATCGCTGTTTTCTCTTTTGTATTCAGGTATTTCTATGGTTCCTGTGCCTTTAATCAATGAACTCACGGGTAGTTGCTGTGGCGATTCTCCTAGACGTGCAATGATTTCGTCAGCAAACTCTTCAGTATTTACCTTTTTGGTACTTAGGTTCTCTTGAAAGATATCTGCTGTATGCATACCTGCTTCCAATGTGGCCAACCAAGCATTTTTGATTTTATCAGCAACTGCCGCCTGTCCGATATGGGTTAACATCATCACAGCTGCATTTAACAATCCTGATGGATTGGCAATTTTCTTACCTGCTATGTCTGGGGCAGAACCGTGAATGGCTTCGAACATAGCTACATTTTTACCAATATTGCATGAACCTGCCATACCTACCGAGCCTGCGATTTCGGCAACGATATCTGAAACGATGTCTCCGTATAGGTTTGAGGTAACGATGACATCATACTTTTGCGGACTTGCAGCCAATTTCGCGGATCCTATGTCAATAATCTGAGACTCACTCTCAATCTCAGGATATTCGATTGCAATCTCTTTGAAAACAGTGTGGAACAAGCCGTCCGTAAGTTTCATGATATTATCCTTGACCATACAGGTCACCTTCTTTCTTCCGTATGCTTTGGCATATTCAAAAGCATAGCGTACAATCTTTTCGCAGCCTGGGCGTGTAATCAATTTTAGACATTGTACCACATCTTCTGTTTGGCGGTGCTCAATACCTGCATAAAGATCTTCTTCATTTTCACGCACCACTACCACATCCATTTCTGGAAAATTTGTTTTCACATAAGGATGCAATGCCGAAACAGGACGTACATTGGCGAATAGCCCAAGTGATTTTCGTAGTGTAACATTGAGACTTTTATAACCTTTACCTTGAGGTGTAGTGATCGGAGCTTTTAAAATTACCTTATTGCGGGCAATGGCATCCCAAGCTTCAGGAGTAATGCCAGAACTATTGCCCGATAAATAGACCTGTTCGCCGATTTCCATGGCTTCCGTCTCTATTTTCGCACCGGCGGCTTTCATAATTTTGAGGGTGGCCTTCATGATTTCAGGACCAATACCGTCGCCTTGAGCTATGGCAATTTTGGTGACTTTTCCTGAAACGTTACTTTCTTTCGGCGCTAATAAAAGGTTGTCTCTCATGCTTTTCTATTTTTTAGTTATGCAAAGTTTAGAAAAGCAATTGATAAATTTTTATTTATTGTTTATATGTTGTTAATAAAAATAATTTATAATAATAAAATGAGTACGGCACCTAATTTTGTATCAGTTTTATATAAAAACCAAAGTGAACCTTAAGTTGAAAGATGTTCAATCCTCCCATTCGGTATGAAAGATTCCTTTGCGATCCAGTCGCTCATATGTATGTGATCCAAAATAGTCACGCTGGGCCTGAATCACATTTAACGGTAATCGTTGTGAAGTATAAGCGTCAAAATAGGTCAATGAATTTGACAGACCCGGTAACGGAATTCCGTTGGTTGCGCCATAGGCTACCAGTTCACGTGTGGCATCAACCGTGCTTTGTACCTTTTCAACAAATGAGGGTGAGAGCAATAAATTGGGTAGGTTGGCATCTGCTTTAAATGCTTCGGTAATGTCAGCTAGCAGGGCTGCTCTTATAATACAGCCGGCTCGCCAGATTTTTGCGATTTCCCCGAGGTCAAGTTCATAACCGTATTCTTTAGAAGCATCTGCCAATTGGTGCATACCCTGCGCATAGGCCATGATAAAAGCAAAGTAGAGTGCTTGCTCTGCTTTATCGACAAGTGCTTTTTTCAGTACTTCTTCGGGAGTTGGTCTATTGTATAGTTCATCTGCCTTGATACGCTCTTCTTTTAAGGCAGAGATTTCACGCATGCTCACTGCAATATCGATGGTTGGCACAGGTATGCCTAGGTCCATGGCATTTTGAGATGTCCATTTTCCCGTACCTTTTTGCTTGGCCTTGTCCAAAATCATATCGACCAGATCACCATCGGTAAGACCATCTTTTTGGGCAAAAATCTCAGAGGTGATTTCAACTAAGAATGACTGTAAGCGACCATTGTTCCAATCCGCATAGGTTTGATGTAGTTCTTGGTTGGTAAGTCCGCCGGCCTTTTTGAGCAGATCGTAAATTTCAGAGGTCAATTGCATCAATCCATATTCAATGCCGTTGTGTACCATTTTAACGTAATTTCCAGCTGATTTCGGACCCAAATAGGTCACACAAGGCTCATTATCATATTTAGCGGCAACGGCTTCGAAAACAGGTTTTACATGTTGATATGCTTCTTTTGAACCACCGGGCATGATACTTGGACCGCGGCGTGCGCCTTTTGCGCCACCAGAAACCCCGGCGCCAAAAAAGTTGATACCCTTATCCTTTAGGTATGCTTCACGTCTATCGGTGTTTGTATAAAATGAGTTTCCGCCATCGATGATGATATCACCTTCATCAAGTAGTGGCAATAAACTTTCAATAACTGCATCAACAATCTTTCCGGCAGGTACAAGTAGCATTATTTTTCTTGGGGTATTCAGCGCTTGCACAAATGTTTTGGCATCGGTCGTTGCATTTACCTGGTCGGTATTTCCACCTTCTTTGATAAGAGCATTGACCTTTTCTTCGTCCAAATCATTTCCAAAAGCGGTAAATCCGTTATCTGCAACGTTTAAGATAAAGTTGCGCCCCATAACACCCAATCCTACCAATCCAAAATCATATGTATTTGCCATAATGCCGTTTCTTGTTTGCTCCATGCGAAGAACGCACTTTTCATTAAGAGCTACCTAAAATAAACGTTATATTCGTTATGCTCAAATTATGGCAACACCAATGACAAAAAAAACAGAAAACCAGCTATTGGTTATCTTCGGAGCTTCTGGAGACTTAACCGCGAGAAAATTGGTTCCGGCCTTGTTCAATCTTTATTTAGCAAGACAATTACCTGAAAACTTCATTGTATTGGGCGCAAGCCGAAGTGATATGACCGATAATGAGTTTAGAAGTCGTGTCGTGCTCGAAAGCAGGTATCTAAAACCTCGACTTGAAGATTTAAAGGATAACTACATCAAGGGGTTCTCTGATAAATTTTTTTATGAGGATTTGGGTAGTGATTACAATACCCATTATGGTCGTTTACAAAAGCGTATAGATGACTTGAACAATAAATATCACTTAGATGGCAACGTTATCTATTACCTATCAACGCCGCCAACGCTTTATGAGCCTATAGCAAAGCGTTTGGCTGAAGTAGGTCTGAATCAACAAGAAAATGGCTGGAAACGATTGATTGTTGAAAAGCCTTTTGGGTATGATTTGGAATCAGGAATGCAACTGAACCGCGGGTTACAGCAATATTTTTCAGAAGGACAAATCTTTAGAATTGACCATTACCTGGGCAAAGAGACTGTTCAAAATCTCTTGGTAACCCGTTTTGCCAATAGTATTTTTGAACCTCTTTGGAACCGTAATTATATCAACCATGTTGAAATTACCAATGCTGAGAGTGTTGGTGTTGAAAAACGTGGTGGCTATTATGACAAGTCAGGTGCCTTGCGTGATATGTTTCAAAACCACCTCTTACAGATTGTATCGTTAATTGTAATGGAGCCTCCTATAGGCGATGCTCCCGAAGACATACGTAATGAAAAGGTAAAGGCTTTAAAATCATTACGTATTATGAGAACCGATAAAGAATTGCACGATAATACCATTAGAGGACAATATGTTGCCTCTGAAGTAAGCGGTGAAAAAGTAAAGGGTTACCGTGAAGAAGATGGTGTAGATTCCAGTTCAACCACTGAAACGTATGCGGCCATTAAATTTTTTGCTGATAATTGGCGATGGAAAGATGTGCCCTTTTATGTGCGCACAGCTAAGCGAATGCCAACCAAGGTGACGGAAGTAGTTATTCACTTTAAGTCTCCGCACCACCATATTTTTCAGAATTCGGGGGTCAACAATAAAGACAACAAACTGATTATACGCATACAGCCAGATGAGGGCGTTTTGATAAAATTCGGAGTGAAAGTACCGGGGCAAGGCTTTAAGGTAGAGCGCGCAAACCTAGATTTTTATTATTCAAGTTTGGCGAAGACCCGAGTTATGGAAGCCTATGAACGGCTATTGCTTGATTGCATGCAGGGTGATGCGACGCTTTATGCCCGTGCCGATGAAGTTGAGGCTGCTTGGGAATTTGTGGATCCTATATTGAAGTATTGGGAAAGTGGCAAAGATGTGCGAATGTATGGTTACGCGGCCGGTGTTTGGGGTCCCGAGAATGCTGATGAACTTATTGATGGTATTGGTTATTGGCGTAATCCTAGCAGCAATTTGGCCGATGACCCTGGGTATTGTGTGATATGTTAATGAGAAACAATTTTGCCAAACTGATTTTCAGTGCAGGAAAAATTGATGTTCGAATTAACCCCGACCAAGGCGTTGGGGTCTACTATTAAGAGTTGGAAGTTACAGCGGTATGTAGATGCAAATTGGAGTTTGAAATAGTTACTACTAAAAGTCTGGTCGAGCGCAGTCAAGACCTCGTAAGTTATGAACAAGAAAGTATATCAAAATAAGCACGAAGTAGCAGAGCAATTCTCGGCCTATTTCGCTGGACTTGCCCAGGGTAAGGACGGTTTTCATATCGCTCTTTCGGGCGGAAGTACCCCGAAACTAATTTTTGACGTTTTGGCCAAAAGTTATGGTAACAGCATCGATTGGTCCAAAATTCATTTTTATTGGGGTGATGAGCGTTGTGTTCCTCCAACTGATGATGAGAGCAATTACAAAATGACCGCTGACCACTTATTCTCTAAAATTGAGGTGCCAGAGACAAACATTCACAGGGTTTTGGGCGAGAATGACCCCAAGGGTGAAGCAATGCGTTATGCCAATTTATTGGAGATCAATTTGGATAGGGTAGGTGGTGTTCCCCAATTTGATTTGGTGCTATTGGGTATGGGTGATGATGGACATACGGCATCCATTTTTCCGCACCAAATCAATTTATGGAATGCTGAAGATCATTGTGTGGTTGCCGTACACCCAGAATCGGGTCAAAAAAGGGTTTCCATTAACGGAACAGTTATCAACAAAGCAAAAGAGGTTATCTTTTTGGTTACCGGAAGCAACAAAGCTGAAAAAGTTGAGGAAATCCATAATCAAAAGGGTGCCTATTTAAAGTATCCCGCAACTTTGGTGCAACCCGAATCGGGTCGTTTAGTGTGGTTTATGGATGCAGATGCTGCTTCGAAGATTGCTTAAAAAGGCTAATCCAGATCCAATTGCATATTCTCTCCTTCTAGATATGCCAAATAGTCGTTGGCCTTGAAGTTTTTGGTATCGTATTTAGAATCGCGCTGAAAAGCAGAGAGCTTGCGCTCTTTGCTACGTGCAAAACGCCGCATGCCCTCTTTATCATTGATAACAAGCCCCGGGACTTCAATGTTTTTGCCTTTTTCGTCTTTGGCCACCATGGTGAAATACGAAGAATTACAGTGTTTCCTTTTTCCGGTAATGATATTTTCAGATTCTACGCGTACCCCCACGACCATCGAGGTTTTTCCGGTATAATTGATAGAACCTTTTAGGGTCAGTAAGTCACCAACTTCAACAGGGTTCAAAAAATTCACCCGATTTACAGAGGCGGTCACGCAGTAACTTTGCGAATGTTTTGAAGCACAGGCAAAGGCTATTTGGTCCATAAGGCTTAGTATATAACCGCCATGTACCTTACCGCCAAAATTGGAGTGCGAAGGTTGCATCAATTCGGTAATGGAGACCCGTGAGGCTTTTGCAGATTTGAATTTTTTCATGCCTTAACTTCTTGAACTTAAATATATTGAAATTATGCTTCTTAAGCCGTCAATTGCCAAAATGTGGCGATTTTTCGGACACCACATCTATTATAAAATATTTGGTGTCACCCAACCAAAAGAAGGTGGAGTAACGTTCTTTATAGGTCACTTTTATGTATTGTCCCTGAAAGTCTTTTAGTTTTTCAATGACTTCTTTTTTACTGTCTTCAACAGAAAACTCAAAAATCTGTGCCCCTGATATGCCTTGACTAATTTCACCTTCCCAAGTTTTGGCCAAAACGCCTTTTCGGCTGAATTTTATCAATTCGCCCGAACGATATCCTTCACTAAAGGGCACGTAATAGATAAAGGCGAAATAGGCGCCTATACCAAATAGTACAACGATTATAAAAATGAAGAGAACTTTACGCATCTAAATTTCCAATTTTGATTGTTCAACATCGGTATTCTCAATGGATGGCGCATCATCTTCTTCGGCTCGTTTTAAAATGGGTTCTGGAATCGATTTTTTGGCTTTAGCGCCCATTTTCTTGAGCTTTTCGATGCTGGTCACAATATTGCCGCGACCCTCGACCAATTTGTTCATGGCTCCGCGATACTCGGTCTTAGCTTCGTCCATCTTTTTACCCACCTTGGTTAAATCGGTTACAAAACCTTCAAATTTATCATATAAGGCCCCCGCCTGTCGCGCAATTTCGATAGCATTTTTTTGTTGTTTTTCATTACTCCACATAGTATCAATGGTACGTAGGGTTGCCAAAAGGGTAGCAGGTGTTACAATAACGATGTTTTGCTCAAAAGCCTTATTGTACAGTGAATTATCTTGATTTATGGCTACTGCAAAAGCAGGCTCAATAGGAACAAAGAGCAGTACAAAATCAGGACTCTCCATCTCATACAGGTCCTCATATTTTTTGGCTGATAACTGTTCCACATGTCTGCGCAATGAATTGATATGGTCCTTTAAGTGGCGTTCTTTGTTTTCGTCATCAGCATTGACGTAGCGCTCATAATCGGTTAAAGAGACCTTTGAATCGACCACCATTTTTTTACCATCCGGCAGATTGATAATAACGTCAGGCAGTACGCGCGAACCATCTTCAAGTTTAAAACTTTGTTGAACGGTATACTCACGATCTTTTTCCAATCCTGATTTCTCTAAAACACGTTCTAAAACCAACTCTCCCCAATTCCCTTGCATTTTGCTGTCCCCTTTAAGGGCCTTGGTCAAGTTCTCGGCTTCTTGTGTAATCTTAAGATTTTGGTTTTGAAGGTGTAACAATTGCTCTTTTAAGGCAGAATGAATTGTAATATTTTCCTTTTGGGTATCCTCAACTTTCTTTTCAAACTCTTTTATTTTTTTATCGAGCGGGGTTAAGATGCTTTCGATATTCAGTTTGTTCTGTTTGGTGAACTTTTCACTTTTTTCATCAAGAATTTTGTTGGCTAGATTTTCAAACTCCTTGGTAAACTTCTCTTGCAATTTTTCAACCTCGGCTTTTTGTTCGGTATTGATGCGCTGCAGATTTTCAAGGTCAGCCTGATAACGTACCAATTGATTGCTTTGTTGCTCCTTTTCAGCTAGCATATCCTTTCGCTCATCATCATTCTGCAACAACTTGTCATTTAAGGCCTTGATGGAACCACTTAACTGTTGTTCACGTTCGGACCAAACGCTTTCATTGGTCGCGGTTTTTAATTTTTGGATGTACATACCCAAAAAGGCACCCACGCCTAGACATAACAACGCAATTATCACATAAATCAATTCGGTACTCATAGTGTTCTTTCTGAGGATAAAGATAACATTAATGTCATTGTTATCCCTTCAGACTAGGTTGTCAATTAGGATCTTTATTCACCTTAAAAGCACCTGTCTTTGCATCAAATCGTACCATATCATTGGGAAAAAGTCTTGTAAAGGCCCCTTGTGCAATCAATTCACAAGGTTGTCCAAAAGAATTCTCCTTATTGTCTAAAATCAATATTTTGTCACAGAGCTGAATGGCAAGGTCAATTTCATGGGTGGTAAATACGATACTTTTTTGATGGTTTTGTACTAAGGTCTTTAACAGTTTTAATATTTGGACTTTATGGTACAAATCGAGGTGTGTGGTGGGTTCGTCCAACAGAATTAAGGGCGTGTCCTGTGCCATGGCCCTTGCTATCAAAACACGTTGTAACTGCCCGTCACTAAGTTCATGACATTTGCGCAGCTTGAACTCATCAAGCTCAAGTGTCGCCAAGCTATGTGCTACCTTTCTTTTGTCCTCGTGCGATAAACTGCCGATCCAATTGGTATAGGGTTGGCGCCCCAAAGCTATAACCTCAAGTACAGTCAGGTTCTTTGAGGCCAATGGTTCGGTAAGTACCAAGCTGATTTTTTGTGCCAGCCCATTGTGGTCATAGTCTTTTAATGCTGTCCCTTGAATTTTTAGCTCACCTTGAATTAGAGGTTGCAAGTTTCCTAAGGTTCGCAAGAGGGTAGATTTGCCGATTCCGTTTACCCCTATGATGGCACAAAGCTCGCCTTGGGCCACATCAAAATTAATGTTGTCGCTCACTGTTTTTGCGGCATACCCTATCGACAGGTTTTTAACTGAGATATTTGATTGTGGCTTTGACATACTAAAAGAACAGTTTGCGTTTTCTTACCAATAACCATATGACCACTGGAGCACCAATAATAGAAGTAATTGCATTTATGGGCAATACTTCCGCTTGTGCAGGTAGTTGGGCAACAATATCACAAAGCAGCAGTAGCATAGCGCCATATAGAAATACTGCAGGGACTAAAATGCGATGTTCCATGGTATTGAACAATTGTCGCGTCAGGTGTGGCACCGCTAGGCCTACGAAGGCTATCGGCCCGGCAAACGCCGTAATGACCCCGGCCAGAAGACCAGTGGCCACAATTATTTGAAACCTTGATCTTTTTAGGGAAACCCCCAAACTCTTGGCATAATTTTCACCCAGTAAAAAAGCATTCAAACTTTTTAAGGAAGCTAGTGTTATCATTAACCCAATGAAAACAATACTGCCCAAAATAGCCAGTTGTGCCCAAGACAAATTTCCCACAGAGCCGTACGACCAAAATATAAAACGCTGTAGTTGTTGGGCACTTGAAAAATAGGCCAATACACTTACTATTGCCGCTGTGATGCTACCGAACATCAACCCGATGATCAATAAGGTCATGGTGTCTCGAACGCGATTGGCCACGATCATTACTACTACTAAAACCAAGAAACTACCAAGACTTGCTGCGACTGCCAGAGAAACGTCATTTACAAAATGAATGGTAGTAATACCAGATAGTAATGAACCTCCCATTAATAATAATGCAGCACCCAAACTAGCACCAGAGCTGATACCTAAAACAAACGGTCCTGCCAATGGGTTTCTAAATAAGGTCTGCATCAGTAATCCACTGACCGCTAGCCCTCCGCCGACAAGGATAGTGGTCAGCGCTTTTGGTAAGCGATAGTTTACAATGATATAATACCATGATCCAGTTGTGGTCGGGCGACCGATAATGGCGTTTAAGGTTTCTGAAAAGGGAATGGAAACACTACCTAAACTGATATTCAATACGAATACAGAAAGCAACGTTAGAAATAAAATCACGAACCATAATCGATATGTGTGGTAGTCACGCTTCACCTGAGTGGTTGAAAAAAATATGGAACGTATTCTGGCAATAGTTCGGGATGAAAAATATGAACCAAATCTTTTAATATCAAATCAGGTCGTTGGGGCCCCAATTCGTAATACAAAAGGCCATCGGCAGGCCCCTTGGTTGCGGCGAACGTATGTATACTTCGATTTGAAAAAGCACTAAATTGTGCGTAGTGGTCATTGGCAGACGTCAGTTCACTATAAGTGGTGAATTGTCCGGGAGAAATCCAGAAATCAGCATTTTTTCCTTTTTCAAGAGTGGTTTCCAAGCTTAAGGACAAACTACCGGTACCTTTTGTTTCTGACCATAGATACTGGGCATTGGCATCCTTTAAAAATTGTGCCGCCCAACTTTCTCCTGCCGGCAGATACCACACATCTTTGTAAAGTGATCCGCTCAGAACCGTAGGTCTGTGAGTGGCTTTTTGCGCCAAGGCTTTTACCTTGGTATATGATGTTTTAATAGTCTGAAAAACACTATCGGCCATTTTTTGCTTGTTCAATAGCACACCAAAAAATTTTAACCATTCTGCTTTCCCTAACGGTGTTTGTTCCATCCAATCTCCATTGAACAGTACAGGTATGCCCGATTTTTGCAAAAGCTCGTAGTTGGTGTTTTGGTTGTTTATGGCGAAACCGATAATAGCATCCGGTTGTATTTCAAGAACCATTTCAGTGTTCAGATTTTCATTATTCCCAAGTTCTTTGATACGACCGTTTGCAATCATTTGTCTTGCTGGCATTGAAGAAATATATTTGGTGTCGGGGAACCCCGATAGTTTTTCCAATCCGCCCAATACTTCCAAAGCGGGAACATGTGTAGTAGACGTCACAATGATGTTTTCAATGGGTGTGGTCACTACGGCATCATAAGCGTCTTTAGGATAGGTGATCTGTGCCAATTTGTCCTTTGGGATAAAGGCGTAAACAAATTCTTTTTCTGCATTTGGCCATGGATTGGTCACTTTGATAACCGGAAATGCCCCCGTATTATCAATTGTAAATCCGACTGCATTTTCAACACCCAAGTCGGCACGTAAAGGGGGCGCCACTTCGGGTTTCTTCTCGTTCTTGCAAGAAGATAGTAGTACGACCGTTAAGGCAATGAAAACTGTTCTAAGATTGATTTTGTTCATAGCCTCAAAAATAGGGGATTTCAACATGCCAAATAAAATAGATTTCTGCTTATGTGGGAACAAGCAAAATGATTAGCTTCGCAACGAATTTAGGTTCATGTAAATCATTTTACATGATTAAAAGGGAATCCGGTGAAAAACCGGAGCTGTTCCCGCAACTGTAAGCATGTGCCGAGTATGACTCGGCATCTTATCCATGAGATGAGTTTTACTTTCTGCAATACCACTTTCCGTCACATGACGGATGGGAAGGTGAAGTACTAAATGCAAGCCAGGAGACCTGCCAAATTCAAACGATAATGTTAAACTTTCGGGATAAAAGTTTACATAGGGATGCCTATGGATTTTCCGAGCAACTAAATTTTTAATGAAAAAATCAGTATTTGGCCTTTTGGTCCTTGTTGGGTTTCACACGCAATTGAAAGCCCAACAACAAGAAAAAGATTCGATGGCACTTCAGCAATTGAATGAAGTCGTTGTCAGTGATTCTCGTTTTGAACTAAAACGAGAGAATTCAGGTAAAACAGTCATCAAAATTGATGCAAAAGAACTAGCGGCCAATCAAGGTCGTTCTGTTACAGAACTCATAAATACCAAGAGTGGTATCGAGGTCAATGGAACACGAAGCTTTGCCGGCCAAAACCAAAGTGTTTTTGCCAGAGGGGGTAACAATCGACAAGTATTGGTCATCATTGATGGCATTCAAGTATCAGACCCATCAGGGGTGAATGCAGAGTATGATCTACGTTTGTTGAACATCAATCAAATTGAAAGTATTGAAATCTTAAAAGGTGCTGCAAGTACGCTTTATGGAAATTCGGCAGCTACCGTAGTTATCAATATTACTACCAAAAACCCTAAAAACGAAGGTATTTCATTTGACGTGGCCTCAAGCATGGGCACAAACCAATCACAAGATGACCAAAATTACAATCTTTCAGATTTTGCAAACACGGTCACTTTGCAGGCCAAGCATAATAAATTATCAGTACTACTTTCGGGAGGGCACCAGTTTACCAATGGTCTATCGGCGGCTATCGGGACTGAAGAGGATGCTTTTTCACGATTGGATGGAAACCTAAAAGTAGGCTACCAATTTTCTGAGAATTTTGAGGTAACCGCTTCAGCCTTCTATAATAAACTGAACTCTGATTTTGACAATGGATTTCCAGTTGAAGATGCTGATTTTAGCTTTATCAGTGAGCAGTCAAGGTTTGGTTTATCATCAAAGTATAGTTATGATAATGGTAGTTTGCATCTGAACACTGCATTTAACCAGATAACACGAAGTTTTCAATCAAGTTTTCCATCGGCATTTGATTCAGAATCTATTGTTTTGGATGTTTTCAACAAGTACAATTTTGATGATAGTTTCTACACCATTGTCGGGGTCAATATTATTGATAATACGACCTTGTTCTCTGAAGAACAGAACACCACCACTATCGATCCTTATGCCAATGTTGTTTTTGTCAGTGATTTTGGGTTGAACATTAATGCAGGCGGACGTTTGAACAATCATAGTGAATATGGCAACAACTTTATCTATAATTTTAATCCTTCTTATACCATTAAAACAAGCGGTGGGTATGTGAAGTTCTTGGGTTCTTACGCTACATCTTTTATTGCACCCAATCTTTCACAACTGTTTGGTGCTTTTGGCCCTAATCCTGACTTAGAACCTGAAGAGAATACCACTATTGAAGGTGGTGTTGAGTATCGTCCTTCCGATAGATTTAGGATCAGTGCGCTGTATTTTGATAGAAAAGAAGATAATCGAATCGTTTTTAACAGCCAATACGAGAATCTAACGGAGACCACAAATTTCAATGGGGTAGAAGTGGAGTTGCAAGCCCAACCCATAGAAGGCTTTAGTGTTACCGCGAACTATACGTATACCGATGGTGAAGATGGGCTGGCCTTTCGTGTTCCGGAAAGTAAAATAAACGCTATGATTGCCTATGATTTTAGTGAGAAGACCTATGCCAATCTTGCCTATCAGTATGTTTCCGATAGAACCGACCTGGGAGATATCAACCTAGAATCTTTTAGTTTGGTCAATTTTTATATCAAGCACCAATTGACAAAACAAGTCGGTTTCTTTTTGACATTGGATAACCTTTTCAATGAAGATTATGTTGAGGTAACCAATTTTACCACGAGAGGTAGAAACTTTAGATTTGGAATGAATCTTACATTTTAACACCAATTGAACTAAGCGACCCAAATAGGGTCGCTTTTCTTTTAGAATCAGTTTCTTAAAAGTTGTTATTTTTAGAATCAAAAGCATATCAACGCTGTTAGATATGGACTATGACCCCAAACGTATTGTTTGTCTTACTGAAGAGACCACGGAAACCTTATACCTTTTAGGGGAAGAAGCCCGTATTGTTGGTATCTCAGGATTCACCGTGAGGCCCAAACGAGCCCGAAAGGACAAACCCAAGGTTTCCACTTTTTTAGACGCTCAAATTGACAACATTCTCGATTTGAATCCAGATTTAGTCATTGGTTTCTCAGATATTCAAGCATCTATTGCCAAAGCACTTATTCAACGAGGGGTAACCGTTTGGGTTAATAATCATAGAAGTGTGCAGGGTATTCTTGAAATGATGGTGCAACTTGGATCGTTGGTGAATAAAAGGGATGAAGTGCTTCATATTGTATTGCAGATTCAAAATAAAATTGCACGGATAAAAGCAGAAGCTGCCAATTGGCGTATACGTCCAAAAGTATATTTTGAAGAATGGTACGACCCTTTGATAACAGGAATTCAATGGGTAGGTGAGCTAATTGAAATTGTTGGAGGTATTGATGTCTATAGTGATAAAAGGGCCTCATTGGCCAAAGATCGAATTATCGCAGACAGCAATGACGTCGTGCGAAGAAATCCAGACATAATTTTGGCTTCTTGGTGCGGAAAAAAGTTCAAACCACAAAAAATACTGGAAAGAGCAGGGTGGGAAGCTATTGAAGCCGTAAGAACAAACGAAATTTATGAAGTAAAATCAGAACTCATATTACAACCAGGGCCAGCAACTCTTACCGATGGCCTAGACATTTTATGGGACATAGTGAAGAAATGGAATGAAAAATATCGCTGACAAAAAAGCATTTCTAAATTGGAGTAGCGGTAAGGATGCTACTATGGCCCTTTATGAAGTTCAGAATATAGGCCAAAATGAAATCTCACTCTTGTTGACCACAATAAATTCAAAGCACCAACGTGTATCGATGCACGGCCTTCACCGTAGTCTTTTAGAAGCACAAGCAGATGCCATAGGACTGCCGCTAAAAGTTATTGAGCTTGATGAAAATGCCACAATGAAGTCATACAATTCAAAGATGTCCACAACTTTACTTGAGTTAAGGGGACAAGGGTATATCCAGAGCTATTTCGGCGACATTTTTCTAGAAGACCTAAGAAAGTATCGTGAAAGCATGTTACTGCCTTTAGGTTTTCAGGCTAAATTTCCGCTTTGGAAAAAAAATACAAAGCAGTTGGTGCAAAAATTTATCAAAGAAGGATTTAGGGCCATCGTCATTTGCATCAACGCCGAGGTTTTGGATAAATCTTTTTGTGGGCGGTTAATCGACCAATCATTTTTGGATGATCTGCCTATTGGGGTCGATCCTTGTGGTGAGAACGGGGAGTTTCATACGTTTTGTTTTGATGGTCCCGTATTTGCTAAGCCCGTATACTTTAAAAAAGGGGATATTGTTTACAAAACATATCCAGCTCCCAAGTCTGAGAAGTCAAATGGCAAGACCGAAAACGGTTATTGGTTTTGTGATTTAGAACCAATAGCTTAATTGCGCTTTAATGCGATCAATTTCTATTTGTTGAAGTTTAACGGTTTATCCAATACCATAATCCCCTCTTCTTGAATATCAATTTCTATTCTTTCATTTGGATTTGATTGAAAGCGTGATTTACCAAGTTCTTGACTACTCACGTTTGTAATTGCATCGATAGCACTGGCCAGAAGTGGTTCATTAGGGTCACCAAAAGTACCTAGGTTGAAAACATCTTCTTGAAGTTCAATATCGGGAGAGAACCCAGAGGTGTAATCCAAAAACCCAACGGAGTTTTCATTTCTTCCCACAAGGGGCTGAAGAATCCACCGATTGTCAGGGTTGATAAGGCTTTCGCGGCTAGCTGAATAATTGTAGTTATTGTCGGCGTCATCTACCAATGAAATTGAAAACTCATTTTTCCCTCGTGTGGTAGTTCCGATATGAATAACCTCAATATACGGATCAAGCCCATTCATCAATAACTCGCTTGCAGATGCTGAGCTGCCTGTCGCAAGAACATAAACTTTGTTCAACTCCAACGAATTTAATACTACACCAGTTCTTACTTCGTTAGTAAAAAAATCCTCAAGTTGCCCTTCTAAACGTTTCTGTTGTTTGGCATTCCAACGTTGTCGTATGTACAAATCATTGGTATTGGTACCATAAATCATACTAGCTAGCAGACGAGAGGTATTGACCGACCCTCCAGGATTGTATCGCATATCAAGCACCAATTCAGTTACACCATCACTTATAAATTGAGCGAAAACAGCGTTAAGTTCATCATTGAAATCCCTATTGAACCTTTGGTACATCAGATAGCCAATTTTTGTACCATTAATATCCAATGTCGTTGCCATGCGAATAGGTGGCTCTAAAAGATTTTCTTCTTTTGTGAGAGTTATCTCTTCGGTAGTTGTTGTTACCAACCGATTTGCAACATCCAACACGCCCTTGTTCAACGTGTAGGTATCGGGGCTTAGCAAGTCATTAATGTTGTCAGATGTAAATTGAATGCCATTAACACCATAAAATACATCTCCTCTTTTAATGCCTTTTTCAGCTGCATCGGAACCTGGTATCACATTGCGCACAAAGAGATACCGGTTGTTATTGCCATCTGCTAGTAAATCGACATTGAATGTCTGTAGGCCATTACTTTTTCGAACCCCAGACAACGAGTTCAACAAAACCTCATAATCTTCATTGTAGAAAGTGAACCGATCTTCTGAAAAACGTAAACTTTCAATAAAGGTTTCAGGGTCACTTCTGGACTGTAAGTATTCGGTATAGGCTTCATCACTAGAAAAGCGATCATCGGCCAAATCTTCAACATCCGCTTGCCAGAAATACCAGAAATTCATGGCCTTCCACATAAAATCTTGAATTTCAACATCTTTCGAAGTAACCCTTGGGAGGTCACTATCATCGTCTTTGGAACAAGAAATAATAACAAAAAAAACGCTAATTGCCAACAGTACTTTTAGGCTCTTGTTCAGAGATGAAATCCTTTTCAAAACTACCACAGCCGAAATCTTATTTTATACTGATATCATAAATTGTTCCGCCCTTGTAGGGGTTTAGTCTATTGGAACTTGATATTGTTTTGATTCTAAGATTTTCTGGAACCTCGATAAACCTGCTTTTTGATACTGCTCCAGTAATATCTTCAATCGCTCTGGCCAATAAAGGCTCATCTGGCTCTCCTAGGGTACCTAGGTTAGATAGCGTTTCTAAAATCTCAATATCGGGTTGCAACCCATTTGTAAATTCACTAAAACCATTGGCATTCTCGTTGGTGCCCACCAAAGGCTGTAGGGCATATTTGTGGTCTTCATCAGCCCCCTCCAACGTAGACTCTCCATTGAAAATATAAGGAAAAGGTGCTGTATCTCCATTGGTAAGCCCCACACGTTGTCCGGCATTATCAACCAAGGTAACTGAAAACTCATTTTTGCCAACGGTAACATCCCCAACATGAACCACATTGATGTATGGATCTAAACTATTAATGACCAGCTCACTGGCCGAAGCGCTGTCATCCGTAGCAATAATATAGACCTTTGTAAGGTTTAAACTGTTGATAGGAGCATTTTCGATAGTAGTGACGAAGTTGTTTTCTCCACCAAGCAAATCATCCCATTTTGGGTTCCATTTTTGTCTAGAAAACAATTGTCCGCCAAATTGTCCTGTAATCATGCTCGATAAACGCGTAGCCGATAATACGGAACCCCCAGGGTTATATCTTAAATCAAGTACCAACTCAGTGACGTTTTCACTTTTCAACTGTCCAAAGGCAGCATTCAATTCATCATCGAAATCTCCTGTGAAACTGTTGTACATGACATAGCCGACTTTAGTTCCACCAACGTCTAAAGTCTTGGCAATGTGAACGGGGTTTTCGGTCAATTCTGTTTTTGTCAGCGATATATCCACTCCATTTGGTGTTGTTGTATTGTTTGAAATGGTCGCAAAATTCATAGTGTAAGTTGTTGGATTGAGCAAATCGAGATTACTACTGGTAATTCTACCTGTTTGATCCGTTTCGGCAAACAATGCAGTGCCGTCTATTGCATAAAATATGTCACCGCGTTTTACACCCTTTGTTTGAGCGTCGGAACCATTGATAACATATCGTACCACACCAACCACTGCCGTACCACCTTCTGGAGGTCTTGTCAATGAAAACTCTATACCATTAGTGGTAGCAACACCAGCAAACGAATTGAACAATAAGTCGTAATCATTTACAATGACACTGAATCTGTCCTTAGCCGATAAAACATCGCTATGAAGTGCTTCAGGGGTGGCAAAACCATTTAAATAGGTATAAAAAGCATCATTGTCAGCGAATCGGGTATCCGAAAGCACCGCTTCTTCATCTTGCCATAGATACCACGTGTTCATTGCGTTCCAAATAAACTCATTGATTTCACTTTGTAGCACAACAGGTTGCTGTTCTTCTTGTTCTTCTTGTTGCTCGTTCATGTCGGTGTTATCGTCATCTTTACTACAAGACAAAACAATACAGCTCAAAAAAAACAGTGGAATAAAAAACTTTTTCATAAGTATTTAATTTTCATAACAGTTTCAATAACCGTTCCAAATACGGCGAAAGTACTGTCCATTTACATAACAACTCTTATTATAAAAACCCTAAAATACTGATATCTGATAAAAACTTCATACAATTTGTAACAATATTCGTTATGTTTCGTCATCCTGTTGTAAGTCGGTATTTGATTTACAAAAACTAAACCACCAAATGCAACAAAAAGAGTTTTTAAATCTTGTAATGCCATTTAAGGATAAGCTGTTTCGACTGGCGAAACGTTTATTGGTTTCTAGAGAAGAAGCTGAAGATGCCACGCAAGAAGTTCTGCTCAAATTGTGGTCAAAGAACGAGGCGATGGGCCAATATAAAAGTATAGAGGCCTTTGCCATGACAATGACCAAGAACTTTTGCTTGGATCGTTTGAAATCGAAACAGGCCAGTAACCTTAAGTTGGTTCATAGCAACTATCAAGATGAACGAACTTCGTTACAAAAGCAGCTAGAGACAGAAGATAGTGTCAATTGGGTAGAACGTATTATGGACGAACTGCCAGAGCAACAAAAAATGGTATTGCAATTGAGGGATGTTGAAGATTACGACTTTGAAGAAATATCAGAGCTGTTAGATATGAAACCAACAGCAGTTCGTGTGACCCTCTCAAGAGCAAGAAAGACAGTAAGAGAAAGATTAATGCAAAAGCATAACTATGGAATCGGATAAAAACATAGAAAAACTAATAGAGAAATATTTAGAAGCCACCACCTCGTTGGCCGAAGATGAAAAACTGCGGGCGTATTTCAACCAAGAAAGTGTAGCAACACATCTTGAACAGTACCAACCCATATTCAATTATTTCTCTAAAGCCAAGGAAGAACAGTTTACAAAGCTTTCGACCCTTTCAGAACCCGTAAAACCTAGTAGAAAGTTAAATTTCAGATGGGTTTCTGTAGCGGCAGCGGTAGTGTTGACCTTTGGCTTGTATTTTGGTAATGGTGCATACCAAGATTACCAAGAACAAAAGCAGGCAAGACTTGCTTATGAGCAGACAAAAGAGGCGTTGAACCTTTTAGCCAAAAATTTTGGTAAGGGCACTCAAAAAGTGGCCTTGTTAGGAGAGTTCGAAATCGCAAAACAAAAAGTTTTACAATAACCATTTAGTATTTAAAAAGATGAGAAAGTATATTTTAATTTTAGTAGTAGCCATAGTACCCCTTTCAGGATTTTCGCAATCACTGTTTGACAAGTACGAAGATTTAGATGACGTAACTTCTGTGGTCGTCAACCAAAGCATGTTCAATTTATTGGCAAAGATTGATGTTGAAGTTGATGATCCCGAGGCACAAGATTTTGTTGATATAGCGACAAGTCTTAAAAGTTTAAAAGTGTTTACCACCGATAATGAATCTATAGGTGCCGATATGAAGGCGTCAGTGAACGGTTACTTAAAAAAGGCTTCGTTGACCGAGTTAATGCGAATCAAGGATAAAGATGCCAATGTAAAGTTTTATATCAAAGAGGGTAAAGATGACGACCATGTAAGTGAATTGTTAATGTTCGTAACAGGCCTTAAAGATGTTGAAGCCGATGGCAGAAGATTTGAAACGGTACTATTATCGTTGACCGGTGATATTGATTTGAACAAAATCAATTCATTGACAAACAAAATGAATCTACCTGATGAATTGAACAAGGCAGGTAAAAAACAATAATCAAACACCAAAGGGTAAACGGTTCTTAACTTAAGAACCGTTTACTTTTTATCAATCAAAAATCAATCAAAACAAAAACATCATGAAAAAAGTAACAGTTGTACTAACTTTATTATTAGTTCCATTATTCGGAATGTCACAGTCCATATTTGATAAGTTTCAAAATGCAGATAATATTGCAGCGATTTCTATCAATAAAGGTATGTTGTCATGGGTTGCGGACATGGCTGATGAAGATCAGGATCAAGACACAAAGGATTTTATTTCTTTGGCAAAGAGTATTGATGGCATCAAAATCTTTGTTTCTGAGGATACCAAAGCGTCCGCTGATATGGCAGCAACCATGAAAAAGCATGTGAAGCAAAGTGGCCTTGAGCAATTGATGCGCGTAAAAGATGGTGACACCAATGTCAAATTTTATATTAAAAGTGGTCGTAATGCCAATAAAGTGAAAGAATTGGTCATGTTCGTTACAGGAATCGATAATGAAGAGACCAGTATGCACCCAAAATTTGAAACAGTATTATTGACGATGACCGGAGATATTGATTTGGATAAGGTAGGTTCCTTAACCAATAAAATGAATTTGCCAAAAGAACTTAAAAAAGCAGAGCGAGGTCGATAATTAACATTGCCATCTGTAACAAATAACAATAAACATTGACTGATAAATATAAAGTCAATCAAAATATCAAAAATGAAGAATAGTATAAAAGGTATAGTCTTAATGATAGCCGTTCTGTTGGGGTCATGCGCATCACAACAGAGTTTGCAAGAGTATTATGTCGATAGCCAAGAAAATCCGAATTTCATTTCATTGGATATTCCCGCGAGTATTTTAAAAATGGATGAGGTCGATTTGAGTGATAGTCAGAAAGAAGCGGTTTCGTCTTTACGCAAGTTCAATCTGTTGGCATTCAGAAAAACAGAAGGAAACAAAACGGAATACAAGCTTGAAAAAGCAAAAGTAAAAGAGATCCTTAAAGGAGAAGACTTTGTAGAACTGATGAAAATCAAGTCACAGTATGGTAGGGGAGTTATCAAGTATTTAGGTGACGAGAATGCTATAGATGAAGTGATTATCTATGGCGATAGTGAAGAAAAAGGTTTTGCTTTGGTCCGGGTGTTAGGTAAAGATATGAACCCTGCACATATTGTTCAACTCATGCAGGCCATTCAAAAATCAGACTATAAGGGCGAAGGTCTTGGTGAAATCGGTGAATTTTTAAAAGGATAAAAAGTAGCTCACTAAACTTGTATAATCCTGGACTGCGAAAGTGGTTCAGGATTTTTTTATGTCCAGAATTGACAGTTTCTTAAAAAGACTACGTGACCTTATGCTTATATTAGTGTCATAACATCGTGAAACACTAAAAACCCAATAGAAATGGAAAACGCACAGGTCTGGATAGACAAAGGAATCGATTTTATCACTGAATATGGTCCAAAAGTTATTGGTGCCATTCTTATTTATATGATTGGTTCATGGATTATTAAAAAACTTGCCGGGGTATTGAAAAAAGTAATGGCCAAAGGTAGTTACGATGAATCACTACAACGGTTCTTGTTAAACCTGGTCACTTGGGGCCTTAAAATATTTTTGATAATTACGGTTATATCGACCCTGGGTGTTGAAACGACAAGTTTGGCAGCGGTCATTGCCGCAGCTGGTTTGGCAGTAGGTTTGGCATTACAGGGCTCATTGTCAAATTTTGCCGGTGGTGTTTTGATTATGATTTTTAAACCCTATAAAATTGGAGATTTGATTGAAGGGCAAGGCGTTTTGGGCGTTGTCAAAGAAATTGAAATTTTCACAACAAAATTGGTCTCGCCAGAGAACAAGTTGATCATTGTGCCGAATGGTGCCATGGCAAACGGAAATATCGTCAATTACACCGCTGAAGGAAAAATTCGTGTTGACACCGTTATTGGTGTTGGCTACAATGAAGATATCAAAAAGACAAAAGAAGTATTAATGAATGTACTGACCTCAAATGAATTGGTATTGAAGGACCCAGCTCCATCTGTAAATGTTATGGAGTTGGCAGATAGTTCGGTAAACTTTGCCGTACGTCCCTTTTGCAAACCAGAACACTATTGGGATGTATATTTTGCTACGTATGAAGATTGCAAGTTGGCATTGGATAAAGCAGGAATCGAAATTCCTTACCCACACAGTGTCGAGATTCACAAAGAGGCTTAAGACAGCAAAACGTATTCAATATTCTAAACCCCGGTATAATTTGCTGGGGTTATTTTTTTGAGTTCACTTTTGATGGTATCGGTTACTTCAAGCGTATCAATGAAATCGGCAATAGACCGTTGATTGATTTTTTCATTGGTTCGGGTCAGTCCTTTTAAAGCTTCATACGGATTAGGATAACCTTCGCGTCGTAAAATGGTTTGAATTGCTTCGGCCACTACGGCCCAATTATTCTCTAGATCATGTTCGAACTTTGTTGCATTGAGCACCAATTTGTTCAATCCTTTTGATGTTGATTGTAAAGCGACCAAGGTATGCGCAAAAGGTACCCCAACGTTGCGCAGTACGGTACTGTCAGTCAAGTCACGCTGTAAACGTGAAACGGGCAGTTTAGCTGAAAGATGCTCAAATATCGCATTCGCCAGGCCTAGATTACCCTCAGAGTTTTCAAAATCTATGGGGTTTACTTTGTGAGGCATGGCAGATGAGCCCACTTCACCCTTTTTGATTTTTTGTTTAAAATAGTCCATGGAGATATATGTCCAGATATCCCTGTTCAAATCAATGAAAATGGTGTTGATTCGTTTTAAACAATCGAACAACGCCGCCATATGATCATAATGTTCTATCTGTGTCGTGGGAAACGAATGGTAAAGTCCCAATTTTTCTTGTACAAATTCTTTGCCAAAAGCTTTCCAGTCCGTATCGGGGTAAGCCACTTTATGTGCGTTGTAATTTCCTGTGGCTCCACCGAATTTTGCCGCCGACGGAATATCGTTCAAGAGGTCAAATTGCTGTTTTAAACGTTCGACAAAAACATCAAGTTCCTTGCCCAAACGGGTAGGGGATGCAGGTTGTCCGTGTGTTCTTGCCAACATGGGAACACCTGCCCATTCACTTGCCAAGGACTTTAACTTCTCAAAAACTTCAAAATACAGGGGTACATAACAGTCATTCATCGCCTCTTTGATAGAAAATGGAATGGCCGTATTATTGATGTCTTGTGAGGTCAATCCAAAATGTATGAATTCTTTATGTGCCGATAAACCAAGTGCATCAAATTTTTCTTTGATGAAGTATTCAACTGCTTTTACGTCGTGGTTGGTGACTTTTTCAATGTCTTTGATAGCTTGTGCATCGGCAGAAGAAAAGCCTTGATGAATCTTTTGCAGCGATTCAAACTTGGAATGGTCAAAATTGGCCAGTTGTGGCAAGGGTATCTCACAAAGCGCAATAAAGTATTCTATCTCAACCTGTACTCTATACTTTATTAGTGCTTCTTCAGAAAAGTAATTGCCCAAAGTGGCCGTTTTGTTTCGGTAACGACCATCTATAGGTGATATGGCATTTAATTGGTTCAAAGACATGGACCTCTGTTTTTAAGAAAGGGCAAAGATAGTATTTTAGGTCAGGAATTATAGTAGGTGGACCGATAGTTGTTTCAAAGGTTTGTAAACCTTTCGAACATGTTAACGCTTATTTGCTTTAATGGCCTGGAGTGTTTTTTTTGCCCGATTTTTGTAACCTACGGTACCTTTCGGTATTGAATCTTCGAGTACCAGTTGCAGTTCAGGATGAATCCATTTGAACTGTAATCCTAAATAAAATAGCGAAGTCATCGCAAAAACTTTAGTGGCGACTTTGTGCTCGCCGATAAGCCAGTCAAAACAAGTGTTGACAATACGCTCAAGATGTTTTTCTGTTATGTTTTCGGCAAAGATGGGTAGTCGTTCTTTGTAATAGGCTTCGGTCAAGAGCTCACAAGTGTGCGCCATTGGACGCATACATGATTCAGAAGCGATTGTAGAAAGTCCCTTTGTGAACAGCTCCAAATGGGGCAGTAAAAAAACAAGCCGTTTGCGCATCAAATGGTCAAATACCCAACTGGCATTAAAATCATTGATCTTATCTTGGCGAAAAACTTCTTTCAACAAGGGTTCTACAAGTTCGGGCATGTGAACAAGTTGTTTGATCAACTGTTCGATTTGAGTTTTTGAAAGTCTGCCAGAATTTAGTAATTGATGTAACGTTTCTTTTGTCAAAAAAACTAATTTTATAAAAAACCTTATACAATGAAAATAGCAAAAAAAATATTGGTTGCACTGCTGGTTGTCTTTATTGGAATGCAATTTTTTGGGCCTGATAGAAATGTGACCGATGCCACGGACTACGTTGCTGCTTTTGAAGCAGATACGCAACCTTCGGCAGAAGTAAAAGTACTTTTACAAAATACTTGCTACGACTGTCATAGTAACAATACTGAATATCCATGGTACAGTAATATTTCTCCAGTTTCGTATTGGATTGATGAACATATTGAGCATGGTAAAGAAGAGTTGAATTTTTCAGACTGGGCCAATTATTCCGATAAGAAGAAAGACCATAAATTAGAAGAATTGGTCGAAGAAGTGGAAGAGGGTGAAATGCCATTAAAAGAGTATACCTGGATACACAGTGAGGCCCATTTTACCAACGAACAGAAAGAACTTCTAATAAATTGGGCAAAAGAGGCTAGAACGAGGTACCAAGTAGTTCAAACACAAGATTAGGCACGCCAACGGTCGCGGAAGCTTCACGTATGGTAAGGTTTTCAAAGTCTGAAGCACGAACCGTGGGCTTTGGGTCTATGAAATAAATTGGTGTCCTGTTCTGCACATAGTTCACCAAACTTGCTGCAGGATATACCTGCATTGAAGTACCGATAATAATCAAAGCATCGGCGTTTTGAACTACATCGATTGCTTTTTCGAGCATGGGGACCATTTCACCAAACCAAACGATATGTGGGCGCAATTGGTGTCCATTTTCATCAACATCGCCCAAGTTGAGGTCTTTTCGCCAATCCAAAACTAGGTGTTCATTTGCGGTACTGCGTACTTTAAAAAGTTCGCCATGCAAGTGTAAAACATTTGAACTTCCTGCTATTTCATGCAAGTTATCTACATTTTGGGTGACAATATGCACGTCATAGGCAGATTCAAGTTGTACCAGAGCCTCATGGCCTTTGTTTGGTTCAACTTGTAGTAATTGTCTTCGCCTTTGATTGTAAAATTCGAGGACCAATTCAGGATTGGCTGCAAAACCTTGTGGTGAAGCCACCTGCATCACATCATGACCTTCCCACAATCCATTGGCATCCCTAAATGTTTTTAAACCGCTTTCAGCACTCATACCGGCCCCTGTCAATACCACAATTCGTTTTTTCATAAACTGTCAATAGAAAGATTCAACCCAAATTTACCATTTTGATTATCTTGGTTGTTATGTTTAGCCACGATTTGCTCGCATATTTGGAGGACTTCTTGACTCAGGAAAGAAAAGAACGGTTCAAAACCGTATTATCAAAACGCACCAATTTTTTAACTGTTGCCATTGAAGATGTATATCAATTACACAATACCAGTGCGGTAATCAGAAGTTGCGATGCCTTTGGTATTCAAACGGTACATGTGGTAGAAGACCGATTTGGTAAACGATTGGATAAGAATATTGCAATGGGTGCAGAACAGTGGGTTGATGTAGAACGGTACCAAACTACCGCCGCATGTATTGATCGTTTAAAAGCAGATGGCTATCAAATTGTCGCTACTACGCCACATGATGAAAGCAATAAATTGCCTGATTTTAAGTTGACAACGAAAACTGCACTTTTCTTTGGTACCGAGAAAGAGGGCCTAAGCCCAGAAGTTTTAGGGCGCGCTGATGCTTTTTTAACCATACCTATGGCGGGTTTCTCTGAAAGCCTGAATATTTCGGTAGCTGCTTCCATCATTTTACAAGATTTGACCCAAAGATTACGAAATAGTAATCTGGAATGGCAACTATCTGAAAAAGAAATTGTTACAAAACGGTTTGATTGGACAAAAAATTCCATTAAAAATGTTGAGGGTATTATGGCCCGTTACTTGGCAGACTGACTTTTTTTGTATTTTTAATGCTAACCAATTAAAAATAAACAAAATGACTACTGCACTTTACATTATTGGAGGTCTCATATTGCTCATTGCAATTTTGGCCCTGTTAGCTCCAAAAACGTATGACGTTTCTCGTTCCATTGAAATAAGTAAACCAAAGAATGAAGTTTTTCAATACCTAAGGTTTTTGAAAAACCAGGATAAATGGTCGCCATGGAACAAAAAAGACCCCGATATGAAAAAAGAATTTAGAGGAACTGATGGCGAAGTTGGTTCTGTTAGTTACTGGCTAGGTAACAAGGACGTTGGAGAGGGTGAACAAGAGATTACGAAAATTGTCGATGGTGAACGTGTAGAATCTGAACTTAGATTTTTAAAGCCTTGGAAATCCACTTCTGATGCTTATATGACAACAGAGGAAACTACCAATGGGGGTACTAAGGTAACCTGGGGATTCTCTGGTAAAAATAAATTCCCAACAAGTATTTTTATGCTTTTCATGAATATGGACAAAGCCGTAGGGGGAGATTTTGAAGAAGGGCTATCAAGTCTAAAAGCTTTGGTAGAGAACTAACCTTTTATTGTTTAAGCCATTCTTTGCGCTTGGCCACCGATGCGGCATTGGCATCTGGATTAATGGTTATGGTATATTTGGGGTCTTTGGCCAAGGTGACTTTGGTGGTTCTTTCATGACCGAATCGATTGAAGGTAATATTGAGTAGCGCACCTTGTTGTTGCTCTTTAAGAAAATCAGCAAAGTTGTTTTCTTCTGTCATGGGAACTCCATTGACCTCAGCTATAACATCACCTTTGTCTAGACCTGCCTGATAAGCCGGAGAACCTATCAATGTATTATTGGCCAAGGTATTTTCTTTGATATACGCACCAAAGTACCCTGAATCTTCATCTTGGGCAATGAGCAATCCCACTGAATTGAACAGACTTGAATAATCAGGCATTTTGCTATTGTAGATATAGTTATTGAAAAAACTATCACCAAATGTTTTTCCTGCGTAGGCGTTCAATAGTTCGTGCAGGTCATTTATTGTATATGGTTTCTCGGTTTTGCCATGAACTTGCCAGACTTTTTTAAAGAAGTCATCTAGGTTCAGTGCTTGCTGACGCAATGCTAGGTCCAAGGCGAGCCCCAACATACTGCCATAAGAGTAATATGAAATAAATGTGTTATTTCGGTTTTGTGGATCTAGAGAAGTGGCTGCATCAACAAAAGGCGCTTGATAGCTCATTTCTATAGGGTTAAAGAATTTTCGACCGTTAGAATTCCAAACATAATTAAAAGACCCATTCAAAGACTTTACGTATTCTTCAGTAGTTCTTAAACCTGCCCTACAAAGAATAAGGTTGGTATAGTATGACGTAAAACCTTCGGCAAACCATAGCTCACCACTCATATCTACATTGTCAAAGTCAAAGGGTTCTAGGGATTTTGGGCGAATACGTTCTACGTTCCACACATGAAAAAACTCATGGGAAACTGTTCCCAAGTTTCTTTTTAAGCCTTCATTGGCCAAACTTCGGGTAGAAGTCAGTATTGTAGAATTACGATGTTCCATTCCATCACCATTAATATTGGGCATATAACATGCAATAAAGGTGTATTCACCGAAATCAAAGTTGGGAAGCTCACCAAATACACTTTGCTGCTCTTTAACAATACGCTTGACACTTTCAAAATAGGAGTCCAATTCTTCTGAAGTGCCCTCATGAAGCAAAGCAAAACGAATGTTTTTTGTTTGTCCATTTTCCGTAATCTGAAACTCTCTCAAATCAAAGTCGCTGATTTCCATTGGACTGTCCATAAAATAGTATAGGTTGGGCGCCCAATATAGACTATCGTTCAATTTTTTAAGCTGTGTGGCAACCTTCCAATTGGATTCTTCCGGTACGTCAATCTTGACCTTTATCTGTCTTTCTTTTAGGGCGGGAGCAAACATAAAAGCTGATGGAATATTCAAATGTGCGTGGGTCTCATCAATTTGTGAATATGTGCCATCACCACGGTTAGCAAATAGGGTATAGGTTACATTTACCTCTCCGTTATGACCATAGATATTCCACTGATAAGGGTTTGGCCTACTAAACGAAATCGCTTTACCATCACCATCAGTGACCTTAACATCGTATACATTTTTTGCAAAGGAGTGAAAGGCATATCGTCCGGGTGAACTATTTGCCATGCGCACAACTAACGTATCATGGATAACATTAGGAAAGTTGAGCTTAAAAACGCCTTCATGATGCACTGCATTATCAAAAGAAATTTGATAGGTGTTGGTTTGTGCTTGTACATAGAAGCATCCGATCAAAAAAACGATGAGCATATAAAATTGCCTCATTTGCTAAGAATTAAGGTTGGTAAACTTGTTTGAAAGCTATTGTTCCATCAGTTCAATAAGTGCCGTGTCAAAATTGTTTTCCAGTAGTACTTTTCCTTTCTGAACGATAACTTCGGTTCCTGAATAGGTCTCATAAAGTTTAGTGCCATCACCAAAAAAGCCTTTTACGTTAAGCGATTTTTTTCCTTTCGGCAAATCTAGAGCAATGACCACTTTATCTTTAAAATCACCATTGACCAACGTTCTTGAAAAAACATAGGGCTTCTTTGATAATCGCTTATGCTTTCCAGCACCGACTGCAGGATGGTTCGCTCTAAACCGCCCTAGTTTTTGCCAGTGCTCATGAACCTTTTTCACTGCTGGAATACTATCCAAATCCTCCCAATTCATATACGAGCGTAGATTTGCATCGCCCTCTGCGCCAATCACGTTCAAAGGTCTTGAAGTTTCATCCCCGTAATAAATCTGTGAAGCTCCGGGTGTCAATAGTAGCATATTGGCTGTTATGTATGGTTTTTTACGACCACGGTCAAACGGACTTCCATCATCATGCGAGGTTAAATAATTTAATACACTCTTATTCTTTAGTTTGGTATTCAGTAGTTTATTGTACTTTTTAAAGACGGTTTCGTAGTCCCTGTTGGCATCATTTTTCAAATCAAAATTGATGAGGCTTGAAAAGCCAAAATCAAAATAATCCACCTTTTTATCCCCAAAATCAAACTGACGTCCTGATGAAATGCCATAGTTATAAACTTCACCGACCATATAAAAAGGTTGGTCATCTAGCACAAGGTCAGGGTGTTTCTTTTTCCACGTTTGAAAAGCATAGTCAGCTTCTTTTCTTAGTTCTGCCCAAGCATTTTCATTGACATGCTTTACCGTATCTACACGAAATCCATCAACACCAAATTCATGTATGTAGTCAGTCAACCATTTGATAATATAGAATCGTGGTGCGCGTGGGTACCCAGTGCGTTCAAAAAACAAGTTTAACTCATCGAGCTCTTGGCTTAGGCGCCCTTCTTCTTTCCATTTGGCCAATAGGGCATCAGGTAATTCAACGGGTTCATCAGATTCGGTGAGAATATCTGGTAAATTGGCTACTAAGGTACAGGCTGTTGTATTTTCGTAGGTCGTAAACTCGCACTTTGGATCCGTACGTACCCATTCTTCTGGCCAAACAGGATCCATTTCTGTTACTGGGCCCGTGTGGTTGAGTACAACATCCAATAATACGCGAATGCCTTTTGCATGTGCTTTCTTGACCAATTCTTCCAAATCATTTTTGGTGCCAAAATTCGGATCTATGGTCGTCCAATCTTTTGCCCAGTAACCATGATAGGCGTAGGTGTTGCCGCTGCCTTCATTGGTCGCACCATGCACTTGTTCTACGACGGGGGTAAACCATATGGCATTAACGCCCAAATCGGTAAAGTATCCTTCGTCAACTTTTTTTGAAATCCCAGAAATGTCACCACCTTCAAAACCTCTTAAAACAGCTGTAGAATCTGTGCGGTTCAGAGTGGTATCGTTTTCAGGATTACCGTTGTTGAATCGGTCGGTGAGCAAAAAGTAAATATTGGCGCCTTCCCAAAAGAAGGGAACATTTTTTTTTACCATTTCTTCTGTTGTTTGAGCGATGGGTTCTTCTTTGACGGTTTTTTTTTCTTTCTCTTTACAACTAAAAAAAAGTAGGGTTATCGACATGGCGATAAGCAGTTTTTTCATCTTTGAGGAATTTGCTTAAAGCTATAAAATGCGTTGCGAAATATAAAATTTATTTATCTACCATGATGATAGCACTATGGGCATAGAAAACTGTGGTTCGTTGAAGGGGGTAATTACCTTCTATTTAGAACTTTATACTCTTCATAACAACTGCTTATGGCATCTAAAATCTGTAGGTCGTTAGCGGTCTGTATAAAAGACTTTGAATAACTGCAGTTGTTCAAAATATCTTCAATGTCCATTTTTTCAAGTTGAAGTAGTTGTGTCAGCGTTTCTCTGTCGAATTTTGAAGCTAACAAATCTCGAATATCATCATCTTCTTTCATCTGCCGTAATTTTCTCATCTGAGCAGGTTTTTTTCCGAAGAGATTCCGAAGCAAATCCGCAGGATTCAATATAGCGCCCAAAACTTTGGTGACCGCACTGGGGTTTTTATTGCCTGCTTCATAACTTTTGTTCAAACCTGAGATACTGTATTGATATGCTGTATTAACGGGTAAATTCTTTACATCAATTTCTAAGTAACCAGTGAGCTGATAGGGTCGTACAATAACTTCTTCAAGTGCATATGCCAATTCGGTCAGTGCGATTTTGGTGTCCCCAAACTTAAACATGTCATTGGTTACTCGAACCTTTTGTGGTTTAAAACCTAAATAGGTGAGATATAGGGTATCATTGACCGCAGCTGCAACGGTAAACCTACCATCTTGATCAGTAATCGTTCCTTTGACCTGATTTAAATTGATAACATGAACGCTTTCTAACGGAAAGTTGGTCTGTGCATTGATAACTGTGGCACTCATTTCACCCACAGCTTGAGAAGATTGGTCTTCTTGAGCAAGCGATAATAGTCCAGACAAAAGAAAAAGGAAGGATAGAAGTCTCTTCATTAAACAATTTTCAATGCTAAAAATACAAAACCAGCAAAACAACTAGGCAAGCAATGCTTTTATTTAGGATGTTATTAACTAATAAAAACCGCTATTTCTTTTGCCTTTTGATTTTTTAGAGCCGCTTTTTCCTCCTTTAAATGATGAATTCCGGTCTCTTCGGCCACCACTTCTTTTACGATCCCTATCCCTACGACGACCACCACCATTTCGGCCGCCACCGCGATTTCCCCCAGGATTTTTTGAAACCTCTACATTAATAAAGCGCCCGTCTACTTTGAAATCAGAAAATGTTTCTAAAATAAGTGGGGTAAATTGAGCGTCGGTATTAAAAAAAGAGAAACTGTCCTTGGTATCTACCTTGTACAAATCGTCTTTTTCAAGACCAAGATTATCACGTAAAAAGTCTTTTAATGACATCCAATCATAACCGTCACGTTCACCAACATTGATAAAATAGCGAACTGAACCATCTTTAGGCATTTCACCTCGTTCTCCCTTGCCGCCTCTTTCACGATTACCGTCACCAGAGTTTAAATCTCTGGTTTTACTATAATAATTATAGAAACGCGTAAACTCGACAGAAACAATTTTTTTGATAAGCTCATCACGGTCAATACCATTGAGCACATCATTGATGGCAGGTAGATAACCATCAATCTCTTCATTAACCTTGGTGTCTTTGATATTATTGGCCAAATGGTATAACTGAATTTCGCAAATTTCGATACCACTTGGAATCTTCTTCTCTAAGAAATCTTGTTTGATTTTACGTTCAATCGCATTGATTTTGCGAAGCTCACTTCGGGTGACAATAACCATAGAGATACCTGACTTCCCTGCTCTTCCCGTACGTCCGCTTCGGTGTGTATAGGTTTCAATCTCATCAGGCAGCTGGTAGTTGATAACATGTGTAATGTCATCAACGTCGATACCCCGTGCGGCAACGTCTGTGGCCACCAACATTTGAATCTGTTTTTTACGAAATGCATTCATGACCAAATCACGTTGGTTCTGGCTTAAATCGCCATGAAGCGCTCCTGCGTTATATCCGTCTTCGATAAGTTTCTCTGCAACCTTCTGGGTATCCCGCTTTGTTCTACAGAAAACCACTGAAAATATACCAGGATTGGCATCGGCCAAACGTTTTAGGGCAGGGTAGCGATCACGTCCACTGACAACATAGTACTCATGTTGTACGGTAGAGGCCCCAGAGTTTTTCGCACCAACCGTAATTTCTTGTGGACTGTGCATGAATTTTTTGGCAATCGTAGCCACTTCTTTGGGCATGGTAGCCGAAAACAACCACGTTGATTTTTCTTTAGGGGTGTTTGATAAGATATCCTTGATATCTTCGTAGAAGCCCATGTTCAACATTTCATCGGCCTCATCAAGGATACAATAATCGATTTTGGTGATGTCGACAATACCACGACGAATCATATCTTTCATTCTTCCGGGAGTTGCAACAACAATTTGTGCCCCTCTTTTAATTTGTTTGGCTTGCTCCGTAATACTGGCACCACCATAAATGGCAACAATATTCATTCCTTTTTCGTACTTGGAATATAGTTGCATTTCGTTGGTAATTTGCAAGCAAAGTTCACGTGTAGGTGATAGAATCAGCCCTTGGGTGGTTCGACTTGCAACTTCTATTTTTTGAATAAGTGGAAAACCAAATGCAGCGGTTTTTCCAGTACCCGTCTGTGCTAGGGCGACCAGGTCGGTCTCATCTTCCAATAAAATTGGGATTGCTTTTTCTTGTACTTCAGACGGCGTTTCAAATCCTAAATCAGAAACAGCAGCTAACAGGGACTCTTGAAGTCCTAAATTTTCAAATTTTGACATGTATGTTTATAAGTAATCGCAAATATGTGTGTTGCATAGAGCGAATATGACCTTATAAACCCGAAGCTCAGCGCAACACCTGCCATACCGGCGGCGTTATTAAAGCGGCAAAGGTACTGTTAATTAGTGATTAAGCACTACAAACACTAGATTACTTTCAAAGGGCACCTAGAAAGGTAATCAACTGTTGTATTGCCTTGCCCCGATGTCCAATACTGTTTTTTATAGCCAAAGGAAGTTCTGCAAAAGTCTGTTGATAGCCATTGGGCCTAAAAATAGGGTCGTAGCCAAAGCCCTTATCTCCGCTTTTTTGCAGTGTAATTTCGCCGTAGACCCTACCAGAAAATAAAGTGGTCTTCCCATTAAAATTTAAAGCTATCACCGTTTTAAAATGTGCTTCTCGTTGGGTCTTGGTATCAAGTTCACCAAGCAGTTTGTCCATGTTCGCATGAGCATCTTTTAATGGTCCGGCATATCTGGCTGAAAACACCCCCGGAGCACCGTTGAGGGCATCTACCAAAAGTCCGGTGTCATCTGCAAAACAAGGGAGTTCATAATTCTTGGTAACGAAATCGGCTTTTAGTTTAGCATTCTCTTCAAGTGTGGCACCCGTCTCTGGTATTTCATCGTAACACTTCAAATCGGTCAAAGAAATTAATTCTATGGCCTTGGGCATGAGTATTTTAACTTCATTAAATTTATTTTGATTGTGCGTGGCAAAGACTAGTTTCATTGTATTCATTTATAGTCGCCACTAAAATACTATTTTAGCATTTATGCAATTAAGACTTCCACCTATTGTCGTTTTTTTGATTTTTGCCGTTTTCATGTTCATGCTGGCCAGATTTCTTCCTTTTGGGGAGTTCGATTTTTTTGGCAGAATGGGATTAATGTATATAGTATGGGGATTGGCCGTCGTATTGGTTTTACTGGCACTTATCAAGTTTAAAAGGGCAAAAACAACGGTAGACCCAACCCGACCATCAAATGCTTCGAGCCTTGTGATATCTGGTATTTATAGTTATACACGAAACCCAATGTACTTGGCAATGTTATTGGTGTTGATTGGTTTCGGCTTGAAATTGGGCAATGCTTTTAACACGATGACCGCTGCCGGTTTTGTCTACTATATGAACCATTTTCAAATAAAACCAGAGGAGGAAGCATTAACGGAACGTTTTGGAAAGAATTATAAACTCTACTGTAAGGCGGTACGTCGATGGTTTTAAATGGCTTAAATATGAGTAAAACACTTACATTGTTTTTTGGACTCTTGTTCACAACTGGTTTTATCACCGCCCAGCTACAATATTTTGAATCTTTTGATAAGGTGAAAATTGCTTACACGGTTGAAGGAGAAGGTTCTCCCGTTCTTTTGTTGCACGGTTTTATAAATTCAAGAAAGTCATGGGACAAGACCGTATTGAAAGGTGATTTATTGGCTAAGGGATATCAAGTTATCATACCTGACTTACGAGGAAATGGTAATTCTGATAAACCCCAAAATGACGAAGCCTATCAAGAAAATGCCGAAGTGAAGGACCTACTATTACTCATGGATTCATTAGGAATAGAAAGATACAAAGCCATAGGATACTCAAGAGGTAGCATCGTACTCGCAAAATTAATGACAAAAGATAAGCGCATCGCTAAAGCTGTTTTAGGTGGAATGGGGATTGATTTTACCAATGCAGAATGGGATAGAAGGTTGATTTTTGCCGCGGCGTTCAATGGGCAAACCACAAGCGAAACACAAGGAGCTGTTGATTATGCAAAATCTGTTGGCGCTGATTTAAGGTCATTGCATTTACAACAAAAGTACCAGCCTGTTACCTCAAAGGAAGCCTTGGCAAAAGTTCAAGCGAAAGTTTTGGTTATAGCAGGTGATAAGGATTTGGACAATGGTAACCCTATTGAATTACAAAGGATCATACCCGACGCAAAGCTTGAGTTGGTCGCTGGTGATCACAATGGCACTTACAAGACCAATGGTTTTGCCAAGGCTATATTAAAGTTCATGAAATAAGGGCAGGCTAAAAATTTTAAATAAAGATTAATCAGTTTTTGAGGCATTTTGGTTCTTTTTTTTTAGTGTTTTCTCCGAAAAATTCAGTAGTTCATTTTTTTTGGTCGTTACAAAAAGTCAAAAAGATTTAATGACTACTTTTAACGCTTAATTTTTTTTAAGTTATGGTCGGGACCACCAGAAAATACGTTTTTGATTTTGATAGCACATTGACCAGTGTAGAAGCATTGGATGTACTGGCAGAAATGCTTTTAGATGGTAAGTCAAATAAAGACGCGGTACTTTCAGAGATACAAGAGATTACCAATCTTGGTATTGATGGTGACATTTCTTTTACCGAATCATTGGAACGCCGTATTCGGCTTTTGAATGCACACCAAAATGATTTAGATGGATTGGTCAAAGAACTGCGCCAAAAAATCTCAAGGTCCATAGAAGAGAACAAAGCATTTTTTAAAGAATATGCCGAGGATATTTATGTGATATCGTGCGGATTCAAAGAGTTTATAGATCCGATTGTCGCTGAATATGACATTCCATCAGAGCGCGTTTATGCCAACACGTTCAAGTTTGATACCACCGGAAATATTATTGGTTTCGACGAGACCAATGTGCTTTCATCCCACAATGGAAAAATCGAATGTCTTAAAAACCTTAACTTAGAAGGTGAAGTTCAAGTAATCGGAGATGGTTATAGTGATTATGTCATGCGTGAAGCTGGCATTGCAGATAAGTTCTTTGCCTATACGGAAAACGTTCATAGAGAAAAAGCAGCGAACAACGCCGACCATGTTACACCTAACTTAAACGAATTTTTATTTGTGAACGATTTACCACGCAAAATATCTTATCCGAAAAATAGAATTAAAATTCTATTGCTTGAAAACGTACACCCTAATGCTTTTGATAATCTTTCAGAAGAAGGTTTTTCAGTTGAATTGGTAAAACATGCTTTGCCAGAAGAAGAACTCATAGAACGTATTAAAGGGGTTCATGTATTGGGCATACGGTCCAAAACCCAAGTTACGGAGAAGGTTTTGTCCGCTGCGGACAGATTGTTGGTGGTCGGTGCATTTTGTATCGGTACGACCCAAATTGCACTTGATGCAGCTAAAAAGGGTGGGGTTGTTGTGTTCAACGCACCATACAGTAATACCCGTTCTGTGGTTGAATTGGCCATTGGTCAAATTATCATGCTAAAGCGGAGTATTTTTGCCAGAAGTACTGAAATTCACCAGGGGAAATGGTTCAAAACTGCACTTAATTCGCAAGAGGTACGAGGTAAAAACCTGGGAATCATAGGCTACGGAAATATTGGCAAACAGCTTTCTGTATTGGCCGAAGCTATGGGCATGCGGGTATATTATTATGATATCGAAGACCGCCTTGCCCTAGGTAATGCCACAAAATGTAACACCTTAGAAGACCTATTGTCTGTTTCTGATGTGGTAACCCTTCATATTGATGATAATAAGGCAAACAAGAACTTTATTGGTGAGCGTGAGATTGATCAAATGCGTGATGGTGCCATATTGATTAACCTTTCCCGTGGTTTTGTCGTAGATATACGTGCTTTGGTCAAGGCATTAAAGAGCAAGAAATTGAATGGTGCCGCGGTTGATGTATATCCTGAAGAGCCACGAAGCAATGGTGATTTTATTACGGAGTTACAGGGCTTGGAAAATGTAATTTTGACACCACATATTGGTGGAAGTACGGAAGAGGCACAACGTGATATTGCCGATTTTGTACCAAACAAGATTATGGACTACATCAACTCTGGAAATACGGTTGATGCTGTTAATTTCCCCAATATAAGACTACCAAAACAGAATAATGCCCATCGTTTTTTACATATCCATAAGAATGTTCCGGGTATCATGGCAGATATCAATGAGGTTTTGGCGAAATATGAAATGAATATTGCGAGCCAGTTTTTGTCAACCGATAGCGAGGTTGGATATGTTATCACAGACTTGGACAAAGACTATAACAAAGATGTGATAAAGGCACTGAAAAGTGTAGAACATACTATAAAGTTTAGGGTACTCTACTAAAACGGGTACGGCATCAAAACACCACGGATAGCTTTCACTAGCGTTTAAGATGGTTTCACAACATTTTTGATATTAGAATTATTTTTCTGCATAATTTGTAGGTAATTACTTATAATTATATATACTTGGGAGCAGGAAAAATGAAATTTTTAAAAAAAGGTTTTAGGGCCTATTACCTTTTGGTAGTTTCTATTCTATTGTTGACTATTGCCATTCAATCGATTATTCAGTATTCGTTGGCAAAGCAGCGTTCGACAGCTATGGTAGTCAATTTAGCAGGACGTCAACGTATGCTCAGTCAAAGACTACTGAATGAGGTTTACTCTTGTCGTTACCATAATTGTGACTATGCTGAACTGAAACTTACTTTGAACAAGCTGTCACAAATGCACCAAACGTTGCAAGGAGGAAGCCAAAGTTTAGGTATTGAACCATTGGACAATGCCATAATTCAGGGAAATTTTGACAAACTTGAAGCCCATGTGAACTGGTTTCAATGGAATTTAAGTGATTTACGACATATTGATCAATTAAGTTTTAATGATATCCGTTATCATGTAGATAGGTTCACTACCATTATGAATGAAATTGTCTTTCAATTTCAAAAGAAGTCTGAAGAAGATATCAAGGGCATGCGTATCATCGAGTTAGAATTGGCGATTTTCTCGGTAATTATTGTACTCTTCGAAATTTTCTTCATTGTGAACCCTATTATTAACCGCATTCTCGGACAGAATAAAAAATTGGAAGAAATCGCATGGCACCAATCACATGTTTTCGCATCACATATAAAAAACATCAATGATTTGAGATATGTACTTAAAGTAGAAAAGAAACCCGACAGGCAAGAAGAAATCATTAAGTTCATTTCTGAAGAACTAGATCACCTGAATCAAGTTTCGAACAATATGGTAAAAGCCTTAAAGAAAAATGACAAACCAGAATTGCCACACCATCTAATGTTAAAGCGAATGGAAGGGTTGTTGGAAAAATATAATATTATGTCTCCTGAAGAGACTATTGGTGATGATAAGGCTCATTCCGCAAAATTGTAAAAGCACGGTACAATTGTTCTATAACAAACAAACGTACCATTTGATGAGAAAACGTCATAGGTGACAAACTGATTTTTTGGTTTGCCCTTTGGTAAACCATTTGACTGAATCCGTAGGGGCCACCGACGACCAAAATCAGCATTTTGATTCCACTGTTCATTCTTTTTTGTAGGTTTTCAGCAAATGATACACTTGAAAACTGTTTGCCTTTTTCATCTAAAAGGACCAAAACATCAGAATTGGCGACATTTTTCAAAATGGCTTCACCCTCTTTTTTCTTTTGCTCTTCGGTGGATAAGTTTTTGACATTCTTGATATCAGGTATAATTGCAAATTCAAACTTTATATAATGGCTTAGCCGTTTTTGATAGGTGGTTATAAGATTGTTCAGCTCTTTGTTATCGGTTTTGCCAACAGCTACTAATCTAATGGTCATTAGAACTTTACTTTTTTCAAAAATACCATTTGTAATTTTGATAATTCCAAAGGCAAAGCTTTTTAGTATTTTAGCCTAAATTCAAATTTCCCCATGATTTCAGAAACTGAATTTCAAAAAGAGTTAGCATTAATAATTACCAATGCCATACGTGAAGATGTAGGTGACGGTGATCATAGTTCTTTGGCATGCATTCCTGAATCAGCCACAGGCAAAGCCAAACTATTGGTCAAGGATGAAGGTATTCTTGCTGGCGTTGAATTTGCAAAACAAGTTTTTAAGTATGTTGATGAAGGCTTGCAGGTAGAAACCTTGTTAAATGATGGGGCCAAGGTGACGTATGGTGATATTGCGTTTTTTGTTTCTGGAAGCTCGCAGAGTATTCTCAAAGCTGAACGACTGGTATTGAATGCAATGCAACGTATGAGCGCTGTTGCTACCAAGACCCGCTACTTTGCGGACCTATTACAAGGCACCAATACTAGAATTTTAGACACCCGCAAAACCACGCCCGGAATTCGCGCATTGGAAAAATGGGCGGTAAAAATAGGAGGTGGTGAAAATCATAGGTTCGCTCTTTATGATATGATTATGCTAAAGGACAATCATATCGATTTTGCCGGTGGCATTACCAAGGCCATAAACAAAACCAAAAACTATCTGCAAGAAAGTCAAAGACAATTAAAAATAATCGTAGAAGCCAGAAACTTGGATGAAGTACATGAAATTCTTCAATCTGAAGGTGTTTATCGCATTCTGTTAGATAATTTTAATTATGAAGATACCCGAACTGCGGTTGATTTAATAGGAGATAAGTGTTTGACCGAATCTTCAGGCGGCATCAACGAAGAAACCATTCGGCATTACGCCGAGTGCGGTGTGGATTATATTTCTTCTGGGGCATTGACACACTCGGTCCATAATTTAGATTTAAGCCTTAAAGCGGTATAATGTCAAAGGCTATTGAAGAAAGACTTGAACGTATTCCTGTAATCAATTGGTTGGTTCAATTGTTAAAGACCATAAGATTGCCTGGTTTTGAAGGCCTTTCTATTTATGACTTGACTGAAATATATATTTTGGGCATTGTTGAGGGTGCGTTATCAAGTCGCGCAAGTTCCATTGCGTTTAGTCTTTTCTTGGCACTTTTTCCGTTACTCATCTTTTTAGTAACATTATTACCTTTCATTATTCCGTATGTAAGTGTGGGTAATGAAAACTTTGACATTCAGTTTTTAATGTTTCTAGAATCATTTTTACCTAACGCTACAAGTGAATACTTCGGAGAGGTATATCAGCAGATTAAAGATCAAAAACGAGGAGGCCTGTTGTCCTCGGCTTTTATTCTTTCCATTTTTTTGGTGGCCAATGGTGTTAATGCCATTTTCAGTGCTTTCGAAAATTCATATCACATTGAATTGACCCGAAACTTTTTACGACAATATGCCTATGCTTTAATGGTAGGTTTGATTTTATCAATTCTATTGATCTTGGGGGCTGTGGTCTTCGTGTACTTTGAGTTTTATATTGTCGAATATACAAGTGAATATTTAGGTAAGACATTAGGGTATGATGTTGAAAGAGGTGATGATATTGGAGTACAGTTGACAAAGGTATTGTTCTTTATGATTTTGTCGTATCTAACGACCGCAATCCTTTACTACTTTGGCACAGCTGAAGGCAGAAAAGTCCGTTTTTTCTCCGTAGGGGCTTTGATGACCACCATTTTATTCGTTGTAACTTCGTATTTGTTTGGTGTATATGTTGAAAAGTTTGCACGCTATAATGAGTTATATGGAGCGCTGGGTGGCCTATTGATTTTAATGGTATTCATATGGCTTAATTCAAATATATTGCTGTTGGGTTTTGAATTGAATGCTACGTTACAGTCACTAAGAAAGAGTGTGAACAAAAGTAAATTGAATGAAGAAGAATAAATATTTAGTTGTCTTTGCTTGTCTATGTTTTTTTCAAATGGCTTCAGGGCAGTCTATTTCGGGTAAATGGAAAACCATTGATGATAGAAATGGCAATGCCAAAGCCATCATTGATATCTATCTGCAAGATGGTCTGTTATATGGAAAGGTTTTGAAGATTTTAGAGAAAGGGAAAGAAAATGCGAAATGCATCAAATGTGATGGGGAGCTGAAAGACAAACCCGTACAAGGAATGATAATCATAGATGGATTCAAAAAAACCGATGATTATGAGTATAAAGGAAAACGACTATTTGATCCTGAACAGGCCATGACTTTTAGGGGCCGCGTTTGGATGGACCCTAAAAATCCTGATAAGCTAAAGGTAAGGGGGTATTTGGCATTTTTATACCGAACCCAGACATGGCTTAGGGCAGAATAAGGCTACTATGGATTTTTATGTAGACGTTGTACTTCCGATTCCCCTAGAACGTTTTTTCACCTACAGCATAACATCTGGTGAGGCATCTTTTTTAAAAAGGGGAATGCGTGTTGCCGTACCATTCGGAAAGTCAAAGATTTACACCGCATTGGTTTTTGAGATACATCAGAACCAGCCTAAGGTTTACGAAGCTAAAGAAATTCATCAGATTTTAGATGAAGTCCCTCTGGTGACCGAGATCCAATTGAAACATTGGCAATGGATAGCATCATACTACATGTGTACATTGGGTGAGGTTATGCGAAGCGCATTGCCAAGTGCATTTTTGTTAGAAAGTGAAACCCTTATTCTACCGGGCAATTCAGAGGATATTGTGGAAGAAGGGCTGTCAGACAATGAATTTTTGATTTTAGAAGCACTCAGACATCAGTCGAGTCTTAAAATCCAAGAAGCTGCGGCGATCTTGGACCGAAAGCATGTACTACCCATAGTTCAAAAGATGATGGAAAAGGGCCTAGTTCGTCTGAAAGAAGAACTTTACGAACTATACCGTCCCAAAATGGAAAAGTATGTCCGGTTGGCAAAGGGATATCAAGATGAAGAAAACCTAGAGCCACTATTGACAGAATTGTCTCGAGCTAAAAAACAGAGTCAAGCGGTTCTTTCTTTTTTTCAATTACAATCAGGGCAAAAAAAATTGATTAAACTCAAACAGCTTGAAGAGTTGAGTGGTAGCTCTAGACCGGTTATCAAAGCTCTGGCCGATAAAGGAATTTTTGAGATATATGAACTTCAAATTGATCGTGTCCATTTTGAGTCAAACTCATTGAAAGCTGAAGACATTGTATTGAACCGTATGCAAGCAAAAGCCTTTGAAAGCATAGCAGAAAGCTTTTCGCAACATAAGGTCTGTCTTTTACATGGGGTGACTTCTTCTGGAAAAACAGAAGTATATATAAAACTTATACAAAACGTGATCACTTCGGGCGGGCAAGTACTTTATCTATTGCCTGAGATTGCATTGACCTCTCAATTAATCAATCGTTTAAAGGCCTATTTTGGTAATCAAGTTGCCGTTTACCATTCAAAATATAGCCTTAATGAGCGTGTTGAGGTTTGGAACAATACTTTACGGGCCTCAGAGAAGGCAAAGGTTATCATTGGTGCTCGTTCTTCGTTATTTCTGCCATTTGCCAGTTTGCGACTTGTAATCGTTGATGAAGAACATGAAGCCTCTTTTAAACAGTTTGACCCGGCACCAAGGTACCACGCACGTGATGCGGCCGTTGTACTGGCACAGCTCCATAAGGTCAATTGTTTATTGGGCTCGGCGACGCCAAGTGTTGAAAGCTACTCGAACGTAAAACATGGAAAGTATGGTTTGGCAGAAATGCCACGGAGGTATGGTGATGTGCTGATGCCTGAAATTGAGTTGGTCGACATCAAAGAGGCCACAAGAAAGAAACGGATGAAAGGTCATTTTTCAGAACGTTTGATGGAAGAAATGACAACAAGCCTTGATGAGGGCGAGCAAATCATTTTGTTTCAAAACCGTAGAGGATTCGCACCGATTGTGGAATGCACCACATGCGGACACGCAAGTCAGTGCCCTAACTGTGATGTTAGCTTGACCTATCACCAACACCGCAACCAATTACGTTGTCATTACTGTGGTTATCATATTCCAGTTTTAAAAAGCTGTCAGGCCTGTGGCAGTAATACATTGGACACAAAAGGGTTCGGAACGGAACAGTTACAAGAAGAACTGTTAAGATTGTTTCCAGATGCGAATGTCGCCCGTATGGATTTAGATACTACACGCGGAAAATATGCCTATGAGAAAATTATTGGTGCTTTTGAGCATCATGAAACCGATATTTTGGTAGGCACCCAAATGGTCACAAAGGGACTGGATTTTCGCAATGTTGGTTTGGTGGGTATTATGAATGCTGATTCACTGTTGAATTTTCCTGACTATCGGGCACACGAACGAAGTTTTCAGTTGATGACACAAGTTGCGGGTAGAGCTGGTAGGACGAAAAAGAGGGGAAAAGTACTGATTCAGAGCTACAATCCGTACCATCAAATTTTACATCAGGTCGCTAACTATGATTATGAGAAAATGTTTGCAGAGCAACTGTACGAACGCGAGCAGTTTAAGTATCCGCCACATATCAGAATCATCAAAATTATCTTAAAAGATAGGGACTACAACAAATTGAACGAAGCGGCCGATTGGTTTGCGTCTTCGTTGCGCAATGTTTTAAAAACAACGGTGCTTGGTCCTGAGTATCCGGTGGTATCTCGAATACGCAATGAATATTTAAAGCATGTTTTGGTGAAAGTGGGTAAGAACCATCCTATTGTTCAAACGAAAAATAGCATTAAAAGAATAGAAAAATCCTTTAATGCTATTGCTCAGTATAAAAGTATTCGATTGGTCTATAATGTTGACCACATCTAGCACTAGACGTTGGCCAACGCTTCGGCCAGTTCCGTTTTCTTATTTCGGCTTAATGGAATCTGTCTTCCGCCGACTTCAACATTTTTACTGTTGAACTTTTCAATTTTTTCCAAGTTTACGATGTAGGACTTATGTATCCTTAAAAACTTTTCAGCAGGCAATTGTTGCTCAAAAGACTTCATTGTAGAAAGTATAACAATATTTGCCTCATCGGTAACTAACTTTATATAATCCCCTAGAGCTTCAATCCATTTGATGTCATTAAGGATTACCTTTCTTTTTTTAAGGTTACTCTTCACAAAGATATGCTCCTCATCCTCATCTGTTCTATTCATTTGCTCGTACTTGGCAACAGCTCTTTTGACTGATGCTTCAAAACGTGCTAATGTGATAGGTTTATGAAGATAATCGGTAACATCGTAGTCAAATGCTTTTAGGGCATAATCGGGTTTACCGGTTATTAAAATAACCTGAGGTGGATTTTCTAAAGCTTCCAACAAGTCGAAACCACTGATAATGGGCATTTCAACATCTAGAAAGATAACATCCACTTCGTGGTTCTTCAATCCATTCTTCGCTTCAATAGCATTACTGTACTCTGCAACTAGGGCAAGATGTGGGTGATTGTTGACCAACTTGGCCACGGCCATTCGCTGCATGGATGAGTCGTCTACAATTATACTTTTAAGTTTCATAAATTGGGGTGATTTGTGGGGTTAAATCATCGGCAAATTACATAAAAACAACGGTAAAGTGCAACAAAAGATGTAAACATGGTCTATTCTGTTGTGTATTTAGCATTAGGCGCGATGTAGGTTTGATTTTGGTTTTTATTGTTAATAACTTCTTAAACGGATAACGAACAATTCTTTAATTTCTTGTGAAAGGTTACAAATATGTTTACTTTTGCGCTCCTTAAATAAATATATATGAATCATTACGAAACTGTTTTCATTTTGAATCCCGTTCTGTCTGAGACCCAGATAGAGGAAACAGTTAAGAAATTTGAAGATTTCTTAATTAAGAATGGTGCCAAAATGGTGGCAAAAGAAAACTGGGGGCTAAAGAAATTGGCTTACCCTATTCAGAACAAGAAAAGTGGGTTTTACCACCTGTTCGAATTTACTGCACCGGGCGAGGCAATTGGTCCTTATGAGCTTGAGTTCAGAAGAGATGAGCGCATTATGCGATTTTTAACGGTTAAGTTAGACAAGCATGCAGTTGCTTGGGCTGAGAAAAGAAGAACTAAATTAAAAGTAAAAGCATAGAGGTATGTCATCGATAGAACAACAAGCAAAATCAAAAAAAGATGGGGAAATCAGATATTTGACCCCATTGAACATAGAAACCACCAAGCAAAAGAAGTATTGCCGTTTTAAAAAGTCGGGTATCAAGTATATCGACTACAAAGACCCAGACTTTTTAATGAAGTTGGTAAATGAACAAGGTAAGTTATTACCAAGACGACTTACAGGTACTTCTTTAAAGTATCAAAGAAAAGTTGCCCAAGCGGTAAAAAGAGCTCGTCATTTGGCATTGATGCCATACGTAGGTGATATGTTGAAATAATAAAAGACGGAAAATGGAACTTATATTAAAACAAGACGTACAAGATTTAGGTTTTAAAGATGATATTGTTAACGTTAAGAACGGTTACGGTAGAAACTTTTTAATTCCTCAAGGTTTGGCCGCGTTGGCTACTCCGTCTGCAAAGAAAGTGCTAGCTGAGAATTTGAAGCAAAGAGCACACAAAGAGAAAAAGGTAATCGATGAGGCTCAAAAGATAGCAGAAAGCCTAAAGGCTTTAGAGATCAAAATTCCGGCAAAAGTTGGTTCGGGTGATAAATTATTTGGATCTGTATCTAACATTGATTTGGCTGCAGCCATTGAAAAGTCAGGTCAGAGTATTGATAGAAAGTTTATCAATATTCAAGGAGGTACTGTCAAAAGAACCGGACCTTATAATGCTAAAATCAGATTACACAGAGAGGTAATTGTAGAATTTCCTTTTGAAGTAGTTGCTGAGGCAAAATAGACGTTAACTTTTGGTTAATAAGTTGTAAAGAGCTATGCGTGCATAGCTCTTTTTTTATGCTATGTTTGCATCAAAGCAAAACTTAACTTAGAACACTTTAAATTATGAAGAGAACAACACTTTTAGGATTGCTGTTTTTTGCAATGCTGACTTCGGTATTTTCACAGGTCACGACCTCTAATATCAGGGGTGCTGTGCTTGACGATCAGGGCATACCACTTTTGGGCGCCAATGTAGTTGCTGTTCATACACCTACAGGAACCAAATACGGATCTATCACAAATGAAGAAGGCCGTTTTAACCTTTTGAACCTACGTGTCGGTGGACCTTATGAGGTGACCATTTCATTTATTGGTTTTCAAAATGATGTTAGAAATGACATTTTTCTTTCTTTAGGCAAAACCTTTACCTATACCACAAATATGGCAGCTGACAGCCAACAATTGGATGAGGTAGTTGTGGTTTCTGACCAATCTGGTACGTTTGGCGGAGATAGAACAGGGGCAGAGACCAGTGTGAGTAGAAGGGATTTAACACGGTTACCTACCATTTCCAGATCGGCAAATGATTTTATAAGGTTAGAGCCTGCTGCTTCCTCTGGTGCCTCAGGATTATCCTTTGGAGGTAGAAATGACCAGTATAACAATTTCTCTTTGGATGGGGCGATTTTTAATAATCCATTTGGTTTGGATGCGGCTACACCCGGTGGGCAAACCAGTTCACAACCTATATCTTTAGATGCCATTGATCAAATATCGGTAACCACGGCACCTTATGATGTGACCCAATCTGGTTTTACAGGCGCTTCGGTGAATGCAGTTACCAAAAGTGGAACCAACAATTTTTACGGAACAGCCTATGGGTTCTTTAGAAATGATGATTTGACCGGTGGTAAAATCAATGGCGACGATGTAACAAAAACTGGTTTAGAGCAAACCCAGTATGGTTTTAGCCTAGGTGGACCGATAGTAAAAAACAAGCTCTTTTTCTTTGTAAACTTTGAGCGGGATGAATTGACCGAATTGGGTACCGATGGTTTTGTGCCCAGTGGTATAGGCCAAGCTGGCATTAGTACATCTAGGGTTACACAAAGCGACATGCAATTAGTAGATAACATATTGCGTCAGGTTGTGGTTGGCCAAGATCCGCAAGGAAATGCTATTTTTTACAATCCTGGTGCGATTACCGGTTTTAACTTTGACCAAGAATCTACCAAGGGAATTATAAAATTAGATTGGAATATAAATGAGAACAACAGATTGGCATTGATTTACAACTTTTTGAATTCTTCTAAAGGGAAGCCTGCCAATAGGGATGCAATTACTTTTAGGGGACCGAGTACACAAACCCTACAGTTTGAAAACGCTGGCTATGAAATCAATAATAATATACGGTCAGTTCAATTAGAACTGAACAGTACACTAAGCAATGAGGCAACCAATAAGCTTCAAATTGGTTACACTCATTTTGATGATTTTAGAAACCCATTTTCTACACCGGCGCCGAGTATCACACTTTTGGATGAAACCGGAAGTTCAAACTATATCATTGCTGGCCATGAACCATTTTCAATCAATAATAGGCTAGATCAGAAAGTATTTCAGTTTACAGATAATTTGAACTTTTTTATTGGAGACCACACGTATACTGTTGGTTTTTCTTTTGAGAAATTTGAGTTTGACAACTCGTTTAACCTTGGTGCTTACGGAGCTCGTGGAGTTTTCTTTCCAACAGGTTCCATAGCTGATTTCAGAAACCTGGATGCTGCCGGTGAAGCTGCTTTGGTAGCGGATTACCAAGCACAGTTTAATGATGCCAATGCCACCTTCAATAACAATAGTGCGAATGACTCATGGTCTTTGGCTGAGACCAATGTAGGTCAGTTATCATTTTATATTCAAGATGAATGGAATACCACGGACAATTTCAAATTAACGTATGGCGTGCGTTTTGATAAGCCATTATACTTTGATACTGCTTCACTTATTCGTGAAAATATCGATAGAAAAGGTGGGCTTTTGGCTGATGGCGGAACATACGCTCCAGATATTCAATATTTTGATCCGAACACCAATCAGCCCATAACCATTGATTCTGAGCAACTACCGAACAATGATTGGTTGATTTCACCACGGGTTGGTTTTAATTGGGATGTAAAAGGCAATCAATCCCTACAACTTAGGGGAGGTTCAGGGGTATTTACTGGTCGTTTTCCATTTGTATGGTTGGGCAACCAAGTACAGGGTACGGACTTTTTCTTTTATCAAGTTGTTGATCCCGATTTTCAATGGCCACAGGTCTGGAGAACGAATTTAGGTCTTGACAAACGTTTTGACAATGGTATTATCTTGACGGCTGATTTGTCGTATACCAAAGATATTAATGCAGCGCATGTTCAAAATTGGGGGCTTGGAACACCTTCAGCTACTTTGAATGGGCCAGATAACAGAGCTGTTTACGTAAATGATGATAAATCTCAATTATTTGGCGGCCCAACCAATGCCTATGTATTTACAAACTCTGATCAAGGTCGTATTTGGAACGCTACGCTGAAACTTCAGAAGACGTTTGACAATGGTCTATATACACAGTTGGCGTATAGTTATTTAGATGCTAAAGAAGTAAACTCTATTGACGCAGAAATTACGGGTGATGCTTTTGCAGGTAATGCTATTGTGGGTAACGCCAATAGAGATGTGTTATCGAACTCTAGGTACGGCGACCAACATCGTATTATTGGGGTACTATCAAAATCGTTTAAAACAGGAACTACCATTTCATCATTCTTTGAGTACGCACAGAGTGGTCGCTTTAACTACATATATGGAGGCGACATCAACAACGATGGTTCTAGTATCAATGACCTACTTTACATACCGACTGCTGCAGAAATTGGTCAAATGACCTTTAGTGGAACGGGACAAGCTGAAGCTTTTGAAGCATTCATTCAACAAGATGATTACCTTAGTGGAAGAAGAGGTCAATATGCCGAGCGTTATGGGGCCTTAGCACCGTGGAGAGGTCGTTGGGATGTGAAGGTATTGCAGGATATTAAGATCAATGACAAAAACAAATTTCAGTTGAGCTTGGATGTTTTAAACATTGGAAACCTAATCAATTCAGAATGGGGAGTTGTAGAACGTCAAGATTTTGATCAAGTATTGGGTGTAACGGTTGACGATACCAATACACCAACATATACATTTGACCCAAATAGAACGAATACTTTCTCCGCTGACACAAGATTGCTATCTAGATGGCAGGCACAAGTTGGAGTTCGGTATATTTTTAACTAAATATTCTTTCAAATTTTAATAAAAGGCTGTACGAAAGTATGGCCTTTTTTATTTTTGCAAAATGAAATACACACGATTGGCAAAAGAGCAGTTTGAAGAGTTGCATCAAGAGTTTATCAACTTTTTGGCAACACAGTCCATAACAGCTGAAGAATGGTCTCAACTCAAGCAAGAAAAGCCTGAGGTCGCAGAACAGGAATTGGATGTTTTTAGCGATTTGATATGGGAAGGGGTCTTAGGAAAAGTGAAATATCTTGAGAATATTTCAGAACAACATATGCACTTGTTTGAGTTGACCGATAAAGAGATGAAGTTGGTGTCCGTGAAGGTGCTAAATCCTGATGTAGATTTGAGAACCAAAGTAGGTTTCGGATGGTTCAAACGTAACTTTCAATCTGACTTTGTTGAGTACCTGACGGCATCAAAAGCATATTCCGATGACAAAAACCAAGATAAGTTCAATTTGATCCAACAAGGTGCTGTTATCACCAAAGGAGAATTGTATCAGTGGTTTGATGAGATTATAAATTAGTATTGTCATTCCCGTACAGGCGGGAACTTCATTTGCATATCTTTACATGATATTTTAAGTAATGGCACAAAAACCGAGCATACCAAAGGGCACACGTGACTTTTCACCTTCAGAGCTGGCCAAAAGAAATTACATTTTTGATACAATCAAAAAGCAATTTGAACTCTTTGGTTTTCAGCCTATTGAAACACCAAGTTTTGAAAATTCAGAAACCCTGCTGGGAAAGTATGGTGATGAAGGCGACCGTTTGATCTTTAAGATTTTAAATTCAGGTGATTTTATTTCAAAGGTTGATGATGTAACCTATAGTTCTAAAAAATCAAGTTCTATAGCTCCAAAGATTACCGAAAAAGCACTTCGTTACGACCTTACGGTACCTTTTGCACGCTATGTGGTCATGCACCAAAATGACTTGGATTTTCCGTTCAAACGGTACCAAATACAACCGGTATGGCGGGCTGATAGACCCCAAAAAGGGCGTTTTCGTGAGTTTTACCAATGTGATGCCGATATAGTTGGCGCAAATTCACTCTTACAAGAAACGGAGCTGGTGCAACTCTATGATACTGTTTTTAGCGAGTTGGGCCTTAAGGGAACCACCATCAAAATCAACAATCGAAAAATTTTATCGGGTATTGCAGAGGTCATCGGGGCGAAAAACCTGTTGGTCGAATTTACTGTCGCTTTAGATAAATTGGATAAGATAGGAGAGGAGAAGGTCAAAGAAGAAATGCTGTCCAAAGGTATATCTGAACAGGCAATTGCAAAGGCATCCCCTCTGTTTTCGATGAAAGGTTCGGCACAAGATCAATTGGGTCAATTGAAAACATTGTTAAGCAATTCTGAAGTCGGGCTTGAGGGTTTGAAAGAGCTAAACGAAATCATCACCATGGTTGATGAAATTGGCCTTAAAACCGCTACACTACAATTGGACGTTACCCTAGCTCGGGGACTCAATTACTATACGGGAGCGATTTTTGAGGTAGCTGCACCTGAAGGGGTGAAAATGGGCTCAATTGGCGGTGGTGGTCGCTATGATGACCTAACGGGAATTTTTGGTTTGAAAGATATCAGTGGTGTTGGAATATCTTTTGGACTGGATCGAATCTATCTGGTGCTTGAAGAATTAGCACTCTTTCCCGAATCTATTGATCAATCGCTACAGGTACTGTGTTTGAACTTTGGCGAAAAGGAAGGTTTAGAGGCCTTAAAACTTGTTTCAAACCTGAGAAAGCATGGAGTGAAAGCTGACCTATATCCTTCGGCGGTTAAGGTACAAAAACAGTTTAAATATGCCGATAAACGTCAAGTACCTTTTGTTATTCTATTGGGTGACAAAGAAATGGAGAACGGACAGTTCGTTATAAAAAATATGAAAACGGGTGGACAAACAATACTTCCATTAGACGTTGACCTGATGGATACTTCTATTTGGACTTTTTAATCCGTGATTCAATCTCAGAAAGTACAAAGTAAAACCGTTCTTCTGAATTGGGGATCAGATCTAGATGGTTGGAAGCTATCCTCTTTTTAAATTCATCAATCATTAGCCATTGAAGTGCTTCGACTTCACTGTCCTGCTTTTTCAATGGGACGTGCTCATCAAGTTTGCATAAGTAGGTGTGACAGAATTCACAATCCAAAAAAGTGTTTGAATGATTTTTCACTTGCTTAAAAACTGTTAGCTTTTCTAAATCTTCACTCACTATTTGAACTCCGATTTCTTCCATGGTTTCGCGTATGGCGCCTAACTCATTGGATTCACCTGCACCAATATGCCCAGCAACGGACACATCCCACTTTAGCGGATATGAGTCTTTGTGCTTTCCACGTTGTTGCAATAACACTTTTCCCGTTCTGGTATAACACCAAACATGAATGGTCGGATGCCACCAACCGTTTTTATGGGCTTCTGATTTCAGGGCGGATCGACCGGTATAGTTTCCTTTCGCGTCCAGAATATCGATTAGTTCATCCATAAATATGTTCCGTCATTCTTATGAAGATGGGAATCTCTTTCGAATGGATTCTGATTTTCGTGGGACTAAAAAAACTAGTTATTCAAAATAACTAAATGTTTCTCCACTATTAATGGTCAACAGCGTCTCGTAAATCAATCGAATAACGTTTTCAACATCTTCGCGATGAACCGTCTCCACCGTGGTGTGCATATACCTAAGCGGTAGTGAAATCAATGCCGAAGCTACGCCTCCGTTACTATAGGCAAAAGCATCGGTATCGGTTCCGGTATATCTTGAATTGGCCGCACGTTGAAATGGTATTTCATTTGCTTCAGCGGTTTCAAGAATACGCTCACGTAACTTTTGTTGTACCGCCGGTGCGTAGGCAACAACCGGTCCCTTGCCTATGGCTGCTTCTCCCTGTGTTTTCTTTTCTATCATTGGGGTAGTCGTGTCATGGGTGACATCAGTAACAATGGCCACATTGGGTTTAATACGCTGTGTGATCATTTCAGCACCTCGAAGTCCAATTTCCTCTTGAACCGAGTTCGTGATATACAACCCGAACGGAAGCTTCTTTTTGTTTTCGTGCAATAAACGTGCTACTTCTGCAATCATAAATCCACCAGCACGATTATCCAACGCCCTGCAAACAAACTTATCATTGTTCAATACTTGGAATTCGTCAGGGTAGGTGATGACACAACCCACGTGAACCCCCATTTTTTCAACCTCTTCTTTATCTTTGGCGCCTATATCTATAAAAATGTTATCAATCTTTGGTGGCTCTTCCTTTCCGGTTCTTCGGGTATGTATGGCGGGCCATCCAAATACACCTTTGACAATACCTTTTTTTGTGTGGATGTTTACCCATTTTGATGGGGCTATCTGATGGTCACTACCGCCATTTCTGATGACATAGATAAGACCGTTATCCGCAACATAATTAACGTACCATGATATTTCATCAGAGTGTCCTTCAATGACAACTTTATACTCAGCCTCTGGGTTGATTACACCGACTGCCGTACCATAAGTATCAGTGATAAAAGTATCCACATAAGGTTTCAGATACTCCATCCATATTTTTTGACCCTCCCATTCATAACCGGTAGGTGAGGCATTGTTTAAATATTTTTCTAAAAATTTAAGTGATTTATCGGTAATGATCTGCTCAGAAGCCATAGGTGCGTTTTAGGCTACAAACATAGCAATATTCACTTTTATTTAATAATATAGGCAAACCTTTATCGTTACTTTTGATACGTAATATGACCTACTGAATTGATGTCGAGAGTTCTATTGTTGTTTTGTATTTCACTGCTTTGGTGCAAAGGGTTTTCACAAGAGGAGAAAGATTTGGATTCCATTGCCGAATATTATGTTCGATTAGAAGGGGATTCCATTTTATTAAGTTCCATTCCACTTGACGATGTCTATATCTTTGGAAAACTGGAGTTCACCGATAAAAAAGAAAAACTTCGTTATTATATTCTTCGTCGTAAAACATTAAAAGTGTATCCTTATGCCAAACTGGCGGCGGAGCGATTGGTTGAACTCAATGATAGTATCACAAAGATCAAGAAAAAGCGACATCAAAAGCGATATACAAAAAAGGTTCAAAAGTATATCGAAGGTGAGTTCTCAGAAGAGTTGAAAAAACTAACACGAACCGAAGGTCAGATATTGGTCAAACTGATTCATAGACAAACCGGAAACACGGCTTTTGAACTGGTTAAAGAGCTGAGAAGTGGTTGGCGTGCGTTTTGGTACAATACGACTGCAAAAGCCTTTAAAATTAGTCTAAAGGAGCAGTTTTCGCCAACTGCTGTCCATGAAGATTACTTAATTGAAGATATTCTGCAAAGAGCCTTTGCCTCAAGTAGATTGAAACGGCAAAAATCGGTGCTGGATTACGACTACGCCACGTTGACCAACAAATGGAAAAAGCCCAAAGCAGAGAAGCCGTAAATTACTTCTCTTTTTTTCCGAAAACGGCATCCATCACGATATTCACAGAGCGAAAGCCCATATAGATGGCACTGGTAGCCAATATGATTCCGACAATCAGTACAGGTATGAACAGCGGTTTGTCCGTATTTTTGAATGCCTGAAATAGTACAATGGGGGCCAAAAACATGAGTAGGGCAGTGTAACCGAAAGATTTTAATCCTTTTTCCAATACTGTTTTATCTGTTCTCATAACCATGTTAAAAGTAGCAAGAATACTTTATATTTAGTCAAATTAGTAACATGGAATTAGTCATACTTCTTGCGGTTATCATTTTTATCATAATCGCTACGGTTCGGTTGAAAATGCATCCGGTCTTTTCACTTACTTTGGCCGCTGTGGCCTCGGGCTTCTTTTTTGGAGTCATGCCCGGTGAGATTGTTGGTATAATGAGCGATGGTTTTGGTAAAACGTTATCAAGTATTGGACTTGTGATTGCTTTTGGTACCATTATCGGTGTTTTCTTAGAAAAAACTGGTGCTACCCAGGTTTTGGCCAATTCCATTTTAAAGGTCATCGGTTTAAAGCGTTCACCCTTGGCATTGAACTTAGCTGGCTTTGTAATTTCGATTCCCGTATTCTGTGATTCTGGTTTTGTGATCTTGTCCTCATTGAATGAAACGTTGAGTAAGAAGACCAATATTCCGAAATTGGTTTTTGCAGTAGCACTGGCTACAGGATTATATGCCGCGCATGTTTTTATTCCACCCACGCCAGGCCCTCTTGCTGCTGCTGCTATCGTAGAAGCAGATTTAGGAATGGTCATGTTATTGGGGTTTCTAGTAGCCTTACCCGTTTCATTAACTGGTTACTTCTGGTCAAGATATATCGGAAAATCTTTGAGAGAGTCCGAAGTCTCGCAAAAGGAGACCAATGCCGTTCATGATGTGGATCAAAATAATGTCTCTTCATCAATGGCGTTTTTACCACTATTGGTTCCTATTTTTCTGATTGCAATGAAATCCATCGCAGAATACCCTACTCATCCTTTAGGAACTACATGGTTTTTCAATACCATTACATTTGTGGGTGAACCTATTATGGCCTTGTTAATAGGCGTGTTTTTTGCATTTCCCCTAGCCAAGGGCAAAACGTCTGAAGAACGTAACACCTGGATTGTTGATGCCCTGAAACAGGCAGGTTCGATAGTTTTGATTACAGGGGCCGGAGGGGCCTTTGGTGCTATCTTACGTACCTTGGATATCGCGGCAATTTTAAATCTATCTTCTTCTTCACAATATGGCGGATTGTTGATTTGTTTTGGTATTGCCGCAGTTTTAAAAACGGCACAGGGTTCATCAACCGTTGCCATCATTACTACAGCTGCAATAGTTGCTCCCTTGTTGGAAACGTTTGGTTTACATACCACAGTTGAAAAGGCACTTGCTGTTTTGGCCGTTGGCGCTGGTGCCATGACCGTGTCACATATAAATGACAGCTATTTTTGGGTGGTATCGCAGTTTTCAAATATGGACATGAAGAATGCTTTAAAAGGACATACCGTGGCCACATTATTTCAGGGTACAGTTGCAATAAGTCTGATTCTGTTGCTGAATGCACTATTCTAATTATTCAAGGGTCAAGGTTCGTTTGAACTCTTGTACGACTGCAAAGTAGCCTAGGGCGAATTCTTCTGAGAGTTCTGGATTACCATTGTTTTCAGAGTTATTGATTACATTTCCACGTATCGTTGCGACCGGAGTTTCAAAAACACCAGCATTTCGTTCGGTTTGCTCCAGAATAAGGTTCATATAATCATGGAAACTTTTATCTGCGCCTAGAATACCAATCTCAACGGTCTGACCAGTGCTTAAATCATCATAAAAATAGGAGAATTGAAATTGTTGGCCATCGATGAACTGGTCATCTACAGGTAGAAACTCGTTAAAGCCAAAATCAAAAACATAATGGTTCTCTTCATCGGGTATATCGGTAATGGTCACCAATACTTCAATGTCGTCTTCGTCAAATAATGTAGCGGATCCCTGTTCCAACGCATCAATGGGCACTGTTTCAACATAGGTGGTGCGTGCGGTATAGATAACATTCTTATGATTCATTACCAATATGAACACCATACCGGGTTCGATATCAGTTGTTTTTATTCTTTGATCATCCGTGTCATTTACTTCAGGGCGATAGACACCCGTATTTGGGTTTACTTCAATCAACGAGCTGCTATTGAGACCTTCTGTGCTTTGGGTACCATTTTCGGGAAAACCATAAAAAATGGTTGCATTTACCAATTGTGTAACTTGATTTGAGCTGAAAAAATCTGATGTTTCGGTAACTTTCACTTCAATCGGGACAAATTCGTCTGCAGTATCAACACGAATCAAGGCGTTGACTACAAGTTTTGTTTGTGTTGGTGGCAGCCCAACATCTATTACATCTTCACACGAGATTATGGCAAAAAGTACGATACAGTAAACGAGCTTTTTCATATTCAGAATCTGAAATTATAGGTCACTGCCGGCACAACACCAAAAATTGCAGTTCTTACGGCTTCATTTCTTCCAGTATCTTGATTTTGATTAAAGTTAATGGAAGCAGCGTTCATTCTATTATACAAATTATAAATGCTAAAAACCCATTCAGACTGAAATCCATTAATTTTTGTTTTCTTCGGGCGATACGTTGCCGAGATATCTATTCTATGATAATCTGGCAGACGTGATTGATTTCGACTACCAAAAAAAGGAACAACAATGCCCTCAAATTCAAATTGTCCAACAGGGAAATTAGTTGGCTGTCCCGTTTGATAAATGAAGTTGGTATTGAAATTCCACCTTTCGTTGAGCTCGAAGTCTCCAAAAAATGAAAAATCATGTGTTTTATCAAAAGGCGTATTGTACCATTGGCCAAAATTAATACCCGCTTCCACAATTGGCAGCCCATTATTATCCGTTCGTGTGCGCCCAGGTGTGCGTTGCTCTGATCTTGAAAGGGTGTAGGCCAACCAACCCTGAAAGCGTCCTTCATTTTTTCTGAACAACAGTTCAAGACCATATGCTCTTGCCTCTCCGTTGAGTATGACTTGCTCTATGGCATTATTGGCAATTAGATCGGCACCATCAATATAATCGATTCGATTTTGGATGCCTTTGTAAAAACCCTCCATTTCAAATGAATACTCGCCATTCTTAATATCGCGAAAATAGCCTAGTGCATATTGATCCAATAGTTGGGGTTTTATAAAAGGTCCACTTGGGGTCCAAACGTCCAAAGGGGTAGGGGAGCTGGTATTCGACAGTAAATGTAAATATTGGGACAATCTTGTATAACTCGCTTTGATTGAGTTTTTGTCATTCAAGGTGTAGGCCATAGATATTCTCGGCTCAAAATTTGTAAAAGCTGCCAGATTGGAACTGCGACCGGGGTTTATTGTGTCAATAGGTGTGGCCTCCCTATAAACCAGCTGTGCCGCATCAAACAAAACTGGGCTATCGTCTTCATAGAGAAAGATTTCATCTTGGCCCAATCGATTGAAGTGGCTGGTTCTTAATCCATAGTTCAAGCTTAAGTTGTTTGTAATGTTATGTTCTACATCAATATAAAATGAGGCTTCATTTGCATATTTCTTTGTGAGTTGCTCGGCTATGATACCAGAGTCTTCACTATTTGGTTTGATTTCCCCAGGATTAAAGGCATAATAGATATTATTGATTCCAAAATTAATCTGAAGCGTATTGCTGATGTAATGTTTTAGATCATACTTCAGATTAAAATTTTGAATTCCAGAATCCCATTCAAAGCCTACAAAATCAAGCTCAAGGCCATAAAAATAATCAGAATAGATAAGTGAAAGGTTAGAAAATAGCTTGTCTGAAAACAGGTGGTTCCACCTAAAGTTTCCTACTGCATTTCCATAGATATTTACGAAATTGTCGTTTATTTTGAATAAATCGCGGCCAAAATACCCAGATAGGAAGATACTGTTATTCTCGTTGATCTTATGACTTATTTTGGTGTTGACATCATAGAAATATGCCTTGTTATCAATATCAAAAAGGGGCAAGAACAAATGCGCATATGACGCGCGGCCACCTGCTAAAAATGAAGTCCTATTTTTTATAATTGGACCTTCGATCAGTAATCGGCTGGCTACCGCCCCAATGCCTCCATTTAACTTTAGTTTTTTACTATTGCCCTCTTTTTGAAAGATTTCAAGAACTGAGGACAAACGACCGCCATATCTGGCGGGAATACCGCCCTTGAACAGTTTTATATCTTTTATGGCATCTGGATTGAATACAGAAAAAAAACCGAACAAGTGGGAAGAATTAAAAATAATTGCTTCATCTAAAAGTATCAAGTTTTGGTCGGCGGCACCACCACGAACATTGAACCCTGAAGAGGCCTCACCAGCACTTGTAACGCCTGGCAGTAACAACAAAGACTTTATCACATCGGCCTCACCCAGAACAACAGGCATCTTTTTTATGGTCTGTATGGCCAAGTTATTGACACTCATTTGTGGTTTTCGAATGTTCATTCGTTCAAAGTCCTCAGAAACTATAACCTCTTCGAGTTCCTCGGTCTTTTCGAACAGTTCAAAATTCAATTTTCTATCGGAACTAAGGTTTAAGGTCTGACTAAGATTACCAAAACCCACGTACGATATCAAGAGTTTATAATTTCCTTGGGGTAGGGTTAAAGAATAGAAACCGTATTCATTGGTGGTAGTTCCTATGTTTAGTTCTGGGACAACTATTGAAACACCGATCAATGTCTCATTACTTGAAGCTTCTCTTATCGTTCCGCTAAGCGTAAAAGTCTCTTGTGAAAAAGAAAGTACTGAAAAAAGAAGGGCGTACATAAAACTTGACACCCTTGTAAGATTTGGCATTTGTACGATTTGCTTCTTAAATAAACACTAAGGTAATGTACAAACTTTGCATCGGAATATTATCAATTTAACAACTCTTTGGCCATTCTTATAGAGTTCCTAAAGGTACCAAGATTTTGAAATTTGCCCGAAATACAACAAGAGAAATCTAAACTTATGGTTTAGATACTTTCAATAATACCATTGAATGTTCGGCTAGGTCGCATAGCTTCAGCAGCTTTGTTGGTATCTGGCAAATAGTAGCCTCCAATATCCATGGATTTTCCTTGAGCATCAATCAGTTCTTTGGTAATATGTGCTTCGTTTTTTGAGAGTTGTTCGGCAATAGGCTGAAAAGCACCTTGTAATTCCAGATCATCAGTCTGTTCTGCCAAGGCTTGTGCCCAGTACATTGCTAAATAAAAATGACTTCCCCTGGTATCTCGCTCATTTACTTTTCGAGACGGCGATTTATCATTATCCAAGAATTTTTCAGTAGCTTGATCCAACGCTTCAGCAAGCGCAGCGGCTTTCTTATTGTTATTTTTATCTCCAAAGTGTTCTAAAGAAACTGCTAAGGCCAAAAACTCTCCGAGCGAATCCCAACGCAAGTGACCTTCTTCAACAAACTGTTCAACATGTTTTGGTGCTGAACCACCTGCTCCGGTCTCGAACAGCCCGCCACCTTTCATTAACGGAACAATAGAAAGCATTTTTGCACTGGTGCCTACTTCTAAAATCGGAAACAGGTCGGTAAGATAATCTCTCAATACATTACCTGATACTGAAATAGTATCTTGCCCAGCCTTTATGCGCTTAAGTGTGAAATGGGTAGCTTCAATGGGAGATAGGATATGTAAATCTAAACCAGAGGTATCGTGACCTTTTAAGTACATGTCTACCTTTTTTATGAGTTCAGCATCATGGGCACGCTGCTCATTTAACCAAAAAACGGCTGGTGTGTTAGTTGCCTTGGCTCTGGAAACCGCCAGTTTAACCCAATCTTGAATAGGTGCGTCCTTAACTTGGCACATTCTCCATATATCACCTTTTTCAACGTCATGTTCGATCAAGACTTCATCTGAATCAGTAGCTACGATTTGAACCTTACCGGCATCTGCAATCTCAAATGTTTTGTCATGAGATCCATATTCTTCGGCTTTCTGGGCCATTAGTCCAACGTTGGGTACGGTACCCATGGTAGTTGGGTCAAAAGCTCCATTTTCTTTGCAAAAATCAATGGTCGCTTCATAAATACCAGCATAACTACTATCAGGAATAATGGCCTTAGTATCTTGCAATGCTCCGTTTTTATCCCACATTTTACCTGAATTCCGAATCATGGCAGGCATAGATGCGTCAATTATAACATCACTGGGTACATGCAAATTGGTAATGCCTTTATCAGAATTGACCATGGCTAAATCAGGTCCGTTTTCTATCGTATTTTGAATGGCGTTCACTATCTCATTGCGCTCTGTTTCCGACAAGCGGTCCAATTTATCTAAAAGACTTTCCAAGCCATTATTGGCATTGATCCCCGCTTTTTCAAATAAGCTGCCATACTTGTCAAAAACATCTTTGAAATATGCCTTAAGGGCGTGACCGAATATGATAGGGTCCGAAACCTTCATCATGGTGGCCTTTAAATGCAAAGAAAGCAATAGATCTTTGCTCTTGGCATCCGCTATCTGTTCTTCTAGAAAAGCGACCAATGCTTTTTTACTGAGCACGGTGGCGTCAATAATCTCACCATTTTGCAGTTCTAAACCGCCTTTCAAAACCGTTTTTCCTGCACTGCCCTGATGTATAATGTCAACCTTGGTAGCACGGTCAAAAGTCATTGACTTCTCATTGTGGTTAAAGTCACCAGTTGACATGGTAGCAACATGGGTTTTTGAATCTGATGTCCATTTACCCATTTTATGTGGATTTTTTTTTGCGTAGTTTTTAACTGCCTTTGGGGCTCTTCGATCAGAATTGCCCTCACGCAAAACGGGATTTACGGCACTGCCCTTTATTTTATCGTATCTAGATTTAATATTTTTTTCTTGTTCAGTTTTCGGTTCTGAAGGGTATTTTGGAATGGCATACCCTTTGGATTGCAGCTCTTCAATAGCTTCTGTCAACTGTGGAATAGAAGCGCTTATATTTGGTAATTTGATAATATTTGCTTCTGGAGTTTTGGCCAAAGCGCCCAATTCGGCCAAATCATCCGCAATACGTTGCGATTCGTTCAAAAATTCTGGAAAAGTGGCAATGATTCTTCCCGCTAATGAGATGTCTTTGGTCTCTATCGAAATGTTTGCTGTTTTTGTAAATGCTTTTACTATCGGGAGAAAAGACTGAGTGGCCAATGCTGGGGCTTCATCGGTCTGGGTATAACGGATTGTTGCCATTGAAAAAGTTGAATTTTGCGGATGCAAATATACAATTTTAAGCTTGTTTAATCAGATAACCTTATGGTAAATAGTCACCCATGCAACAAAAAAATAAAAGCCATATCATAGTACAAGTACATTGATATGGCTTTTTGAAAATCGTGAATAGCTTTAAACAAAATGTTTCCACTTGGTTTTGACCTTGCGGTCTCGTTATCTCACTATTTCGGCGTTTAGGTCAATAGTTGTTTTCAATTTTTCAATCAAATAACTCATATAGGCCTCACCTACTGTTCTCTATTCCCTGTCAAAATAAAAAGAGTCTTCTTATTCGCACACAGGAAATACCGCTCTATTTTGATGACTGCATCAAGATAGTTCAGCTATTTTTTTGACTAGTAGTGTTACTAACTAAAAAATAATTTGAACAATATTTTAAAGAACGCTAACTCTAAAAAAGCTTCTTGAATTACTTCATTTGGCTTTTGTTTTATAAAAGTATATGAAAAGGTGTAAATTCCAAATCATGTAACCAATTTATAATCAACAATTTATAAACCTTACTTATTAACAATTGTTCATAAAAAAAGCACCTATTAAAGGTGCTTATAAATTTTTAGAGAAATATGCTCTATGAGCGCACTTCCTTAATTCTAGCTTTTTTACCTGTCAAGCCTCTAAAGTAGAATATACGTGCTCTTCTGACTTTACCTTTTTTGTTGACTTCGATTTTCTGCAAAGCGGGCATATTTACGGGAAATATACGTTCAACACCTACCGTACCAGACATTTTTCTAATGGTAAAGGTTTCTGTTGCGCCTGTACCTCTTCGCTGTATCACTACACCTTTAAAGAACTGTGTACGTGTTTTTTCGCCTTCCTTGATCTCGTAATAGACAGTAACCGTATCTCCGGCAGAGAATTCAGGAAATTCTTTTTTTGCTACAAATTCGTCTTCTACAAATTTTATTAAAGACTCCATTTTTTATGTTTTTATGGATTTGTTCAAAAGCAACGTTCACGTATTTCGTCAGAGGTTGATTTTAATGGTGTGCAAAATTAAGCCTTATTTTTATATTGGCAAGCTGTTCACATCTTTTTTTACAATAAATACTTACTATTCAAGTAAATCGGGTCTTCTTTCTTTAGTTCTTGATATGGCCTGTTCTTCGCGCCATTTTTCAATTTCAGGAAAATTTCCGCTCAAAAGCACTTCAGGAACTTCCATACCTTTGTAGTCCCTTGGTCGTGTATAGACAGGAGGCGCTAAAAGATTATCTTGAAAGGTATCGGTCAAGGCCGAGGTCTCATCATTGAGCACTCCTGGCAATAATCTGATTATGGCATCTGACAACACTGCCGCCGCAAGTTCTCCTCCCGAAAGCACATAATCACCAATGGATATTTCTTTGGTAATGAATTTATCCCTTACCCTTTGGTCAACGCCTTTATAATGACCACATAAAATTATGATGTTTCCTTTTAAAGATAGTTGATTTGCCATACCCTGATTTAGGGTCTGTCCATCAGGGGTCATGTAGATAATTTCATCATAATCACGTTCGACCTGTAAATCGGTGATGCATTTATCGATAGGCTCAATCATTAGCACCATGCCCGCCCCACCACCAAATTGATAGTCATCTACTTGGTTATAGTTGCCCAAAGAATAATCTCTCAAGTTATGAAGGTGTACCTCAACCAAGCCTTTCTCTATGGCACGTTTTAAAATAGAAGCTTCAAAGGGACTTCTCAATAACTCGGGAAGTACGGTGATGATGTCAATTCGCATAGGTATGCTAGATTTTCACTCGAAACCAAAAGCAGGTCTAAACTCCCTTTTTGTTTTTGTTGATTTCGTCTTGAAGCTTACGACTAATTTTTTGTTCTCTCTCTAATGCACGTCGACGATGTTGTTCAAATTCTTCTTCAACATCTGCCAATGCGGCCTTTGCCGATTGCGTCAGTGCATTACTGTTTTTGAACTTGTAGACAAAAAGTATCAGAAAGATCAAAAGGCCAAAAATAATGGACCAGACTATTAATTTGTAGGTTCCTTTTGAAATCAGCACACCAAAAAAAGTAATACTGTCTTTTTCTTCTGTCTGTGTCTTAAGATTTTTAGTGGTTTCATCGAGCTTGGTGTTCAAAGAGCTCAAAGCTGTTTCATTTTCGGCAATAGTTGATTGCAGTTCGGCTATGTTAGAATTGGCCACATTGATAGTATCCAAGATATTTTTCTGAAAAGCTTCAAGTTCTATTAGCCTTACCACTTCATATCGTTTGCCACCTTGACGGTAATTGGTTGACTTTCGAACCAAAGTCTCAAACTGTCCTTTAATGGTATTATCCTCAGTTGTTTCCTGATTGTTTTGGGCATTCAAGCAGTTTAAGAGCAAGAGAGTGCTCGCAAAAAACAAAATGGAGTTTTTCATAGGTAGTATTCTTAAAAAAATGATTTAGAGCGAAACGAAATTACATCATTAATATCAACAACCAAAAATTGTTTTAATTATTCTAGTAATAAGTGTACCGCCTAACCTTTGCTATATACTTTGCCAAACGAATGACCTGATGTGAATAGCCGTATTCATTATCGTACCAAACATAAAGTACAATGTTTTTTCCGTCGGCAGAAACAATGGTAGCCTTGCTGTCATAGATTGAAGGTGCTGATGTACCTACAATATCTGAAGAAACCAGTTCATTGCTCAACGAATATTTGATCTGCTCGACCAAATCGCCTTCAAGGGCGTACTTTTTTAGTATAGTGTTTACAGCCTCGGCCGAAGTTTTATTTTTTAGCTCAAGATTTAAAATGGCAAGGGAACCGTTTGGTACTGGAACTCGTATGGCATTTGAAGTCAATTTTCCTTCAAGTGCTGGTAATGCCTTTGAGACGGCTTTTCCGGCTCCGGTCTCCGTAATGACCATATTTAGTGCGGCGGCCCTACCTCTTCTATATTTACCATGCATATTGTCGACCAAGTTCTGGTCATTTGTATACGCATGTATGGTCTCTAAGTGCCCTTTTTTTATGCCTAAAGAATCATCAATAACTTTTAGTACGGGAGTAATGGCATTGGTCGTGCATGAGGCCGCAGAAAAAATCTTTGTTTTATCTGGGTGATATGCCGTATGGTTGACACCATGAACAATATTGGGTACCTCTTTACCTGGAGCAGTCAATAATACTCGGTTTGCACCTTTTGACTGCAAATGTCTTGATAGGGCGGTTTTATCACGAAAAGCACCGGTGTTATCGATAATCAAAGCGTTGAAAATACCGTATTTGGTATAGTCGATGTCCTCGGGTTGTTTGGCATTGATAAGGTACACCGTAGTACCATTTACAATGAGCGCTTTCTTGTCAATATCAATATCTACAGTTCCGCTGAACTGTCCGTGAACAGAGTCAGTTCTGAGAAGGGCTGCCCTTTTTTCTAAAACCTCTTCAGTGATTTCACCTCGTGTTACAATTGCCCGAAGGCGAAGCTGATTCCCTTTGCCCGTACGGGCCATCAACTCTCTGGCCAATAAGCGTCCGATACGACCAAATCCATAGAGCACGACATCTTTTGGTTTGATTCCTTTTGAATCACTGGCATCTTTAAGTTTGTCAACAATAAAAGACTTCACGTTCAAGTGCCCGTTATCTTGTGAATGGAATTCATAAGTCAGTTTACCGATATCCAATTTGGCCGGCGGTAGATTAATATCGTTGATGGCCCTTAAAAGTTCAACGGAATCAAATATAGAAATGGGTTTTTGAACAAATTCGCCAGCATATTCATGTAAATTGATGATTTCACTAACATTTTTATCAATGACCTGATTTTTGAAGAGCACAACTTCAATGGCCTTGTCATACCAGAGGTCACTTATGATTTTTACAAATTCGGTAGTTGCTTTTCTTCGGTCAGCTTGGAACGCCAACTCTTTTTCGTAAGACTTTATATCGCTCATGATCGGTACTATGGTTGCTTAAAAATTTTTGCAAAATTAATTATTTCAAACGTTTTCGTAAAGGAAATTCTTATGTAAAAAAAACGCCCTATTAAGGGCGTTTTAGAATTGTATTTTAAAGCAGGCACTATTGAAAAATCAGTCTTTCGCGTTCTCCATCTTCTCCAATGAGCGTAATACTGGTTCGTCCATATCGAGAGAGCCCGCTGAAAACTTGTTTCGCCTCTTCAAGATCCTTAATTTCTTCATCGTCCACTTTAACAATCACTTTGTTTTGTAGACCATAATCGCGGTACCTTTGTGGCACGGCTACAATTTTCACTCCGGTCTTGGTATTGTAGATTTTCTTGTCCTTGCCTGAAAGTTCTTTGACTGTTAATCCCATAACAGGTAGTTCCTCGGTCAAACGTTTTTTAAGTGAAACGTTCTTGGTCAACAATTGTCCATTACGCTCAATGGTCACTTTTACTTTGTCACCAGGTCTTTTCGCCGATAAATATCCGGTTAGTTCAGAAAACTTACGGACCTTGACATTGCCCACTTTTTTGATAATATCACCTTCTTCAAGACCAGCTTCATCAGCGCCGGACTCTTCCTCTATTCCTGCTACATAAACACCTTCGATCTCGTCCAATCCTTCTTGCCTGGCGTATGCGCTATTGACATTGGCTGCTGAAATACCCAAAATACCCTTTTGAACCCTTCCAAATTCCAAAAGGTCATTGACCACTTTGTTGGCAATATTACTTGGAACGGCAAATGAGTAACCTACATAAGATCCTGTTTGTGACGTGATGGCCGTATTGATACCAATCAGTTCACCGTTGGTATTGACCAGGGCCCCGCCAGAATTACCTGGATTCACGGCCGCGTCGGTTTGTATGAACGATTGATTGCTTCTTGCAGAGATTGAACGCGCTTTGGCACTAACAATACCAGCGGTTACAGTTGACGTTAAGTTGAATGGGTTGCCTACTGCCAAGACCCACTCCCCAATTTTAGTGCCGTCAGAATCTCCAAATGCCAGATAGGGCAGCGCTTCTTCAGCATCTATTTTTAAAAGGGCAATGTCAGAACTTGGGTCTGCACCAACAATTTCTGCGTCATACGTTTTATTGTTGTTCAACGTCACTTCAAGTTCATTTGATTTGGCGATAACATGGTTATTAGTGACAATGTATCCATCAGCCGAAATAATAACACCAGAGCCCGTGCCCACTTGCGGACGTGAATTGCCTTCTGAACCGTAGAAAAATTCGGCCAAAGGATTGCCACGGCTCAATGTCATATTTTTTACGTGTACCACAGCGTTGACCGTTTTCTCGGCTGCAATGGTGAAGTCTACTTCATTAATTCCTACACCTTTGGCTGAAGTTGGCAAACTAGTGGTAACAAAAGGGTTTTCTTGAGGTGCCACATATGCCACATTTTTACTTTCAAAAAAAATCTTGTAGGCCCCAAGTGTCAGGCTACCTGCAAAAAGGGCTACTAAAAATAAACCTGCTATTCTTTTCATAATTCAATTATAGTTTGTTAACATTTAGTGACCTAAAAGTAGTCGAAATTATACTCCGACTTTTAGAGTTTAACGGCTTTTTAACTGCAAAAAAATCCTTAAAGAATATAGTATCTTTGCGCGATGAATACTTCAAATAAGCTAACATTTTATAAGTATCAGGGAACGGGCAACGATTTTATCCTGTTGGACGACCGAAATGAAAAGTTCCCCAAAGGGGATACCGAACTGATAAAGTTACTTTGCGACAGAAGGTTCGGTATTGGCGCTGACGGGTTGATACTCTTACAAAATGAAGAACACTCAGATTTTAAGATGGTCTATTTTAATGCCGATGGTAATGAGAGTACCATGTGCGGCAATGGTGGGCGTTGCATTGTGGCTTTTGCCCATTCTCTTGGGCTCATAGAGCAGAATACCATATTTACGGCAGTAGATGGAAATCACCATGCTATGATCGACGGCGATAAAGTCTCGCTACAAATGATTCCGATCAAAGAGATTATTGATAAAAAGAAGTATTATTTTCTGAACACGGGCTCACCGCACCACGTACAGATAGTGACCGAGCTGGAGCAAATGGATGTTGCCAAAGATGGCGCACGACTGCGCTACGGTATTTACGGTGAAGCAGGTAGCAATATCAATTTTGTTGAACAAGAAACAGATAACGTTTTTGCAGTCAGAACCTACGAAAGAGGAGTTGAAGGGGAAACCCTTTCATGCGGAACTGGGGTAACTGCGGTAGCATTGGCAATGCATAAATCAGGGCAAACAAAAAATAAAGAAGTTGCCATCAAGACAAAGGGAGGAACATTAAAGGTGACATTTGATTACTCGGATGGAGTATATAACAGCATTTGGTTGATAGGCGAAGCCAAATTGGTTTATAAAGGAGAACTGGAACATTGAACATAAAAGGAGAACATATTTACTTAAGGGCAATAGAGCCTGCTGATTTGGATTTTCTGTACCAACTGGAAAATGACACCAACATTTGGGAAATAAGTGGTACAGTAACGCCTTATTCAAAAGCCGTTTTAGAATTCTACCTAGAGAATGCCCATCGCGATATTTATGATGTAAAACAACTTAGGTTATGTATATGTTCAAATCAAGACAAGCTTTTGGGTTTGATAGACATCTTTGATTTCAATCCAAAACACAAACGCGCCGGTCTTGGTTTAATAGTTTTAGATACCAAAGAGCGTAACAAAGGTGTTGGCGGAGAAGCTATTCGCCTTTGCTGCAAATATATGTTTGGCACACTTGACCTTCATCAAGTTTATGCAAATATTTTAGAAGATAATAGCGCGAGTATCCACTTGTTCGAAAAATTAGGGTTTGAACGTGTAGGGATTAAAAGAGATTGGATTTTCTCAGAATCGAAGTACAAGAATGAAATTTTATACCAAAAGATAAAGTCTTGAAAAATCTTAAGAAAGTAATTTGGGCAACAGCAATAGTGGGCTTAATCATCTGTGGATTTATTGCTTACAATATTTATGATGCCATTTTTTCACCGAATACCGCTTTTGAAAATGACCAAGCCTATGTGTTTATCAATTCAGATGCATCCATGAACGATTTAATGGAACAGCTTGAGCCGCTACTTAAAGAAGCTTCGTCATTTGAAGCAGTTGCAAAACGTAAAGGGTATACCACAAACATCAAAGGTGGTAAGTATGCCATCAAAAAGGGTATGAACAATAACGAAATTATCAATACCCTGCGCAGTAACAACTTACCCGTTCGCGTTTCCTTTAATAACCAAGAAACCTTAAATGCCCTGGCTGGCCGCATTGCAGAACAGATTGAGGCTGACAGTATGAGTTTGTTGAGTGCTTTCAACGACCAAAATTTTCTTCTTGATAATAATTTTAATGACGCGACAAAATTGGGCATGTACTTGCCCAATACGTATGAGTTTTTCTGGAATACCAATGCTGAGGCCTTTCGCGAGCGGATGAAAAAAGAATACGATAAGTTTTGGAACAATGAAAGAATTGCAAAGGCCGAGGTTATAAATCTGAGCTTGAACGAAGTAATTACGCTTGCGGCCATTGTTCAAAAAGAGACAGTAAAGATTGATGAAAGACCCAGGGTCGCGGGTGTATATTTAAATCGACTAAAGCGAGGTATGTTACTTCAGGCAGACCCAACTGTGATTTATGCCATAAAAGAAGAGACCGGTAATTATGATACCATTATTAAAAGGGTGTTGTATCGAGATTTAGAAATGGACTCACCTTACAATACCTATAAATATCCTGGTATTCCACCAGGACCGATTACCATGCCCGATATTTCCTCAATTGATGCAGTTCTTAGTTCTGAAGAGCATAATTATTTATACTTCGTGGCCGATGTTTCCAACTTCGGGTATCATATGTTCGCAAAGACTCTTGCGCAACATAACCGAAATAAAGAGCAGTACGTCCGATGGTTAAACAACCAGAATATCAGCAGATAAGGCTACTTCATCGTCTTATTTGAACCGTTTAACGTTATTTATCAGTCGATTAAGAAATTCTTAAGATTTTTATGGTCTTATTTCAAAATTCCCCCGCTATATTTGCCCGCTCGAATTGAAACCCTCTTTTTGGGGTTCTAAATTTTGAAATTATGAAAAGATGGATTAGTTTTTTTGGTCATCTTGCCATAGTAACAGTTTTGACAAGTTTTGGTACGTATTCGTTCAATGAGAACAGTTCGATTGAAGTACCGGAGGCTTTAAAAGTAATTGAACCTATTTACTTTGGGGAACCCAGTTTAGAGGTTGCTCCTAGTTACGGGTCTTACACAAATCCCGTTTTTTTAGGAAAGTCATTTCTTGGATTTAAAGAGGCTTTGGCCTTTAAAGAGTCACAGGGAAACTATAATGTAGTGAATACATTGGGTTATTTAGGTAAATATCAATTTGGTTCTGGTACGCTTCGCTTGATCGGTGTGTACAATACCTCAGGTTTCCTTTACGATGCAGAGTTGCAAGAACAGGTATTTAAATTAAATGTTGCCCGAAATAAATGGATATTACGAAGAGATATCAAGCGTTTTGTTGGTAAAAGAATCAATGGAGTAGTAATATCAGAATCTGGTATCGTGGCAGCGGCACATTTGGCCGGTGCTGGTAATGTAAAGAAGTATTTAAGATCGTACGGTAAGGTTGATTTTGCTGATGCCTACGGTAGTTCCATAGCATATTACATGGGTAAGTTCTCTGGGTATGATATATCGGCAGTAAAGCCCTACCGAAACCCAAAAGTGAAAGTATAAACTGTTATTGGTATCAAAAGATGTAAAGGCCCTAGAGAAGTTCTAGGGCTTTTTTATGCTTGAACAATAAATATCGTTGGTCTTTTATGAAGGTCAACGTCCATTTCACGCCATTCATAGACTGACTTGGTAGCAATAAATTCGTTTTGTAAAGTAATATCAGTTGCAATGCAAAGTCGCGTATAAGGCTGAAGGTTTTTCTTGAGTTCAACGATTAATTTATCATTTCTATATGGGGTCTCCATAAAAATCTGTGACTGTCCTGTATCTTTAGATAACTTCTCTAGTTTTTTAATCATTGTCCTGCGCTCTTGGGCATCTATGGGCAAATAACCATTAAAAGCAAAACTTTGTCCGTTCATTCCACTTGACATCATGGCCAATAGTATAGAAGAGGGCCCAACCAATGGTACCACCTGTATCTTTTTTTCATGTGCCAAACGAATTACATCCGCACCTGGGTCCGCTATACCCGGGCACCCTGCCTCTGATAACAACCCTACATCAAAACCATGGATACAAGGATTTAAATAAGTAGCTATTTCTGTGGGGTCAGTGAATTTGTTCAGATGTTCAAAGTGAAGATCAGGTTGTGATTTATTGGCGCTTACTCTTTTAATAAAACGTCTGGCCGTCTTTTCATTTTCCGCGACATAATGATTGATACTTTCAATGGCCCTTTTAATTGAAATGGGCAAGACTTCTAATGGAGCACTATCACCCAAAGTGGTAGGGATCAAGTATAACTTTCCAACGACTAGACCTGGTTTTTTATCCTCCATTCTTTACTTCAACTTTTGTGCAATGGTTTTGCAGGCTGTATCAATCATTGCAAATACTTTTTCAAATCCGTCTTCACCACCATAATAAGGGTCTGGTACTTCATCAATGGACAACTCAATTTCATTGAGCAATAATTTGACCTTTTCTTCATCTTGTTGGTTTCTTGCTTTTACCAAGATATCCCTGTAGTTGTTTTTGTCCATTACAAAGATGCTATCAAAGCGGTCAAAATCTAGAACGGAGAACTTTCGACATTGTTGCTGACTGATATCGATACCGTATTTTTTGGCGACAGCAATGGAACGTGGATCAGGTGCATTTCCAACATGATACCCAGCAGTGCCCGCTGAATCTACAAAAACGTCCTTAGAATTTAGTTTTGATTGTAAAATACCTTCAGCCAATGGAGACCTGCATATGTTACCAAGGCACACCATCAAAACTTTGGTCATTGGAGCTACTGATTAGGTGAATTTTTTGTTCAGATCTTCAATGTATTTCCTGAACTGCTTGTCGGTTTCTGCTAAGTTATCTACGGTCTTACAAGCATGTAATACTGTGGCATGATCACGCTTGCCAATCTGTGACCCTATACTGGCCAAGGAGGCTTTGGTGAATTTTTTCGCAAAGAACATGGCCAATTGACGGGCTTGAACTATATGGCGCTTACGGGTCTTTGACTGTAACGTGGCAACATCCATTTCAAAGTAATCTGAAACCACTTTCTGAATGTAATCAATGGAAACCTCACGCTTGGTATTTTTGACAAACTTTTCAACGACCTGCTGTGCCAGTTCAAGGGTCACTTCTCTTTTATTGAAAGATGATTGTGCAATCAACGAAATGATGGCACCTTCAAGTTCGCGAATGTTTGTTTTGATATGCTTGGCAACATGATCTACGATTTCATCTGGCATTTCAACGCCATCTCTATAGAGTTTATTCTTTAAGATGGATACGCGGGTTTCGTAGTCAGGTGTTTGCAGCTCAGCTGAAAGTCCCCATTTAAAACGGGAAAGTAGCCGCTGTTCAATGTCTTGCATGTCTACGGGGGCCTTGTCCGAAGTCAAAATGACCTGCTTACCGTTTTGGTGCAAATGATTGAATATGTGAAAGAAAACGTCTTGTGTACCCGACTTGCCTGATAAGAACTGTACATCATCAATAATGAGCACATCTATCAACTGATAAAAATGAATGAAATCGTTTCTAGTATTTTTCTTTACGGATTCAATGTATTGCTGCGTGAATTTTTCTGCAGAGATATACAAAACCGTTCTCTCGGGATACTTGTCTTTTATCTCAACGCCGATTGCGTGTGCCAAATGCGTTTTTCCAAGACCTACACCACCAAAAACAAGTAGTGGATTGAAAGAGGTTCCCCCTGGCTTATTGGCGACTGCCATACCGGCCGAACGTGCCAGCCTGTTGGAATCACCTTCTAAAAAGTTTTCGAAATTATAATTTGGATTGAGTTGCGATTCAATCTTTATATTTCTTATCCCTGGAATTACAAAAGGATTTTTTAATTCTGGATTTTTAGACGTGATGGGTACATCTAACTCTTGCGGCGCCATAGTGGAACGATTGCTACTCGGAATTTTTTCTGTAAATGGTTCGTTGTTGCCATACTTGTTTTCCATTTTGATGATGTAAACCAGTTTGGCGCTGGAACCCAATTCTTTTCTAAGGGCAACTTTCAACAACTTTACATAATGCTCTTCAAGCCATTCGTAAAAAAATTTACTTGGTACTTGAATACTAAGTGCATTGTCTTGAAGTCGTATTGGTTTAATCGGTAGAAACCAAGTCTTGAATGCCTGCGGTTGGATATTATCTTCGATAAAAGCCAAACAGTTATTCCATACGGAAGCAGCAGTAACACTCATAAAAGTTTTCCTTTTGTTTGTTGGTTAATACTAATTAAAAGCTATTAATTTTTGAATACGAGTTGTTGGTCAATCGGTCGACAAATATGTGAACAAAAAACCTAAAAAAAAAATCAATCAACCATTGAATTTATACTTTTTTTTTCTCATGTTGTGGTCACAAAAACAAAGCCTACTAATATATACTTTTTCATCAGAAATCAATGGATTTTCATAAGTTTTCTTTTCGGGTTCGATACAGTGAAACGGATCAAATGGGTGTTGTATACCACGGCAACTATGCGCAATACCTAGAGATGGGAAGGGTAGAGTGGCTGCGCAGTCTTGGGGTTAGTTATAAGAGTTTGGAAGATGGGGGAATTATCTTACCTGTAATTCACTTACAAATTGATTACAAAAAATCTGCAATTTATGATGATCTCATTACCGTTGAAACCATACTGAAAAAACAACCCATGGTCAAAATAGAATTTGACTATAAGGTCTATCGTGAAAATGGGGAATTGTTGGCCACGGCCAACACCGTTTTAGCTTTTATGGACAAGAAAACGAACAAGCCTATAAAATGTCCTGAATTCATACTTCAAAAGATTGGATAACGCTCATTTTCTTAAAATGTTCACGTGTTGCAATTCGTCGAAAAGTAGAAACACTTTTTTCTCCAAACCTTTCCTACAGCGTACTTCAAGTTCGCAGTGCAGTTCCATTTTTTGTGCGACCACATCAAGATGTTGTTGTTTGACAATGCGCATAACCTTATCCATTTCACTATAGTCAAAAGTCACAAGAAAAGCGGCTTCAATGGTTTTGGTGATGACGCTTGCATTTTCCAAAGCTAATTGCGCGGCAGTTTTATAGGCTTGGATCAAACCACCGACACCGAGTTTTGTACCCCCAAAAATTCTAGGTATCGCGACAAGCACATTTGTAAGTTCAAAAGCCTTGATCTGGCCATAAATGGGCATGCCGGCAGAATTGTTTGGTTCCCCATCATCATTTGCCCTATAGCTAATAGATGTTGTTCCCAGTTGCCACGCATAGCAAACGTGACCTGCAGTGTGATGTTGTTTGCGCAAACCGTCGATAATGGGCTTGACCTCACTTTCATTGTTTATAGGGAATGCATAACCGTAGAACTTGCTTTTTCTGTCCTTGTACAAAATAACTTCAGACGGCTTTGCCAACGTACGATATGTATCCTTTTGGATTTCCATTAAAACAAGGCTACTAGTAATATGCTAACTACGGCCAGGGTAATACCCAACCAATTTTTAAAGCTAAGTTTTTCTCGAAAAAGTGCTATGCCCAAAACGGTAGAGAACATGACAATTGCAACGTTGTTTATGGTAAAAATCGAAGCGCTGTTCCATCTTTCGTTTTGAAGCGCCCGTAGTAAGAAAAAAATGGAAAAGTAGTTTGGTACTCCCAGTGCGATGCCGCCAACTACGTTTTTTAAATTTATTTTTAAGGGTGTTTTGAAAGATTTTCCAATAATTAAGAGTATGCCCGTACAAGCTGCCGCGGCAAAAACAGTAGCAGAGAATATCGGATATTCTGCCGTATTAAGTTTTGTGGCCCTAAAGTAATTGATACTTGCATCGATGATGCCCGAACCTAAAAAAACCAGAACCGGTAATATGAGGTCATCTTTGGTAATATGCAATGATTTTTGTTTGACGGAAGCGAAATAAACAGCGGCAAGGGCCAATACAATACCTAAAACTTTTAATGGAGATAAATGTTCTTCATAGGCCAGAACACCTATCAATACAGGAATGACCAATGACATTTTGGTCGCTACAGATGCTACAGAAACCCCCAGACGTTGTGAAGTTTTCGCCATGACATAGAAGATGACTATAAAAAGCACGCCAAGTAATACGGTACCCCAAAACCAAGGCCTTGATGGTATTGCCCCAAAATCAATAGGTTCTGTGTACAATACCAAACCAGTCGCGCAAGCCACTACATAATTTGTAATTATGGCAAAAAGAGTCTGTACCTTATAGGTGTCAAACAGCTTGAAGACCACAAATATAAATGACGAACATAATACGCTTAAAGCGAGATCTAACATATTAAATGTTGTTTTAGATCAATGATATCTTCTTTACCCACTTGAAGATTCCAAACTTTAATGCCCAGCGCAGCCGCGGTATCTGTGTTTTCTTTGGTATCATCTACAAAGAGTGTTGCGGAGGCTTCTAAATTGTTCTCGTGCAGCACACTTTCAAAGATTTCAGCATCTGGCTTGCGCATCTTCATTTCATAAGAAAGGTAGAATACTTCAAAAGCATTTTTGAACCTATTGAATTTAGGCGCACCCATCTTTTCTTTGACATATTCAATATGGATGTCATTGGTATTGCTCAATAAGAATAGACGGTGGGTATTTGCTTTGGCCAACTCTTCTAAAAACTCGAGTCTATAATCAGGAAAATCCAGTAAAATGGCATTCCAAGCATCGACTAATTGATGACGCTTAGCTTTTGGGAAATGGTCTTGCATTTGATTTAAAAAAGCCTCTGAAGTTATTATTCCCTTTTCATAATCTTTACAGAGTTGGTCTACCGTTAAGGAAATTTCGGTCAAACCATATTTGACCATTTCACGAGCAGTAGCTGGTTTATCTAAATCAATAAAAATATCGCCAAAGTCCAGAATCAGGTTCTTAATCATTTCGCAGCAGCTTTAGGGTGTCAGTAAATATCTTTTTTTCTTCCAGTAAACTTCCTGAAACTGTAGGTGCTTTTGTCCCTTTTGTAAAGGCCATATGGCCAGTAAAAATTCGTGCCTCATCCCAGAGATCGGCATCTATAAAACTTTGAAGCGTATAACTTCCGCCTTCAATCAAAACACTGGTGATGTTGTGCCTGTAAAGCAGATTACAGATTTGTTTTGGTACATCTGCAGAAAAATCAAGTTGTTCAAAGGAGATGTTTTCTGAATTGGTAGTTTCCTTGTTTTTGTCATGCACAAAAATCGTCTTTACCGAATTATCAAACACATCATAGTTTTCAGGTATAGAAAGGTGTCTATCGATTACTATGCGTATTGGGTGTTTCCCTTTCCAATCACGGACATTTAATTTAGGATTATCCAATAACACTGTTTTGGTGCCCACTAAAATTGCTTGTTCTTCAGAGCGCCATTGGTGCACCAACTGCCTTGAATAGGGGTTGGTAATCCAAAACGGCTCTGGGTTTTCTTGTCGTTCCGATGGGGAGGGAGCGATAAAACCATCACTGGTTTGTGCCCATTTTAAAACGATATAGGGTCGTTTTTTTTCTTGAAAAGTCAAAAATCGTTTATGATGTTCACGACATTCTACTTTCAAAACACCTACGACCACCTCACATCCAGCAGCTTTCAAGCGCTCAATACCTTTGCCTGCAACTTTTTCATGTGGGTCTGACAAACCGATGACCACACGTTTTATTTGTTGCTCTACAATCAAATCAGCACATGGTGGTGTTTTTCCAAAATGTGAACAAGGCTCTAGACTAACGTATAAAGTGGCTTCTTTCAGAAGCTCTTTTTTCTTGACTGCATTGATGGCATTTACCTCTGCGTGTGGACCGCCATATGGACTTGTAAAGCCTTCACCAATGATTCTTTCGTTGTGGACTATGACGCAACCCACCATCGGGTTCGGGGCTGTGTTTCCCAATCCAATTTTACCTAATTCTATACAGCGAGAGAGGTATTTTTCGTCTATATTCACACTGTAAAAATACCATATTAAATTACAATATGCAGTCCACTGTTATTCGTAAAATAGAACCAGAAGACAATACAGAGGTCGCTAAGATCGTGAGATTTGTTTTTGAAGAATTGGGCGTATCAAAAGTAGGTACTGCCTATGCCGACAAAGAATTGGATACGATGTATGAGGCTTATGACGCGATGCCAAACGGAGATTTCTTTGTCGTTGAAGAAGACGGTAAACTTATTGGTTGTGCCGGTGTTTCACCTTTGGCAAACTTTGAAGGCAATGTTTGCGAACTACAAAAAATGTATTTTCTGCCCCAGGCGAGGGGTAGGGGGTTGGGTGAAAAACTCATTGAAGTCTGTCTGGACCAAGCAAAAGCCTTAGGATTTGAAAGCTGCTACCTTGAGACGATGCCCTATATGAAAGCCGCCCAAGCACTTTATCAAAAAAATGGGTTTGAATACATTGACGCTGCAATGGGCTGCACAGGTCACTCGGCCTGCCCGGTGTATATGCTTAAAAAGCTCTGAACATGTTATTGGCAGAAATCAAAAACATTTACCATAACGAATTGGTAGAACTGTATCCTAAAACAGAAATTGACAGTTTTTTTTACAGCACTATTGAGCATTTTTTGCAATTAGAACGCTTTGCTCTAGTCATACAACCGCAATTGACCCTTACAAAATCGGAAGAACAACCATTGTTTGAAACACTATCCCGCCTAAAACAAGAAGAGCCCTTGCAGTATATTTTAGGTGAAATCTATTTTATGGATTTCAAACTTAAGGTGAATGAACATACTTTGATACCTAGACCAGAGACCGAAGAGTTGATATCGTGGGTTTTAGAAACTTCACAAAACAAAAATACCATACCAACCACATATGCCAATGAGAGTTTAAAAGTACTTGATATTGGTACGGGTAGCGGTTGTATTGCCATTGCTCTGGCCAAAGCACTGCCTCATGCTCATGTTACTGCCATTGATATTTCAAATGAAGCTTTACAGCTTGCCCAAGAGAATGCCCGCTTGAACACTGTGAAAGTTAACTTTGTTCAAGCCGATATTTTGGCCATTACTAAAATTGAGTGGACTGAATTTGACATTATAATTTCAAATCCACCCTACGTACGTGAGCTAGAGAAACCAAAAATGAACAACAACGTTAAGTTATATGAGCCACCTACGGCCCTGTTTGTTCCGGATACAAACCCGTTACTATTTTATGAAGCCATTGCAAATTTTGCCGGTAGTGCTTTAAAAAATGAGGGGCAGCTTTATCTAGAGATCAATCAATATTTGGGCAAAGAAACAAAATCACTTTTTGCGGCCCATAATTTCACGGCAATCGAATTAAAAAAAGATATTTTTGAAAACCAACGAATGCTACGTTGTAAAAAAGTAAACAAATGAAAAGTATAGTCGTTTTTTGTGGAAGCAGTGAAGGTAATTCACCTCAATATGTCGATCAAGCCTATCAGCTTGGATGCACTCTAGCGGAACAAAAAATTACGTTGGTCTATGGAGGTGCCCGAATTGGTATAATGGGAGCGATTGCCAAGGGGGTTCTTGATGTTGGAGGTCGGGCAATTGGCGTGATTCCTGAATTCTTGATGAAGAAAGAAGTGTTTCATCCTAATCTATCTCAATTGATAATTACCCAAGACATGCATGAGCGCAAAATGAAAATGCACGCCCTATCTGACGGAATTCTTATGTTACCAGGAGGTTATGGTACGTTAGAAGAGTTTTTTGAAATGCTCACTTGGGCACAATTGGGTTTGCACCAATATCCTATTGGAATCTTAAATACCAATGGATTTTACGATGCCTTATTGAAAATGATGAAGCACATGGTCGATGAAGGTTTTGTGAAGCAATTGAATTTTGAAATGCTATTGGTCGATGATACCATTGATGGTCTTTTGCATAAAATGCGTAGCTACGAACCAATTCCCGTTCCTAAATGGATAACAAAAGAACAAACATAGATTTCTACATGCATACGAAACTCTTATTATGGAAGTAAAAGCAAAGATTGAGGCCCTGCGTGATGAACTTAGAGCACACAACTACAACTATTATGTACTTGACAACCCTACAATATCTGATTTCGAGTTTGATATGAAACTCAAAGAGCTTCAGACTTTTGAAGAAAAACATCCTGAGTTCTACGATGCAACATCACCAACCTTGCGAGTGGGGGGCACTATCACCAAAAATTTTGAGACTATCGTGCATGAGCATCGTATGTACTCACTCGATAATTCATACTCAAAAGAAGATTTAGAAGATTGGGAAAAGCGTATACAACGCATTCTTGGTGATGTTCAGGTGGCGTTTACCTGCGAGTTAAAATACGACGGTGCCTCTATCAGTTTGACCTATGAAAATGGGCTTTTGGTCAAAGCGGTTACTAGGGGTGACGGAATTCAGGGTGATGATGTGACCAATAACATCAAGACCATTAAATCCGTGCCCTTGCAGTTAAAAGGTGATTACCCTGATAAATTTGACATTAGGGGAGAAATCATTTTAACTTTAGAAGGATTTGCCAAAATGAACCAAGAACGATTAGCGAACGGAGAAGAAGCGTATATGAATCCTAGAAATACGGCTTCAGGAAGTTTGAAACTTCAAGACAGTGCTGAGGTGGCGAAACGTCCGTTAGAATGTTTGTTGTATAGTATTGTAGGTAAGAATTTAAATTTTGAGACCCAATTCGAAATGTTGAAAAAGGCTCGAGAATGGGGATTCAAGGTTCCAACAGTGGCAAAGTTGTGCAAAACCACAAATGAGGTGATGCACTTTGTTGAAGAATGGGATGTCAAAAGACACGATTTGCCTTATGAAACTGATGGGGTTGTGGTTAAAGTCAATAGTTTGCGATATCAAGATGAGTTGGGCTATACGGCCAAAGCGCCTCGTTGGGCCATGGCCTATAAGTTTAAGGCAGAGCAAGTTTCTACGGTCTTACATCAAATTACATATCAAGTGGGCCGTACGGGGGCGATAACACCTGTGGCCAATCTTAAACCAGTTTTGTTAGCGGGTACAACGGTGAAGCGGGCTTCATTGCATAACGCAGATCAAATCGCAAAGTTGGATATTCGTGAAGGGGACACTGTTTTTGTTGAAAAAGGGGGTGAAATAATTCCTAAGATAATCGCTGTTGATTTTACCAAACGTTCCATTGGTTCAGAACCGACAACTTATATTACACATTGCCCTGAATGTGAAACTGGTCTGATACGCAATGAAGGAGAGGCACAGCATTTTTGTCCGAATGATACCGGCTGCCCACCACAGATTACAGGCCGTATACAGCACTTTATCTCTAGAAAAGCCATGGATATAGAAGGATTAGGTGGTGAAACGGTAGAATTGTTGTTCAAAGAAGGCCTGATTCAGAACTATGCTGATTTGTATACCCTAACAAAAGAACTAGTCATGCCCTTAGAGCGTATGGCCGAAAAATCTGCAGAGAACTTGGTAAATGGCGTAGCTGCCTCAAAATCTATTCCTTTTGAACGGGTGTTGTTTGCGCTGGGCATTCGCTATGTAGGCGAAACGGTTGCAAAAAAACTCGCTAAGGCCTATAAAAATATTGATGCACTTATGAAGGCCACTGAAGAAGAATTGGTCGCCGTTGACGAAATCGGTGGACGCATTGCCGAGAGCGTTGTGCAATTTTTTAGTGAGGTCAGTAATCAAGAAATTGTTGCTCGCCTAAAATCATACGGGTTGCAATTCTCACTTTCTGAAGAGCAATTACAAAACCAATCTGATGTTTTAAAGGGAAAGACTTTTGTGGTTTCGGGCGTATTCGAAACTTTGGGTCGAACAGAGCTCAAAAAGTTGATTGAAGACAATGGGGGTAAAGTGGCCTCGTCAATTTCTTCAAAAACTACATATTTGGTCGCTGGCGATAAAATGGGGCCAAGTAAGCGTACAAAGGCTGAAAACCTAGGAGTACCCATCATTTCAGAACAAGATTTTCTAGCTATGGTTTAGTTATGCTAGATGGCTTGACCATTGTGATCAGTTTCGGGCCTCTAACCATTTATCCACACGACCTTTTGCATTTTCTTTGATATTCATGTAGTAAAAGTTGATATCGGCAATATGGTAGTTTTTTCTTCGAAACAAAAAACTCCAAGGAAAACGCGGTTTGTTTGCCCAAAGAATGCCATTGTGCACCTGAGCATCTACTCTTCGCCGCAACACCTTGTCAAAATTTCGTAGCACGGCACCTTTGTTCTTGACCTTTAAAACATGTGTAGTGTCAATGTTCCAACTAAGTGGATTGGTCACCAATATTGAGTCACCAAGGGGTACATCTTCTGGTAAGTGTCCTCTTTTGAATGTACGCCATGAAATGGTACAGTTCAAGCCATCAGCACTTTCACAAGGGAAGATGCTTTTGAAGTAATTTTTTGGCACGGGCATTCCAATTAGATAGGCAGCAACCAATTGTTGTTGCAAAGAGGTGCCATCAAAAAACTCTTTGATCAGTGGACCGGCATGTGTGGTGCCTTGACTATGGCTTGCAATAATTACCGGCCTTCCATTATTATAATAGGTCAAATAGTGTTCAAAAGCACTCTTTACGTCATTATATGCAAATTCAAAGGCTCTTTTGGCCGATAGGGAATCACTGCTTGTGTAACTTGATAAATGGGCCTGTCGGTACCTAGGTGCAAAAACCCTACCTGCTTTGTTAAAGGCACTCGCTTGAAATTTTATCGTAGAATTATCTACTCGTGCATTTAAAACAGAATCAGTGATACTTGGATTCCATGGCAGGTTTTTCCCCTTGTTATTGTAAATGGTCGGATGTACAAAAAAGACATCTGCATCAAGATTGACTTGGGCCCGAGCGTCAGAACCTGGTATTTTGTCAGCATTGTCACGTTTGTTGGGGTGTGCTGCCCAATGGTCAAGGTTACCGTAATCAACGATTTCTGGTTTTGGACTGTTAAATGCTGCAACAGGCCCGTAAGATTTGCAGGAGCTTATACATACAAAAAGCAAACAGAAGAAGGGGTATCTAATCATATTGTCTAATTTAGAAAAAGAAATGATAACAAATACGACAAGACGGTTTTGGTTTGTGCTATTATCCAGTTTCGCTTTTTTAATACATTATAAGTATTTCAAAAGATGGTTTTGGATTCCATTGGTAATACTCATAATTGGTTTTTTACTACCACAAAAGATGGTGATTCCGGTGCAAGGTGCTGATATCAATTCTTGGACTGAAGATTCATTTTGGGCCTATCCATGGGGTAGTTCGGTCACCCATAAGGGAATCGATATTTTTGCGGTCAAGGGCACCCCTGTCATTGCCTCGACCAATGGTATTGTTGTCTACACCCATGATGGAGGCAAAGGCGGGAAGTCGGTCATGGTCTTGGGCCCCAAATGGCGGTTTCATTACTATGCACATCTTGATAATATAAAGACCTTTCCATTAAAGCCTTTAAAAAGGGGGAGCATACTGGGTACTGTTGGGGATACCGGCAATGCCAAAGGAAAACCACCACATTTACATTATGCGATAACCACACCGTTTCCCTATATCCATTTAAAAGACAATGAAGCCGTTCAGGGATGGAAAAAAATGTTCTATTTGAATCCAGATATATGGCTACGGAAATAGGACCGTATGCTAAATGTTCTTGTCAAATTTTTCCCAAGCTTTCTTTTTTCTGAACATAATGTAATATCCGAATGCCATAACGATGAAAACGGCCACTCCTACCATGTTGAAAAAAATGGGAAGTATAGTTTGATCGTCGATGACCATTTTTGGAATTCTAGTCAAAATTTCAGCCATAAATGCGCCATATAATCCTATGACCGACCAATACATAAAGCTGTAGTGGAATGAGATATATTTTCTGGGCTTCTTACGAATTATGGGCACCATACCTGCTAAAATGGTAAGCGAACTTACTATGGCGAAAATGTGAAAAATGCCAAAACCACCAAAAAGATTGTACATCATAAAAGAGGTGACCAGTACAACGGTCATGGCAGCGATGTAACTATACCCCACTTTTTTATGTGTTTTGGTTCCTTTTTTCGCAAAAAGCACATATGTGCCCGCAAACAACGAAATGACAGACGCAATAGTATGTACCAGCCCTGTGGTGTCTGTGATAATGTACATAAAGTTCATGGTGTAGTTTTGATTTAAAAATAGGGGGCAAACAATGTTAGTGTAAATTTGAAGTACTGAATTGTCGAATTCTTAGGATGGATTGAAAAACACTACACTTAATTTTGACGTAGTCATATGAATGTTCCAAAAACGTACAAGCAATTTGAAAATACCTTGAACCAGAATGGGCCGGATGCAGATTGGCCTTTGACACTACAGGCCCTTTGGTTCGCTGCAAATGACCAATGGAATGCCGCACATGATATTGCGCAAGATTTACATACATCTGTTGGAAGTTGGATTCACGCACATTTACACAGGGTAGAGGGTGATGATTTTAATGCTGGGTATTGGTACCAACAAGCAGGCAAACCATTTTGCAACAGTACGTTATCCGTTGAGGTACAAGAATTGGTTAAAGCTGTTTTATGAGCTAAACATTTTTAAGCTCATGGTTTTGGGTATTAATCCTTAAAGGTTAGCCTACCTTATGACCTTGTCAAAAGCTTTACGACCACCGACCACTGGTAACTCCAACGAGGTGCTATCTAAATCTAATGTGAGCTGTGTTCCGGGTTCAGGGTGCAGGGTAAACTCTTTATCACTTGAAAAAATAAGCAACCCGATTTGTTGTCCGGCAGGTATAATTTGGTCATCGGGCATCAATTCAAAGGCTACATCATAGAACTTACCTTTTTCCAATGGTTCACTTTCGGTCAGTGATTTATGGTTCTGTGGATCTGCCCAGCCCCGGGTAATTATATTATCGGTAATCTTTGCTTGAGGGCTATCATTCCATGGTAAAGAAACAAGCCATACCGAAAGGTTTGTGGCGGGCTTGTCACTGGCTACCTTCACACTGATTTTAGGAACTCCAGATATATGAAGGTCGCCTTGAAGTTTCGGAGTTGTATACAACAAGCGGTTTTCTGATGATGCCACCTTGGCCAAGTCTGACCCGGGTATTGAATAATCATCGATTAAAGTTTCAGTACCCTGTTTATTGGTTTTACTTGAAGTTAGTATGCCATTGGTATTGCCACCTTTTTTCAACTGGAGTATCACCAGTTGAGCTTCTGGATTGGGATAATCGTCATAGCTAGTAGGATTGCTTTGTTCGTCACCTTCGCGCACGATCCAAGCCCTTTTGTCCTTTTCAACATCATTTTCTACGCCATGCAAATATCGTGTGAACCAACGGTTCATTAAACGGATTGGCGGCGGTCCGCCATGCCCATTTTGATGGTAATAAATCTGGGTGGGCAATCCTTTTTCTTTTGCTGCTTTATAGATGCGGTAACTGTGCTCGGGCATAACGTTCCAATCATTAAAACCATGTGACATCAACAGCGCAGCTTTCATAGGCCCCATATCGTTCAAATAGTCCCGCCCGGCCCAAAAGTCATTGTAGTCCCCCGTAATGCGGTCCATACCATTTTTCATTTCGGTGTCACGTACCGTTTTGTTGTTGTACCCCCGTTTGGTCTCATCTCCACTATGGATAAAGTCATACAATACGTCAATATCTTCACCGAGGTAACCGCCAGGCGAACGTACCAACCCATTTGAACGATAGTAGTGGTAATATGAAGTATTTGGCGCAATGGGAATTATCGCTTCAAGTCCGTCGACTCCAGTTGTGGCAGCTGCCAATGGTAATGTGCCATTGTACGACGTACCAGTCATTCCAACTTTTCCTGTACTCCAATAGGCCGCTACTGTTTTATCACCATACAGTTCTGTAAAGCCTTGGGCGCGTCCGTTTAACCAATCAATGACCGCCTTGGGCGCAAGGGATTCATTATCGCCACCCACCGTTGGTGCACCCTGTGAAAGTCCTGTGCCAGGTGAAGAAGAATGTACTACGATGTATCCTCTGGGCACCCATTTTTTAATATGTGAGTTTGAAATGATGGGTCGTTTTCCCAATCGTTTTACTTGGGGGTGGACACGTTCTTTTGCCATTTCGCCCAACTCATGCTTCACATCCCAGAATAGCCCTTCTACATTGGGCGCCACCCCTGCAAAGTAAGGACTTGTAACATAAATTACAGGTAATTTAAGACCTTGGGTTTCGGTCTGTTCAGGTCGTGTAACAGAGACGTGCATGCGGTCTAATTTACCATCGCCGTCCGTATCGAATTCGGTTTCTACAAAGAGATCATGTCGCAGCCATTTAGATTGGTCAGCAAATGCTTCTACCACTTGTGCTTCACCATCCCTAAAAACAGGGGCATCTTTTACGGCGTTTTGTGTATGTACTATTGAAAACTGGAAAAAAAGAAAGAAAACAAGTGTGACGACCTTTTTCATGGACTGATTACTATTTTTAGTTCCCTTAAAAATAGTAATCCTAAGACGAATAAATTAATCTGTATTCATATTTGCCAAATATTCATCGGCATAATCTATTTTAAACGCGACCCAAAGAGGTTGGTGGTCAGAAAGTTGATGTGTACGCCAGTGGTTGTATTTTTTGGCTGGTTTACCTGCTTTTGTCTTCATCATGCCTTGGTAAACATCTTTTTCTTCATCTGTGAAAAGTAAGTCAAATAGAGGTATGGTACCCCCGTCTTCAATTTTAATACCATCTTTTCGTTCGCGCACAAAAATACGGTCGTACTGCGCTTTTTTCTTGCCCACTGTGGTGGTTATGGTTTTGTGCGCTGCAGGACATTCATATTCGGCTTCTCTCAACATTTTGTACGAATCACTAGCGACATCGGCAATATTGAAATCGCCCAATAGAATTAACTTGCGGGCCCATGCAGTCTCGTCTTCGGTACGGGTCTTAATAAAATTGGCAATATGGTCAATTTCTTTTTTACGGCCCAATTCACTTTCACCCCATTGAATATGAACATTACAGAGCATAAATTTTGCCCAACCTGCTTTAAAACCACAAATCAAAGGGGTTCGCCATATTTGTGAAATTGGTGTGTATATAGTTTTCTTTTTACCCGCATTGTCAGGGTCGTCAATTACCTCTTTGGCATTGGGCAGCACAAGTTCACCTGCGAGACCTCCAAAATGCACCTTACGATTGTTGTACAGATATGCGATGCGTTCATCATTTCCTCTATCCCCTTCGGTGGTATCTGATATTACATAGCTCCAATCATCACCCAACAGCCACATCAATCGTTCCAACGCATCTAAGTCTTTATTCACCTCTTGAAGCGCAACCAAGTCAAATGCCGCTATGATTTCGGCAATGTAATAGAATGACTCATTTAGGCGCGTGCCATAGGTGCCTGAATCAAACTCGCGAATATTCCAGGTCGCTAGAATAAGGTTTTCATCCAAATGGCTTTTTGGAACATTGGCATGCAGGTATTTTCGCAACTTCTGTAAGTTGGCAATAGTTCGTTTTTTTTCGCTGACCACGCTAGTGGCATCGGTCTCTTTGGCCTTAAGCTTATGGTAATAGGGCATGACTCACATTTTTGGTGTCATGAAATTACACCATAATCATTTTACTTAAGGTGTTTTTGTACGTTCTTTCGTACAGAATGTTTAAATGGATACATTTTTGTTATAAATAACAAAAAGAGACTGCCTAAAAAGTACTTTAACTGTCAACGAACATATCGAAACACTGCAACTTAACAGACACTTAAGAATGGGTTTCGATGGGTTTAACCTGTCAAAGTCGATAAAAATCGAACTTTTTTGAACAGCCTCTTCACTTTGATAAACAAAAACTAGGCTATTGATTGAAATAATTTTTTTTGTAAAACTGCCCGAGTTCTGGAGTTAAGAGCAATATTTCAGGTTTGTCTTTCCGCAGGCCAATGGTCCAGTCATTAAAGATTTCCCAATCTGCGTTTTTGAATATTGGCTCCCCAAAACTCTTAATGAGTTTTTTTCTAATGCGATTTTCTTCCGCTTTAGCGGTTAAAATCCAAACCGCGTTTAATCTGCCGTCACCAAATCTTGCTTCCACTTTTCTCGGAAACCCCGCATACTCAACACCAAAACAATTCAACTGTAGTTGTGCATTCGGGTCAGAACCATCAAGCTTTTGTTCAGTGACCGTAGCTGCATTGGCAATCAGCATAGGTCGCAGTCTATCAAGTTCTCCGCCCATTTCAAGAAAACTTGGTACTTCAATACTTGTATTGTAGCGGTAGTTTTCTGGTTGTTTTTCAGATATAAATGGATTTGACCAAGTAAAGAGATTTGGATGCGCCGCTTCTTTACTTACAAAACGTACAGCATCGTTCTCAAGGTCGGCAAAGAGATTACTTTTTTTGTAAACCTTGAAATTCAGGTAGTCCACGGCCGTATCGTTTCTTTTTTCAATCAACGTCTTCAGTGTATTTCCTTTGGCCTCAATATAGTGCAATTTGTTATCAGCAAAGGTGAAAACAACCTGTGCCAAGATACCGTTGGCCGTTTTGAGATTGGTGCAAATGAGATGTTCTTCTGTTTCACTCGCAAGCGGAAATGTTGGTTCATATCTTGTGAATACGGTATGTGATAGCACGTTTTGACCAAGTTTTTCCTTAACCGTAGTCAGTGATTCATAAAAGTGAATGTCATTAAAAAGCACTTCATTTTGTGCGAAAACGGAAAAACAAAAGGCGATTGCGCCGAATAGCGATATCGCCTTTTTATTGATTAACTCCATTTGATTGATGATTGATTGATGATTTGCACTAAAGACGATCAATCAGACGAAATGTTACACCAAAGACGGATTTTTTTAGTTTTTTTTGAAAAACTTGTCTGGATTTCTTTTCCATTAGGGCATATCAGATCTTTTGACTAAACCGAAATACTGATCCCATCAGCTGTTATGGCAGCACCTTCATCAAAATAAAAATCGATTCGCCCAAGGTTAAGACCGTAACATCCTACTTGGTTGATCAATACGGGCATTCCCTTCTTATTGGTTCTAACATCTGGCTTATCTAAAAATGTATGGGTATGTCCGCCTATTATCAAATTCGTATGGGCTGTTTTTGCGGCCAAAGTGACATCATCGAACCTGTTTGGATTATTGTCATAATCATATCCCAAATGCGAAAGACAAATTATAATATCACAATGTTCTTTTTCTTTCAGTTGACGTTCGATGTCCAACGCCACATCATACGGATTTTCATGTTTGGTCTCTTTGTAAAGTTTTTTGGTGACCAACCCGTCCAAGGCGATTCCTAAACCGTACAATCCAATCTTGATGCCATCTGCGATATAGGTGTTGTATGGTTTCACAAATCCATCCATTACCGTATTTGAAAAATCATAGTTGGCTGAGACCAAATCAAAACGAGCGTGGGGTACTTGCGCAAAAAGTCCGTCAATACCATTATCAAAGTCATGATTACCGATGGTAGCAGCATCATACTTTAGCATGCTCATCAATTTAAACTCTAGCTCTCCCCCGTAGAAATTGAAGTAGGGGGTACCTTGAAAAATATCACCTGCATCAAATAAAAAAGTGTTCGGATTTTCAGTACGAATCTGTTGCACTAAAGTTGCCCTACGTGCCAGGCCACCAAGATTGGCATATCGTGAGTGGTCACTGGGAAATGGGTCAATATGACTGTGCACATCATTGGTATGTAAAATCGTGATGTGCTTTTTCCCTGAAGAGGCACAAGAGCCCAGAGAGATGCCCCCAAGGCCCAAGAGGGTACTTGTGGCCGCAGTTTTAGAGATAAATGAACGTCTTTTCATGTTTAGTTCAATTGTATGAAACGGTCGTCAACAGAAGTTATGATAGTGTCAACTTTCTTAAAGTAATCGATGATAGCGTTGCGCACCATGTAATCCGTATTTGTAACAGCGTTGCGGTTTTTGAAAAAACCCATATCGTCGCCACCCTGCACCAAATAGTCATTACTGGCCACATAATAGGTCTTTGTTTCATTGAAAGGTTGACCATTGATTTCAGTTTTAACATAATTGCCTGAAGCATCTAAAGTCAATTGCATATTGGCTATGGGATGGGCCTTGCCTGATTTTGCAAGAAAGTCCAAAAGATCACTGACCGCTTTTCCATCCATCTCCACTACAACTATATAGTTCTCAAAAGGCATGATTTGATAAGCGGTGCGAGCATTTACATTTCCTTTAGAGATAATGGAACGTATACCGCCATGGTTTAAGACTACAAAGTCAATATCTTTATTCGTACGTGACTTAAATATTGGATTAGCCTGTTCCAAGACCAGATCGGCCAAAAAATTTCCTGCAGAAGTATTGCGTGAACCATCATCTTTGACCAAATCTTTTGAAACATAGGCCAAGGTACTGTCTAAGACCGTATTAATTCTATTTTGATAAGGCTTTACAAAAGCCTCTATAGAATCAACAGCTTCTAGTTCAGGGGTTACGAGCAGTTGTTCGCCAACTATCTCCGAAGGGTTTGTTACAGTGTCCCGACATGAGAAAATGATTCCAATTGTTATAAATAAAACAAAATGTTTGATTTTTAAATTCATAATCCAACTTATCTTCGTAAACGGAAAGTCACTATATTAATTACATTTGCAAAAATGCAGAATTGTAAATGATATTACGTGCCATCCAAGATAAATTTAAAGTTAAGTCAAGTCTAAAGTATTTAGAAGACGAGTTGGCGAAGTCTAAAGTACCGTCAAATCGAGATAAAGGTATTAGGGCTGTGGCGTGTATTGTTGACATGGATAATTTTCCGAATGCGGAAAAATTCAATGAATTACGGAATGAGTTTTCTTTGGCCCCAAATGCTATTCAAATTATCGGATATAAAAGGGGGCAAGACAAAAACACCCCATTTTCGATACAGTTTTATACTGATAAAGATATGGGTTGGAACGGTTCTATTGAAAATAGTCATGTCTCTGAATTCGTAAGTAGGGAGTATGATCTTTTGATCAACTATTATAATGATGACAGGCTGATGTTGAAATTGTTATCAGCAAAAGTACATGCGCGGTTAAGGGTTGGTTTTATTGGGGTTGAAGAGAAAATTAATGACCTCATGTTCAATACTGATTTGAAAGACTTTAAAACATTTAAATCTGAATTAAAAAAGTACTTAAAGGTTTTTAATGAAATAGCATGATGGAAAAGTTTTATGGCACTGGCGTAGCGTTGGTAACCCCTTTTAAAGATGAGGGAGCGGTCGACTACAAAGCATTGGAGGCAATCGTTGAATATCAAATTGATAATGGGATCGATTACTTAGTGGTTTTGGGCACTACAGCTGAATCGGTAACACTTACCAAAGAAGAAAAGCAACAGGTCATTAAAACGGTATCATTGGTCAATGCCGGCAGACTGCCCTTGGTGGTCGGTGTTGGCGGTAACAACACACTGGCATTGGTCGAAGAGCTGAAACACACCGATTTTTTGGACTATGATGCCATTTTATCAGTTTCACCTGCGTATAGCAAGCCAACACAAGAAGGTATTTACCAACATTTTAGAGCCTTATCCGTTGCCTCACCCTTGCCTATAGTTCTTTATAATGTACCATCAAGAACAGGTAGCAATATGTTACCCGAGACAACCTTGAGATTGGCGAATGACTTTGATAACATCATCGGCATTAAAGAGGCCTGCGCCGACACAGTACAGCTTGATACTATCTTAAAAAACAAACCCGCTGATTTTCATTTGATTTCTGGCGATGATTTTACCGCGTTGGCAACAGTTTTAGCAGGTGGTTCTGGGGTGATTTCTGTACTGGGCCAAGGTTTGCCCAATCAGTTCTCAAAAATGATCGCATTGGCCCTAAAAGGAGATTCAGAACCAGCCTATGAATTTCACCAAAGCTTGCTCAACGGTATGCACCTGATTTTTGAAGAAGGTAACCCGGCCGGTATTAAAACAATTTTTGAAGTATTGGGTTTTATGAAGGCCAATGTGCGCTTACCATTGGTTTCTGCAAGTCCCGACTTGAAATCGCGCATTGCTGATTTTATGAAGGCTTTTCAACAGGTTATGGTCTAACGACGTTAAATTTTGCCCAAAAGGTTGCCGCATAACAAGAACAGTTCTACTTTTAATTACTGTAATTATTTTGAAATCTGTTGATAATCATTAATTTTGCAGGATGTTTTTGAAAATGAGGCCCTTTTTTACTACGACCGTAGTCTTTTTTCTTGTTTTGACTTCATGTAGCGAGTACCAAAAAGTACTTAAAAATACTGAGGTCAAACCGAAATACGATTTAGCTGAAAAATTTTATAAGGAAGGTGACTTTAAAAGGGCTACAAGGCTCTTTGAACAAATTGCACCAAAGTATGTTGGCAAACCCCAAGGTGAGCGTGTAATGTTCTTTTTTGCGGACTCTTATTTCCAACAAGGGGATTACTATTTGTCAGGATACCAATTTGAACGCTTTATCAAATCGTATCCTAAAAGTGAAAAAGTACAGCAGGCTATCTTTTTAGAGGCTAAAAGCTACTATCAACTGTCACCAAAATATTCTTTGGATCAAACCGATACCGATAAGGCTTTGAACAAGCTTCAAAATTTTATCAATACCTATCCTGATTCTGAGTATTTTGATGAAGCCAACACCATGGCACAAGAGTTGACGCAGAAAAAACAGAAGAAGGCAATTGAAATTGCAAAACAGTTTGATAAGTTGGGCGAGTTCAACTACCCGGTCTTGGTATCTTCGATTGCTGCCTTAAATAATTTTATTTCTGACAATCCAGGTTCCATTTATAGAGAAGATGCCTATTATTACCGACTTAAATCCGCTGTGTTTTTGGCTGAAAACAGTTTTGAGACAAGACAGAAGGAACGTTTTGAAGAGGCAAAGACATACTATGATGCCTTGATGAAATCGTATCCTGATACCAAGTACGGCAAAAAGGTTGAAAATTTTAAAAAGAGAATTGAACAAGAATTGACCGAAGCGAAAGCTTTATCAAAATAACAATAAGTATTTTTCGTATGAACGATTTAAAAAACACCAAAGCTCCAGTTTCTACAGTGACTCATAACAAGAACGAGTTCGATGAGAAAACTGACAACATTTACGAAGCAATTTCAATCGCTTCAAAAAGGGCTATTCAAATCAATTCTGAAATCAAAAAAGAATTGTTGGAGAAACTAGAGGAATTTGCAACCTATAGTGATAGCCTCGAAGAGGTTTTCGAGAACAAAGAGCAAATTGAGGTTTCTAAGTTCTATGAGAAACTGCCCAAGCCACATGCTTTAGCTGTACATGAGTGGCTAGAAGATAAGATTTACTATAGAAATACTGAGAAAGACGCCTAAATGTTAAGCGGAAAAAACATCCTTTTGGGTATTACCGGGGGGATAGCTGCTTACAAGACCACCTTTCTTGTGCGTCTACTGATAAAAGCTGGTGCCGAGGTCAAAGTTATCATGACCGAAAGTGCCAGCTCTTTTGTTTCTCCACTTACGCTGGCCACACTTTCTAAAAATCCGGTGTTGTTGGATTTTATCAATGAAGATGATGGCAGCATTTCATGGAACAACCATGTAGAACTAGGCCTGTGGGCCGATATTATGCTTCTGGCACCTGCCACGGCAAATACATTGTCAAAAATGGCCAATGGCACTTGTGACAACCTTTTGTTGGCAACCTACCTTTCGGCCAAGTGTCCGGTTTATTTTGCTCCGGCCATGGATTTGGACATGTATAAACATCCCTCTACTAAAAAATCATTTGAGGCGTTACAATCATTTGGTAATGTTATGATTCCTGCAGAATCGGGTGAGCTTGCAAGTGGATTGAGTGGGGAGGGAAGAATGGCCGAACCTGAAAATATTATTGGTTTTTTACAGGATCACCTGTCAACGGGACTGCCCTTGTCTGATAAGAAAGTCTTGATTACTGCAGGACCTACCCATGAGGCCATAGACCCTGTACGGTTTTTAGGTAATCGCTCTACGGGTAGTATGGGATTTGCCTTGGCCGAACATGCAGCCCAGTTGGGTGCAAAAGTCGTTCTGGTAAGCGGGCCATCAAATTTGACCACCAGCCATGCCAATATTGAATTGGTACGCATCACATCGGCCCAAGAAATGTATGAGGCGGTACATCAATACTTTTCAGAAATTGATATTGCCATTAGTGCGGCGGCGGTTGCCGATTATCGCCCCAAAGAAGTGGCAAACCAAAAAATAAAGAAAAAGGCTGATGCCCCTCTGGAATTGGCATTGGAGCGCACCAAAGACATTTTGGCTTCAATGGGTACACAGAAACAGCAACAGTTTTTGGTAGGTTTTGCATTGGAGACTGAAAATGAGTTAGCGAATGCAAAGGCTAAACTACAGCGTAAAAATTTAGATGCGATTATCTTGAACTCACTTCAGGATAAAGGAGCCGGTTTTGGAACCACAACTAATAAAATCACTTTTATAGATAAGAATTTGAACGTAAAAGCGTTTGAATTAAAGACCAAAGCTGAAGTTGCAGCAGATATTTGGAAAGAAATTAGTAATCGGGTACATGCATAAGTTTTTCACTCTTGTTCTTTTATTGGTTTTCGGTACATTTTTGAACGCACAAGAATTGAATTGTGTGGTCACGGTGAACTCTGACCAAGTTGGGCAGACCAATCAACAGATTTTCAAAACACTCGAACGTTCGTTAAGTGATTTTGTCAATAAGAGCAAATGGACCAACAGGGTTTTTGGTGAGAACGAACGCATCAACGCACAAATGTTCATTACGGTTACCGAGTACGAATCTGACCGCTTTAATGCCAATATTCAGGTACAGTCTTTACGGCCAGTGTATAACACCTCATATGAAACTCCTGTATTTAATTATAAAGACGACTCCTTTAATTTTCAATACCAAGAGTTTGAGCCTTTGGTCTATAATCCGAATTCATTCGATTCTAATTTAATTGGGGTCATTACCTATTATGTGTATTTGATGATCGGGTTGGATGCTGATACGTTTTCACTTCAGGGTGGTGACGAATATTATAGAATTGCGCAGAACATTGTAACCCAAGCACAGGGCACCAATTTTTCAGGATGGACCCAGACTGCCCAGGACAATAGAACCCGATTTGATTTGATTGACGATCTACTTTCAAATACCTTTCGAGAGTATCGCATCGCCATGTACAACTACCACCGAAAAGGAATGGATGTACTGGCTGATAACAATAGCAATGGCAAACAGGTCATCGCCGGAAGCCTTCGTTTGTTCGAGACTTTGATTAAAAGACGCCCCAACGCTTTTTTGATCCAGACATTCTTTGATGCCAAAGCCGAAGAGATTCAACGTATTTTTTCTGACGGGCCCAAAGTTGACATTGTCAAATTAAAAGAGAGCCTGAACCGCACAGCACCGTTTTACTCGAATATCTGGAATGATATTACATATTGATCAACTGGTTGAAAGTGTTATGCTAGACTGTATTTGCCATTGTCCATTTTCTTTTTGAGAAAAAAAATGGACCCGTAAGCATCAAGACCTGCCCTTGTAACCCCAAATCGGAGTATTGCCTTGTCTTTTTTTGGATTGATCACAACGGGTGAATACGATAAAATACCAAGTACCTTGTATTTGTTTCTTATATGAATCAGTGCTTCTCGTGAAAAATCACCTGGCACCAGTGGGATACTATTTCCTTTGGCATCTTTTAAGTCTTGAATTAAACAAATGCCCTTACCTTTATTAAAGGCTAAAACCAAGTCTTTATAATCTGGTGGTACTTCTTCTGCCTTTGGGTCTATAATCCCATTTAAAAAACACTCTTGCCTTATAACATATTTCAAACTATCAATTATACCATCCTGAAGTTGTGGTTTTTTATACTTGTCCTTACCACTAATGATATCCTCAATAACGGGTGGTGGTATAGCAACACTTGATTCCATATTGTACAATAAGGCCATTATTTTAATGGCCTCTGTTTCTTTGGTTTGAGAGCATGAGTCCTAAAAATAGTAAAACCTCTTTAGTTTTCATGAGTTAAGATGTATTCGAGATTAATCGTAATCTCACCATTCACTATTTATCTTTGAGAATGCTACTCTCCATTTTTCATTGTCAAATACCAAACAATAAATTACACTGTAACCTGCTAGAGCACTTCTGCTAACACCTATCTCAACAATTGCCCTAGTTCTCTCTTTGTTGAAGCAAATTGATGAAAAATTAAATAATAGGTCAAAGTCTTTATACTCTTTATCTCTCTTTACAGCACTACTATCGGCTAAAAATAAATAATGCCCCTTTTTACTTGATATATTACTTAACTCGAAAGATGATATTTTTGAGTTAATTTGAACAATCTCTCTATATTCATAGGGTATCGTCATATTAATGGTGCGTAAATCAATATCACTCATTATTGGATAAATAGCGACTTTTAATGGTAGATTAACGATGGAGTCTAATAACTTTTCGTCAACTTCTTCAATTGTACCGAATTTTGGAGGAGGAGGAATGGCTTTTGCATTCTTATCAATAATCAACCCCATTATTTCGTGAGTCAATTTTTCGGTTATTAATTTGTCATTACACCCACAAAACGCTTGTACGATAACAAAAATCAAGAAATAGCTTATTTTTCTCATATCAATTACAGGATCTAGTAGTTTTTTCAACTACTGTCATTAAGTTGTTATTGCTGTCTATTCTTCTTTCCTGCATAGTATACATTTTTGACAATAGTTCAGAGAATGTGCGGTCCCTATTTTTGTCAATATTGTGTTCATTGGGTATAAATAAAATAGGGTTTAAAGCTATTTTTAATACACTGTCCTTATAGCCTGTTACAATAGAATCATGTTCGGCCCAAAAATCTTTCTCTGTAAAGCTTGCGGTGAATCTTTTGGGTGGAGGGGGAAATGTTCCGGCATAATCGATATATCTCAACTCGTTAATCAGCTGGTTATAAATTTCATAGCTCAAGTTTTTCTTAATTTGTGAATTTGACAGTATACCTTGAGTATCATGTTTGCAAGAGAGCACAAAAAGAATTAGTGCCAAGATGACTAAAAAATCTTTATTTGCTTTATCCATTGGACCATATGTATACTTAGTACAGTGTTTCTGATCAACATTCTTAACTGGTTGATAGTGTTATGCTAGAATGTATTTGCCATTGTCCATTTTCTTTTTTGAGAAAAAAAATGGACCCGTAAGCATCAAGACCTGCCCTCGTAACCCCAAATCGGAGTATTGCCTTGTCTTTTTTTGGATTGATCACAACAGGTGAATACGATAAAATACCCAGTACCTTGTATTTGTTTCTTATATGAATTAGTGCTTCTCGTGAAAAATCACCTGGCACCAGTGGGATACTATTTCCTTTGGCATCTTTTAAGTCTTGAATTAAACAAATGCCCTTACCTTTATTAAAGGCTAAAACCAAGTCTTTATAATCTGGTGGTACTTCTTTTGCCTTTGGGCCTATAATCCCATCTAAAAAACACTCTTGCCTTATAACATATTTCAAACTATCAATTACAACATCTTGAAGTTGTGGTTTTTTATACTTGTCCTTACCGCTAATGATGTCCTCAATAGCGGGTGGTGGTATAGCAACACTTGACTCCATATTGTACAATAAGGTCATTATTTTAATGGCCTCTGTTTCTTTGGTTTGAGAACATGATGTCAATGATATTAAAAAAAACAATAACAAAAGTATTCTCTTGATTATCTTGAAACCTATTTGCATTTCTCAGTATTTGATTCTACAATCTTTCTTAATTTAACCAATGATTTGTCATAAACATTGGAAGCTCCGGAAGGTTCCCAACCGCGTAGACCATCCCAGGCATAGTCTTTATAATAATCCAACGGATATCTATTGTTGTCAAGCTTTCTCAGTGTTTCCGCTATAGGATTGATATAGTATTGTGTCATATATACATGATCAATTTTGTTCTTGGGCACACTTGGATGGGGATGGTTGAATACATCCCCATATCTCTGGGCATAATGTTTGTACCAACGAAAGATTTCTCTTTTATCATTGGGGTTGACCCCTCTTTTATATTGTGATATATATTTGTACAGTTCGGCGTGAATGCCTTCGTGAATCAAAAGTGCTGCGACCCCTAAAACTGACTGATTTGTATTTTCCAAAGTTATCACCACCTCGCCATTTTTATCTATTTTGCTTCCGTCTGTACATGCTTCGTCTGTATCATCACAATTTCCAATCTTAAAAATTAAGTTGTAATTCGGGTCTTTTACAAACTTTCCAATGGTCGACTTTAAAAGATGGTCGTTCATACCCGTCAACAGCTGATCCAAGACCGCTTTGACACATTTGTTATCTTTAAAGTATAATCTACAATAATTTTCTCTGGGTTGGAGCTATTGCTACTCGGTTTTCTACTGGTGTAATAGGTACGCCCATTTGCACTGACCATCGCAAAGTTTTGTGAGCTGCGCGAACTACTGGCCCCAGAACTACCGCCCCTAGATACCCAGACCCACTCAGAACTACTGCCATTGTATTGGGTATGGCTATATTCAGAATAACTGCCTCGGTTGTTGTACCAATCGGTGTAGTGGTGGGTAGTCACCTGTGTATAGCCGCCATTGCCGCCCCCATTGCCACGGCCGCCACATGGGCTGGTGGGTGAGGAATAAGCTCCCGACTTTCCGCAGTTGTTGCCAGAGCAGGGTTTGGCACTGGCCTTATAGTTACAGCGTGAAGCGGTTGCAAGGCCCAATTTCTCTGTATTATGCGGGTCAATTAGTACATCTTCAATACCACTCATCAATTCGCCTTTTTCATAGTGGTGTACATATTCCACTTGGCCCTTTAAGTTATATAAATATAACATGCCGTGGTAGTGTCGCTCGGCAATGTTAAAGTAGGTATACCCTTCACCCGCACTGAACGACAGCATTTTATTGACAAAGAATTTGATGCCATCTTCATTTTTATGTGCCAACAAAGTGAAGAACTGGCCCTGTATTTCGCCCTCACCGGTAAAAGCAACAGGTTGTTTCTGTTTTATGTCAAACTCATACCATTTTTTGCCCTCAAGTGATCGCACCTGAAAGGTGTGCCAATCTACTTCAATACTTTCAATGATATGCCCGGTGGGGTCTTCAAAGCTTGACAGGCTAAAGGCCAGTTTGAACGCCTCGTTCAGGCTCAAGGGTTCTTCTACTGCCTCGTTTTGTGCAATGGGTTCTGTTTCGCAACCTGAAATTAGAAAACAGAAAATTAGGAATAGGGCAAAAAGATGCCTGTAATGACATGTGCTCATTAGTAATGGTTTTAGTGTTTAGTGTTCCACTCAAACTAGGAGCAAGGTAGATAGTGGGTCATTTTTTTCGATAAGGTGTTAGGCATTTTCGGCCAATCACCAGTATTGCAGCGAAACCTTAATTAGGCTATGGTTTTTGTCTAAAGCCAATTCTTACAACCAGAGATGAATTGACTTATATGATAAATACATGTTGAAAGTCGTTACGGCAAATGCATACACCGTAATAAAGTTTTTGAGGATACTGTTCCATTTTTTTAATTTTGAATACCAGTGTCCCTTGATATGTTCTAGAGAGAACTAGTATCTTTACGGTTCTAAACAAATCAGGCATTGCTTACCCAACTTTCAATTAAAAATTATGCGCTTATAGACGATTTGAACGTGTCGTTTGGTAATGGCTTTACTACAATTACCGGTGAAACAGGAGCTGGTAAATCTATTCTCTTGGGTGGCCTGTCGTTGGTTTTGGGCAAGCGGGCCGATCTATCTGCGCTAAAACAAAAAGACGTCAAGTGTATCATTGAAGCAGAGTTCGCCATCGCCAATTATGGCCTCAAATCTTTTTTTAAAGAGAATGATTTAGACTTTGAGCCCCATACCATTCTTAGACGTGAGATTTTACCCAGTGGAAAATCCAGGGCCTTTGTCAATGATTCCCCGGTTACACTAAATATCTTATCCAGTTTGGGCGAACAATTGGTCGATGTCCATTCACAGCACCAAACCTTACAGCTCACAGAAAACGAATTTCAGTTTCGGGTCATTGATGCCTTGGCCGCGAATGCAAAACCATTGACTGATTATAGAACGGAATTGTCCCTTTACAGGCAGTATGAAAAAGAGCTGACGCAGCTTTTGAGTTTTCAGGAAAGTGCTTCCAAAGAGTTGGATTATAATAGCTTTTTACTGGATGAATTGGAAAAAGCACCCTTGAAACCGGGAATTCAAGAAGTACTCGAAGAAGAGTACGAACAATTGAGCAATGTGGAGAACATCATGGAACTTTTGTCACAAGGTGACCAGTTGTTGAATGAAGAGCAGGTAGGGGTATTGAACAGTATTTCGGTTCTACAGCAGGCCGGTCAAAAACTGAGCGGTTATGGCAAACAGTTTGAGGCATTGAACGAACGTGTACAGTCTGTCGCGATAGAACTTGCTGACATTGCCGGGGATTTAGAAAAGTTACAAGATGTTGTTGAGGCCAATCCCGCACGTTTAGAAGAGGTTAATGGGCAGTTGCAACTGTTGCACGATCTGTTTAAAAAACATCAAGCGGCTTCGGTAGATGAACTTTTGCAGATTAAAGAGGCACTTTCAGAAAAAGTAGATACTTCGGTCAATATTGAATCAAAAATTCAGGCAAAACAAGAAGAACTTGATGGGCAAGAGGCCAAACTGAACACTTTAGCATTGCAAATTACGAAGAACCGCGAAAAGGTGATCCCTCAGCTGAAATCCCTTTTAGAACAACGTTTAAATAGTTTGGGCATGCCATCGGCAAGTTTTAAGATGGACGTAACACCATCAGCCAATTTTAAATCTAACGGAAAAGATGAATTGACCTTTTTGTTTTCGGCAAATAAGGGTGGGGATTATGGTGAACTTAAAAAAGTGGCCTCAGGAGGCGAACTATCGCGCATCATGTTGACCATTAAAGCCATATTAGCCAATTATGAGCAGTTGCCCACCTTGATGTTCGATGAGATCGATACAGGGGTATCTGGTGAGATTTCTACCAAAATGGGCGATATTATGCAAGAGATGGGCAATACCATGCAGGTCTTTTCAATAACCCACTTGCCTCAGGTAGCTTCTAAAGGGCAGTCCCAATTTAAGGTTTACAAAGAAGAAATAGGAGAATCTACACGAACAGGCATGCGCAAGCTAAATGATGAAGAACGCATTACGGAACTTGCTGAAATGTTGGGAGGCAAAGACCTTTCTGATTCTGCCTTGGCACATGCCAGGCAACTATTACATCTGAGCTCTTAAAGCTTTGGAGCCCTTAGTTCAGGTAATTTGTTCTTTCAGGCTTTGATGTACATGGTAAAATTTCGCTTTGTATCCTTGCAACACCTGTTCGCATTTTTAAATATCTTTGCAGCTTAAATCAACTATAGAACACATGGCTTACAATCTATTAAAAGGGAAAAAAGGAATCATTTTTGGGGCTTTGGATGAAAATTCCATTGCATGGAAAACTGCAGAGCGTGTGCACGAAGAAGGTGGAACCTTTGTACTTACAAATGCACCTATCGCAATGCGCATGGGTCAAATCAAAGCGTTGGCTGAAAAAACAGGTTCTGAGATCATTCCTGCAGATGCCACCAATGAAGAAGACCTGACCAACCTGGTCAGTAAGTCCATGGAGATTTTAGGTGGAAAGATAGATTTTGTACTACATTCCATAGGTATGTCGGTCAACGTGCGAAAAGGTAGGGCCTATACTGATGAGAAGTATGATTTCACCACCAAGGGTTGGGATGTTTCTGCTTTATCCTTCCATAAAGTGATGCAAACGTTGTTCAAGGCCGATGCCATGAACGAATGGGGCAGTATCGTTGCGCTCACCTATATGGCTGCACAGCGAACTTTTCCAGATTATAATGACATGGCCGATAATAAGGCATACCTCGAATCTGTTGCACGTAGTTTTGGTTATTTCTTTGGTAAAGAAAAGAAGGTGCGCGTAAATACTATTTCGCAATCGCCAACACCAACAACGGCCGGACAAGGGGTGAAAGGCTTCGACGGTTTTATCTCTTATGCAGAGAAGATGTCGCCATTGGGCAATGCAACCGCCCAAGATTGTGCAGATTACACCGTTTCACTGTTTTCAGATTTGACGAAGAAAGTCACGATGCAGAATTTATTCCATGATGGGGGCTTTTCAAATACTGGGGTAAGCCAAGAGGTTATCGACGAGTTCACAGAATAACTATTAACCAATACGGCAAGAGGGTGTTTGAAACTAAACCTTTTGAACACCCTCTATATATATATGCCCATGGACAAGCTGTCATTTTCATTTGTTATTCCCGTTTTTAACCGACCCGATGAGGTGTACGAACTGCTGGCGAGTTTGACAGAACAGTCATATGACAAAGCCTTTGAAGTTGTTTTGGTTGAAGATGGTTCGACAGAAAGCGCTGAAGCTGTTGTAAAGCAGTTTGATACACTTCAGGTCTCATATTTCTTCAAAGAGAATACAGGCCCCGGTGATTCTCGAAATTATGGAATGCAACGGGCTAAGGGAAACTATTTTATCGTTTTAGATTCTGATTGTATCATTCCACCCCAGTATTTATCAGAGGTCGAAAAAGAACTTTCATCAGCGTATGTCGATTGTTTCGGAGGCCCTGATGCTGCACACGAGTCATTCAGTACGGTGCAAAAAGCCATAAACTATGTAATGACTTCAGTCTTGACCACAGGGGGTATCCGTGGCGCGAAAAAGGCGGTAAGTAAGTTTCAGCCCCGTAGTTTTAATATGGGTATTTCAAAGGCTGCTTTTGATGAAACCCAAGGTTTCGGAAACATACATCCTGGTGAAGATCCTGACCTCACTTTCAGAATTTGGAACGCTGGTTTTGAAACCAGGCTTTTTCCTGACGCCTATGTATACCATAAAAGACGTATCGACTGGCAAAAGTTTTACAAACAGGTAAACAAATTCGGTTCGGTTCGCCCCATTTTGAACAAATGGCATCCGAAGACCAAAAAACTGACGTATTGGTTTCCGACCATTTTCAACATCGGACTTTTCAGTGCAATGGTATTGTTTCTAATGGGATACCCGGTTATTTTCTATGTTTTTATTGGCTATTTTGTAGTGTTGTTTTTTGATGCCTTGACAAAAAATAAAAGCGTGCCCATCGCCTTTTTGGCAATTTTTGCAGCGTTAATTCAGTTTATTGGATATGGCATTGGTTTTTTAAAGTCCACATTGATACTTAACTTTAGCAATAAGCGGCCTGAAGAATTGTTTCCAAAACTGTTTTTCTCAAAAAAATAATTAAGGTGTTCAAAAAGATTTTTGGCGGATTAAATCAACGAAAGGTAAAGGTGTTTTCCGTTTTCCTTTTGTGTTCTACCTTGGCTTGGACGATAAGCCAGTTATCTGAGTCCTATGAATCTAGGGCATCTTTTGAACTGAATTTTGTCAATTTTCCTGATACTCTGCTGTTGGATAATACAGAGAAGAAATACATTGGGGCCAAGTTACGTACCAGCGGTTTTCAATTTCTGAGCTTTGGTATCAACACCAAAAAACTTCAAGTTGATTTAAGCGACGTAGCCTACAACAACGAAAAGTATTATTTAGATGAATCGGTTCTAAAACCGCAATTTGAGCAACAGTTTTCAAACAATGTCTCGTTGATAGAATTGGAGCGTGACAAACTGTTCGTTGACCTATACCAAGTTGTGCTTAAAGAGATACCTATCAAACGCAATATCAATTTAAATCTGTCGCCCAACCACATCCTTAAGGGCAAACTCAGTTTAAATCCTAAAGTTGCCATGATCAAAGGTCCATCAAATGAGTTGGACCAGATCAATAGTATTGAAACGGTAACACTTACCCTAAATGAGCTCACAGATGACTTTTCGGAAACCATTGATTTAATTCAGCCCGAGTTTATTAAGCACAGTCAAATGCTGACCAATGTAGTCACTGTTTCTGGTGAGGTCGAGCGTTTTTCAGAAAAAGAATTCAGCTTGCCCATTAAGGTCGTGAATGAACCTAAGGGGTATAATATACAGCTGTTTTCAAAAACGGTCACCTTAGTATGCAAAGCCAGTGTCGTGGCATTGAAAGATATCAATATTGACGACTTTAGCGTTATTGTTGATGGCTCAAAAATCAGTAATGACCGCAAATCATTGAACCTTGAAGTACAACAAAAGCCGAAAGATATCTATTCGGTACGATTGTTGGAAACAAAAGTCGAATACGTTTTACAAAAATTATGATTGTAGGATTGACCGGTGGAATTGGTAGTGGTAAAAGTACGGTTGCCAAAATGTTTCAACGATTGGGGGTGCCAGTTTATGATTCTGATGCGGCTGCAAAACAGTTGATGGTCGACTCTAAACCTGTTCGTGAAGCAGTCATGGAACTGTTTGGAACAGAAGCATATTCAGGTGAAAAGTTAAACAGAACGTACATTGCACGGTATGTTTTTGAAGATACAGAAATGCTTCAAAAATTAAATGCAATTGTACATCCGGCCGTTAGAGCTCATTTTATAGACTGGGCAAGGCAACAAGATAATCCCTATGTGATACAAGAAACGGCCCTTATATTTGAGAACAATGCACAAACCCTATATGATGCCACTATACTGGTGACGGCTCCGCAAGATATTAGAATTCAAAGAGTTATGGATAGAGATGTGGTTCAAAAAAAGACTGTACTATCTAGAATTGCAAATCAATTACCTGATATTGAAAAAGTTGATAAAGCTGATTATGTCATCAATAACATTGATTTGGACGTGGTTGAAAAAAAGGTCTCCCAAATTCATAGTGAACTATTGGCCAAAACGAACCCTCGCTGATTTTTTAACATTTTTGTTAAGGTTAGGTTAAACGCTCAATAGGCTGAATGTTAAATTTCTAATTTTACTTCAATGAACAAGAAGCGGTTTGTACTTCTGGTCATTTTGATGAGTCTCTCGCTTATCGGTATTATATCGGTTCAGGTATATTGGATACAGAAATCGGTAGATGATAAGAAAGAGCAATTTTCAAATGCGGTTGAAGATGTTTTGGATAAAGTGGCCGATAGGGTCGAAAGTAGGGAGCGAAATGATTACTCTGATAAACTAGCTGCCTTAATAGACAGTGTAGGTGCTCCGAAATCTTCGCAGTTCAGCAGACTTTTTTATGTGGACCGTGATTTGAATTCCGATGAAATCAAGTTTTACGAACACGGAATCTTAGAGGAAGATTACGGCCAAATTTCATCGATGTTCTTTGACAATGAAAATGGTGATGATTCTACCATACTTAAGAATTTTACCAGTAAACGGACGACGACTATTCTAAAAGAAGATTTTGGATTGGACGGGAAGCAGTATGCGCTAACGCCCATTCAGAAAATTGAGAAAATAGGCGGGCTTACATCAATTGAAAAAGCGCAGTACGATGATTTGTTTCGTGAAATGGCCAGCAGAAAGCCCATTCATGAGCGAATTTCAAGACAAGAAATAGAATTGTTGTTAAGCACTGAACTTCAAAATAGAGGTATAAACATTGATTATGAATACGGTGTTTATAGCCAAGGTTTTCCGACCAAAGTGAAATCGAGAAAGTTCAAATTTTCGAACACCTCTATCTATGAGACGCCCATTTTCAGGGATAGTGAGGGCAATCACAATTTTTCTTTACTGGTTTCTTTTCCGAAGAAGAAAAAATTCTTATTGGGCAGTATCATGACCATGGCAATTTTATCATTGCTTTTCACCTTGGTCATTGTAGTGGCCTATTCAAGTGCCATTTACCAATTGATACAGCAAAAACAGATATCGGAGATTAAGTCTGACTTTATCAACAATATGACCCATGAGTTCAAAACGCCTATTGCGACCATTAATTTGGCGGTTGAGGCGATTCGAAATCCGAAATCGATTGAAGATAAAGAAAAGGTATTGCGTTATTTGAAGATGATCAGGGATGAAAACAAACGCATGCACGCCCAGGTAGAAAATGTACTGCGCATATCAAAGTTGGAAAAAAACCAATTGGATATCAGTAAGGATAGGGTAGATATACACGACATTATCACCGATGCGATCACGCATGTTGAATTGATTGTTCAAGACAGAGGGGGTTATGTCAATGCGAATTTAAGAGCTGAACGTTCAGATGTTTTGGCCAATGACATGCACTTTACTAATGTCATTGTGAATATATTGGACAATGCTGTAAAGTATTCACCTGAAGCACCTAAAATTGATGTGTACACCGAAATTGCCAAAAATTATATCATTGTCAAGGTACAAGATCAGGGTGCCGGTATGAGCAAGACGGTACTGAAGAAAGTATTTGAGAAGTTCTATAGAGAACATACAGGAAATATACATAATGTCAAAGGGCATGGACTGGGATTGGCTTATGTCAAAAAAATAGTAGACGATCATCAAGGTGAAGTTTATGTAGAAAGTGAAAAAGGAAAAGGAAGTACTTTTTACATTAAACTGCCTTTAATTTAAAGAAACATGGAGACGGAAAACAAGAAAATATTATTGGTTGAAGACGACCCGAATTTTGGGATTGTATTAAAGGATTATTTGCAGATGAACGACTTTGATGTTGTTCTCGCGAAAAACGGAATGGAAGGTTTTGAGAAGTTCAAGAAGGATAATTATGACGTGTGTATTTTAGACGTGATGATGCCCTATAAAGATGGCTTCACCCTTGCGAAAGAGATTAGGGAAAAGAACGAGAACGTTCCGATTATTTTCTTAACGGCCAAAACCATGAAAGAAGATGTTTTAAAAGGATACAAAGCAGGTGCTGATGACTACTTGAACAAACCTTTTGATTCAGAAGTACTTCTAATGAAACTTAAAGCGTTGATGCAACGAAAAGCCTCGAACACTTTGGCAGATAGCAAACAATTTGAATTCATTATAGGTAATTTTCATTTGAACTCTAAATTGCGTTTTCTGAAGTACAAAGAAGAAGAGCCTATAAAACTATCTCCGAAAGAAAATGAACTATTGCGTTTGTTGGCATTGCATGAAAATGATTTAATGCCGCGCGAACTTGCTTTGACCAAAATCTGGAGAGATGACAACTATTTTACCTCACGAAGTATGGACGTATATATTGCCAAATTGCGCAAATACCTAAAGCGTGATGATGTAGTAGAGATTCTGAACATTCATGGAGAAGGTTTTAGACTGGTCGTTAAAGCCGAGGGTGAAACAACATAGAACGAAAAGTTCCCTTACTACATAAACCGCTTTGAGTGCACACTTATAGCGGTTTTTTGTTATGTAGTATTTATCTGTTAAAACTATACCTGAGCTATAATTTGTCGTATTATGGTTTTTGGTTCGGTCATAATCGATACTCTGATGGCATCTAAAGGTTCTTCTAAGGCTTCAAATTGTGATTTGAGTAAATCCAAAGGCATAAAATGTCCTTGCCTAGCTTCAAGGCGTGCCTTAACCTGGTCAAAAGTTCCATGCAGGTACACAAAGACCACTTGATCTTCAATAGCAGTTCGTAACGTAGATCGATATTTTTCCTTTAAAGCGGAGCATGCGATTATTGCACCAGTGTCCAGTCGTTTAATGGCTTCCGAATTTAGACTTTCTAACCATCCCTGGCGGTCATCGTCGTTTAATGGAATCCCTTTGCTCATTTTATCAATATTGGCTTTTGGGTGGTAATCATCCCCATCAAGAAACTCAAATCCATAATACTTGGCAAGCAACGTACCAATCGTCGTTTTTCCTGTACCCGACACCCCCATAATGTAAAAAATGGTCTTCTGCATAACTCTCAAATTATAGTTCTTCTTTGATATAATCTAAAATAGGCTGGATATCTGATTGAAAACCGAACCATTTTACAGCTGTATTCTTACGATACCAAGTCAATTGCCGCTTGGCAAACCGTCGTGTATTCTTTTTGATTTCATCAATTGCGGTTTCTAGGCTCCAAGCGCCTTCCATGAATTGAAACAGCTCACGATAACCGACCGTTTGAAGGGCGTTCAGTTCTTTATGGGGCAGCAATTGTTCCGCTTCCTTAAGAAGTCCCGCAGTCATCATATTGTCAACCCTGATGTTGATTCGTTCATAGATGATGGGTCTTTCTGCGCTCAGGCCAATATAAATGGTTTTAAAAGGTCGTTTTACCCTGTTTTTTGCTAAAAATGAAGAATATGGCTTTCCTGTACCCAAACAAATTTCTAAAGCCCGAATGACCCGGTGCGGATTTGACAGGTCAACTCTTTGGTAGTGTACAGGGTCCGCAAGCAATAATTGATTTTGCAAATGTTCCAGACCAAATGTTTCTTTTTCATGAATTAGTTTTTCTCTTATGGTTTGGTCAACCTCCGGAAAATTATCAAGACCATTTACGACAGCATCAACATACATTCCGCTACCACCAACCATTACAACAGTCTGCCGTGTTTTAAAAAGAGCGTCAAGTTTTGTTAAGGCATCTCGTTCAAAATCTCCTACTGAATAAGGTTCAAAAATACTCTTATGCTGTATAAAATGGTGTGGTATGGCATTTAACTCTTCGGTGGTCGGAACCGCTGTTCCAATCTGCATTTCCTTGTAAAACTGTCTAGAGTCAGCAGAAAGAACTTCGGTCTTAAAATGAGATGCTATTTTAATGGCCAGCGTAGTTTTACCAATGGCCGTAGGACCTATTATAGCAATCAATGTTTTGTCCATCATAATAATTCACCACAATCGTAACAGTATTTGGCTCCGTCTCTATGGTTCTCACATGCACAGCTTGGACACACTTGTGTATTGGTATGCACAACATTCTGTTTTTTGACATTTTGCTTGCCGTGTCTTGAAAATTCAACGGTTACAATGCCAGTAGGTACGGCAATAATACCGTAACCCAAAATCATAATGACAGTGGCCATAAACTGCCCGAGATTGGTCTGCGGTGCAATATCACCGTAACCAACGGTCGTAAGTGTCACAATGGTCCAGTAAATACTTCTTGGAATACTGGTAAACCCGGCTTCATCACTTTCAATAAGGTACATCAGCGTACCCATGATCACAGATAAGATGAGGACCACATAAATAAAAACAGCGATTTTAGCCCGACTCGCCTTAAGGGCGGCACTTAATTGTGAAGCTTCGCCCAAAAACTTGACTAATTTTAGTATTCTAAAAATTCGTAGTAACCTAAATGCCCGCACCGCCAATAATACTTGAGATCCCGCTACGAGATATGACAGATAGAGCGGAATCGTTGAAAGAAGATCAATTATTCCATAAAAACTAAAAATATACTTGAATGGTTTTTTTATGCTGATGATTCTACCAAAATACTCTATGGTAAAAAAAATAGTGACAACCCATTCAAGATAGAGCAGGGGTTGATGGTAAATCTCGTCTACCTCATTTATGCTTTCAAGCATTACCAATATAACGCTCAATACGATCAGGACTACAAGTACAATGTCAAAAAGTTTACCTAAGGGGGTGTCGGCTTCATAAATAACTTCATGAAGTCGATGTTGCCATCCCGTATGGATTTCTTCTTGTTTCAATTGGTCGTATTCAGCTCAAGTATCTTGATTCGATTTTTCTTGCGCAGATATGATTCTATGATTAAAGTTGAATTTTTATCTCCGTCAATGGTCGCAATCAGGTTTTCTAAGATATGAATATTATTGATTTGATGGTTCAGCTCAACGAAGCCTATGCCCTTGAAGATACCCTCTTTTATGTAAACCACACTTTGTTCACCCAATTCTCTGCCCTGGCCTAAAAGTAATATACTGCGTTTGTCAGTACTGTATTTCTCAAATGCTTGTTGTACTTTTTGAGAGCTTTCTTCTTTTTGCAACTTCTTGTTCAGCTCAAATTCTTCATTTAATTTATGTAGAAATGACTTTGAGGCCTTTAGATTGGTAAAACTGGTCAGTCGGTTAACCTGTCCGTTAGCCTTTTCAATACCAAAGTTCAGCCTTTCTGTATCTCCTTTTAGATAAATGCCATATGAAAGCTTTCCCCTTGGCATTTTGTTATGTCGTGGTCTGTTTTTTTTGATCTCATGATACTCTTTTAATTGAGCAATGAGGTCATTGCCCGTTTTCTCATAAGATACTTTTTTTGCCCCCTTCTGAAGCTTGCGCGCCAACTCGCTAACATTGGTAAAATGTTGGTTTACGCGTTTTTTTATATTCTTGGTAGCGCCGATAAAAATGATGTCTCCATCTTTATTGTGCATATAATAAACGCCTGTTTCTGAGGGTAAATTCTCCACAATGTCCAATTGTGTTGGTGATAGTTCACCTAGACTTTCTTCTTTAATAATGGACCTGACAATTGATTTGTCAGCGTCTTTGGCCAATAGCAGTTTAAACAATTTTAAAGTTGCCAACGCGTCCCCATTGGCACGATGCCTATCACTGACAGGAATACCCAGAGAGCGCACCAGCTTGCCCAAACTGTGAGATTCTGCATCAGGAATAAGTTGTTTTGATAGGTCGACCGTACAAAGTGTTTTCCTTTGAAAGTCGTAGCCCAACCTTCTAAATTCCGTTCTAAGAATGCGATAATCAAATTGTGCATTGTGTGCTACCAAAACTGCGCCTTCAGTAATTTCAATAATCCTTTTGGCTACCTCATGAAATTTTGGCGCAGAGCGTAGCATATTGTTATTAATGCCCGTGAGCTTTACGACGAAAGGTTGAATGTCACGCTCAGGATTTATGAGCCCCATGAACTTATCGACCACTCCATGGCCATCAAAACGGTATACGGCAATTTCCATAATGCCTTCTTCATTGTACTTACCACCAGTACTTTCAATGTCTAAGATTGCGTACATGCCCTTTTTAGGATATTATGAATAGTTTCGCGCTCCAAAGATACTACTTCCGATACGCACCATGGTACTGCCTTCTTCAATGGCAATTTGATAGTCACCGCTCATGCCCATGGATAAAATACTTAATTCAGGTAATGTCTTTTTTAAAGCGTGAAAAATTCTTTGAAGCGATTGAAACTCCTTTCTTATTTGGTTAACATTGTCAGTAAAGGTGGCCATGCCCATTAATCCATCTATGCGAATGTTTTTTAGGGTTTGAAATTCTTCTGAAAAGATGATTTCTTCAAGTTCATTTTTATCGAGTCCAAATTTGGTTTCTTCTTCGGCAATGTGCATTTGAAGTAAACAAGGGATTACCCGATCATGCTTTTGAGCCTGTTTGTTAATTTCTTTCAGCAGGCGAAAACTATCTACCCCGTGCACCAAGTGAACATAGGGTGCCATGTACTTCACTTTGTTGCGCTGTACATGCCCAATCATGTGCCATTGAATATCCTTTGGAAGCGTTTCCCATTTTTGCGTCATCTCCTGAACTTTATTCTCTCCGAACACTCGCTGTCCGGCGCCATATGCCTCCAATAAATCACTATTGGGCTTTGTTTTTGATACAGCAACCAAGGTTACCGCTTCAGGAAGCATGGCGGTAACTTTTTTTAGATTTTCGGCAATTGACATACTTCTTGCATTATAATTCATAAATGGTAAGACCACTGCGCAATTTGGGTTCGATATACGTACTTTTTGGCGGCATTACCAAACCTGCGTCTGCAATGGCTTTTATCTCATCAACAGTGATGGGCACAAGACTAAAGCCAACTTTAAAATCACCTTTGTCAATACTATCTTTCATTTTCATGAGATTGTATTTTCCGTAACCATAGGCGATACGTTTGTCACTTCGCAGGTCTTGAATGCCCAATATGGGTTCTAGTATGGTCTTGAACAAAATTTGGGTGTCCAAGGCACTTAGGGCATCGGTAAATTCATAGACCGTTTTTCTAAGGTAGAGCGAATAGAATACCCCATCTAAATACATACTGAAATGGTGCTTTTTAGTTGGTTTATAGATATCATCATCCCTTTCTTCAATACGATAATAGGTATCCAAGGCAATCAAAAACTCTTCTGTAGATAGGCCGTTCAGATCTTTGACCATACGGTTGAACTCATAGATTTTGATTTCCGATTCAGGAATCAGATATGACATAAAATAATTATAGGGTTCTTCACCTGTACAACCTTCTTTTTTAGTTTTTAGGGTATCGGCCAACAGGCATGAAGATGCACTGCGATGATGACCATCGGCTATATATAGTGCACTTACCTGCTCAAAGTGCTGTTGTAACGCTTTGATGGTTTTATCATTGTCAACATGCCAAACACGATGTCGAATGCGATCTGTTGTAGTGAAATCGAAGTCAGGTGCGTGTACAATCTGTTCTTCTAAAATTTGCTTTATTTCGGGTGTGTCTTCGTAGGTCATTAAAACCGGTTCTGCATTGAACCCTACAGTATTCAAATAATCGGCAAACAAAAGTTCCCGTTTTTCTAGGGTGTCCTCATGTTTTTTAATGACATCATTTTTGTAATCCGCAATACTGGTTGCACAAAAAAAGCCCAAGGTCCTATAAGTGTTCTTTTCGATTTGGTACAAGTAAAAACTTGGCTTTTCATCTTGTTGAAAAATAGTATCCTCTAAAAACTCCAAATACCGATTATGAACCAATTTAAAGCGCTCTTTGCCAGAGATGGTCTTATGGAACTTAAACCCAGGATTGATGATATGAAGAAATGAAAACGGATTAAACGCGAGAATGGCATTTAATTCTTCGATATCGTATTCTTCATAAGACTTAGAAGCAACAAAAGCAACCTTGTCCTTAGTGGGTCTTATGGCTCTAAAAGGTTTGATTATGGCCATTAACGCTTAAATTGATTGGCAACTTTTTCCGCCTTTCTAGATTCAGAATAGTCATAAAAACCCTCACCTGATTTCACGCCCAACTTACCGGCCATTACCATGTTGACCAATAGCGGGCAAGGAGCATACTTTGAATTTTTAAATCCATCGTACATTACGTGAAGTATTGAAAGGCACACATCTAGACCAATAAAATCGGCCAGTTGTAAAGGTCCCATAGGATGGGCCATACCCAATTTCATGACCGTGTCAATTTCTTCAACTCCGGCAACACCATTGTAAAGTGTTTCGATTGCTTCGTTTAACATGGGCATTAAAATACGGTTGGCAACAAAACCTGGGTAGTCATTCACTTCGGTTGGGGTCTTGCCCAGCTTTTTTGATAAATCCATTATAGTGGCAGTCACTTCATCAGAAGTGCTGTAACCTCTAATGATCTCGACCAATTTCATGATTGGCACCGGATTCATAAAGTGCATGCCGATTACCTTTTCTGGTCTTTGGGTCACTGCACCTATTTGCGTAATAGAGATAGATGAAGTATTGGTCGCCAATATGGTTTTAGCATCGCATAATGAATCTAGGTCTTCAAATATTTTCAGTTTGATATCCAGATGTTCTGTTGCCGCCTCAACCACCAAATCCATATTTGAAACACCTTCTTGCAATTTGGTGAATGTTTTGATGTTACCAAGTGTACTGGTCTTTTCTGTTTCGGTAATACGTTCTTTTGCCAGCATACGGTCCAAATTCTTGGTAATCGTGGCCAAGCCTTTATCCAGTGAACTTTGAGAAATATCGATTAAGTTTACCTGAAAACCATTTTGGGCAAAGACGTGGGCGATACCATTGCCCATGGTTCCTGCGCCTATTACTGCAATGTGCTGCATATGTACTTTTCTTTTATATGATTTGATTTAGTTTTTGAACGCTTTAATGACCTGTAATGCAACCCTAAGCGCTGCTGTTCCCTGCTTTAAAGAAACAATGGGCTCCGTATTATCGTTGATGGCATCTGCAAAGGTTTCCAGTTCATCTAAAATAGCATTGTTGGTTTCAATATCTGGATTCTCAAAATAAATCTGCTTTTTGACACCTTCTGCATTTTGCAAGATCATATCAAAATCCCCAGCCTTTTCAGGGGCATCTTTCATCTTCACAACCTCGACTTTTTTCTCTAAAAAATCTACCGAGATGTATGCATCCTTTTGAAAGAATCGAGATTTGCGCATGTTTTTCAATGAGATTCTGCTCGCAGTCAAATTGGCTACACAGCCATTTTGAAACTCGATTCTGGCATTTGCTATATCAGGTGAGTTACTGATAACAGATACCCCACTGGCATTGATTTGTTTGACTTCAGAATTGACAACACTTAAGATAGCGTCGATGTCATGGATCATCAAATCGAGAACAACTGGCACATCTGTTCCCCTAGGGTTGAATTCTGCCAGCCGGTGTGTTTCAATGAACATCGGGTTCTCAATTTTGTCTTTTACAGCGATAAATGCAGGATTAAAACGTTCTACATGGCCTACTTGACCTTTAACACCGTACTCATTTTCAAAGGCGACAAGGCTTTCAGCCTCTTCAAGCGTATTGGTAATGGGTTTTTCAATAAAAACATGACGCCCGAGCTGCATTGCCTTTTTGGCACAATCAAAATGTGAAAGGGTAGGGGTAACAATATCAACGACATCAACAGCCTCAATAAGTTTGTTGATATTGTCAAAGTAGGTATACCCGAACTCGTCAACTACTTTTTTTGCATTGATTTCATCTGCATCATAAAATCCTATAAGTTGATATTTTTCAGATTGTTGCAATAACCTTAGATGTATTTTACCTAAGTGACCGGCACCCAAAACCCCTACTTTTAGCATAGTAACCATTGTTTTTTCAAAAATACGGATAACACAATAATCTGTCTCTACCGATGTCAAAGTTCGGCAAGAACTTTTTAATTTAGTGGTCCAAACCAACACATGCGAGATACACTTAAACATAGAGGGCTTCGAAATAAGCTTGCAGCGATAGTTGCCGAAAAGGGCATTGCTGACAAAAATGTTCTGAATGCGATACAAACAATACCCCGTCACTTGTTTTTAGATAGTGGTTTTGAGGCACATGCCTATCAAGACAAGGCATTTCCCATAGGAGCAGACCAAACTATTTCTCAACCATATACCGTGGCTTTTCAGACGGAATTATTAAAACTAAAACCTGGTAAAAAAGTTTTAGAGATCGGTACGGGCAGCGGATATCAAACCGCTGTGCTTTTACATTTAAAGGCCAAAGTATATACCATTGAGCGCCAACAAGAACTTTTTAAGAAGACCAAACTGTTTTTCAGTAAAATGGGTTATCGACCAAAAAAGGTGATTTTTGGTGATGGCTATAAAGGATTGCCAGAAGAGGCTCCTTTTGACGGCATCATTGTAACGGCCGGCGCACCTGAGGTACCCAAAGCTTTGTTGTCACAATTGGCTATCGGTGGACGACTGGTAATACCGGTAGGAGTCGAAGAACAGGTGATGACACTTTATGTGAGGCAATCAGAGCAAAAGTTCGAAAAGAAAGAACTTGGTAATTTTAGGTTTGTGCCTTTGTTGGAAAATAAGAACTAGAACTGCAATCCAAAATTTATTCCTTCTTCTGCAACACCGTTATAATAACTTCTGACATAGCCAAAACGTAGAAACCTGAATTTTTTCCAGCCTAAATTGCCCAAGGCCACACCAAATTCGTAATAGGGCGTATTATTAGTGGTAGCAAGCGCATTACCGTTGATGATCAAATGGGCGTTGAGCTTGTTCAATAGCGGAATCTTCTGCATAATATAACCTTTAAAGTTATGCTGCAGATGGGCTTCAAAATAATCTTGATTGGTACTTAAATCGTAATATGGAAGCAGTAAAAAAGAATTTAAATAATTACCTCTTGTAACCCGTGTTCGATTTCCGTTGAAATGTTGGTAATCAACAAACGAGATATCATCTGCGTTCAAAAAAGTACCGGCTCTGAAGTTATACCCGAACTTACCTTTGTTCCCAATATCAAAATCTTGGTACAAACGAATTTTGAGCTGGTCAAAATTGTTTTCAGGGTTGTTACTGGCGAATCCTTTTTCATACCCTAAAAGAAGTGTGGGAAATCTGTCTTCTGAAAAACTGAACTTACCATCAGGGTAGCTCAAATACTTTTGGCCAAAGCGTATTCTGGTATTTACCATAAATTTAAAAATGTCATGTGGCTCAAAAGCCGCGGTAGTAAAATCGCCTGGCGCCAATGGATTGTTTGAGGTATAATCGCTGTTATCGTCTCCGATCAATACGTAACCTGTGGTATTAAAAAGTGGTTCTCGGTCTTCATAGCCAAAATTCAGGTACGCATAGATACCGTTGGTAAGCTCTTGTGAATAAAAGAGTTCTGAAAAATTACGTTCATAGAACTTGGCATAGTTATCTTCAAAAAATAGGGATACAAAGGTATTGCCGAAAGGGGTTATTGGATTGTTACTATTGAACTGTACGGCCTCACTACCTCCCCTTAGACGTAGATAAGGTCTTGAAAAATTATTGAAACGATAGGCTATTGAAGCAGTAGGCCTGAAACGTTTATCCGAGATTCCATAATCAAAGCCCGTATTCATATTGAAGCGTGTTCCTTTTTTTTCGTCGCGTTTGAGATAGTCAAACGAAAATCCGCCATGCCACCCTTGTACAGTATTGAAATTGGCATTCGCAACGGGCGTTGTGACCGTGTAATATTTGTCTTTAAAAGTATTGCTGTAGGTGTACCCGAATAACAAAGAACCCAGGGTAAACTTATTGCCCACAGCGTCGACAGAGTCTAGGTACTTTTGCGATTTGCGAATGATCTGCAGACTATCTTTGGTCTGGTAATCGGTGGTCTCCTCAACGGTGAGGGGAACTGGCCTGATTTGATTCCAGAAAATGGAATCTTTTTTATTCGCGTTTTCTTCAAAAGATAGTACCTCATTGGTAAAAGCTTTCTTTTCAAACCGTGGTCGTAATTCATAGTTTTTATACCCTGCAGTGAATCGGCCATCACCTTTAAACCCTAGAATACCATATTGAAAATCAATACTCTGCAATACCTTGAGCCAAGTACTGCTCTTGTCTGAGTAAATAAAATCTTGTTTCAAAAAGATAGTGTCTACTGGCACGATTTGGGTTTGTTGCCCAGTCACACTAAGGTCTACGGCGTAAATGGCCCATTTATCTTCTACGATATAAATGGTGCCAGTAAAAACACGGTCCTTTGGTCTTTTGGGTATCACCTGTATCTGATTGATGAGGTTTTTGTTGTCATCATAAAACGTGCCTATCAATCGATACCGATAGTAATTAAAAGCATTGTCTGCAATAGGTGAGATGAGCAGGTTGCCAAACTCAACCGTGTTGTGATAGAACGAAAAATTTACATCTGAGGCATTGTTGAAACTAAATCCGTTGTCATCACCACTGACTTTTGAGGCGACTATCTTTTCTTTGAACTCCCTTTTTTGTTTGGCTATTTTAGAGATGGTTTCTGATAAATAGATGATTCCTGAACGGGTTGAATCCAATCCACCGCCAAAATCCCCGAGGTCTTGTCCTAGTATTTTTTTAGGCGCATCTTTGATACGTATCAATCCTTTTGAATAGAAATCAGCTGTATAGGTCTCTAATTTTTCTTTAAACTTTTTTCGTTGCGCTATTGCATTTCTGATGACGCGGTTTGCAGGGTTTTCTCCAGCTGCAACGGTAACTTCATTGAGCTGTAAAGTTTCTTCTTCTAAAACAATATTTAGAGTGTAGGGCAGTACATCAATATTCAATGTCTCTTTTTTGGTCCGGTACCCTAAAAACTTAAAAACGATGGTGGCCGTGCCAGTGGTATTCCATTCTAGCTCATAGATTCCGTTGTCGTTGGTCGTTGTGCCATTAATGGTTCCTTCAAAATAAATATTTACAAAAGGTAAGGTCTCTCCTTTTATGTTGCTAACCTTGCCAACTATTTGTGCTAGCCCACTAAATTGTATGAATACAATCGCAAGGCCCAATAAAAGGGTTTGTTTGGTCATTTTAGGTTTTGATAACGAGCGTAATGATAGTAAAATTCAGGACTTTAAAATGTTGTGCAATTGTTAAATCTATTCTCAGATTTAGTTATTGAAGCTCTTCTTGATTCTTGAAAGGTCCCTTTTATTGTCCCTATCTTTAATGGTCTCCCGTTTGTCGTAGAGTTTTTTTCCTTTCGCCAGACCAATGTTGATTTTAGCCAATCCTTTTTCATTGATAAACAAGTTTAGCGGAATGATGGTAAGACCTGAGGTAGTTACTTCCTTTCTGAGCTTATTCAATTCTCGTTTGTTCAACAACAGTTTTCTTTCGGCCTTGGGTCTGTGATTGTAATAACCACCATGGCTATATTCATCAATTTGCATATTGATGACAAAAAGTTCACCTTTCTCATTGAATTCACAAAAGCTCTGTGATACTGAGGCTTTACCCAACCTGATGGATTTAATCTCTGTGCCTCCTAGTACAATCCCGGCCATATATCGATCCAAGATCTCATAGTCGAACTTTGCGCGTTTGTTTTTTATGTTGATGTTTTTCTGCATCTGTGGCAAAAATAAGTTTAATTCGCAAATTGTAATGTTTTTTGTGCTTTTACGATTAACAATAAAAATGTATACGATGCGCATTCTATCACTAGTTTTGGTCATTACTTTTTTAGCAGGGTGTAAACAGGCAGAGCCCCAACTTTCTGTTCAAGAGATTGTAGATAATTCGATAGCTGATTCTGGCGGAAAGTTATTTGCCTCAAAACAAGTTAGGTTTAGTTTTCGGGATAGGGAGTATACTTCAGAACCTGATAATGGGAAAAAAGTGTTGAAGCGCACAACGTTGACAGATTCTTTGCAAATAAGGGATGTCAAGACCCACAATGGTTTTCAACGTTTCTTTAATGATAGTTTAATTGCATTACCTGATTCCGTCGCGAACCGATATGCCAATTCGGTAAATTCTGTTCATTATTTTGTACGATTACCACTGGGACTAAACGATCCTGCCGTTCATAAATCATTGTTGGGTGAAGTAGAAATTGGCACCGAAAGCTATTACAAGGTCAAAGTGACGTTCAGCGAAGCGAATGGTGGTGAAGACTTTGATGATGTATACGTGTATTGGTTCAATAAAAAGACCTTTAAACCTGATTTTTTAGCCTATGAATTCCACGTCAACGGTGGCGGTATTCGTTTTCGAGAAGCTTATAACGAACGTTATGTCAATGGAATACGTTTTGTGGATTATAATAACTATAGACCTAAAATCAAAACGTATGACAATGTGCTGAAAACGGACAGTCTGTTTTTGAACAAGGGTCTTGATCTACTTTCTAAGATAGAGCTCAAACAGATTGAGGTAGAATAATTTTTACAATATTTTTAGGCGAATATCAGTTGCAACGCTGTCCACTATTTTTACTATAAAGAGGCTAGTGTTGTCTGCGTCGTCTATAGCATCGTATTTTTCTTGGCCTATTAGCTTGTTTACAAAATCAGGGGTTGTGTTGCTATGACCAACAACCAGTACATTCATGCCTTCATGGTCACTTTTGAAAGTGTCGACATCAATATTGCTCGGGTCGTAGAACTGGGTCGTCAAGTCTTTTTTGACCGATGTCGGCGCGGCGGTCATTTTTGTGCGTTGGTAATCCGTTGAATAAATGGCGTCTAGGGGTACGTTGTCAAATACCTCGGCCCACCTGATTGCCCTGTCCAACCCTTTTTGCATTAGTTCGGGGTCCCTATTGGTACTGTCAGTTCTGTCCTTTTCAGCATGGCGAATTAAATAAAAAGTAGAAATTATCGGTTCTTTATTTATTTCTTTATCTTTAGTATTACAGTTGAAGAACCCCACGCAGATAGCTGTAATTAAGATAGTTTTTACTCGATAACTAATTTTAGGCAAGGCAGTGTTATTCATTTCGCTTGGTTTGACTTGAGATAAAAATAATATTAAATTTTTAAACTTAATTATGTACAGGTCCATTGTTGGCTTCATTGTTCTATTATTTGGTGTTTGTGCAAATGCCCAAGAAGTTGAACTGCCCAGCGATTTCAGACAGCATAATCTTACCCAGTACAATTCAAGTTTATTCAACCCCACATTTTCATTTGATAGAAATTTGCCGCGTTCGGTATCGTTGTGGTCAAGATGGCAATGGCAGAGCATAGACGGAAACCCGACCTCAATTTTGCTGAACTATACACAGCAATTGAATGAAAGATCATCGGGCGGAATTGGTTTTTTTCAGAATAACACGGGGGTGCTTGTGAATTCGGGTGGTATTTTGAATTATGCCTATGTACTTACATTAAGTGAGCAAGCCAATTTGATAGTTGGGGCGAATACTTTTTTATTTCAACAAAAACTGGCTGATGAAAGCTTGGTAACAGGTCCTATGGTACCACCATTAGGGGTAGATGAAACTGATTTTATTGCAGAGTTTACGCCAAGCGCAAGACTACAGGTACAGCATTTTAATTTGGCCATCGCCTTAGAGAATGCATTGGGTTTTAACCTTTCAAATAGTGATCGTGAAAATTCAGAAACCATTTTTTCTGCTATGGCAAGCAATGATTTTCCATTATATCTATTTGGAGAAGAGAGTTATTTGCGGCCAATGGCATATGTGCGAACGATTCCTGACGCGGATACCCAATTTGGTGTTAATGCGTTGTTGGCAAATCCCAGTTTTTGGGTGCAGGGGGGGTACAACAGCTTCTATGGTATATCAGGTGGGGCCGGAGTGACCATCTTACAGAAATTATCAGTCGGTGCGTTGGTAGAGTTCGGGTTAGATGATGGAGTCAGCAATGAAGACCCTACGTTTGAATTGGTGGCTTCATATCAGTTTGGGAAACAAAGTTTTGAAGAAAAAATGGAAGAACAGCATGTTGTACCTAAAACTGAAGAACTGATTGAAACAATGGAAAGTACTAAAGCACTTGAAGATAAACAGATGGAACAACAACGATTGGCCCAAATACGTCAAGATTCAATAAATACCGCTAGAGAAGCAAAACTAGCAATTGAAAAAGAACAAGCACGATTGGACAGTATTTCAAAGGTAGCCAACAAAAGGGAAACTAGGCGACGACTGGCAGAAAAGCGCAAACGTGAAAATGTCGAAGAGGCTGAAAGACTGTTGAGAATTAGACAAGACTCTATTGCCAGGATACAGAGAATTAAGGAGGATCAACTTGCTAAAAGACGTCAAGACTCAATAACGAATGCCAAAACCGCTGCTTTAGTGGCCAAACAAAAACAGGCACGCTTAGATAGTTTAGAGCGTGTTGCACTACAACAAGACGAAGTTCAGGTACAGTCAGGGGAAAAATATCAGGAGGTAGTTACCGAAGACGGTCTCGAACCCGGATTCTACCTGATTGCCAATGTCTTCGGAACCAAACGGTATTTGGACAACTTTATGAAAACCCTTCGTGCCAAAGGCTTACGGCCACAGTCCTTTCTGCGAAGCTTGAACAACTACAATTACGTTTACTTGGAAAGGTATAACACCATCGAAGCGGCAAGAGCTGCAAGGGATAGTAAATTTAATGGAAAATACAGCGATGCCCTATGGATTTTCAGGGTGAGGGGCCAATAGGTAAATTAACTCTTAATCTCGTTGTTGACCAAATGTTGAAGATAAGCCATAGTATTCATAAGGTACTTGCGGTCTCTGGTCATAGTGCCCATGGCAACGGCGCCCTGTAATATGGTGTAGAGCTGTTTGGCAAATTGTAAAGGCGGTACAGGTAGTTTTATTTCTTGGGTATTTATACCGTTTTCCAATACCAACGCAATTTTACCTTCAAGATCTTTTATGGTTTCTTTTGCTGCTGCGGCGAGCAATGTATTGTTGTTCTGTGCATCTACACCGATGTTTAAAATAGGGCATCCGCCCATCTCTAGGGTGTACACATCGTACTGTCGATAAAAACTTAGCAAAGCGCCGATTTTATCCATTGCACCGCCATTAACCCCTAAAATCTCGTCGATTTTATTCAACAGAATCGTTCTATTGTATTCAAAAGCGGCCAAAGCCAAAGCTTCTTTGTTTTCAAAATTACCATAAATGGCCCCTTTTGTGAGCCCGGTAGCATCGGTCAAATGGCTCATGCTAGTGCCCACGTAACCGTGCTTGTTGAAAATAGGAGCAACAGTCTCGATGATATATTTTGTGGTTCTCTCAGCTTTGGTGGTCATGGTCAACTGTCTTTTTTTCTAGTTCAATTGGGATTATGCTAAGATAGAAAAAATATATACTGTGTGGTATATGAAAAAAGCACCCTGCTTTATCAGGATGCTTTTACCATTAAAAGATGTCCATGATTTTTAGTTGACCAGCTCGTTTTGATTTCTAAATACGATTTGGTCATCAAAAGAATCCAGTAGAATAATGCTATCACTTTTGACTTTGCCCGCCAATAGTTCTTTTGATAGTTTGTTCAGTACTTGCTTCTGAATCAACCGTTTGATGGGCCGTGCACCATATTGTGGATCAAAGCCCTTATTCCCCAAGTACTGTATCGCTTCTTCAGTAGCATCAAGCGTAATGTTCTGCTTTGCCAACATTTTTTTCAATTGATCCAACTGAAGGCGAACTATCTGTTGAATATTTGATCTGTCAAGTGGCGTGAACATAATGATGTCATCAATTCTGTTCAAGAACTCGGGTCTGATGGTTTTCCGTAAAAGTCCCAAGACCTCGACTCTAGCTGCTTCGGTAGCGCTATCAATATCATTGTGCGCTTCAAATTTTTCTTGAATAATGTGACTGCCCATATTACTGGTCATAATAATGATACAGTTTTTGAAATCTGCGATACGGCCTTTGTTATCGGTTAAACGTCCTTCGTCCAACACTTGCAACAAAATATTGAAAGTATCTGGATGAGCTTTTTCGATTTCGTCTAACAAAACCACGGAATAGGGTCTTCTTCGAACGGCTTCCGTCAATTGTCCGCCTTCGTCATATCCAACATATCCTGGAGGTGCCCCAACCAATCTGCTCACCGAATGGCGTTCTTGATATTCACTCATGTCTATTCGGGTCATGGCATTTTCATCGTCAAATAGATAAGCGGCCAGCGTTTTGGCAAGTTCTGTTTTACCCACCCCAGTGGTACCCAAGAATAAAAATGAACCGATAGGTTTTTTAACATCTTGCAGGCCTGTTCTGCTGCGGCGTATGGCATCTGAAACAGCTTCAATTGCTTCTTCTTGACCAACAACACGTTTGTGAAGAACATCTTCTAATTGTAAGAGCTTCTCGCGTTCACTTTGCAACATTTTGGTCACCGGTATGCCCGTCCATTTTGCGACTACCTCTGCAATATCTTCATTGGTCACTTCTTCTTTGATTAGTGTACTTGATTTTTGCTGTTCTTGTAGATCAAGATTCAACTTCTCTAATAACTCTTGGGCTTCTTTTATTTTGCCATAGCGGAGCTCGGCCACTTTTCCGTAGTCACCGTTGCGTTCTGCCCGTTCAGCTTCAAGCTTATAGTTTTCAATATCCTGTTTTGTCTTTTGAATGTTGTCGACCACTGATTTTTCACTCTCCCATTTGGCAAAAATATGGTTGCGATCTTCTTTTAAATTGGCCAGGTCTAAGTTCAAAGTTTTTAGCTTGGCAATGTCGTTTTCGCGTTTTATCGCCTCTATTTCAATTTCGAGCTGCATGATCTTTCTATCAAGCATATCTAGTTCTTCGGGTTTGGAGTTGATTTCCATCCGTAGTTTTGATGCAGCTTCATCAATTAGATCGATGGCCTTATCTGGTAAAAATCGATTGGTGATGTAGCGCTGAGAGAGTTCAACGGCCGAGATGACGGCTTCGTCTTTGATGCGTACTTTGTGGTGCGCTTCGTATTTTTCTTTGATCCCCCTTAAAATGGATATCGCACTTTCAGTATCGGGCTCATCTACCATTACTTTTTGAAAACGACGTTCAAGGGCCTTATCTTTTTCAAAGTATTTTTGATACTCATCCAATGTAGTGGCACCTATGGCTCTTAGCTCACCACGGGCCAATGCCGGTTTTAGAATGTTTGCGGCATCCATGGCACCTTGACCGCCACCTGCACCTACAAGTGTGTGTATTTCATCAATGAACAGTACAATATCACCATCTGAAGACGTCACCTCTTTAATTACAGCTTTTAAGCGCTCTTCAAATTCCCCTTTGTATTTGGCTCCGGCGATGAGTGCTCCCATATCTAAAGAATAAATTGTCTTTTCCTTTAGGTTTTCAGGTATATCGCCCTGAACGATACGGTGAGCCAATCCCTCGGCTATAGCAGTTTTACCTACACCGGGTTCACCAACCAGCATGGGGTTGTTCTTTGTGCGCCGCGATAGTATTTGTAGTATTCGGCGTATTTCTTCATCCCTACCAATAACGGGGTCCAACTTGCCTGAATCTGCAAGCTGGTTCAGGTTTTTGGCATACTTTTCTAAAGAGTTATAGGTTTCTTCTACACTCTGTGAAGTGACGTTTGCACCTTTACGCAATTCTTGAATTGCGGCCTGTAGGTCTTTTTCATTGACACCGTTATCTTTCAGAATTTGGGCAATTTTGCTTTTAGATTTATAGATGGCAATCAGCAAATGTTCTATGGACACGTACTCATCACTCATTTTTTTGGCTATGATACTTGCTTCATTGAGTGTTTTTCCAGTTTCTCTTGAGAGCATGATCTCTGCCCCACTGACTTTAGAAAAGCTTTGAAGCTCTTTGTCCACTACTTGGTTCAGTAGGTCAACATTGACGTTGAGCTTTTTTAAAATAAATGGTAGCACATTTTCATCGACCAAATTTATCGCTTTGTACAAGTGTTCATTTTCTATCTGTTGATGGCCCAACTCTTGTGCAAGCTGTTGCGCTTGCTGTAGGGTCTCTTGTGACTTTATAGTATAATTATTAAAATTCATTTCAATTGTTTTTCAATAACAGGTCAATAACCTTACCAGTATGGTGTAGCAGTCAAAATGTCGCTAAAACCCCGAAAACACAAGACATTTCGTCAGTCTGTAAGTATCTTCGGTATTAACGACAGAAGCTTTAAATTTGTTTTATGGGATTATTTGGTGGACTTTTTGGAGGCAGCTCCAATACAGAAAAAGAAGAAAAGACTGTGCCTTGGATCAACTTGCACTCATTGGCACAACTTGATAAGATTCAAGAAGAATCAAAAGGTAGGACACAGGTCATTTTCAAACATTCCACAACTTGCGGAATCAGTAGAATGGTGCTGAACATGTTCTCTAGTGGCTACAATTTAGAGGCCGACCAGTTGGATTTATACTTTTTGGACCTGCATGCGCATCGAGACGTATCAAATGAGACGGCCGTAAAGTTTCAGGTCATTCACCAGTCACCACAATTGTTGGTTATCAAAAATGGAACTACGGTATTTCACGCATCACATGGTGCAATTTCAGAGGTGAGCCTCGAACAATATGTATAAAAAAAGCCCCGAAAATCGGGGCTATAATTTACTAGTTGAAACTGTTTCGCCTTACAATATCTTTTAATCGTGCCTTGAGGTCTTCACCGGCGTCATAGACCATTTGTTCGTTTGTGGGAAACGGCACGGCCGCCAGATTTAACAGTGCGACCAAATCGTTGTCCAGCGCCCTTCTATCGCCACTGTAGTTTGCGTAGATATGCTCAAAAACGAACTGGCTTGATAACGGATACGAATTCACCTGCTGCCCGGTCTGCAGGTCCATAAAGCTGACCTTTGCACCAATCTGTGCACTTTTGACCTGAGTGAATCTATAAAAATCACACTTGACCTTTTTGAACTTATCGACCTTGATATCGTTGCCAAGGCTGTCTTTGGCCACATTGCCATTGTTGTCCAGAACATACTCAAAACCATCTTTGATCAGTTTTTCTTTGATTACCTGTGTTTCATTCACCTGCTCCGGAGAAATATTGATTTCTTTGAAGTCAAGGTACATGGCATAATCGTACTTGATATCATTTAAAGGTTGTGTATGAAACTGTGCCCAAAAATTGTTGATGCCATAAGTATTAAAATCTAAAAGTTCTTCTTCAAGTCTTTCAGGAATTATCTGCTGGGTATCATTTTTAAGCTCAACCTTAACGTAATCTAAGCCTTTTTGATAGGCTTCCTCCATTTTACTGGCGGTATTCTGAAAACCGGGATTGATCTCATTTAAATATTTGAGTTCATCGTAGGCCTGTCTGTAATCGAACTTGTTGGCTGCATTGGTCAATAAATTTGTGGCGTTACCGTACAGGTATTGCGACAGTTCATTTTTGGTCTGAACAATCTCAGTATTATAGTTCTTGAACTTGAATTCAGCTGCTCTGTTTTCGTCATAGACCGAAAGCGGCAAGAGTGGACTGATGCGCTCTTGTAACTGCTTTAACTGCAAATACGAGTTATAGATACCTTCAAGATTCGCGGGATTGCCATCTTTTTGCAAAAAAGAAATTCTTTCTTGTTCCCGTTGTGCATTTTTGGCAAATGCCTCTTCTAACAAGAGCACATATTGTTGATGGCCTTTTTTGGTCTTGTTGTCGGCAAGTTGTTTTATTGCCTTGTTCATAGCCGTAACATAGTTACCACTGTTCAAAGCTTCTTGCGTTTTTTTGACACCGCTACAAGCCGCAAGCAATGCAAAAGTACCTAAGAGTAAAAGTTTTTTCATGGCTATTGATTTTTATGGTTCGGTTAAAGGATTTCAATTGCCGTGCCAAAATCCTCTTGTTGTTTAACGAAAAAGGACAAATTGTAGTATAAGTCCTTTAAAATAATAGGTGTAGGGCAGTTTTATTTTTTTCAAAATTGTTAATGTATGTTTGATAAGTTCATGGAATTAAAGTTTGGATATTGAATTGAAAACTTCTTCAATTTGTATTTTTGAAACTTAATTTAATCGACAACATGCAAAGAGACACCCAGATTTTTGACCTTATAGAAAAGGAAAAGCAACGTCAAACCCAAGGTATTGAATTGATTGCCTCAGAAAACTTTACAAGTCCGCAGGTGATGGAGGCCGCTGGATCGGTTTTGACGAACAAATACGCTGAAGGATATCCTGGAAAGCGCTATTATGGTGGATGCGAAGTCGTTGATGAAGTTGAACAATTGGCCATTGATAGGGCCAAAGAACTTTTTGGTGCGGTGTACGCCAATGTTCAGCCGCATTCAGGATCTCAAGCAAATGCTTCGGTATACCATGCCTGTTTACAGCCTGGGGATACCATTCTAGGTTTTGATTTGTCGCATGGGGGGCATCTAACGCATGGGTCGCCGGTTAATTTTTCAGGGCGCTTGTATAACCCTGTTTTTTATGGGGTAGAAGAGGAGACCGGAATGTTGAATTACGATACTATTCAAGCCATTGCCACCAAAGAAAAGCCAAAAATGATCATTGCCGGTGCCTCGGCCTACTCTCGCGATATTGATTTTAAGCGTTTTCGTGAAATTGCTGATAGTGTGGGCGCTCTTTTGCTTGCCGATATATCACATCCTTCCGGATTGATTGCCAAAGGAATTTTGAACGATCCAATTCCGCATTGCCATATCGTTACTACGACTACCCACAAAACGCTACGTGGACCAAGGGGTGGCTTAATTCTAATGGGCGATAATTTTGAGAATCCTTTTGGTATCCGTCTAAAGAACGGCAACCTTCGCAAAATGTCAGGCCTTTTAGATCTGGCCGTTTTTCCTGGAAACCAAGGTGGTCCATTGGAGCACATTATTGCAGCTAAGGCAGTGGCCTTTGGTGAAGCACTGTCAGATAATTTTTTGCATTATATGATTCAGGTAAAAAAGAATGCTGAGGCTATGGCCAAGGCTTTTATGGACAGGGATTATAAAGTGATTTCAGGAGGTACCGATAACCATATGATGTTGATCGATCTGCGAAACAAGAGCATTACCGGTAAAGACGCAGAAAAAGCACTTGAAAGCGCTGATATTACGGCCAATAAGAATATGGTACCCTTTGATGACCAGTCTCCGTTCATCACCTCAGGTATTCGTTTTGGCACACCCGCAATTACAACACGTGGTTTGAAAGAAGCAGATATGGAAACCATTGTGGGCTATATTGATGAAATCATCAATGCACCCAACGATGAAACCAAAATCAATGGGGTTAAGGCAAAAGTGAACGCCATGATGAGTCCACATCCTCTTTTTAAGGGATAAAAAGCACTGCTTTCACCATTATTACTGGTTCAGCAAGAAGAAGTCGCTTTCGTCGATTACGCTTTTTGACTTTAGGTCGTAAATGGCACCTTCGCAACTTGATTCAAAATACAAACCCCAAAAATCGAAATAATCGGTTTTTGATTTTTTGGTACTTCGGCCGCTCTTTGGATAGGCACCATTTTGCTCTTCAAATACAGGAACAAAGATTTCATAGGGCATTTCGGTAAGCCCCTTGGTGAAATGCACAAAGTTTTCACTGATAGATGATAAAATATTGCCCAATTGATCAGGTATGCTCTGATCAAAGATTTTAGTGATGACAAGTGAAGTATCCCTTAGGTTAATGATCAACTCATGAATATCAAATTGGCAATCATTCTCTTCTGATAACTGAAACAATGCAATTTGAAACGGATTGGCGGTGTCTTCTTTTGGGCAAGAAGCATAGAAACTGCCCCAGTTGCCGTTATTTAAATGAAAAAGACTTTCAGTGAGGCCAAAATTACAATCAAGCTCAATGACCAACTCCGCATTTTTGGCTAGATGATTGGTCACTCTTACCCTGGCATCTGCGAAAAAATCTCGCTCAAGTGTTTTTCTAAACTGTTTTAGACCTACGAACGACCGCAGGTTTTTGTCGTTGTCAAAGTCTTGTGGGTTGAAGCCGTTGTTGTCGTACATCGTTAGTTTTGTTTAGCTATCTAATTCGAAGGTAAAATGAATTTTTGACCACGGACTGCGTAAAAACCTTAAAAGAATTGGGGTTTCGCAGTGAAACCCCAATTTTTATGTTAAAATTTTGTTAAAGAAGTTGAGTGGAACAAAATTTCGCTCGAAATGCCTAAAAAAACCCTTGAGCTGTAATTTAAATAAAACCACGGTTTTTAGCGGCGAGTATTAGCGCCAAATCGTTTTCTTTCTCTGTACCGAACAATGATTTTAAGTGCCTTTTTCTATTCTCAATGGATGAAGATGAAAGTTCAATGTGCTTTTCTAAATCTTTGGTCTTTGTTCCAATGGATAAGTGGTACAATATTTTTTTATCGTTTTCATCAAGCGTAATATCGTTTGACATTTTCTTTCTGATGGCCCCCAGTGTTTTTGAAGAATAATATGGTGGTTCGGTGATAACGGTTTTTACAGCCTGCTCCAATGATTTTGGGTCAATATCGGTTTTGACCATATAACCATCGGGATCTACAGATTTTAGAATACTGTTGATCCTATAGTTGTCACTGAATGATGACATAAAAATAATTTTGGTATCAGGTACCAATTGTCGGGCGAGAATGCCAAGGTCTTCACCATTTTTAGGTTGTTCTTCGTTTGGGGGAAACAATTGAACATCTAAAAAGATGATATCATATTTAAACGAATGCAATGATTCTTCAATTTTTTCTTTACCGCCTTCAAAGGTAGTCGCCGTGTCAACGATGATATTGTAATCATCAAAAACAATGCGTTCAAGAATGAATTTGTAACCTAGCATGGTCATTTCATGGTCATCGACCGCTAATATTCGTAGTGTTTTCATGCATTTTTTTTTAGTTAAACCTCTTGTGTAGTTTTACGCAAAACATTGGTTTTTAGATGACCATCGGTCTCCATATGGAGCGGAAAAGCAATTTGGACATTAGTGCCCCTTTTGGGTTCACTGTCAATTTTTAAAGTACCCTTTAATTTTTTAACACGTGAAATGACATTCTTTAACCCAATACCCTTTTTTCCCTTTGAACTGTCAAATCCGACTCCGTCGTCAACTACATTTAAAATTAACGTTTTTTTAGCGAATTCAAAACTTACAACGATATTTTCGCACCTGGCATGTTTGACGCAGTTTTGCAGACATTCTTGTACCATGCGATAGGTATTGATCTTGACTTCACCAGGTAAACTGTCCCAAGGATGGTCTTTTTCGTATTTGAAATCAATATTGATGTTAGAGGCATTGGCTACCGTTTTTACCAATTCTTGGATCGAGATGATGAAGTTGTACACCTTTTCATAGGCCGAGGCATTCAGCTCGTGCGAAATGGTTCGGATCTCTTCTTCTACTTCTTGTAGTTTTTCTATCATTTCGCCCCGTTGCTCCATGGCACCCTCATCGGTACGTTCGTTCAGTCCGCTTAAGATAAGCCGTAACCCCAGCATTTGCCCCAAAACACCATCGTGCAGTTCTTCTGAAACGCGTTTTTGCTCTGACTTTTTGCCTTCCTCGATCTTACCGTGCTGGTCGAGCATAAGGTCGTAGATTTCTTGATTGCTCTCTTGCTGTTTTTGTTTGAATTTTAAGCGTTGGTTGCTAATACGCTGCGATATGATGGTGAACAGGGCAATACCCAATACCAATAGGGCAATGGCAATACCGCCATAGATTGCCTTTTGCCGGGCGAGCTCTTCGTTTTCTTCAAGAATTTCATCGGTTTCCATACGAATACGGGCAAACTTGTCTTGAATCTCCCGCTCTTTTTGCTGCAAGGTCTCGTTTAGGTCAAAATAGTCTTTGGCGTAAGCGGCACTATTTTGTTTGTCAAGGGTGGTCAATAATTTTAAGGTACTTAATAAACGATCGTTGTTATTGGTCTGTTCTGCGATCGCTTTACCCCAACGTGCCTGTTCAATGGCCCTGACCGTATCTTTTTTTAACGTAGCTAAAGCTTGTGCATAAAACTCATAGTTACGGGCCTTGTCATATGGGTCATTGATACTATCTAAAATATGGTTCGATTTAAAAAGTGCCGCTTCAATGGAATCAAAATTTTGCAACCCACTTTTAAGGCCAGCCTCTGCTTTGCTGCCCAAAATTTTTGCATAAACAGCGGGCCTTTTGAAAGGTAAACTGTCTTTTTTCTCAAGTCTTTCATACAACTCAAATGCCTTGTTAAAATCGCCTTTCCTTAAATAGGTCGATGCTATATTATTTTCATTTGATAATATGTTATAAAAATGAGAGCCCTTGTCTCCAAACTTAATGTACTCCCTTGCTTTTAAATGATACTCGATAGCTTTATTAAACTTGTTCAACCCATTTTGAGCTATTGCCAAAGAGTTGTAGGCCCTGTAAAGTTTATCTTTTCTGTCGATCTGATTAAAATACTGAATAGCCTCAATGTGGTCTTTCTCCGCTCCTACATAGTCTTTTACTTGATCTTTTAGGTTGCCAATGCTTACTAATAAATTACCTGGATAGTGGATGTTGGTTGAATCCAACTCCATATTTGTAAAAACATTCTGTGCCTCTTGATAATGGTATAAGGCACTATCTGGAATAGTTCGCCTAAAAAAAATTGCTAGGTCCCAGTGTGCGGATGCATGTGATTTATATTCCTTTAGTTTTTTGGATACTGCAATTACTTGACGATTGTATTTACGAAACAAGGAAGAATCGCCAGTCCGTAGAGCGGCTTCTGAAATTTTATATAATAAATCTGGTTGATGATTTCTTGCTTCATTGAAAGCTTTCGTTAGCAATCTGTCCTTGTTCTCTAAACTAGTATTTGCTTTGCTCTGTGCTACATTTAGCCAGACTGCTACACTATCTGTTTGATTGCTCTCTTGTTTATTTTGAAAGAGAAAATCCTTTCCGAAAGATTTTGAGACAACTAAAAGAATGATTAATAAGGTGTTCAGTCTCATATATAGATTTACCCGATTTTGTAACGCTTTACCTACATACAAGATACAAAAAAACCCCAAATGTTAACACTTGGGGTTTGAAACGTTTTAAATTGTATTAGTCTTTACCATCTGGTGTAACATCACCATCGGTGGCCTCGATATATAGTTCATCTTCAGATGCAGTATCATTTGTACAAGAGAAAAAACCTAGGGTCATTACGGCGAGGGCTACTATGCTCAATACTTTTTTCATGGGAGTCATTTTTTTGTTTTGTTAGTTAAATCAGATTCTTTATTCTTCTGCAATGTAAAGACAGGGGGTCAGGCCTATGGTATTAATAGGTTTTTGTACGTATCTGTAAGAGAAGTTTTAGTAAAATGACAGTTTCTGAAAGAATTTGACTACCTAGGTGAGGCAATGGCATTTTTTGATAAAATGCTCTTTAAGGCATCAATACGCTTTTTGTACGACTTTGAAAATGGCAATTGGTGTTCAATATTTCGCAAGGTGCAGGTGCCCTTGCCGTAATTTATTCGAGTAACGTACTTTACATTGAGAATGTAACTCTGGTGTACGCGAATAAAATTCTCGGGCAAAGTACCTTCAAAAGTCTTTAAGGTTTTAAAGGCACTGATCTTAGAGCCATCTCGCATAAAAAAGTCGGTAGCGTTATTGTCGGCCTTTAAATACAAGATTTCATTGGTATCTATATAATGGTAATCACGATAGGTGCGCAAACAAAGGGTGGTGGGCACGGTCTCTTTGGGTATTTGTCTTCTAAGCTTTAAAACTGTTTTGCGAATGTCAAATTCATCGTAGGGCAACAACCAATAATCAAAAAAACCATTTTTAATGGCATCATAGGCCCGGTCTTTGGTTTTTGAAGCAGCGATCAGTATAGGAAGCTTGTCTAAATATTGATGCAATTGCAATACCATATTAAGGTAGGTATCAGCACTCTCATTAAAATTTACAATGACAATATCGGGTAAGAGCTTAAGAATATGGTTGATGCCATTGTCAGTATTTGCAACGGTACCGGCACAACTAAAATCTTGAAATTCGCGCATTTGTGACTGCAACTGAAGGCTAGTTGTGGCATTAGCATCAATGATTAAATAGGTGTAGTCCATACCCTTAAAGAGATTAGGGCAAGTTACTAAGGGCATTTGAATAGTGATTGCGTTTTTACCACAAAAAAACTATGGTTTTTACGCAAATTTAAAGTGCTAACGTATTGATTACTCGATAGGTGCAAATTGAAAAGCACCAAGGTCGGGCACTACTGTTCTGTCCATTCCCTTGGCGTCAAAGGGCACCTCAATCGCAATATCCAGATTGCCCAATCCGCGAATTTCTGAATTTTCGAGCAGTCGAAAATCATTGTTTCGTGCATCTGCAAATTGGGTGTCGAGGTTTAAAAATGGACTTTCAAAATTGGCGCCATTGGTAAAATCAAAAAGCGGGTCGCCCTCTAAGGTCTGATTGAAATCATCAAATTTTACGGCACAGTTTACAAAGTTGAAATCAAAATCATTTGTGCCGTTTGAGGCGAACAACAACTCAATATTTCTGTTACCATCAATGACACAATTCTGAAATGTGGCATTCTGTAAATCACCACTTAGTTGATTACCATCAATGTCTTCTATAAAATTATCTATGAAAAGGGCAGGGGAGTTTCGAAAACCATTGGTCCAATAGTTGGCTACGGTACAATGTTTAAAACTATATGTGCCACCAAGATTACAATAGAGCGATATTGAGCCGGCATTGCCAAAAACAGTATTTGTACTTGTAACGGCAGCTGTAATTGCCCACAAGTTGGTGTTACTGCTGTTATAGATTTGACTGTTGTTTAGGGTCAATGTGGTTGCTGCATTTACCGAGCCCTCAACCAATAGGCCAATGGTTGCATTTTTAAGGGTCAAATGATCAATTTGATTGTTGCTACTGCCATTGGCGATCCAAATGGCGCCCCATTGCCCCGGTACATTGGCAAAATCGGGCTCTAGACGGTCGCCCTCTAAGATGACTTCATTTTCCAAAATTTCTGAGTCCTCACTGAGCGCCCCTTGTATGACCAAACGGGCACCTGATGTTACCAAGAGCCCCGAATTTTTATGAAAATGCACCCGTGTGCCCGAAGCCATGGTGAGGGTGCTGTTTTCTGGTACGGCGGCATATCCATAAACTACATACGGTTTTTCATTAGTGAAGTCGAGTTCGTCATCTTCGAGAAAAAAGCCCTCGATACGAATTTCATTGCCATCTTCATCTAAACCTAGCAAAAGGTTCTCTTTGATTCCTGAATCCAAGGTTTGTGGGTAGAGAAACACCGCATCTTTAACCAAGGTGACCAATTCTACGGTTTTGGTCATCCCGGTATTTTCGAACTCAATGGCATCGGTATGTAAGAATTCCGTCTCCCCCTGGGCAGCAATGTCAAAAGTGGTCTCTATAAAAATGAACATACTGTCCTTGGCCAAAATTGGAATATCGATGAACTCTTTTCCGGTAAGGCCATCGACATTCAATCGATACGCACTGGTGTTCCCATTTTTCAAGCCAACGCGTGGAATTACAATATCTTCATTTTCATTGTTGTAGACTTTTAGGGTATAGGTGCTGCTACCGATATTCGTAAAAATAGTATCTAGGTATACCGTATCTTTTGAAAAAGACAATTCCCCCGAAGACGTTTTAAAATCAAAATCTTTGCGGCAAGAGGCAAGCACAATTAAGGCGAGCCAAAGAAAAAGGGACAGGTATTTAAAGATTCTTGTCAATTTGAGTTAAATAGTTCAATTATGGTCTCAGGTACACGAATAGGGCGCATAGACTTTGGGTCCAATAAGCACCAATCTGTTTCTGAAGTAACCAACAATTGATTGGTTTTATTGTTTCGCATTTCAACCATTCTAACTGAAATGGGCCCTTTTGTGCCAATGATAGCTGTTTTTAGCAGAATATTGTCATTTACCTTTGCTGCGCTATGATAGGTCACCTGATGTTTGCGAACCACCCAAGTAAAGTCTTGTTGCATTTGTGCAGAAGCAACGTTCTGCCAATGTTCTTTTGAAATTTTTTGGATCCAATCAATGTACCTCACATTATTGACATGGTTCAAGTCATCAATATCATCTGCTTGTACCTTGATGGTGATCGTATACGCTTGCATTAAGGCTTCTTAAGAATTTCAACCTCAAAAAGCTTGTCCCAATTCTTCCCTGTAACAAAAAAGGTCTTTCGTTCTGGATGGTAGGCAACGCCGTTCAAAACAGAGTTTTGCTCATCCCACTCGGCACCTTTAGTTATCATTTTTTTTAACCCACCAAAATTGATGACCCCCTCAATAGCGCCCGATGCGGCATCAATTATCATCATACTCTCTTTACCATAAACATTGGCGTATAGTTTGCCGTCAACATATTCAAGTTCGTTTGCCTTGTTGAATATTGATTTATTGGTCACAATTTCTACATGTCCGGTTTCGGCCAAGGTTTCTGGGTCCAAATACCAGATTTTCTCGGTGCCGTCACTTTTGAATATTTTTTCACCGTCATTGGCGAGACCCCAACCTTCTTTACTTTGTCCGTAGGTGAAGCTATCAAGTTTTTCTAAATTGCTCAAGTTGTAAACGTAACCGATTCCGCTTTGCCATGTAAGTTGGTAAATTTTAGTGTTAAGAATGGTCAACCCCTCTCCAAAAACCGAGTTTTCAAGTTGAATTTCTTGCATGACCTCACCAGTCTCAAAGTTGATTTTCCGCAACTTTGATTTACCTTTCTTACCCGTACTTTCATATAATACATTATCATAAAACTCAAGGCCCTGCGTGTACGAGGAAGTATCATGGGGGTAAGTGTTCAAAATTTTGTAGGTATAGATTTTGGGTGCATTTTTAGCCAATATTTTAATGTCTTGCGAGATCTCTACGACCTTACCATCATAGGGAATTTTAGCTACCAATTTTTTGCTGCCAAGTTTATCGATGTCAAAAGTGACCGAGCTGTTTTCTAGGGGTAGGGCAGTGCCATCGATGGCATAGGTGATAGCACCAATAGTTTTGTTCTTTTTATTCTGTACGGCCACGCGTACCGATTGACCCTGTTGAAATTGTTTTTTCTTTCCTTCCAACTGTATTTTAAAAAGTTTATCAGCTTCGGTTGCCCCGCCACAGGCATCGAGTAAAATCATCACAATCAACAGTATAGAAAACTTCATTTTGTTCATATTAATTTGTCTTGAAACTAATGACCAAATTAAGCATGTATTGCGATTGCAACAAATTTAAAACATCGTATATTTGCAGTCGGCAAGTCCTACACGACCAGCTCCTGCAAAATCCCCCAGGGTGGGAACGCAGCAAGGGTATGTGGTCGTAGCGGTGCGATGTAGGTAGCTTGCCTTTTTTTGTGCCCAAAAGTGAACGTAATGGGTGTTGTTTCTTCATTTTATACTTTTGTGCCATGAACAAAAAAGTAGTACTGATCACAGGAGGTTCTTCTGGCATAGGCAAAGCTACCGGCATATACCTGACAGAAAAGGGGCACCAGGTCTATGGTACCACCAGGGACCTTTCAAAATATCAAGATTTTAATGCGTTTCCGTTGTTGCAGCTTAATGTGAACAACGAAGATTCAATTACCAGTGCTGTGTCACGTATTGTTTCAGAAACCGGACGTATAGATGTGTTGTTGAACAATGCCGGCGTTGGTATCACCGGACCTATTGAAGAAACCCCCATAAGTGAAATCAACAATGCTTTCGATATTAATTTTAACGGTCCCCTTCGAATGATCAATGCCGTAGTGCCACAAATGCGGACACAGAACCAGGGTCTTATCATTAATATTACATCTATTGCCGGATATATGGGCTTGCCGTATCGAGGTATTTATTCAGCCACAAAGGGAGCTTTGGAACTGGCCACAGAAGCATTGCGTATGGAGTTAAAAGAGTTCAATATCAAAATGACATCTTTGGCACCTGGAGATTTTGCCACGAATATTGCGTCTGGAAGGTATCATGCTCCCTTTTCTGCTGATTCACCATATACCCAATATGAAAAAACACTGCACATGATCAATGAAGATGTTGACAATGCCGGGGACCCTATAGAAGTAGCCAAACAAGTATTGCGCATCATCAATGCCAAAAATCCAAAAGTACATTACAAAGTAGGAGACTTTATGCAAAAATTCTCATTGGTTCTAAAGCGTATTTTACCTGACAAAGTATACGAAAGGCTACTATTAAACCATTATAAATTGTAGCTTTACAAGCGTCTTACTAATACAAAAATCAAGCATTTATGAAGTTTTTTATCGATACGGCCAATTTAGAACAAATTAAAGAGGCACAAGACCTTGGTGTTCTAGATGGGGTAACTACCAACCCGTCTTTGATGGCGAAAGAGGGCATCACCGGGCAGGACAATATTTTAAAGCACTACGTTGACATATGCGACATTGTTGATGGCGATGTTTCTGCTGAAGTGGTATCAACGGATTTTGACGGAATGGTCAAAGAAGGGGAGGCCCTTGCCAAACTGCACGATCAAATTGTTGTTAAGGTACCCATGATAAAAGATGGTGTCAAGGCGCTCAAATATTTCTCAGATAAAGGAATCAAAACAAACTGTACTTTGGTTTTTTCACCAGGTCAGGCGTTGTTGGCAGCAAAAGCAGGCGCAACCTATGTTTCGCCATTCTTAGGTCGTTTAGATGATATCTCTACCGATGGATTGAACTTAATAGCTGAGATACGTCTGATTTATGACAATTATGCCTTCGACACACAAATTTTGGCGGCTTCAATACGCCACACCATGCATGTTATTGACTGCGCAAAGCTTGGAGCTGATGTTATGACCGGCCCACTATCATCAATTGATGGATTGTTGAAACACCCACTCACAGATATTGGCCTGGCAAAGTTCTTGGCGGATTACAAAAAGGGGAATTCCTAAGAAAAAAATATCAATAGTAGAAAGTCTTGGTCTCTAGTTTAGAACCAAGGCTTTTTTATTGGGTTTAAAAGAATAGTAGATATTACCAAATGCATCAACGATAAGTGTGTCTTTTGTAATGACACATTTGTTCAAATCGTCTATTATCAAGGTGTGTTGAATTCTTTCAAAATCTGTACTGCGGTATTGACTTAAAGTATCTAAACGCCTTTCTTCAACCATTGTTTGCCACTGATTTTTGCCCGTTCTTAAGTTAACACCGATAAAAGTGTATTCAGGATGACTCATTTGAAGTTTTTGCACGTGCTTTGAAACATTTCTAAAATGTCTTTTCTGACTCGCAGTCCAAAAATAGAAGACTGTTTTAGAATTATCGGCGATATCTTTTAGGCTAACCTCATTGCCCATGTAGTCTTCAACAAATACATCGGGCAGTTCTTTATTGGCCTGCAAATTTTTTATTCCGTGGTACAGTCTTGTAATCTCTTCTTTGTGCAGGTCGTTGGTCGAAAATGATTCAAACTTTTTAATAAAGGCATCGCAGTCAGCATTGGCCTCATGTTTTTTCAAAAGATAATCCATGGCCACATTTCTAAAGAGATTGTCTTTTAAATCTTTTTCTGTCACTAAACTATCTATAAGAATCATTTTATGACGGTTCAAATGTAAATGGTTTTTCTTGGCCAAGTGATTTTCGGTGCCGCAGTCGGTTGCACATTTCATGTACGATAAATTACCGAAATGGTGAATCATGAAATCGTAATAAGGCTTAAAAAAAGCCAAGTCCTTATTATTGAAATCCAAGTCTTTTCTATGGTCATAAAAATTTGCATCCAACTTATGAAAAGTGTTTTCCCCTGTTTTCTTTTTATGGTAAAATGGATATTTTTCTTTATAAAGAAAGCTATTGTAATCAATGGATGCTTTTGCCATGGCAAAAGCATTTTCAGATAGATCTTCACCCACAACAAGACTCTCAAGTTCTGACAGTTTTTGGTTTCGCAAAGAATCGATCTTGTGGCCAAAGTCTTCGGGTGCTAATTTGTAGTATGAATTCACCAGACGTTCTTCATCTTCATAGTTCAAATACACGTCAATCATGAAGTTGTTGACTTCTTCATTTGATCCTGAAAAAACCAAAGATTCATCAAAGGCTACCGTATTCAACCGAATCAGTACACTGTCGCCTTTTTCAAAATAAACATACTGCTGCTCTGGGGCATGATAAAAGTGGTGCAGTCCTTCTTCGATATTTGAAATCTCAAAACTAAAATGGTTGTCTTGATCTAGTTTGACAGAGTCAACGGCAATATCGTTTTTGAACAAGACCACAAAATCACTGGTAGGATTGACAATCTCGCCCGAAAAGAAGACCGAATCCGTCGAGGGGTTCTTTTCAGTACAACTTAGTATTGAGCCAATCAATAAAAACAGTAAAACTTTTTTCATAAATGACTTTAGTCCAACAAAGCTAAGCATCGATTAAAACCTTGTCTGTTAAGGGCTAGTTAAATGTTGTTAAACTCCAGAACCATAGTTTTGATAGGTGATTTATCTGTTGGGAACGGTGTTAATTTTAGTTATTTTTGCAAAAAATACAATTTAAAAATGCTTTCAGTTTCAAATTTATCCGTTCAATTTGGTAAAAGAGTTTTGTTTGATGAAGTGAATGTAAGCTTCACACATGGCAATTGTTACGGAATAATTGGTGCCAATGGCGCGGGCAAATCTACTTTTTTAAAGATACTTTCTAAAAAACAAGACCCTACATCGGGCCATGTGCACTTAGAGCCCGGAAAACGTATGTCGGTGCTCGAGCAAAGCCATAACGCCTATGACGAATATGCGGTTTTAGAATCTGTGGTCATGGGAAATAAGCCACTTTTTGAGATTAAGCAACAGATTGACGCACTTTACGCTGATTATACTGACGAGAACGCAGAAAAAATTGGCGAATTACAGGTGCAGTTTGAAGAGATGAACGGTTGGAATGCTGACAGCGATGCGGCCGCACTTTTATCAAATCTTGGAATCACTGAAGATTTACATTACACGACCATGGCTGATATGGACTCTAAACTTAAGGTCAGGGTTCTTTTGGCACAGGCACTTTTTGGAAATCCGGATGTATTGGTAATGGATGAGCCCACCAACGATCTAGATTATGATACGATACATTGGTTAGAGCACTTTTTGGCGAATTACGAAAATACGGTCATCGTGGTTTCACACGACCGACACTTTTTAGATGCGGTCTGTACCCATATTGCAGATATCGATTTCGGCAAGATCAATCTTTATTCAGGTAATTACACCTTCTGGTATGAGAGCAGCCAATTGGCCGCCCGCCAACGCGCTCAGCAAAATAAAAAGGCAGAAGAAAAAGCAAAAGAATTACAAGAGTTCATTCAACGCTTTAGTGCCAATGTGGCGAAAAGTAAACAGGCCACTTCGCGTAAGAAGATGTTGGACAAACTTAAAATTGATGATATCAAACCATCAAGCAGAAGATACCCCGCTATTATATTTGATAGGGAACGTGTCGCAGGCGACCAAATCTTGAATGTTGAAAAACTTTCGGCGACCTCTGATGATGGTGATCTGCTTTTTGAAAACGTCAATATCAATCTTGCCAAAGGAGATAAAGTTGCCATAATTTCAAAAGACTCAAGAGCTTCAACGGCCTTTTATGAGATAGTTGCTGGAGACAAGAAAGCCACCAGCGGTTCTTTTCAATGGGGTGTTACGACCACACAATCGTACCTGCCCGTTGATAATGAAAAGTACTTTGATGAAAACTTGAATTTGGTAGATTGGTTGCGCCAATGGACCAAGACCGAAGAAGAGCGTGAAGAAGTATATGTAAGAGGTTTTTTGGGCAAAATGTTGTTCAGTGGTGAAGAAGCACTTAAAAAATCAACCGTGCTTTCGGGTGGTGAAAAAGTGCGGTGTATGCTCAGCAGAATGATGCTGCTCAGAGCCAACGTCCTACTATTGGATGAACCTACGAACCATTTAGATTTAGAGAGTATCACTGCTTTCAACAACTCATTGAAGAATTTTAAGGGTACAATCTTATTGACTACCCATGACCATGAGTTTGTTCAGACCGTAGCAAACAGAATTATTGAACTGACCCCTAAAGGGACCATAGACCGTTATCTGACCTTTGACGAGTATATGTCGGATAAGACTATCAAGGCACAGCGCGAAAAAATGTATGCAGTACCAGCTTGAATGTTTAGGCATTGAAATACTTACTGTTCCAGATGGCGGGATTAAAGTTCTTTCCGAGGGCAAATCCGTAAAAAATAACCACCGCGGCGATGGATTTGAACATAAAGAAATAGATAATCCAAAACTCTGAGCTGGCATTTGACTTTGAAAATAGGCCGCTTGGTACAAGTGAGGTGGCGAAAAAACTGATTACCAAGGTGACCAAGGTCAAATTGACCATATTTTTAAAAGGCCATACCAACGCCTTTCTCAGAGGATGTAAATCATTGCCCCATTTGTGAATTAGATAATAATAACCGTTTCCGATAGGCGCGAACAACAAAGGGTCATCTTTGTCCTCTAATTTGAACAGTTTGGAGGGCGCCATTATCTTGAATCCCTTTAGTTCGGTCTTATGTGTTTTTTCTAGGTCTGCTATTTTGTCAAGGGCGATTTTCGGAATTTGACCTTTGAAATAGCGTGAATCTAAAAACCGAAGTCTGAAATCAATACAGATGTTCTTGATTTGATCAATATGAAAGATTTTATCGGTTTCAAGTAAATCAAATTCAAAATTGTTTTCGGATACCGATTTGTGTCCTTGTAATTTTTCTTTGATCACCGTAGCTTTAGGTGTCTCATTATCAATAATTTGATATACTTCGTTCAAGATATCTTTTGAGTCAACATCCTTTGATTTGAACCGCAAGAGTTCTCGCTCAATATTGGTTTTGGGTAGCAACATTTTTTCTCTTTTTTTAGCAATTCTCTCAAAGTTAAGCAAATCTAAAGCTGAAAGGAATTTTGTTTAATTTTTGAATTTGTTAAATATATGTTAAAATCTATGAACTGCATACCCAATAGTACCGCTATTGACTTGATTATGTTATCTTACCGATGATTTTGACCGTTTGTCGAAACAATACAATAGAAAAATTTGAACCCAACAAACTAGAATTGCAGTATTAAAGCATGAAACGTCCCCCATCTTTAGCCTACCTTGTCCTCGCTATTACTATGTTTACCTCTTTGGTTCTAGCTCAAACAAAACAACTTACTATTTTATCTTCACCATTGTTTGTAGTGCATGAGAAAAATATCATGGAGACCACTGATGCGTCAGAAAACCACAAAATTTTGGTATCTGCATTGAAGGCAACTGATTTGGAAGACGTATTGGGTGAAAGTGGACCTTTTACCTTTTTTGCACCAGATGACTCTGCTTTTGCCCGCTTTTCGAAAGAAGAGATGAAAAGTCTTTTTGAAGAAGAAAATAAGCACAGATTGAAATCACTTTTGATGTACCATTTGGTGGCTGGCAATATCTCGGCTTCAAAAATATTAAAAGCACTATGTCAAGGTGCTGGAAGAGCTACATTTACCACGCTTCAGGGAACTAAGATAGGTGCCACTATAAAGGGTAGCGATATTATTTTGACCGATGCCTTTGGCCATGCCGCAAAAATTACCACTGCCGATGTAACACAGAGCAATGGAGTGATACACGAAATCGACAGTGTCATATTGCCAAGAGGATTATAATAATCTAAACCTTCATCGTAGTTCGGCTCCCAACTTGTTTTTGTAAGTATGTTGAAGTTTTGACATTATCTTTTCGATTTGTTTATCGGTCAATGTCTTTGATGCATCTTGAATGGTAAAACCAATGGCGTACGACTTCTTTCCAGCTGGTAATTTGTCTCCTTTGTAAACATCAAATAAACTAACCGTTTTCAAAAGATTTCTTTCTGCTTGGTATGCCAGATCGTATATTTCTTTGAATGAGACACTATCATCAAGTAGCAATGCCAAGTCACGTTTTACTTCCGGGAATTTTGGAACCTCTTTGTAAACAATACTATTGGTCGCTGCTATATCACAAATGGCATCCCAGTCTAAATCTGCATGAAAAACGGTCGATTTGATACCAAACTTGTCCGTAAGTGACTTTTTAACCACTCCGAATTGACCTATGTGCCTTTTACCAGCGTAAAGATCCAATCCTTCTGAAAATAACATATGTGATAATGGCTTCTCTTTCAAGTTTGAAATGCCCAATCGCGTCAAAGATGTATGTAAAACTCCCTTTAGATAGAAAAAATCACTGGGTCTAGCAGCAACCGACCAATTGCTATCAGACTGGTTTCCGTTCAGCAGTAATGATAGATGGGTATTCTCAATAAACTTTTCCCCTGAGCTACCATAGGTTTTGCCAAATTCAAACAGTTTTAGGTCTTGCTGTTTTCTATTCTGGTTGTGCAACAATGTCTCTAGGCCAGAAAACAACATCGAATTTCTAAGTACCGATAAATCTGCGCTTAGGGGGTTGAGCATGCTTACCGTGGCCTTAGGTCCGGTTGTATCTAGTAGTTCGTTTTGGCTTTCAGAGACCAAACTGTTGGTCATTACTTCAAAAAAACCTTGTGAAGCCAATAAATCACCAACAATATTCTGCAGTTTATGGCTTTCAAATTTTGAAGTACTGGCTACCGATGCCGTGAATTTTTCATTGAACTGTATTTTATTATAGCCATATACACGAAGAATTTCTTCGATGACATCTACCTCTCGTTGTACATCAGTGCGATAAGAAGGTATGGTAAGTCCTAGGCCCGCTTCGGTTACATTGTTCAATTTGATTTCTAAAGAGGCTAATATTGACTTGATAGAGTCGTGTGGAATCTCTTGACCGATCAGTTTGTTGATTTTGGCAAAGGTCAAGAACACTTGAAAGTCTTCCTTTTTATTAGGATATAGGTCTATTATATCTGATGTAATCTCACCCCCCGCAATCTCTTTGATCAATTGTGCCGCGCGTTTCAGGGCATATTCGGTCAGGTCGATATCAATACCACGTTCAAATCGGAAAGAAGCATCTGTGCTCAGGCCATGTCGTTTGGCCGTTTTACGGATAGAAATAGGATCAAAATATGCACTTTCAAGAAATATTGAAGTGGTCTGTTCGGTGACTCCTGAATGAATTCCGCCAAAAACACCTGCAATACACATGGGTTTTTGGCCATCGCAGATCATTAGATCATCTTCATGTAATTCTCGTTCAACATCGTCCAAAGTGACAAACTTTGTTCCCTTGGCCAGTGTCTTCACTTCAATTTTGTTGCCCCTAATCTTATTGGCATCAAAAGCGTGCAATGGCTGTCCCAGTTCATGTAACACATAATTGGTAATGTCAACGACATTATTTATAGGTGACAACCCAATGGCGTTCAATCGTGTTTTAAGCCAATCTGGTGACTCTTGAACCAATAAATTGCTAATGGTAACGCCACAATATCGTGGAGCCAAATTATTATTCTCTACATTGACATCAATTTTCAGAGAGCGGTTGTCCACTGAAAAATTACTGGTAGATGGGGTAATAAGTTTTAGTGAGACCTCTTGCTGTTCAAGTCCGGCTTTTAGGTCACGGGCTACACCATAATGACTCATGGCATCTGAGCGGTTTGGGGTGAGTCCGATTTCAAAAACTTGATCGACTTCAATTTCAAAAACCTTACTGCAAAGGGTACCAGGTATCAAAGACGCATCAAGTACCATAATACCGTCATGATTTTCGCCGAGCCCCAGTTCGTCTTCGGCGCAAATCATTCCATGACTCTCTTCGCCGCGAATTTTACCTTTCTTTATTTGCCAGGCTTCCCCATCTTTCGCATATAATGTTGTACCAATGGTCGCTACCGGTACTTTTTGACCTGCTTCAACATTGGGTGCCCCACAAACGATTTGTACTGGAGCCTCTAAACCGACATCAACGGTCGTAAGTTTGAGCCTGTCTGCATTCGGGTGTTTGGTACAGGTCAACACATGGCCAACAACAACACCTTCAAGTGCTCCTTTAACAGATTCAAACTGTTCGATGCCCTCGACTTCTAGACCTAAGTCGGTCAAAAGTTCCCCGGTCTTGGTCGCTTCCCAATCCAGCTGCAAAAATTGCTTCAACCAGTTGTATGAAATTTTCATTGGCCAATTTTAAAGTCAGCAAATATATAACATTGGCACATGACATTCAATGTTGATGAGGCGTAAAGATGCATCTTGACGGCTGGGTACTAATTTTAAAATTTAGATATTTGAAAAAAATAAGAAATATGCGTTTGCGACTCTTAATTTTAATGGTAATACTATTAGTTGGTTCATGCAGAGAAGAAGAAAAAACGCTACTACACATTGGTGAATGGTGGGCAACGATGACCGTTTCAGAAGATGAAGAGCTGCCGTTCAATTTTTCCCTTTCAAAATCAACTGAGGGCAACTACGTCATGAAGATCAAAAATGCCGACGAAACTGTGTATGTTGATGAAATCACCACTGATCAAGATTCCATTATCATAAAAATGCCCGTTTTCGAAGGCTATATTGCGGCAACCTATACTGCCGACAAAATCAGTGGAAGTTTCATCAAAGAGAGTCTTGGTCGAATTGTGCCTTTTAATGCTATGTACCAAGAACGAAATCGATTTACAGTGGGCTCAGAAGCAATTGAAAATGTTTCAGGTATCTGGGAAACTGAGTTTAATTTCGGAACAGATAGTCTATACGCGGCCAAAGGTATTTTTATTCAAAATGACAACAAAGTCACAGGTACGTTCAGAACCAAAACAGGTGATTATCGCTATTTAGAAGGTGTGGTCGATGGTGAGCAGTTAAAGCTTTCAACTTTTGACGGGGCGCATGTTTTTCTATTTACAGCCACTGTTACCGATACTACCCTAAATGGTGTGTTTTACTCTGGAAACCACTCGGTAGAACGCTTTAGGGCCTGGCGTAACGAAGCTTTTGAGCTACCTGATGCCAATACGCTTACCTATTTAAAGGACGGGTATGATGCATTCGATTTTAGTTTTCCCGATGTGAATGGAGAAACCGTTAACTTGCAAGATGAAGCTTTTGAAGATAAAGTCGTTTTGGTTCAAATTATGGGCACATGGTGTCCCAATTGCTTAGATGAAACCAAGTTTTATGTGGACTATCTAAAACAGAACCCCAGTCCAGACCTGAAAGTTGTGGCCCTTGCATTTGAATATGCCAGAACTGAAGAAAAAGCTTTTGAAGGGATACAACGATTGACCGATAGGTTGGGCGTGGAGTATCCTATACTACTTGCACAGGTCGGTACTTCAAACAAAACCAAAGCCAATGAAAAACTACCGATGTTGAATCATGTATTGTCATATCCCACAACAATTTATATTGATAAAAATAGGGAAGTACGCAAAATACATACGGGCTTTAACGGTCCTGCAACTGGTGAAAAATATGAAGAGTTCAAAATCGAGTTTAGCGAAACCTTAAACGAGCTTTTGTCTGAAAAGGTCAAATAATGGTCGATTTGCCCAAGCCGATATTCTCATCGTTCATTTTGAAATCATCATCGTCATATTCCAGAATATAATCGGCAACAAAGTCACCAACATGCGAAGTACCATATTTGGTGTCGGGGTATAGATCAGGAGTAACAATACCTTTTTTCAATGATTTATCAACCGCTTCGCGCATGGCCATTGCTTCTTCGTACAAAGAAAAATGTTCAAGCATCATAGCAGCAGATAAAATGGCCGCAATCGGATTGGCTATGTTCTCACCCTTTGCCTTAGGGTATGAACCGTGAATAGGCTCAAAGAGTGCGTTATCGTTTCCAATGGATGCTGAGGCCAACAGCCCTATGGATCCTCCAATGACACTGGCTTCATCTGAAAGAATATCACCGAACATATTTTCGGTCAAGATTACATCAAACTGTTTTGGGTTTAAGATCAATTGCATCGCAGCATTATCAACGAATAAATACTCTAACGTAACTTCAGGATAGCTTTCACCAATTTTAGAGACTACGCTGCGCCAAAGGCGAGACGACACCAATACATTGGCTTTGTCAACCAATGTTAGCTTGTTATTGCGATTTTTGGCTGCCTTAAACGCCATATGGGCAATTCTACTGATTTCAAATTCAGAGTATTCACATAAATCAGAGGCAACGGTTTCTTCTTCGTTGATTTTCTTTTCACCAAAGTAGATACCTCCCGTTAATTCGCGGAAAATCACAAAATCAACACCAGAAACAATTTCTTTTTTTAATGGGGAATTGTCTACCAAAGATGAAAACACTTGTACGGGTCTAATATTGGCATAAAGACCAAGTGCCTTGCGGAGTGCCAACAGGCCTTGTTCAGGACGGGTTTTTGCTTTGGGGTCAATGTTAAAGTTGGGGTGACCAACAGCACCGAAAAGCACGGCATCGGCTTCTTGACATATTTGTAGGGTTTCTTCAGGTAACGGATTTCCGGTTTTATCGATGGCAATAGTACCAATCGCTCCTTCTTTTGTGGTAAAATGATGGCCAAAGGTTTCTTCTATTGCCCTAAGGCATTTAATGGCCTGCTCTAAAACTTCAGGTCCTATACCATCACCGGGCAAAAGTGCAATTCGTAACTCCATGTAACTATTTTAGCCTAAGCTAGACTTTCGATGTTAACATTGCTGGTTTCCACAATCTGATGGATGTCTTGATCAACAATTTCTTTCTTTTGATCTGCGAAACGCAAAAAGTTCTCATAAACGGCGTCCAATTGTACTTTTGTCAATTCATAGCCCACATTTTTTGCGCGATAGGCCAAGGCCGCACGGCCACTACGTGCTGTCAAAACAATTGAAGATTCGCTAACACCGACTTCTGCAGGGTCAATAATTTCGTAGGTCTCTCTATTTTTGATGACACCATCTTGGTGAATACCTGAGCTGTGCGCAAATGCATTGGAACCGACAATTGCTTTATTGGGTTGAACGGCCATTCCCATTTTATCAGAGACCATAAGACTGGTATCGTACAATAACTTACTATTGATATCAGTATCTAAATTTAAATAAGGGTGTTGGCGCATGATCATTACTACCTCTTCGAGTGAAGTATTGCCCGCACGCTCGCCGATACCGTTAATGGTGCATTCAATCTGCCTTGCACCATTGATGACACCAGCAATTGAATTGGCCGTTGCCAATCCTAAATCGTTGTGACAATGACAAGAAAGAATGGCTTTATCAATTCCGGTTACATTTTCTTTCAAATACTTCATTTTGGCGCCGTACTCTTCTGGCAGGCAATACCCTGTGGTATCAGGGATGTTCAAAACCGTTGCCCCCGCCTTGATTACCGCTTCACAGACCCTTGCCAGATATTCGTTATCGGTGCGGCCGGCATCCTCAGCAAAAAACTCAACGTCTTCAACAAAGCTCTTAGCGAACTTGACTGCGGCTACCGCTCTTTCAATAATATCTTCTTGGGTGCTTTTAAACTTATGTTTGATGTGGGATTCTGAAGTTCCGATACCAGTATGTATTCTTGGGCGCTTAGCAGTTTTTATAGCCTCGGCAGCGACTTCAATGTCTTTTTTTACTGAACGTGTCAGCCCGCAGACCGTGGCATTTTTGACCAACTTTGAGATTTCTTGTACCGATTTAAAGTCACCAGGACTCGAAATGGGGAAACCAGCTTCAATCACGTCGACACCAAGTTCATCCAACCGATTTGCAATGACCAGTTTTTGTTTGGTATCTAATTTGCAACCGGGTACCTGCTCTCCATCCCTTAGTGTAGTATCAAAAATTTGTACCTTATCTTTACTCATTATCGTGGGTAGTTTTTGCTCAATTACACGAATATAAAGTAGTCGTGGGCAAGAACTTTTAAAGCCCATGTAGCATTACAACGTTAAATTGTTTTTCAGGTCATTCAACTACCTGTAAAACAGTTGTTTAAATAGTTTTTTTTACGATGACAAATACGCCGAAAGACCCCCTCTTTATACTGGTGAAATCGCTCTCAAAATCTGAAAAACGGCAGTTCAAGCTTTACGTAGGTCGTTTGGGCGTCAATACGGATGCAAAATTTTTGGCGCTTTTCAATTTATTGGATAAGATGAAGGCGTACAGTGAACATCAGATTTTGGATAATGGTATCGTCAAAAAAGCACAGCTTTCAAACCTCAAGGCCCACTTATACAAACAAATTTTGGTGAGCCTCCGATTGAATCCCGTAAATCAAAACATACGCGTACAAATTCGTGAACAGCTTGATTTTGCAACTATTCTATATCAGAAGGGATTATATAAACAAGCGCTTAAGATATTGGACAAAGCAAAGAATATAGCGATTGAACATGAAGAAAAGAATGTAGCCTATGAGATTGTTGAACTCGAAAAACTAATTGAGACCCAGTATATCACCCGAAGTATTCCGCATAGGGCAGATGAGTTGGCCCTGCAGGCAAAAGAGCTATCTGAGCACAATGTTATGACCAGCAAGTTATCTAACCTCTCTTTACAGTTGTACGGTATGATGCTTAAAGTGGGGTATGTTCGCAATGATGAAGACTTACGGAGTGTAAAAGACTATTTTGAGGCACATTTACCCAGTTATGATATTGAGCAATTGGGTTTTCGAGAAAAGCTCTGGTTGTATAAGGCCCACTTGTGGTATAGTTTTCTGACCCAAGATTTTTTATCGTCTTATAAGTATGCGAGTAAATGGGTTGATCTATTCTTTGACAATGAGGAAATGATTTATCTAAACCCCGTTTTCTTTTTGAAGGGAAACCACTATTTATTGGAGTCACTTTTTTATATCAAGTACCTATCTCAATTTAAGGATACTTTGAATCGGCTAGAAGAAATAGTGTCAAATAAAGACTTTTCAAAGAACGACAACATCAGTTCTTTGGCCTTTTTATATCTGAACTCGAACAAACTGAACCTGCACTTTCTAGAGGGAACCTTTGAGAAAGGGCTGTACTTGGTCAACATCATAGAGTACGGAATCAAAAAGCACCGGGACCGGATTGATGAACATCATATCATGTTGCTGTACTACAAGATTGCCTGCTTATACTTTGGTAATGGCGACAATAAAAACTGTATCAATTACCTCAAAAAAATTATCGCGAATAAGAATCTCAAAATGCGCGAAGATCTTATGTGTTTTGCACGGGTTTTGAGTCTAGTGGCGCATTATGAAGCAGGTATGGATTATCATCTTGAGGTACAGCTTAAGAGTACTTATAAATTTTTACTGAAGATGAACGACCTGCAGGCAGTGCAAAAAGAAATGATTAAGTTTTTAAGAAGTTTGGGTGATATCTACCCTAACCAACTGCGTAATGAGTTTCAAAAATTATATAACGAGCTTAAAAAATATGAGGATCACCCTTACGAAAAAAGAGCTTTTTTGTACCTCGATATTTTATCATGGCTTGAAAGCCATTTACAGAACAAACCGGTAGCCGAAGTCATACTGCAAAAAGCGAAAGCGATAACACGATAATTCATCTCTTTGAAATTAAAGAATACCAGCCTTTCTCATTTATTGGAAATCAATTTGGCGATGGTTTTCATAAGCACTTCAGGTGCTTTGGGAAAATACATTGAGCTGCCCGTGCCATTGATAATCGTTTCCAGATCTATCTTGGCATTTTTGGTATTGATGTTGTATTGCAAATGGCGTGGTTTTTCTTTTAAAGTTTTAAAAGAGGATGTGATTCCTATAATAGCAAGTGGACTTTTTTTAGGACTTCATTGGCTGACTTATTTTTATTCATTGAAGCTCTCAAATGTTGCCATTGGTATGCTATCATTGTTTACCTATCCTATTTTGACTTCTTTTTTAGAACCATTGCTGTTAAAAACAAAGTTCCAGCGAATTCATTTATTACTGGGTTTGTTGGTGCTCGCAGGCATTTATTTTCTTGTGCCTTCATTTGATATTCAAGATTCCAGTACCATTGCGGTTGGCATCGGATTATTGTCGGCTTTGTTTTATGCACTGCGAAATATCATTTTAAAAAATCGTGCAGCCAGTTATAATGGTTCGACCTTAATGTGTTTTCAATTGGCTGTTATTGCTGTTATGATGTCCCCGGCTCTTATGTATTATAATTTGACTCTTGTTGGTGGGCAATGGCAATGGCTAATAGTTTTGGCCCTTTTGACCACTGCTATTGGACACACCCTTTTCTTGAATAGTTTTAAACATTTTTCGATTACCACGGCCAGTATATTGAGTAGTGTGCAACCTGTTTTCGGAATTATAATTGCGGCCATCTTTTTGAAGGAAATTCCAACTGCTTTAACTGTTCTGGGAGGGGTCTTAATTTTAAGTTCTGTCGTAATCGAAAGTGTACGCTCTTTTAAAAAATAAAAAAGTCACTTACTCATTTCGTGGAGTGCCTAAGTTCATCTGCGGTAACAATCCATTGGTGAAGCCGTCAAAGGCGTTGTCGTTGGCCAGTTTGCGAACTTTTGCCGGGTCAAAATTTCCATTAAAATATAAAAACGAACCTGAGATATTATCGTTCTTATAAATCAATATCTCTTTGACCACATCACGTTTTTCACGTATGGAAACTATGTTTCGTTTTGTATCATCATTTTTACGAAAGACTTCAATGAACGAGCCAGCACCAAAATTGTTCATTTGATTATTGAGAAAACGGGTCTGTGACACCGTGGTACTTGGAAATTTCATGTATCTCAAATCTCTCGTATTGCCCACCAAAGATTTCATTTCAGGAGATATTTCGCTCACCAAGGTGAACATAAATTGGGGTACTCTAAAAGCTGTTACTTGATTATCATTTTTATGTGCTTCGTAGAAGCTATCGATTGAATTGTAACTGCCACACCCTAAAAAGAGCAGGAGTGTAACAAAAAAGACCGCATTTTTCATGGAATTGTGTTTTTTAAATGTAATGAATTATAGACAAGCGTTCCATACAGGATCGCTTGGTGGTGATGCAACGAAAGTGATTTCTTCTTTTTTGACAGGATGCACAAAACTCAGACTTCTTGAATGCAAATGTATGCTTCCGTCTTTATTGCTTCTATCGGCACCATATTTTAAATCGCCCTTGATTGTTAAATCAATTGCGGCCAATTGCGCGCGAATTTGATGGTGGCGCCCTGTCTTTAAATCTATTTCAAGCAAACTATAGTTATCCAGTCTTTTGAGCACTTGATATTCTAAAAGTGCTTTTTTGCTGTTGGGCACTTCTTTTTTATATGCGTAAGACTTGTTCTGTTTTTGATTACGAACCAACCAGTGCGTTAAACTTCCTAAACGTTGTTCTGGTACATTTTTGGTTACTGCCCAATAGGTCTTTTTTGTTCTTCCTTCAGAAAACAATTTATTCAACCGTGGTAACGCTTTTGATGTTTTGGCAAAGACTACAATACCTGATGTTGGCCTATCCAATCGGTGTACCACCCCTAAAAATACATTGCCAGGCTTGCTGTGCTTTGTTTTAAGGTATTGTTTTACAATCTCACTTAACGGAATATCACCCGTTTTATCACCTTGTACAATATCGCCGGGCCTTTTGTTGATGACAATCAGATGATTGTCTTCGTAAAGTACTTTGAGATTATGGGCATTGGATAGTGTTTTTGTATCCATCCTTACTTTAAATTCTCTATTAGGGTTGTTATTATTGTTTGTGCAGCTACTTTACTCCCTTTTAATGAAGGATGAAAACCATCAATACCGTAATATGAAAGATCACCCGTTGCATCAAAGTTGGCTTTCCATATGGCACCTACAGGACATATGATAGCATTATTTGCCAAAGCAGCATCTTTGTAGTTAGCAATTACCCTGTCAAATGTTCTGTAGTAGGTTTTTGAGGGCCAAACCATAAAATATACAAGTTTGGAGTTATTGTCATGACATGTTTTTTTAAACTTTTTTCCATACTCAAAAAGCATTGTCCTGCCTATTGCTTGTGAGGAAGGTCCTTGTTGTATAAACACAAAATGATAGTTGTTGTTCGCTATCAGTTTTTGTACATCCCCATCGTTCCAATGGTCTTCTATTGCATAATTTGGATAGGCAACAACATCTGCCTTGAGATGAATATTCTGTAACATGGCCCTTTCTTTTACAAGTTTGGGCAATTCGTTGTAGTAGGTTAGGCTATTTCCAATAAATAGCACCTTGATTGTTTTTATTTGAGTTGTTTCGTTATCCAAACATGAGGCAAGTATGGGTAGAGTACACCAGAAGGAAATTACAACTAAAAGAATAAGTTGTTTTTTTTTGTACAATACAATGCTATCAATATTGTTCTTCTTCATTCGGAAAATCCTTGCTTTTGACATCATTTACGTACTGCGAAATGGCATCGCTCATTTCTTCATAGAGATTCATGTAACGTCTTAAAAATCTCGGATTGAATTCATGCGTCATTCCCAATAGATCATGCACAACAAGAACTTGTCCGTCAACACCGTTACCAGCACCAATACCAATTACAGGTATTGACACGCTCTCAGCCACCTCTTTGGCCAGTCTTGCTGGTATCTTTTCTAAGACCAACCCAAAACAACCTAACTTCTCAAGCATTTTTGCATCTTGTTTCAGTTGTTTTGCTTCCGCCTCTTCTTTGGCCCTCACCGTGTAGGTTCCAAATTTGTATATGGATTGAGGTGTAAGTCCTAAATGACCCATCACCGGTATACCGGCACCTATGATCCGTTTTACAGATTCTTTTATCTCTTCACCTCCCTCTACCTTTACCGCATGTCCACCGCTTTCTTTCATAATCCGAATTGCCGAGCGCAGCGCCTCTTTTGAATCACTCTGATAACTACCAAATGGAATATCAACCACAACCAACGCCCTTTTGGCGGCTCTCACAACAGAACTGGCATGATAAATCATTTGATCTAAGGTAATGGGCAAAGTGGTTTCATGACCTGCTATAACATTGCTCGCGGAGTCACCAACTAAAATTACATCAACATTGGCAGCATCTACAATTTTGGCCATAGAGTAATCATAAGAAGTAAGCATAGAGATTTTTTCTCCATTCTGCTTCATTTCAACAAGTGACTTAACCGTTACGCGCTTATATTCTTTTTTGGCAACTGACATGTAGTTTGATTTAGTGCTTTAAATGTAAGTAGTTTTTTGACATTGTTCAGAAAGCAAGAATCTATTTCTTATTATTGTCTTACGAGAATAGTAGTCTAAACCAAAAATATTAAAGATGAAGAATACAGTACTGGTACTTTGTATAGCATTGAGCTTAAATGTATTAAAAGCACAGGATACGGAAAAAGATGCTGTCAAAAAAACTATTGAGACCTTTTTTGATGGTTTTCATAAACAAGATTCAACAATCATGAAAAGTGTGTTGGCCGATGGCGTAGTGCTACAGACCACAGGTCGTAACAAGGACGGAAAGACTATGTTTCGTAGTGACAACATTGAAAAGTTAATTACTTCGATTACGAGTATACCCGATAGCGTGTCTTTTCAAGAAAAACTGACAACTTGGTCAATTCAAGTAGACCGTACCATGGCCAATGCTTGGGTCGGCTATGAGTTCTGGCTCAATGGTACTTTTAGCCATTGTGGCATAAACTCTTTTCAATTGGTAAATTTTGATGGAGTTTGGAAAGTGATTTACTTGATTGATACTCGGGGTAGGGCAGGGTGTGAGCTAACTAAATCATAGTACTTTTTATTACCGGCTTGACTGAGTACAACACACCGACTTAAAAGTATGGATTACCAGTCATCGTTTTCTAAAATAGTTGAGGTATTTCCGTCATTTATGGCCTTGGCCAGACGCTCAAGTGTTTCTAGAGCTTTTAGATGGGAGTTGTAAAATGCCTTGCCCATCATAGTTTTACTTCTACCACTAGGGTTTATGGGAAACTCTTGACTTAGTTTGGTGGTTCCAATAAATGGTGGATTGTTTGAGGCATCACCAACTTCTGTCTCATAGCCGGTAAGGGTCAATAAAATTCTTGCTCTACCTTCCTTAGCATCTATTCTGATAAGGTTTAAGCAATGAAAGTTCGTATAGTCTAAAAATACACTTGAACTATGTACATTGTCAAAAAAACCTTTGGCCACTATTCTACCCAATTCTTTATCTTCGGTCAGTTCTTGAGGGGCATTTTCGGTATCATACAAGAAATAATTCAGGCCCCTGCTATAGATTTCATTTTTTGATAGGCCCCCAAGTTCCACTATTCTTTGGTAGGTCACGTTACCGGCATCGTCTAACGACCATTGGCCTTCAATTTCTGCAAGCATTTTTTTGGTTTTTATTGTTTGTGTAAGGCCTGAGAATGGAAGGATGATAACAAGCGTTAGAAGTAGATTTTTGATCATATGAATTGTTTCTCAAGAGGCATCAAAAGTCATGCCGAAGCGTTGCGTTTTTCTGATTTGGAACGGCTTATTTACTGTACCATTGGATTGGGGACATTACTGCCCGAACAGTAACGATGTCATATATGATTTACTGAAAAATGCCGTTATACCTTTTATCAAATCAAATCATTATAAATGCGATACTTCCTTCTATTATCAGTACTATTATTGTTTAGTTGCATTGGATGCAAGAAGAAGCAGGATTTAGCGGTACGGTCTGAAGTGCTAGATGAGATCGGTACCCTCATCGAAATACCTGAGACAAAAACTTTGTTCTTCCCCGATTTTGGAATTTATATAACGAATTGGCCGAAGCATTGGGTATTGGCCAACCATGGAAACGGTTGCAACTCGTGGGACAATAGCACTGGTTTTATTTTTGGGTCTCCGAATGAAACCATTGGGTCCGTACAGATTGAAAGGGCTGACAATTTAGAAGCAGATTATTTCTCAACTTTTGAGGTGACCAAGCGCGAAGTTTGGAACGACAAAAAAAATGTGGATCTAGATTTAGAGACTGTCGATGGCGGTAAGGTAAAACTCAAATTTCTTAATCTCAAGAAAAAACACGAAAAGTGGGTTATTGAAAATGTTGCTTTTTTACCACCATTTGAAGAAACTGCCATCGAAGAAGTTACTTTTCCAAGCTTTCCGATTTTTGCTCCTAAAAAAGACCAAAAGATTGATATGCTACTTGGCTTCAATGTTCTTACCTCCTCAAGAGATTATCAAATTTCATTTCGAAATCAAACATCACGACTTGGTGTCAGCTGCACTTTGCGTAATAAAGTCAAAGGAAGCGTGTCGGTTTTCTTTAAAAAGTCAAATCAAGAATTCAAGATAGGTGATGTTATTACTCTTGAGGCTAAAGAAGAAAATGTAGTTTGGAAAATTTTACGAAAAGAGGATAAGTTCGTGGTTACCGAAACAGAAAAAAAACAAACAAAAACACTTTATGAAATTCCCATTTCAAAAGACTATGATTTTACCTTCTATGCCGAAGAAGATTAACAATCACTGATATTGACACCTACTGCCAAACCGCCCTCAGAGGTTTCTTTGTATTTACTGTTCATATCTTTTGCGGTCTCCCACATGGTATTTACAACTTTGTCCAAAGGTACTTTTGCCGCCGCTGGGTCGGTGTCCATTGCCAATTCTGCGGCATTAATAGCCTTGATAGCACCCATGGCGTTGCGTTCAATGCAAGGTACTTGCACTAAACCACCAATGGGGTCACAGGTAAGGCCCAAATGATGTTCCATGGCAATTTCTGCGGCCATCAATACTTGTTCGGGGTTTCCGCCCATCAGCTCAGTTAAGGCGCCTGCGGCCATGGCCGATGACACACCAATTTCTGCTTGACAACCGCCCATAGCCGCTGAAATGGTTGCCCCTTTTTTGAAAATACTTCCTATTTCACCTGCAACCAGCAAGAACCGTTTGATATCATCAAAATCACCATCATGGTTTTCGATAACCAAATAATACATGAGCACTGCCGGAATAACACCGGCACTGCCATTTGTCGGTGCCGTAACCACACGACCCAATGATGCATTCACTTCATTCACCGAAAGTGCAAAACAACAGACCCATTTGATAATCTGACGAAACTTGACCTCAGTGTCACGAATATTTTCTAACCACTCTTGGGGATTTGAGTACGTATGTCCACCTTTCAATTTTTGGTGCATATCATAGGCGCGTCTTTTTACGTTGAGTCCGCCTGGCAGAACACCTTCGGTATGGCATCCGGTATACATACATTCTAGCATTGTTTCCCAAACATGGTTGATTTCAGTGTTTATTTCATGATCTGTTCGCAGCGAACGCTCATTTTCAAGCACCAATGCTGATATCTGCTTTTTTTCTTGCGCACAATATGCCAATAGTTCGGCTCCGGTCTTTATGGGAAACGGAAACTTTTTAAAAACTTTTTTGTTCTCTTTGGCGTGGGTACGTTCTTCTTTGACCACAAAGCCACCACCAATGGAATAATAAGTTTCTGTCTGCACTTCTCCATTTGCCATTTGCGCTTCAAACCGCATTCCGTTTGCGTGAAAAGGCAAGAATTCGCGTAAAAAAACAATATCATTGTCATAATCGAAAGGGATGTCATGTTTCCCTCCAAAATACAATGATTTAGTTGTCTTAACTTTTTCTACTGAGGTGTCAATTGATGTTACTGGAATTGTGACAGGGTCCGTGCCCAAGAGCCCTAATACAACGGCGGTATCAGTGGCATGGCCTTTTCCTGTCAATGACAATGAGCCGTAGAGTTTGACCTTAACACCTTGAACTTGTTCAAAACAATTTGTTTCCTGAAGTTCTCGAATCCACCGTTCGGCAGCACGCCAAGGGCCTAAGGTATGTGAACTAGAGGGACCCACTCCAATCTTGAGCATATCAAATACACTGATACATTCCATATACATTTTTTAGCGCTCCAAAGATAAGAATGCGAAAACGATGTCGTGCGAAATTTATGGTAAGAAGTTGGTTTTGGATAGTAGTCGTTGTCAATTAACAGTAGTCAGTAGTAAGTTAACAATAAACGGTTGTGAGTAGTAAGTTGTAGGTTAGTGGAAGACGGCCGTTGGTAGGGCAACATCATACTTTATTTGAGTCGGCTAAAGAGAATAATTTACATCTTACATCAGGTATTAAACTGTCAGCTTGTCATATTTTTTGTCATGGCATGATCATTGACACTAGAGCTACGAGTATTAATTTGAAGTTTAAAGCATAACTATATAAACATGAGTAAAATAATCGGAATTGATTTAGGGACAACCAACTCTTGCGTTTCCGTAATGGAAGGTAACGAGCCGGTTGTTATTCCAAATGCAGAAGGAAAGCGCACGACCCCTTCCGTTATTGCATTTGTAGAGGGTGGAGAGATTAAGGTAGGTGACCCTGCAAAGCGTCAGGCGGTCACCAACCCTCATAAAACTATTTATTCTATTAAAAGGTTTATGGGAAACAAATTCTCAGAATCTTCAAAAGAAGCTAATCGAGTACCTTATAAAGTAGTTAAAGGTGACAATGATACACCACGTGTTGATATCGACGGGCGTATGTATTCACCTCAAGAATTGTCAGCAATGATTCTTCAGAAAATGAAGAAAACTGCTGAAGATTATTTAGGTCAAGATGTGAGCAGAGCTGTTATTACAGTACCTGCCTATTTTAATGACTCGCAACGCCAGGCGACAAAAGAAGCTGGCGAAATTGCTGGTTTGACCGTTGAAAGAATTATCAATGAGCCAACTGCTGCCTCATTGGCATACGGATTGGACAAAAAAGATACAGATCAAAAAATTGTTGTTTTTGACTTTGGCGGTGGTACACATGATGTGTCTATCTTAGAATTGGGCGACGGCGTTTTTGAAGTATTGGCTACAGATGGTGACACGCACCTTGGTGGCGATGATGTTGACCAAAAAATCATTGATTGGTTGGCTGAAGAGTTCAAGAAAGACGAATCTATGGACTTGCGTGATGATGCCATGGCCTTGCAACGTTTACGTGAGGCTGCTGAAAAAGCTAAAATAGAATTGTCGTCTTCTGCACAGACTGAAATCAATTTGCCATACGTAACGGCCACTGCATCTGGGCCTAAGCACTTGGTACGAACGTTGACCCGTTCAAAATTTGAGCAGTTGATCGCTGATTTGGTGGCCCGGACCATAGAGCCTTGCCAAACGGCATTGAAGTCTGCCGGTTTATCAAAAAGTGATATTGACGAAATCATTTTAGTTGGTGGTTCTACTAGAATACCCGCAGTGCAAGAGGCCGTCGAGAAATTCTTCGGAAAAAAACCGTCAAAAGGTGTGAATCCTGATGAGGTTGTGGCGGTTGGAGCTGCGATTCAAGGTGGTGTATTGACAGGAGACGTAAAAGACGTTTTGTTGTTAGATGTTACGCCACTTTCACTAGGTATCGAAACTATGGGTAGCGTTGCAACAAAATTGATTGAAGCAAACACAACAATTCCGACTAAAAAATCACAAGTGTTTTCAACTGCGGCAGATAATCAGCCATCTGTTGAAATACACGTGTTACAGGGTGAGCGACCAATGGCCGCGGATAATAAGACTATCGGTAGATTCCATTTAGATGGAATTCCACCAGCACCCAGAGGTACACCTCAAATTGAAGTTACTTTTGATATCGATGCAAACGGAATCATAAAGGTTTCAGCAACCGATAAGGCGACGGGCAAGTCACAAGATATTCGTATTGAGGCATCTTCTGGATTGACCGATGAAGAAATTCAAAAAATGAAAGCAGAAGCCGAAGCGAATGCTGAAGCAGACAAGCAAGCAAAAGAAACTGCTGATAAGCTGAATGAGGCTGATGGAATGATTTTTCAAACCGAAAAGCAGTTGAAAGAATTTGGTGACAAATTATCCGATGATAAGAAAAAGCCAATAGAAGAAGCTCTTGAAGAATTAAAGAAGGCTTACGAAACCAAAGATTTGGCTGTAATCACGCCTGCTTTAGAGAAAATCAATGAAGCTTGGAAAGTTGCCTCTGAAGAGATGTACAAAGCACAGGCCGAAGCTCAACAGGCTGGGGGTGACCCAACGGCAAGCGCTAGTGGTGAAGGTGCCGGTAACGGTGCTGCCGAAGGTGATAATGTTGAGGATGTAGATTTCGAAGAAGTCAAGTAGCAGTATTTGGGGTCAGTTCAGAGAAAAATGACCTGAAGAACTGCAAATTTTACTGATATAAGAATAGAAACCCTAATGGAAACATTAGGGTTTTTGTATTATTTTCAGGGAAAATATATTGTATGAAAGTTCAAGTCAATCGTGAACTGTTTCAGAGCATAGGCACTGCCACGGCTTTAATCATAAGTGTATTGGCCTTGGTGGTATCTATTTATGAAGCTAATTTATTGAAGGCCCAACAGAAAGCTACCGTATGGCCATATTTAACAATTAGTCAAAACTATAATTCAGAGGGATTCAGTTTGTACGGCCTTAATAATGGTACGGGTCCTGCGCTTGTGTCTTCAGTATCAGTGCGGTATAATAACAAGACTGTTACGGATTATCAGGACCTTTTGGTTAAACTAAAGCCCGATAATTCAGTGGGGTATGATAAAATTAGAACCAACCAACTCAACAATACAGTGTTGAAAGCGGGTGAAGAGCGATTGTTGTTTTTTCTGGAATGGGATGACGAGACAAGAAAAATAGTAGCGAAACTAAATCAAGAAAACTTGAGCATTTTAGTTCAGTACTGCTCAGTTTTGGATGAATGTTGGACATTTGAATATCCTTCGGGAAAGCGGGTTAAAGAAAACTTTAAATCTGAAGTGGAGTTCGAAAACTGAGGTTTGTTTATTAGTTTTTAAAAAATCAAAACCCTGGGTATAAGTTTATATGCCAGGGTTTTGTACTCTTAACCTATGAGGCGGCCAATAGCCTGAGCTTTTCTAGAGCCGCTGATTTGGAATTGACGTTTAGCTTCAAGTAGATATTCTGAATGTGAAAATTTACCGTGCTTGGGGTCACGTATAACTTGTCAGCAATGGTCTTGTATGTAGCACCTTGACCTAAGTACTCCGCAATTTGATTTTCGCGCTTTGACAGTGTTTCATAAGTCCGTCGCTGAAACATCGAAATTACTTTTTTGGCGACGTCATGGCTTAAGGCCGCACCGTCTTCTTTGACAGAATTAAGCGCATGTATGAGACGTTTTTCAGATATAGGTTTGGTTAAGTAACCATTGGCACCTGTTTTAAAAGCCTTTTTAATGATATCAAAATCATTTTTAGAACTAACCATGACAATCTTCACCGATTTGTCACGTTTTCTGATACGGTCAATACCATCAATACCTGAAATCCCTTGAAGGGAGACTTCTGAAATAATGATGTCGGGCATCTTTTCACGATAATGATGTAGCGCCTCATGAATAGAGGTGTAACCGCCTACAAGCTCATAGTCATTAGAATCTTTTAAAAATTCTTGATAAGTTTTGTGCATTTCGGGTTCATTGTCAATAACGACAATCTTTAATTTAAAATTTCTCATAATGTATAAGATTTGGGGTTGCAAACTTGAGTTTAGGCACAGGTATTCTAGTACAAAGCAACACATACCATACATTTGGGGTCTACATTGATACCATACATAGACATACAATCAATGGGGTAGGTACCCACTTATGCGCGCCTTTAGTGCAGGTCGATAAATGTAAACTAAGAAAATGGATGTCAGCTTTGAAAACCTAGCTGTGCTGAAAAAAAATGCTAGTGGGACGGAGGTTTCATAAAATTAGAACCATAGCAGAAACATACGTCTTTGTAGTAGGTGTAGTTGTAAGATTTCATATATCGGGGTTTTCGGGGTTTCAAAAATAATATGCATTACTTTCTAAAGCCAATATATATTTTTTGTTGAGCTAACAAAAATAAACGTAAGTTTTTTCGTTCAACGGCAAAGGTTTTTGAAGATTTTTCAATAAAAAGCAACAAAAAAGGCTGTTCTTTAAAAGAACAACCTTTTGTCAAAAGCATTCGGTACATTATGAATTTAATGACCCAAAAATCAACCCCGATTTCCGTAAGCTTCTGGTTATAAGATTTTTATATTATTATTCAAAACTAATATCTGCTGTTGCCATTGGATTATAAACTTCCATAATCCATTTTTCATCTTCATAGGCACCATCTAAATGGTTAACATATGCTATCGACGCATCATCTTTTGTCTTAAAATCTGCTAAGTATACATAATGCAATCCATTCTCTCTGTTGTAAAACTGCTTGGCATCCAATCCTTTCTGCTTAAGATTATCCATAAAGGATTTCAGGTACGTTTTGTTCTTAAAGACATTGGCAATCATATAGTAACCTGATTTTACCCCCATGGCCGTAGTACTATTTTGTGCTTTGATCATACTATCATCAAAACGCTCTTTACGAGATGCTGTGTTTTTTGGAGCAGTCTTTGTATTCTGTGCAACCCCAGTTTGTCCATAGTTTCTGCGAATTTTTTCTTTTGGTAAAGATGCAGGTCTTTCTTGTCGTATTTCATGGCGTAACAATCGTACCATAGTTTCAAAGCGTCTTTCGAGCATACGGTCTCTGGCCCGTTCGATTGAATCTTGGCGTAAAATCAGTTCATCAATTACCAAACGGTTCTGATAGGCAAGGGAACCGTCATCTTCAGGTATGATACGCTCTGTTTTCATTTCTTCCCTAAGGGCCAATATCTGCTCTTCGTAGTTACGAACAATTTCATCTACACGTTCATCTTCAGATGAAGCTATATTCACATCTACACCTATACCTCTTAAACCGTCGTCAAAAGAATATCCCAGTGATAGTTCATGGTTCCAACCAAGATTGTCTCCAGTCGTTGTGGTATTCTTTTCCATCAAGTACCCTAAAGAAAGTTTTTTGCTTAGGTTAAAACCGATACCAGAAGAGAACCCATAGGTATTGTCATAGGTAGTTTGCAACCAACCGATTTTTGGTAGTTCCATTAACATAGATCCGGTATACACAATTTCATTGTTCTCATTAGTGCCAACCTGAACTAACGGCATTAGTCTTCCGTTTTGAAAAATACCTCCTACGCTATTGAACTTGTGGGTGTATTGCACCGTACCGTTCAAACCTTGTTTGCCAAAATTGGTCAATAGCTCATCTGTTGTTTGGTTGTATGAAACCATGTTTCTAAAATGAACGCCAAAGTCAAAACTACCCACTGATAGGTTCATGCCCGGTTCTATTGAAATTTTATTTTCTTTTCTGGCATCTTCAATCAAGGGGTCATTCTCATTTGTGATAATACGGTTTCTATCCAATCCTTGACTTAAATAACTAATGTTAGCGCCAAAGGCCAAGGCACTTTTTTCTCCTAATTTTACGGCTGTGGCATAGTTAGCATTGATTCCGAATTCTTGAACTACTCCCGACCAGTTTCCGTAAATTCCCAAACCCAGTGCAGTGTTCTTGTCCAATTTGTTACTGAAGCCTAAATAATAGTTTTGATTATTGTCTTCAAAAGATGACGCCTGATTTCTCATCAACACATTCAAATATGATTTGTTTTCTCTAACCAACGAATACGTAGGGTTGATTAAAAATCGATTGAAAAACAATTGGTTATGCACAGGGCTTTTCACTCTGTACTGACTGGTCTCTTCTTGACCGTTCATTAGGTTTGGCATCAACACTATAGTGAACAAGATCAACAGGCAGATTTTGCATTTATGTAAGACTAAAGTTTTCATTTTTTCGGGGTTTTTGGGGTTTTGGGATTTTAGTACGTATTCACGTTACATCGGCCTAGTTTTCAAAAAGAGTGGAAGAATAGTCCGTTTCGTTCTCATCGTTCAGAACCTTAAGCAGTTCAGCTTCATTTTTATCAACTATTTCCGCATCGTTCTTTAAAGAATAGGTTACGGCAACTTGACTGACCTTTTTACGCGGGCCTCTATTGGTAGTAACATACCCCAATCCTTTTTCAGGAATCAATGATAAAGAGAAGTCATCATGGTCACTGTTGATAGCGCTACCTAAGTTAATAGATCTACTTACCCTGTTGTTTTCAACAGCGACGGCAAAAAGATCAAGGCCACCATATCCTTTTCTACCATCTGATGCGTAGAACAAAAGGCTTCCATCAGCCAGGCTAGGGTAGAGGTCATTCTTTTTAGTATTTACTTTTGGACCTAGATTTTTTGCAATGCCCAAACTGCCATCTTTCTTTATTTCAGACATGTAGATATCATATTCACCGTAAGTACCGGGCATGTTCGATGCAAAAAACAATCTGGTACCGTCGGGTGAAACTGTTGGATGCTTAGCAGAGTAATGTTTAGGACACACCTTTACTTTCGTAAAGTTTTTCCATTGGCCATTGACACGCTCGGCACGGTAGATTTCGTGCACTAGCTCCTTTTTTGAGAAGATACCAGTGTCTGGCTTAGTATATACGGCTTGGCTAAAGAAAGCTACTTGACCGTTTTGGGTAATGCTCATAGATGGATTAAAATCTTTGCTACCCTCAGATTCAATAGTATTCATAGCCATTGATGTCTGGGTTTCATTTCGTTTTTCAAGTGTATAATCCTCTTTTATAGATTGGGTCCAATCTTTACTTTTTGAGTTAATATGCGTGCCATTGGCAACATACTGACGCGCGTAATCATAGCGTTCTTTGTAGTTTTTGCCAATAGTCTCTACTTGAGCGGTCTGAAAAAGCTTTTCATACCAAAAGGCAGCTGCTTCATAGTTTTCTGTCAAAAAATTGACGTTACCCAGGTCTTGGAAGATTTCGATTTCAGAATATCCAAGTTTTAAGAGCTCTAGATAATCGTCTATTCTTTTGTTCGTTTCATTATCTTTTGTTTGTGCGTTTAAGCATAATGCGAACAATAAAATGATGAGTGTTTGGGTTGTTCTGTAGATAGGGGAAGATTTCATAGCATTAAGATTTAAGACGTTAATACCAGACAAATATCTACATAGATTTTGGTGAAATACTTATGAATTTTTCATAGGTTTTGCATTTAAACGTTAAAAAATGTCATATAACGATGAATTTTAAACTTTAAATAGACAGACTTGTATGTTTATGGTCAAATTAAAAATGTGTTTTTGAAGAATCTGAAACCAGTCTATTGATCTCTTTTAGCTCGTTGGGGGTTAAGTCACGCCATTTGCCAATGGGAACATCTAAAGTAACGTTCATAATGCGTACCCGCTTTAGTTTTTTTACATGATAGTCGAGATATTCACACATTCTTCTGATCTGTCTATTAAGGCCTTGGGTCAGAATAATTTTGAACTGCTTTTCTCCCAATTGTTCCACTTTGCACTTTCTTGTGACAGTGTCAAGTATGGGTAGACCGTTACGCATTTTCTGCAAAAATGTTTCGGTAATCGGTTTATTGACAGTAACTATATATTCTTTTTCATGACCGTTTCTTGCGCGTAGTATCTTATTGACAATGTCACCATCATTGGTCATGAATATCAGGCCTTCACTAGGTTTATCAAGCCTGCCGATAGGGAAAATACGCTGCGGAAAATTGATAAAGTCTATGATATTGTTCTTTTCAACTCTGGTATCCGTAGTGCAGACGATTCCCACGGGTTTGTGAAAGGCCAAGTAAACTGGTTTTGCTTTGGGTTTGTTGATGCTTTCACCATCAACTTTAACAATGTCACCCTCAATAATCTTGGTGCCCATTTCTGGTACCTTACCATTTATAGTGACCCGGTTTTGTTCAATGAGTTTGTCAGCTGCTCTTCTAGAGCAAAATCCCACTTCACTTAGATATTTATTGATACGGGTCTCTTTCATATAGTTCTCCTTTCTTTGGTAATGCAAAATTGATTAAAAATGGACAACAAAAAAAGTCTGGCTTGATAAAGCCAGACTTTTATATAAAATGTATTTTTTTAGTCGTTGGACAGAATACTAAGAATGTACCAGAACAAGAGCATTAAAGAGGCGAACAAGCCCAATGATGCTGCCACATGTTGATGTTCATGATATTTATGAATCATATTTGATGTTTGATAAAGAATTGAACCAGAGGCTAAAACAACCATACCTACACTAAACCATAGCCCTAAATCAAAACCGAAAAGGGTTCCGGCAATGATAAGGCCCAAGGCGATAAAAAAACCAATGGTCAGTGCTGATTTCAAAAAAGAAAAATCTTTTTTGGTGATAAAGACAATAGCTGATAATCCGGTAAACAACGATAAGGTCAATATAGCTGCCTGATATAGAATGTTGAACGCACCACCATCAGCAACCATTATGGCTATGAAAATCAAGGGTATAAAAATAAAGGCCTCGGCCACTACGTATAACACTAAACCAGCATAGTGCGTTTGAACATTATCGCTTTGTAGGGCCAGTTTTTCGGCGTAATTGGTAACCAACATAAAGCCGCCCAATAACAACAGCCAGCTGATACCTCCTGTGAGTGACAATGCTAAATCTACAATTGCGGGAATTTGAAAGAACAATGTCTCAACCAGAATAAAGAGTAAGACAGCACCGGCTAAATGTGCATAGGTCTTCTTGTAAAAGGCAACTCGCGTCTGGTCGTCAAGTTGACTGACAACGGGTAGGTTTTGAATTTCTTGATTTTCCATGGATTTGGGTATTTATGGATTAGGATATTGTAACGGGCTATGAAGATTTGAAGTATATTAAGCTATAGGTATTCGATGATTGGTACTTAAGTCTTAATTACCGAAACTAACCGTTCAATCTTAACATTCATATGGTTAAAAAAGAATATTGATTTATAAATTAGGATATTTTTCTTTTAAATAACATCTAACTTTTATAAGTAAAATGTTTATTTCCAATGCCTTACAATTTCTTTGTTAAATAATGTTTTTCTGAATTGATTGGGCTTCTTTTCGTTCATTAAGCTTAATGGTCCCTTCGCTTTGATCAATTCTTCAAAATGGGTCTCCCTCGAATCATATTGATCCTTACCTAAATACGTAGTGATGAGCATTAACTCAAATGGAGCCTCTTCGCTCATCTGGGGTTCCAACACCTCATAAGAATGGATATACTCTTTCTCTAAGGCCATTTCTCTAAGCACTTTCCAATTGTTCTGGTAGTAATAAATAGCTTCTTCTTTATTATTGTTTAGGATCTGCACAAAATCGATAGTACTGATTTTTTCATTTTGTTGGCCATAGCTCATAGCGTAAAGACCTAAAGCAATTGTTAATAGTAGCGCTCTCATGATGATGTGGTGTTTATCTAATTCATTGTACAACTGTATAATATTGTTGGGTTTGCCCGCTGTATAATCTGCTCACTAAGATATTGGATTTTTGGGCTATTTGTGGAAGGACTAACGTTAAAAGACCTTAAAAAGTAGAAGGTCCGATTTTTTGTAAGAACTTGAACTTTGACCTAAACGTAGAAAGAGAAACTACGTGATATCTCATTTCTATAGACTTAAAAACGCCTTGAAATTTTATGTCCACCAAATTAATATCTCTGTCATAAAGTTCTTGCGAGTTCTCTACATATCATGTTTCAAATAAGGACAGATGAGACCAAACTGTATTTTTATAAAACCCTTTTATCAAAGATTCAATTATGCAGTAACTAATTAAAATGGTGTGTAATCATTATGCATTCATTGAGCTTACTAAATTTGAGGGGGGCAAAATCAGAAGCTTTAAAAAAATCAGAAAGAGATTTTTAATGAGTACAATTCAACTAACTCAACTAACTCAACTAAATAGTTTAAGGCCGCGTTTTTAACATGATTTTTTTTGATGATTCTATATTGAAAACCAGTCTTTTGAAATAGACTTTTCAGCATTGGGATTGGTCCTATGAATGAATTCATTTTTAGAAGCATTATATTCATAATCTTTAGCCCAATCCTCATGGTTCTTAGCTACTTCTTCAATGGCATAGCAGATAAAATTAATCTCGGTGTTGGTCATGGTTGGGTGAATGGACATTCTAATCCATCCTGGACGCTCTATTAAACAGCCTTCCAATATTTTTTGTTCAATGGATTTAGATGTAGGTTCATCCACATTGAGCAGATAATGACCATAAGTTCCAGCGCAAGAGCAACCGCCACGTGTTTGTACTCCAAACCTATCGTTTAAAAGTTTTACTATTAAATTATAGTGTACATCCTCAATATAAAATGAAAACACACCCAATCGGTCTTTATGTTTCGGTGCTAAAATCTTAAGGTTTTCAATCTTAGAGAGTTCGTCGAATACTATCGTATTTAATTGGTGTTCTCTATCTAAGATGTTTTTAATGCCCATCTCTTCTTTTAACTTAATGGAGAGGGCTATTCTGATTGCCTGTAGAAAGCCTGGCGTGCCTCCATCTTCGCGTGTCTCAATATCATCTATATAATCATGATCCCCCCATGGGTTGGTGTAGCTTACAGTACCGCCTCCTGGGTTGTCAGGTACCAGATTCTTATATAGTTTTTTATTGAATATCAACACCCCTGAAGCTCCCGGTCCTCCTAAAAACTTATGGGGTGAGAATGTAATAGCATCCAAATGTTCGTCTTCATTATCTGGGTGCATATTAATGTTTACATAAGGAGCAGAACAAGCAAAATCCACAAAACAGAGCCCGTTGTTTTGATGCATAACCTTGGCCACTTCGTGATAATTTGTCCTTATACCTGTAACATTAGAGCATCCTGTTATGGCAGCTATCTTTATGGGTACTGTTTTATAGGTTTCTAGAAGTTCCCTTAATTTTTTTAAGCATGGTAAGCCCTCGTTATTTGACGGAATTACCTCTACGTTGGCTATGGTTTCCAACCAAGACGTTTGGTTGGAGTGGTGTTCCATATGGGACACAAAAATAATAGGGCGTTTCTCTTCTGGAATCTGAGTAGTGTCCTTTAGGTTTTCGTTGACCTTTAGCCCCAATATACGTTGAAACTTGTTAATAGCTCCTGTCATGCCCGTGCCTACTGTAATCAAGGCATCGTCTTTGGATGCATTGACGTGCTGTTTTATAATTTGGCGGGCATCATGGTATGCATGGGTCATAACACTCCCTGTAATAGAGGTCTCTGTATGTGTGTTTGCCACAAAAGCACCTATTTCTCTACTTATCTTCTCTTCAATAGGTTGGTATAATCTACCACTTGCCGTCCAGTCCGCATAAATAATTTTTTTTCTGCCGTAGGGCGATTCGAAATAGATATCTATACCGACTATGTTATTCCGAAATCTCTCAAAATACTTTTCAAGATTGGAATTTTTTTTTGTAGTTGGTTTAAAAATAGTTTTTAGATTCATAATAAATCACATTAGCGCATCAAGAGAGGCTATGAGCTTAAATATTTAGGGTGTTGAATAGCGTTATCAGTTTTTCGCTTGAAGGTTTAGGAGCATCAGGATCCACAACTTTGCCCTGTGGGTCTATAAGTATGAACCTAGGGAGCCCCGTTACACCATAACCCTCTACATGAAATTTTTCATCACCATTTGCATAAAGTTGAATACCACCCAACTCTTTTTCTGTAACCATGTTTCTCCATTTTTCATAATTTTTAGGAGCATCATAAGAAATACTTACAAACGCAATGTTTTTGCCATGATAAGCTTTTTCAATTTTTTTCAAGAAGGGGATTTCTTTGATACAAGGCGCACAAAATGTACCCCATAAATCAAGATACACGTACTTTCCTTTTAAATCGTCCAGAGACATTGTTCCTCCCGCAAAGTTCTCATAATCCTGAAATTTTGGTGAATCTTTGCCTTTAAGCGTCCTTTTCACCAATGCTGTGTGATGAAAATCGTTGTAAAACTTAATTATCGATTTATAAGACCCATCGTCTTCTGCTAAAACTAGAGAGTCTAAACCATTTGCTTGTTCTAAAAGTGCTTGTCTTTTTTTGAGCATTGATGCTATTTTTGCATCGTAATCTTCTTGATTCAGCTTCTTTAATTCTGATAAATTGAATTGCTCTAGAAGTCGTGCGCTTTTAGCATAGTAGTTATTGGGTACTTCGCCCATACCTTGAAAAGTCAGGGTCTTTTTTAATGCTTCTGCATCAAAGCTCATGTTCAAATCATAACCATCTTTTAAATAAAATTTTAGTAGTTCCTTTCCAAAATAAGCGTAGTATACACCCTTGTCTACTTTTAAGGTATCTGAAAATGTACCATCTTTATTTACTTCGATAACTTTTACAAGAAGGTTGTTCTGTTTAATAAATAGACTATCTGCTGTCTTATTCTCTATTTTACCTGAAAATGTTACATAATCTTTGGGTGCTTTTTTGCAGGACACAATTAAAAATGTAAGCACCAGTACTACTGCTATTAAATTTTTCATAGTATTTAATTAGTTGTTAAAACTTGAAATACCTTTTTCTAACCAACTATTATACTCCTCAACATTTGGCGTATAGGCAACAGGTTTTATTAGGTTTTCTTCATCATGTCCCATCAAAACATACATAGGTTGTGTATTTGCTTTGTACTTAATTGTTTGTAGTTCACTCCACTTTTGACCTATGTATTTTAGTTTTTTTCCGGGTTTTAATTTAGAGTCTACAATTTCACTGTCTTCTAATTTTCGTTTATCATCAACGTAGAGGGAAATAAGAACCACATCATTCTTTAATTTTTCTAATACTTGGGGCTTAACCCATACATTTTGTTCCATTTTTCTACAATTCACACAGGCATGGCCAGTAAAATCTATCATGACAGGTTTTCCTATTTTTTTTGCATAGGCTAAACCTTTGTCGTAATCATTAAATGCCATAATGTTATGCGGTGGCATTAAATGTGCACCATCTGGTAGATTTTCATGATTGTTTGACATTGCTCCACTACCAAGTTGTGTATAACCGACGCCATAAGGCGATTCACTGTAGTGTTGCGGAGGAGGGAAAGCACTAATTAAATTTAATGGAGCTCCCCAAAGCCCTGGAATCATATATATTGTAAAAGATAATACTAAAAGCCCCAAACTTAATCTACCAACCGAAATATACGTTACGGGGGAATCGTGTGGTAATTGGATTTTTCCGAAGAGATAAAAAGCTAAAGCGCCAAATATAGCAATCCAAATGGCTATAAACACTTCTCTTTCCAATAAATGTAATTGTAAAACTAAATCTGCATTTGATAGGAATTTGAATGCCAAAGCCAATTCTAAAAATCCTAAAACTACTTTTACCGTATTAAGCCAACCTCCGGATTTTGGTAAGGAATTTAGCCATCCCGGAAAAGCTGCAAATAATGCAAATGGCAATGCAATGGCTATGGAAAACCCTAGCATTCCAACTATTGGTCCTATTTGACTTCCTCCTGATGCAGCTTCTACAAGTAGTGTTCCTACAATAGGTCCTGTGCAAGAAAATGATACAATGGCTAATGCCAATGCCATAAAAAAGATGCCGACAAGTCCCCCTCTATCTGCCTGGGAATCTACTTTATTGGCCCAAGAATTGGGGAGCATAATTTCAAATGCCCCTAAGAAAGAGGCTGCGAAAACCAATAATAGAATGAAAAATGCAATATTGAACCATACATTAGTGGATAGGGCATTTAACGCATCTGCTCCGAAAATCAAACTAACCAGAGTTCCTAATAATACATATATCACTACAATAGAAAGACCGTAAATAATGGCATTTCGTATGCCTGCTGCTTTCGTCTTACTTTGTTTTGTGAAATAACTAACCGTCATCGGTATCATAGGAAATACACAGGGCGTCAATAATGCGGCAAAACCAGAAAAGAACGCAATAAAGAAAATGCCCCATAAACTTTTGTTGGAACTATTCTCTGAGCTGTTATTTGAATCTGAAACTGGAGACTTTTCTTCATTTGTGGAGGTCTGTTCGGTCTTAGGGTTAATGTTAAACACCAAATCTACCTCTGTAGGGGGAAGGCATCTAGAATTATCACAAACCATAAACTCTACAAAGGCTTCTATTTTAGGGATATCGCCTTCTATCGTTATTTTTTGGGTGAAAGTGGCACTTTCAGAAAAATACTTTACATCCATACCATCACCAAAAAGTTCGGTATATTCTATATGGCCTTCTTCTTCTAAAGTGTTTCCAATCAACTTAAAACTGGTATTGCTGTTATCATAGGTAAATAGGGTAGCAACTGGCCCTGTATCTGGGACGTCTTGAGAATACAAATGCCATCCTTTGTCAATAGTCGCAGTAGTTTTAAGGTTATATTCTGTTTCAGAAATTTTTTCAACAGAAGTAGCCCATTTAACGGGCTCCAATACTTGACTGTTTGTAAAAACTGAAAAGACCAACGTTATTAAGAGAATGAGTTTTTTCATATTGGCAATTTTACTCGGGTTCAAAGAAAATTAGTCTATTAAAAATGTTAGGGTCTCCTCGGTTGGGGGCAAGCACCTGGAATCATCACAAACCATAAATTCGACCATTGCTTTTACTTCAAAAGCCGCTTTGTTTTTTAATTTTATACGCTGTTTAAATTCTGCCTTATCTTCAAAATATTTTATTTTCATTTCGAAAATGGGGTCGTCTGATGTGTGTCCTTCCCCTTCTTTTGTATTTCCCTTTTTTATATAATTTGAATTGCCCTCAAAGCCAAAACTAGTGGCTATAGGACCTCCTTCTGGGACGTATTGTGAATATAAATGCCATTTTGGTTCTATTGATGCAATAGCTACCAACTCATATTCTGAATCTGAAATTTTATTGCTACTGGTAGACCATTTAACAGGTTCTAAGATTTGAGCAAAACCGTTTGCTGATAGGGTCAATAGTAAAGCGACTAATAATTTTTTCATCTGTTTTTGTTGTTTTAAAAGGGCTATCTATTACAATAGCCCTTTAGACACCTTGTCTTTGTAAATAAACTCATTGCTTGACTAATTCAAAAAATCATGCTAAAAATTGTAAAAAGAAAGATGGTGTTCCATTTTTATTTTGGTTTAAATACTATCTCAAAAGATTTACCCTTTTCTTGTAGTGCTTTTGCTAAGGCTTGAATATCTTTTGCGGTAATATGGTCTACAATATTTTCAAAGTTTTGAGAACTGTTCATGTTGTAACCATCTCTATAGAACGTGGTCAGTAATGTCATGTCATAGCTATTTTTGCTCTTAGCTTGTTCCCGTTGGTTTTTATAACTGGCCAATGTTTTGTCAAGATCTTCTTGCTTTATATTGCCTTCGACAATTTTGGATAACTCTTTGTGAACAATACTGACCAGTTTTTCAGCTAAATCTGGGTTGCAATCAAATTTTATAGATAAATATGATAGTGTTTCAGGCTCTTTTATTAAGAATGCACCTACTCTAGGACTATAAACCCCTCCTTCTTCTTCGCGAAGTGTTTCGGTCAATCTAAGTAGCATGATATCACCCAAAGCTTTGGTGATAAATTTATTTTTAACATTAAAGGCCGTTGCAATTTTAAAAGCGATGTTTACATTGGTCTTAGGGTCTTCCATAGCAAGAAATACATCTTCATCTACATCGTCACTTGCCCATTGCGGAGACACATTTTTAAATGTCTCTGTATCAGTTGTTGTAGGTAAGCTTGCTATATATTTTGACAATAATGGTTCTAACTGCTCTGTGGTTACATCACCTACTATGAAGAATTCAAAATCAGCAGGGTTCGCAAATCTATCTTGGTATATGGATTTTATGTTTTCAAATGTAACATCGTCAACAAAATCTTGATTGAACACACGTTTTCTGGGATTGTCATTACCATACAGTGTCGTGGTAAGGCCATCTCTTATTTGCTCATTAATATTTTTGCTTCTTTGGACAATATAATTGTTGATATTGCTTTGCAGTACCTGAAAAACTTTAGTGTCAAAGCGTGGTTTTTCAAAGTGTAAATAAGCCAATTGTAACATAGTCTCTACATCTTTAGTGGTTGAAGATCCTGTTAGGCTTTCTGTAGTTGTTTCCAGTTTGGGTGATATTGATGCTGTTTTACCAGCTAAGACTTTAGGCAATTCTGTGGCTGAATAATCACCTAGTCCAGACATCTGTACTAAATTACCCATTAAATTTGCTGATGGTAATTTATCATCACTTATCAAAGACTCGCCTCCATGGCTAATGGCCTCAAAAGCAACCGTGTTTTTCTGTTTATCTGCAAATTTGTAATGTACTTTAATTCCGTTACTTAAATGGTACGTAGTGGCTTCCAAGGCCTCATTTTGTTCTTTTTTAGTGATGCTCCCTTCCTTTATGTTTACTCCGGAAATCAACATTTTACCATCAAAAGATTCTGTATAAGCCATTATTTCTGAGTCGTTTTCAACACCATCAATAATGGTTTTAGCTTGTGCTTCTGTTAAGTTGTTTTTGCCTTCTACTCCGGTTACATTTAAGTACCTGTTGGTTTTGGTATAGAGTTTTTTAATCGTATTGTGCAATGTTTCTGGTGAGAAAGATGAAAATAATTGTTGGGCGATAGCGTATTCTTTTTCAATATCGGCAATGGTTTTATTGTTTAAATAATCATCTTTGATAATACGTATTATTGCACCATGCGATTTGTCGTTTTTTTTAGCAATCTGTGTTTCGTAATAATTTGAAAGCTCTTTAATGGTTCTTTTAACTTCAGAAGATGTATACCCAAACTTTACAGCTCGTAGTACTTCTGTTAATACTGCTTTAAAAGCTTGTTGCTGCTTCCCTGGTTTAGGTGAGATTCGAACATTGAACACATTATTTGCCCTTGCCATAGGGTAGTAATTTAAGCTAGCTCTTAAAAAAGGCGCTTCTGGTTTTTGGGCAACCTCGGCAATTCTTGCGGATAACATTATTGTTGCCATGTACTCTAGTAGTCCCTCTTTTAAATCTGATACTGTTTTATCGTTCAACGATTTTTTATGACGGATACCAAAATCTAAAGACGCTGTAGAAATCTCCTTGTCCATTCCGAGGCTATATAGCATTTGGTCGTTTTCAGGAATCTCGATTATGAAACGCTCTCTAGGGTCTTCTACAGCAGGAATTTCAGAGAATAATTTTTTAATTTTTGTTTCAATGTCTTCAACACTAATATCTCCTACTATTGCAATGGCTTGTAAATCTGTTCGGTACCAGTCGTGGTAAAAGTCGCGTAAGGCTTTGTATTCAAAGTTTTCAACAATATTCATTAGACCAATGGGCAATCTGTCTGAATATTTTGAATGGTTGTACGTTATGGGCAATGAGGTTTGGTATAAACGCATATTTCCGTTTTGGCGTGTTCGCCATTCTTCTTTGATAACGCCTCTTTCAGCATCAATTTCTTCATTGGTCAACAGCAGATAATTGCACCAGTCGTGCAATACCAACAAACCGGTATCTATAAGTTCTGGAGTAGTTGGTACGTTATTTATATTGTAAACAGTTTCATCAAAACTTGTATAGGCATTGATATCTTTACCAAATACCAATCCTTTCTTTTGAAATGTATTTAGAATGCCTTTGCCTTTAAAATTTTTAGTGCCGTTAAATGCCATATGCTCTAAAAAATGTGCCAGACCTTGCTGGTCATCATTCTCTAAGACAGATCCAACATTTTGAATGATATAATAACTAGCGGCATCTTTTACAACATCTGTACTTTTAATATAATAGGTAAGGCCATTGGGCAATACACCTTTTTTTATGCTTTCATCAATAGGGATCGGCGCACTTAAGTTTTGTGCAAAACCGTTTAAGTGTAATAGAAAAAGTAGAATTGTTATTTTTCGCATTGTTTAGTCTTAATATGTTTTTAATTAAGACTCTTAAAAAGATGACAGCCCCTACTTAATAAAATGTTAAATAAGGAAAAGAGAAAATTCTAGGTTATTCTTAAGCGTATGGTCAAAGAATAATTGGTAAATGATGCAGCTTTCAAGTTGTCCTATGATTTTTATTGGATTTTATAGGCAATTCCCAATGGTATCAGTACGTTGTTCATCTGCTAAAACACTGCTTCTAAATCGTAAAGCAAAATATAAAGTGTATTGTGGATAAAATGGACTTGGAGCAGTCGAGCTCTTGAAAAAGAATCAATAATTTTTGAATATCTCGTGTGTACTACGCTACGAAAGTCTTCAGGATTTCAATAAGATTCAAATAAGCAACATTAATGATTTGTGGTTCATTCTTATGTGACCTTAACCCAATGTTTCATAGCGCTAATTTGACTTGCTCAAATATTTTAGCTATCAAATCATTCAATCAATTTGTTTCTGAAAACTTTGCCTTAAAGTCGCTCATGTTACGATTAAAACATGCTCAGCCAAAATGTATTTTTTATGGATAAACCGCTATTTTAAGAACATAATTATATATTAGCCATTAATTAGAGGTTCATCCTATAAGATGATTAACAGTGCTGAAACAGATAAGGAATTAATAGCATTACTGAACAATGGTGATGAAGATGCTTTATCTGAAATCTACAAGAAATACTGGGATACTATTTACCTAGCCGCATATAATATGGTTAGAGACAAAGAAATCTCAGAGGACATTGTTCAAGATATTTTTGTAAACCTTTGGTTAAAAAGAGACAATATTCACATAAAAACCTCACTTAAGAGCTACTTGTATACGAGCACAATCTATAAGGTTTATGATTATTTTAAAAAGAATAAAAAAATGATCAAAGTTGAATTGTTTGAGCATTTTGATAAGAAAATACAGGTAGCCACACCAGAAACAAAACTCATGCATAAAGAGTTGATGGAACACATTAATTCTGTAATCGACACTTTACCCGAAAAATGTAGATTGGTATTTAAGTTAAGTAGAGAGGAGCAACTTAGCCACAAAGAGATTGCTAAAAAACTTAATATCTCGCACAGAACTGTTGAAGTACATATTTCTAAAGCGTTAAAACACTTAAAATCATCTATCAACATTTCACTAAGTCTTGAATTCATTGCCCTAATTCTTCAGCACAAAAATTAAATCACATTTTTTTTATTTAGAGTAAGTGCTCTAGCTCTTTTTGTCGACTTATTATATACACATAGTTGTTTTACAATAGAAAAATGGATAAAAAGAACAAATCGGCCTTTTTAGAACTTATTAATAAACTCTTTGATGGTACAATATCAAAAAAAGAGATTTCCATCTTATTCAGTTTTTTTCTTAACAATCAAAAAATAACGGAATGGCCAAATGATTTTCAAGAGAAGTCTGAAGTAGAGGCTAAAATATACACTAAGATCAATGCCAAAATTCATACCCAAAAAGAGAAAGGCAAAGTTATTCCACTTTATAAGAGGTCAATTTTTAAATATGCCGCAGCGGCACTTATTATTTTACTTTTAAGCGTACCCTTTGTAATCAATCAGAAAGGAAACTCAGATACGATAGATACTCCAATTGTTCTTGATCATAATGTTGTGCCAGGTAGTAATAGAGCTATACTAACGTTGGATGACGGATCTGAAATAGATTTGGACATTGAAAAGAATTTCAGATCTGATCAAATAACCAACAATGGCAAATCGTTGCGCTATGAAAATTCCCGTACAGCTGACCATACGGAAATAGCATACAATTATTTGACCATACCAAGGGGAGGTCAATACCATATTGTTCTACAGGATGGCACAGAGGTATGGTTAAATTCAGAATCACAGTTAAAATACCCTGTTGTCTTTGCGCCCAATACAACAAGAAATGTAGAATTGGTTTATGGGGAAGCTTATTTTGATGTTTCACCCAGTACGCAACATAATGGTGCAAAATTCAATGTGGTGACCAGTCACCACAATGTAGCTGTTTTGGGTACCGAATTCAATATAAAGGCCTACAAAGACGAAAATGCCATTTATACTACGCTAGTAGAGGGTAAAGTGGCTTTGAATACGGCTACTGAGTACAAAAACCTTGTGCCGGAACAACAGGCCATTTTTAATAAAGACAATGCTACCATAACCATAACGGCTGCAGATGTGTATAATGAAGTTTCATGGAAAAATGGGGTGTTCAGCTTTGAAAACAAAACGTTGAAAGACATCATGAAAGTACTCTCCAGATGGTATGATGTTGAAGTTGTGTTTGTTGATAAAGCACTTGAAAATGAGGAGTTTATTGGAGTTCTGGGGAAAGAGCAGGATATTGAAGATATACTATCAATAATAAAGAATTACAGTACAATCAAAAACTACACTATAAATGGAAAAACAGTACTATTAGAGTAAAAAAATAACAAAAGGAACAGAGTAAATGACATTTGGCGATATCGAACTCTGCCCCTTGGTCTTGTTAAAATTAAACTGAATAAATGTCTAACTAACACTCAAATTTATGGAAATTAAATTAACCATTTTCCGTTTTTCAATATTTAAAAAACGGATACTCTCATTAATTATGAAAACGTTCATTTTCTTACTATGTACCACCGTTTTCGGTTTCAATGCAAAAGTTTCGTTTTCCCAAGAAACGGTTACCATTCCGTACGACCAAGTGGTAACTATTAACGGGGTCTTTAAAATCATTAAAAAACAGACCGATTACCGATTTATATACCCTAAAAACTTATTTAAAGATGCCAAACGCATAGAACTGAAAAAAGGTGAGATTTTGGTAACCGACCTTTTGACCAAAAGCTTGTCAAGCAGTAATCTGTTTTATGAATTATCAGACAATAATGCCATAATCATAAAAGATAAAGTTGCAGAAAAATTAGTACAACAAACCATAACCGGTAAGGTTACGGACGAAGATGGCATGCCTTTGGTCGGTATTTCTGTCTATATAAGCAGCGATCTTCCGCAAGAGGATGCTGATGTGAACTTTTTAAGGGGTACGGTAACTGATTTTGATGGTTCTTTTGAAATTATGGCCGAGACGGGTTACTATCTAGTTGCCAGTGGTCTTGGTTTCGAAAACTTTAGTCAGAAAATCGCAGCTGATACCACAGTATTGACAATCGCCCTAAAAGAAAAGGCCAACGCATTGGATGAGGTGTTGGTTGTAGCTACCGGTTATCAAAAGATATCTAAAGAGCGTAGTGCAGGTTCTATTGCCAAAGCGGATATAGATGTGATACGGAACAGAACTACGAGTACCAACGTTCTGGATAGATTGGATGGTCTTGTTCCTGGATTGGTAATCAATAATGCACCTACCGAGGATGATAATGCTTCCCCTTTGACCATCCGTGGAGTATCCTCTTTAAGGGGTAACAGGTCACCGTTGTTTGTCGTGGATGGTGTAGCTGTTAACGATGTCAGTAGAATTAATCCACAAGATGTAGAAGACATTTTTGTATTAAAAGATGCCACTGCAAATTCAATTTATGGGTCTAGGGCTGCCAATGGTGTTGTTGTCATTACCACTAGGTCGGGTACGAACAAAGAACTTCGAATAGATTATGATACGTATGTTAATTTTCAAGGAAAACGTGATTTGAGTTACATACCAAGAATGAACAGTAGACAATTCATTGATTATACAAGAGAAATATTTGATGCTACGGCAAATCCGTCAGCTCCCTTACTTGCATGGCGAGGTTGGGGTATTCCAACGATTCAGCCTCATGAGCAAATTCTATATGACTTAAACGAAGGTGTCATTGATCAGGCAACTGCAGACCAACGTTTAAACGCATTGGCCAGTTATGATAATCTAGATGATATTGATAGGTTGTTCAATCGAAGTCCAATTGTACAAAATCACACACTCTCTTTAAGTGCAGGTACTGAAAGCTATGGCGTGTATGCTTCTTTAGCGTATACAAACGTTGAAGACTCAACACCTGGAAGTACCGATGAAACGTATAAGGCAAATATCACCCAAAACTTTAATATCACTAAAAATATTAAGCTTAGATTAAATACAGATCTTACCAATAGAAGAACTTCAGCCGATAATTTTCTTGATATAACAGGCAATGCATTGCCCTATATACGGTTTGAAGATAATACTGGAAATCCAACAGTATTTACAAGTCTTGCAAATGGTATTCCTTCAGGCCAATTGGATTTTTTCCAAGATGGTACTGGTGTGGATTTAAGCTATAGCCCAATCCGAGATAGAAATAATGGTTATTTTAAAGGAGACGAATTTAATGCTAGAATCAATTTTTCTTTAGAGGCAAAATTCTGGAAGAACTTTAGGTTTGAAAGTCGTTTTGGTTATTTTCATAACAATGCAGAGTCACAACGCCTTTATAATGAAGACAGTTTTAGGGTTCGTACGGAAAGAGCTCAGTTTGTAGAAAGCACTGCCAACGGACCAGTCTACCAGTTGCCCGAGGGAGGACATTACATTTCAACAAACAACCAGCAGAGAGACTGGTTGGTCAGAAACCAATTGAGCTACAATAACGCTTGGCTGGACAAAAAACATCAATTGGATGTATTAATAGGACAAGAAGCACAAAAGTTTTTCTCTAAAGAAAACCGAACTTTCACAAGAGGCTTTAATGATGTATTATTGACATCACAGCCCGTGGATAATCGAAGATTGGGGATTGATGGTTTTGACAGTAATCCACTTCTTCCCACTAACGGTATTGATAGAAGCATACTTGCAATAAATGGTCAGTTTAGTCCTTTTTTAATTAATGAAGAAACGAACACAATACGATCATTTTTTGGCAATGTAGGGTACACCTATAACCAAAAGTATTCTATAAACGGAAGTTTGCGTTATGATGAATCCAGTTTGTTCGGTCTTGACAAATCTGCCCAAAACAGACCTGTTTGGAGTGTTGGTGGAAGATGGAATATAGGTAAAGAAAACTTCTTGTCCGGTTCATCAAGTATTAATAATCTTGCTTTACGTGTTACCTATGGTATTACAGGAAACGCACCAAATCCTGGAGAAGCGGCATCTGAAGATATCCTTGTACCTGGTCCAATCATTGCTTTACCAGGGGAAAACTTGGAGATTTCTGTGCCAGAAAATGATAGATTAACTTGGGAAAGAACAGCAACAACTAACATTGGGCTTGATTTTACGCTTTTTAAGAATAGGATCAACGGTTCTTTAGATTATTATAATAGAGAAACAACTGATTTGATCGGTTCTTTAAACAATAATATTTTAACTGGTTTTCCGACCGTAGTAGGAAATCTTGGAGATTTAAGTAATAGGGGAATTGAACTTTCATTGAATACCCTAAACATTGCCAAAGAAAATTTTTCATGGCGAACCAATATTGTGCTAGCATATAATAAAAATGAAATTACAAAATTGAATACTACGGTTCCCTTGACCAGTGATTTTGATTTTATTAACGCCCGTTTTGTTGAGGGGCAAGAAGCTTTCGCTATATATGCCTATAATTTTGAGGGCCTTGATAATGAAGGTAACCCTCAAATTCGATTGGCTGACGGCACATTACAAACAGAACTTCTACCTGAAGTTTTGGGGGAAAGTGTAACGTACCAAGGTACGTATCAACCAAAGCTAACAGGTTCATTGGGCAATACATTTACATATAAAGGTTTTTCTTTAAATGCAAATATAGTATACAGCTTGGGTGCTGTAATGAGGGCAGATGTCCCAACTAACCAAGACCGATTCGCTTTTGAAAGGAGTTTTGCTAGAATGAATCCAGTGAATAGTTCAGGAACGATAACATTTGATGGAAATTTGCATCCAGATCTGTTAAATCGTTGGAGACAAGCTGGAGATGAAGCTACAACAAATGTTCCTGCGCTAAGGCAATCAAGCGGTATACTTGATCAAAGAATAGCCTTTTACAGCCGTGGAGATATTAATGTGCTTTCTGCTGATTATATCAAATTAAGAGATATTACATTAACGTATTCTTTACCAGAAAGTATACTGAATACCATAAAAGCAGATGACATTACGTTACGTGTGCAAATGTCCAACATTATGTTGTGGAGAGACAATGATAGAAATATAGATCCTGAATTTCACGATGCATTTTCAGGAGCAAGAAGTATTTTATCAAACCAAGAAAGTTTAACACTTGGATTACACGTTACTTTTTAAATATTCAAAATGATTTTAATTATGAAAAATTTGTTCACCTATATAAAAAGAATAACACTATTTGCTTTAATCGCAATGGCAAGTTCTTGTTCAGATGATTTTTTGGAGGTACCAGTTAAAGGAAAATTAACTGCTGAAACCACAAGTGATTATGAATTGTTGTTAAAAAATGAAGACTTTTATCGTCAGACTGGTGGTATACGTGTTGGACTTGCACCAGATGTGTGTTTGTTATCGGAATTTGCTCAGTCATTTGTAAATCCAGAAAAAGCTCAAGCGTTTCAATGGACCGAAGACGTTTACTTGTCTGATGAAAATATGACCATTGTACAGAATCACACAAAAAATTTGTATGCTTACAACAAGATTATTGAAGAAGTTCCCAATTCTTTAGAGGGAACGGAAGATGAGAAAAGGAGAATATTGGCCGAAGCTTTAACTGGTAGAGCTTGGATTAATTTTGACCTTATCGATTATTTTTCGAAACCATACAACGCTTCTACTGCAAGTACAGATTTGGCCTTTCCTATTATAACCGAAAAAGAAATTACACAAACTTTTTTTGAACAATCTACCGTTGAAGAGATGTACCAACATATAATCAATGACTTAACAACGGCTATGCCCGATTTACCCATTTTAACCCAAAGACTTCGCCCTTCTAAAGGTGGAGCAATGGCTTTGTTGGGAAAAGTGTATATGGCCAAAGGTGAGTATCAAAAAGCCATTGATTTTATTGATGATGCTTTTGACGAGTTTGCAAATGGTGCGATTCCTGCAGGACTTTATGATTATAATGTAGATTTGGGCGTTGCTATACCATCTAATCCTATTTTGGGAGCAAGTTCAATTCAACCTATTGACCATAATGAAAACCCTTTTGGCAGATACTATGACAATCCAGATGGAGGTTTTCTTCAAGAGACATTTTTAACACCGGAAACCATCGCCTTATACGATCCCACAGATCCAAGAAAACTTTTTTTTGCAGGGAATCAATTTTTTAGTTTGCCTTCCTTTCCTGTATATCCTGCCGGTGTTTTTAAAAAGAGGGGCTCGGGTAATACACCTTCTAGAGCGGCTAATATACCTGATTTATATTTGTTAAGAGCAGAAGCCAAAGCTAGACTGGACGATTTAGCGGGTGCGGTTACTGACGTCGAATTTTTTAGAACGCATCGACTTCCACCAGCGGGTACATTTGTTATCACTAGTTTTTCGCCTTTTGCTTTTGCTATTTCTCAGGGGCCAGAAGTTCCAACGGCAATTGCAAGCGATAAAAATCAATTGTTGAATTTTATTATGGACGAAAGAATAAGGGAGTTTTGCGGAACAGGTATAGAATGGTCAACTACAAGACGTATTTTCTCTGATCCTATATTTAGTGGTAGAACTTATGTGCATAACGAATATGCTGAAGATGGTACAATAAATGCAACATATACGTTAACCGAAGATCGTTTGGTGTTAAGATATAATGAAAGTTTTATGAACCAAAACCCAAATTTTATTAATAACCCTTAAGCATTTATTTTATTTAGTTGAGTTATTTGAATTAGCTGAATGCCTAACAGTAGTAAAATTACTGTTAGGCATATTTTCATCAATCCATACATACATACCTATGAGAATAGTAACACTTATCGCACTTTTAGCTGCATCGTCCATTTTGATGGCGAACGATAAAGGCATAAAATGGTACGAAGCTACCAAAGGGGTAACCTTTGAAGCCGTAAAGGCCAAAGCAAAAGCAGAGAACAAAAAAATATTTCTTGATTTCTACACCGTATGGTGTGGGCCCTGTAAGAGTATGGATAAAAGGGTCTTCTCTAATGAAAGTGTAGGAAACTATTTCAACGACAGGTTCATCAATTACAAGATAGATGCCGAAAAAGGCATTGGTAAAGCGTTGGTCAAAACATTTGAAGTAAAGGGCTACCCTACCTATATTTTTATGGATGCGGATGGTACGGTCATTAATAAAACGGTGGGTACCCAAGGTATAGAATCAGTATCTGCCATGTTGGATCATACCGCTACGATCTATGAAAACAAAAAATTCAAGACGTTGGAAGAGTTGCAGGCCGAATACGAAGCAGGTAACAGGGATGTTTCCTTTCTTAAAAAATATATTGACAAATACCAGCAAGAAAAACCAAAGGCGGTACTTTCAAAATTAGGATTAGATTTGGCACAAGCCCTTGAAAAAGAAGGCGGTCTTGAAGACAAAACGAACGAATTGAAAATTCTGTTCGGAAAATGGTCAAGACCTAAAGATACGGTATACCAATATATTGCTGCAAACCGAAATAAGTTTCCGACGTTTAAAACTAAAGAAAAGATAGTAAACTTCATCTTTTTCAGTCTTTTGAATCATTCAAGGTATCCTATACGAGGCGTACATAAAAAGGCAGCACATCGACAGATTGTAAAGGATTTTCCCAAATACGGATCTGCAGGCATACAATACTTTGAACTAAAGCAAACGTATAGAGGAGGGCCTCTTGACAATGAATATTATGAAGAGTTCTTTTCAATAGTGAACAACAATGCGCTTTCCCCTTCTTTGGATTTAGGTCTCTTATGGGACATGATCAAGACCCCTAACATCGATAGCAAGTATTTTGAGTTGGTCTTACCAGTGGCAAAAGAGCAACGAAATTCAATCAATGAAGGATTCGACTTGTTCGTATATGCGTATTGTTTGTACAAAGCAGGTAAGAAAGAAGCAGCGTTAAAGGTCATTGCCGATAATAGAAAGACCATAGATGAAGGGATCAAAAATGCTAAAAAAATCCAATCAAATAGCATGACAAAAGGTATTACCGAAATGGAGCAGGGCAAGACACTAACTCCTTTCCGTTTCTGGTAGTCTCAAATAATAATAAAGAGCAAAAGCCATACCGCTTTGACCTGTTTAATGAATTGATACATAACGACATGAGAAAAATTTTAATAATTACCCTTTTGACCACATGTTTTGCGTGTAACACAAAAGAAGAAAGTGTAGTTAATTATGCCATTATAACTGGCAAAGTAACCAACGCCCAAGGAAAAATAAACATATACTCACCAGATGGAGTAATAAGCAAACTTGTAGTGCTTGCAGAAGATGGTAGTTTTACGGATACGTTGAAAACGGGTCTAAACACGTATTCGCTTTTTGATGGTAACAGACCTGTAACTTCACTTTACGTTAAGCCCGGAAGCACCCTTAATCTATCCTATGACGGTAAAACGGGAAAAGTTGTCTTGACTGGTAGTGCATCAAAAGAGAATAGTTATATACGTGAACGAAAACGCAAAAAATTCATTGACGATGCCACTGGATGGTATGAATTGGATGAAACTGAATTTAACGTAAAGAACAAAGCTTATAAAACAGCTCGGTTAGCTTTTTTAGAAAGTCATAAAGAGCTTCCCGAAGATTTTATAGCACTTGAAAAAAAGGATATTACGTATGGTTACCTTTCATCATTGCATAGTTATGAAACAGTACATGCGCTGAAAACCAAGAATAAAGATTTCAAAGTATCTGATGGGTTTTTAGATGAATTAAAAGATTTCGATCATAACGACCCCAATGCCTATAGCTATTCATGGGCATATCGATATGTAGTAAAAGATAGAATTAAGAACCAGGTTAAAGATATGGTAGCAACAGATTCTATCAATCAATATATTGCCTATCTCAAAATAGCAAGTGCAGTTGAAAGTGAGACCATTAAAAACGATTTGCTGTTTCAGTATGCCTACAAAAGAATTGGCTATACAAATGATATCGATACTTTCTACAAGGTATTTAAAGAAAACTCTACAGATGTTGCCAATAATGAACTGATTGCTGATAAATACGATAAACTGACCAAACTATCAAAAGGAAGACCGTCACCCAAGTTCCATGATTATGAAAATCATGCCGGCGGTACCATGTCTTTAGACGATCTTAAAGAAAAATATGTTTACATCGATGTTTGGGCAACTTGGTGTGGCCCTTGTAAAAAAGAAATTCCATTTCTAAAAGAAGTAGAGAAAAAGTATCACGGAAAGAATATCGCTTTTGTAAGCTTATCCATTGATAAAGAAAAAGACCATGAAAAATGGAGAAACATGGTAACAGAAAAAGAGCTGGGCGGTATTCAACTCTTTGCAGATAAGGATTGGGAGTCACAGTTTGTCAAAGACTATGAAATACAAGGAATTCCGCGTTTTATTTTAATAGACCCTTCAGGAAATATAGTGGATTTCAAAGCACCAAGGCCATCAAGTCCTGAACTTATTGATTTGTTTAATGAATTGAACATATAACAGTATACAGTATGAAGCATGTTTTAATTTTGTCCATTTTAGTTACATTTTTTGCGTGTAACAAAAAAGAAAAAAAAGTAGTTGATTATTCCATAATATCTGGGAAAGTAACCACCAAAATAAAAGAAATAAAGATTCTTTCAAGAAGTAGAACTATGACCGAACTTCTTGAACTTTCAGCAGATGGTAGTTTTACCGATACCTTGAGTACAGATCAAAGTAGTTATGAACTTTATGATGGTAAAAACATTATTTCGTTATACGTTAAACCTGGGTACAATCTGAATATCTTTTATGACACCGAAAATATAGACAGCACAATGGTTTTTCAAGGTGATGGTTCAAAAGAAAACACCTACATGTTTGAAAAAAGAAAGAAAACAAATGCGTTTATTGGCGACCCATATGAAGTGTATAAGTTGGATGAAACTGAATACAAAACAAAATTCAAAGCACTAAAAAACAACCTATTAGATTTCTTAAAAGAGTATGAAGGGCTTTCTGATGATTTTAAGTTAGCTGAAGAAAATAATGTAGTATACGACTATCTTTCAAAACTAAGTGAATATGAAAGAATTCATATGGCCATAACCAAAAATAGAGATTTCAAAGTGTCTGAAAGTTTTTTGGATGAGTTAAAAGATTTTGACTATACGAATGAAAATGACTATAACTTCTCGAAAAGTTATAAGGACTTGGTAGGAAGTAAACTTAAAAAACAGGCTCAAAATTTGGCCAAAACAGACTCCATTGATTTTGATATCGCTTACCTTAAAACAGCAAGTGCTGTTGAAAATAGCAGTATTAAAAACGATAAGCTATTTACTTTTACCCACCAAATGATAGGCTTTTCAAAAGATATTAATGCTTTCTATGATTTATTTAAGGAGCACTCTACAAATGCCACAAATAATGATTTAATAGCAGAAAAATATAATAAACTAATGGCACTATCAAAAGGAAACCCATCACCTAAGTTTAAGAACTATAAAAACTATGTAGGAGGTACCACCTCTTTAGATGATTTAAAAGGAAAATACGTATATATCGATGTTTGGGCAACTTGGTGTGGCCCATGTATAAGGGAAATTCCGTCTCTAAAAGAAGTAGAGAAAAAGTATCACCAAAAGAATATTGCTTTTGTAAGTTTGTCCGTCGATGAAGAAAAAGACCATGAAAAATGGAAAGCCATGGTCAAAGAAAAAGAATTGGGTGGTGTACAACTCTTCGCAGATAAAAATTTTGATTCGCAATTTGTCAAAGATTACGAAATACAAGGGATTCCACGTTTTATTTTAATAGATCCCACAGGAAATATTGTTGATTCTAATGCACCAAGGCCATCAAGCCCTAAGCTTATTGATTTGTTCAATGAATTAAATATTTAACATGGCATGAATTAAAAAACCTTGAAAAGTGATTCTTAAATTTTCTGTTTTCTCGTTCTGAAATGGCATTTCATATAGAAAATTACGGTGAAATAAAACGTTTAAGGTGTGCTTACACTATTATGGTTCAATCCATTGGGCAGGAAGACTGCACAACTCAAGTCTGATTGAGATATGGTATCCAGGCCTGAGGACTATTTAAAAAAAGTAATGAGAGTTATAGAGAATTCATCTAAGCGATAGATTGTGTGAATCTTTTTAAAAGTTACAATACCCATTGAATTAGTCCCTTTTAATTTGGTGTTATTTGATACCTAAGAAACTACATAAAATAAAAAACCCTGTAAATCAATAATTTACAGGGTTTCTTGTTTTGAGATTGTATCTCTCAGCGGAGAAAGAGGGATTCGAACCCCCGGAGGTGTGACCCTCAACAGTTTTCAAGACTGCCGCATTCGACCACTCTGCCATTTCTCCTAATGCGGGTGCAAATATAGTAAGCTTTTTAATTCTGTAAAACCTTTTAATCGATTTTTGATGCACTTTAGTTGATCACAAGATGGTACTTTTGTACAATGCACGAATGGTACCACTATCTATTGCTCATTGTTGTTGGGTTTATTGTCGGGTTTATCAATACAATTGCTGGTGGGGCATCGTTACTTTCACTACCAACACTTATCTTTTTAGGATTACCGCCGGCAGTGGCCAATGGTACCAATCGCGTCGCCATAATTGTGCAAACTGCCGTGGCTACGGCAGGCTTTAAAAGTAAAGGTGTCAGTACATTTCCATTTAACGTGTACTTAGGTATTTCTGCTTTTTTTGGTTCTATCATAGGCGCACGAATTGCTGTAGATATAGATGATGCCGTGTTCAATCGCATATTGGCCATTATTATGATCAGTGTGGTCTTGATCATCATTTTTAAACCCAAGATTCAATTGGATGATTTAGAAGAACGACTAGCGGGAAAGTACTTGTGGATTGGTATCATCGTATTTTTCTTTTTTGGGATTTATGGTGGATTCATTAACGCAGGTCTCGGTTTTTTGATGATCTTGTTTTTACATTTTGTGAATAAAATGACCCTAATACGCGCAAATGCTACCAAAGTGGTTGTAGTTTTTACCTATATGTTATCGGCTTTGGCAGTTTTTGCATTGAATGATAAGGTCAATTGGTTCGTGGGGCTTGTACTGGCTTTAGGCAATGGAACCGGCGCATGGGTAGCCAGTCGGTTTTCCGTAAGAAAAGGTGATGGGTTTATTAAATCCTTTCTTGTCATTATGGTGTTGGTAATGGCCGTAAAGCTTTGGTTTTTTTAATGCCAGTGGTCATTGGACGGCGGTAGGTAGTATACGAAAGGGTCGTAAATTGTAGTAAGACTGTCAAAAGTTAACTGATTGTATTTTTAAACTTATGACAATCACTTTATCTTGCCAATATCTAAATCTAACATTTAAAAAGCTTATGCCAGGATTTGAATTATTTGGTGAAAAAGAAAAGGCTCAAGTACAAGATGTGCTTGATAATGGTGTGTTGATGCGTTACGGCTTTGATGCAATGCGAAATGGCCATTGGAAAGCAAAAGAATTAGAAGCTGTTGTTTCAAAAAGAATGCAGACCAGCTACACTCAGGTAGTGAGCAGTGGTACCGCTGCCCTGACCATAGCATTGGCTAGCGCAGGAGTAGGGGCTGGTGACGAAGTGATTATGCCCACATTTACCTTTGTGGCGAGTTTTGAATCCATTTTGGCCATAGGTGCTGTTCCTGTTTTGGTAAACGTAGATGATACTTTGACTCTAGATCCTGACGCTGTTAAGAGCGCAATTACCTCAAAAACCAAGGTTATTATGCCCGTACATATGTGTGGTTCTATGGCAGATTTAAGCGTATTAAAATCGATATGTAATGAACATGACATTCTGTTGTTGGAAGATGCCTGTCAAGCCATAGGTGGGAGTTATCAGGGCAAACCACTAGGAAGTATTGGTGATTTAGGCTGCTTTTCCTTTGATTTTGTAAAAACGATAACTTGTGGTGAAGGCGGTGCAATTATCACTAACAATGAAGCCTACTATAAAAATGCGGACCATTATTCAGACCATGGACATGACCATGTGGGAACGGATAGGGGAGCGGAGTCGCACCCTTTTCTAGGCTATAACTTCAGGATTTCAGAACTGAATGCTGCCGTGGGCTGTGCACAGATTCGGCGTCTTGATGAATTTGTAAACATACAGAAGCGGCATTACACCACCCTTAGAGATTCACTGTTGACGCTACCTGAAGTCACTTTTAGACGTGTACCCGAAGGCGGAATAGAGAATTATTCGTTCCTGAATTTCTTTTTACCTACTGAGGCATTGACCAGAAAAGCACATAAAGCTTTAGGTGAATCAGGAATTGATGCCTGTTTTTATTGGTATGACAACAACTGGCATTATTATCGCAAATGGGAGCATCTTTTAGGGAAAAAATCATTGGGCAGGTTACCTAAAGATGTTTTGGAAGGAATGCCTGATTATCAAAACGTTGACTTTTCTGCATCTGACCATTGGATAGGACGAACCATTTCATGTTTGGTCAAACTAAGCTGGACGGATGAAGAGGTCAAGGCAAGGGGTGATAAAATGAAAGTGATATTGAAAAGTATCTTTTAGAAATTTTGCGGTATTGTGGTTAGTTACCTCGGTTTGATTTAACGTCTTCGCAAAAATCAGTTTAATATAGTAATATCTATCACACCAAGCATAGTCGATATGCTTCAAATTCAATAGCTAGATTCCATTCTCGCTTGCTTGGGCTCAGTTTGACTTTAACATTTTAAATGGAGTAATAGGTAATATATGTACAATTTTTTTAGAGATTCAGAGCTTAGGCTAATACTTCACGTATTCCACGATTTCCAATCCGTACCCTACAATGCCAACACGTTTGGTTTGCTCTGAATTTGACAATAAGCGAATTTTTGAAATATTTAGATCATGCAATATTTGGGCACCAACACCAAAATCTTTGGCGTCCATATCTATTTTTGGTGCCTTAGTGATTCCCTGACCTTGTAGTGTTTTTAGCTCTTTTAATCTACCCAATAGATTCATGGCTTGTGGCTCTTGATTGATGAAGACAAAAGCACCTTTGTCAGCTTCATTGATGGCCTTGAACATATCATTTAACTTGTCATCCGGATTGTTGGTCAACGTGCCCAAAATATCATTGTTGACCAGTGTAGAATTGATTCGGGTAAGAATACGTTCGTCTTTTTTCCAGTTGCCTTTGGTCAAGGCGATATGCACTTGCTCATTTGTGGTTTGTTTATAAGCACGTAGTCTAAACTCTCCAAAACGGGTCTGTATGTTGAAATCTTCCCGTTTTTCAATAAGACTGTCATGTTCCATACGATAGGCCACTAAATCTTCAATGGAAACTATCTTTAAATCGAATTTTTTGGCAACTTGAATAAGTTGGGGCAAGCGCGCCATAGAACCATCTTCGTTCATTATTTCGACAATTACACCCGCTGGTTGTAAACCAGCAAGCCGGGCAAAGTCAATGGCGGCTTCGGTATGACCCGTTCTACGTAGTACCCCACCTTCTTTAGCGATCAAAGGAAAAATATGCCCCGGGCGTGCCAATTCATGGGGTTTTATGTTATGATCTGTAAGGGCGATAACGGTCTTTGCGCGATCAGATGCTGAGATACCCGTAGTGACCCCATTACCGCGTAAATCTACAGAAACGGTAAAAGCAGTTTCTAGGGGATCAGTATTATGTGAAACCATTTTATGTAAACCTAGCGCTTCACAGCGACCTTCGGTCAATGGGGCACATATCAATCCGCGACCATGGGTGGCCATAAAATTGATGGTCTCTGGCGTCACAAGTTCTGCCGCCGCCAAAAAATCTCCCTCGTTCTCTCGATTCTCATCGTCAACAACAATAATGACCTTGCCCTGCTTAATATCGGCAATAGCTTCGTCTATAGTGTGCAGTTGAAAAGTGGTAACGGTTTCAGCCATTTAATCCTCTGATTTTTTACGTTTAAACAAACTGGTAATACGATCAATTAAATTGCCAGCACTCATTAGGCCTTTGTCGGCAGTTGCCCTTTTGGTCAAAGATACGCCAAGCGGCATCATAATCAAGGTAGAGATCCAAGCGCCCAAAATAGGGTGCCAGGCACCCTTTTTTGCATAATTATCCGCAAAAACCCCGATAAAATAATATGCTAAAAACAAGATGATTGCAATGACCATTGGCAGACCCAATCCACCTTTACGAATAATAGCTCCCAGAGGTGCGCCCACAAAAAACAGTATGATGCACGAAAAAGCCAAGGCGAATTTTTTATGTAGCGAAAGAATGTGTCTATTATATATTTCGTAGCGCTTGTTGAGCTCCTCTTTTTTGCCACGAACGGTGTTCAAGATATTGGAAACCCTATTTTTGGCATTATTATAAAGTTGGTCCTTTTGCCAAACGGGTAACATTGAGGCGATGTCATTTCTATCAACCACTGCGGTGTCTATTTTCACCTCTTTGCCACCTTTTAACATTACATCGGCAGCAACTTTTTGATAGGTAGTATCCAAGTCTTTCGCTGGGAAGGCCCCCATACGGGCCGTGATGTTCTTTGAGAATGCAGAGACCTGTTTCAAATTGTTCTCTTTTAAAGAATCGATATCCTTTGTCAACCGCACAACATTCTTCATTTTATCTGTAGTAATATCAGACTCTTGTTCAAGGTCTTGATCGTTCAGTGAAGAGATATCAATATTACTGATGTAGGTTTCAAATTTGGCTCTGGCGAAAGGTTGTTTTTTCTTTTCTTTATTTGATTTAGGCATCAATTCTTCATAGCGGTGACCATCGTTCAACACCAATTGAATGATATCTGATTCTTTGCTACTGACGAGCTCACCAGTTTTTGCTTTGATGACGGTAGTGTTAAGTTTTGTCTTTGATTTTTGGTGAATGATCACATCGTTTAAAATACGGTCCTGGTCGCCTGATTTTTTGGCAACCTTAATATTCATTTCGGTACCTTCAATGTCACTAAAAACACCCTCAACAATCACTGCAGCCGGTTTTAGTTTTGCGATATTTCTTCGCATGTTCCATATTTTTTGCTCTGCTGCGGGGATGACGTTATTAGCTAAAAAGAAGGTGCCAACTCCCAGTATTGCCACGAAAACAACAATACTTCGCATTGCTCGCTGTAGTGAAATGCCAGAAGCCTTCATCGCAGCAAATTCATAATTTTCGGCAAACGTACCAAAAGTCAATATGGAAGAAAGTAAGACCGTAAGGGGCAATACCTTATCGATCAATGTGGGCATGTAATAAAACAAAAACTTGCCAATAATGGCAAGGTCCAAGTCTTTTCCAGCTAAATCATCTATAAACAGCCAAATTGTCTGAAAGATGAAAATGAACATCAAGATGACAAATGAAGTGAAAAAGTTGTAGAGAAATCGTGATAAAATATATTGGTCAAGTAACTTCAAGACATCAATTCCTTATGATATAATAGCCATCACTTTTGTATTTGGCCTCGTCAAAAGTAAACAAGCTTTTTGACAACGGTTGGTTGGTTTTAAAAGAATTAACGGTAATTGTGGTTTTTGTTCCGTTCTTGCCTGTTTCAATCAACTTGTGAATATGTTTGGTTTCTGCATCAATACCCAGTAGAATAGAGTTTATTTCGGTATTGGTATCAATAGGAATCAGTTTTACATACTGTACCTTTCTACCTTGTACGTTCTGAAGAATATCCCATTGGTAGTTATGTCCCTCTCTGTAAAAAGTGAGCATTTTAGAAGGCGTAACCGTATTCTCTCCTTCACTTGGACTTTCGATGGTCACTTCTTCATTGTCAGGTACAATGGTATAGACCATTTTTCCATCAAACAGTTGTTGTGAACCAAAAAGGTCAACAACATATTTATCACCTTGCAACTTCGCATTGCCCCTAGTTTCACTTTTGGTATTCGCTTCGGTGTTTTCTAGGGCATAGTTAAAGGCGATTTCAATATTGTCATATGATGTCACCTTAGCGTATACATCATCAAGTAAGGCTTTTGCTTTTTGCGAGTTTTGTGCAAAAGCCGAAAAGCCGAAAAGGGTAATCGAGAGTGCTAAAAGTGTTTTTTTGAACATGATGCTAATTTATTTTTTTTCGTTTTCCAATAGTTGCTCCAAAGCATAGATATCTGGCACCAAAACCTGACGGGCCTTACTTCCCTCAAACGGGCCAACAATACCTGCCGCTTCTAATTGGTCAATAATACGACCGGCACGATTGTATCCTAGTTTTAACTTTCTTTGAATGAGCGAAGCTGAGCCTTGTTGTGCAATAACAATTACTTCAGCTGCGTCGCGGAACATTTTATCCCTATCCGCAATATCGTAATCAAGACTCGTGCCAGAATCTTCGCCCACATATTCCGGAAGTTCATGCGCGCTAGGGTACGCACGTTGTGACCCAATATACTCCGTAATTTTTGCAACTTCGGGGGTATCAACAAAAGCGCATTGAATTCTTGTTACATCATTACCTTGGGTATACAACATATCACCACGGCCAATTAATTGGTCCGCGCCTTGGGCATCTAAAATGGTACGTGAATCAATTTTTGATGTTACTCGAAACGCAATACGTGCAGGGAAGTTGGCCTTGATGATACCCGTGATAACATTCACTGAAGGTCGCTGTGTAGCAATAATAAGATGTATGCCAATGGCACGGGCCAATTGGGCTAAACGCGCTATGGGCGCCTCAACTTCTTTACCTGCCGTCATAATAAGGTCCGCAAATTCGTCGACGACCAGAATGATATAGGGCAAAAACTTATGCCCATCATTAGGGTTCAGCTTTCGGGCCTTGAACTTGGTATTGTATTCTTTGATGTTACGAACCATGGCCTGTTTAAGTAGTTCGTAACGGTTGTCCATCTCAATACATAATGAATTTAAGGTATTGATGACTTTGGTATTATCTGTAATTATGGCTTCTTCAGAATCTGGAAGTTTAGCCAGATAGTGGCGCTCAATTTTATTGAATAATGTCAATTCCACTTTTTTAGGGTCGACAAGTACAAACTTAATTTCAGCAGGATGCTTTTTATAAAGCAATGAGGTAATCACTGCGTTTAGACCAACAGATTTACCTTGCCCTGTAGCACCGGCCATCAACAAATGTGGCATCTTGGCAAGGTCGACCACGAAGGTTTCATTGCTAATGGTTTTACCAAAAGCAATCGGAAGCTGCATCTCTGCATTTTGAAATTTCTTTGAGGCAATGACCGACCGCATTGAAACTATGGTAGCATTTTTATTGGGCACTTCTATACCTATGGTTCCTTTGCCTGGTATTGGTGCAATAATACGAATACCTAAGGCCGCCAGCGATAGTGCAATATCGTCTTCGAGGTTTTTGATTTTAGAAATACGTACCCCAGCTTCAGGTACAATTTCGTAAAGGGTCACGGTAGGACCAATAGTGGCCTTTATCTGTGCAATACCTATCTTATAATTTTTGAGCGTTTCAACGATTCGGTTTTTATTCTCTTCGAGCTCTTCTTGATTAATGGTTATACCACCAGTAACACCATGTTGATCAAGTAGGTCAATGGTGGGGAACTTATAGTTGCCCAATTCTAAGGTTGGATCAAATTCTCCAAAATCTTCAACAAGTTTCTCCGCTTTTATCGTACTTTCTTCCTTTTCTTCGGTAACCTTACTTACCTGAAGATCAAGTTGTTCTTCCTCTTCTTCAATTTGAGGAAGGTTTACATCAAGTCCGGCCTCGTTGACCAATGGTGGTATGTCCTTTTTATGGGTATAGGTGTCTATCTTTAGTTCGGGTTCCTCTGGCATCGATTCCTCATCCAAAGAAAGCTCAACAGTTCCCTCTGTAGTTACTACAGGTCTTACTGCTTTCGCTCTTTTTTCCTTTAAATACTGTCCAATGGCTTCCGGCGAAAAATTGAAGAGCCTGACGAGGATAACGATCAGTGTAAATACCAATAAGAGAAATACCCCTATGTTTCCTGTGTAATCTTGTAAAAAATCGTTCATCTCATAACCTATCAACCCACCTAGCAGAGGTTGCTCAAAGGCAAAGAAACCAAGGGCAATTGAGACCCATATTAAGCCCAGTAAGCCCCAGATCCATTTGCTCCAAAGTTTTTTTCCATCCAAGCCCAAAAAAAGGTACAATCCCGTTACGGCCAATAGCACAGGGAAAACAAATGAGGCCAATCCAAAACCTTGATACATAAAAAAATGGCTTACGGCAGCACCAAACTTGTTCAGTAAATTGGAAGCTTCTGCATTTCGATCACCAAATTCGGTGAGCAGGCTCTGGTCGTCTTGCCAAGTAAAATAGTAAGAAATAAATGAGAAGAACAGGGCAATACTCAATACAATGAGCAGGCTACCAAGAATTACCTTGTTTTTCTTGGAGACACTAAAAACAGGACGCTTTTTAGCGGCTGTCGCTTTAGATTTTCTACGCTTTTTTGCCATTGAGAGCTATTGAATCGGCTAATTTACAAATTTACGTAAGGTATGTAACCTATGGACGTTTGTTAAAAAAACTTGGGCACGTAAATCAAGAGTCCAACGATAGCGGCCATAATCGATACCACCATTACGGCCCCGGCCGAAATATCTTTGATGAAACCAATTTTTTCATGATAGTCAGGATGGATAAAGTCTGCCATTTTTTCTACCGCCGTATTTAGGCCTTCAATGCCCATGACCAAGCCAATACCAAAGCACTGTAAAGCCCATTCAGTCGATGAAATGTCGAAATAGAAACCCAATGCCGTGACCAATAGGGCAATAAAAAACTGAATTTTGATACTTGCCTCGGTTCTTAAAAGCAAAAACAATCCTTTAAAAGCAAAGCCAACACTTTTTATCCTATTGACAAAGAACGATTCTTTAGGCATCCATCAAAGCTACTAGAGCGGCTTTATAATTGGGTTCGTCAACAGTCTCTGTCACTTGTTCAGAATAGACCACTGTGCCACTTTCATTTAAAACAACTACGGCCCTAGAATGTAAACTCTGCAAAGGTCCGTCCGTAAACTCAACATTGTAAGCCTTACCAAAATTACCGTCTTTGAAATCGGAAAGCGTCTCTACATTAGAAATACCTTCGGCACCACAAAAACGAGCTTGGGCAAATGGTAAATCTTTAGAGATACACAAAATGCGGGTGTTATTGAGTTCGGCCGCTTCAGTATTGAACTGACGAACTGATTGTGCACATGTACCCGTATCAATACTTGGAAAAATATTCAAAACTACTTTTTGTCCTTTATAATCAGACAATGACGCCGATGAAAGGTCGTTCTTTGTGAGTGTAAAATCTGGAGCTTGTGCGCCATTTTCGGGTAAGTTGCCCAATGTATGTATTTCGTTTCCTTTTAAGGTTACCGTTGCCATATTCTTGTTTTTAATTTGAACGTGAAGTTATGAAACCACCCAACCAAAACCAACAAGAACCAACTGAAAATTTATGCCTTCACGGCAACCGCCAATTGTTTGAGTTTTATTCTGAACGCCGCAAAGAGTAGTGTCATGATTGGACTCAGCCAATTGAAAATGGCATACACAAAATACTCACCTACACCTACACCAAGTACCCCGCTATGATAAGCCCCGCAGGTGTTCCAGGGTACAAGAACAGAGGTCACTGTTCCAGAATCTTCAAGGGTACGACTCAAGTTTTCAGGAGCCAACCCTCGCTCGGCATAGGCTTTTGAGAACATTTTGCCAGGTACAACGATGGCCAAATACTGGTCAGATGCTGTTACGTTCAGGGCCAGACAGCTTCCAACGGTGCTGGCAAAAAGTCCGAATGTGGTCTTCGCCAAACTCAACAATGATTTTGTAATGCGGGCCAATGCACCGATACCATCCATGATACCTCCAAAAACCATGGCGCAAACAATGAGCCAAATGGTACCTAGCATTCCTTTCATTCCACCAGAAGAAAATAAATCGTTCAGCGCCGGGTCAGGAGTTTCAATTGCCGTATCCACGGTGATAGCATTTAAAATACCTTTATAGCTTGATTCAAAATTTAAAGATGTTCCACCGCCAATATTGGTTACAATCTCAGGTTGAAAGATAAGCGCGAAAAGACCACCCAATAGGGTTCCAATAAGCAGTGCCAGTAAGGGGGGAGCTTTTTTTACAATTAAAAATATGACCACTATTGGTACTAAAAACAGCCATCCATTGATATTAAAGGTGCTGTTAATGGTACTTAAAATTGCACCGGTATCTGCAACACCTGAGGTATCTAGGGTAAAACCTATGATTATAAAAACAATCAGTGTTACCGATATGGTCGGTATTGTAGTCCATGTCATATAACGAATATGCGAAAACAACTCGCCGCCTGCCATAGCTGGAGCTAAGTTTGTGGTATCGCTTAAGGGAGACAATTTATCACCGAAATATGCACCAGAAAGAACTGCCCCAGCGGTCATTCCCAGCGAAATTCCGAGTGCTTCGCCGATACCGATAAGTGCAATGCCAACGGTTGCTGCTGTTGTCCAACTACTGCCCGTGGCAATTGAAATAATGGCACAAATAATGACGCAGGCCGCCAAAAATATTGTGGGATTCAAAATCTGTAAGCCATAATAAATCATGGCCGGAATGATACCGCTAACAAGCCAAGTGCCCGATAGAGCGCCTACCATTAATAGTATTAGAATTGCACCTGTTGTAGAGCGCACGTTTTCAGAGACTTCAGCCAACATCTGCTTGTATGAGACCTTGTTGAAAAAACCAACAATGGCAGCAACGGCCCCACCTAACAATAATATGAATTGATTTGAGCCACTTAGCGCATCGTCACCAAAAACGTATACGTTGTACGCCAACATACCGACCAAAACGAATACCGGTAGCAAGGCTTCCCAAATATTCAGTTCTTTGTTTTCTATGACTTGTTCATTTTCGCGATACTTGGGCTTTTTGGGCTTTTCAGACATGAATTATTTGGTTTGGTAAAAGGTAATATTACGACTTTGCCCTTTGTTCTGCAAACTACTTATTGCAGTACCTATACCATCTCTGTTTGATTGCTCAGTATTCCTAAGGTCACCATGCACTTTTTCATGGCCTTGTAAGTAGCATGAATATCATTGTCCAAACCTATTGAAAAACGTATTAGGCCGTCTGAAAGTCCCATCTGTCGTTGCTCTTCCTCAGGTATTTCCGATGACGTAGATGTGCCAGGAGCACTAAAAAGGGTTTTGTAGAAACCAAGACTTACCGCCAAGTACCCTAAGTTTTCTTTTTGCATCATTTCCATAAGGGCATTGGCTTTATCCAATGAACCTACATCAATGGTCATCAACCCACCAAAACCATATTCTTGGTTCATTTGATGCTTAAAGCTCTCATGACCGGGGTGGCTTTGAAGTCCGGGATAGACAACCTTCAAGCCATCATTTTCAAAATGGGTGGCCAAATACATGGTATTTTCGCTGTGTTTTTTGATACGAATATGGAGCGTTCTGATGTTCTTTAAAATAGAGGCTGCACGAAGACTGTCCAAAGTACTGCCGAAAAGCATTCCAGCACCATTGTTTACATCCTTTAATGACAAGCAGAACTCGGTTGATGCACAAACCGCACCGGCCACGCAATCACTGGTGCCATTTATAAACTTTGTTAGGCTATGAATCACAATATCGGCACCTAAGTTTGCAGGGCTAATACCCAAAGGGGAAAACGTATTGTCAACAACCAAGGGAATGCTATATTTTTTAGCAAGTATGGCCAAGGCTTTGATATCGGCAACCTCTAAAAGGGGGTTGCTGACGGCCTCACAGTAAATCATTTTTGTTTTTGGAGTAATGCTGTTTTCTACTTTTTCAAGGCGAGTGATATCAACAAAACTGGTTTGAATTTGAAATTTTCTTAAAAAGTTTTTCATGAAAGCATAGGTGCCGCCATATATGGTTCTGCTGCTGACAATGTGGTCACCTGAATCGCACAATTGCATAATGACGGCACTTATGGCGCCCATTCCACTAGCAAATACGTTTGCACTTTCTGTGCCCTCTAAGGCGGCTAAGGCCTCTCCCAGATATAAATTAGAAGGAGATGAATGACGACTGTAGAGATAGCATCCTTCCGTATTGCCCTCAAAAGTATCAAACATGGTTTTGGCTGATAGAAAGGTAAAGGTCGAAGAATCTGATATGGAAGGATTTACCCCTCCAAATTCACCAAAATATTGTAGGTCTTGAACTTTTTCTGCGGACTTTGGATTCATAATCATGAGTTTAAATTGTAAAATTACATCTGAGTAGGCAAAAAATCAATGATTTAAATCATAAACGATAATTTAAACTACTTTTGATATAAATAATAGTTTTTTAATCTGAAACCAGTATTTTTGAAACCGAAAGAACGAATTTAATTCACTTTGATTTTGGATGCCATTGACAAAAAACTGATTGGACTGCTGCAAGAGGATTGTAAGAAAACCACGAAAGAGTATGCGTTACATTTAAATCTTTCAACCACAGCCGTGTACGAAAGAATTCGAAAACTTGAACGTGAAGGGGTCATTACAAAATATGTCGCTCTAGTGGATAAAGAAAAAATCGGGCGTGACTTTACCGTATTGTGCCATGTTAGACTTACTCAGCATACTAAAGAAAACATATTGCGCTTTGAAAGGCAGGTACAAAAACTTGATGAAGTGGCAGACTGTTTTCATGTGAGTGGAGACTATGATTATATTTTAACCATTCATGTTTCAGATATCAATGCCTACCGTGAATTTATGGTCAATAAGCTGACGGCAATTGACCAAATTGGCAGTACACAGAGTTCATTTGTAATAAATTCCGTTAAGAATTCAACTGCAGTTTTTATCTAAACTTTAACCTAAGACCTTGTTAAAGGTATACGATACGGACGGTTTTTGTGTTTACATTAGAACACAATCACTAAACAAACCGTCATGCTGAAAAGCACCAATCTCTTCTTGACCTTGGCAGGAATCGCCATTGGCTGTGCTTCATTGATACTTTTTACGACCATCGCAAAAGACATTATGTTTGACGGACTGTACTTTTGTTCGTCTAATGCCTCACAATTGTTTATGGGTAGTGTAACCATTTTTACGGCGGCAGCGCTTGCCGGATTTATGGCTTCAATTCTTGTTATCCGAAAAAACTACGTACCACATATTTTTATGTCACTTTATGTACTGTCTCGAATTACGATGTACACCACATGTGGCGATCTAGCTAACCCTATCTGGTTTGATATGACCTTAAACCTATTGTTGTTGACCGGGGTTTGGTTGGGCAATTACAGTGCTGTTAAGTTTCCGTTAGCACCCATGTAAACCTTCCACTTTTACCGAAAAACATTCGTATTTTTGTAGTCATTTTTATTTGGTATTTTAATAAATCAGTTTTATAAAACAATACTATGAGTCAATACGATGTGGCCATTATCGGTTCAGGGCCTGGAGGATATGTAGCAGCAATACGATGCGCCCAACTGGGTATGAAAACGGCGATAGTCGAAAAATACAGCACCTTGGGCGGCACTTGTTTGAATGTTGGATGCATACCGTCAAAAGCGTTGCTTGATTCTTCACATCATTACGAAGATGCGGTCAAACATTTTGAAGAACATGGTATTGAAATTCCAGGGGAGGTCAAGGTCAATCTTGAGAAGATGATTGCCCGTAAACAAGGTGTTGTTGACCAAACTACGAAGGGCATTGAATTCTTAATGAATAAAAATAGTATCGATGTCCATCACGGCCTGGGCAGTTTTAAAGATGCCACTCACGTGAACATCAAAAAAGACGATGGTACCGGAGAGACCATCGAAGCAAAGAATATAATCATTGCGACGGGTTCAAAACCTTCTACCTTGCCATTCATCACGTTGGATAAGGAACGTATTATTACTTCTACAGAGGCCTTAAAGCTAAGAGAGGTTCCAAAGCACATGATCATTATTGGTGGCGGTGTCATAGGTCTCGAATTGGGGCAGGTTTATAAGCGGTTGGGTGCCGATGTTTCTGTAGTCGAGTTCATGGATAGAATTATCCCTGGTATGGATGGTGCACTTTCAAAAGAGCTTATGAAAGTGATGAAAAAACAAAAGGTTAAGTTTCACTTATCCCATAAAGTAAAGTCGGTAGAGAGAAAAGGTGATGAAGTCATTGTAAAAGCTGATGATAAAAAGGGACAAGAGGTGGTCTTTAAGGGTGACTACTGTTTGGTCTCTGTAGGACGCAGACCATATACTGATGGGCTAAATGTCGAAGCTGCGGGTATTACCTTAGATGAAAGGGGCAGAGTAGCAGTCAACGAACACTTACGGACCAACGTGCCAAATATTTATGCTATTGGCGATGTGGTCAAAGGTGCTATGTTGGCACATAAAGCAGAAGAAGAAGGTACTATGGTCGCTGAAATATTGGCAGGCCAAAAACCCCATATCGATTACAATTTGATTCCCGGTGTGGTTTATACTTGGCCTGAGGTAGCCGCTGTTGGTAAAACAGAAGAAGAATTAAAAGAAGCTGGCATTGACTATAAAGTAGGACAGTTTCCGATGCGGGCATTGGGCCGGGCACGAGCAAGTATGGATATTGATGGCTTCGTAAAAATTATTGCCCACAAAGACACTGATGAGGTATTGGGTGTGCATATGATAGGTGCACGTTGTGCAGACCTGATTACCGAAGCGGTGACAGCTATGGAGTTTAGAGCTTCTGCCGAAGACATTTCACGCATGAGCCATGCTCACCCAACATATGCAGAAGCCGTCAAAGAAGCAGCTCTTGCAGCCACAGCGGATAGGGCCCTGCATGTTTAGTTTAAAATAAACGTTTCTAAAACACTAAAACGAAAAAGGATGTCGAAAGACATCCTTTTTTCAATACATGTTAGGTTTAGCACAGCTGTCCTGATTTTCGAATCAAGACCTTACTTGGTATTTGATTGGAGCAAAAATAGGGTCAATTGACGATGTCGGTTAGAATTTCGGTTCAAATGCACAAAGATGGGTTAACAAGTTTTTGCTACAGTTCACCCCTTATAATGTCTATTTTAAGTTCAGTATTTTTCATTTCAAGTTTATATTATCCGAACTTTTTTAACATTAATGATCGTTTTTTAATAAATTTAAACATCATAAAAAATATACAATGGGAAAATTTGAAATTAATAAAGACAACGCTGGCGAGTTCAGATTCAATTTAAAGGCCGGAAACGGACAAGTAATTCTCAGTAGTGAAGGCTATACTACTAAGGCTGCTTGTGACAATGGTATTGAATCAGTTCGTAAAAACTCTCAGGACGACGCTCGATTTGAACGTAAAGTTGCTAAAAATGGTAAGCACCATTTTAACTTAAAAGCAGGAAACGGACAAGTCATTGGAAGCAGTCAGATGTATGCTGATTCTTCAGGGATGGAAAATGGTATCAAATCAGTGGCCACCAACGCGCCAGATGCCGGTGTTGACGACAACTCTTAAAAATCGTATTTATTGAATTGAAAAGGCGACTTTCGGGTCGCCTTTTTTTGAGTTTAGTTTCTTGCGATTCCGAAAATTCGATGAAGCAGTAATCGAACCCTTGACAAAAGCAATCTTGCGTTTGGTTCAATAGCCTTCAGTACCAAAATGACCTGTTGCTTAGCGCTGAAAGCGAAAACACCCCATTGTGATTTTATCTGTGTCTCATACTTATTATAGGTCAGTGACAAATAGGTACAGACGAACATAAATAGAATAGCACCGGGTATCACTATTGAAGGCGGTAATTGATGGTGTAAAAAACGATAAAGTCCCAATCCGGTAAAACTTCCATACAGTACAACAAAGTGTATGACATAAATGGAAAGCGTGCTAGCTCCAATTTTCAACAAAGTGGTATGTGTCATCAACCGTCGTAATAACATAAAAATTGCAAAAACCAATAAAACATCACCAAGTCTGATGAACAAGTAATTGTTCAAAGGGATCAATCGGAACAATTCAATTTGTGTGAATTCGTAGAGTAGGGTAAAGGCATCAGAAGATAAAAAAATCAATGATACCCCACCAATAATTGCAATGCTTATAGCAGCAGGATATAATAGCTTGTAATTTTTATACTTGGTAAACAACACTGAAATGAAAGCCCCGATAGTGGTATAACCCAACCAGGGTATAATAGTAAACACCGATCCATTGGTCTTTGTAAAATAATTTGCCAGGGCATCGGGTAAAAAGCTGAAAGACCAGTTTTTATAAAAGGGTTCAAACAAAAACAATACAAGTGTCGTACTTGCCAAAACCATTGGTAACACCCAAGTTTTTCGTTTTGAGGTCAAAACGTAAATTGCAATAATACTTAGAATTGACAGACCAATACAATGCAGAACGTCAACAAGGTAAAAACTGTCATAAATCTTACCTGTGAGCAGCGCCAAGAAATTCATGCGCAGCAAATATCCGATGAGCAACAACTGTAACCCACGACGGATTCCTTTTTTTACCCTAGAATTTTGCCAACCCTTTTCTGGAACGCGTATCAATAGATAGGTAAAAATAAACCCAGAAACCGTAAAGAAAACAGGAGCCGTTATGCCACGAAAGTACAACCATGTAGAAAAGGTAGGATTGTTCAGAATTCTATACTCTGGATCTAGCAATCCATCAATAAAATGACCTTGTAACATCATAAGAATTGCCCAGGCCCTCATGACGTCAATAAAGAATAATCGTGTTGTCTTCTGTTTCATCTTTTAACTAAGATACCCTATATACTTCAATACGAGTACTTTCAGATGTTTTGCAAGACAAAATTATGCAAAATTCAAGCAGGTCTTTCCATTTTGAGGTATTTTAGCGGAATAATCAAAGAATCTTAATAATGGCTATGATATTAGCATTTGCAGGAAGTAATTCTTCCACTTCTATCAACTATAAATTGGTTAAATATACCATTGGCCTTATAGAGGGGCATCAGGTACAACGCATGAATATGGCTGATTATCCATTTGAAATGTATAGTGCCGATGTTGAACGTAAGAATGGCTTTTCAAATTCTTTGGTCGAACTAAAGAACGACATTTCGAATGCGGATGCGCTTATTATTTCAGTTAACGAACACAACGGTCACCTTTCAGCCTATTTTAAAAATGTTTTAGATTGGCTTTCTCGTATAGAACGAAAATTTCTCACTGACAAGAAGATTTTTTTGATGTCAACATCACCGGGTAAAGGTGGGGGTAAAAATGCTTTGGAGATTGCTGACAAGATGCTATCGCGTTTTGGAGGAACTATTCTATCAAGCTTTTCACTGCCTTCTTTCAATGATTACTTTAATGGCAATGAAGGTATTCAGGACGTTGAACTGTCAGAGCACCATCAAAACGCGTTGACCGAGTTTTTAAAATCACTTTAAAGCTGGTTGTTGAGAACATTACGGAGCTTTCGAGTAGATAATATTGATAGATTTAAAGAATCGCTGCTCCAATGGGCACAGCAGTTTACTGAAGTCGTATATTTAGACAGTAACCATCACCAAGATACATATACTTCCTTTGAGGCCCTTTTGGCCGTTGATGCTTTGACTGAATTAAGTACAAGTTCGTCTTACAGTGCTTTTGATGAATTCACTGCTTATAAGAAGCGAACCAATGATTGGGTTTTTGGTTACCTAGCATATGATTTAAAAAACGAACTGCACCAACTAAGGTCTGACAATCACGATGGTCTAGACTTTCCGTTACTACATTTCTTTCAGCCTAAACGTATGATACGGATTTTAGGCAACGAAGTTCAATTCAGCTATATTTCAGAAAGTGAAAGTGAAATGAAAAACGACTTTGAGGCAATTTGTAATACCCAAATTTTAGACAATGGTCCGATTGCAGAAAAGCCCAAAATTAAACTACGTATTCACAAAGATGCTTATTTGGATAAGATCAATCAAGTGCTTGACCAAATACATCGGGGGAACATCTATGAAGTTAATATTTGCCAAGAGTTTTATGCTGAGAACCATGAAATTGAGCCTTTGGCAACATTTTTAAACTTAAATGAAATATCAACACCGCCATTTGCTTCCTTTTTAAAATTAAGGGATAAGTATTTACTTTCAGCCTCACCAGAACGATATATAAAAAGACAAGGAGCCACTGTTACATCACAGCCCATTAAGGGTACGGCGCCCAGGGCTATTGTGCCAGAAGAAGATGAACTCCATAAAAGGCGATTGAAAATCGATGCCAAAGAACGTTCAGAAAACATTATGATTGTTGATTTGGTCAGAAATGACTTGTCACACCATGCACTAAAGGGCTCTGTTACCGTTGATGAATTGTGTGAGGTATATACATTTAAACAAGTCCATCAAATGATTTCAACCATCAGTGCTAGAGTCCCCTCGGGTATTGATGCCTTAGAACTAATAAAAGCTACTTTTCCAATGGGGAGCATGACTGGCGCTCCGAAGATTTCTGCCATGAAAATCATTGAACAGATTGAGGAGACCAAAAGGGGGCTTTACAGTGGTGCTGTGGGTTATTTTACGCCTGATGATGATTTTGACTTTAACGTGGTCATACGAAGTATTCTGTATAATGCAAATCAACAATATATCTCTTTCACTGTGGGTAGTGCCATAACCGCTAAATCTATACCATTGAAAGAGTATGAAGAATGTCTTTTAAAGGCTAAGGCTATGCGCAATGCGCTAGAAAGTCATTGATATGCTTAATTTTATAGTATGCTAACTCAATTTGAGGCACATATCAACAAGGAATTCTCCTTTCTGAAAGACGCCAAACTTCTACTGGCCTGTAGTGGTGGTCTTGATAGTGTCGTTCTTTTCCATTTGAGCAAAGCACTACAATTTAATTTTGCGGTGGCCCATTGCAATTTTGAATTGCGCGGCAAAGAAAGTGATGATGATGCAGCTTTTGTGAAAAAGTTGGCTGATGAACATCAAATCAATTGTTTTCAAAAATCGTTCAATGTAGGTGAAGTAACCGAAAAAGCGGCTATTTCAACACAAATGGCAGCTCGTAACTTGCGTTACCAATGGTTTGATGTCTTAAAAAATGAAAATGGGTTTGACTATATTTTAACAGCACACCATATCAATGATAGCCTTGAAACCTTTCTTATCAATCTTTCCCGCGGTACAGGTTTAAGTGGTCTAAAAGGTGTTCCCGCCCAGAACGGAGCTGTTATACGACCCTTATTGCCCTTTTCTAGAGAAATTATTCTGGCATTTGCGAAAAGTGAACAGATTACATGGCGTGAGGACAGCTCAAATCAAGATTCAAAATACTTGCGTAATCAAATACGTCATGAAGTGGTTCCTAAGTTAAAAGAACTACACCCAAAATTTTTGGATAACTTTTTGAGCACCCAACATAAGCTATTGGATTCATTGGCTATTCTTGACAACACAAAAAAACAACTCAGGGCCAATGTTTTTAAAATTGTAGATGATGTGATCAGAATCAGCATAGCAGATTTAGACAAACTAAAACCTCTGCAAGCTTATATGCACTTACTCTTTAGTGACTTCGGTTTTACCGAGTGGAATGATGTTACAAAGCTTGTCAAAGCCCCAAGTGGTAAACAAATTTCTTCAAAGACACATGTGTTGGTAAAGGACAGAACATATCTGTTATTGTCGAAATTAACAGTAAACAATGATGCTGAAGATTATATGATTCATGAAGTGGAGCGTTCCCTTTCTATTCCATTAAAACTGCAAATTACAAAGGTCAATACTGCAAAAAAGGGTAATGAAAACGTCCTTTATATCGATAAGGAAACGTTAAACTATCCGTTAAAGTTAAGAAAATGGAAAAATGGCGACTATTTTTATCCGTTAGGTATGCAGGGCAAGAAGAAGTTGTCAAAATATTTTAAGGATGAAAAAATCGATATCCTTTCAAAAAAGTCACAATGGTTATTGTGTTCAGGTGATGAAATTGTTTGGGTAATTGGTATGCGTGCCGATCGCAGGTATCAGGTGACCCAAAAAACAAAACAAATATTAAAATTCGAATTGACCGAATGAAAAGATTGTTATGTACAATATTGGTGCTAAGTACTTTTTTTGGGCTGGCCCAAAGTGATGATGTTTTGGCCGAATGGCAACATAGTGTCAACAAAACAAGTGACAATGAATATGAACTTGTCTTCAAAGCAGAGATATTGAAAGATTGGTTTATCTATTCATTGTATACGGCAGAGGGTGGTTCCATGCCCAGCGAGTTCGAATTTGAAAAAGTCGATGTCGATTATACTCTTGTTGGAAAAACTGAAGAAGGCAAGACGTATAAGAAGTACACTGAAGTTTTTGATGTTGAAGAAACCTTTTTTAAGGAAAAGGCATTGTTCAAACAAAAAATCAAACTGTTAAAACCAGATGTCAATCAGGTTTCGGTCATACTGTATTATCAAATATGTAAAGAGGTCTGTATTCTTCAAGAAGAGGTTTTTACAATTTCTTTAGATGGAAAACAGATAGTTGCGACCACAACCACTCTCGACGAACGAAGCAAGTCAATGACCGATGCGCTGAGATTGAATTTAAAGAATACTGAAATACTTCAAAACAACGAGTTATCGAGAGACATTAACAAGTCGCAGTTATGGATGATCTTTGGTTTGGGTTTCATCGGTGGTTTAATAGCACTGTTTACGCCCTGTGTTTTTCCAATGATTCCGTTAACGGTCTCATTTTTCACAAAACAATCGGGAACAAAGGCAAAAGGTGTTGTGAATGCCTTATTATATGGCTTTTTTATTGTGCTTATTTACTTTCTTTTAAGCTTACCGTTCCACCTTTTTGATTCTGTTGATTCCCAGATTTTGAACACCATAGCCACCAATATTTGGTTGAACCTTTTGTTCTTTGTCATCTTCGTGTTTTTTGCTTTTTCTTTCTTTGGATATTATGAGCTTACGTTACCCAGTTCGTGGGCAAACAAGATGGATGCTGCTTCTGCAAAAGTAGGCGGTGGATTAGGGGTCTTTTTTATGGCGTTGACCTTGGCCATTGTATCCTTCTCATGTACGGGCCCCATATTAGGAGGATTGTTAGGTAGTACAACACTGGCCGAGGGTGAAGTGGCAAAAAATCTTTCTGCGGGCATGACCGGTTTCGGGTTGGCCATAGCCTTGCCGTTTATGTTGTTTGCGTTATTTCCAGCTTGGTTGAATTCGCTGCCAAAATCTGGCGGATGGATGACCACGGTCAAAGTGGTTCTTGGGTTTTTAGAATTGGCGCTGGCCTTTAAGTTTTTGTCCAATGCGGACTTGGTGGGCAATTGGGGCATTTTAAAACGAGAACTCTTTTTGGGTATTTGGATTCTGTTGTTTGTCTTGATGGCACTTTATTTGTTTGGTGTATTCCGTTTTCCGCATGATGGTCCAAAGCAAGAGTTGTCCACCACCAGAAAGTTTGTGGGGTTATTGAGTGTTGGGGTGACCATATACCTTGTTTTAGGCCTTACCAATGTTGTCGGCATGAAAATCTTGAGTGGATTTCCACCACCCGATTTCTATAGTTTTACTGAGTCTGAGACGGATTGTCCGCTTGGCCTGAATTGTTTCAAAGATTTTGAAGAAGGTCTCACCTATGCAAAAACACAGAACAAACCTATTCTGCTAGATTTTACAGGCTGGGCCTGTGTCAATTGTCGCCGAATGGAAGAAAACGTTTGGAGCGACAATCAAGTGTACCCACTTATCAGAGATGAGTATGTATTGATTTCGCTATATGTCGATGACAGAAAAGAATTGCCCAAAGAATTGCAATTTGATTTTCAATATGAATCTGGTCGAGTAAAAACGATTAAGACCATTGGTCAAAAATGGGGCACTTTTCAGACCATAAACTTTAATGCTGCCTCACAACCATACTATGTGCTTTTATCCCCTGAACTTGAAATCTTAAATTCTGCAGTGCAATATGTTGATGTTGAGACCTATGAAGCTTGGTTAAAATCTGGACTTAAACAGTATGCGCTGAACACCCAATAAACTGGTTTTTTTTTATGTAATTTTGGGATGCAACCTATAAATCAGTACTCCCAAATTATGCGAATTCTCAAAAAGACTCTAGTAGTTTTAGGTATTTTAATTGCCTTAATACTACTGTTTGGTTTTATATTCTTAAATACCCTAACACCAACATATGAAGGTGAACTTGAGTTAAGAGGGCTTTCTTCTGAAACCAATGTTTATTTTGATACTTACGGTATTCCCCATATCTATGGAGACACTGAGGAAGATGCTTTTAGAGTATTGGGCTATGTGCATGCACAAGACCGTTTGTGGCAGATGGAACTGCTCCGTAGAATTGCCAAAGGCCGTCTTTCAGAAGTCTTCGGAAAAGATTTGGTAGATACTGACCGATTTTTTCTTTCCCTTGGTATTGACGAGCATACCAAACGTACCGTTGACAATTTGGACAAGAATTCTGAAATGGTCAAACTATCAGAAGCCTATCTCGACGGGATTAATCAATTTATTGAGACTGGCCCCAAGCCCGTTGAGTTTTACCTCACAGGAATTGACAAAGCACCCTTTGCTCTTGAAGACGTTTACAATACCGTAGGATATATGGCATTCAGTTTTGCCATGGCCCATAAAACGGACCCATTATTGACAAATATTAAAGACCGGTTGGGTCAGGCTTATTTAGATGACCTCGCAATTCTCTCTGATACGACCACCATATGGATTCAAAATTATGGGGCGTCGGTTGCAGATTCAATTCCAAATTCCATAACAGCTAGTGTGAACAAGGCGCTGCATAAGTTACCAGTTCCGCAATTTGTCGGAAGTAACAGTTGGGTCATTTCACCCGAAAAAACAAAAAATAAAAAAGTAATATTGGCCAATGACCCCCATATTGGTTTTGCACAGCCCTCAGTTTGGTATGAAGCCCATGTAGTTGCGCCCAATTATGAGAAGTATGGGTACCATCTTGCAGGGGTTCCATTTCCTTTATTGGGTCATGATAGAAAATTGGCGTACGGACTTACCATGTTCGAGAATGATGATATTGATTTTTATTATGAGGAAAACCATCCTTCAGATGAAGGAAAATATAAGTTTAAAGAAACGTATAAAGACTATAAGATGGTCTTTAAGACCATAAAGGTTAAAGATGGTGAGGATGTCAAATTCAGTTATAAAACTACGGATCACGGTCCAGTTCTAAATGGCATAGCAGACCAAATTGAGGGTGAACGCCCAATTTCAATGTCATGGATATACACGAAAGGGAAAAATGAGGTAATGGATGCCCTATATGGTATGACCCATGCAACCAACATTCACGAATTTAAAAGGGCGTTGCCCAAAATACATGCCCCAGGTCTTAATATAATGTATGGCGATGCTGAAGGAAATGTAGGCTGGTGGGCAACTGCCAAGCTATATCAGATGCCTGATAGTTTGAACACAAAGTTTATTTTGAATGGATCAAGTGGTGAACACGAACCGTTGCGCTATCTTGATTTTTCAGAGAACCCCCAAGCAGTAAATCCGCCGTGGAAGTATGTGTACTCTGCAAACAATCAACCTGATAGCATTTCGGGTATCCTATATCCGGGATACTATTTGCCTGAGAATAGGGCCAAACGAATCGTGGAGTTGCTAGACTCGAAAGATGATTGGGATAGTGAGACCGTAGGTGACATGATTTTAGATGTAACCTCTACCGTTAATACAGAGCTGGTGACCGAAATGATCAAACTCATCGATATTGCAAACTTCAATGAACAACAGTTGGTCCAAATGGATGCTTTGAAAAACTGGAAAGGTGATTATCCACTTGAGAGTAGTAGTGCTACTTTGTTTCATAGATGTGAGTATTACGTGCTTAAAAACACTTTTGAAGATGAATTGGGCCCTGAGCAGTTTAAGGCATTTCTATCTACACACTTGATGAAGCGACAAATCGCCAATGGTGCCATGATGCGTGAGGGCGCATGGTGGGACAATGTCAATACCAAGGATCTTGTGGAAACGAGAAGTGATATCGCGTTGAAGTCTTTTGCCGATGCATGGGGGTCTTTGGTTAGCGATTTTGGACCAAATGCCGAAGATTGGGCATGGGGTAAAGTACATACGTTGGAACATGGCCATCCAATTGGGCAGGTAGATGCCCTGCGAGAATATTTTAACGTTGGCCCCTTTCCCGTACATGGTAGTAGAGAGGTTATCAATAATATGGCGTTTCCATATGACAGCACTGGCCTTTATAAGGTAAACTCTGGTCCATCAACCCGAAGGGTCATTGATTTTTCAGATATTGAAAACAGCATGAGTATTCTGCCGACAGGGCAATCTGGAAATCCGTTGAGCAAACACTACAAAGATCAAGCGGCGATGTTCGTAAACGGTGAATTTAGAAAAATGATGATGAACCGGGAAGAAATTATGAGTTCTTCAGAGTCTTTACTAAAATTAAAAATAGTACAATAATCCTTTTGAATATTGGTGAATATATTCCAATTAAAAGGTATCTTTAAAAGGTAAAAAAATTGCTTTTTCTAGATAAACGTACCGTTTTTATATGAAATACATTTACGTGTTTTTCTTAGCACTATCCTTAACCGTTCATAGTCAGTCTGTTGAAAGAATTGAGAGTGTTTATGATTGGTTCGATTCATCAATTGGACAAGAGAATTCTGGATTGTATCAAGGCGTACTCTATTTTGAAGAGTACAATATGATCAATGAAAATCATAGATTTTTTGAATCTGAAGATTTTGTACTTGGAAAGGTCGTCTACCATGGACAACCCTACTTTAATGTCAAATTAAAGTATGACCTTTTTAAAGACCAACTTCTTACCACCCCTTCATATGCATCTTCTGCTTTGGTCATTCAATTGGAAAAAGAGAAAATAGAGGGTTTTTCTTTGGCAGACCGTCGTTTTATAAGAGTTGATAATACTATAAGAACAGGTAAATTAGGTTTCTGTGAAGTTCTAAAACAAGAAGCGAATGTTTTGTTATTAAAAAAGCATAGAAAGACAGAGAAAGAGACTATCAAAAATGATATCGTTTTCAACGAATTTCTTAGTAAAAACAGTTACTATGTTATGAGAAACGATTCGATTTTTTCTATGAATTCAAGAAAAGAAATCACCTCATTTCAACCCAGTATTAAAAAAGAAATATCAGACTACTTTAAAAGTTATGCTTCAATGAAAGATTCTAATTATGATGCTTTTATGGTATTGATTTTTGAACGCTTGTTTTCACCTGAATATGATAAAAGAAACCTTCTAAATGAATAGACTCGCCGTTGTGTTTACAATGATAGTCCTTTTTGGATATCAGGGAATCGCTCAAGAAAAAGAGAATAAGTTCTCTTTTGATTTTAATAACTCAGTACAGAAAAGTGCTATTGATGAGATTTCGAAAGTAACTGGTTACAAAATCTACTACTTGTCTGAATGGCTTTCAAATGATACCATAAACAAAAGCTTTAACGATATTAGCATTGATAAAGCTTTGGATTTTATTTTTGAAGACACCAATATTAACTACTTCTTTTTTGAGGGAGATAAGATCGTACTTACCAAAAACACAATCATATACGAAGAACTACCTGAAGATTTTTTCGGAAAGGTCGATACTTTAGAACAAGTGGAAACTACAGCTGAAATAGACCCTCTTTTCTATGAGGGATTTAAAACCACCTCAGATAAAAAAATTGAAACTTTTAGAATAGGCAAAACAAATAGAAACAATTTAAAAAAGACCTATCGTCTCAGCGGCATTGTTTCTAACATTGACACAAAAGAACCTATCCCTGATTTGACTATTATTTTAGAAGATGGTGCTTCAGGTGTCGTTACCAAAGAGAATGGATATTTTGATGTTCAACTCAAGTCAGGTCTAAACATTTTAGAGTTTAGGGCATTGGGTATAGAGAACGTTAAAAAAAGAGTGTTCATGTACAATGATGGCAACCTTAATATAGAGCTTGCCGAGAGTTTCAACCAACTTGAAGAAGTTGTGCTAAGTGGGGAACTAAATAGAAATGTAGAAGAGAGTTTAACGGGTGCTGAAGAAATCGATGTTGAAGAATCAAAGAATATTCCACTTGTGCTGGGCGAACGTGATGTGCTAAAGGTAGCAACCTCTTTACCTGGAATTTCAACTGCTGGTGAAGGTTCTGCCGGGTTTAATGTTAGAGGCGGAGAATCAGATCAAAACCTTATTTTGTTTGACGAAGCTGTTATCTATAATCCTCAGCACTTTTTCGGTCTCTTTTCAGCCCTGAATCCTTTCGCGATATCCCAACTGGATATTTTTAAGGGGAGTATTCCCGCGGAGTATGGTGGTAGGGTGTCTTCAGTATTCGACATCAAGACAAAAAATGCCAATGCCAATAAATTTTCAGGTGAGGCATCTATTGGGCCGGTCACCAGTAATCTGCTTTTAGAAGTGCCCGTTGTTAAGGATAAATCTTCATTTATGATCGGTGGCAGGGCGGCATATGCCAATTGGATCTTAAGATCTTTAAATGAAGAGTCGTTAAACAATAGTCAAGCATCTTTTTACGACGTTATTGCCAACTATAATCATAAAATTAATGATAACAATAATGTGAAGGTAACGGCATATTACAGTAAAGATGATTTCAGCATTACTTCCGACTCTGTGTATTTATACAATAACCGATTGTTATCGTTGAAGTGGGATCATAAATTCAACAAAAAAAATACAGGAAGTTTGATTTTATCAAACTCCGCCTATGATTTCAACATAGAATTTGACAAAGGTTCAGAGGCCGATTTTGATTTAGGCTATTCAGTGAATGAAACCGGATTGAAGTTGAAAATGAACTATTTGCATAGCCCAAAGCAGAAATTCAATTATGGTATTGAAAGCAAATTATATTCTGTAGAACCCGGTAGTATTGATCCAATTGGTGGCGCATCTATTGTGAATCCATTGGACATCCCAACCGAGCGTGGGTTAGAATCTGCCGCATTTATTTCCAGTAATATTGATATTACCGATAAATTGTCTTTAGATGCAGGGGTCAGATATTCCTTTTTTGCGGCTTTGGGCGAATCTGAGCAACGGGCCTTTGCAGAGGGTGCCCCACGAAATGAAGGTACCGTTATAGACACCTTAAGTTTTGATAAAAATGAGGTTATAGAGACCTATGGTGGTCCAGAGTTTAGAATTTCAGCCAGATATCTTTTGTCCAATGACTTCTCCCTGAAGGCAAGTTATAATAATACCATACAATATATTCATAGATTATCTAACAATACCACGGTTTCTCCTATAGACACCTGGAAGCTGTCTGATTTGAATATCGAGCCCCAAAGGGGAAGGCAATACTCACTGGGACTCTACAAAAACTTTAACACCAATACATACGAAGTAAGTCTCGAAGGTTTTTATAAAACCACTGAAAATACCTTAGACTTTAAAACAGGCGCACAGCTTTTACTTAACGAAAATATAGAAACAGAAGTTCTACAGGGTGAGGGTAAATCATATGGGGTTGAGTTTTTAATTCGAAAGAATAATGGCAGGTTAAATGGTTGGCTTGGTTATACATATTCTCGTTCTTTATTGAGTTTTGACAGCCAGTTTTCTGAAGAACGTATTAATAATGGAGACTTTTTTCCTTCAAATTTTGATAAACCCCATGATATAAGCTTAGTTGCCAATTACAAGTTTACCAAGCGGTTCAGTCTGTCAACAAATTTTGTTTATCAGACTGGTAGGCCGGTGACGGTACCAGTAGGTAATTTTAACTTCAACAATTCAGAGTTTGCTGTTTTTAGTGATAGAAATAGTTTTCGTATCCCTGATTTTTACAGATTGGACCTTGGCTTTAACATTGAAGGAAACCATAAAATTAAGAAGTTGGCACATAGTTTTTGGACAATATCCATTTATAATGTTTTAGGTCGAAACAATCCGTTCTCTGTTTTCTTTGTAACGGAGAATGGTCAAGTTGAAGCCCTGAAAGCTTCAATATTTTCAGTTCCTGTTCCTGCAATAACCTATAATTTCAAATTTTGATTTATGAAGGTTGTATCTAATTATTTGAAAAAGTCTGTTTTACTGATTTTTGTTGGCATTTGTACAGTGACCTGTACAGAACCTTTTGAAGTAGAACTTGATGATTTTGAAAACATCTTGGTTATTGAAGCTAGTATAACCGATGAAATGAAAAGACAAGAAATATTTATCTCGCGCACCTATACTACTGACGAAGAAGTTGTTCAAGAAAGTGGGGCCATTGTCAATGTCTCTGATGATGTGGGAAACACATATACTTTTCAAGAAAATGGTGCAGGGCTATATGTATCAAGTACTGAATTTGCTGCTCTTAGTGGACGTAACTATAGACTACAAATTGAAACTGCTGATGGTAGATCGTATTCGTCATCAACTGCAGCATTGCCGCCGTCAGGTCAAATAGATGAAGTCAAAGCCATGCGAACTACCAATAAAGGTGGTGTTGATGGCGTGGCAATATTGGTCAGTGGTAGTGCCGAAGGTGAAGAAACTGCGTTTTTTCGATATAAATTTGAAGAAACGTATCGTATCGTGTCCTTTTACAACCCACAAGATGACTTGGTAATAGTTTCCGAAAATCCTCCGGAGTTAGAATTGATGAACAAAACTAGGGAAGAACGGATATGTTACAACACACTGTTCTCCAACAAAATTTTGATTGCTGACAGTGATAATTTTTCGGCAAATAGAGTCGTAGATTTTCAGATTCGATTTATTGAAAGACTGGATCGCATTGTAGTCAGTAGATATAGCATATTGGCAATACAGTTTACACAATCTGAAGAGGCAAATGTGTTTTACAAAACGTTACAAGAATTTTCAGGAAACACAAGTTTGTTTTTACAAACCCAACCTGGTTTTCTCGCAGGAAATGTTAGCTCAGAAAATGATGAAGATGAGAAAGTATTGGGGCTTTTTGAAGTAACTTCAGTTTCTACAAAAAGGTTGTTCTTTAGTTTTAATGAAATTTTTGGAATTGAGGAAACGCGCTTTTCCCCTGAATGTAGTACTGTTGCAGGGTTTGGTCTTTCAAACCCTATTTTATTCGATCGTATAAAATCAGGCAGATGGAAATATATCAATGAAGATCCGCCGAATGTTTATAATGTAGCCCAGGTACAATGTGTGGACTGTAATGTTTTGGGCACCAATGTAGTACCAGATTTTTGGGAAGATTAATTCGTTTTTATGTTAAAACAATGTTCACTTGTGTTTTTTTTATTGACTGCCCTCTTCAGTGTGCAGGGCCAGTCTAAGATCGGATATGCCTCAGGTAGTGAAAGGTATAGTGAAATAGGCAAAGAGAAAGTCTTTCTGCACCATAATTCATCCATGTTGTTTGTTGGCGAATATTTGTATTACAGTTTGTATTGCCTAAATGATCGCACCAAGAATTTAAGCGATATTAGTAAGATAGCATATGTTGAACTTGTAGGGGAAAAACAAAATGTTGTCTTTAAACAAAAGATTAACCTGAGCGATGGTCTGGGAGAAGGAGACTTTTTCATTCCGGTTTCGGTCCCTTCGGGAAATTATAAATTGATTGCCTACACCAAATGGATGAAAAATTGGGGTATTGGCGACTTTTATCAAAGTAACCTGGTTATTCTAAATCCCTATACCAATGCGCAGAAAACATTTCTTTCCGATGCATTAACACAAAGCGCAGATACAACTAGTCAATACAGCTCTAAGAAACCTAGTACATCAAACAAAATCAATTATTTAAATATCATAAATCTGGGTACAGATAAAAATGTGTACCGCAAAAGGGAAAAAGTAAGTTTAAACCTTAGATCACTTCGAAACAATCTTATTGATATGGGCAATTATTCCTTGTCCGTGCGAAAGGTGAATGAGCTGAACAACTCTTCTTCATCACCTATAATGCCAATTGGGAAGGTTTTTGAGGAATCTTCTTCACAGCCAATAGAGAATATGTTCTTTTTACCCGAATTAAGGGGTAATCTGGTTTCTGGTAAAATAGTCGCAATTGATTCTTCTTCAATTGTCAAAAATCAGAAGGTCATTTTTTCGGTACCTGAAAAGAATTATCAATTACGGGTGGTCACCACGAATGAAAGAGGCGAGTTTTATTTCTCATTGGACGAAACGTATGAAGGTGAAAATGGGATGTTTCAAGTTTGGGGCAATAATAGTGAAGGATTTAAGATTTTATTGGACGATGAGACTTCTATTGACTACGCAAACCTAAGTTTTGATAAGTTCAGGTTAGAACCTGCCATGAAAGAAACTATCGCTAAAAGAAGTATTCACAATCAAATAGAAAATGCGTACTTCAGTAAAAAGCCTGATACTATAAGAACTATAGAAAAACAAAAGGTTTTTTCAGGAGAAAATGTTGTATCCTACCTTTTGGATGATTACACAAGGTTTCCAACGGTGAAAGAGACTTTTGTGGAAGTAGTGAGTGACGTTTGGATAAGCGAAGGAAAAAACTCCGATGAATATGCATTTACGGTAAGAGGTGTATATTCTTCTGACTATCAAACAGCGTATAAGCCACTGATCATTGTTGATGGTATTGTGCTCCAAGATTTTAAATCGTTAATGGATTATGGGGCAAGAAAGATAAAAACAGTAAATGTCGTTAGAAATAAATATGTCATTGGAGCTCAAATTTTTCAAGGTATTATTGATATTGAGACCTTTGATAATGACTTTAATTTGGTTATGAACAATGCGAATGTAAAAACTGTTGTATTGGACAGACCATCTGCAAAAAAGAAATATTTTAAACAGGTGTATACTGAAGAACAAATCGAAGATTACAGTGTGATCCCCGATTTTAGGCATCAATTGCTATGGCAACCCAATATACAGTTTGAGGGAGAATCTATGGAAATTGAATTCTATACCTCTGATGTCAGTGGGGCATTTGAAATTACTTTAGAAGGATATACCTTAAAAGGAGGTGAGCCAGTATCTCTGAGAAAGATAATTAAGGTTGAATAACAGAATTTCAATGCATCTGCCTTTGAGTTTTTTCCTGACTTCACGGCAAAGGTTATCAACATTATTGTCGCGCGGTACTATAACAAATTCAGAAAAGTGCTGATGACGCATGTAGAAATCACGAATACTGTTGATAATTTCATCAATTTTGTCCCAAATCTGTAAATCCGGACAGGTTTTCTTTTTTTAGCACTGTTGGTTTTGTAATTTAGAAAGGCTAATTCAATCACTTTCATGCATAATCAAATAGAATCCATTGCTTTAATTGGCAATAGAACTTGTTTTTTTGGTAGGTCTTTTCTTTTCTTCTTTTGTCTTTGTTGGTTTTCAAGCTATGTTTTTGCCCAGACTACAAACACAATTTCTGGTAACTTTTCAGAGACACCTTTGAGAGATATTATTTTAGATATCGAATCAAAAACGGACTATCGATTTTATTTTTTAGACGATTGGGTAACTAAGGACACCGTGACCATTACCTATAATAACGAATTGGTTACAGAAGTTTTAGATAGGGTTTTGGCTAAGACCTCATTGAATTATTATGTGAAGGAGAATGAAAACCGAATCGTTTTACTTGAAAACACTTTGGTTTATGATGAATTACCAAAAGGCTTTTTTGGTAAGCAAGATGAAATTCAAAAAGATGTTAGCAATGGTTCAATTGCCAATGCCCCACCACCTACATTTTACAACAACGATACCCGAAGGACAAAAAAGAAATATGGTGTTGAGAGAGTAGGAAGGAGTGATCCAGATAACTTACGAAGAACTTACGAATTGACAGGAAAGGCCATAAATGCGCGAACTGGTGAGCCTATTCAAGATCTGACCATACGTGTTAATGGTTCTAACGTGGTGACCGTTACGGATGACTCTGGGAACTATCAACTTGAATTGGCCTCTGGATACAACATTATAAGTGTCCGTGCTATGGGTATTGCGTCTTCTGAGCGCGAAATCATTATGTACAATGACGGCAGTTTAGATTTAGCGCTGGAAGAAGGACTTCAGCAGTTGGAAGAAGTTGTGGTCGAAGCAGACGCAGCCAAGAATGTGGAAGAAGCAATTACAGGTAGCGAACAGATTGATTCTGAAGAATCAAAGAATATTCCTTTGGTATTGGGCGAACGTGATATCCTACAAGTGGCAAAAGCGCTTCCAGGTATCTCTTCGGCAGGCGAGGGGGCCACGGGTTTGAACGTGAGAGGAGGTAAAACGGACCAAAACCTGGTGTTGTTGGATGATGCCGTTATCTACAACCCGCAGCATTTCTTTGGAATTTTTCAAGCCTTAAACCCATTTACGACCAAAGGGGTTGATATCTATAAAGGTGCAGTGCCGGTAGAGTTCGGTGGTCGTTTGTCATCGGTTTTTGACATAAGGACCAAAAACGGAAATGTGGAAAAACTGTCTGGTGAAGGTTCTATTGGACCAGTCACTGGCAACTTAGCATTGGAAGTTCCTTTAGAGAAAGATAAATCCTCGTTGGTTATTGGTGCTCGGGGTGCCTATGCTGATTGGATTTTACGTTCTTTAGATGAAGAATCGTTGAACAATAGCAATGCTTCATTTTTTGACGGAATTTTGAAGTACCATAACAAAATCAATGATAATAACGAAATAAAGGCGACTGCCTATTATAGTCGCGATGCTTTTAGCATTACTTCTGACTCGTTATACAATTATAACAATCGTCTGTTCTCTGTGCGATGGGACCATCGTTTTAATTCGAAAACTACGGGCGCGCTCGTTCTTGGCAATAGTGATTATGGTTTCGGTATTGATTTCGATGGTCAAACGAATACTGATTTTAATTTAGATTATAACATCAACGAAACGGAGCTGAAGTACAAGCTGAGAACGGCAATAAATGACAAACATACCCTGAATTATGGTATTTCAACCAAGTATTACAATGTCAATCCCGGTAGTATTGAGCCCGACGGAAGTGATTCTAATATCAGTCCAACCTTTATAGATGAAGAACAAGCTGTTGAAGGTGCAATCTATATTGGTGATGAATTCAAGCTGAGCGATAAGTTGTTGTTCAATGTTGGTGCCCGATATGCATTTTTTGCCGCTTTAGGTTCAGGTAGTCAACGAAATTACCAAGAGGGTTTTCCGCGCAATGAATCTACCGTATTGGATACCATAAATTATGGTGGTGGAGAGGTGATTGAAACGTATGGTGGACCAGAGGCAAGGGTATCTGCCCGTTATCTGTTTACACCTGACTTTTCGATAAAGGCGAGCTTCAATAATTCATACCAATTTCTTCATACCCTTTCAAACAACACGACTGTTTCCCCAATTGACACATGGAAACTCTCAGACCTAAATATTGAGCCACAAACTGGCTATCAAGCATCTTTGGGCTTGTACAAAAATTTCAATGAAAATGAATACGAAATTAGCCTTGAGGGCTACTACAAACGCATGGACAATGTATTGGATTTTAAAACAGGTGCAGACCTGTTTTTAAACGAAAATGTCGAAACAGAGGTTTTGCAAGGTGATGGTAAGGCCTATGGTGTTGAGTTTTTACTGAAAAAGAATAAGGGCCGATTGAACGGATGGTTGGGCTATACCTATTCTAGGTCTTTGTATCGCTTTGATAGCGAGTTCAGTGAAGAGCGAATCAATAACGGCGAGTTTTTTGCATCAAATTTTGACAAACCACATGATGTGAGCTTGATTGCCAATTATCGCTTTACCAGAAGGTATAGCGTATCGGCCAATTTTGTGTATCAGACAGGTAGGCCCGTAACATATCCAATAGGGACGTTCAGATTGAACAATGCCGATTTTGTTGCTTTCAGTAACCGAAATGAATTTAGAATTCCTGATTTCTATAGATTAGATCTTGGGGTCAACATTGAAGGAAATCACAAAAAAAACAAGTTGGCCCATAGTTTTGTGACCATATCGGTCTACAATGTTCTGGGTAGAAACAACCCGTATTCGGTCTTTTTTGTTACCGAAGATGGAGAGGTAAAAGCGCTTCAGAGTTCAATCTTTGCGATACCCATACCATCAATAACATATAATTTCAAATTTTAAAATTGCTAAAATTGAAAAGATGAAAAAGAAAATTAAATGGATAGGGTTACTTTGTGCCCTAAATGCCTTTTTTGGGTGCATTGAAGAATTCGAGGCCGAAACCGTTACTGAACTACAATCAACGGCCTTGGTTGTGGACGCCCGTGTTACAGATCAAAATGTTCAACAAACCATTTACCTGTCAAGACTGTTTCCATTTGAAGCAGCGGACCCTACGCCTGAACCTAACGCACAAGTTTCAATAGTTGATGACCTGGATAATGTATTTGGTTTCCAGGAGGTAGCTCCAGGAAGGTATATTACTGCTTCAGCAGTTCAATTTGTGCATGATAGAGCTTACCGGCTCGTCATTCAAACTACCGATGGTAGTAGATACAGTTCAGAAGCTGAAATGCTTCCTACAGTTGTTCCCATTGGCGAGATGAAAGCTATTCGAAGGGTGAACAGTGCTGGTACTGAGGGTGTGGCCATAACTTTGGATAACAATGATGCAACTGGTGTACCCAATTTCTTCAGGTTTGAGTATGAGGAAACGTTTAAAATAGTGGCTCCACATTTTAATCCCTTTGATTGGGATGAAGTTGATGATGATTATTTTATGAATGATGATGATGGTTGGGAAGTTACCATTGCTGCAAGAGAAGAACCTGCGCTTGAATGTTTCGCAAGCAATACTTCAAATGCACTTGTTTTGGGTTCCACTGAAAGATTGGGCTCCAACAATCTTGACGACTTTGAGGTACGCTTTTTAGGCAAGGATAATTATGCCATAGCACACCGTTATAGTATTTTGGTAAAGCAATACCACCACTCCGTTAATGCTGCATCCTTTTATGAATCGCTCAGTAATTTTTCAAATGTGGAAAGTGTCTTCAGCAATGTTCAGACCGGACGCTTAGAAACGAATATTCGTGATGAAAATTCAAGTGAAAATATTGTCTTGGGTTATTTTGAACTAAGTTCCTATAGTGAGAAACGTATGTTCTTTAATTATTCCGACTTATTTCCCAATGAACCTTTGCCACCATATGTTATTAACTGTGATCCTGTGGGTAAACCGCCATTGTACCCGCCGGGTTTCCATGTAACGGAAATTGATGGTGAGTTGGTGTTGGACGGTAATGACAGTTCTCCATTGATTGAAGGTATAAAGGCGGGACTATATGGTTACCACGCGGAAAACGAGAATTTTGGAAAGATAGATGGGGATGGCGAGCCTGATAGGGCCCCTTTTTTGGTCAAAAGTTTGGGCTGCGTTGATTGTAGAAAGTTTGGCTCTAATGTAAAACCTGATTTTTGGATAAACGAATGAATAAATATTGTATCTACCTAATTGTCTTGGTATCACTTCTGCAAAGTTGTATTGAAGAGACTGATTTTTCTGTTGTCGACCCTGATAATGCCCTTGACGTGCTCGTGGTCGATGCCATGCTCACTGATGAAATCAAAACCCATACGATAACTTTGAGCACGTTGGATACCATTTTGGACTTACGTACGGATACCCCGTTCAATCCTTTTGAAGACCTTCAAGGGTCAGATAAAGATTTAGTAAATTATGTTGAAGACGCCGAGGTTTTTGTAGTGAGCAGTACAGGTGAAAATATTCGTTTCAATGAGACAAGCCCTGGTATTTATGAGTCTGAAATCAGCTTTGGCGCTTTACCAAATGTATCTTACAATCTTAGCATAACTGCCAATGGCAAAAACTATAGTTCAAGGGCCATGAAAATCGAGGGTAGTTCTCAAATAAGTGATTTTTACGCCGAAAGAACTACGAACGACAAGGGAGAAGAAGGTATTGGTATTTTTGTAAACAGTAGCATTCAGAATGCGACAACATCAAATCTACGCTTCAATTTTTTAGAGACTTTTAAAATTGTTGCTCCAAATTGGACACCATTGGATTTTAAGTTGACAGACTATGACCCATGTGCCCTACCAGTACCTACCTACACCTTAGAGATTGTTGATAGAGAAGAAGAGCAGCAAGTTTGTTATGCCAATGTTGCATCAAATGGTATTATTCAAGCGCTGCAGGAAGATTTTCAGAATACTGATGAAATTAGGTTAATGGTTAACTTTCTGAGTAAGGATAACTTTAAGATTTCGCACCGATACAGTATAGAGCTGTCACAGATGTCCGTAGGTATTGAATCGTATGGTTTCTATGATAAGTTGCGACTTTTCAGTGAATCAGATAATATTCTTTCTCAAGTACAGCCGGGTTTTATAGAGGGCAACATACAGGCGGATGATGGCAGTACAGGCACTGTGATTGGTTTTTTTGACGTTGCCTCCGTTGAAAAGCAGCGCTTGTTTTTTAACTATACTGATTTTTATCCAGATGAACCCCTACCACCATACCCCTTTCCGTGTAACATTCAGTCATCCAGGGAATCTCACGAATCGTATTGCAATAGCGGACCCAGTGGTGGTACAACCTGTCCGCTTTCCATTGTCGAAAAAGTCGCACAGGGTAACATTTCCTATATAGGAACCAATGATAGTGATATTGGTGTTTGCCCTGGACCTTATACCTATGTTGACAGGTTTTGTGGTGATTGCACAGCTTTGGGTAGTAATGTTGTACCTGATTTTTGGATAGAATAATAGATTGATATGAGAACGAAACTTACTTTAGGATTCACTTTTGCACTGTTGTGTTTTGCATTGCAAGCCCAGTATATTATAAAAGACGGTAGCGAACTGCTTAACCTTACAAAACTACCGCAAGAGAAGGCCTATGTGGATCATACAGGGCCTTTGTTGTTTTCTGGTGAATACCTATATTATTCCTTTTATTGCTTTAATGCTCAGACCAATAAACGTACGGATATCAGTAAAATCGGCTACGTGGCTTTGGTCAATGAATCAAAATCCTATGTATTTGAGCATAAACTAAAGTTGGACAAAGGCCTGGGCCAAGGTGATTTTTTTATTACAACAGCTGTTCCATCAGGTAAGTATAAGCTTTTGGGGTATACCCAATGGATGAAAAATAATGGTCTGTCACAGGTTTTTAAAGATGATATCGTTATTATAAATCCGTATATGGTAGACCAATCTTCACTTTTGAAAGAAAATGTAATCGATACAGCTGCTAAGGTTCTGCCACAATCACTAAAAACGACCATTGATTCATCAACGATTGCGGTAAGATCCAATAAAGCAATCTATAACCCAAGGGAAAAAGTAAACCTTTCCATCAAAAATTATAAGGGGTATTTGGGTGATGGAGCCTATAGCGTTAAGGTAAAAAGACTTGATGACATCAATGCACAACCGGCTATGAGCGCTATGTCTTATGGCACATCATATTTCAATACAGACAAAAAGATTTCTAAACAAATAGGTGATAGTCTGTTTTTACCTGAGCAACGGGGTGAGCTCATTTTCGGAAGCTTGAAGGACGTCCTTACCAATGAGCCAGTTCAAGAGGTACCGGTGGTCATTTCGATACCGGGCAAAGAATTTCTGTTGAAATTCTCTCAAACAGATCAAAACGGAAATTTCTACTCTTATCTAAGAAAGGATTATAAAAACGCCGTAGCTATCGTTCAAGTGGAAGACGAAGCTGCACAATATCGCATTGAGAAGGGAAAACGGGCAAAATTAAATGTGGATAACTTGACCTTTGCAAGTTTTACATTGTCTAAAGATCATGCGAAAAAAATAAAATCCCGAAGTATACTGAATCAGATCGAGAACCAATTTTTCTCGGCCAAACCCGATTCCATTCTTCAAGGGGATCCCATAGACCCTTTTGATGGCGGCTTGCCTGAAGTTGTTGTGCTTGATGACTACACGCGTTTTGCAACCTTTGAAGAGACGCTGACTGAGGTAGTGAAGTTTTCGGGTTATAGAAGCGGTGGGCAAGAAAATGATTATATCAAAGTAGCTCAAGATTTTGAGACGTATAATGAAGAGTTTAATAGCTTTCCCGCCATAGTATTAATTGATGGTGTTTATATACCCAATCACGAGAAAATCAAACAATTCGATGCGCGAAAGATTGAAAAAATCAGTTTGATCAGAGACCAGTTCCGTCTTGGTGGTAAAGACTATCAAGGCATTGTTGCGGTTGAAACTTTTGAGGGTGATTTTTTAGAAGGCTATACCAATGTTAACACTACAATTGTCACTTTGGACAAGCCCCTACCCAAAAAAAATTACTACACCCAAACTTATACCGAAAACGAAGATTCTTTTTCTCGTATTCCTGATTATCGCAGTTTACTTTTTTGGAAACCCCATGTCATCATTGATGGCAACGGTGGTTATGATTTTGAGTTCTTCACTTCAGATATTGAAGGAGAGTATGAAGTCATTTTGAACGGTTTCACTTCGTACGGTAAACCAATTACGATCAAAAAGGTTTTCAGTGTAACTAATATGGCACAATAAGTCCAATGTTTGTCCAAAAGTTTTAATTTTAGGCAAACACTGACCACACATGCTCATAAAAGTTTTTGGCAGCGCCGTCTTCGGCGTTGACGCTACCACTATTGTTGTTGAAGTAAACATTGATAAAGGTATTGGTTACCATTTGGTAGGCCTTCCTGACAATGCTATAAAAGAAAGTAATTACCGAATTGCTGCCGCACTTCAGAATAACGGATACAAGATTCCAGGAAAAAAAATAACGATAAATATGGCTCCCGCCGACCTCCGTAAAGAGGGTTCTGCGTATGATTTGACTTTGGCCTTGGGTATTCTCTCCGCATCCAATCAAATTAAATCTGATGCAATCGACAAATACTTGATTATGGGCGAGCTTTCATTGGATGGAAGCGTACAACCCATCAAGGGCGCACTGCCCATAGCTATAAAAGCGAAAGAAGAAGGCTTTAAAGGGTTTATCTTGCCCGAGGCGAATGCAAAAGAGGCGGCGATAGTAAATGATTTAGAAGTTTATGGGGTCGAGAACATTAAAGAGGTCATCGATTTTTTTGACAAGGATGTTCCATTGCATCAAACGGTAATTGATACGCGTGCCGAATTTTATAAAATGTTGGACTTTCCCGAGTTTGATTTTGCAGATGTCAAAGGGCAAGAAAGTATCAAACGTTGTATGGAAATTGCCGCAGCTGGCGGACACAATATCATCTTAATTGGGCCTCCAGGGGCGGGTAAGACCATGTTGGCCAAAAGATTACCGTCAATCTTACCCCCAATGACCTTGCACGAAGCGTTAGAGACCACTAAAATCCACAGTGTAGTAGGTAAAATTAAAAATGCGGGGCTAATGAACCAACGTCCATTTCGTTCACCACACCATACTATCAGTTCAGCTGCCCTAGTAGGTGGTGGTAGTTATCCGCAACCGGGCGAAATATCATTGTCACATAATGGCGTTTTGTTCTTAGATGAACTGCCTGAATTTGAACGTCGCGTTTTAGAGGTGATGCGCCAACCGATGGAAGATCGCGAGGTAACCATAGCCCGGGCCCGTTTTGCGGTCACATACCCCAGTAGTTTTATGTTGGTGGCCAGTATGAACCCGAGTCCTGGAGGGTACTTTAATGACCCGGATGCCCCCGTAACGTCTTCTCCTGCCGAAATGCAACGGTATTTAAGCAAAATTTCAGGCCCACTGTTAGATCGTATTGACATTCACATTGAAGTAACTCCCGTACCTTTTGAAAAGCTCTCAGAAGATAGAAAAGGGGAGAGTAGTGCGGCCATAAGAAAACGGGTCACCACTGCACGTGAAATACAGACCCAACGTTTTAAAGATCTTGAAAGCGTGCACTATAATGCACAAATGAATACAAAACAGATTCGGGAATATTGCGTGTTGGACGATGCTTCAAAGCAATTGCTCAAAAGTGCTATGGAACGGTTAAACCTTTCAGCCAGGGCCTATGATAGAATTCTAAAAGTGGCCAGAAGCATCGCGGACTTAGCAAATGAAACCGAAATAAATGGTTCTCATATTTCCGAAGCCATTCAATATCGTAGTTTAGATCGAGAGGGATGGTTGGGGTGATCATGAACACAATATTTTTAAGAAAAAGTCTATAGCGGGGTTCTCACAGTCTTTCACTTTTTGTCACGATGCTTCGAAATACTGTAGAAACCAAACAGAATCAATGCACTAAGTATTAAAAATGCCAGAGCAAGATTGATATGTCCGATAATCAAATAGTACATATTGATATTGATTTCAACTGATTCACTTGAATATGCAAGTAGTACCATGCAAAAGATGAGATTTAAGCCTAACCATATGATTATTTTTTTATTCATATTTTTTTCATAATAATAAGGAAGAAAATCTTTAAGAGAAGAATTCTTTTAGTGGCAACATTTGTTTAATGCCTATTTATTTTTTATTTGACTTTTTACTAAGTTTTCTATATACAATTTGAATGAGGAAGACCAAACCTAGGAATTGTGCCGCAGTATAAAGAATACTCTTGTACGGAAAATAATAGTAAGATTCATGATATGAATGAATAAAACCATCTTCAGTATTAAAAAGGTTTCCGGCTATTAAACATATCAGCATTAATATCAGTATCACATAATCGGTTTTTTATTATTAAGATTCAAAACTGTTCTAATATCGAAAATTAGAAACGCTAAGTTTGCTTAATCGTATTATGATTATTAGCCTTACTCAAGAATTAACCAATCATAAAAGGTATAGACAACCTCCCAGTTGTCTTTTTCTTTTTTCATTATAAAAATTGGAGCTTCATCAAAGCTTAACATTCTAAATATGGCCAAATCGTCGAGAATGATAGGCCTACTTATTCTTCGAACATTGAGATACCCTTCTTCATCATATTTATCTACCAATTCTATACTTTCATTAAGCTTTTTTTGGTTTATTTTGATAGGTCTGCTTATTGATATTTGACTAGCTATTTTGCTAAGTCTTTTTTTCGTTAACATGCTGTCGAGAGATTCAAAGGAAATAGTGGTTGGTGTTCCAATTTCCGATTCTATTAGGGTCATTCCACTTTCATTAAAGTATCTCACCCATCCTTTATCAAAAAACGTTTTGCAATAAATTCGAGTTTTGGAACCCTGATTTAGATTTGAAAAGAAGTCGTTTAGTACTTTGTATTCTTGTCTAGAAATTTTGCTATTATTCTCTTTTTGCGCAAGAGAACAATGGCAAACACAAATTGCAAACAGAATATAAACTAAAAAATCTATTTTATTTTTTCTCATTTTTTTTTCTTTGGAAGGTGTAAGGGACTTATTTATCTAGGGCACTTTGGTAAAATTTTTTAATGAAAGGTTTTTTTATAGTTCATTTCGAAAATAGTCTATATAGGATAATTTCAATTGCACAAATACCTTAGAAATTCTATAGTTTTTGAATAAATTAGGTTCACTTAGATATGATTTTTAAGGGAAGATGGAGTTTAACAAAGGCATAGGTGAAAGTGAAAACACCAAAGTTCTATTTGGTACAGAATTCTAGGTTGATACTAGGTCAACACCTTTTTCAAGGCCTTATCGAAATCTCTCATGTTTTGCATGGTACCGGTACTGATACGTGCCCATTCATAAAATGGAGGGAAGGGCCGGCCTATGAGCACATTTTCTTTTTTCATGGCGTCAATCATTTCGTTGATTGGCCGACCGGTCTTAAAGAACACAAAATTGGTATGTGATTTTATATACTCCAGATTAAGATTGTCCAAGGTTTTATAGATAGCTGTTTTGGCCGCTTCATTTTTGACTAAACTAAATTTGTAAAAGGCATCATCCAGTAGTGCCTGCTTGGCCGCTTCAATGGCGAGAACATTGGTCATGGCCATGATATTTTTTCGGAGCCGTGCCGCTACGTCAGGTCTGGCGACCAAATATCCAATTCGCATCCCTGCCAATCCGTAAACCTTTGAAAAGGTTTTTGAAACGATAACATTCATCCCTTTTTTTACCAGTTCCACCATTGAAGGATAGTCAGGTTCAGTAATAAAATCATAATAGGCTTCATCGCTGAAGACCATAGTTTTTTTACTGACCGAACCACAGAAATCTTTGAGGATGTTCTTATCTAAAAGTGTTCCCGTGGGGTTATTGGGGTTACAGATAAAAATAAGTCGCGTGCGATTGTTGATGCGTTTGGCCATGGCATCTAAATCATGTCCCATTTGATTGTCAACGGGCACCCGGTGCACATATGCCCCAAAATTCTCTGCGTAGCGAAGCATGGCTTGAAAGGTGGGGTCGGCGGCAATGATTTCACCTTGGTCTATACCATAAGTGATACCAGTTGCCTTTAAGCCCTCTGTTGAACCGCCAGTAACCACAATATGGTCGGTACTGATACCTTCTGTGGCCGCAATTTGTTCCAATAAGGGACGAAATACCATGGAGGGATACCTACAGGCCTTATCAAATGCTTCGGTAATGGCGGACCGCACTAATTTTGATGGTCCGTACGGGTTTTCGTTTGAGTTAAGTTTAGCTATGGGGGTTGTGTTTTCAACAATAGTTTTTATTTCGGGGTCAAGGGCTAGACCAGATAGTCCTCCCAAAAGGGTGAACCCTCCTGTCAACCCCATAGTTTTGAGCCATTCTCTTCGTTCTATGGTTTTCATAGTTATCTTTTTTTATTTTTTTCGTTGTAGTATTCCTGTAAAGTATAAAAGGCTTGCTTATAAGTACCGTTTTGACCAACAATCCCTTTACGGTTCCAGCCTTCTTGAATAATGGGCAACTGGCGTCGGGGACTGCGAAAATCAGCCAAAATCCATGGCGAAAAGCCCACTAGATTCGGAATTCGATCCAAAAACTTCAAAGTTCTCTTATAGAGATCATTTTGATAATCTTCAGACCATCGGGTTAGGCTGTCCCCTCGAAAGCCCTGTTTGGCACCGGCACCAAATTCACTGACGATAACCGGTTTTGCTTTGTCAAATTTAAAATAAGCATTATCAAGTACTTCCGGGGTACTCTCATACCAACCCAGATACTGATTAAAGCTGACCACATCAGTATATTCTGCAAATGGGTCTGAGATGGTATATACTCCGTCACCCAAGTTCTGTTTAAAGAGGGCGGCCGATAATAACCGTGATTGGTCTAAAGATCGCGCCTTTTTTGCCAGTTTTTTTAGAAATACGAGCCTGTCTTCAGTATTCGGTGTCTCATTGGCCAACGACCAAATAATGACGCTTGAGCGGTTGTGGTCCCTTGAGATCATGTCACTTAACTGTTTTTCTGCATTGTGATAGGTCTCTTTATTGGTCCAGTCAATGGTCCAGTATACCGGTATTTCTTCCCAAAGCAATATGCCCAAAGAATCAGCCAATCGGGGCATATGTTCATTATGTGGGTAGTGTGCCAACCGCATATAGTTTGCATTTAGATCTTTTACCCATTTGAACAATTGTAGCGCATCATCTTTTGAAGTGTTTCTGCGGCCTTTAAGTGGATTCTCTTCATGGGCACAGATACCCCTTAAGAAGATTGGTTTTTCATTGAGCAACAATTGGTTTCCTTCAGCACGTATGGTGCGTAGCCCAATTTTGTCAGTTATTCTGTCCTCTGACACCGATAGCTCAAAATCATAGCGTTTTGGATGTTCTGGGCTCCAGAGCACAAACGGTTTGTTGATTCTCTTTTTTAGCGAGACCTTTTGTTGATTGTTGAAGTCTAATGTAATCCATAATCCGAGCTCTTCAGATTTTATGGTTACCGGACCTGTGTATTCAGTTGACAGTTCAACATAACCCAATAACTCTTTTAGATTTTCAGGGTTTAACTGAATTTGGTAGTCTTGCACATATACATTGGGCAGTTTTATAAGGGATACCTCTCTTGTGATTCCGCCATAATTCCACCAATCAGTAACATCTGTGGGTACAGCTTCTTTTGCCCTTTTGTTGTCCACTCGTACTACCAAAGAGTTTTGCCCACTTTTGACCAATTCAGAAATATCAAATGCAAAAGGGGTAAAACCACCGGTATGAATACCTGCTTTTTTACCATTTACATATACGTCTGCTCGGTAATTAACTGCACCAAAATACAATAGGAGCTTATTTTCTATGGGTAAGTCTGAATGGTCAAAAAGTTTGCGATACCAAATAGAACCCTCATAATGCAAAAGCTCTTGAACCTGACTGTTCCAATCACCTGGTACTTTTAATTCTTTGGCACCATCAAAACTGTATTCGTAGCGATCGGTCTTGTCTTTTGCCCTGCCATCTAGCGCGGCAAAGTCTCTTTTGCCAATGGCTGATGAATCAAATGGCACACGAACAAAATCGTAGAAAAAAGCTTCATAACGGTCAACAAAATACTGCCAGTTTCCGTTAAGTGAAATCTTGTTTCGTCCATAGGCATTCTGTGGAACAGTAGTTTCGTGTTGCCCCCATACAGTGACATTGGTTGCCAAAAGACAGGCTGTAAGAACGCTCAGAAAGGTAAGTTTGGACTGGCAAAAAGGTCCATTGGGAGAAACGTAAGATGATGACGACTTCATGGAATAGGGTTGGTAACCGTTAAATTACCAAAATATCACCAGAAGTTGGTCTACTGCCCCTAAATAACCTTAATGTTCGCTCGTAAGCCTTGAATGATTCCCAAAATATTATTGACGGTATCTTTCATATAATATTTTATGACCACATGTGGTATACGTATGGTTGTAAATCCATTTTTGAACGAATGCATGGCCTCTTCAAGATCTTGAATAGCCTGTTCGTGGGTAATCAATTGATAGTCGGTATCAATTTCGATGTTGAGCTTTACCCTTGAAATGGCAATGTCAATTGACTTTTGTCCATCCCACCACTCGAGCATAGGATTCGCGCCCGCTTCTTTTAATGCGTAAAAGAGCTGAACGGCCTCGATGGGGGTATTATTTTCTTTAATTACTTTTTGAATCAATCGGAAATGCCTTTCACAAAGTTCAACACCTAAGGTTTCGGTGGATTTTTTGAAAGTCTCATAGCCAATGTTTCGGTTACAATCTATGCATGCCATGTAAGTAGGTCAGTTTGATAAATTAATTGATTTGGGACTACTATAACTTTGACATTTTTTGATTCGTATACGTGTTCGACGTATGACACCCCATTTTTAGATGAAATGCATTTTTTTAGATGAAATGCAAGGTCGCCTGTTGTGAAACACTTATTTTGTGTGGTGTAATTTTTCGACTATGTTTAAAAAGATCGGTCCAGGGGTATTGGTAGCTGCAGCTTTTATTGGTCCAGGTACCATAACGGCATGTACTATTGCCGGTGTGGGTTTTGGATATGCCTTGTTGTGGGCATTGTTATTTTCGGTAATTGCGACAATGGTATTACAAGAAATGGCGGCCCGACTGGGAATCATAACACAGAAAGGACTCGCAAAGGTCATCAAAGAACAGTTGAGAACGCCATTGATCAGAACCATAGTGATTATTGTTGTCCTTGGAGCAATTCTTATAGGCAATGCCGCCTATGAAGGCGGCAATATTGGCGGTGCCGTGCTTGGCTTGGAAGCGTTGTTGGGTACAACCTATCATAAAATTTATCCCTTTGTGATTGGGGCCATAGCTTTTCTGCTGTTATGGTTGGGTAGTTATAAAGTGCTTGAAAAGGTCTTTTTGGTTCTAATATTTTTAATGAGTCTATCATTTGTCATAACGGCCCTATTGACGAAACCAGAAATATCAGAATTGTTATCAGGATTGTTTATACCAAATTTACCAAGCAATAGTATATTGACCGTAATTGCATTGGTGGGTACGACAGTTGTGCCCTACAATCTTTTTTTACACGCATCTCTTGTCAATGAGAAATGGAAGTTAAAAAGCGATTTGAAAACGGCGCGATGGGACACCATACTTTCCATAGGTCTTGGTGGTTTGGTCTCTATGGCAATTGTAGTGGCGGCAACTGCAATTCCTGTAGATTCGGTGACAAGCGTAATGGACCTGGTTTTGGGTTTAGAACCTCTTTTTGGCAGTATGGCACGTTACTTTATGGGGCTGGGGCTTTTTGCTGCTGGCATTACCTCTTCAATAACTGCTCCCTTGGCAGCTGCATATGTTGCCAATAGCTGTTTTGGATGGAATGCCAAACTGAAAGATTGGCGGTTCCGAACCGTCTGGATCTTTGTGTTGGCCATCGGCGTACTCTTTTTGACTTTTGACATCAAGCCTATTGAAATTATAAAGTTCGCGCAAGTGGCAAACGGAATTCTTCTTCCTGTGATTGCGATACTTTTGGTTTGGATCGTCAATAAAACTGAGGTGATGGGAAAGCACAAAAACACTTTGGTTCAAAATGTTTTGGGTTTTTTGATCGTGGCATTTACCTTGTTTCTGGGGGGTAAAAGTATTATTAAAGTTTTTGGATTGTTGTGATGGAAACCTATCCTATAGATATTAACTGTGACCTTGGCGAGGGTATGGGCAATGAAAAAGACCTGATGCCCTACATCAGTTCTTGCAATATTGCGTGTGGAGGACATGCTGGCGATGAAGCCACTATTGCTCAGGTAATGCAACTCGCTAAAGAATATCAGGTAAAGGTCGGGGCCCACCCTAGTTATCCTGATAAGGAAAATTTTGGCCGAATAGCAATGGACATAACATCTGAAGCACTAAAAGAAAGTATCAGAGAACAACTGGTGTTGTTTGTTAAAGTTGCAGAGCGTACCAATGTTAAGATCAACCATATTAAACCACATGGAGCACTTTACAATGCAATTGCTAAAGAGCAAGTCTTGGCTGAAGTCTTTTTAGAAGCAATTCGAGATTATGTGAAAAAGAGCATCCTTTATGTGCCTTTTGGTTCCATAATTGCCAACTTGGCTATAAATCAAGGTTTTCAAGTGCAATACGAAGCATTTGCAGATAGAAACTATAATAGAGATCTTTCATTGGTTTCAAGAAAAAAAGACATTGCGGTAATTACTGACCCGCAAGAGGTGGTGGCACATCTTTTGTCAATGGTTAAAGAGGGTCAAGTGAATACAATTTCCGGAAATTCAGTGACCATAAAGGCTGATACATTTTGTGTTCATGGTGATACGCCAACAGCATTGAAAATATTGGCGTATCTTTCAAAAGAATTGCCAAAGAACCAAGTCTATATCAAAAAGTGAAGCGTTTCCCCATAAACATTAAGCCCTTTGGTGAGCAAGCCATATTGATTGAATGGCCCAATATAGTTTCAGAGGCAGTTCTCAGTGATATCCTAAGTTTTAAGAACCAGTTGAAAGAACACCTTTCACAAGGTTTTGAACTTATACCTGCCTATAATAGCCTTACACTAATAAGCAATCGACAAGTTGATTTTGAAGTACTTCATGGGCAGTTGAAATCATGGTATGAAATTTCGGATGGCATCCAACCGGCAGAGAACTTTTTATGGAAATTACCTGTCTGTTATGATTTGGAGTTTGGCATCGACTTAGAAGAGGTTTCTTCACAATTACAAATGACGGTTGCTGAACTTATTGAACAACATACAGCGCATGAATATACCGTTTTCGGAATCGGTTTCTTACCTGGTTTTATGTACTTGGGTGGTTTGCCCGATACTTTGGAAACCCGTCGAAAAGCTGAACCAAGACTACATGTTGATAAAGGTTCGGTAGGGTTGGCAGGAAAACAAACGGGTATCTATCCACAAGACTCTCCAGGAGGATGGAATATTATCGGCAATTGCCCGATTCCTATTTTTAATGTGGAAGCCAAAACACCTTGTTTTGTTAGTGTGGGGGATAAGATTAGGTTTCAGGCCATCTCTAAAGCTAAATATGATCTCCATAAAATAGAAGGCGAAGTAGGAATCTATCAACCAGAAAAAATAGTTTTGGATGCTTAAAGTACTAAAACCTGGCTTTTTCACTACAATTCAAGATGTTGGGCGTTTTGGTTACCGTGATAAGGGTGTCCCTGTCTCGGGAGCTATGGATATGAGGGCATTGAGCAAAGCCAATTTATTGTTAGAGAATCCGGTGGATGCCGCTGTTTTTGAAATCACCATGACCGGACCAACCTTGCTATTTGAAGCGCCTACCTTTATTTGTCTTACAGGGGCAGTGATTTCAGCAACTTTGAATAATGAACCTATAGAAAACTATAAGGTCTATGCAGTGGATAAAGGCGATATTCTTTCCTACGGGCGATTAGAGAGTGGTTTTCGTGCTTATTTGGCAGTGAAAGATGGATTTCGGTCCAAAAAAATATTGGGGAGTTCATCACTGTATTATCCACTTACAACTAAAAAATGTTTGACCGAAAAGGATGAAATTGAGTATAATGCCATTGCTGCGTTCGACCCAAAGATTTCAGAGCTCAAAATCGATGCCTATATAGATGAGAGGCAATTGACGGTCAGTAAAGGGCCAGAATTTGATTTGTTGGATGATAAACAATTGAAGCGACTGTTTTCAAAAGAATTTACCATTGCGAAAGAAAACAATCGCATGGCTTATCAATTGAAGGAATACCTTAGTGAACACGCTGCATCAATGTTAACTTCTGCTACTTTGCCAGGTACGGTACAACTTACACCGGCCGGCAGACTTATCATATTGATGAAGGACGGACAAACCACAGGGGGTTATCCCAGAGTATTACAGCTTTCTGAAAATGCAATAACAATTTTAGCGCAAAAGCGGGCAGGGAATAGTATTCGTTTTAAGTTGGTCTAGATGCTCTTATAAACTTCTTCAAAAGGCACACGAAATCGTTCTCCGTAGATACCGTTTTCATCACGAATACCACAACTGATGACCATATTGATTTCTGCACCAAATGGCAACCCCAATGCCTTCTTCACTAAGAATGTGTCACTGCCCTCCATTGGGCAGGTATCATAACCTATGGCAGCCATGCTAACCATAAAATTTTGTGCGGCCAGACCAGCACTTTTATGGGCCACAATGCGCATATCAGAGTTTCTGACCTGACGATAGGTAGGTCTAAACAGACCTACAACCTGAAATACTAGATACTTTATCCAGCCCAGAATTCCGAACACATCAAAATAGACCGTTGGAATCAATTTTTGATAGTATCCCAATGCAAATTTTTCACGTCTTGAATATTCTTGCGGTGATTTGTCCCCAATATTTGATTTCAAAAAAGCAATATTCGCCTTTGCGCGTTTTTTCCACAAATCTTTTCGCACAACGACAACGACCATTTGTTTCGCATATTTAGCTGCATTTTGACCCAAACAAGCCTTGGTCAACTTTTGAAGCACCTTTTTATTTGTGACATGATAAAATTCCCACAATTGCAGATTACTGCTTGTTGGGGCCAAAGTAGCGTTTCGTATACATTCTTTTACCTTATCAGCCACTATTGCTTTATCTTGATCATACACCCGTACGGAACGTCTGTATTTTATGGCTGCTGTAACCGTTTTCTCCATAGACTTCAAAAGTAGAAAATGAAAATGGGTTAAGTCCTATTACGTCCCTATTAATAAAAGTACCCTTCAAGATAAAAAACATAGTGTTATTAAGGCAGAACAACTGATTTCCAAGTTTGTTAAGAAGAGTGAATATGGTATTTTTTACAGGTCTATCTGTCTGATATACTGGCAGATAAATCTAATATTTTTTAAATGAGTTTAGACAAAGGTTAATTGTTAAAAAAAATGGCTTTTTGAAACAATTATTTTTGAATGTAGAAGTATCTCTAGCAGATACCATGATTTGAAAGAAACTATTTAATGGAATTGAATAAATACAGTAAAAATGTCACTCAAGACCCAACGCAACCCGCTGCACAAGCCATGTTGTATGCCATTGGTCTATCAGAAGACGACTTAAAAAAACCATTTATCGGAATAGGTAGCACCGGGTACGAAGGAAACCCATGTAATATGCACCTTAACGAACTGTCTACTTTTGTAAAGCAAGGTGTACAAGATGCAGACTTGGTTGGGTTGATTTTTAATACCATCGGAGTGAGTGATGGTATTTCAATGGGTACTTACGGTATGCGGTATTCACTGCCTTCCCGTGATATTATTGCCGATTCAATGGAGACCGTTGTTCAGGCCATGAACTATGATGGTCTGGCAACGGTAGTTGGTTGTGATAAAAACATGCCCGGCGCCCTGATTGCCATGATCAGGTTGAACAGACCCTCTGTTTTGGTGTATGGTGGCACGATTGCTTCTGGGTGCTTAAAAGATAAAAAGCTTGATGTGGTTTCAGCTTTTGAAGCCTGGGGTGAAAAGGTAGCAGGAACTTTAAATGAAGATGATTATAAAGCTGTAATACAAAATGCTTGCCCTGGGGCAGGGGCCTGTGGTGGTATGTATACTGCCAATACTATGGCTTCGGCAATTGAAGCTTTGGGCATGGCCATGCCCTATAACTCATCAAATCCGGCCACCGGCAACGAAAAAAAACAGGACTGTATTGCTTCGGGAAAAGCTTTGAGATATCTGATTGAGCATGATATCAAACCGTTGGACATCATCACTAAAAAATCATTGGAAAATGCAGTGCGATTGATAACCGTGTTGGGTGGTTCAACGAATGCGGTACTCCATTTTTTGGCCATAGCCAAAGCTGCTGAAATTGATTTTGGGCTAGATGATTTTCAACGCATCAGTGATACCACACCTTTTTTAGCAGATTTAAAGCCCAGTGGTAAATTCTTGATGGAAGATGTTCATCGCGTCGGTGGTATTCCTGCCGTGATGAAATTTATGTTAGAAAAAGGTATGCTGCATGGTGATTGCCTAACGATTACGGGTAAAACGGTAGCTGAAAATTTGGCAGAAGTACCAAGTTTAAAGGAAGGGCAACAGGTAATCAAAGATTTGGACCGTCCAATTAAAGAGACCGGACATATTCGTATCCTTTTCGGAAACATCGCCGCCGAGGGTTCTGTCGCTAAGATTACAGGGAAGGAAGGATTACATTTTACGGGTCCGGCCAAAGTGTTTGAAGGTGAATTTGAGGCTAATGATGGTATTCGTGATGGAAAGGTAAAAAAGGGAGAAGTTGTCGTGATCCGTTACGAAGGCCCTAAAGGAGGACCAGGTATGCCTGAAATGCTCAAACCGACCGCAGCTATAATGGGTGCTGGCCTTGGTAAAGAAGTTGCTTTGATTACGGATGGACGTTTTTCTGGCGGCACGCATGGGTTTGTTGTAGGCCATATTACTCCCGAGGCCCAAGAAGGAGGAAACATTGCACTATTGAAAGATGGAGACCTTATTACGATTGACGCCGAAAAAAATACGATTTCGGTCGATTTGTCCGAAGAAGAGCTGGTCAAACGAAGTGGTGATTGGAAACAGCCAGATTTAAAGGTCAGAAAAGGAAGTTTATACAAATACGCAAAAACGGTAGCTTCAGCTTCAAAAGGCTGTATAACCGACGAATTATAAGTAAAAAGCAAAGTGCCTATTACTTGAACTTGAGTTGAGACTATGGAAACATTAAAAGCACAACAAAAGAAAAAAACAGCTAAAACTGCCATGAAAATCACTGGGGCGGAAGCCATCATTCATTGCCTTTTAGCTGAAGGGGTTGATTTGATATATGGTTATCCTGGGGGTGCGATTATGCCTGTCTATGATGAGCTTTACAAGTTTCAAGACAAACTTACGCACATTCTTACCCGGCATGAGCAGGGCGCTACCCATGCAGCTCAAGGTTATGCAAGGGTCAGTGGTAAAGTTGGTGTGGCCATGGCAACATCGGGCCCGGGTGCCACAAATTTGGTGACCGGTCTTGCCGATGCACAAATAGATTCTACACCTATGGTCTGTATTACGGGCCAAGTTCCGAGGCATTTATTAGGTTCTGACGCGTTTCAAGAAACCGATATCGTCGGAATTTCAACTCCTGTGACCAAATGGAACTACCAAATAACCAAAGCAAGTGAGATTCCAGAAATTATTGCAAAGGCATTCTATATCGCAAAGTCTGGTCGTCCAGGCCCTGTTTTGATAGATATTACAAAGAATGCACAATTCGATGAGCTTGCGTTCACGTATGAGAAATGTACAGGTGTTCGCAGTTATACGCCATTTCCGAAACCTGAAATGAGCGCGATCAAAGCTGCTGCCGAATTGATCAACCAAGCGAAAAGACCATATATCGTTTGGGGGCAGGGTATCATTTTGGGTGAAGCAGAAGAAGAGCTCAAAGCACTGATAGAGAAGACAGGGATCCCTGCTGCATGGACGATTATGGGTGAATCGGCAATACCGACAAGTCATCCACTAAATGTTGGTATGGTGGGTATGCATGGTAATTATGGACCTAATGTATTGACCAATGAATGTGACCTACTATTGGCAATTGGAATGCGCTTTGATGACCGTGTTACGGGCAGTTTAGACACTTATGCGAAACAGGCGAAAGTGGTACATTTTGAAATTGATCCAGCAGAAATCGACAAAAATGTAAAAGCTGATGTTGCTGTTTTAGGTGATGCCAAAGAAACGCTGCAATTATTGTTGCCCCTTGTGAATACAAATTCACATGAGGCGTGGCACAATGAATTCAAAGCTAAGGACAAAATTGAATTCGATACGGTTATTAAAAATGATATACACCCTCAAAAAGATGGACTTACGATGGGTGAAGTGATTGAAGAAATCAATATAGCTTCAAAGAACAAGGCAGTAATCGTGACCGATGTAGGCCAACATCAAATGATAGCTTGTAGGTATGCCAAATTTGAACAAACAAAAAGTAACATTACATCTGGTGGACTTGGGACCATGGGTTTTGCCCTGCCCGCGGCTATTGGTGCCAAGATGGGTGCAATGGACCGCGAAGTAGTCGCAATTATAGGTGATGGCGGATATCAAATGACCATACAAGAATTAGGCGTTATTTTTCAGCACCAAGTACCTGTTAAAATTGTTGTTTTAAACAATGACCATTTGGGTATGGTACGGCAATGGCAAGAACTCTTTTTTGAACGTCGTTATGCATCTACCGTAATGGTAAATCCTGACTTTGTGAAGATTGCAGAGGGCTACCATATAGAAGCCAATCGTGTAAGTGAACGAAAAGATTTAAAACAGGCTGTGCAAAAGATGATTGCTTCTGACAAGCCATACTTTCTAGAAGTTAAAGTAGAGAAAGAGGATAATGTCTTTCCCATGATTCCATCAGGCGCGTCGGTTTCAGATATTCTATTGAAGTAAGCAACATGGACCAAGCTAAAATTTTAGACATACCTGCCAGTTACGACCAACTGCTTCGCAAATCCGAAGAAATAGGGTTTACTATGCCCTCGGACACTTATATCGGAACCTTGTTAAAAACATTGATTGCCTCTAAGCCCAATGGAAATTTCTTAGAGCTTGGTACCGGTATTGGTCTGTCGTTATCATGGATGATTGATGGAATGTGTGAAGATAGCGCCTTGACCACCGTTGACAACGACCCAAACCTAACGGTAATAGCAGAAAGTTTTTTTGGTGCTGATACGCGGGTGGATATTGTTTGTCAAGATGGTGGGAATTGGATACAGAACTATTCAGGTAAAGCCTTTGATTTGGTTTTTGCCGATGCTTGGCCGGGCAAATATGACTATTTAGAAACTATACTTGATACCATTGTGGTTAGCGGATTTTATGTTATCGATGATATGAAAGTCCAGTCGAACTGGCCAGATGGTCATGAAGACCATGTAAATAGATTAATAAGTGAGTTAGAGGCAAGAGAAGATTTTGTCATCACGAAAATGGATTGGTCTACGGGAGTTATAGTTGCGGTAAAAACAAAATAGACAACACAAGAAGGAATAATGGAAAAAAAGTGGTTTACTATCTCAGTTTATGCTGAAAACAATGTAGGTCTTTTAAATAGAATATCTGGTATTTTTTTAAAGCGACACATTAACATAGAAAGTTTAAATGTCTCTAAATCAGAAATAGAACATGTTTCTAAGTTTACCATTGTCGTAAATACCACAGAAGATTGGACCCGTAAAATTGTTGGTCAAATAGAAAAGCAGGTAGAAGTAATCAAAGCTTTTTACCATACGGATGATGAAACTATCTATCAAGAATCGGCTTTGTTTAAAATAGATTCTGCCCTGTTGTTTGATGAACGTCAGATACAGAATATAATCAAAGAGAGCAACTCACAGATCGTTACGGTATCAAGGGACTTTTTTGTTTTAGCAAAAACAGGACGCCGTCATGAGATTGATGAGATGCATAATGCATTAGAACCTTATGGGATACTTCAGTTTGTAAGATCTGGACGTATTGCGGTAACCAAAGAAGCCATGCCCATTACAGAGATATTAGAGAACGCAATAAAATAAAGAATACAAATACAACCTTTAAGAAATGACAAATTACTTCAATACTTTATCGCTAAGAGACCAATTGACACAGTTGGGTAAATGCCGTTTTATGGACACCTCTGAGTTTTCTGATGGTGTCAGTGCGTTAAAAGGAAAAAAAGTCGTTATCGTTGGCTGTGGCGCCCAAGGATTGAACCAAGGCCTGAACATGCGAGATTCTGGGCTTGATATCTCTTATGCCCTGCGCGATGCGGCCATTAAAGAACAACGCCAATCTTTTAAGAATGCTAAAGAGAATAATTTTAAAGTAGGTACTTACGAAGAATTGATCCCAAATGCTGACGTTGTCATTAACCTGACTCCTGACAAGCAGCATACCAATGTCGTAAGCACGGTCATGCCAATGATGAAAGAAGGTGCAACCTTGTCATATTCACATGGATTCAATATAGTTGAAGAGGGCATGCAGATACGAAAAGATTTGACCGTTATCATGGTAGCTCCTAAAAGCCCTGGTTCAGAGGTTCGTGAAGAGTATAAAAGAGGTTTTGGGGTGCCAACACTGATTGCGGTGCATCCAGAGAATGATCCCGAAGGAAAGGGCCTTGCCCAAGCAAAAGCCTATGCCGCCGCTACGGGCGGGCATAAAGCAGGGGTATTGGAATCGTCATTCGTTGCCGAAGTGAAATCTGACCTGATGGGCGAACAGACCATTTTATGTGGTCTACTACAAACAGGTTCCATTCTATGTTTTGATAAAATGGTTGAGAAGGGCATTGATGCGGGATACGCCTCAAAGTTGATCCAATTTGGTTGGGAAACAATCACCGAGGGAATGAAGTATGGTGGCATCACTAACATGATGGATCGTTTGAGCAATCCTGCTAAAATCAAAGCCTTTGAACTTTCAGAAGAATTAAAAGATATCATGCGCCCATTGTTTCAGAAGCATATGGATGATATCATGACAGGCCACTTTTCAAAAACCATGATGGAAGATTGGGCCAATGATGATAAAAACTTATTGTCATGGCGCGCTGCCACTGGTGAAACGGCTTTTGAGAAAACACCTGCTGGTGCCATTGAAATCTCAGAACAAGAATTCTATGACAATGGTATTTTAATGGTGGCCATGGTAAGAGCGGGGGTAGAGCTTGCTTTTGAATCAATGACTGAATCTGGTATTATTGCAGAATCGGCTTATTACGAATCGTTACATGAAACCCCATTGATTGCCAACACCATAGCTCGAAAGAAACTATTCGAAATGAACCGCGTGATCTCTGATACCGCTGAATATGGTTGTTATCTTTTTGATCATGCCTGTAAGCCATTGTTGGCCGATTTCATGAAAGATATAGACACCGATGTCATCGGTCAGTCATATGCAGCTGAAGATAATGGAGTCGACAATGCTAAACTTATAGCCGTAAACAAAACATTGCGAGAGCATCCTGTAGAGTTGGTAGGAACCCGACTACGGGAGTCAATGACTGCAATGAAACCGATTGTATAACGACTAAATCCCTAAGCAATTAGGGATTTTTTTCTTTTAAAAACAACGTTATGAAAATGAGTACAAATTCAATTTCCGAGGAATTCCAAATTAAAGAACAAATACACCAACGCCATTATCTGGTCAATGGTGAATTAAAAGAATGGAAAGGAAACACAAGTGAGGTAATATCGACCATTTCATCTACACCTGAATATGCACATACGGTTTTGGGCAGTATTCCTGATATGGGGGAAAAAGAAGCTTTGGACGCTTTGGACGCAGCTCTTGGGGCATACGACCAAGGACAAGGCGTATGGCCGACGATGAAGGTTAAGGACCGTATCGAATGTATGGAAAGTTTTGTTGAAAAAATGAAACGACAACGTGAGGTTGTGGTAAAACTGCTCATGTGGGAGATTGGAAAATCGTTGCCCGACTCACAGAAAGAGTTCGATAGAACTGTTGAATATATTGAGGACACAATTGAGGAATACAAAGAATTGGACAGAAGCAGTGCCAAGTTTCAAAAACACCAAGGTGTCTACGCGCACATACGTCGGGGTCCTTTAGGCGTGGTGCTGTGTTTAGGGCCTTATAACTATCCACTGAACGAGACTTTTGCGTTGCTTATACCGGCAATAATCATGGGCAACACAACAGTGTTTAAGCCTGCTAAGCATGGTGTATTATTGATTACACCTTTATTAGAAGCTTTTCAAAGCAGCTTTCCCAAAGGAGTGGTCAATATTCTGTTTGGTAGGGGCAGGGCCGTTGCCGCACCCATTATGCAGACAGGTAAAGTTGATGTGTTGGCCCTGATTGGAAACAGTAAGTCAGCCAATGCCTTGCAGGATCAGCATCCGAAGAGTAACCGTTTACGTTTGGTATTGGGGTTGGAAGCGAAAAACCCTGCAATCATTTTACCTGATGCAGATTTAGATTTAACGATAGATGAAGTCATTGCGGGAACTACTTCATTTAATGGACAACGTTGTACCGCACTTAAAGTTGTTTATGTGCATGAGGATATTAAGGACGAGTTCTTAAAACGCTTCTCAAAAGCCGTTGATGCTTTGAAGTTTGGTAATCCTTGGGATGATGGCGTGAAATTAACACCCCTTCCTGAACCGGGAAAACCTGCTTATATACAAGAGTTGTTAGATGATGCGTTGGCCAAGGGAGCAACGGTTCATAATAAAAAAGGAGGTCAACAATCAGATAATTATATCTGGCCAGCAGTCTTACATCCGGTTTCAAAAGACATGCGGGTATACGAAGAGGAGCAATTCGGACCTATTATCCCTGTGCTATCTTTCAAAGATATTTCTCAACCTTTAGATGATATGGCCGAATCGAATTATGGACAACAGGTAAGTTTGTTTGGTAAAGATGTATACACCTTATCTCCGCTTATTGATACTTTAGCGAATCTTGTCTGTCGTGTAAACTTGAACAGTTCTTGTCAGCGCGGCCCGGATGTGTATCCGTTTACTGGGCGAAAAGACTCTGCACAGGCTACTTTGAGTGTACATGACGCGCTCCGTTCGTTCTCCATACGAACCTTTGTTGCGTTTAAGGATAATGAGTTGAACAATGAGACCATTGAGCAATTATTAGAGGCTAAGGTGAGTAACTTTTTAAGCACCGATTATATTTTATAGCCATGTACTGAACACCTGTCATTAATTTATGAAACAAAAAAGCCCAACATCAAGTTGAGCTTTTTTGTTTTCAGGGATTTCACTTAAGTATCAAATGTTTTCTGCCAACCAATCACCAACCTCGCTCGTCTTATAGGCTTTTTGACCTTCGGCCAAATCTTCAGTTACGATGCCTTCAGTCAATGATCTATTGACTATTTCACGAATTGCCTTAGCTTCATCATGAAGTCCGAAGGCCGTTTCAAACATCATCGCTGCCGATAGCACCGTCGCTAACGGATTGGCAATGTCTTTTCCTGCAGCTTGTGGATAGGAACCATGAATAGGTTCAAAAAGCGCTGTTTTCTCCCCCAATGAAGCTGATGGCATTAAGCCCATGGAGCCTGAAATTACCGAGGCCTCATCGGTTAAAATATCTCCAAACAGATTTTCTGTTATCAATACGTCATATTCACTGGGCCATTGCACCAAGCGCATGGCGACTGCATCTACAAATTCATATGAGACTTCTACCTCAGGGTAGTCTTTCTCCATGGCTTGCACAGTTTCCCGCCATAAACGAGATGATTCCAACACATTCGCCTTATCGACGCAACACAGTCTTTTGCTCCTGGTCATTGCAGCTTCAAATCCTTTTTTTGCAAGGCGTTGAATTTCATAGCGATGGTAACTCATGGTATCATAGGCAAAATCGCCATTTTCCTTTCGACCACGTTCTCCAAAATAGGCACCACTGGTAAGTTCTCTGAAGAAAACTAAATCTGTGCCTTCAATTCGTTCACGTTTAAGTGGGGATTTGTCAATTAAAGAGGGAAAGGTGAAGGTCGGACGTACGTTTGCGAACAGTCCTAATTTTTGTCGCATTTTCAACAGCCCTTGTTCAGGTCTCACCTTTGCCGAGGGGTCATTATCAAAGCGGGGGTGGCCAATGGCACCGAACAAGACGGCATCTGCCGCTTCACAAATCGCATGGGTTTCGTCAGGGTAAGGTTCACCAACCGCATCAATTGCAGCTGCGCCGGTTAAGGCCGGTGTCCATGTTATCTCATGATTGTACTTATTGGCTATGGCATTGGTTACTTTGACAGCTTGGTCAATAACTTCAGGTCCTATTCCGTCTCCCGCTAAAAGGGCTATGTTTAGTTTCATTGTTCAGTATTGTGGTATTAGTATTTGGTCTTTAGATAATTATATGGTTTACAGTGCAGGATGTCTATATGAAAATTCATTTCTTACTTTGCATCATTAGATAAGGTTCAACATTTTTTCCGTTGCCTTTATCGCCGATACGGTTTGGTCAGAATCCAATCCGGTGGTAACAAAATCGTTCTCAGTGGTTTTCCAAGTGATCATGGTTTCACATAGGGCGTCTGAATTACTTCCCGGGGGAATGCGAACTGCGTAGTCTACCAACATTGGCAATTTAACTTCTAACCTATCGTATACCCGATGAAGGGCGTTCATAAATGCATCAAACTGTCCGTCACCCTGAGCGTTTTCTTCATAGCACTTTCCATCAACCTCAATTGAAAGTGTAGTGGAGGGTTGCAGGCCTTTGGCATGTGTGAGCACATATGATTTGATAAAAACCTTTTGTTGAAAAGAACTGCTGTCCAAAACATCTGAAATGATGTATGGCAAATCTTCTTTGGTAACCCGCTCTTTTTTATCACCAAGTTCTATAATACGCGCAGTAACCTTTTTAAGCTCTTCGTCATCCAAGGTCAACCCTAATTCATGTAAATTCTTTTGAATATTGGCCTTACCTGACATTTTACCTAAAGCATACTTACGTTTTCTGCCGAAACGCTCTGGCATCAAATCACTGAAGTAAAGGTTGTTCTTGTTATCACCATCGGCATGTATGCCCGCAGTTTGTGTAAAAACATTATCCCCAACAATAGGTTTGTTTGCCGGTATTCCGAAGCCCGTAAATGTAGAGACCAGCTTGCTCACTTTGTAGAGTGATGATTCATTAACTGTGGTTTTGACATCGGGTAAAAAATCATTGATAACTGCAATGGCACTTGCTAAAGGGGCATTACCGGCACGTTCTCCCATACCATTAACGGTGAGGTGCAACCCGTGACAACCGGCCTTAACAGCTTCCATCACATTGGCAACACCCAGATCATAGTCATTATGACCGTGAAAGTCAAAATGTGTTTTAGGATAACGGCGTACAATCTTTTCTAGATATTCAAATGTTTCTGAATGGGTCAGTACGCCCAAAGTATCTGGCAATAGAATACGTTTTACGGGTTGTTCCGTTAGAAAATCCAGAAATTGAAAAACATAGTCAGGAGAATTTCGCATACCATTACTCCAATCTTCTAAGTAGACATTGGTGACAATATTTTTGTTCTTGGCCAATTTTATGACCGCTTCTATTTCATCAAAGTGTTCTTGGGGTGTTTTTTTCAGCTGATGGGTCAGATGGTTCAGGGATCCCTTCGTAAGCAGGTTTTGCACTTTGGCACCTGTCTTTTGCATCCAATCAATTGAGGTACCCCCATCAACAAAGGTCAAAACTTCGACTTTTTCACTGCAATCATTTGTTGCGGCCCAGTCTGTAATACTCTTTACAGCATTAAACTCACCTTCTGACACACGTGCAGAAGCCACTTCAATTCGGTCTACTTTGAGTTCGTCAAGTAAGAGCTTGGCCAAAGTCAATTTCTCTGAAGCAGTAAATGAAACTCCTGAGGTCTGTTCACCATCCCTTAGGGTAGTGTCCATTATTTCAATGGTTCTCGCCATTCGTTTTATTTAAAAAGGTCTTGTATCAGCAAAGGACTCAATGTCTTTTTTTAGATTCAATAAGTAGTCAATATCATCGAATCCGTTTGAAAGATTTCCTTTTTTATACGCATTGATACCAAAGGTTTCCATTTCTCCTGTGGAAAGGATGGTAAATGTTTGCTCAGGTAGACTGACCTCAAATTCGGTATTTGGATCCACCTCGATTGCCTTAAAGATTTTATCCAAGAATTCAGGACTTATTTGAACAGGAAGTACCCCGATGTTCAAGCAGTTATTTCTAAAAATATCGGCAAAAAAGCTCGAGACCACACAACGAAACCCATAATCATAAACGGCCCACGCGGCATGTTCTCTGGAAGAGCCTGAACCAAAATTCTTTCCTCCCACGAGAATCTTTCCTTTGTAAATGGGATTGTTAAGGACAAAATGTGTTTTAGGAGTATCATCTGGGTTATAACGCCAGTCTCTAAAAAGGTTATCACCAAAACCCTTACGTTCCGTTGCTTTCAAAAAACGGGCGGGTATGATTTGATCCGTATCTACATTCTCTATGGGTAGCGGAACCGCGGTACTTTTTAGCAAATTGAATTTATCGTATGCCATGCTTAAAACTGTTTGTTTAGTTATTTGATGTTTCCATCGTCAATAGTTCTCTTGGGTCGGTCACTTTACCTGTCACGGCTGCAGCTGCGGCCACTAATGGGCTTGCCAGCAGTGTTCTGGATCCAGGGCCTTGACGCCCTTCAAAATTTCTATTTGATGTGCTCACTGCATACTTACCGGCAGGAACCTTATCATCGTTCATCGCCAAACAAGCAGAGCACCCAGGTTCACGAAGCTCAAACCCTGCTTCATGTAAAATCTCAAGAATACCTTCCTCTTTAATGGCGTCTTCAACTTTATGCGAACCTGGCACCAACCATGCCGTTACATTGTTGGCTTTTTTCCTTCCTTTTACAACAGAAGCAAAGGCTCTAAAATCTTCAATACGACCATTCGTGCAACTTCCTAAAAAGACAAAATCTATTGATTTTCCCTTGATATCTTCACCTTCATTAAAGTCCATGTAGGCCAGAGACTTTTGGTACGTGGCAGCACCGCCCTCTACATTTTCGGCCTTAGGTATGCCGTTGCTGATACCCGTTCCCATACCAGGATTGGTACCGTACGTAATCATTGGTTCAATATCTGCGGCATCAAAAGTCAGTTCTTTATCAAAAACTGCGTTGTCTTCAGTATACAAGGTTTGCCAATATTCCATTGCCTTGTCCCATGCTTCACCTTTTGGGGTAAACTCACGTTCTTTAATGTATTCAAATGTAGTTTCATCAGGAGCTATCATTCCGCCGCGCGCGCCCATTTCTATACTAAGGTTACAAACCGTCATGCGACCTTCCATGCTCATACTTTTGAACACGTCACCGGCATACTCAACAAAGTACCCCGTAGCACCCGAAGTGGTCAATTTTGATATAATGTAAAGAGCGACATCTTTTGGGGTGACCCCGAAACTCAATGCTCCATTGATATTGATGCGCATACTTTTAGGTTTTGGCTGCATGATACATTGCGTTGCCAATACCATTTCTACTTCAGAGGTTCCTATTCCAAATGCTATCGCACCAAAAGCACCATGGGTCGAGGTGTGTGAATCACCACAAACGATGGTTGCACCTGGCAGTGTAATACCATTTTCAGGGCCGATTACGTGGACAATTCCGTTTTTCTCATGGCCGAGTCCCCAATACGGAATACCATGTTCAGCTGCATTTTTTTCTAATGCTTTTAGTTGGTTTGCCGACAACGGATCCTTAACGGGTAAGTGTTGGTTGATTGTAGGCGTATTGTGGTCTGCCGTCGCGAATGTCCTTTCAGGATACAAAACGGGGATATCTCTATTTTTTAATCCTAAAAAAGCAACGGGACTTGTAACCTCATGAACCAAGTGGCGGTCAATAAAGAAGACATCCGGCCCATTTTTTATTTTTTTGACGACGTGTGTATCCCACACCTTATCAAAGAGTGTATTGCTCATGTTAAAACCTTTTCAATTTTGACTTGCTAAAGTAAAAATTGTCGACGTTTTTAATGGTAATGTACAACCCTCAAATTACGACGTTCAACGACAAAAGTTCATAATCATCACAGCGGTGTTGTATGATGAACCCTGTCTTACGGATAACCATCGGTCACCTTTATTTTGACGTGCTAAGTTGCTTGTTATTATTTGAAAAACATATTGAAAAGTAGATAAAAAGCATAGTACAACATATTGTTAAAAACATGGAATATTGCATAAAAACCACAAACATTAACAACAAAAAGCATCTTATTTGACCACACCCATGCCTTTTTATGCAACAATTGTTTAGATTTTTGTGGGTATTACTTTTAGTTTGGTCCGCATAAACACCATACATTAACTAAAACTAACCGCTTTGTCCTTTATTAAACATTTTTGTGTACTCGCCATGGCGTGCAGTACCACTTCTGCTTATTGTTATTCTGAGAGTACAAAAACAACGAAAGATAGCACTGACTATTATTCGGCCCAAGCTACCGAGGCGATGCATTCTAATAAGTATGCCATAACTTTTGATTATGCCCACAAACTGATTTCATACTCAGAACGAAACCAGAATAATGCAGGTATAATTTTGGGTTATAATTTATTGGCGACCTGCTACCAGCACAATCGCAAATTCAAAGAGGCCAAAATGTACTATGAAAAAGCGTTGAAGAAGGCCCATATTACCGAGGGCAACGAGACTCTTTTACCCAAGATTTATAACAATTTGGGGATAATTGCCTATGAATCGGGTGATTATGACACCTCTATTGGACATCTTAAAACTGCTTTACAGATTTGTAAGACAGATGACAGTAACACCGAACTTGCCAATATTGTAAGTTTTAATTTGTCCGAACTCTACTTACTATGGAAACGAGACCCACAAGAGGCCTTGCCCTATATCAAACCTATTTTGAATGTGGTTGAGAATAAGACAGATAAGATGGTGAAGGTCACGCCTTACGAACATTTTCTAATAGGGGTATACTATTCTGAAACAGGTAGATATGATGAGGCCATTGAAATGTTTGACCACGCAATTGAAAACGCTGAAGAACAAGCTTATTTCATTGATATGTCTCTGCTATATCATGAAAAATCAAAAACCTTAAAGGCACTTGGTCAATTTAAAAAAGCATTTAAGGCATATGATTTGGCGTTGGAACACCTCAAAGATGATATGAATAAACAGCAGTCTGAGTATGATGAGATGATGGGAGTTGAATTCAAGATAACTCAGTATGAAGATAGATTGAGAGCAGTGCAAGAATTGAACAAAGTTCATGAGTCCAGTGCCCGAAAAACAAAAGTAATTACATATTTAAGTTGGGGGGCATTATTGGTAGCATCTATACTTCTTTCAATTTCATTTAAGAACTATTGGTCAAAACGAAAACTTACCGTAAAACTTGCCAACCGTAACAATGAGCTGCAAGATGCAAGAGATAAAGCAGAAAAGTTGGTGAACATTAAATCAAACTTTATTTCTATGGTCAGCCATGAACTTAGAACTCCGCTCTATGCCGTAGTCGGTATTACAACTTTGTTAAAAGATGATCCTTCTCTGGTTCATAAGGATACAAAATACCTAGAGTCGTTAAAACTTTCAAGTGACCATCTATTGCTGCTCATCAATGATATCTTGAAAATTGGTAAGATAGAATCGAATACCGAGGTTGTTGATAAACTTGAGTTTAATCCACTTAGTTTAATAGAAAAGACCAAAGATTCTTTGCAAATTCTTAGTAAAGAAAGTGACACGTCAATGTATTCGGATATTGACAAGAGCATTCCCAAGGTTTTATTGGGTGATAAGATAAAGCTTCAACGAATTCTTATGAATTTGATTAGCAATGCCATAAAGTATACGCATAACGGACATGTTTGGATAAGGATCAAAGTACGCGATAAAGAGGCGGGTAGTACCACCTTGAGGTTCGAGGTAGAGGACAATGGCATTGGTATTCCCAAAGAAAAACAAGATGTTATATTTGAAGACTTTTCACAGCTAAATCGCAACGACAAAAATTTTGAGGGTACGGGCCTAGGACTTGCGATTGTTAAAAAGCTATTACATTTATTGGGAAGTGAAATTCAACTTGAGAGTACGGTTGGCAAGGGTTCAAAATTTTTCTTTGATGTTCCTTTTGAAATCGGGGTTGAAAAGGCCGCTGATGTTTCCCATATTCAGGTATCTGAAGCGCTTCATCATAATGCCAAAATTCTAGTGGTTGAAGACAATAAAATCAACCAGATGATTACACAGCGAATGTTGAAAAAAGAGAATTTTTTACCTACTGTGGTCAACAATGGCGAAGAAGCAGTTGCCATTATGGAAGCAGGCACCTTCGACTTGATTCTTATGGATTTGAACATGCCCGTAATGGATGGTTTCAGAGCAACCCTTGAAATACGAAAGTTTAACAAAGATGTGCCTATTGTAGCTTTAACGGCCATGGTCTTTGAGGACGTGCTGGAGCAACTGGTCGACTGTGATTTTGATGATATTATTGTTAAACCTTATGATACCGATGAATTTTTTCAAACAATTTTCACCAACCTGAAGAACAAGTCACACAAAAAAACTATCGCCAAATTGCTTGAAAAAATGAGGGTTACCGAACAAGATGTCGCTCAAGATGATTTTCTCGATTCAGCCTAAAAATATTGGTGGCTAACTAATGTATCCCCAAATGGCATTATCTCGAAAAAGCTCTGCATAGGCCGATCGAACAACATTATTTTCGGGATTTTCCATTTTTGGATCTTTTTTCAAGAACTGCAGGGCGTGGTATCTAGCAGCCTTAAGAATTTGGTTGTCCTTTACAATGTCTGCTATTTTAAGATTTAAGAGTCCGCTTTGTTGTGTACCCATTAAATCACCGGGCCCTCGCAGTTTTAAATCTACTTCGGCAATTTCAAAACCATCATTGGTACGTACCATGGTTTCCAATCTTGTTTTTGCATCGTTTGATAACTTATGACTTGTCATTAGAATACAATAGCTTTGTTCCGCTCCACGTCCTACACGACCCCGAAGCTGATGCAACTGTGACAGACCAAAACGCTCTGCACTTTCAATGATCATTACAGAGGCATTTGGTACGTTGACACCGACCTCAATTACTGTTGTGGCCACCATAATCTGGGTTTCGCCCCTCACAAAACGTTCCATTTCATAATCTTTGTCCTCGGCCTTCATTTTTCCATGGACTATCGATATCTGATAATCGGGTAATGAAAACTCTCTGGCGATGCTTTCATAACCATCCATCAAATCTTTATAATCCAGAGCCTCTGATTCTTGAATTAATGGATAGACAATATATATCTGTCTTCCTTTTTTGACTTCATCCTTGATAAATCGAAATACCTTCAAACGATTGGCATCGTAGCGATGTACGGTTTTGATGGGTTTACGCCCCGGTGGTAGTTCATCAATCACCGATATATCCAAATCACCATACAAGCTCATCGCCAAAGTTCTGGGGATGGGAGTAGCTGTCATTACCAAAATATGTGGGGGAAGGTCGTTCTTTTTCCACAGCTTGGAACGTTGCGCCACACCAAAACGGTGTTGCTCATCAATTATGGCCAAGCCCAGGTTTTTAAACTGTACTTTATCTTCGAGAAGGGCATGGGTGCCCACCAGAATGTTGAGATTGCCGTTCTCTAGTTGATTGTGCAAGAACGTACGTTCTGATTTTTTTGTGGAGCCGGTCAATAGGGCCATTTTTATGGACATACCCTGAAGTAAATCTTTAAGTCCATTAAAGTGTTGATTGGCCAAGATTTCCGTTGGTGCCATCAGACAGGCCTGAAAATCATTATCAATGGCCAACAGCATGCACATTAAGGCCACAATGGTCTTACCCGAGCCAACATCGCCCTGTAACAGACGATTCATTTGGGCACTGCTGCCCAAATCGTTCCGTATTTCTTTAATGACCCTCTTTTGTGCGTTTGTCAAATCAAAGGGTAAATGGTTCTGAAAAAAATCATTGAAAAGTGCACCGACCTGATCAAACGGCAAGCCTTTGATTTTATGTTTTCGAACAGTCTTTTTATTCAATAGCTGCAATTGCACAAAAAATAGTTCTTCAAACTTTAGGCGATACTGTGCTTTGGCCAAAAGCTCTTGATTTTTTGGAAAATGAATATTGAGAAGGGCTTCACTTTTGGGCAACAACTTCAATTCAGATAATAAGTGTTGGGTCAATGTCTCGGCAAAGTTTCCTTTGGTTTCAAAAAAAAGCTGCTGAATCAACTTTGAAATGACTTTATTGGTAATGCCTGAATTACTCAACTTCTCTGTTGAAGGATAAATCGGTTGCATCACGACTTTTAGTCCAGCTTGATGGGCTTCCAACAATTCCATCTCAGGATGGGGCATTGAGAATGAACTACCATATTTATTGATACGACCAAACACCACATAGGGCACATTCAACTTCAAGTTTTCGCGAATCCATTTTTGGCTTCTGAACCAAACTAACTCCATTTGCCCCGTATCATCTACAAATGTGGCCACCAGACGCTTGCCTCGCTTCTGTTCTACGGTTTTTAGGTGAATGACCTTTCCCACAATTTGAACGTCGGCACCACTATCTTTCAACTGTGCTATCTTATAATAGTGGGTTTTGTCCAAATAACGATTCGGATAGAATTGCAACAAATCACCAAAACTTTCAATACCCAATTCGGATTTTAAGATTTCGGCACGATTGGGGCCGACTCCCTTTAGATATACAATGGGTGTTTGTAAGAAATTGGGATTCATCTGACTAAAATATGTAATTTGGATTGACTTTTGCTACTTTGCTTTTATGAGAAACCCCCTATTTTCTTTTCTGCTGTGTTTCGGTTGTCAACTTTGTGGTCAAGAACCACCATCTGTTGATTTTACCCATATAAAAGTTGAGATTTCATTACATCCGCAAACAAAAGAAATCAGCGGGCAAGGGGAGTACACTTTTGAGGTGTTGCGGCGGACAGATTCTATATTTATAGATGCTGTTGATATGCAATTTGAAACGGTAAATCTCAATGGTAAGAAGCTCAAGTATACTAATGATGGAATGCGCCTTGGTTTTAAAGCACCAAAAAAGAATGGGAATTACCTATTAGGCCTCTTTTACAGGGCAGAACCGAGACAAACACTTTATTTTTTAGGATGGAATATTCCGGACTCCATAAGAAACCATTCAGAGAAGGGTGATATGTTTACCAAGATAAAAAAAACTATGGATTACAAGCTCTTTGATGCTATTGATTACGGTAAAAGAGAAATTTGGACCCAGGGACAAGGAAAGTATACCAGCCATTGGTTGCCCAGTTTTGATAACATGAATGAGAAAGTCGAATTTGATTTAGAAATTATATCTGACAAGAGTTTCCAAACAATTGCAAATGGAAGTCTTATCAACGTAGAAAAACATGGGCAAACTAAAAAATGGAGTTTCAACATGACCAAGCCCATGAGCAGCTACCTTGTTGCTTTTGTCGTTGGTGATTTTGACAAAAAAGAATTGCGTTCTTCTTCTGGGGTGCCCATAGAACTTTACTATAGACCAGCAGATAGTTTAAGGGTAGAACCAACATACCGCTATACCCAACAGATTTTTGATTTCTTGGAGAATGAGATCGGCGTCGCTTATCCATGGCAAAACTACAAACAAGTGCCTGTGCAAGACTTCTTATACGCCGGTATGGAAAACACAAGCTGCACCATTTTTTCAAATTCATATATGATTGATTCCATTGGCTTTGTCGATAAAAACTACGTCAATGTTAATGCCCATGAGCTGGCACATCAATGGTTCGGTAATATGGTGACCGAGGTCAGTGGAGCACACCATTGGCTTCATGAGGGCTTTGCAACTTATTATGCTTATCTGGCTGAAAAAGAATTGTTCGGTGAACATCATTTTTATTGGAAACTCTATGATACGGCTAGAACGTTGCATGATGCTTCCGAAAGTGGTAACGGCGAAGCTTTGGTGAACCCTAAGGCAAGTAGTTTGACCTTTTATGAAAAGGGTGCATGGGCCTTGGTCATGCTTCGTGAATTGTTGGGTGATGTAGCTTTTCAGAAAGGAATACAATCTTACTTAAAAACGTATGCTTACAAGAATGCCACTATCCCTAATTTTTTAGTAGAAATGGAAAGAGCATCGGGCAAAGACTTATCTGGTTTTCAATCGGAATGGTTAACACAAAAGGCGTTTCCATGGGTTATAGCAAAGTCTTACTTAGAAAAGAAAAATGCTTCGTTACAACAGTTTTTTGAAGCACAGAAAAGCATTGCCGATACTACGGTGGTTGAGGAAGATAAGTTGGCGTTGTTTTGGAACAACAAAACTCCCGTACCCCTTAAAAAGCAATTCCTTTTTGATTATGGCAGGCAGATTTCAGATTCTAACATACAGAAAATCATACAGCGTGAGACCATAGAAGTACGACAAGCCGTCGCAATGGTTTTACCCAAGATTCCGAAAACGTTACAAGATGATTTTGAAAGTATGTTGATGGATAAAAGTTATTTAACCCAAGAAATTGTGCTGTATAAGCTATGGGAGGCATTTCCAGAACATAGATTTGAATACTTGGACCAGCTTGACAATACCATTGGATTACCCAATAAGAATGTCCGTCTCTTGTGGTTGACATTAGCACTGGTTACAGAAGATTACAACAATGATCTAAAACAACAGTACTATCAAGAGTTGAACGATTACACGTCACCGGCATCTCATTTTGAGGTACGACAGTCCGCATTTCAATACTTAAGCCAAATACAGGCAATGGATGAAAAGTCATTGTTAAATCTAATCAAAGCTACCAATCACCATGTTTGGCAGTTTAAAAAGTCATCAAGAAATCTAGTGCGCGAATTCGCCAAAACAGAGGCCAATAAAAAACGATTGATGAGTTTATTGGATACTTTAGCTGATGAACAACGACAAACCATAGAAAAACTATTGAATCCATGAGGGCATTGGTAATTTCAGGAGGGGGCAGCAAAGGGGCTTTTGCTGGTGGTGTTGCCCAGTTCTTGATTGAAGAAGCGGGACATGACTACGATATTTTTGTTGGCACATCTACCGGAAGTCTGCTAATATCACATTTAGCTTTGGGAAAAATTGACAAAATCAAAGAGATTTATAGCAATGTCAACCAGAAAAGTATCTTCAATAATTGTCCGTTTATAGTTAAAAAAAAATATGGTTCAGATATTATCTCGATGAACCATTGGAATATTTTAAAGAACTTTTTGAAAGGCAAAAAGACCTTTGGTGAAAGTGAGAACCTGAAAAAGCTTATTCGAAATAGCATCACCCAGTCAGAGTTTGAAACATTAAAGAAAAGTTCTAGTGATGTGGTGGTGACGGTATCTAACCTTTCATTGAATCAAGTGGAATACAAATCCATTAATGATTGTACGTATGATGAATTCTGTGATTGGATTTGGATTTCTTCAAATTACACGCCTTTTATGAGTTTGGTACGAAAAGATGGTTGTGAATATGCCGATGGCGGTTTAGGAAGCCTTGTTCCAATAGAAGAAGCCATTAACCGCGGGGCGACTGAAGTTGATGTAGTAGTCTTACATACTGAGGTCAGTTATTACAACCGAATGCCTTCACGTAATCCATTTGAACTGATAACAACCATGCTTGGCTTTATTTTAGACCGAATTGAACATCAGAACATTAGGGTGGGCAAATTGGTCGCCAATCAAAACAATGCTATTATCAACCTCTATTATACGCCAACGATTTTGACCACAAATTCGTTGATTTTCAACAAAGAAAAAATGACACGTTGGTGGAAACGGGGCTACTTGTATGCTAAGAATAAAAATGTGGAAAGTATGCCAATTCAGCCCGAAATTCAAGAGTGACTCATAAGTCGGTGTATACTAAATAGTCAGTAAACAGATGGTAAATAACAATTGGCTATCTTCAATATCCGTTGATTGGGTGCTCCTTGAAAATAATTGATGCCAGAAAATGTAAGTTTTTAAGCCAAAATCAAAATATTTAGAAGGGATGTCCATTTTCTAATTTTCATCCGACATCCGACATCCGACATCCGACATTCGACATCACCACAATTCACCAATTTCCTTTTTCACAAAAGCAAGGGCAGTAGCAGATGGTGATTGTTTTTCCATGGATTGGTTCAAGATATCCTCTCTTAACTTGTCAGCGGAATCTGCTTGGCTCATGCCAGCTGACCGAATAATTTGAATGGTAGCGCTTTTTGCAGCCTTAATGATGTTCCAACACTCGTCGCTCATATAAATCTGTTGTGACAAGTTGTGGTCAAATTCGTTTTCAACTTGTTTGATCAATAGATTTTCATATTTGGCCTTGTCTTGACCTTGAGGAGCAACACGCACTACCAAATTATTGATGGCGATACGTTCTAAAAACAATGCCATACGTTCATAGGCTTGTAATCGAACGGGCAAAGTATCTTTTTGAGAATCTTTGTGCAATAAAAAACGGCGTCTACCTTCTTCATTTTTAGTGTGTAACCTAAAAAAATAGAATGCGATTGCACCTGTAACTACTGCTGGCAATAAATAGGCAAAAAGTTGAAAGATTCCGTCTCCGCTCATGGTTCATTTTGGTTTTGATGAAAATAGAACGCTATTTTTTTTCTAAAAGTATACGGATGTCTATTTGAATTCCTTTTTCACTGTGTTGTAGAATTCTTTGTAATTCGGTGCTAGTTTCACATTGATTCCTTCTTTGAAATTACCATCTTTGACAAGTACTTGTAATCGCTCTGGCCCTAACCCTTCCGTTTTTGCAAGTCCGTTTGCCACTGATGTTGCTTGGGCGTAGGTTACATCAAATTCTCCTGTAATGTTCAATCCCTCAACAATTATGGTTCTATTTGGGTTGGCCTTAACTATTTCAGAGACCTTTGAGACCCACGCGGTCCCGGCCTCGTTCAGGGCAATACCGCTGTCGCTGCCAAATAAACCATCAAATGAATTTGATAGAATGACACTGCCATTGGAGACACCTGCCCTTACATCGGGACCCATTGTTTGCTTCACTTGGGTGAAGATGGCTATTGCTATGGAATCATTTTTTGAAAAAGTATCTGTAATAACCCGAAGTTGGTCTTCTTTCTTTTTTAGGCTGGTCAATGCACTGTTGACCGAGGCCGTGTTCTGTTTTGAAATCTTTGAAAAATTCGTCAGATTGCCAAGTAGGGTTTCATTGGCGGCTCTTAAATCGGTATTCTCTTTTTCCAATAAGGCGGCCTTTGAATCTGAAGCTTTAATTTGGCGCTTTGCTTTGGCTACCGAATCTGTTAAGGCTCTTATGTTGGTTTCAAGCTCGCCAACTTTGGCTATAAGTTCACTTTTTTTTTGCGCCTGTGCGGTGCAAACAACAAAAAACAATAAAATAGAAGTAAAGGTCTTTATCATAGATTAAGATTTTATTTTGCCGCCTAAATGGGCACAATCAAACAATTCTTGCATTGCTGTAAATGGCACCGGTGCTTTATCGTACCTGTAAACCGTTTTTAAATCGCTGCTAAGGTAATCATCATCTACGTTAACTTGAATATCATTCATGGTAAATTGACATGGATGTTCATAACCAGCGGCGTGGGTAACCTCAAGAAATTCTTTTCTGAAGGTTTTGAAATACTGCGCCAGCCGGTCAGATTTCAATGGAACGTTAATACCCGATTGCAACCATTTGTTCTGTGTTGCAACCCCCGCTGGACAGCGGTTCGTATGGCACACCTGTGCTTGAATACAACCAATGCTCATCATGGCCTCACGTGCTACGTTGATACAGTCAACGCCCATGGCAAATGCCATAGCCGCTTTAGCAGGGAACCCGAGTTTGCCGCTTCCGATAAAAACCACCCGTTCGGTCAAGCCTTGGTCTTTGAACAATTTGTATACACTCGCAAAACCATAGACCCATGGTAATGATACATGGTCGGCGAAACTTGGTGGCGCCGCACCAGTACCTCCCTCACCACCGTCCACCGAAATAAAATCAGGGCCTTTGCCGGTTTTCTTCATTAGTTGAGTCAGTTCTTCCCATTGATCCAACTTGCCTATTGCTGCTTTAATACCTACGGGCAGTCCGGTTGCTTCCGCAATCTGTTCAATCAGGATCAATAATTCAGCAATGGTTCCAAATGCTTTATGTGTGGCAGGGGAGAGGACGTCCTTACCAACTTCGACCCCTCGAATCTCAGCAATTTCCTTAGTTATTTTTGCTCCGGGTAAGACCCCTCCTTTACCTGGTTTTGCGCCTTGTGACAATTTAATTTCAATGGCTCTGATAGATGGGTTCTCATCTACCAAAATTTTCATTTTTTCCAGAGAAAAGTTGCCATCTCTCGTGCGCACACCAAAATACCCCGTTCCAAAATGGAATATAACGTCACCGCCTTGTTTATGATAAGGTGATAGTCCTCCTTCACCTGTGTTGTGATATGCATCTGCTTTGGCGACCCCTTTGTTCAATGCTTCAATTGCAGCTGCCGACAAAGAACCGAAACTCATGGCTGAAACATTGATTGCCGAGGCTGGTCGAAAAGGCCTTTTTCGCATATTATAGGCACCGATAACTTTTGCACATGGTAAAAAATAGGGGTCATTTTGATTCGGATGTCCTTTCGGTACCTGATACCCAATCATGGCGTTTTTTACGAAAATATGTTGATGGGCGTAAACATCCCTATCCGTACCAAAGCCTTCATAATTATTCTCTTTTTTTGCCGAAGCATAGATCCAACCACGTTCAATGCGGTTGAAGGGTAATTCTTCTCTGTTATTGGCCACAAAATATTGTCGCATTTCCGGACCGATACTCTCCAACCAATAGCGTAAGTGCCCTACTATGGGGTAGTTATGGGTAATTGTATGCGAACGTTGCAAGAAGATGTCCCGTATTGCCACCAAGGCCAAGATTATAACTACCCATAACCACCACGGGATGTTTCCCAAAAAATCTAAAAGGTTGTCCATGTATTGTCTTTAAAAGTCAAGAATCAAGTTCAAGCGCGACTCAAATCATATTGATATGGGGTACATCTAAAACCGAGCATTGCTATTTAGCACTTAAATAGTCCAATGTTAGTTCGGTCATGGCTTTCACCCCTAATTGCATTCCCGCATCATCAATCAAAAAATCTGGGGTATGGTGTGGAAATGATTCCGTTGTTCCCGGGGTCATTCCACCTAAAAAGAAAAAGAAACCGGGCACCTCTCGTTGAAAATATGAAAAATCTTCAGCACCAGTAATTGCCTTGGCCGTTATCACATTGTCATTTCCGGCGACGCGCTGCAGCGTTGGCAGCATTTGGGAAACTAGAGCAGGGTCGTTATAAGTGATATCCGTAGCATCTTTAATCTCGCAAGTCGCAGTTCCACCATATGCTTTGGCAATCGTTTCGACCATTTCCACCATACGCTTGTTCAATTTATCCTTCATGTCGTAATCAAGGGTTCTGATTGTACCAATCATTTCAGCACTTTCAGGAATAATATTAAAGCGTACCCCACTTTTGATTTTACCCACTGTAATCACAGCCGCCTCATTGGTCAATTCAGTCTCACGACTGATAATGGTCTGTAGGCCATCAATAATTTTTGCACTTATCAAAATGGGGTCAACACCGGCCCACGGCTGTGAGCCGTGACTTTGTTTTCCATTTACTTTTATGGTAAAACTCTGCGCGGCGGCTAAGGCCCCACCAGATTTATATCTGATAGTACCCACCGGGGTTTGTGAGTTGATATGTAAGCCGAAAATGGCATCTACATCGGGGTTTTTAAGCACACCTTCTTTCACCATCAATAAGGCCCCACCTTCCTCTCCTGGTGGTGGGCCTTCTTCCGCGGGTTGAAAAATGAACTTTACAGTCCCATTGATTTTATCTTTGTTGTTGGATAGAATTTCAGCAACGCCCATTAGAATGGCCGTATGAGTGTCATGACCGCATGCGTGCATAACCCCCACTTTTTCTCCTAAAAACTCTGAGGTCACGGTTGATTTGAAAGGCAAATCGTTTCTTTCGGTCACCGGAAGTGCATCAATATCAGCCCGAAGTGCTACAACCTTACCGGGCCTATCTCCTTTAAGTACACCAACAACACCTGTATGGGCAACACCGGTTTGTATATCAATACCTAATGCAGCCAAGTGTTTGGCAATCTTCTCGGCAGTTTTGAATTCACGGTTGCCAAGTTCAGGGTTTTGGTGTATATCATGCCGCCATTCAACAACTTTAGATTCTATTTTTTCATAATCTTTTTCAAGGTTCGGACCCTGGCCAGACAGACTTATCGTAAGCATACAAAGTCCAATAGAGAACAGTAGTTTCATAGTTTTTTGAATTTTAGAATTTGATAAGGTGATAACCTTGGTTTTGTAATTGTATCAATGCCGTCATTGCAGACAATGATAGTTGTACGCCATCAATCGTTTCTTCAATCGGAAGATTTCGGGATACCGAAGACTGCCCGCAGAAAATGAATTCAACACCCGCATCCAACAATTGTTGTACCATATCAGCATTAGGGTTTTCTACACCATACCGTTTTTTATATGCGGTATTGGCAATAATATCTTTTGAAGCCTTGCTATGGACAACAAGGGCAACCTTCATTTGACTTTTTGTAACACCATTTTGCCCATGCATATTCAAAAAACGGGCGGCCGTTTCAATACTTGCATTTCGCTGGCTGTAATCTTTTGGACTGTTCATGATGTCAAAAACAACCTTAAAAGTTCCTTCTTTTTCCAGTTGATAGTCTTGGTTTTCAATTTGCCATACTTTTCCGTAATCATTGATAATAGGTCCCGCTTTCTTTTCTTGGGCAGGTAATATAGTGCAAGATAAAATGAAGATTAGGTAAGCTATCCGTTTTCTCATAGACCTTAAATATATTCAAATTGCAAGAATTAATTCGTTTGCCAATGTTTAAAAGTATTTAAAGCTTCATTTTAGCAGTTACCTGAGATTAGCTAATTTCACATTTCGAGTTAATTACCCTTTTACCATGTCATATATTGATGAATTGAACGAAGCGCAACGTGCGCCGGTACTCCATAAAGATGGACCTTTGATGGTGATTGCCGGAGCTGGGTCAGGTAAGACCCGGGTACTGACGTATCGCATCGCCCATTTAATGGATCAAGGTGTAGATTCGTTCAATATATTGGCTTTGACATTTACGAACAAGGCTGCACGTGAAATGAAAAAACGTATTGCGGATATTGTGGGTAATTCAGAGGCCAAGAATCTTTGGATGGGTACGTTCCACTCGGTCTTTGCCAAATTGCTGCGATTTGATGGGGATAAACTTGGGTACCCAAGTAATTTTACCATCTATGACACCCAAGATTCCCAACGTCTGATAGCATCCATAATCAAAGAAATGGGCTTGGATAAGGACATTTACAAATACAAACAGGTACAAAACCGAATATCATCTTATAAGAACAGCCTTATTACGGTAAAGGCCTATTTTCAAAATCCTGAACTGGTAGAGGCCGATGCTATGGCCAAACGTCCAAGACTTGGTGAGATATATCAAAACTATGTAGATCGTTGTTTTAAGGCCGGGGCAATGGATTTTGATGATTTATTGTTGCGTACAAATGAACTGTTGACACGATTCCCTGAAGTACTCATGAAGTACCAAGATCGTTTTCGCTACATTCTGGTTGATGAGTATCAAGATACCAACCATTCGCAATATTTGATTGTTAAAGCACTATCTGACCGTTACCAGAACATTTGTGTGGTGGGTGATGATGCTCAAAGTATTTATTCTTTCCGTGGAGCGAACATCAATAACATCCTCAATTTTCAGCGCGATTATGATGATGTGGGCATGTATCGATTAGAACAGAACTATAGGTCAACGAAGAATATTGTAAACGCGGCCAACTCCATCATTGCTAAAAATAAGAACCAACTTGAAAAAGTAGTTTGGACAGCCAATGATGAAGGCAACCCCATTAAAATACATCGAAGTATTACAGATGCGGAAGAAGGACGTTATGTCGCGTCTTCAATCTTTGAATATCGCATGCAACAGCAAATGTCCAATGGCGAGTTTGCCGTATTATACCGCACAAATTCACAGTCCAGAGCCATTGAGGACGCGTTGCGCAAACGTGATATTCCATATCGAATTTATGGTGGACTCTCATTTTATCAACGTAAAGAAATTAAAGACGTTTTAGGTTATTTAAGACTAGTGATTAATCCTAAAGATGAAGAAGCACTAAAGCGTGTCATTAATTTTCCGGCAAGGGGTATTGGTCAAACTACCGTTGACAAATTGACTGTTGCCGCTAATCACTATGGCCGTTCCATTTTTGAGGTGATGGACAATCTTTCAAAATTGGATTTAAAAATCAATACTGGAACCAAGCGCAAATTAGAAGATTTTGTGACCATGATCAAAAGCTTCCAAATCATGAATGAAGGCTCTGACGCTTTTACCTTGGCAGAGCACGTATCTAAAAAAACAGGTTTGCTGCTTGAGTTCAAAAAGGACGGCACTCCTGAAGGTATTGGTCGCATGGAAAATATTGAGGAATTGCTCAATGGCATCAAAGACTTTGTTGAAGGACAAAAAGAACTTGCAGATGCTACCGGAAGTTTAACAGAGTTTCTTGAAGATGTGGCATTAGCGACCGATATGGACAAAGACACGGGTGATGATGATAGAGTGGCCTTGATGACGATTCACTTGGCAAAAGGATTGGAATTTCCTTATGTATACATTGTAGGGATGGAAGAAGATCTTTTCCCTTCTGCGATGAGCATGAACACACGAAGTGAATTGGAGGAGGAGCGAAGGTTGTTTTATGTCGCCCTCACTAGGGCAGAGAAACAAGCCTATCTTACCTATACCCAGAACCGATACCGCTGGGGAAAGCTTATTGATGCGGAACCCAGTCGTTTTCTTGAAGAAATTGACGAGCAATATATTGAAAACCTAACTCCCGTTAATGACGGATATCGGTACAAGTCAATGATTGATGCCAATATCTTTGGAGAGGTTGATAAAAGTAAGCTAAGACAGGTAAAACCAAGTAATGGTACACCACCTTCTGTTAGCAGACCCAATGAAAATCAGTTGCGAAAGCTTCGTAAATTGAAACCAACATTGTCTAGCCCGTCAAAGGCTTCAGCTACTGTAGACCCCAATTTAACTGAGGGCACCTATGTCAATCATACCCGTTTTGGAAAAGGACAGGTTTTGAAGATTGAAGGTGTCGGAAATGATAAAAAAGCCGAAATCAAGTTTGAAAGGGGTGATATAAAAAAACTGCTTTTACGTTTTGCAAAGCTTGAGGTGCTCAGTTAATATAGTATTTGATCTGGGTTTGATTTAAAGTCTTCTCGAAAATCGGTAGCAAGGTCGCAATACCTCGGCACCTGTAACATCAATTCGTGTCGAGATTTCTCCATTTCAGTATGGATGATTAAATCTAGACTACCTGTAGGCCAACGAGCGGTTATTCTTGCCCTAGAAAATATCCAATATTAGGCATGCCTATGAAATCTTAATTTACCTGTTTTCAGGGTTTTTTAACAATAGTTTTCTAAAGTTATTTGTATTCAATAAACTTTTGATACCATAACAAAAATGCAATGTTTAGAAAACATAGTACTGTTGTTGACGTTAACCAATAAAAACCCAACCAGATGATAATTTACGGATATCGTTCTACACACTTAAAAACAGGGGCACTTCCCAATGTTAAATGCCCAAATTGTGGATCACAGACTCAAATGACCACCAGCGTTTATGGACGCCATGTGCATATTTTTTGGATTCCTTTGTTTCCAGCCGGTAAAATAGGGGTTTTTGAATGTCAACACTGCCACAAAGGTTTTAAAAAGAAAGCGTTGGGCCAAGATGCTAAGTTGGCCTATAAAAACTTTAAAACAACGGTAAAAACACCTATATGGAAGTATTCTGGATTAATGATAATCGCACTTTTGGTCGCCCTTGGGTTTTATTCAAGCTCAAAAGATAAAGAACGTGTGCAACAGTTAGTAAAAGAACCTGCCATGTTTGATGTATATACATTTCGCACAGAACAGAATTACTATTCTACTTTTAAGGTGTCACAAGTTTTTGAAGATAGTATCTATGTGAATTATAATAATTTTGAAACGAACAAGCTCACCGGCGTAAAGGATATTGACAAAAAAGAGAACTACCAAGACAGTCTATACTACGTACTCACGGTAAATGATATTAAAGCACTTGAAGCATCTGGTGACTTGATGGATGTTTGCCGATAATTTACCGTTATACACATGCAAAACAGTGTTGGACTTCGATTAGATTTCGTAACTTCATTAGAAGTTTATTTAATTCGTTTGAAGTGGCAGAATTTCTTAAAATCTATGAGGATAATCCTAGTCAGGCGCAGCTTGACAAAGTTGTTGCTATACTTCGTAAAGGGGGTTTGGTAATCTATCCGACCGATACGGTATATGGTCTTGGTTGTGATATTACCAACTCTAAGGCGCTCGAGAAAATTGCCCGAATCAAAGGTATTAAACTTGCAAAAGCGAATTGGTCCTTCATTTGTCATGATTTAAGCAATTTGTCAGATTATGTACGTCAGATAGATACACGCACTTTTAAAGTACTCAAACGCGCATTGCCCGGCCCTTACACTTTTATACTACCGGGCAATAACAATCTTCCAAAAGATTTTAAGAAGAGAAAAACAGTTGGTATCAGGGTCCCCGAGAATAGAATTGCCCAAGAACTGGTCGCCACTTTGGGTAACCCCATAGTCTCCACTTCAATCCGCGATGATGATGATATTTTGGAATATACCACCGATCCAGAACTGATTTTTGAAAAATGGCAGAATTTGGTCGATGTGGTTATCGATGGTGGTTATGGCGACAATACCGCTTCTACCGTGATTGATTTGTCTGGTGATGAACCCGAAGTTGTTCGTGAGGGCAAAGGATCACTAGATATCCTGTGAATAAAAAGAGCGGCTTATTAGCCGCTCTTTACATTTTAATAGGTAGAACCTAACCTTATTTGTTGATTGCCGGATCTTTCATTCCTTCTTCAATCATGCTGTAGAACTGGTCGATTTTTGGTAGTACTACTATTCGGGTTCTTCTGTTCTTAGACTTGTCCGTAGCCGAAACTGGCACAAACTCTGCTCGACCAGCGGCGGTCATACGCTTGGGATCGACACCATAGTCATTCTGAAGAATTCGTACGATAGCGGTTGCTCTTTTAGCACTCAAATCCCAGTTGTCCAACAAAACACCCTTTCTATATGGTACGTTATCTGTGTGGCCTTCAACCATGAATTCAAAATCAGGTTTGTTATTTACTACCTTGGCTACTTTACCCAACACTTCTTTAGCTGCAGAAGTCACATTGTAGCTACCGCTTTTAAACAATAGCTTATCTGAAATGGATACAAAAACAACACCTTTCTCAACACTTACTTCAATATCATCGTCTTCAAGATTGCCCAAAACACCTTTTAAACTTTGCACCAAGGCCAAGTTTACAGAATCTCTTCGGGTTACCGCATCTTGTAATCTTCTAATGGTCAAATCTTTTTCTTGAAGACTTTCTAATGACTTCTCAAGGTTTTCAGCACCCTTGGCACTTAATTCGGTCAAGTTGCCCATGTTGTCGATGAGTACTTGATTATTTGCTTTCAAAAATTTCACTTGATCCTTAAGTGATTGCATTTCTGCTGTAGCCGTAGACTTTTCTTCTAAACACTCGTTTAACTTAACTGTTGCAGAATTCAACAAATCTTGTGTTTCTTTATTTTTTGCTTCAAGTTCTGCATATTTCTTTTGCGATACACATGAAGTCAATAAGACGGCAACACCTAAGGTTCCTAAAACTAATTTTTTCATAAATACTTTTATTTATACTGGTTAATTAATAACACTTTCGGTTAACATTCGTCAAAATTATAATAATTGCAAATCAGCAAGATTCAGACATCGTTAATCTTTTACTAAAATGTTAAAATTCTTCACTTGATGTACGAAGTGCGACCATACTATGGATTTCACAGAATAGTATTTTAGTAAAAAATTAGCCTTTTCCCGCTTTTTGTACATTTTGGAAAAGTTCTTGTAGAAACTGAAGTGTGCCCGTAATATGGCGAAACTGTGCAAAAATTTAAGCTGTATTGCAAAATGCACTGCCGCAATACCATCAAGTAACAATCGATAGAAAATCAGCTTTGTTGCAGAGCGTCTTGGCAAATTTTTTGTGATGGAATATAATGAATTGCGAAAGTTCAAGAATGTTTTATTCGGATTGGAGTTCTTCAAGGTGAATCCGCCCAAATGAAAAACAATGCTCTCACCGACATAAAAAACCTTGTGCCCTGTATTTTTTGCCCGCCAACACAAATCAATTTCCTCTTGATGTGCAAAATAATCGGCATCAAATCCGTCTAGCTCCCAAAAAACAGTCTTTCTAATAAACATACAGGCTCCTGTTGCCCAAAAAACCTCTCTCGTATCATCATATTGCCCTTCATCTTTCTCAATGGATTGAAAAATACGACCACGGCAAAAGGGATACCCAAGTTTATCAATGTAACCACCGGCCGCGCCTGCATATTCAAAGTATTCCCGATTTTTTAGATCACGAATTTTAGGTTGTGCAATAGCAATACTTTCATTTTCTTTAAATAATTTCAAGAATGGAGAAGTCCAATTAGGAGTCACTTCCACGTCCGAATTCAAAAGACAGAATAAATCGGCATCAATTGACTTTAGCCCTTGGTTGTACCCTCCGGCAAATCCATAGTTTTCTTCGTTTTCAATCACTTGAACTTCGGAGAATTCAGTTTTGACCATCTCGACCGAGTCGTCTGTTGAAGCATTATCAATTAAATAGATGGTAGCATCACCCGAAAACTTTAAGACAAAAGGTAAGTAGTCTTTCAGGAGCTGCGCCCCATTCCAATTTAATATGACGACGGCGAGTTTCAAAACGGGAGCAAATTAACGGCTAAAATCAGGAATTTCGGTTAGAAAAGTATATTTTTCTTCTTTGTGATTCATTTGACAATAATAATGTTGTAGTCCGTTAGTGACCATTAAGTAATTGGCTTTCAATTTGAGATTGTATATGGCAATTTGGTTAAAGGTTGCCTGTGTAATGGCTACACTAGGTGCCTTGCATTCGACAAGGGTATGTATACTACCATCTGCATTAAAGAGAAGAACATCATAACGTTTCTTCAAACCATTGACTATCAGCTGCTTTTCAACATTCAGAAGGCTTTTGGGGTATCTTTTAGTATGGTGCAAAAAGTGCACGGTATGTTGTCGCACCCATTCTTCAGGTTGTAGCACAACAAATTTTTTACGGATGACATCAAAAATCAAGGTACTATTTTCGGTACTTTTAAGCCGAAAATTATAGGATGGAAAATTGAGTGCCTGCATAGCACAAATTTGATGATTTTTTTTAGATGGAAGAAGCCAAGCGTATTGTCACCGATATCAAAAATGGACAGGTAAAGCCTATTTACTTTTTGATGGGGGATGAGCCATATTATATTGACAAGATTACAGATTTTGTAGCAAGTAACGTGCTGACCGAAGCCGAAAGAGGATTTAATCAAATGGTCGTTTATGGGAAGGATACCTCCATTGATGAGATAGTGTCGCATGCAAAGCGGTATCCGATGATGGCCGAACATCAGGTCGTGATTGTAAAAGAGGCTCAACACTTGTCAAGAACTATAGAAAATTTAGCATCTTATGCTGAAAATCCACAACCTACTACGATACTTGTTGTCGGGTATAAGTACAAGAAAATTGATAAGCGCAAAAAATTGTACAAAACTGTACAAAAAACAGGCGTAATCTTCGAAAGCAAAAAACTGTATGAAAATCAAGTGGCCGATTGGATTCGCCGTGTACTGTCGGGTAAAGGTTACCGCATAGCCCCTAAAGCTTCAGCGCTGTTGGTTGAATTTTTGGGCACAGATTTAAGCAAGATAAACAATGAAATTGAAAAATTGTTTTTGGTAGTTGACAAACAACAGGAAATTACTTCGCAATTGATCGAACAACATATTGGGATAAGTAAGGACTTCAATAATTTTGAATTAAAGAAGGCAATTGGTGAACGCGACGTTTTGAAAGCTACACGAATTGTAAATTACTTTGGTGAAAACCCAAAGGATAATCCTTTTGTCGTAACGGTGACGTTACTTCACAATTTTTTTGCACAGCTTTTACAATATCATGGATTGAATGATAGATCACCAAAATCGGTTGCAAAGGTTCTGGGGATCAACCCCTATTTTGTAAATGAATATGCGGTGGCCTCAAATAACTATCCGATGAAGCGTGTCAGTACTATAATATCAGAACTTCGAAGCTTGGACCTCAAAGGCAAAGGTGTAGGCTCTCAAAACATGAACCAACAAGAGCTGTTAAAAGAGTTGCTCACAGCAATCTTTTAACTACTTTTTATCTAAACTGTACTTACCTGGTCCGACAAGAAAAATGACCAAAAAGAAAACTGCATAGAGTACGGCCAATTCTTTTTTGGCAAAGGGATCGGCACCATGGGTAATAAAGGCGGCAACCACCATGGTTATTAATGACGGTATGGCAGCAAATCTTGTCTTGTATCCGATGATGATCAAAGCGGGTGCAACAAACTCACCGATTACGGTCAAAAACAATGATGGTGCCTGACCAATGCCTATAGGGTTGGGAAATTCAAAATTACCGGCCAATAGGTTTTGAAGCTTTGGCAGACCATGGACAAAAAGCATAATGGCAGACGGAAGTATTCTTAGCACCGCTAAACCAATGTGATGTAGACCTGAAGAACGCATACAAATGGGGGATTTGTGTTTAGCAAAAGTATTGTTTTTTGCGAAACCATAAAATTTTAGAGGTTTCAAGGATTAAACCGCAGATCTATACCTTTGATTTTCAATATTTAAAATACTGCGAATAAGGTTTCTTCTTAGTCCGTGTTTAATTTTGATGCGATTAGCTGGTCAAAACCAAATCGACCTGACCCTAAGTAGAGATTGTAAACAGCTAGCCAGAGAAACCCCATGGCCGGTAGCATTCCCCAAGTACCCTGACCCCATTTTTGCATAAAGATTGCGACCAACATAGTACACATAATAAGAAATGATGCTACACGTGTTTTTAATCCAAACGCAAAGAACAATCCGCCTACGGCTTCACTAAAAGCTCCCATCCATGCAAAAAAAACCGGCACCACGGCAAAAATACCTCCATATTCGGCCACATCTTCCGGAAACCATTCGATTACTTCAAAAAGATCAAGGTTTTTTTCTTTATCCGTCCAAGGCATTCCAAATTTTGAAGCTCCAAAATCTACGGCAAGAAGCATCCCGCCTATGAATCGTATCAAGGCGAAAGCTAAATCGGCAAACCAGTGTTTTTGTCCAATTGGTGTAATAATAATTTTGAAAATGTTTTTCATGACATTGTTTTTTGATATTGTTGGTACAAATGTCATGGTAATGAACGTGATTGGCGACCCAAAAGATTTTATCAAGTCTCAAATACGATTTGAGACGTCTCAAAGCTTCAACGTGTTACTAGCTCGTTTTCAAGTATTCGGTAGGGGAGGCGTGCGTAAGTTTCTTGAACACCCGATTAAAGGTTGCCTTGCTGTTGAAACCACACTCAAAGGCAATACCAAGCAAAGACAGTTTTTTATATTCTTCTTTAAGTAGTTTTTCTTTAAATGCCTCAACACGGTATTTGTTCACAAAATCGTTGAAATTCATTTTGAACCCTGAATTTATGGTTTCAGAAAGTTGGGCCCGTGTCATGCCAAGGAGTATAGCCAAATCTGCTAGGTTCAATTCAGGATTTAGATATGGTTTTTCTGCCTCCATGAACATTGTCAATGATTTTATATCTTCAATGGCGATAGTCTTTTCGTTTTCTGAAGGGTTTGGAATGCTATTTATACTTGGTGCGAAACTAAAATTGAGTTTTCGTAGCCTGGTCGTATCCGTAAAATATCCTTTGACCCCGACATAAATGATAATTAGGCCAGTGTAGAGTGTCATCCACCATTGTTGTACATAACTCAGTTCAACAATGAACTGAGTTACCATCGTCTGAACAAAATCATAAAGGTATAACAAGGCATATAGTACGAGAAAACTTAAAATCCAGTTTAGCTCAATTTTATAGGTATTCGAAAAAAACTCTTTGATTTTTTTTCGGTAAACAAAGAACAATTGAAATGTGAACGCTAAATACAATAGATTTTGCAAGTAGCTAAAAACTGTGTAGATGGGCAGCACATATGGTTCATCTAAGTTGATTTTTAAATACCCATTTTGGGTCTCACCAAAACCATGTAGTGATGCATCATAGCCAAAAATTGATATGCGATACAAAATCATTACAAAAGCCGGTAAAAAATGTAACCAATCGATTCTTCTGAACCTGAAAGAAGACATGGTAATAGATTTGACATACAGGTAAATAAGTGGGAGTATTGTCACGGACATTGGTATGAGCCAATAGTTGACCTTGGTGTTTCTGAAAGTGTCGTACCACCCCATAAAACCAATAGTGTAGCAGGTCTGTTGATAACAGGTCACCATCAAGATGAAAAACAGAAAAAGGTCTGAAGTACTTCGTTTTTTTAAATACCTGTTCAACAGTAGCAATGCAAAAACCAATCCCTGTAAAGAGAGAAACAGTAGCGGAGCGCTCCAAATATTAAACTCAGGAAAAGCTAAAAACATCTTACAAAAGTTTCGCTGGTTTAAAGTACAAAACAATTTAAGATGATAGTAAAACTATCTTAGCTTTGGATAATCAGTTGGGTTTGATTCATGCATGATTTCATAGACCTTCTCGAAAATGTCTTCTTCGTTTGGCTTTGAGAAATAATCACCATCGGTGGCATAAGCCGGTCTATGTTGTTTTGCGGTTAATGTTTGAGGTTCACTGTCTAAATAGCGATAAGCACCTTGCTTTTCAATTAGTTCTTGCAAGAGATAGGCAGAGCATCCACCCGGCATATCTTCATCGATTATCAATAATCGATTTGTTTTTTGAATACTCTTGACCACATCGTGATTGACATCAAATGGTAATAACGTTTGCGCATCAATGACTTCAGCATCTATACCTACTTCGGCCAATTCTTTGGCCACTTTAGCTACAATACGTAAAGTAGAGCCATAGGATAGTAAGGTAATATCGGCGCCTTCTTTAATGGTTTCAACAACTCCGATTGGTGTACAGAATTCCCCTAAATTATTTGGTCTGGTCTCTTTTAAACGATAACCATTTAAACTCTCTATCACAAGTGCGGGTTCATTGCTTTTCATTAAGGTGTTGTAAAAACCTGCCGCTTGTGTCATATTTCTGGGCGAAAGAATATAAATGCCACGTAACAAATGAATTAAACCACCCATTTGTGATCCAGAATGCCAAATACCCTCGAGTCGATGTCCACGGGTACGTATAATCATAGGGGCTATTTGCTTACCTACGGTACGGTAACGCAACGTTGCCAAATCATCACTTAAGGTCTGTAGCCCGTACAATATGTAATCAAGATATTGTATTTCAGCTATGGGCCGTAGCCCTCTCATGGCCAAACCAATACCTTGCCCAACAATGGTAGCTTCTCGAATACCTGTATCTGCGATTCGATGGGCTCCGTACTTTTCTTGAAGCCCTTCAAGGCCCTGGTTGACATCACCTATATTGCCTGTATCTTCACCAAATACCATGGCCTGAGGATATTTTTCAAATAACTTGTCAAAATTATCCCGTAAGACCACACGACCATCAATCAATTCTGCATTGTTATCATAACTAGGTACAATAGCCTTCACATTGGTTGCTTTACTTGGCAATTCGCTATATAGATTGTCACTGTACTTTTGTTGTGCGGTTTGCATGAAATCTACAATCCATTGCTGCAACTGTTTTTTCGCCCCAGAGTTTTCGCCGATGACATAGCGCAGTACTTTTCGAGCATGTGACGCTAAGTCTTTTTTAATGGGCTCTTCAATGGCTATAAGGTCGTTCATCACTTTCGTGATAAATACTTTGTTTGCACTTGAAATAGCTACGGCGCGTAACAGTTCCACCAGCTCCTTTTTTGATTCTAAATGCGGCGCCAAAAATTCAGACCATGCTTCCTTTTTAGCAGTACGAACTTCTTGCTTGCAAGACTTCTCAATGGCTTTAAGTATCTCTTCAGTAGCAATATTGTTGTCTAATATCCATTCTCTGAAACGCTTGTTACAATCATTTTCTCGCTCCCATTCCAATCGCTCGGCATCTTTATAACGCTCATGCGATCCCGATGTGGAATGACCTTGGGGCTGCGTCAGCTCAGTAACGTGTATTAACACGGGAACATGTTCTTCCCTAGCGATATCAGATGCATTCTCGTAAGCGTGGATCAAAGCAGTATAGTCCCAACCTTTGACTTTTAAAATTTCATAGCCTTTAGTATTCTCATCACGTTGAAAGCCTTTCAAAATTTCTGAAATGTCACTTTTGGTGGTATGGTACTTTGCAGGGACTGAAATACCGTAGGCGTCATCCCAAACACTGATGACCATTGGAACTTGTAGCACCCCTGCGGCATTCAATGTCTCAAAAAAATGCCCTTCACTTGTACTGGCATTACCAATAGTGCCCCAGGCTACCTCATTTCCATTGCTTGAAAAATTGGTTTGGTCAATTTCATTGACATTGCGGTATATTTTCGAGGCTTGTGCCAAACCCAAAAGTCTGGGCATTTGGCCAGCTGTACATGAAATGTCAGCGCTACTGTTCTTTTGTTGTGCAAGGTTTTTCCATGAACCGTCTTGGTTGATACTGTGTGTCACAAAGTGACCGCCCATTTGCCTTCCGGCGCTCATGGGTTCCTTTTCAATATCGGTAGTAGCATATAATCCGTGAAAAAATGCTTTTGGATTTAAATGGTCCAATGCCATCATAAAAGTTTGGTCGCGGTAATAACCGCTTCGAAAGTCACCATTTTGAAATGCTCTGGCCATTGCCAATTGCGGTAACTCTTTACCATCACCAAAGATTCCGAATTTGGCTTTTCCGGTAAGTACTTCACGGCGTCCAAGTAGACTGCATTCTCGACTTAAAACCGCAATTTTATAATCACTGATAATCTGTGATTGAAAATCTTCAAAAGAAATATCATTGCTTGTCTTTGGGTCTGTCTTCATATGCTACCAGATATTTTTGCAAAATTAATAAAACCGAACCTTTTTTGCTAATTGCAACAGAATCAATTTATTCATAAAATCACAAAAAAATGTTAGAAATAAAATGAATTCAAAAAAATAACGGCTATTTATGGAATATATTTTGACAAATTCGCAATTAAAACCACCTTCGTGTAAATAAGCCTGTTAACGTTCTTGGGCTAATCGTCACAATAAAACGTATGGTATTGGCATAGTTGGGTTGAGCAACTTCCCAACCATTGTTGGAATAAATAGGAAAGTAAAGTTCAAAATAGTCTGTGACAAGATTTAGACGCACTCCTGAATCATAAACAAAGCGTGCACTTTCACCTCTGTCGGCTATCATACCGATATCGCCATAAAGCTCAATCCAACGCCAAACATTAAAACTGGCATTTGTTGTGGCAATCCAGTCACTACCAAATTGATCTTCGAATTGTGATTTGAACCCACCTTCGGCTATAATAATCTGTTGGCTGACCAATCCTGAATCCTCGGAACGTCCTAGATAACCTAAATCAAATAAATAATCCGTAGGTCTGTCCAAAGCAAAACTGAAAAAATCGGAGTTCGTTTTGTTTCGCAAAAATTTACCGGCGTAGAATCTTAGGTTCAATTGCCTGTTACTTTCATAAAGCTTTCGGTATTCAAGTTCAAGGGATAACTTAGTAAACTCGCTAGAATGCTGAAAATCAAGTAAAGACGACTTATAATTGATGATATTGTTATCAAAATTACTATACCGTACATTGAAAACGCTATAGTCAGGATTGTTCTCTAGATCCAAATCTAAACTATTGTCGGTCAAGACAGTTTCATCTATATTTCTAAATACGTTTCGATGCCTAAACAATAAAAATTGCCGCCAGTTAGATCTTAAATCATTTGGTCGCCACCCGAAACTCATAGATGGGGTTATTGTTGTAAACCTAGAATTAGTTTGAAAATGAGAAGTACTACCACCAATGGAATAGTTTGAAACATATAACCCACTTTTATTGTGATATTTCCTATACCGAAAACTTGCCCTTCCCACCACTGTTTTTTCCAAAAACGAATAAGTTGGGGCAAAATCATAGGTGAACTGACGCTCTAGAAAGGTTTTATTGTAAATACGAAGCCCAGGTGTTATACCATCATAGATATTAAAATTTGCTACGGGAACATAAAACACCTGATTGTAGTAGGGATCCTCAGTATCCTTAAAGAACCGAAATTGCAATTTTTTATTACTAGAGAAGAATCCGTTGAGGGTTTTCCAATTATCACGTTGGTTAAATTCCGGTATCTTCTTGTCATAGTTCAAAACAAGCCGGTCTTCTCCTTGTCTCGGAATCGTAAAGGTCTTTGAGCTATCAATGTCTGAAAACCAGTATTTTGAAAGTACAGAATCTTTTTGCAGGCCGAACAAAGAGATTGGCACATTGGTACCTCGTTTATTTTTGATGGTAAAGGTGATGGAATCCTCCGTTTTTTGAACTTTCTTAATTTTGAAATCAATCTTTTTTCTGGTGCCGACATACTCATCAAAAAACCAATCAATCTCATCATCGGCACATTGGCTCAGTACTTGCTTGAAATCAGATACTTTGGTCTTGGACCTTAGTTTGTGCACATTGTAAAAATCGATAATGGTACTATCTACTCTTTCTTTACCTATATAATCTGCAAGGTAAGCTAGTCCTAAACCCGCTTTGTAACGGTTGGCAATTTTGTTGTTTAAAATGGTGAGTGAGTCCTTTGGTGTAACAAGAGATTGGTCAATATTTCTTCTCGCCGGAAGCATTTGCAATAAATTGTATTGCTCGTTGAAATCCATTTTCGCCAAATGAAAACCCCGAATGCCCCAGACCTTGGAGAGCTTCCCAATTAATTTTTCTTTCGGATAAAAATCTTCAACATAATGTATCATTAGGTAATTGGCAATAGCATCATTTACCCAATATTCTTTTCTAGGGTCTAAAAATAAGGTCTCGTTCAGATAACTGACCACCATAGTCTTTAAGAACATCATTTCAAATTGAAATTGTTCAGGATAAGGCCTTACGAACGACGGCAATTGATTGAGGCCATACAGCGGATTCTTGTTATAGTCTATCGTACTGACCAAAAGGTTGTCATGAGGGTATTGACCTAAGCGTTCCTTTAGGTAGTCTGCAACTTTATTAATGGAAATACCTTGTGATATTTCATCATATTTTGAAGCGCTCAAATCGGTTGTTACCGTTAAAGAGCTAGTGATGTGTTTGGTAAACTGTTCCTCAGGTGTTAAGATAAGTGTGCAGCCTTTGCGGTTCTTACTTTTAAGAAAAACCTGTTTCCCCTTTGGGAATTTTGAAACCAAACCATCACCAAAGTTTGATGCCGGGAACAAGGTGTCAGGAAAGATAAGGTTAATGCTTGTGTTACTAACATCTGTATACAGGTCATCAAGGCCCTTGTTTGAATACAAATGCCAGTCGCCATCAAAAACCGCAGGAGTCAAGTACCAATCTTTAAGGTAATACCCACCATCATCACGATAACCATACTTGGTAAATTTATCATCAGGCAATTGAAGGGTGTAGGTAAAAAAGAGTTCTACACTTTTTTCAGGTTCCAGGGGCTCGTTAAGTGCTATTCGAATAACATCCTGATTTTTGGTTCTTTCCCAATCAATCCCTGTGTATGATTTGTCCACAACACTTGTAATAATTGTAAATCCGCGTTCTTTGTTTTTGGCCAAATGTAGACTTCGGTCAAAATCGTCACCAAAATGCTTTGAAAGCGGTGTACGGTTGTTCGCATAAGCATTGTTCCAGTCATTGAAATACAAGATCTTCAATGTTGTTCCTGAACTGTTGTGATATACAAACCGCTGTTTGATTTCGATTTGATGGTTCTCTCCATTGAGGGTCGCGGTAACTTCATTCGTATGTTGTGCCAATAGACCACTACAACAGAGTAGTGTAGCTATAAGAAGTCTAATTGTAAAATTACCGTTTTGCAAATCGTATGTGCTAAGATTAGAAATTTGGACTCATCGTATGTCCTTTATAGTAGGTGTCAATGATTTCGACCACTTCATCCTCGGTATCTGCCAACTTTACCAAATCAAGATCTTGCGCACTAATGTTACCAGCTTCTAGCATCGTATTCTTTATCCATTCGACCAAGCCGCCCCAAAAATCAGAACCTACCAAAATAATTGGAAACTTTCCAATCTTATGGGTTTGAATAAGGGTCATGGCTTCAAAAAGTTCGTCCAGGGTACCAAAACCGCCGGGCATGACCACAAAACCTTGTGAATATTTCACGAACATCACTTTTCTCACAAAAAAATAATCAAAGTCCAAACTTTTATCAGAATCGATGTACGGATTGTCATGTTGTTCAAAGGGTAGATCAATGTTAAGGCCGACCGATGTGCCGCCCGCCTTGTTTGCACCCCTGTTACCTGCTTCCATAATACCCGGACCGCCGCCCGTAATGACCCCATAACCAGCTCTAGCTATGGACTCGGCAACATCTACTGCCAGTTCATAATACTTGTCACCAGGGCGGGTTCGTGCAGAACCAAATATAGAAACGCACGGACCTATTGCACTCATGCGTTCAAAACCGTTAACGAATTCGCCCATTATTTTAAAAATGGCCCAAGAGTCATTGGTTTTTATTTCGTTCCAACCTTTAGGATGTTGTTCTTTTCTCATGTATTGTGTTTAAACAGCTTTGGCAATCTGTTTTTTGCCAGCTTGTAATTCTTTCTTTAAAAAACGAGCAGTGTAACTTTTTGAGTCTTTGGCTACCTGCTCCGGTGTACCTTTTGCAACAATCATACCACCACCTCGACCACCTTCGTAGCCAATATCTATAATATGGTCGACCATTTTGATTACGTCCATATTGTGCTCAATGACCAATACGGTATTGCCTTTGTCCACCAATTTGTTCAAAACTTCCATCAATACGCGAATGTCTTCAAAATGTAGGCCCGTGGTAGGCTCATCCAAAATATAAAAAGTATTGCCAGTATCACGTTTTGACAGTTCAGTTGCCAATTTTACACGTTGTGCTTCACCACCTGATAGTGTTGTGGATTGTTGACCCAGTGATATGTAGCCAAGGCCGACATCAACAATGGTTTTGAGTTTTCGGTGAATTTTGGGAATATTCTCAAAAAAATCGACAGCTTCGTTCATGGTCATTTCTAAAACGTCTGCTATGGATTTGCCTTTGTAACGGATTTCTAGGGTTTCACGGTTAAAACGTTTGCCGTTACAAGTTTCACATTCTACGTATACATCAGGCAAAAAATTCATCTCAATGACCTTTAATCCTCCCCCTTGACAGGTTTCGCAACGTCCGCCTTGAACATTAAAACTGAACCGGCCAGGTTTGTAACCACGAATGGTGGCCTCTGTGGTTTTTGCAAAAAGGGAGCGAATTTCACCGAACACTCCCGTATACGTCGCTGGGTTGGACCGCGGTGTGCGACCAATTGGCGACTGGTTGATATCAATAACTTTATCAATATGTTCGAGCCCTTTTATTCTTTTATAGGGCATCGGTTTTTTAACACCATTGAAGTAATGGGCATTCATAATAGGGTAGAGTGTCTCGTTGATCAAGGTGGACTTTCCACTGCCGGACACGCCCGTAACTCCTATCATTTTTCCCAACGGAAATTCTGCAGTCACTTCCTTCAGGTTATTTCCCGAGCAGCCGGTCAAGACAAGCTTTTTGCCTGTTCCTTTACGCCGCTTTTCGGGCACACTGATTTCTTTATCGCCTGTAATATAATCAGCAGTGAGCGTATGATAATCCTTAAGCTCTTCTGGTGGACCTTCTGAAATGATTTCACCGCCATGCTTCCCGGCCTTTGGCCCAATATCAATAACATGGTCGGCCGCTTCTATCATATCACGGTCGTGCTCAACAACAATTACAGAGTTACCAATATCACGAAGTGAAACCAACGAATTGATTAACCGTTCATTGTCACGTTGGTGCAGACCAATGCTCGGTTCATCTAAAATGTAAAGTACCCCTACCAGTTGTGAACCAATCTGCGTGGCCAAGCGAATACGCTGTGCCTCACCACCAGAAAGGGATTTTGAGCTCCGGTTCAACGAAAGATAATCTAGACCAACATCCAAAAGAAAACGGATTCTCGTGCGGATTTCTTTGACAATTTCTTCTGCGATTTTCTTTTGATTTCCCTCAAGCCTGTTTTGAAGATTATCAAAGAATTTGGCCAGTTCAGCAATATCAAAATGGGCGAGTTCGGCAATATTCTTTCCGTCAACCTTAAAATAGAGTGATTCTTTGCGCAAGCGGGAACCTTCGCACGTTGGACATTGTATTTTGTCCATATAATCTTTGGCCCAGCGCTTTATAGAAGTTGAATTTGCCTCATCAAACTGACTCTTAATGAAATTTGCTATACCCTCGTAATCGATTCGGTACTCACGTTTGACTCCCAATGTTTTGGAATCTACATTAAAACTCTCTTTACCACCATTGAGAATGACGTTCATACCATCTTTCGAAATTTTCTCCACCGGCGTTTCCATATCAAAACCATAGCGTTGGCCAATGGTTTCCAACTGTTTGAACGCCCATGATTTTTTGTATTCACCAAGTGGGGCAATACCACCAGCTTTAATGGATAATTTTTTGTTTGGAAAAATCTTTTCTTCATTCACTTCATATACATGGCCAAGTCCGTTGCAATGGGGACACATGCCCTTTGGAGAATTGAACGAAAAAGTATTCGGCTCGGGAGTGGGATACGATATGCCCGAAGATGGACACATTAAATCCCTACTGAAGTAACGAGGGGTTTTTTCGCCTTCCTCCAAAACCATTAAAATATTATTGCCACTGTACATGGCGGTATTGATTGTCTCTGTCAACCGTTTGTCAAAATCTTCACCGGCACCTACTTTTAAACGGTCAATAACGATTTCAATATCATGGGTCTTGTAACGGTCGACCTTCATGCCCTTGGTGATATCAACAATTACACCATCAACACGAACTTTTACAAAACCTTGTTTTCCAATTTGCTCAAACAGTTCCCTATAGTGACCTTTACGAGATTTTATAATGGGTGCAAGTACGTTGATTTTTTTATTTTGATAAGCAGCTATGATAAGTGCTTTGATCTGCTCGTCACTATAGCTTACCATTTTCTCACCCGTATTGTAACTGTATGCATCACCCGCCCTTGCAAACAGCAAACGGAGAAAGTCATATACCTCGGTAATGGTTCCGACCGTAGACCGGGGTGACTTTGAAGTGGTCTTTTGTTCAATGGCAATTACGGGAGAAAGCCCATCGATTTTATCCACGTCAGGGCGTTCCAATCCACCCAAAAACTGTCTGGCATAGGCCGAAAAAGTCTCAATATAACGCCGTTGCCCTTCGGCATAAATCGTGTCGAAGGCGAGTGAAGATTTACCACTGCCCGAAAGCCCGGTGATGACCACAAGCTTCTCTCGCGGAATGGTGACATCAATATTTTTTAGGTTGTGTACTCGTGCACCCCGTACCTCAATGTTTTCTTCGTAGTTTATCATAGCACAAGCTGCTAAAGTACATAATTGATAAGTAATATTAAAGTCAAGTCCACTATGATTTTGTTAACTGAACACTATCGATTACCTTGTTGTCAAACCACCAAAACATGTTATACAAAAGTTTGCTTTTAACTCGCGCAATACAACTGTTCACAATGCTTTTTTTACTGCAGTCCTTTGGCCAACGAAAAGTCATAGTCGATGCAGATACGGGCAACGAAGTGGACGATTTTTATGCCCTGGCCAGGATTCTGTTAGAGCCATCTGTTACAATTACATCATTGAATGCTGCGCACTGGCAAACAAGTCAATGGGCGATTGAAAACACCATGGAAAACAGCCATCGCCTGAACCAACAGTTATTGGGAGAAATGAACTTGGCCATACCCACAAAACGGGGTGCAATGGCTCGAATGTTCGATTGGGGAGATCGAGCTCAGCATTCTGCTGCGGCCTATGACATCATCAAACACGCAGAACGTCAAAATAAAGTGACTATTTTGGTGTTGGGGGCATTGACCAATGTTGCATCAGCAGTTTATATACAGCCAAAGATCGCTGAAAAGTTAGAAGTGTTTTGGTTGGGTACGGAAATGGATTTTGAAACTGGGGTATTGAAACGGAATGATTTTAACCCGATGATGGATCAATTTGCTTTGGATTTTCTTTTGAATTCTAAAGCTACATTGAATATCATTCCCGTGAATGTTGCGGCTGCGATGCAGATTGATTTTGATGTGCTAAATGCCAAGATTGGAAATCACTTTTTGGGAAAATTTTTAATGCAACGTTGGATAGACCACTTAGATGGTTCTAGACGCAATCGGGTCTTGTGGGACTTGGCATTGATTTCAATATTTGTAAATCCCAGTTTTTGCACAACCAAGACCATTACAACTTCAAGAGACAGTGGCAACCGCCCAATTGTGTTTTATGACAGTATAGATGCTAAGGCTATTTATGAAGATTTTTATAATACTTTATTGGCTTTTGAAAGAGAGTGAGGTATTTTTATACTGTTTTTGAACAATTGATTTAAAGGGGAAGCTTCTTGAAAAGCCATAGGTAAGTGCCCCTGTGCAACACTAAAACAAAGAAGATATGAAGCTATTGGGCATAGGCTCGCGTATTGACCACCCTGTTTATGGAAAAGGAGTCGTAACAAACGTTTCTTCCAAGCACTATTGGGTCACTTTTTTAGAAAACGGATTGGAAACCATTGACTTAGATACAGAATTCGAAGTTATTGAGAGTGTTGAGGGTGAAGTGGACAGCGTCAGTTTTTTTGATGTGGAGCGTTCTTTGGTACATATTTTGGAAAAATGGAGCGATACCCATGAGAAAGTGGCGATTGCGGATAAATGGAAAGGTGGTAAACTTATTTTAGAGCCTGGGGACGCTGCTGCAAATAAAGAAATGCCCATCGACACCTTCTTTCATAAGATTGTAATGGTTCGTGATCGAATTCGAGTGATGGAGCAAAAAATCAACAGCAGTAAAAATTTGGATGACCAAGAAAAAATAGACCTTCAACAGTATATTACCCGTATTTACGGCTCCCTGACCAGTTTCAATGTACTGTTCAAAACAAAAAGCGACCATTTTGTGGGCGAACGTAGCAAATAACAGATTTTAATTAACGTGACCTCAATGAAGTTAGCCCCATATATTGACCATACCAATTTAAAGCCTGACGCCACGGTTGAAGATATCAAACAATTGTGCGAAGAGGCGATATTGTATGGTTTCAAGGCGGTCTGTGTTAATGGCTGCCATATCCCTTTGACAGTAGATATATTGGGTGCTACAAATGTGAAAATTGCCACGGTCATTGGTTTCCCCCTAGGTGCGATGTCAACGACGACTAAGGTATTTGAGGCCAAAGATGCCATTGCCAAAGGTGTTGATGAAGTCGATATGGTACTGAACATCGGATGGTTGAAATCAGGAATGGATGTACAAGTCAAAGAGGAAATCGCACAAGTCAAGAGTGTTATTGGAGACAAGGTATTGAAGGTTATTTTAGAAACCTGCTACCTAACCGATGATGAAAAAGAACACGCCTCTAGATTGTCAGTAGCTGCTGGTGCGGATTTTATCAAAACATCTACGGGGTTTGGGTCAGGCGGTGCAACTTTTATTGATGTACAATTAATGAAAACCGTAGTTGGAGATAAAGCTCAGATAAAGGCTTCAGGCGGTATTCGCGATAGAGAAACTGCACTAAAGTATATTGAACTTGGCGTAACCAGAATTGGCACTTCATCAGGACCAAAATTGGTTGGCAACTAAATTAATTCTATGTCAACACACATTGATGCTCCTAAAAATGCCATTGCATCCACAGTTTTAATGCCTGGGGATCCTTTACGGGCCAAATGGATCGCAGAGACCTTTTTAGAAGAAGTACAGTGTTATAATCAAGTACGGGGCATGTTAGGTTTTACAGGTCTTTATAAGGGTAATCGCATTTCGGTACAAGGTAGTGGTATGGGCATTCCCTCAACGATGATATACTGTCATGAATTGATCAATTCATACGACGTAAGTAAAATAATTCGCGTGGGATCTGCAGGTTCATATCAAAAGGATATCGTATTGGGCGATATTATCTTGGCAATGTCTGCATCAACTGATGCGGCATTTAATGCCATACGCTTTCAAAATGCGACTTATGCACCGACGGCAAGTGCTTCACTTCTATTTAAGGCCATGGAGTATGCCAAGGACAACAATATCAATATTAAGATTGGCAATGTACTGAGCACGGATACTTTTTATGACGATGATAAAGACACTTATAAGAAATGGGCGGCTTATGGTGTGCTTTGTGCTGAAATGGAAACGGCAGGTATTTACACACTGGCTGCCAAATATAATATTGAGGCCCTTACACTATTGACCATTTCAGACTCTTTGGTAACAGGTGAACAGTTGAACCATCAGCAACGTGAATCTTCATTTCATAAGATGATCACTATTGCTCTTGAAAACTCGTGATACTTGAGGTTGACCAAGACTTGATCAAACCGCTTCTTTTTTCTCGCTTAAATACTTCCAATAGCGTTTGGGTATATGCTGTGTATGTAACTTTCTATTGATACGTGACTTGATGTGGGTACTTTTAAAATAGTTGCTCCATAATTCTTGATAGTCATATTCACCATCAGAAAAAACACTGCTTTTTTGGGTTCGGTTGAAATGTACCTCAGATAGATTGAGTGAAACGATCTCAACACGTTCGAGGTCATAAAAAATACCATATTTACGTTTGACGTCATAAATCAACCACTGCTGGTCTGCATAGCGATTTCGAAAGTGCTTGGATATAAGTGGCAATACATCAAAATCAGGTTCAATATTGGCGAAATAAATATCATCTTTTGTCAATTGAAAATGTACAAAAGCTTCCATACGGTGCTTTTCACGACCAACCTTTCGGGCCAGCTGTGAGATATACAATACGGTCTCATCTGAAAAATCAACTTGTTTATAGCCCTTAGCGGCCATCAACTTCTGAATATAAGAGTAAAGCATATATTCAATACCTTCGGTTTCGCTCAAAAAGGCAAAGTAAACATTGGTAATGGCATTATAACTTTTGTTCCGAATACCGTTCCAGACACGTTTTGCTTTTTCAACATTGGTGAAAATAGTTTCCGTTTCTGAAAAAAGACCATTTTGTCCTTGGTCGTTCTTTTGAATATCAGTTACATTTGCCTTCTCTTCAAAGGCAATGAAAACGGCTGTGAGAAAGCCATTAAAGCTTCCGTCATAAATAAAGGTTTTTGAATTTTTCATCATCATATCTTTTTGTCATTTTGTAGGGGTCGTAATCATTGAGACTTCGCTGTCACAGGTATTTCTATAACTAGACAATTTGCTCTGTATTCCAGTTTTGAAAGTGGCAAGGGCTTTTTTTATCCTGCTTTTATGGACAACAAGGTTATAGCCAAAATCTAAAATGATAGTTCTGGTACGCTCTATGCGGTTTGTGGTTTTACGGTTTTGAAAGGTATTCATACTATTAGTTAAATAATGATAGCTGATTGCTATACTGCTTACGATATTTACTGCTCGATGTCTGCAAAATCATTCCTTTAATGCGGTCCGGATCTAAATCACGACGTTCCCAATCGTAGGAATCACATACCATAAAAAACTTGGCACGGTTGAGGGCCACTCCGATTTTTTTGAGGTGGTCCCAGTTCAATTTTCGAAACTTTCGAGCGTTCAAAATTTTACTGACGGACAATATGCCCAATCCCGGTACGCGGGCCAGCATATGCTTTGCCGCCTTGTTTACATCCACCGGAAAATGGTGCATGTTTCGTAACGCCCATGATAGTTTGGGGTCGATATCCATATCTAGGTTGGGGTGTTTATCATTCACGATTTCATTCACTGCAAAACCATAAAAGCGCAACAACCAATCGGTTTGGTACAAACGGTTTTCACGCAACATAGGTACTTGCGACCCAACGGAGGGCAATCGACTATCTTCTGCCACGGGCACATACCCTGAATAATACACTCTGCGCATCTGATACTTTTTGTAATAGTAGGTAGCCGAATACATGATGTCCTTATCCGTTTCTCCAGTGGCTCCAATTATCATTTGAGTACTTTGTCCGGCAGGTGCATATTTAGGGGTGCTCTTAATGATTTTACATTCACTTTTATAGCGTAATATTTCACTTTTGACCTTATGCATGGGTCTGGTAAAATCTTCATGCTTTTTATCTGGGGCCAATAGTTTGAGGCCAGATACAGTGGGGACTTCTATGTTAACCGATAGACGGTCGGCATACAATCCGGCCTCATACATGAGCTCGTCACTACATCCGGGTATAGACTTCAAATGGATATAACCGTTGAAATTTTCTTCTTCACGCAGTCTTTTGGCTACCGAAACCAAGCGTTCCATGGTATGGTCTGGACTTTTGAAAATACCAGAACTCAAAAACAACCCCTCAATATAATTTCTGCGGTAAAAATTAATGGTAAGATCAACAACTTCTTGAATCTTAAAGGCTGCACGCTTTACGTCATTACTTTTTCGTGTTACACAATACGCACAATCAAAAATACAATGGTTGGTCAATAATATTTTTAGAAGGGAAACACAACGGCCATCTTCGGTATAACTATGACAGATACCCATCTTGGTCGCATTGCCCAGACCACCGCTCTTGTTCTTTCGGTCACTACCGCTGCTGGCACAAGAGACATCATACTTAGCAGCATCTGCCAGTATATTCAACTTTTCTTTGGTGCGTTCAAAATTCATTTTTTGGAAATATTCCTATCAAAAATATGGAAATATTCCATTAAATGGAAATTATCCAAAAATATTTTGGAAATAATCCTAATTCACTATATTTGATGTGACTAGAATTAGTATTTAAAGTTCTTGTAAGTCAATTGCTATAGATTTCCGTCTTGACAGAACTGATAAGTGTAATAACTATGGAAAACGAACTCACACTGAAACGATTTATTGAAGTACGACGTGATTTGGGCTACACACAGTCTGAATTTGCCAAACTTCTAGGGGTATCCAATACCACTGCAGATATTGAACGTGGACGAACCAAACTTTCGGGAAAAGTGGTTACAGAACTGTTGCGACAGTTTAAGATCAATCCGTTGTGGTTGTTTGGTGAAAATGAATCAAAGTTTTTAGAGACCTCGCACACCAGTGTCATCCCCAAAGTGGTAACCGTCGATAGTGCCGAACGTGATAATATGGTATTGGTCAACGCCAAAGCAGCGGCTGGATACCCACAGAACATTGCTGACACGAGTTGGTACGAACAACTACCGGCCTTTGATTTGCCCATACCCGAGTTTCGTAATGCCACCTACCGTGGTTTTCAGGTAGAGGGTGACAGTATGTTGCCCAATTTACAGCAGGGAGAGTGGGTTTTGGCCAGGGCCGTTGAGCATATTGACCATGTTAGTGCCAATAAAATGTACGTGGTAGTACTGCAAGATTCCGTTATGGTGAAAAAGATTGAAAAACGACCAAACTCAAACAATATTACCTTGGTCTCTTTGAATGAAACGTACCCACCTTACGATATCAAACCCTTTCAAATTCAAGAGATTTGGGAGGTCAGTAGCAAACTCACCTTTAATGTTGATGCCACCACTGAACGGGGGTTGTTGCGACAGCTTCAAGAATCAATGGAGGAGTTAAAGCGACAAGTGGGCCAACCTAAGAATGCTTAACTGTATTTTGCCGTTTGTTCGGTGTAGGTGCTTTCAAAAATCTTGTCGGCGTTGGCCGATTCAAAACCTTCACGAAGATGTTCTCTTTTTAGTGTCCCTTTCGGTAAGTGCTTGAATTCTGGTAGCGGCAGACGTTCTGCAAACTCAACATAACTTCCAGATATTTTAAGCTGCTCATCATTCGCGAAAGTGGCCGTTAGCATCTTGGCCACTGAACTACTTTGACGCAGTAAACCGTCTGCGCTGATTTTTATTTTGCCGCCAGCGGTGTTCAGTACTATGCCATTTTTCTCTAAAAAAGCATTGAAGCTTTCCAACCTATTGTAAGGTTCCGGTAGGGCGTGAACACTAATGGTATAGTGGTTCAAGTAGTACCGATTGTATATGACCCAAGCCGCATATTCACTTTCTTTGCCCAGTGACAAAAAGTCATCTAAAGCCGGAGTCTGCCATAAGGGTCGGTAAAAGAAATGACCTACTGATTCTGGATTTTCGAAATCAAGATCACCCACAGGGTCGGTGATAATCGCGTTTGTATAGTTGTAAATGGTTCTTTGTGCGGTAGGTGATAGATCTTTTACCCTTAACTCGCTGATAAAGATTCTGGGGTACTGGGGTTCTGGTGGTGTGTACCAAAAGGCATCAAGTTTTTTCTCTTCAAAGTAATAGGCATCCATACGTTGATAGCCATAAGCCAAAAAGATTTTTTCCAATGAGGCAATTCCTAAATGGGGAACGCCCAAAGTGCGAAAAGCAATGTGATCGTTGATGATTTCGTCTTCATTTGCAATGAGTTTTGATGCCTTCATCGCTTCCGTAATATGCGAAACGTCCGGCACACTGGCTTTATAGGGTTCGAATAAGGCTTTTAGAATAATATCCAGCGGATGGTTTGTAGTAAACTTCATGTGATATGGGATTTCTCAATACTGTGTAAAATTAATTGTACATTTAATCGTTTACAATTATTATTTTATATTGAATGATAAGTATAACTAATCAATTGGAATTGCGTCATGTCCATTACTTCCTGACGCTATCAAACACTCTGCATTTTGGACTTGCTGCTGAGAAATTGCATATCTCACAATCGGCACTTAGTCAACAAATACAACGGCTAGAGGTGATTTTAAAACAACCGCTATTCAAGCGGACCAACAGAAAAGTAGCTTTGACGAGGGCGGGGGAGTTGTTCAAAATAGAAGCGGAAATCATCTTCAACCAGATGCAAACATCCATCAATCGTTGGAACTTAGGCTTGGAGGGAACATCTGGGTTGCTTAATATTGGTTTTGTAGGTTCCGCCATGCAGGTCTATCTTCCAAAAAGAATTAAGGTATTAAAGGAGAACCATCCTAACATCAAGCTAGTATTGCAAGAAGCCAGCAACAAAGTACAGCTTGACATGTTGCAACGCAATGAACTTGATCTTGGGTTTATGCGCTCAAATCGGGTATTGCCCACGATGACTTGTAAAAAAGTACACACAGAGAATTTTTGTTTGGTACTTCCGCACTCGCATCCGTTGAGCGTTTCCACATTTAAAGGTCTGGGGCAGGTTGCCCATGAAGATTTCATCCTTTTTCCGAATGAGCAAAGTCAAATGTACTACCAACAGATTACAGGGCTTTGTGCTGCCCACGGTTTTACTCCGAAGATTTCACATCAGTCCATTCATGGGCCAACCATTTTTAAGTTGGTGGAAGATGGTATGGGCATTTCCATTGTTCCCAAATCATTGACTCATGCGATGAGTTACAATGTGAAATGTATAGAATTGAAAAATGAGGTTTTTCAAACTGAACTTTACGCTGTTTGGAATCCAGATTTTACCAATACCGCGGTACCACATTTCCTCAAGTTGTTGTAATCGATGATTTTGGTAATGCCAGACTTTTATATCTTTAAGGCACGCAATACCATGAAAAAACCAACCTTTATTACCCTCGTCTTCATCTTTTTGTGCTTTGTCGGAGAACACTGTTTTTCACAAGTCAGTAAAGATACGCTACGCGTGGCCTATGCCCCAGCAGCACCATTTATCATTCAAGAAGAAGACCTACTTGAAGGCATTAATATTTGGCTATGGGACCGCGTTGCCGAGGATTTGGATTTGGAGTACAAATTGATAAGAATGGATTTCGCCACTATGTTGGATGCGCTCAAAAGGGGAGCTGTTGACGTTTGTATCAATCCACTTACCATAACCGGTGAACGTAGCAAACAGATGGAGTTCACACATTCTTTTTTTGCATCACATTCGACCATTGCTGTTGCCAAACAATCGTCGTTACAGAAGATCAAGCATTTTTTTGGTTCTTTTTTACATATTAACTTTTTAAGGGGTTTTCTTCTTCTTCTAATCATACTCTTATTTTTTGGTAGTCTGACCTGGTTGGCCGAACATAGGGGCAATCCAAAAGACTTTAGGCCTGGTATCAAAGGAATCTGGGATGGTCTCTGGTGGTCTATGGTCACCTTGTCAACTGTAGGATATGGTGATAAGTCACCAAAAACACGACTGGGCAAAATAGCTGCTTTGGGCCTAATGTTCAGCGGTTTGTTGTTCGTTTCTGGTCTGACAGCAAGTATTGCTTCCAGTTTGACCGTAAACCAATTAGAGAACAGCACTTCAGATTTTAGCTCGTTCAAAGAGCGAAAGGTTGGCACAGTGAAAAGCTCGGAAGCAGAAGACTTTTTGAAGACCCATTTTTTTAAGGATATAACTACCTATAAAGGTGTTCAGCCGGGTTTAAAAGCATTGTCCGCGAAACGACTTGAAGCATTTATGTACGATGAGCCTATTTTACGGTATCGGATTCGTAAGGATTCCTCACTTTCTAAAGTGGAACTACTTCCTATAAAATTTGATGTTCAATTCTATGCCTTCGGTATAAAAAAGGACTCCATAGTTCTTGAACAGGCCATTTCGCAGCGCATTCTGGAAATCACCGAATCGCAGGAATGGCAAATTGTTCTGGCAGAATATGGACTGACCGAATTATAATTCCTTTTCTAAAAGCAGTACTTCTTCTTTGGTATCCGTTGGTATGTTTCCTTTTTGGATAAACCCAAGCTTTTCAAGTAAAGCTACCGAGGCATGGTTTTCTGGTGTAGTAATGGCCAAAACCTTGTTGTCTATAGCGAAAAGGCCTTTGTTTGCCAGTAACAAGTCGGCGGCTTCATGTATATATCCCTTACGTTCAAAATCTGGTAAAATTGCAAAACCCAAATCTGGATGTGGCAAATAATCTCGTTGTAAAAAACCGCAGATTCCCATGGGCTGGTCTGTTGCCCTTAAACGTACCCCAAAAAGTCCGAAGCCATATTTTTGGTAGGAGGGAAGGATCGAGGACTTAAGATATGTTTTTGCATCTGCAGGGTTTTTGATATTGCGGTCACCAATATATTTTTTCCATTTGGGCGTATTCATAAGCTTGAACAGAAAGTTTGTGTCTGCTACGGAAAGAGGGGAGATTAAAATTCTATCTGCTTTAAGTGTAACCATCAAAGCGCTATTAGTTGTATCCTTTGACTTCTCCCATACTTAGGGTAATTGGCCCCAGTACGTGTGATTTTGGTAAAAAAGCACCACTTTCACTGACCATCCAATCATCCCAAGTAGCTTCAAGGCCTCCAATCGGAATGATTTTTACCCACATTTTATAACTGTTCGGAAATCCGTTTTCGTTCAATATCCATAAATAAGTGTCCCCCGGGGTGGTACCACCACTGCCATAGGTTACCAATAGTCCTTGTTCATCGTTTTCTAGGGCCACTATACCTCGAGTAGTTCCCTTATCGAAAACTTTGTAGGGCGCAACCAACCAGAAAGAATCGTTGTTAAAATAGTCAAGTGCTTTCTTTATCAATCTCTCTTTCTCTGCGCCCACCACCCTTCCATTGTTTTTTGTGGCAATACTATTCTTAGGTTTTACCAAGTTTAAGTCAACCACATTATCCTTCCACCTAACATTGACTTTGCCCATTGCCTTGTCCCATAAATACCGATTGTTACCACCTTGGTATGACCACTCTAAATATCGTGTATTGTTATAGGTGTCATGATTTAGTACCTTAAGCATTTTACGGGCAAGGGCATCAGCTTCTGGTCCCGGTTTTCCTTCAGGTAAAGGCTCATTTTTTACCCATACAAAAATTAGCATGAACAATAGACCAACCCCAATAAGTACCCCTGATATCTTTAAAATCTTTTTCATGTAAAAAGTTCTTTTAATTGCTTGGCAAATAGTTTTGCCGCCGGGGGGTAAAAACGAAACCAAAGTTCTGGTTCAAAAATTTCAAGTTCAGCCAGTGCAAGTTTCCCATCATTGTCTTCAAAAATGTCCACTCGGGCATACAATGGTTTTTCAGGGCAGGCGTCAATAACCATTTTGGCAAAGGCAATCTGTTCTACAGTTGCTTGGTATTCATGAACCGTACCACCATAGTCATCCTGCACCCTAAAATCGCCTTTTTTGGCAAGCTTGAGTATAGCATGGGTAAACTCACCGTTAAAGAGCATCATAGACACTTCGCCCTTGTCGACCACGTTTTTTTGAAATTCTTGTAGCATCTGGGCCTCTGAGATGGACAGTTCTTGAAAAACGGTATCGTATTGCGGCCATGCATCAATATGGAACTTATAAGTGTGTCTTGCCCCGCCTGCAATGCAAGGTTTTAAAACCAGTTCATCTGAGGAGAAAGCAAGGGTTTGTTCAGCTTTGTCCATGGCCTCTTTTAAGCTAAGTTCTTCTCCTTTTTCGATAAACAACGTCTTTGCCATATTGACACCTTTGATCTGTAAATCTTTTAAGTAGTGCTTGTCAATATTCCAATCAATCAATGATTTTGAATTGATAAAGTTGGTATGTTGGGCTGTTTTTGTCATCCAGTTTGAAAACTCTTGCATTCGTTCGAAATAGTCCCATGTTGCCCTGAACAACGCATATTTGGTAGTGCTCCAATCAAAATTGGGGTCATCCCAAGCAACTCTGACAACATTAAGACCCTGTTTTTCGAGTTCAGCTATTATTAGGCCGTCCTCAAGAAGAATGTTCTGGTTAAAACTGTTTGATGTAACCGGGTCAATATACCTGCTTTCGGTTAAAATGGTAATATCAATTTGCTTTTTAAACACTTGAAAATCAGATTTTAAAAACTAGTATTGCACATTAATACCCTACAGCCCTATCATCACCACGTTTGTCGGCCCCACCTTCTAAACGTCCGTCGGGCAATACTTTGATGGCATCTACTTTTCCAATAATAGGTGTTTTACCTTCATAAATTTTGTACCCTTTGGTTTCAAGGGTGTTTTTTAATTCTTTTGAGAACCCCTCTTCTTCGAACATAACCATATCAGGTAACCATTGGTGATGAAAACGGGGTGCATTGACCGCCTCTTGCATGCTTAAATTGAACTCGTAAGCATTTAGAATAGTCTGTGCTACAGCGGTAATAATTGTAGATCCGCCAGGGGTGCCTACTACCATCCATAGTTTTCCGTCTTTTTCAACTATAGTGGGTGTCATAGAACTTAGCATACGTTTCTCGGGTGCAATGCTGTTCGCTTCGGCACCAATAAGTCCGAACATATTCGGCACCCCAGGTTTGGCACTAAAATCATCCATCTCGTTATTAAAGAAAATACCCAGTTCTTCTGAATATAGTTTTGAACCATAACCCCCATTGAGCGTTGTGGTGGCAGAAATTGCATTGCCATGATCATCAACGATAGAGTAGTGGGTGGTTTCCATGCTTTCAACAACTTCGACCTCTCCATGGCTTACGGCCGAAGACAGGGTTGCCTTGTCAAAAGAAAAGTCTTCCATGCGCTGTGTCAAGTAGTCATTGGTCAAAATGACATCTAGGGGAATATCCACAAAATCAGGATCGCCTAAAAAGTAATTTCTATCTGCATAGGCCCTTCGCGCCACCTCGGTGAACAGTTGAATGGTTTTTTCTGAATTATGTCCGTATGAGGCCAAATCATAAGGTTCCATCATTTTGAACATTTGGTTCATGGTCACGCCACCACTGCTTGGCGGACTCATTGAAATTATCTTTAAATCTTTGTAATTGAACGTTATGGGATAACGCCATTTGGCCTGGTACTTTTCGAGATCTTGTGCTGTTATGAAGCCTCCATTTTCTTGAATAAAGCCAGCGATTTTTGAGGCGACCTCACCTTTATAAAAACCGTCACGCCCCTCTTTCATGATTTTGGTCAAGGTGTTGGCAAGCTCAGGATACTTTATGGTATCCCCGGGACTAAAGTGCTGTGCGAACTTGGTACTGTCGCCATTAACTTCAATAAACCGTTCTTTATAACGCTCTAATCTTTTGGCCTGTTTTTCGGTTACCACTATACCTTTTCGCGCCAAGGCTATCACCGGAGCTAAAATTTCATCAAGAGGTAATGTACCGTATTTTTCATGTACCTCGATCACACCGGCGACGGTCCCTGGCACACCAATAGCAGTAGCACCTACCGTACTCATGTTTGGTATGACATTGCCCAATGAATCTAAATACATATCAGCATAAGCCGATAGGGGGGCTTTCTCACGATAATCCAATCCGCCGATATCGCCATTTGATCTTCGATAGACCATAAATCCACCACCACCCAAATTTCCTGCAAACGGATAGGCGACTGCGAGGGCAAGCTCTGTAGCTACCATGGCGTCAAACGCGTTGCCACCTTTTTTCATAATGGCAATACCAATCATAGAGGCTTCTGCACGGGCCGAAACAACCATTGCTTTTTCAGCTACTTCACCCGTTGGAAGTACAGGAGCTTTACGACAATTGACAATAGTGGTTAAAATAAGAAAGAGTATCAGTTTTCGCATAGAGAGTTAAATTTATGTTTGGAAAAGGTAATTAATTCTTCAAAAAACGCAGTGAACTCTGCCTCAAATTCTGTGTAATGTTCTTCAAGATCCACAATAGCGAAATTCATCTTTGATCTGTTTTGTGTACGGCGGTTCATACCCTCTAACACCCTTGAGATACCAGTAAGATTGGCATAATTTAAGAGCCAATTATCTGCAATCATATAGGGCATCATTCTTTTGGTTCCCAGCGGAAGTATGTCAAAATTTGCTTCTAAAAGATCATAAAACGTCTCTACATAAACGGCTAAGGGTACATCAGAGTAGGTACTCCAATTTTTGGCCAAAAAATGATCATAAAAAATATCAACGATAACCCTGCTATAATGGCTATAGTTTTTATGCAGGCGCTTACTACTTTGCTTTGGTATCGGATGGGCATCTGTAAACGTATCTATCTCTCGATGCAACAAGATGCCCTTTTGTACTGCGCTGGGCAAATGCTTGTATTTATTGCCACGAATGTGATCTGCAAAAAAATTACCAAGGGTAATCTCAGGATTGTCAAATGATAAGTAGATATGCGCTAAAAAATTCATAGTTGCCTTTGCAAAAAGGTGAGGGAAGGTATTAAAATTTTCATGGTTGCCATGTAACCGTCGTAATGGCCTTAGCGGTCAAAAACTCTTTTTCATCGGTATTTGTGTTGGCATCAATCTTGAACTTCCATTGATTTTCTTCCAGAGTGAGAACGGCAGCTAGTTTTCCATAACTTGTTTGATCTGGTCGATCTTTTGAAATGATGGTCAACTGATAGTATCCATTGTCACAAATAGTTTTAGGGTTCACTTCTCTAGTGATGATTTTAAATGAAAGACGAAGTTCTTGTCCGGCACCAATAACATTATTAAAGAAACGTTCAAAATAAGAAGCAATTCGTTCATTTCCTTTTACCGAATTTGGATCTGACGAATCATATAGATTCAATAAAACGGCATCTTTGGTATAAAGCGAGGTCAATAAGTTAGCATCTAAGTTGTGATAGGCCTTACAAAACAACTGATATGTACGGTTTATATGCTGCTCATTTGTTTGTGCGTTCGTATTGCCCATAAAACCAAAAAACATGATGAGACAACCCAACACTTGATACCTTAAGTTCATTTATATACCATTACAAATCGCATAAATTCCAAAAAAATGCGTTATTAATTCATTTTTTGAATTTACAAATAAGCAACAAGTAATACCAATCATCACTTTATATTTGCAAAAACTTTATAAACAGTATGACCCTAATCAAATCAATTTCAGGAATACGAGGAACCATTGGTGGGGCCACAGGAGATAACCTTACACCGATAGACGCGGTTAAATTTGCTGCCTCTTACGGGACATGGCTTAAAAGTTATAGCGGCAAGAACAAGTTGAAAGTTGTTATAGGTCGTGACGCCCGTTTATCTGGTGAAATGATTCAAAATTTGGTGGTATCTACCTTGGTAGGGCTGGGGATAGAGGTTGTTGATTTAGGCTTGTCCACGACGCCGACCGTTGAGATTGCAGTGCCTTTGGAAAAAGCGGATGGAGGTATCATTTTAACGGCCAGCCATAATCCGAAACAATGGAATGCTTTAAAGTTGTTGAATGAAAAGGGAGAGTTTCTTGATGCCAAACAAGGTGCAATAATCCTTGAATTGGCCGAAAAAGAAGATTTTGATTTTGCCGAAGTTGATGATTTGGGCAGTGTTACCAAAAACGATGCTTATATCGATGTTCATATAGACGAGGTGCTCAATCTTTCATTGATTAATGCTGATAAAATTCGTAAGAAACGATTTAAGGTTGTGGTTGACGGTGTGAATTCCACTGGAGGTATTGCCATACCTAAATTATTGAAAGAATTAGGTGTCGAAGTGGTCGAACTCTATTGCGACCCAACGGGACACTTTCCACATAATCCCGAGCCCCTAAAAGAGCATTTAGGCGATATCTGTGATTTGGTCATTAAAGAGAAGGCTGATTTTGGTATCGTTGTAGATCCTGATGTAGATCGTTTGGCATTCATCAGCAATGATGGTGAAATGTTTGGAGAAGAATATACATTAGTTGCCTGTGCCGACTATGTTTTGGGTGAAACAAAGGGCAATACGGTTTCAAACCTTTCGTCATCACGGGCATTACGTGACATTACTGAAAAGCATGGCGGCACCTATAATGCGGCGGCCGTTGGTGAGGTCAATGTGGTCATCAAAATGAAGGAGACCAATGCCGTAATCGGTGGTGAGGGTAATGGCGGAATCATTTATCCTGCAAGTCATTATGGTCGTGATTCACTGGTGGGTACGGCTTTATTTCTAATGCTAATGGCTGAAAAAGGAGGGACAGTTGCTGAATTAAGAGCAAGTTACCCAAGTTATTTTATGAGCAAAAAGAAAATTCAACTAACACCTGAACTAGATGTTGACGCAATTTTAAGTGCGATGGCAAAGAAATATGAGAACGAAGATATCTCTACCATTGACGGGGTGAAAATTGACTTTCCTGAAAATTGGGTGCATTTGCGCAAATCAAATACAGAGCCCATAATCCGAATTTATACCGAAGCCAAAAGCCAACAAGCGGCTGATACACTTGCCGATAGCATTATTGGCGAAATCAAGGCCGTGGCGGGAATATAGCTCTAAAAAATACTTAGTTCCCAAATTTCAATAAGACATGGTATTCTTTGGAATCGTCATGTCTTATTTAGCATTAGTGGATTAAAACAATCCACTAATAACCCCATTTTCATCAATATCAATGTTTTCTGAGGCAGGGTGACCAGGTAATCCAGGCATTCGCATAATGTTGCCAGTGATGGGAACTAGAAAACCTGCACCTGCAGCTATTTCAATTTGGCGAACGGTAATAATGAAGTCTTTGGGTCGCCCCAATAACTTCGGATTGTCAGAGAGCGACTTCTGGGTTTTTGCAATACATATGGCCAAATGATCCAAACCTAAATCGGCAATCTTTTTTAAGTCGCGCTTTGCCTGAGCAGAATAATCAACGTGTTTCGCTCCATAAATTCTGGTGGCAATGGTCGCTATCTTTTCTGTAACGGGCGATTGCCAATCGTACATGGGCGTAAAAGGATTGGGGCCACTTTCTGCAATTTCTATGACCTTCGTTGCCAGTTCTACTGCCCCTTCACCGCCTTTTTCCCAAACATTGGCAATAGCAACGTGAACCCCCATTTTTGTAGCGGTTTCTTGTATCAGTGCTATTTCTTCATCACTATCTGAAACAAATTTGTTGATGGCGATTATTGGTGTCACATTAAACTGTTTGATGTTTTCGATGTGTTTTTCCAAATTCGGAATGCCTTTTAATAAGACTTCAACATTGGGAGTCTTCAAGCTATCTAAAGCAGCACCTCCATGATATTTAAGCGCACGAATGGTAGTGGTCAAAACGACTGCCTTTGGAGATAGACCGGCACTTTGACATTTGATGTCAAAAAACTTTTCGGCACCCAGGTCAAACCCAAAACCTGCTTCGGTAACAACGTAATCAGAAAGTGTCAAGCCCATACGTGTGGCAATGACCGAATTTGTACCCTGTGCAATATTGGCAAAAGGGCCACCATGTATTATCGCGGCATTACCTTCAATGGTCTGTACCAAATTTGGTTGTATGGCATCCTTGAGCAGCGCTGTCATGGCACCTTCCGCCTTAATGTCACGGGCATAAATTGGGCGTTTGTCAAAAGTATAGCCAATAAAAATGTTGCCCAGCCTTCTTTTTAAATCTATCAAATCTTCGGCAAGACACAGTATTGCCATAATTTCTGAGGCCGCGGTTATATCAAATCCTGTTTCACGAGGAATACCGGAACCAGTTCCGCCCAAGCCTACAATAACATTTCGCAGTGCACGATCATTCATATCTATGACACGTCTCCATGAAATTGTTCTTGGATCTAGGTTCAAAGAATTTGTTTTGCTTTGAATGTTATTGTCTATTAGTGCCGATAATAGATTGTGTGCCTTTTCAATAGCTGCAAAGTCACCTGTAAAATGTAAATTGATATCTTCCATGGGCAATACCTGCGAATAGCCACCTCCAGTGGCGCCACCTTTAATTCCGAATACAGGACCAAGAGATGGTTCGCGTAAAACAACTGTTGTCTTTTTGCCCAAACGATTCAACCCTTCCGTAAGGCCAATGGACATGGTGGTTTTTCCTTCGCCGGCTGGCGTAGGCGAAATGGCAGAAACCAAAATTAAGTTGGCTTTGCTTGTCCTGTCCTTATCAATTAAATCAAGTGGAAGTTTTGCTTTGTATTTACCATAAGGTTCCAATCTTTCAGTTGGAACACCTATTTTTTGTGCAATCTCAGTAATTGGTTTTAACGATACTTTGCGTGCAATATCAAGGTCTGACATAGTAGTTGGATATATACCATGAAGATACTAAATATTGTTGCCTATAATGGTAATGAATAGGGAATACGCAGCTTATTTTGGCTCCTTGCCACGGTGCTTCCAACGTTTGTGCGTCCAAAAGTAATATTCAGGTGCCTCGCGAATGGAATCTTCAAGGGCCGCCATGAATTTTTCAGATATTTCGTAATCGCGAACTTCTTTAGGATGCTCTGTAATCACCTTAAAATTTGCAGCATAATATCCGCGTTTCAGTTTTTTGACCTGTAAGAATATGGGTATGATATCATGTTTTTTACAAAGTTCTTCTCCACCTATATGAATAGGTACATTGATGCCCATAAACTTTGCCCAATGTCTGGCACGATTCAACATGGGCGATTGGTCACTGGCAATACCCAAAACGAAAGGTTCTTGCTGATTTACCATATCAGCAATCAATTGTCTTGATTCGTTGGTTCTGACCAGCGTAGTGCCAAATCGGCCTCTTATGCGCTTTATCAAACGTTCAAAGTATTGGTTTTGTATTTTTTGATAAATACCGAAAGCTTTAGGTTTTAAACGTGGATTTAGGCCAAGGAGCCACTCCCAGCTTGCATAATGTCCGGCCAAAAGAATTGTGCTACGTCCTTTCTCGGCATACTCATTAATGATGTGCTCGTTGGACAGTTGAAACCGTTCGTTCATTTGTTCAATGCTCATGCCCATGGTCTTGATGATCTCTAGAAAGATATCGCACATATGGCGATAAAACTTTTTTTGAATCTTTTGGATGTCGTCATCGGACTTTTCAGGAAAGACCAAATGTAAATTTTCATTGACCACTTTTTTACGATAACCAATGATGTAATACATCAAATAAAAGACCAGGTCAGAGACAAAATACAAAACCTTAAACGGAAGGCGGGAGATAATCCATAAAATCGGATATACCAACAGATATACGAGTAGCTGCATGTGAAAAACGTGTGCACAAATATAGCTATATTTGACACCAAAGCCATTCTTACATGTACAATTTGCACGCGGCCACTATTGCGATTATTGCAGCAAACGTTTTAGTTTCAATTAAAGGATTCAACGACCAATTTTTCTTTGATAGGTATAAATTCAGTATAGGAGGTATAAAAGCGGGACAGCGCGAACGTATGGCCACCTCAGGTTTTCTCCATGTAGACATTTCGCACCTTTTTTTCAATATGTTTACACTCTATTTTTTTGCCCCTGTGGTCATTAAATGGTTTGGTCAGGTAAAGTTTTTGGTTATTTATCTCGTAAGCCTTTTGGCAGGTAGCCTTTTGGCACTTTTTTTTCATAAAGATGAACCGTACTATAGCGCTGTGGGTGCCAGTGGTGCGGTGACAGGTATATTGTATGCCGCTATCTTATTACAGCCCAATATGCAACTTGGCCTGTTGTTCATTCCAATTCCGCTCCCGGCCTATGTTTTGGGTATTGCGTATCTATTATATTCTATCTATGGAATGAAAAGTCGCTTGGGCAATATAGGCCATACTGCACATTTCGGTGGAGCAATTGGTGGTTATGCCATCACTTTGTTGTTTCGTCCAAGCCTTTTGGTAACAGATACCTTGATGGTACTGCTACTGGCGATTCCGATCATCATTTTGTTTATTTTGGGAAAGCTTGGTAAAATCTAAAGTTTAAATATTTTTTGTAGGATTTTTCCTTTCTTGTTGGAAGTATTAACGAGAAAAGATGTAATTCATCGAAAAAGTGGTGCATGGCACATACTAATTTGAAAAAGTGATAGTTAAGGTTAGGAATCAAATCTTCAAAATTCCTACTTATGACCAGAAAAGTACTCTTAACATTCGCTTTTTGTGCTCTATATCTAGTTTCATGTTCTGATGAAACAACAGTGTTTGAAACGGAAACAAACGCTATTTCAGTTGAAGATAACAAAGCAAACCTTGATGCCAGTGTTGTTTATGACAACAGTGGTGTTATCGGTATAGTGCCCGATGGCTCTATTACTGGAAAATCTAGAAGGGCAGCGGAAGACCGTGCTAGTGATTATCCATTGACAATGATAGCTCAAATTACACCATTTTCATATAATGGGGGAGAAAACCTGGCAGCATCCCATGTGGATATCGAAGGGAATTTCGCATATGTTTCCTATAATACCGCAGGAATTGACTACGCAGGAGGAATTGATGTTATCAATATCAGTGATCCGTACAACCCAATAGTGGCATATCGTATTTATGGCCCCGTTGACCTTAATTCGATTACCTATGACGATGGTTTTATATATGCTGTAGGTTCAACAACCGAAAATGAGATTTTGACTGAGGGCCTAAGTGCCGCAATATATAAGTTCCCTGTTTCAAGTGAAGGTAGAATTGACTTGAGTTCATATGAAACGGTTTATAAAGTTGGATTTGCAGCCAATGATGTCGCAGTTTCTGGCGATAACTTATTTGTTACCAGTGGTAAAGACGGTTTAGTGACACGTTATAACAAAAACACCATGGAGGCAATGGAAGAATTGCCATACGCAGATTTACGTTCCTTAGCTGTTCATGACAACAAAGTTGCCGTACTGGATGCAAGTTTTGGTGTTCGTATTATAGATGAAACATTCACGGAAACCAATCAAATTGCCATCAATGGTGATTTCAGGGAGGCCGACAAACGTACGCTTGCATTTAATAGTAATAGCATTTTTGTACCGGAAGGAGCTGAAGGTGCTGGTATATATGATGCTACCACAGGAGTACTACAAGAGCGCATACCAATTCCTATAAATCCGGATAATGTGGCAGAAGAGAACATTGTAACCAATGGTGTTGCCATTAACGAAGACGTCTTTTTAATGGCAAATGGCGGTGCCGGACTATGTATTTCTGAAGAGAACAACGGAGTGGATCTTGTTGGTATCGTTGACCTTGAAGGTTCTATAAACTACATAAGATCTGAAGGTGAGTACATATTCGCGGCTTCTGGCAGAAAGGGATTGCAGATAATCAGAATGGACAAACCCCAAGATGATGAGACCCTTGCAGAAAGATGTGATACAGTTGACTCTTATAGAGGTCGTAACAATGTTACCGTTGCTCAGGGCGAAACAGAAGAATATCGTGTATACAACTATTTCAGAAGTATTACGGTTGAAGGTTCTCTATTGTTCTGCGGCTTGGCAGCAGTTCGTAATAACGTAACTATTGAGGCCGGCGGTCTTTTTGAAATGTATGGTACTTTGGTAGTCGGACGTTCAGGTCGTGGTAATGAGATTCGAATCGGTGAAGGCTCGAACCTTAAAATTGAAGGCAACTATTTAACGATATATGGTGATTTGGTCCTTGAGGATAACGCCACATTAGAATTTTTGGGCGATAACACGACAGTCAATGTTTATGGCAATGTTATCGTTGGTGATAATGCTACCGTTACCGGTAACTTTACAGATACCCAGAACAAGTTTTAGATAGCTTGGAACTAAACATAATATAAAAAGGCCCGTGGGTATTTATCACGGGCCTTTTTATGTTGTGTAATACCCTAATCTAGTTCAGTAACTCTGCTACTTTTTGTTCCAAGGCATTACCTCTAAGGTTTTTGGCAATAATAACGCCATTCTCATCAATCAAAAAAGCAGCTGGTATGGCATTTACCCCATACATCTGAGCAATTGGATCCTGAAAATATTGCAAGTGGCTCACATGGTTCCATGTTAGATTATCATCTTGTATGGCCTTTGTCCAATCTTCTGCTTTTCGGTCTAAAGAAACACCTACAATTTGCAATCCTTTATCCTTATATTTTTCATAGACCGATACAATATTTGGGTTTTCTGCCCTACAAGGTCTACACCAAGCTGCCCAAAAATCAATTAAGGTCACTTTGCCCTTAATCTCATTTAAAGCCAAAACCTCTCCTGAAGGGGTAGGGGCTGAAAAATCTGGTGCGACAGCGCCAACTTCGGTTGTTTTCAGTTTATCTAATTGTTCTTTTATACGTTTGCCAGGTATGGTGGCCTTGATTTCAGGAGTCAGTGCATCAAATAATTCTTGAATTTCATTCGTGGGTAGCGCTTTGGTAGAAACTACCTTGTCCAAAATAAGAACAGAAATCAGGGCACTTGGATTTTTTTTAACAAAATCAAGTTCAAAAGTCTTGGCCCTTTCTTGCAGCTCCATAAATTCTTCACGTAATGAGTTCATTACGGCCGAGTCTCTTTGCATTCTGGCATTGCTGAATTCTTCGTTCATAGATCTTGACATGGAACTTATGGTTCTAGATTCATCTAGATAATCCATAAACATTTCGTTCTGTGCCGTACCCTTCACCTTTGAAAATGCTAGACTGTCTTTCTGTGCCCGAAAACTGATGGTGCCGTTTTCGACAATTACCGGCGCATTGCCCTGCACGTTGTCTATCATGAGATAATGCATTATTGGCTCATCACTAGCGCCGACAAATTTAAAAGTGCCATTTTCTATGGTAGTGGTATCCACTTCAATGAGACTTCTTGAGAGAGAGTCGGTGGTTTTTAAAAAAACTTTGGTGCCATTTTCCAGCTCGCCATCAATAGTGCCGTCGATTACAAACCCATCGGTATTCGAGGTACAAGAAGCCATAACTGAAACGACAATAACAACTAGCGATAATTTTCTCAACATGATATAAAATTTGCCCAAAGGTAATTATAAACATGAGCATAAAAAAAGGTGCTTTCATTGAAAGCACCTTTTTTTAGTAGATAGTATAAAATTTAAAACTGATAGCGTATGCCAAGTGCAATGTCAAAATCAAAACCATCATCAAAACCATCATAGCCTATAAGCCCAAGCTCAGGTCTAAAATCCAGTGATATGAGTAGGGGAATAGAGAAATCATATTCCACACCCAGATTACCGGCCGCGAAAACAAAGGTTCCGTCATTGTCTGCACCATTGGGAATCGGTTCAAAATCAACGCTGCCAATACCCCCGCCAAAGCCGTAATACCAATTAAATCCACCGTCAAGGTTATGTACCCATTGGTAAAGGCCTGACAGCTTAAAAGCATCGAACTCTCTGCTATCGCGCCATCCTAAATTGAATTCAGCCCTATTGTAGCGGCCAATTGATTTTTGGTACGAAATTTCAGCACCAAACCCGTCACTGTCCCCCAATCGTAATCCCAATGCATGATCAGAAATACTTTGTGCGCTGATAAATGTTGTTGCAAATAGTAAAAGACCTGTAAAAATTGTGGTAATCTTCATAAGTTGTTCTTTAAATTGAAAATTAAGAATAGCTTTGTTCCAAGTATTTGAATTAAAACTCCAGTATAGGCCCAAAAATTGTTCCAAATTGGATAAAACTTCACTTTTACGTTTAAAACCCACATTGGCGGGGGAGTTATTTTTTGATGATTTGACCAAGGCGTTATACGCTACCGATGCTTCGGTGTACCGTAAAACCCCGACGGCAATTGCTTATCCAAAAAACGATAGGGATATTCAAAAACTCGTCGCTTTTGCCAATAGCGAAGAAATTGGCTTGGTACCACGAACAGCCGGAACTTCGTTGGCAGGACAGTGTGTAGGCAATGGCATAATTGTAGATACTTCAAGGTATTTTACAAGCATATTGAGCCTTGATGAACAAAAGAAACAGGTTGTTGTGCAACCAGGCGTAATTCGTGATGAACTCAACCTTTATTTAAAACCGTTCGGTCTTTTCTTTGGCCCAAACACCTCTACATCAAATCGTTGCATGATTGGTGGTATGGTAGGCAATAACTCTTCTGGCACGACCTCTATTCAATATGGGGTCACTCGTGACAAAGTGGTACGTATGAAAACGATTCTTTCAGATGGAAGTGAAGTGGCGTTTGGACCAATAACCAAAACTGAGTTTGAGCAAAAGGCCAAATTGAAAAACCTAGAGGGCAAGTTGTATGCTGACATCGCACACGAGCTTTTACAGTCCGAGGTTCAATCAGAAATACTAAAAGAGTTTCCCAAAGCAGATATCCATAGACGGAACACTGGCTACGCGGTTGATGAATTGCTGAAAAATGAAGTTTTTGGCACATCTGACACTTCATTTAACATGTGTAAATTGCTCAGTGGTAGTGAGGGCACGCTGGCATTTACCACAGAAATCACTTTACAATTAGATGATTTGCCACCAGAGTATGCCGCTATGGTGGCAACGCACTATACCAGTTTAGAAGATTGCTTGTCCGATGTTTCTCCACTTATGCAGCATAGTTTGCATATGTGTGAAATGATGGACAAGGTGATTTTAGACTGTACCAAGAACAACCGACAACAACTCGCCAATCGATTTTTTGTTGATGGTGACCCCGCGGCGATTTTAATGTTGGAAGTAAAAGCCCCATCAAAGCAACTTTTAGAAGTTGAAATCAATGCACTTAAAAAAACCATTGCGAAATCAAGATTAAGTTATGCAAGTCCTGTTTTGTATGGTGATGATATTAAAAAAGCCATTGAACTACGTAAAGCTGGTCTTGGGCTTTTAGGTAATATGGTCGGTGATAAAAAGGCGGTGGCCTGTATTGAAGATACGGCCGTTGCGCTTGAAGATTTAAAAGACTTTATAGGTGAGTTCACTGAAATCATGAAAGGCTATGGACAAAGTGCGGTCTATTATGCCCATGCCGGTGCAGGCGAAATACATCTGAGGCCAATACTGAATCTTAAAAAAGCTGAAGATGTAGTGCTTTTTCGCTCAATTACTACAGATGTGGCAAAACTGACCAAAAAGTACAAAGGCAGCTTCAGTGGAGAACACGGTGATGGTATCGTGCGCGCTGAATTTATTCCGTTGATGCTTGGTGCTAAAAACTACGCACTTTTAAAGCGTATCAAGACCTTGTTTGATCCAAACAATATTTTTAATCCGGGGAAGATAGTTGATGCATACCCAATGGATAAATCGTTACGGTACAAAATTGATAGAGAAGAGCCCCAAGTGGCCACTTTACTTGATTTTTCTGATAGTGAGGGTATTCTCAAAGCGGCCGAAAAGTGCAATGGAAGCGGGGATTGCCGTAAAACGCACAATATGCCTGGCGGAATGTGCCCTAGTTACCATGCCACGAAAAACGAAAAGGACACTACCCGCGGAAGGGCAAATGTATTACGTGAGTTTTTGACAAATTCTGACAAACCAAATCAATTTGACCATCAAGAACTAAAACAGGTTTTTGATCTGTGCCTGAGCTGTAAGGCATGCGCGAGTGAATGCCCAAGCAATGTTGATGTGGCGACCTTAAAAGCTGAATTCTTATACCAGTACCAAGAAGCCAATGGCTATTCGTTGCGAAGTAAGCTATTTGCCCACAATACTAAGCTCAATGCCCTTGGCAGCAAAATGGCAGCAGTGACCAATACCGTCTATGATTCTTTTTTAGGTTCTCTATTAAAAAAGGCTTCGGGAGTTGCAAATGAACGCAGCCTGCCGAAAGTACACCGTTTTGATTTTGATGGTTTTTTAAACGGACAGCCTAAATCAAAGACTTCTAAAGGAGCTGTTGTGCTATATATTGATGAGTTCACAAGATACCTGGATATTGAAGTTGGACAAGACGCTATTGCACTTCTTTCTTCGCTGGGCTACAAAGTGCAACTCTTTTATGCGGAAAGCGGCAGAACCTATCTTTCCAAAGGTTTTTTAAAACAGGCAAAGGCCTTGGCAGCAAAAAATATTCAAAAGCTTTATGAATTTTCTGAAGAGGGGAGGCCTGTAGTGGGGTTGGAACCCTCAGCGATCTTATCGTTTCGTGATGAATACAAACGTCTTCATGACGACAGAAATACCACAGATGCCATTGCTTCAAACACTTTTCTAATCGAAGAGTTTTTGGCCGTTGAAATTGAAAAAGGGAAACTGACCTCAGAAAGTTTTACAACTACCGAACAACAGGTTAAAATCCATAACCATTGCCATCAGAAAGCACTTTCAAATCAGAAGGTAACCTTTGATGTGCTCAATCTTCCAAAGAACTATAGGGTCTCTATCATTGCTTCTGGCTGTTGCGGTATGGCGGGCTCTTTTGGTTATGAAAAAGAACATTATGATGTCAGCATGCAAGTAGGTGAGTTAAAGCTTTTTCCCGCGGTACGAAAATCTGAAAGCGATGTTATCATTGCTGCGAATGGGACCAGTTGTCGACATCAAATCTTTGATGGCACCAAAAGAAAAGCGTTACATCCCGTCAGTATCTTGAGAAAGGCCTTGCTTATCCATTGATTTTGAGTCGTCATCAGACATATTTATCTCAATATCATTGATGCTATCTTTATCGGTAATTGATGCTATCAACTCGTTCATATCCATTTCTTTTAGATCCTCATCCATAAAAAATGGAGACAACTTGTCGTTATTGTAGTGATAGATTTTCCAACGTTTGAACGAATATTCTAAAGCCGTCAGGTTCTCGACCCAATCGCCAGAGTTGAGGTACATGGTTTTACCATGTTTGTTCTCATATCGTTCTTTTTTGGGTTGGTGAATATGACCACAAATCACATAATCATAATCGTTTTCAATGGCAAGGTCCCCCGCAGTCTTCTCAAAATCATTGATATACTTGACAGCCCCTTTGACGCTGTTCTTGATTTTCTTTGAAAGTGAGTATTTTTCTCTCCCTAGTTTTAGCAACCACCAATTGACAGAACGGTTCATCAATATCAATAGATCATATCCGTATCCGCCCAATTTTGCCAACCATTTTGCATTTTGGATGGAAACATCAAAAACATCGCCATGAAAAATCCATGCTTTTTTTCCATCCAGATTGAGTACCAGTTTATTGGCTATCTTAAAGTTGCCCATTGAAGTGTAGGCAAATTTCCGCAGCATTTCGTCATGGTTGCCCGTGATGTAAAAAACCTCGGTGCCTTTTGACGCCATACCAATAATCTTCTTTAATACCTTTAGATGTGAAGGGGGAAAATACCGCTTTTTGAACTGCCAAATATCGATAATATCTCCGTTCAGCACCAGTTTCTTGGGCTGAATACTATTTAAATAGGTGATTAGTTCATCTGCATGGCAGCCGTATGTTCCCAAGTGAACATCTGATATCACAGCCAACTCTATCTTCCTCTTTTTCAATACCGAATAGTTTAATTGCAAATTACGGTTGTAGGAATAAACTTAAAATCAATTTGAAGTCAAGTGTTTATCAGCATATTGTTAAGTTTAGGTCATGAAACGGTCGGTATGTTTCAAAATCTTTAAGTGAGACCGAGGCTTTTGTAAAACACATTTAAAAAGTACCTTTGAAAACTTCATAAATAAGCATATGGCAGGTAATTCTTTTGGTAACCTTTTTCGTTTGACAACATTTGGCGAATCACATGGTAGGGCCTTGGGCGGTGTCATTGATGGGTGCCCTGCGGGCATTGCACTGGATATAGAAGCTGTTCAAAGTGAATTGAACCGTCGTAAACCTGGGCAATCGGCCATCGTGACACAGCGAAAAGAACCTGATACGGTTGAAATATATTCAGGGATGTTTGAGGGTAAGACTACGGGTACGCCCATCGGATTTGCAATTCACAACACCAACCAAAAGTCAAAAGATTATTCACATATCAAAGATTCATACCGCCCTTCGCATGCCGATTATGTCTATGACAAAAAATATGGTTTTCGTGATTATCGCGGTGGTGGGCGAAGCTCGGCGAGAGAAACGGCAAGTCGGGTAGTAGCGGGGGCCATTGCCAAACAATTTTTAAAAGGTGTAAAGATCAATGCCTTTGTGTCTCAAGTAGGGGAGTTAAAACTAGAGGTGCCTTATCAAGAATTGGATTTTAACCAAATCGAACAGAATTCTGTGCGCTGTGCTGACCCTGATATGGCCATAAAGATGGAGGATTACATCAAACGCATTAAAAAAGAGGGGGATACCATAGGTGGCGTAATTACCTGTGTCACCCAAAATGTACCGATTGGTCTTGGCGAACCCGTTTTTGATAAGCTCCATGCAGAATTGGGTAAGGCCATGTTATCCATAAATGCCGTAAAAGGTTTTGAATATGGCAGTGGCTTCGCAGGTGTAGCTATGAAAGGAAGTGCCCATAACGATCAATTTAACAATGATGGTACCACCAAGACCAATATGAGCGGAGGTGTTCAAGGTGGTATCAGCAATGGAATGGATATTTACTTTAATGTAGCGTTCAAACCTGTTGCTACGGTACTACAAGCCTATGAAACCATAGATAAAGAAGGAAATTCAGTAACTACAAAAGGTAAGGGTAGGCATGATCCTTGCGTGGTACCGCGGGCAGTACCCATCGTTGAGGCGATGACCGCTTTGGTCTTGGCCGATTTTAGCTTATTGGCACGAACAAACAAGTTTTAACCTGGTACCATACTTCATGAACACTCTGCTCAAACATATCATACAACAACTATTAGAAATTCAAAATGGTAAGCTGTGGATAGGAAGTTCTTACCATAGTAAATTAAAAGATCTTGATGAAGATTTGGTCTTTGTTAGACCCATAAAGAACTTGCACAGTATTGCTGAGATTATTTCGCACCTTACCTTGTGGAGAACTGAAGCCATTTTGAAGATACGAACGGGAGAAGGCAGTAAAACCGATGACTGTGAAGAGAATTGGTTGCCCAATGAACGATTAAAAACAAAAGGCTGGACGCAGATCAAATCAGAATATGACAATAGCCTATCAGAGCTTATTGCACTCTTAAAGGATAAGGATGATGGGTTTTTAGATACCTATTATTACGATACCGATTTCAAGGGCCAGTATACCTACAGCTTTTTAATGAATGGTATGCTTCATCATGATCTTTACCACCTAGGGCAATTGGGAATAATCATTAAATTCTTAACCGACAAAGCATAAACTGACTTCAATGGACCAATGTTAAAACACATTTGGTCAATGCTGCCAACCGCTCTTCTCTCAATTGTAAAGCATATTTTCGATTTCTTGGTTTAAATAGTATCTTACCCATCAAATTTTGACTATGCGTAAATTAGAACTGCACTGGAAGATTCTCATTGGAATGCTTCTGGGTATTGTGTTTGGCTTTATAATGACATTTTTTGATTGGGGGGCAGGCTTTGTAGGTGATTGGATTCAACCCTTGGGAACCATTTTTGTGAAACTGCTCAAATTGATAGCCATACCACTGATCATCGCTTCACTGGTCAAAGGTATTTCTGACTTAAAGGATATATCAAAATTCAGGAATATTGGTCTTCGTACCATCGGAATTTACATTGTGACCACTGTTGTTGCCATTACCATTGGCTTGGTATTGGTCAATCTTTCCCAACCTGGGGATGGTATTTCTGAAGAAACGGTCAATAAACTTACTGAGACTTATGCGAGTTCTGAGGGGGTGACCAAGAAGATGAACGAGGCCATGAAACAAAAAGATAGTGGGCCGTTGCAATTTTTGGTCGATATGGTACCCGATAACGCCTTAAAGGCCATGAGCGACAACGCCTTAATGCTCCAGGTTATCTTTTTTACCATATTCTTGGGTATTTCAATGCTTTTGATAGGCGAAGAAAAATCAAAGCCTTTAAAAGACTTTTTTGATTCTTTGAATGAAGTCGTACTTAAAATGGTAGACCTGATCATGTTGTCAGCGCCTTATGCCGTGTTTGCCCTTTTAGCAGGCGTTGTAGTGTCATCAAGTGATCCAGATTTGCTTTTGGCCTTATTAAAATATGCAGGTACCGTTGTAGCTGGTTTACTGTTGATGATAGTTTTCTATGCTGTTGTGGTATCCGTTTTTACTAAAAAGAATCCTTTTTGGTTTTTAAAACAAATGAGCCCCGCGCAGTTGCTGGCTTTTTCAACCAGTTCAAGTGCAGCGACCTTACCAGTGACCATGGAGCGTGTTGAAGAACATATTGGTGTGGATAAAGAGGTTTCGAGTTTTGTATTGCCCGTTGGTGCTACTATTAATATGGATGGTACCAGTCTTTATCAAGGTGTGGCCGCAGTTTTTATTTCACAAGCTTTAGGGTTTGATTTGACCTTGGGTGACCAACTGACCATTGTGCTAACGGCTTTGTTGGCCTCTATTGGTTCTGCTGCAGTGCCCGGTGCAGGTATGGTGATGTTGGTTATCGTACTCGAAGCAATCGGTTTTCCATCAGATAAGTTGGCCATTGGTCTAGCCTTGATTTTTGCAGTTGACAGACCTTTGGACATGTGCCGTACCGTGGTCAATGTTACGGGTGATGCCACAGTTTCAATGGTAGTGGCAAAATCAGTGGGTAAACTGGGAGAACCCAATGTTAAGGAATGGGACGACCACTATGACGAAGTGAAATAATAAATCCTTACTTTTTTTTAGTACTAAAGAGATTTAGACCGAAGGTTGAACCATTGAGGTTGCCATTGCTGCTAAGTCAGGGGGTTACCTTACTTTTCTTTTTGCATAACTAAAAAACAACCCTTAACTTTTAGCTATAATAATCAACCCTCTTGTATGAATATTTGTTTTTTGATGTATCCATGGGAAGAAATCGACCCTGAGAACGACACCAGTCTTGCATTGATTCATGAATGTGTGAAAAGGGGCCATGGAGTAGCCTTGTGCAGCCCGGTCAACCTGACCATTCGCAATAGTGTAACGAATGCCTTTTGTACCGTTGTTGGTAAGATGGAAAAGGTTTCAAGCAATTTGAAGACCTTTTACAAACAGGCAAAATTAAGGGAAGAAATGCTACCCTTGGCTGGCTTTGATGTCATTTTCATGCGGGCCAATCCGCCTCTAGACCCAATCATGCTGAATTTTTTAGATTCGGTGAAAGACGATGTGTTCATCGTAAATTCGCTTCAAGGGCTTCGTGAGGCCAATAACAAGCTTTATACGGCAGCCTTTGGTGATAGTCATAGCAATATCATTCCGACGACGCACGTCTCAAAAAACAAAAATTACCTGGTCAGACAGATTAAAGAATCCACCGCCGATAAAATGATATTAAAGCCCTTAAACGGTTTTGGGGGGTCTGGTGTTATCTTGATTGAAAAGTCGGCTATGAGCAATATAAAATCTCTTCTTGATTTTTACGTAACTAACTCAGATGGAACATCTAATTATGTTATACTTCAAGAATACATTGAAGGTGCTGATCAGGGCGATGTCCGTATACTCTTGTTGAATGGTGAGCCCATTGGTGCCATGAAACGGGTGCCAGGTTCAGACGACCATCGTTCCAATGTTTCCGCGGGCGGTTCAGTGGCCAAGCACAGTTTGACCAAAGAAGAAAAGGCCCTGTGCAAACAGATTGGTCCAAAATTGGTGAAAGACGGACTATACTTTGTGGGTATCGATGTCATTGGTGGTAAATTGGTCGAGGTCAATGTGATGTCTCCTGGGGGAATTACCTATATGAACAAAGTTTACAAGACCAAAATTCAGTGCAAGGTAATTGACTTTATTGAAAGTAAGGTGTTGGACCAATTAGAAGCTTTCAACCGACGTTCGCGTTTACGAAGTGAAGTGGAAAATGCATAGGTTATCCATTGAAGAAATTATAGCCAAGATTCATGCTGCAACACCTTTTGAAGCAGTTTCTGAGGACTACTCTTTCACACTAAAAATAGAAGATTACGTTCCCTTTGTCTGTGGCGCGGTGCATGACGGACACCAATTTCGACCATCTTTATGGCAAAATTGTATACACACCGAGTATGAGCGTTGGTATGAAGAGGATCCCTGCACCAAACAAATGGTGCAATCACAGCCTATTGTTATTGCCGGTTGTGACAGCCGTTTTGAATATGACCTGAACCGTCCACCAGAGACCGCGATTTTTGATACCGCATGGGGAAAACAATTGTGGAAATCGCCGCTTTCATCAAAAGAAAAATCCCAAAGCCTAGAAAAGCACACCAACTTTTATAGGGTAGTGCATGCGCTGATACAGAAGATTGAAGCACTTCATGGTAGAGCCATTGTATTTGATATGCACAGCTATAATTGGAAACGGTGGGATAGGGCAGTGCCTACTTGGAATTTGGGCACGAGCAATATTGATAATCAGCGCTTCGGAGCCATTGTACAACAATGGAGCGATCGATTGGGTACCGTTACATTGCCCTATAGTTTACCACAGACCTCTTTGGTCAATGACACCTTTCAAGGCAACGGCTATTTTTTAAAATATATTACCAACCACTTTGCAAACACCTTGGTATTGGCTACTGAAATCTCAAAAATCTATTGTGATGAGCTTACTGGCGTTATTTATCCTGAAGTTGTAAAAAGGGTAGAAGAACAACTAAAACAATTGATACCTTTGCAGACTGAAGATTTTCTGGCGCATTTATGATCACTGCACAACAACAATACGATTTGCAACAAGAATACCCCGTTCTCTTTGATATTGATTCCAATTTAAACCGATTGGTCAAGCGTATTGAGCTGTTGAGCTATGTGAACCCTTTGAATACTGAAAAAGAGAAACATCGGTTCTTTGCATCAAAATATGTCCATGAACCAGAATTTAAATATCCCAAACTCAAATTCAATCCGTACAAATTACAGCGTTTGTTCTTTTCGCAACGCCTAGAACGCATTGAAGATGAAACCATTCAAAAGTTTTATCAAGACGTAGTGTATTATTATGCCAATATGATCCAGTGTATCGAAACCATTGGTAGGGGCAAGAAGTTTTACTACAATTCGCTTCGTGTCTATGGCACACCAACGGAGAAAGACGTTGACAATGCTCGGTTCATTCTACATTTTAAAGATGAACCTGTGGCATCGGACATGGATAAAAATCATACGCCAGAAGAAGCGAAAACATACTTTGAAGCTTTCGCAAAGCAGTATGATTTTCCACTGAATATCAAGTTTTCAGTACATATCGCTGCAGATGCTATGGTGAGCAATGCGACACAGACCCTCTTTATCAAAAAGAATGCAAAATTCAGCAAAAACCAGTTATTGACCTTGGCGCACCATGAAATCGGCACGCACTTGGTCACAACATATAACGGACTGCAACAGCCCTTGACAATTTTCTCAAACGGATTACCAAAAAATGTGGAGACCCAAGAAGGACTTGCGGTTCTTAGCGAATACATGGGTGGCGCATTGACTTTAAAGCGCTTAAAAGAACTGGCCTATAGGGTAATGGCTGCGGATAGCTTGATCAAAGGATATTCATTTGCCGACACTTTTGATTTAATTCACGGACAGTACAAGCTTAACCGTCATGAAGCATTTGCCATAACCCTGCGTGCACACCGCGGTGGCGGATTTACCAAAGATCGTTTGTATTTAAGCGGATTGCGCAAAATTTACAAGCGTTATCAAAATGAAGAGTCCCTTGATGTCCTCTTATCTGGTAAAGTTGCCTTAGATAGTGAAGAACCCATGTGTTACATGAAAAAATTAGGACTGGTAAAGCCCAATGCCTTTAAAAGCTTCTCATTTGATCAAAAGCAGAACACCAATACCACGTTAGATTTTATTCTGAACAATTTGAAGTAATTTTTATGATAAGAATTGCATTGATTTTCATGAATTGCTCTGTCCTTAATACCATTTAGGATGTATCTGCCATTCTGAACGGATTGAAGCATCTCACCGTTACTGTACAGATGGTCCTTCAATCCAATTCGTACCGTTTTGAACGGTGTCCAAACTCACAATGAGATATACCTACCACTAGGATACTTCACCGTAAATGAAAAGCGCTCTTTTTGAGTCTCTTGCGGGTTTAGCTTTATATTCCAACTAAGCAGTCCTCTCTCCTTGTCATAGTCAGCATTATTACTGAGAATATCATCAACCTTAATCTGTTTGTTCTGAGATTTTGGTATTCTATCCATCAACTTTATATTGATTGCCGTGTTCTTGTTGTTTTTGATCTCTAAATTATATACCCTATCCAAAATGCGGTTACTTCCGGTAAACGACTTGCTTTTGAAGTTTCGCTCTTGCTTTCGGGTAACCGATATATTTTGATCGATACCTAGGGAAAGTACCATCTCTTTTTTGACCGTATACGGATCTAAACTTGTTTTACCGGCAAAAGTTCCTTCATAATAGATATTGGCCTCACCTGGTAGCAATTGGTGTTTTTCCCAATCGGTAAAACTTGCAGTCAAGAATACGTTTTCATTGATAATGGGTGCCGCAAAGTATTCGTAGTTCGCTTTAAACTTAAAAGTGTTGATTTCAATGGCCGTGATATCACCATCTGAGGCTATGGTATAAGGCTTTTTGATAATAAACTTGGCATTGCTCAAATCATCTTGCAGGGTACTTCTTTTGGTAGTAATAAGTACGACACCATTGGCACTGCGACTACCATAAATTGCTGCGGCCGTTTCACTTTTTAAGGTCTCAATGTTCTGAATTTCATTTTCGTCCAAATCGCCAACTTCATAACCTTTTACGGGAACACCGTCAATGATATACAATGGCGGAGTATAGTTTGATAAATTTGAAATTCCCCTAACTCGAACATTATGTACACCTCCAGTTCTTCCTGAAGAGTTAACTATGTTCACACCAGCCGCCCTTCCTTGTAACCTTTGCTCAAGATTTACTGAACTCACAGCTGAAGTATTGCTTCTTGTGCTTCCATAGCCCATAACAATTACTTCATCTAAAACGGCAGTATCTTCTTCCATTTGAATGTTCATTATGGAAGAATAAACAGGAAGTTGTATGCTTTTTTGACCGATATACGAAAATTCCAACTCTTGTCCATTTTGGATATCTACAGCATATTTGCCATCAAAGTCCGTTTGTGTACCATTGCTGGTTCCCTTTATTACAACATTGACCCCTGGCAAGGGTTCTCCAGAAGCGTCTGTAATAGTACCTACAACTTTTCTGACCATAGGGTTGTAGGCGTAACCCTTTTTTCGTGTTTTAAAGGCTGATGGTCGGTTATATGCACTGACAAAGTTCAAGTATTTGGTGTCCAATCGGGGTTTGGCCAGGTTAAAATTGGGATTTCCGGTAGATAGGGTCACCTCTACATTTTTCCAATCTTGCCCTGTATTTTGATAGACATTTGCCTTGTAGGCCAAGTTCAGTGGGGCGTTTAAGGCTTTTGATTTGATATCATAATTGGGAATCCACCCTGCCTCATGAATAAAATAGGATATTTTGAGCTCAAGGGCCGTAGTTACCGGTGCATCAAATTTCAGTGTCAGTTCTCCCTGTGGTTCTTCAGGTGCGCTGTTCGCCTCGGCCAGTTGGTTTTGAATACCTTGAACCGTTTTATTCAGCTTATTGATCTTCAGATTAGTGGTGTATATGGCATTTTTGATAGCGGTGATACGTTCCCGGTAATAGGTACTGATTTCTTTCACTTTTTGAATATCGAGCGTTTGATTGTTTCCAGCAACTAGGCGGTTTTTTGTAATCACGAGTTCTTCTTCTTTCAACCCAGCAATGCTATTCTTCAACATATTGATTTTTTGGCTAAGTTGTTCCATTTCCTTTTGCCATGTTTCCGTTTGGGGGTGACTTTCTGATTTTTCCAAATAATTGATATCATAGGCCATGGACAAAATCGAAACCGATTGTAAACCAGAAACTTGAATACTGTTTTCATCTATTTTGTGTGACAGACCGATTAAAATCACTTCAGAAATTCCTGGTTTCAAGCTGAAAGTGGTATTCCGTTGGATCTGGGCGCCACTTAAATAGACAGTTACGGCCTTAATTGTCGATGGAAGTTTTATAGTATTAGCAGTCAATAGGATAGGTACCACGAATAGAAGGAAAAATAGCTTTTTCATAAGGATTGGTTTTAAAGTCTGTAGTAAACTTAACGTGAACCAAGCTTTGCTGAAATCAGGAATGATTTAACCCTGCCATTTTTATGGTATTTGCGTATTTTGAATGAGTAACTACAAAAACTTCGCCTGTAACTCTGGGGTGGGAATCATACAGGCATCTTGTTTACCGTACCATTTGTAGCGGTTACGGGCAACAAAATCATAAACAACGTTACGGATGGGTGTTGGTATCCACTTCAACAATTTGGATAAGCTACGATAACCCTTTAGCTGACTGCCTATTTCTAGTGCGGCATCAGATTTTGTGTAGTAAGCAATACCAGGCTCGATAAGAATAATGGAATCGACTTTTGTAGTGTCAATGGCGCGCTCAGCAGTCAGTTGTTGCCCAATATCACTTTGTAAGGCTGCATAGCGAAAAACATCTTTTTTGTCGCGTTTAATGACAAACTGAATGGAAGAGTTGCAGAGGTTACAAACCCCATCAAAGAGGATTATTTTTTTATCTTTTTCTTTCATCTTGTCATTCCCGCGTAGGCGGGAATCCATTTTTTACTGAAAATTGCCATTTCAAACTGTTATATCAAACAGAGTCGGGACAAAAGTGAGAAATCTAGAAATATAATTTGAGATTTCTCAATCGTCCAATACTTATCTGGACTCATATCGTAATGATAATTGAACTTTACAAAGATACCATAGACCAAAAACACCACCTAGCTTTTATAACGTATTTAAGAAACCGGTTAAATCCGTTTCTTTACCAAGTCCTAATTTTTTCTTTAAGCGGTATTTTGATTTCAAAATGCTATCTGGTAATACATTTAATGTAGCTGCAATTTCTTTTGTTGTGAGGTTCATCCGTAGAAAGGCAGCCAACCGTATTTCTTTTTCGGAGATGTCAGCATAGAGTGTTTTTAATTTTTGGTCAAAGTCATTGTGCACTTCGGCGAAATAAGTTTTAAAGACTTCCCAATCTTTGTCCGAAGCATTTTCCTTTTTGAGCAGCATCACAATACGTCTAAACTCGGTCTTGAACTTTTCTGGGGAATTCTTGACGTTTTCCAAATTAGTCATCAATTCTTGGATAAAGGTATTCTTCTGCACTAAATGCAAGGTCTGACTGGTCAACTCTTTCTTTTTATGGGCAATTTCCTGTTTGTAGATTTCTTCTTGTTTCTCGCGGGCAATACGGTTCTTTTTGATGCGTTGTCGATAACCGAATACGGAGAGTCCAAATAAGGTTAGGGCGGAGGCCATGCCTCCAGCATACAATCCTTTTCTAAGATCACTGATTTCTACTGTTTGATTGAGGTTCTTTATTTCTTCTTCCTGCAATGCAATTTCTGTCTCCCTTTGTTCCAATTCAAATAGGGTTCGCATTTCTTCGATCTGTTGTGACTTCTTGATGGAGTAGATACTATCCTTTAACATGTTATGTACTTCTAAATCTTCTATTGATTTTTGATAGTATTTTAAAGCTCTTAAAGATTTAGATCTTTGTAAGTATGCATTTGCCGCCTCAGAGATTGCGCCAATACTGTCAGAAATAGCAATACCCTTATTAAAGTACGGAATTGCACTTTCAGGTATCCCTACTTTATTATAGTATATTCCTAAATTGATATAAACTTCGTTGAGCTCCGAAGGGGTTTCCATAGTTCCATAAATCGTAACAGCCTTGTTAAAACTTAACAAAGCATCTTTATTATGGTTTAACCTACTATATGCCTTTCCTAAGATATTATATGCACTGGCCTCTGTTAATTTAAATTGATTTACTCTGGAAATTTCAATACAACGAGTCAAATAATTCAGTGACTCCTCTGGTTTTTTTTGTAGAACAAGGTTCTCACCAATTAATTTTAAGACATCACTTTCCCATAGTAAATCTTTAAACTCAATATAAACTCGCAGGGCCTCTTTAAGATATGTTAAGCTTTGCACATAATTTTCCAGTTTCATTTCGGTCTGACCTAGAGCATTGTAAGCGTCTGCAATAAAAAGTGAATCTTGAGCGCGAGTTTTATATAGTTCTAGTGCCTTTAATTGATGTTTGAGTGCAAGATTGTATTGGCCTTCTTTTACATTTATATCGCCAAGTGCGTGATAAGTAGAGCCAATATATTTAAAGTCAATCTCCCTTGCGTTTTTAACAGCATCTCTATTTTGGAAAGTTTCAATATTGGTGTACAGAAATTCTTTAGCCTTGTTAAAATCATTTTTTTTATTGTACAAGACGGCCAAGCCCATGTTTACCGTAAGAATACCTCTGATATTTTTTAATTTCTTGGCTATTCTCAAGGCAGCTTTTTTATAGTAAAGCGAAGAGTCTAACTGGTCTTTGTTTAAAAAATAAAAACTTAGATTGTTATAGGCTTGACCAAGGCCCTTATCATCTTTTATCTGTTTGGAAATAATGACCGATTGCTTGGCATACCTATAAGACTCCTCGGGGTTTGTGAAGCTTAAATTTTGGAAAATTAGTGACCCTAAGAATATCTTGGTGGTATCATTCGGTTGTTTTTTATATTCTATAATTAAACTATCAACGTTTTTATATTCTTGGGCTTGCAAATGATTATTAAGAAGAAAACCAACTAGTAGCAATAATTTTAAAGCGGTTCTCATAATGCATTCAAAAATTGGTTCAAATCGGTCTCTTTATCAAGTCCCAATTTCTTTTTTAATCTGTATTTAGATTTCAAAATACTATCAGGTAGTACGTTCAATGTGGCCGCAATCTCTTTGGTGGTCAGGTTCATGCGTAAAAATGCCGCCAATCGTATCTCTTTTTCCGAGATATCGGCATACAGCGTTTTCAGCTTTTGGTCAAAGTCATTGTGCACTTCAGCGAAATAGGTCTTAAAGACCTCCCAGTCTTTGTCAGAGGCATTTTCTTTTTTGAGCAACATCACAATACGCCTAAACTCGGTCTTGAACTTTTCTGGTGAATTCTTGACGTTATCCAAATTTGCCATCAGCTCTTGGATAAAAGTATTTTTCTGTACTAGGTGGAGGGTCTGGCTGGTCAGCTCTTTCTTTTTGTGTTCGATTTCCTGTTTATAGATTTCCTCTTGTTTTTCACGAGCGATTCGATTCTTTTTGATGCGTTGCCGAAAACCAAAGACAGAAAGGCCGAACAGGGCTAGGGCAGAGGCCATTCCTCCGGCATAGAGCCCCTTTTTTAGATTGCTGATTTCAACCTCTTGGTTCAAGGTCTTGATTTCTTCTTCTTGTAGGGCGATTGCGGCTTCTTTTTTTTCGGTTTCGTAGATGGTTTTTAATTCCTCAATTTGTCTTGAGTTTTGAACATTATCAAGACTGTCAGACAGTTTAATATACAATTGTGTGTCTTCCAAAGACTTTTCGAACAAATTCATTGCATGGAAAGCATGTGCCCTTTGTTCGTATGCAATTTTCAATTGATAATTTGCTCCGATTGAGGAAGCTTTTTTAACAGCTTTATTCAAATACGTGACGGCACTTCTGGGAGCTCCTTTTTTGATATAAGCATGTCCGATTTGGTTTAAAACGGCAATGTGATTTACTGATAGACTATCCATTTCGCTCATTGATAAACTCTCGTTTAAGTTGGTTAGTGCTTTTGAGTACAAGCCTTCTTTGACATATATAGTACCTAGGTTGGCCAGTGCTTGCTGTAGGTTGTCTTTAATATCATATTCTCTAGCCAGTTTTAGGCCTAGTTCCAGATATTCTTTTGCTTTTTTGTAGTTGTTGGAACTGGCATAGGCATCTCCAATTTTTATATGTGTATTACTTACATATATATTGTCTTCCGTTTCAACAAATACTGTTAGAGCCTTTTTGTAATAGGCTATTGCCGCAACAAAATTACCCCTTTGCATTTCTATATCTCCAATTTGAGAATTAATGTCCGCTTTTCTATATACTTCCCGGTCTATTGTATCCAAAACTTTTAAAGCAAATAGACTTTGCTCAATAGCCGTTTTGTAATCTCCTTTGTCAGTAAAAATCATTGCCCTGTTTCCTATACCAACACCATAACTCAAATAATCTTTAACGTCAACGAAATGTGCATTGGCCCTATCACTTAGCTTAATTGCTTTGTCAAAGTCTCCTTCGGACTGTGCAATTCCTGCAAGTACAGAAGAAGACTTGGCAATCATAACATCGTCATTTGAGTCTTGGGCATGCTCCAATGCTTTAGAGTAATAGTATTTAGAAGAGTCTATTTGATGAATCAAATCAAAATATACACCAATATGAAAAAGCCCTACGGTAATTCCAGAGGTATAATTGATTTTTTCTGAAATACGAATACAATTTCTCGCATGCTTTTCTCCTCGTTTAGGATTAGTATAAATCTCCGCATAAAATAAACGTGCCGAAGTTTGTACCTTTTTATAATCTTCTGGCTGAGAATTATATACCCGTGTTAGGCTATCTATTAGGTCTTTTCCCTGCAATTGGGTATAAATAAGAACAGGAGAAAATAGAAACAAGACAAGAAATACTTTTCGAGTTTTCATTTGAGGTTGATTGGTTTTCAACAAGATACCGATTATATCGTTTATTTAATTTAGGTCAAAGCGAATTTCAACACCATCTTCTGTCTGAAAGACCATTGTTGACCCGTTGATTTTCCCTTTAATTTCTTCGATATCATAAATAATGGAAATACTGTCGTTCTCAATATTAAACACACCGTTCCAATCAAGTTCCAGTTCTTGATTTTCCCTTTTACTTGACCCCTGTACCCGATTTGCCGCTAAAAATTCCAATAGGGCATATTCTACATTTGTATTCGGAAAACCACCGCTTTTCCATGTGGTACCGACAAGGTTGGCTGGGTTGGTAAAGTCTTCTGCCGCTGTTTCATCTTTTGTACAGGCCAGTATGGCTAAAACGAAAAACAGACCTACTGCTTTAATTATTGAGTTTTTCATTGGATTCATTTTTATTGATTATTAATCCCACTGTTTTATGGTCGTGGCCAGACCTTGATATTTAAAGGACTTTTGGTTGACAACAGTATCGTCCAAGTTTGAAACATTACCAGCCCCGTAGTAATACACTTCTCCTATGAACTGTGAATTGGTCCATACGCCCGTATCCTTGTACATACCCAAAAAACCTATTGTTGGCAGTGGTGTTTCGTTTCCCTTTAACACAAAGTGAATTTCACCTATTGAATGTGTGGGAAGTGTTCCTCCAAGGTCATTGAACCCCATGGCTACTGAGGTCTCCGAAACCTTTATTTGGGTGTCATCAATGTTTATTTTAGGTACTTGAGGAATGATATCATATTTGAAGGCAAAAAGATAGCTCCCAGCGGGAATTTCGGCACCGTTGTCGTTCGCAACAGTAAAACTACCCCTATGCACTAGATCAGGCGCTCCTGAAATTACGAGGTCGTATTGCTCTTTGGTAGTACCGCAGTAATCGATTTCACTTAGGTTGTTTTCCAAGGTTTCGTACTCTTCCTTTGTAATCATTATCCAATCACCAGGGCTTGATAGTTCATAGATTCCCTGACTGGTAGATAAAAAATGTAGGATATCATCGTTGTTTTCAAGCTGTACGTTTATTTCAAGTTCTTTTGTGCCATCACTTGTTTGATATTCAATGATAGCTGTTAGCAACGGATTGGTCTCATAATCAAAAACCAGTGGATCGTTTACCGTGAGTATTCCCGTATTGGCGTCTAGGTGAAACGCATTTTTGTGCGATTGCAATACCAGTGAAAAATCCCTTGCGTCTTGGATTCGCTTTGAAATTGTGTCAATTGGGGCTCCCATCACCGGATTCTCAGCATATGCGATTTTAATACGCGTGTCTTCAACAGTCGTTGTTTCGCCATCATCTGTACTACAGGAAGTCATTACCACTAAGATTCCCCAAAATAGATAGGTTTGTATTGTTCTTTTCATGGCTGTTGCAGTTAATCCCATTGCTTTATCGGTGTACTTAGACCTTGATACAGACAGACCCGTTGTACAATGTTGAAATTGTTGCCAATAGTACCTGTGTCACCCTCGACAAAATAGTGCGTGCCCACGGCATTGGCCCTTACGTCATAAGATAGCCCTACCTGTGAGTACATGCCCAGATAACCAATGCCATTGGTTAGGGCGTCGTTTCCCTTGAGTACAAAGTTTTGTTCGCCAACGCCACTTGTTGGTAACACATTACCCAAGTCTTCATAACCGTCGGTCAATGATTGTGTGGATATTTTTACTTTGTTCCCACTCGCATTATTGCTATCGGACCAATATTTGAAAGCATAGACATAATTGTTCTCAGGTATTTCCGGACCGTCATTGGCAACCGTACTATCAAAATACACATCAAAAACCTCTACAAATACACCAGCTTCGTACTGTTCATCAGTGGTACCCGATTTGACAGTTTCTCCAATTTCTATGGAAAGCGTAAGATATTCACTACTGGTTATGGGCACCCAATCCCCAGGACTGGCCGCTTGATAAGCCGCTTTTGATTCTCTCAAGAAATACGCAATATCATCAATGTTGTTAATATCTACCTGTAGCGAAAGTCCCACTGTTTCGGTGCCGTTTGAAACGGTGATCTCTCCTGTAATCTCGGTATTGGTCTCATAGTCAAAGGCAAAAGGATTGGCCGCTCGTAACTCTCCTGTGCTAGAATCCATAATAAAGGCATCATCCACGGATACCCGACTAAGCGTAAAGGTCAATTCACCCTCTAAATCAGATTCGGCCGTCGCCACTAAATCTCCCGATCTTGGATACTCGTCAACTTTTGCCGATACATCTGCATTGTTGCTCGGCCCATCATTGGAATTGTCCTCGTCTTTACTACATGAGCCAAGACTTATGCCCAATACTATCATGGATAGTATCAACTGATTGAATTTTCTGTTTTTCATTGTTTTAAATTTTTAACATTACCATTGTTTTACACTTGTGCCCAAGCTGGTGAACAGTGCCACCCCTGACCGTAGTGAACTCGTTGCACAAGTAATTTGATTTTGGTCTCCACTTGCACTGTAGTAAGACGAATAAGAAGTTCCTGGAGCGATGGCAATTGCGGCAGGAGAATAAATGGTCAAAGCCCGTTCGTTGCCATTCATGAGCACGGTATTCTGCTTTAATACAAAATGACGTAGTCCAGGTTCATGAATTGGTAGAGTGGTTCCTAAATTGGTATAGCTGCCGCAGTTTTCGCTATTGTTGATTTTTATTTTGGCCCCATTTATCACATCCACCCCAAGGCTACCATATTTAATGGCAAAGACATATTCATTGTTTGGAAACCTTTCACCGTTTTCTATGGTCCTATTACCCACAAATTGAAATTCACTATCAGGAGTATTGTAATCTTCACTTGCAGCAAAATTTACCGAAACTTGGTATAAATTGTCCCTTAGACTAGCATAATCAGCTGCTGATATCTCTACCCACTCATTCTGATTTGCATTTTCATAGGCCTGTTTGGCGTCGTTTAAATAAAATAAGATGTCGTCAATATTCTCTAATGCAACCGTGAAATCACCATTGGTGGTTTCGGTACCGTTAGTGGCCGAAATGCTGGCACTCAATTGAATGAACTGTTCATAATCAAATAGCGATTTGTCAGCTACATACATTTGTCCGGTCTGCGCATCTATTTTAAATGCCCCGGGCGGACTGGAGCTCGTGATTGAAAAGGTAAAGTCGCTTGAATTTCCTTCACCCACTTTGCCCAATAGATCACCACTCTCAGGATTTTCGGTAATGGTGACGTTTACACTTGAAAGTGAAAATGGCTGGTTATCGTCTTTTGAACAGCTGTTTAAAATGATTGCACCGCATAGTAGCACAACTACATATATTGTCTTCATTAGTAAATTTGTTTTGTGGTTAATCCCATTGTTTTTGGGTGGAAATCAAAGCTTCGTACTGAAAATTATAGCGAACGTCCTCAGCATTCTGATAAGGTACTATCTGAGAAAGATTGCCCTCGCCTGCAAAGGCCCCTTTGCCATCAAAATAGGCGATGGGTAGTATAGAATAAAACCCGAGATATCCCGGGCCTGTTGTTGAGGCAGGTGTGTTGTTTCCTTTCAATACAAAATAAGCGAAACCCAATTCATGATAGGGCAAGGGACCTCCCACATCTGTTAAAGGATTAAAAGGGTCACCATCTGCTTGCTTGACTTGGGAGCCAGGGCGAAAAGCGTAACCCGAACTCATATATTTGAAAGCGAAAATATACCCATTTGGGGCCACCTGATGATCTTCTTCATGCCGTACTGAAGTAAATGGAACCCCTGTAGCCGTATAGCTATAGCTTAAAGTACGGCTGAAGGCGTAACTACTTTGTCCTGGACCTACAAAAGAGATTTCGTTGAGTCCCCTTTTTAACGCATCATATTCCAACTCGTCGATTAGCACCCACTCTCCGGGATCGGCCTGTAAGTAGGCCTGTTTGGAAGCGTTGAGAAAATAAAGAATATCATCCATGTCATCAAGGTCTACCGTGACTTTTGCAGTTTCATCGACGGTTCCGTCGGTAATAAAAGCCGTAAGATTTAATTGTGGGGTGGTCTCAAAATCAAATAAAGAAGCGTCGTTCACACGTATTTCACCAGTGTTTGAATTCAACAAAAATGCATTTTCTGGACTTTGATTGACAATACTGAATTGCACGCCATCTGTGTTGCCTGACATAAGATTACCGATCAATAGACCACTAGAAGGATTTTCTTCAATAGTTACCTCTAGGTCGCGGATGTTCAATCCATTTTCAGAATCTTTACTACAGCCGTAGACGAATACGACCAGTATGAGGCAAAATTTTAAATAATAAAGGGTTTTCATGATATAACTGTTTTGTGATTAATCCCATTGTTTTATGGTAGTGCTAAGTCCTTGGTAACGTGGTATGAAATTGTTGTAATTCTGCTCCATCGTATTAGTGTCGCCAAACCCAAAAAAGAAACGGGTATCAAGGTTCTCCGTTCTAATCCAACGAAGGCCATGTTCATTATAGAATCCCAAAAACCCTTCACTTTCGAAAGACATTTCATTGCCCTTCAAGAGAAAGAAATTTTCGCCCACTTCATGATAGGGTAGTACAGCGGCAAAATCTTCATACCCACTCCAAATGTCTTGTGTGAATTTCAGCTTTGAACGAATAGATCGAGAATTGGCATTGTCATATTTAAAGGCAAAAACAAATCCACCTTCGGGAATTTTGGCGCCGTCAAGTGCAAAAGTGAAATGACCAGTCGAATTACTTACTTCTCCGTTGGCATCATACTCCTCTTTTGATGTTCCGATACGGGTTGTCTTATTGAGCGAATTGGCCAAGATCTCATATTCTTTCTCAGTTATTAAAACCCAGGAACCTCTTTCAGCATTTCTGTAGGCATCTTTAGAATCGGTAAGGAAGAATTCAATATCATCAATATCCGTCAATGTAACTTCAACGTTGAACTCATCACTGGAAACCTGATTGTTCACGGTTAAAGTAGCTGTCAAAATCGGGTTGATTTCGTAATCGAACACTGCAGCATCTTGAACGGTCAATGCTCCCGTTTGTCCATCGATGGAAAAAGCATTCGACGGATTTTGTTTTGCAATATTAAATACTGCATTTTCAAGATTGTTTCCTTCAATAACCCCTAATGAAGCTCCGTTCTGTGGGTTTTCTTCTATATTCAAGGTAAAGTCAAAGGCCTCGACCAGTGATTGGGTAGATGTATCACTTTCTTTGGAACAGGAATTCAAGACCAAAAGACAGGCAAATAATAGATTACGTACTTTTTTCATGTTCTTAGTCTTTAATCCCATTGAATAATTTCGGTGCTTAAACCCTGATAACGTACAACGGCATTTTCTTGGGGTGGAAATTCATCAAGAACCTCTTTGTTTCCTCGGGCAAGTAACACTTGTGAATCTAATTGCGCATCAGTGACAAGCAAACCTCCTTTGGCAGCGTACATTCCCAACCGTAGTTCTCGAATCGCTGGATCGCTGCCGCCCTTTAGTACAAAGAATTGATTACCGCTTCCATGGAGGGGCAGAACAGTGGGAAGTGATACATAGGCCGGAGCCACATCGGCCAAAGAAATTTTTACGTTGACCCCTTCTACATCTTCCTCTGTGGCAAAATATTTAAAAGCGAAGAGTCGGTGATTTTCAGGAATGGTATGTGAGTTATAGTTGCCGCATGTAGCTTCGAACAATTCATAACGAGTAGTACCCTCCAAAACATACTGGGTATCATCGGTTCCACTTTTGACAACCCCGGCGATACGATTGGCCAACTGATTATATTCTTGCTCGGTTATCAAAATCCAATCGCCATCGGCGGCCTCGAGATAGGCCTGTCGTGAAGCTTCTAAAAAGAAAACCATATCATCAATGTCTTCCAGCTGTACCGTAATGGTTACCGAAGTGCTTCCTTCGGTATTGGCAACGTGGATGGTTGTGGTCAATTCAGGATAGACCTCAAAGTCGAACAACTCTTCGTCGGCCACATAAAGTTCTCCTGTGGCAGCATTTACTTCTATAGCACCATTGGGATTTTGTTCTGCAATGGAAAAAACATAATTGCCCTCAAGGCTTTCTTTTACCTTTCCGATAACGGTTCCTTGGCCAAGATGCTCATCAATGGTTATGGTTCTGTCTGTAAATGCATCTTTTAATCCATTTGATTCCTTTGAGCAGGACATCAAGAAAATCAAAAGAAAAATGAGCGACATTGTAAATCTTGTTCTAATCTTTTTCATCGTTTTGTGAATCTGGATGAATACTGTTTTGTGTTCCTTACCCAGTTTTAGTCTGCAGCCTGGTCGCTGGGTAAGAATTCACAAAACGGTTATCAAAATTGATGGGGTAAAATTAGAAGTGATGAAGGGGATTAACTAAAAATCGGCATGGACAAAGTATGGACGAGACCTAGACGGTTATTCGAGTATCAATTATTTTAAAACACATTTAATTAATTGAAAATCAGTAATCTAAAAATATTTACTGCCATTTAGATGGATGATGTTACCATAATTTTTTTGTCCATGACCCGAAATGGGTTGGACAAATCAAAGGATGCGTATGGATTCTAGACGACGCGATACACAACGTATTTCTATTGGTCATATCACAAGAATTCCAATTTGAACAAATACTGTTGGGTCTTTGGTAAGAACTACATATACCATGTCATTAGTAGTTGTGTAGCATCAAATTTAACCATGGTTCACTACGCTATTATTTTGACAATGTTCAGATTAAATTAATCTGGATATGAAATCAAACTTACTATTGTTGTAATAGGGCATTTGAAACCACCTTTGGCTAGTGCTAAATCCTATTGGGAAGTACTTCTTTTTGTTGAATGTCCATTGATTTAACATCCTGGTCTAACCAGTAATCCCTTATAAGACATTGAATATCAAAAACTTAAATTGTAATGCCATCGATAGATTTTCCGCGCCGTCCAAGCCATAATTAGACGTTGTCCAGTGCTGTTGTCCATACTTTGTCCATGTCGAGAATTAGTAATCAAGATTTATGTCATTTAAGTTTACACTGTTGAAACCAAAAAACATAAATCAAATGAAAAAACTACTTTTTTTACCACTATTGATTACTATGCTCGTAGGTACATCTTGCTCAGAAGACGAAGAAGGTGAAGCGATTAGTGTTGATCTAGTGGGAAATTGGTCCGGAACTTATAGCGGAGGCGATAGGGGAGTTTGGACGGTCAATGTGAGTAAAACGGGAAATGTAACAGGTACGGCGACCTCCACGTTCGCTTCTCAATCGGCTGCTATCACAGGAAAGGTAACAGATAGCGGAGTATTATCTGCTACTTTAGGAAACTCGGAGGACCGTGAATTTATAGGGCAACTGAATGAAAATAATGAAGCCATGGGTACTTGGGTCGATACACGGAGAGATCAAAATGGTACTTGGGTAGGGAGCAAGGATTGACCATTAGGTGTCGTATGACCTTCTGTTTTAATTTGTTTTAGCTTCTACCAAATCCAACTGTTCCACACCCACATTGGTAGTAAATAGGCCGTAGTTCACTACGGCTTTATTTTTTTCGAGCTTATCAATGGTACCAACGGCCTTACCATCAAAAAGTCTTACACGGTCACCAACCTTAAAGATAGGTCTGGGCTTCACTTTTTCAGCTTGCACGGCCTTTTTCTTTTGAATGACTTTCTCTTTGCGGACCTCGACTATTTTTTGCTCCAACTCGTTGGCTACCTGTTTCTTTTGGGCTTTTTTAGCTTTGGCCTGTTTCGCCGAAATCTTTTTACGTTTACTGTTCTCCGTTTCCACTACCCGCAACAATTCTGAAATCAAGGGTCGTTTTTTGTTGTCCAGAAAGTATTTTTCGGCTGCATCGTTCAATTTATTGCCCAAATAGATCATACGCTGGTTGTGGTCGTACTGTTCTTGGTAATTCTCAAGTTTAGATTTTACCTTGGCATTTAGTTCTTCCAAACGTTTGGCCTCTTCACGGGCTTTGGTCTCTTCGTCTTGCAAACGTGAGCCTGTCTTGGCCATTTTGCTCCGTTCCTTTTGCAGTTTTGAAATGGTGGCATCAAATCGAACCTTGCCCCGGTCAATTTTCTTTTTGGCCTTATTGATCAGCGAATAGGGGATGCCATTTTTCTGCGCTACTTCAAAGGTGAAGGAACTACCTGCCTCGCCCAAAATCAATTGAAATGTGGGCTGCAAGGTTTGGTTGTCAAAACGCATGTTGGCATTGGTTGCGTGCGGCAGTTCATTGGCCAACAGCTTCAGGTTGGCATAATGGGTAGTGATAACCCCATATGCACCACGCTCATAAAAAACCTCCAAAAATGATTCGGCCAAGGCACCACCAAGTTCAGGATCAGATCCGGTGCCAAACTCATCGATCAAAAACAAGGTTTTGGCGTTGCACCGTTTTAAAAACTGGTTCATGTTTTTCAACCGATAACTATAGGTACTCAAATGGTTCTCTATGGATTGGTTATCGCCAATATCTGTCAAGATTTTATCAAAAAAACATACGGTACTACGCTCATGAACCGGAATCAACAGACCACTCTGAAGCATTACCTGCAATAGTCCAATCGTTTTTAAGGTGATACTTTTACCACCGGCATTAGGTCCAGAAATTACAATAATCCTGTTCTCACCATGCAGCTCAATGGTCTGTGGCCATGTTTTTTCTTTTTTTGATCTGTTGTTTAGAAATAAAAGCGGATGGTAAGCATCCCGTAAAAACAATCGCCGCTCTTCTGATATTTCAGGAAGAATGGCATTCAGTTCATCGGCATACTTTGCTTTAGATGCCGTAATATCAATATGGATAAAGTAGTGCTGATAGTTGCCCAATTGTTCTTGAAATGGACGAATTTCATTGGTCAGGGCATTTAGAATACGTTGTATTTCCTCTTTTTCTTCGAATTCTAGATTACTAAGTTCTTGACTGTATTGTAAGGTGGTCTCGGGCACGATATATACGATGCTGCCGGTTTTCGAAGCGCCCATCACCGTTCCACGTACTTTCTTTCGGTACATGGCCTTTACGGCCAAAACACGGCGATTATCTACAACAGACTCCCGTATTTCATCTAAAAACTCTGAAGCTTGGTACCGTGTAAGGGCGACTCCAAAACTTTGATTCATCTTACCGCGTACTTGATTGATTTGTTGTCGTATATGCTTTAAATCAAACGAGGCATCATCACGTATCTCACCAAACTTGTCAATGATATTGTCAATTTGCTGAGGAATGGTCGTATTTTCTTCAAACTGATCAGCGTAAGCGCATAATAGGGGGTAGTATTCCTTGAATTTTTTAAAGAACTTTTTGTGTATGGACATCGACCTGCAAAGAGCCCCAATTCTGCGGAAACCTGAAAGTTCTAAAGTGGTGTTTTCAATTTTCAGTAACTTAAGTTCTTTGTTGATGGCATCAAAACCGTGATTGGGAATACGGTTTTCATTGGCGAAAGAGGCCAAATACTCAGAGGTCTGCCCCAAAACGGTCAATAAAGATGCTTTATCGGTAAAAGGTGCAAGTTCCAAAACAGCTTCTTTACCCAATTCGGTATTGCAACGGGCCTTTAACTGTTCCAATACCGCAGGGAACTCTAAATCTTGAAGTGTTTTGGCGTTAATTTGGCCCATGTTCTTTTTTTGGCCTGGCAAAGATAGGCCTTTGGACAATGGGATTGAAATCAGAAATAGTTCAAATCACTTTGGGTTGGAATGTCTGTAAATATCAAAATTAAGAAAGCCTAAGTACGGGGACAAGGGTTGCAGGGATTGAAGTGTTACTAACAATTGTATTAGTTTGTAAAAACGACATTGTCATGATTTCCTTCATCACCTAGTTCTTCCATAAATTGATAAAAGTTCTCAATCGGATAATTTACAAAACCTTTTTCTTTCATTACCCAGTATGATGACCATTGTGATCTAACGATTTCAAAGAAACACTTTTTCGAAATTCCGGATCGTCTGATACCATATGGCCAAACTTCTGATACGACTGACATTCTCTTTGATAAGGTGTTTTTAGCTCCTTTAAACACATAACCTTCATGACCCTGTACATCAACCCAAATAAGCTTAAGGTCATCATTCTCGTTTACAAGAAGATTGTCGAGTGTGTTACTCTTTACGCTTACCACTTCTCGTTTTGATTCGTAATACAATTCTTCGACGTCCGTTCGTTTTCGAATACGATGGTCGCCAAGATTGGTTCTGCACTTCTCTAACTTCAAAACTGATTCACAATCAGAGACTGCATAGTTCAAGGTCTCAACAGAATTTTCAAGTTTATTTTGAACTACATTATGGGTCAGCCATGAAAAATTTGTGGCATCGGGCTCAATTGCTATAGCTTTAGAGGCAGCTCCCGTGGTGAGTGCGCCTATTGAAATAACACCATTGTTAGCGCCAATATCCACTATCGTGCCAGTTCCTTTAGTAAATTTTCCTAATTTCTCTAACAAATCAATAACCGCATTGAAAAAATCAAGTTCATAGTTATTATGTACAAATAGCGATTTAGAAATAGGATCATTGGCACGCAACGGAATAGTAAAAATTCCCTGGTCTGTTTTTATAGTTGTTGATTTCTTTAAATGTCTAACACTTTTCCAAAGTATTTTTTTTCCTATTGTATGTGCCTTTTGTGTTACTTTCAAATTTACGATGTTTAAAGAACTGGCCTGCAAGTTACCTAGCAGTCTTAGAACATTCTTGTCGAAAATTCAATATTTAAAATGGCTTTTGGGTTTCGCCACTTCTGGAATCAGATTTGGTAGTTCAAATAGGCCCTAAGTATACTTGGCAAGTATTTCATCCATGGTATGCACTACAGTCTCTGCATTCTGTTTTGTAAAACACAGAGGAGGCTTGGTTTTTAAAACGCTGTCATCAGGGCCATCGGTACTGATTAAAATATGTTTGGCGCGCAATTCATTTTTTAACCGCTGTGCCAAGGCATGGTTGGTCAGTTTTGTTCCTTCATGTACGATATCTACCCCCAGGAATAAACCAGAGCCACGTACATCACCAATAGTCGGGTAGTTGTTTTGCAATTGTTTTAAAAGTGACCGATAATAATTGCCAACAACCTGAGCATTTTCTTGAAGTCCCTCTTCATCGATTACCTCCAATACGGCCAGTCCCACTGCACATGAAACCGGATTGCCGCCAAACGAACTAAAAAATTCGACTCCCTTATCAAAAGAGGCCGCTACGGCATCGGTAGTAACGACAGCACCAATCGGATGGCCATTGCCCATAGGTTTGCCCAATATCAGAATATCAGGCACCACTTCTTGTTGCTCAAAGCCCCAAAAATAATCACCCAATCGTCCGAAGCCTGTTTGTACTTCATCTGCAATGCAAACACCGCCCTGTTCTTTGATCAAAGGGTAAACTTCTTTGAGATAATCATTGGCCAATGGGACTTGTCCGCCACAACCCACAACAGATTCTGTGATAAAAGCCGCAATTTGTCCATAATGCCTTTGTACTAGGCCATCAACCCCTTTGGCATAGTTCATTCCCGCATCCAGATCTTGAAATTCACCACGATAGGTGTCTGGAAGCTTGGTTTTTAATACATACTCTTTTTGGCCCTGTCCTTTGCTGTTGCTGAACTTGTAGTCACTAACATCAATGGATTGTTGGGTATTGCCGTGATAACCATGCTCCATAACCATCACGTGTTCTTTTTGTGTATGTGCCTTTGCCATACGAATGGCGAGATCGCTTGCTGCGCTGCCAGAGTTCACAAAAAAAACCTTGTTCAGTGATTGCGGACATTTCGCCAATAGTCGTTCAGCATATGCGGCCAACAAATCATATACATATCGGGTGTTGGTATTGAGAATGGCCATTTGTCGCTGGGCGGCTTCGACCACTTTGGGATGCGAATGCCCGACATGGGGAATATTATTATAGGCATCTAAAAAGGTGTTTCCTGCTTTATCATACATGTATTGAAACGCAGCCCTATCCATGGCAATAGGTTGTTTGTAGCTTATGGACAGCAAAGGACTAATATGTTTTAGCCGTCTTTTTATTGACGTACCTACCGTATCGGTTTTGTCTGTTGGAAAGCCTAACGCCTCTTTAAATTCATGTCTTACCTGTATCGGACTATACTTGATCCATTTGTATAACATTGACCACGCATTTAATTCACTAACAGATGCATAGGTGTTGTCAGGATTCTTGGTTTTGCTCAATGCAGAATTACATACACTTGTGCACAAACGTGCTGCGATCAAGTAATACAGCACATCGATTTCTGCTTCTAAAAGGGAATTGACCTGATGATATCCGGTTAAAACATTCTTGGCCCATTTGAGTGGATCTGGTTTGTCATAGGCGATATAGGTCATGGCTATGGCCACTTCGTTGATTAAAGGGGCATGTGTGACGTCTCCAAAATCAATAATACCCGATACCACATTGTCCTTTATTAATAGGTTCCATTCGTTGGCATCGTTATGTATTATTTGTTTTCTGAGCTTTGGTATTACATCCCTTACATTGCCATTATATTGCTGAAAAAAATAACGCACAAGGTTTCTATCCCTTGGATTCTTGATATACTGCAGATAATCTTGGTTAAGATGGAAGCATTGCAGATCCCACTCCCATTCCCTAGATTTTAGGGTATAGTTGTTTATACCCTTGAGTTTTAGGCTCATTTTTGCCAAGAAGGTGCCAATGTGTACTGCTAAATTTTCATGTGGAACGATATCACCGAGAAACTGTCCCTCTAAAAAGGAAAGCATTCTGCATAGCTGCTGGATACCGTCAATTTCAATAGTCTTGATATAAGAACCATCTAAAAATGGCAGGGGTTTCGGGAATTCGTAGTCTTTTTCATCTGCTAAAACAAGTAATACTTCGTTTTCAGCATGAAGAATATCAAAGAGTTGGGAGTCAAAACGATAGGTTTTCAAAATATAGGAACCCCCCGTTGTCGTGACCTTGTAATTCACATTCTCATAGCCAGCAAGTTTTTTGATTTCAGTATTTGCCAGACCGAAATGGGTCTCTAATATTTCCTTGAGTTCCATCTAATCTTTTCTTATTAGGGCATCAACAAGGTCATAAACGCCATAGCGTACTACATCGGTAACGGGCAATTGGGTCAGCTGGGCAGTTTCCTCAATTTTGGTGAGTGCTTCAGCGTCTGACAATCCTACCGTATTTAAGGCAATACCTATGGTTTGGGCCGCGTTCAAAGACCCACAGACTTTGGCCACTGCTTCGTTGAGTCGAATAAACTCATCTAATGGCGGAATCGCAATATGGGATACGGGGTAACGAAGGTGGTCATGAGCGGCTTTGTGGCATAAAACAAAATGGGTCGGTTGTGAACCTCGAATCAAGGGTAGGGTAGCGGTACTGCCCGGATGTGCCAATGATCCTTGTCCTTCAACTATAACGATGTCCTTGTCGGCCTGTTCCAAAACAGCTTGTTCAACCGCACCTGCTGCTTGGTCAACCTTAATGGCATCCAAAGGTATTCCATTGCCCATTAGGGTAATACCGATTTGTCCTGTGGGTACAAAGCCCACATTGGCACCTTTTTTTTTCAATGCGGCATAGAGTTCAAGCCCCGCCGTCATTTTGCCCGCTGCCATATCGGTGCCTATCATTAAAATCCGTTTATTGGATAGTTTAGCCGCCTTTGCCGTTGCAATAGGATAAGAATGTGCCGACTTTCTAACATCCCATATAATTTGGTCTTTCACATATAGTAAATGTCCAAAACGGGCATTCAAGTCATCGTGAAGTCCATTTATAAGTGACAACCCATTCTTCAACGCCTCGGCTATAGGGGTATCCCATTCTGATGGAAACCGCCCCCCTGAAGGTGCAATACCCAGCACCAAAACCTCGCTGCCAAGGCTTACGGCCTTTGTCACACTTTCCAAAACCGGAATATCATAGGGCAAACCAACAGCTTCCCGTACCGTTTTACCCGTATAATTGGAATCAATAACACATGTAATGTGGTGCTTAGAGAAACGCATTAATCCAAACCCCATTTTTCCTGAGTCATTGTCCAAAGCACCTTCCATGAAGATGCATAGTTTTCTAGAAGAATCGAACATGATTATCCGTATATAATCGAATTTAATATAAACTAGGGCTGATTACGTCCGTGTTGTCAGGTCGAGCGCCTGAAGACACCATCCCCGTATCCTACTTCTTTTATCTTTTCATATGTCCTCGATACAATTTTTAGTTCCTAAAAATCACTCGAACCGACACTTGTATTCATCCTTGTATTACAGCTTCACACTTCCCATTTTGACTTCTAACCTCTTACCGATAATGTCTTGCGTCTTACATATCATTTCTAAACTTTAAACTTGCCTCCATGTCCTGGGGTGTCCAAAGGCATTGTAATTTCATTGACCAATGGGGCGCCTTCACATGGATCGGGATTCAAATTGAGATGGGAATCCAAATCAATATGGTCCAAAACACCCGATACGGCTGCCCCGGCGGCAATGGAGATTGAAGTTTCACCCATACAGCCGATCATAGTCTGCAACCCGAAGGCTTTTGCCGTAGCAATAATTCGCAATGCGCCAGTAATTCCGCCACATTTCATCAACTTCATATTGATGCCATCCACGGCATGTGCCCATTTAGGAATATCGGTTGCGAAACGACAAGATTCATCAACAAAAATTGGCAAGGGCCTGTTCTTGAACAGTTCGGGCAATTCATGTTCTTGTCCTTCTTTCAAAGGTTGTTCCACATAACCACAATGACGGTCTGCAAGCCACTGCGTCATATGTTTGGCTTCGTCCAAGGACCAACCCCCATTGGCATCAACCCGTATCGCTATTGGAAACTTCTGATGATAGTTCAGTACTTCATTGTACATTAGCTTATCTGCCTCGATTCCGTCATTACTGCCCAATTTAACCTTTAAGGTCTTAATGTCCATTTGCTCTAAAATCAGGGGCAAACGTACACGGGCCTCTTCAGGACCCATTATCCCCAATGTTATCGATGTAGGATGTTTTGGTTTTGAAAAACCCAATAGTTGGTACAAGGGCAATTGCGCTTTTTTGGCCATGAGATCCCACAGTGCCATATCCAACGCTGCGAGCGCACAAGGCGCCAAGCCAAACTGTAGCGCAGCATCATAGGTGTCTTGCACCGAATCTAAATTAGGGCCGGTGTCCAAAAAAGCCTCCAGTTGTTCCTGAGCCTCTTCAGCTGTAGCTGCGCCTTCAGAGGCCCCGGGTGAAGTCTCTCCCCAACCGGTATGGCCCTGGTCCGATATCGAAATGAAAAGGTTATGCTGTCCGTCTCGAACCCCTCGGCTGATACGTAATGGAAACAGCTTCTTTAAGTAAACGATGTTGTAGTCTATTTTCATTTATTGGTGTTGGTTAACTTGGTCTCCCCTAAAATAAACCATTCTGTTCAGAAATAAATGGCCGCAGTAAGCATTAGCATTCCTAAAATTCCTATGATGCAGACCAAAGGCCAAATGAATTTGAACCATTTGTCATAACCGACATTTACAATGGCCAATGAGGCCAAAATAATACCGGTCGGATTGATAAATTTGAACAACCCCCAACCGTATTGATAAGCACTGACCATTATTGACCTATCAATACCCGCGGTATCTGCCAACGGTGCCATAATCGGCATGGTCAGTACGGCCATACCCGACGATGAGGGAATAAAAAATGTCAATCCGGAGTAGAGCAGGTAAGAAACGTTGATAAACAGTTCTTTTTGCATGCCCGAGGTGAGCTCGCTGGCAGCATAGAGTAAGGTGTCACTGATTTGCCCATCATCCATTAAAACGGTCACCCCACGTGCAATACCGATGATAAAGGCAACACCCAATAAGTCTTTTGCTCCGTTAATAAATTCTTTTACAAATTGACGTTCATTCATTTGCACCAGTACCCCAATAACCAAGGCCCCTGCCAAAAAGACGCTTGTCATCTCAAGAAACCACCAACCCAATTGTGATACCCCGTAGACCATGATAATGAAACAGGTGGCAAACAATAACAACACCAATTTCAATTTAAAATCCAGCTGTATGTTTTTGGTGAGGTCTATATTGGCGAATTTTTTTTCAATGGCTTCTTTTTGGCTATAGATTAGGGAGCGTTTGGGGTCTTTTTTAACCCTTTGGGCATACCGGATCAGGTAAACAATGCATATGATGAGTCCCAAGACCAACATAACCATTCTGCCGTTGAGTCCCTCGGTCCAGTTGATGCCGGCCGCATCAGAGGCAATGATGGTACTGAACGGGTTTACCGTTGAAGCCAATGTGCCTATGCACGAACCTATATAAATAGCCCCGACACAGACTAACGCATCATACTTTGCTGCCAGAAAAATAGGGATCAATATGGGGTAGAAAGCGATGGTTTCCTCTTCTAATCCAAAAGTGGTTCCGCCAAGCGCTATCAAGGTCGTTACCAAAACGATCAAAAGATATTCTTTGCCCCTCAGTTTGTTGCCCAGCCAAGAAATTCCTGCTTCAAAAGCCTTTGTGGCGTTGACTATTTGAACCAAACCGCCAATGATGAGCACCAATAAGATAATATCTGCAGATTGCATGATCCCTTTCAAGGGTGCTTGTATAAAATTGACCAGGCCTTGGGGTTGATTCCTCAAGGCGGTGTACGTATTGGGTACACTTATCGGTTTTGATAACGCACCTGAGGTGAACTTTTCCAAGGGAATCTGAATGCCCAAATCATCTAATGTTGCTTGGCTCGCTGGTCGTTCTATTCGCTTGTTTTCAGCACTTATAACGAATACTTGTCCATCGGAATCATAGGATAATCTGTCAAACTGTCCAGACGGGATGACCCAAGTAAGTACACAAACAAAGGCAGCTATTAAGAACAGTACCGTGTGTGCAGTGGGAAATTTGATTTTTGTAAAAAAGGACATGTATGGTTTTAATTTAGTTAGGATTAGGAAAGATATTATTTTTAGTTTTATGCAAAGAATTTTGATCTCATGAATGTAGCTATCGAGCCTTCTTGGAAAAACTACCTGAAAGCGGAGTTTGAGCAACCCTATTTTTCCAACTTGATTGCATTCGTAAAACAAGAATATCATCAGTACACCTGCTACCCCAAGGGGAAGCATATTTTTTCAGCATTTGACCATTGCCCTTTTCACGAAACCAAGGTGGTTATCATTGGTCAAGACCCATATCATGGCCCAAATCAAGCAAACGGACTATGTTTTTCGGTGCAAGATGACATTCCGCATCCCCCTTCATTGGTCAATATCTTTAAGGAAATCAAAACGGATATCGGCGTTCCCTATCCTAAAAGTGGAAATTTAGAACGTTGGGCATCGCAGGGGGTTTTGTTGTTAAACGCTACTTTGACGGTAAGGGCCCATCAAGCCGGAAGCCATCAGAAAAAAGGATGGGAAGCATTTACCGACGCCGCCATTCATACACTATCGCAACGTACTGAGGGAATCGTATTCTTGTTATGGGGCGGATTTGCAAAGCAGAAATCAAAACTGATCGATACTGGCAAACATCACATTTTAACCTCTGGGCACCCTTCACCATTAAGCGCCAATAGAGGGCTTTGGTTTGGCAACCAGCACTTCAGTAAAACCAATCAGCTTTTGACTTCAATGGGCAAACCGTTGATAACTTGGTGAACTTTATAATTAACTATCCTGTTAAAACAATAAGAAAATTACTACGTTTGTTGTTATTAGAATGTTAAAACAACTCATGGGTGGGTAAGTTAAAAACAGTTTTATTGGTCGATGATGATGATACGACCAACTTTCTGAATAAGTTCTTTTTAAACCAATTGGACAAGAATTTAGAGGTCAATATAGCACTTAATGGCAGAGAAGCCATGGAGTTTTTGATGTTGAACGCAAAAGATATTCTGCCATGCCTTATCGTACTTGACACCAATATGCCCGTTATGGATGGCTGGGAGTTTTTGAAAAGTTTTGATCAAAAAATCGGAGATGAAATCAAAAAAAAGACAGTGGTAGTGATGATGACGGCGGTGGATACCGATGCCGTGGTCACCAGGGCGCTATCTGACCCCAATGTAAGTGACACAGCACAGAAACCACTCTCTGACATCAAGTTCAAAAACCTTATCAAAAAGCACTTTTCGTAACTACAGCAAAAAACTTGAAGCTGGTTTCACTTTCTGAACAAGACCTAAAGACAACAATCGTTCTTGAACACTTTGCAATTGTTTTTCCGATAGCGGGTCTTGCCCCCATTGGGTAATTGAAAGCCATTCATTGATGTCGGTAAGCTTTTGCCCATAGCGGTTGGCTATGGTTCTGTCGATACTTGGAATCATTTTAAACTCTTTGGTATATTGGTTGATAACTTCCAAGACATGTTTTAAAACTCCGCTATTGGCCTTGCAGAAATCTTCTGTTGCCGCAACGACAAAACATGGCCATGGGGTAGGGCAGTCATCAATACGTCTAAAAGTTCCATTATCGACCAAGGGCTTGGTCGTAAACCGTTCCCACATAAAATAGTCTGCAGTTCCCTCGGTCAGGCCTTTTACGGCACCATCTAAATTATTGATGACCTCAAATCTTAACTTCTCCGTTTCCCAACCTTGGTTTTGTGCATTGACAAAGGCCATCAGATGGCTTCCACTTCCAAATCTGCTTATTGCTGCAGCTGTGCCCTTTAGATCTGAAATCTCGTGGTAGGGGCTCTTATTTGCAACATGAATGCCCCATAACAAGGGAGAATCAATATACTTTTGGACGATTTTTACAGGGTTGCCCTCAGAAATGCTTTTAGTGATTCCTTCGGTTAAAATAATCGCCAAATCGGTTTCGCCATCTTTGAGCATATTGGCCATTCTTCCCGTTCCCTCAGGGATATCCGTCCATTCCAGATCTATGCCTCGTTCGGCAAAGGCACCTTCTTCAATGGCCATATGCCATGGAAGGTTAAAATGTTCTGGTACTCCAATGATCTTAACGTGTTTCATCAAGCTTATCCTTCAAATACTTATAAATGGCATATTGTGAACGAACCTGGGTTGCTCCCGCTTCCGGCATAAACCTAGAATTCGTGTCTGCTGTATCTAAGATACGGGCTTTCACCGTATCGTTCAGTTGTATACTCAAAATATCCTTTAATTCCTGAAAAACATCCCTGTCCAAAATTGGGGTGAGTACCTCAATACGTTTGTCCAGATTTCGTGTCATCCAATCTGCTGAGCCAATGTACATCTTTTCATCCCCGCCGTTTTCAAACAGGTAAATGCGACCATGCTCTAAATAGCGATCAATGATACTGGTGGCAAAAATCAGTTTTTCATTGGGTTCCGGGTTTGTTTCTTCATGCTGTTTTAAACGGCAAAACCCACGAACCAATAGGCGAATCTCAACACCGGCCTCACTGGCAGCATAAAGTGCCGCAATCATTTTGGTGTCTTCTAAACTGTTCATTTTGAGGGTTATTTTGCCCTTTAATCCTGATTGCACATTAGCAATTTCATTTTGAATGTGCTCCAAGAGCGTACTTCTGGTAGTAAATGGGGAGACCAAAAGATGTTTCAATTTGGGAATGATCAATTTTCGCTCCAAGACTTCAAAAACCTGAGAAAGGTCTTTGGTGATTTTCTTATGTGCCGTAAACAGGCCGTGATCACAATAGAGTTTTGCAGTTTTGGCATTAAAGTTACCAGTACCAATATAGGCATAACGACAACGTACTTCATCTTCAAAACGTTCCACCAGCGCAATCTTTGAATGCACTTTGATATTGGGAACGCTAAAAATTACCCTAGCACCCTTCTCTTCAAAAACACGTCCCCATTTGATATTATTCGCCTCATCAAACCTCGCCCGGGCCTCAACGAACAGCAGCACTTCTTTCCCATTCTCAAGCGCGGTTAGAATGGCATCGGTCAAACGAGAGGTTTTGGCGATTCGATAGAGCGACATTTTTATGGTACGGACATTAGCATCCGTAGCCGCTGCGATAATAAAATTCTCAACACTGTCAAACCGCTGATACGGAAAATGAACCAATTGGTCTTTTTCTTTTAGGGTATTAAAGATATCTGTGGTGAATGATAAGGTTGGATGTTTTAAGGGTGGTTGGTCCACATACCGTAAGTGTTCTGAATTTGGCGGATTTGGAAAACCAAAAAAGTCGGACAAGTTGTGGTGGGTACCGCCGGCCATAAGGTCTATGTCAGCGAGGTCCAACAGCTGTTTTAGTCGGTCTCGAACACTTTTGGGCAATCGCTGATCGTACAATAAACGTGTTGGTTGCCCTGAACTGCGCTTGCCCAAAGACGCATAAATCTTTTCGACCAGTTCAGTATCACTATAATCATCTTCAAGGTATAGTTCCGCATCCCGCGATAATTTGATGGTATATGCTCCTTGTATTTTCTTATTGGGAAAAAGTTGCTGTACGTTCAATTTGAGCACCTCGTCCAAGAAAATATAGTTGGCTCCAGACCCTGTGAGTTCTATAAAACGTGGTATTTCTGCGGCCGGAATCAAAACAAGGGCCAAGTCGTCTTTTTCAAAATGAACCACTAGGTAAAGCCCCCCATCCTGAACCCTTGTCACGGTTATTGGAGACAAGATAGTACAGTGTTGCTGTATTTCGGCCTTGAAAAGGAGAGCCAACTGTTCCAGCTGTTCCTTTGACAATTCTCGTGGTTCACGCAAAAAGATATGATGCTCGCGCAGTTCGCTCAAGGTTGCTTTGATGATTTTGCCAAATGTTTCCTGCTGTGAAGCAACCTTTGCCAAAATGAATTTGAGTGTTTTATTGGGCTTTCGCACCAATTTTTTTCTAAGGTTTTTATCTACAGCTTTCAGTTGTCGCAGTCGTGACACCCGAACCTTAAAGAACTCGTCAAGATTAGATGAAAAAATGGCCAAAAACTTTAAGCGTTCAAATAGGGGAGTGTCTTTGTTACCAGCTTCAAGAAGCACACGTTCGTTAAAATATAGCCAGTTAACGTCACGATGCTTAAGTTGCTTATCTTTCATGTGCAGTGTTTCTCCAAAAATAGAGATTTGGTCAGCAACCAAGTTAAAGACAACGTTAAGTCAAACGTTCCAGGCAATATTGAATTAATGCATCCACCGTTTTCGTAGGGTCTTTAGAAAATTCACCTGTGGCCCTGTTGGCCAAAATAGCGTTCATGGAGACCGCATGATGGCCCAGTAGCTTTGCTAGTCCATAAATGGCTGCAGTTTCCATTTCTAAGTTGGTGATTTGAAGCTCGCCCATGCGAAAACCCAATAGTTTTTCGTGAAAATCGAGTAAGGAAGGGTTTAGGCGTAGTTGACGGCCTTGAGGTCCATAAAACCCTGCATTCGTAACCGTTACACCAAATCGTATACGATTTGAAATAAGCTTTTTTGCTAATACTGCACTGTTGTCGAACACATAGGGCACGATGTTTTTGCCATGCCATTTTAAATGTTTGGTCAAAGCCTCGCAAAGCGTCTGGTTCTCATCTTTTTTACCATCATAAAAATGCAGCAAACCATCAAACCCGACACCACTTTGCGACAATAGAAAAGAATCAACGGCGATATCGGGCTGTATGCCCCCAGACGTTCCGATACGAACAATATCCAATGCCTTGTGCTGTTGCTTGATGGTCCTAGTCTTTAAATCAATATTGACAAGGGCATCCAGTTCGTTGAACACAATATCAATGTTGTCACTTCCAATACCAGTGGAGACCACAGAAACCCGTTTACCGTTCAAAATGCCCGTATGGGTGATAAACTCCCGTTTTCCTTTTTTGACTTGTACTAGATCAAAGTATTTTGAGACCATACCTACACGGTCCGGATCACCTACAACGATTACGGTCTCCGCTAGGTCTTCAGGAAGCAAGTTAAGATGATAGATACTGCCATCTGAATTGAGAATCAGCTCAGAGGCTTCTAACGACATGCTACAACTTTAGAATTTTGTTGTTATCGGTGTTGTATAAGAAGTTATACTTTAAGGCACCACCAAGATATGCTTCATTATCACGAAGATAAGCGTAATAATTAGTCTGTCTTTCAAGTACTTCCTTCCCTGTTTTGTTCAAACGAACAGGGTTAAAACTTGAGAACAAGGGTTTGATATTCGCTATAATTCTTTCGTATTGCGAATCACCGTAGCCGTAACTGTTTTGATTTGAAAGTACTTTGCCCAATAATTCGCGTTTTGTTTTGGGCTTATGTTGCGTTGCAACTTCCAAAACATTGTTCTCAACGGCATTAAGACCGTTTTTAATGCTAGGAAAACGTTCTAAATGAGCCTTAATGGCATCGGACAGATAAGCAAAGCTATAGTTTTTAAAATCTGTAAGGTTTTCTAATCTGATGGGGTTGTCACTGCAATACAATTGCCATACGTAATCAGCATATTCGATATCATCTTGCGACAGTACCACCTTATTCTCATAGAGTTTGAGCAATTGCTCATCGCTCAACTCATTGAGCGCATATAATCGATCACTATCATCTTCTTTGCCACTGCACACCAAAGAGATTTCAGCATGCCGGCGATGTGTTTTTAGCCAGCTGATGACCGCTAGCATATTTACCTGACAAAAAAGGTCGTATTCAAACCAGAGCACAATCTTGTCTTGTTGTTTGTGATTGCAAAGGGAGCGGTATTCCTTCAAGGTTTTTTCAACAAACCACGATTTAGAGACTTTGTAATTTTTATTTAAGAATTCAAATCGGGTTTTCCAGAAAGATTCGCTGCCGACCGAAGCCAATGTCTTGCCTTCGCACAGCATCTCGCGCCACGTAATGATATCGCCTTTGATAGGCAATGTCTGCAGCCTAGATGTGAAACTATCTCCGTTGGTTATGTGCAACAGTGATTTCATGTTAAGTTGTTGTTTCGTTGGTTAGAAAAACTAAAAGTAATGTTTAAACAAAAAAAACAAAAATTATTCCGTCAAAACCTGTGCGTTTTGCCGATAAATTTAACAGTTCATCGAATAGGTTGGGAAAATTATTGGTGATAACAGGCTAGCCTCCAACACGTTTCACAGCAAACCCCTTGTCTTTTAAGAAGGACATGATTTTATCGCGGTAATCCCCTTGAATGATGATGGTATCATTTTTATAGGACCCGCCCACACTGAGAAAGGACTTTAGTTCTTTGGCCAATTTCTTAAAGTCACTGTCAGCCCCGGTATACCCTTCTAAGATAGTGATGGGTTTGCCCTTACGCTTTTCATATTTACAGATAATAGGTGCGTCTTGCATCCAGTACCCTGGTTTTTGCTCTTCATGCTGTTCAGATTCCTCGGGGGTATGGTCAGGGAAAAGATTTTTGAGCTGGTCTTTTAAATCCATAGGACGTTTTTAGTGGTATCCGCATTTAATTTCTCGTCTCTTCACGAGGTAAAGAGAGGACTTGTTCTTGTCTGATCTTGCGCTTTCTACTTTTTTACCAATCCGAGTTCAATCAAGCGCTCGTGCAAATATGCCCCGGCCGTGATGTCCTCGAACTGTTTGGGGTTGTCGGCGGTAACGCAATCTTCAAGACAGTTTAAGGGCATTTCGCTTACCGGATGCATGAAAAAGGGAATGGAATATCTTGAAGTGCCCCACAATTCCTTAGGTGGATTCACCACTTGGTGAATGGTCGACTTCAATTTGTTGTTCGTCAATCGTGAAAGCATATCACCGACATTGATCATCAATTCGTTGGGTTGTGCGATTGCATCGACCCACTCTTTTTTATGGTTTTGCACTTGCAAGCCTTTGCCATGTGCGCCCATTAGTAGAGTAATAAGATTGATATCGCCATGCGCTGCGGCACGAACGGCATTTTTGGGTTCAGTGGTAATTGGTGGATAATGGATCGGTCTTAAAATCGAGTTTCCGTTTTTTATCCATTCATCAAAATATGTTTCCGTCAAACCAAGATGTAAGGCCAGGGCCCGAAGTACATATTTTGCAGTTTTTTCAAGCATCTGATAGGTTTCCTTGCCTATTTCATTGAACTTGGGCAGTTCAGCAACCGTAACATTGTCAGGGTACTCTTCCGCTAGTTTTGCATTGTCCTCTACGTATTGCCCAAAATGCCAGAACTCCTTTAGATCTCCCTCTTTGCGACCTTTTGCATGCTCCTTGCCAAAAGACGTGTAGCCGCGTTGCCCGCCAATACCTTCTATTTCATACGAGTCTTTGGTGTCTTGGGGCAGGGTAAAGAACTTTTTAATTTCAGCATAAAGGTCCGAAACCAAATCATCGGACAAAAAATGACCACTCAACGCCACAAAACCAATGTTCTCGAACGCTGAACCAATTTCTTTGATAAACTTTGCTTTTCGTTGCGGGTCCCCTGAGGTAAAGTCCGCCAAATTAACACTGGGTATTGCGCTCATAATGGTGATTTAATGATACCTCAAAGGTAAACAATATCCGATAATCTTGACCATATCCTTAATTCGCCAACCCATGTTTTTTAGTACATTTATGCCAATTGAAATTACAACATATGCGCTACCATACTGGCAATCTTGATGATGGCACCTTGCTGTCACTTTATGAAAAGATGCTTAAGCCCCGAATGATCGAAGAAAAGATGTTGATTTTGCTTCGTCAGGGAAAAATATCAAAATGGTTTAGCGGTATTGGCCAAGAGGCCATTTCCATAGGTGTCACAGCGGCGCTAAAAACTGAAGAGTATATTTTGCCAATGCACCGTAACCTTGGCGTTTTCACTACTCGTGATGTGCCGCTGCACCGCTTGTTTGCGCAATGGCAGGGCAAGGCATCAGGTTTTACCAAAGGCCGCGACCGTAGTTTTCATTTTGGGTCCCAAGAACACAAGATTGTAGGTATGATTTCACATCTAGGACCCCAATTGGGTGTGGCAGATGGTATTGCCCTGGCCGACGTGCTCGGTCGAAAAAAACGGGTCACTGCTGTTTTTACCGGTGAGGGCGCCACTAGCGAAGGTGATTTTCACGAAGCACTTAATGTAGCCTCGGTATGGAACCTCCCTGTGCTTTTTTGTATTGAAAACAACGGTTATGGACTGTCCACACCTACCAAAGAACAGTACAATTGTGAACATCTTGCCGATAGGGCCAAAGGGTACGGCATGGAATCGCGAATCATTGATGGCAATAATATTTTAGAAATATACACCAAGGTCAATGAACTGTGCAAAGCACTGCGAAAAAGACCGAGACCAGTGCTTTTAGAGTTCAAGACATTTCGAATGCGTGGCCATGAAGAGGCAAGCGGTACAAAGTACGTTCCAGAAAAATTGATGAAGCAATGGGCACAAAAAGACCCTATTCGCAATTACGAGCAGTTTTTGCTTAAAAGTGGAATTCTGGATGAAGGTAAAATTGAATCCCTTAAAACAGCCATCTCGAAAGAGATCAGTGAAAATCTAGAAATTGCCTTTAATGAAAGTTCCATTCAAAGCAATAAAAGTGTTGAATTAAGTGATGTTTATCAAAAATATGATTTTGAGGTATTTGAAAAGTCTGAATTATCTAACAATATACGATTGGTAGATGCCCTTTCAGAAGGCTTGCGACAATCAATGGAGCGCCACAACAATTTGGTTATTATGGGGCAAGACGTTGCAGAATATGGGGGTGTCTTTAAAATTACCGAAGGCTTTACAAAGGCATTTGGTCGCAGCCGGGTGCGCAATACACCCATTTGCGAGTCTGTCATTATTTCGGCTGCGATGGGGCTGTCAATTAATAAAATGAAAGCGGTCGTAGAAATGCAGTTCGCAGATTTTGTGAGTTCTGGATTCAATCCCATTGTGAACTATTTGGCTAAGATTCATTACCGCTGGGGGCAAAATGCCGATGTAGTCATACGTATGCCCTGTGGTGGTGGCGTGGGGGCTGGACCTTTTCACTCGCAGACCAACGAGGCTTGGTTTACCAAAACACCAGGGTTGAAAGTGGTATATCCGGCTTTTCCAGATGATGCGAAAGGACTTCTAAATACCGCCATCAATGACCCAAACCCGGTTTTGTTCTTTGAGCATAAAGGTTTGTACCGTAGCGTTTATGGTGACGTTCCCGAAAACTACTACACACTACCGTTCGGGCAAGCAGGAGTCGTTCGGGAAGGAAAAGACGTCACTATTGTTTCGTACGGAGCCGGAATTCATTGGGCCTTGGATACCTTAGAGCAGCATCCAGATATCGATGCTGAGCTTATCGACCTTCGTACGCTGCAACCCTTGGATATGGAAAGCATCTATACTTCTGTTGAAAAAACAAATCGTCTTATCATTTTACAAGAAGATTCCCTTTTTGGAGGTGTGGCCAGTGACATTTCGGCCATGGTCATGGAACATCGGTTTGAATATCTTGATGCACCGGTCAAAAGAGTGGCAAGTCTAGAAACCCCAATACCTTTTGCTGCAAATCTTGAAACCGAATACTTGCCCAAACAACGTTTTGAGGCGGCATTGTTAGACCTGATGTCGTACTGACATGTCCCTGAAGGAGTTGGCTGTAATATTTTGAGAAGACTAGTATGAATAACAGCTAGAGAAGGAGGGCGTAAGCTGGCAAGATTGTTTTTTTAACAAACATTAACAGTTTTGCGAAATCAATTTTTCATTCCATCCGTATATATCTAAACTTCAAATCAAAAAGTATGCGTATTATACAGTTCATAGGGGTTTTGGCCCTTATATGTAGTTTGACGGCTTGTTCTGTCTCAAAGTCTGCCCGAGAGCAGCGAAACCTTCTAAGTGGTACCTGGCAACTCAATGATGTCTCTTATGAAGGAAATACGGGAACCTTTAAATCTGTTTTGTTTGGTGATGCCGAAGATATCTGTTTTGAAGACAGCAATTGGTTCTTTCGTGACAATAACAGCACAGGTCGCTATACCATAAAACCAAGTTCATTGTGCCAAAGCGGTGACCGTTTTATAAAATGGTCCATTGTTGAACCAACCAACGGCCTTAGTCAATTGCAATTTAAATTTATTGATGAAAAGCTGAAGGATGTTTCGGGTGGTCGCGGCTATCGGTTGAACATTGCAAACTTGAACGCCCAAACAATGACGTTAAAATCGAATGTTACGGTTGACGGACAACCTGTGACCCTTGTATATGAATTCACAAAACAGTAGAACAATGAGAAACTATATTTTCAAGAGTGCCATAATCATTATGGCCATGAGCATGGTAGTAGGATGTAAGACCGTACAAAATGCCAATAAAAAACAAAAAGGAGCCGTCATAGGGGCTACAGGTGGTGCCGTCATCGGTGGCATAATCGGAAACAATGTGGGCAAAGGAAACACCGCATTGGGCGCCATTATCGGAGCTGTTGTCGGAGGTGCCGCTGGCGGATATATTGGTGACCGCATGGACCGACAGGCCGAGCGTATAGAAGAAGAAATTCCCGGTGCCGAAGTACAACGGGTAGGCGAGGGGATCAATGTGACCTTCACCCAAGATGCCGGGGTCTATTTTGCAACGAACAAAGCAAATGTACAAGGGGAATCTGCAACGGTCTTGAACAAATTGGCCAATATCTTTAAGGAATATCCAAATTCGAACATTTTGGTTGAGGGTCATACCGATAGCGCCGGAAGCGATGAGTACAACTGGCAATTATCGCAACAGCGTGCAGAATCGGTCTCAAGTTATTTGGTTGCCCAAGGTATAGCCAAGAATCGATTCACCACCAAATGGTATGGCGAAACACAACCCAAAGAGAGCAACGAAACCTCTGAGGGCAAAGCGGCCAACCGTCGTGTAGAATTGGCCATTGTTGCCAGTGATGAGTTGAAGCAAGAAGCCTTTGATCAAACCAAGAATTAAACATTCTTAAAACACTTTTTGAAAATCCCGACAAAACCGTCGGGATTTTTTGTTTTTATACCCTAACTTGACCTAGTGAAGTATGATGTTGTGATTATTGGTGGTGGCTTGGCAGGCCTGACAGCTGCAATCCATTTGGCCAAGCATGAAACCCGAGTTGTGGTCATTGAAAAAAACGACTATCCCAACCATAAGGTTTGCGGAGAATATGTGTCGAACGAAGTAAAACCCTATCTACAGCATCTTGGGTTTGATGTAGACCAGCAAACCTCAATTTCCATTGACACCCTTGCTGTAAGCACCCGATCTGGGAAGACGGTAACCACCAAATTACCATTGGGAGGTTTTGGTATCAGTCGGTATGCCTTTGATAGCACATTGCACACCATTGCCAAAGCCCAAGGAGTAGATTTTATACATGACACGGTCATAGCAACCGGTTTTTATACCGATAGGTTTCAAATAGAAACGACAAAGGGCTCGCAATTAGAGGTGCCTTTGGTCATTGGCGCATTTGGTAAGCGTTCGATATTGGACAGAAAGCTCGACAGGGCGTTCAGTAGACAGAAATCACCATGGCTAGGTGTTAAGTGCCACTATCAGCTAGATGATTTTCCTGAACACTTGGTAGCCCTACACAATTTTGAGGGTGGCTACGGCGGATTGTCAAAAACAGAGACTGGAGCAGTCAATTTCTGTTACCTGACCAAATTTGAAAGCTTCCAACAGTGCTCCAATATTGCCGATTTTAACGAAAGGGTAGTGGCAAAAAACCCTGTTTTGGCCAAGTTCTTAAAAACTGCCGTGCCCCTGTTTGAAAAACCTTTGAGCATTGCCCAGATATCTTTTGCCAAAAAGTTTCCTGTAGAGCAGCATATGTTGATGTGCGGCGATAGTGCCGGTTTAATACATCCGCTATGCGGTAATGGTATGGCCATGGCCATTCATGCGGCTAAAATTGCAGCTGAAGAAGTACTGTGCTATTTAAAGGGAGAAAGTAAGAGGGCAGGCCTAGAGCAGCGATATGCGGAGCGATGGAAAAATCAAATGCAAGGTCGATTGTGGATGGGGCGTCAGTTGCAACGACTGTTGATGAATGCAACGGCCTCAAATATCGCGATGCACACCATTGCCAATTCAGAAAATTTATTGAAGGCGATGATTCGTCAAACCCATGGAAAACCTATATTAGTATGATGAATTTCACCTATCGAAGTTCGATACTTGAGTTGATGGACGATCCGAATTTGGAAGCGGACAAGTACCGGCAGGCCTATTTGGACATCAATAGATGCAATAAATGGCTCGGTGGAAACAAAATCACCATCAAGGCACTAAAAATCTTGCTAAAATCAAGAGCACAAAAATCGTATACGATTTTAGACATGGGGTGCGGTGATGGTGAAATGCTGCGGCAAGTGGCACAAGCCTTTAAAAAAAAGCCTGTTAAACTCAATCTTATTGGAGTAGACCTCAAAGATGACATTTTAGATCTGGCCAGGGAAAAATCTGTAGATTACCCTGCCATTCAATTCAAGAACCAGAACATTTTGGCCTTGACCGAAACCTCGGGATGTGATGTCTTGCTCTGCACGTTGACCATGCATCATTTCACCGATGAACAGATCAAAATTTTCTTGACCAAGTTTTCAAAAGTGGCACGAATTGGGGTTGTCATCAATGATCTACAGCGCAGTAAACTGGCTTATGCACTTTTTAAACTGTTCAGTATATTTTTCATACGCAGCCATACCGCCAAATACGATGGATTGGTGTCCATTACCAAAGGATTTTTAAAAAATGAGCTTTGGGCCTACGCCAAGAATATCTCAACCATGCAACATTCCATTCAGTGGAAATGGGCCTTTCGTTATGTATGGGTCATGCAAACCAAACGACCTATATAACCTATGAGCAGCGTGAAAATAACATCGGTCTCAAAGGCCTTGCCCCAATACAGTCGTACGACGGCAGACATTATTCCCTATGTGAACCTATGGTTGTCTGGTCAAGAGGACCGTTTTCGTCGCAAAGTGGTCAAAATTTTTGAAGGGGCGGGAGTCGACAAACGCTACGGTATTATAGATATCGAAGAAGTTTTTATGGCAACCTCTTTTGAAGAAAAAAATACCATTTATGTGCGTGAGGTCAAAAAGTTGGGGTCTGAGGCCCTAAAAAAAGCATTGGCCAAAGTGAACTGGTCCGCCGATTCGCTGGATTATATCATTACGGTAAGCTGTACGGGCATTATGATACCATCTTTGGACGCCTATTTGATCAATGAACACCATTTAAAACAAGATGTTGTGCGACTGCCCGTAACCGAAATGGGTTGTGCGGCCGGGGTCTCAGGATTGATTTACGCTTCCAATTTTTTAAAGAACAATCCCAATAAACGTGCTGCCATTGTTGCCGTTGAGAGTCCCACGGCGACTTTTCAGTTAAACGATTACAGTATGGCCAATATGGTCAGTGCGGCCATATTTGGCGATGGGGCTTCATGTGTTTTGTTATCTTCAGAGGAAAATGCCGTTGGACCCCATATTGTTGGAGAAGAAATGTACCATTTTAAAGATGCGACCCACCTTATGGGCTTTGATCTCACCAATACGGGACTCAAAATGATCTTGGACCCTGCGGTGCCCGAAGTTATTGCATCACATTTTCCGAAAATCGTGCATCCGTTTTTAGAAAAATATGGTTCCCACATAGAAAAGGTAGACCATTTGGTGTTTCATCCAGGAGGGCGTAAAATTGTACAGACCGTTGAAGATCTTTTTGGCGCCTTGGGCAAGAACATTGATGAAACACGGGGAGTTCTTAAAGCATATGGCAATATGAGCAGTTGTACCGTGCTTTACGTATTGGAGCGTTTTATGGACAAATCAATTGAAAAAGGTGAGCAAGGACTCATTCTGAGTTTTGGTCCCGGCTTTTCAGCGCAACGGGTTTTAATCGAATGGTAAAATGAGTGTGGATAGCAATAAAAAATGGGCATTGATCGTGGGTGGAAGCAGTGGGCTTGGCCTGGCCACCGCAAAAAAACTTGCGCAACATGATTTCAACTTGATTGTACTACATCGAGACCGAAGAGCTGATTTGGACGAAATAACAGTGCAACTTGAACAAATTAAGGCCATGGGAGCAAAGGTAATCTCCTTCAATGCCGATGCCACCAATGGATTGAAACAGAAAGAATTGGTCCACGAGATTGCTATACGGCTTGAAGTGAAAAAAATAGCCGTATTGGTACACAGTATTGCCAAGGGTAATTTAAAACCCATGTATTCAACAGAGGAACCTACCTTGCAAAACCAAGATTTTAATTTGACCATTGACGCCATGGCCACCTCGCTCTATGATTGGACAAAATTGTTGGTGGACAATGAGCTCATCGCCAAAGACACCCGCATTATAGCCTTTACCAGTGAGGGCAATCAAAAGGCGTGGGCGAACTATGCTGCGGTTTCAGCGGCCAAAGCGGCACTTGAAGCCATTATGCGAAACATTGCCTTGGAATACGCTCCAGTGGGCATAAAAGCTAATTGCGTACAGGCAGGGGTAACTGAAACTAAATCTTTTACCATGATTCCGGGCAGTGAAGCTCTAAAGACCGCTGCACTACAAAGAAATCCGAACAAACGGTTGACCACGCCCCAAGATGTGGCCAATGCGGCATACCTGTTGACACTACCGGAAGCGCATTGGATTACCGGAACGGTCCTTAAAGTAGATGGTGGGGAAAGTCTAAGATGAATTCATTGATAACAAGAACGTGACAGCACATAACGCTCATTCTGAAATTCTAGAAAAGCTGCCCTACGATGCACCATTTCGGTTTGTGGATGGCCTATATAGTGTGCATGACGATGGTACAGAAGGTTATTATACCTTTACTGGAGATTCAGACTTCTACAAAGGTCATTTTAAGAACTTTCCGATAACACCTGGGGTGTTGTTGACCGAGTGTTGCGCTCAAATCGGAGTGGTCTGTTTGGGTATCTATCTGCTCAAAGATGATGCTGCCGACAAAAATGTGGGCATTGGATTGTCAAGCAGTACTATGGAATTTTTAAAACCGGTACCTCCGGACACCAAAGTCCGGGTGGTTTCAGAAAAAGTATACTTTCGGTTTCAAAAACTCAAATGTAAGGTCAATATGTTCGATGCCAGTGGTGATCTTGTATGTCGCGGCACAATTTCAGGGATGTTCAAAACTACTGCTTATGAAAAATAGGGTGGTAGTGACCGGTTTGGGGGTATGTGCCCCAAATGGCGTGGGACTTTCCGGTTTTGAGACCGCCATGACCAAAGGTATAAGTGGCATCAGTTTTCATGAACAACTAAAAAAATTAATTTTTTCATGTCAAATTGCTGGAAAACCGAATATTGAAGATGTTGATTTAAATAATTACTTTACTAAAGTTCAGCTTAAAGGATTGGATGCTAGCGGACTGGTTTATGGGGTTATGGCCGGGAAAGATGCTTGGCGAGATGCAGGTCTACATACGCCCGATACCGATGGGGATCCAGATTGGGACACAGGAGTGATCTTTGGAACGGGAATTCTTGGGGTCGATAAGTTCAGGGATGCTATTTACAAAGTAGATGCAGGTGATGTGCGCCGTTTGGGCAGTACCGCTGTCATTCAGACGATGGCCAGCGGTATCAGTGCCTTTTTGGGCGGTATATTGGCTGCTGGAAATCTGGTAACCACCAATTCTTCGGCCTGTACCACTGGAACCGAGGCTATTTTAATGGGCTACGAACGTATTCGTTCAGGGCAGGCCGTGCGCATGTTGGTCGGTAGTTGCAGCGATAGTGGTCCGTATGTATGGGGCGGTTTTGACGCCATGCGTATTCTACCCAGAAATTACAACGACGATCCTACATCGGCCAGTCGCCCGATGAGCGCGTCGGCATCTGGATTTGTACCCGGCAGTGGGGCAGGGGCCTTGGTATTGGAGTCTCTTGAGAGTGCCCTGGCGCGCGGTGCAACTATCTATGGGGAAATCCTTGGTGGAAACAGCAATAGTGGCGGACAACGCTCTGGAGGCAGTATGACCGCACCCAATTCAATGGCCGTACAACGTTGTATTCGCGCCGCAATGGCCAATGCCAACATTCTACCTGAGGCTATCGATACTATTAATGGACATTTGACCGCAACGACCAAAGACCCCGCGGAAATCCAAAATTGGAGCCAGGCCTTAGGACTTAAAGGGGAAGATTTTCCAATGATCAATTCGTTCAAGGGCCATTTTGGACATTGTTTGGCCGCTGCGGGCAGCATAGAGTGTGTAGCAGTACTCTTGCAGCTTAAAAACCAAAGACTTTACGGAAATCTGAACTGTAATGATATACATCCTGATATCTTGAATACCATCGCCGAAACCCGTATTCCGAAGAAAACCATGGATTATCCCATAAAAATCAGCGCAAAAGCAAGTTTTGGTTTTGGAGATGTCAATGCCTGTATTATTTTTAGCCGCTATACTTCGTAAACTATGAATGAAAAAGAAAAGTACCAAAAGTTAAAAACCATTGTGGAGACGTATTTGCCCGACGATGTTTCGGTAGATGCCATAGCTGCGGAAAGCAATTTCACCACAGAACTCAATATCAACTCTGCCAATTTGGTCGATATCGTACTAGATGTCGAGGACGCCTTTGACATACGTCTTGAAAATGAAGATATGGATGGCATGCAAACCGTACAGGACGCCCTTACCATTATCAACACCAAAATTGCCGAAAAAGCATAGTTCATCAATCCTAAAAGAACATGGTCAAGTTCCGATGAGCGTTGGGCATGTACTAAATACTACCTAAAAACATATGAAAACGATACTTGACTTTGTGAAAGAAAAACTTACTGTGGACAAACGCTTGATACTCTTGTACTGCGTGGTCTATTTTAGTTGGGGCATGGTGATGAACTGGTTTGGGGCCCAAGTCGAAATTGCCAAATTTACGTATTGGTGGCAGGTGATCACTTGCTATATTTTCTATATGGTACCCATATCCTTATTATTACGGGGCCTGCCCTTTCACACCCAATATGCCTACGGATTGATTGCCATGGGGCTATTGGAATTTGGAGGGTATGCTTTTGAGACCTCATATGCCTATCCTGATAATCTCATGGACCAGTTTTTCAATGTTCGTAATTTCAGCTTGGGCATGGCGCTCTTTTTTGCCCTGTACTTTCCATTGGGCAATTGGGGGGTCGGTAAGCTGTACCAATTCCTTTTTAAAAAGCAGTCATCCATTTAACGAAGAAATCGCGCTTTCATCTTCACTACGTATAGTATAAAAACCAAAACGTCGATGAACGGTAAAAACACTTCGACGATACACTGAATTTTATTCATGTTATGGTTGTGATAATTTTGGTCAGTACATTTATAACCAACACATTACACCATTTCTATGAAAAACAACTACCTGTTCACGGTATTCGCCTGTTTTTGTTTGGCAACCGCCGGCGCGCAGCAATCTGCCAAAGATGCCATGCTCAAAAAACAAAAGGAGTACAATGACCGCACCATGGTACAGCGGTTTGAAAAAACAATGGTTCCGACGGCCGCACAACGTGCCTTACTACGTAAAGAAAATGAGGAAAAGCGCAAGGTGATCTTGGCCATGATCGATTCATCGACTTTGGTCAAAGAAAAGTTACGTGCAAAATTGCGTTATGACCTAGAACACGACCCATTTTCGTCGCGCTTAAAAAAGTTTTTGGCCTTATATAGGCCTGTGACGAAACCGCTTACGATAGCACAAAACGAAAAGTAATCTTTACTAGGTTGTCTTCACGTTTCTTTTTAATGTTGATTCCGAAGTCAGAGGTATAGAGTGATGCCTTGCCGACCAGCGTATTGCCATTTTTCGTGAAAGTGATGGTCAGTGGCTTTTTGGTGCCCTTAAGGGTCAAGGTTCCTTGTACTTTGTACGTATCATCCTTTTGTGTTATCGTAGTACTCTCAAAAGAAATTTTGGGATAGCTGTCCTCATTAAAATACTTTCGGCCTTTTAGAGACCAATTTCGAAGGCCATTGTCCGTATCCAACGTCTCCACGGCAACAGCGCCCTTGAACACGGAGTTTTGCAGATTATCAAAATCAATTGTTGATGCCGATGTAAATCCGGCAATGGTGCCATCAACTCCTTTGGCGACAAATTCAAAGGTTACTTCGGCACTTTTGATGGCCTTATTTTGGGCCGTTAAGGATAGGGTGGTGGCCAACCAAGCGATAAGCAAAATGTTCTTCATCTTCACAATAACTTTTTTACCCAAGATAAGCTATAAAAAGATGAAAACGCTTATGGAGTTATCAATGTCTGGCGAACTTGCCCTTTTTTCTGGCCAATTGCTGTTCCAATTCCTCAATGCTGTGTTGAAGGCTATTTTCAAAATTATCGGTGTTGGACTCGGCGAACAGAAATGGGCCCGGTACGCTTAGTTTGATGTTACACACCTTACCGGCAAAAGGGTAGTGTGAATGTACTGCTCTTAGATATACACTGGCCCTAACGATAAAGTCATATTTGGCTACCAGTTTGTTTAACTTTTTAAGTATTTTCTGTTCTAAACGTTCACTTGACCTAACACCATTGTATTCAAAAGTCACTTGCATAAGATGTTGATTTTTAATTGATTACTTTACAAAACTGATTTGTAAATAATTTGTTTTCAATATGTTATAAATAACTTAATATAAAAGTAGGGGATGTTAAAGTTTAAAAACATGACATTTATCACTTTAAAAACTATCAGAATTTTCGTAATTTAAACTTGGTATTTACGTTAAACAAAAAGTAATACTATCAAATGGCCAACACAGCAACACATACCGATTTAGAACAAATGATCCTGCGGTTGGAGCGAAATCATAAATGTGTGTTGCGTTTACGGAGCAAAATCAATTCATACCATTACGAACCCAAGGATTATGAGTGTTTTATCAGGCTCAGAAACTTGCGATTTGACCTCAAAGAACTCAGCGAAGACCAAATGGAACTGTTCGATATCTTACAGCGAAATCATTTTACCACTGAAGAGGCCACGTTACAGGTAAATGCCATGCTTGTCCGTTACCAAGAATTGGATAAGCAGATTGCGTCATATCTTTTAGCTACAAAAGGATATTAGCACTTAATCTGACTTCTTTTGCTATATCCCCAGCACTTTTATTCGAACGATACAAGGCAAATACCGTTATTCCTATTAACGCGATATAGGGTAACTGAAGACTTTTTATTTGTCAATAGTCCAGTTTCCAACAGTCCATGCGTAAAGTTCATACCGCCATGGAACACAAAGGGCAATATAGGCACCACCTGTTAAGACCCAAAACTCATACATCTGAAAAGTTAGAAAAAACAACGACGTACTCGTCTATCGCGTGGTTTAATGCCAGCCGCTGAATAATTGCTTGTCCGCTGACCAACGATCCCCGGTATTGTTACAAGTTTGGCCCATGTTACATAACTGAAAGCTTATGTTACATATCTAAAACAGCACCCTGGCACCAGCTGCTACATTTGTGGCATCGTGATTCGGCTTCATTTTCTTTAAGGCCGTTATGCGTACCTAAAGCTTCCCTCAGCAATAAATAGTTCTAATTTTTTAAAACACGTATTATGAAAAAAGTAAATGGAGTTGCAAAACTTTTGGTTCTCATGCTATTGATCGGATTGGGAGGTTGTTCAGCAGAAGATGGAGCCATAGGCCCACCAGGTCCTCAGGGGATCCAAGGGGAGCAAGGGCTACCGGGAGAAGACGGTGCGCCAGGTGAAATAGGGGCACAGGGCGAACAAGGGGAGCAAGGCGAGCCTGGCGTTGATGGTGCTGATGGTCAAGATGGAGAAAACGGAGAAGATGGTAACGCTAACGTAATTTATTCGAGTTGGTTGGATGCCGATTGGAACGGTCAGGACGAACCCACCCGTAAATTGATGATCATCCCCATTACCGAAATCTCACAACAAGAACTTCGCAATAAGAGTTTGGTTTTTATGTACCTCTCACAGTGGGGAACCTCTAGTATTTATACCATGCCCGGTAGCGGAAGGTGGGACAATGCCTTCTATAATTTTACTTTCGGAACCAATCAACCGGACTTTCAGGGGATATTGGTACGATTAAATTCTACCGACGGTGTCGCGTTGGACGAGCGACAGTATGCAGCATTCAGAGGAAATAGATTTCGATATGTCATTATACCTGAGAGTGGTCAATCAGGTAAATTGGATTACAATGATTATGAAGCCGTGAAGGCCTTCTATAACATACCCGATTAATCACTTAAACCTAGAGAAAATGAAAAAATTCGCTTTACTGTTCACGTTAATAGTTGCTGGGTACCATGGTATCGGGCAAACCAAAAAGATGACCGCCTTCAAACCTGTGCAACACGGTTTCAAGTTTGAAAACACCTTTAAAAACATATTCATTGATGCCATTGACTGGCGAACGGGGGGACTGTGCGGCGGTATGGTTTACACCGCTCTTGACTATTACAATACCAGGGGCAGAACCATACCCAAAACGATATACCGCCCTACGGAAGGTAGCCCTTTACAACGCTATCTGTACGATCGCCAGGTGACCTCTTTGACCTCAAACCTTGATAAATGGGCAGAGATCGGACTGAATCCCGGTGGTGCGCGCAACAGTGAGTTCTTTAACTGGGGACTTGAAAACAAAAGGGGCAGCAGGATCAATGAGCTTCGCTCTTTTATTGACCGCGGTATCCCCGTGCCCTTGGGCATGCAGAGCGTTGGAGAAAAAGATTCAGACCCTGGCAACCATCAGGTACTAGCGATCGGTTATGACTTTGGTACTGCTCAAGATATGGCCAATGGGCGTTATAAGCGTAAGATGAAAATCTACATTTATGATCCCAATTATGCAAACGAGATCCAAACCATGGTGCCCAATTTTAAAGAAGAGACCTTTTACTATCTAGAGTATCCTGAGAAAAGATGGCGCACCTATTTTGTCGATAAAAAATTTAGGGCAGAAACCCCGGCCCGTATTTCGCTAAGGGATTATCCCGACGACAAAAAAGTTCACGACCTGGTTTTTGAATTTGCGGTAGGAAAAGACGATTTACGCGGTGGCAATGACAACTTGAACCTTGTCATCAATTACCATGGTCGCGCTTCACAAAATGTGTACAATGTCAACAAGGGCAACAAGTGGATAGACAACTATTCACAATACATTACGGTGCCGTTGAAGACACCGGTTGCAGCGAACAAAATCAAATCGGTACAGCTGCGTACCATCTCGGGCAATGATAATTTCAATCTAAACAAGTTAAAGATCAATGCGAGGGGTTATGCTAAAGAACAGAAAATTTACGAAAGGGTCGGTGCGCCCTTGAAGCGCTTCACGGGGGAAGACAAAACCTTTTTAGCGGTGATCAACCGAAACCCACCAACTGTTGCAAGAAACCTACCGAACTCGAGAAGGGGTGGAACAGGAGGGAGGAGCGTCCCCAGCAACCGAAAGAAAATTGACGTCCTACGGTTTTTTGTGCGAACCGGTGATGATGACCTAAGAGGTGGCAATGACAACCTCAATGTGGTGATTACGTACAAGAATGGCAGAAAACAGACGGTCAACAATATCAATAAAGGACAACGGTGGGAAGATAGAACGGTAGTTTCAGTTGATGTCTCATTGAATACGACCATCTATACCATGGCAGAGATTGCCCAAATCACCTTACAGACCACTTTTCGTGGCGGTAGCGGTGGTGACAACTGGAACATGAATGCGCTACGCATTGAAGCTCGAAAAGGCAATGCCCGCGTGGGCGATTATTATAAAGGCGGAGCTGAAAAAACCGTTTTACACCGTTTTACCGATAAGCGTGGAAGCTATACGGTGCGCAAGTAATTACCTAAATCAATAAAGTAGAAAACAAAAATTATGAAAACCATACAAATACTACCCCTTCTAGGGTTGTTACTGGTCTCTTTGGCATGCAGTAGCGATGATGATGCTGACGACACAGAAACGCCATCGACCCAAAACTTACTGACCACGGGCATCTGGTATCAAGAATCAAAGTCTCCTGGGGGCTTTTCGGACTGTGAAAAGAACAGTTCGGTCGCATTCGCAACTGATGGCACAGTAAGGATTGAAAGCTTTGAAGAAGAAGCGGGCAGCTGTGAAGCACAAACCCCTGAAACAGCTTCGTATACCTTAAATGGAGCAACTTTGGTCTTCACTGCGGGGCCCGAGACCTTTTCCGCGACCATCAATAGCATTAGCTCAGAAATGCTTTCGGTGACCGATGACGAAGGCGCTACTGTGGTGTTCGATAGAACGCAGGGTTGAGTGATAACAACAACCTAACCCATTTAAAATCAGTTGTTGCATCGATGAACAGTCAAATTTTGTACCTTTTCAAGCAAGGTGTCGTATTATGAAAACCTTTTACCATGTAGCGGTAGTTTTATTTGGAAGCACACTATTGTGGGGGCAAGAATCCGTACAGATAGATTCCTTGAAAAAACTACTCCGTCCACAAGAAAAAACAGTGGCGGTAGAAGAGAAGGTATCGGTCTTGAACGGACTCTTTGAGGCCTACCTTTATGCCTCATTGGATTCGGCAGACCAGTATCGTAAACAGATTGGGCAGGTATCAAAGGTGCATTCGTATACCAAGGGGGACTATTTCTTCAACTCCCAAAGTGGACGGTTCTATTTTGCAAAATCCAATTTAGACAGTGCCCTTTTTCATATCAAAGCGGCGGCCAACCTTGCGGAAACCTTGGACAACAAGGCGTTCATGGCCGATAATTACAAGAAGATATCGATCATCTACGATGTTCGAAGAAATGATTCGCTTTCATTGCACTATATCAATAAAGCGTTGGCAAGCGCCAAACAAACCGATGATTGGCGCTTGCTATCTTCTATATATGTGGCCTTGGGAAATCGAAGTTTTCAATTTACCGAATACCCCAAGGCATTGTCTTACTACCTCAAATTGGATTCCATCTATGAGGTGAACAACAGTTTGGACAAGTCGCTGGCAGCGGCCTATTCCAATATCGGCCTCATCTATTCAGAACTTAGGGATACCTTGGCCATCGATTACTTTCATAAAAGCATTGATGTCTATCAAAAATTAGGACATGCCGAGGGCGTGAGCTATGGCGAAATGGCCTTGGGCATCCATTATGAGCTACAGGGCGATTGCCAATCGTCAATAAAACACTTGTTAAAAGCCAAGGCCTTTTATGAAGAATATCAAGATGTCAACATGCTGGCCGAAATCTATATGCGTTTGGGCAGTTGCTACGTTGAAGAAGATATCGATGAGGCAGAGCAATACCTTTTAAAGAGCAATTCACTTTCTGAAGAAACAAAACGAATAACATTTTTGGCCACGAACTACACCGCGCTTGGTAATCTGTACACGGCAAAAGGGGAGTATAAAAAAGCGATCGAGAACTATAAAAAAACCCTTGACATCAATGACCGACTTGAAAACAACAAATCAGAAGGACTTAATGTGTTGCAGGCCTATAAGGGCTTGATATTGGCGTACAAGGGGGCAAAAGACTACAAGGGCATGGCCGAAGCCTATGAGATCCGAGAGGTTCTTGCCGATAGCATCCGAAGCCAACAAAATCATTTGGTCGTAGAAGAACTCAACAAAAAGTATGAAACGGAAAAGAAAGAGCAAGAGATACAACTACTGATGTCGCAGGCGGCCCTGCAAGAACAAAAATCAAAAAACCAGCGCAGTCTTTTTATCGCGGGAATCTTGATATTGGCCCTGGCCGTAATCGCGCTTTATATTCTTTTCAGGAATAAGAAACGTACCAATGACAAATTGCGACAGCTTGAAGCGGCCAAATCACGTTTTTTTGCCAATATCTCACACGAGTTCCGGACGCCGTTGACCTTAATTTCGGGGCCTGTGGCCCACCAACTGTCCAAAGCTAAACTGACCCAAGACGATAAGACCGATCTGGGGCTGATCCAACGCAATGCCAATCGACTCTTGAATTTGGTCGACCAACTGTTGGACCTTTCAAAAATAGAGGCGGGGAGGCGTAGGTTAAAACTGGCCCAAGGTAATCTGGGGCTGTACCTTGAGCATCTTGTGGAACCCTTTCACTACCAAGCTTCACGAAAGGGCCTTGGTTTTGAAGCCACCATCAATGCCGGTCATGAAGCCTGGTTCGATAAGGATCTGGTAGAAAAGATCGTGGGCAATCTGCTATCGAACGCAATAAAATACAATAGTGCGAAGGGGCAAATAGCGTTTATCGCGACAACCACCAAAGATCAGGTCACCATAAGCGTTTGCAATGCTAACAACACCCTGACCGAAAAAGAGCTGCCGCTATTGTTCGATAGGTTCTATCAGAACGATGCCATCAATCAGGGCTTCGGTATCGGGCTATCATTGATCAAAGAGCTCTGCCACCTCAATCAAGGTAGCGTAACGGCCGATAAGCCCGATGCCGATACGGTGCGGTTTACGGTCACCCTGCCCATTGCCAAAAACGCCTTCTCAAAAGAAGCCTTTGACCTGGCCCAAAGTGTGGTCGATATCCCCAAAAAACCACCTAAAGAAGTGCTTGAAATACCGTCTGAAGACCATAGGGAGCCAGAGGAAATTGAAGACGATGCACAACCTGTTTTATTGGTTGTCGATGATAATGAGGAGATTCGCCTTTTTATAAGATCGTTGTTTAAAAACGACTATCGCATATTGGAAGCTGAAAATGGAGAAGCGGGGGTAGGCGTCGCCTTCGAGACCATTCCCGATTTGGTGATCTCTGATGTGATGATGCCCGTTGAAGACGGAATTTACCTCTGTAACCACTTAAAAACCGATGAGCGCACCTCACACATTCCGGTGATACTGCTTACTGCAAAATCTGCTGAAGAAGATGAACTGATGGGGCTGAAGACCGGGGCAGATGCCTATATGATCAAGCCTTTCAAAGAAGAAAAACTGCGGGTGGTCATTGAAAAATTGATTGCCTCAAGGGCTGTCATTCAACAGAAGTTCAGCCAACAGGTATTTTTAAAACCCAATGAGGTGGAACTTACCTCAATTGACGCCCAGCTCTTGCAGCGTATACAGGACATACTGGACGAACATTTGACAAATCCTGATTTTGGGGCGACCTTGTTTTCAGATGAAATCGGACTGAGCCGTATGCATTTGCACCGCAAGTTAAAGGCCCTGACAGGTTTTTCGACCACGGAGTTTATCAGAAACCAGCGTCTGAAAATGGCAGCTCAGTTATTAAAAGATGGCGGGGTCAACATTTCGGAGGTGGGCTATACCGTCGGATTCAACCAACCAGCCTATTTTTCGACCTGTTTTAAGCAGTATTTTGGATGTTCGCCCTCAGAATACACTAGCTTGGATAAGCGTGGGAAGGGCAGTTAAAAGCATTCAGACCGATCTTCCTTTTTTGTTCTTAAAATGCTTGATCATTTTTCCGAAGTCCTTGTCTTTTTTACGCCGTTCTGCAACCGAGGACTCAAAATGTGCTTTTTCACGCTCCATTTTCAAATAGTTTTGATACGAAGCTTGGTCAATGACACCGTCTTCCAAGGCTTGGAGTATGGCGCAGCCCTTTTCCGTGGTGTGGGTGCAGTTTCGAAACTTACAATCGTCCGCTAGCTTTAAAATGTCTTCAAAGGTAGTTTCAAATCCCGATTCGGAAGCCGTAATACCCACTTCGCGCATACCGGGGTTATCGATCAGGATTCCCCCGTTTTGTAAAACGACCAGTTCACGATGACTGGTGATGTGTCGTCCTCTATCAATGGGTTGGCTTATGGCCCCGGTCTCCATAATGGTCTGGCCCATCAGTTTGTTCAATAGGGTAGACTTGCCCACACCAGAGGAGCCCAATAGGCAATAGGTTTTTCCGGCGATGATCGAAGCCTCTAGTGCTTCGAGTCCGATAGCAGTGGTATTGCTTAGGGGCAATACACGAATATCTTTAAACCTTTTCTTCAAGTCTTGCAACAAGGTTTCTAAGGTCGTTTTATCGACTAGGTCGACTTTACTGAGCACGATAATGGGCACTACCTTAGATGCATGGCAGATGGCCAAATACCGCTCAATCCGGTTGCTATTAAAATCACGGTTTACCGACTGTACGATAAGTCCGTAATCAATATTGGTGGCGATGAGCTGTATGTGTCCGGAAGTACCGACGGCTTTTCGTTCCAGTAGGGAATGTCTGGGGTAGACTGCATGGATCAAGGCCTTGTCTTCATCATATGCCGAAATGGCCACCCAATCGCCAACAGCAGGGAGGTCATAACGATTTTCGGCAGTGAACCGCAGGTTACCGATAAGTTCGGCGTCAAATACTGCGGTAGGTGTTCGGACCACATAGCGATCCTTATGTTCGGCGATAACGCGACCCACATCAAAGGCATTGAGCTGGTGGGTTTTTCGATATGCTTCTAAATCGTTTGTATAGCCTAATTGGGCAAGTGTCATGTTATTTGTAAAATTTGAGGTAAAGATTTAGTCTAAAGTAGTGACTTTTATGCCATCCTCCACTAGGGTTTTGAACTTTGTGAGGTCAGCTTTGTTACCGAGTTCATAGTGCATGGGAATGACCTGTTCAGGCTGTATGCCATTGACTATTTGGGCCGCTTCGTCAATATTCATCGTCAGGTTATCACCACCAATGGGCACTAGGGCAACGCTGATGTCCCTGATCTTGTTCATTTCAGGGATAGCGTCGGTATCACCGGCATGGTAGAGGCGTAGCCCCTGGCCAAAATCGAGTATAAAGCCCACATTTTGCTTTGATTTGGGGTGTGCCTTGAACCAGAGAAATACGGTTTTAGTATTATAGGCCGGTACGGCTTCAATGTGAGTGCCATTGAGTTCAATAACGTCTCCAGGAACCACCGCAGTCACGTTATAACCCTGTTTCAAGAGTTTTTTGGCAACCCCTTTGGCACATATAAACTGCGTTTCAGGCTTTGCAAGGTTTGCAATAGTGCTGGGGGAGTAATGATCCGGATGGGCATGGGTGATATAGATAACATCAGCCTTTTCAGAGGGGTCTACTTCAACAGGATCGATATAGCTTACATGTCCGTTACATACAATTTGAAAACTTGAAGGAAAAAAATCTGATGTATTGACTTTGATAGCACCCCAAGTGGTAATTGTCAAAATTTCATTGAGTTTTAAGGTTTGGGGAATGGGATTTCGTTGATCGCTCACGCTAACTTTGACCATGGTACAGCTTTGAAGGGTTAATACGATTAGGATGATATGGACCCAATAGAATGGTTTTGTTTTGGGTTGTATGTCAGCCATATGAATAAAGTTGAAGGGCAAAAGTATATTTTGGAAAGAGCTGCTGAAATGACAATGATCAGTATTGCACCAAAAGTATTTTTGGATTCGTTTTAAAAGAAATCAAGGAGGAAGAGAAACTATGGCATAAGGGGTGTTTTGAAATATTCTATTTTACATAATATAAATTATAGTACAAATGCTTTTGTATTGTTTTTAGCGGTTGGCATTCGATAGCTATAATTCCTCATTATGTAAAATATCCCTCGTGTTTGCGTCCTTTAGCGAATTCCAACAGGGTCATGAAACTTTTCTTTAAGCGGTCGGCTACGCCGCATCCATTCATTTGTATCTATAATCAGTCGCTATGTAAAATAGCCGCTCGGCCAACAGCACATTGCTTTCATAAAAAGTAAATGCCCATGCATTTATTTTTATACGCAATTCTCAGCCACTTGGCCAGCGCCATTAAAAGCTCAGCTTTTCGTTTTTATTGAAACCTTTGGTTTAATTGAAAAATTGGAAAAGAAAAATTTCAGGAACTTCTCGTCAACTTGTCGCAAAAGCTTAAAATTTCTCTACGAGTAAATTTCTAAGCACTTGCTAACATCCTCCTCTGATTCAACTATTTTTCTTTGGCACTTAAATATTATGTAAAATAGAAATGGTGTTTGCGTTGTTGTCTCCTTTCTTTTTTCTTGATAAAAAAGAAACAAAAAATCAAGAAGAAAATATGCTTCCGCGCTCTCTTTGTGTCTTATAGCTTCGCTATTTTGGCGCTATGCGCCCCACACAAAGCCCAGGGCAATGGCTCTTTATGTCAAGCCACAAATTCACCTCAACGCCGGCCCGCATTTTCTTCACTCCAACTTTAAATAAACCCCTTTTTCTTTTCGGTTAGATTTAATCAATATTTACTCTTAAGCTTTTTGATATATTGATCCTTTTCATCTTTATTGAAAATTTTCAATATTTTCTTGACTACTATAAATTCAACAAATCCGAAGAATAAGGTTAAAAGAGTGTAGCAGGTATTCTTTCTAAAATCATCAAGTTGATTAATTTCATTTACTAATGAAGTCATAAAATTCCATTCATTTTCCTTGAATAAGAAAATCATAATTATGGGAAGGAACAAAATTATTGCTATTAAAATGTATAGAGCTCCAATTTGATTTCTTTCTTTCAATTTTGCCTGAACAACAGTATCAATAAGGGTTTCATTTTTTTTGTCCTCAGCAATTTTTTGCTGTTCATCGTAAATACTGAATTGTAAAGTGTTGGCTGCTGAACCCACTTTTTCCGTTTTTGTCTTTATTTTTTTTAATTCTTTCTCATATAACTTTAATCTTTCTTTAAGTTCATTTGCTTTTTTATTTAACTCTTCATTTTCTGTTGCAGTTATGCTTGATAATTCACTTGCCTTATCTAGTCTTTTACTTTTCTTTTTGATTTCATCCTCCAAACTTTTCATATGATCCGTCTGAATCGTAATTTGCTTATTAATTTCTGACTCAACAAAATCATTTAACTCAACAACATTATCTTCTTTTTGTTCAAAATTTTTCAGGAATAGCTCATCTTTAAGACAACCTATTATTAATTTTTCATTGTCTATTCCCAGGTTGTGGAAATACTTTAAACTTCTTATTGCAACTCGGGAAACATAGGTATTGTCATCAATAGCAGGGGTTGAAATCGTACTTACAAACGCTCTAAGGTAGTTTTCTTTAGTTTTCAAGGGAGCTTGCCTCAATAATTTTTTCAATAAAATTGAAGGTTTGAAAAAAGTCGGGATAATCACACCAATTGCTTTTTTTCTTAATTGATGAGCATCAAATTTTATTAGAATTTTATCTAGAGTAACCCCGAAATATTTAGCGCTATTCATTGAAGTAGCATCCACCTTTCTTAAGCTTAGAATAGCTTCTCGGAGAAACACATCATGTTGAATTTGAAGAGGATCCTTTTGTCCTTTTCTTCTGAGACCTTTTTCCTGTCTAGCTTCATCCAACAACTCAAAATAAGAGTTATACTTGCTTTCTTGATCTTTTAAATATTCTTCACTTTGAACAAGTCTTTCAAATTTAGAATTATAAATGACAAGACTTTTCTCCTTCATACTATTCTGAGAATGTGTAATAATATCACTTGGATGCGGCGTATTTTCCTTATCCTCAATAAGTTTTTCATAATAACTTTGCGCAAAGCTATCTAGTTTGCTCGACTGGAGAAGAGCTTTAATTTGACTGGGCTGCAAATCTTTCTCTAGATACTTTTCAAAATCTGCTTTCTTATGATTTAATTCATTGTATGTCTTAGTTATATATTTAAATTTTATCCCTAGTTCTGTACCTAGTTCTAGCAAAAATTTTGCAGCTTGGTTTTCTGGGTGATTATGTAAGTTTAAAATTGAGTAAATAAAATTGGTGTCAACAAAGACGATCCAATCAAATTGTAATTCATCGTATAACTTCTTATACTCGTCTTGAGACAAGCCAAGTGAATAAAACGCTTCTGTTTTATTGGCTAAATCTGTTAAATACTTCAATATGTTAGTGTCAATTACATCAGGATATATTTTGATGTATTTTGACAGGATTTTCGAAAGCTTTTTATTTTTAGTTTCTTTTTGGTATTTCTTAACCAATAATTTTACACTATCCTCATACTCTACCTCACTACTGGTCAAACTTGAGATTGCATTTTTTCCATGTGTCAGATAGCATTCATAGATGAAAGTCCTAAATACTTCCCATAAATGGGCAATCTCATCTTCTACAATTGCATAATCAATTTCCGTTGCAATTCTTTCAATATGTTCTTGAAATAAAGCAAATCTTGCCTTTCTACTTTGTTCGATATCTAAAGCTTGTTGTTTAAGCTTTAGCTCTTCATCTAAAATTAACTTTAAGTTTCCTTTATCAGTTTTGTTAATTATATTTTCATCATTGAGCCTGTTCAGACTATCAGTAATATCTTGACCATGTACTTCTAAGGTTAATTCTTTTGCAATTTCTTTTGCTATATCTTTAGTTTCAATTCCTTCTGCTCCGGAATTATATATTATATATTTTATAATACCATCTAACGTACCATCTCGAGCATCGGACTTGGATAAATCTAATACCCTAATAATCTTATTAATATCTGACATTTGGAATGCTTGGTTTTAAGCTAATTGACCTTGAATATAATCAATATGTTACCAAACTCCTCACAATTCAAGCAGAGAATTTAACAATCCGTTTCATACACGAAATGTTCATTATTAAAATCACGCATCCTTTGTAGAAACCAAAAGCTCTCGAATATCTACACCCAGAGCTTCTGCTATTTCTCGCAAAGTTTCGAGCGAAGGTTGCATGTCATTTGTGCACCATCGGGAAACCGTAGTTCTGCTCTTCCCTACCCTTTCGGCAAGCCATTTGTTAGTTCTGTCCTGTTCGGCAAGAACAACTCGAATCCTGTTAATTGGCTTTTTAGTGCTCATTTGAATCGTTTTACGTTAAATGCATAGCATTTTACACAAACTTAGTTTTCTTATTTGCATTTTATTCATAACTTTAAACGAGCAAATTGAACTGTTTTAAATCATATTAATATAGTTTTAAATAATCTTTTAGTAGTTAAACGATATTTAATAACGAAGTTTTAGTTTTTTCAACAATCAAATAACCAACTTTATGAATCCCAAAAAACTTGACCTATCCCCTATCTTAAGCTATATAGAAAAATGCCATGAAGGAGACCTTCTTTCATTTACTAACAGTTTAGACAAAACCATTTTTATGTTTCATTTTCTTCCTTGGGATACCTTTTCAGAACTGGAGCGTCAAAATTGCTGTCATGTTCTCATGGAACTCAAAGAGGCGGTTATGGAGATTTACTTAAACAGTAAGAAGGGTAATTAGTCCATCATTCCATTTCATACACTTCCACCTCCCCCACTCCGCGGGTTCGGCAAAACAGTATTCCATTACCTTTTTACAGAAGTTTTTAGTAGGAATTTTTCAGGAAGTTCTAGGTAAACTTTCGCTTTTACCAAAGCTCAAGTTACATAACGCGGTACATTATAGTACACTTATGGTAATTTACGTAATAGCGGTTTTACAGCTATTTGCACATAATTCAGTTATAGGTACAGCTTGCTGTATTATAACGACGAGAATTATGTCAAGGAAATTACAGTATAGTAACATCACAAATTAAAACATATGTCCGCCAGCGCTTCATCTCGCCACCAAAAGCAATCAGCCACTGGCTAATTTCTTTTGTCACGGGTTATGTCAAATTGCCGCACAGCCAACGCTTATGGCTTTGATAAAAGTAAAATGTCTTCACATTTTCTTTTATATGTCATTCTCAGCACTTGGCCAGCGCCACGACATCAATTTTAAAGGTCTAGTAGACGTTTGAAGTTTTGTGCGAGTTAATGCGGCTGGCATAGCGAGATAATTTCTTAGCCCTTGCTAACCTCACGTCTTGTTTGAAGTTTTTTTGAACGTATTCCTAACATTATGTAAAATACGGCAGAAATTCTGAAGATTAAGAATCTTTAGAATTTTGAGCGAGACGGTGCGCTGGCATTAATTATCTAGATGTTAACTCCAACACTCCAACCCGCCACCAAAAGCAATCAGCCACTGGCTAATTTCTTTTGTCACGTAGATAATTTTGGAAACAATGTACGGCTCAGTCCCTATATTTTAGGATCCATTGTAACTCTTATATCTGTGTCTAAAGGGATATCTACAAAATCTAATTCGAATTGATGGAGGTTTATGTTAAAGACACTGCTAAATCTGCTCATACTATAAATTAAAGTTTTTGGAGAGAGGTATATATCGTATAAATATATTTTGGAGCCTAAACAATTATGATAAAAACTAAGATTCTATTATGAATAAAAATTTGTTGTTTCAAGAAATTTATTCCTCATTTGATTCGATAATCTTGGTTGTACTTATTTTAAATTCAGCTCTTGGACTAATAAAATTCTTTACATCTTGAAACTCAATATTTATTTCTTGATCATAATATAACACCGAGTAATCATAATCCTTACTTAGTTTATAAAGACCTAAATTACTTGTTCTTGCCGAAGATTCTTCAAATAACCTAACATAAGCGATGTCATTCGAATTATCTAGGGCGGCTGCACCTAACTTTACATTATTACCAACCGCGTAGTACCTTCCATTCCTGAGAACTACAGAATATTCCTTTCTTTGTTTTTCATCATCAAAAGATTCGACAATTTTATTACTGGGTTCGAAATCATTTACAAGAAAATCAGTGGCTCCATTTACCATATCAGTAGCAATATATCCTACTTTTGCTGCCCTTTTTGCAACTTCATAGGATATCCACATAAAACCATTATTCCCTCTATCTACACCACGTGAGTCCATAAATTTCAGAGCTCCAATTTTTTCATCGTAACCGACACATACCATTGCGTGATAACAAGCATCGCAATTACCTCTGTATAAGTTCCAAACAAACGGACTATTCACGTCAGAACGATTTCCATAGGTGTTTTTCCAGGCTTCCTTGTCTAATTGAAGAGCCATCACTATAGGTATGCTATCGACTAAGAATTTCTTTGTTTCACTTATGTTTAAATCTTGAAAATATCCAACCTTGTCTAAGACTTTTTGGTAACTTAAGATTTTATAAGTCTTTGCCCTCTTTATTACATTTTCATTCGGTTTTTTAGCACAGTCTTCGTCATAGGGAAATTCATAGAGTAATGAGCAGCCATTATTGCTTAAAAAATTTAACGCATCTTCTATATAAACACCATCGCTGCAAGTCTCTTCTGGATAGATTTGATTGTAAATAAAACTGGGGCTAAATTCAAGAGAATAATTTCTTAGTTCTCTTCGCTCTTGAAAACTTTTAAGAGCATACCCTGTAGCCCAAGCTGTACAACTATTTAGTCGGCCCTGGTCTCCTGGTTTTGGAAAATACGAACTCAAATCTACTCTCTCTGGTAGTTCCAGAATTCCTCTTGGTTTAATCCTTAGCAAAGGGATCTTTCTTGATTGTTCTTTGGAAAGCAATTTTACTCCTGAGCTAAATTCAGCTTGTCCAAATGAGTCATAAGTATAGAATGAAATAAAAAACGTAATCGAAACAAATATGATTTTTTTCATTTATTAGAAATTATAAAGTAACCCTATATAAAAGCCTTTTGGTTCTACGTCAAAATTAAATTCTACATCGTCTTCAACTTGACTTGTAGATTCTACTTCATCTCCAACCGATAAGCTTTTTAATTTTGCATCCCAAGTCCAAATGGGGCCACCGGAAATTGCAAAATTTCCAGTAGGTATAGAAAAACCTCCTCCTAAAAGTAAAAACGGATTATCCTTAGTAGGATCAATTCCAATTTGAATCAATGGAGCCAAAAACCTTGAATTTAAATCCAGGTTAAGATTCAAAAACAAAGCAGTAACTACTTGGTTTCTTTGTATCACCTCTTCTGACACAATAAAATCCCCATTGTCATTGGTTGCAACACCGAAAGAATTCAAGTTTGTACTTCCATAAAAAACGCCAGTCGCCACCTTTGGTTTTATGAAATCATATTTATTAATAATGAATTTTTCTTCAAATAAAGTCGCATCTTCTACCAAAGAGTAGTCCTCTTCATTAAACTTGTTTTTTTTCTGGGTAAGTCTGGCCATTACTTCATCGTCATCTTTAAAATTGAGATGGCTTAAAAGAAAATAATCTGTATTGTTGGCTTTTACAGTTGGTTTTAAATCTCTAACAGTCTTAAGATAATTGAATAACAAGTCAAGCCTTTTTTCAGCCTTTTCCCAATCAGTTTTTTGTTCGTCTAGGAATTTTATCACAAGCTTTTTCAAGTATTGATCAGATGATGTAGTAAATATTTCTGCGCCTTCTTTTACTTTTTGGGTGAAGATCATGAATTCAGCATTGGCTTTGTCAAATCCATTTTTTATTGTTGTACTTCTTTCTTCTAAATCTTCTAGAGAACTATATTTTGACAGATTAAAAGCTTCTTCTATCAGTTTTTCTATGGCCCTTGTTTTTCCTTTGATTTCAAGTGCTTCTATTTTTTGAAGCTCTTTTGCTAAAGCGCATATTTCTGATGAACCTGGGTTAATTTTTTTGCCTAAATCAGCGATGAATTCGAGCAGAAAAATACTTTGAAAAGCAATGTTACAATCAGCTGTTTCTTTAGTTGGTGATGAAATACCGGGTGCATCGGGTTTCCCATACAGTTCTCGAAGTTGTTCAATATATTTTCGAACGGCCAAATCATCTTGATTTTTATAAGTTGAATCTTTAAGTATGATATTATACTTTAATGGATTTAGCCATTCAACATACACATTTAGGTGATTTTTTTTTGCAGGGAACTTATATACTTTTTTGAGTAGTGAAATATCGCTTGGCACTTCGGTATCTACAAAAACACTGGTGTCCTCCCCATTAAGACTTATAAATAAATTCTGCTCATTATCAATTATTCTTATTTCAGAGTTTTGGCTAAAGATTGCATTAAAAGCCAAAAGGCAAAAAACAACTGTAAATACTAATTTCATTTTCATAATGGTGATTTAGTTAAATGGTTTTAAAACTATCATGTAGTTTTTTTTAAGGAAATACCCATTTATGAGTATTTCTGGGGGAAATACAGAAGAAGGAAAGGAAGTAATTTTGGAGTATTCCAATATAGACATAGAATGTTAAAATTGACTATACAAAAACCTTATAAATTCTAGGGTTTTTCTACTATTTCAGGGTGTTTTTGGCAGTTTTTATTAACAATTGTGATTGTAGATTCTCCTACCCTCCTAGCTTCTAAAAAAGTACTCAGTCTTTTAATTGCACTTTCTTCACTGCAAATATTTTTCTGTTCACAAGTACAAGCATGCCTCTTGAAGGAAAGCCGTCTTCCCTGCTTACATGTTCAAACTGCACGGCAAATTGACCATATCTACGACTTCTTAGTTCTAGGTCTCTGTTGACTCTTCTTATGAAATCTCTTCTATTCTCGTTTCCTTTAAAACCATAAAACAAGAACTTGCTTTTTGTATTATGATATGTTGATGCCACCGTAGAATCGTTCAATACATCTGGTGTTACATCCGATTGAGATTGTGCGAAAGAAAACGTAAGTAAAACAATTAATGTGTAAAATACTTTTTTCATGATTTTTGGTTTTGATTGAAATATTCAGATTTTAAAATACTAATTCAATACCCACAAGAGGGTATTTTCACGGGGGAGATAAGTCGTATGAAGTCAATGGTTTGGCGTAATCTAATACGAAAATTAGTGTTGAAAATCCTTTATATGATGTTCTCATCAACGGATAGCAATCAATGATCAAACAGATACCACAACAATATCCTCGGGTAAATACTCCAATTCAATTTCATTACCGGAAACCTCAATAATATCATCAAACCCTGTTGCATTAGATTCCGATAGAATAAAAACCCGCTCTTCCCGTATCGATTCCATATACTCCTCAAATTCGGCTAAGCTATTGGGATTCATTGTATCTGAATCTCTACTGTACTTATCAAGCCTTCTCCATAACTTTGGAAAAATAGGCGGCATCGTCAATAACGAATCTGGTCCTGAATAATTAGCGCCTGAGTTGGTGAGATCTGCTCCCCATACATTTAGATTTGAGCTTCTAGCTTTTGTAACAGCTTCGGTCAGTACTTGGCGTAACGAAAAAAACAGCGTGTCGTAATACAAAGGATAGGCGTGCCCCAATTCAAGTTGTTTGTAATTGACACTTTCCTTTAGTTGTTCACCTTCCAAAAAAATACTGGCTCCATCTGCTGCTGTATTGGTACCAGCGTAAACAAAGGCAATGGGCCTGCCGTTAGGTCCTATTTGGTTGGTCAAAATATACCCAGGTGCGGTTCCAGTTCCGTCGGGCACGCCACAAAGTGCTAGATTACTTTTTGTGGCGTCTGAAGAAAATGGGTCGGCAGCCTTAGACTCCATGGTATCAATTCCTTCAAACCTAAGTTGGATCGTTCCGTTCGTTTGATTGATCTTTGGTGGTCGTCCCTTTCGTTTCAACATAAACAATGGTGTGGGATCAATTGGTCTAAATCTCATGGAATCTCCATCTGGTTTTCCAGCTTCAGGTACAAACTCTCCTTTAATAAGTGTAAATGGCATATCAATTTATTTAGTTCAACAAGAAAAATGGTTTACCTCAAAATTTCATATTTTGATTCATAGTTCAGATACCCACAAATGGGTATTTTCTGGGGGAAGTAAGTCGTAGGAAGTCAGCACTTTGGAGTCCTTCAATATAGAAAATGACTACCAAAATCCGTTACACAAAAACCTTAAAAATTCTAGGGTTTTTCTGCAATTTCAAGGCGTTTTAAGCAGTTTTTATCAACAATGACGGCTTTGAGGCATTCCCCTACCCTTTCGGGCCTTAAAAAAGTAGTTTGTATATTTTGTTGAAAAGGGAATTTTTACACCAATGAAGTTTTGACCTAAACAATACGATAGCCTTCGAATTCGTTACTTTTAAAAGGCACTAGCACTGCTAACTAAATGAAACTGCTTTGAGGCTCAAAAAACGCTGGAAATGGATCATATTGGCAATCATCTTGCTCCCAATCGTATTTACAGGAATTGTTTTGCTTTATGTGCAAAGCAACCAAGCTGAAATCATAAAAGGAGAGATTGCCCTACTCAACCAAGAGCACAAAGGCCGTATTACTGTAGGCCATAGCAACCTGTCCCTATTTGGTAATTTTCCCGACCTCTCCATCAAAGTTTATGATGTTCAAATATTTGAGACCAAAGCGGTCAATGCCCCCCTGATCATGGATGTCAAGGACATTTATGTGGGTTTCAACCTTTGGGATCTGGTCGGCGGAAACTACGACATCCACTCCCTATTGATAGAAGACGGCCTTTTTAATATTGTCATTCACGAAGACAATACCTTAAACATCCAAAATTCGCTGGCCACGACCACTGATGATGGTGCGGCCACTACCAATATTCACTTAAAAAAGATCCGGTTAAAAGACTTGGATATCCATACCCTTGATGAGGCCACAAATACCGATGTTGAAAAGTTCATTTATGAAGGCAAAGGGGGCTTCAGCATCAGCGACGGTAGCATCGCCGGGCACATTGATACCGAATTGGAACTGAATGTGATCAAAGACGGTGACACTACTTTTATCCGTAAAAAGCACTTTGAAATACACACCGACCTGGTATTCCATGAATCCACCGGAATACTACATATTGCACCCTCAGGAATTGCCATGGAAAACGGTGATTTTGAGCTGGGGGGATCTATTGATACCAAGAACGATGTCGACCTTGACTTGGCCATAAAGGGTACCAAACCCAATTTTGATATGCTTATTGCATTTGCTCCTGCAGAGGTGATTCCGGTTTTGGAGAAATACAAAAATGCCGGTGAGATCTATTTCAATGCCACTATCAAAGGTCCTGCCAATAAAGGCAATAGGCCTGCCATCAATGCCGAATTTGGTGCTGGAAAAGCATTTTTAGAGCATACGAGCAGTGCCAAAAAAATAGACAATATGGGCTTTCGGGGCCATTTTAGCAACGGAGCAAACAGAGATGCCAGCACCATGGAATTTTCGTTGACCGATATGACGGCCTCTTTGGAAAAGGGTGTGTTTAAAGGGGCTCTTTTTGTGAAGAATTTTGAATCTCCGGAAGTGGATATGCAGATTGATGCCGACTTTAACCTAGATTTCATTGCGGACTTCTTTGAACTGCAACAGGTACAGCACGCCTCGGGGAATATTAAACTACAACTAAATTTTCATGATATCGTCGATATCGACCACCCCACAATGGCACTGCAGCAACTCAACCAGGCCTACTATGCCGCGCTGAAAGTAGAGAATTTGCACCTAGAAGCAGATGGTCTTCCGGTTCCCGTGGACAGCCTAAATGTAGACCTTCAAATGAATGGTAAAGCGGCTACCCTCAAACAATTTGAGCTATTAATGGGCAATTCAGATATCGCTATCAATGGTTTTCTGTCAGACCTACCGTCTATTGTGCACCATACCAACATTCCTGTAGCGGCCCATTTAGATATCACTTCAAACTACTTGGATATTGCAGAATTGACAGGGTTTACAGCACAGGACACTACCCAGACCGGGTTTGATGAACAGGTCAAAAATCTCAGCCTTGGACTTTCTTTTGTTGGCGCTGCCAAAGACTTTACCGAAGCTGAACACTTACCCAAAGGGGAATTTTTTATCGATAGCCTCTATGCAGAGCTAAAGCACTATCCGCACCGTTTACATGATTTTCATGCCGATATTTTGATTGATGATAAGGACTTAAAAATAGCGGATTTTACGGGCCATATTGACGATAGTGATTTTCATTTTGACGGATTGGTGCATGATTATGCCTTTTTAATGCAACCCGAACGTAATGGGACCATAGCGCTTGATGTTAACCTTACCTCAAAAAAATTACGGCTGGAAGATGTTTTCGCTTACAAGGGTGAGAATTACGTGCCGGAAGAATACCGACATGAAATTTTTGATGATTTGGCCCTGCATTTTACCTCAAAAATGCAGTACACCGATGCTTCGTTACAGTCCGTTGCGATTGCCCTTGACAAGCTTAACACAAAGATGGAACTACATCCGCAACGTTTTCATGACTTTAAGGGGAACATTCGTTATGGTGACGACCATATTACAATCAATGATTTTCATGGCGAAATTGGGTCGACCAGTTTTAATATTGATCTCAATTACTATTTAGGGGAAGACGAGTCGGTAAAAACACGTGATAATTACCTAGCGGTCACTGCAGATTATATAGATTACGATGCGCTGTTTGATTTTAATCTAAGTCCTTCACTACCAACTGAAGCAGCAGCATCCACAACCGAAGATGTGACAGCACATGCCGCCGCCTTCAATATCTATGAACTGCCCTTTACCAATATGCGTTTTAAAGCCGATATTGCCCATTTCATTTATCATAGGATAGATCTTCAAAACATCAAGGCAGATTTAAGAACGACACCTGATCACTATATTTATATAGACACGCTTACCATGGATGCCGCAGGCGGAAACATTCGTTTAAACGGATATTTTAATGGTAGTGACCCAAAACACATTTATATGCAGCCTGATTTGGTGATGACCGATGTTGATCTGGAAAAATTGCTGTTCAAATTTGAAAATTTTGGACAAGACCACCTTGTTTCAGAAAATTTACAGGGAAAACTTAGCTCTAGAATTAGCGGTAAAATCAGGGTGTACCCAGATATGGTGCCCGATTTGGACCAGTCTTCCATTGAAATGGACGTAAAGGTGCTAAACGGAAAACTAAAGAATTATGACCCCATGTTGGCGCTATCAGATTATATGGGGGATAAAAACCTGCGCAACATTCGGTTTGACACACTACAAAATAGTTTGGCCATTGACCAAGGGAAAATCAGTATTCCGGCTATGACCATTGAATCGACCATCGGTCATATGGAATTATCAGGAACGCACGATAGCGATCAAAATATTGATTATTACTTACGGATACCATGGAAAACCGTTAGAAAGGCCGCTTGGCAAAAACTGTTCGGCAGTAAAAAGGATACCGTTGTTGCCCAAGACCAAGTAGATAAAATCGTTGAGGTCGACCCCAACAGAAAGACCAAGTTCCTCAATTTAAAGATACAGGGAACCATTGATGACTATAAAGTTTCATTGCGCAAGAAAAAGAAAAGTGCCCAATGATTTTGAAAACTTAAAAAACAAAGTGAAAAAGTAGTTGAAATCATTCTAAACTTACAACCCTTCCCTCCTACCGATATTTGACGTAATTCAGTTATAGTTGCTGCACAGCTGATTGGTTCTGAAAAACAATAATGTTATTTCATCGCGTTTATCCCCGATTTATTACGTTTATGGAAATTTGTTTTGAATATGGGTTAATAATAGATTAATTCATAAGAAATATGGGGGTGCAAAATAGAATATCACTTTATTGGAAATGCCAAATTATTGGTTGGGCATTGGTTTCTTTGTATTGGTTGTATGTAAGTTTATACGAGCACAATGCCCCTATTTTACTAGCTACGCTCAATTATGTCTTGGATGTCTTAATTTGTATAGGCCTAACCCATATCTATAGGATGCTCGCCGTTAAATATAACTGGGGGGCAATAACGATTTCTAAATTACTTTTGATATTGATATTGTCTGCAATGCTTCTTGCATTCAGTTTTATGATTTTAGCCAACATAAAATATTTTCTTTTCTGGAACCACAATGTAAATAAGGACTTTGGTTTTTTTAAAACCCTATTGTATTGGGACCCCGTATTAATTACTGGATTGCGGCTCATGTCCATCTGGTTGCTAGCATATCATCTCTATAGCTATCACAAGAGAGAATTGCAGATATCAAAATTAAATTCGCAATTGGTTGCCACAGCGAAACAAGCCCAATTGGATAATTTACGCGCACAGCTCAATCCACACTTCTTGTTCAATTGTATGAATTCCATCAAATCTTTGGTCGTAGAAAACCCTTCTTCGGCTAGAAGATCTATTGACTTGCTATCTGATCTACTGCGCTCATCCTTGGACCAAAAAGACAATGAACTTATTATCATTAAAGAAGAGTTACAGTTGGTAAGGGACTACTTTGAGTTAGAAAAAATTAGATATGAAAATAGATTGGCGTATGTCATTGATGTGGATCCTCTCTTAGAAACAAACAAAATACCAAAATTCAGTATTCAGTTATTGGCAGAAAATGCAATAAAACATGGCGTTGATAAATATATTGACGGAGGTGCCATAAACATTTCCATTTCACTTAAGAACGATTTTATTCGAATAGATGTAGAGAACCCAGGAGAGTTCATGCCCAAACACGGCAACGGAATTGGGCTTAAAAATTTAAAAGAAAGATTGCACCTTCAATTTGATGGAAAAGCAGATTTTACGATTTCGGAAAGAACCAAAAAGAAGGTTGTCGCTTCTATTTTAATACCCAGAACAGAATGACCAAAAAATATAGAACAATAATCATAGATGATGAACGCCTGGCGAGACAAGAAGTAAAAAGAGCTTTAAAACCCTTTGCCCAATTTGAAGTAGTTGGTGAAGCCAGCAATGCAGAAGACGCTAAGGCTTTAATCTCTTCTTTGAATGTAGATGTTATGTTTTTAGATATTCATATGCCTGAAAAATCAGGGCTTCAGTTGTTAGAAGAGCTGACAATGGTTCCGGAAGTAGTATTTACAACGGCCTATGATCAATATGCGGTCAAGGCATTTGAATTGAATGCACTGGATTATCTTGTGAAACCACTGCGGCAAGAGCGCTTTAATAAGACGATTGAAAAAGTAAAGAACCGACTGTCTGAGAAAGATAAGGATCGTACCTCAGTGTCCATTCATCAAAAAGTGTTTGTCAAAGACAAAGAGAATTTTCATTTAATTCAAATTCAAGATATATGGTTGTTGGAATCGGTGCAAAACTATGCCCGTATACACCATGGTACCAATACAGTTCTGATAAAAAAATCTTTGAATCTGTTGGAAGAAGTTTTACCGTCGCAGCAGTTTTTTAGAATCAATAGAAAGCAAATTGTCAATATTGATTATATAGATAAAATTCACCCTCATTTTAAAAATAAGCTACAACTGGTGTTCAAAACCGGAGATACTTTTGAAGTATCAAGTAGGCAATCGGCCAAATTTAAAAATTGGATCAGCCTATAACATTTTCATCTTAATTCATTAATCAAATACTTTAAACAATGTTACATCAAAAAAAAACAAAATTTAAGCACCTGTTATGTGCTACTTTATTAACCCTATTGGTTTCTATACCATCGTATGCAACTTGGTCCATTATTGCCGTAAACAGGACCACAGGAGAAATTGGTATTGTAGGAGCTTCTTGTACTTTTGACGTGTCAGGAATTGCCTCAATAGTACCAGGAAAAGGAGCTATTGTCGTTCAGGCCGGAAGTAATTATTATGCACGCATGAAAGGTGTGGAGTTAATGGAATCTGATGCTTCTTTAAAGGCAATTCTTGAAGCTATGAGCAGTAAAGAATTCAAACCTGAGCGCCAGCAATATGGATTGATCCAATTGAATAACGATAATGCCCCACTTGTTTTTTCAGGACAGCAAATAAGTGATTGGAGTGGATCTAAAATAGGCGATGATTTTGCGGTTTTGGGGAATATTTTAGTGGATGAAAAGGTTATTGATAATGCATTTGAAGCTTTCAATAATGCCAAGGACAAATTATTGGCAGAACGATTAATGTTGGCATTGAGAGCAGGCGAAATCGCCGGTGGCGATAAACGTTGTGGAATGCAATATGCAAGATCTGCGTTCATTTCTGTCTATAGCCCGAAGGATGGCGCTATTTTAAGACTTTCAGTTCAAGGAATTCCGAAAGGGGGAAAACCCGCTGTTACGCTATTAAATCGGCAATTTGAAAATTGGAAAGTACATCGATCAAAAAATGACAGGCATTCTTTAAATCAGAATGCCATTCGATCTTTTAACGGAAATCATATTCCCAAGGCCAAAATGGATGCTTTTATAAAGCATCAAATGGACTCGTTAAATATACCCGGACTGTCTATCGCATTCATCAATGATAATAAAATAATATATCATGATGTCTTGGGGGTCAAAAATATCGAAACTAGAGAAAAAGTAGATTTCACCACAATGTTTGATGCAGCTTCTATGTCTAAAACCGTCTTCAGTTTTTACGTGATGAAACTGGTCGATGAAGGACTTTTGGATTTGGATGCTCCTCTTTACCAATATATGGAATACCCTGATATTGCTTCTGATGAACGTTATAAAAAGATTACCGCTAGAATGGCATTATCACATACCAGTGGATTCCCAAACTGGAGGTTTATCAATGATGAAGGATATTTTGATCCTGACAATGCCCTTACCATAAATTTTGACCCAGGAACCGGATTTTTATATTCTGGTGAAGGTTACAAGTATCTGGCATTGGTCATAGCCCATTTAAAAGGGATAACAAAGAATGAGTTACAAGATTTGATAAAAAAAGAAGTCTTTGACCCCTTGGATATGAACCATAGTAGTTATGTATGGAATGATCATATAGAAAAACACAGGGCTAACGGACATTACCAAGGCAAATTAAATAGTGGTTATGCCATCAATGCAAAAAATCCAGATTTCATAGCTGCGGGCAGTTTGCAAACAGATTCCAAGGCCTATGCCAATTTCTTGATTGGAATCATGACCGATAAACTCTTATCGGAAAAGAGTTATCATGAATTTCTAAAAATACAATCGATTGCACCTGCTGAACCAGCGTATGATGAGCCCAGTTACAACTATGGATTGGGCATTGTGGTTGAAGCATCGGACTATGGTACGAATTATTCCCACGGAGGTGAAAATTTCAGTCACACCTGTCGCTATATGTTCAATAAGGAACAAAGCGTAGGTTATGTGTTTTTTACCAATTCAGAACATAAAATGGCATTTGACAAGAATTTGATTGCTTTTCTTTTACGTCAATAACTAAATGCAGCACTAACAATTTAAGAGCTTCGATTAACATCGAAGCTCTTAAGTTTACAATCCATTCACACATAGTGCAGGTTTCATTTGTCTCGTTATTGTTAAGAAATATGTACAAAGAAACTGTTTAGGTGTTCATTGGCGTTACACGACACCTTATAATGTAAACCAGCCCTCGCACTTTTTCTTTAATTAGTATTATTGTTCAACAAACGCAGGTACGACGGTATCAAAAATAGGTTTCATGATTTTGTCATCATCCCTATCATGACCTGAGATAACTATGGTCAAATCAAGCTCTTCAACGACCATCACACGCTGGCCACCACCGCCCCAGGCCAAGGTCATATCATAAGTTTTGTTGCCTACTTCTACCGGTGTGTAGTACCAAAAATAACCATAGCGATAGTTCTTTGGCATCCAATCTATGGCAGGTAATACAATACCACTGGTGGCTTTTTGCAAATAGGCCGCAGAAATGAACTGCTCTCCATTCAATTTACCCTTATTCTGTACCAAGTACCCCAATTTAATCATGTCGCGAGATGTGATTCTGGCACGCGATCCGGCTTGTGGCAATCCACTCACGTGTTTTGACCATTCATAATCGGTAATACCAAGGGGATCAAGCAACTGGGTTTTAATAAAGGCCTCGGCCGATCCCGGTACCACGGCATCGATTACCGTCATCACCATCATGGGGTTAAAGTTTCCGTACAAATAGGCTTGGGACGCATCGGTAATAGGTTCGGAACGTTCTAATAAGGTCTGTACCAGCCCCTGCCCTTTCAAACGAACCGAATCGTTTTCAATAGCTTTCCATTTTTCCCTATCAATGGTCAATCCCCCCTGCATGGTCAATGCTTTATGGAGTGTGATTTTATCTGCGCCTTCTACAAGTTTTGTAGGGTCTAGGTCTTTTAAGAAATGAATCAAAGGCTTGTTGAGATCGTCCATACTTAAATAGCCCATTTCAATGGCCCTGCCCACTACCAAACTTGTATATCCTTTTACAGCTGAAGCCTGTCCATGTGGTATATTGATCCGACCCTTTTTGTAATAGGATTCATATACCAGTTTGTTCTTATGTGAAATGAGCAATGCATCGTAATTACCATATTTTCCATCAAAAATCTCTTGGGAAACTTGAAGAATTGCCTCTTGGGCCTTCTGATCCACCGCTAAAGTGTCAACAACTATTCCATCTTTTCTATCTTCAGGTGTCGTAGTTACAAATGCATTATTGAGGTGTGGCGTAGACCAGAACGAGATCTCATTGCCAAGGCTTGAAACAGGGTTTATTAGGGAGGACAGCCAAGCCACACTGCGAACCGCCGTCATAGGGAATGCCGTACTATGGTTACCATCGATCACTTCATTGAATACGGACAAACCACCATCTCTTCTATCATTCAACAATTTGACGAACGCCTCTATAGGTTCAACAACCGCTTCTTCTAATGACCCATAAGCGATAAAAACATTGGCATTCAAACTTGAGTTTTTATTTGATGCCTCATAGGGGCCGAACTTAGTGTTAAGTTCCTTTAAGTAATCAACTTCACCTCTAACCGTTGGACTACCAATAATGTAATTGTTAAAGGTTTCAGGCTGCGATAGTAGTATATAGGCGCCAAATTCACCACTCAGTGAGTATCCAAAATACGTGCGACTGTTTGGGTCAGTGCGGTAGGTGTTATCAATATAAGCAATGACATCATTGCGAATAAAATCCAAATGATTATTGGCTTGGCCCAATTGATATTTCTTTTGAATTTCAGGATCGCTGTGTTCGCTGATCGAGTAATCACGAAACCTACTCACATGCACTCCTCTTTCATTTTTTAGGTCTTCATTAATATCTAATTGCCAAGAAATGCCGACTAGAATAATATCTTCTAACATGTATTCCGTAGCACCGGACAGCATTTCAAGATGCCATTTAGCATCTGTATAATAAAGTACAGGATATTTTTTACTTGGGTTCTCAGCATAATCTTCGGGCAGCTCTATATAGAGTTCATAGTTTCTTGCCGTTTTTGTGTCTTTTATTGGGACTACCCTAACTTGGGGTAATTCTAAAGAAGATCCTTCTTGATTTGATGCCAATTTAGTTACATCATTGTTCTGGGCAATGGCAATATTTGTTCCCATAAGAAGAATTAAAAGTAGCCGTACTGTTTTATTTTTCATTGCTTATAGTATTTATAATTGTTTACTTAAATCTCGCTGATCGGATATGTTCTTTTTAGGCTATTTCACTTAATATCAAACAATCCTGATTTGGAAAGATGTCGAGAAACAACATTGAGTTGATTGCTTTCACGATTGGTATTTGCCGTTCCAAAATAGGCAATGACCAAATCTTTTGAAGGTGATATATACAGCCCTTGTCCACCATGGGCTCCTTTGTAAAAATCTCCATCTTCGTAGACGGCACCCCACTGGTAATTGCTGTATATGGTTTCCCCCGTATGCCGTGATGTCTTTTGAAGGTTTTTGTTGACATCTCGTATTTTAGATAAGTGTGCATCAGAAATTATTGGATTCGGACTCTTTCTGCCACTAGGTGTAAAAGCAAGGCCAAACCTAGCAAGATCTCGAAGTGTCGTTGACATACCGTCGAGATAAGCGAGAGCGGTTCCATTGGTATTGCTTCCCATAAGGGCACTATGTTCGGCCCCTATCTTTCTCCATATTTCCTGTTCCACAAAATCGCCAAAGGCAAGACCGCTCATTTTCTCAACAAGTAGCGTCAGTACCATGGCATCGGCATTCGAAAATTGATACTCCGTGCCCGATGGCCTGGCTGATTTTGCAGTCGCCAAATCTTCAATGGGGTCAAAACTTGCCTCAAACGTTTCCAATGGCACCCGTTCAATTCCAGAACTCATAGAAAGAATATCGATTATGGGAACACCCTGCCAGCCTGACCCTTTCAGCGCATCAAAGTAGTCGTCAATGGGTTTACTCGTATCGATTAAACCTCGATCTTCCAAAATTGCAATTGACGTACTCACATAGACTTGGGTGATCAAGAAATTCACATGTAAATCGGTTGGGAACATTCTTGGATAACCTTCAAAGACGATCTTGCCTTTATGAATTATAATTAGGCCATTCACTTCTACCTGCTGTACATAGTCATTTAATGATAGTCCGCCTCCTTTTTTTAAATCTGTTGGCGTCACAAAATTTTTCACGTCATCACGTGGCGTTTCTTTAAGAATTTTTGGAGTATCGGACCTAAGTACCCGTGAGTGCTTCTTTATTTGGGAAAAGTTTAGATAGAAATACCGCTCCAAGTCGCCGTATTCGGTCCAATTCCCTCCTTCGTAAATGCGTTTATGGAATCCATATATTTCTTCTTTTGTAAACCCGGAATAGTTATACGTTTCATATTTTGGCTTTGTACTTTCCATGGTATCAGAATCCTTTTTTTGCCCATCGTTACAAGCTAGAAAAGGAAGTGTTAAAAGCAGAAAACCTATTTTACTTTTCATAATATCTAATTCATTAATAGTTGGTTGCTAATTTCATTTGATCTTTTGTAGTTCGTTGAGTTGATGCCTGGCATTGTTATTTTTAGGATTCAATTCCAATGATCTGGAGTAATTTTCAATGGCCAGATCGATATCTCCTGCTTTCATACAGGCTTCTGCATAACTATCATATACTTTGTAACTATCTGGATAGAGCATCATATTCACTTTGAAGGTATTCAGTGCCAGTGCCATTCTATCACCGTGGAAAAAATCATAGGCAATATCATTTATGTGATATTCAGTGACATTAGGGTGTGCTGGGTCTTGTTGCAGTAACATGCGATATGCTTCAAGTGCTTTGTCAAAATCACCTTCAAGCAGAAATTCTACTGGACTTTTTTGATCGTTGGCTGTCTTGACCAAGGTTGAAACTAACGTACCATTGTTTCGATTCAAATAATGTAAATCGACTGCTCCATTTTCAGAGCCTGGTTTAAACTGAATGAATAGACCTGAATTTCTTCTGACAAAAAGACTATCAGATACTTTGATGAGTTCTACCCCATTTTCATCAAGTATGTTTTTATAGAACAGTTGATTGTCCTGTTGATAGATTTCTATAATGACATCATCGCGGTATCTGCCGGAGATTTCATCTATACATGATTGTTGGATCTGCATCTTTTGATGTACCGGAACATAGTTGTCCCATTCATAGGTGCGGGCAACAGAGCGTATCACTTCGGCATTGAATTCCGGAAAAGTCGAATTAGTCATCACGACCACACCATAACCTTTGTCTCTATGAGCCACTATCTCAGCATAAAAACCTCTATTCCATCCATGATGCCTTAAGTAGATTTCATCGTTTCTATTTAAAAGTTGAAACCCTAAACCCAGTGTGAACGACCACCCGGAACCTCGCACGCCATATGGTCTACCCATTGATTCTCTCAGGTCTTTTGATTGCTGTATATGGGTTATGAATTTCGCATAGTCCTCGGCAGTGGTCCATAACCCATGTGAAGCTGTTCCCGGATAGATATGCCTTCCACCTTCAACTATAGAACCATCTTTTAAATAACCTGTTGCGACCTTCGTTAATTGCTCTGCTGTAAGCGATTGATTGAACGTGCTGTTGTTCATTTCTAAAGGTCCTAATACAAGTTCATGCATGATCTCTGGGAAGGTCTTATCCTCAACATCGAGCATCATTTGTTGAATGGGCACATAGCTGGCGTACGCAAAGCGAACACTTTCTTCTGGTTCTTTATTTACGGTAAGTGGCTCGTTTGAAGCAGGAGGAGTTCCGTTCAATACCTGTGTAAGTGTTGGGATATCTGCCTTTATATTATATGATCCTGTTCCTCGAGGATGTATGCCGGCGGAATGGTTTAAGAGATTTCGTAAGGTGACTTTCTTTTCTTTGGTGAATTCATTTTCCGGTACTTTCCAAGATTTTAGGTAACTGTTGATGTCTTCATCTAAGTCCAATTTATTTTGTTCTGCAAATCGTAATGTTCCATAGGCTGTTACCGGCATGCTAGTTGAAGCTGCCTGAAAAAGTGTTTGTGTCGTTACAGGAGTTAGACTTTTCTTGTCCGTAACACCATAACCTTTGGTCCATGCAATTTTGCCCTCATGTATCACCGCAATACTGACACCTGGTATTCCATAGTGTTCCATGCGTTCTTCTATAGACCATGTTGAATCACCAGCTATGTGCACCCGAGTGGTGAGACCGGTTTCGACCTTCTTGATCAAGTCAGCTGTTGGGCTAATGTTTGATTCTTCTTTACATGATTGAAAAAGAATGATGATGAAGAGGACAACGATACTATTTTTCATTACTAGTTTTCTTATTGAAAGGTTATGATAAAAGTATGTCTTGATCCTGCTTTGATTTCTAAAAATGTATAAACACAACAATTAAATGATAAAGTCATTTCGTCATTGATATAAGGCATTTGTAAGAAATTATGCGGGTTTGTAGGTATTGATACTATCTTTAATTGGATTTTAACGATAAAGTAGATGATTAAAAAGCCGTTACGGCATACCATTCTCATCAATATAGGAGCCTTTTTTCTGGTAGCCCTACTTGAAATTTTGGGTGGCTGGTTATTTAAGGACAATTTTGATGATGACTATAGTTTTATCGTTTGGCAACTAGGTTATGCAGCTGCTATTATGGGCGTCATTTGGGTAAACCATTTTATTTTGATTCCCCTTTTTTATGATAAGAGAAACTATTTTTTATATGGCATACTGCTTATTGGCATTATATTTAGTTGTTCGTATTTAAAGGGATACAATAGAACGACCGGTAGCTGGATCGGTGTGTATAAGATGTTTTTCTTTCTTATATACACCACCGGCACCGGGATGGCTGCATTCTTTTTAAGAAGAAATATGATTTTCAGAAGAGAAAATGCCGAGAAGGAAAAACTACAGAAAGAGATGGAGCTTAATTATTTAAAAGAACAGGTGAATCCGCATTTTTTGTTCAACTCTTTAAATAGTATTTATTCACTTTCACGACAGCAATCGCCAGAAACTCCTGAGGTTGTCATGCAACTTTCGGAATTAATGCGGTATCAATTGGAAAGTGCTAAAAAAGACTTTGTTTCGCTGAAAGAAGAGTTAGAGTTTATTGAAAATTATCTGTTACTTGAAGAAAAAAGGTTAAGCAAACGGTGCACGATTGAGTTTCAAATTGAAGGAGAACTGTCCAATTATAAAATTGCGCCCATGTTACTCATACCGTTTGTTGAAAATGCGATTAAACATGGCGCACAGGCTACGAATGAGCAGAGTGCCATTGATGTGAATGTATCTATAAAAAGTTCCACGCTTCATGTACATGTCGTAAATTCAAAGCACAATATGGTGGCCAAATCGACAAGAATAGGAACGGGACTCGAAAATGTAAAGAGGCGATTGAATCTATTATATGCCAATGAACATGTATTAGAGATCAATGATATGGAGACAGCGTATCATGTAAATTTAGCCATTGACATAACAGACTAGTTGTAATGATTAAAATTGCCATTGTTGATGATGAACAGTTAGCACGTGAAGTGCTAGAAGAGTATTGTTCTAAGATAAACAACTTTGAACTGGTTCTTAGTACCGGGAATCCGATTGAGTTCGTGAATTTTATTCAGCAATATAAAATCGACCTCGTTTTTTTGGATATTGAAATGCCAGAACTCAATGGCATGGGAATTTTACGTTCTATGATACAATCACCAAAAGTGATTTTGACAACGGCATATTCTGAGTATGCCTTAGAAAGCTATGACTTTGGTGTGATAGATTACTTATTGAAACCTATAAAACTTGAACGCTTTTTACAAGCAATAAACAAAGTTTCAACTTCAACAATAGCAGAACCCAAACCGAATACAAAACAAGAAGAACTTCTTATAAAGCATGATGGATTACCGATTACCATTCCATTGAAATCAATTCGCTACATTCAAAGTTTCGGGAATTATTTAAAGATTTTTACAGATACCAGAATGTATCTGATCACCGAGACACTTATTAATATCACTACATTATTATCTGAAAATTTTCATCGCACCCATAAATCGTATATTGTCAATTTGGACAGCGTCACAAAAGCTACCCGAACGCATGTATTGATTGAAGATAAAAAGGTTCCTGTGAGTACTATGTATAAGGTGGTTGTTTTTGAAAAATTGGAAGCCTTAGCGAAGCGATAAATACTCGATCTAGTGCTACGTCGTCCCACACACACTAGCCACCCCCTACTCTTCTACTACGCTAAGGAAGTTTTGAAGTAATCGTCTAGGTCCGTAGAAACCGCATTCCTTTTTTAGCTACTTCTTAAGTTTTAATTACACATTCTTTAACGGTAATTGGTTTTGGTAAAGATATTTTTGCGCTTAACCAATCAACTAAATGAAAAGAAAGTCACTATTACCCTTACTTTTTCTATTACAATCCACCGTCTTTAGTTACGGGCAAAACCAATCAAAAGACGAAACCGACACCCCCCTATCCTCAGCGTATTTTTGGGACCGAACCGAGTTTAAAGTGGGTCTTGTGGGGACTGTTTTTTGGAGTAATGGCCTGTCCGTAGGTGCAGAATACCTCTGGAAAGAAAACGAGAAAACGAAAACCCGAAGGGGTGAAGAACGCACTAATATCCATCAGTTTCTGTTCAATGGCAATTTGGGGTTTGTCACCAACTTTTCATCAAAAACGGATACGGGAGCCTACACCAATTTCGGGTTGACATGGCGCCGTACCAATAAAAAGGGGAGACAGTTTAGCATTGAACTAAACCCTTTGGGGTATTATCGCTCTTTCTTACCAGAGACCTACAAGGTCAATGGTGAATCGGTCGATAAAGTCTTTTTACCAGGGCGCGGCTATTATGCACCCTCCCTGTCTGTTGGTATCGGCAGACAACGCAAGGGCAAAGTACGTTCTGGCAGCTATTTCAATATCAACTACACCATGAGAACTCCCTATAATTCAGGAGCCCTGCCGACCTTTTCGCTGCAGTATGGTTTCCGGTTCAATTTTAACAATAAAAAGCCATGAAGCGACCATTAGTCCATACCTTCAAAATCGTAGTGCTGGCCATAGCCGCATTGCTACTCAATGCCTGTTCAAACGACCATACACTAGGTAATCTTGATGCAACTGTTTTTGTACGTCATAAAGGCGCCGATATGCCTGCCTATATTAAGGGAAATGCTGAAGAAAAAGTATTCCTGATTACCTTACATGGTGGTCCGGGCGGTTTAGGATTGGGCTTTAGGGGAAAGGCCTTTCAACAGATAGAGGCTAATTATGGTGTGGTCTATTTTGACCAACGTGGTTCTGGCATGTCACAGGGAAACTATTCTGAAGATGACGTTACCATTGATTTAATGGCCGAAGATGTGCTCGCTTTGGTCAAAGTGATCAAACGTATTTATGGCAATGATTCCCGGTTCTTTTTATTGGGACATAGCTGGGGAGGGGCATTGGGTCCGGCGACCTTATTGAAAGACCAAAGTGAATTTTTGGGTTGGATCAATGTGGATGGCAGCCATGACCCAAAAGACCTTTATTTTGAGTACATCAGAAACTTTGAGCGTGTAGCGGCAGCCCAAATTGAACTTGGCAATAGTGTTCCTTTTTGGGAGTCGGTCTATGACGAACTTGATAAAGTAGATCAGAATACGGTAAGTCTTGATGATTTTAACCGTTTGAATATCCTCGCGTTTGATGCTGAAACATATCTTAATGATGACGGTCTAATCAATGATGAAGAATCTGGAAACGTTAACGTTTCAGATTATAATGTACTTACTTTTTTCTGGAACATATTTAAAATCCAGTCCATTTTGGACGATGACCTTATAGGTGAATTGTCTTTCACCGAACAGCTTTCGGAGATTACCCTACCTTCATTGGTCCTTTGGGGAAGGTACGATATGGTGGTTCCAGAATTCTATGCCCAAGAAGCCTTTGACAACTTAGGTTCCGGCGAAAAAAAGCTTGTGATTTTTGAACGGTCGGGACACTCCCCCATGTTCAGTGAACCCAATAAGTTTGCCGAAGAAGTGCTTCAATTTATGGGTCAATATAAATAGTGACATACATTTTAATACAAATTCAATATAGGTGCAATGCGTATCCTGCAAAGTAAAAACCTACCTTTTAAGCAATTATCTATTGCTTGTAAACCCTTACGTAATCTACCTCTAATTGTTGTGGCAATACCTTATCGTCAATGTCGAAGCCAGGCCAATTTCCCCCAATGGCAAAATTAATGATAAAGAAAAAGGGTTGGTCATAAGGCCAATTCTCAGTAGTTTTTTCTTTGGGTTGATAGGTATAGTAATGTGTATCATCAACAAAAAAATCAATCTTTTCTGGTGTCCATTCAATGGCATAGACATGAAATGTATCAGAAACCGTATCTACCTGTAGGCTTCCGGTATGCTCATGCGACCCATGGGCGAAGGTATTGTGAACGGTACCGTGTACCGTATTTTGCATTCTACCAATATGCTCCATGATATCCAATTCCCCACACTTGGGCCAGCCTACTTCTTCGATGTTACTTCCCAACATCCAAAGGGCGGGCCATGTTCCATTGCCCTGGGGCAATTTTGCACGAAATTCCATGCGTCCGTATTTAAATTCGCGTTTACCTTGTGAATTGATTCTTCCTGAGATGTATTTGTCCCCTACCTTCTTTGCCGTAATGATGAGTTTGCCGTTCTCTACGGTAATAGTACCAGTCTTTACATAAGTCTGTAATTCGTTGTTGACCCAACCCGGCTTGGCCACTCTAACGTTCCAATTTAAGGTGTCCAACACCTTACCGTCAAACTCGTCTGACCACACAAGTTTCCATTTTTTTTGTGCTCCCTTTTCGGAATTTGTATTGGTCTCTACAAATTCCAATAAAAGTGGAAATGCAGCTTCGGTCATTTGATGCCCATACCCATCCAACTCCAACAATTTGATTTTTGGGTGTCCCACTACCTTCATCATCCGCATGAAATAAGCGTTCTCTTCATAGCGGCCTAAAAGCTCAAGCTCCCTATCGCCTGTAACGAGGAGCATTGGAGGTGCATCTTTCCTTATATGATACAAGGGTGCGAACTCATCGATTATGGGTTGTGTTCCTGAAATACCTTTTTCTTTTCTAATGGCGAAATGTGTTATGGTGTGTCCACTTAATGGTATGATGCCAGCTAGGTTGTTCGCATCAATGTTATGTACTGACAACCATTTTCTGTCCAACCCGATCATGCTGGCCAAATAACCCCCGGCAGAATGGCCCGAGACAAAAATTTTGTCCGGTGCACCCCCATAGTCCGCAATATGTTCAAAGACCCAAGCTACAGCGGCAGCTGTATCTTCTATATGTTTGGGGTTTTTGATATTTGGGTATAGTCTGTAATTTACAGCGACCACGGCGATGCCCTGGTTCTTAAGCCGCTCGGGAATATACTTGTTGCCACCCTCCAATCCCCCTCCATGAAACCAAACTATAGTGGCAAAATCATTTTTATGCTTGGGGTAGTAAACATCCAAAACACATTTTTCGACCATATAACCATCAGATATCTCGTTGGAATTTGGATAGTAAGGAATGTTGAGAATGGAAGAATATGACGTTTGTTGCGCCTGATGTGCTTGGACCATCAATAGGCACAAGAAAAGTAACATTAGCTTTTTCATGGGTTGGATTTAGGACTACCGTTACCTTGATAATTGGGATTTGGTTGCGGTAGTCTAGCGTTCATTCGAAGTAACATAGCATCCATTTTTTTCTTCAGCACCTCAAATTTTTCGGGATACTTCTTTGTAAGGTTAAAACGCTCAGAGAGATCTTTTTGTAAATTAAAAAGTTCATAGCGCCCATCTTCATAGTGGTGGACCAACTTCCAATCTCCTTCGCGATAAGCAGTGGATGGCTTACCCCCTTGTGGACTATAATGTGGTAAATGCCACAGTATTCCACGCTCGGGCAAAGTGTCACCTTTAAATAAAGGTGCAAGGCTAACACCATCAGAAGTTCTTTTCTCAATATTGACAACATCCATAAGGGTGTTGAAAAAATCTTGACCCACTACAGGTGTTGAGTCTAATTGAGCCTCTTTGATTACCGATGGCCAACGTATCAACAAAGGTTCGCGAATACCACCTTCATAGACGTAACCTTTTCCCTCACGCAACATTCCGTTGTCCGTAGGAGGTGTGTGCTTGGCAAAAGCGGGCACTTCCCGCACCGATAGCCCACCATTGTCAGAAGTGAAGATGACAATGGTATTTTCTTCAATATCCAATTCATTGAGTTTCCTTAAAATTCGACCAACATTGATATCAATACTTTCTACCATTGCTGCATAATGGATATTGGGCAATAGGGATTCATTAGCTGAACCACGTTTTTTTCTATATTTCTTGACCAGACTGTCCTTGGCTTCAATGGGTACATGGGGAGCATAGTAATTAAGGCTCATGAAAAAGGTAGAATCTTTCCTTTTAGAGATATATTCTATGGCATGATCTGTCAATACATCGGTAAGATAATCCCCTTCTTTCGAAGTATTTTGAATCTCCGGCTTTTCACCTGGTGCAAAAAAAGGATAGAAAAAGCTCCGTGGCAGTCCATTCCAGGCGCCTGCAATGTTCAAATCGAACCCACGGTTATCGGGCTTGAACTTTCCACCGCCGAGATGCCATTTACCCATAAAGGCAGTATGATACCCTTTTTCTTTTAATGCTTCGGCGATTGTACCGAACTCTAGACTTAGTTGTTGGGCTACGGGCGGTGTTTGGAGTTTTTGATGAGCCCCCGCGGGATGGTTGCCATGGATATGTTCAGTGATATTGACCGTGATAGGATGCAATCCGGTCATTAAGCTTGCCCTTGAAGGACTACAAAGCGGCGCCGCTGCATAGGCATCGGTAAAACGGATACCGTCAGAGGCCAATTTGTCCAAATTAGGGGTTTCTATAAAATCATTGCCGTAACAGCCCAAGTCATACCACCCCAAATCATCTGCGACAATCATAATGATGTTTGGGCTCTCGGACACTTTTTCTTTGCCACAAGAGGCCAGAAAACATAAAACCAATATTGCTATTAAAACATACCTACTGCTATGACTGATCATTATGGACTTTGATTGCGAATGTTATACGGTTAAAAGTAATAAAGCGCAAACGAAGTTGCATCATGTACTCTCCTGTATACTTGTGCACCATACGCTACAGGATACTTTTAAAAGAATAAAGCTGCAATTTTAGATTCTAAACCCGTGTACTATGAATGTTTATTTCAGAAAGGTCATCTCGGCACTTCTCTTTTGCTACCCCCTATTCTTGATTGCACAAAAAATCGCTGTGGACAATACTATGCCCAGACGGGATGAAAGTGGTCAAATTGTAGATGCTCACGATGGAAGAATCATACAATTTGGAACTACTTTCTATTGGTATGGTACCGCCTATGGAAACACCAATGGATTTACTGTACAAAACCAATACCGATGCTATAGTTCAAAAGATTTGGTGAACTGGAAGTATGAAGGAAAGCTATTGGAGAACCAGCCCGAAGGGATATATTACAGACCACATGTCATCTACAATGAGAAGACCGGGCAATATGTACTCTGGTACAATTGGTACCCTGAACTTTGGAACGGACAATTTGGTGTGGCCTCCAGTGATTCGCCACAGGGCCCTTTTAAAATTGCAGATGAGAATGTACAGATGTACCATTCAGAAATTGGTCTCGGGGATTTTGGCCTTTTTGTTGATGATGATGGTACAGGTTACATCAGCTATAACACCATACAAAACCACAAGGTTTCTGTTGAAAAACTCAATGATGATTATTTGTCATCAACCCTAGAAAATGGTGGTTTTATATCAGAGCATATGGAAGCTGGAACCATGTTCAAAAAAGATGGGAAATATTATCTGTTGACAGATTACACCTGCTGTTTTTGCAATTATGGCTCTGGTGCGCGTGTCTATGTTTCTAACGATCCCATGAAGGGCTATGAACTCAACGGAAACATAAATCGCTACCCCGGCAGACCCTCTAGTGTTTTGAACGATGAAATTGTTACCGGTACGCTATACGAGACATTATCAAGGACCGAAGATGCTTTTGAGGCAGTACAAATTGATTTTACAGGGACTACCCAAGTACATATGCTTAAAATTCATCTGTTTACCGGAAACCGTCCTGAAAACTGTGGAGATGTAAACAATCCGAGGGTACATCCAAAAATTCAAATTCCGACTTTCAACATCTATGAAAAAAAACATGGTAAGTGGTCTGATGTAAAAACCACCTTGCAAAACATCCAGCAAAGTGCTTCAAAGAGTGAGCTGACATTGACCTTGGAGGGTTCTGCTGCCAATTCCATTAAAATTCAACCATCTGTTACCAATTACTCGTTTTATAATCTGTATATCAATGAGTTAGAAGTCATTGAAAAGGAAAAGCCTGAAACTAAATTGATTGATTTTAAGGCCTTTGTAATCGGCAAAAAAATCATGCAACAACCTATTATTCCCGCACAGCAGACCTATGTCATGAAATTGAATACCAATAAGGGCGAAGCATACATCTGGATGGGCGACCTATGGGGTTCGGCGTCTGATCATATAAAAGGACACGATTATCAATATTGGAGTGCTCCTTTACAGTTCCATTTAGACGGAGCGATAAAACCGATGCAGTGGACGGATTCTTGGTCGGTTGAATTGAAAAAAAATTAGAAAGCTTCTAAGCTATATTGTCCACTCTCTAATGTAACCCGATGGCCGCCCTCGAATATGTCATAAGGCACTACCCGGTTATCTATTTTGATTGTATTGTAGGTTGCCGGAACAACAACGGTGGCTTTGGTATTTGGGGGTATGGTCGCCTTTAGTTCAAAGGTCTTTTCATTGTTCACCTCTACCCTAACCCTACCCTTTACCGTTGAGACCACAGCAGAGATATGCTTTAAATATCCCGGTTGGGGTCTGATTTCAAAGGTTTCCCATCCGGCAGCGGTAGGCGCTATGCCCGCGGCATATTGATACAAGAGGGTAAGGCCACCACCGCTCCATGCGTGGTTGGTAGTTCCCCCGCCATAGCCTTCCGCACCAATGCCCCATCCTTCCCACAGTGTGGTATATGTAGTATCTAAGACCATTTTAGAGAAACGTTCTTTCATCCGTTCCAAGGCATAATCGGCATAACCCATTTGAAACAATGCTTCCAGCACATACTTTTCCATATATGGACTGGCATGTTTTTCTTTTTGGAGCACTTTATAAATAGCTTCATATTTGTCGGAATCTACCAACCCTGCAACAACGGCCAACCCTTGGGAACGATCGTCCGTTTCACCCTCATAAGTTGCCGATCGGTAATGGTCGCCCATCCAGAAGGTTTCGTTAAAGGATTTCTTAAAAAGTTCCATCTCTTTTCGAACACTATCGGCCTCCATTTGATATCCCAAAGCTTCAGCCATGTTGGCATATCCCTTTAAGGCCATGAAGAATTGGGTGTTTTGAATCAACGGTAGGTCTTTGTTTTGTCCCCAGTCACCTAAATTCCAACCACCTTGCCTTTCTTTGACCACGCCTTCTTCGGTGTACTTCCATACAGAAAGATAACGCTTCACAGGGGCGTAAACCTGCGCTATGGTCTCTAAATCTCCGGTATGCAAGTAATAGTTCCAAAAACCATAGTGGCCAACGCTAGATAGCATTTGTCCGGGTAATTCTTGATCCCAGATGCCCGCAGGAATTGGAGAGAAAATAGTACTGTCAGGGCGTTGCCAGTTCATCAGTTCCAACATTCCTTTCCGCATCAATGCGTCCGCTGAACGCTCTAGCGCGTAAAAGGCTTCACCGCTTTCCAACACCACATCGCCCCACCATTGGGCCCGCTCACGGCCGGGAGTGTCCATGTAATTATCTCGCATGGTCACATATAAGGTACGCACCGCTTTCTCGCACATTTTATTATAAAAATCATTGTCTACCTGAATGCTTCCTGCAAATTCAGTATCATATCCGGTTTCTCGATATTTTAAATCCAGTACTTCAACTCCTTCGGGAATCACATAATACATTACATGCCCATTAATCCAACCCAGAGATTCATAGGTTTGCTCCCCTTCTTTAGTGATGTACTCTGCCCGCATATTATATGCCGAACCTCCTTTGTAATTGTCAGTGAGCATAGTGATTTTTTCACCTGATTCCGATTTGATACGGAGATAAGGGGTAAAATGCCCATTGTAGGGCAACTTGCACTTGATGGTGTCTCCAGTGCCAACAAAAGGAAAGTCCATTTCGTTTTCGTAGGCCTTTAAGCCCGAATCCTTCCAGAAGGGAATGGGTCGTTTGACCAAATCGTTCCAAGGAGGGGTAATACCACTACCGAGTATTCTGGCAGAAGGCCAGTTGGTATCGTCAAATTCAGGGGTTGCCCAACCGGAGCTATTTTGCCGTGCATCAAAAACTACATTGGACTCAGGTAATCGCCAGTTGGGCTGTGGATCGGCACTTTCTGCAATATATGCAGGATGTGGGATAGCCTTCCAAGTGGCATCAGTCTGCACCAATAATTGGTTATTTTGATACAATTCGGCTATCATTCCCGCTTGACCGCTAGATTTATGGGTCATTCCCTCTTTTCCAAAATACCATACCAGCAGAGCCAAGGTATTGTTTCCTTTTTGTAGTTTTCCACTCAGATCCACTTCGTCATAATAGGTGTCATCAGGTGTTGGACCGCGTTTTAAACCACCTTCAAACAGTATCATTTCACCATTGAGGTAGAGCCAGTATTTAGAATCGACCGCAATACGCAGTGTTATAGGAGTTTCTATATGGTCAACCACAAATTGCTTTCGAAAAGCGGTCCAAGTGTTCTTTTCAGATAGACTTTTTTCAGAAGTAATCCAATGGGCCTGCCAACTGGCCGTAACCATGGGGTAATAATCGTATTGCTCTAGATGGGACTCCGTTGGGGTCTTTTGAGGCACATCACAGGATGCAAAAACCAATACGAGCATAAAGAAACAACCAATTCTATAACGCATTTTGTATGATTTAAAGACGTTCATTGTAATGGAATAATTTTAAAGGAGTAACTATATGGTTCGGCATCTACCCGAAAAGCCTTGTGCGGACGTGCATCTAAACTCCAAGTATTATCGCCCCCCACTCCCATTTGTTTGCCATCGATGTTCAAGGTAATGGTTTTATAGATTTGGTGCTCGTCATCATTCCGCTACTTTTTAATGCCACATATGCCTTTCGCAATTCTAATTTCAGTTCATTTATATTAGATCTTTAGTTCAACAGGTGCTTTTGTAAGGCTATAAATCCTTTAAAAAAGTAAGACCAAAATATAGGCTCGCACCTAAGCTAAAGCGGCACAACTTTTTTGGGTTGTACCGCTCGGATTAAAACTAAACTAACTCAAACTACTCATGATATTCTCTTTATTCGTATTCAGAAGGTCATCGTTATCTGAATTGCCTTATTTAACTCAAAACACCCCTGTCAGGGAATCTTTATAAGTATATGTTTCTAATAGTTTTCAGGTGTAACATCTGCAAATCGAAAGCCCAAGTAGACGTCATCAATTTTGGCTGTAGTGGCACCCCCGCTAAATTTAAAACCGATTCCTTGCCAGCCACCATTGAGTTCGGGAGCGGCAAAAGATACTGCCGCTGTTGCATTTGCAGGTTCGGTACCTGGGGTGGGATTGACAAACACCCGGACCAGATCAGGGTCGGCAGTTCCATTGGTTTCTATCTTGGCAACCAGCCATAAAGGACCGTCTTCTACGGTCACGTCTGTTGCATCAATATTATTGAAAGGCCCGAAGGTCATGATACCAAGCGGCGCTCCTGGTGATATGGTCTTACCAATTCCCAAAAATTGGCCATTTGGTCCACCGCCACCAAAGCTTTCTGCATCATTATCAACCAGCATCACTACCAATTCACCAGTGTCATCGGTTGCACCGGCAAACTCTGCTTGAAAGGCAAACCAGTACGTACGCCCATCATCGAGATAGGTTTCCGACAATCCTCGTTTATAGCGCGTTGCACCAACGCTTGCATCCAACAATAGGGAATTTCCTGTTGTTTCTACTGAGAGTGTGCCATTTTGAATTCCTCCAGACACTACATTCACATTGCCCCCTGATAATCTTGTCCATGGGCCTGACCATCCATCTTCAGCAGCACCCTGTCCCTCAACGCTATTGTCCACCGTATAACTATCAAAGGTTTCAAAAACTACCGGTGGGAGATCTAGATAATTTAAAGGCGTTACGTCTTGAAAGGTATTCCCAATATAGATATCATCGATTTTTACCGAAGAGGCGTTTCCACCGCTGTACTTAAAACCAACTCCCTGCCAACCACCGCTCAGTTCGGGAGCGGCAAAAGAAGCAACCTCTGTACCGTCGGCCGGTTCGGTACCAGGAGTAGGATTGACGAACAACTTTACAACATCGGGGTCAGCGGTTCCATTGGTCTCAATTTTGGCTACCAACCATAGCGCACCATCTGCCGTCACACCGGTGGCTTCTACATTATTAAATGGTCCAAATGTCATTAGGCCCAAGGCACTAGGGGTAATGGTCTTTCCCATTCCCAAAAATTGGCCGTTTCCACCACCCGCTCCAAAACTTTCACTATCGTTATCAACAAGCATCACCTGTACTTCACCACCGTCTAGTGCCGTATTGCTAAACTCAGCCTGAAATGCGAACCAGTACGTATTTCCATTGTCTAAATAAGGGGTTGCGAAATTACGTTTGTAGCGCGTATTGGCACCACTTGCGTCCAGTAAAAGTGCATTTCCTGAAGACTCCACTGCAAGTGTGTTGTTTAAAATTCCATCGGACACCACATTTGCATCATCTCCGGTTAATTTCGTCCATGCACCTGCCCATCCATCAGCAACGATACCCTGCCCTTCTAACGTAGCATCAGCAAAACTATCGAACGTTTCAAAAACTACCGGAGGTAAAGGCGGTTCGGGTTCAACAACGGTAACCATTCTTTCGAATTGGTCTTCTCCTGAACTGTTCCCAGTTGTCAGAACAACGGTATAGGTGCCACCCTCTTCATAGGTATGGGTTGGATTTACTTCTGAGGATGTTTGCCCATCACCAAAATTCCAGTTATAGCTTTCAGGGTTATCTACAGAAGCGTTCTTAAATGTGACCGTAAGATCGGTCACGTTGAACGTAAACAAGGTGTATGGTTTAGCTATGCTAGAGTCATCATCTTCATTGCACCCCACCAGAATTATGATGGTAAGGATTGAAAGAAGTACTAGTGCCCCATTAAGTTTGGTCTTCATTTCGTAATATTTTGTATCAAGTTATTTTGTACTATTTGGTAAACACTGTTCACTACCAGCCTTCGTTTTGCCTAAAACCGAATTCCTCCACTTGCCCAAGAGGAATGCCCAATAAAGTTCTGATGTTGGTATAGGCCTCTGCTGGAACCGTTGGTTTTTGCGCTTTCTGGGCAATGCCGTGTGCGGTCATGACTTCAACGGCCTTACCTGTACGAAGCAGGTCAAACCAGCGATGGTTCTCAAAAGCGAGTTCTCTGCGTCGTTCGTTCGCAATGGTCTGCTCTAAATCTGTTGACTCTTCTACACTTAAACTTGGATCTGGCATTGATCTGCTCCTGACCTGTAACAATAGTGGCAAAGGGTCGTTACCGCCAGTCTCGTTGTAGCATTCAGCCAACATCAACAGGGCATCGGCGTAGCGAAACATTGGAAAGTTTACATCTTGCAGGCCTTGATCCTCAAAGCCATAATTGAATTTGCTCATCCATGGTTCAAAAGTGGTGCCGTCATCATAGAATGAAATATTATGCGCAAAACGGTCATCATCAGCATCGTATAAATCAATAAGGCTTTGGGTAGGTTGATTTTGACCAGCCCTAGAACCAGCAGGACCACTATCACCTAAAATATCACTGCCACTGTTGAAGGGAACGAACCTTGAGACAAAATTGGATGCTTGCCCCAAAGCAAAGGAATACTGAATTTCAAAAACGCTCTCACTGTTGTTCTTATTGTCAGGTGAAAAAATACTGGCATAGTCGGTCTGTAAGGAATAGCCTAGACCTTGCATTTGTTCTAACAATGTCCTCGCCAATTGAAATTCTTGCAGGGCCATATGCATCTTTGCCTTAAGCATCAATGCTGCACCAAGAGTCACCCTGCCGCTTTCCGTATTGTTTTGGTTGGGCAATACATCTATCGCTTCTTGAATGTCCGTCAATATATTGGTATACACCTGATCTACAGGCACCCTTTCCAAAAACTCATCAGAAAGAATTTCATCAGGAGAGTCCCCAGCTGAAGTAACAAAGGGCACATCTCCGAAAAGCTGCACTAAGTTGAAATAAAACCAGCTCCGTAAAAAAAGTATTTCACCTCTTCTTACTTCTTTAACAGTTTCACTGTTGAAAGGTACTCCATCTATATTTTCGAGTACAAAATTTGCCCTTGAGATCCCTGAATAGCTTGCATTCCAATATCCGGAGAGATTGGGATTTGCCGAGAGCATCAAAAACAAATCAACTTCTTCGTTGTTGATGCCACCCCTATCCGCAGGGTTGAATTGAAAACTGGTATTATCAGAGCGATTTTCACCAAAACGCCAATGAGCACCATTCATTAATCCCCGATTGGTATTATAGATTCCTGTTATTGCTTCATTGATCTGAGCTTCTGTCTGAAAGAAATTTTGAGGGGTTTGAAAGGTTTCAGGGGTCTCATCCAAGAAATCATCACAACCCATAAGGAGTAATATAATGGTCAATGGTAGAACTGATAGTATTGTGGTTTTCTTCATTGCAGTATTTTTAAAAGGTGACATTTACGCCCAATGTGTAGATTCTAGAAATGGGATACGCCCCATAGTTCACGTTTCTGACCAGAGCAGTATCGGCTGAACGATTGATTTCAGGATTACCCATATCATATTCCGTGAACAAGAATGGGTTTTGTATACTGGTATATATCCTAGCGTTTTTGAAAACATTACCTATATGGTCACCACTGATATTGTAGCCAAGGGTAATATTTCTGACCCAGAGGTAATCGGCGTCATCAACGGATAGGGAGTTCGGTAAGCGAAACCGCTGCCTACTAAGATCACTGCCCGTCCCCGGAATTGTCTTTGTTGTAGGATCATCACCTGGCCTCCATCTATTCAGCTGTCGCCTATCTAAATTGAATACCCCATCTTGGTTGCCATTGTATTGGTTGGTACCATTAAAGATCTGTTGACCGACGGCACCTGCAAAAATGACGCTTAAATCCAATTCTTTGTATCGAAAGTTATGCACCATACCATAGGTAAAATCAGGATTTGGATTGCCGATAATCACAAAGTCTTCTTGGTCTCCGAGCTCCCCATCGCCGTTACCATCTTCATATTTCAATGATCCCTCAACTGCCCCTGGATATTTAGGTACATTTGGATCATCAATCTCGGCTTGGGTGAACAAGCCCGTTACGTTAAAACCTCTATACAAACCAACCTGCTCACCTATTGCAGTTTCGGTAAACTGTCTTGCAATGGCACCCCGTCTGATAAATCCTGCTTCGGCCGCAAGATCGAGCACCTTGCTACGATTTCGGGTGAAATTGAAGTTGGCATCCCATTGGAAATCCTTACCACCAAATATGTTGTTCAAACGAAGTTCCACTTCAAATCCCTGGTTCTCTATGCTGCCCAAATTGGTCAAGATTTGGCTAAAACCCGAGGTTCTCGGCAATGGAAGCCCCGAAAGAAAGCCTTCTGTTTCAATATCATAATAATCGATGCCCAAGAATATTTTGTCCTTTAAAAAGCCAAGATCCAGACCCAAGTTAAGTTCCTTTGCCTCTTCCCAAGTCAACAACGAATTGGGCAGGGCAGTAACCGCGCTTCCCGGAGCATTATCTCCTCCAAAAACATAGTCGGGATTGGATGCATTAGGGTCGGAAGGGTTAATTCTTCCCTGAGCTTGAAAGTTTCCAATATTGGCATTACTACCACTGATACCATAACCACCTTCAAGCTTGAATTCTGACACTGTATTTTTTATCCCTTCCCAAAAGGGTTCATTTGAAATTCGCCATGCTGCCGCCACTGATGGAAAATTACCATACCGGGTATTCGCCCCAAACCGTGAGGAGCCATCCCTACGAATGGTACCTGTCACATAATACCTGTTTTTATAGGCGTAATCCAACCTGCCGATAAGGGAGACCAAACTGTTTTCCCCTGCGGCACCCCGACCTGTGAAATTGTTAATATTCTCAGGGTCAACATTGTCGGAATCTGGAATTCGAATGGATTCGTCAATAATATTCACTGCCCGAACGACCGTGTTGTCAAAACGCCTATTTTCCATGGTAAAACCTGCCAGAACATCAATCCTGTGGTCATCGGCTATGGTGGTAGAATAGCTCAAGGTGTTTTCCCATATCCAATTAAAGTTGGTCAATTCATCGATGCCTGCTCGCGCTTGACGGGTACCCAAGAGATTTGGGGTGGTATTGCCCGCACCTGGAAAATCAGAAGGCTCAAAAAAGGTATTTCTTCTGTCGGTATATTGGATGGATCCAAAGGTTCTTGCAGTCAACCCTTCTAAAATATCAACTTCTATGAATGACCCTGCCAATAGTTGGTTGGTACGTCGCTTATTTTCCCTAGCGGTCAACAAATAGACTGGATTCACATTATAAAAAGGGATTACATCGCCCAATGCCACGTTGGTCAACTCACCATTTTCATCAAAAACCGGTGCCGAAGGATCAGTCCATCGTGATAACGGTACTGCGGCAAAAATGTTGAAATTATCGCCTCCTGCATCTGTTCTACCTCCTATAGCGATGGTTTGCGTGGGGGCCAGGTTAAGACCAAATCTAATATTATCGGTCACGTCTACATCAATGTTGGCCCTGATGCTATAGCGCTTAAAATTCGTATTGATCAAGGTACCGTCTTGATTGGTATAGTTTGTTGAAACATTGTAGCGCACATTTTCAGTACCACCGTTGATGCCAATATTATATTCAGAAATCGGTGCGTTTCGGGTAATTTCATCAAACCAATTTGTGCCTTCTCCCAAATCGCCCAAATTAATTAAACGATCCAAATCGGCTATCTCATTTGGTCCTAAAGCACCTCGTGCAAAAAGCCTATCTTCAAAGAACTCTATTCTGTACCGTCGTAACTCTTCCGCATTTAATACATTAGGTTGTTCAAATTCTGGAATGGTCTGAAAACCTGTAGAAGTACCAAATGTTATGGTTGGTTTTCCAATCTTTCCGCGTTTTGTTGTAATGACCACTACCCCATTGGACGCCCGAGAACCATAAATGGCCTTTGCCGAGGCATCCTTTAATACACTGATAGATTCAATGCTGTTGGGGTCGATGGAACTTAGCACAAAATTATCACGTTGACTGTTGACATTGCCCAGAGGAATACCATCAACAACGTATAAAGGTGCATTGTTAGCTCCTGTTGATGCAATACCCCGTATCAATATTTCAGGTCCCCCTCCTGGGGCACCATTTTGCCGCAGCTGCACCCCCGAAACCTGACCAGAAAGTGCTTGTTCAAAAGTGGTGATGGGCTGTTCTGCGATTCCCTTGGCCTGAACGGTCGATACGGCACCGGTCAAATCTTCTCTATTTCTGGTACCATATCCAATGACAACTACTTCATCAAGCTCGGCCGTGTCTTCCATTAAAACAGCATTTATTGTGTTTCTTCCATCCAATGGCACTTCTTGTTCCCTATAACCTACGTATGAATATACCAGCGTGGCACCCTCAGAAACGGTAATGGTGTACCGCCCATCAAAGTCAGTCTGGGTACCATTTGTTGTTCCCTTTTCAATAACCGTGGCTCCCGGTAATGGTTCTCCAGTTTCAGCTGTTATGGTTCCTGTTATCACCTTATTTTGACCAATAACAGAAAAACTATTTAGGACAAGCGCCAAAACCACTAAAAAGAAGGATAAACCTTTGGATATGGCTTTCTTAGTCAGCTCTTTTTTCATACTCAGTTTTGTTTAGTCGTTTGAATATTTTTGAAAAAAAATCGGAAATACGCCTAAAAATTTTCCATGTAAGCAAAAACTTACACGTTTAAATGCGTATTTCTCAATACATAACAATGATATGACCTTGAAAAAAACTATCCATCCTGTACTGTACTGTGGGGTATTTACATAAGGTTACAAAGGGGCTCAGGAAAAACCTTTCTAAAGTTAGAAATAGAAAGAACGAATTAGACAGAGTGTCTATCTATAAGATTGAAGTCATTTTTTTGGGTATTCTTTTTGCCCTGCAATATCATTTCAGCGGCTTTGGTCCCCATCTTTGTGAAGTCAGTGCTGATTACGGTAATTCCCAGAAGTTCTTTCAGCGGTGTGTCGTTGTATGAAATAATACCAATATCCTCGCCAAACTTATAATGGCGATCTCTAAGTTGTTTGACCAAGTTCACTAGGTCAGCCTCTTCAATAATGATATAGAGATCGTGCAATTGCAGTTCCATACTATCGTAGATTTCGTCAAGAACTTCATAGTCTATGGTATGTTCAGCGCAAAACTTTACAAATCCCGAAACAATTCCTTTGGGATATGGGTAAACCGATTTTGAAGGATAGACAAGGATGATCTTTTGGTACTTTTTTACCTTGTCCAATCCTTTGGACAGGGCTATGTAGATATCCTCAGAAAAATCTTGGTATATACGCCCTACCTTCATGGAAAGGCTAAGGATATTTCTGTCCATGATGATAAGTTTCTCCTCAGGAATCTTTTGGATCACCTCCAAAATCTCATCGGTGCACCCCATATGCTTTAAATCTTCATTCTTGAAATGCGGCATTATCACAAACTGATCGTACTCTTTTATTCGTTTTGACAGGATATCTTTGAAAACAGAAGGTTCACAGTGATAGATGTACAGGTCAACTTGGGCCTTTGACCCCAATGTCTGAACAAAAGAGTTGAAAATCCTCATTTTGTAAGAGCTTAATTTGTTAATTAAGAACAACACTTTGATCTTCGAAGAAAAATCAGCCCGTGCCACATAAAAACCTTTGCCCTTTACGGATTCAATAATGTTTTGTTTTCTTAATATCCCATATGCTTTCTCAACCGTGTCCCTTGAAAGCAAACACTCTTCACTGACCTCATTGATTGAGGGTATTTTTTCACCTTTTTGTAAATATCCTCTCCCTATCGCTTCCATTATGGAGTCAACGATCTGCCTATATTTAGGTATTCTAGAATTTACATCTACTTGAATATGTTGAATGCTATCAGTCGCCATTTGCTTTTAACTAACTATGTAATCCTAATTTTTTTATGATGCCTAAAAGTATTAATTAAAAAGTAGATTGATAAGTTTTGCCTATCTTGACAGTACAGTATAGTACAGGATGCCAGAACTCATCTGTTGTTCTATTTTCGTCTTGAAAGTGGTCTAAAACACTTCAAAAATATGCAGACAAGAACTTTTGATCATGTTGATTATTTATGGGACGATGAAAAGGCCAATGCTTTTGGCGATGACCAGTTAGCATTGTTCCTATACCGTTCAAACATTTTGGGCGCCGACCTCAGAATCACCAATTATGGCGGTGGCAATACAAGCTGTAAAACCTTTGAAAAAGACCCATTGACCAACCAAGAGGTCGAGGTCATGTGGGTAAAAGGTTCAGGGGGTGATATAGGCACCTTGACCCGACAAGGTATTGCTGGGTTGTATACCGACCGTCTTAAAGATTTAAAGCGTGTGTACCGTGGCCTTCAATATGAAGATGAAATGGTGGGGCTGTTCAACCACTGCCTTTATGACTTAAATAGCAAAGCACCTTCTATAGATACCCCACTTCATGGACTACTACCATTCAAACACATTGATCATTTACATCCTGATGCACTTATCGCTATCGCGGCCACGAAAGACAGTAAAAAAATCACCGAAGAAATCTGGGGCGGTACTATGGGATGGGTCCCTTGGCAACGACCGGGCTTTGACCTAGGGCTGCAGTTGGAAAAATGCGTGAGTGAGAACCCGGGTATCCGTGGCATCTTATTAGAGAGTCATGGACTCTTTACCTGGGGCGAAACCTCATATGAATGCTATATGAACAGCCTTGAAGTCATAGAAATGGCTTCTGAATACATTAAAAGGAATGTCGAAAAGAAGGGCCAGGTCTTTGGCGGAAAAAAAATATATAGCCTCCCTTTTGAAGAACGATTGGATAAAGCAGCGTCCCTGGCACCACTGTTACGTGGTCTATGCTCTAGTGATAAACCTATGATTGGCCATTTTACAGATGATGAACGTGTACTAGAGTTTATCAATAGTCATGATTTGGAAAAACTCGCACCTTTAGGTACATCGTGTCCCGATCACTTTTTGCGAACCAAGATTCAACCTTTGGTCCTATCCATTGAAAAATCTGATGATCTTGCTGATACCGACAGCATCGTAGAGAAACTTGCCCCCCAATTTGAAGCCTATCGAACAGCTTACAAGGACTATTACGAGGCTTGTAAACATGAGAATAGTCCTGCAATGCGAGACCCTAATCCAGTAGTCATTATTTATCCGGGTGTGGGAATGTTCACTTTTGCAAAGAACAAACAAACTGCAAGGGTCGCAAGTGAGTTTTATATAAATGCCATAAATGTGATGCGTGGTGCCGAAGCAATTTCGACCTATATGGCCTTGCCTAGGCAAGAAGCCTTTGACATTGAATATTGGCTACTTGAAGAAGCAAAACTGCAACGCATGCCCAAAGAACGACCGCTTTCTAGAAAAGTTGCGGTCATTACGGGTGCTGCTGGTGGCATAGGTAAAGCAATTGCTGATAAACTGGTCGAAGAGGGTGCAAATGTGGTCATTACTGATGTAAATGAAGCCAACTTAAAGGCCTTAAGAAACTCTTACAACCAAGATACTGCCAGTACTATGATTTGTGATGTCACAAATCCTGTTTCGATAGACAATACCTATAAAAGTGCCTGTATCGACTTTGGTGGGGTTGACATTGTGGTTCACTCTGCCGGATTGGCCATCTCAAAACCGTTGGAAGAGACCGCTATTGCCGATTGGGACCTGTTACAAAATGTGTTGGTAAAGGGACAGTTTTTGATGATACAAAAAGGTGTAGCAATAATGGCGAAGCAAAATCTTGGGGGTAATATTGTAAATATTGCCAGTAAGAATGGACTTATGGCAGGCCCCAATAACGTTGGATATGGCACCGCCAAAGCGGCACAACAGCATATGACCCGATTGTTGGCGGCTGAATTGGGTGCTCAAAAAATTCGTGTGAACACAGTAAACCCCGATGGCGTAATCGTGGGAAGTAAAATATGGGAGGGAGATTGGGCCGAAGGTCGGGCAAAAGCCCATGGCATATCGGTTGATGAACTACCAAAACATTATGCTAAGCGTAATCTGTTGAATGAAATCATTTTGCCAGAAGATATTGCCAATGCCGTTTTCACGTTGGTCGCCATTTTAGATAAAAGTACCGGTAATACCATCAATGTTGACGGAGGTATGGCCAATGCTTTTGTACGGTAACCGCTTTTAAGAAAATTGCTCAAAGGCCGTTTAGTCGACAATGTCCTTTGACATAACTAATCAAGACTGTTTAACCACTATGAAACTGAATGTTGAAAGAATCGTCGAACAAAATCAGAAATGGTTAGATTCCCATAAAGCCGCTTATGGGTTTCTGGCTGAAAAACTGGAAAAGAACGGAACTGATGTACAGATTGTCTTGAAAAAGCTGGAAGAACTACAAGTGGCCATTCCCAGTTGGGCGTTGGGAGCTGGAGGAACGCGCTTCGGAAGATTCTCTTATCATGGCGAGCCGGCTTCTTTAAAAGATAAAATAAGTGATGTGGGCTTGCTTCATGCATTGACCCAAACTGCTGGGGCAATTTCCCTTCATATTCCTTGGGACATCCCTGAAGATGCTCATGAAATACAAGAGTTTGCCGCCTCTTTGGGTATTGGATTTGACGCCGTCAATTCCAATACTTTTCAAGATCAACCAAAAATGAAAAAAAGTTACCGGTTTGGTTCGCTGTGTAACCCAGACCCCTCCGTTCGCGACCTGGCAATTCAACATAACCTTGATGTTATCGATATTGGCAAAAAACTTGGGTCTAAGAGTCTAACAACTTGGTTGGCGGATGGCAGCAACTTTCCGGGACAACATAACTTTCAAGAAGCTTTGAAAAACACTGAGAATAGTTTGCAGCTTATCTATAGGTCCATGCCAGACGATTGGAAGCTCTTTATTGAGTACAAACCATATGAACCCAACTTTTATAGTACGGTTATCCAAGATTGGGGAACCTCTCTGATGCTGGCCAATGCCTGCGGCAACAGGGCCTATACATTGGTCGATCTTGGCCATCACTTGCCCAATACCAATATTGAACAGATTGTAGCTACACTGATGATGAAAGGTAAATTAGGAGGTTTTCATTTCAATGACAGTAAATATGGTGACGATGACCTTACTGTAGGGTCTATAAAACCCTATGCCCTATTCTTAATTTGGAATGAGTTGATCTATGGCATGGAACATAACACAGATAATCCATCGCTTGCCTGGATGATTGATGCCAGCCACAATATCAAAGATCCTTTGGAAGACCTGCTACAATCCCTAGAGGCCATTCAAATAGCCCATGCACAAGCCTTACTGGTAGATCAAAAGGTTTTGAGAGAAACCCAAAACCAACAAGATGTGGTACTCTGCCAAGAAGTACTACAAGATGCATACCGCACCGATGTGAGACCACTTTTGAGAGAAGCGCGGTTGCGCAGTAATGCCGCCATAGAGCCCATTGCTGCCTATCGTGCTTTCAACGTGCGTAATGAGTTGGTCAAAGAGCGTGGATCACATTCTGTGGCTTCGGGACTTTAAGCATTTATATGGCAAAAAAAGATGTGACAGCGGTGTTTGATATTGGCAAGACCAACAAGAAGTTTTTCCTTTTTGACAAAAACTACAAAGAGGTCTACAAAGAATATATTCAGTTTGACCAAATTGAAGATGAGGACGGTTTTCCTACGGAAGACCTTTCTGCAATTCAAATATGGCTGAAACAATGTTTTGACCGAATCTTAGTTGCTAAAAAATTCAACGTTACCAGCATTAACTTTTCAACCTATGGTGCTAGTTTGGTGCATTTAGATAAACATGGCGAACCACTGACCCCTTTATACAATTACCTAAAGCCCATTCCACTGGATATTTTGGAGGAATTCTACACCAAACATGGAAATCAAGATACCCTCGCCGTTGAGACAGCTTCGGCACAATCAGGCATGCTCAACTCGGGGCTTCAATTGTTCTGGTTGAAGCGAACAAGACCAGAAATTTTTCAAAAAATCCGCTATTCATTGCATCTCCCACAGTACTTGTCCTACTTGTTTACAGGAATTCCCGTAAGTGACTATACCAGTATAGGCTGCCATACCAATCTCTGGGATTATGGTAAGCAAAGGTATCACCGATGGGTATATGAAGAAGGTTTTGAAGATATACTTGCGCCTGTAGTTGCTACAGAGACCAGCGTTAACCTACAACACAAAGGAAAACCGTTGAAAATCGGGGTTGGAATTCACGATAGCTCAGCTGCCCTACTTCCTTATCTTTTAGGGGAACACAAACCTTTTTTATTACTCTCCACCGGCACTTGGTCCGTGGCCATGAATCCCTTTGTTGAAGATTCACTCACGACTAAGGACGTTGCACATAACTGCTTAAACTATATGCGGATTGATGGGAGTCCCACACGCGCCTCTCGATTTTTCATGGGCAATGAATACAACCTACAGGTCAAAAGTTTAACTGAACATTTCAACAAAGCGAAAGGATACCATCAAGGAATGAAGTTTGATTTTGAAATCTATCAAAAATCACAGGCCAATACCCTCCCCTTTTTTAAGTTTGAAAGCATCCAATTAAAACGTGAAAGCGCAGAAAAAACGGATTTGAATCTCTTCAATAGCTTTGAAGAAGGATATCATCGGTTAATGTTCGAATTGTTGCAACTACAATACCAAACCATAGAGCGAGCCATAGGTAGTACAGCCATAAAAAAGATTTACATCGATGGTGGCTTTACCGATAATGACATTTTTGTGAAATTGATCGCAAATCATTTTACCAAATACAAAGTACGAACCACACGGTCGCCATTGGGTTCTGCCTTAGGTGCCGCAATGGTAATGGGAAATAAAAAACTGGACAAAAGTTTTTTTAAGGAGCATTATCGCATGAAAAAACTGATGCCCTTACAAATAATGACGAATAATAAGCAATCATGACCTGGAACTACAACAAGCGGTATCCCTCTATTGAAGACCTAAGGGAAAAGGCAAAAAAACGTATTCCTAAATTTGCCTTCGAGTATTTAGATGGGGGTTGTAATGAAGATGTCAACCTTTACCAAAACACCGCGAAGCTGCGTGAGATTGCTCTAAGGCCCAATTATTTGACCAAGCATACGCGGTCAAACATAAAGACTGGTCTCTTTGGTTTAGAATACGATGCCCCTTTTGGTATTGCCCCTGTGGGGCTACAAGGACTGATGTGGCCAAACTCACCGGAAATATTGGCAAAGGCAGCGTTGAAACATAATATTCCTTTTATACTGAGTACAGTAACCACCAGTAGTATTGAACACATTGGTGAGCTTACTGAAGGAAAAGCTTGGTTTCAACTGTATCGACCTGCAAAAGATGATTTACGCGATGATATTTTAAAACGTGCCGAAGCATCCGGTTATTCGGTTTTGGTACTGCTTTGTGATGTACCCACGTTTGGATATCGTCCTAGAGATATCCGCAATGGACTTGCCATGCCCCCAAGTATGTCATTAAAGAATATCATACAAATTCTTGCAAGGCCAAGGTGGGCCATGGAAACCTTACGCATTGGACAGCCCAGTTTTAAGACCTTGAAGCCCTACATGCCCAAAAATTTGGATTTAAGGCAGCTAGGGCAATTTATGGATCAAACTTTTAGTGGAAGATTGAACGAAGAACGTATCAAACCTATTCGTGATATGTGGAAGGGAAAGATCGTATTGAAAGGTGTTGCCAACGAAGAAGATGCTAAAAAGGCCATTGATTTGGGATTGGACGGCATCATAGTTTCCAATCATGGAGGCCGGCAATTGGACGCGGGTGAAGCTGCCATTGGACCATTGACAAGAATTGCCGCTAAATATGGTGAAAAAATTACTGTAATGATGGATAGCGGTATTCGGTCTGGACCCGATATTGCCAGAACACTGGCCAGTGGTGCGGCATTCACCTTTTTAGGCCGTTCATTTATGTATGGTGTCTCAGCTTTGGGCAAGAATGGTGGTGATCATACCATAGCTATTTTAAAGACCCAATTGCAACAGGTGATGGAACAACTTTGTTGTGAAGAGGTCAGGGACTTCCCCAAACACTTGATACATTCATAAACCTACCATCCCTGTTTTTTTTAAAAGGAACAATACTATGGACCAATTCAACATTGAAGAAGAAATTGACGAAATCGCTGGTGGCGAATTTGAACAGACCCCAGTACCAAAAAAAAATTGGAAAAGCTGGAAGAGCTTTCTTGGTATGTATGCCGGCGAACATGCCGCGGGTACTGAGTTTATGATAGGCCCCCTCTTTCTTACCGCTGGTGTCAGTGCTTTTGATTTGATCGTTGGCCTACTGATCGGCAATTTTTTGGCCGTACTGAGTTGGCGCTTTTTAACTGCTGAAATCGCTGTTACCTATCGTTATACTTTATACTATCAACTGGAAAAAATCTGTGGTAAAAAGCTCGTTGTTGGTTATAATCTTGCCAATGGCATCTTGTTCTGTTTTTTGGCCGGTGCCATGATAACGGTATCAGCAACAGCTATAGGGGTTCCCTTAGAGATTGAGATGCCCAAACTCACAGATACCAGGCCCAATAGCCTTACTTGGGTTATCATAGTGATTCTGGTGGGTACCGTAATTTCAGTCATTGCTGGGAAAGGCTATGATACCGTATCCAAGGCTGCCAATTGGATGTCCCCTATTATCGTAATAGCTTTTGTAGCCTGTGGCATTGTGGCCTTGGGGCAGTTAGAGGTGAAAAACTTTGCTGATTTTTGGAATATTTGGGGCGAAGGGGGCGAACCCTTTCCAGGACAAGTAAAGTATACCTTTTGGCATGTCGTTCTATGGTCATGGCTCTGTAACGCAGCCATGCACTTGGGCATGAGCGATCTTTCTGTTTTCCGTTTTGCGAAGAAACCGAGTTCTGGTTGGACAACGGCTGCCGGTATGTATGTTGGTCACTATATGGCCTGGATTGCGGCCGCACTTTTATACGCGGTATATTTGAAATCGCCTGAAGCGCAGGCCTTTTTGGACAATAATGAGGCTCCACCAGTAGCGCCAGGACCATTGGCTTATAATGCCATTGGTGTATTCGGAATCATAGCAGTTGTGTTGGCTGGGTGGACCACTGCGAATCCTACTATCTACCGAGCCGGTTTGGCCTTCCAAGCAATTGTTCCCAAGCTTTCAACTTTTTGGGTTACCCTTATTGCGGGCAGTGTGGCGACCATTGCAGGAATATTTCCAGCCTTTGCCATGAAATTATTGAGTTTTGTTGCACTGTATGGTTTTATATTGGCCCCCTTTGGTGCAATCATTGTTTTTGAGCATTTCTTTGCAAGGAAATTTGGTATTCAATCCTTCTACGCCGAAAAGACCAAAGCTCCCTTTAATATTTCGGTTTTGATGGCTTGGGGTATCAGTTTTGGCATATTTTACACGATTTCAATGTATTTCGACATATTCTTGTCATTTGTGACATTGCCCGCATGGATTTGTTGTGGGTTACTTTACTTGTTTTTGAGTAAAGCACTGCAAAAAAAGCACTAGTACATTACTAAACAGGAGAGTACAGGATAAGTAGTTTTCAAAAGCGCCCTATTTTTATTTTTATGGAACATTTTCGTTTAATCTCGCCCAAAGCTCACTTTTGCTTAGCTTTTTCCCTTTTGTTGGCAGCACATGTGCTCGCTTTTCAACAGCCTAATTTTCAAGTTTTTGAAGACCCGGCAATTACTTCAATGAACAGACTTCCTTCAAGGAGTACTTCCATTTCGTACGAAACCGAGGCAGCTGCCCTTAAGGTCAATAGAAAGGACTCAAAACGCTATAAGTCATTGAATGGGAACTGGAAATTCAGTTGGGCCTCCATTCCCACTAAAGCTCCCAAGGAATTTTATAAAGTTGGTTATAACGACACGGATTGGAAATCCGTACCGGTACCTTCCAATTGGGAGCTTGAAGGCTATGGCACTGCGATCTATACAAACATTCGTTATCCCTTTAAACCTGTAAATCCACCCTTTGTGTCAGAAGATGATAATCCAACGGGAAGTTATCGTACCACTTTTGAAATCCCTTTGGAATGGAAAAACATGCAGATCACCCTACAATTTGGTGGGGTAAGCTCTGCCTTCTATGTTTGGGTGAACGGCAAGCAAGTAGGATATGGACAAGATAGTATGCTGCCTTCAGAATTTGATATTACACCCCATATCAAAGAAGGACAGAATACATTGGCCGTACAAGTATACCGTTGGAGCGATGGTGTATATCTTGAAGATCAAGACCATTGGAGGCTAAGTGGTATTCAACGGGATGTGTTCATAACGGCCTCTCCCAAAGTACAGTTGTATGATTTTTTTGTAAAAACCAGATTTGATGATGCTTATGAAAATGCCCAATTGCAAATTCGACCCAAAATCAAAATCTATGATGATCATAGCATTGAAGATTGGTCATTGGAAGCACAACTTTTTGATGAAACAGGAAAAGCGGTTTTAGAAAAAATACTTGCCAAACCAATTAAGGAAATCACCCATGAATATTACAACCAAAGAGGGAAACCAAAGTTTGGTTTACTCGAGGCAAAGGTTAGGCGTCCTAAAAAATGGAGTGCAGAACATCCTAATCTATATACTCTAGTCTTTTATCTAAAAGATGACAAAGGTGTAGTTCAAGAATATAGAAGCACCAAAATAGGCTTTAGAAAAGTTGAGTTGATAGATGGTGAATTGTTTGTAAATGGTACCTCGGTCTTACTATATGGTGTCAACAGACATGACCATGACCCGATTAAAGGAAAGGTAGTGGATGAGGGCTTAATGCTGAAAGATATAAAGACCATGAAGCAGTTCAACATCAACGCCGTGCGCACTTCCCATTATCCTAACGATCCGCGTTGGTACGAACTGTGTGATGAATATGGCATATACCTAATGGACGAAGCAAATTTGGAAACGCATCAATTGGGTGGATATCTGAGTAATCGTTCTGAATGGGGCAATGCTTTTCTCGAAAGGGCAACACGCATGGTTGAACGTGACAAAAACCATCCTTCAATTATTTTTTGGTCTTTGGGAAATGAATCGGGTTCAGGTCCCAATCATCAAGCTATGGCCGGCTGGATAAAGAACTATGATGACACCCGTTTTATTCATTACGAAGGTGCACAGACCTTGAACCACCAAGGCAGTGATTTTTTAAAAGACCCTGTATATGTAGATATGATGAGCCGAATGTACATGCCCATTCGGCCTATGGTAGATATGGCCAATCTGGACGATGATCCCAGGGCTGTGATTTGGTGCGAATACGCTCATTCTATGGGCAATTCAACAGGCAATTTGTTCAAGTTCTGGGATGCCGTTCGCGCCAATAAACGTATGATCGGTGGCTATATTTGGGATTGGGTAGACCAAGGCCTGCTACAAAAGACCGAAGATGGTGATTCTTATTTTGCTTATGGTGGTGACATGGGCGATACTCAAATCAATGATAAAAACTTTTGTCTAAATGGTGTTGTAAATCCAGACCGTACTCCCCAACCGGCACTTTGGGAGTGTAAAAAGATTTTTCAGCCTATAGAAGTAAAGGCGATCGACTTAGAAAAAGGACAATTTAACATAACAAACCGTCACGATTTTACCAATTTAAACCACTACAACCTACTTTGGGAAGTACAAGAAGATGGCGTCAAAATACAATCTGGAGCATTGAGTAATCTTAGTATCGCCGCCAAAGCTTCAAAAGAAATTGTATTTCCCATTAAAAAACCAAGATTAAGAGCAGGTAAAACCTACTATCTAACTGTCTCTTTTCAACTGAAAAACAAAACCTCTTGGGCACCAGCAAAACACGAAGTGGCTTGGGAGCAGTTCCGTCTCCCTTTTGAGAAACCACTAACTGATTTTGACCTAAAAAAGGGCCATGAAATTTCCATAGCTGAAACTACGAATAGCATCTCCTTTTTTACCGAAGAATTTGAGGTCAAATTTAACAAGGAAACGGGAGCTTTAATAGCTTATTCTTTCAAAGGATCTCCTTTGATTACAGGAGATTTCATTCCTCATTTTTGGAGACCTACCACCGACAATGACCGTGGAGGTGGGCGAACACCAAAGAAACTTGTCGTTTGGAAGGAAGCCAGCCAGAACCGAAAATTGGTATCCTTTAAAAGCACACAATTGGACAAAAACCATCGACAAGTAAAAGTGATATACTCGCTTGCAAAAGGAAAGGTCACATTGAACTTGAAGTATGATATTTTTTCGAATGGTACCATCAAAATCGAGAATAAAGCAGAAATAGCGGAAAATGCGGACCTTCCCATTATTCCTAAGTATGGAATGCAATTACAGCTTTCCAAAGAGCTGGATGCCATACAATGGTTTGGCCGTGGTCCCCACGAAAATTACAGCGATCGCAATCATGGAGCCGCAATAGGTTTGTATCAAGAATCTGTATCGAAAGACTTTTATGAATACATCAGACCGCAAGAGAGCAGTAATAAGACCGACGTACAATGGTTTACCATCACCAATACCAAAGGACGGGGGTTTTATGTGGCGAGCGATAGCACTGACCTAAGTATTAGTGCATGGCCCTATACCACTGAAGATATTGAAAAAGCCCTGCATACCTATGACCTTAAGCCACGTGATTTTATCACGTTGAACATAGATCTTGTTCAAATGGGCCTTGGTGGTGACGATAGCTGGTCAAAAAATGCGCTGCCCCATGAGGAATTTAGAATACAACCAAGAAATCATCACTATAGTTTTGTGCTGGTTCCGATTGAGAGCGAACAAATCAATGAACGGTATGCCTTTCCAAACAGGTAACAAAAGCCAATTAAATCTCTGTTAATTAACTTTTTACAAGACGCTTAGTTGCTATATGTTCAAGTATAGTTTCAATATCTATAATCTTTAAAAAACTATTTTCACTTCGGTCAATTGTCTTAACACCACATTGAAGCCAGTCAGTTCCCTAAGAAATGCTTCAATTTATGAATGAATATAAATTAGTGAAATATGCGATTCGTTTCAAACTGAGTATCTCTTTATGAATGGGTTAGCTATCTTCCAGCAACCATCATATATTGAAACAATTCCAACCCCATTTGTTCCCCAAAACTTGAGTTGGTGAACAAGACCATGCCTATTTTGGTCTCAGGGACAAAAAAGAACATAGAGGTAAACTTTTTGTCATTATTACCGCCATGCCCATAAATCTTGCCAAAGGGCAGTTCACCACCGTAAAAACCCAAAGTAAGGTGCGTAATGCCATTGGTTTTATTGGGATGGTTGTCAGGGAGTTCTTTTTGTACACCGAACAAGGCTTCATAACCTTGTTCTGAAAGGCCTTTTTTATTCATCAATGCAATCATGAACCTTGACCAATCCAATGCAGTGGAGTGTACTCCGTAGGCCGCACCGAATTCTTCTTTACCAAAGTCACGATCAGGGTACCAGGTTCCGGCCTTAAATGCAGCGGCCTTGTTTTTTCTATTTTTCTTTGATTGGATATAGCGTGTCACTTGAAGACCAAGTGGTTTTGCCACTTCTTTATGGAACCTTTTTTGTAGCCCGTTAGCATTGGTGTTCAGTATTTTTTGCAATACCAAGGCCAAGTATTGATATCCTTCACCAGAGTATTGAAAACCGGAACCCGGTTCAAAATCAAGGGTCAACCCTGTTCTACCATCTTCATCGCGCCAATTAGGAAATCCCGTTTGGTGCGATAGCACATGACGGGCAGTCATCTTTTTATAACGTTCGTCATGGGCAATATCGGTATATGGCAAATATTGGTACAAGGGCCTGTCCAGATTGATAAGCCCTTGCTCTTTAAGCCTCATTACAAAATAGGCGAACATGGGTTTGGACAGCGATGCACCTTCAAAAATGGTGTTTTTGGTCACCGCTGCCTCTAGCGTTGCATTACCCAGAGCGCTATGGAATACCACTTTGCCGTCATTAATGATGGCCAACTGTGCTCCAGGTGTTCCATTATCTTGCATTTTTTGTTGTAGCCATTTTGTAATCTCATCAGCTTGAAGGGATGACCCCAAAGGGGTTTTGATCGTTTGCGCGCATAGTAGATTTGTCACTAATAACAGCAGTATTGAAATTGTCTTGCACATCATATGTCATTTTAAGTGTTATATAGACAAAATTGGGTAGATGTGTCCTTAGATGAAAGCCGAAAAAGCCGAACTGGGTCAAAAACAAGATGAATCAGCGATCTAACCAAGCCCTAAAATCGGCGGTAGTGCCAGAACTGGTTTTTACAGGGTCAGAAACACCCCGCAACGAAAGTAACAACCTATTCTTGAAATGGTTCTCAATGCTTTCAACAAAAGGCAAATGCACGACCTGACTGCGGTTAATACGAAAGAACTGTTTCGGATTTAGCATGGCATAGATGCTCCCGATATTTTGTGAATACAAATGGGTTTTTCCATCACTGGTTATCAGCTTACAGAAATCCCCCTTAGCCTCAATCATAACCATAGTTTTGGTTTCAACGATATGAATACCCTTGGCCGTTTTAATTATAAACTGTTTCTTATAAGCATCGGGGCTATACCGTAATGCACTTTTTAGGTCGTCCAGTACTTTTATTGGAAATAAATCGGTTCTAGACCTGAAAAGCGTATCATATTTTGCAAAGGCAAGAGCAATATCATCTATGGTATAGGGCTTTAGAATGTATTCAATGCCGTTGCTCTTAAACGCTTTGAACAGATACGCATCATAGGCCGAGCAAAAGATAATCGGTATAGTCACCTTAATACTGTCAAATATTTCAAAGGCATTGCCATCAAGCAATTGAATATCTGAAAATATGAGCGAATGGTCAGCTGTGCTACTTAAAAAGTGCTTTGCTTCAATTACGGACCGTGCCCAGCTGTAGGTGAAATTACCATCCAATTGCACAGCAATCATGCTGCGTAATTTCTCAAAAGCAGGAATCTCATCTTCAATGATCAATATGTGCATACCTTAGCTTTCATTCAATTGGACCAGCGGTAACGTCACTTTAAACTCGTTCTTGTTTACAGTAACAAGCAAGTTTTTATCAAGTATTATGCTATACCGCTCTTTTAGATTTTGCAATCCTGTGCCCGAGTCTTCATTGTGATTGTTCCGTTTCCCCAGATTATTGGATACCAAAACGGCATTTTCAGTAATTGATAACACTGTTCGAATTGGCGCTCCAGGAATTGCCCCATTATGCTTTACTACATTTTCAATCACGGTCTGGAGGGCCCCAGTAGGCAAATACTTCTTATTTAAATCTATTTTACCGGGACCACCGTTCTCTATAATGTTCAATACATAGGCGTCGCCGAATCTACAATCTATTAGGTAAAAGTAGTCCTTAACCATTTCCAATTCCTTATCCAATGCAATGAGTTCAATGTCTTTGGTGCTTATCAAATAGCGGTACAATGACGACAATTTAGCAATGTAAGCCTTGGCCTTGGATGGATTGTTTTCAATAAGTGCATCGACAGTATTCAGGTTATTAAATAAAAAGTGGGGACTCAATTGGGAACGTAACAATTTAAGTTCAGCGTCTTTTTGTTGTGCTTTGATCTTCGCCAGCTGTGTCTGATTTTCAAAGTACTTTTTGCCAATGATGATGACGAAAGGAACAGCAACATCGGCAGCCGAATAGTAATAACTGTGTACAATGATGTAATAGATATCGGGCAGATCGCTCCAACCATAACCCCGGCCAAAATAATCTCTTAACAAATCAGCAAAACCAATAACGGCAAGGCCTAAAGTAGAATAGACAAAGAAGAGAAAATACTGTTTTTTCTCAATGATAAATTTTTGTATTTGCCACCGTAAAAGAAAAAAGGCCGCCAACGTCTTGGCGATAATGATAGGGATATCAAATAAAATCTGATTTAAGGGGTGACTTTCAGTCCAAAACTTTAAAACGAGCCAAATCGTAAAGCACAGGGTCATGACCCAAATGAGCCTATAGTCAGATTTGTTCAGTTTGAAGTTTATCACTTAATAAAAGTAGTTAAACCTATTTTTCAAATTGACCGTTGGACACCTAAAAAACGATAAAACGGGTTAAAAATACGTTCGGTAGAACTAATGATTTTCTAGCATGACAATCTTCACAATGTTTTTGTCAAAGACATAAGTCACCCGTTCAATTTGATCAACGATGATATCACTTTCATCTTTTTCAAGCCTGCTTACTATTCTTTCATCTCCTGTGTCGATGTTCAACTGGATCAAGCTAAGGGCATCTTCATCAGGTACCAATACAACGAGGCTCATATCGTTTTCTTGTCCTTTTTTATAGCGTTTGAGTACACTTGACAGCTTGGTCCCAAAATCCAGCCCCTGTATTTCAGTGACGGCATTTATAGAATTTTTATAGGATTCATAGTTGCCATAGACACCCGAGGCGGTATTGCCCAAGAAACCCGTGTTATGGGATACCAGTACACTTTTAAAGGTTCGGTTGATCTGCGTGCCCGCGAATCCAACTGCTGCGGTAAATGTTCCGAATCCCCTCCTTATAACACCAAAAGCGCCTTTAAAAAACGAACTGGTAGCTATCGAAGGGTATTCTTTTTTATACCGTAGTTCCCCATTGGTATCAAACAAGTAAAATCTGTTTTGATAGTGGATAAAATACCCCTTGTCCCTTATGTCGAGGTCAGGGATGCCTTTGTCGAAATCAAAGGTATAGCGTATTTCACCTTTATGCCGTCCATTAATATTGAATATGTAAAGGTCATTTTCACTATAGACGGGGAATTGTTGAAGCGTTTCATCATACCACACACCAAAGGCATGTTCTTTGAGCTTAAGGTTCCTGACCAAAAAACCTGACGTATTTAATTTGATCTCATGGCCTTGTGCTTCGCCGTCCCTGGTGCTCACTACATTTGCTTTCGAAGGGGTGATATAGAGGGTGTTTTGGCCCTTAGCGAAAACATGTACCGGACTTTCTTCTGCAGATAAAGAAATTTCTACGGGTTTCTGCCATGCCTTTTTGCCCTTGGTATCAATTCTTGTCAAGAATTTTTCCTGCACCACCAAATATCCATTTTCAATAGGGACAATCTTTTTGATCAATGGCAACGATGCTGATTTTTCCCATTGCTTCTTTCCATCTAAATCCATCACATTGAACCCCTTGGAAGTAATCACCACTATTCTTTCACCGTCAAGGGCCGTTCCTGAAATATTGCCCAAAATCTTTATGGGCGTATCCCATATCGGCAGATCCGTACGGCTATCATACGCCATAATTGCAGTTTCTTTATCGAGTTTTTTAAGCGCTGCCCTATCACCAAATACAAACAAGATATCTCCAGATCTGTTGAGAGCAATATGCCGCACACCCTTTTGCTCATGTTCCACGATCCCTGAATCCAAATCAATCTTTAATAAATGCTTGTTCTTTAACCAGAGTACATTTTCTGCTCCATCCATTAGGATCTGCTCTTTATTGAACAGGGTGCCCTTTAGGGTTTGGTAAAATCCACTGTCGGTAAGATCATTTTCCCAGAGTTGTTTGCCGGTATTGTATTCATAGAGGCCCACCATCAGTTTTTTGTTCTTAAGCCCATCGACCAACACAGCATTTTTTGAAGGGACCAATAAGGTGTTGTACACCGCTTTAAAGCCAGATGTCTCAGAATCAAAAAGGATACTACCATTGGTCACGTTCACAATAAGTCTTGAAACGCCTTTGGCATTGAAGGTATTGGACAATAACTTGGAATTTACCAGAGGTTTACCCTCAAATATTGCCAAGGGCGTGAACGGTATCTCTTGATAAGAAGCCATGGCCACCTTTTTTAAGGTTTCGTTTTGCCAAGCGATGTCTTTTGTTTTTGGGTCAATTCCTGAGACCCCGTTGGCCGTTTTTACCAGTAGTACTCCCGTATTTCCATTGAGTACCTTCTCTTGGATCTTTCTATCCAGTTCTATTTTGTGCTGGGCCAAGACGGTTTTGTATCCACAGAACAATAGCATTAGAAAGGTAATTAGATAAGTGGCCGGCGTTCTCATAACAACAAATGTTCGTAGCCGTTCTTGTCATATACTTACTCGGCTTGATAAACAATGTATAATATAAAATTGAACCCTTCAAAAGACACGTGCACTTTCTTTACTTTTTAAATCCTCTGCGCTATTACCTAATGTTCTTTTGATTTACTTCTAGAGTACTTCGTTCCACCCGGTGCTACGGGCCACTCCTTTTTCTTCTTATAATCATATTATTCATATGGCCTTACTTGTATTGACCATCAGTTATTGGTAGAGTTAAAATAATTCAGTGGTTGTGGTTAGTTCCATATTCAGCGCTGCACCTGCTAAACCACCTGTATAGACAGCATTGGCCACCGAACGCATGGGTGTTGTAATGTCACCACATGCAAAGATGCCCTTAACACTTGTTCTTTGCATATCATCTACTTTTAAGTAGCCTTGCTCGGTAAGTTCGCAGCCCAATAGCATCGGTATTTCAGAATTATGTTCAAAAGGGCGACTTCCATATATAGCGTCAAACTGAACTTTTGTCCCATCGTTAAATACTATCTTTTCAACCATTCCCTTTTCGTGTTCTACGGCTATAATCTCAGCTTCTATAACGTCTATATTGTGTGATGCTAATTTAATGCGCTGGGCTTCGGTAAAATTTGCTTTTCCTGAAGTTAAAATTGTTAGATCATCTGTCAAGTTGTTTACCAATTGGGCATAGTGAAACGCGCTATCACCATTTGACATAATTCCAGTCTTTTGCCCATTGAATTCGTATCCATGGCAGTATGGACAATGAATCATTGAAATTCCCCAACATGCGGCAAAGCCCTTGATTTTTGGCATAATGTCCTTTATACCAGTTGAAAATATTAGCTTTTTGCCCAAAAACAATTCGCCCAATCGGGTTCTTATTTCAAAAATCTCATTGGTTTTGGTTCCATATATTGCTATATCATTTAGCAGGGATACTGTTTTATATTTTAACACCTGTTCTCTTGCTAAAGAAGCTATTTCAGCCGGTGTTTTACCATCTTGCGTTAGAAAATTATGCGAATGTGGTGTCTGCTTATTACATGGATCGCCAGCATCAATGATTAAGACCTTTTTTAAGGAACGGCCTAAAGCCATGGCGGCCGAAAGTCCTGAATAGCTTCCGCCAATAATTATAACATCGAATTCATTTTTTTCTTTCATTTCACTATTATTTGGTATTGTTTTTATGGGTATTGGCATAACTACGGTAGCTATTGCCAACCCTGATTTTTTTAGTACTGTGCGACGCGTGATGCTTTCCCCTTTTGTCATATGTGTTCATTTTGCATATTTTAAGATTGAAAATCATCTTTAAAATTAATGTCTCATATTTGTGACATAATCATATAAATTTTTTTATGCGCTTATCCCGTTTATAAATGATTTCCATGCAAATTTTCGTATGTCCCTTGCATTGGATTTATTTATTTCATTTGCATTGACCGTACTATTTATAATTCCTGCATGTAGGTTTTGAATCCATTCTACCGTCATCTTCGCATCCACCACTCCTTTATTTTGTAGATCCCTTATAATCTTTTTGAAACTGCCATAGATGTAATCATAGTCTGCACAGTCCTTATTATTACTAGAATGTTTGTGCCCCTCTCGTTGATGAAGTTTATAAAAAAAAGAATATTTGGCTCCGCAATCAATTCCTGCATTTAACATACTTTCCAGTTGAACCAAAGAATCATCTGAGCTCTTAATGGCCGCTATCATTGCCTTTTTACAACTTCGCTCCATTTCACGTTCACAGGTGCCAACAAGTTCATCCCTGTCCTTAAAATAACGATGTAATGTTCGTCTTGTAACCTTCGCATTATCTGCAACTTTTTGGAGCGGAGCAGAGAAATCTTGATTGAAAACCTCAATAGCTGCTTCTATAATTCGATCTTTAGTTTTAACCAACATAGTATGCAAAAATATAAATTATATCAGAAATGTCACATAATAGTGACATTTTTTTTGAATCTAAGATGTCAGCATAACCACTACCAAAAATGGATTTATCAGTAAAATATACTTTGGAGAATAGAATGCATAAAATCTTAAAAACTCTAGAAATATTGCAGAATATTTATTCAGCAGATTTTTGTTACCAAAACTGTGTCTGTGTGAACATGAATGGACTTATGTATAGTCTAAACAGTATATAAATCAACCTCCGTTACCATTGACCAGGGCGAAATACCTTCATCTCGTTCTGATTCGGTTCTAAATAGGGCCCTCCTATCAAATCAATACAGTATGGAATCGCCGGAAATACGGCCTCTAGACATTCTCGAATGGATTTTGGTTTACCTGGTAGATTCACAATCAATGTACTTCCACGTATTCCAGCGGTTTGACGGGAAAGAATCGCGGTAGGAACATATTGTAAGCTAACCTGTCTCATTTGTTCACCAAATCCAGGAAGTAGTTTTTCGCAGATGGCTATTGTTGCCTCTGGTGTCACATCACGCACGGCCGGTCCTGTACCTCCGGTAGTTACAATCAAACAACAACCCTTATCATCAGCCAACTGAATCATTTCTTTTTCCAATAATTCTTGTTCATCTGGAATTACTGCGTACACCGGTTCCCAAGCGGTGGCCAACCACAAATTAAGGAGCCGTTTAACCTCTTGACCCGGTAAATCGGCATATTCACCTCTACTGGCGCGATCCGATACATTGATAATACCAATTTTTACTTCTTCCAATTATCCTCGACTTTAGAATTTAATAGACATACAATTTAAACATTCACCAATTTATTGTTACTCCGCAGGAATCAGCTTAGTTGTGGTTACGGCCACCGAATCAATTTTACTACGGGAATAATACACAGGAAAATAGTTGTCTTTTGCCCATGGTTCGAACAAATTGTTATAAAACGGACTATCTGGATCGCCAGATTGCCCAGGGCCATTAGTGCCCAAGGCAGCATCCCAATCGCCCGTATTGACGATCATACGGAAAGAAGCCCCACTACGCTGTCTTAAATTACTTCCTGTTGAACCAGGGGTATAGGCGTTGCCTCCCCTAGGTAATGGACCGAGATCCAGTTTGGCCCTAATCGAATCATTTACAACTTCGCTTAGTGCATGTTGCATGTAAGTATGCTTGTTTTTTTCTTGTCCATAGTGCCATGAATCAATATCTGGACCAAGGTTTTCTTTCAAGTCCTCTACTGCCCTACTAAAAGCTTTGCTTAAAAATTCATTTCTACCTAGTACAGGATTTGCCCCAAACCTTTCATCAGGGGCTTTAAGCCATTCCATAATTCGTGTTAACTGTATTCCCGGGACTATGCCTTTTCCTTCATCTGGAATAAATTGTTCATTGGCAACCCGTTTAATTTGATTCTCCCAGGAGACATAAATAGCGGCAGGAATGGAATTTGCTTCGAGGTTATAATCCCAATCAACCAATCTTTTTTGTGCCATTGCGGCATTTCCTTTAAAAACAAGGTGCTCTAACATCGGAACCAATATCCTAGCAGGAATGGAGTGATAATCTACTTGTAAGGCCTTCATATCCTCCATAGTCAATTTTTTATCTGCCCCTAATACTTCGTTCACACGGTCTCCTCTATACGGGTCTGACCATGAGAAGCCAATGGCATTCCAATGGTTATAGTCCTCAGGGGTAACATTTTGGTTCGCCGTAGCGAGATACCCTTTTGCAGGGTTATAATCGTTCGGTTTTTCTATGATGGGTAAATAACCTTCCCATTCATAACGGCCATCTCCTGGAACGGGGACAAGACCACTAAAGCGCTTACGAACAGGAGCAATACCCACGGCTTGCCAACCTATGTTTCCTTCTTTGTCGGCCCATATCATATTTTCTCCAGGGATATGACTGTAGTTACACGCTTCTCGAAACTCTTCCCAAGTTTTTGCTTGATCCATACGCAAGGAAGCCAGATACGGGGAACCTCCTGGTTCCAACCACGCACATCGTATGGCATAGGCCACATTGTTTTTGGTGTCAATATGGGTGACAGGTCCATGAACGGTATAGTATAATTGTGCTATATGGTCCTTTTGACCCTTTACCTTTATGGTTTCGGAAATCTTTTCCATGTCTACCCAATTGCCTTTGTATTTGTACTGATTCGGGTTTTCAGGATTCAATTCATAGACGTATAAATCTTCCCCATCAGTTCTAAAAACGGTAAGTCCCCAAGAACCATACTCATTATGGCCAATGGATATACCCGGTATCTCGGGTTCACCACCACCAATAACGTTCCACCCGGGGGCAACCAAATGGTTCATATAACGTAAGGAAGGTACGGCAATGGTTCTATGTGGATCATTCGCCATATAACTGTTGCCATCGGCCATACGACTACCGTTTATTACCCAATTGTTGCTTCCTATGCCATAGCTGTCATTTTTATCCTCATAAACTGATCGTACCGTTTGTTCTTCTTCGGCATTTTTATAAGCAGCAACAACATGGTCTTTTTTGAATTCCACAGGTTTGCGAAAAGCATTGTACAGGGCTAAAATATCATCTGCTAACAAAGCAGTATCTATACTGGGGTCAATTGTCAAATCAGGTTCCTTAGGATGAAACCAATATAAATCTTTGACCTTCTTGGAACCAAGTTTGGCTACTGCACGACCAATTTGTAACTCTTGACCGATGTTCCCCAATAACCCCTGATGTCTCGAAATCACTACTTCTGGGGTCCATTTTTGAGGTTGAACATTCAAAATTTTAAACGCAATAGGCAACTTTTCAGGGGTCTTTAAAATAGTCTCGATATAAGCATTTACCCCATCGGTATAGGCACCAATAATTTCAACACCATCATCGTGATAATGATTCATTTCCCTAATCATATCACCTCTATATTTAAATAGACGTGTCCCTATGTCCCGTTTTAATTCTTCTTCCCCAAGAATTTCGGCCACAGTGCCCGTGGCCTGTCTTCGCCAGATCTCAAACTGAAAAAGACGATCTGCCGCAGCCGAATAACCTTGTGCAAAAAATAGATCATGTTGGTTTTTGGCATAGATATGATTTACACCCCATTTATCCCTTACAATCTCAACGGGCTCTTTTAGCCCGTCCGTCACAAGTACAGGTCCAGAAAAAGTCTTGGAATCTTTACAGGAAAAAAGGATGAATACCAGAAGCAAGGGAATTGCTTGTCTCATTCTGTAAGTGTTTGGATATTTCAATTTTGCTAAAACTACAGATTAATTTTACTGGTTTGCTAATAAAACAGGTAACTTTAGTTTTGTGACTCCTTAAACAAAAGCCTCTGAGGTTGTTTGAAGGTCGAGTTATTGTGCTCAAGTACCGGACGATTTCGAATCGGTAAAAGCGAAGAAATTGAAAAGATTCTGTCATTTAGTAAAACCCCTTATAACCTGCTGACCAACTTTATAGCCCACTTTCAATCCCACTTCATTGTCGGTACGAAAATGTACGCCGCCTTCAAAGCGGGATTCTGAACACTCCTTTGCGAGCTCGTAAAACAACCCTTCATCGTTGGGAAACAAGTAAGACAAGACCTTAGCGATAGATCCAGCTACTGTTGTATGTCCGGCTGGATAGCCAGGGAAATTGGGGGTATTTATCAAAATGGGTTGAAAAGAGGGATCGTACTGAAAAGGTCGGATCCCCCAATAATGATATTTCCCATCCCAGGCAGCGATAATACCATCAAAACGTGCTGTGTGAAAAACTGCATTTGCAAAGGCGGCTTCGAAAGGATCTAGCCCATACTCCAAAATCTTACGTTCTATCAGACGGTCCCAAATCGGCTCGCTTTTCCACTTCCACGCTATTTCACTGGTTCGATGTTCGGCATTGAACTGTCTGAGTTCTTCCATATCCAAAGACCAATCTTCAGGTGGAGGTTCTGGCCTAAACTGATCGGGCTTAACTAGGGTAAGGGGTTTCCATTGCCGCTTCATGGGATCCCAAGGCCCGGGATTCCCTGACCAGAGACTATCCACATTTGGAACGCTACCTTCCCAACGAATGTTTGTTCTATCCCCTTTGGCATATTCAATGTATTGATCTGCGATTTTTCGTCCAATTTTCAGTCCCTTTTCAATATCAGAGGGAAACTGAAGTCCTGTAGCCAGACGAGCAGATTTGAAAACAACGAGATTACTATCGAGCAATGCTCTTTGCTTAGGAAAATAATACCCTATTACCCGATGTGCGGCACCTGCTGCCGCACTCCATTCGCAAATAAAAGCAGAAAAGTCCGGTTCCTGTACAAGTTTTTTCACCCTTGCGTCATACTGGTGGGCAGCTTTCTGGAAATGAGTCTTTTTGTGCTTCCAAACCTCGACCAGGGCATCATAAATGGCAAGATGCATGATGGCTACTCTACCACCGTTTTTATGGCCTTTATGTTTTTGGCCGACTTGCATTAGCAATTGATGCCAACGGTATGAAGGGTAAGAACCATTCCAATACTTCATTGACCATACATCCTCTTGTGCCATTTCTTTCTGAACAGTGATTATTTCAGAAATTTCATCTCTAAGAAGTTTTTCATTGACTGGGGAAAACGGCTCCTGAATTTTAAACTTGAAAGTGTCGAATGAAAGCGGGGTTATTTGTCCGTACCCTTCCTGAGGTTTGAACAGCATAGCAATAGTGCAGAAAACGGAAAGGAAAAATGTTGTGGAAACTTTGGTCAATGAGTTCATTTACAGTGCTTGATTTTCTAAGAAATTTAATAGGGATAAAACAAGTCGTGCCACCTTACACCTTGCTACTAAATGCCGCAATCTGCTTTCCAAAAATAGCAGTTATACCCGCCGCTAGACCTCCGATGACGCCAGTTACCAAAATAAGCACATAGGGGTTACCTCCTATTTGCAACAATTGGGATATTTTTTTGGCTAAGGTAAAATCATTTGCGCTGCTCAACATAAAGCAATACACTGCCCAAAACAACAGTATACTAAAAAAGGGAACAAAAAATACCGCCGTTCTTTTCAATGGTATAAACAAAGACGTTACTAAAGCCGCGGTCATTACCGACCACCAAGGCAGAAAAAACGAAAATAGCGCCGCCAATACAATTGTTGCTATAAAATTGGTCATTTTCTTAGTCATAGCTTACTGGTGTTAAGGTTTGTGTGCCTATTATTGTATTATTAGCTTCATTTGATTGTAAAAAATTAAGCCTATGGTATTTTCCAGCTGCCCAATCATCGATAAAGTTATCGTAATATTGGCTCCCCGGATTACCCGATTGCCCTCCAGGGTAAATCCCCAAAGCTGTTGGTGGTGTGGTCATCTCTACTATCATTCTCCATGAAGGACCGTGGTTTTTTGAAGTGGCATTGACTATATTACGGTCTCCACCTATGGGAATATCGAATCTTGAAAAGGCGGGCAACGCTTGCAGTAAATGACCAACATAGGTGGCTTTATAATTGCCCCAAGCATAATTTCCATCTTCATCCCTTATCTCTTTTAAACGAGCTGATGCTTCTTTAAAAGCAATTCGAAATAGGTCTTTGGCCGTTTCGGTCTTATCATCTGTTGCTAGAATATCCATAAATTCATGTTCACCATGGTTTTTCAATAAATAAATGGTCTGGTAGGTAAAAGGCGAAGTCAATGCAGTACTTTCATCGTCAAATTCATCCCATAGAATTTTGTACAATTCACCGTACCATTGTCTCCAGATACTTGGCCCGACCTCGTCTATATCATTACTAAAGTTCCAGTCTTTAATTTCTTTATAGACAGTTTTTTCATACTCTGTAAAGGATGAAATATCCATATGTTCCAACATATACGGAACAAGCTCTTTTGCCTTAAGGTTATGGTTGTTGTTATGTAAATCTTTAAAATCTTGTACACTAAACTTATCCTTTGAATTAAAATAAGTATTGATTACCCGATTTCTGTAGGTTTCATATCCATCATTGAAGACATAAAATGGATAGTTCTCATCTACCGGATGCTGATTGGCCGAGCTTACAAAACCACGTTCTGGGTTTTTTGTATGCGCATTGAATTCTTGTGGAATATAGGATTGCCAGTCGTTTTCCGGATTACTTCCATCCATCAAGAATTTACCCTGACCTTCCCATTTATTTGGAAATTTTCCTTGTATCCATAGAGCAATATCTCCTTTTGTTGAGGCAAACACAAAATTCTGTGCAGGTGCGTTCCAGTATTTTAGGGCATTTACATAATCCTCATAGTCTTTTGCCTTATTTAGCTCAATAAAGGTCTTTTGATTGTTACCTCCATCATGACCTATCCATCTCATGGCATAACCTGAATGCTCATTTTCAGATTTGAAATTTTTATCATAGACCACCGGACCATGATGAGTATACAATACAGAGTCCTTATAGCTTTCTTTGCCTCTTATCTTAATGTCCTCAACTCTAAGAGTTACATCCTTCCATTGGCCATTGTATTTGTATTGTGTACGATTATCATTGAACTCAATTTTATACCAATCAATAACATCCCTAGTGGCATTGGTTTCTCCCCAAGCAATATTTTGATTAAAACCAGAAATGATACTCAATGCTCCCGGAATCGTGGCGCCGAAGGCGTTGTGGTCTGGGGTGCTCAACTGCATAACAAACCAAGTAGAAGGTAATTTAAGCCCCAGATGTGGATCGTTTGCCAAAATTGGATTGCCAGTAACCGACTTTTCTGCCGAAACCGCCCAGTTATTACTGCCATTGTCCGGATGTGGTTTTTCAATGGTTTCGGCAATGGTATCAAGAACTGCTTGACTCTCTGGCAATTTGGTTTGGGGAACATCAATATAGCTCCAGTCGGTATCTTTAGGGATTACGGGGTCAGTACTATCAAAAAAGTCAGGAAAGAGTAAATTGAAATTCTCCTCTCCAATTTGTCGCAGTACATTGGTATATTCAAGATCATCATCATAACCTGCCAGCATCTTGGTCATGTACATTAACAACAAAGCCGTTTTCTTTGGTGACCAAGCTTCGGGTCGGTAATCTAAAAGCTTATATTCAACAGGGTAGTTATTGGGGTCAAGTTGATTTATAAAGGCATTGACACCATCTGCATAGTCTTGAACAAACCTCAAGGTCTCCGTATCATATTGTTCCATGTAAGCAATGGCTTGTTCTGCACCGTAGTCCATGCCACGTCGACGTTCTGTTCGGTCATACTCTAAAGCTGCCTCGCCAATGATCTCTGATAAGCGACCGGCAGCAGCATGTGTTTGAAACTCTAATTGCCATAGGCGGTGCTTAGCTGTTAAATAGCCTTGGGCTTTATACAAGTCGTGTTCATTTTCAGCAAACACATGCGGAATCATCTGTTCATCATAATGGACGGTAACCTTTTCTTCCAAGCCCGGTATGGCAACTTCCCCTATAACGGCTTCATCGGTTTCATTTTGCCAAATGCCAGAAACGGGATTCAAAAACTTTCCTAAGGGTGGAATAGAACCCAGTTTCGTATTAAGGGCGTAAAAAACTCCAAATGTTAGCGCAAAGGAAATCAGAAGTTTAATGTATTTCATCTAGTATAATTATTAGGGGAACTTAAAGTCTACTGAACTGTATTCTTAATCTTCATTAACTCGGCCTTCAACCTGTCATATCGGTCCATCACATCTTTACCAATAACCTGGTCGGCACTATTGACCATATAGTTTATGTAAGATATTTGGGCTACCAACATTTGTTGCGGATAGGCACCTTCATCATTTTTCAATTGTGCAAGAGCGGTATTTATCGTTTCAAGTCTCTTGTTATTGGTCTTGTCCTCCCCGTCTTCCAATGCCTTGGACTCTGTTTCCAAACTATCCTGCAATAAACGCGCTTCGCTCAGCAATGCCAATATTTTTTGCTGCATGCCGTGCTGCTTCTCAAACAACTGAGCGGTCATACCTTCTGTCTTTACCCTTGGATCCATCAAGATTTCAAAGTCTTTTACCATGCTTTTATTGCCGACCGTCATCTTAGCAGTATATTGCCCGGGCGGGACCATAGGCCCGTTTTTAAAACGCTTTTTTTCTTCTTTGTGCCATGCGCCTTTTTCGTGCAGGTCCCATTCAAATCGATTCAACCCTTTTTGCGCTTTCAGTTTTTTGTTGACAAAGCGAAAAGTAGCGCTCAAGTTCATATCCTCTTCTTCGTTTACCGCAGATTTTAATAGGGTACTGTCACTCAGAATGGTCACCACTGGTTCTTTCTTGGCATTTAAGATCTCTAGCTTCAAACCTTCGGTTTCCCCGGGTAGATAATAATCGATATGCACCGCGGTTCTCGGGTATTTGGGAAATGTACCTCCTGCACGCACTTTTGGGTACCGGTAACGAATAGTCGTATCGGGTTTAAAAAGGTGTGGAGCCTTTTCCAATGAAGTGATAGTGTCATCACGTAGAGAGGTGATGTTGTCCAAGATCCAAAAACCCCGTCCCATTGTGCTAAGTACCAAATCTCCTCTAAAGATCTTGATATCGGTTATGGGAGTCACCGGAAGGTTTTGCTGAAAAGACCGCCAGGTGTTCCCGTCATTGAACGATACGTACATGCCGTATTCCGTACCGGCATATAGCAAACCCGGTTTTACAGGATCCTCACGTAAGACCCGGGTGGTATGGTCATTGGGAATACCATTGGACCCGGTACTCAATAGTGTCCAACTTTCCCCATAGTCGGTGGTCTTGTACAAATAAGGTGCTGCATCCCCCAATAAATGGCGATCAACGGCAATATAGGCGGTCGCCATATCATGGTGCGATGGTGAAATAGATTCGACCCTGCCCCCTTTAGGTAATTTCTTAGGGGTGACGTTCTGCCATGTACTGCCCCCATCTTTGGTTACCGAGACCACCCCATCATTCGAACCTGTCCAGATCAGGCCTTCCCTTAAGACAGATTCCCTAATCGAGTACAGTGTGCTGTAATATTCTTCCCCTGTAATGTCACGTGTTATGGGGCTTCCGGAAATAACTTGTTTATCAGCCTCAAAAGCGGTCAGGTCTGGTGAAATAGTCTCCCATTCATACCCATCGGAATCCGTTCTGTGCAAGAATTGGGACCCATGGTACACCACATCGGGGTTATGGGGAGAAACGTGCACCGGTGCGACCCGTTGAAAACGGTATTCCAAATCTTTGGGATTGTGTCCATAGATGTTGCTTGCCCCGACATAGTAGCTCTTTTCCACACCCGTCAACTTATTGAACACCCCGAACCGCCCTTTACAATTGGCATAGACAATGTTGTGATTGCCCGGTTTGGGAACCGCCGGGCCCGTTTCACAGCCACCGGTATTGATGATCCAGGCCGAACCGGGATTCTGTACCCCGCTGGGAGGAAAACTAGGCACTGCAATGGTCGTATAGTTATCTTGCTGGCCGGCATACAACCAATAGGGATATTGATCATCAACTTCAACTTGGTAAAGCTCGGCTGTAGGTTGGTTGAACTGTGTGGACCAGGTCTTGCCCCCATTGAAACTAACATTGGCCCCGCCATCATTGGCTTGGATCAATAATTGTGGGTCATCTGGGTGCAACCAAATATCATGGTTGTCACCGTGTGGAACGCTCATCTCTTTCCAAGTCTTTCCTCCATCGGTCGACTTGATCAGCGGATTGGCGTTGGAATACACAATGTCAGGGTTCTTAGGGTGCAATTCCACATTGGTGTAATAAAAAGGTCGGTTCACCAAACGAACATCATCCGAAACATGCTCGAATGACTTTCCCTGATCCACCGATCTGTAAAGCCCTTGTTTCCCCTTCGGCGCTTCGACAACGGCGTAAAGAATGCTGGAGTTGGAGGGCGAAACCGCTAAATCTATCTTGCCGATGGTATCCTTGGGCAGCCCGTTTTCGAGCTTTGTCCAATCTTTACCCCCATTTACAGATTTGTATATACCTCCCTCCTTTTTCGTGCCTCCCGAGATAATGGTCCAGGGCCTACGTTGGGCCTTCCATGCGGCAGCATAGATAACATTGGGGTTTCCGGGCAACAATTCTATATCGGCGAAGCCCACCTTATCAGAAACGAACAGCACCTTCTCCCAGGTTTCCCCTCCATCCGTAGTCTTATAGACCCCACGTTCCGGATTGCTTTTAAAAGCATTGCCAATGGCAGCGACCCAGACCACGTTGCTATTGGTTGGGTCGATCTCAACGGCTCCGATCTGACCTACGTCCCTTAATCCGATATGGTCCCATGTTTTGCCAGCATCGATAGATCTGTATACGCCCTTACCACTAATGACGTTACTTCGCAATCCATCAGAACCCGTACCGACATACACTATGTTCGGGTCGTTTTCCGCTACCTGTATTGCCCCTATCGAAGGAGTATCGAAAAAACCGTCGGAAACATTGTCCCAGGTACTGCCATAATCATTAGATTTCCAAACACCCCCGCCCGAGGCTCCAAGGTAAAAGGTTCCAGGAAGTGCGGCCACCCCAGTCACTGTGGTGACCCTGCCCCCGCGCGATGGACCCACCGTGCGGTACTGTAAGGCCTCAAAATCTTGCGAAAACAACATCGTGCCAAAGGCAAGAAACGATACAAAAAACATTCTTAGGTACAAAGGGAGGTCTGTTTTGGTCATGTGGTATGCTTGTGTTGTGTCTTTTATTAATTGTTATTGCGCCAACCTTTTTTCCGTAATTCCCATAGGGTATCGGAAACAAAGTTAGAGCGGGAAATAAAGGCTTTACCTGTTGGCCTAATTTGCCTTTTTGCACTGAATACCAACCCAAATGGGGCAATTACAGAAGTCAAAAATTTCATTTAAAGAAGGTATTTGGTCAAATCAATGTAGGCGAACAATTTGCTTATATTTAGCTTATTAATTTAGGCTCTTAAATATAGGGATAGTGGGGCTAAATTACCTTCCTATTCGAAAAAAAATAACACTTGAAAATGTTAGCATCAAGATGAAGATACTATTGTCTTTGTATTGTATTTAGAAAGAATTTGGAGTAACATTGTAATTATGGTTTTATAAATATATAAATGGTAAAGAACTTTGTTTTTGGTTTATTGATGTCCATCTTTTTTTTAGCATCCTGTAGGATTGACAAAAAATCGGAGAATCCAACTTGGCGAACCAAAAAATGGGTCGTTGAAAATCAAGTACACAATAAATTGTCAAACATTGAAAAAGAATTGGGGTGGACATTACTTTTTGATGGCAAATCCCTAAACGGCTGGCATCTTTACAACAAGCCAGATTCCACACAATTCTCTGCATGGCAAGTTAGAGATGGGGCTCTTTTCTGTAACGCCATGGACGAGACTAAAATTTTTGGTGATTTGATTACTGACAAGGCATATGAAAATTATGAACTTGTCTTTGATTGGCAAATGGCCGTTCGTGGAAATGGAGGTGTTTTTATAAATGTGCAAGAATCACCAAAATACAGGGCTACTTATCAAACGGGACCAGAATACCAAATGCTGGAGCCTTCCCATTCAGATACCAATACTCCCTTAAAACGACCAGGTTGCCTTTGGGGATTATCTCCTCAGCTGAACAAAGTGGAGGCCGAACCAATGGGACGGTGGAATACCGCTAAGATAGTTCAGCAAAATGGGAAAATTGAGTTTTACCTCAATGGAAAACTTACCGCCCAAGAAGATTTGACTTCTAAATCTTGGCGAGACAAAATTGCAATTTCGGGTTTTAAGGACGCGACCGGTTTTGGTAATGCCACCCAAGGTAAAATTGCTCTTCAAAACTGGTATTTTAATGCTTGGTTTCGAAATATGAAAATTCGTGAACTTTAGAGAAGTATAGGTGTTGCGGCTATATTTTTATTCAGCTATATCTTGTTTCCTTACCCTATATAGCACTAAAATCTACTGATTGGATTAGAATCTTAAATCGTATAATTCATTGTTTCCTTTAAGTCCTTCAAATTGAAATTGGCTATAGTCTAAGACACATGTTTTTTTTACTTTTGAAAGAGAGGAGAAATCAAGTATTTTCAATTATTTGTGCAATCATATTTGATATGTTAGACGTGATACTTATTTCTATTGTCAGCAGTCTCGGTTTGGGGCTGAGCTTTTTTTTTGGCATAGTTTTTTTGAAGAATAAAAAACTGGCCAACCGTATTCTGGGCTTACTTCTGATTCTTTTCGCGCTTCGCATTACAAAATCTATTTTTTACAATTTTGTTGAGTTACCCCTACTTGTAAAGAATTTAGGACTGGCAGCAAATTTGGCGGTTGGCCCACTTTTATATTTATATGGTCACTATTTGTCGTCTCAAAACCAATCTTTCAAAAAGTCGCATTTATTACATTTCATACCCTCTTTATTGTATGTTTTATTTGGCCAATTGATTCCGAATTCGGATGGTAGTGTTCTTTGGCGCATCAGTTACACATTCATCTTGTTTCAATCTTACCTATATCTTGGTATGAGCAGCTATCGCTATCTAAAGAAAATGAATCATGTTCAGAAAGAACTACGATTGTGGTATGTACGACTGATTTTTACGCTGGGATTGACCTGGATGTGCTATACTTTGATTTTTGTTGACATTCTACCTGTTTATTCGGCAGGTCCGGTGGCGTATTCTTTTTTTATAGTACTGCTGGCCTACTTGGGAATAAACTCAAAAAAAACCTTTGATCTTAGTCTAACATCAAAATATAATTCTTCTACACTAACTGCTGAAATGGGTCAAGCGTACTTTGATAAAATTGAGGAGACAATGAAAGAAAAGCAGTTATATCTAAATCATGGATTAACCGTAACAGCCGTTGCCAAAGCTATTGGAATTTCTTCACGGAACGTATCGGAAATTGTAAACAAATATGGCAACCAGAATTTTGCCAGTTATATTAACCATTATAGGATAGAAGAGGCTAAATGCCTGTTGAAGACACGTAGTAAAAAATCCAAAATAATAAGTATTGCCTTGGATGCAGGATTCAACAATCTTTCAACATTTAATGTATCCTTTAAGGCTATAACAGGTTTGACCCCTTCAGAATACAGGTCGAAGTATGATCAAAAATTTACCGTGTAAGACTGCCAATCCAGTCGCTGCTTACTCCAATTGGGAACCCACTCCCCCATTTTTATCGATGTAGTTTAAGAGCACAACTGATGACACTTACCTTTCGTCATCCTATTTACCGGGACTATTGCCTTAAAAGTTTTTTATCACGTAATCTCATAAATCGTTTTTCGATTCATGAATCCATAGATCAGAAAGAGTTGTTGAACATAACTTGTGGCCAAAATCTATATACATGAAAAGTACTGGAATTCTTCTTTGTTTTATCGGATTATTTGCTTTTACCATTAAACTTGATACGCTACACGCTCAAGAAACTGTCTACGATTTTGACAGCAATAGTATAACACTACAGAAGAATGTTACCGTGCCATTGTTAGAGCGATACCTACAATCATTTGATAAAAATGGTCTAGGTAAGGAAGAAACGATTTTTGATAGAAATAGTGTGATCTACAAAAATGATCTTCCGGTGCCGGTAGTCCAACGATATGAAGAAATTCTTGGTATAACAGGACGGTTTGAATTAGTTGGTGATGTGAATCTATGGATCGAAGAAATAGGAGAAGGGGTTCCACTTGTTTTGGTTAGCGGAGGGCCGGGAACCAGTCTCCATTACTTTCATCCTCATTTTTTAGAGGCTTCAAAGTTTTCAAGAGTAATCTATTATGACCTTAGGGGAGTTGGATTATCAGAAAGAACACCAAGAAAAGAAGGCTACAGTATTATGCAGGCCGTGGATGATCTAGATAGGCTTAGAACAAAGCTGGGGATACAAAAATGGGTTGTTCTGGGCTTGTCTTTTGGAGGGGCGATAAGCCAGTTATATTCCTTAAAGTACCCGGAAAGCTTATTGGGAATGGTCTTGGTAAGTTCATCGTTACCAATGTCAATTGACATTGGGCTTGGTTTAAGGCAATATGACTATCAATCTAAAAAAGAACGCGATAGAATTGAACAAATCTATTCGCTTAATGGCAAAAGAGCATTACCGGTACATTCTGAAATTGTAAATCCGGATTTGCAGCAAAAAATGCTGTTCAATGCCTTTATGAATGGGGAATGGAAAAGACGGCATTTAAAGAAGTGGACAGAAACAGATATGGCAATGTATGCTAGGTACGAGTTTGTTCATGATAAAAATTATTATCGTACCATGCTTGACGACTACTTCAATTATGATCTCAAGGAAGTATTTAAAAATTGCCCAATTCCTACCCTTATTATTGATGGCGAATGGGATCTCGCGTATTCTTCAGAAAAACATGAACTAATGAAAGCTCAATTTCCCAATGCCAGATATCTGCTGGTCAAGGGTGCTGGACATATTCCCTATGAAGAAAATCCATCCGTTTTTTTTGAAGCGCTAAAAGGGTTTTTAAAATTCTCAAACTCGTATGAAGGTACTGCCATTGCCACATGGAAGGAAGAAATCAATCTTGATGCGTATAGAAAAAGAAACTTGGCACAGGATCTCAACTTTCTAAAAAAAGAAGAAGGCACATTAGGCAATAAAACGCAATGACACCCTTTTTAAGCATGGGTGCTTTTAAATCAGGTCAGGGACAACGACATTGGGACACCGCAAAGGAACTTGCGCTAAGAACCGATTATACCATTTGATGTGCTGCACTGCAACTGCTCCATAGCCTAATTCTTGTTTGTCCATTGATGGATGCATTCATGTCCAATATCGATATCGATAGAGTACATTTAAAAGACACCATGCTTTCAAAGGTTGGCCCGATAAGTGCCAAAAAAATGTGGACGTAATACTCATCGAAGGGGAAAATATGCCACATATATGGCCATTTCTTCTTATTATGAAAGAAGCTAAATCAGCTTTGAGCAAAATCATTGAAGGGCTAAATAGTAGTAAATAGCTACTTATTATGGATCTACCTGTACTGTACCTATGTTCAAAAGGTTGTGCAAGTGAAACTGTAGCATATGCCCTGTATACCCGTTGGTCATTACCACAAAGCCATTATTACTTTTCTCATAAATAATCGAGGTACACTTGAAATCACCATTGCTGCCACTGTGGCCATAGCTAAGACCAAAGAAAGGAGAGTTTTGTAAGCTCCATCCCAATCCATAATAGTGCTTGCTCACATTTTTTTGTTCGTTGTGTTCATCGCGCCGTACAGTAGGGTGCACCATTACGTCATAGGTTTTTCTAGAAAGCCCTTCTTTGCGATGTATAGCCAACAAAAAGTTGGCGTAGGCCTCGGCATTTGTATGTACAGAAGATGCCATTTCAGGATCCTGGGGAATGTCTTTAATTCTAGCTTGCTTGAAGTAGTGCCCATTTGCCGTTCTTTGAGCCAGTCCTTCCTTGGTGTCTTTAAAGTAGGTGTTTTGTAGCCCAAGAGGTTTTATAACTTCTTCGTTCATTATTTCAGTAATGGATTTATTGGTCATGCCTTCTACCGCTCTTCGCAAGAAGGTAAAAGCAGTTCCTGAATATCCAATTCCGGTGCCTGGTTTAAACTTGAAAAACAGTTTGCCATCAGGTGTGTCCTCTGCCCAATTGGGTAGTCCCGTTTTATGGTAAAGCACCATTCGAGGCGTAATCAGTTTTGCCCAAGGGTTATTAGCAATATCTTTAGGAGGTGTGGCATCTTTATAGAGTGGTCTGTCCAAGTCAACAATCCCTTTTTCTACAAGCCGCATAACGGCAAAAGCGAACATGGGCTTGGTCATCGAAGCACCTTCCATCAGGGTATTGATTTCTAGCGGTTCTTTGGTATATGTATTGGCGTAACCGAACGCTTTTGAATAGGAAACTTCTCCATTGGTGATAACCGCAATTTGAACACCGGGAATACCGTAGTATTGCATATAATAGGCTATAAATTCGTCAATCTTGACCTTATCGCCTTCTGACAGGCCATCATTTAAAATACCTGTTTTGGGTAATAGGTCCTTGAATGGCGCAGCTTTTATGGTCGCTGAATGCTCCAACATATCCTTATCTAAGTCAACGGTGTTTGTAGTAGGGTCAAACTTATATTTCAAGTAATTTTCTGGCATGTTTATCAAATCATTAACCATTGTCAACTCGTAAGAACCGTGTGGTAAGCGTACTTTAAATGCTCCTAAGGAATCTACAGCACTTGTTGCCCACAAGGTGGGTTCAGTCTTACTCTTAACCACAATCGTTTGGGGAAATGTAGCAATTGTGTCTGCATTGTTATTCCATTTTAAACTACCAGTGAGGGTCGTTAGCTTCGGTTTTGAGGCTGCAACCACAACGGTTCCCAATCTTCCTGCAGTATAGTCTCCATACTGGCTGCCAATCCATGTATAAAATTTAGCAAATACATCGGTATTATTGGCATCTACTATAGTATGGTTCATTCCTATGGCCATACCAACTTCAAGAGGTTTTGTAAGTTCATATTTTAGCTCTATTGTGGTTCGATGAATACCTTTTTTCGAACCTTTTTCAAGTTTATCCCAATCAAAAAGACTCAATAATTTGGGGTCCCAACTAATCTTGGGATCTCTGGCCTGAGTAATTTTTTCATTAAATGAGTAGCGGGCAACACCTGAACCAAAAGGCATATGCTGCTCATCAATGTAAAAGCTGTAACTGTCTTGTTTGTTCCACTCAAGTTCTTCATCGATTATGGGAGTGCTATCATTAGGATATGAAATCGCCACTAATAGGTGGTTCTCATTTTCATCATACCCCACTTTAAAATAAGCGCTCTTTTCAGGGGACAACGAATCTTGTTTTTTACGCGTATCAGTAATGGCATACTTTTCAAAGGTATCGGGCCAATCACTTAAGTCTCCATCAATTTCAATGTTTTTTAATGGCAGGGCGTATGCAATTGAAGACTGGATCATTTGACTGTTCTTGGAATCATGCTTCGTACATGAAATCAATAGAAATACCTTAAGGATAAAAAATGTTTTGAACAAAGGCCTCATTTTAATTGAATTTGGGGTTCATTTTAGATTGTATACTATTGAACTCTTTCATAATTACTTTCGGCATTTGATTGCCAGTGGTTTTGAATTTAGTAGTGCGTAGCTTACGCCCATCTATTTTACATGGTTTCAATATTCATACTTATGCCAGTAGTATCGGTATATTGTTGATGACTCTTGATCCCGTGACCCTCTGAACCAAAACGTTGTTTGAGGGGTAGTTTCAAAAATATCCATGAATGGCTGTTCAACGCTTGTCCAAAAGTCAATATTTTGTTGTAATCCTATGAAAAGTTGATAACAATGAAGCGAAGGGAGCTTTCATTGAACACTGGTGGCAATACCTTAAAATGCAAAATTTAGATTGTTTCGACGCAAAGGAAATGTAATTACAAAGTAATAGTTGTCATGCCTTTATCGTTTGTCGTAATTTTTCAATCGAATTCAAAATCGCTTGTGGGTTTTTGCTAAAGATCGAAGCACCCAAGGTTACTGTTGAGGATGCGATATCAATAGCCTTATGTACATTTTGTAAAGCAGTATAACTACCCATTATCTGTTCGGCCAGTTCGGCAACTTGGGTCAGTGCACTTTGGGTATTCTCCATAACCAATATGGCAGAACGGGTATACATGGCGTCGGAATAGTCCAAAACCCTTTTATGCGATTCACGCAATCGCCTATTTTGAGCTTTGGTCAACGTATCAAAGTTCTGGTAGCGATAATCGCCTATGGCTTGGGCCACTGCCAAAAAATGACCCGCAAGCTCATTTACCTGGTGTGCTGTCAATCGTGCCATGCTTATTCGTTTACTTTTTTCAATTCTGTTATCATTGTACCCAACTCGCTGGCATATTGGTACAATACCTGTTTCGCTGCTGCTTCATTCAGGTGGTCAATTTGATTGAACAGTTGTTGATGCCCTTCAGTGATTGTATCCAACGTTTTTCCATAGACCAACAGCTTTACCTGTTTTTGGTCAATGTCATGTAATTCGTTATGGTAGGCTTTGACGACCCGTGCCTTTTCGTAGTTCGATAGCGTACTGTCATTCACCAAATCAAAATGATATGACCGTGCCCTTTGCCTCCTCACGTTCAGCTTGCCCTGTAAATTTGAAGAAATATTCAGCTTTAAAAATGCCAGTAACTGTAAAACAGGGGTATTCGCCTCTTTAACATACCCTTTAAGCTTGTTTTTTCGATAGGTGTCCGTAAATACCCTGAGCAAAACGCCCGAAATCTTGGAATATGAAGTTACTTCTTTTTGCCCGACGGTAATGGAACCAAAATCCCCTTCAATCAAGGCCTGCTGCAAGTCGTCGGTCTTATAATTGGTCAAGGTTTTGTCCGACAACTTTGTAAGTCCATCAAAATAACCTTGCACCACATTATAAATCTTTAAGGTCACACTGTCGGCCATTTGATCCGAAGTACAGTCACAGTCCTCATCCAATATGTTTAGATTACGGATGCTGGCTGCTCTGCAATTGGCCTTACAATGGGACTCAAAACTATACCCTAACTCATTAAAGCCTTGTACTCCCGTCAAAGACGCAGATGAAAAATCATGAACATGCTTTAAGCTTACACAAGCTGAGAGCAAACTGGCCATGAGTATAATGAGTGTAGGTTTTTGAAGAGTTTTCATGGGTTATGCTTTTAATGGGCCATATTAAATTACTACAAAAAATTCAAACCGACCACCATGACAACTTCTAACCTCTATTAAAGCTGAACTTTGTCTTATTGTTCAAATGATTAGTATTATTTCGGTATTTGGTATGTTCAAAATCCATTAGTAGTCTTAACGAATTCTTTTATTTTTAGATTTCAAAAAGATGCTTTTGTAAAATTTTCACAATATTGACAAAATAAATTAGGGTATTTAACTGTTGTCTTGTTATATACTAGGTACAAAAAGAGCTTTTGCACCAACATATAACCACAAGAAAATGAACACTATCACCCCAAATAAATTGTTAAAAACTCTTATGGCACTCTGGCCTGTGGGTATTAAAAAGTTTTATCATTACTTTACTTCCATCGCCTCTTTTGTTTTATTGGGTCTTTCTCTTGTTTTAAGCGGCTGTAACGGAGATCCTGAAGTTTCTGATCAGCCTGAAGATGCAGAAGACCCCGATACTGAAATCGGAGATGTTTCACAAACTGCCCTCATCTATCGCAACAATTGTGGTGGTTGTCACGGACAAAACCTTATCTCTTTTGTGGAGCGGGAGTGGACATATGGCAATTCACCCGAAGCTATCTTGACTTCTATTCAGGTTGGATATCCCAATAATGGCATGCCCGCTTACGGCAATACGTTCAGTGAACAAGAACTACAAGGTTTAACGGATTATATTCTTTCGGAAATAGAAGGAAAAACAAAAGCAATGGTGGAAGCAGAGAATCCTGACTTATCGGGATCCACTGCATCTGATGACCTTACGTTTCGGTTGGAAACCCTCACCGATGAAATTCCCGGTGTTCCATGGGGCATTGCACAATTACCCGATGGAGCGTTTTTGATCACAGAACGTGGGGGGCGCTTGTTTCTGATCAGCACCAACAGAGAATTGGTTGAAGTTATGGGGTTGCCTGAAATCGTTGCCGAAGGACAAGGTGGATTGCTCGATGTTGTATTGCACCCCAATTTTGAAAACAATTCATACATCTACCTCTCCTATACCGCCCGTAACCCTAACAATGCTTCAGAAAGAACTACTGCAGTCGCAAGGGCCACATTCTCTGGTAATTCCTTGGATCAGGTTGAAAATATCTTTACTGCCCTACCCTACCTTAGTTCAAGCATCCATTATGGATCCAGGTTGACGTTTGATACCGACGGCTATTTGTACGTTTCGGTCGGCGATCGTGGAAACAGGGATGCTTATCCACAAAGTTTGGACAATCACCTTGGAAAGATTCATCGAATACGCGATGATGGCCAAATACCCAATGACAATCCGTTTTTCAATGTTCAGGGCGCAGTTAGTTCCATATATACCTATGGTACCCGAAATCCGCAAGGGTTGACCCGACATCCGGTGACCGGAGCAATATGGGAAGGTGAACATGGACCAAGAGGTGGCGATGAAATCAATAGGTTGGCCGCAGGAAACAATTATGGGTGGCCGGTAATCTCTTACGGCATCAATTATGATGGTACCACCTTTACGGACCTAACTGAAATGGCCGGTATGGAACAGCCCATTCACTATTGGACCCCATCCATTGCTCCATGCGGAATGACTTTTCTCTCTGGTGATTTTTATGGGGCATGGGAAAATGATCTCTTTGTAAGCTCATTAAAGTTTGAGCATTTACACCGATTGAAAATGGATGGTAACACGGTCACTGGCCAGGAAGAGCTGCTTGAGGGCATAGGCCGCGTACGTGATGCAAGCATGGGCAACGATGGTTATCTCTACATTGTTGTAGAAGGACCTGGTAGACTCATACGTTTGGTTCCAGAACAGTAATTCATTATTTTGTTAGGCCTAAAAACCATTTGTTCATTTAAACCTATTGTTCCAAGATATCCATTTATTCGTTAATATAGGTAACGGCGTTTTGAATAATATCTTCATCCGCTGATGGCATATCAGGTTCAATGGATACGCCGTAAATATTTTCGTTACGATCCGCCATAGAGGCAGTGGTCAGAAATAAAGTGGAACCATCACTTAAATTAAATCCTGAATTTGCTGTTGAAAGGCCGCAGGTAGCACTACCAAAGCTCTTGGTGTTGCTTCTACCAATAAACGATATTGCTATAGCTTCACCAGAACTGGCCACTGCAGTGTTCAAAAGCACAGCTACTTTGGGGTTTGGGTTTATCAACTCATAGGGCTCGGCAACGGTGACTAAGGGGCTCTCGCCTATTATTGCCGATCCTTGGGCATATGACCACCCTGTTCTTGAGTCATCGGGTTCTACGAAAAAACCAGCAGTTCCTTCCCCCAAAATAGGCCCCAATCCCGATAGCATGGGCCACATGTTTCCACCGGTATTGTTCCTTAAATCCACAATCCAACCTTTGATTTCTTGGCTATCCTGTGTGCGTATCTCTTCTTGAATGTTTTCTGCAAATGCAATAGTGGTAGGAATATCGGGCCCAGAAAAAGCACCGACCTTTACATATCCTATATTATCTGGCACCATCACCTCGGCTATGTTGGAGGAAGGACAATTCAAAAGATTGCCCAAAATATACGTTCCATCTTCTTTACTGATGAAGCTATGATTATCTCCAAGTAATCGCAGCGCCAATTGTAATGCATTATCCCTTGAGACCAGTAAAACTCTAGCTTGTACCTGATCTCTGAAGTCTTCCCAATCAATGGTACCACGATTTATGGAGTTGGCTTCCATGATATCGATCACAGCGGTAATAAAGGTATCTGCCTCGCGCTCATTTTGTGGGTCTTCAGTTTGTGGGTCATTGTCTGAACTGCATGATAGCGATAGAGACAACACCAGAATAAAGAGGAAATTGAATTTTTTCATAGTACGTTTTCGAACATTACAGGCGACAAAGCGATGTGGACATCATTTTGTATAAATGTCATCTATATAGCGGACATGCCAAGTGTTTTAAGCACCCCTTGCAGATTGCTTTCTATAAATATAAAGAGAAAATACTATCATTGAGGCCCCTGAGCTTAACGGAAGCGTAAATAATAGTTGTTTTGTAAGTTCGATTATATAATTGGCGCCATTCTAAGACTATACTATCTTGTGAAAATGCGCATGCCAAACCTTCATAGGGAATCTTTGATAAAAAATGACAACTGCTCAAGGAGCTTTTAAGTAATCAAAAGTATTGACAACTTCATACTTCAGACTTCGGCCTAAGAACTGGTTTAAAAAGGCGGTATGACTTCCTCCTGATAAAATAAACACCCTATCCTCCTTCGTTAGTGGAAGCCGATTGAGGTTAGAGTAAATCCTAAGGTTGCGCTGGTAATACTTAGCGGCTTCATCGGCCCCTTCAAAACCATTCTCGCTGCCAACATAGGTCAGTATATCGGCATTGGCAGTAATAAGAAAATCTAAAAATTTTGGATGGTTCATTCTTGAGAGTTTCTCATTTAAAGACAATCCGTCTTCAAATATGTTCAACTCTGGAATCGATGCAAATGGATTGGACTGAAACTTACCAAAAGTGACCGAATCAATTTGATTTTTAAGAGCATCGTTGATAGTATAGTCGTATGTTAATTTATGGTCGATCCCATAAAGCTTGGCAACATTGTTGATTCTTCCCACTTCAAAAGCTACTAGTCCAACTTCCCCATAATAGGTAGATGCTTTGTTAGGGTTCTTTAGATATGCCCCATATTCGGCGTTCAATTCGACATCTTCATTTGCTGGGACTTCAACACAAATAACAGTTGGTTTGAAAGCCGAAATGATTTGTGCAATTTTTTTGGCGTCTTCTTGGTTTTTTTTGTTTTCCTCGTCAAATTGAATGTTCTGCGCATCTGAAGAGGTGCCCATATGAAAAGTCGCAAAATTCAGCACTTGTATTTTGTCGGACTCTATTGTTTGCTTTTGAGTAGGTTCTTGTGCTTCTGGTCGTGCTTTCTGATTACAGCCCAACAACAATAAAATCGCAATGGAAAATAAGTATTTCATAGGTATTTCTGTTTGGTCAATCGGTTTGGTCAATCGGTTTGATAAGAACAACAGGCTTTACATATAGGGAGCCCTACCAATGATATGACGAAATAACTAATGGAATGGTTGCCTAAAATCAATTGTTTAGTTCAAAAAGTTTTTAGGTTGCTTGATATCGTAATAAGTCAAAAAATCTGGTCAGCTAGGCTCAAAGCTTCCCGCCTCCAATTCTGAATCCTACAGAAACACCATAATAGGCATTCTCAACCGCGCCTACGATTTGACCGTCTGGTATTATGATATCAGCTTTTGGTACATAATTGTATTCGAACCCAAATCGTATCTTGCCATGTTCAAGTCCACCTCTTAAAAGTACACCAATTTGATTGTTGATGCTACCATCCAATATGCTTGGGCCAGGTTGGCTTACATCTATCGTTGAAAGCACATAATACCCAAGTCCCAAACCTAAGTACGGACGGGTGTAATTGAAGTTCAAATAATAATCAAAGGTCGGAATGAATGAAAGGATTGCGTTGTCATTTTGACCATCTATCGTGAATTGTGTGCTTTGGTCCCCTTCAAATTTTTGTGAATTCACAGCAATTCCAAACCGCAATCCGATGACAAATTTTTCTAAGATGTTAATATTGGGTTCCACATTGAGCAGTAGACCCAAATTGTCAGAATCTGTCCATAAAAGCGCTCCAGGCTCGACACGAACCGTCATAATGTTCTTTACCTGAGAATGTGCATGCATTGAACCTAAAACTAGAAATATCAGTACAAATTGTTTTCGCCACATTGCTTTTTCCCTACAACACAAGTATAGTTAATTTTCATGGACGTTTATCTAAAATCAAAGTGCTGTAACAAATTGCTTTGACATGGCCTTAAAGTCAAAGGTATCTTCACCAATACTAAACTTATGGGAGCCAACAACCTCAAAACCATTTTTTTCGTAGAAAGCAATAGCACGTTGATTGTCTTGGTATACGGACAACCAAATTTGCTCCGCCCCTATTTTTCTGGCCTCGTTCATCAAGACATCCTGCAATTGCCTTCCGATTTTCATAGATAAAAAGTCTTTGAGCACATAAATCTTCTGTAATTGACTGATTTTCTGTGTGTTTACGAACTCAGACGGAGATTTCAACTTGAGTTTGGCATAGCCCACGGGAAGCCTATCCACAAAAGCAATCCAATACTTATTATTGGGCTTATCAATGCTTTTTTCAATTTTCGTGACCGAAAAGGTCGTGTTTAAGTAATTTCTAAGGCCTTCTATATCATTGAACAGATCACCGAACGTTTCTGTGAATGTTGTACGCCCCAATAATGCGATAGCCGTCGCATCTTCTTTTTTAGCTAATCGTATGTGTTTCATAAGTATTGCTTTTTAGTTTGTATAAACGATAGGCATGTAGCAACACGGCCACCGTACAGCCTGCAATAATGGGTGTTGCACTTATCATAATACCGTAAAAGACATAGATAAGGTTGGCGACCAAAGAAACCAATCTCAATTTGCGTTCATTCTTTGCACTCATTGAATACAGGTTCAACAATAAGGCAATATATCCTACAAGTTCTGCAAAGCTTACTACCATGTCATTTACACTTATACTATACTTTTTACAGTACAAAAATATTTTGAATATATTTATCCTGCAATACCTGTCATGATCGACAGGTTAACAAGGTCATTATGATTGTTGATGGAAAACAGAAAGCATACGAAGTAAATGGTACCATATTTCATTGTGGTACCAACGTCACCCTACACTTTATTGGAGGAAAATGGAAAAGCATCATTTTATGGTACCTCAGAAATGGAGAAATGCGTTTCTCAGCACTAAAGCGTTTGATGCCCGATATCACTGAAAAAATGCTCAGTATTCAATTAAAGGCACTTTTGGTAGATGGGCTTATAGAACGAAGAGTATTTGGAACCAAACCACCAAACCGTGTAGAATATTCTTTATCTGCATTTGGTAAGAGTTTTATACCGATAATTCAAAAAATTACTGAATGGGGCATAAACTATGCCGAAACAAAAGGCAAGCTAATAGTACTAGAGTAGCGCGCAGTGCGCCACTCTAGCTTATTTTATTAGTTTATTCAGGAAGTTTTGCAATAAGTCCCCACCCACCGAAACTCTCTGAAACGGTAAAAATTATCTCGTTAATACCTCTTTTCAATGGTAAGAATGCAGAATCAAAGTAGCCAATAGAACCCAAAAATCTGTAATCGCGGGTTCTGAAGGTATTATCACCTTTGTAAATAGGTTTGCCGTTTACATAAACCACCACCCGGTCACTGAAACCAAAATCGATTTGCTTCACCGCAGCTTTGCTTGAGACAATCGTATACTTTACCAATGCCGTGTTTTTATCCTCAGTTAGTTTCAACCTTTTCGATAGGTTTAACCTGCCCAGATCATCAACCCCCATAGTACTCCACTTGTCATCATCTAAGTCGGTAATTGAATTTTCATCTAACTGTTCTGACAGTACATCAGTATAGACTTGCCATTGGGTTATGGTACGAGGTTGCATGCGCTCCTTAGGTTTAACCGCAGTTTTTAGGGTGACATTATCATTTTTAGTATAGGTGAAATTTCGTACCATTCCCTTTCCTCCCCATAATCCAAGCATCCCCGATTGGATTTCACGATGCAAATGCGGTATATGAAATGCGGGTTCTGAATTGTTGTTAAAATAGACTTCGGCCCTTTGATCCTTGACCAAGATGGTAATAGGTATCCATTGGTCAAATTGGTAGGTAACTGCGGTAGCATAGCCCTCCCCATGATAGAGTTGCCATGCTGACAAGTCATTGTAAACGGGCGTATACTGGGTAGCGTCCGGGTTTCCGGATTGATGGGGCCGGACATAAAAACTCTCGTAATTTTCAGCATCTTGCATTCGAAAGGACAATCCCAAAAAAGTACGGGCCTCGGCAAATTTTAGTTCATAGGTAATCGTACCATTTGTAAAATCTGCACCTTTTAAATTAGCCTTAACGTCCCCATCGTTCAGCTGCAATACACTTGAACCATCTTCTCGAATTACCTTGTAACCATCCCCCGAAAAACTCCATTGACCATCATCAAATGGAACTACCTGGCCATCTTGTGAAAAAACCTGAAAACAGGCTGTGGCAAAAACTATTAAAATAAAATTTCTCATGACTATTATTTTTTGATTTGTTTAATATTGCAAAGAACGTTGCGAGATGTAAATACATGCAATTCATGTAGATACCAACTTGGTACAAACCCATACAAATTTGAATTTCAGATGCATTCACTAAAAAAAAACCACGAAGAAGCACATATTATCCGTTGTTTAAAATGTATTGAAGAACAACTACAGTGGGGTGATAGCACTCGGTGGTCGTCGCAAGATTTTGAACAACTCAGCGATAAGGTCAACCAAAAGACCGGGGTGACCATCAGTAGTAATACCTTGAAAAGACTTTGGGGAAGAATACCGTATGCATCAAAACCCAGCGCCACAACACTAAATACGTTGGCACAGTTCATGGAGTTTGAAAATTGGAGTGCTTTTGTAGCTACCGATCCCATAAACAAAGTAGTTACGGGAGCAAAGCTGGACAACTTGGTCAACCATAGCGATACTGGCAAAAGAAATAAACCTATATGGGTATGGGCAATCGTTGTCATCGCACTTGTACTCGCCGTTTATGGGATGACCGCGATTTCAAAACCGGCCTTAAACAAAAACGATTTTACCTTTACCGCCAAAAAGGTAGCACATGGACTGCCCAATTCGGTTATTTTTACAGTTGATGCCTCTAGTAGTAGGAAAGCAGATCACATAGAGTTACAGCAAAACTGGGATTCGCGAAAACGACAAGATATCAACCGATCGGATTCTTTGGTCACTTCCATTTATTACAATCCTGGATATTTCGATGCTAAACTGGTCATTAACGATGAGATTGTCAAAGAACATGGCCTTCTCATACCTTCTGATGGATGGATGGCGACCCTGGAAACAGAAAACGCTCCTATTTATTTTAATCCCCAAGAATTTCACAACGATCAGGGCATAGCCGTATCCGTTAATCTAATTGAAAGCCGAAATTCAGATATTCCACCAAGTGAGACCTTTGTGAATTATTTTTGGGTACAAGATTTTGAGGAATTGACCTTAAACGATCTTGAGCTAGAAACGACCGTTAAGAACATTGCTTTTGAGCGTTACAATAGTTGCCAAAAGATTGATATCATTCTTTTATGTGAAGGTCAAGCTGTCATCATTCCACTATCTATAAAAGGATGCATCGCCGACCTTGAGTTGTTTTACTTGAACAAAGCCATAAATGGCAATCGAAATGATCTCTCTAATTTCGGTGTTGATTTTGATAATTGGGTCAACGTAAAGTGTGTCTCTAAGAACAATCGTTTTTCTATTTATATCAATGGCACTCTCGCCCATGAACTATCCACAAAAGGTGAAACCAACAAGGTTTTCGGTGTCAAATACCGTTTTGAAGGCACTGGGGCAATTTCGAAATTAAGGTTGTCCAATAGTAATAAGACCTTTTTAGATGAGTGAAACTTTGTTCGGCACCAAAATACGCTTGGATAGCTTGACCAACACATTTAGCATCATTAGGATTTTACCTACAAAAAATGTAAATTTATAATATCGCTTTGTGTCAATTCTTTCCCCCGTAGTTTTTTTTCAAAGTTTTCAATCATTTAATCCCAAAGACTATGCGTTTCTTTAGAACTGCACTGTATTGCTACCTTATCATATGTCTTTCCTCCTGTTATTCGGTACGTTTTCAAGTAGAAAACGCACAATGGGAACCTGCCGATACCGAAAGGGAAGACGCCTATGCCGGCTATAATGTATACACCCTGGATACTGTGGTGACCCGAAAGTTGACTACTGGGCAACACTATTTCAACATCCCAGATTGTTCGTTGGGTAAAGGTCTTCATACGGTTGAATACAGAACCACATTTGGGGGCATGTTGCTCAATGCCGTTACTTTTGGCAGAAAGAAAAAAGTGAAAATAAAATATGTCTGTATAAAGTAAACCTAGATCGCTATGGCCACCACCAAAATTGATGAACGAACCCGCTGGGACACCCTGCACAAGAACGGACCGTTTCCATTAAAACGCTTTTTGACGACTAAATTGGAGAAGACTTCCACTGGACTCAATGACTTTGCAAGGTATAATGATGCGGCCACAGAGGTACAACGGTTGATTCAACGGGCTGCAGATACCCATGAACGCTTTAGGGCCATTGGTTCAAAATGGTCAATGTCAAGCATTGCGCACTGCGAGGACCGAATGCATTTCAACAGTTTTATGAACTTGAAATTTTCCATTTTTGAAGGGGAAATGCATGAAAATACTGCCTATGAACACAGTAACCTCTTCTGGTTGCAGTGTGGAAACCAAATCAAAGAGATTTCTATTTTTTTAGAACAACGGGGCAAATCACTAAAAACCTCAGGGGCTAGCAATGGACAGACCATTGCCGGGTGTATTTCTACTGGGGTTCATGGCTCTGGCATTGCTATTGGTTCTGTTCAAGACTATGTGGTGGGGCTTAACCTAATAACAGGTCCCAGACCAGAAGATATTTTATACATTGAGCGAAAATCAAAACCTGCGCTGCGAGATACATATGCCCAGAATTTTAAGGCAATCGTTATTCGTGATGATGAAATTTTTAATGCAGCACTTGTTGGTTTAGGTTCTATGGGCTTTATTCATGGTGTAGTCATCGAAGCTGAAAACCTATATCTTTTGCACAGATATGTTAAAAAGATTCCCAAGGCTGAAGCCCTTCAGTTGGCTGATAGTTTAGATTTCAATAATTATGACCCAAAGATTCCGAATGCAGATTTCAACGGAGTGCACCCCTTTCATTACAAGGTATTTATGAATCCGTACAATACCAACGAAGATATGTATGCGGTTGAATTCATTTATAAGATAAAGTACTACGAAAACTATAAATCTGATTTTGGGAACCCCATCCCTTTTCAAAAAGAGTTTGTTTATTTAGACCTCATATACTTGTTCATCAAGATTGCAGAGAAAATTCCGAAAGCAATTCCGAAGCTTATCAATGCCCTGAAAACTTCTATTTTGCCCAAAGAAGAAAAAACGACCGTGGGCAAGCTATCAGAGATATTTTGGGATGCCGGGTTTCAAGGCAGGGCCTTTGCCTGTTCTTTTGGTGTTGACCATACCCAATCTTCAAAAGCATTGGAGCTTTTAGCGGCACTCACCAGAAAACATCCGGTACCAGGAATTTTTGCGATGCGATTCATTAAAAGTACCGAAGCTACCTTAGGCTTTTCCAAATTTCCGTTCACCTGTATGGTCGAGATTGATGGCATACAATGGGATGACGATGAGAATATTATCAGTCTTAAGGAATACTCAAAAAAAATGATCGAAGTATTGAAAGACAACAATATACCCTTCACATTGCATTGGGGTAAAAATGCAAATTGGGAATTTCCAAATCTAACGGAGCATATGTATGGGACCGAACGCGTAAAAAAATGGAAGAAAGTTCGTAATAGGTTACTTTCGGTTCCAATGCAAGAGGTGTTCTCAAATGATTTTCTCGATACCGTTAAACTTTCAGAACCCTTGCCCCTTGACGACGACCTTATTGTTTAATACATTATACCTATTATACCCAACGGAAAGGGTCTTTATTGAACAGTACCCAGTCTTTTTCTAAAGCCGTTTGCATTTTTTGTAAAGCCGGTGATGTTATACCATCTTTTTTTAGGTTTAGCACATAATCCAGTAGGTTGTAACAGCTTGTAAATTGTCCGCAGGCTATAAGACAGTCCATACGGTTTAAGGCAATATCTTTTTCGTCCCACCAAAGGGTCGTTGGAGTTTCTGAGGCTACCAAAGAGGTTTGTGTTAGTGATTTGCTGGGCGTTGGTTTAATTTCAGTATTGAACTTGTTATTACCATACGGGCTCTTCTCACCATTCAGTTGGTACACCGTAGAGGTGATTCGCTTATTTTCTAAGTCAGGTTCCATGTAGAGCACTCTATAGTTCAGCCTTCGGATCTGCTTTAAAAACACTTCGTTGATCATCTTAAGACCTGAAGTGCCACGGTCGACCAACATTCGTTTTACAAGTCCGATCTCTAATCTTTGAAAGGAAAGTACATCATCCATCAAGACTTCAGGAACGTTCTTTTTAATCAACCCGTTCAGTTTTGTGAGCATATTGTTTTTTATATTCGAAAGGAAACTGCCCAAAGCAGTTAGCAATCCCCCTACTCCCACCAAAACCCCTCCGATAGTGTAGGTGATGGCTGAAGAAACCGTTGGAAAAACATTGAAAAAAGAAAGTGCCAATAGCAACATGCCGGCCAATAGAAGTATCCAATATAAGGGTTGCACACCGAACCATCTTAAAATGCCCTTTAATGTATTTCTTAGTGATTTCTTGTCCGTTATCTTTCCATTATCTTGTTGCCAAGGCTCCATTCTATAGGAAGCCACATCATTGACCATTATCAAGTTAAAGTGCCCTTTCACCTCTTTACGACCTCCAATGTTCAGCATGCTTTCAACGCCCTGGTTATCGGTTATTCCGCCGTCAAGTATACCAATACCATCTTGAAAATCTTCGTGTCGCTTCAATTTTAAATAGTCAGGTGCTTGATGGTTTTTAAAATAATCGTCAGGAAACAGCAAGGGTGCAAAACCAATAGGAAAACAAGAGGAAGACGCCACGATGTCACTCAGTTGTATTTGGTCTTCCATAGCTTCCATATACTTGTTCTTTAAAGGGCTATTGCCAAAAACACCTTCATTTTGGAATCTAAATGGAAGTCCGTAAGAGAACTCGGTGGCATTGAAACAAACATTTTTAAGTTTGGAAGGACCTGCTGTCTTAAAGATCTTGAAGTTTCCTTTGAAAATATCCATTTCAGCATAAGCAAGGGCAAACGCATTGATCAAACTACGCTTTTTATAAGCATTGTTTTTCCAAACTTCATTTTTTTCAAGAAGCGCAACGGCCCGCTCGAGCAACTTATCATTCTCTGGGACAAACTGATTGTAGAAGGCTCTATAGAAATCATCAAAATTAAAATTTTTCGCCATGGCCGCTTTGGCATAGGCAACACCCAATAACGTTCCGCCACTTACCGTACTTATGGCCATAACTTGGTTCAACAATGGTGCTTCTTCAAAGTTGATGCGGTTCAAGTATGATACCACACCAAGCGCAAAGAATGTAGCACGGTATCCTCCACCGCTAAAACAAAGTCCAATTCCCTCAAATGGTTTTAACATGGTATCAGGCATAGGTAGCTTATTTGTGTTATGAAAAAAGAAGGGGGAACTATCAAGAATATTTTCAGTATTTAAAGATACATTTTGCAAGCTTAAAAAACAGAAGTAAAACCTTAAAAAAACTGGGGTTTTTATGGTCGTGTCACTGCGTAAATGTTGATTTCTTTTTGTTTTCCCTTAAGGGCCACTCTGCCCATGATTTCACGCTTAAAATGAGTTCCATTCACCTGTTTTTCCAGACTTTCTGAGATTAGTAGCTCACTGTCAAGTTCGTTACATTTCCCTTGTATTCTGGCAGCAGTATTCACCGTGTCACCATGAAATGCAATTTCCTTTTTTATTTGTCCGACTTCTGCCACCGTTACCTTTCCCATGTTCATGCCGGCCTTAAAAAAAGGTGTTAGGCCGTACTTTTTTTGATAATGTTTCGTCCTTTGCTGTAGCACATCTTTAAACGCATAAAAAGCATGCAAGCAGTTGTTATTGTCCAAACCACTTTTAACGGTCCATGACAGCACTGCTTCATCACCTACGTATTGGTAAATTTCAGCATCTTGCTTACGTACAATGGATAGGTCATTAAAACAATCTTGAATAAGCTCACTATACTTTATATGTCCGAGTTTTTCGGCAATGGTCGTTGACGATCGAAGGTCGAGAAACATCAAAATACGTTCTTCTTCTTTAGGTCTATGAAACTTACCAATGAGCATCTTCCACAGAATACCCTGTCCGAATTTGAGACTGATTTCTTTGATAAAGTTGAGTATAATACCGGCTACTGCCATGTAGGATACTGGAATCAATAAATTCAGATCAAAAAAGCTGGCTCTCCATGTGTAAAAGTCAATGTACCCAAAGCTTAAGTGTAGATTACGTAGACTGAGATACGCCAGTATCAAAACAAAAATAAAGACATAAATGACGCTCTTGACCAATATCAGCTTACCATAGCCCATCACACGAAATATTCTTTTCTCAAAAAGAATCTCAAGAAAGCCAAAAGCTATTCCCATAAGAAGTGCCCCGACAAGGCCCATCCTCCAAAACACTGAAATGTCGATTGGGGCTTCAGGAGCTACTGGATTAAAAATCATTCCTGCATGACCAATAAACCTTATGAGAATCAAAAAGTATATAGCGAACAACCAAAAAAAGACATACCAAAGTATAACTTTAAGATGACGTTTACCGAATACCTTCATGTATATTGGTTTTGACAGGCTTGTTCAAGATGATGATAAAGCTTTGTGACACAAAGATATCGTTTCTATATTTTCTAATCTTTAATCAAATTTGGTTGGCGATGGTTTAATTCGTCGTCATACTGATTTAAATCATTGTGCCATGAACATGCTTCATCTACTTTTGCGGCGCTAAACCAAAAGGTTCTAAATGCGATTTATCTGAGTATTAACTTAAATTCAAGAATATGAGAAAAGTACTATTACCCTTAGTGATTGCGGCACTTACCATTTCAACGAATGCGCAGGTGACAGAGAAAGAGAAAACAAAGGAACTTTCTGAGGTCGTTGTGTATGCCACCAACTATAAATACCTACAGAAGGTAAGACCTTCTCAAACCGCATCAATACCAGTGACCCTTCTTGAACGAAAAGTTGCCCAATACGATGTAAAAGCAACCGGATATTATCAAGATGAATATGATGTCTACGAAGTAAACTTCTACATTCCGGAGGGTACTATACTTGCTGCATATGATAAAGATGGTAAGTTGTTACGTACCGTTGAACGATTTGATAATGTAAACTTGCCCAAAATGGTTCAACAAGCTGTTGTAGACCGTTTTCCTGGATGGCAAGTTACCAAAGATGTATATTTAGTTGATTATCACGAGCACCGAGGCGTCATCAAAAAATACAAACTCAAATTAGAAAATGGTGATAAAATCATCAGGGTGAAAATTAATGCCGATGGCGAGTTTCTGTAAAAGCAAAAAATTCAGAATACTAGATACATATTAGGTGCACCACAATAATGGTGAAATTGAAGGGTTTTCGTTAACCAATTGCAACCAGGTATCGCAGCCATCTATCAACAATGGATGGTATGCGATGCCTTTTGGCTTGAAACACATATCTATTCTAGTTCGGCTCAACGATATTACTTCTATTACGATACGAAGACGGGGTGGCCCCCTCAAACTTTTTAAATGCACTGTTGAAAGAAGATAAACTGCTGAAACCCGTATCAAAAGCGACCGAGGCTATCGTAAACTTTTGCTCTTTGTCACTTAACAACAGTTTCTTAGCCTCTTGAACCCGATAAAAATTAATAAAATCATTAAAATTCTGTTTTGCGGTTTGATTGATAATCTCTGATGTCTGTTGCATGTTTTTATCAATCAATTTGCTTATGCTGGCCAATGAAATTGTCGATTCTAGATATAACTTTTGTTCTACCACAATTTTTTTAAGCTGTCGAAACAACTTGGTTTTTTCGCTAGTATCAAAAACGCTGCCATCAGATCTATTGATCTTTAGAATAAATGCTCTATAACTCAAATAATAAATAACCACTGCATAAACAATGGGACCGACAATGTAGGGAACTTTGTCTTCTATAATATTGAATACATAAGAAACCCAGATTATGACAAAACCTATTAACATTAATTTTAACCATTGCAACACCGTTGTCTGTGCTTTTGTAAGAGATGCTCTTGAGTAACCTTTCACCACATACCATACGGTTCTACCCGCAATAAAAATGTAGCATGCCAGATGCAGATAAATAAAGATGATACAACTTGCAAACACCACCACACTTTTAGTGTTATTTTCATTTAGCCACTCATTTGGAACAAAAAAACTAGTTATAAATACCAGCGCAAAGGGAATGATTTCAGAAAAGTTTGCCCGTCGAACTTTAAACCCTGGCTTTGTCATTGCCGACGTATACCACCTGAGCAAGGGTCCAATAAGCAACAATAATGATAACCCTGCAAAAATAAACTGTGACTCAAGTTCTTTACTGAAGTATAGTAAAACAGACTTTCCGATACGAAAAGCCATAACTATCAAGATGAGACCAAGTAAAAGGTTCGGTAAGGTTCGCTTGTTATTGAAAAAAAACAGATATACGGCAAAAAACATTCCATGCAATAGTCCAGCGCCACTAAGTAGTATCAGAAGTATGTCTAACAAATCCAACCGAATGTTTTTCTCAAATTTAGTTTATTCTGTTGGGGCACCTTCCACTTTTTTGGCAAAAGAGACCAAGCCAACCATATTGAAAAACTTGCCAATTTCTCCTTTCATTGCGGCAATGATACCATGTTTGGCTATTAGAATGCGATCGACCGGCTTATTAGAATCTTGTATCAGTTTTGCAATCATTTCCTTGGCCGGTTGGGAACCACCTTTATCATAAACATTTAAAATGTCAACGGCATTTTCTTCACCGGTAATTTCTCTAAACTTTGGGACATGCCCCATTTGTTCTATCATCAATTCGGCAACCGACCAAACGGACCATGGATTTTGGCCTGTAACCAAATTTTTATCATGACTTACTTTTTCTAAATACATGGCTCCCTTATTAAAACTAGCACCTTGTGCGGTCATCTTATCTTGTAATAGGAAGGGAAAAATGGACTCCGCTTCAGGAATAAGCAATAGTTCTTCATCATTGGTAAAACCACTAACGGTTTTATCATCTAAAAGAAGCGTTCCATCGGTCAAGGTCACATTGACCAAAGCGGCCGGACCATGACAGACCGCGCCAATAACCTTATCAGACTCGTAAAGCTTTCGTACTACAGCCTGAATTTTCTTGTTGTCGGGAAAATCAAACATGGCTCCTTTACCACCCACAAAAAATATGGCTTCATAATTGGCAGCACTTACATCAGTTATCGATAACGTTTGGCTTGTCTTTTTTTGTGCGATCGAATCATTTAAAAAGGCAAAATCATAGGGGCCCATATCTTCATCATCAATGACCACCGGTGGTTCACCGCCTGCCGGACTGGCAATATCAACCTCATACCCATTGGCTTGAAATACATAATATGCTCTTGCCAGTTCTGTGAGTTCATACCCTGTACGCTTACCGCTTTTGCCCATAACATCCACACTTGTAACCACGGCCAATACCTTGCCTCGATTTTCTGGAACATTGTCCATTACATATGTAAGTTCTTGTACCTTGGTCTGTTCTAAGGATAACGCTCTTGGTGGTAACAGACTCATAAACCAAAATCCAAAGATTACCAGTATTGCAATTAATGTACCCAACCCTAGGAGTACCCATTTGAGAATTCTATACTTTCTGAACATGATTTTATCATTTTATTTGGGGCCAAGTAAAATCATGTATGTCATAAAAACTGTCGAAATTATAATTCCGTCAGTACAAAAAGTAAGAGCAATCGTTAATCTACCTTTTCAAATACATTACTGGATCCTAACGACATATAGACAATCTCGCCTTTGTCATTCTCAACAAAACCCATAGTTCTTTCCCCATCTGAACTCTTAAAAAGTAACGGATCAACTTGATAATATGTTCTGCCCATAATACTGAATGTGTTGTCGTCGTTCACCACGAGTTCTTCTCTGTCGGGTCTCCACGAGTTCTCGCAAGTATGACAATAGGTCGACCACATATAATGACCTGCAAACCGGTTAAGATTTTCTTTGGTTTTTAGAGGCTTTGATATTGTATCACTTTGGGGCTTTTTAAAGTGTTCTAAAATAGTGTTTGATACATTATAACGTAATCGACCACCTTCATGGTGATGAACAACAAATACCCCTAGGTTTTCTTCTGGGACCAATGTCAAATATGAAGCGTACCCAAGCATATCTCCACCATGTGCAATTGTTCTAAAGCCATGGATATCGTCTTCATAAAAACCATATGCAAACGCTTCTACTTCAGGATGTACCGTAAGCTGTTGGGTTTTCATTTCTTTTGACATTTCTTCGCTAAGAACTCTCTTGCCTTTATATATACCATTATTCAAGTGCATTTGCATGTATTTGCCCATATCGGTTACGGTACTGTTTATTTCTGAGGCGGGATAGGTGTGGTAATATTCCCAAGGCATCGGAACATTTATTCCGTTTCTATATTCATAGCCCCAAGAGACATTCTCTTCAATCTCATCTGTAAGCCACATACTGGTCATAGTCATACCAAGTGGGTCCCATATATTTTCTTTAAGGTATTGTTCTAGGCCGAGTCCGCTCACATCTTCAACCAATAGTCCTGCAAGGGCAATACCAAAAGATGAATAACTTGAAATTATGCCAGGCTCGCGAATTGGCACAATTCGTTCCTTTAGAAAAGAGGCCAATGGAATAGTTTCTTCTGAAGTATACACTACCCTACCTCGCAATTCATCAAAGCCAGCGCTATGGTTAAGCAAATGTGCTGAGGTAATTGCTTTTTTAGTATACTTTGAAGAAACCTTGAATGAAGTCAAATAGTCATTTACATCTGTGTGCAGTCCAATCTTTTTACGGTCGGCCAATTGAAGTAAAGCGGTTGCCGTAAAGGTTTTGGTAATTGATCCAATTCGAAAAATTGTGGAGTCTGGGTTTACCGCACTTATTTCTTCGCCCAAAGAAGTATAGCCGTATCCCTTCTTCAATAATGTTTTGCCATCTTTTATTACTATAAAGGCAAGTCCTGGAATATGTTCTGATTCCATAGTGGTTTCAATTAGCGAATCAACTTTTGCTTCTAGCAGCGCAACGCTCTTGTTGGTATTTTGCGCATGGCCGAAGAACAAACTTGTGATAAAAATCAAGAAGAACCTTGTAAAATACGTAGTTGCTGTACCCATGAAAAATTGTTTATTGTGCTCTTTTGGTTTTAAACATCTTATTGGCTTAAAACTACTAATCAAAGACTTCAAAATCTACAAAAAGTGACAATAAACAGCTGCCGATTTATAAAATGAGATAAATTTTCAAGTGGTTGTCAATAAGAATAGTCCACAAATTATAGGCTATCATTATTTTATCCATGCTTGAACGGATACTTCTTATACAATGGGAACTATCATTTTTTTTCGTTGGCACCCAGGTTCCAAATCAATTTAGCGACCTTAAGCTGTCCATCTATCGTACGTTCCAAAACCATCAAATTATTGGTTTCAAACGAATAGGTCCCCGTTTTATCAAGTGGCTTGAACTGACCAGTACTTCCACCAGAAACCAACACTATTGTATTTAGGGACTGTATCTCATGGGCAAAATGTTCAATGGTCAAATGTCCTTTTTGACGTTCACTTCGCAAATATGATTTAAAGTCATCTTTATGCCGAATTCTTTCATGACCCGGCGGCATTACCAAAAGTCCGTCATCTATGTATACTGAAAGGTATGCATCTATGTCTATATCTTGATCGTCTAAATGGAGTAACAGTTCTTTAACCCTTAATTTATCCGCTTGATGGATAGGTGTAGCGGGGATGCTATGGTTAATCATTTGGCGATAAATCAACAATGGTCCGTTCTCTGAATTTTTGAGCAAAGTCAGCCCTTTACCTGTTATAAAAAATCGGTTCCCCTCGTAGATCCATTCCACATAATACTCACCAAATCGCAAGGTATAGAGGTCTAGATCAATAACCTTGACTACCTTTGTCATCAAGCTCTCTAAGGGCGCATCAGGGTTATTATGGGCATTGAAATAATCGGTAATTTGATCTTTACCCACAAAAGGAGGGTCATAATAGGTCATGTAAATCGCATCTTTGGCATAAGAGGTCAACTGCTTTTTAGCATCTCGTGACAGGACCGCATCATAGACCAACTTTCTATGCTCCTCAATTTTCTTTTCGAGGACGGTTACTGGTTCCATTACCTTAGACTTTTCCGTTTCAACCTTTATGAAGTCTACATTTTCAGCAGCAAAGTAGTTGGACGCCCCCCAGATATGTGCCATTACCTGAGGCTCTCCCCTGTCAGAGATGGTCCAATAGGTACTATACTTACCAATGTACTCAAACTCTTTGCCCTGAGGGGTCTCATAGATATGTTCAAAAGTACCCAGTTCAAGATACAGGGCTCCTATTGCTTGAATTTCAAAGGGTGTTTTGCTGAATTTTGAAGTCGAGGTTTTCTCAAAAAATGCTTCATAGTATTCGCCTATGGCCAACCTACCGTTTAAACTATTATGGTATTCTGGAAGTATGGTGGCACCTTTATCAAAGAGAGATAACACCTCTTTGATGTTCTCTTTTGTGATGTTCGTCGCAAAATGCTGGCTTCGTTCGGTTATTCTTGATGGTATGTCATTTTGTGCTGCCAAGGTCAAATAAAACAAGAGGTATAGGAGTATTGTAATTGGTCCAGTAGTTGGTTTCATATTGAGCTCTATTTTATTGGGTTATGAAAATTCATTCCGCATTGTGAATATGCGTACCCAATTGTCTATGAATTTTTAGGGCGTTATCCTCTGTTCTGCGCCAATAAGCGATACCAGAACCTCTTGTGGTGCCGGTATAACCGGGTACTGTCCATTTGACATAAAACTTTGAATACCTTATAATACCATCTGCTACAAGATCGTAGTCATAGGTCCATGTTTCAATACTATCTATTTTGACAGGGTTTTTATGATATGCCGTAAAGTGCTTTAACAAACCTTTCCTTCCTGTTTTTGCTGAATCAGCAAATGGATAATAAACTGCGTCATTGGTATACGAGTCAACGGTACCTTTGGTATCCCTATCACGAACACGATTTTCGCCAAGGGCATGATAGGCCTGTATTTCCATAGGGATTTTCTTATTGAACCTACCCAACAAGGGCGTGCTATCATCAGTCAAAGCCTTTACCTGCAACATTTCAGGATTCGATATGGGTTTATAGAAACCAAAGGTTTCTGCCTTCAAGTGTAATTGCCCAGAAGTATCTTTCTGCCAAACATTAAAGTATTTACCTGTTTGTGCCGTACTGTCGACAAACTCTTTTCTAAATGTGCCTATTTCTAAGACCAACTTCTCAAAGTCAAAGACCTCAGTAGTTTTTTTGTTGTATTCTTTTAAGTCTTGTCGCTTAAATAGTTCATCATAGTACAGCTTAATTTTAGTTTTACCGTCCAACATTGGCTGATATTCAGCGAGCAAAAGGCAACTATCTAAATAAACATTATCCATTAGGTCACTGTTCTTATGTAATGCTGCAGCGATTAGTTTTTTGTTTTGTTGCAGTATGCTTTCTTTCACATTCAGTTCATCAGCAAGCCTGTTTTTCACTATTGGCCTTTCATGTTTACATGCATAGAAAACGATACTTACTACTATTGAAAAGAAGAAATGTCTCATAAGGCTTATTTTATCATTTAGTGTTGGTGCGAACAAATGTGCCTCCATAGAAGCTTCCAGTAGGTTTATTGGCACTGTCATACTGGTACGATGTTAAGATATAGGTGTTTTCGTCAACCCAATCATAGCTATATTTGCGATAGGTACCCTCGGGTTCACTACCTTCAAAAACCATGGTCAAGGTCACATTGCCATTTTCGTCGATGCTACCTGACCCCAAACCAATCCTGTTTTCATAAAAACTTGATTGCATGACAACGCTCTGTGTGGCTTGGTTGTACGTCCACAACCCATGTCCTTTTGCGCTGGTTGCATCAACAACCCATAACAGGCTCCTTTTAGTGTTGAGTTCTTTACAGATAGTGCGGTGATTTGGTAAGTATAGGGTGTCAATGGCTTTTGGTGTGTTTGCAGCGTACCAAGTATCATTTTTCAGGGTCCATTCGCCAATAAACTTCTTAAAGACATTCTCTGTTGGTTTGTGGTATCTAAATACAGTGCTATGTTCAGTGGTTTTATCAGAATCTAGTTTGATTGCAATCGCATCACCTTCTTCCCATTCTACTTCATTCAGTACATACTTAAAATAGAGGGTGTCTTGGTTCATATTATCAAAGTGCGCTTTGACTTTATATACACCATCATGATCTTCATCCCTCAGTTTTAGTCCCCTGACCCATGAGAGTGGAGCCATGCTTCCACGCAGGCCAATGTTCAATTTTTTATTTGTTGGGTTCGGTATGGCACTGGCGTCCAACGTAAAGTCAATTGTTTTCTGAGCGTTCAAAAAAAAGAATGGGAAACACAAAAATAGTACTGAATACCTGTTCATTGTTATTGGATTTACACCGAAAGAAGAGCGTTTTTTCTTGAAAACAAATAACATATGACGAACAGTTACAATGAATTGACCAGTGAAAGTATGCAGTGGGTAGTTTGCAAAATGGCAAGCAATTGACCATTCATCAATTTGTTATGACCATTGGTCAATTGAAGGATATGGTCTAAAGTATTGCCAGAACGAATGCTTATATTTAAGGTTATTGTAAAGACATACTTTGAAAAAAGCATTGAATTTTTTGGTCAAGTATAAACTGTACCATCTGGCATTTTGGTTTGTGTACCATTGCTTTTGGTGGGCGCTTACCAGTGGAAGTATCTTGGATGCCATTAATAATATCTTCTTTTCCCCCTATTCTACAAAATTTGTGTTCTATCTTTTGTTTCAAGCATTTGGAGTCTATTTCAACTTATACTATCTCATTCCAAAATTTCTACAAACGGGAAAATACGTCACTTATATTACCCTATTGACATTAACTATTTTAACGACGTCTGCTTGTATTATCAGTGGCTATTATGTGAACGCATTTATTGTTGAGGTGTCATTTGAAGAGCTCTTCAGAGTTGCCCCAGATGAGTTCATGGTATTGTTCAAAACAAATGCCCTACCCTCCACTCTAGCGAGCATGACCTTGGCTATGAGCATAAAGTTGACAAAGAACTGGATGGCTTCTGAACGAAAAAGAAATGCTATGCAAAAAGAAAAATTAGAAACTGAGCTCAAGTTTTTGCGTTCACAATTCAATCCCCATTTTTTGTTCAACACTATTAATTCCATTTTTGTCCTTATCCATAAAAACCAAGACATGGCCCAAGCTTCCTTGGCCAAGTTTTCTGATTTGCTGCGGTACCAGTTGTATCAATGCAACGAACCCTATATTGCACTTCATAAAGAGTTAGAGTATCTACAGAATTTTATAGAATTGGAGAAACTACGACAAGAAACCAAAAACCTATCACTGGATATTGTCGTCAAGAATGAATCTGGACAATCTTTAGGTATTGCTCCATTTTTGTTGATTCCCTTTGTTGAAAATGCCTTTAAGCATGTTTCGCACCATAAAAAAGCAGCTAATTTTATTAAGTTACATTTGGGTGCAACTGACCGTCAACTTTGCTTTGAAGTAATCAATAGTGTCGGTAACCTGAAGAACAGCTCAGATATGGATACTTCTGGTATTGGATTACAAAATGTGAAACGCCGTCTTGCGCTGATGTATCCTGAATCACATAACCTTGAAATTTATTCAGACGACCTGCAGTTTAAGGTATCACTTCAATTACAGTTGTCTGAACTACATAATCTATCCACCAAAACCGCATAAGATGGCAATGATACGTTGTGTTGTGATTGATGATGAACCATTGGCCAGGGAATGTATTGCTGATTATATTGCCAAAGTAGATTTTTTAGAATTGGTTGATGCCATTGCCAACCCTACCGAGTTGGAAACATTAAAGGAAAAAGGAAGCATTGACCTTCTTTTTTTAGATATTCAAATGCCCGTAATGAGCGGTATTGACTATTTAAAATATACCCGCAGAAGACCTATGGTGATCCTAACGACTGCCTATCCCGATTATGCCCTTGAAAGTTATGAACTCGATGTTCTTGATTATCTGGTAAAACCCATCACTTTTGGACGGTTTTATAAGGCAATTACCAAAGCAAATGAATACTATCGATTACAACACAAAAAAAGTGACCCTTCAAAAACCACATCGGACGTAGTCGACTATTTCTTTGTCAAATGCGAACAGACTTATGAAAAGATTTACTACAACGACTTACAGTATATAGAAGCCCTTGAAAACTATGTAGTCATCTATACGAAGGACACAAAATACATGACGTTGATGCCTATGAAACGTATGGAAGAACTTTTGGATAAAGATATGTTTATGCGTGTTCACAAGTCCTATATAGTGAATATTGATAGCGTACTTTCTTATGAAAAAAATCGATTAAAACTATTGTCCAAAACAATTCCTGTAAGTCGTGGTAACAAATCGGCTGTTTTTGAAAAGGTTGTCAATGAAAAGCTGTGGAAAAAGTAGTTTTACAAAGCTCATTTCCTTGTGTGCTTGTTTGAAAAGCTCTTCGTTTAGACTAAATTTAAAGTCATTGGAATTTTTAAACTTCACCTGACAAACCAATCAACGTATGCCAAAAGTTTTTAGAAAATTTAGAAAGGGTGTTTTGAACGAAGGTAGATTAGGTAAATACCTTTTGTACGCCATTGGGGAAATCATATTGGTGGTGGTAGGCATTCTAATTGCGCTTCAAATTAGCAAATACAATACAACGGTGAAAGAACGCAAAGAAGAGTACCGTTTGCTTCAAAAGTTTAGTGCTGATTTTAGGCAAGATTCACTTAGTTTAACTTATCTAATTGGTAGTGAGCGTGAAGTTCTTCAAAGTATCGACTCCATATTCAGAATTTTTGAAACTGGAGATGACCGTTATCTTTCGACCATAGCTCAAATTAGTCAAAAAATTCCCAACTCAAATATCTTCTTCACCGAAGCTGGTACTTTTGAAGAGGCCATAGCTGCCGGCAAAATGGATTTCATTGTTAACGATACCCTGCGGGAAGCAATTTTCAACTACTATGGTGAAGTGAGGGTAAACTTAAGCGACGCTATATTCGATAAGTATCAAACCGGGGAAATCGTACCCACCTTTTTTGAAACCATGTTTCAAACCCAACAGGGAATGTCCTTTATTGGCTTACAAAATCCATATCTACCAAAGCTTTCTATAAAAAACTTGTACCAAAACCCTGAATTTAACAAAATACTGGCCTGGCGAAAAATCATTGCAGGCTATTCTTCAGGGACTTGGGAGCAATATTTGGCAAATTGTTCAAAAATCTTACAAGAGGTTAATGCTGAAATTGAAAGAAGTACAAATGACTAGTGCTTATTTGGCATTTTTGTTCATCACCTGGCCCTTGGTGCTATTTTTCTGAAATCTTGTTCAGTATCCTCAAAGCCTTTTTTCCAATATTACTTTCAGCATCTATAGCAATGGCCTTGTTATAGTACGTTTTTGCCTTTTCAAAATCTTTGGTTTCACGAAGTGCCTGTGCATAATTGTATTGTGCGTTGGCAGACTCCGGAAATAATGCTGCATTGGTACCAAGAATAAGCAACGCCCCTTGATTATCATTGCCAAGTAACACACCTCCTACCCTATCAAATTCACCTTCAAAGTCAAAAAAACCATATGCAGGATCATTGGCCATACGTTTGGCCTCTGCGGCTACTAAATCCATTTCTCCTTTGGTATACAGCTCAGTTAGATACTGCATCGGGTTCAATACAAAGTTCACAGATTTAAAGTCAAGTACACTTTGTAGTACCGGATCTTGGTTGGTCACATACTCCTGATAACTCATTTGCACCGGATAATGTGGTTTGATATAATCTGCATTATCCCATGGCGATCTGTCTTGCCACCATGCAAAGGACAAATAAACTGGGGTTTTTGAGTTCGGTAGTGTTACCTTACGGTTGTCTCCATAAAAATTAATGTTTTCGCTCGAGGGTTCACCAACAAAAAGGGCATTGGTGTAATGATCTAGCTCATTGATTAGGTTTTGACATGCCGAGAACGTGCGTCTTCCGGTAATCACGAAGAACTTTCCTGGTTGGTTGATTTTTTTATTGGCGATTACCCCGGTAATGATCGGTTTGTTCAAGTAGTTATTTCCTCCACCATTGAGTCGTACATCCAAAACCAATTTCTCAACGTCGTTAGAATCAACAAACTCAAACAAGCGTTTGTAAAACACCGCTACATCCTCTTTCTCATCATTTTGAATTCTGCTATGTCGTACATAAACAGTCTTGTCTTTTTCTAGATAATCAAAGTAATATACCCTCTCAAAGTGTTTCAAATAGTAAGGCGTGGTTGTTGTATCACGTCCGTTGACCCAATCTGAATCAGGCCGTATTTCGCCATACTTCATAGGCACCCTTAAATCAGCATTTGCCGGCACGACGTAGTCGAACCGTTTATTATCTTTCTCGAGTTTCAATGCTATCTCTTCTAGCAAATTATCGGTAATTCCTTGAGCATGCAATACTTCAGGAATGGTCATATGGTCTAACCCGTATGCATCATTGAACATATCATTTTCAGCAGGTACTGTAGTATATACAGCTTTAACGACCTCTTCTATAGGGCGACCGGCAATGGCCAGCACCTTAGCACCAACCAAGTCCTTATAGTCACGATGCGCAGCTTTTATGTATATGCCGTCAGGGAATCTATAGAAATCTATAGGGATGGCATGAAATGGAACAGGGTTCTCACTAAAGCTCATGCGCGTGTGTCCGTACTTGAATAGGGCTATCATTCTAAAAAAACCGACAGCAACTTCATGTTGCTCCATTTCGGGGATGGCATTATAAAAGGTCTCCACTTCAGCATCAAAGTCTTGTGCCGATATTTTCTTAAAGAGGAAAGGGAATTTTTTATGCACTGTAGTCTGCAAAAATCGCAAATCTTCTCGCCATTCTTTAGTAGTCAGCTGTTTTTGGGCAATTACCTGTGTAGCCAATAAAAGTGTAAATACAATGATTATATTCTTCATGGTCTTAAAATTAATGAGGTTATTCATACGTTTAGACCAAATTCTAGTTTTCAAGGTAAAAACAAGAAATAGAATTGCTGAAATGTAATATCAGAAGGTTGAAGCGTCGCTTTATGCGCTTTTTAAACTCAACATACTTTACCGTCTCGTTCTTTTTTCCTTTTCGTCGGTTTCAACCAATTTATCGTCTTTCCAAGTGCCACTGGTTACCACACTGCCATCGGTTCCGTAGAATTCACCATGACCGTTGCGTTTATCATCTTTCCAAAAGCCAACATATTTTTCCCCATTGGGCCAATAATAGGTGCCTAGGCCATTTCGTTTATCATTCTCATATGCGCCTTCGTAATGCTCACCATCGGGCCAGTAAAAAGATCCTTTGCCATGCCGTTGGTTATCGAGCCATTCCCCTTCGTAACGACTGCCGGTGTCCAATAGGGCTATACCTATTCCGTTTGCTTTTTTGTGCTTCACTTGGCCAACATAATGCAACTGGTTGCCTTTTTTACTTTTAAATCTAAGGTATTCTCCCGATGATTTTTGCTGTAATAGCTTTCGTAAACGGGCGACTTGTATTTTAGCCTTTTCATGAGCAAAACTGAGCGAGTCGTACCGTTTAATTTCAATTGGAGTGGCAACTTGTGCTTTGGCAATTGAATCTTCGACATTTAAAGTGTCCCTTGGTATTTGTTTGGTAAGATTCAAATTCTTAAGATTCTCAACTAATTTTATACGCAAAGGAATGCCCAAATCGGGGTCATTGCCTTCATTGGACAATTCACGGTATGCTGTGATTGCGTTCGTATACTTGCCATTTAACAACAATGAGTCAATACGATTCATCTCTTCGTAAGCGGCAATCTTGGTGGTTAGTTCTGACTGTTCTGTTCTGGTCTCATTGAGTTTTTTCTGTAAACCACTGGTTCTAAAAAACAGCGCGATGGTAATTACCATTGCCGCCCCCAATAACAAATACGGAATCAAAAGTCGTTTTTTCATGTTCTTCAATGCTACACTACTTACGTATTACCTTAGTCGTTTAGATGTATTGCGGGTAGTTTATTACGTACTTTTCGAAAATCAGGTGAAAAATAAACGTGAAAACGCATCGTCCAGTTTTGTTTGAATATCCCTGGATTTGCCAACGTTTGCCCTTGTGTATACATCAATCCGCCAGCTATGGTCAAACGAGGCGTCAAAATGTATCCTAAGGTTGTCGTCATACGCAAATCTTCCATCACACTGCCCACTACCTCTTTTCCACTTTGCATGATTACCTCTACTTCTGGCGAAACATAAAGGGTCTTTGGCGCAAGCTTGTGGCTATTCAACGGAACCTTGGCCCTGAACATATAACGCCATCTGTTTCTGAAAATGTATTCACTATTTTCTTCAAAACCCTGTGTCCAACGATGCTCGATACGAATACGATGGTAGATCATAGCAGTGTACAAGGGTTGGGCAAATTGATATTGGTGCCAAATACGCCATTCGGGCACCACATTGCGGTCCGTTGAAGATTCGTCGGTATTGAAGTTGATCCGCACTACGCCGCCTAAACTGAAATTGGTCTTTTTTGAATAGATATAACCTATAGCATGGCGGTTATAGATTTGACCTATCTGGCCAATAAAAGGGGTATCCTCTGTCTCTTCAAATCTAAAATGGGTCTGGGCATCCCAAAATAATCGTTTTGAAATTCGAATATTACCATAGGTATTGAACCAAACCTTTGTTTTTGGGTCTTTGAATTTTGATTCGGTCGGAAGTACCTCTCCACCACCATCTTGCGCACCAGCTGTAAAACCACATAAGAATATCAATGCCAGAAGGACCAGCTTATTATTAGAACAACCTTTCATTTACTTGCGCGGTTTTTCAGTTGTTAATCCGAATAACTCCAATACAACTTCAGGGTCGGTTGCTTTTCGAAGTTTACGCTCTAGTTTTGAGGTATTCTCAATCCGCAATTCAAGCATTCGTTGGTACGTTGACTGTATCAACAAGTCAAGCTTCTTTGCCTCTGCACACGTCAATTCTGTATTTACCTGTTCTAAGTAATATGGTACCAAAACACGACGATACGACCCGGTGATTCGTTTCTTTACCTCTTCATCCATTAAGGTTGCCATAAATGGATTCCAAATTCGATCTTGATAGTTTTTTTGGATACTTTCCCATTTTTCAGGTAAAACGGATATTGATTTTGCCAAATCAAGAAAGGTCCTGTAACAGATGGTAAGTTCTTGCCCACGGTCAAGTTTGGTCTTTATTTCATCAATTGAAGAGTAGTCACTCAGTTTATTGTCGGCCAACTGCTTCAATTGTTGCAATGCATTTTTTTGACTGTTGGAAATAGTATTGTTTGTTGAATCAATAAGCTGTTGCAACTGCTTGTTCTTTGAGATCAAATCTTCTTCAATTGCTATTAGTTCTTGCTGTCTTTGTTGATTGATAAGTTTTTTGTTCAAAAGACTTTCTACCTTCAGCAGGCTATGCAACGCGTAATCCGTTATTTGTTTTAGCACGTTTACGTCATTGTTTACAAAGTTGAAATCAGCTACATTATCGATTTCAAAAGCGCGTTCGGTCATAGTCGAATCTAAGTTTACCGTAACCGATATCTGTTTGTCAGGTTTTCCATTTGACCAAAGGTGCTGGATCAATTTTTCTTTTGGAAGAAACTCTACGACCCCCTCATTCTTGTATGCAACAAACTTGGCAATGGGCTTCAAATAGTCTTTGTCAATCTTAGTAATAACCTCGAATAGATACGCCGCATCGCTATCAGAGAGTTTTAGAATGCTCAATTGCGTATTCTCTAAATAGGCATCACTTATCTTTTTGGCCTCAAAAAAGTTGGTTGCGATGGAATCTAGTTGTACTTGTTCCGTTTCCGTAAATGGGTAATAGGGCACCTTCACCTTAAATTCGGGCAAAAAGGCTGATTCTCCTAACTCTGAGAGAATTCCGTCAATCTTTTTGTAATACGAAGCGTTCTCAGAGAGCAATCGTTGCATCTTGCCATTGACCACAGGATGGCTCGTGCGTTCTAAAGACTGCCAAATCGCAACGGCATTGATATATCTGGCATCAAGATTAATGGTTTTGCTCTCTTCCAAATCGTTTGTATAGATGGGTATGACTTCTACCCTACCGTTGCTGTCATTTCTGATTTCCCGTAAGATTCCGTCATTGAAGAACCAACTTTCTGCCGCACCAATTCCCGTTGTTTCAAAAAGTGACCATTCGTCATGGGCCAAGCCGTTGCGCAAAAACCGACCTGCAAGGGTCAAGCTATCATTCTCAATTCTAAAATTGCGCTGTGGCACTCCATTTTCAAATGAGATATTGCTTTTAAACAAAGATTTTGAAACCTCTGAATCTTCAATTTCATTAACCGAATATTGCCAGGTGCCATCAGGTTTGCCATTGACCATGTTGCCCGAAGCCTCTTCTTGAACACCACTAATGGCTACGCGATATTGATAATCTACAACCTGTGATTCATTGTTTGATTGAAATGTGCCAAATTGAAACCTCCATGGTCCAACAGGAAAGTTATTTCTAAAGTTCCCTTTAAAATCAAAAGAATAATCTTGCTTTTGTAATAGGGCATCTAAATTCGCCTTTCGAAGTCGAAAAGGTCCATTGAGCACGGTATCGCCATCGACAAGCAAATAGGTGTAATCGGCATCGCCATGGTAACCAGATACACTTAAGGGTCCCTGATAGGTTTGCTCTTCTTGTGCCCGCATCGGAATGCACAGGAGAAACAGCAATATTATTCCACAGAAAATATGTAGACAATTGTTTATTTTGGTTTGATTCACGCCCTTTTTGAATGAGTGTTAGTTCATTACTAATACGAACTGAATCAGTTTTTAGATGTTCTAGGTGCCAAATTATTTAAAAATCAATTACTATACCTATACTGGGTATTATCTGTGAATTGTCACTTTCAATGGCAATAAGGCTTTCTGGTTGTATAACCACTCCCATAGCATCTCTGTTCAGTCCAAATTCAGTAGGACTTGGAATTTCTTGGGCCAAAACATTCTGTGCTTCAATAAAGAGGTCCAAGGCGAACTTTTTAAAGTTCCACTTTTTATCCAAACGCAAATCCAATTGACTAAAGATTTCCAATTTTTCATCACCGAGACGCGTATAATCCAAAACAACTTCTGGATAGTTGGCCAAAGTCGCATCTAAATCGGTAGGTACGAACGGAGTTCTTCCCGCAAAACGATAACGAGCGCTCAGTTCCCAATTTCGCTTGAGTTTGTAACCGCCTACGAATGAAATCAAATGGCGACTGTCCCAGACCGAGGGTAAGAAAGCATCGCGGTCAAAACCTGTAAATTCACTATAGAACCAAGTATAGGAAAAGATGCCATAGAAATTGTTCGAAAGCTTCTGCTGAAATTGTAGTTCGGCGCCATAGCTTCGGCCCCTACCTACCGTTTCTATTGGCTCACTGCCCAAAACTTCAAATCCGCCACCTTTGTTCGCCAAAGACACCTGGTCCCGCACCGAAACTGGATAATCTTCATAGCGCTTGTAAAAACCTTCAAATGAAATATTGCTCGAAGGAGAAAAGTAGTGTTGCAATCCTAACACAAAATGGTCACTTTGGGTATAATCCACATTTTGATTGACCAATTCATTGTTGGCACCCCTAAAACCTAATATGGTATATGGTGGTAATTTAAAATAACGACCTATAGATCCGTTCAAACGCCAGTTTTTGGCAAACTCGTATGATGCGGACAAACGTGGAGAAAATGTACTCAATAAAGTTTCATTCGCTGTAAATGAATCGTCATCCATTCTAAAACCTAAAGAGACATCTAATTTATCATCAAAATACGAGCGCGTGGCATTTGCAAAGAGTCCGTATTTCATAAAATCAATTTCAGTATTGAAGGTCAATGTATTACGAACATCAAGTGTTGTATTGGTGTAGTCTGAACGTTGTATGTTAAAGCCAGAACTAAGTTTCCATTTATCAAAGAATTGGGTGTACTCGTAACGTAATTTGGTCTCAGACTCCCTAGAATCATTGTTGAAAATTACTCCTGTTTCGTTGACAGGATCTGTAAAACGTCGAAAGTCATTGCTCAGTGTGTTGCTACTTAACGTGGTCAACATATAACCTTTGCCATTTTTAAAGCGTTTTCGCCAACTAAGACCTATGGTGTTGGTACGCTGATCGATAAATGGAGCCTGATCCAATGTCACTTGTTGTTCTTCATCAAACTCGTCGGGTGGGCTCACTGAAAAGTCATCTATCGAACCTACGCCAAGAAAGGTCAATGTATTAAAATCATCAATTTCGTGATTGATTTTAAATTGATAATCCCAATAGTCAGGACGGATGGGCAAGCCAATAGCTTCAAACAGAAACTGTAAATAGCTGCGTCTTACGGATGCTAAAAAAGTGGTTCTAGCGTCCTCTCCCTTCTTACCAAACAATGGCCCTTCAAGTGTCAGAGCTGCTTCACTGGCGCTGACCCGAAAGTTACCCGCAAAATTTCTTGAGTTTCCATTGCGCTGCTGAAACTGCAATACCCCTGATAGCGGATTGTCATAACGAGCATTGAAGGCTGAAGTCGAAAGTGTGACATTCTCTATAAAAGACACGTTAATCAACCCTACGGGACCACCAGCACTACCTTGAGTGGCGAAGTGGTTAATATTCGGAATCTCCATTCCGTCTAAATAATATACCGTTTCATTGGGCGCACCACCACGAATAATTAGGTCATTTCTAAATCCGCCTACCGAAGGTGAAACACCAGGTAGGGTCTGAGCCACTTGCACCACATCATTGTTACTGCCCGGATATGTTGCAATCTCAACTGCCGAAAGCGTTTGTGTTGAAAGTGGCGTTTCTTTAGGTCGCGTAATGATATTGGCATTGGAAACCACTACTTCTTCCAATTGTTGTGCAGCTTCTTTCAACACAAAATTGTAAGCAGGTGTGCCCTTCGAGCGGATAATAACATTATATTGGGTTTGAGATTCATACCCCAAATAACTAACAACAAGGTTGTAAGATCCTGGTGTAACATCAGTTATTGTATAATTTCCGTCAAAATCAGTTTGTGCACCTTTTTCGGTACCCTCAAGAAAAACAGAAGCACCAATAATGGGTTCTCCCACTTCATCTAGTACGTTACCAAATAAATCGGTTGTAACTTGGGCATAGGTCTCACTTGTAAAAAAAACGAAAACTAAAAGAAATGTAATTTTGAAAGTAGAGGGCATTGTTTTTTGTTTATATTTTGAGTGCAAATATTAAACAAAAAACTATTAAAAAATAGCATTTAGATTTAATTTAGTGTTAAATAGTTGTTTATGGATGGATTTGGATTGACAAAACAGTTGATACTCTTACTTGAGCGTTTTATGGAAGAGCGTCAAAACGAAGATGTAGATCTGCCGGTTTTTTTAGACTGGGCCAATGCCCAAAAAACATTTGACACTGCTCCTAAGGAATATCATATTACAGGGCATAGTCTTGAAGTGGAAATTGCAGCTTACATAGGTCGACTTAGTAGATATTCAAATACCTATATCAAGAAATCATTGGAGGGTTTGCCGTTCTCTACGGATATGGAATTTGCTTTCACAGCAATTCTTGATGGTGCAGGTCAAGTGGGTAAAACCGATCTTATTCGTATGATGGCTTATGATAAATCTTCGGGTATGGGGGTTATTAAACGCCTTATCACCAATGGAATCATTGAAGAGTTTCCAAATCCCGAAGATAAAAGAGGTAAACTGTTACGATTGACTGAAAAAGGAAAAGAGAACGTACAACTAGGGTACCACAAAGCCCCCAAAGCGGCTAATTTAATTTCAAAACCATTTACAGCTATTGAAAAAAGAAGACTGTTGCACTTGCTAAAAAGATTAGACGACTTTCACTATCCTATGTATTTAAACGAAAAGCAAGATTTTGATGAATTAGGCTAAACTCTACTAAAAGAGTATCCATGCCCTACTGAAGTCGTTTCAATACCCGAAACCTAACTTATATAAAGGAGTGTAACTATCTCTAAGTTTAAATACTACTTATAAAGGCGCTCTTCACCTTTGGTCTGATTACGCACAAACCACGTCATCGTATGATGCTGTGGAACCCTTCTAATGAGAGAATCCGTTTTTCTATCATACCATATGGCATCAAAACTACCATCTGTATTAATGACCACACGCCACTCTTGATGTATAACTTCTTTATCTGAATGGTTACCTGAGAGTGTATCCCAATCTAAAGTAGAAGAGTATTGTGGGTGTAATTTGGCCAAAACCTCTTTACCGTCTAAAACGGCCAACCATATTGGTACCGATAAATGTTCAATAGAATGGTTTTTTCCTTTGTTTCCCCACCCAATCTTTATATCCGCCCCATTTCGTATGGCTTTTATCAATTGTGGCTTTGAACCCTTGATCACATTGCCATCCTTGCTAGTTTTTAAGGCCACCATCCAAGTTTCATACTTTGTCTCGTTATGACAGCTCTGCACCATAAAACAAATCAAGAGTAAGCATACTGTGAATGGATTCTTCATAATACTATTTATTAGGGTTCTTCAATAAGGGTAAAGGTTTTATTTCAGAGACTTTAGCGGGAAAATAAACGTACCAAGTGGTGGCATTTTTTCTATCAACGTTACCGCTAATGATGGTATCCTTCAAATAATTGGTCATAAATGCTGTGGAGTAACCATTGGTGCCAGAAATTTTGGTCCAATTATTTTCTGCCCTAAACCTAATTTTTGGGGTACCATGTTCATTGGTTGGGGCTTGCCCTACAATGCTCTTAATCTGCCCAAAGACCTCTCCATCAAAAATCGTCAAAAAATCTGCGTTCGCTACATGTTCTACCCGTGAACTTCCCCAGCCTATTCTTACTGGGTATCCTAAACGAACAGCATCTATAAGCTGTTCTTTATTACCAAAAATGGCTTTCCCATTTTCATCATTTTTAAAGACTTTTTGCCAACCACCATTACTATTGTTTGGTACACTGCACGAACAAATTAGAATTGCAAGGCTTACTAAAAAAAACAATGCCTTCAGTGTGTTCATAACTAGAGGTGCTCTCATGGTCTCGGTTTTATTCATGAATATTCTGCCAACCCAATGATTAGTAAGCATTTGAACATAAAATTGATCAATTCTCAGTAGAAATTGTAAAAAAAGAGTTTAAAAAAATCCAATTTTATAAAATTGGATAAATCTGTACCGTGTACCTATTACCTTGTCATACCACTATGGAAGCCCAACTTCAGCAAAAGATGCAGAAAAGTAAAGTGTCAAAAGCTATTTCAGCCACCACTCGTTATGGCTTTCTAAAATACTATTGAGCACAATGGGTGTGCCAATTTCTGGGGTAATCAGTGGAATTTGAAGTTCCCTTGCCTTCTTGCTCACGCGTTCAACGGGGTCCGTCCAACTATGTAATGCCAATTTAAATCCTCCCCAATGTATGGGCATCATGACATTGGTTTTTAGATCAACTGCTGCTTGCACGGTCTCTTCAGGAAACATATGGATTTCAGGCCACATTTTATTGTATTGCCCACATTCAAGCATTGCGAAATCAAAAGGTCCATAACTATCGCCTATTTTCTTAAAATGTGGCGCATAACCGCTATCTCCACTAAAGAAAATGTTGTCATCCCTTGATTGAATGATCCATGAGCTCCACAAAGTACTTTGCCCGCTATCAAATTTTCTCCCTGAAAAATGCTGTGCAGGGGTACATATGAATTTAAGATCTTGGACCGCAATATCTTGCCACCAATCCAATTCAGTTATCTGACTTTTTGGTATACCCCAAGCCTCAAGATGTATACCCACACCTAAGGGTGTATAATAGTGCTTAACCTTCGCTTTTAGCTTTTTAATGGATTCATAATCCAAATGATCATAGTGATCGTGCGAAATCAAAATAGCATCTATCTGAGGTAATTTTTCAATCGCAATCGGCATTTTGGTATTGAAGCGACTACTTCCCAGCAAATCATGTGGGGCGGCGACTTTACCAAACATAGGGTCAATCAATAGGTTCCTTCCCTTAATCTGAAGAAGAAAGGCAGAATGTCCGAACCAGATGAGTCTTGTAGGTCCTTGATAGTTAGCAATAGCAATGGAATCTACCGTCTTTACATCGATAGCCGAATCTGGGCGGCCATTGGGTACTTTGGTAAAAAAGAATTTTCTCGACAAACTTAAGGTCTCGCTAAAACTGAACTGTTTAGGTATGGAACTATCGGTATTTACAAACTTACCTTCTTTGAAATTAGGTGAAGATTCGTATCGTGTTCTTGAAGCATCGGTAAGATCTCCACCAAAACTTGGATAGAAATTAACAAAAAGTAGGTAACCAACAATTATGAACAGTATCGCTCCTAAAAAAGTCCACACCATATATTTCAATATTTTCTTAAGCTGCTTCAGATTTTCAGTTTATACTAATTCATTGCTAGCTTATCACCTATGTAACTTACCCGATAAATAGCGTCCCCATAATCATCTGAAATAAGCATTGAGCCATCTTCTAAGAACAACATATCCACTGGTCTGCCAAAACGTTCTTGACTGGTTTGATCTAACCAACCATCAATAAAGGTTTCATAAGAGACAGCTACATTGCCCTCCAATTTGACCATAGCGATTTTATAACCCACTTTTGAAGAACGGTTCCACGAACCATGTTCGGCAATAAAGGCATATTGTTCATATTTTTTAGGAAACATACTCCCACGGTAAAACTTCACTGCCAGTGGAGCAACATGTGCGCCCAATTGTTGCACTGGAGGTTCAAACTCATCACATGCCCTTAGTTTACCAAACTCTGGGTCTCTTACGATACCACCATGACAGAAGGGATATCCAAAATGTTGGCCAGCTTCAGCCACTCTGTTCAGTTCACATGGGGGAATATCATCACCCATCATATCTCGGCCGTTATCTGTAAACCATAGTTCCTTGGTTTCGGGATGCCACGTAAAACCAACAGTATTGCGCACCCCATGCACGTAAATTTCCCGATTACCGCCGTCGGGGTCCATTCTTGTGATACTTGCGTAGCGTTTGTCAGCAACCGTAGAATCGCAAATATTGCAAGGAGCACCTACTGGTACATAAAGTTTGTCATCTGGTCCGAAAGCGATATACTTCCAACCATGGTGAAATTCTGTGGGGTAATCGTCGTAAACCACTGTTGGTGTTGGAGGATTGTCCAAATGAGACTCAATACTGTCATAACGTACCAAACGCCCTACCTCGGCCACATACAACGCCCCATTGCGAAAAGCAATTCCATTGGGGACTTTTAAACTCGTGTCCACTACCATAACATTATCGGCACGAAAATCTTTATCGCGGTCTTGAATGGCATAGACCACATTTTCATTCCGCGTTCCCACAAACAAAGTTCCATTATTGCCCATTGCCATAGAACGGGCACCATCAATACTATCCGCATATACTTCAATTTGAAATCCTTCAGGAAGTCTTAATCGCTCTATCGGGAGCACTGATTCTGGTTCTTCATATTGTACTAATGGGGTTTCTTTCTTTATATTTTTCTGCTTGCAAGCAGTAAAACATATACCCACCGCAACCAATACCAAACACTTCATATTCAATCGCATAGTAGTAAAAATCATAAATATTTAATTAGATGCTTTTTAAAGTAGAATGTCCTATTGGCAATGCTTTGTACGCAATTTTCGCAAAATTTCGCCCTTGTTACAAGTAATATTAATCAAGACCGTATTGGTCAATTTGTGCTAGCATTGTACAATAGTTCAACAAATAGATTTACCCACCTAAGGTAGGGGATTTTTGTGTGTAGATAAAATTGAATTTTCATCAATGCCGGTCAATTTCAATCATTGTACGTGTGAGAAGCTCAACATCTAGATATTATGAACAGCATTATAGCTGCATGACGTTTTCCTTATCATCCAGTTCTTCAAAATCACCTTGGTATTGAATGGTCAAACGTTGTGAAGTATTTATGAACAGCATGGCCTTTTTGTTTGGAAACAACACCCCATTAACGTTGAAGACCTCTGTACCATTGTTAATGTCAAACTTTATTTCATAAGCCTGTTTCTTTTCATTAAAAGTCAATTTGAATTTGCGGGGCACTCCCTCAAAATTGATTCCGATGTCATTCGGGTTATAGGCACCACCCATCTGTCGCTCACCGTAATAGGGTAAATCTGCCATAACAGAATCACCTTTGACCGTAAAGAAACCGGCAGTTCCTATAAGATCAATACGATTTACTGTGCTTCCGGGTGCTAAAAGACCCGCATTGGCTATGGCATTCAAACTCTGGGTCCCCATGGGATTTGCCCATCTGGGATTAAAATTGAATCTTTGGGATTCAACCAATGTTTTAAAATTGCTCAATTCAGTTTCGGAGTACTTGGCTGTTTTAGTGGCGCTGCAAGCGGTTAAGACAATGCTTATAATAATTGTAATTAAGATAGATAGCTTTTTCATGTCACTTGATTTTATTACAAGTTAGAAAGTTTTCTGTTCACTTAAAAGGTAGTTTTCGCAAGTGGATATGGTATTCAAGTAAAATACCCGTTTGATTGAGTCATTGCACCCAAGCCAATTACCATGAACGGTCGTTACTGCCCACTTTCGGCTTGATTTAAATACGGGTTCTTTCGCAAAGCGGCCAGGTGTTCTGTCTGTATGCCCGACAATTTTAAGTACTTACTCCCCATTGACAAACACATTTACCAATCCTTCTGTATATCGGCGAGGCTCTACAAATGTAGCTTTGTCATTCATCTAATCCGGGTCAAAAACCACAACATTTGCATAATAATACCTTTTTTTAAGCGCTTCCCGCCTTTTTAAGTTATGCGGATAGTGAAGTTAGCTTGCGAATGCCTACCTGTAACGACAAAACCACTATTTGATGGATAAGCGCTAATTACCCTCTAACCATTGTTTGAATGCCCCCACTTTCTCACGGCTAACAACAATTTCTTTTTGAATATTAGGATTCAAAGTTAACTTTAGTCTTCGGTTAGAATACATGACAACATCGGCTATGGATTGCAGAGACACCACAAAACTGCGGTTTACGCGAAAAAATGCTTTTGGGTCCAAGAGGTCCATTAGGGCTTCAAGCTTATATTCGATTATGTATTCTTTACCGGTATGGGTAAACAAGGAAACATCTCGGCCATCTGCCTGAAAAGCAACAATGTCGGCACTACCAATGGATTTAATATGATTGCCTATTTTAACTAGAAAACGGTCTTTAAACGATTTTTTTTCAAGATGTTGTATCACCTCTTTTACGGCTTCGGGCCGTGAAAACTGTTTCTGCATTGCATCCAATTTTCTCAATGAGCGCGAAAGGTCGGTGAAGGTTACTGGCTTCAATAGGTAATCAATACTATTGACCTTAAAAGCGTCAATGGCAAATTCATCAAAGGCCGTGGTAAAAATCACTGGTTTGTTAATGGTGGTCGCAGAAAAGATTTCAAAACTTAACCCATCGGATAATTGTACATCCATAAAGTAGAGGTCCACTTTCTCTTTATGTTCAGAAATCCATGGGATGGCCGTTGAAAGAGTGGTCAATTCCGTAAGCACTGTAATTTCAGTACTATACTTTTCAAGATACCGCCTCAATTTTTCAGCAGCTAAGGGTTCATCTTCAATGATCACTACGTTCATCATATTCAATTTTAGGAAGCTTAAGAATACGGAAACCATTTTCTTCGGTTAACAAAACCTTATTTTCAGCGTAGTAGGCATAACTGTTTCGAATGGTTTTAATCGTCGCTTTGGTGAGTTGTGCGTTCAGTTTTTCTTCAGGGCGGTATTGTAAAGAGCAATACTCTTGATCTTCGAACAATTTAATTTTCAATACTTTATGATTAGAAGAAATAGTCGTTTTGACAATATATTCAACTAACTGCAATAAGCTTGTTGGTACTATCCATTGCATACTCTTGACCTTATTTTCAAATTCAATTTTTCTATAGGGCAAATGGTTCAACAACAGTACCAATTCATGCAAAACTTCAAGCTCTTCACCAAGGGACACCAATTCTCTTTTCCCTTTTGACAAAATATAGCGATACACTATTGAAAAATGTTCTGAAAATTGCTCGGCAGCTTCAGCATCTTCTTTCATAAGAACCAACATGGCCTCAAGGCTTTCGTATAATAAATCAGGGTTAATTCCTCTTTTAAACGCCAAAAAATCAGCTTCAATTTCATTTTTAGCATTCAGCTCTTCTGCAATTCGTTCGGTATTGATACGATATAAAAAACCATGGCTGAGATACAAAATCACATAGATTAAGGTAATGAAACCGAAAAGATGGTTAAAAACGAATAGCTCTCGCATGTTGGGGGTATAGAACAACACAAATTTAAAATAGAGGTACATGCTCGAGGACACCAAAACAACCGTGACCGCTATTGTTGCTAAAAGTTGGACAGCAGCTTTTAAAAACAAAGATTTTGGGGTGTTCCATCGTCGAAAGAACAATAGCGAAAGTCTAGAAAACTCTTGTATCAAGTAGGCCAAGCCAATACAAACATAAAGCTCTTCACCCAAAAAAGTGTCTTGTAACTGACCTATATTATTGTTGATCAAGAGCAACAATAAATAAACGAGAGTGCCACTAAAAATAGGGCTCAATAACCGAAATACCGGATGGTGCACAAAAAGTTTCTTTGTCATAGCAGTGGTACGTTAACAATGAAACTTTCAGCATCAATTACTTCTACCTTACGATGAGTCAATAACTCGTATCTGGATTTAATGTTTTTTAGTCCGATTTTAGTGGATGCAAGACGGCTCTTCTTGGTTGTTTTATTATTTTCAACGGTCAATGCATTGCCTGTGTTGGTTAGTCTCACATGCAAGGGATGATCAATATCAAAACTGTTGTGCTTAATGGCATTTTCAATAAGCAATTGAAGTGTGAGCGGTGGTATTTTAAGCTTCATTATCGAATCGTCCAAGTCCATTTTTACATGAACAGTTTCTCCAAAACGGGTTTTGGTCAAAAAGAGATAAGCATTCGCAAATGCCAACTCTTCCTCAACACTGACCAAGCTTGAGGTATGTTTTTCAAGGGTATACTGGTATGATTTTGCCAAGGAACGTATGAAGATTTCAGCCTTGCCTATATCTTTCTGAAAAAGCGCTGCCATGGAATTGATACTGTTGAACAAAAAATGTGGGCTTAGCTGTGATTTCAGTGTATTCAATTGAAGTTCAGCCTGTTTACGGTCCAGTTGTAATTGTAACAACTGCCCCTTTGCGTAATCATGGTACGCGTATAGCGCAAAGTAAATAACGTTGTACAAGAGTGCGGCACAACATAATAGAATGGCCAATTTTGCCAAAAGTTCAAACTCTACCGCTACCTTAACTTGAAGACCAATGATTTTCATGTAAATGATATAAGCCAAGTAGCTCACCAGAAAACCCAATAGTGCATTCCAAAAAATACCAATTAAAATGCGTAGTCCTGGTAGTTTTTTAAATGGGATCAGTCGGTTCAAAAGTGTATTTGTATAAACGGAGAGGTACAAAATAAAAACACCCAAAAGCCCACTCAAGTACATTTCATTTGTGCTTTGCAATAGGTTGAAGTTGATAAAACCATAAATCAAAATACCAAGTAGAAACCCAATAAGGAGCAGGCCCAGATGCTTTTTCACGGTCGGTTGGTTTAAACTGTTGAATAGATGACGCTCCATGCCACCAAAATAGTGAATATTAACTATGATGGCATGAAAGTTCTTTGTAAAGTGATTAGTGAATTGCCTTTAAGGCCCTACCAAAATGTGACTCTGAATCAATGTCTTTGCAAGCCGCTACGTAAGCGTCTTTTACATCGCTATCAGCACTTCGCACTTTATTCGCAAAACTCAGCAGACTTGCGCTCTTATGATAATCAGAATTTATGCCAGAGGTCGCTGCCAAAACTTGCTTTAATTGATTGTTGCTTAGGTTTTCTCTTGATAAAGCATTAAAAACTTCAGCTTTATGATGATCTGAATCAATACCTTTTATGGCCGAAAGATATGCCGAAAAACTAGCTGAGCTCAACGCATTGTACTGAACTACTTTTTTCAAGACAGTTGCTTTATGATTGTCAGACGACATATTGTCTTCCAATACGTTCAACAATCTGGATAAAGAGGCGTCATCAATTTCGTTGCGCAATAGGTCATTGAAAACACTGGCTATATGATGGTCTGAATCCATATTACTAACTGATGTCAGTAGGGTATTATAGACCCCAGTACTCAATCCGTCTGAATTCAAGGCCTTTTTAAGAACAGATGCCTTATGATGGTCTGAATCTATTTCTCTCGTCGTATTCACCAATAGCTTTAGATTGGTTGGGTTCAACGTTCGTCTTGAGAGTACGGTCTGTAACACGCTAGCTTTGTGATGGTCCGAATCAATATCTTGGGCTATCATAAACAAAGCCTTCATTTGGGTATCGGTAATGTTACCATCATTGATCGATTTTTTTAGTACATCGGCCTTGTGATGATCAGAGTCAATACTGCCCGCGGTTTTTATATAGGCCGACGTGGTCGCTTCATTCCGTAAAAAGACTTTGGTGTTCTGCTTCAAGATATCGGCCTTATGATGATCGGAGTCAATATCGTCGATTTCATTCAATACCGAAAGATAATCCGCGTCCTTTAAATCTTTCTCTAGCAATAACTTAATATACCTTGCCTTGACATGGTTGCTGGTAATCTTATCGACCTCCTTGAGCACTTTATATGAACCACCTTCTTTGTACAAACGGTTTACCCGTTTCTCTGACCCCAAAGTCGTGGAGCGAACCACTTCCAATAGAATCTCTGAAAGCCATTTTTTGCCCTCTGCATCAAAGCTTTTTTGAGAACTGCCTACATAGTACTTTTTAATCAAACCACCTGAATTGTTGGGTTCGATATAGATGCGACGTCGGTTACCAAAGGCTGATTTTTTGATTTCCATATAGCCGCCTCTTGATATGGCCTCAACATCAGTATCGTCATCAGACAAGGTAATATCACCCTTGTACTCAATGGAAAAATTGTTACCCAGTCCATTCTTGATTGAAATGGTGGTTTTACCTTTATTATTAATGCTAATTGATGTACTTCTACTTTGGGCAGATGATGGGTCTGCATTCAAAACCAAAAATAAAATGATGATCTTTAGTAGTAATGCTGCGATGAGTTTTGATAATTGATTCATGATTGTTCGTTTTTTGATTGATTTCTAAACTCCTTTTAAAAAGTGATGAATTGATTGATTGTTTTGATTGACAGGACAAATATGCGAGGTATTAAGGCATTCAGAAAGCGCAATGTCATGAAATGGACAATCAATGTCATGAATTGTACATCCCTCAAATTTATAGGACCTAAAGGGGTAGCAGCACTATATCTTTAAACGCCACTTCAGAGCCTTCCGCCTGAATGGCGATTTGTCCTTGTGAAACCGTTGCGTTATAACCATCGTTGACTAAATCGTTATTGACCCAAACTTTTATGGTATTGCCTTTGCATTCAACACTCAACGAATTCCAATCTCCCAATGGATGCTCAGAGGTATCGGTTAAATTGATGATACGACGTAGTTTGCCTTCGGTAATGCCCCATTCAGATTTAGGCCCCCTTCGTTCTTCCATATCGGCGACAGTGATATCTTCGACAATGCACCAAAAATCCCCGGCGTTTTCATGCATGAGCTGCACTTCAATTGACTTGGGAAACATTTTATAGAGTGCCCTTGGCGTAGATGCGTGCACCAAAACACCACAATTTCCGGGTTCTCCTACAAAGCGATACTGCAAGCTTAATCTATAATTGCCATAACTACTGTCCGTTATCAGGTGACCCTGGGGCGTACCTAAGCTTATCAGATTTCCATTGCGAACCACAAAAGGGTTTATAGCATTTGGAACCGAATCCAATAGTGGTACATCTACATGCCAACCGTTCAAGTCTTGACCATTGAAGAGCTTTATCTCTTTTTGTGAACATGACACCAGGCTTAGTACCACAATGTTTAAAACTGCGCAAAACAGCAAATGTAAAGGCGATGTAGATTTCATGAATTACCTAGGTTTTAGTTCGCTTTGATTACTAAATTAAGATTTTATGTTCTTGTAGCACAATCATTACTTTTGTCCGTATGTCAACACCACATCGACATTTTGCACTATATAAGCCTTTTGGCATTTTGAGTCAATTAGCTTCAAATGATGAAAGGCAAAATCGTAAAAAGAGATTTCTGACCGAATTGGCAAAATTTCCTGAACATACCATGCCCATTGGACGTTTAGATGAAAAGTCTGAAGGATTATTGTTATTGACCACAGATGGAAAACTTAGTGATATGGTAAATAGAAGTGGAATAGAAAAAGAATATTACGCACAGCTTGATGGACAAATTACTTCAGAAGCTATCAAAAAGCTGCAAGCTGGTGTTGAAATAGGGATTTTTGGAAAAAAGTATGTGACCAAGACATGTTCTGCCAAAGTTGTAGCTGACGTGCCTGAATTTGCCAATGCCAACACGCGCATTCGTTTGAATGCACATCGTGAAAATTCATGGGTTCGCATTGTTTTGACCGAAGGGAAATTTCGTCAAATACGAAAAATGACTGCAGCAGTCGGGTATCCAACATTACGTTTGGTCCGTACCCGTATTGGTGCAGTTAAATTGGGCAATATGCATGTTGGGGACCTTCGAGAAATTGATTCAGAGGGTATTGGCCTCAACGTTTGAAGCGCCTAAAAAGCAACAGTTTCTTTTTAGTATTAATAAAGTAGACTCCAGTCAGTAAGATAACGGCGGCTACTCCCGATTGTAAGGTAATCTCTTCATCTAAAAAATACCATCCCAAAAGTAAAGCCACGATAGGGTTCACATAGGTTGACGTCGCCACTTTTTCTGGCGAAACAGATTTCAACAAATAATTGAACGAAGTAAATGCCAAGATACTACCAAATAGTACCAACAATAACATCACCGCTTGTGTTTTAAAACTCCAACCTAAAGGATTGCTCCAAGTTTCCCTGAACAACAGGCTCATCACCATTAAAAGAATACCACCGGAAAGCATTTGGTAACCTGTATTCACAAAGTAGTTTTTGGGCAAATCAGCTTTTGCAACAAAAAGACTTCCGTACCCCCAGCTTAACATACAAACAAAGATCATGAGCATGCCCCAAACGGCATTCTCTTGACTGAGCAATTGTTTTTGTCCAACCAGTAAATAGATTCCAACCATTCCCAAAACCACTCCTATCATGGACATGGGTTGTATTTTTTTACCCTGTAGTATCCACATCATCAGCAAGATGACCAAAGGTTGGGCCGATATTTCTAACGCCGCAAAACCAGAATCAACATATTTCAGTGCCCATACGGCCAATCCATTGCCAAGTGATAGAAACAAAAAACCGACAAAAGCGGTATTCAAAAGTTGCTGTTTTGTAATTGCCAACGACTTACCCAATACTATGGCAATCAGAAAAATAATAATGCCCGCCGTAAAAAAACGAACCCCGGCCAACATAAATGGCGGCAACTCGGTCACCGCAATCTTATTCCACAAATACGTAGACCCCCAAATCACATAAATCGCGAAAAAAGCGGCAACCAACAAAACCGTATTTTTACCTTGGTTTTCCATGTCAACAATATTACGACAATTTGGCTCATTTGTTACTTTGGCAACCTTGTTGATTTACATCTTTTAAAACCAAGCATATGGCAGAAAATACATGGGGGCACGCACTATACAAACTATTATTGCAAGCCGGAGTCTCAGATACCTATGCCAGTTACATCAACGTAATTGTCATGTTGATTTTAGTATTGTTTTTGGTCTTAATAGTCGATTACGTCATTTGGAAAATCATTCGTTTTCTATCCTTCCGTTTGGCCAAACGTACAAGGACAAATTTTGATAATTTAGCTGTCACCAATCGACTACCACGTTTTTTGGCACATATCTTTCCGCTTTTACTGGCGTTTGAATTGATGCCCATTGTTTTTTATGACTTTGATTATGCAGAGAATGTCGCCTTGAGAGTGCTTCAAATTCTTGCCGTGTTTTTGATTTTACGAATTACTCGAAGCCTTTTTCAGACCATAAACGACTATCTAAAAACCTTACCGCGTTTTAAGGATAAGCCCATAGACAGCTATATTCAAGTTTTCATGATTTTTGCTTGGGCCACAGGAATCATGGCTATTTTGGCCATTATTACCGGTACAGATATCTGGAAGTTCTTGACCGGCCTAGGAGCCGCTTCGGCAGTGTTATTATTGATTTTTAGGGATACTATACTCGGCTTTGTGGCCAGCATCCAGGTCAGTATCAATGACATGGTACGAATCGGTGATTGGATAACCTTTGAGAAATATGGTGCTGATGGCGATGTTATTGAAATTAATCTTGCCACTGTCAAAGTACAGAACTTTGACAAGACAATTACCACCATCCCAACCTACGCATTGATTTCAGATAGTTTTAAAAACTGGCGGGGTATGCAATCTTCTGGAGGTAGACGTATCAAGCGCGCCGTCATCATCAAACAACAAAGCATTCAGTTTTTAACAGATGAGGCCGTGGACCAACTAAAAGAAATTACATTGATTTCGGATTATTTAAAAGACAGACAATCAAAGATCAAAAAGGATAATGATCAAAACAATATTGATAAGACATTGTTGCTCAATGGTAGAAATCTAACAAACCTTGGAGTTTTTAGAAAGTACATTGAATCGTATCTGGCCGACCATAGTGCCATCAATACCGAAATGACACTGATGACCCGTCAATTGGCTCCCACTGCACAAGGTATTCCCCTAGAAGTATATGCATTTAGCAGTGACAAAAGATGGCAAAACTACGAGTATATCATGGCCGATATTTTTGACCATATACTCGCAGCTGTGCCATATTTTGACTTAGAGGTATTTGAGCTACCTACAAGTTTGAAAGATTAATCATTTAAAAGTCCCTGACCTTCAATCCATGGTGCTCCAGCTGTTTTCAATTCAGCGGCCAGACCTGGTATTGTGGTCTTTACCAAATTGTTCAAATCGGTCTTCAATGTCTTTAACTGTTGTTTGGCCCTAGCAAACGCCTTCTTATGATTGCCCGTAGGCCCATAGGTGTTACTTAGTGCAACATAACCGACAAATGCTCCGTCACCTGGAGAAAGTGCCGTACGCTCCCCTACTTCATTTTTAGCTGGATTACCGTTCATGATAGCATCAAAACGTTGTACGCTTTTTTGAGCCGCACTGATCCTGTTGAACAATTCAACAGTAGGCTTTTTGGCTTGTTGATATGCCCTTTTCATGGCGTTCAATTGCTTTTCAGCTTTTTCAATGGTCGTACTTGTTGCCATCAGGTCCTGCTGGAAGTTTTGGAAATCTTCCCTAAACGAATCAATTTCACTGATTGGTTTACTAGGTAGTGCCCCTTCATGCATTTTTTTCACTTCAAAGCTTTTTGCGGCTGCCAGTTCTCTTAACATACCATCTTTGTTTTGGTACAAGGTAACGGAATATCTACCTGGAGTCGCTAGATAGGGCGAACCAAAAAACTCATCATCTGGATCTGGAGTAGGTGCTTTTAAAGGGACACCTGAACGGTCTGCATAGGTCAAATTCCAAGCGACTCTATTAAATCCTTTTTTATTACTGCCCTTAACGGTATTGACCAGATTTCCGTTTGCGTCTTTGATCAGTAGTAAAAGTTCTGGTTTCTCTTGGTTTTTCTCATCGGCTAAGGCATCCCATCCCGGAAACGGAATAGCCGCCTTTTGTTTTGTCAAGTCCTTTTCCTTCTTTGTACGTATATCCTTTAAGGATTCCATTTTACTTGGAAGATAATAGGTAAAAACAGCTCCATAGTCCGGGTTTTTGGCTTTGTATGTATTATTACCCTGTCCGTAGATTTCATCCTTTTGAATATACCAATAGGCCGGTTTAGTGTCGAATAACTGAACTTCGCCAGCTTTTGTGGCATCGTAGTCCCGTAACGGTGCTATATTATCCAATACAAAAAATCCACGACCAAAAGAAGCTCCCACTAAATCATCTTCCCGTCTTTGAATGGTAACATCACGAAATGATATGGTTGGTAGCCCCCCTTTGAGCTGTGTCCAGCTACTACCGCCATTTGTAGTGAAATAAACACCGTATTCAGTGGCTGCAAATAATAGGCTCTTCTTTTTATGATCTTGTACAACACGCCATGTAATCAACTGTTTTGGAAGGTTGCCATTGATAAAGTTCCATGTATTCCCTTTATCTGTACTTTTCAAAAGAAAAGGTCTATAGTCACCTTCTTTATGGTTGTCCAATACCAAGTACACGGTACCCGCATCATATAGATCGGCACGGACGTCGTTTACAAAAGCACGTTCTGGAACGCCCTTTATGTTTCCCAGACTGACTTTCCTCCAATTAGCACCACCATCTTCAGAAACCTGTAAGATACCATCGTCGGTACCTGCGTACAACAATCCTTCTTGTATTGGAGATTCTGCCAAAGAGGTAATCGTATTATAAACACTCATTGCACCAACATCCCAGGGGTTGTCCCAACTTTGTTGTTTCCCAAGGATGGGCAAATTAAAGCGTTCTTCGTTTCGAGTTAAATCTCCAGAAATAGCTGTCCAATCATCGCCTCTATTTTCAGACTTCCAAACTCGATAAGAAGCAAAGTACAAACGTGTGGGATTGTGCGAACTTACCAAAATTGGGGCATCCCAATTAAAACGTTCATGTGGGTCGCCATCAGCGGGCTGTGGTTGCACAAATACGGTCTCGCCAGTGGTCTGATCAATACGCCATAACCAACCCTGTTGAAACTCACCATAGGTAATATCAGGATTGCCAGGTTCCGTGGCCGATTGATGTCCATCGGCCCCAAGGGTGATCCACCAGTCTTGGTTTAAGATTCCATCCGCTCGAATCGTCCGTGACGGCCCACCGTGGCTACCGTTGTCTTGTGTGCCACCATAAATATTGTAGAAGGGTTTACTGTCATCGACAGCCACCTTATAATATTGTGTTACTGGCAGATTATTGAAATAACGCCATGTTTTTGTGCGGTCGTAGGATTCATAAAGCCCACCATCCGTGCCGAAAAGAACATAATTTGGGTCGCTTTCTTTAAAAGCGACCGCATGACTGTCCACATGCTTTTTATCTTCGTTTAAAAAAGTGAATGTTTTGCCGTGATCATTTGATTCTTGGCTATAATTGCTCATCAAATACAATTTGCCCTCTTGGTGGGGCGACGCATAGATTTCTTGGTAGTAATGCGGACCTGTACCACCACCAACGGCATCGGACTGTTTCATCCAAGAAGCGCCTCCGTTGGCAGACATGTATACGCCTCCTTTTTTACGGTCCAATTCAATAGCCGCGTATAGGGTTTGGTTGTCAAACGGAGATATCGCTAGCCCGATTTTTCCCATATTTGATTTTGGAAGCCCCGTTTTTAATTGGTTCCAGGTTTTTCCGCCATCAGTAGATTTGTGTAGGCCCGAACCAGGACCACCACCCATATAGGCCGCAACAGTACGGTGCCTGTCCCAAGTAGCGGCATACAATGTATTCGGATTCTCAAAATCCATTACAATATCGGTAACCCCTGTCCAATCGTCATTTCCTAAAGTCCGTGACCATGTATTTCCACCGTCCTCCGAACGGTAAAAACCACGCTCACCACCTTTGCTCCACAATGGCCCTTGAGAAGCCACATATATTATATTTGAATTTTCAGGATGAACGATAATCTTAGAAAGATGTTCAGACTTTTTAAGGCCCATATTTTTCCAAGTCTTTCCTGCATCATGACTAACGTAGATACCATCGCCAAAACCAAGGTGTCGACCTCCGACATTTTCGCCTGTGCCCACCCAAACCGTACTTGGATTATTCGGGTCAATGGTCACACAACCAATAGAGTAGCTGGTCTGGGCATCAAAAATAGGCTTGAACGTAGTTCCGGCATTAACCGTTTTCCAAACACCGCCCGAGCCTACCGCTACATACCAAACACTTTCATTTTTTGGATGGATGGCAATATCGGCGATACGGCCAGAAGTTAAAGCGGGACCCAAATTTCGAAATTCAAGTCCTTTGTAAATGTCATCTTTTGATTTTTCTTGTGCTTTGGCACCAATGGCAAGACCAAGGCAAAACAGCATGCATAGCAAGCGTTGTAATAGCATTTTCATTGTAGTTTTCATTTTGATTAATCAGTAAGGTAAGTTACTCAAAATGTTCAACTAAATACTACGGAATTGTGGCTAAATGCATAAAAAAAGCCCCGTATCACGAGGCTTCCATTCTAAACTTAAAGGCTCGTCTACAAGGTGATTTCTTCTATCGCTCCATTGGGGTACGTTACTGTGGCCTTATCATCACAAGTACCATCGCCAAAATCAACATCAACTTGCAATCCATTCTTGCCAATTTGCATTGAACCCATTGTCCAATACTCGCAAATCAAGCTTCTAGAAACGTCTCCTGAAACCGTGTACGTATCACCGTCAACCATAACGGTCCAGTTTCCTGATAGGTTCCAAAGTGTATCTTGGCCATCTTCAAAAACAAACTCAAAGGTTTTGGCGCCATTTTCTGAAATGGTCTTTCCATCATCGTACTCTACTGAAATATCACTGGTTATCGTAAAAGAAATGGCCTCATCCATTTGACCACTGTTTAAAGTGAACGTTCGTGTACCATTTACTTTGATGGTACCCACAAAGAAATCGACAAAAGTTGCAGTGTAGGTCGTTGTGTTAGCGTCAGTACCATAAACAACGGTAAGTGTACCGTTGATGTTTTCACTTCCATTCAACACACAATTGTTGAAAGTTGCAGTAAAACCGTTATCAGTGTATTCTGCGGTATAGCACTCATTGGATTTTTGAGTCGCACCCGTAAAATTGTATAACTCTGCTAAAGCAGTATCTACGGCACTGGTTATTTCGTCCGTATTTAATATTGTTTGTAGTTCGGCTTGACTCAACTCTTGTTCTTGGGCCAGGTTATCTTCTGCATCATCGCTACAAGAAGCAATGAACACTAAACCCATAATCAGCGCTAAAAGACCTAATTTTTTCATGATTACTTTACATTATTGATTTGCCATAGCAACGTTGTCGTAAACATTTTAGTGCTGAAAAAACCTAAAAATCGATGAATAACCTTAAAAATTAACGGCAGATGGTCTTATCAATACAATCATACCTACACCATTATTACTGTTATTCCAGTTCTTGTAATAATTTTTGGAAACCCAAAGCTACCCCATTCGTCCAACCAAAACCATCTTGGGTCTCATACTCACCACCTCCAGAAAGTAAGGTCAAGTCTTCAACATTGTACTTCTCCATCATCTTTCCAGTGTCTTTGTACACTTTTTCATTGAGTACCAACCAACGTTTCATAATGTCTTTGGCTTCTTGGGTATGGCCATAGTCCAATAATCCTTTTACAGCAATCCATTGCAAAGGAGCCCAACCGTTGGGTGCATCCCACTGTTGCCCAGAATGATTTAAGGTAGTGACCAATCCACCATCCTTTAAGAATTTATCCATAAGCACCTTCTTGACTCTTTCTGCCTGTTGAGGGGTGGCTACACCAAAAAACAGAGCATAAGCTCCGGCAAGTGTCAATTCATTGGTTTGTCTTTGATTTTTGATATCAAAATCCATAAAAAAACCAATTTCATCGTTCCAGAAGTACCGTTGTATCAGGTTTTGGCGCTCGGCGGCCAGTGTTTTAAAATGGTTTGCACCTGCCTCATCACCTTCAAACTGCAGACCTTTGGCCAATAATTGTTCTAAACTTAGAAGCAAACAGTTCAGATCAATTGGCAAGATATTGGTCGTTTGGGTAGATGAAAAGTCTTCGGGTCTGGCATACCAACGCGAACTAAAATCCCATCCAGATTCTGCCCCTGAACGCAAATCCTTATATAATTGGGTTTTGGATGCATCAGTTTTCATATCGATTGCAAGGTGCTTGTCTTCTTTGTAGGCTTCTGGCCTCGGTGTATCGCCTGAGTCGTAATAGCGATTCAAAAGTCTTCCATTGGGCATCTCAACCACATGCCTACTACCACTAAATGGCGTTTGTATAGAATCATGGTCCATAAAAAAATCGTATTCTTTCCGCAATGTGGGCAAGTATGACAAGAGCATACTTGAATCCTTACCAACCAAAGCTTCCACCATCAATGAATAAAATGGGGGTTGTGAACGGGTACGGTAATAGTCACGTGTACCGTTTGGTATAAAACCAATGGAATCTATCAAAAATGTAAAGTTGTCAACCATACCTTTGGCGAGATCACCCCTATCACCCGCAAGAAGTCCCTCTAAAGTGAAGTAGCTGTCCCAGTAATAGATTTCTTGAAAACGGCCGCCGGGAACTACGTATTTGTAAGGCAATGCGATACGCGACGAATTGGCAATAATGTCATCTGGCCCTCTTGTCAACTTATCCCACATGGTATTGATATGCTCGTACATTGTTTTTGTGGAATCCGTTCTAAAATCCAAGGATGCCATAGATTTGTCCATAAAATTTTCTTCCACAAAAATTTTCAAATCAAAATCTGCATTATCTTTTTCAGTCAGATACTGTTGCTCCAATTGCCTAAATGAAGCCTTTGGCACCAAATCAACAAAGGTCTTAGAGTCTTTATAAATGGCGGCCAGCTGTACATCTTTGAAGAGCTGGGTCTCATATAAATTGGTAGCCTTTACCTCAGGAGGTGCTTTTTTACAAGAAATAATAGTTAAGAAAACAAGGGATAATAAAAGATATCCGTAACGCATAGGTCTATTTTTGAGTTTAACTTTTTAAAGATAAGGCAATAGAATAAAAATTTAATAGTTTTAAATCGTATACGATTTAATAAAGCTATGCCAAACCAATTGATATTGCGCAATAAGGTCAAACAGCATCTTCTTTCTCAAATAACGGAACGAAAACTTCAGATTGGCAAGACCTTGAACTTGGCAAAACTGTCAAGAAGCTTAGCAATCAGCGTTACGCCGATTCGTGAGGCGTTGAGCCAGCTTGAGCAGGTCAGAATTGTCAGAGCAATTCCTAACCGAGGGTTCATTATACCTGAACTTTCACATACCGAAGCGAAGCACTTATATGACACTATCGCAGAACTAGAGGTCATGGCATTGGAAGCATGCACTTTTAGCGAACAGACTATCAAACGCCTTAATACCGTTCAACTAAAACTTCAACAGGTACACACCCCAATGGTCAGGTTACAACATCGTATCGCTTTTCACCATTTATTGGTACGTGATTGCCCAAATACCATTCTTTTGGCGCTTCTTGAAGATTTGGAAGCACGTGTTTTATTTTATGAACAGCTGTATATCACCGATGCTTCTTTTTATGAACAAGTGGACAATCAAAATGAAGCTATCATACAGGCCATTGCCGAAGATAACGTGCCCACTGCGGCATTGATATTAAAAATGAACTGGATGTCCATCTCTGAATACATCCAAAAACAGTTGCTACGGGAGAAAACGGTCTACTTTGAAACAATAGAACCACCAAACCGGCGTTAACACGGTATGAAGTTTTTAAACCCACAGATTGCAGCTAAAGCCAAAATTGAAAAACCCTCTTTGGTCCGACGACAGATTTCATGCGGAATCTTTCAAGAGATTGATGGTAACAGGTCCTTTCAAAAGCGGCCTCCACTGAGCAATAAATCCAGCTACTAAAAGGACTGTCACGTTAGACAGGTACATGGGCTATTGTCTTACATTACTTCGAACACTGAACACCTAGTTAGTTTTCTTTATGGGCAAAAACGCCAGATTGTTTAGGTACGGCAACTATTTTGGTTTGGCCTTTTTGTGTATCAAATTATCATAGGCCTCCTTGGTATCGACATCTACGGTTTTTCCATTGGCATCAATGCCCAACAACTCTTGGCGGTAAGACTTCATAAGTTTACGCGCTCCATAGTCCTCATGCAATTGTTGTAGTTCTGTGAAAACCGTTGAATGAAAAACCGCCGGTACCCCAACGCCCTTATCATAATTGGTTCCCACTATTTTGTACGATTCATTCTTGAAGCAATGCATCAGTTTGGTCAAGTAGGCAGCATCAACAAAAGGTTGATCAGCGAGCATGATAAGAATTCCGTCATAACCTTTTGTTTTTAACATCTCAGAAACTCCGAATGCTATTGACGCACCCATTCCTTTTTGCCAATCGTCATTTATGATACCGATTGCTCTATTTTTCAGCTGCTCTTGTATTAATGCACTGTTGGCACCTAAAACAACCTTGACGTGCTGACTCACTTTTTCTGCCTGTTCAATAGCATTTCCTAAAAGGGTGGTATGTTTCCATGGCAATAATTGTTTGGGGCTACCCATACGGGTCGACGCTCCGGCAGCTAAAATCAAGATTCCGATATCGGCAGTGGTCTTCATCAACTATGAATACTTCCTTGCTTTTCTTTTAGCAACATGGGTGATGTGCCATTGACAACTGATAAAACTTCGGCCATAACGGATATTGCAATTTCTTGTGGCGTTTCGGCCCCTATATGTATACCAGCAGGGCCATGGACTTTTTCTAAAAACGCTTCCGAAATATCAGGATAGCGCTCTAACAGTTCAGAAAATAACTTTTCACGTCTTCTTAAGGGACCCAGTAAACCGAGATACGCAAATTCTGCATCCTTTAGGGCCATTAAATATTGTAAATCTTTAACGTAACTGTGGGTCATCAATATAACAGCTGTCCGATGGTCAAATTGTGGCTGAAAACTTTCGGGTTCAACGGCAATAAAACCTGACGCACCAGGAAAATCTTTTAGAGTTTTCTCTTCTCTTGGATTTACCACAACGGTAACCTCCCAACCCGTCATGGCGGCGTAAGAAGACAATTGAACGGCATCATGTTCGGCTCCGATAATAATCAATCTAAAACAAGCTGGCAATATTTGCTCAAAAACGGAGATGGCCGATGCCGCTTCGCGTTTTGGTTGTAGTTCGTATAAGGCGCCCTTTAGATAAAAAACACTGCCAAAGGCCATGCTTTCACTGTATTCTTTTTCGTAGTAACTATCAATTCTCAACACTGTCCTTTGTGAGATAGTGGTTGCAAATGCCTCTAGAAACAAAGTATCAGGAGCGAAAGGCTCCAAAAGGATATACAGTATGCCTTCACAACCTAAACGGTAACGCCCATCATAGGTCATCACTTTAGGTATTTTTGTGGCAAAAACGGATTCCGCCTGTCGTTGTACTTCTTTTTCAACACAGCCCCCACTTACGGCACCGATCATGCGACCATTTTCATGAATGAGCATCCGCACTCCTGGTCTGCGATATGAAGAGCCTTCCAAGGCCACCACGGTGGCCATAACACAAGCAATTTTTTCGGACTTTGCTGTGATGTACGCTTGGATTATTTTCTTTAGTTCATGTGTCATTCTAAAATCTTTCGCGTTGCTATAAAGGGCACTTCTGCCCCCTTGTCATAGTTTTGATTGGGTTTAAGTCGTATAAATCCGTTCGCTTTGCTCAAACTTGTTAAATCACCGGAACCATTGCCCTCAATCAAATGGGCTACCAACCTGCCCTTGAAAATAGCAACGTTGACTCGCATAAAGCGTGTTAAATCGGTTGTATTCTCAATTGATTCATTTAATTCGACATTGATATTGTTTGATATCAAACCGAAACTATGAAACAACCAAGGTAGAAAATACACATGATAATTGGCAAAGGTCGACCCTGGATTACCGGGAAAAGCAAAAACGGTAGTTTTTGACTTTTCATGTTTGCCAAACCAAAAAGGCTTACCTGGCCGCTGACGTACTTTATGAAAAACCTTTTCAATACCTAAGGTCTCAAAAACTTCGGGCAAGTAATCATATTTTCCTTTTGAAACCCCACCGCTTAGCAAGACTATATCGTACTGTTGTAAAACTTCACGGATAGCACTTTCAGTCGCTTCTTTATCATCGGCTATGTGCACAGTTGTCGATGACAAACCTTGGTCCTGTAGTGCAGCACGTAATGTATGGGAATTTGACTTTCGTATTTGATGCGGCAACGGAACGGCATCTACTGCAACCAACTCATCACCCGTGGAAACAATACACAAACTAGGGTTTCTTTTAACCTTTACCATGGCTTTTCCAACCGAGGCCAATACCCCAATTTCAGCGGCAGTAATACGGATTCCAGCTTGCAACACCATTGTTCCTTCCGGTTCATCGCTGCCCCTACCATGAATGTTCTGTCCCTTTTTAACTGGTTTTTCCAAAGTGGCAAACCCATCTTTTAGGGTCAGGTGTTCGTACATTACTACCGTATCCGTATTTTTAGGAAGCATTGCTCCTGTCATGATTTCTATACACGTGTCAGGATTGACCAACACCTTTTCTGGACTTCCTGCCGCGGCAACCCCCTCAATTTTTAGTTCTAATTTGCCACGCTGCACTGCACCATAGGCAATGGCGATACCATCTTTGGTGGCCCTGTCAAAAGGAGGGAAATCTCTATCGGCATAAATGGGTTCTGCTAAAACTCGACCATTGGTCTTCGCCAATGGCACAACTACTTCTCCAAAGTCACCCAAGTTATCCAATACTAAATCATATGCCTGTTCAAATGAAATCATGAGAAAAAATTGATTTGTAAACCATTGTTCAACAATACTCGTACGCCAACGAAAAGTACCAAAATAGCCGTCATAAACCGTATCCCTTTTGCAGATATTTTACTCAGGCTCAATCGAACACCCAATTGTCCACCCAAAAGCACGGCGATGAGCAACCCCAGAATTTCTGGCCACAACAACTCAAACGTACCGCCTGCCAAAAGTCCCCCGATACCTGAAATCGAATTTACCAATATAAAAAAACTAGCCAACGCCGCTATAGTCATAGGCTTATCCCATTTCATCTGATTCAATACCGGAGCGAGAAAGATTCCGCCGCCAATTCCTACCAATCCTGATAAAAAACCTATTCCCGTACCCAGCACATAAGACGTGTATTTTGGGTAGGATACGGATTTAAATTTGGTTCCAATATTCATGGTCTGCACCAACAAGGCAATTGCTGCTGCAATCAACGCGATGCCCAATATGATAAAAAAGATATGTTCCTTCAAACGATATGATGCCCCTAAAAAAGCCATGGGAACACTGGTCACAATAAACGGCAAGAATTTTTTGAACTCAATATACCCTTTCTTATAAAAAATATAACAACTGCCCGATACCACTACTAGGTTGCATAGCAAGGCAGTACTTCTGATTACAAAAAAACTTGTCAGCAAAAGAGTCAGTAAAGCCAAATAGCTTGAGCCACCACCGAAACCAACTGCGGCGTACAGTAGGGCCACTACAAAGAAAACGAGCATAATCGTCAAAAGCTCACCCAGTGCTAATGACATATTTCGGCAATTTTGTTCATACCACCCGAAATGGAAAAAACTTTTGTACTGGGATGTTGCTCAAGTAGACTTTCAACAGCCAGAGCACTTCGTTTTCCAGATTGGCACATCACATAAATGGGTTTATCAAAATTTAGGGCATCAAGTTTTTGTGAAAATTCTGAAATAGGAATGTTCAAGGCATTCTCCAAATGATCTTTCTCAAACTCTTCAATGGTCCTTACATCAATCAACTGTACCGCTTCTTTTAATGACAAAAAGTTTTCAGAAGTGATGGTCGGAACGTTTACACAGCTTGAAAAACCATAATCTTGCTCTAAGGCAGTTATCTTTAGATTTTGAGGATTTCGGGAAAAACCTATTTTTCTAGTTGTTTGTGAAAGTCCGTCATAAACAAGCAATTTTCCTGACAATACTTCTCCTATCCCTGTCAATACTTTAACCACCTCTAAAGCCTGTAAGGAACCAATGATTGAAGGAAGTACACCTAAAACCCCATTCTCATTACAGTTCGGAATCTCGTCTGCTTTTGGTATTTCAGGAAATAGGCATCGATACGTAGGTCCATTTTCGTGGTTAAAAACGCTGACTTGCCCTTCAAAAGCATGTAAAGCCCCATAAATAAATGGTTTGTCCAATATGACACAGGCATCGTTTATCAAATAGCGGGTAGCAAAATTATCTGTAGCATCAACTACGATATCATATTCAGCTATGATTTTTAATGCGTTCTCGGTTGTTAAAAATTCAGGATAAGCCTTGAACTCAGTTTCACTGTTTTGGAGCTTCAATCGCTCCAATGCTACATTTAACTTTGATTGACCAATATCAGCTTCTGTGAACAATACCTGTCGTTGTAAATTATGAAGCTCAACGATGTCATTTTCGACCAGGCCCAAAACACCTACGCCCATAGCGTTCAAGTATTGTGCCACTGGAATTCCCAAACCACCAATACCCACAACCAAAACCCTGCTGTTAAGCAATTTATATTGTTTACCTAAACCAAAACTTTCAAGGTTTTCTTGGCGGTTATATCGGCTGGAATAACTCATTGTTCAACTCTCTTTTTGGCAAATTCATACTCTTCAAATGAATTGGCATTGTATAACACTTCGTCATTTTTAGGGAACACCAATGCTATATCAGAATTGATCAAAAATTTTCTTGGACAGGAGCTTTGTGCTTTAGCCATATAGACCATTGCTTTTTGGAGTCCATCAGGCTCCCAAATTGAGACTAGAGGTTCTGGCAATCCAGATTCATTTGTTGCGAAAGCCGTCGCAACTTTATCAGGATCTCGATTTGCAACCAATGCTGCCACGGTTGCCATATCTAAAAGGGGTAAATCACAGGCCAATATTAACCAAGCGACTTTAGGATGGGTTTTGTGCGCACTCAGAATGCCGTTTAACGGACCACGATACTCGTTTCTATCAACGATGATATTATGCTCAGATGATAATTCGTTTTTTTGATCAGGGCGAATGCTAAAGAAGGTTGTATCACAAATAGTTGATACCAATTGGTACAGATAATCTCGTTGCGGAAGCCCATGATATTCCAATAATCCTTTATCATTGCCCATTCGGGTACTTTTCCCTCCTGAAAGTATAAGCCCGTAAAGTTTTGTGTCCATTATAAACCTTTAAAATCAGATTCTAAATTTACCCACCTATAGACGTCATGGAATTATCAAACACATGCGCGTGTTCTTTTTGTGCATCAAACCCAGTTTTGGCCCTACTGCCAACAGCATTTAAGATTGCAGTTTTAACATCGGTTTCAGCATTTGCGCCACGTACCAGGTCCCGAAGATTAGCTTTGGGTTTGCCGTAGAGACAGGTAATTACATCGCCCGTAGCCGTTACCCTCAATCTATTACAGCTACCGCAAAAGGTTCTACTGAACGAAGGTATCAACCCAAAAGTACTCTGATGCCCCTCAATTTGATAGTTAATCGAAGTCGATGTGTCTGGTGACACCAATTTTTTGTATGATGGAAAATGGGTCGTAATATGATCTAGAATGGCCTTGTAATTCCATTTTATGGTTTGAAACGACTTGCTTCCACCATTGAAAGGCATTTCTTCTAAAAAACGGACTGAAACGGGGTAATGCTTCATTACTTCTAAAATAGGAACAATGTCCTGCTCATTTTGTCCGTCAAGTACAATAAAATTGATACGCACATTGAAACCCTCAGATACCAATCGAATTAAGTTCTCGTGTACCGTATCATATTGATTGCGTCTTGTGATCCGCTCAAAAGTAGCCCTGTCAATGGCATCAAGGCTCACATTAATATTTTTAATACCCAATGCTTTCAATTCATCAATATGTGGCCCAATCAGTGTAGCATTAGTAGTTACCGATATATCATCAAGACCTTTTAACTTCGTTAAATGCCGTAACAATACCATAATATCTTTACGCACAAAAGGCTCTCCTCCGGTGATGCGGATTTTATCGACACCTTGATCCACCAGTACTTCGGCAACCGTTTTCAGTTCATCTATTGTCAAGAGTTTTTCGTTCTTCACAAAACTGATTCCCTCTGCGGGCATGCAGTAATTGCAGCGTAGGTTACATCTATCGGTAACCGCCAAGCGCAAATAATTGATGGTTCTATTGTGATTGTCTACTAGCATTTTTCAGTCTTCCGTGTTTCAAAATTTATCCTCCACTCACTGGGGGAATCAAAGCTATCTCGTCATATGAATTGATGGCGTCCCCATCTTTTGCATAATTGTTGTTCACTGCAACCGCTAACGAAGATAGTTTATTCAATTCAGGATATGTATTCCCCAAGAACACTTTTAATTCTTTGACCGTTTTAGGAATACTTTTACCAGAAACGCTTGAAGTAGGTATTGAAAGTGAAGGGCTACCAACGATATCTTTGGTAACCCCGAACAGTAAAATTGTCATGTCTTTTATCCGATTATAGGTTCTTCTGGAACTTTTAATAATTCAGGATTCTTCATAAAGGGTTGTTGGTATATTCGCTTGCCCGTAGCCGCTTTTAACGCATTGGCAACCGCTCCACCTGCCGGTGGCAGCGTAGGTTCACCCAAACCTGTAGGCGTATAGTCATTCTGCATCAAATGCACTTCGACCTTGGGTGCCTCTTTCATACGGATCAAACGGTAACGGTCAAAATTTTTGGCCATTGGTGTGCCCGCATCAAAACCAAAATCACCATACATAGAATGACCAATGCCATCAATGACACCACCCTCAATCTGATTTAAAGCCCCCATTGGATTCACCACGATACCGCAGTCTACCACACAAGTTACTTTTTTAACCACAGGGGTTCCATTTTCTATTTCTACATCGGCCACTTCGGCAACATGGGTATTATGGCAATAATAATTCACGAAGCCTTGATATACTCCTTTGGGTTTGGTACCCCAACCCGATTTTTCAACAGCCTTTTCAATAACCTTGATCATACGGTCTGGTGCATATTGAATTCGTTCGTCAGCCTCAGCGTCCACTTTTTTAAGCAGATCTATGCGGAACTGTATTTTGTCCACTTCCATGGCTTCAGCCAGTTCATCAAAGAAACTTTGCTCTGCATAGGCCAAGAAATTGGTGTAAGGTGCACGCCATGCTCCTGTGGTAATATTACTCTTATAACTTACCGTATCGACCTGATAGTTCTCCACTGCTCCTGCAGGAAAGAAATTCGGAATCAACCCGTACATATTATCATTAATCGCAGCCTCTTTTAAATGGTAACCTGTTAGTTTACCATCTTTGACTGCAGCTTTGATACGGTATTTTATGGCCGGGCGATAGACCCCTACGCCCATGTCATCTTCACGACTATAAACCACTTTCACAGGTTTGCGAACGGCATCAGAGATTTCTGCGGCTTCCAATACAAAATCACCATAAAGGCGACGACCGAATCCACCGCCCATTCGGGTCATTTCCAATAAAATTTCATCTTCTTCCCTTCCCAACATTTTGGCCACCAGACCAGCTTTCCAAGCAGGAGTCTGTATGGGCCCTACCAAATGTACTTTTTCATCAGTAACATCGGCAAAAAAGTTCATAGGTTCCATACAGTTATGCGGTAAAAATGGCGATTCATAAGTGCGCTCCAAAACCATATCAGCCTCTTTAAAAGCTTTTTCAACATCACCATCTTTACGAGGTGTTTCGAACTGTGTACCGTCTAAAAAGCCTGTGAGCATCTGGTCATGGTTTGCTGTGCTCTCCATGAGCACATCGTTTTCCCATTCTGCTATAATGACTTCTTTTGCTTTCATGGCTTGCCAGGTAGAATTGGCCAATACCACTACCTTATCACTACTTGAAATTTTACTCCCAAAACTCGGGTCATCTTCAAGCAATGCTTGTAATTTTGAGCCTATTTTGATAATATCGATAACCCCTGGCATTGCTTTTGCCTCGGTATCGTCATATGAGATTAGTTTTTGTCCGAATGAAGGTGGTCGCAGTACCGAAGCGTATACCATGCCTTCTTTCTTATAATCTAAGCCAAAAAGGGGTTTACCTGTTGTAATCTTATCGATATCCACATTTCGGGCATCGGTACCAATGATTTTGTATTCTTTCGTATCCTTCAAGGTAACTTCTTCTGGCACTTCAAGAGTTGCCGCCTCGTTCACTACCTCGCCGTACCCTAAAGTTTCGCCAGCGGCATTGGTAATGATTCCCTCACTGACCGAACATTCCGCTGCATCAACGCCCCAGCGTGCTGCCGCGGCGTTTACCAACATTTGCTTTGCTGTGGCCCCGGTTTGACGTAATGCGTCCCAACCATGACGAATAGATTGACTGCCGCCAGCCACCTGTCGTGTATAATTTTTTGTATCTAAGATTCCTTGTTCCACATAGACATCCTTCCAAGCGACATCAAGTTCCTCTGCAATAATCATGGGCATCGAAGTTTTGACGCCCTGCCCTATTTCAGGGTTTGGTGAAAAAATAGTCACCGCTCCGTTGTTTGCAATCTTTATGAAGGCATTAAAGTCATTATAGTTCAGCTCGGCCAAATCTACAGGCGGAGCAACTTTAGGCTTACAGGCTTGAAAAAGATTGAAGCCAATGAGCATTCCGCCACCTGCCAATGACGAAGTGCGCATAAAGGCCCTTCTACTAAATTGTATTGTTGATTTTGACATTTTTGGTATTTTTAGATTAACCCATGTTCTCAGCAGCCTTTTCGACCGCACGATAAATTCTGTTGTACGAAGCGCATCGGCAAATATTGCCGTGCATGGCATTTTTGATGTCCGCTTCGGTAGGATTCGGATTCTGCTCTAAAAAAGCGGTAGCGGTCATGATCTGACCAGCTTGGCAATAACCGCACTGAGGCACATCAATCTCTTTCCATGCCTCTTGCACAGGGTGTTTACCATCTTCAGAAAGTCCTTCGATCGTAGTTATGGATTTACCATCCAATTGTTCCAGGGTCATAGAGCAACTGCGCATTGCAGTGCCGTCAACATGTATGGTACAGGCACCACACTGCCCTATACCGCAACCATATTTAGTGCCTACTAGGTCTAAATGGTCGCGCAATACCCATAATACTGGGGTGTCAGCTGCTACATCAACAGATTTGGATTCTCCGTTGACGGTGATTTGATACATTGGCATAGTTTCTTGTATTGATTCATTGTTGCCTTGAAGTTACCAAAATTTGAAAAGATCAGTCCTTTTTTAACAGGATACTCCGGCGTTTAACAAAAATTTAAAGCTTCTTCTATTGACGGACGATCTTGTCGCGTACCTCACGCCAGGTAACCAAGACTATATCATGCTCTGTAATCAACTGTTGACATTCAGGACTTGAAAAAAAGTCCAGATCCGCTTGTCGCCATGCAGCACCCCAATCAATCTTGCCCTTGGTGACCGCCTTCATTTCATCATCATCATAGGCCAAGTGTATGAGTATTGTACTTAGACCAGGTTGTAGTTCTTTCAGGATTTTTGTGTAAAAATCAGACATGCCGGTTTTAAAATGTTCAGGGTACGCACTATATAAATTGTCAACAATTACCTGATTACCGGTTTCAACAAGTGCTTTGATCTCTTCATCTTTCGTTAAGCGCGGGTCACCGGTCAAAAGAACAGGCAATTCATACTGGTTTCCCAGTTCAATATAATGTTTTAAAAATTCTTTCGTGGCAACCGCCGTACCCATATGCGTGTCTAAATGTGTGACATCTATACCGTTGTGCAACGCCATTTTTATTTGGTTCTCCAGTTCAAGTTTTACATGCTTTGGATTTCCTTTTTGAACCACTTCTGGAATATTATCAAAAAAATATCCGTTGGCATCGACCAAACTATACACTGAATCTTTTGCTGTTACCGGTCCCCATTTATAAAAGCTCCATTCACTGTTCAAAGTAAGATGAACACCCAAATCAAAGCTGTCGTTCTTTTTCGCATACCCTGCAATTTCAGGAAACCATGGACAGGGCACCATAATACTAGCAGAATTTACCGGCGTATGTGCTAACCCGTGCATACTGGCCCTATTCTCAGAGTGGGCAACACCCAAATCGTCGGCATGTATGATGAGAAGTTTTGCATCTTTTTGATATCCTAATTGTTCAGCAATATTCTGGCCTTGTAACATATTAAAATGAAATGTTATTAGTATTGCACTAAAAGCTAAGAGCAGTGTTTTCATCACTTTATGGTTTCGTATATGGAAACTACAAAATTTTCTTAACGTACACTATTGGTTCAGTTTTTGCGTTCGTATGGAAGAACCAAAAAATGAAGAAAATGAAATTCCTCACGAAAAGTGCCTACTTTTTATTTGCCTTTTTAACACTAGTATCTTGCGGAAATGGTGACGATGATGTCAACTTTGATTTAAACCAAGAAGAACTTGGCGAAGGCCGCGAGCCTGATGCTTGCCTGAATTTTGAAGAAAATGAACTGCTATTATCGATTCAAGACCAATCAACTTCAGCTCCCAGTAAAGTGTCCATACTTTTTAAAGTTTCTGACAAACAGGGAAATCCAATTTCAGGGTTGACCGCGAGCCAGTTCACCATTTATGAACAAGGACGAAATGACGATTGTTTCAGAACCATATCATCATCAGAGTCCTTGGCGCGTATATCATCCAATTCGCAAGTATTCAGTAACAATACGTTGTTGGTACTTGATTTAAGTAATTCTGTTCTACAAAGCAGTTTAGAAGAGCTAAAAACGGCATCGACCAGCTTTGTGAACAATGTAATGCCCGCAAACGCTTCTGACTCGTTTCAAATGGCCATTTATTGGTTTGATGGTGAAGACGAACTGCATTTATTAAATCCATTGACTTCATCAGTTTCTGAACTTACCACTGCCATTGCGGATATTGACGAAAACATTAGCTCAGATCCTTCAACCGATTTATACGGTGCCGTGATTAAATCGACCAATATAGCCGAAGGGCTTATTCAAGATAGTTCCAATAACGACGGAATCGTGGCCGCATCAGTTGTTTTGTTTACCGATGGCACGGACCAAGCATCACGGTATACCGAACAAAACGCACTCAATACTGTAGACAATGCCAATCGTAATATTTCGTTTTTCACCATTGGCCTTGGCGCAGAAATAGACATTCAAGTACTTGGAGAAATAGGAAAAACGGCCAGTGTGGTCGCGGCCAATGCAGCCGAACTTGAGACTACCTTTAATCAAATATCGGCCCGTGTATCTGAACAGGCCAATAGTTTTTATCTTTTTGAATACTGTACGCCAAAACGCGATGGAAGTGGTGAAAACAATTTGGTCATTCAATTGACCGATGGTGCCTTACAAGGAGCCGTACAGACCAAATTCAACGCTACGGGCTTTACCGGCGGCTGTGAATAACTACAATGCTATATCAACATAAATGGACTTCAATTCTAGGTGAATTCACTATCTTGTGTTTTCGTTTAAAACCAATAGAAATGAAGTCCGTTTATATTTTGTGTGCACTCTGTTTATCGACAACCTTAGCCCTAGCCCAAGATGACACCAAAGCTCTTGAAGGCAGATGGGATATTGATATGCAGTTTGAAGGAAAAACAGTGCCCTCGTGGCTAGAGATCAAGCATTCAGGACATGCCACCTTAGTAGGGCGTTTCGTCTTCGCTTTCGGAAGCGCGCGACCAATATCAGAAATTGTTTTCAAAGACGGACTTATCAATTTTTCTATTCCAAGACAATGGGAACCTGAAGGCGGTGATATGGAGTTTACTGCTTCGTTGTTAAATGATGAGCTGGTAGGCAGCATGCAATATGTAGATGGCAAAATATATGGCTGGAAAGGAAGAAAAGCACCTACACTGGTAAGGAATGCTGAACCTGAATGGGGCAAACCCATTGATTTGTTCAATGGTAAAAACTTATCAGGCTGGCATGTGGAAGGTGACAACCAATGGATGGTAAAAGAGGGTATTTTGACAAATCCCGAATCTGGCGTAAATCTTGTTAGTGATGAAAAATTCAGTGACTTCAAAGCACATATTGAATTTCGTTACCCGGAAGGAAGCAATAGTGGCATCTATTTAAGAGGTAGGTATGAAGTACAGATTGCCGACAACAAGGGATTGTCACCATCAGATATTTACTTCAGCGGAGTTTATGGTTTTTTAGAACCAAATGAAAATATGGCAAAAAGTGCCGGAGAATGGCAAACCTATGATATCACTTTGATAGGCCGCCGTGTAACCATAACCGCCAATGGCAAAACGGTGATATGCGATCAGACCATACCTGGAATTACAGGAGGGGCGCTTGACAGTAAAGAAGGGGAACCTGGGCCATTTTTGATTCAAGGGGATCACGGACCCGTAGAATTCAAGAAATTTGTGGTCACACCTGCCAAATAGTTTTCGTTATAAGCTAGGTGTCACATAAGTCTTTAAAATTTGCACTGAATCTGGAAGTAAGAGATAAGAACTTAAAGCCTTAATCTTCATGTTTCCAAAAAGCATCAAATGTCACTTCGAACGCAGTCGAGAAGTATTAGGGCATGGGTGTAAAATCTTACTACTAATGTGGTTGATATTTCTCAATACTGATTAAAAAATTGTTACAGTCCCTTTATAAATGCTCCTTTGAAAGTAGGGTTTTTACCTAACTAAGTGTTTTACCATTGAACGACTGAAACTAAAACATCCTAAAACTAAACTCAATGTTAACTCAAAATTATATTGTTATGGATGTTATCAAAGATATACTACAAAACGGGCCAATAGCTTCTTTTTCATTATGGACCAGGGGCATATTGCTATCAATTTTCTCAAGTATTGTTTGTACCCTTTTGGTGATGCTGGTCTTACTGTTCAGCTATGGAACACATATGAATATTCAATTCGGCTATTAACGATAGATCAATGCATTTTTAAACTTTTGGTCCTTCATTGGTTTATTTAGGTCTATTAGAAATCCATTGATAACGGCATGGGTCAAAAGACCATCTTTTTTAAGAAAGAAAGTAGGGTTTTGACCTGGTGCGAGTCTAAAATCAGGAAGCTTAAAATTGTTGCCAATCAAATGAAAAGGCATTTTGATCAAAAAACCTTTTTCTGGCAAAGGTGTGACCACGTAGGCAATACCCTGTTTAAGCATGTCTTCTGAAACATGCTGTCCAATTGTCGTACCCTCCCATTTTCCAATACGTGGTATGACCAATTTGTACCCAGAGGCATCAAAGGTCTCATAGCCATAATAGGTAGATAAATCCCCTTGGTCCACAATAATACTTTTGTAGTAGAAATCATTGTGCCCCACTAAATCAATCTCTTGACGGTTAATACCTAGGTCTACAATAAAATCTTTGCCATTAAGTTCATAAGTGAGTTTCACAACCTTTAGATCAAAAAGATTTCTATCGTTTCTCGGAATCTTTTCATAGTCTTCAATAGAAATATCAGTATAACTATCATTTGCAATGGTGTACAAGGCCGAGAGAATAGAAACATAGTTCAGCTTTCGAATCTCCTGCTTTTCAACATCGTTCTGGTAACCGCCAGATTCAATCAAAATCAAGCTCGTACCCCACTTGGCAATGTTATCACCAAACGCTCGCGGCTCAAAGTCATCATTGTACCTACCTACCTGGCCAGGAGCATATTTTTGAATAATGTTATTCATAAAAACAATAACCTTCATGGCATTGGCACGCACCACATTAATTTCTTTTTCATAATTGTATGCTGTGGCCAAATATGAAATAGTGGCCGGTTTTGGTGTTCGCTCAGCGTTGTAATAGGTACTCTGGTCATGCAAATTGAATCCGAAAGCAGCATTTAAACTATCTCGTACCCGTTTTAAAGTTCGTCCTTCTGGAGATTGTAATCGTAGGGCATCACGGTTGATATCAATACCCAACGCATTTCTTCTTTGAAAGCGTTCAGCTCCATCAGGATTCAGCATTGGTAAAAAGTGCAGTTTTAACTTAGAAAGAATGGCCTGTTTTTCAACCTCAAACTCATTGGCATTTAAAAAATTGAAAATATCAAATATCGCTTGAGTAGCAGTAGGTTCATCACCATGCATTTGCGACCATAAAAAGATGTTGATGTCACCGGTTCCAATACTGACCAAATTCAGGTCACGTTCCTCAATGGACTCCCCTACTTTATGAACTTCAAATTTCGGATTTACGGCAATTCTCTCAAGTAATGATCTAACCTGAGCATATTTGATACGTCGCTTGTCAAGGCTTGTCTCTTTATAGTTGTCATAGGTCTCGTAGAGTTCTTCAGTAAACTCTTGTGCAACTCCACAAAAGGTAATCACTAAAAAAAAAGGCAACATGAGCGCGCGTACGTACATAATCAATTGTTTTCGGGAATTGGCTTAAAATTAAACTTTCTTGTAGCGTTACGCACTTTTCTCATGAATTCATCACCCGGATCTGTTTTTTTTGTCCGGTACCCTTCATCAACTTCTAACCACAATGGGTGTGCTTCAAATTTTTGATACTCATGATGCCCAATCACATATTCAATGGCGTATTTTTCCGCCAGGTACTTTACCAAATAAATATTGGCCCTCAATTGCTTTTTGGTCAAAGGTAGCTCTTCGGTACCGCCCACATTTTCAATACCAATGGCACAATGGTTCAATCCTATGACGTGCCGAGCCATTGTAGTCTCGGGCATTAAACGGTATATGGTACCATCTCTATCGACCAGAAAATGGGCCGAGACATTGAGCCCGCTTACATTTTCAATATCGGGACGCCAATTTGGTAATGTGGGTTGTTCAAAAGCTTTAAATGATTTTTCAAGTGTTGGTATGACGGTCCAATGTAACACGACCATTTTTGGAACGATGGTCACTCCGTCTTGATCAATTTGATACCTGTTCTTTAAATATTCTTTTGTCAATTGTATGCGTTGGTCATTGAACACTATGGGTTTATCAACAATGGTTTCGGCGGTTTTACATCCGACAAAAACAAAGAACAAACTGTAAGCCAAAAGCTGAAATCGTATCATATCATTCTTTTATTGCTGCACTATCAATAGGAACTGCATAGCAAATCTGTATTTTTTTTCTACCCCATTCGCGGGCTGCCTTCACGTCTTCACCCATATAAATATCAATTCGTTTTCGCCATTTTCGATGCATCTTGTCCTTAACATAAAATGTATCGGAAAAAGTATCAATACGTACCATGGTATTTCGTTTAAGCCCCAACTTTAATAAATCTCGCGAAACCGCAACACTATTGATGTCTGGACTTAACGTATCGCCCCAAGCGGCCAAAGAAGGGGTTGCATCGGTTTGCCATGAAACCGAATTATAGGCTGAAGCGGTAACCTCTAAACCGTACCATTCGTATTGTTGAGCATCCTCTTGCACTTCTTTATGTCCTCCCTGACACCCAAAAAAGACAAAAGAAAAGGTACATAGAACGTATTTTACAAATTGTCTCACTTTAACTTATTTTCCAAAACTAAAATATCCACATTTTCAGAAGCCCAACGTTCTGCCAACCGTTCTGGCACTGGGGTAAATACATAGGTAAATGAGCTAAGTACCAAATCATCATCACCATCATTGTCAATATCGGCAGCATCCATTAGAAACCATCGGCCGGCATTGGCATCTTCCAATACCCTTGTAGTAAAATCAAATGTGTTGCTGTTATTATTTTCAAGATACACAAATGATAAATGCGGTGTTCTCTCGTAATCGGGAAATGTGCTAAGTAATGCAAAATCCAAATCCCCGTCTTGATCAAAATCCCGAGCCAAAACTCTCGTCGCTCCATTTAGAGGGTAAAAATAGGCTTCCTTAAATGTATTCTCACCTTGGTTCAAATGAATGCGCATACCGTGATATGGTTTTTGAACATAAGACTTATCGGCATTATCACCATTGACTGTTATAATATCTAAAAGTCCATCGCCATTATAGTCGACCAATTCAAACCAACTACTACCATAAACAGGGCTAAACTGAAGTACGCGTTCGGCCTTGAATTTTAAATCTTCAATTTGATAAAGTATCGTTATACTCTCTTGTGCTTGTGAAGTGATAACTATCAAATCTAATTTTCCATTGTTGTCCATATCACGCACCAAGGTCCGTATACAGCCCGGTTGATTCAATAAAACTGTTTTGTTCCAAGTACCGTCATCACTTTGGGCAAGCAAAGACAATCGTCCTGTTTCATTACCAAACTCACTGACTATCAATTCCTCTTTTCCATCATCATTTAAATCTTGAAAAACGGTATGCACTGGTCTATGGAATGGATGTTCAACTGGTATTCTTTCACCATCTTTCTCCAAAGTAAGTTTACCTTGCTGCCGCTCTGATGGATCAAGAATTCCAACTTCAGTGAATACTTTTTGTTGTTCACTTCTATTATACCAAGTAATTGGGGTTTTGCCCTGATAAATTTTAGTGCTCGTTCCTTCTTGAAAATCGTATTCCTGCAATTGACCTGATATATCACCAAACAAAAGTTTTCCATTTTTTTTAAGGGCCATATAACTGATCAAAGCTCCATTTTCTTCATCTATGGCCAATCGGCTAGGTCTAAATTGGTTAAGACTTTCGACATCAGCCATACTATCCATCCCTAATTCTTCAGGAGCCAACTGCAAAATATAGTTTGAAAGTATCACCCAGTCGTTTAGCTTGATTTTAGGTCGAAATGTTGACTCGACCATAGACGGGTCTTCATACATTTCATCTACATTCATTCGGGCCAACATATCGGGTAGAATTGCATCCTCCCAAATGTCTTTGGGCAAGTCTTCAATTCTGGGGGAAATATGACAACTCGCACAATATTGATTGTAGAGCAATTCTTCCTTATTAGGCTTTTTATCGGTTGAACAAGAATTGTTACAAATCATTATAAGACCTAGAGAAAAAGTAAAAAAAACGGAAGTCGGTTTAATAGGCGTCAAGGTCATATTAATTTGGAAGTGGAACATAGCTCGAATCACTATCCATCATTGGAAAGGTTTTCGCTCTCCAGTGTTCTTTCGCCCTGGCAATCTTTTCTTTGGATGAAGAAACAAAATTCCAAAAAATATAACGTTCTTCAGCAAATGCCTCGCCACCGAACAACAACAAATGTGTATGCCTGCCGAGAACAATATCGCAGACATCTTGAACTTTCGACACTACAATATTACCCTTGGTTATGGTTTCGCCACAAGCGGTAATGGTGCCCTCAACGATACAAATTCCGATTTCACCTTTCAGCTCTCCGGAAACATTTAGTGCATAAGTTTCGGTATTCTTTACTTCGACCATAAACAAGGGTGAATATACGGGTACGGGAGATTTACGACCGTATCCTGTTCCCGCCACTAAGGTGAAACTTGCAGGCCCGTCACTCCATCTCGGCAAGTCATTTGCTGATATGTGATGAAAGCTGGGTTCCATATCTTCAAGTTCTTTGGGCAGTGCCACCCATATTTGATATCCGTGCGCGGTAAAGGTTGTTCCATTCCTTAAGGTTTTTGGCGTTCGTTCGGTATGTGCAACACCCTTACCAGCTGTCATCCAATTGACAGAACCGGGTTGGATCAACTGTTTGGTACCAAGACTATCTTCATGCATAATCTCCCCTTCTAACATATACGTTAATGTTGAAAGACCAATATGCGGGTGTTGATCCACATCCATATAGTGTTTTGGTCCCAGCGTCGTAGGGCCCATATGATCTATAAAGATAAAAGGACCTATCATACGTTTTTTACGAAATGGAATCAATCTTCCAACCAAAAAATCACCGATATCACGGCTGCGTTCCTCAATTACCAATCCGATGTTCGACATATCGCAAATGCTTATATTTAGGCATAGAAAGTTACAATAAAAACCTGCACCGCAACTATGAAAATATTTAAGCGCATTTTACTTTTTTTACTTATCGCAATTGCTGTCATTGTTTATCTGAACTATCCAAAGTTGAATATCATATCAGGATATGCATCTAAGTATATGGCTTCCAGTGTTTTTGTAGCTAAGCATCAGCCAACATACATTATTGAAAACGATTTGAGCATGCCGATGGTTGAGCTGGCCGATACCGCTATAGACAATCAAGATAGGTCTGCTTCAGCTTCGGTTCATGGGCTTATGGAACGTAAGACCATTGACCGCCAAGGTTTGGGCAGTGTATTGGTCAATGGTGACTATCGAGAAGGAGAACAATACCTACAACCTGAGCGGAATTTCACAAAAAGTCAAGTACCGTATCCATACGGTCATCTGCCTGCTGAAGATTCTATTTTTACTACCATTGATTATGATCAATTGCAAAGAGCGGTAGCCTTACCGTTTGGCAATGCCGAACAGCAGAAGACCCGTACCCTGCTCGTTCTTTATAAGGGGCATTTAATCCACGAAAATTATGTCGATGGGTTTGATAAGGATACCCCAATTTTAGGCTGGTCAATGACCAAGAGTATTTTGGCCACCTGTTTCGGAATTCTGCAGTATCAAGAAAAATTGAATGTGGAATGGCCTGCTCCAATTACCGAATGGGAAGATGATGAACGAAAAGCCATTACGCTGAATCACTTGCTTCGTATGCAAAGTGGTTTAGCATGGGATGAAGATTATGGCAGTATTTCAGACGTTACCAAAATGCTATTTTTAGATAGTGATATGACAAAAGCACAACGTACCAAAAAAGCAATTGCCAAACCCACCAAAATCTGGAACTACTCTTCAGGCACGACAAATCTGCTATCTGGTATTCTGCGTCAACAGTTTCGTTCGCACCAAGAGTACCTCGATTTTCCATATAGCGCACTGATCGATAAAGTAGGTGCACACAGTATGCTTATTGAAGCTGATTTAAAAGGTAATTTTGTAGGCTCTTCTTACGGATGGGCGAGTACTCGTGATTGGGCACGCTTAGGGCAATTATACCTTGATAAAGGACAATGGAACGGCGAACAACTATTTACCCAACAATGGATTGATTACATTACCGAACCGACCAAATTATCAGATGGGGTTTACGGTGCACATTTTTGGTTGAATGCTAATGGAAAGTATCCTGACGTACCCAAGGACCTCTATTCTATGAACGGTTTTCAAGGACAGTATGTATTTATAATTCCTTCAAAAGATTTGGTAGTGGTGCGTACAGGTCTGGCAGAGGAACCAGATTTTGACATTAATAACTTTTTAGCACACCTTGTTAGCGCTGTCAACTAGTAGCATAAATTGGGTAGATATCATATTTTTCTTACGTTACAACAAAAGAACAAAGGTTCACAACAATAATTTCGATTACGAGGGCACTAAGTATACATTTATAGTGTAATAATCAAATAAAGATTTTTTCATTTTCATATAGTGTTCTCGTAAAAGAGCCTCGGTCGAAAGACGAGGCTCTTTTTAGTTTTGCGGTTATTTGATTGTTATATGAGGAATTTATAAGAGCGCCATACGACAACTTGTTAAAGCTGCTATTTGACAACATAGATCTTTTGATTCACAACATTAATTTCAATATTGAGCAACCTCCCTGTACTTTTACAAAGTAATAATTAAACAAAGATTTTTTCATTTTCATATAGTGTTCTCGTAAAAGAGCCTCGATCGAAAGACGAGGCTCTTTTTAGTTTATGTGAGTCTGTTTTACCTGCTTGGGACTAAGGCAACCATTTATCTTTACCAAAATCAGGTTTACGCTTTTCTAAAAAGGCATTGCGGCCTTCTTTGGCTTCATCGGTCATATAGGCCAAACGGGTAGCTTCCCCTGCGAATACCTGTTGCCCTACCATTCCATCATCTGTAAGGTTCATGGCAAACTTGAGCATTTTTATCGAGGTCGGCGACTTTGCCAATACTTCTTGTGCCCATTGATAGGCAGTGGTCTCTAATTCGGCATGTGGAATCACAGCATTGACCATGCCCATTTCAAAAGCTTCTTGAGCAGAGTAGTTTCTCCCCAAAAAGAAGATTTCGCGGGCTTTTTTTTGTCCGACCATTTTAGCCAAGTATGCGGAACCATACCCTCCATCAAAACTGGTAACATCGGCGTCGGTCTGTTTGAAAATGGCATGCTCTTTACTTGCCAATGTCATATCACAGACCACATGTAAACTATGCCCACCACCAACGGCCCAACCGGGAACAACAGCAATGACCACTTTGGGCATGAACCGAATCATTCGTTGTACCTCGAGAATATTGAGACGGTGCTGTCCGTCTTCACCAACATAGCCTTGGTGTCCCCTAGCCTTCTGGTCGCCACCGCTACAGAACGACCAAATACCGTCTTTGGTTGATGGGCCCTCGGCCGATAACAATACCACCCCGATAGTGGTATCTTCTTGTGCATCGTAAAAAGCCTTTATCAATTCACTTGTGGTGTTTGGTCTAAAAGCATTACGTATATCAGGCCGATTAAAGGCAATTCGGGCTACCCCGTTTGATTTTTTATAGGTAATATCTTGAAATTTTAAGGCGGTTTGCCAGTTGGGTGTTGCCATAAGAATTAAATTTTCTCAAATATACTGATAGCTGTTTTTAGAATATATGCCTAAAATGGTATATCTCAAATTATATGCTAAAAGGAATATATTTAAAATTATATGCTAAAACGCATATATTTTTGATTATATGCTAAAAAGGATATATTTTTACTTACAAAGTATCATTCTATGAATGCTGTTATAACCGGTGATATTATCAACTCAAGAAAATTAAGCGCTAAAGAATGGATGCCCAAATTAAAGCATGCGCTGAACAAATATGGAAAAGAACCAAAAGATTGGGAGATTTATAGAGGAGATAGTTTTCAACTAAAAACGACACCGGAAACCGCACTGCAAGCAACCATACTTATAAAATCAACCATCAAGCAATTTAAAAAAATAGATGTCAGAACAGCTATTGGAATTGGAGAAACCACCTATCAATCTGATAATATAACAGAATCTAGTGGTAGTGCCTATATCAACTCAGGGACCACTTTTGAAAACTTAAAAAAACAGACCCTAGCGATAAAAACACCATGGGAAGAGTTTAATGAGTCCCTGAACCTCATGTTTGAACTGGCTTCACTTACCATGGATAACTGGACGCCCACATCATCTTTAATAATTAAGACCGCTATTGACGCAGATCAAAATGTCAATCAAAAAGAATTGGCCATACTACTAGATAAAAAACAAAGTAACATTAGTGCAGGATTAAAAAGAGGGGGCTATTACGAGATTCAAAAACTATTGAATTATTATAAAAAAGAAATTCAGAAAAGATGCTAGTATTATCTCTTAAACTTGTGCTAGCGCATCTAATGGGTGATTTTTTATTGCAACCCGACCAATGGGTCAATCATAAAAAAGAAAAGCGCGAAAAATCAAAGTACCTGTATTGGCACATCACGGTTCATGCACTGTTATTAGTACTTGTGTTACAATTTGACCTTAGCTATTGGTTTGGCATATTGTCATTGATTGTTTCCCATTATGTTATCGATCTTTTAAAGTTGTATCTTAATAGAAAGGTAAATTCACAACTCCTTTTTTTTGCAGACCAAATACTTCACTTTGCCGTAATTGCAGGTGTTGTTTGCTATTACTACCCCTTTCAACTTAGCTTAGGTATTCTGTATTCTCCGGCTTCATTATTGCTCATAACTGCAGTATTGCTGACCACCTATGTAACGTCGATTGTTATGAAAGTGCTACTTTCCACTTGGAGGATCAAAAGCAAGAAAACAAATCGAGCCGGAAAGTATATTGGTATGTTAGAGCGTCTTTTTATTTTCTTCTTCATTTTATTGGATTATTGGGAAGGTATTGGATTTTTAATAGCCGCCAAATCCGTTTTTAGATTCGGTGATTTGTCAAAAGCTAAGGACAGGGGCCTAACCGAGTATATTCTTATCGGAACCTTATTGAGTTTTGGATTGGCCATGGCCATTGCCCTAGGTTATAACTACATATACGAAATGATTGGCCAGCAATAGCGCTCTCCTTTCCCATTGAAAATCAAAATCAACCTGTAATTTTCACTAAATTTGAGACACAACCAATCCAAAAAGTCTCTTTGCCATATTACACTATGTAGATTTTGAAACCTTAGAACGCACTCCTAAACAATCGGCACTTTGGTTTGCAAAGGCCATTGCATACAACAGTGCAAATATTTGAGTTATCCACCATATTTCAAACCAGTGAACGAAAAGCAACTACAACGGTTTTCAAATAGATACCCCGCTATAATTGATTTAGCGGAAAAGGCCAAACGGCGCATTCCGAAAGTAGCGTGGGAATATCTTTCATCTGGTACAGGCGATGAACACTTATTGCAGCGCAACAACACTGCTTTTCAGAGCATCAACTTCTTGCCTCAATTTTGCAAAGGTGAATTGACGGCCAAAACTGAAACCGAACTTTTTGGCAGAACTTATAGTGCGCCAATCGGCATTGCCCCTGTAGGCCTGACAGGGCTGATGTGGCCACGAGTAGAACACTTTTTGGCCAACACGGCAAATCGTATTAAAATACCTTACTGCTTGAGCACCGTTGCTACTGAAACCCCAGAGACCGTAGGATCTTATGTAGGCAAGATGGGATGGTTTCAATTATATCCACCGAAAGATAAAGCACTACGAAACTCTCTTTTAAAACGTGCAAAAGCTTCAGGGTTTCATACGCTAGTGGTAACTGCCGACGTACCAATGGCAAGTAGACGTGAACGTAGCAAACGTGCTGGTCTAGCGGTACCACCAAGAATAACGCCGAAGCTCATTTGGCAAGGTATTACGCATCCTATTTGGGGTTATGAAACCTTATTACATGGACTTCCACGTCTCAGAACCGTTGAACAGTATACCAACAACACGGATATGAAATTTGTGAGTGGATTTGTAGGCAACCGACTCGGAGGGACTTTAGATTGGGATTATTGCCAAGAACTTAAAGAAAGTTGGAAAGGCCCTGTGGTCATAAAGGGTATTTTGCATCCTGATGATGCAGAAAAAGCAGTTGCTATTGGTTTAGATGGTATTTATGTTTCCAATCATGGTGCACGTCAGTTCAATGGCGCTATTACAGCTATAGAGGCACTTCCCAAAATTGTAAAGGTTGTAAAAGGACAGGTACCCATACTCTTTGATAGTGGTATTCGCAACGGGCTAGATGCTATGCGAGCACTTTATTTGGGTGCTGATTTTGTGCTCGCAGGTCGACCCTTTATTTATGGCGTAGCTGCTTTGGGAAATCTAGGAGGTGACTATGTTGCCCATATTTTAATCGATGACTTAAAAAATAATATGGTGCAATTGGGAGTGGAAACCGTGGCTGAACTGCGAAAAGCAATTGTTACCTAAAATTATTGGTTTTTATTCTTTTCTTCAATCCATTTGGCCATATACTTTGTGCTGGCCAACGATTGATGCTGCAATAGGTTCCCTATAAAATTTGCTTCGCGATGGCTGCTCAAATTGGTCATCAGACTTTCCAATATCTCAAAAAACTTTAGAGTTAATTTCTCTTTATTGTAAAATTTATTAATAATGGTAGTGCCATTGTTCTGTTTGTCTTTCCAAATAACCTCATTCGAATAGAGTTTAAAGGCATCAGCGGCAAACTTCTCTGCATTGTCAGCAATCATGCCCGAGAACGATAAATTTGATAACATTCCCTCTACCCCGATTGTGGTGGTAACCGTTGGCGTGCCATTGCGCATGGCCTGCGTCAACTTCCCTTTGATTCCGGCTCCAAAACGCAATGGCGCCAGATTGACTTTTGTTTTTTGTAGCGCTGTATCTAAATCGTCAATCCAACCTTGTACCAAAAATCCATTCTTAACATTGTGCATTTCGTTGATGTACTGCGGTAAATACGCTCCGTAGACATGAAGCTGGGCATCTGGTAGTTTGGTGCGAATCAATGGCCAAATCACTTCTTTCAACCATCTAATGGCATCTACATTGGGTGCATGCTTCCCATTTCCAAAACAAATGAAATCCTTTCTTTCTTTAAACCCTGACCAGTCTTCCCGTACCGTTGTCTCAATGGTATCGTATAAAAATGGCAAATGGTACAACAAGGCGGAGTCTATGTGCACTTCTTTTTCCAAGAGCAGTTTTTCAAATGTAGAGACTAGCAGCGTCAAATCAGATCTATATACACTGGCGACCTCACGTTTTGTCATATCGTGTTTTAACCAATGAATATTAGTGAAAGTTTCCTCCTTTTTGTGGCTGTCTTGTCTTGCATTTCTTAAGGAGTGTAGGTCTTCGGTATTTAGAATTCGCAAAGCATCAGGGGCAAACTCGGCAACCCTCCATCCGAACTGTTCTTCTACCATAAAACGGTCGAAAACAACAACATTGGGTTTCAAACTCTGAACAAAAGTATCAAAGCTTGAAGCGTTTAATACTATGCTCTTTATTTGAATTCCCAAATCTTCCAACGGCTCTGAATACGATGTCTCCGTGGCAGTGGTAGCAAAAGTAATGTCAAATCCGTTCACCTTGAATGCCCTCAACAGCTGCATCATACGATGCCCGGCAGCCGTTGTTTTGGGCTCGGGCCAAACATATCCGATAAAGAGTGCTTTCTTCAAATTGAAGGGGTCAAATTCAAATGCGCTTTTGTACTTCTAATTTCGTGTTTTCTACCCGTATCATAGCATTTGAGCGAACTTTTTAGAGATACTGGACCGTAGTTTTCTTTCGTAGTCTTCTTCAAGCCACTCTTTGTAGTTCTTTGTATTGTTCATGATGCAGTACGAATACTGTCGCACTCGATAAGCAATTTCGTCCTTAAGTTCTTTGGCAAGAATACGGGCATCAAAGACATCCTCACTGTTCTCAACACAAATCTGGGCATGCTGTTCTATACTGCGCTCCAAAACAATTTTTGACTTCCCTCCTTCTGCGAATACCTTTTTGTATTCGGCTTTGATATCGAATTGAATGTTTTCTGATTTGCTAAACTTGGCTTTGAGCTCTTCGGGCATTTCGTAGACAAATTCCCGTTCAATTTCCTCATCATTCTTGATGTTTTCTAAATAGAAATCCGGAAAGTGAAAAATCTCTTGCCAATCAATCGGTTCATCCCAAGGACCAAAACGAGCAATGTTATTGCCTAAATCAATGACGTTAAACTTGTCCTTGTCTGGTAGAACCCTAGAACCACGCCCTATCATTTGAAAGTATAGTGTTAATGAACGTGTCGCGCGGTTGAGGATGATTGACTTCACCGATGGCTCATCAAAGCCCGTTGTGAGTATGCTCACCGAGCTCAATATGGCGTCTGGCGTTTGTGCAAACCACTCCAATATTTCCTTCCGTTCGCTGGCAGTATTCCGATTGTCCAAATGACGCACGTTATATCCTGCCTTTTTAAAGGTTTCATAGACATAATGTGACGTGTTGATTCCGTTATTGAAAATAAGGGTTTTGGTTCCCTTGGCAACTTCTTCATAAGCAGTCATCAGCTTACCAAGCATACTTTGGTTGCCATAAAATTCGTCTGATGATTTTACGGTATAATCCCCATGAATACCCAGCTTCAAACTCTTTAAGCTGACATCATAGTTGTAAAGGCTTGCTTTGGCCAAAAAGTTCTGCTCTATCAGTGACTTTATCGATTTGCCAACAATCAACTTTTTATAGTGGTCTTTCATCGGCAGCTTGATGTTAGAACTTAGAGGCGTCGCGGTAACACCCAATATATTGGCATCTTCAAAATACTTGAACAGTTTACGAAATGAATTATAATGTGCCTCATCAATAATGACAAGACCAACATTCTTAATGGTGACTTTATCTTCTTGTAAGCGATTGTTCAAGGTTTCGACCATAGCTACAAAACACATGAATTCGTCTTGATCGTCGAGCTCTTTAACATCACTGCTAATGACCTTGTTGGTAACTCCAAAACCATGTAGCATATTCGAAGTCTGACGACTCAACTCAATACGATGGGTGAGCACGACCACCTTCTTTTTGGTCTGCTCAATGTAACGCCGGGTAATCTCAGAAAAAACCACGGTCTTACCCCCACCGGTAGGTAGTTGGTACAATAAATTACTGCCTGACGGTAGTGTATCCAACTCTTTGAAAATTTGAGTCAAATCTTCTAGTTGATAGTCGTAAAGGGTCTTTTTGGCAACTTTTTTTTCTACTTGCAAAAGCAATCGAATTTTAAATCCGTAATTAACAAACCTTACAAAATTATGAGATTTTTGAGCGCGACAAGGTCTATTACAATTAAAATCTTCATAATACTATTAACAATTTTCACATTGTTAATCTCGACCGTACATTTTTACAAATGCTCATAAATATTTGAAAATTATACGTTAGGTCACTTGGAATTACGGAAGTAAAAATGTATACTGATAGCTTATACACTTTTAAAACGAGAATCAAGAATGAGGCAATTAAAAATCATTAAACAGGTTACCAACCGAGAATCCAAGTCATTAGATAAGTACCTACAAGATATAAGTAAAATTGATTTAATAACTGCCCAAGAAGAAGTTGAACTAGCACAACGCATAAGAGAAGGTGACCAAATTGCTTTAGAAAAATTGACCAACGCCAACCTAAGGTTTGTGGTATCCGTCGCCAAACAATACCAAAATCAAGGTCTCAAGTTACCAGATTTAATCAATGAAGGTAACGTTGGACTCGTAAAAGCTGCGAAACGTTTTGATGAGACAAGAGGTTTCAAATTTATATCGTATGCTGTTTGGTGGATTCGTCAATCTATTTTACAAGCACTGGCCGAACAATCGCGTGTCGTTCGTTTGCCCCTAAATAAAATCGGTTCCATCAATAAAATCAAAAAGACGTTTTCATACCTTGAACAAGCGCACGAACGACCACCTTCACCAGAAGAAATAGCCAAAGAATTGGATATGACCGTGACAGAGGTCAAACAATCGCTAAAAAATTCTGGGCGACATGTTTCTATGGATGCACCCTTAAAAGAAGGCGAGACCTCAAATCTTTACGATGTCATGCGAGCAGGTGAATCACCCAAACCGGACAAAGATTTGATGCACCAATCATTGAATACTGAAATCAATAGGGCTTTAGATACCCTTTCGCCTCGTGAAGCTGATGTGGTGCGTTTATATTATGGTATTGGTGAACAACCGTCGATGACCCTTGAAGAGATTGGCAGTACTTTTGATTTGACTAGAGAGCGTGTACGGCAAATTCGTGAGAAGGCTATTCGAAAATTACGCCATAGCTCAAAAAGCAAGATACTTAAAACTTATCTCGGTTAAAATTTAAAATGTATGCATAAAAAAAGGGACGCCCTTGAAGGCGTCCCTTTTTTATTGATATACACTTAAAAATTAAGAACAATTCAATTGGTTGATATTGTAATTACCTAAAATTTCATTCAAGTTATGGATGAAATTTACGTAAGCACTGTTTTCATGATTCTGTTTGTCCATAGTCAAGATAGTTTTGGGCGGTCTATAAATAATCTAGTTCTGCCAATTCGTTTAAACTCAAAATTTCATTTAATTCTTGTAAGAAGGCCAGGTACTCTTCTCCGTAGGTATCGTACAACATGCTCATTTAGGTTTTAAAATTCGGGTCTGTTGTTATTAACGTAAACTTATCATAATCATTATGGGGCAACAACAATTTGTGGTGAACATGCCAAAAGTTGTTGTGAACATATTTGTAAGAAAGGGCTTTCAAAAAGTAGATGAGCCACCAAAAGGACCTATAAACCGCAATAAGCCCCTTACTGAAACGTTATGTAACTGGCTTTATGAAACTTAAGTAGTAGCCTATAGTTGAAAAGCCCTATACAAAACAAGTAATTTAACGATGTTCATTCTACCCAAAGTATTCAGAACCGGCTTATTAGGTCTATTTTTAGCCATAGCATGCACTCATAATATAAATGGTCAAACCAATGTAGTGCTGACAAGCAATAGTTTCAACGCCAAAAAACAAAGTGGATTCAAAGTAGCCCAAGTTGAGGAAAAACTTGAACGCGGTCTCACCATAGTGCACTTTACCGCAACAAATGAATTTGAGTTTCACAGTTATGACACCTATGGCAGTGCCGATGCGGTTGTGGAGTTTACCGTGATGGTAGGCAAAATGCTCAAAAACAAGGCGGCTTTTGCTGTACTCGCCCATGATTCTTCAGTTCAAGGAAAACTAGCTACATCAAAAGAGTTAGCGGCTTTGGGCTTGGAACAACTAGCACTTTTGAAGGGCAGACAGGCATATATCATGCACCATGTTAATGGTAGCATTGCGGAACATGTCGATGACATCTCTACCTCAACAGAACTTACCCTTTCTAATGTCATAGCAGATACAACCATCTATTTTCCAAAAATAAAATACGAGTTTGAGCCAAGTAACGATCGTTATATTGCCCATGCCGGCGGTGAGGTCAATGGCATCAAGTCTACCAATTCAAAAGAGGCCCTTGACCAAAATTATAAAAAGGGATTCCGTCTTTTTGAATTGGATATCATAAAAACCTCAGATGGAAAGCTAGTCGCGGCACACGATTGGAAAATGTGGGCAAGATTTACCGATTTTGAAGGTACTTTACCCCCTACCCATGCCGAATTCATGAAGCGTAAGATTTACGGTGATTACCATACCCTTGATATGAAAGGTATCAACAGTTGGTTCAAAGCACACCCTGATGCCACTTTGGTGACCGACAAACTTAACGACCCTGTTGCTTTCGCCAATGCTTTTATTGACAAGGATAGATTATTGATGGAACTTTTTAGTGTCATGACAATCGATGAAGCTTCGAGAAATGGAATTCAAGCGATTATTTCTCAAGAACCCCTATTACGTCTAAGAGGTGATAAAATCAACTTTCTCAAAATCAATAATGTAAAATACGCAGCCGTTTCAAGACGAATAATCCGCAGTCAAACCAAGCTTTTGGAACAACTTCGTGATAATGGAATCAAAGTATATGTGTACAATGTCAACTTTGATGCAGGAAAAGATGAGCGGTACGTGCAAGAAAATGAAATAGGGTTGGTATATGGTATGTATGCTGACAAGTGGGTATTTGATGAAGAGCACCCCTAAAACTTTACTTCATACGTAATACCTCCTGAAATTGCCCAAAAGAAACTACCTGAATCAAAGGATAACTCTTGTCTTCGCACACCCAAATTGGCCCGATACAGATTTGGTGATTTTAACGGCGTAAATTGATATTGAATGTTCAATCGTTGAGATTCCACAAACAAAACGGTTTCAGCCAAAAGCTCTTCCCCAGCAAAGTTTTGTCGTAATTCAGGTGTAAAGCCCATACCCACACTAACGCCTAAAAAGTTTTCACCATCCCTAAAGTACTTGCGCGCCAATAAGTTACCTGAAATACTCCATAGGTTACCTTCTCTAGGGGATACAAAAGAACGCAATGATAGGTAGTAGTTGCCGGTATAATAACCCAATGAATTGGTAATGGCCTTAACTTGACTCGTGGCATTACTGATATAGCGACCTCCGGCAGAGACCTCGATGGCATTGGGGAGGTTCATATAGACATCGGCTCCGAATTTGTGTTTCGGATAAATTGAAGCGTTTGAGTAACCATAATTTACGTACGCATAAAACCGTTTTAAAAACTTAGGATAGAAATCAATATCATACTGCAAACCATGTTTCCCCAATCTATTGCTATAGTTCAATCTCGGAATGATGTTTCCTATTTTGGTCTCATGACGATAGGTAACACTTGAAAAAATAACAGGGTCGTAGCGCTCGTTGAAAACAGTAAAAGCATTGCTGACCCCCAATCGATTTTTAGGCGTACTATCTTCACTTTCAGATGAAGTTTTAGCCATAGCTGCTTTAGGTCCTCCAGCCGTTTTGTTGGTACTTGCCTTAACCGATTGTCCACCTTTTTTTCCAACACCACCAGTTTCTTGATTGTACCAACCTTCTTGTCCGTAGCTTATGTTCTTTAGACCATCTAATGATAATGCTCTTAAACGAATCAGTTCGGTGTCATTTACTATGTGTTGAAGTGCTTTGTTTGCCAGTCCCAAGGCTATGGCATGTTCTTTGGCATACAGTTCGTTTTTTACCGCAGATATCCAAATGGCTCTATTGTCCTTGTGTTTAGATGTAAGGATGTTGAATTCTCCCCTGGCCTTTCCATATTGACCCGCCCAACTATAGGTGCTTGCCAACAAATAGCGTGCATTGACATTTTCAGTCGTTAGGGTTACCCTTGTAGACAAGATTTCTCCCGCTGATTGATGCCTTCCTTCTGCGGCCAAACCATAGGCTTCTTCTAAAGGTGCATCTTCAAATTCCATAGAAGCAAAATCTTGAGCAGAAACTATACCTGCTACAAAAAGTGCGAATAGAACTAAATATGTTGTTGTTTGAAATTTCATTAAATGGTCGTAATGGCTACTTTGTTCTTTCTGGCCTCTCTTTTTGCCCTATTGATTTTATCCCTAATCTCTTCTACGCTAGAACTGTTCTGCTCTACGGTCTTTATCAGTTTTAGGGCATCGCGATGTCTATCTTCCCAGAAATAGACATCAAAAAGGGCCGCATATGAGTCAATATAGTTGGGATTCATTTCGATACAAGACTTCAATATTTCAATAGCTTTTTCTCTTTTGCGCTGCCATGCATGAACTCTGCCTGTCAAGACTTTAGTATCTATATGGCTTGGCGATTCAGAGAGAATATATCTACATAGCAAGAGTGACTTTTTATAGTCTTTTTCAAAAGCCAGTTGTCGTGCTATCTTGTAATAACGGTCATAATTCTGTCCATTATAAAGACTGTTTATCCAGACCATTTCACTATCACTAAATTTTTCTTTTTTGAGGGTAAATATGGCCAGACTATCGGGTATGATTTTATCGTTGGTGGTCACATAGGCATTCATTGATTTAAACGCCTTTAATTTGGCTTCTGCCTTTGAACCCCCAAATGAGGTACTAAGATTCATCTGGGCATCTATTTCATAAATGCTGCCATCAGAATAGACCTTTTCTCCACTGACATATTCTTTCAATTCGTTTTTGTTTCGCATTAAGGGAATATCCTTTATCGACCTGAATTCCGTGGCCACATCTAAAGCGCCTCCCATCCAAGCTACTTTCTTGGGCATCTTCATTTCGTACTGCTGACTCAACAAGGCCAATAAAGTAGGTGTCACATCAAAGTGTGAGGATATAGAACTCATTTTACGCGATTTCTTCAACAATGGACTATACATAATAAGAGGCACATGAAAACGACTTATGGAATTCCGTTGCGGAATAGGTATCAATCTATGGTCCCCAGTAATGATAAAAATGGTATTATCGTATTCAGGAAGGTTCTTGTACCCATCTAAAGCGGACCGCAAGGCATCATCTGTATAGAGCAAAGTGGCAAAAACATTGTTGTTCTTTCTAATGACTTTTTCGGTTTTTCTATCATAACTACCCTTTGACAGAATTTGCTTTACCTGTTTTTCATAGAATTCTTGATTCGGCGGGATAAAAGGTTCGTGATTACTAATGGTCATGTACGCTTCTAACTTTGGTTGTTCTTTTCGTTCTATGCTCAAAGTTTTTTTGAACAGCTCCATATCAGGGTATCCCCATGAAGAACCCGCAGCATCTTCTGCCTGCATTTTATATTTGCTCCCGAAACCAGATTTATCTAGGACAAAATCTACGTTCTCACTTCTTAAAAAGCGATCCACTCCATCAAAAGAACTATTGGTGCCCTGATAAAATGACGTATAATACCCGTTATTCTTTAAAATACTGAACAGGGTCAATTTATTGGGGTACTTTTCAAGCTCCATAAAGCCACTCTTGCCAAAGGGCAGAGACCCCAATAAAGATGGCAACACCCCAAATGTTCTACCTGTATTGCTCAGGCAGTTTTCCCAATACAATGATTTGGTAGTCAACGAATCTAAAAACGGTGTAAAACCACCGAATTCTGCATCTTGCCCAACAAAATCACGCCCAAGGCCCTCAACAATCAGAAAGACGAAATTTGGTTTCTCTTCCTTCAATTCGAAAAACTCACCCAATACGTTTTCGACATGTACCGATTTTATCATAGGATACTCAACATCAGCATTATAACTGGTGTCCTCAGTTGTAGAGCTGTATAGGTTAACGGCCAAATATTGCGTCTTGTTTTGATTGATGGGCTTTCCTTCCAAAAACAAAGTGGATATGAACAAGCTAAAAAGTATGATGGTGAACGGGTACATTCGGCCTATGTAATGATAGTACTTTGAAGTCAGTTTGTAGGTTCCGAAGAACAACGCAATGATGACCACAATACCCAACAAAGGCAAAATTGAAATACCTCCTGAATTTTTGATGGTCATTTTAATGTCTGAAAAGCTATACCCTAATAAGTCCGAACCCAAGGGAACCAGTGCTGTACAATAATAACTTATGAGCATGGCTTCGATAATCAACAGGAAAATCAGTAGGCCAAAAACCAAATTCAAACCATAGCTAGGTCTGTAGTTCTCCCAAAAGTTAAATGGAAAGACCAAACACAAGGCTACGATACACGCAAAGCCCAATTGGTGTGCTACAGCGATGAAGAAACTAGAACTTAAAATCGTATCGACCACACCTTTAAAGTACAACGTGCCATATTGAAAAATGGACAACATCAATAGGCACACAAAGAATGCAATAATCAATCTCGTGTACTGCTTTAGCGTATATCTATCTTTTGTACTTGTGTTCATATAACAATTTAACTTGCCCTCGCAAAACCTTTGCGCACCTGCGAACCCCAGCCGGATTTTACCCTAAACAATTTTTTGTAATTACCACGAACAGCGGACCAAACCACTATGGGATGATAGCATATGGGTTCAACGATTGCACAAAGCATCAATATCAAAATATCTTTTGTTTTTGTGTATTCATTATAGGTATAGACATCCCATAGAATGGCATAAAAAGAAAACATTATGGAATACATATAAATAGTGGCTGTAATGGCCAAAAAGAAGCTCCAGTTCAAAATACCCAGGTACCAAAACAAGAATATTGATAGTATTCCAAAAAACTCTAGCAACGGTGCCAACCACTCATAGAAAAACCAATAGGGGTAGCTCACCAAACCCAAACGACCATATCGAGAGCTAAAGAACATATCTTTATGCTTGAAAAGTGTTTCTAAATTGCCCCTTGCCCATCGGTCCCGTTGATTGACAAATATTTTAAGATCCTCGGGGACCTCGGTCCAACACAGGGGATCGGGAATGTACTCAATGGTATACGCCTCTCGCCTTTCATGCATGTAACGTCGCATTCTAAAGATAATCTCCATATCCTCGCCAACAGTGCTGGTATCATACCCCCCTACTGCAATTGCAATTTCACGGTCAAAAAAGCCAAAGGCTCCCGATATGATAAGTAAGCTGTCAATACGGCCCCATGCCATTCTACCCAAAAGAAAAGATCTGGTATATTCCAATAATTGAAATCGGGCCAACCAGTTTTTCGGTAAGCGTATTTCTTCTAGTGTGCCTCCCGATATTTTACAGGAATTTGCCACCCTGATGACACCTCCCACCGCGATTACCCTTTTCTTACTTCGCTGAAAAAAAGATTTGACTACATGAAGAAGGGCATCTGGTTTTAGTAAACAATCCACATCTATGCAACCAACATACTTACTTTCTGACAAAAAGATTCCAGTATTGATAGCATCCGATTTACCTCCATTGCCCTTATCTATAACAGTCAATTTGGCGAAAGACGCCTGTGTAGATTTATATATGCCCCGAATAGGCTTACATTTCCAATTGGGGTCTATGGGTTTGTCAATTTTTTCAAGATGATAGGCATCTATCATTTTCTTGAGGGTATCATCTTTACTACCATCATTGACCACCATCACTTCATAGTTCACATAACGTAGAGAAAGTAGTGAACGAATATTCTCAACAATGGTCAAGCCTTCATTATAAGCAGGTGCAATAATTGTTATACTTGGCGCCAATGGTGATGCCATTATTTTAGAAAGGTCTCCAATACTGTTTTTGTTACGGTAATGAATGGAATTTAGCGTGGACAGGTATCCCATCACGGTAAACAAAATGAACAGCAGCACCGAAAATGTCAAGAAAACGGTATTGATGTATTCTAATATGATTTCTAAAAACCCTCCACTCATCTTTCTTGGTCATTTAGGTTTTCTGAAATTATGGTTCTGAAAAATTCATCGGCTAACTCAAAATTCAGTCCCAAATCCTCTTTTTCTTGGTCGTATAGAATACCTAGCTCGTCATACAGAAAGCAAAGTTCAAGCGGGATTTTACCATCATCTTCATCTATAGGCATTTCAATTGCTGGTAGTTCACCATTCTTTTCAAGATCATGGTCCGATTGTACTAGGTTCTCCACAGCTTCATCAACGGTTTGGGTATCCAAAGGTATTGGGTCTTCTTCCCTGTTTTGACCCTCTGGCCTACGTTTCTCAATCTGAACAATTGCCTTTTGGGCTATTTTTTTTATGCGGTTGGGTGCGGTTTCAAGTAATTGCTCCAAAAACGGAATATCCCTTTCATCACCAACTTCAATTATCTCACCTACCAAAATTTCTTTTGCATTGATATCGGTAGCGTAGTGATACAGCTCATGAAATATGCTTTGTTTGATTGCCAAGTCCTTAGTTTCATTGAATTCCTGAGTGACCTCTATTTCTTCAGGTTCTTCTAAAGCTAAAGCACTCCCATAAGTTTCTTTACTGGTTTCAAGGGCCATTACTTTTTCATCATCTTCATTTTTGCCTAGGCTTTTCATAACGTTGAAAGCCCTAAATCGGAGTTCACTTTCATCTTCATGTTCTATAATGAACTCTAACAGCTTTGTTTCTCGTTCATCACCACCGGTCTCAAGACTATCGATAAGCATATTCTTGTCTTCAGCAGACATTTGACCATAATCATCGGTTATACCTTTTTCATTAGCATCTAGGGTTTCGATATCATCGGAGCCTAAAAGCGATAATGAATCGTTTAACGAAGCGTTCAATTCATCATCTGCAGGCTTGATCTCAAAGTCCAATTCTTGTGGTTCTTCAACATCGTATTTTACAGTGAAAGTTTCAACTTTGTCTTGATCATTGGTTTCGGTATCAAGTAGGTCAAAAACCTCTACCTCATCTATTTCTAGTTCTTTTTCATCCGCTATTGGCCGCTCTTTATCAATTGAATCCGTAGTTTTTTCAGACGGTTTATCTTCATTTGTTTGCGAAGGGTAGGCCACAAACACTTCCAAATCGCCAACAATATCATTAGTGGGCAATACTGTGTCAGGTGAAATGGAATTCATGGCGGCCAATGCTTTGCATTTTACTGGAAAGTCTGTTTCCTTCTGTTCAACTTCAAGTAAAAAAGGTAGGTTATCCTTACCACCGATATGCCCTATGGTATCGAGCAACTGAATCTTCACAAAAGAACTGCAATTCCAATATATTTTTTTGAGCAAGCTCAAGGCCTCTATAAAGTTGAAATCTTTGATACAAGAAATTGCTGCAATTTTTATCTCATCATTTTTATGTTTGACCAATTCTGCAATTGAAGGTGCAGCTTCATTTTGATTGTAATGCTTGATAAGACGTAGTGCAAACAACACTACATCATTATTGTGTGAAATCAACCATGCCTTGAACTTTGGAGGACGATAGTTCTTTAAAGAACCCAAAGCCTCAATAAGCTTTAACTGTTGCCACTCACTTATTGCATATTTTGTGGTATCCAATAGGTGTTCAATACCATCATGCCTGAGCAAAACAATGGCAATCTCGGCCTGTTTTCTAACCACCCCTCGCCTATCATTGATAAACTTTAAAATGAGTTGAAACGCGTCAACGACTTCCATTTGAGACAGCTCTAAGATACCCTTTGAAACCGTGGTCCATCGCCAACTTGAGAGTTTTTGGTAGGCGCTATGGTGAAGACCCAATTGCGTATAAAGACGATACAACCGCTGACGAGTGCCGCCAGAAACATCTTTTTGCAAATCAAGCAGAATATCTGCCAGTATCCTTTTAAAATAGCTATTCCCCAAATACTCCCTTATTTTTATTTTGAGCTCCACGTATTCTTTCTGTTCTTCTTTTGGGTCTTCTGAGCTATGAAAAAGAAAGTTGCTAATAATTGGCGCCAATTCTTCCCGTTTACTTTTTCGTTTTAAAAAGGAGAGCAATGCCCATCGTTTAAATACGAATATGAACAAAAAGTACAGCCCGGCTAAAACAACGAATAGCAAGGTCAGGTCCCACAAGAGGTTTGTATGAATGGTAGGAGAAGTAATAGAGGGTCGGGTTTTTAGATATCCATGGTTTTAGGTACGATAAAATCTTTCTATTTCTTTAGAAACCCGTATCAAAAGTTCTGATGGACTAACGGGTTTCGCTATAAAATCATTGGCACCCAATTTGAATGCACTTATAACGTTTTCTTCATTTGAAGCCGCAGAGATCAAAATAATAGGGATATCGGACTTCAAGTTGTTGCGTAAATAATCAACAAGTTCAATTCCAGAAAAATAAGGCATCATAATATCACTGATGATGGCATCTGGCAACTGTGCTGAAATATCTTGTTTGACTGCCTTGCCATCTGACCGCACGGTCACGGCATAGCCTTCCTTTTCTAGTCGGTATTTAAGTAGTGAAGCCAACATTTCGTCATCTTCGGCAAGCAATATCTTTCTTGGTTCCAAGCAAGTCTTATTTAAGGGTTATTTGGGCTTAATCTTTCAATCTGTTCATCAATTTGGTGCTCCACGTTGGGATATTCATCTAAAAACTGATGGTATAGAAAATTGAGATAGTTCTTATCATTTCCGGTCTTACAGACTTCCGAGATCTTTTCACAGATGCTCAGCAAGCTTGTCGCTTCAAGCATTTTCAATGAAGATTTAATCTTATGGGCTGCAAAACCGATACCCTGAAAATTGCTGCTTTGAAGATGCATCTTGACTTTACCTATAAACTCAAAGATGTTTTGCTTGAACAGACGAACGAGTTCATCTAAAAGCTCGGACTGTCCCATACATTCAGCGTAAATGGCTTCTATATTTACCAATGCTTTATCATTCTTGGTAGATGTCGTCCCACTATTGGATATATGGGCACTTGATTTTGAAATATGATCGTAAATCACCCCTTTTAATTCTTCAGCATTGTAGGGTTTTAATATAAAATCTGTAATACCTATTGTTTTACATTCTTTTTTGTCGGTGGCACTAAAGTCCGCCGAGAGTGCTATAATTGGAATTTTACTGATAGTGCTGTCTTTGCTTTGGCGTATGCGTTCTGTTATCTCATAGCCATTCATTTTAGGCATTCGTAAATCCATTAATACGATATCGAACTGATGGTTTTCCAACAGCTTCAATCCATAAATACCATTGTCGGTAATAAACGTGTCACACCCCCAGGTTTTCAAACGATTCTCCATCAACTTCTGATTCATGATGTTATCTTCAAAAACCAAAACTCTCTTTCCTGTCAAATCAATTTCTCGCGAAGTGTCATTTTCTTTGACTTTAGGTAAAAAATCATCGGTCAACAAATCAACCTTTTGAAAAGGAAGAATGACCTTAAACGTGGTGCCCTTGCCCAAAGTACTGTTTACAGCGATACAGCCTTTCAGATTATCGACGATTTCCTTTACAATGCTAAGACCCAAACCCGAGCCACCGTATTTGAGATGGGTATCACTTTCTGCCTGCGCATACGAATCAAAAATGTGTTTTAATTTGTCATTTGCTATTCCAATACCCGTATCCGAAACCAAAAATTCTAGATGTACTCTGTTCTTTTTGTTGGATTTCAGATTTACCTGAAGCGTGATTGCCCCATTATCTACAAACTTTACGGCATTGCCCAATAAATTGAGTAGTATTTGCGAAAGCTTTGAAGGATCCCCTATAATTTTCTCTGGAATGCTTTTATCAATGTGTACCTTGAACAAAACGTCTTTTGAAGTGATAAGGGTTTTGCACAAAAAAGCGACTTCCCCAATCATATTGGCGAGGTTAAAAGGTACTTTCTCAAACTTTTCATGGCCGGCAGCCAGTTTTGAATATTCCAACAACTCATTGATGATATCCATCAAGTTATTTGAAGCTTTATCGAGGGCCGTGACCAGTTCAGATTGTTTTGATGACAGCGAGGTGTCTTTTAAAAGATCAATAAAGCCCAAAACTCCATTCAAAGGTGTTCGAATCTCATGACTGACATTGGCAATTAGCGTACTTTCTTGAAAAGTACCTTGAACTTTGGAGTCGACATGGTACTGTTTTGATTTTACATCACTTGACGGAACTGAAATTGATGCACCAAAGACCTTTTCTTCCAATCCATGCTTGAATGAAGCAAATGTGCGCTTGAGAGCGGATGCCTCAGCCGTGCTTAATTCAGTAAAAGAAAAATCGTCCAGTCCGTTTTCTAATTTTGCAAGATGCGATAATAACTCTCTAGTATCCAATGAAAAGCTTTTTAAAAGTTCGGCCAGTTTTTACACATAAAGTCTAACAAACTGGTTTTTATTAGATTAAAACTCCCCATTTCATGTAGTGTTACCAATTAATTGTTACCTACCTATCGTTATTTGTTGTCAAAATGCCTTATTTGTAGGTATAGAATTTTAATCCGCTAAGAAGCTTACCATTTTCACTGTAATTGCTTTGATTTTTTCTTATAAATAAAAGGTAAAACAACCTTCTAAAACTCTTCAAGAACGCAGAGAACGAATCCATGAAAGGTTTACCAGCATCGATAGGCACACTGAAATCAATGCCAATAATTTTTTGAGCAGTTCAAAACCCTATAAAGTCCTGAAATACAAGCTTTTTTACCTAAAATGATTAAAGAAATTCGTGATTGGTCTTTGAGATAGTTAACCTATTGCAAAAAATCTTTTAATGTTTGAAAAACCTCGTGACAAAAGTGCCTGTTCCATATCATTCACCAACATTGGCGATTGTCAGCTCTAAGATTCCAATACAGAGGTCATAATTTATTTAAGTAATGTAAAAGTTGAAATAAAGCTTTTTAAATAACTGTATTTTAGCTAAATAATATAACTATAAGTCACATCTTATATTGAAGCCAAACAACTTCAAAGTGCATAAGACTTACACCTCTTGTTTATCTAAACGGTCTTTTACATATTCAACTTTGGTTTTACCATGTGGCTTTGGTTTACCATATTCATCTAGGTTTACCAAAATCACATTGTCAACGGTGACAATGGTCTCATGGTTCATCTTGTTACGGATTTCACAGTTCAATGTCAACGAACTTTTACCAAAATTGACCACTTCGATACCAATTTCAATGATATCGCCTTGAACCGCAGTACTCATGAAATTTACTTCAGACATATATTTGGTGACAACCCGTTTGTTCTCTAGTTGAATGATACCATATATTACTGCTTGTTCGTCTAACCAAGCCAATACTTTACCAGCAAACAAAGTGCCATTGGCGTTTAAGTCTTCGGGCTTCACCCATTTTCTAGTATGGAATCGCATATCTTTTTCCTACAAAATTAGGTTAGATATACGTTTAAAAAAGCGTCGGTGGATTTGAATTTAAAGTTTTAGGAATTTGAAGATCTTCGTCAAGATTTTTATTCAATTTGTCAATAAAATATGCAGATAATAACGGAGATTCCAATTCCATGTTCTGATGTACAAAAAAATGAATATTCTTCAAGCCTTTGAGTTTCCAATCTTCAAGCTTGGTGACCCAATCATCTAATCGTGAATAGTCACTTTCGTGGTTCGCCCCAACATAACGCACAAAAGCTTCGTTGTTGGTCAGCCGCATATGCATGATGTCACGACGACCAGCTGTATCAACCAATATATTGGCAATATTGTTTTCTTGCAACAAATGATACAGTTCTTGTGCTACCTTTTCATCATTGAACCAATCGGTATGCCTGAACTCCATGGCCAAAGGAAACTCTTTAGGCCAATATTCTACAAAACGCACTACCCTATCCCAATTTTTAGGGCCAAAGTTGTTGTGCATCTGTAAAAAAATTGTGCCCAGCTTATCTTTTAAAAGTGAGGTAACCTCAAGATATCTATCGGCAATTTCATAAACCTTATCGTTCATTCGTCTCAAATGACTGACTTCATTGGTCATCTTTGGAAAAAACTTAAAGTCAGCAGGAGTCTTATCATACCACTTTTGATAGGTTTCAGCTGGAAAAATTCTATAAAAAGTTGCATTCAGTTCAATTGAATTGAACTGGCTTGAATAGTATTGTAATTCATCTTTTGTACCTCTTGGGTAAAAGTTCTTCAAGTCTTGACGGTTCCATTTAGCACAACCAACAAATACTTTTGTAGTCTCTTTACTTTTGTAATTGTTCAATACTACTTGTGTGTCAGGGTGGTCGACCGGAAAAGTAAAATCAATCAGTTCTGGATGGTCTGTTTTACCAAATTTCATTGTTAAGTCCTTTCTTGTAAATATAACGGATTTAGCTCATGGACCAATTGCTTGTTCCTTTGTAATTATTACCAAAACGCACTAAATAAATGTAACAATATCTATAACTTTAAGACTTATAGCTAATTCTAATAAAAACACAGAAAATGAAAACTTTAAAATCGATTTTTACACTGTTAATTTTTACGGTTGCAATTTCAGTTCAAGCGCAGACAGCTGATGAAATTATTGATAATTACTTTGAAAACACTGGAGGTATCGACAATTGGAAAAACATAACAGGTATGAAGATGACCGCGAAAGTAAACCAACAAGGTATGGAAATACCTTTAGAGATTTACCAAATGAAAGATGGTCGTCAAATGACCTTGATCTCATTTCAAGGCAAAGAAATCAAACAAGGCGTATTTGATGGTGAAACTTTATGGAGTCATAATTTCATGACCATGAAGGCTGAAAAAAGTGATGCAGAGGAGACCGCGAATTTTAAATTGGAAACCAATGATTTTCCTGATTCCTTCATGGATTATAAAGAAAAGGGCTATACGGTTGAATTGATTGGAAAAGAGACTATCGACGGTGCAGAAACCTTTAAAATAAAATTGACCAAAGAGCCCATTACTGTTGATGGAAATCAAGAAGATGATGTTTCTTTTTACTTTTTTGATACCGAAAATTTTGTTCCTATCGCCGTACAATCAGAGATTAAAAGTGGTCCCATGAAGGGGAAAATGTCTGAAACCACCATGAGCGACTATCAAGAGGTAGAAGGGCTGTACTTCCCTTTCTCAATGAGCCAAGGGGTTAAAGACGGTCAATCGCAACCCATCACCATTGATACGATAGAGCTGAATCCGAACATTGAGGCAAGCGCATTTGCTTTCCCAGAAGAAATGGCCAAGGAAGAAAAATAACCAACACATGAAAAAGGCACTTATTCTTAGGTGCTTTTTCTTTTAAAATTTAATTCAAAATGAAAAGAATACTTTTATTAGGTTTTGTGTTAGGCATAGGTATAACTACTTCTTCAATGGCGCAAACCCTCGAGTCCATAGAGGGCAAAGCACTTTTTGGTGATATGACTGCCAGACATATCGGTCCCGCATTAATGAGTGGCCGAATCAATGATATGGAGGTACACCCCACAAACAGCAGAATTATTTATGCCGGTAGTGCTGGCGGAGGTGTCTGGAAATCAAACGATGCCGGACTCAGTTTCAATCCCATTTTTGATGAATATTGCCAATCCATAGGTGCTATAGAACTAGACCCCAATGACCCCGACAAAACTATTTACGTCGGTACAGGTGAAACCTGGACCCGTAATAGTGTGTCGGTAGGTGATGGATTGTATAAGTCGGTTGATGGAGGTTCAAATTGGACAAAACTAGGTTTCGCGCAATCTGAACGAATCGCTAACATAATAGTGAATCCCAATAACTCAAATGAAATCTACGTTGGAGTACTTGGAGCCCTTTGGGGTGATAATGAAGAGCGTGGAGTCTTCAAATCTTCTGATGGCGGATCAACTTGGGAAAAAATATTGTACATCGATCAAAAGACGGGCTGCGCTGATTTGGCAATGGATCCTACCAATCCAAATGTATTATACGCTTCGATGTGGGAATTTCGAAGAACAGGGTGGTCTTTTGAATCAGGAGGTGCAAACAGTGCTCTTTACAAATCCACTGATGGTGGCAAAACATGGCAAAAAATCCACAATGGTTTTCCTGAGGGTAAATTGGGCCGTTTGGGTATTGCCATAGCACCATCCAATCCCAAAGTGTTGTATACTGTCATAGAAGCCGAAAAAAAGGAGCGAAAGGGCTTATACAGAAGCAATGATTCAGGGGCTTCATGGGAACAGTTGAACAATGATTTTGGCATTACCGTGCGCCCATTCTATTTCTCACGAATAGTGGTCGACCCCAGAAATGAAGATGTAGTGGTCAAAGGCGGCCTCAGTGGCTCCATATCACGAGATGGCGGAAAAACCTTTAAAAGTTTGGGCAATATGCACTCAGATATCCATGATATTGCCTTCAGTATCAAAGATTCAGATATCATGTATGTAGGCACCGATGGCGGTGTTTACAGAACTTGGGATGGGGGTACCAACATGGAAATTGTTGAGAACCTACCGCTTTCACAATTTTATCACATAAGTGTAGATGATGCCGAACCCTACAACGTTTATGGTGGTCTACAAGATAATGGTTCTTGGTGGGGCCCTTCATCATCCCCGGGCGGTGTTGAAGCGAGGGACTGGAACTCCGTCGGCTACGGTGATGGGTTCAGGGTATTGAAACATCCAACAAAAAATATCATTTACTCTGAAATGCAGGGAGCCGACAATGTTTGGCGCTATGACGTTGAGCGTAATCTGAGTAAAACGGTTCAACCTCTGCCCAACGCCAAATATCAAGACCTACGTTGGAACTGGAACGCACCAATGGCCATTAGCACACACCAACCTGACCGTTTTTATATGGGTAGCCAATACTTACACAAATCAGAGAATATGGGTGACAGTTGGACCGTTATTTCACCTGATTTGACCACAAACGACCCCACAAAGCAAAATCAAGAAGACTCAGGTGGCCTATCGATGGACAATTCAGGTGCTGAAAACCACACCACCATATTCACGATTGCCGAATCACCCAAGGATGAGAAAGTGATATGGGTAGGTACTGATGATGGTAATGTTCAGGTCACACAAGATGGTGGAAAAACCTGGACCAATACCGTTGGCAACATCAATGGCCTTCCGAAGAATACGTGGTGTTATCATATAGAAGCCAGTACCTTTGACAAGGGTACCGCCTATGCTGTCTTTGACGGTCATACCATGAACGATAAAAATCCATATGCCTATAAAACCACTGATTTTGGCAAAACTTGGTCAAACATCATTACCGATGACGTCATGGGTTTTGCCCGTAACATTCAAGAGGATTATGTCAATCCTGATTTATTGTTCTTAGGGACTGAATTTGGATTGTACATTACAATGGATGGCGGGAAAAACTGGAAAAAGTTTACCAATAATATGCCCTCCGTGGCCGTACATTTTATTGATTTGCAGAAACGCACCAATGATTTGGTCATGGGCACACATGGCCGTGGGGTCATTATAATTGATGATATTTCGCCGCTGCGGGATATCAATGAAGACGTTTTGACCAAAAATCTGCACTTTTTTGAAACTACAGATACTGCAATTGATGAAAGCAGTGGGTTTTCAGGAAGTTTCGGTGCAGAAACCCAGTTCGTTGGTAACAATAAGACCAAAGACGTACAATTGAAGTATTACCTTAAAAAAAGGCATACGTTCGGAAAAATGAAGATGGAAATACAAGATATGAACGGAAATCAAATCGCTGAATTAGGTCCTGGTAAGTCAAAAGGAATCAATATTGTCAATTGGAATTATACCCGTAAACAACCAAAAGTGGCCAAGGGAAAAACCTTTAGTTTTGGTGGGTTTACTTCTCCACAAGTTCCGGCTGGCACTTATAAAGCTGTGATCACAAAAGGTAAAGAGACATTTGAACATGACTTTAACCTTGTTTATGATGAAAAGTCTCCATTGAATGAAACCGACAGGGAACAGAAGAATATGACTACCATGCAATTGTATGATATGACGCAAGAACTGGCATATTTGGTTTATGAACTTGATGAAATCTTGGCAAGTGCGGAAACCAACGAAGACGCAAAGACCATATCAAAACTGAATGAGCTCAAAGAAACCTTGGTCATCACCACCGGTGATAACTATGTAGGTTCGGCAGAACCGCAATTACGTGAAAAAATGGCCGACCTTTACAGTAAGTTGGCATCGAGTTATGACAAACCCTCTGATTCGGAGCTTGAGAATTTAGCCATGATTTCAGAACGGTTTTCAAAGGCCAAAGATGACTTTGCAAAGCTTAAAACAAAATATCTTAAAAAGCAACCTCTTGAAATTAAATCATTTGAAACATTTTTAGAGAGTAAATAATAGTAAGTAACTTATCAAAAAGACTGTCTTCAAAAGAGGCAGTCTTTTTTGTTTATAAGAAGTTGACAACTACTTGCCACTCATAAATATTCGATAGGCACAAAACGTAATTTTATATAAACTACATGAGCCATGGAGGAGAGGTCAATAAATCTACTTAAAATTCGACCTGATATCAAGACGACACAGCTAAATGACATGATGGGCAACGAAGAACGTTTTCAGAACGAAACACTTCGACCTGTGCTGAAAATGCAAAATGACCTGTTCATTGCAGTTTTCAAAAACTATATCAGAAAGCACAAAAATGCGTTTTATGAACTTTCAGCTGAAAAACGGTTGGAATACATTGAAAAGTCGATCCAAAAAGACATCAAGTTTCGCAATTCACTAAAAGGTATGGTGATTGGCCAGTTCACGGTCGAAGAATATGAGGTGTACATTCAAAACTCTTCAGCCCTCAATAAACGAATGATGAACATGGTCATCAAGAGGTTAAAGGATCAATTGCAGCTTTTAGAGAATAAACAGTTAGCCTATTAAAGATTCGCCATTGAGATTGGTGGTTAAAATAGAGCTCATCAAATCAAAATAAGGTGTGATGGCCCTAAATGAGTCGTCGACCTGCCCAGCAAATCCTTTTGAAAGTACTTCTTTGTCAGAAAAACTTCGAACGAATATAAACTGCTTTTGACGAATCAAATCGATATCTGGGTGCTCTTTATCAAACCCTTTTGGCGCCGTCTTCACCGCTTCGCCCTCAAGTTCGCCCCATATGCCTTTAAAAACATTGTCACCAATCACCTTTCGAAACTCTGAAGCATCAAGTTCCAATTCTTTTCTAATACGCAATAAGTCGTCTTTGTTAGGGGCCCAAAATCCCGCAGCTATAAAAGTTTCACCTGGTTTCAAACAAATAAAGCGTCCTCCCCTACGTTCAACTCCTGCTCGAGAAAAAGAACATGCGAATTGTGTTTTGTAAGGACTTTTATCTTTTGAAAAACGAACGTCTCGATAAATACGGAACATTTTCATTTTCTCAATCTGGTCGTGTTTGTTCAAGTCCTCCAAAACCAAATTGAAAAACATTTTGGTCTCATCTTGGTGTGCATTGAACTCAGTCTTATGCGCATTGAACCAATCACGATTGTTATTGTTCTCCAATTCTTTTAAAAAAGCGAATGTTTCTTTGGTAACACTATCTGCCATATCACAAATTATTATCAATTTAGGTTAAAGTTAACCATTAGACGGGTGATTCACTTTTCCATTATGGCTATTTTTGGTTTCTTTTAGTCCATATTCCAATGAACACACAAGAAATCATAGCCAAATTAAAGCAGCATAAAAAACAACCCTATTTAGACTATAGGTTAAAAAGCAAAACAGAAGATTTCACCAACACCTTGTTTTACACCCTTTTCGATATCAATACCGATGTAGAAACCCATCTTGAAAAACTTGAAAGGCAGTTTGATGAATTGGTCAATCTGGCCTGTTGGGAAACCCATAAACCCTGTACGAAGATTTGGGAAAATTATGTGGCCAATCTACCTTCAATATTAGAACAATTAAACTTGGATGCTGAGGCCATTCTGAATTGTGACCCTGCATCACTATCAATTCAAGAGGTTTACATGGCTTACCCTGGCTTTTATGCTATAGCGATCTATCGTTTGGCCAATGTGCTCTATAAAGCAGGTTTTCCCCTTGTGCCACGTTTGATGACCGAGTATGCACATCGACAAACTGGGGTGGATATCAATCCGGGTGCAACCATTGGCAAATCATTTTTTATCGATCATGCCACAGGTGTTGTCATTGGCGAGACAGCAGTAATAAAAGATTACGTAAAAATCTATCAAGGCGTTACCTTGGGGGCTTTATATGTAGCAAAGTCATTGAAAGAGACCAAAAGGCATCCCACAATCGAATCAAATGTGACCATCTATGCCAACGCTACAATTTTGGGTGGGGAAACGGTCATCGGTGAAAATTCAATTATTGGTGGTAATGCATGGGTGACCTCATCCATACCAGCAAATTCTAAAGTGTTCCATATTCCAGAAATAAAAATAAAGACCGCTACCAATGGTTAAATCAGTTTTAGATCTTATAGGTAATACACCGCTTGTCGAATCAAGGGTATTAAACACCAATCACGGAGTAAAAGTGCTTTTTAAACTTGAAGGACATAATCCAGGGGGTAGTGTAAAAGACCGACCTGCCCTGAATATGATCCGTAGCGGATTTGAACGTGGCGATTTCACCAAAGACTCCAAACTTATTGAAGCTACCAGTGGAAATACCGGTATCGGCTTAGCGATGGTGGCACGAAGTTATGGATTGTCCATTGAACTGGTCATGCCCGAAAACGCTACCGTTGAACGTGTACAGACCATGAGGGCATATGGCGCCAAAGTCACATTGACCTCTTCAGATATAGGCATTGAAGGTGCCCGCGATTATGCTGAGAAAAAGGTGAAAAACGATGGTTTTATTATGATCGACCAATTTGGGAACGACGATAATTGGAAAGCCCACTACGCATCAACGGGACCTGAAATATGGAAGGATACCCAAGGTACGATCACCCATTTTGTTTCAAGTATGGGAACAACAGGTACCATTACCGGAACTTCAACCTTTTTGAAAGAACAAGATCCCACTGTTCAAATCATTGGGGTACAACCTGAAGAGGGGGCACGGATACCCGGTATTCGAAAATGGTCACCAGCTTACGTACCGAGTATTTTTGATGCTAAAAAAGTGGACGATATTTTATATGTCAACGAAAAAGACGCGGCGACCATGGCCAATCGTTTGGCCAAAGAAGAAGGAATTTTTTCTGGAATGAGCAGTGGTGGTGCAGCTACGGTTGCACTGCGTTTGGCCAAGCAGATGAAAGAAGGCGTTATCGTTTCTATTGTCTGTGATCGTGGAGATCGCTATCTATCTTCAAAACTATTTGATTAAAAGAACCTCTCCTATGGCCTTCTGGTAAGTCGAAAAATCACTAAGATTGTTATGTTCACCGCCATCTATAGTGATGAATTTCTTTTTCGAGGTGATTTCAGCAAATAGACTTTTGCCTGATTCATAAGGCACAATACTGTCGTCTGTTCCATGAAAAATAGTGATGGGACAGGTTACCTTTTTAATATGTTCGTTAGATTCGAACTTATACTTCAACAAAACCTTTAAAGGTAAAAACGGAAAACGACTTTTTGCTACGTCATATAAATTGTAAAATGGTGTTTCAAGAATTAGCTTAGAAGGTTTATTCTGAGAACTTAGACGTGTAGCAATCGCTGTACCCAGTGAACGTCCGTAGACAATGATTTCATTTTCAGAATAGTAACGCAGTGTGTGGTCATAAAACATTTGGGCATCTTCAAAAAGGTTCTGTTCACTCAACTTACCCGTACTCTTTCCATAGGTTCGATAATCCATGATAATGACATCATATTGCAATTGTGCAAAATATGTTGCGATTTCACCCCAACGTGACAAATCGCCCGCATTACCATGAAAATAAAGAATGACGCCTTTCGCACCCTCTCTTTTAAAGTGAATAGCATTTAATAGTGCGCCATCTTTGGCGGTCAAATTAAACTCTTCAAAAGGCTCCGTGAATTGATAGGAATAGTCTTGTGGCAACTCAGAGGGAAGAAACAAAAATTTTTCTTGCAATAAATATAACATGCTCACCAATAAAAGATAAAATAAAAAAAGAACAAGTCCTAAGCGTTTAAACTTTCGCATTACTCGGTTTTGAGGAATGTTTTACATTAATGCTCGAACCTTCTAAATTCACTTTTTTTGGTCTTGAATTTACAATATCAGAGAGCATCTTATGATATGACTCAAAGGTATTCAGGTTTTTATGTCCGCCACCGATAACCGTGTGCAACATGGTACTCTTGGGCCGAATACGTGAGAGCTTCACACTGGTTTTATAGGGAATCAAACGATCATCGGTACCGTGTATAATATGTATCGGGCATTGAACATATTTAAGCCATTTATACGTAGGCATCGGAAACTTGATCAATAAAGACAGGGGCATGAACGGAATATACTTTTTGGCAACTTTGCTCAAGCTATAATATGGCGCATCAAGAATCAACATTCGGGGATTGTTCATCGACGCCAATTTTGTTGCAAAACCAGAGCCTAAAGAACGTCCATAGAGAATGATATAGCGCTCTGCGACCTTTTCCTTGATTTTGTTGTACACCACCTGCATATCACGTTTGACAGCCTTTTGGGTTCTTCTCCCCGTACTTTTACCAAATCCTCGGTAATCAACCATAATAACGTCATAACCATGTCTTGTGAAATCTACGGCAAACTTCCCCCAACCTTTGATGCTTTTAGAGTTTCCCTTTAGGTAAAAAACCACCCCTTTAGGTTCTTTGGCCTTAAAGCGCAATCCGTTGATAACAGCACCGTCGCGCGTTTCAATATTATACTCTTCAGTTTCTTGATTCTCATAATGGAACTGAAACTCTTTGGGCAGTTTTTCTGGTTTGAACAAAAGGTAGTCTTGCAAAAAGTACAGCGCCAAGCTAATGACGAGATAAATGCCAAGAATCAAAAGAAGTGTATACAACCAAGTGCTCAAAAGTCTGTGCTTTTGCTCAAAATACAAAAAAGCAATGATATGAGATCAAGAGATACTGCTAGAGCCGGTCTTTTTTCTTAAAGTATACCAATGACCAAAATCAATCCGTATGCGTATTTCTCCCAGTTAAAACTCACTGTAGTCAGATTGGAGCCATGGGGTTATTAAGGGCAATGTAATAATAACAAAAACAACCATTACCCAAGTCCCATTATATCACTCATCAGGTAACCAGTAAGTAATAGTCATTTGACGATACCAAACTAAACACGAATCCATGTGAAAACAAGATTGAAACAACCTGTTCTTTGTTACAGCTTCTCAGTTATTTTGAAAAAAATTTAAAAATTTCGAGTTAAAAATGTAACAAGTCACTATATAACAGCGTCTTATGCCAAGTAACCGACGTTAAAAAATCAACCTTTCAAACCTATCATTGCATGTCATCAACCATTGATACCCCAACACCCTTTAAACGAATTGAAATTGTAGATGCCTTAAGAGGCTTTGCCCTAGCGGGAATTGTTTTTTGCCATATGTTAGAAAACTTTATTGCCGCACCCACCCCACCGGCAGCGGTTGAAGCTATGAATCCATATCTAATTGACCGAATTGCAGACGGTCTCGTTGGTTTTTTTCTTAGGGGTAAATTCTTTGCATTGTTCTCATTCTTATTTGGTATCAGCTTTTTTATTCAAATGGATAATGGCAAAAAGCGTGGCGGGTACTTTGGTCTTCGTTTTTTCTGGCGCTTGATACTGCTCTTTGCTATAGGCTTTGTACACAGTATGTTCTATCGTGGTGATATTTTAACCTTGTATGCCGTATTGGGCGTGCTGTTGATTCCCTTTTACAATGTGAAAAACAAGTGGATTTTTGGTATTGTGGTATTGCTCTTTTTAGGGTTGGGAAGATATTTGGTCTTTTATTTTACCCAAGGTAGTGGGTTGTTCATTCAGCAAGAAATGGGACCAGAAGCTCCTTGGGTGCTTGAATATTTTGAGCTGTTAAAGACTGGAAGCCTTACCGAAGTACTTTCTGCCAATGCCATTGAAGGCAACATCAATAAGGCTGAATTTCAATTTGGCACTTTTTCAAGAGGGTATTTGACATTTGCCTTTTTCTTATTGGGATTGGTCATGGGCCGTATGGAGTTCTTTAAAAACTACCTCAAGAAAAAAAAGCTGATAAAAAATATGTGGATAAGCGCCTTAATTTTATTAGGTGTTTCAGTTATTGGTGTCGTCGGAGTTTTCGCTTCTATGGGGCCTGATGTTGACTTTAATTCTTGGCCAGCAATGTTCGGATTAACATTTTTTGATTTGGCGAATTTTGCCCTTACCGTATTAATAGTAGCTCTTTTTACCATACTTTATCAAAAGCCAAAGTCCAAAAGGTTTTTTGAACATTTTATTCCTTATGGAAAAATGGCATTGACCAACTACGTCGCGCAAAGCATACTGGGGACTTTCATTTTCTTCGGATGGGGGCTTGGGTATCTGGCTGAAATACCGAATAGCATCGCGTTTCTCATCGCGATTGTTGTCATTGCCATTCAAATGTGGCTTAGTAAACTATGGCTCAAACACTATAGTTACGGACCGTTGGAGTGGCTATGGCGCAGTCTGACCTTCTTCAAAGTGTATCCTATTAAAAGGCACTAGATGTTAGATGAAAATTAAAAGATGAATATCCAACCCATGACGTTCTGTCTTAAAGCTTAGCACTTCGAACGAACTATCAACAGTTTAATACTTACTACCGATAACTGATTCCTTATACTCACTTACTGGAAAACTAAAGCCCGCTAATATAGCTGCCGTACAAATCTTTGAAACGAACACCGTCAGACATACGGTATTTGCTCAATTTCTTATGTGCTACAAGTCCCCATAACACCAATTCTTTGATGAAATAGCTGCCTTTTTTGTCCAAATCGGGCTGGTGTTCTTTCAACAAATGGTTTAAAGGTGCAATGGAATCCAACTTTTTACGGTATGTTTTATCCGAATCTTCGTCAAAAAGCTCAAAACCTTCTTGATCAAAGAACCACGACACCAATTCGTCATAAGGCGTTTCTGCATCTTTACGCTCGAGCTTATTTATTTTAGGAAATAAACTGGGAAACAAGGTCTTGATGGCTTCTTCAATCAAGGTTTCGGCCACAAAACCGGCGCCTTCTTGCTCTCCTTCGTAAACCAATTCGATTTTTCCGGTGATTGCCGGTACCACTCCCATAAAATCACTTATCCGTACTGCTGTCTCAGATTCGCCAGATAGTAGAATGCGACGTTCTGCCGTGCTCAATAAATTTTCAAATGCCGTAATGCTCATACGTGCACTTACCCCACTCTTGGCATCTACATATTCACTGTTCCTAGCTTCGAAACTGATCTGCTCCAACAAATCCATTGCAAGTTCTGGCACATATACCACGCCCGATTGTCGCTCATCAAGCTTTGCCTCTTGCTTTGTAATTCGCTTTGCGGTTTCAAGGTCTTCAGGATAGTGCGTCAATATCTGCGAGCCAATTCTATCTTTTAAGGGGGTAACAATGCTTCCGCGATTGGTATAGTCTTCAGGATTCGCCGTGAAGATAAATTGAAGATCCAATGGCAATCGTAGTTTGAATCCCCGAATCTGAATATCCCCTTCCTGTAAAATATTGAATAGCGAAACCTGAATACGAGCCTGTAAATCAGGTAGTTCATTGATGACAAAGATACAGCGATTAGCTCGGGGAATCATACCAAAATGTATTACCCGGTCGTCTGCATATGACAATTTCATATTTGCCGCTTTAATGGGATCCACATCACCGATCAAATCAGCAACGGTTACATCAGGCGTTGCCAATTTTTCATAAAATCGGTCATCACGGTGCAACCAAGTTACCGGTGTTTCATCACCGCGTTCTTTTATGAGCTCTATGGCATATCGTGAAAGTGGCCGCAAAGGGTCATCATGGATTTCTGAACCTTGTACTACGGGAATGAACTGATCCAATAAATTGACCATTAATCTCGCCAATCGTGTTTTCGCCTGACCCCTTAAACCTAGTAAATTAATATTGTGCCGTGATAAGATGGCTCGTTCCAGTTCAGGTATTACCGAGTTTTGATACCCCCATACACCCTCAAAAACACTCTCCTTCGCTTTGATCTTCACAATCAAATTGTCTCGAAGTTCGTCTTTAATGCTTTTTGATTGATAGCCTGATGCCTTTAGTTGGCCCAGAGTTTTGATGTTTTCTGTATTCATGTTTCCTCTAAATCGATAGTAATAAAGTAAAAACAGATATTTTATATCTTGATTTCTACTTAGTATAGCGCTTTACTTTATTCTTTTTCTCCTATTGTTTTCGTAATCTTCAAAAATCATTTCACCCAAACCTTTCAAACCAGTATAAAATGCCTTGCCTTTGTTTGCTTGTGTAAACTCACGAACAAATTGCATCAAATATGAATCTTGGGCTATCATAAAGGTAGTGATAGGTATATGCAACTTTCTTGCCTGTGATGCCATAGCGTAACATTTTTCGACAATATAATCGTCTAAACCAACGCTATTCTTATAATATTCGCCATTGGGCAAACGTAGACAACTGGGCTTGCCGTCAGTAATCATAAAAATCTGTTTGTTAGTATTGCGCTTTCTCCTGAGCATATCCATGGCCAACTGCAAACCGGCAACGGTATTGGTGTGATATGGGCCCACTTTGAGGTAAGGAAGTTCTTTTATCGATATGGGCCAGGCATCATTACCAAATACCAGAATATCTAAAGTGTCCTTTGGATAACGCGTGGTTATCAATTCGGCTAGAGCCATCGCTACTTTCTTTGCTGGTGTAATACGGTCTTCACCATACAAGATCATACTATGGCTGATATCAATCATCAAGACGGTACTCATTTGGGCCTTGTACTGGGTATCTTCAACCACCAAATCGTTTTCATCTAACATGAAGTTACCGATACCGTGATTGATTTGGGCGTTTTTGAGGCTCTCGGTCATTGAGATTCGCTCAAGGCCATCGCCATAACGATATTCACGAAACTCACCCGTATGCTCATCTCCCCTACCCGATTTTCCAGTTTTATGATTACCTGAACCGCTACGCTTTATTTTACCAAAAATCTGATCCAAAGCTCGCTGACGAATCATTCGTTCCAATTTGGCAGTAATTGATATGGCTCCCTTGCCACCGCCATCTTCTCCATCTTCTCCTGTTTCATCCATCTGACCATCTCCATCTTCAAACTCTTCTCGTATATACCCTTTGGCCTTCAAATCTTCAATAAAGTCTTCAATGGTATAGTCTTCATCGGTCAGCTCATACTCCTTGTCCAGTTCACGTAACCAATCAATGGCTTCATCAAAATCGCCAGAAGTATGGGTAATCAATTCTTGAAAAATCTCAAATAGTTTTTCAAACGGAGATACGTTAGGAGCTTCGTAAGGAGTAAAACGAAATCCATTTCTCAAATTCATAGCCATCAGATAAATTTAATACATTCTCATCTGTTGTACCTTGCTTTAAAGAAAACTTAACGGTTTCGTTTAAGTTTGTAGCTATGGACAACGAATTGTGCTTTGGTTTTTACAACACATCTCCTTTATGGTTGAAAGAGCAATTTGGGGTAAGCCAGTTTGAGTTTCCAAATTTAGATTTGGTCAATTTCAAACCAGATGCTTTAAACGAAAACTTGCGACTTGGGCATCAAATGGAGGAAGTATGTGCACAACTTTTAACGCTATCGGAAAATTGGACAATCATTGCTAAAAATGTATTGGTCGACCAGGAGAAGATCCGATTGGGAGAATTAGATTTTATCATACAAAACAGACGTAAAAACACCATACACCATGTAGAACTGGCCTATAAATTTTACATAGTCAATCCTGAAATCTCGGAACCCATACATAGCTTAATGGGGCCAAACAAACGAGATATGTTCTACACTAAGCTAGATAAGCTCAAAGAAAAGCAGTTTCCATTGCTATATGCCGATGCTTTGATTCAGCAACTCGAAATTTTACGGTTGAATCCGAATCAAATTGTACAAGAGGCTTGTTTTAAAACCCAATTGTTTGTTCCCTACAACAATGAAAAAGTTTCGATACGTCCGTTGAACAAAAACTGTATTGTAGGTAAGTGGATTCATTTTGAAGATTTCAACTCAAAGGAATTTAAAGGCAATGAATACTATATTCCATCGAAACGCGAATGGATCATTGCCCCAACTGCCGAACGTCATTATAGTTCACACTACGAAACCTTACTCGATATCAATATGCGAATGCTCAAAGAAAATGCCCCCATGGTCTGGGTCAAAAGGCAAGACGGTGCCCTAGAAAAGCTTTTTGTGGTTTGGTGGTAATGTAAATTGATGTCCCCTGGTCAACAAGAAAATGATTGGATTTTCAGCAATACAAAAATGCCGAGCTCTAGAAACCCGGCATCTTCGACACATCAATCCAACCTAAATTGTTTATTCTTGGTTTTCCTCCACGAAAGTGTAACTGGTCCGAACTACTTCGGTCAATCTAAAGTATCCAAAGGCATAGTTGTCCGGGGTTGTTTCATTGATACAGTTTCCTTTGACGGCAACTGGGGTCGCTTCAAAAAGTCCCACACCACCCAGTTGATCTACGAGAATATTGATATACTCATAGTAAGGTCTCGAAATACCATACATTTCAATATCAATGATATCCCCTGGCTGAAATGGTAGCACATTTTTATCCTCGTCCTCTTCAATTTCGTACCACCAATCAATTTCGTTGCCATTTACAAATTCATCTTCGGCGACTTCTAATTCAGGAAGCAAATCCCCTCTGCGTTGAAACTTGAACAAGTAATTGTTCCCTTCTTCAATAGGGTCGTCAAAAACGATATGAACTTCAAGTTCTTCTTCATCAAAACCATCTTCAACATCTTGAAAAACATTGGTGATCTCGGCCACACTAGTCAACGTTTCTGTTGCTGTGTATCGTTCATTGTCATAGTCAATCTGAAGAGTGTATGATTGGCCAATGACAGGTTCAAACCCTGTTGTTAAGTATTCACCGTTGCTTTGATGGGCAAAAACATACTGCTCACCATTGTTGTCATTGGTGACAACTACCACAGCATCGGTCACGGCTGTCACCTTATTCTTGTCAAAAAACGGAGTTGATGTTCTTAAATTAATTGTTTGAACATTTCCTGCAGTTCCTTTTTCCCAATCAAGGGAAGCTTCCACCACCAGACGTGTAGGCCCATCTTGTACAGGTACATCGATGACATCTTCACAAGAGGTCAATGCGGCCCATACTAAAATCATATAGTATATAAAATATCGTTTCATTTGTTAGAATTTAAAGTTTGATGTGATTGATGGGACCATCCCAAAAATTGCTGTTCTTGTAGCTTCGTTGGCCCCAGTCTCCACATTCTGTCCAAATGAGACAGAAGCAGCATTTTTACGGTTGTAAATATTATAGATACTTAAGACCCATTCATTTTTCCATTTTCTTGTCTTGTTCTTTTTAGGTCTATAGGTCAGCGAAAGGTCCATGCGATGATATGCAGGTAAACGATCTGAATTTCTAGCAGCGTAACTGGCTATTGAAAGCCCCTCATATTCGTACTGCCCGTTAGGGTATGTTACCGGACGACCAGTTTGAAACACTAGGTTGGCCCCAAAACTAAAGCTATCATTCAATCGGTAGGCTCCAGAAACGGATATGTCATGGGTACGGTCAAAAAAGGTATTGTACCAGTCGCCATTGTTAATTCCTGGTCCACCTGCGGTGCCGCCGGGGGTACGCTGTTCAGATTTTGAAAGGGTGTAGGCCAGCCATCCTGTGAAATCACCTTCATTCTTTCGCAGTAAAAACTCCAAGCCATAGGCCCGCATCTCACCATTCAAGATTTCAGTCTCAATAGTATTTTGTCCTATTAGGTCAGAGCCATCAATGTAATCAATCCTGTTGTCCACATTCTTAAAATAGGCCTCTACTTCCATAGAATAGGCCTTGTCCTTAAAGTTTCTGAAATATCCAACCGCATATTGGTTTGACAATTGCGGTTTTATAAACTTGCCACTTGGGGTCCAAACATCCAATGGGGTTACCGACGATGTATTCGATAAGAGGTGTATGTACTGCGCCGTTCTAGAGTAGCCCGCTTTTACCGAGGCCTTTTCATTTAGCAAGTATGACAGTGAAACCCTTGGTTCCAAATTTCCAAAAGTCTCAATTGCATCACCTTTATCAAAATTGGTCTCCCCTATTTCCGTACCCCGTTCATAAATACCTAGTCTCTCGTTGTATACCACCGGTTGATTATTGTCATAGTCAACCAATGCTTGCCCGCCCAATCGGGTAAAAGCACTGTAACGTAAGCCGTATTGAGCTGTTAACTTTGGTGTCAGTTCGTGTTCCGCATTCAGGTATAGGCCACCTTCAACAGCTTTTTTACGGTCCAATTGTAGCGGGTTTACTGGTGATGTATCAGCTGTAGGAATCAGTTGTCCTGGGTCAAAATCATAATAGATTCCATTGGCGCCGAAATCCAATTTAAATTTGTCACTCAAATAGTACTTGAAGTCATACTTCAAATTATAATTGGTAATTGAAGATTTCCATTCAAAATCATCTTGGCCAAAACCTAGATCATAATCATATCGACTCAAGATCGCAGAAAAATTTGAAAAGAGTCGGTCATTAAAAATATGGTTCCAACGCAAGTTACCAGAGGCATTGCCATAACTGCTGTTAAAAGTGTCTCCCAACTTGAAGGCATCCCTGCCAAAATACCCTGAAAGAAACAACTTGTTATTGGCGTCTATGGCATAATTTGTCTTAAGGTTCAAATCGTAAAAAGAGATTCTATTACTTTCACCCGCCAATGCCAAAAACACATCGGCATAAGAACGTCTACCTGAAATTAAAAAGGAACCTTTTTCACCAAATACGGGTCCTTCTAATGTCAGTCGGCTTGAGATCAGACCAATACCGCCACTAGCGGCAAACTTTTTTGTGTTTCCGTCTTTTTGACGGATATCCAGCACTGAGGATACGCGACCGCCAAAGCGTGCAGGAATACCACCTTTGTACAATTTGACGTCTTTTATGGCATCGGCGTTAAAAACTGAAAAGAAACCGAACATGTGCGAAGTATTGTAGATAATGGCCTCATCTAGCAGTACCAAGTTCTGGTCCTGTGCTCCCCCTCGAACGTGAAAACCTCCTGTACCTTCGCCATTATTGGCAACACCGGGTAGCATTTGTAATGACTTTAAAATATCGACCTCACCCAAGACGACCGGCATTTGCTTGACCGTGGCAATGTTCATTTTGGCAACGCTCATTTCTGGTTTGCGCAGTATAGCCCTTTCAGGTTCTTCTGCGGTAACGATAACTTCCTCTAACTCCGTTGACAACTCTGCTATTTCAAAATCAAGTTTTTGGTTGTTGTATAAGGCGACCTCAACATTGGTTTCCTGAAATCCGATATAGGAAATATTTAAAGAGTAGTCACCCTCGGGTGCCGTAATGGAAAAAAATCCATATGTATTGGTAACCCCACCGATGGTGGTACCCTTTAAAAATACGGTTGCCCCATAAAGGGTTTCACCATTGCTCTTGTCCGTAATCGTGCCGCTAATGGTATAGTTCTCTTGTCCCATGGCACTTGCCGTAATCAGGAAAAGCAACCATAATAGCCATATGCCATGGCGTGCGAAATCATTCTTTGTTTTTTGTTTGTTCATTTTTTGATTGAATTTTGATTGTTGTTCGTATTCAACGTTTAAGGACAGCTCAAAAAATAAAGGGTTGCATCCTGAACAAATTTTATGATTAACAATACATACGACCATTCCACTTTTGCACTAAATGGATTGTGTTCCTTTGTTTTTTTTACTGTGATGCAACCCTTTAAGTTTACTTTTGTCCTTAGTTATAGAGACACATCAACCTAACAGCACCTTTTGGTAAAGGAAATTCGTTTTACGCACAAGACACTTGTAGAAAAGTGTAAAAAAGGCCATATCAGCGCACAATACGAGCTATTTGAGCTTTACGTAGATGCTATGTACAATGTGAGCATGCGCTTTTTAGGTAGTAAAGAAGATGCCGAAGATATTGTGCAGGACAGTTTTGTTGATGCTTTCAAAAACCTCAACAGTTTTAAATATGAAAGTACGTTCGGGGCTTGGCTCAAACGTATCGTCATCAATAAGAGCATCAATTTTTTAAAAGCCAAACGAATTGCCTTGGTGCCAATGGATGACCATGAGTTTCATTTGACCGAAGAAGAACCGTTAGAAGTCCAGTCAGTGGACATCAAGAAAGTGAAATTGGGTATTGCAGGGCTGCCAGAAGGCTATAAACAGATTATCAGTTTATACTTGATTGAAGGGTATGACCATGTAGAAATCTCAGAGGTATTGGGAATTTCGACCTCAACCTCTAAGTCACAATACCACAGAGCAAAGAAAAAATTAATTGAAATTATAAACGAATTGTAATGGACAATTTTGAAAAACATATTCGTGAGCATGCCTCTCAGTTTGATGACCATAAAGCGGATCGCGCCAAACTTTGGGCAAACATTTCGGTAGAACTCGAAAATGAAACACCAAAAGTGATTCCGTTTTGGAAATCACCATTGTTAAAAATTGCTGCCAGTCTGCTTATACTATTAGGTATTGGCAGTTTTATTGCAATAGCAGTTTCTGGGGGTGATCCAAATGGAAACACCCAATATGTTTCAAAAGAGCTTTTAGATATTGATACGCACTATAAAAACTTGGTTTCATATCAAGTACGGTTGGTTGAAAGCAATCCCAATCTTTCTGACAATGACAAAGATGAGTTCTTGTCCTTTATGGATGAACTCGATGCCGAGTATGAAACTTTGCGACTTGAAATGCAAAACAATCTTGATAATGAACAGGTCTTAGCTGCCATAGTTGCGAATTACAAGAAACGAATTGAACTGATTGAAAATTTATTGGAGCAATTGAACAATGCCAAAATACAAGAAGAAGAATATGGATACACCTTATAAAAAAATCCTGTGGATGGTTTTGCTGCTGTTCACTGTGCAGCTGACAACTGCCCAGGAGCGAGTATCTAAAACTGTGGAAGAGCGATTTCCTCTGAACGATACAGGTGAATTGACCCTTGAGAACAAATATGGAACTATCAATCTTACCGGGTGGGACAAGAATGAAGTCTATATTAAAATTACCATCAAGGTCAAACATAAAAAGAAAGATAACGCCAAAAGTTTATTGCGTCGCGTAAACCCTAAGTTTAAATCTAGTAGTGGTTATATCTCTGTGGTTTCTGAAATCTCCAATAAAAATACGGGATGGTTTGCTGATTTTTTCAATAACGCGAACCCCATAGATACGGATCGTAGCCATGTTCAGATAGACTATGAGGTGTTTCTACCGCAAAAGGCCAAACTGAAGGTTATCAATCGCTTTGGCGATGTTGTAGTTGAAGATTGGAACGGATCTTTAAGGGCACTTATTGAACATGGTGATCTTTGGTTAAATGATGATTTGGGTAAAGCGGATATCATTCTGAAATTCGGAAAGATTCGCGCAAAAAATCTCAATTACGCCAGCATCAACATTAAAAACGGAACTTTGGATATGGAGAACGCTAAAAGTCTTAGATTGAACAGTACCGGTACCAATAGTAGCATTAACGCCATAAACTCCCTAGAGGTCTATTCAAATAAAGACGATATTTCGGTTGAAGAATTAGGTACGGTCTATGGCGACCTAAAATTTAGTGCGCTGGAAATCAAACTCCTAACGACCGATGTTGACCTGACTATGAAGATTGCCGATTTTAGAATTTCTAAAATCGAAGCTACCAAAGCCGAGGTGTCGATACAACAAGAGTCTTCTGAGATCTTGATAGGAGTAGCCGGTTTTTCACATCAATTCTCCGCAACCTTGGAACAGGGCGTCGTACGTTTACCAAAATCGTTTGAGAACGTTGATTCCAAAATGTTGGACAAAGGAAGAAAGCTTCGCGAAATCAAGGCCTCTTATGGTTCTGATAAACAAGGAGTGATTATCGTTAAAGGATTAAAAGGTATTGTTACCATCAATGATTAATTTTTCATCCTACATGCAACCTTTTAAACATATTGTTGTCTATTAAGTAATCAATCAAAAATCACATCAATGAACAACCCTAAAAGATTTATCTCAGTATTTCTCATACTACTTTCAATCTCGGTATTTGCCCAAAACGACGATGACGAATACATTACGTTTAATGATCGTAGAAACGTTGTACATGGTGTGTACTTGGGTGTCAGGCTTGGATATGGTGAAATAGAAGGAAAAGACACCTATGTTGGCGGGCTCAAAGTGGCTTATGTCGCCAATCAACAATTTGAAGTTGGCTTTGAAGGCAAGTTTTTATACTCTGAACAAAAGCTTTTTAATGTGGCCGACAATATTAATGAAGATCTTTTTGCTGCTTACGGCGGACTGCATTTAGAACCTATTTTTTTTAGTAAGTCAAGAGTAAATCTATCGTTCCCTGTACTAATCGGTGCAGGAGTGGTAGGCTATATTGACCGTGATGCTGTAAGAAGAGATGAAGATATTGAGATTGATGAAGATGATCTTGATGCCGTGTTTGTATTGGAACCTGGCATAAATGCCCTATTCAACATCTCGAGATATGTGCAGTTAGAAGCAGGAATTACTTATCGTTTTTCAAGTAGAATTGAATTGATCGACAGCCCTATACGCCGTATCAACGGCTTTTCAGGAGGTATCGGTGTTAAGCTTGGCATCTTCAACATGGGAAGAAATCGATACAAAAAGAAATTGGACTAAATGGATACTTCAATCAAAAGACGGCAATCAATCAATACACTAAGGGTTTTCACTGAAAATAACAGGGTCTACACCAAGTATGGTAGAAAAAAAAGCTTTCATATTCCACTACGTTGGGTTTCGACCTCCTATATAGAGTAAGGCACTCTTGGTCATTTTAAATAGAAATTTTTTAAGGTTATCCTAAAGGGTTTAGGAAGTTTTGAGGTAGCGCTTGCCTTAAAAACAACGATCTATATCATATAAACATCTTTCAAAATGAAATCAAAAACAGTTTTTTACTCGCTCATAATAGCTAGCATAATTTTTACTTCATGCGAAAATGAATCTATAAGGGCATCGAAAACGACCTCAACAACAAGTTACGTTTTTGAAGAGTACAACACCCTTGAACTATCTGGAGATTTTAATGCCTTTGTAACTTTCTCAGATTCAGAAGAACGAATCGAAATTGAAGCCAGTGAAAACTTGCAGGATAGAATCGTAGTGACCAGAGAAGGAAACTCACTTGTCATCAAGTTAGAAAACAACCTCAACATCAAAGGACGTGCTGTCTTAAATGCGTACATCACCACACGAGAAATAGCCAACTTCAAAATTTCAGGGGATGCTTCGGTTGAACTTGATAATGCCTTACAAACCAATACTATTAGCATTGAAGCAACAGGAGATAGTCAATTCATGGGGGAGCTCGAAGCCAATAACCTGTTTATAGACCTAAAGGGTGATAGCATGACAGACGTATTCGGTTTTGCAAATGATGTGAAAGCAAGCCTTAGTGGCAATAGCCTTGTTCAGAACTATGATTTGTCGGTCGAAAATCTAATCACAAGGCTTAGTGGCGATAGCGAGGTTTTTCTATCCGTTTCAAATACTATTGATATAGATGCTTCTGGTGACAGTGAACTTAACTATGAGGGTAATGCCACAATTGTCAGGCAACGTTTAAGCGGTGATTCCCGAATCAACAAACATAATTAGCAAACCATTTGGCCTACATCACCAAACCGTTACTAATCCTTCTGATGTCGTCCAATCAGTGTTCTTTCAATATCCTGAAGCTTGTAACCTTTTGCTTGTAACAAAATCAAATAGTGGAACAATAAATCTGCACTTTCATTTAAAAATAGGTCGTCATTATTGTCTTTTGCCTCAATAACAGTTTCTACGGCCTCTTCGCCCACTTTTTGTGCGATTTTATTGATTCCTTTTCTGAAAAGTGATGCGACATAACTATTTTTATCTTCTTCATTCTCTTTTCTTAAAGAAATAATTGACTCCAGCTCAGATAGAAAGCCGAAAGACTGAACATTGTCGCCCCCCCAACATGTATCTGTTCCTGTATGACAGGTAGGTCCAACAGGATTGGCAAATACCAATAACGCATCTTTATCGCAGTCTTCTTTTATGGAAACAAGCTTTAGAAAGTTACCACTCTCCTCCCCTTTGGTCCATAGGCGTTGTTTGCTTCTGCTATAAAAGGTGACGTTCTCGATTTCCAGTGTTTTTGTCAAAGCCTCTTCATTCATATATCCGAGCATCAACACATTTTTGGTCTTGGCATCTTGAACAACTGCAGGAACGAGACCGTCTTGGCTTTTTGTGAAATCAATTTTCATTACTTCAGATTTAATTTTCAGTCTATAGTTTTTCTATCTCCGTGTGATCGTGGTTGTGACACTACTAAAAAAATGAGATTTTCACTGGTCTCATTTCGTATTTGATGTGCAACACCGCTTTTGATATGTATGCCTTGATTTTCATTTAAAGTGTGCGATTGAGCATCAACAATGAATGTAGCACTCCCATTTAAAATGTAGAAGAACTGTTGGCATATTTCGTGACTATGCATCTCTTCTTCGGTGCCAGGTGGCATCAATTCTTCTATAACACTCAAACCATCAGTATTGACCAAGGGCCAACCCTTACCACTTTTGCCCCAGTCATAGGCTTTTGTATTCGCTACTGATACCATCATAATCTTTAATCTAAAAATTAAAAAATAGAGACCTAAATCCTCATCGGAATTCCTTCTGCCTTCAATTCGTGCTTTAAATCCATTATTTCAATCTCTTTAAAGTGGAATACACTGGCTGCCAAAGCCGCATCGGCTCTTCCCAGCTTAAAAGTATCGGTAAAATGTGAAACGGCCCCGGCCCCTCCCGAAGCAATGACCGGGATACTCAGTTCTTTGGACAGTCGCGCCAATGCTTTATTGGCAAACCCATCTTTTGTGCCATCATGATCCATGCTCGTAAATAAGATTTCACCTGCACCACGTGCTTCAACTTCTTTTGCCCATTCAAACAAATCCAATGTTGTTGGCACCTTGCCACCGACCAAATGCACTTTCCAGTGACCTTCAATTTGCTTAGCATCAATTGCGACAACAATACATTGTGAACCGAACTTTGCTACTAAATCATTGATCAATTTCGGGTTCTTAACCGCAGAAGAGTTTACAGATACTTTATCGGCGCCATTCTTCAACAGTACATCTACATCTTCTATCGATGAAATTCCACCACCTACGGTAAAAGGAACATTCAGCTTTTCAGCTACCTTATACACCATGTCAGCTAAAGTTTTTCTGCGCTGTTCAGTAGCTGAAATGTCCAAGAACACCAATTCATCTGCCCCTTCATCAGCATAACGTTGGGCTAGCTCCACAGGATCACCGGCATCGCGTAAATCAATAAAATTAACACCCTTTACCGTACGGCCATCTTTTATATCTAAACAGGGGATTATTCGTTTTGTAAGCAATTCTTATTCTCTTTATTGTTTATAAATAGTACCGTTCATCACATCTAGCATCTAGTGAGCATCATTATTCAAAAGATTTAAATCGTGTCCATCATAAAACCCCAATGGCTCGTTGTTCAATTGTTTGACCCAAAATGCGATTTGTCCCGTATGGTACGAAAAGTGTTCCACTACATGTACGCTATTGCCAATACCAGAAAAATTGAAACCTTGCACACTTCTGTATGAAAGTAATCTATCGGTTGAAATTTTGGTGAGCGTAGCTTTTACCTCATCGACCGTTTGTTTCAAAAGATTGAAAATCTGCAGCTTACTATATCCGCCTTGGGTATTAAACTCTGCCTCACGATCTCTCTTGTCAGCTACATCGTTCAAAGATGTAATGCCGTACTGTCTCATGTTTCCACATAAATGTAAAATCATGTTTCCGATACTGTTCAACGAACCATTGGGTTTTTGCCATAACTGGTCTTCTGTAATCTTATCCAAAGCAATACTAACCATTCGCAAGCTTTCATCCATTCGAAAACATAAATTTAGTACAAACTCTTCCCTAAACTTAACCAAGTTATCCATGCTGTAGAATATAGTTTTCTAATTGTTTCATACCTATTCGATTCTCGTAGATGGCCTTGCCAATAATAACCCCTTCACAACCCAAAGCTTGTAATTTGGGTAATTCATCATAATTTGATATACCACCACTGGCAATTAACCGGATGCCATTTTCTTCAAAATCTTGAACCCCTGCTCCAGTGACTTCAGTTCGTTGAATCTTGGTCTGCTTCAATAGCTTAGCATACAGCTCAAAAGCTGGTCCGGCCAACATACCATCTTTAGAGATATCTGTGCAGATTACATATTTCACGCCTTTTTTTTGAAACCGTTTCACAAAGGGAACCAACTTTATATCTGACTCTTCTTGCCAACCTGTAATTGCAATCTTTTCATCTTTTGCATCTGCACCCAAAATAATTTTATCATTACCATAGGTATTTAACCATTCAAGGAAGGTCTCTTCATCTTTAACTGCTATACTTCCGCCCGTAATTTGGTTGGCTCCGCTTTCAAAAGCAATGTGTAAATCTTCAATCGCCTTTAGGCCTCCGCCAAAATCTATTTTCAAACCGGTTTTTGTAGCAATTTGCTCCAAAACCTTATGATTGACAATGTGTTTTGATTTGGCACCGTCCAAGTCTACCAAGTGTAAATATGCTATCCCATGTGCCTCAAACTGTTTAGCAACCTCTAGTGGATTTTCATTATAAATCTTTTTAGTGTTATAATCGCCTTTTGAAAGGCGTACACATTTGCCCTCGATAATGTCGATAGCCGGAATTATTCGCATTTTCAGTTATTTTTCTTAAACATCCATGTTTCAGAATCTGGGATTTCCCCAAACCCAAACTTTTCATATAAACTATGGGCGTCATTGGTTCTTAGTCCAAACCCATTTACTTGTGATAATTCAGGTATTGAAACAATATGGTTTATAAGCTGTTTGGCGATACCCTTGCCCCTATGACTTTCTATTACAAAAACATCCATTACCCATGCAAAGACAACATAATCGGTTACCACTCTCGCAAAAGCAATTTGGTCATTACTTTCATTGTAAACCCCAAAACACAAGGAGTTTGCAATGGACTTTAAAACAAGTTCTTTGCTTCTTCCCATAGCCCAATACGACTTTTGCGAAAGAAAACAATGTATTAAATCGTTGTTCAACCTATTTTTTTCAGTTGAGATGTTAACTGTTGTGCCCATTTCAGATAGTTAAAAAATTCTCTAAAATCTTCGCCCCATATTTTCCGGACTTTTCTGGATGAAATTGTAATCCGTAAAAGTTCTTTTTTTGCAAACCTGCACTGTACCGAACATCATAAGTTGAAGATGCGACGGTTTCTTTGCACATAGGGGCGTAATAGCTATGTACCATATAAATAAAATCGTCAATTAGGCCATTGAACAATGGGGAACTCAACCGCTCAATTTTGTTCCAACCTATATGCGGAACCTTTACCACATTTGAAAAGCGTATGACATCAATATCAAAAATGCCCAATCCCTCAGTACGGCCTTCTTCAGAACTCTTGCACATCAATTGCATCCCTAAACAGATACCCAAAACAGGTTGTTTGAGCTGGGGGATCAAATCATGTAAACCGCTATCCCAAAGTTTTTCCATGGCACTACTTGCCTCACCAACACCAGGAAATATTACCTTGTCGGCCCGTTGGATTGTTTCTATATCATCTGTCAACTCGGCATCAACACCCAATCGTTTGAATGCAAATTTGATGCTTTGTATGTTGCCAGCTCCATAATCTATTATTACTAGTTTCATATTTAAAAGTACAAGGTTCGAAATACGAGGTTAAAAATTCTTTTTAATTTGGAATACTTCATATATATCATTGCCTTCTTTGCCTGGTGGTTTTAATGGAAGAAACGATTATTGCCAAAAGCTCTTTTGACTCTTGGTGCAATTTTTCCAACTGGTCGATTTGCCCCTTTTTCACCTCAAGAAATAACTCTAACCAATATGCCGACTCGTCAATCTCTTCTTCAACGATTTTTAATTTATTGATAAAATCTGCAGTAGACTTGGCCCTTTGTGAAGCTCTGTAATTTGCACCTACTGAACTTGAGCTACGGATTAATTGACGCACCCAAGCATCTAGCTCTCGTGACCTTGGAATTTTTTCACAAAAAATCCAACAGTCAATAGCAAACCTTTTTGTCCTTGATTTTAAATCTTGCATCCCTTTGTACTTATAACTTCGTACTTCTAACTTCTATAACACTCCTTTTGTGCTTGGCAAAACCATCTTTTCAACATCTCGTTTTACGGCCATTTTTATTGCCTTTGCAAAAGCTTTAAAAATTGCTTCAATCTTATGGTGCTCATTGGTTCCTTCTACTTTTATGTTCAAATTGGCCTTTGCACCATCGGTAAAAGACTTGAAAAAATGAAAAAACATTTCGGTGGGCATATCACCAATTTTCTCTCGCTTGAACTCCGCATCCCAAACCAGCCAGTTTCTTCCGCCAAAATCAATGGCAACTTGGGCGAGGCAATCGTCCATGGGCAATGAAAAACCATAACGTTCGATTCCCAATTTATTTCCTAAAGCTTGGAGGAAAACCTCACCCAACGCTATCGCTGTGTCTTCAATAGTATGGTGCTCGTCCACTTCTAAATCACCATCAACTTTAACCTCTAGATCCATCTGCCCATGTCTTGCCAACTGGTCCAACATATGATCAAAGAACGAAAGTCCTGTTGCTATTGAACTTTTTCCTCTTCCATCGAGGTTCAATTGAATCTCTATATCAGTTTCGTTGGTTTTACGATGTATTTTTGCAGTTCTATCTTTCAATTTTAAAAACTCGTAAATCTTTTCCCAATCGTTGCACTGCAAGGCAATATGAACAGAAAGGTCATTCTGCGCAACGGTAATTTCGTCAGTCCCTAATTGCGTGTTATCGTCAATAAAAATACCTTTCGCCCCCAAGTTCTTTCCCAACTCCATGTCCGTTAGGCGATCACCTATTACAAAAGAATTTTCTAAATCATAGTCATCGGTGAAATACTTGGTCAAGAGTCCGACTTTTGGTTTTCTTGTATCAGCATTTTCATTCGGAAACGTTCTATCTATCAAAACCTCGCTAAAGACCACCCCTTCGTTCTCAAAAGATTTCAAAAGAAGATTGTGTACCGGCCAAAACGTATCTTCTGGAAAGGTATCGGTACCCAGACCGTCTTGATTGGTCACCATTACCAATTCATAATCCAGTTCTTTGGCAATTTTACCGAGGTAGGTAAAAACTTTTGGATAGAACTCCAACTTTTCAAAACTGTCCAATTGATAGTCCATCGGTGGCTCTAAGGCCAACGTTCCATCTCGGTCAATAAACAGTACTTTCTGTGCCATTATGCAATTGTTTTTAGTGCTTTCAACAACTCTTCATTTTCTTCTTCAGTTCCCAAGGTAAATCTTAAAGTATTCTCGCAGCGCGGTTGTAAGCTTCGATTTCTTACAACAATACCCTTCTGTAGCAGTTGCCCATAACGCTTATCAGCATCATCTACCCTAACCAATATGAAATTGGCTTTACTTTCAAACACCTCATGAACATAGGGGATTTCAGATAATAATGTTTCAAGTTTTTCTCGCGCTTGAATGATTTTAGCCACTTGTTGTCGTACCTTGGTTTGATCGTTCACTCCTGCCAAAGCTCTTTTTTGTGTAAGCTCATTGACATTGTATGGCGGTTTGATTTTCTTAAGAACAGCAATAATCGATTCGGAAGCATAACAAATACCCAACCGTATGGCAGCCATTCCGTAGGCTTTTGATAGTGTTTGGGTGACCACCAAATTAGGAAAGTCGTGTAATCGCCGGACCCATGAAACTTCATCAGTAAAATCGATATAGGCCTCATCGATCACTACCAAACCTGGGAAATTTATCAACAGCTTTTCGATTTTGGAAGCGTCCATCAAATTGCCCGAAGGATTGTTTGGTGAACACAAGAACAATAACTTGGTATCTTTATCAACTGTATTCAAAATAGCATCGACATTCGGCTGAAACCCATCATTCAATAATACCTCTTTATTTTCTATGGCGTTGGTACCCGCCAAAACCTTATACATTCCGTAGGTCGGCGGGAGTGAAATTACATTATCACGATTTGGTTCGCAAAATGCTCGAAAGAGCAAATCAAGTACTTCATCACTTCCGTTGCCCAACAACAGTTGTGGTTCCGTCACCTCTTTTTGGCTTGCCAATACCGCCTTTAAAGTTCGCTGGTGTGGGTCTGGATAGCGATTCACCCCATTCTCGAACGGATTTTCATTAGCATCCAAAAAGACCATCTTCGCCCCGGTAGCCACATATTCATCGCGTGCAGAAGCATAGGGCTTTAGAGCCTTTACATTTTCTCTGATTAAATTATCTAAATCAAACTTCATTTCTATTTACTATTTAGGTATCGACCAGCTCTGATGTTAAATGATCAACGCCCCTACGAATGACTATTTTAAACTCTCCAATCGCAATGTTACCGCATTTTTATGGGCATGTAGGCCCTCGGCCTCTGCCATTAATTCTATCGTTTCGCCCAGGTTTTGGATTCCCTTTTTTGAAATTTTCTGGAAGGTCATGCTCTTCATAAAACTGTCGAGGTTGACCCCACTATACTGTTTGGCGTAGCCATTGGTTGGTAATGTGTGATTGGTGCCAGAAGCATAATCGCCCGCACTTTCAGGTGTATAGTTCCCTATAAAAACAGAACCGGCATTTCTAGTGTGCTGTACATAGTAGTCTTCATTCTCAACACATACAATAAAGTGTTCTGGGCCGTAGTTATTGATGAGCTCCAGAGCCAATTCATCATTATCAACATAAATCAATTTACTATTGGCGATGGCCTTAGCGGCTATTTCTTTTCTTGGCAGGTCCTCTAGTTGTTTGTTCAGTTCGCTTTCTACTGCTATCATCATTTTTTTTGAAGTAGAAACCAGAATGACTTGGCTATCGATACCATGTTCTGCTTGGCTTAACAAATCTGAAGCCACAAATGCCGCATTCGCCGAATCATCGGCCACAACCAAAAGTTCACTCGGACCGGCAGGCATATCTATGGCAATACCATATTTTGTCGCTATTTGCTTGGCCACAGTTACATATTGGTTTCCAGGACCAAAAATTTTATAAACCTGTGGAATACTTTCGGTGCCAAAGGTCATCGCAGCAATCGCCTGGATACCTCCTACTTTAAATATTTTGGTCACACCACATAAACTAGCAGTGTATAAAATGGCAGCATCTATTTTGCCTTCGGTATTCGGGGGCGAGCAAAGCACAATCTCATCACAACCCGCGATTGTGGCAGGAACGGCCAACATCAGTATTGTTGAAAATAAGGGAGCCGTTCCGCCAGGAATATACAATCCAACTTTTTGTATGGGTCGTTTCTCTTGCCAGCATGCTACACCATCCATGGTTTCAAGAAAAATCCTGTCGGACATCTGGGCCTTGTGAAATTTTTCAATATTTGATTTCGCCATTTGAATGGCAGTTTTTAATTCTCCTGAGATCAATGAGGACGCTGCATTGATCTTATTTTCGGTTACTTCAAAATCATCAAGTGCAACTTTGTCAAATTTTTCAGTGTACTTCTTTATAGTTGGATCTCCAAATTGCTGTACTTCTGCAAAAACCGAATTTACCGTAGACTCAATATCCGTTACAGTCTGGGTGGGTCGCCTTAAAATCGACTTCCAATCTTCTTTTTTGGGATTGTAAATTTTGTTCATAGCCCTACAGTACCATTTTTTCAATCGGACAGACCAAAATGCCCTCTGCCCCTGCTTGTTTTAGTTCGTCGATAACATCCCAAAATTTATCTTTATTGATTACAGTATGTACCGAGCTCCAACCCTCTTCTGCCAAGGGCAATACCGTAGGGCTCCGCATACCGGGCAATAACTGTAAAATGTCATCAAGCTTTTCGGTTGGAGCGTTCAATAGTACATACTTGGACTTTCTTGCCCGTAAAACCGATTGTAAGCGAAACTGTAGCTTTTTCAACAATTTAGTCCGTTGGGTATCTATCTTTGGCGAAACGGCCAGAACGGCCTCACTGGTCAACATGACTTCAACTTCTTTAAGATTGTTCTTGAACAAGGTACTACCGCTTGAAACAATATCACAGATTCCATCGGCCAGCCCAATATTCGGAGCGATTTCCACAGAACCGTTGATAATATGCAAATCAGCTGAAACTCCTTTTGCTTCAAAATAATTTCGTACCGTATTAGGATATGAAGTCGCTATTCGTTTTCCTTCAAAATCTTTAACGGAATTGTATGCCACCGATTTAGGAATCGCCAACGACACCTTGCACTTTGAAAATCCGAGGCGCTCGGCTATGGTAATTTCTGCTCCTTTTTCTATCAAGACATTTTCTCCAATAATGGCGATATCGACCACTCCATCTCGTAAATATTGGGGAATATCTCCGTTTCTCAAATAAAAAACCTCTAGCGGAAAGTTTCTCGCGGTAGCCTTTAATTGGTCTTTACCGTTGTCAATAGAGATTCCGGCTTCTTTTAAGATCTTAAGCGAGTCTTCATTCAATCGGCCGCTTTTTTGAATAGCAATTCTAATTTTCGTCATCTCAATAATTCTTTCTTTTTCATTTCCTCAAGTATGGAAATCTTTTTTTACTCATCTCTTGAACACTTATTTCCCACTTTTGCGGAAATAAAAAGACCCGTTCGATTGCTCAAACGGGTCTCAATGTATTTTGTAACACACAAAATATCCTTTACCTCGCCTGAGCGTGATTGTGGATATGATGATGTGTATGTGTATTTCTCATTATGAGGTAAAATTATAATTTAATTTTTACACAAAAAAATATTGCTTAGTTATTTCCTAAAATTAAAGGAAGCCCGTCACCTCCGCTACCGATGACAACGACCTTTGCATTTGGTGATTCAGACATCTTCAAAGTGGCATCGATACCTTTGTCTTGAAGGATTTTATCTGTCAATGAAGCGCTCAAAATTTTGTTTGCATCAGCTTTACCCTGAGCTTCGATTCGTTGTCTTTGGGCTTCTTTATCAGCAGTAATAAGGCGAAACTCATACTCCAAAGACTCTTGTTCTTGCTTAAGCTTGCGTTCAATAGCATCTTTAATCGTTGGTGGTAAAGTTACGTCCCTAACCAAAATCTCATTGAGCTGAATGTATTCACCGTCAACTATCTTTTTGGTTTCCTCAAAAATTTCGGCTTGAATTGCATCTCTTTTACTGGAATACAATTGTTCTGGTGTATATCGCCCTACAACAGAACGCGCTGCTGAACGAATGGTAGGCAACAATACCCGTTGTACATAATCTTCGCCCTTTTCTTGATGTAATTTACCGAGCTCTCCAAATTTGGGCTGAAACCATGCCGATGCATCCAATTTAATATCAAGACCGTTACTTGATAGCACGTTCATTTTCTCAAAGACCTCTTGCTGACGTACTTCATAAATGTAGACTTTGTTCCAAGGGGCAACGAGGTGAAATCCTTCACCCAATGGCGCTTCATCGGTTACAACACCGCCGCCAAATGTCTTGTAGAGCACACCTGCTTCACCTGAACCTATGGTCACTGCCGATTTTGAAATAAGAATAATCAATACAATAGCAATAAATACTACTGGTAATGCAATTTTTGGTAATTTATCCATGACTTTTTTTTATAATAATCCGTTATACTTTCTTATATACCATTCTAATGCAGCAAAGAAAACCATTGCCACAAGAAGTACCCTAAAATCGATTAAAGATACTACATTTTGGGTGCTTTTTTGGGTGGGTACAAAGCGTTCGTTACCATTTAGTTCGTTCAATAGCCCATCAAGTTCATCCGAATAAAAAAGTTGGCTGTTTTGAGTTGCGGCAAAGCGATTCAATTTTGAAAAATCAGCGCTTAAAAATTGCTTTTCAACATCAAAATCCAAAATTCTGAATGTACCTGATTTTGAGATGTTCTCATCTTTCACGGTAGCTGTAAAGGTATATTCACCGGCCTCAAGACCACTTAAATCCACTTCATAAGAACTGCCGGTCATTAACATGGGCAACTCTTGTTCAAAAGCCGGTTCGATGCGTTTCACTTTTAGGGATATACTGGCATTCGCATTAAAAAGATAAGCCTTGTCAAAGTATGATGCCGAAATAATTGCACCCCGTGCTCCTTCATAAACCGACTCATATGATAGTTCTAACCGACTCTTGCGTTTCGATTGTGATAAGAACAAAATCACTTTCGCCATAAAATCATCAAAGGCCTTAAAACTTTTCGTGTTTCTATAAGCTTCAACACGCCATTTCCAGCTATTTTCACCCAATAAAAATGCTTCTTTCATCGTAGTATTGTCCACAAGAAAAAATAATGGTTCGTTCAATGAAACGCCCTTTATTCTTTGATAAGCTACAGTTTCATAGGGTTTACTTATGAGCATAGTACCTAGACTACTGGCTATAGGTGGATAATCAATAAGCTCAAAATTGGACATGTCAAAGAGTCCAAATCCGCTATTTTTATGGGGCGCCACTTCTTCTTCATTTAAATCTTCTTTGGTCACCGTATTTTGTATTTGGTTCAAAAAAGCCCAGTTCGTTTTGGGTCCTGTAACGGTGAACAGACTTGTACCTTTATTCTGAACATATTCATAGAGACTTTTAAACGCAGGGTTGGGCTGATACAAAATAAAGACATCAGTTTCTTCTAAAGTCTCTAATTTGACAGTTGGTTTAACAATCGTCACCGTACGTTGCTCATTGCTCTCAATGGATTTCTTCAACATGCCGATATCAGGATGCATAATAGAGGAAACTATGGTCACCTTAGTTTTTTCATCGATGACCTCAATCGCAATATTTTTTTTGTTGTTATTTGTATTTCTTTCCCCATCAAGAGGTACCGCTTCAATGGTCAAATTTTTGAGTCCTACACTCTTTGCTTCCAATAGTGTACTCAATTGTACACTGTTGTTCGAGTTGGAGAGCTGTACATTTTGCCTAAAGACCTGTTGACCATTTAAACGAATGCGAACTATTGTAGAAACTGATTCTTTTCCTGAATAGGTAAGGTCAAATTCTATAGGAAATTGATTCTTGATAAATGCATACTTGTTACTATTGACTTGACCAATACGAATATCTTCATACTGGGTTGTGTCGCCCAATACCACTGGATAAACTTGAATATCTTTATTCAAATTCATAAACTCATAGTCAATGCCCAAGGTTTGGTTACCGTCGGTCAATAATACAATGGCGGTTGTGGTTCCTTTGTGAATATCGTTTATTGACGAAAGCGCTTCAGTAATATTCGTCTTGGTAGCGTTGAAGGTTAGACTATCATTATCTGACAGGTTATCGCCAAAAAGGTAAGTTTGCAACGAAAAGCGTTCCGCTATTTCTGAATTTTCGTTCAGTTCAGTTTTAAAACGTTCTAAATCAGCTGCACCACCAACCTCTCTTATAGATGAAGAGTTATCCACGGCCAACACCAAATTAGGTTTCGATATCGTATAGGTGTTTTTTTTGAACTCAGGACCGATGAGCAATAGAAATAGACTAAACAACAAGCCAAACCGCAATAGGGCCAATATTATACCAAGTTTAGTCCATTTTTTTCTCGATAAATATTGGTACCATGCCAACAACAACGCTCCAAAAAAACCTAAAGTGATAAGTAATATAGTTGTTGCCTGCATATTTTGGTAATTGGGCTATAGCTTAGGTAAGCATGCCTCCGTCGACATTTAGCACTTGACCTGTAATGTATGCTGATAAGTCTGACGCTAAAAACAAACATGCATTTGCCACATCTTCAGGCGAACCTCCTCGTTTTAAAGGAATACCATCACGCCATCCCTGTACTACTTTCTCATCAAGCTTATCTGTCATTTCAGTTTCGATAAAACCAGGAGCAATCGCATTACAACGTATGTTTCTTGATCCCAACTCGAGTGCTACTGATTTTGTAAAACCGATCATACCTGCTTTAGACGCCGCATAATTGGTTTGACCGGCATTGCCTTTTACACCGACAACACTGCTCATATTGATTATGGAGCCTTTTCGTTGCTTTAACAACGTACGCTGAACAGCCTTGGTCATATTAAAGACAGATTTCAAGTTGATTTCTATTACGGCGTCAAAATCATCTTCGCCCATGCGCATCAACAAATTATCTTTGGTAATACCAGCGTTGTTTATCAACACATCAATGCCGCTAAAGTCCGCCAAGACATTGGCCACCAGTTCTTCAGAAGCTTCAAAGCTTGCCGCATTACTTTTATAAGCTTTGGCCTTTACGCCAAGCGCGTTCAATTCGTTTTCCAGTTCTAAAGCAGGAGCCTCGCTAGAGCTATAAGTAAAAGCTACATTGGCACCGTGTTCTGCAAAAACCTTTGCTATTCCTCTTCCAATGCCGCGGCTTGCGCCTGTTATGATTACATTTTTGTCTTGAAGTAATTTCATGTTGAAAATTTGTTGGTGGTTATCCAAATATACGTTTTGCCCGTTTTAATCAAATAAAAAAATCCCGAATTTATCGGGATTTATAATAGTTTTAACGGGTGGTCATGCCATTACGGCCTTGACTTTTTTACCTATTTCCGCTGGGGAATCAACAACATGGATTCCACATTCTTTCATAATTCGTTTTTTGGCCTGTGCAGTATCGTCACTTCCTCCGACTATAGCTCCTGCGTGCCCCATTGTTCTTCCTGCGGGCGCGGTTTCTCCTGCAATAAACCCAACAATTGGTTTTTTACTACCGCTTTCTTTGTACCATTGTGCAGCATCGGCTTCAAGTTGTCCGCCTATCTCGCCAATCATTACAACACATTCCGTTTCAGGGTCATTGATAAGTAACTCTACAGCTTCTTTGGTAGTAGTGCCGATAATCGGATCTCCGCCTATGCCAATGGCAGTGGTAATGCCCAAACCCTGTCGCACAACCTGATCAGCGGCCTCATAGGTAAGCGTACCCGATTTTGATACAATGCCCACATTACCTTCTTTAAAAACAAAACCGGGCATAATACCGACTTTGGCTTCCCCTGGGGTAATCACTCCTGGGCAGTTAGGTCCTACCAACGTGCAATCTTTATCTTTTATGTAATTGTTTGCCTTTACCATATCGGCAACCGGTATGCCTTCGGTAATGGTGATGATAACTTTGATTCCCGCGTTAGCAGATTCCATAATGGCATCTGCAGCAAATGCAGGTGGCACAAAAATAATCGAGGTATCGGCACCGACCTTTTCAACAGCTTCGGCAACGGTATTAAAAACGGGTTTTCCCAAATGCTCTTGCCCTCCTTTGCCCGGAGTAACGCCACCAACAATATTGGTACCGTATTCAATCATTTGTTCAGCGTGAAATGTACCTTCACTACCTGTAAAACCCTGTACGATTATTTTGGAATCTTTATTTACTAAAACGCTCATAGTTTTCTATTTGTTAACGCTTGCAAAAATAGCAGTTTGAACCACAACTGGAAAACAAACAAGCCGCTAATTATTCTCTAATTTTTTAAGTATTGAAGGCATATTCTTTATCGTCGCAATCTCACGCATTTTTTCGCGTGCCTCGGCGGCAGGGCTTCCAAAATAAGTTTTACCGGCATCAAGCGAATTGGCTACACCGGATTGGGCATAGACCACAGCTCCTTTGCCAATGGTAATTCCGCTGATCACACCAACCTGCCCCCATAGCGTAACTTCATCTTCAACAACAACACAACCGGCGATGCCCGTATGTGAAGCTATCAAACACTTTTTACCCAATACGGTATCATGCCCTATCTGAATCTGATTGTCAAGTTTTGAACCTTCACCAATGGTCGTATCTCCGGTCACTCCCCTATCAATGGTACAGCTCGCACCAATATCGACATTGTCTTCAATAATTACGCGGCCGCCAGAAAGCAATTTATCAAAGCCCTCAGGCCTTTTTTTGTAGTAAAAAGCGTCAGCGCCCAATACCGTGCCGGCATGAATGGTCACATTATCCCCAACGACACAATTATCATAAATGGAAACATTGGCATGAATCACACAGTTTTTCCCGATTTCAACACCATTACCAATAAAAACATTGGGTTGCAGAACAGAGCCTTCGCCAATTATCGCAGATTCCGCTATGCTGCTGTTAGCATTTGAAAAAGGCTTGAAGTATCGTGTTAGTTTATTAAAATCACGAAAAGGGTCATTTGATATTAGAAGTGCTTTTCCTTCGGGACAAGCCACTTCTTTATTGATGAGCACTATAGTTGCGGCTGAATCCAACGCCTTGTCATAGTACTTCGGATGGTCAACAAATACAATATCACCAGGCCCGACAACATGGATTTCATTCATGCCCAATACCGGAAAGTCATCAGCACCTACATATTCAGCATCAATGATATTAGCGATTTCTTTTAAAGCATACTGCCTTTGAAATTTCATACTAGCACTACTCTTTCACCCGTTCTAGATAAGCTCCTTTTTCTGTATCGATCTTAATTTTGTCCCCTTCATTGATAAAAAGCGGCACATTGATACGTGCACCGGTTTCTACGGTAGCAGGTTTTGTTGCATTTGTAGCTGTATTACCCTTAACCCCTGGTTCTGAATGGGTGACTTCTAAAATTACACTGGCGGGCATCTCAACGGAAAGGGGCATACTATCCTCGGTATTGAAAAGTATTTTAACTACCTCTCCCTCTTTTAATAAATCTGGCGCATCCAACGTTTCTTTCTGGAGTGTAATTTGATTATAGTCATCAGTATTCATAAAATGAAAGGTATCGCCCTCTGGATATAAATATTGATACGACCGGGTTTCTACGCGAACGTCTTCTATTTTGTGACCTGCCGAGAAGGTATTGTCAACCACTTTACCGGTAGTTACACTTTTCAGCTTGGTTCTTACGAATGCGGGGCCTTTGCCAGGTTTCACATGTAAAAACTCAATTATTTTATAAATATCGTTGTTGTACTTGATGCACAATCCTTTTCTAATATCTGAAGTACTTGCCATAATTAATTTGAACTAAAATATCCTTTCATGATTCCGCGTTGCGAATCTCTTATAAATTGTAAAATCTCATCACGTTCAGGAGTAGCTTCCATTTCAGCTTCAATAATTGATGCTGCCTGTGAGTTGTTATAGTTGCGTTGATAGAGAATACGATAGATATTCTGAATCTCTCGAATTTTATCCGATGTGATTCCCCTGCGTCGAAGACCAATGGAATTGATACCCACATACGAAAGTGGTTCACGTGCTGCTTTGACGAATGGTGGTACATCTTTGCGCACCAAAGAGCCCCCGGTCACAAAAGCGTGCTTACCAATGGATACAAACTGATGAACAGCTACCATACCAGCTAAAACCACATTCTCGCCAATGGTAACATGCCCTGCCAAAGTAGAATTGTTGCTGAAAATGCATCCGTCATGTACCAAACAATCATGTGCGACATGACAATAGGCCATAATCAGGCAATTATTGCCAATTACAGTTTTCATGCGGTCGGCCGTACCTTTGTTTATGGTAGCGCATTCACGAATTGTGGTGTTATCCCCAATTTGTACAGTGGTTTCCTCACCTTGGTATTTTAAGTCTTGTGGCGGAGCAGAAATTACGGCTCCAGGAAAAATATTACAGTTCTTACCAATACGTGCGCCCTCCATAATGGTGACATTGGAACCGATCCAAGTGCCCTCACCAATCGTTACATTATTATGAATGGTGGTAAAGGGCTCAATCACCACATTTTTGGCAATTTTTGCCCCAGGATGTACGTATGCCAACGGTTGGTTCATATTATTCCCCTTTAGTTTTTACAATTTGCGCCATTAATTCGGCCTCAGAGACCAATTTATCATTGGCATAGGCATAGGCCTGCATATGGCAAATACCCCTTCTGATCGGTGATATCAAATCACATTTAAAAATCAGTGTATCGCCCGGCACTACCTGTTGCTTGAACTTCACATTATCAATTTTCATGAAAAAGGTCAAGTAATTCTCAGGATCGGGAACGGTGCTCAACACCAGTATCCCACCTGTTTGTGCCATAGCCTCAACTTGTAGAACACCTGGCATGACCGGTGCTCCAGGAAAATGCCCCACAAAAAATGGTTCGTTCATGGTCACGTTCTTCACACCAACAACATGGGTGTCTGAGAGCTCTAAAATTTTATCGACCAATAAGAACGGCGGTCGATGTGGTAACATATCCATGATTTTGGTAACATCCATTAAGGGCGTTTGGTTCAAATCATACTTAGGTACCTTGTTGCGACGCTCTATCTTGATGATCTTGGCCAATTTTTTCGCAAACTGGGTATTGACATAATGTCCTGGCTTGTTCGCAATCACTTTGCCACGAATACGGGTTCGCGCCAAGGCGAGGTCCCCGATGACGTCTAACAATTTATGGCGGGCCGCTTCGTTTGGGTGGTGCAAGGTCAGATTGTCCAAAATACCATTGGCCTTAACGGAAAGTTTCTTTTTATTAAAAGCTTTTTCCAGCTTTTTCATGGTGGGTTCAGATATCTCTTTATCCACATAAACGATGGCATTGTTCAGGTCACCCCCTTTTATTAAGCCATGCTCTAAAAGCATTTCCAACTCATGCAAAAAGCTGAAGGTTCGCGAATCAGAGATCTCCGCTTTGAAATCTGAAATGCGCTCCAAAGTGGCATTTTGTGTACCGAGCACCTTGGTGCCAAAGTCGACCATGGTGGTCACCTGATATTCATCAGAAGGTATTACCGTGATTTCACTGCCCGTGGCCTCATCTTTATAAGAAATCACATCTTTAACGATGTATTCATCACGATTCTGTTCCTGCTCTACAATACCAGCCTTTTCCAAGGCCTCAACAAAGAATTTTGACGAGCCATCCATGATGGGTGGTTCCGGAGCATTCAATTGGATCAAAACATTATCAATGTCAAGACCGACCAAAGCGGCCAATACATGTTCAGATGTTTGTATTTTGACCCCATTTTTTTCAAGATTGGTGCCCCGTTGTGTATTGACGACATAGTTCGCATCAGCCTCTATTATGGGCTCCCCTTCAAGGTCAACCCTTTTAAAAGCAAAGCCGTGGTTCTCAGGTGCCGGAACAAAGGTCATTGTAACGTTCTCCCCGGTATGAAGGCCAACACCTTTTAAGGTAACCTCTTTTGCAATGGTACGCTGCTTGTTAGCTGTTTTCATTGTCAATTTTCTTTTCTAAATCAGAAATTTGGTTCACTATCTTCGGTAGATTTTTAAAGTGAACATATGATTTGTTGTAATCGCCATAGTTTAATGCCGGTGATCCCTGCAATACTTCATCGTCTTTTACATTACGGCCAATGCCCGACTGTGCCTGAATCTTGACCCTATCGCCAATGGTGATGTGGCCGACGATACCGACCTGCCCCCCGATCAAACAGTATTTGCCAATTTTGGTAGAACCTGCAATGCCTGTTTGGGCTGCTATGGCCGTATGTTCACCTATTTCAACATTATGGGCTATCTGTATCTGATTGTCAAGTTTGACGCCTTTGCGCAAAACCGTTGATCCCAATGTGGCCCGGTCAATGGTAGTACCAGCCCCGACATCTACATTGTCTTCTAAGATTACATTACCTGTTTGCGGTACTTTGCTGTACTCGCCCTTTTCATTTGGTGTAAAGCCAAAACCATCAGCCCCGATAATGGCGCCGCTATGTATAACACATCCATCACCAATGATGGATTCTGAATATATTTTGGCACCAGCAAATACCATAACATTGTCACCTATAGTCACATTATCGCCAATATATACGTTAGGGTAAATTTTTACATTATCGCCCAAAATAACATTGTCACCTAAATAAGAAAAGGCCCCAAGATAGAACCCAGCACCATATGTGGCGGAATCGGAAACAAAAGACGGACTTTCAATACCCGTTTTATTGTTCTTTACCTGATTATAATATTCCAACAGTTTTGAAAAAGACTTATAGGCATCTTCAACCTTGATCAAGGTCGTTGATATCGCATGTTCGGGCACAAAGTCTTTGTTTACGATGGTAATCGACGCTTTTGTCGAATAAATAAATGAGGTGTATTTGGGATTGGCCAAAAAGGTCAAAGAACCCTTTTCTCCTTCTTCAATTTTTGAAAGCTTATGTACAGCCGTTTGAGGATTTCCATCAATTTCTCCCTCTAAAATACCTGCAATTTGGGTGGCTGTAAATTTCAATTAAGCAAATTTTGGATAACAAGTCTACGTCGTTAACAAAACCGACGTTTCGTTTTGTTTCGGCAAAAGTAAGAAAATTTGTCAAACGCTTTCCTTAGGATAACAAACATAGTACTTGGTTACCGTTTTGGCCAGCGCCTTCAAATTTAAATGGTCCGAAGCTTTGGCCACATCGGTCAACTTTCCGTTCTTTCTTAGAATATTAATGTTCTGGCGGTTCTCATTGTACGCTCTGTTGCTGATTTCTCCGCTAAACACAAAATAATCAAGCGCCTCGTTCTCTACCTTATAATTATTAGAAACCCATTCCGTTTTTGAATCGATCAAATCCACATTGATGGGTTTGTTCTTGATTTTAATATTCAAAAGGTTACGGTTGATGAGCATTTGGCTCAAACGGGCCAACACAAAATCATCATGGTTTTGCCATGCTTTTAAAGCAGCTATAATATCGACGTCATCCAACATTGAAAACGATTGTAGCTTTTGGCCATCAAATTCAACATCCTCTTTGTACGTCAAAAACGACCGCAGGGCCTCAGATGCAAACACTTCTTGTTGTTCTGACATTAGATGTTTGGCCCTTCTAATGACTTTGATCAATAACTGCTCTGCCACTAGACTGGTTTTATGAAGGTAGACCTGCCAGTACATAAAACGTCTTGCCATTAAAAACTTTTCTACCGAGTAGATGCCCTTTTCTTCAACCACCAATTCACCTTCACATACATTGAGCATGGTAATCATACGCTCTGAACTAATATTGCCCTCGGCAACCCCAGTGTAAAAACTATCGCGCTTCAAATAGTCCAAACGGTCCATATCAAGTTGGCTCGAAACCAATTGGTTCAAGAATTTTTTGGGATGCTCCCCTTTAAAAATTGAAATGGCCATTGTCAACTCACCCTTGAATTCTTCGTTCAACTTTTCCATAAAACGTAACGAAATGGTTTCATGGCTAATGTTGGGCACTAGCGTATACTCTAAAGCATGTGAAAAAGGCCCATGTCCGATATCATGCAGCAAAATAGCTGCTAGCAAGCCTTTTTCTTCTTCCTCTGATATGACTGCCTGTTTGAACCGAAGCACATCGATTGCCTTTCGCATCAGGTGCATACACCCCAAGGCATGGTGAAAACGTGTGTGGTGTGCACCAGGATACACCAAATAGGAAAGTCCCATTTGCGATATACGGCGCAACCGTTGAAAATACGGATGGGCAATCAAATTAAAAATAAGTTCATTGGGTGTGCCAATAAAACCGTAAATAGGATCGTTGAATATTTTAAGTTTGTTGGTCTTTGCCAAGAGCATCTTATTTGAAGGGCAAATTTAGATAATAGTGTTTAGAACAGTACTAGAAATTATCAGGTCCTTTGAATTTGTAATGGCCATCAATATTTTCAGATACCCCGACAAAGGTGTATTTTTAAAACGAGCAACACTGATATGAGCAAAATTTCCATTTTATGGGTCGATGATGAAATTGACCTATTGAAACCACATATTTTATTTTTAGAAAAGAAAGGCTACAGCGTCACTACCTGTCAGAGTGGTCAAGAGGCCATTGATGAGATTGCCGAAAAACCGTTTGATATTGTTTTTTTAGATGAGAATATGCCCGGACTATCAGGGCTTGAAACACTTTCTGAAATCAAAAAACAAGATACGACACTTCCGGTGGTCATGATTACCAAAAGTGAAGAAGAATACATTATGGATGAGGCCATTGGCAGTAAAATTGCCGATTACCTAATCAAACCGGTGAATCCGAACCAGATTTTATTGAGCCTTAAAAAAAGTCTTGACAATTCGAGGTTGGTCTCAGAACGCACTACGGCCAATTACCAGCAAGAATTCCGGAAGATCGCTATGGACCTTTCTATGGTCAACTCTTATGAAGAATGGGCCGAACTCTATAAAAAGTTGATTTTTTGGGAGCTGCAGTTAGAGGAAATCGAAGACTCGGGAATGTTTGAGATATTAGAATCGCAAAAGGTCGAGGCAAACAATCAGTTCAGCAAGTTCATTGATAAAAACTACCGTGATTGGTTTGATGGTCACGATGGCCCTACCCTATCACATCAATTGTTCAAAGAACGTGTCGTACCCGAACTGCATGGTGAAAAAACCCTGATGATCGTTGTTGACAACTTACGTTATGATCAATGGCTCGCTTTTGAAGATGTGGTAGCGACCCACTACAAAAAGAAAAAAGAAAGTTCTTATTTCAGCATTTTGCCTACTGCTACCCAGTACGCCCGCAATGCCATTTTTTCAGGTTTGACGCCTTTAGAGATGGAAAAACAACACCCCAATTGGTGGAAAAACGATACCGATGAAGGTGGCAAAAACTTGTTTGAAGCGGAATTTTTGGGGGCACAGTTAAAACGATTGCGGTTGGACATCAAATGGGAATACCATAAAATCAGTAGTTTGAAGCAAGGTAAACAGCTGACCCAAAACTTTAAATCGCAAAAAGACAACGACTTAACGGTGATCGTCTACAATTTTGTAGACATGCTTTCACATTCCAAAACGGAAATGGAGGTCATTAAAGAATTGGCTGGTAATGACAAGGCCTATCGCTCGTTGACCCTAAGTTGGTTCAAAAACTCCCCTTTGTTAGATATCATTCAACAAGCCCAACAAATGGGTATGAAATTGATCATTACAACGGATCATGGTACTATAAACGTAAAGCAACCCTCAAAAGTCATTGGTGACCGTGACACCAGTTTGAACCTACGTTACAAAACGGGGCGTAGTCTTTCGTATGAAGATAAAGAAGTACTCGCTGCAAAAGAACCTAAGAAAGTGTACTTACCCACTATCAATGTAAGTAGCTCATATATTTTTGCGAAGAACGATTTGTTCTTTGCCTACCCCAACAATTACAATCATTACGTGAGCTATTACCGAAACACCTACCAGCATGGTGGCATTTCCTTAGAAGAAATGATCATTCCTTTTGTAGTTTTGGAGGCGAAATAGACTAGAATGCCTGTAAAAAACTTTGCACTTGATGTTATTGATACACTAGCAAAAACAATTCTCAAAGAGAAATCATCAAAGTATTTTTGCTTCTACGGCGACATGGGTGCTGGCAAGACCACATTGATCAAGGCAATGTTGAAAACATTGGAAGCAAAAGATCTGGGAAACAGCCCCACCTTTGGCATCGTCAACGAATACCATGACACCGATGGAAACCTATTGGCCTACCACTTTGATTTTTACCGTTTGAACAATGAAGAAGAGGCCTACGATATGGGGCTTGAAGACTATTTTGATACTGATGCCCATATCTTTATAGAATGGCCAGAGCATATACCGAATTTGCTGCCTGAAGACCACAATGCCATTTATCTGCGCTTTATCGATGAAAACACCCGCAGCATCGAATATTGAATCTTACAAATCATTTGCTAAAATGAATTTTCTATTTTCATAGAGAGAACCAACGCATTCGATTAAATGAAGGTTTTTACCGTTTAAATGCATTTTTTGTCGACGAAATGTACTTTGAGTTGTAAATTTTCCTACATTTGTTGCGAATGAATTCATTTATTAACCCAAAAATTTAGTACGATGAACACTAAACGATTAATTTTTGGAATCTTGGCCGTTGTTATGTTGACTACCACCGCGGTATCAACTATTACAATTGACGACCAGGATACAGGTATTAAAAAAAGTGAAGTTATTATGAAGAAATGATAACTTCTACTTTAAAATTATCTTAAAAGGGGCAATACTAATATTGCCCCTTTTTCGTTGTGGTATTTATAACTTTAAGGTAATGAAGCATAAAACTAAGTTTAACCAACTAGCAAAAAAAAGAATCTTAATTGAGTCCTTGGTAGCTTTTCTGATAATGCTCTCCCCCTTTGTTTTTAAAACGCATGAATATATGCCCGCGGCCGGTGAAGGAGATTCTTTTAGTATTTTAGGGTTTACCATAGGTTTAAATGGTTACCCAAGTGTAGAATCGCATGTTTGGTTTCTAGTCTCAAAGTTTGTTCCCTTTTACCTTCTAGTAATTTGGTTCCTCACCTGTAGACATTGGTGGCACCATATCATTTTGATTCCTATTCTGATGTATAGCTTTCAACTGTTTGAACTTTATTTTTCGGAGGATGAAATTATTGATAGTGAAAACTTAATGTGGCTCCTTCCCGTCTGTATTGTAATCATACCTTTTGTCTATTTTATCCGTTTAAAACTCTATGACAAACACGTACACGGTATTGACTTAGACGCTATGGATACGGAGCTCACTATCCTCAAAGAAAAAGAAGAGTTGCGTAAAGAGCGTGAAAAGCTAGAGCAGCGCAAAGAGACCCTTGAGAAAAAAATGTAAATTTGAGCCTCACCCAGAACCAAAAGATTGGTTCTGACCTCTCCTAAGGAGAGGTGGTGAAAGAAGTAAACAAAAGTCTTACAGATTAATGGCTCCGTTTAATTAGATTTGCATTACATGAACCAGCCTTCGTCGCCATTTAGCAAACAACAATTACTTCCACAAGAGGAGACTTTAGAGGTTTTAAAACAAAAAGGTGAGCTTTTTATAGGCCTGCCCAAAGAAAACCAATTTCAAGAAAAACGTATTTGCCTGACCCCAGATGCCGTCAATGCCATTACTGCTAATGGCCATCGGGTCATGATCGAAGCGGGTGCAGGTGAAGGTGCCAATTATTCAGATAAAGATTATACCGAGGCAGGCGCCGAAATCTGCAATGACACCAAAAAAGTATTCTCTTGCCCTATTCTATTAAAGGTAGAGCCACCAACACTGAGCGAGATTGAGATGATCAATCCGCAAAGCATCGTGATTTCTGCCTTGCAGCTCAAAACACAGTCCAAACAGTATTTTGAACATTTGGCTCGTAAGCGGGTGACTGCCGTCGCCTTTGAATACATTCGTGATGATGATGGCAAATACCCCGCGGTACGTTCGTTAAGTGAAATTGCGGGAATCTCTTCCATTCTTATTGCCTCAGAACTGATGGCCACTACTGGCAACGGTAACGGATTGATGTTTGGCAACATCAGTGGCGTTCCTCCGGTGGAAGTTGTTATTATAGGCGCGGGCACGGTTGGGGAGTTTGCTGCCCGTTCGGCTTTAGGCCTCGGTGCCAATATCAAGGTGTTTGATAATTCCATTACCAAACTGCGAAACATTCAGACCAACTTAAACCGTACCATTTACACCTCGACCATACAGCCAAAAAACCTTTTAAAGTCATTAAAGCGCTGTGATGTTGCCATTGGTGCTACCCGTGGCAAGGATCGATCTCCGGTGGTCGTTTCGACCACTATGGTCGAAAACATGAAAAAAGGCTCGGTGATCATCGATGTCAGTATTGATATGGGCGGTTGTTTTGAGACCTCAGAGGTCACCACCCATAAGAAACCGACGGTTGAAAAACACGGGGTCATTCACTATGGGGTACCTAATATTCCGTCGCGATACCCAAGAACGTCTTCCATTTCCATAAGCAACATTTTCACGCCATATCTTTTAAAGATTGGTGAAGAGGGCGGACTCGAGAATTCACTGCGTTTTGACAAAGGATTACGAAATGGGCTCTATATGTACCACGGTATCTTGACCAATAAATCGGTCGGGGATTGGTTCGGACTTTCGTACAACGATATTAACTTTTTGATTTTTTAATGGCATTCATCAAACGTGTAGGTTGGTATTTGGTCGGACTTTCCATCGGTATCGTATTCTTGACCTTCTTCTTAAAAAAGAAATCTGCAGAAACAGGTTCAGAGTTTTGTTACTTTCCCAATTGTCGTGTTTTAAAGGACCTACGTTCAAAACCTATTTCATACAACGGTGTTCTAAAACAGCAATTTGAAAAAGATTCAGTTTTATGGTATTCGTTTTTTAAAGAAGGGAGCATTGATTTTGGGCGCAGCGACACCAAGGCAGAACCCTGTAAGACCTATTTTATTTCAAACGATACCACCACCATTGAAGTATTGAACTGTCCTGAAAAGGTAGAAGTGATTCGAATGGAAGATTAGACCTTGCGCCTCGCTTTTTCCTTTTTCAAAAGTTCCAATTCCCGTGACGTTTGACCCGCCACTGAGGTATTCTCTTCTGCCCGTCGGATCAAATAGGGCATCACATCACGTACCGGGCCATAAGGCAAATACTTGGAAGAATGGTATCCCTGTTTGGCCAGGTTAAAACTGATATGGTCGCTCATGCCCAATAGCTGTCCAAACCAAATTTGTTCGCTGTTATTGGGTATGTTTCTTTCCTTCATTTGTTCCATCAGTTTATAACAACTTTCTTCATTATGGGTGCCCATAAAAATCGTGAACACCGCGAGGTTGTCCAACATAAACTGAGCGGCAGTGTCGAAGTTTTCATCCGTCGCCTTTTTTGATGTACAAATAGGACTACGATACCCATTCTCGCTGGCTCTATCATTTTCTTTTTCCATATAAGCACCACGAACTACTTTGATTCCCACTTTGAATCCTTCATCTATGGCTTTTTCGTTCAGCGCTTCGAGATATGCAATTCGATCCCAGCGGTACAATTGTGCGGTATTGAAGATTACGGCCTTTTCTCGGTTATAGGTTCGCATCATGTGCAACGCCAGTTCATCGGCCGCATCTTGAATCCAACTTTCTTCGGCATCGATCAATAGTGCCACATCAAGATCAAAGGCCTTTTTACAGACCTTATTGTATCTACCGACAACACGGTCCCATTCGGCTTGTTCTGTCTCGGTCAGCGCTTCTTTTGCATTGACTTTTTCAAGCAGTTCAAAACGACCAAAGGCAGATGGTTTGAACACAGCAAACGGAATAGCCTCTTTGGCCTTCACAAAATCGAGCACGCCCAATACCTTTTCCAAGGCACTGTCCAACTGGTTTTCGATATTCTTGCCCTCTACCGAATAATCTAGAATTGCCGATACCCCTTCAGCATACATTTTATCAATCATGGGTAGACAGTCCGTTTCATTGACACCACCACAGAAATGGTCAAATACGGTCGCCCGAATCAATCCTTCCACAGGCAGGTGGGCGTTTATGGCAAAGTTGGTCACGGCAGTACCTATTTTCACCAAGGGCTGGTTTGAAATCAGTTTGAACAAAAAATAAGCGCGTTCCAGTTCCGAATCGCTTTTCAGTTTGAAAGCAGTTGCAGTATCCTCAAAAATACGGTCCATTATTGTCAATTTCTCAAAGCCGCAAAGATAAGAACGGTAAATACATTCTTTTCATTAAAATATATCTTTATTTTGTCACATATTTCAATTTTATGCAATCAGTTACGGGCAATGCACATGAAGTACATTTTGGCGAGTTGGCAAAAGCTGCCCTGAACCAATATCTCAAGCAAAACAACTATTCTAAAATATTTGTGCTCTTTGACACGAATACTGAAGAGCATTGCCTTTCGGTCTTTAAGGATATTTATCAAGGAGAAACGGAACGGCCCATTGTTATCAAGGCAGGTGAACTACACAAGACCATAGATAGCTGCGTCAAAGTTTGGGAAGCATTGTCGAATATGGGCGGTGATCGCAAGAGCATATTGATCAATGTGGGCGGTGGCGTGGTAACGGACTTAGGTGGTTTTGTGGCCTCTACCTTTAAAAGAGGTATTGATTTTATACACTTGCCCACTACCCTATTGTCAATGGTAGATGCCTCCGTTGGTGGAAAAACAGGTGTCGATCTTGGGGTACTCAAAAATCAGGTGGGGGTCATCAACCAACCAAAAATGGTACTGATCTTTGATGAATTCTTGCAAACGCTTGAACAGCGTCAGTTGGTCAGTGGTTTTGCCGAAATGCTGAAACATGGCCTTATTGCAGATAGAACCTACTGGAACGACCTAAAATCAAACCCTGAACTGTATCATTTGACCGATATTCAAAAATCCGTTGCGCTTAAAAATGCTATTGTCGAAAAGGACCCTACGGAACAGAACATTCGCAAAAAGTTGAATTTTGGACATACTTTGGGCCATGCGATAGAATCATACTTTTTGGACGACCCGGACAAAGAGACCCTATTGCACGGCGAAGCCATTGCCGTTGGCATGATACTGGAAGCCTACCTTTCATACGAGTTGACCGGACTCTCCATGGTAGATTTGGAAGAAATCAAAAATTCTTTTTTGAAACATTTTGAAAAGGTTGATTTTACCTATCGGGACATTGAAGTTATCTTAGAGCTCTTGCAACATGACAAGAAAAATTCACATGGCAATATCAACTTTGTGCTGTTGCAAGAAATCGGATGTGCAGTTATAGATGTTAAAGTACCGATCGATTTATTCTCAAAAGCTTTCGCTTACTACAAAGAATAAAAGCTACATATACTAAAATACCACGTTGACAACTCTTTGGGGTGTTCGATTGCAAATTTTACTAGTTTAGAAAGAACAAACCAATACAACCTACCATGAGACGTATTATCGTAGATTACAAGAAGCTTGACCATACTGTCGCGGCCCAATTGATTGACTTGTATCCACATGGCTACGGCGATGATGACATCATTGTACTGAAAAAACCAAACGGAGAACTTGTTGAAGCCGTGGAGGTCGTTACCTCCGACACCATCTATTTGGTAAAAATCAGTAAGAGTCTTTCAAATTTTATTGCCAATTTTGAAGAGAACATTGGGAAAGAACTCACGGGCAACACCCATGAAACCAAGACCTTGCTAACAAAAGAAGAGGCTGATTTAGATATTGAGTCAGAAGATATCTAGCTACAAGTAACGTTCAAGCAAAACGTTCATATGGTGCAACTGGTGACCGGCAATAATAAAGCCCAAAGCCCTAACGCTCACTGTAGCACTATTAGCCTCGCCCAATCGTTGTAATTGTGCTTGGGTAAAAGATTCAAAGAGTGCCAATGTTGCTGACCGAACAGTTTGATATTCCTTTAGAATATCAGCTATTGTCTTGCGCTCAGCACCACTTTCCACAATAAAATCATCTTGCTCAAAACCCATTAAGGGGCTTGCGTCATTGCGCGCAAACCGCAATGCCCGGTATTGAAAAATACGTTCCGCATCAATAATATGCATTAGAACCTCGGCCACGGTCCACTTACCATCACCGTAGGTATACCGTAAGCGGTCCAATTGAAGTGTGCTCATAAAATCATTCATCTGTACCGCTCCATTGTTCAAAGCTGGCAAGAGTTCATTATCTCCCAATAAGTTTACATAGGGACGATAATAGGAATGACATTCATCTTCAGGAAGTGAAGCAGCTATCACAAGTGTACTTAAAGTTCGTTGAAAATAGTATGCATCAAACGTTTTTTGTCGTTGATGCTCTCTTCTAAAGAAATCATGGTTTCAGTTCTGCTGATACCATCAATATCATCTATTTTAAAAATAATGTTCTTGGCATGGGTCGTATCCTTGGCGCGTATTTTACAGAAAATATTGAACTTACCTGTAGTAATGTGTGCAACTGTTACATAAGGAATCTCCGTTAAGCGTTCCAATACAAATTTAGTTTGGTGCGTTTTTTCTAAAAATATACCGACATAGGCGATAAAGGAATAGCCAAGTTTTACATAATCCAATGTCAGCGAAGAGCCCTTTATGATGCCAGCTTCTTCCATCTTCTTCACACGAACATGAACGGTACCAGCTGAGATCAATAATTTTTTGGCAATATCAGTGAATGGTGTTCTGGTATTGTCAATCAACATGTCCAGAATCTGGTGGTCTATTTCGTCAAGCTTAACTTTACTCATTACAATTGAATTTTTAACAAAATTAAGTAATTATCGAATAATATCTAAAGTAGTTGGTGTTTTTTTGAAAATTCTGTAAGAAATTATTGAATATTAACGTATTGACCTCGTAAAACATAAAATTAGGATAACCGCTTCCAATTTCAATGTTGAAATGAGTGTGCAAATGGGCTTTTTTTACATAAGTAAACATTTTTGGTTTCGTAAAATCTATTTTTAAAGCAGTCCATTATTGAAAATAATTACAATTGTAAACGAATCAATTTATTTAAATTCAAAAAATTTATAATCAATATTTTAAATCACCTTATCAATAGTAATGGTTTATATTTAAAATTGAATTTTTGATATTTTTTGTGTTAGATTCTGTGTTCAAGAATGTTTACATTTGTAATATGTCAATAGCAGAACGGATAAAGACCATTATCGCACACTACCAACTCAATGCTTCGTCATTTGCAGATAAAATAGGTGTGCCACGTTCTAGCATTTCACACTTACTTTCCGGACGGAATAAACCGAGTCTAGATTTTATATTGAAACTTGTCAATACCTTTCCTGAAGTAAATCTATATTGGCTGTTAAATGGCAAGGGCACCTTTCCGGACACGAATGGGCAATCTGCCCCTACTTCGTCAAAAGACAAAACGCCAAAACCATCCTTTAGAGAAAAATCGATTTCAACTACTACGGCAAAATCCAGCAACCCATCCAAAGAGATTGATAAAATTGTTGTTTTCTATACCGATGGTTCTTTTGAATCTTATAATCCAAAAAACTAGCTTGGCGTATCTGGCAATTTGGTAATTTTGGCCAATGAAAAAAATCACACCCTTTCTGTTGGTCTTGGTAACACATTTTGCATGTCAACAGCCCCCTGACCGTAACTGCACACAATTCAAAACCGGTAATTTTTCATTCACAACGATTATAGACGGTAAAGAAACTACAACCCACTTTGAACGTACTGATGCCATTGAGGTAGACTATTACCAGGGCAGACAAGATTCTTCAAGTGTGAAATGGGTGAACGACTGCGAATACGTACTCAAACGAATCAGCCCCAAGAATCGCGCAGAAGAAAAACCGATTTTAATAAAAATCTTGACAACTACAGATAGTTCTTATACATTTGAATTTGGCACTGTAGGTGATTCAAAACGATTACGAGGAACCGCATTTAAAACTAACTGACCATGTTCGAAATTTTTACAAGTCCAGATGCTTGGATAGCCCTTTTAACACTGACCTTTCTTGAAATTGTTTTAGGCATCGACAATATCATCTTTATCTCAATAGCCGCCGGCAAACTTGAACAAAAAGACCGAAAAAAAGCAACCAACTTAGGTTTGGTATTGGCCATGGGCATGCGAATCGTGCTCCTTTTTGGCATCACCTGGCTAACCTCCTTAAAAAAGCCCTTTTTGGTTTTGAAAGAATCATGGATTCATGGCGGCATAAGTTGGCAAGCCCTTATCCTCTTTTTAGGAGGGCTATTTCTGCTCTACAAGAGCACCAAAGAAATTCATGAAAAAGTAGAAGATCGCGGTCATGACGAGCGCGAGGTCAAAAAAGGCCGTTCCACCTCCTTGACCAACGCAATTGTACAGATCACGGTAATTAACATTGTTTTCTCCTTTGATTCGATTTTAACGGCAATAGGTATGACCAACGGTATTTCTCCAAATCCCAATGATGCTTTGGTCTTGATGATAGTGGCCGTTGTTATTTCAGTAATCATCATGATGCTGTTTGCCAACCCTGTTGGGGAGTTCGTGAGCAAACACCCTTCCATTCAAGTGCTCGGACTTTCTTTTTTGATTTTGATCGGATTCATGCTCATCGCCGAAGCCGCTCATTTATCGCACCTTGTGGTATTCGACAATGAAATTGGCACCATACCCAAAGGGTACCTCTACTTCGCTATTGCCTTCTCGTTAATGGTGGAGTTTTTAGACATGCGGATGCGAAAAAACAAGAAACCGGTACATGAAGAACCCATTGAAGATTAAACGGACCCATAAGTTCAGCCCCCGCTCTTCGAAAAAAAGTCATTAAAAAAGGCCGCATTTAGCGGCCTTTTCTTTTTTTGAATCAATTCTTAATTCGGCCTACTAAACGCAACTTTAGGATTTGATTTCTTTTGCTCTTTAAACAACGCCTGTTGCTGCTTTACCGTCATTGTACTGCCATCATGGCTCCATCCTGGGGGGCCAAAGATATACATTAGCTTGTGTGAAAGCTTGGGTGATTTTTTTGTATCGTTCCAAATATCCTTGAACTCGTGTGTCAGAATCACAACAGGGTTGTATGACTCTGGAGCGTGAATTACACCATACTTTACATCAATGTCATCATCCAACTCTTTCCAGGTACCAAACATTTTGTCAAAAATATTCAAGAAACCTCCATGGTTTTTATCCAGATACTCCACGTTCTGTGCATGGTGCACTTGGTGCATGGTATGGGTATTGAAAATCTTTTCTAGAAATCCGAGTTTAGGTACGTACACCGAATGTAATTGAAACTGCCATAAGGCTTCTATACCAAGGCACACCACTACCATTTCAGGCGGAAAGCCTATTGCGGTCATCCAAACATAAAATAGCGGCTTGTACAATATAGTGAACCAACCATTGCGAATGGCAGTGCCCAAGTTAAAGTTGTCTGACGAATGGTGCACAATATGCGCCGCCCACAGCAAGCGAATCTCATGATTGGCCCTATGAAACCAATAATAGGTGAAATCATCTGCAAGCATACATAACAACCACACATACCAAGCATAACCAAAAGACGCATATCCGAGGAAGTTCTGGTGCACGCCATCAACCATCGGATTACATAGTTCATAAACCCCTTCAAAAAGTACGATTGCGAAGATAACCTTAAACAAAGGACCCAAAAGTGCAGAGCCTACACCCATGAATCCACTTGCGGCCAGATCTTTCCAATCATACAAATCATCATCCCCATGTGTTTTACTATACGTTAATTCAAACAAGATAAAGGCAATAAAAACAGGCACTCCGTAAACTAACGGGTTAGTAAAGTCCATATAAAAATATTATGTGATAAGTTAGTGGTTGCAATTTCTTTTGTGGTAAAATAGTTAGAATAATGATCTAAAACAAAGTTGTTTGATCAGAACTTTTATCGTCTGATTCATTGGGAGCATCGCCCTGAGCGACATCTTCTTCGTCGACCACTTCAATTTCATTGGCAGGTTGCACCGCAGGCTCTTCGTAGGGCAAGGGTTCTAGGGCGTTTACGCTTTTAACTTTTTCAGAGGTCAACTGATTGCCCAAAGCTTTGATTCCCTTTACCGAAATAAAGTCTTCAACATTTACAGTTTGGTTTGGTTTTGGATCTTTGCCCCGTGGTTTAACAAACTCAAGTTCTACCATAGGTTTCCAATCGGTTGAAATCAGCTCTAATTGTGACTTTGGATGCTCACTAATGACCAAATCTTCACGATTGGTATTTTCAATCAAAAAACGCTTAATATAATATCGTTCTTTCTCGCCGTCATAGTAGATGGCCGATATCGGCTTTTCTGGTTTCCATTTTTCAAGAACGATCATATCATCATCAAAGCGCGAATTCAGATCTGGGGCAATTGTTTTCACAAACCCCTTTTGATTGGCGACCAATAACATATCATCAGGTCTGAACTCACCCAGCAACTCACCACGCTCATCAACATTCAAACGTTGTACAATATCATCAAACCATATTTTTCGAGGCTTAAGTGTAGAAAGGCCCTTCTCTTTGAGCTCTATGCGCTTAACCGGATATTTAGTAACGATATTTCCTTTTGAACCACGGCCTTTGATAAGCACATCAGCAAAATCAATATCCCATTTTAGCTTTTTAATGCTTCCCGATTGCCGCAAATGAACCGTTACCACCTCAGCTTCACCATTGGGGTTGGCACTGAAGTACAATACTTCAGAACTGGCCTTGCCCGTCGTTAACGGGTACAGCCTGTCACGTGTAATACTAGTGACGTTAAAGCGCTTGATATAACTTGGTCCACCACGGCCGTCTTTATAAATCATGTTATAGGTAGTGCGCTTGTCTTTCTTTTTAAAGACCGCCACATGTAGAATATTCTTATCAACAAAGGTTTTTGAATCAACTTTGGTGACCATCATTTCACCTTTCTTGGTAAAAACAATGATATCATCAATGTCGCTGCAATCGGTCACATATTCATCTCGGCGCAAAGAGGTACCTACAAAACCTTCTTCCCTGTTGACATAGAGCTTAGTATTGCGAATCACAACTTTGGTAGCCTCAATATCATCAAAAATCTTGATTTCTGATTTTCGCTCACGCCCCTTGCCGTACTTCTTCTTGAGGTTCTGAAAGTAGTCAATAGCGAAATCAACCAAATTCGCCAAATATTCTTTGGTCTCCGCAATACGCTCCTCTAAACTATCCAAATGCTGTTTCGCTTTATCGAGATCAAATTTTGAGATTCGCTTGATACGTATTTCGGTCAAACGCACAATATCCTCTTCTGTGACCGCTCTTCTCAAATGTTCGGTATGTGGTTTTAACCCCTTATCTATGGCCGCCAGAACCCCTTCCCAAGTTTCTTCTTCTTCAATCTCTCTATAGATACGGTTTTCGATAAATATTCGCTCTAAAGACGCAAAGTGCCATTGCTCCTCCAACTCGTTCAATTGTATCTCAAGTTCCGCCTTGAGCAACTCGACCGTATTATCCGTGGATCTTCGCAACATTTCGGTCATACCCATAAAAATGGGCTTATTGTCCTCAATGATGCACCCTAGAGGAGATATTGATGATTCACAAGCCGTAAATGCATAAAGCGCATCAATGGTTTTATCAGGAGATATACCACTGGGCAGATGCACCAAAATCTCAACATCCGCAGCCGTATTGTCCTCTATTTTCTTGATTTTTATCTTGCCTTTATCATTGGCCTTAAGAATTGAATCTATTAAACTAGAGGTGTTGGTAGCATAGGGTATTTCCCTTATTACCAGTGAATTCTTATCAAAACTTTCAATTTTAGCCCTTACCCTGACCTTACCACCGCGCAGTCCGTCATTGTAATTGGTCACATCAATGATACCTGCGGTAGGAAAGTCAGGAAAAAGTTTGAAGCTTTTTCCCTTTAAGTGCTTGATCGAAGCATCGATCAACTCTACAAAATTGTGTGGCAATACTTTAGTGGAAAGTCCCACCGCTATACCTTCTGCCCCCTGGGCCAACAACAACGGAAACTTTACCGGAAGATTGATGGGTTCTTTTTTACGACCATCGTATGAAAACTGCCAATCTGTGATTTTCGGACTAAAAACTACATCTAAGGCAAATTTTGATAGCCTTGCTTCAATATACCTTGAAGCCGCAGCCCTGTCACCGGTCAATATGTTTCCCCAGTTTCCTTGCGTATCGATGAGCAAATCTTTTTGCCCTATCTGCACCATGGCATCGGCAATACTCGCGTCACCGTGCGGATGGTATTGCATCGTATGGCCAACTACATTGGCCACTTTGTTATAGCGACCGTCATCCAATTCTTTCAAAGAATGCAAAATGCGGCGTTGCACGGGCTTAAAACCGTCTTCAATTGCAGGTACCGCACGTTCAAGTATTACATAAGAAGCGTAATCTAAAAACCAGTCTTTATACATGCCCGTCACTCGGGTCAGCGCATCATCAGGAGCTTCTTCTTGATTTGAAAGTCCTTCCGTCAACTCTTCATTATCTTCCATGTAGTATTACTAACTTATAAATTTGATTTATAGCTGTTTTTCTTCAACTAAATCAAGTTCTACTTTAAGGTTTTTTATAATGAATTCTTGTCGGTCAGGGGTATTCTTGCCCATATAGAATTTCAACAATTCTTCAATGGACATGGCCTTGTCCAACATCACAGGTTCTAATCGAATGTCATCACCAATAAAGTGTTTGAACTCATCGGGCGAAATCTCTCCCAAACCTTTGAATCGGGTAATCTCTGGTTTACCGGTAAGCTTTTCTATGGCATTGCGTCGCTCTTCATCACTATAACAGTAAATGGTCTCTTTTTTGTTCCGGACACGAAACAGTGGTGTTTGCAAGATGTACAAATGGTTCTCTTTGATCAACTCAGGAAAGAATTGCAAAAAGAACGTAATCAACAACAAACGAATATGCATACCGTCAACATCGGCATCGGTGGCAATAACGATATTGTTGTAGCGCAAATCCTCCATTGAATCTTCAATGTTCAAAGCTGCCTGCAACAGATTGAACTCTTCATTCTCGTAAACGATTTTCTTTGACATTCCGTAAGAATTCAAAGGCTTTCCCCGTAGACTGAAAACGGCCTGGGTATTCACATCACGGGATTTAGTAATGGAGCCCGAAGCGGAATCACCCTCGGTGATGAACAAGGTACTCTCTAGTCGCCTGTCCTTTTTCATATCTTGTAGGTGCACCCTACAATCACGAAGTTTTTTATTGTGAAGGCTTGCTTTTTTAGCACGATCACGCGCCAGCTTTCGAATTCCGGATAGTTCTTTACGCTCTTTTTCGGCCTGAACAATTTTTTTCTGTAATGCCTCAGCGGTAACAGGGTTCTTATGTAAATAGTTATCTAGATACCTGCCAATAAAGTCATTGATATATGTACGTACCGTGGGTAGGTCACCACCCATATCGGTCGAGCCCAATTTTGTTTTGGTCTGACTTTCAAAGACAGGTTCCATGACCTTAATAGCAATGGCAGAAATAATAGATTTTCTAATATCGGAGGCATCATAGTTCTTGCCATAAAAATCACGAACCGTTTTTACAATGGCTTCACGAAATGCTGCTTGGTGCGTACCCCCTTGTGTCGTATGTTGTCCGTTTACGAAAGAATGGTACTCTTCACTGTACTGGGTTTTGCTGTGTGTGATCGCAACCTCAATATCATCACCTTTCAAGTGAACAATGGGATATAAAAAATCTTCGGGATTGTTGTTTTCTTCCAGCAGGTCTTTCAGTCCGTCTTCAGAATGGAATTTCTCACCATTGAAAACAATGGTCAAGCCCGGATTCAGATACACATAATTCTTGAGCATTCGCTCAACATATTCGTTGCGATACTTGAATTTCTTAAAAATGGTCTCATCAGGGACGAAGGTCACCTTTGTACCTCTGCGTTTAGTAGAATCGACCAATTCTTCATTGACCAAGTTTCCCGCTTTAAATTCAGCAGCTTTTGATTGCCCGTCACGAACGGATTCCACCTTAAAAAAATTGGAAAGTGCATTGACTGCCTTGGTACCTACTCCATTTAAACCAACAGATTTTTTAAAGGCTCGTGAATCGTACTTACCACCCGTATTCATTTTTGAGACCACATCAACGACCTTACCCAAGGGAATGCCACGACCATAATCGCGAACACGCACCTCACTGTCTTTGATGTTGATTTCAATGGTCTTGCCCGCGCCCATTACAAACTCATCGATACAATTGTCAATGACCTCTTTCAACAAGATGTAAATACCATCGTCTGCAGAAGATCCGTCTCCCAATTTACCGATATACATACCCGGACGCATACGGATATGCTCTTTCCAATCAAGCGAACGTATATTGTCTTCGGTATATTTGGTGTTTGCCATTAAAAACGGGATTATCCTCGCTAATATAGAATTTAGGGGCAAAAATCAAAATGCAACCCTCAGAAAGTAATCAACAAATGACATTTTCTATTGTTAATAGTAATCTATCTCAAGAATGTTTCGTAAAAATGAGCTATAGAAATCTATGCTTCTAAAGAATGGTCACCAGGTGAGTATTAAACATTAAATCTAAAATGCATGACATCGCCGTCTTTAACGATGTATTCTTTGCCCTCAACACGCATTTTACCTGCTTCTTTTACTTTGGTTTCACTACCATAACTAACGTAGTCATCGTATGAAATCACTTCGGCACGAATAAATCCTTTTTCAAAATCGGTATGGATGACACCTGCGGCCTGTGGTGCGGTAGCCCCTACGGGAATCGTCCATGCGCGCACCTCTTTAACACCAGCTGTAAAGTAAGTTTCTAAATCCAATAACCTATAAGCCCCTCGTATTAGTTTTGCAGAGCCTGGTTCCGAGAGTCCTAAATCTTCTAAAAACAATTGGCGTTCTTCAAAGGTTTCCAATTCGGTGATATCTGCCTCTGTACCTACGGCCAAGAAGATGACCTCGGCATTTTCACCAGCCACTGCTTCTTTGACTTTTTCTACATAAGCGTTCCCCTGAACTGCCGCACTTTCATCCACATTACAGACGTACATGACCGGTTTATCGGTAATCAGTTGTAAATGTTTCACATATTCAAGACGGTCATCATCGCTAATAGTAATGGCACGAACCGAGTTTCCGGCTTCTAAACCTTCTTTTAATTGGATGAGTACGGCCTCCTCTTTTTGGGCATCCTTGTTTCCGGTTCTGGCAGCTCGTTTGACCTTGTCCAATTTCTTTTCCACACTTTCCAAGTCCCGAAGCTGAAGTTCAATGTCTATGGTTTCTTTATCACGGATAGGGTCCACAGAGCCATCTACATGCACAATATTATCATTGTCAAAGCACCGCAGCACATGAAGTATGGCGTCGGTTTCACGAATGTTACCCAAAAACTGATTGCCCAAGCCTTCACCTTTACTGGCACCTTTTACCAAACCCGCAATGTCCACGATTTCAACCGTAGCGGGAATGACCTTCTCAGGAACAACCAATGATTCCAATTTTTCCAGTCTCTGATCCGGTACGTTAACAACCCCAATATTGGGTTCGATCGTACAGAACGGAAAGTTTGCACTTTGCGCTTTCGCATTGGACAAACAATTAAAAAGGGTTGATTTACCAACATTCGGTAATCCGACGATTCCTGCTTTCATATAAACATATTAGCTATGAGACAATTGACAAATTAAGCGTGCAAATATAGGTTGAAGTTTTCTATCGCACTACCATTTACGAACCTGAAACCAATTGATAAATAAAAATCAAAATTACGGCTATGATTCCAAGAATGGCAACTGCGGACAGCAAACAACCTATGTCCCTCCAAATTCCCGTATACTCCTTCTCTTTTGCCATTTGTCAAATTTAAGGTCACAAAAATACTAAGAAAACCCCTTTTGATCCATTATCATTACATTAGAACAATCGATTAATTAAGTTGTATGTCAAAAGTCGGATTACAAGGATTTTTGTTTGATGAAAAATCATCTTTTTTAAAAGGTCCCAGATTGGCGCCACCATGTATTCGCGAAGCCTATCATTCGGCTTCAGCAAATTACTTTGCCGAAAATGGTGAAGCGATTTTACCAAAAAACATTACTGATTATGGTGACTTTTCAATTGAGAACTATCTTGACATTGAAACAATTACACTAAAAAATCTAAATAAAGATTTGCCTTTATTGAGTTTGGGAGGCGACCATTCCATAACCTATCCCATCATCAAAGCCTTCCACTCCGTTTATGGCAAGGTTGACATTTTGCATATTGATGCCCACAGCGACCTTTACAGCAATTTTGAAGGGGACCCCTACTCGCATGCATGTCCGTTTTACAACATCATGAACAATGGTTTGGCCGCAAACCTTCATCAGGTAGGTATTCGAACCTTGAACAAAACACAACGGGACCATGCGGCCCAGTTTCAGGTAGACATTAATGAAATGAAAGACTTTCACAAATTCTCTATGCCCAAATTTGAAAACCCGCTATACCTATCATTGGATTTAGATGGATTGGATCCGGCATTTGCACCCGGTGTCTCCCATCATGAACCGGGCGGCCTTTCTACTAGAGAGGTGATGACCCTAATACAGCATATTGATGTACCAATAGTGGGTGCAGATATTGTGGAGTACAATCCTGCAAAGGATATACATGAAATGACGGCCATGTTGGCAGCCAAACTGCTCAAAGAAATCGTAAGTAAAATGATTTAAGACCTATCCGTCGGGATGCATAAATTTTTGCTTGCCCAAAAGTTCTTCTTCCGTTTCTACCCTATCTTCATCGGGCACACAACAATCTACTGGGCACACCGCTGCACATTGTGGCTCTTCGTGAAAGCCCATGCACTCCGTACACTTATCGGGTGAGATATAGTAAATTTCATCGCTTATAGGTTCTTGGACTTCATCAGCATCGACCGCTTTTCCATCAGGCAACACAACATTTCCTTCCAATGAAGTACCATCACTATACCGCCATTCATCTGCTCCCTCATAAATTGCGGTGTTTGGGCACTCAGGCTCGCAAGCTCCGCAATTGATACATTCATCAGTTATTATAATTGCCATATTTCTCTTTTTTCACGCCAGTATTCACCAGCATTGCTATTTTTACACAAAAATAAATCCCAAAACATTAGTTTACAAATATAATGGCGGTACGACCTTCGATTTTACAAGCTTTTATCAACTTAGGTAACTTTTTAAGGGATTTTTGTGATAGTACTACTACCAAAAACCAAGAATCGCATGAAGAGCTTCAAAAAACCATTCAAAGAGCTGGACAGCATAACGGATGGTTTACCGAAGAAAATGTATGCTTCGCTTTGCAACAGTGGGGCGAAGTTTTAACCGCTGAGAATTTAGAAGGTTGGTTGGCAAATTATGATATCACCGATCATACCGAGCCCAAAACGATAGCCATTATCATGGCTGGTAATATACCTTTGGTGGGTTTTCATGATTTCATCTGCGTTTTGGTATCGGGGCACCGGGTGTTGGCGAAATTGTCATCAAATGACAATCTACTACTTCCCTTTATGGCGAATTACCTTATTGGCCAAGACCCTTCTTTAAAGAACAGCATTGCATTCACCGAAGACAAATTGACCGATTTCGATGCGGTGATTGCCACCGGAAGCAACAATACCGGACGCTATTTTGAATACTATTTTGGCAAACACCCGAACATCATACGAAAAAATCGAAATTCAGTCGCTGTGCTTACCGGTGAAGAGTCGGTGGGTGAGTTGAAAGCACTGGGGCAAGATATATTTCAATATTTTGGACTAGGGTGCAGAAGCGTATCGAAACTTTTCGTGCCCAAAGGGTATGACTTTGCTACATTTTTTGAAGCCATATACGAATATCAGTCCGTTATCAATACCAACAAATACGCCAACAACTACGATTACAACAAAGCAGTGTTCTTAATGTCTGATTTTAAAATCTTGGACAACAACTTTTTATTGCTCAAAGAAGACGAACAGTACGCTTCGCCCATTGGCACCCTATATTTTGAGCATTATGCCAATAGCGAAAGTATTGGCCAAAAATTACATGCCGATAAAGAACAATTGCAATGTGTTGTTGGAAAACCGGGTTTGTTGGAAACTACTGATTTTGGTACTACCCAGACGCCAAGGCTAAATGATTATGCAGATGGAGTTGATACCATATCCTTCTTATTATCGCTAGATAAAGATTGATGTTTTCGATTCTCTAAAATTTTAAGACCTTTACCGCTTGTTTTTAACGTCCACCAAAAAAAATCAAATCCATGCAAAAACATAATTTTAGCGCAGGCCCATGTATACTGCCGAAAGAGGTCATGCAAAAAGCTGCCGAAGCCGTTGTTAATTTAGATGGCAGTGGGTTGTCTTTAATAGAGATATCGCACCGAAGCGCGGCATTTGTAGAAATTATGGAAAAAGCCCGCGCTTTGGCGCTAGAACTTTTAGGTCTTGAAGGAAAAGGATATAGCGCATTATTTCTACAAGGTGGGGCCAGCACACAATTTTTGGCCACCGCATATAACTTATTGGAAACCAAAGCAGGCTATGTCAATACCGGCACATGGAGCTTAAAGGCCATCAAGGAAGCACGCTTGTTCGGAGAGGTTGTTGAAGTAGCTTCTTCACAAGAACAAAACTTTAATTTCATCCCTAAAGGATATGATATTCCCAAAGAATTGGATTTTCTTCATTTGACGTCGAACAACACCATTTTTGGCACACAGATGAAAGAATTTCCAAAAACGAATTGTCCCCTCGTCTGTGATATGAGTTCTGATATTTTTTCACGGCAACTAGATTTTTCACAGTTTGATTTGATGTATGCTGGTGCCCAAAAGAATATGGGTCCCGCGGGCACCACTCTTGTTGTGGTCAAAGAAGACATACTAGGCAAGGTATCAAGAAAAGTTCCTTCCATGCTTGATTACAAGACCCATATTGCAAAAGATAGCATGTTCAATACGCCTCCAGTATTCGCAGTTTATGTCTCAATGCTGACCATGCAATGGCTCAAAGATTTAGGTGGTATTGCTGCTATAGAAGAAATCAACGAAAAAAAGGCCAATCTCATTTATTCTGAAATCGAATTGAATCCTGTTTTTTCAGGTTTTGCGGCCAAAGAGGACCGGTCAAACATGAATGCAACTTTTAATATTACGGACGACACCCTAAAAGAAACCTTTGATGAAAATTGCAAGGAAGCGGGTATCAATGGCATTAACGGACATCGCTCTGTGGGCGGTTACCGCGCTTCAATGTACAATGCGCTGTCCCTTGAGAGCGTTGGTGTTTTGGTCGATATTATGAGTGAATTGGAACGAAAAGGATAAACTACATGAAAGTACTTGCAAACGATGGCATTTCTGAATCTGGAAAAATCTATTTGGAAAAAGCAGGATTTGAAGTTTTAAACACAAAGGTTGCCCAAGAACAATTGGCCAATTTCATCAATGAAAATGCCATAGATGCACTTCTGGTCAGAAGTGCCACGGAGGTCAATAAAGGCCTCATTGATAAGTGCACTTCATTAAAACTAATTGGTCGTGGTGGTGTTGGCATGGATAATATTGCCGTTGAATACGCAAAAGCCAAAGGGGTTCATGTTATCAATACTCCCGACGCCTCATCATCATCCGTAGCGGAATTGGTATTTGCCCACCTATATGGAGGGGTACGGTATTTATATGATGCCAATAGAAATATGCCACTTGAAGGCGATAGCAAATTCAAGCAGCTCAAAAAAGCATATGCCCAAGGTATTGAGCTTAGAGGAAAGACCCTTGGTATCATTGGATTTGGTAGAATTGGTCAAGAAGTTGCCAAACTGGCTCTTGGTGTTGGCATGAAGGTAGTCTTTACAGACCATCATGAAGAAGAACGTCTAATAGAAATCAGTTTCTTTGACGGTCAAAAAGTGAAGTTCCAATTTCAAAACAACACTTTAGAAGATGTTTTAAGGACCGCTGATTTTATTTCCATTCATGTGCCATCACAAAATGACTATGTCATTGGCGCGTCAGAATTTGAACAGATGAAAGACGGCGTTGGTATTATCAACGCATCACGTGGTGGCACTTTAGACGAGGTTGCTTTAGTATCAGCGCTTGGATCTGGTAAGGTAGGCTTTGCCGGTCTTGATGTTTTTGAGTCAGAACCAAACCCTGAAATCCGTGTTTTAATGCACCCGAACATCTCGTTGACTCCACACATCGGAGCTTCAACAAAAGAAGCGCAAGATAGAATTGGTCTAGAATTGGCAACACAGATAACTACGCTGCTCAATTAGCAGAGAGTACAATAATTTTATGTGCCCCAATTTCTTTTTTGTACATTGAAAATCTAACAGTTAAAACACTATAAACAAAATGTCAGGATTATTAGAGTTATTAAATAGCCCAATGGGCAAACAACTGGTTAGCGGTGTCGCAGGCCAAACCGGTCAATCTGAAAACAAAACTGCTGATGTGTTGTCTATGGCAATGCCCCTATTAATGGGAGCCATGAAAAAAAATGCTTCTACGCCCGGCGGTGCCCAAGGCTTGATGAATGCACTTTCTTCAAAACATGATGGTGGTATTTTAGATGATTTAGGGGGGCTTTTTGGAGGTGGCGTTGACCAAAACGTGATGGATGACGGAGCAGGGATCTTGGGTCATGTCTTTGGTTCAAAACAACCACAGGTAGAAAATGCCCTCAGTAGCAAGTCTGGTATAGACGCTGGCTCTGTTGCTCAGATATTAAAAATTGCAGCACCTATCCTTCTAGGATTTTTGGGCAAACAGACCAGACAACAAAATGTTAGCTCACCCGATGCACTAAGCGGTTTGTTGGGCGGCCTAATGGGTGGCGGAAGCACTGCCAATAAACAACAGTCGCTTATCGAGTCTTTTCTAGATTCTGATGGTGATGGTAGTGTTATTGATGATTTGGCAGGAATGGTGCTCTCAGGAGGAAACCAAAAAAAGGGCGGCATTGGCGGCTTACTAGGAGGTCTTTTCGGAAAATAAACCGATCGCAAATAGAATTAACAAGCCGTTTAGACGTCCTAAACGGCTTTTTTTATATCTTAATATCATGAAATTGAAAGTATTACCTGTATGCCTCACCCTTACCATACTATGTGGAGCCACCTTGTTCGCTCAAGATGAAACCGTTGTTCTTAGCGATAAAGAAAAAGGAATTTTTGAAGCAGCCGAAAAAAATTCAGTTGACGTGCAACAAAAAGTTAAGGACAGTACAGAATATGAGATTATAATTATGGATATTGGGTTCAACCGATGGTTGACCCAAATAGCGCAACCAAAAGGCTATTACAGTCAGCGCTTTATGGAACAGCGCAATTACATTATGGTAGTAGAGTGGAATCGTAGGGTGCTGCAGCCCCAAGTTTTTGACCCATTGCTTTATGAACTTCAAATCAATTATGACCAGAATATAGATTATGGCTATGATGTGAATTACCAATTGTACAATTACTTCATTTACTTTCAAAGACGTTATAACCAACGGTTAGGACCTTTTCTTCCAAGAATATAATGCCGTAAATTTGCATCGAAATCAAATCGATGGAAAAAATAAAAAAGCGCTGGGATATTGTCAAAAACTGGCAATTGTTGTTCCCCTTTCTAGGTTCTGCCTTACTTATCATTACGGCATACTTCTTTGCAAGAAAACTGCTACACTTTTTTGGACTAAACAACACTCTATATGAATGGCCGTTCACATTGGTCATAACAGGGACACTTTTTTACCTGTCGTTGCGTTTTTCGTTATGGTGTTTTGAAAAACTCAAAAATAAATGGGTTGTTGAGTATCGTTGGGAGATGATTGCCATATTCATTGTATTTGCAGTGACCGGTAGCACTTCGCTTAGGGTTGGCAGGCCCATAATGCACTATGTTGGCATTACCAAAGAAAATCTGCAACCTGTACTTTACTGGATTTTGTATATCATAGTGGGATTGATTTTCTATCAAGTCTTTTTAGTGATTTTTGGATGGCTTTTTGGGCAATTCAAATTCTTCTGGAGCTTTGAAAAAAAAATGATCAAACGAATGGGGCTGGGCTTTCTACTTAGGTAGAATTATGATTTTCTTAACACAAGCGATTTCAACAAAAAACTTAGCTTTGCGGCTTATGGCTTTGAAAAAGCACTTCTTTCCTCTGATATTGTTGGCCTTAATTGCATTTAAGGTTTCTGCGTTGCACGTGTATCTGCATCACTCAGATGAAGAGCATGATGACGATTGCGAGCTATGTGAACATGCAATTTATCACCAAATCATTGAGTTTTCAACTCCCGCAGATTTTGAGTTAGTTAGAATTGATTACACGCCACATTTCAATCAACAAGAGCCCTACCATGACAGTGTTCATGTTTCCGCATTTTTTGATAATACACTTTTCGTAAGACCTCCACCTGCCGAATTATAAGATTTAGCCAAAATCCAATTCTTAAACGAGTTGAAACTCGTTTAACATGTTTTCTTTCAATTATTTAAAACATAAAAATTTTGTAATTCAATGAGGCTTAAGCTTCTAACATTGTTTGTATTTTTGGTTTGTTCAATTCCGATAAACGCACAAAATGGACCTTGTTCCTACACCATTAGCGGACGGGTTTTAGATGTCGACACGGAAGAACCCATACCCAATGCAGTGGTCAAGGTTGAGGGTACAGAAAAATATTCGAGTACCAATGCCGAAGGTTATTTTAAAATCGATGGCCTCTGCTCAGAAAAGAACCTGCTCATCATTTCTTGTCTGGGATATTCAGAATCTGCGAAAGATCATGAGCACGATTCGGCAATACACTTTTATTTGACCCAAAAAGTTACAGGATTGGATGAGGTGACCGTTCAGGCACAACGCACCAAAGAAAAGGGCACGGAGACCATTTCACAAATTAGCGTTGGAAAATCAGAGTTAGCCAGCAATCCTACCCAATCATTGGCTGCAGTTTTGTCAGGATTAGAGGGCGTGACATTTTCATCCAACGGTACCAACGTACAACTCCCCATAATACATGGTCTATACGGAAATAGAATTTTGGTGCTGAACAACGGCCTAAAGCATGGCTTTCAAAATTGGGGTACAGATCATGCCCCTGAAATAGATATTGCCTCCGCAAGTAGTATCACCGTAGTAAAAGGTGCAGCTGGAGTACGATATGGCCCAGAAGCTTTGGGTGGTGCCATCATTATTGAACCTAACCCTCTACTTTTGAACAATCCGTTTTATGCTGAATTTGGAACGGGGTATCAAACTAATGGTCAGGGTTACAATGCCAATTTAGAAATTGGCAATGGTACTGAGAACTGGAGTTATTTTCTGAACGGCAGTTATACTAAGATTGGTGATCGCGAAGCACCAGACTATTTTTTGACCAATTCCGGTAAGGAAGAAAAGGCTTTTAGTCTTGGGGTTCTTCACCATTTAGAGAAGTGGGACTTTAAGGTAAACTATAGTTTTGTGGATCAAAATCTTGCACTCTTTCGGGCCTCAATAGCCGATAGCCCTGATTCTTTTATTAGAATTATCAATGCGGAAAGGCCCATCTTCATAAGACCTTTTTCTTACGATATCAATGAACCAAGTCAGTCGACCCAACACCATTTGGCCAAAGCCGAAGTGAATTGGTGGTATACAGACGGGGCAAGATTAACTTTAATCGGAGGTGTACAGCTGAATAAACGCAAAGAATTTGATGTGAGACGAAATGCTGACCTGCCGATTATCGACCTTGATTTACTCACCTATGATTATCAATTGGAATGGAAACATCCTAAATGGCATGGACTTGATGGTCTCATGGGAGTGCAATACTTTCATCAGAATAATGATAACAATCCAGGTACCCAGACTACACCTTTTATTCCGAACTATAACACAGATCGTTTTAGTGCTTTCGCCATTGAAAGCCTAAGGTTCGGAAAAAACACCTTGGAAGCAGGAATACGGTTTGATTTTGAGACCAATGACGTACGTGGGCGCGAAACCAATCAAGATATTTTTAGGGACAACTATGACTTCAGCAACGTCACTGCTTCATTGGGTTATATTCGTCAACTATCTGAAAATACCACGTTTAGAACAAACTTGGGGACCGCTTGGCGTACGCCAAACATGGAAGAGTTGTTCAGTTTTGGTCAACATGGTTTCAAAACGACTTTTGGCTTGCTTCGGTTTACTGATACCGACGGGCAGCTAAGTACAGATGAGGTGATTCCATTGGATGAAAGCCAGGTAGACCCTGAACGAGGCTATAAATTTGTAAATGAATTGCAGACCACTAATAATGGTAACACACACAATCTCACTGTCTATTCACATTTTATAGAAAACTATGTTTTTGATCGCCCTATAGGTGTTTTCGGAACAATTCGTGGTCCTATGCCCGGATTTATCTTTGATCAGGTTGATGCATTGTTCTTTGGGGCCGATTATAGTTGGAAAAGAGAATGGACTGATAAAGTTTCAGGAATTTTCGGGGTTAGCTTTTTATGGTCTGGAAATATTGGACAAGACGATCCATTGATTAATCAACCTCCTATTTCGACAAATTTTGAATTGCAGTGGGACCAAGGTAAATTGGGGCCACTAGATTCTTCAAAATGGTCAATTCGCCCAAGCTATACCTTTAGGCAATTTCAAGCGCCACGAACAATTACACCTGAAAGTTTAGTCGATGGCTCTGCTGTGATTACCCCAGATTCAGAAATATTTGATTTTGCAGATGCGACTGCAGGGTATTTTTTACTTGATCTCTCCTGGAATTTTAAATGGAAAAGCTTAAGCGGAAGTATTTCTGCGCAAAATCTATTGAATACCAGCTATCGCGATTACCTCAACGAAATGCGGTACTTCGCCGATGAGCTAGGTAGAAATATACTTTTCACCCTTAATTATTCATTTAAAGCAAAAAACGATGATTGAACAAAATAGCCCTAAAAATTGGTCTACTGCCACCAGACCACCATGACCCAACTTTAAATTCAGTGAAACTTAAAACAACAAAAACAATTAAAAAAAGTAAAATGAAAACAATTGATTTATTTAGAAATTTCCGTTTAATGGCCTTATTATTTTCAGCCATTGCTATTGTAAGCTGTAGTGATGATGATGACGCACCTGAAGAAGAGAACGATGAAGAGACCATTACTGATGTAACATTGGTGTTCACTAACACCGCTGATGCCAATGATGTGGTCAGAGCTTCAGCCGAAGACCCTGATGGAGAAGGTGTGCAAGAATTACAAGTTTTGGATGCCATAACACTTTCAACAGACACAGAGTATACCTTAACTTTTGAAATTGAGAATGCTTTGGACCCAAATGACGTGGAAGATATCGCTGCAGAAATAGCTGGTGAAGATGATGAACACCAATTTTTCTTCAGTTTCACAGAGGGTGTTTTCTCCAATCCTACCGGTAATGGCAACGTGGATACAGCTTCAGATCCTATAAACTATAATGATGAGGATTCAGAAAATCAAGATGGATCAGGAAACCCTGTGGGGCTTTCAACTTCATGGACTACTTCAAGCACCGCATTTACCGGTGGAACCTTCGTCGCAAGGTTACAACACCAACCAGATATAAAATCAGCAACAACTGGTGCTGGTGATGGTGATGCAGATTTTAACTTGACCTTTGTTCTGAACATTGAGTAAACCATCTTTTAATATCCCCTATTTTGTTTTTTATCATTCATTATAGGGGATTTTAGTATTTTGCAATGTTCGTTTGTCTACAAAACACAAGAAGGGCCACTTTTAAAAAGTGGCCCTTTTTTAAACATCCAATATTTTTTTGGCCTTTTTACCACTTAGCAGATACGTGTAGATCCACATAATGGTAAATGTAGGTATGACATCCAAGCCAGGCACTAACTCTTCTACAAAGGTGACAACACCTGCGGCCTGTCCTAGCTTTCCCTTATACATTCGGGTCATCAACCAGCCCGCAAGCGGGGCCCAAACCACATCTGAGAATTCACCGATACCGGGTATGGCGAAAGAAAGCATTCCCAAGGCATCGAACAATAATCCTAAAAAAAGATTTCTGAGTTTTTTGTCTTTATGTTTTGACATGCTGAAAAATACAAATTACACGAATACCAGCGCAAAAGCGATGCCAAATTCTTTGAAGCTTTTTAAGAAAGATTGGAACTGATCAGTTTTAAAAACTCGTTTCGCGTCTCAATTTTTTCGAATTGCCCTCTAAATCCCGATGTAGTCGTCACAGAATTCTGTTTTTGTACGCCGCGCATCATCATGCACATATGTGATGCCTCAATAACTACTGCTACACCCTTGGGTTTTAACGTATCATTTAAACACTCTAAAATGTCATGTGTCAAACGCTCTTGTACCTGCAACCTACGGGCAAAGACATCTACAATGCGGGGTATCTTGCTCAAACCTACAATTTGTCCATTGGGTATATACGCTACATGGGCCTTTCCAAAAAAGGGCAGCATATGGTGTTCGCAAAGTGAATACAGCTCAATATCTTTTATGATGACCATATCATCATAATCTTCTTTGAACATGGCACTTCTAAGAATTTCTGCGGCATCCTGCTTATATCCTTGTGTGAGGAACAACATGGCCTTTGCCGCACGTTCAGGAGTTTTGACCAATCCTTCGCGGTCTACATCCTCCCCAATTTCATCGATAATTTTCGAAAAACGTTCTTTTACCTCGTTGGTAACACTGATATTGTACTCTTCTAAATTCTGGTATGGTGCCATGGTATTAGTGTGCGACAGCTTTTAATTTGTTAGCGTAATATTTTTTGATTTTATCAATCTTCGGGTTGATGATAAATTGGCAATAAGGCTGTTGCTTATGCTCATTATAATAATTTTGATGATCCTCTTCTGCTTTATAAAAAGAATTTGCCTCTGAAATTACCGTAACAATGGGCGAACCAAAAACATGTTCTTTCTCCAAAAGTGCAATAAATTTTTCAGCTGACTCGCGTTGGTCTTCAGAAGTGTAAAAAATTTCACTGCGATATTGCGTGCCCACATCATTTCCCTGTCGATTCAAGGTAGTTGGATCATGGGTTGCGAAGAAGACCTCCAACAGTTCATCATAGCTGATCTCATTTGGGTTAAAAGAAATCTTAATAGCTTCGGCGTGACCTGTACGACCGGTACAAATCTCCCTATAAGCCGGGTTTTTGATAGTGCCGCCTGTATATCCCGAAATTACCGTTTCTACCCCTTTAAGTCGTTGAAAAACAGCTTCTGTACACCAAAAACATCCATTTGCAAAAATGGCCTCTTCTAGCTTATTTTCTTTTTGTTCAGTCATATTCTGTAAATGTTAAACATTTAGTTCAAATTAGCAATAGCAGTGCTACTTTTAACTTTTGATTAATAGTCGTAAAAAATGGAATACCTTAATGCTCCTATTTTTGTGTAATGCCCGCGATTGTTTACATTCACCAAGAATTTAAAAGCCTATGATACAAGCAACCAATATTCAAAAATACTTTGGCGAATTACAAGTACTTAAAGGTGTGGATGTTGAGATAAAAAAAGGCGAGATCATAGCCATTGTTGGTGCGTCAGGTGCAGGTAAAACCACCTTACTCCAAATTTTGGGCACTCTAGATACCCCCACGAATCCAAAGGAAAGTAGTATTCATATCAATGGGATAGATGTGACCAAACTAACCGATAAAAATCTGGCAAAATTTAGAAACGAGCATATTGGGTTTATCTTTCAATTTCACCAGTTATTACCAGAGTTTACAGCACTTGAAAACGTTTGTATACCGGCATTTATAAGGAAAACACCAAAAGATACCGCAGAAAAACGGGGAAAGGAACTTTTAGATTTTCTAGGCCTATCGCACCGCTATCACCATAGACCTAAAGAATTATCAGGTGGGGAGCAACAGCGCGTTGCCGTTGCCCGTGCGCTCATCAATAATCCTGCTGTTGTTTTTGCCGATGAACCCAGTGGTAACCTTGATTCTGAAAGTGCAGATAATCTTCATGGGCTGTTCTTTAAACTACGAGAGCAATTTGGACAGACTTTTGTTATCGTGACCCACAATCGTGAATTGGCCGATATGGCCGACCGCAAATTGACCATGGTAGATGGTTCCATCGTTAACTAAGTTATAGGGGATGACCAAAGCGGAACTAAAGAGCTTTCTCGATTCAAAAGCGGCGCAATACGAGCATCCCAAATTCATTGGTGATGACCCCATTCAAATTCCCCATCGGTTTTCAAAAAAAGAAGATATTGAAATCAGTGGTTTTCTAACGGCCACCATCGCTTGGGGCAACCGCAAGAGCATCATCAACAATGCCAATCGTTTGATGGAGTTATTGGACCATGCCCCGCATGACTTTGTCATGACCCATGAAGGGACTGATTTAGAGAGGTTACAACAATTTGTGCACCGTACCTTTAACGGCATAGACCTTAACCATTTTATAAAGGCTTTACAACATCTTTATCAAAAACACCAAGGGCTCGAGGCTATATTTCAAAAATATCAAGAACCAAAATCGTTGCAACCGGCCATTTCTAAGTTTAAGTCGCTTTTTTTTGAACTGCCACATGAACAACGTTCGCAAAAACATGTATCCGATCCTTTAAGAGGGTCCGCTGCAAAACGCATCAATATGTTTTTACGTTGGATGGTACGCCCCGCCGATAAAGGTGTCGATTTTGGTATCTGGCAACACCTCTCCCCCGCACAGCTCTCATGTCCACTGGATGTGCACTCGGGTAATGTGGCACGCAAGTTAAAACTGCTCAAACGAAAACAAAACGATGCCAAGGCGCTTGCTGAACTCGATAAAAACTTGAGAACGTTAGATGCCCTAGATCCCGTTAAATATGATTTTGCCTTATTTGGACTGGGTGTCTTCGAAAAGTTCTAATCCGCTTTTGTATAGGCTTCATCAGTCAAAGTATGCATAAATGCAATAATCGCCTTGATCTCTTTTGGGGTCAGGCCCAAAGAATCTGGTGGTAATGTCTGATAGGGCACATCAAGTCCCATACCCTCTCCCCCACCAACATTATAAAATTGCATCACATCGTCCAAAGATTCATAAACGCCGTTATGCATGTAAGGCCCAGTAAGTGCAACATTACGTACACTTGAAGTTTTAAAGAACGAACGTCTTTCTTCCACTTCATAAGGAGAATATTGCCCCACATCATCATCTAAGATCGGATGGTCAAAAATGGCTGTTTTGGGCACTCCCAGGTTCTCAAATTCGGTTTCCATGTATTTTGGCGGAACCGTACCGTTAAAAGCAGGCGGAAAGTGACAAGTGGCACAGGCGGCCTTTCCCATAAACAAGTTAAAGCCGGTAACCTCTTCTTCAGATAATGATGATTCGACCCCCTGCATGTTTTTATCAAACTTAGAATCAAACGGTGCCAGGCTTCGTATATATGTTGCAATGGCATTTCTAATGTTTCGATTGGTTACTTGTGCATCGTAAAGGGAATCAAAAGGTACTTTGTACAGCGAATCTTGTTTCACACGTACCTCAATACTGTCCAAATCTAAATGAAACTCATTTTCATTATTGGCTACAGCAACAATCTGCCCTTCGAGGCCGTCACCCCGGCCATCATAAAAAAAGGTAGTCTGATAAACCGCGTAGGGCAGCATGGGTGTATTGCGCAACAACCCTTCACCATTGTTCCCCATGGCTGTTTTATGACCGTCGGTAAAAGCTTTCTCTTTGATATGGCATGTCGCACAGCTCATGATACCCGAACTTGAAAGATTTTCGTCATTAAACAGCACCTTGCCCAACGCAACACGCTCTTCACTCATTGTTGGTGAACCTTGGGGTGAAAACATTTTCATATTAAAAAAATCAGCAGCGAACAGATTATCCGCTTTCAGATTCAAAGGGCGTGATGTATTCAGTTCAATGCTCCAATCTAAAGCTGTTTCATTGACCAGAGCCAATTGTCTGTTCGTATGTTCTTTTATAAAGGTGTACCGGTCAAACGTATCAAAATTGCCTTTGGTCAATGTAGCTATGGTGGTTTCGATTTCGCCCATCCATTGTTCAAAAAGTGCTTTGTCAGTAAAGGCTTCGCGATAGAAAGTCATGACTTCTTTTAGTGATTCGTAATTGGCCACCGCTTCAAGGAGCGAGTTGGAGAGCATTGGGGAGTCAAATCCGGTAATGCCTTTTGTGGCCACATTTACAATGGCATCTCGCATCATTTTTAAATGGTGTCGGTCTTGCTGGCGGTAAATAATATGGTTTCTTCTTATATAAGGAATTCGAACCTGTAGGTAATGGTAAACGTTATAGAAATCTCTGTTCACCAGCAGTTCTTCGCCATAGAGCATTTCTTCAAGTACCTGATAACTCTTTGGTTTCAACCTTTTGATATCGGAATAATCATCTATCTCTACCTTGAGTAGGTTGGGGGCATTCATTGATAGGTAGTTTTCATAGTCATAGCCCATGATAAGTGGTTCCGCCCGCTTGTACCACATTCGGCTCTTCAAGAAGGCGTCTTTGTTTGCGGCCAAGGTATTTGTAGTGTCCACTTTTTTGATGTGAAAGGCCGCACTGTCCAACACCTGAAAATAGTAATTGCGGATATCTTCATTGAACACCGATGGTTCACCGTTTGTAATGGTTCGGTTAGGTTTTTTCTCTTCTTGGCAGGATATTACCAAGGAAAGGAGCAATACTAAAAAAGGATACTTCACGATTTTCATTATCGAAATGTGTTATACTAGAAAAGGTTCCCATTGAGTGGGAACCTTTTTAGTGTGTTCATCAAAAAGCTATCTTGGCAATCCGGTAATCTTGAATAAGAACGAACCTTCTAATCGGGCCAATCCTTCATCGATTGCAGTCGGATCCACAAATTTGGCACCGTCTGCACGTACCGCAGTTTCAGGAGTGGTTGAAAAGTTCCAGCCATGAACTTGTGCGCCACCAACAAAAGTCGGCTCACTTGCCCCGATGATATCCGTTACGTCGATCAAACCCGTAATCTCCCAGTAGCGGTCTGTAGTACCGTAGCCAAGTTCGGTAGCGGCGACTTGGTTACATTCCATTACCTCACTAAGTGTACCAGCGCTGATATCATATTGCCATAGCTTGGCATATCCTTGAATATCGGTATTGAACTCTGCGTATCCATTCGGATCTTCTTGCACATAAACATAGTTTTCGGTCACTAAAATATTATCAGGTGAGTGCATGCCGTCACCAATTCCACCTTCTCTATCGCCATCAATGACCACTGTGATCTTAGCATCACCCGTAGGATCATCTGGGTTTAATTCTAACTTATAGACCCGTCCAAAAGTGGTACCTCTATTGGCCAAATCAGGATTGTCAGATCTTCTGCGGCCTGTAGCGTTAAAGTATACGTTGCGATTGTTCTCGGCAGAACCTCTTTGCCAATCGATATCTTCGATTCTCTGGAATCCGATGGCGACGGAATCAATAGCCTCTTGGTTCAATTCAGCTAGCGTCCTTTCTTCAACCTTGACCCACTCAACATCATAAGTATTGTCTTCAACCATACCCATTTCAAACTTAAGACCACCACCGCCAATGGCAGTTTCAGTGGTATCTTTTCCACGTAGTACATACAAATCACCACCGTTTAGATCGCCCAAACCACCAACATACATGGCAAAGTGTGCTTCAGGATAGGTGTTATTACTATCATCATCACCCATGAACACTACGGTTTGACCAGGATAAGCATCTTTGCCGATGACTACCGCATTTTCAGTGGACCATTCGCCCAATGCCGGTAAACGTTGTGCTTCTACCCTATCATCAGGGCTACGAAACGGATTCACACGGTAAACCCCTTTAGCATTGCCGCCCCACTCACCACCAGAAAGGTATAGTGGTCCAAAACCATGCTCTTCAACAGTGATGGAAGAACCTGAACATTGTGCCGTAAAAGCTGTTGCAGTGGCATTGACAATGTAATCACCTTCCAACGGCTCTAAATTCGAGTTCATTTTGATGCGGGCAATAGAGTAATCAGACTCTAAATTGTTGATAAAAGAATAGGTGCCATCGTTGTTCGAAAAAAGCGCAGCACCATCCATAAAAGACCCATAAACAAAGGTCGAATCAGACCGTAAGATGTCAGCCGATGACATAATCATTTTCAGGTTCGCACTAGTGGCAAACCCACCTTTAAGTTCAAATACCTCGTCAGGCACCACTGATGACTCTAAAGGTATAAGCGCAGTTTGTGTTACATCTTCACCGTCCTCGCCATCGGCACCATCGGCCCCATCGGCTCCATCAACGCCGTCAACACCATCTCTTCCGTCCATGCCGTCTTCGCCTTCACAACTGGTAAAGGCAACTACGATGAGCGCAAGAAACAATAAAGTAAATACTGATTTTTTCATTCGCATGATTTTCAAATTTTTAAGGTTATCGTTATCCGTCAAAAGTAGCAGCGCGACTTTAGGGTTTTGTTAACCTCATATTTCGATTAAATCATGTTGGTCTTAAAAAAATGTTAGTATGTAAACTTAGCGTGATATTGGTGTAAGCTAAAGCTAAGATTAAAGTTAAGGCCTTTGTTTATAAAGGTTTGAAGCCGGTTCTTAAAATTTGAGATAGTTCCTCATCAAACAAAAAGCCAATCACTACAAAAGAAATTGGCTTGGTAATAGTTATAAGTAACATATTGAAAGTACGGGCGAAACGCTCCGACTAGCGGGTCCTTATTTCTCAATTGCCGCGAATGGACATGTTGACGTTAAGTATTATAAAGAATAAATTTATCTTTTGCTATTCATTCCCAGCAAACCCATAGCCGGACTCAAAATTCAACAGTTGTTTTTTACCATTTTCGGTAATCGATCTATAAATGGCCTCAACAATCATCATATCACGTTTGCCCATTTCTCCTGGCGCCAAATTGGGTGTACCATACAGAATGTGTGACGCAAAATCGTCCATTTGCAATTTTTGTTGGCTCTCTTGTTCAAAGTTCAAGACCCCCTGCGAAGTGCGACCGGCCAGGGGAATATAGGTACTCGCCGGATCCAGCTCAAACCATCCCCTTTCACAAGAGGCAAAAAGTCGATTGGCCCCAATATTATGAGAGGTCATAATGTTGCCAACGACACCGCTGGCAAATTCAAACTGGGCGGTAATCGTTTCATCAGTGTCTTTAAAATACTCTGGGCGTGTACTGAATTCTTGGGCCGATACCGAGACTGGGTTTTCGCCCGTGCCGTAGATAACACTTTGAATGGCATATACCCCCATATTGACCAATGCGCCCCCGCCCGATAGTTTTTTGTTCAAGCGCCATTGACCGGGATTACTGCCCGAGTAATATCCTGCGTCAGCAGCAATATAACGTATGTCCCCAAAGGTCTTTTCTTTTACAAATCGTTTGATTTCTTGGGTATAAGGTTCTGAATGCAGCCGGTATCCCATTCCCAATTTCACATTGGCTTTTTTACAGGCATCAATAATCGCATCGCACTCTTCAACATTCATGGCCATAGGCTTTTCACAGACCACGTGTTTTCCCGCTTGGGCGGCTCGTATACAAAAGTCGGCATGCATGCTGTTCGGCAACACTACATAAACAATATCAATTGCCGGGTCGTTTTTAATACTGTCAAAATTATCGTAGTTATAGATATGCTCTTCAGTGATGTTGTACTTTGACGACCATACTTTTTCCTTCTCTGGGGTACCCGTGACAATACCCGCCAGATAGCAGTGTTCGGTATCCAACAGTGCAGGTGCAAGTTGATAGGTACTGTAACTACCAAGACCTACGAGGGCCATACCTAATTTTTTCTTTTTTTGTTGCCCGTCCATAGCGCAAGCAAAAGGTAAATTTGAGGCCAAGGCCAGCCCACCTGCCCCTTTGGTGATCTTTGAATTGAATGTCCGTCGCGATATCATGATGTGTTCTGTTAAAGGTTGCTCTTAAAGATAACGAATACTCACAATGATCTTCTTGAAATTATAAGTTCTTAAACAAAATTATTACATTTAATACTTGGACCAATTCAACCGAAAATGAAAAAAAACACACTCTTTTTAACACTGGTTTTCAGTGTTTCACTTCTTATGGGACAATCAAGGAAATTACCTATTGATACTACGGTAACGACCCAACACAGTGTCACCATCAATGGAAGCCCCTTAAATTATACCGCAACAACGGGCACACAGCCGGTTTGGGATGAAACGGGTGAACCCATTGCGGCTTTACACTATACCTATTATACCAAGAACAATGTAAAGAACCGGGCTGAAAGGCCTTTACTGATTTCTTTTAATGGCGGACCAGGCTCGGGATCTGTCTGGATGCACTTGGCGTACACAGGACCGCGGGTGTTAAACATTGATGATGAAGGGTATCCTGTTCAACCGTATGGGGTGCGTCAAAATCCGTACTCGGTCTTGGACGTTACCGATATTGTTTATGTGAATCCTGCGAATACCGGATACTCAAGGACCATCCCTGAAATGGGCAAAGAAGTGGACCGCGAAAAGTTTTTTGGCATCAATGCCGATATCAAATACTTGGCCGAATGGCTCAATACCTTTGTCACACGTAACAACAGATGGCGCTCACCAAAATATATTGTTGGCGAAAGTTATGGCGGTACACGGGTCATGGGGCTTTCGTTGGCCCTGCAAAACCAACAATGGATGTACCTCAACGGGGTCATCATGGTATCCCCTGCCGATTATAAGGTGATTCGCGTGGGCGGACCAGTTTCAAGTGCTTTGAACCTGCCCTATTATACTGCAGCTGCCTGGCACCATAAAGCTTTGCCAAGCGATTTGCAAGGTAAGGATCTCTTAGAGGTGTTACCCGAATCAGAGGACTACACCATCAATACACTGATACCTGCCATTGCCAAAGGCGGATTTATCTCAGCTGCCGAACGTGAGGCGGTAGCCAAAAAAATGGCGTATTACACGGGGCTTAAAGAAAAGGACATCATGGACCATAACCTTGATGTACCGACGCGGTTTTTTTGGAAAAACCTTTTGAAGGATAAGGGCGGCTATAATGTCGGCCGATTGGACAGTAGGTATTTGGGCATAGACCGACAACTTTTTGGTGATAGTCCAGATTACTCGGCAGAATTGACCTCATGGTTGCATAGTTTCACGCCGGCCATCAACTACTACTTGCAAGAAGAGCTCAAGTTCAAAACCGATATCAAATACAATATGTTTGGGCCGGTTCATCCATGGAACAATGAAAAAGATAATACCCGAGATGATTTACGCCAAGCGATGGCACAGAACCCTTACCTGAATGTTTTGGTGCAGTCGGGGTATTATGATGGGGCTACAACCTATTTTAACGCCAAATACACCATGTGGCAAGTGGACCCCAGTGGTCGTATGAAAGATCGTTTTGAATTTAAGGGCTATCGTTCAGGTCATATGATGTACTTGCGTCGTGAAGACCTGAAAAAAGCGAACGATGACATTCGTTCATTTATCAAGCGTACCATGGCCAATGGCAAAAGTGCCAAATACTAAAAGAGTTTGATATGAAAAAAACAGCACTACTGCTATGTATATTGAGCCTGTCGCTTCATATCTGGGCACAGGATATTCCGCAGACAGAATGGCAAATTCAAACCGCCCTAATGGCGGTTCCTGATGATTACAAAGACGGTGCAAAAGTCTACGGTTATGATACCAATGGAAATTTTGTAACCCTAAGGGAAGGCTCAAACGATTATATTGCCCTTGCCGCAGACCCAAAAAAGGACAAATTCTCAACTGCTGCATACCATAAAGAGCTGGAGCCCTTTATGGCACGTGGTCGTGCATTAAAGGCGCAAGGGAAGGCATTTCAAGAAATCTTTGATATAAGGGAAGCTGAAGTCAAGGCCGGTAAACTTCAAATGCCCGATAAAGCAACACTTTGTGTGTTTACGGGCGAGGTAAACGCTGAAACCAAAGAAATTGAGAACCCCTATGTACGCTATGTGTTTTATATTCCGTTTGCAACCGGTGAAAGCACAGGCTTACCAACGACTCCGACACCACCAGGTCATGCTTGGTTAATGGACCCAGGAACCCATCGCGCACATATTATGATTACCCCACCCAAGAACTGATGAAAAAGGTTGTTTTCGAAAACGAGCACCGAAAAAAACATTTTGATTTTTTCAGTGGAATGAACCATCCCCATTTCAATTTAACTGCCAATCTTGATGTAACTGCATTTCTAATATTTGCAAAGCGCAGAGCGTTGCCCATAAACTTCTCATTGGTATATGTGCTTTCAAGGGCCGCCAATGAAATCAAAGAGTTTCGTTGGCGAATCAGGGATAAAGAGATCGTTGAACACGAAACCGTGCAACCCTCGTTTACCGTGCCCACTGATGAAGCGGACGTTTTTAGTTTTTGTACAGTACCCTATGACCGTAAGGCTATGACCTTTATCACAGAAGCGAAAAAAGTACAAGAGGCCATGCGCTCAAACCCATCCATTGAAGATGACCCCGGTCGAGATGATTATCTGTTTATGTCTGCCATACCTTGGGTGAGCTTTACCAGTGTTCAACATGCCATGCATTATCATCCGCATGATTCCGTTCCACGCATCAGTTGGGGCAAATTTTTTGAACAAAGTGGAAAGCAATTGATGCCAGTTGCCATGCAGGCCCATCATGCTCTGGTAGATGGCCGACATATGGGCCGTTACTTTGAATTGTTGCAAAAGTTTTTGGCCGAACCTTCAGCGTATTTTATGGCATAGGCAGTACATTGCAAGTTTGGCCCCAATCGTAAAATGCCACATTTCCCTTATCTGTATTTTATTGTCTAATTTTAGCTAAAGTCTATGTTTTATGTTGAAAACTAAATTGATTGTATTGGCAGCACTATCTTCATTGCTTTTTTCAAAAAAATTGTCCGCCCAAGATTGGGGTAACTTAGGCAAGTTCAAATCGGCAAATGAAAAACTACAGTCCCCTGATTCTTCAGAGCAACGGGTGGTCTTTATGGGCAATTCCATTACCGAAGGTTGGACGAAAAGTTTTTTCAAGGGAAAACCCTACGTTAATCGAGGCATAGGTGGACAAACAACACCTCAGATGCTACTGCGTTTTCGTCAAGACGTTATCGCTTTAGAACCTACTATAGTAGTAATTCTGGCGGGTACTAATGATATTGCGGGCAATACCGGGCCCATGACCGTAGCCGAAATACGTGATAATATTTTGTCCATGGTAGAATTGGCCAAAGCCAATGACATCATCCCCATTGTTTCTTCTGTGCTTCCTGCATACGATTATCCATGGCGGCCAGGTCTTGAACCCAATAAAAAAATTCCAGAACTAAATGCACTTTTAAAAGGAATGGCCCTAGAACAAAACGTGCCTTATTTGGATTATTTCTCGGCTATGGCAGATGAAAGAAACGGATTGCCCAAAGAATATACCACAGACGAAGTACACGTTACCGAAAAAGGTTACGGTATTATGGGAGATATGGTTGAAAAAGCCATTTACGAGGCATTAAAAAACAAGTAGTTGCTTTGGTCAGCATATTGATTCCCTTTAAAGACACCGCAAGTTACCTTCATGAGTGCCTAGATTCCATCGTCGATCAATCGTATACCGATTGGGAGGTCATAGCCGTCAATGACGGTTCATTGGATGATAGTGGACAAATTGTTGAGCGTTATGCAACCCAAGACCCACGCTTTAAAGTTTTGAACAATACCGGTAGCGGCATTATTCCGGCGCTTCGAACCGCATATCAAAACTGTCGGGGTGACTTTATTACGCGCATGGATTCTGATGATATCATGAAACCCGATCGTTTACTGGTGATGGTCAAAGCTCTTCAAAAATCAGGAAGAAAGTACATCTCTATTGGTCAAGTAAAATATTTCTCTGAACGTGGTATTAGCAATGGTTACGAACGTTACGAAGCCTGGTTGAACGGTTTGACAGCAACAGGTACCAATTACTCAGAAATCTACAAAGAATGTGTTGTCCCTTCCCCTTGTTGGATGGTGTATCGTGAAGATTTTGAACAGTGTGGAGCATTTAAACCGGACCGTTATCCTGAAGATTACGATCTTACGTTCCGCTTTTATCAGTTCGGATTAAAACCTATTCCCTGTGAAGCGATTTTGCATCTATGGCGTGATTATGATACCCGTACTTCGCGCACGCACGAGCATTACGCCCAAAACTATTTCTTGGATATCAAAATCCACTATTTTTTAGCATTGGATTATAAAAAAAACCGACCGCTCGTGGTCTGGGGAGCTGGTTTTAAAGGTAAAAAGATTGCCAAAACCCTTATTGCCAAAGAAATCCCCTTTACATGGCTTTGTGACAATCCGAATAAAATCAATAAAAAAATATACGGTCAACAGCTTGATCACTTTTCAACCATGGAACAATTGCAACATCCGCAGAGTATTATTACCGTTGCCAATGAAGCTGCCCAAGCAGAAATTACAATTTATTTAAAAGGTTTGGGGCAACGGGCCATGAGCGATTACTTCTTCTTTTGTTGAATACGACAAAATTACCAAACCCTTAACACCAAGAGCTTTAATCTGAATAACGAGAAAGGCGTATATTTACCCAATCAAATTAAGGAATGCAGTTTAAACATCCAGAAATTCTTTGGGCCCTTCTACTACTGTTCATTCCGATTATTATCCACCTCTTTCAGCTTCGACGTTTCAAAAAGACCCCTTTTACCAATGTGGCCATGCTGCAAAAAGTGGTGTCAGAATCGAGAAAGAGCAATACGCTTAAAAAGTGGTTGTTATTATTGACCCGATTGGCATTGCTCGCTTGCCTGATCCTAGCTTTTGCCCAACCTTTCTTTGCCAAAGAGACTGCGTTGCAACCCAAAGAAACCGTAATCTATCTCGATGATTCATTCAGTATGCAAGCGCAAAAAGATGGATTTTCCTTATTGGAAAGAGCTACACAAGACTTAGTTGGAGCATTGAAAGAAACTGCGACATTCAGCTTGTTCACCAATACCAAATCATTCAAGACCAAAAGTCTTTCAAGTATCCAGAATGAGCTGTTGGCGTTAGAGTACACAGATAAGCAGTTGAATTTTAATCAAATAGTTTTAAAAGCGAACACCTTCTTTACCGAAAACCAAGGCTCGATCAAGAACTTGATTTTAATCTCTGACTTTCAAAAAAGATTAGGGACAGTTTCTAATAGTGTTTCCTCAGGCATTGAATTGCATACCGTTCAATTAAAACCGGATATCGCAACGAATATCAGTATCGACTCCATCTTTTTGAATGACCAAATTGGTGACCAAACCGAGCTTCATGTTTTGGTCTCAGGTATTCAAGAAAATGAAAATCTGCCCATTTCACTGTTCAACAAGAATACGCTGATTGCCAAAACCGCAATACCCTATCAAAATAAGTTACAAAGCGATGTGCTGCTTTCGTTATCTAAAAAAGATGTGATCAAAGGACGGTTACAGATCAGTGATAATGGATTGGCCTATGACAATCAATTCTATTTTAATATTGATGAAAAGCCAAAAATAAAGGTCTTATGTATCAACGAATCAGAGGATACCTTTTTAAGAAAAATATATACCGAAGACGAGTTTGCATTTTCCAGTTTTGATTTGAATTCATTGAATTACAGTTTGATAGAGGCTCAAAATTTAGTTGTGTTGAATGGTCTACAGGCAATACCCAACAGTCTTCAGACCGTTTTGGGTTCTTTTCAGCAAAATGGTGGCAGTATCATTTTGATTCCTGCAGCGAACACTGAAATAAAGAGCTACAACAACTTTTTGGCAAAAGTCTCAGGCATTCAATTTCAAGAAAAACTGCAATTTGAACAGCCTATCAGCCAAATTAACTTTGACCATCCATTGTTTGAAAACGTTTTTGAAAAACGGGTGACCAACTTTGAATACCCAAAAACAAAGGTGGCCTTTACAACCAATAACGGAATTGGTCAAATCATCTCGTACGCCAACGGTAATCCGTTTTTAACCAACAATGGCAATACCTACGTCTTTACAGCTCCCTTGAACTTAGAGGAAAGTAATTTTCAGAGCTCTCCTCTTATTGTGCCCACATTCTACAATATAGGGGCAATGAGCTTACAATTGAACAAAGCCTACCACACCTTGGGCGGTCAAATTAATATTGATGTTGCAGGTGCCTTGGAAAAAGATGCTATCGCAAAACTTACCAAAAAAACTCTAGAATTTATTCCATTACAACAAACACATACCAACAAGTTAAGCCTGACCATTGATGAAAACCTTGAAGAAGATGGTACTTATGCCATAGTTCAAGATAGGGATACCATACAAAACATGAGTTTCAACTATGCTCGCAAAGAAAGTACCCTAGACTATCTAAATTTAGAAAACCTGTCCCTGAACTCCATCGATGATTCCATCGTTGACTTGTTTGCTGAACTTGATGCCTCAAATACCATCTCAGACTATTGGAAATGGTTTGTTATTTTTGCGTTGCTTTTCGCTCTGGTAGAGTTGATGATTCAAAAATTCATTACATGAACGTACTTTTAAAATCTGCCAAAATATGTTGTCCCGAAGACAAAAACCTTCACCAAAAGAAACGGGACATCCTTATCAAGAATGGTCTGATTGAAAAAATTGCTGCAAAGATAGTAGCGCCCAAAAATGTTAAAGAAATCAAGTTGAACAACCTTCATGTTTCCAAAGGTTGGTTTGACACCAGCGTCAGTTTTGGCGAACCGGGCTATGAAGAGCGTGAAACAATCGCAAATGGACTAGATGTTGCGGGCAAAAGTGGTTTCACCGATGTTTTGTTGAATGCCAATACCAATCCATTACCGAATACCGGTTCTGAAATTGTTTTTTTGAAAGAACGGGGTACCAACAGCGCCACCAAACTGCATCCGTATGGTGCGTTGTCCGTTTTATGCAAGAGCGAAGCCCTTGCCGAGCTTTTTGATATGCAGAAATCGGGTGCAGTGGCCTTTTATGACTACAATGTTCCAGTTCATAATGGCAATCTCTTGAAGATTGCATTACAATATGTCCAAAACTTTGATGGCCTTGTGTGCTCTTTTCCTGAAGACATGTCCATTAAAGGAAAAGGTATGGTCAATGAGGGTGAGGTCGCTACAAAATTAGGATTAAAGGGCAGTCCGGCCCTTGCAGAAGAACTGCAGATCGCTCGAGACCTTTTTATTTTGGAATATACCGGTGGAAAATTACATATACCGACTGTGTCTTCTTCAGGTTCGGTAAAATTGATTGCCGATGCCAAGAAAAAAGGATTGGATGTAACGGCAAGTGTGACCCTGTACAATATATGTTTGACCGATGCAGCATTGGAAAGCTTTGACACCAGTTTTAAAGTAAGGCCGCCATTGCGTACCAAAAAAGATACTACGGCCCTGCTCCGTGGACTTCGCAATGGTACCATTGACTTTGTCACTACGGACCACAGACCAATGGATATTGAAGAAAAGCGTGTGGAATTTGATAATGCGGCTTACGGTAGCATAGGTTTAGAAACGGCATTCGGTGCGTTGCACCAACTTACTACAGACCTCGATGAAACTATTGATTATTTAACAAAAGGACGCAAACGTTTTGGCATTGACAACCCGATAATAAAAGAGGGGCTGCCGGCCAACTTGACCCTATTCGATCCTGATGTCTCGTACTCTTTTGAACCAGCGCATATTTTATCACGCTCAAAGAACACTATTTTTATGGGGCATCAAATGAAAGGTACTGTCTACGGTATCATTAACGACGGAAAACTGAACCTAAATGTCCAATAAAGACATACAAGTTGGAAAAACAGCAGCAATTGTGGCATACTTTACCCTTATAGGAAGCCTAATTGCCATCACCATGAACCTAGAGCCAAAGAACGTTTTTGCAAGGTTCCATATTCGTCAGGCTTTCGGTATCCATTTGTTGTTCCATGCCTTGGCCATAGGATTCACTTTTACGGGCATTCCTTATATAACCTTAGTATTGTTCTTAGGCTACCTGTTACTTTGGGGCTACGCATTTTTACAGGCCATAAATGGAAAGAAAACACTAGTGCCCGTGATAGGGCCATATTTTCAAAAATGGTTTACCTTTATTCAATAAGTTAGAGTTGTCAACTATTTGATGGCCGGCAACTCTTTACCATACTGAAAATTGCCCCCATGACCACTGCCCCATTGTCTTTAGAACATCTGATTCGTCCTGCATCCAAACAAAGTAAAACTACCCCCGTGCTATTCATGTTACATGGTTACGGCAGTAATGAAGAAGATTTATTTTCATTTGCTAGCGAACTGCCCGACGAATTGTGCATCATATCCATTCGAGCACCCTACGCGTTAGAACCATTTGGATATGCATGGTATGCCATAAATTTTGATGCGGAGCAAGGCAAATGGAGCGATGACGAACAAGCGATATCCTCTAGGGACAAAATCGTTAAGTTTATCAACGAAGCTTGCCATGCTTATAGATTGGATGATTCAAACATTACTTTATTGGGTTTTAGCCAAGGAACCATCTTGAGCTACGCCATTGCACTGTCCTACCCCGAAAAAATAAAAAATGTAATTGCCCTGAGCGGATATATCAATGAAAATATTTTGAAAGAGGGCTATACGGGTAAAGACCACAGTACATTACAGTTTTATGCATCACATGGTCAAGTAGATCAGGTAATTCCGATTGCATGGGCCCAGCGCGCACCTGATTTTTTAAAACAGCTTGAAATTGATTGTGATTATGAAGAATTTCCTGTTGGCCACGGCGTAGCCCCGCAAAATTTTTATTCGTTTCGAAATTGGTTGGTGGAGCAATTGGCAAAGCAATAGATTTTGTAAAAATTACGGTATCTTGTAGGTGGTCAAGAATAGACGTGTTTACCATTTAAAGATACCTTCCAAATGAAAAAAAGAGAGTTTTTAAAAAAATCAGCGATTTTAGCTTCTTCAACCGCTGTAATGCCTTCAGTACTGCTTGCCTGTAAAGAAGCGAAACAACAACCCGAATCAACCACAAAGACCATGGAGCGGCTACGAACGGCCCATATTGGTGTCGGAAATATGGGAGGCGAAGACTTACGGGACATTTCTTCTCACCCGAAAGTCGATGTGGTCGCGCTATGTGATGTCGATGCCAAAAACCTGAAAGCAGCAAAAGAACTCCATCCAAAAGCCAAAACATACACCGATTACCGTATTATGCTCAACGAAATGGGTGATACTATTGATGCTGTAATTGTATCCACCCCTGACCATACCCATGCACCGGCGTCACTTATGGCCATGGACATGAATAAGGCCGTTTACTGCCAAAAACCATTGACGCATTACGTGTCTGAAGCCCGTGAAATGAAGAAAGTGGCAGAGGAAAAAGGATTGATTACCCAAATGGGCATTCAGGTACACTCATTTTATGACTATAAACTGGCCACATTATTGATTCAGTCTGGTATTATTGGAAAAGTGCATACCGTTAGGGCTTGGTCACCAAAAAACTGGGGCTATGACGGCCCTGTGCCACAAGGCGAAGATGCGGTACCTGTACACCTTGATTGGAATTTGTGGCTGGGCACATCAGCAAAAAGACCTTATAAAGAAGAGGTGTATCACCCGGGCAACTGGAGAAAACTAATGGATTATGGATGCGGTACCCTAGGTGATATGGGTGTCCATATTTTTGATACGCCTTATAATGCACTAGCACTGGATGTACCCATGACCATTAAAAATGAATGTCGCGAACCCAATGGATTTGGATACCCTGAAAATAATATTGTCACCTATGAATTTCCCGGAACGGAATATACTACGGATACGTTAAAATGGATATGGTATGATGGGCCTGAAGCGCCAACCTTACATGAAGATTTGAAACTGCCGAATGCCAAAATGAAAGCAAAAAAAAATGAAGAAGCATCGCTTGAAGATAAAATGTCTTTAGAAGCCAAAACAGCGGAAGAAGGTCAATTACCTGAACAAGGTGCCATGTTCATTGGCGAGAAAGGCCGTTTGTTGTTGCCCCATTTTATGCAGCTACCACAAAAGATTGTTGATGGTGCATATGTAGATATCGCTGAGGACATTGCAGCTGTTGAAAAAGCGCACAATATGGGCAAGCCCATACGCGATTATGCTTCTGAAGGTCCAAAACATTACCATCAATTTGTTGATGCGTGTCTGGGCACTGATGAGTGCACCGCTCCGTTTTCTTACGCTTCAAAATTGACCGAGACCATTTTATTGGGTGTTATTGCAGGCAGATTTCCGAATCAAACACTCAATTGGGACAGTGCAAATGCGAAGTTTGCCGAAGAAGAGGCCAATCACTATTTAAGCGGAAATTATAGAGCCTTTTAGTTTTGATATCTAACATTTGCACATGATCAATGACGTTAAAAAACATCTTAAATCAAAAAAAGGCAAACTGGGCTTGTTAACCATAATTCTCTTTAGTATTTATTACTTCTGGCCTTTTACTGATTTTACAGTAATATCCGTTATCCCTTTAGTTATTTGTATAGTATTTGGATATTTGATTATTTCATGGGGATCTTCAAACCCTGAGGAAAAGTGATTTAGCTCTATGTGGAAAGATTGGCCAAGAATTTTTTTGACTATTTCGTTGATATCAGTAATATCATCATGTCAGAAACAAGCAGATGAAGCCTCAATTGCCTTTAAGGTTTATTGTGAAATGGTGGCCAATGATGCAAAACCCGTTGCCTTTCAATATCCCATGGCACCAGAATCCGTGGACCTACGTTGGTCCGATTTTGAGCAAATCGCAAAAGGGTATGATGTTCAGTTGTTTAGAGAAGACAGTTTTCCTGAGACACTCTTGTTTCCTTCGGAAGCTACAGCAGCAAAAACAGTGGTCATTATCTATACCGGAAATCGTCTCAAACAATACCAACAATGGAAGCACGACGTTCTCGTTTCAAATGAAGAAGACTTCAAATCTCAGGAAGCACTGGCAAGACGCTTGGGCAGGCTTCTGGGCTATAGTGCCCAAGGAGTGAACAACTTACTGCGTAAAAATACTGCTTATCGTGACCTGGCTTCATTTGGTATTGACGGGCAGTTAACACATTTGTACTATGAAGATATAGGGAAAGCGGTTACCTTTTATAGTGAGGTTCTAGGGCTACCGCAAAATGATTCAACCCGCTTTCAAATCAGTACAAACGGATATATACAATTACATCTTTTTGATGAAAAACACACCAAAGAGCAACCCAAATCAACGGCAATAGCTTTGTTGACCGACCAATTGCCAGAGTGGTATGCGTATGTCAAAGAAAAGGAGGTACCCATAAAATATACCTATAGACCGAAAGATGATGGCCCCCATGATGGCTTCGTGGTCATTGATCCAGGGGGATATTTATTAGAGTTTGAACAGTTTAAACAACACCCAGAGAACGAATTGTTTATGGCAGCACTCGCTCAGACCAAAAAAGTAGTCACTAAAATTGATTCACTAAATTTCTTTGCGACCGTTACTTGGACCTACCATCAAGACTTGCTCAAAATGCAACACTTTTATGACGAAGTATTGGGTTACACCATGGTGGCCGATCAAGGTTGGACGAAAATCTATCAAACTTCACCCTCAACATTCATAGGCCTTGTAGACGAAAGGCGTGGTATGCAAAACTATGCTGATGATAAAGCGGTTAACATTGAATGGAACATTGCTGACAAACCGGGTTTTGACCAATATGCCAATACCCATTTAAGGGAATATCATACCGTATCGGGCTTAATCGGTCCTGAAAAATATCAGTATATCATTCGATAAGTTTGGATTAATTGCTTCTTGTGTAGAGCAAATGATCTAAAAGTGTAAAATCAACACTCAAATCATCTTTTAATTCATACTTGATAATAAGGTCACCCCAGTATTGTCCGTCTGAAAAATCAGCGACAATCCACTTGTGGTTCATCACTTTGATCTTATTGATTTTAAAATCGCTTTCCATACCTTCATAGGGTATGAGGGGATTATCACCTTTACGCTCGTTGGTTTCTAAAAGTTTGTCCTCTATATAGCGTGTAGGCGCCTCCATGTTCAAATGATCGTAATAAGCAAGGGCATCATCATTGTTTTCCAAAGAGAAATACTGCATATCCAACAAATTGATTTTCGCCTTCTTTACCGAGTCTTTTAAAGACTCAACTTCGCCCTGTAATTTTGAAATGTCAGTGGCATTGGACTCTTGTATCTTATTACCGTTGACCAAGGTGTACAATAAAATAAGGGATACAAAAACAAATAAATACAAAAAAATATTCTTCTTCATCTAAATGGTAATTTGTAAGTTATCATAGGCCAGAAAGACATTCTTTGGTAATGCCTTCTGTACTTCATCGTGAAAGCCGAGCAAGTGGCTGATATGCGTAAAATAGGTGCGTTCGGCCCCAACTCTTTTGGCAAACTGCAGTGCTTCTTCCAAGTTGAAATGAGAATGGTGCGATTCAATGCGCAACGCATTGACCACAAGAACCTTACAGCCTTCAAGTTTATTAATCTCTTTGGGCTCAACTCGCTTTACATCGGTTAGGTAAACAAAATCTTCTATTCTAAATCCCAATACAGGTAACCGATTATGAAACACTTCGATAGGTGTAATTTGTAGTCCCGATAAGTTAAATGCGGTATCCTTGTCTATCAAATTTATGGCTACCGCCGGCGCACCCGGATATCTGTCCTCATCCGCAAAAATGTAGTCAAAACGTCGTTTTAAGGCCTTGACCACACGCTCATGGGCAAAAATAGGAATATCACCCTGACGAAAAAAAAAGGGCCGAATATCATCAATGCCGGCCGTATGGTCAGAATGCTCATGGGTAAAAAGAATACCATCCAATTTTTCAATTGGGTTGGTCAACAACTGTTGCCTAAAGTCAGGACCACAATCGATGACATAATTATAATCTTTCCACTGTACCAATACAGAAACCCTAAGGCGTTTGTCTTTTTGGTCGCTGCTTAAACATACGGGATGTTTGCTGCCTAGTATCGGTATACCTTGGGAAGTACCCGTGCCTAAAAAAGTTACTCTCAACGCCTGATCCATTTGCTTCAAAATTATAACATATTTATGTAAAAGATTTTCTTAACTTCTTAACTTTGTTAACATCAAAAGACAAACACATGACTGCCTTTCGGAATAAAGCCAACCCGTTTGAAAACATTCCATCAATTAAAGCCAAAACCCTTCGCATCAATTTGAATCCTGATATTTACGGTACTTTCGCCGAAATTGGTGCAGGCCAAGAGACCGCAAGGCATTTTTTTAGGTCTGGTGGAGCATCAGGTACCATAGCAAAGGCCATGAGCGCCTATGACAAATCGTTCAGTGATGCAATCTATGGCGTTGAAGAAGATGGGCGTTACGTAACACAGGCGCGCTTGAAAACCATGTTGCAGCATGAAATGAGATTGGTGGAAGAACGTATCAGCCGTGAGAACAGACCTGATATGTTGTTTTTTTCATATGCCAATACCGTCGCTACCATAGATTTTTCAAAACGTTATAAGGGACATGGTTGGATTGGACTTCGTTTTCAATTGGATCCTAAGCAGAAGGAATATGACGAAATCATTCTTCATGTGCGTTTTAAACAAAATGAGGCGCGTTTACAACAAGAAACCTTAGGTATTCTAGGTGTAAACTTGATTTATGGCGCTTTTTTCAAATATCACAAGCCAAAGAAACTATTAAAGTACCTATACGACCATATTGATAAGGATACTTTGGAGATTGATATGATCAATTTCACTGGACCAAACTTTAGGGAAGTTGACAACCGCCTAATGAGCCTGCAATTGATCAAGAACGATATGACCGACGCGGTCATGTTTGGGCCTGACGGCAATAACTTATTACCAGCTGCTATTCTGTACAAGAAAAATATTTTGGCGCTTCGTGGTAGTTTTAGGCCCGTGACCAAGGTCAACATGGATATGTTCCAGAAATCGTACGATATATTTATTCGAGAACAGACCGTAGATCTTGACAATACTATCGTCATTTTTGAAATCACCTTATCAAACCTGAAGGCCTCAGGTGAGATAGATGAAAGGGATTTTATGGACAGGGCTGAACTATTATGTTCTTTGGGCCATACCGTAATGATTTCGAAATTTCAAGAGTATTTTAAATTGGTAGAATACCTGAACAATTATACCAAGGCCAGAATCGGCTTGACCATGGGCATCAACAACCTTATTGATGTATTTGATGAGAAGTACTATCGTCATTTGAGTGGCGGTATACTTGAGGCTTTTGGCAAACTATTCTTCAAAGATTTGAAAGTATACCTCTACCCCATGAAAGATAGTGAAACGGGGCAAATCATGACCAGTAACAACGTGAAGGTACACCCTAGAATGAAAGAATTGTACAAGTTCTTTAAGTACAATGGCAAGGTGATGGACATTATCGACTATGACCCTGACATCATGCATATCTTCTCAAGAGATGTACTAAGAAGAATCACCAATGGTGAAGAGGGTTGGGAAGAAATGCTGCCAGAAGGTATCTCAGAAATGATCAAGGAGAAAAAACTATTTCTTCGCAAGCAAGAAGTCACCGAAGAGGTAGAAGAAGAATGAGAACAAACAAAAAAGCCTAAAACGTTGAAAATAAACGATTAGGCTTTCCTTATGCATAACAGCTGATTTTAAGCTTCTAATATTTGTGCGGCATGATCTTTGGTTTTGACCTTGGCAATGACCCGTTCTACGACGCCGTTACCGTCAATGATAAAAGTAGTTCTGTGCAATCCATCGTATTCTTTGCCCATGAATTTTTTTGGACCCCAAACACCAAAAGCATTGATAACGGTATGGTCCTCATCGGCCAATAATGGAAACTGAAATTCATATTTATTTCTAAAATTGGTCTGTTTCTTTTCAGTGTCTTCGCTTACGCCCAATATATGATATCCTTGTAATTGCAATTCGGCATAATTATCTCGCAAATTACAAGCTTCTGCAGTACAACCAGGGGTGCTGGCACGCGGATAGAAAAAAACCACTAATTTTTTTCCACTGAAATCAGACAGATTTACCACGTTACCGTCTTGGTCTTTTGATGAAAATTCAGGTACTTTATCACCTTCTTTAAGCATATTCATATTAAAATAATTTTTTGTTTAAAGTATTTTTTATAAAATTAAACAAAAATGACTAAAAAAGAGAAAGTAGCCTTCACAATTCGAACATTACAAGAGCTGTACCCTACCATTCCCATCCCCTTAGAACATAAAGATCCCTACACATTGCTTATTGCCGTATTGATGTCTGCTCAAAGTACCGATGTGCGCGTAAATCAAATTACGCCCCTACTTTTTAAAAATGCTGACAATCCGTATGATATGGTCAAAATGTCCGTCGAGGAAATTCGTGATATTATTCGCCCTGTTGGTCTATCGCCCATGAAATCCAAAGGTATTCATGGGCTATCACAAATATTGATTGAAAAATATGAAGGTAAAGTGCCAAAAGATATTGCACTATTGGAAGAATTACCGGCCGTCGGTCATAAAACGGCCAGTGTTGTGGTCTCGCAAGCCTTTGGTATACCCGCATTTCCGGTAGATACACATATTCATAGATTGATGTACCGATGGGGGTTCACCAATGGTAAGAACGTTGTTCAAACCGAAAAAGACGCGAAAAGATTGTTTCCGAAAGCGCTCTGGAACGATTTGCATTTACAAATTATTTGGTATGGTCGTGAATACTCACCTGCGCGAGGTTGGAATTTGGACAAAGACATCATTACCAAAACTATTGGAAGAAAAGCGGTGCTTACCGAGTATTATAAAACTAAAAAAACCGCTTAAAGCGGTTTTTTAATCTTTTAAAAGTCAAGTCTAAATACTAATTCAAATAGGTTTCAAACTTGTTGTTCTTGTAATCAACGATGGTCATTGATTTTGAAAATCCTAACAAAAACTGGATTGTCTCAGGTCTAGCTTTTGCGATTTTGCAAATCTTTTGTTCTTCAGAGTAAATTTCTTCCATATTCTAGCATTAATGTTATGATAGGATAACGCCAGTAAAATGGAAATATTGCTCCGTTCGCTGTAATGCAGATTAATTCGTTAAAACGATATTGTGTCTATCAACAATCTTTCTAAGGTTAATTAAGGCATACCGCATGCGTCCTAGGGCAGTGTTGATACTTACACCAGTATTTTCAGAGATTTCTTTGAAACTCATGTCCTTATAGATACGCATCATCAGTACCTCACGTTGGTCATCTGGCAACTCTTCAATCAACAAAGACAAATCGCTGTCAATTTGGTTCTTAATCAACTGTTTTTCAGCGTTTAACTTATCATCTTTGATAACAGAAAAGATATTGAAATCATCGCTTCCCTCAAACTTTGGCATTCTTTTATTCTTGCGAAAGTGGTCAATGATAAGGTTGTGTGCAATACGCATCACCCAAGGCAAAAACTTACCTTCTTCGCTGTAAGACCCTCTTTTTAAGGTCTTTATAACTTTTATGAACGTATCTTGAAAAATATCTTCAGTAATGTCTCTATCCATAACTTTTGAATAGATAAAACTGGTAATTCTTTGATTGTGGCGGTTGATTAAGACTTCAAGGGCTTTTTCGTCTCCAGAAATATAATTCTTGACCAATATCGAGTCGTCGATTTGCAGTTCCATACAAATTACTTTTTTGGTTAAAATTAGAGCCATGACCCCTGTAAGGGTTTGACTTTGAGTTATTAGTATAATTTTAAAAAAGTAATTATTGCTGTATAGGCCTATCAGATTTTAATTACACACCAAATATAGATAAATCACGTTCTGGTGTGAAAAGTATGTTGTGATATGACGTTTTTTCGATGTCAAGTGCTGCAATTTATACATTTAGGGTCTTGAATCGTATCTTTGCGCAAATTTTTTCGACGAATGACACTATTACAAGATATAGATCCTAAGAAGAATATTATCATAAAAGGTGCCAAACTCCATAATCTTAAAAACATTGATGTTGTTATTCCGAGAAACAAGCTGGTGGTCATCACTGGTTTGTCAGGATCGGGCAAGTCTAGCCTTGCATTTGACACCTTATACGCTGAAGGTCAAAGACGCTACGTAGAGAGTCTTTCTTCTTACGCACGTCAGTTTCTGGGCAAACTGGACAAACCCAAGGTAGATTATATTAAAGGTATCGCCCCGGCAATTGCCATTGAGCAAAAGGTGAATTCTACAAATCCGCGTTCAACCGTGGGCACTACTACCGAAGTATATGATTATTTAAAGTTGCTGTTTGCACGTATTGGAAAGACCATCTCCCCTGTTTCTGGTCAAGAGGTCAAAAAAAATACGGTCACTGATGTTGTCCGTTACGTAAAGACTTTTGAAGAAGGAGCCAAACTATTATTACTTGCACCCATTACCATTAAAGAAGATAGGGATACACTTAAATCTCTAGAACTGTTTTCAAAACAGGGGTATGCACGGATCAAATACGGAGGTCAAATATTACGTATTGATCAAGCTCCCCAAGATATTGGAAAGCAATTTGACCTGGTAGTTGATAGAATTGTGGTCAAGAACGATGAAGATTTCTATAATCGTCTGGGCAATGCCATAGACAATGCCTTCTTTGAGGGAAAAGGCCGATGTGCAATTGAAAGCTTGGAAACTGGCAAACAAAAGGAGTTTAGCAATCAGTTTGAGTTGGATGGTATGAAGTTTTTAGAACCAAATGTACATCTGTTCAGTTTTAACAACCCTTACGGTGCCTGTCCCAAGTGTGAGGGCTATGGTGATGTTATTGGTATTGACCCCGATTTGGTCGTACCCAATACGGCACTCTCGGTTTATGAAGAAGCCGTGTTCCCATGGCGCGGTGAAAGCATGGGTTGGTACAGAGAACAGTTGGTCAACTCAGCCTATAAATTCGATTTTCCTATCCATAAACCTTGGTTTGAGCTCTCAGAAGTACAGAAACAATTGGTGTGGGACGGAAACGAACACTTTATAGGTATCCATAAGTTTTTTGAACAGCTTGAAGAGAAAAGTTATAAAATTCAAAACCGTGTAATGCTTTCTCGTTACCGCGGAAAGACTAAATGTACGGTCTGTAATGGCAAGCGTCTTCGTAAAGAAGCTGATTATGTAAAAATCAATGGTAGGTCCATATTCGATATCATTGAACTTCCCATAAATGAACTGATCGTATTCTTTAGTGAACTACAATTATCGGAACATGATACGACCATCGCAAAACGTCTATTGAAAGAAATCAATACCCGCCTCGACTTTTTGAGCAAGGTCGGATTAAACTATTTGACCCTGAACCGAAAATCAAACACCCTCTCTGGGGGCGAAAGCCAACGTATCAATCTGGCCACTTCGTTGGGAAGTAGTTTGGTGGGATCGATGTACATCTTAGATGAACCCAGTATTGGATTACACCCTAAAGACACTGAGAACTTAATTGATGTTTTAAAGTCTTTGCGTGATTTAGGAAATACCGTGATTGTGGTTGAACACGATGAGGATATCATGAAAGCGGCAGATGAAGTTATTGATATTGGTCCCGAAGCCGGAACTCTTGGAGGAAAAGTGGTTGCCACCGGACCGATGGATGCGATATTGAAATCAGATTCGTTGACCGCCTCTTATCTTAATGGCACTATGGAAATTGAAGTGCCATCAGAAAGACGCAACTCAAAAAACTATATCCAGGTGGTTGGTGCCCGCGAAAACAACTTGAAGAACATCAATGTCACCTTTCCTTTAAACATGCTGACCGTAGTTACTGGGGTATCCGGAAGTGGAAAAAGTACTTTGGTCAAAAAGCTATTGTACCCCGCCATATTAAAAGAAGTAGGAGGCTATGGTGAAAAAGCGGGACAGTTCACTAAAATTGAAGGTAAATACAGCCAGGTCAAGCATGTTGAATTTGTAGACCAAAATCCGATTGGGCGATCGTCACGCTCCAATCCGGTGACCTATATCAAAGCATATGATGATATTCGTGCATTGTTCGCCGCACAAAAACTGAGCAAGCTGCGCGGGTATCAAGCCAAACACTTTTCATTCAATGTAGACGGCGGTCGCTGCGAAAAATGTAAAGGTGAGGGTGAGATTACCGTAGAAATGCAGTTCATGGCCGACGTGCATTTAGAATGCGATGTCTGCGAGGGCAAACGCTTTAAAAAAGAAGTATTAGAAGTTCGTTTTGAGGGCAAAAGTATCAATGACATCTTGAACTTGACAATTGACGAGGCCATAGACCACTTTAAAACCCACAAACAAGATAAAATTGTAAACAAACTACAACCGTTACAAGATGTCGGCTTGGGCTACGTAACCCTTGGGCAAAGTTCTTCTACCCTATCTGGCGGTGAAGCACAGCGTATTAAACTTGCCTCATTCTTGGTCAAGGGAAATACCAAAGAAAAGGCCTTATTTATTTTTGATGAGCCCACAACAGGATTGCACTTTCACGATATCAAAAAACTTTTGAAGTCTTTTGATGAACTAATTGCCAAGGGACACTCCATAGTGGTTATTGAACATAACATAGAACTCATTAAATGTGCCGATTACATTATTGATTTAGGCCCTGAAGGCGGTGCTAACGGAGGGCACTTGTTGGCCGAGGGCACGCCTGAAGAAATCATTAGGAGCAAGGAATCGTTTACCGCTAAGTATTTAGAAGAGAAAGTCTGATTTCTAGTTCTCTTAGAAACCCTAATAGTAGTTTTCTAGTTTTTAGGCCTTTAGTTGCTCTTACGCCATGAAGTAAAAGCAAGATACTGGGTAATAAAATCATCGCACAACTGTCCATATATTTTCGTAGCTTGTTTGATAGAAAATAACCTTTTCCATGTACACCAAAAAAACCTATTCCACCATTGAAATGGCATGGTGGACCCGCTTTGAATCCTTTTTATTTCTCTTTATCATTCTTATCTGGGTCGGGGCCTATTACTTCTTTGACCTGGCTTGGCTAAAAATACCTTGGACGCCATTAGCGCTTATAGGTACTGCCGTAGCTTTTGTTATTGGTTTTCAGAACAACTCGGCCTACGGGCGCATATGGGAGGCCCGTAAGATTTGGGGTGGTGTGGTCAATACGTCTCGTACCTTTGGTATGTTCGTGCAAGACATGGTCACCAATGAATATTGTGATGATGAAGTAACCGATGTGATGCTACGGAAAGAGGTGCAAGTGTTGACCTATCGCCATATTGCTTGGATGACAGCCCTACGGCATGCCATGCGTGCACCACGTTCTTGGGAAACAACGGTGCGCCATAGAACCAATCAAGAATGGGAAGGCAAACCACCAGAACGTGGGGCTGAACTTTCGAAAGATTTGGAACCTTATTTATCAAATGATGACCTTAAAGATGTATTGGTAAAAGATAACAAGCAGACCGCCGTGCTATACCAACAATCGCATCACCTTAGGGCTTTAAAAGAAAAAGGACTTATCTGGGAGTTTTCGTTTTTGCAGTTAGAAGGGGTATTGGAAGAGTTGTTTACGTTACAAGGGAAAAGTGAACGCATCAAGAATTTTCCCTACCCCAGGCACTTTGCCACCTTGAACCACTTTTTTATGTGGATTTTTGTGCTTTTGCTTCCCTTCGCTTTGGTGCCACAATTTGGAGAAATAGGTGCACAGATTGCGGAAGAACATCCAATTATGGGGGACCTTTTTATTTGGCTTTGTGTTCCATTCTATGTTATAGTTGCTTGGATTTTTCATACCATGGAACGTATCGGAAGAACAGGTGAAAACCCCTTTGAAGGTACTGCCAATGATGTTCCTATTTCAACCATTGCCCGAGGTATTGAAATTGATCTGCGCCAAAATTTGGGAGAAAATAAAGATGCTATTCCTCAACAGTTTCCTATGAAGCGCAATGTGCAGTTTTAGGTAAAGGTCTGGGTATTTGTCTCAACTGTCCATAAACACTTCTGCGCTTCTTAAATGTCTTGGTTAAGGAGGGAAACAACAGTTGGGTCCTGTCCATTGACAAATACCGGAATTTTGCAAAAAAAATAGTCTTGCCACCTGATCAAAATTCACTTTAATAGAATTTTAAAATCCATATGGATCGGAGTTTTATTTTAAGGAGCTGTAATACAGGTATTTACTTGTTAAATTATTTTTTGGCATGCTGTTTGGTATATACTAATCGGAAAGTAAATAGTTACTTCCAGAATTTAAAACCTTATACTATGAGAAAGTATGTATTCATTATTGCAACAGTGTTTTTTGGTTCTGTTATGACCAAGGCCGCGACAGTTGAGGATAAGGTTAGTACCGTCAACTACAATTTAGGAAACTCTTTCATTTTCGTTGAAAATGGGGTAACGTTTTCTGTATTTCCTGACGGGGAATTCGATTTTTACATTGATAACCGTGTTAATGTAGGTGTCGGTGCCCGTGTTGGGAACGTCGGTATCACCTTTAACTCAGGTTTCAACTATAACCCATTTGTACAGTACGATGATTATGGTGCTATCATTCAAGTAGAAAACGTACCTGTCTTTTATGATTTCTACGGACGTGTTGACCAAATTGGTGGTGTCGACATCAGATATAGAAATGGATTGGTACGACGCGTTGGCGGCTTGAATGTTTTTTACAGAGGTGGGGTATTCAGTCACTATACAGGTTTCGTCAATGTATATAACAGACGCTTTGTATACAGACCTTATTTTAGATGGTTCGCAAGACCTGCAGTAGGTTTCTGTAATGTATGGACCACTCCATATAGAAGGTTCTATAGCCCAGTTCGTTATTCTTGGTATAGACCATATAGAAACAATGTAAGACGTGCTTGGGTCGATAGAGGACGAGAATACCGATTTAACAGATCGCGAAGAGCCAACATCTACAGAAACGATAATCGTGTATCGGTTCGTAAAAACAGAGCTAGAAGAAACAGTGTTGTACGAAATAATAGGGCCGTAACTTCAAGAAGTCAGGCCAGAACCAACAACTCGGTACGAAGTAATTCAGGACGTACAGCAGTAAATAGAAGTACAAACAGAAGCAGTACTGTTCAAAGAAATACAACGAGATCGAATGTTGATAGAACTGGTAATCGTAGCAATGCAGTTCGTAGAAGCAATACTGTTGCCACACGTTCAAATAGAGGAAACACTACTACCCAAAGAAAGGTGACACGTACGCCCAGAAGTACAACAGTGACAAAAAGGGAAGTCAATAGAACGCCTCAAAAAAGAACGGTAAGTAGAACAAGTACTACCTACAAGAAGCCACAGAGCAGAAGTGTAGTGAGTAATAGAAGTTCAAATACCAGAAATAAAAGTGTACAACGAAGCAGTACACCACAAAGAAGGACCGTAAGCCGAAGTACTTCTACCAATCGAAGTAGTTCAGCAAATTCTAGATCATCAAGAAGTTCTAGAAGACAGTAATAAAGATTTTGCTAAGCGAAGTCATAGATGCTTCGACTTCGCTCAGCATTCGTCACACCAACTGTTTTGTTTCATGCCAAAGCAATTACAAAACAGGGTTTAAACGAAGTTTTTAGGTTGGTTAGTTGTTACCCCGTAGTTGAATTTATTCGCTACGGGGTTTTTAATGAGCACCAAATTCAGGCTATATCAATTTGATGTGCGAATTGAACCCTGAGTGTAATCGAAGGGACCTTTTAACCTATTATACCACGTTCGAATACACCAAAAAAGTCCCCGCTATTTTCTCAACGGTCAGAAATCTATTCTTCACCTTTCGGTTTCAAAATCTTGTTCAAAAGCCCAGTCACATCTTCAGAAATCTGAAAATAATAGAGTACGCTTAAATACACCAATACAATGAAGAAAGACTTTATAAGAATGTTCAAAATGGGATGAAAACCCAGATTCAAGTAAGTGAACAGAAAACCCAGCAGCAACAACGTTGCGAACACCTTTGCCGTACCTTTTGAAAAAGGAAGTAACCCGAACTTAACCTTCACAAAAACTACTTTAATGGTATTGAACAGAAAGATAGCAATGAAACTGGCCAATGCCGCACCTTCAATACCAAGCTTAGGTATTAACCAAAGGTTCAGAAGTATGGTTACCAAAGCCAAGCATACCCCAAACAAAAGTACCGTCTTATAGTGTTGTGAATTGTACAGTATAGAATTGATATTGCCCAAAAAAGAGTCAAACACCTTTGCAAGACCTATCAAAAACACAATATAAAAACCTTGTCCGTATGCTTCAGGAAGCAGTCGATACAAATCTTCGACGTTCAGTATGATCAAAATGAACAACAATCCAGAAGCGATAAAAAGTGTCAAAGATGTTTTTTTATACAACGTATCCAATTCAAAAAAATCTCCTTTGTTCAATAGTTCTGCCGTTAGTGGATACGTAATCTGATGCATTGCTCGCGATGGAACGATGATAACCGTAGCAATATATATGGCAACACCATAATAAGCCACATTCTCTATTGCTTTGAATTGATTGATCATAACTTTATCAATCTCTAAAAGTATCAGTGCAGCGGAGCCTCCAAGGATAATCAGAAGACTGTAAACAACAATATTCTTGGTGTCTTTAGGAAAGTTAAGGTCCAACTTTGGCCATCGAAGTTTATAGGCATACAACTTCATGATTATTGTCCGCAATAAATAAAGACCAACAAGACATTTGAAAAACGCGTCAAGGGAAATAAACCCAAAGTAATATAGCCCTAAAAGCAACATCACCCCTATCCGCGCAAAAACCTCTTTCATAAAATTGCCAAAAACAGATTTCAAATGTATCCTGCTCCAAGCAAAGAAGACCTCAAAATAGGCCGTGGCAAGCGCAACTGCAAAAACATACCAAACATAGTCCTTTACCAACTCGTTCTTTTGAGATAGTACGGCCGCCACATCTTCGTAAAAAATCCAAGTCAATACCCCTAATGGTAGTATTGCCAGCAATGGACTAAAAAGCATCAATGTTAAAAATCCATTTTTTTCCGCTTCTGCCTGACTGCTGTAAAATTTAACCATGGTGTTGTGCACACCAAAAGCCATTAATGGCATTAATATAGCCGCTGTAGCCAAGATAAAAGTGACCAAGCCATAATAACTTGGCGTTAATATTTGGGTATACAAAAAAAGGGTGTTGATGGCACCAAAAGCAAAACCTAAATAGGTCACCAAAGTATTGCTCAACGATTGTTTTAAGACGATACCCATGAAATAGTTTTGGCCAGTTTTTTGGTCAGTACACGACGGCTGTATTGGTCTATTGCAACGGACTGAGATTTCAGCTCTCCGTTTTGATATGCTTCAAACCAATTTAAAAGTACAGTTTTTATAGCATTTGAGTCGTTGACAGTAAAGTTGTTACCTGCATTTGAAGTGGCTACCATAAGGCCTGCTTCCCAATTGGCCGGACCAATGGCCAAAATAGGACGTCTTGCGTTGAAATATTCAAATAGTTTACCCGGAATGATTCCCCTTGTCTCTTTTGTATCAATTTCCAAAAGCAACAACACCTGTGACTTTCGTTGCAATTGTAATACTTCGTCATGGGATACATAACCCCAATCAGTCACATAATCTTGTAATTTGTTTTTCGCTAGAGACGCTGCTACACCATCCCCAACTACACCAATCAATTGAATCTGTAAGCTTGCTTTGAAAGCTGGGTTTTCATTACAAAGTTCTTGCAATACGCTCCATAAAACTGCTGGGTTTCTGTCAGTAAGCAACGAGCCTATATGTGAAATCGTAAATTTTTCGTCCAACGTTGGCGTCTTCCATTCTCCATCATAACCATTGGTAATAACTTCAATAGGTTTTTCGGTCAATTGCCTAAACTCTTGTTTCGTTGTTTTACTTGTAGTAATAATAGCATCTGCGGTGTTCAATACTTTAAGCTCAAGTTGTTTGTGTTTTTTTTGTGATGCCTTGGTCAGTTTTAGTTTTTTATGGTAGCCTATACTCGTCCATGGATCTCGAAAATCAGCTATCCATTTGATATCGAATTTAGATTTTAGGGCAAGACCAATAAGATGGACGCTATGTGGCGGACCAGTGGTAATAACAGTTTTTATTTGTTCTTCAACAATCAATTGTGACAGCCTGCGCACTGAAGGCTTTATCCAAAGCTTACGGGCGTCAGGTACAAAGAGGTTACCACGAACCCAAAGCAACAAACGTTCTAAGAACGACTGCTTCTTATGCTTTTGAATTACACCTGAACTGATACGGGTAGTCTTCTTTTTTGAAAATAGGGATGCCAGACCATAAGGTTCAAAAATGCGTTGTTTGATGATTCGCAAAGCTTTTGGAACTTCAGCCACCAAAGATTCATCTATAATTGGATAGCTCGCATTATCAGGAATATATACAATAGGCTCAATACCGTTCTCGGGCAAATACTTTATAAACTTCAGCCAACGCTGTACCCCTGGCCCACCGGCTGGTGGCCAATAGTAACAGATAATCAGGACCTTATCCATTAGGCTTTGGTTTCTTTTTTCTTTGGTTTTCTAAAAGAGAGCCCAAGACCACCTAAAATAACCAATGCCAAAAGAATGTTACTGGCCAGGGCGATCTTACTTCCTGTTTGTACCACTTCGGGTTTAAAGGTGAAAGCTATTTTGTGTTCACCCGCAGGCAGGCGTAAACCCCGTAATGCATAGTTCACACGATAAATTGAAGTTTCTTGATCATCAACGGTTGCGTACCATCCATTCGGATAATGCATTTCAGAAAACACCATAAAGCCTTCGTTCGGATTGTTTGATTTATACTCAATGTAATTTGGTCTATGGTCTACCAAATCAATGGTCGCCAAAGAATCAACATCAAATGAAAACTGCTTTAGGTCTAGAGTCTGTGAAGTATCCATTACTGCCATAGTTTTCGTCTCTATTGCGTCTAGAGCCTTGATTTCTTCATCAGCACTGCTTACGGTCTTTATATCACTTACAAACCATGCATTGCCATTGGCATCAGGGTTAAGGCCTGGATAACTGTTGCCTTCTTCATCTTGTTGAATGACATATTTGACATTCAGCATATTCAAAACCTCTAAATTGTTTTTATACAGATGAAACTCAACCAAGTCTTGCATTTTCGCGGGCTTTGCTGCATGGTATCCGCCAAGGGATTTGTGAAAAAAAGAGGTTTGGGAGCCGTTCAAACCTTCTTGTGGATTGAATACCCTGAATACCGATTGATCGCGTAATATTTCTTTATCGACGGCAGAAGCTTGAAAAGGTTGTTCGACCGAACGTTGACGTACAAAATCTTCGTCATTGACATAGCGCAAATTGACACCGACCAAATCAATTACAATCAAAAGCCCAATGAGGATGGCGGCCGCGTTCTTTTTGATGCGCTCTTTTACCAATAAAAAGACCACTGCAACACCTAGAATCACAAAAATCAATGAGCGTAAGGTGTCATTTACGTAAACAGCTTCTCGATCGCTTCGTAAAATATCCAGTGCGGCTTCACCAAAATAAGATTTGAACCTTTCGTCAGTGCTTCCTTGAAAATCAAAAAATCCTTTAATCAAAAATATACCTATGGCTAAACCTACGGCGACAATGGCGCTCCATTTTACCGCATTCAATTTATCTTTATGAGCGACAGATTTTTTAAAGATTTCTTTCAAGCCCAAAATTGCCAAAATGGGTACACAAAGTTCTAACAGTACCTGAATGGATGAAACCGCCCGAAACTTGTTGTACATTGGGAAGTAATCAATCATAAAATTGGTCAAAACCGGAAAGTTTTTTCCCCATGATAATATTAACGAAAGTAGTACTCCAACCAAAAGCCACCATTTTTTCTTGCCTTTGACCAAAAACAAAGACAATACAAACAAAAAGAATATTACAGCACCAATGTATGCAGGTCCTGCGACTATAGGCTGTTCGCCCCAATACAAATAAAGTCCTGAAATCTCAATGGCCTGTGATGGTGGTACCCCTTGATCAATGAAATATTGATATACCTTAGAATCTTTACCCAAATCTTCTTTGCCCGATCCACCGAAAAAACGCGGTACAAATAGATCTAACGACTCTATAATTCCATAGCTGTATTGCGTAATATATTCTTTGTCAAGTCCATTGGTGGCCATTTTTGGGCTTCCGTCTGAGTTAATGGTCAAAGCAGACTTGCCGCGGGTGCTCCAATCGGCGTATTCTTTTGTGGCCATCAGACTTGTGGCGTTAGTAGCTATAGCCAACAGCACAGCACCAAGCAAGATACCTACCGAACTAAAAAAATGCTTTAACCGTTTATTTTTAATGGCATAAATGAGATACACTATACCCAACACCAAAACCAACAACATAAAATAATAGGTCATTTGGTAATGATTCGCACTAATCTCAAGTGCCATGGCCAATGCTGTGAGTATAAACCCTAAGACATACTTTTTGCGAAAAACCAGAATGATTCCCCCCAACACCATTGGCAAATACCCCAATGCATGTGCCTTGGCATTGTGACCAACGCCGAGTATTATGATGAGATAGGTAGAAAATCCGAATGCAAGGGCTCCAAGAATGGCGAGGCGGTACTCCACTTTCATACAGAGCATCAGAATGTAAAACCCAATAAAATACAGAAATAGGTAATCTGCCGGACGTGGTAAAAATCGAATCAAGCGATCCAGCTTTTTAACATAATCATGTGGGTAATTGGCCCCCAACTGGTATGTGGGCATTCCGCCAAAGGCACTGTTCGTCCAATAAGACTCTATACCTGTGGTGGCTTTGTAATCATTGCGCTCTTTCGACATACCTTTGTATTGTGCAATGTCAGATTGAAAAATCGCCTTACCTTGAAGTACCGGATAGAAGTAAGCCAACGAGGCCACAATAAAAAAACCTAGAACGAAAAGATGGGTAATGATTGCCTTAGCTGAAAGCTTCATAGAGTTTTATTGAGTACTCAAAGATCACTCAATTTCTTCAAAATCTATATATTCTCCAACTTTTTTTGAGGGATTCGACTTGCGCATGCGTTCCTTATGTACAGTCGTTTGTCCTGAAGGTTGTGTACTTCTTTGAAAATCTTCATGATTGCCAAACTGTTGCCCAAAACGCTCGCCCGTTTTCTTTACAGCATAGTTTAGCAACCGTGGGGCCAACCATTTTAAAAGTATTTTGATTCCGTAATATACTAATATCAGTATGAGAATCGTTTGTAATAAAACCATATTACTGTCGCTATTGTTTCAAATTTACGCTAGTTAGTCAATCATCGCCACAATAAGTTTCATAAAATAGTATTAAAATCAGTCTATGGCCCTCTTCAAACGAATTATAGTTTTTCTTTTTTTAATGCCGCTTTTGCTCTCGGCTCAGTATACCGATGTTATTAACTCTAACCGACCAGGGCAATCGGTAAGCGCCTATGCCGTTGGTAAAAATGTCGTGCAGGTCGAATGGGGACTTTTATATGAGCAACGTGACCATACAGACTTTAATACAGTTTCAAATATTATTGGTAGTGACTTATCGTTAAGGTACGGTCTTTTGTTGGAGAACTTGGAAATCAACTATGAGGGCACCTTCATTTCACAAGACATTACCTTTAACAACTTTGACATTTCAGAACGCCGCACCGACTTTTCAAGAAATCGTTTGGGGCTAAAGTATTTGGTATACGACCCCTTTAAAAATCCGGAAGCCAACAAACCCAATCTCTACAGTTGGCGGGCGAATCATAAGTTTCAGTTTAAAAACCTGTTACCTGCTGTGTCTCTATATGGAGGGGCAACATTCAATTTGGGTGATAATCCTTTCTATGTTGAAGATGCCACCATTTCGTATCGGGCAATGATTGCTACACAGAGCCGATTGACCCCAAGATGGGTATTGATTACCAATGTAGCTTATGACCGCATTACCACCGATTTTCCTGAACTTAACTATATCATTTCACTATCACATGCCTTTAGAAATCCAAAATGGAGTGTTTTTGCGGAGCATCAGGGCATTGACAGCGATCGCTATTCTGACGCTTTGTTACGTGGTGGAATTGCGCATTTGTTCAGTCCTAGTTTTCAAGCTGATTTTAGTTTGGGTGGTAGCTTTAAAAACACCCCTTCACGCTATTTCTTCACCGCAGGTCTTTCATATCGGTTAGATTTTCACAAAGACACTTTGGTCCCTATCGAAGATCAAGACGCTATTGGTAAAATCAAGAAGGGCGATATGAAAAAGAAGAAACCGAAAAAAGTAAAAAAGAAAAAGCGTAAAAAGAAAAATAAAGATGATATTGATTTTTAGGCTTTTCTAAAATTTGTTTTTCGCCCTTTTTGAATAATCCTTAATATTGTAGCCAACGTTTAAGTGTCAGTTCGAGCGCAGTCGAATGGCACTCTTTTTTTAAATAGGATAAGCCGCGCTCGAACTGACATTTCGTAATACTTAAGACGAAATGGTCACTATTAAAGAAGTCAGCTCAAAACAAGATTTTAAAGCTTTTGTAAAGTTTCCCTTTTCACTGTACAAAGGAAATCCGTATTGGGTACCACCTATTATCAATGATGAGCTTGAAACCTTTGACAAGACCAAAAACCCCGCTTTTAAAAGTGCCGAAGCGCGATTCTTTCTTGCTATACAAAATGGTAAAATTGTTGGTCGAGTTGTCGCTATTGTCAATTGGATCGAGGTCAACGAACAACAACTTAAAAAAATGCGTTTTGGTTGGTTTGATTTTATTGATGACTTTGAGGTTTCTAAAGCCCTTTTAGGTCAAGTTTCCGAAATTGGCAAAGAACACCAACTAGATTATATGGAAGGTCCTGTGGGGTTTTCAAATCTGGACAAAGTGGGCGTTTTGATTGACGGTTTCGACCATATTGGCACTATGATCACCTGGTACAACCACCCCTATTACCAATCTCATTTTGAAAAACATGGTTTTGTAAAAGAGAAAGAGTACTTAGAGAACAAGTTTTTATTCTCTAATGCGGACCCAAAGATTTTCACCAAAGCCAATATGTTGATCAAAAAGCGGTACGGGCTGCGAGAAATGAACTTTACGGGAAGTGGAGAAATCATGCCATGGGTAGACAAAATGTTCGACCTTTTTAATGAATCATATGCCAAGTTATCCTCATTTGTAAAAATTACCGAAGTTCAGAAAGCCTATTTTAAAAAGAAGTATATCAGTTTTATCAATCCGGAATACATCAAATTTGTGGTGGACAAAGACGATGGTATCGTGGCCTTTGCCATTGTAATGCCTTCATTTTCTAAAGCACTGCAAAAAGCTAAAGGGAAGCTATTTCCATTCGGAGTATTTCACCTTCTTAACGCAAAAAAGCATAGTAAAGACGTTATTTTTTATTTGATAGGAATACACCCTGAGTATCAAAACAAAGGTGTTACGGCCATTATCTTTAATGAATACTATAATACCTTTAAGGAAAAAGGTATTGTAAACTGTATTCGAACACCAGAATTAGAGGACAACGTTGCCATACGCCAGATGTGGAAGCACTTTGACCCGGTTACCCATAAACGTAGAAGAACATATAGAAAGGAGCTCAAATGATGTTTTTGCTTGTTCAGAATAACTTATCTAGAACATAAAGCCGAAACGGACAAACCGAACGAGAACAACTTTTACCTTTGGCATAGTAATTTTAGTGAATTGGTAACATTTTCGTAACATCGCCTCCTTAGGGTGTGGCTAACCTCAATTGTTTAATACATATTAATAAAAAAGTTGTTCAAATGAGAAGACTATTGGCATTACTTTTAGCGCCCCTTCTAATGGCCACGCAATGCGAAGATGATTTTGATAACTCTGGTTTCGAAACCTCTTATATTATTCAGAATGACTCAAACACTGTCTTGTTTTTACTGAATAGAGAAGAAAGCTTTATTGAAATACAACGTCGGTCGGAATTGAGTTTTGGTAGTGACCTTAATTCTGAAACCAATCCCATTGCCCCCTCAGAATCACTGGTTTTTGATGAAATCAAACTCTACAAAAAAGAAAATGAGAATTTCATATTTGTATATGGCCAAAGCCCTCTAGAGGATACCACTTGGATGTTGGACGAACCTGTTATGAACAGGTACGAATATCGATTGGTCATTACAGATGTATTAATAGAATGACCAAGTAACTCATTCAAACCCTATAAAACTACTCTCCCATTGCGGCAGCGACAGCGGCCGAAAGTCTTTTATAGGTTCCGTTTTCAAGACGTTCACGAATTGCTGAAAAGGCAACTAGTGTCTCTTCAATGTCTTCCATCGTATGTGTGGCTGTTGGAATCATTCTAAGCAAAATCAGTCCTTTCGGTATAACCGGGTAAACTACTATAGAGCAGAAGATACCATAGTTTTCACGTAGGTCTTTCACCAAGGCCATCGCTTCTGGAATACTACCATTTAAGTATACGGGAGTTACACAACTTGTCGTAGTTCCGATATTAAAACCACGATCTTTGAGACCGTTTTGAAGTGCATTTACGTTTTCCCAAAGCTTGTTCTTTAGCTCGGGCATTGTACGGAGCATATCCAAACGTTTCAACGCCCCCTTCACATAAATCATTGGTAATGATTTTGCAAACATCTGTGAACGAAGATTATATTTTAGATAGTCAATAATCTCTTTATCCGCAGCTAAAAATGCCCCGATACTGGCCATTGATTTTGCGAAGGTTGCAAAATAGACATCGATATCATCTTGAATACCTTGCTCCTCGCCTGCTCCTGCCCCTGTTTTACCAAGAGTACCAAAACCATGGGCATCATCAACCAAAAGTCTGAACTTAAATTTTTTCTTGAGTGCAACGATTTCTTTTAAGATTCCCTGTTCACCCCGCATACCAAAAACTCCCTCTGAAATCACTAAGATCCCGCCACCAGTCTCTTGTGCCATTTTAGTGGCTCGTTCTAAGTTTTTCTCTAAACTCTCAACGTCGTTATGTTTAAATGTAAAACGCTTGCCCATGTGCAGGCGTACACCGTCAATAATACAAGCGTGACAGTCTACATCATAAACAATAATATCATCTTTGGCCACTAGCGCGTCAACCGCTGACATAATACCTTGATAACCAAAGTTCAATAAGTAAGCTGATTCTTTGTTTACAAATTCAGCAAGTTCTTTTTCCAACTGTTCATGGTAATCGGTATGCCCACTCATCATTCTAGCACCCATTGGGTATGCCGAACCATGCTCATAGGCCGCATCACCATCTACTTTCTTAATTTCAGGCAGATTTGCCAAACCAAGGTAATCGTTCACACTCCAGGTGATTACTTCCTTACCCTGAAACTTCATTCTATTGGATATTGGTCCTTCTAATTTAGGAAACACAAAATAACCCTCAGCCTGTGATGCCCATCTTCCAAGTGGTCCTTTATTCTCAATAATCCTATCAAATAAATCTCTCATCTACCTTTCATTTAATTCAACTGCAAAAATATAGATTTTTACGAACCTTGCAATGCTATTCTGGCAAACAAAAAAGGCTCCAAAAAAGGAGCCTTTATATCATTTAAGTGCATTATTACTTTATGTATTGTACTTCTTTTGGTAATTCAGCATTGTCTGCTTCAAAAAAGCCTTGGTTTTCCATCCATTCATCACTGTACACTTTGCTCATGTAACGAGACCCATGATCCGGAAATATTACAACTACTTTACTATCACTGGTAAACTCACCTTCAGTATGGTATTGCATTACCGCTTGCATAGCCGCACCACTGGTGTAACCAACGAACATGCCCTCATTGTGAGCAATTTTACGCGCCATATGGGCACTTTCAGCATCAGTAACTTTAAGGTATCTGTCAATGGTATTAAAATCCGTCGCCTTGGGAATCAGGTTTTTGCCCAAGCCTTCAATGCGATAAGGATAGATTTCTTCTTGATCAAATTCACCCGTTTCATGATACTTTTTCAACACAGAGCCGTAAGCATCGACGGCCAATATTTTAATATTTGGGTTTTTCTCTTTTAAAAATCGTGCCGTGCCTGAAATAGTACCGCCAGTGCCACTACATGCGACTAAATGTGTGATTTGTCCACCAGTCTGTTCCCAAATTTCGGGCCCCGTCGTTTTGTAGTGTGCCTCTATATTCAACTCATTGAAGTACTGGTTGATATAGATGGAACCTGCAGTTTCTTTGTGAAGTCTCTTTGCTACTTCATAATACGAACGGGGATCATCGGCACTTACATGAGCAGGACAAACGTAAACTTCGGCTCCCATGGAGCGTAACATATCAATTTTATCTGGTGACGATTTTGAACTAACGGCCAGAATACACCTGTAGCCCTTTACCATACTCGCCATGGCAAGGCTGAAACCGGTATTGCCCGAAGTCGTTTCAATGATGGTACTATTACCATTAAGAATACCTTTTTTCTCTGCTTGCTCAATGATATGAACTGCAATTCTATCCTTGGCCGAATGACCGGGGTTAAAGGCTTCTACCTTAGCGTAAAAACTACCCGTAAGTGATTTGGTGATTCTATTTAGTTTTACCAAAGGGGTATTACCAACTAAATCCAATATACTGTTGTAGGCTTTGATTGTATTATCCATAGTTAAGTTAAGGTCATAAATCACAGTGCATTACTGTAAATTACAGGGGCAAAATTAGTATTTTTTATTTTATTGAGTTTTTCCTTCCAAATCGAATATAAAAGCATACTCTTTTGCAGTTTCTTTTAACGCTTCAAAACGGCCCGATGCCCCGCCATGGCCGGCTTCCATATTAGTATCTAAAAAGAGTTGGTTGTCGTCAGTTTTATACGCACGTAGCTTGGCAACCCATTTCGCCGGCTCCCAATACTGTACCTGTGAATCATGTAGCCCTGTGGTCACCAAAAGATTAGGATAGGCTTTTGCTTCAACATTATCGTATGGGGAATATGATTTCATGTAGTCGTAATAGGCCTTTTCATTAGGGTTGCCCCACTCGTCATATTCTCCTGTTGTCAAAGGAATGGTGTCATCAAGCATAGTAGTGATGACGTCAACAAAGGGAACCTGTGCCACCACACCATTATACAATTCAGGTGCCATATTTACCACGGCACCCATTAAGAGGCCTCCAGCGGACCCACCCATAGCATACAAATGTTTTTCAGATGTGTACCTTTCGGCAATGAGATGTTTTGAAACGTCAACAAAATCTGAAAAAGTGTTCTTTTTATTGAGCAGCTTTCCATTTTCATACCAAGGTCTTCCTAAGTATTCTCCGCCTCGTACATGTGCAATGGCAAAGATAAAGCCTCTGTCCAATAAGCTTAAACGAACCGTTGAAAAATAGGGGTCTATGGTAGAACCATAGGATCCATAAGCATATTGCAATAGAGGCGTACTGACATTGAAGGCAGTATTTTTGTGATATGCCAAGGATATCGGTATTTTGGTACCATCCCGTGCTATTGCCCAGATTCGTTTTGAGCGATAGTTGTCTTTATCAAATTTACCGCCAAGCACTTCTTGCTCTTTTAAGACCTGCTTCCCTTTGGTTCGCATATTGAAGTCGACAATCGAATATGGAGAAATCATCGCGTTATAATAATACCGCAACGTTTCTGTATTGAAGTCTAGATTGGTTGTCGTTCCGGCAACGTAGGTTTCACTTTCAAAGGGCAAATAATAACTGTCACTACCATCCCATCGTACAATCTTTAGTCTATTCAGGCCTTGTTCCCTTTCCGACAGCACGTAATAATCTTTAAAAATCTCAATATCCTCTAAAAGCACATCTTCACGATGTGGTATAAACTCTTGCCAATTTTCATGCGAAGTTTCAGATGTACCAACCTGCATCAATTTAAAATTGGTTGCCCTATCCTTATTGGTCAGCACATAGAAATTATCTTCATAATGTGATATGGAATATTCCAATCCACGCTCTCGTTTTGAAAATACTTTAAATTCACCGTTGGGCTGGTCCGCAGGCAATATTTGATATTCTGAGGTTAATGTACTCACCGAACCAACAACGATGTACTTCTTTGATTTGGTCTTATACACAAAAGTATTGAAGGTGTCATCTTCTTCATTGAAAACAAGAACATCTTGAGCTGCATCAGTACCCAAAACATGTTTATAGATTTTATCAGACCGCAAGGTTACCGGGTCCTTTTTAGTATAAAAAATGGTTTTGTTGTCTGTTGCCCAAACTGCACTGCCGGTAGTATTTTCAATTTTATCAGGATAGATTTCACCAGTCTTTAAATTCTTTATTTGGATGTGGTATTGACGCCGTGATACGGTATCGATAGCGAAAGTGGCCAATGAATTATTAGGACTCACAGAAACACCTCTTAGGTTAAAGTAATCATGCCCATCTGCCATATCATTACAATTGAAAAGTACTTCCTCATTGGCGGTAAGTGACTCTTTTTTTCTAGAATAGATAGGATACTCTTTTCCCAATTCGTAGCGGGTCAGGTAAAAATAACCGTTGTATTTGTAGGGTACCGATTCATCATCTTCTTTAATTCTGGACTTCATTTCAAGAAACAATTCGTCTTGAAATACCTTGGTATGTTCGGTTTGGTCAGAATAATAGGTATTTTCAGCTTCTAAATATGAAATGACCTCCGGATTCTCCCTTTCGTTCAACCAGTAGTAATTGTCAACACGGACATCTCCATGTATTTCTAGTTTTCTTTTAACTTTCTTAGCTATTGGTATTGTTGTGCCCATATTTGATTTATCCTTTTCACTACAAGAGCTTGCAAAAATAAGATAGAATAGAGAAAGGTAAGTACTTCTATGGTTCAAAAGCATAACTCAAATTGTGTTGTCAAATTAGTAATTTTGAAAAAACTAATTAAAGCATATTTAAGCTATGTTCGGAGATTTAATGGGAATGATGGGTAAATTAAAAGAAACCCAGGCCAAGGTTGAGGCGACAAAAAAGAGATTGGACACCGTAATGGTCGACGAGAGTTCTTCTGACGGGCTGTTAAAAGTGACCTTAACAGCCAACCGAGAACTAAAATCCATCTCTGTTGATGATGCGTTATTGGAAGATAAAGAACAGTTGGAAGATTATTTGGTATTGACACTGAACAAGGCCATAGCTAAGGCAACATCGGTAAATGAAACGGAGTTGGCAGCAGTTGCTAAAGATGGAATGCCCAATATTCCAGGAATGGACTCGCTATTTAAGTAGCACCTTATTAAAACAGGTCGCAGATAACTATAGTGCTTCTAACTTTTGACAAAAACCGTATCTTTAAAAGAAAGAGAGGTCATGATTGAGATAGTCACCAATAAGAACAATACCTACCAATTTCAGGTAAAGTCAGATTCAGGAGGTACACTCTTGAACAGTATTGCTTTTAAAGACAAATCAATTGTCGAAACAACGCTTAAAAGTTTTTCAAATACCGAAACTCAAAAATACACGGTGGAACGAAAAACCAATTTTGATGGTAAGTTCTTATTTCATCTAAAGAGTAAAACAGGTTCGCTGTTGGGCACCAGTGGGTTGTATTCATCAGAAGCCGGTATGGAAAACGGAATCAAAAACCTAGCAAAGAGTATTGCTGCCATCAAAGCGCTTTAAGTAGCTGTAGCGTGATTTGGTGCATTTCATCTGTATAGTCTAAATGGGTCACCATACGCAACTTTCCCTGGCCCATACCAATAATTTGAATATTCTTTTCGGTCAAGCGTTTCATAAAATCTTCAGTCGTAATCAATGCCTCATCCAATTCAAAAATGATAATATTGGTATCTAAAGGTTCTACTTTTTTGATAAAGTCCAGTGATTTAAGAACCGCTGCAATTTCGTGTGCCTTTACATGATCTTCTCCCAAACGTTCAAAATGATTGTCCAAAGCGTAAATACCGGCTGCAGCCAAAAAGCCTGCCTGTCGCATTCCTCCACCAAGGATCTTTCTGATCCGTATGGCATCATAAATCAATTTTTCACTGCCCACCAAAACAGAACCCACGGGGCAACCCAATCCTTTGCTCAAGCAAACACTTATGGAGTCAAACAAAGCCCCATATTGCCTTGGTGATTCTTTTTTGGCTACCATGGCGTTCCATAGGCGTGCACCATCTAAATGGTATCGCAATCCATATTTGTCACAGACCGATTTTATTTTTTTGAGCTCTTTAAAATCCCAGCATGCACCTCCACCTTTGTTAGTGGTATTTTCAATACACACTAATGAAGTCAATGGACTATGATAAAAATCAGGAGGGTTAATGGCCGCCTCAACCTGCTGAGCCGTCATCATACCTCGATGGCCATCAACCAATTTGCAAGACACACCACTATTAAAGCTCACTCCGCCACCTTCATAATTATAAACATGGGCGTACCTGTCGCAAATCAATTGTTCTCCTGGTTGTGTATGTAGTTTAATGGCTGTTTGATTGGTCATTGTTCCGCTAGGGAAAAACAATGCCGCCTCCATACCAAACATATCCGCAACTTTTTTCTCTAAAGCATTGACTGAAGGGTCATTTTTGAACACGTCATCACCTACTCTTGCCTGCATCATAGCGCGCAACATGCCACTTGTGGGCCTAGTGACGGTATCACTTATCAAATTAATATCCATAAAAATGAAATTCTAATTAAAACAGGCCATTCCAATTGGAGAACCATCAGGAATCTTAGGTGCCTCAATTTTCTTTTTATAGCTTTTAGGTTTACTAATAAAACTTTCGACTTCTTTCTTCATTAAAACGGCCGTGGCATCATCAGTCTTTCCAGTAAAATAAGTTTTCAGCTTCATCATTTCAGACAGTATTGTTTCGGTCACTTGTGGATAGCTATTGTCATGGCTTGCCAAATACATCAACTCTTGCAACACTTGCCAATTCACTATTTTTTGAAGTTCTCCAAAATACCCCTTTTCTATTTTTGTTTTCACGGTTTTATCTAAAAGTGTTTTGACCACTTCTGACAAAGACAACTGTTTACTGTCTAAAGCATGTTGTTGTACCAAACGATTTGCACGCTCATGATGTAACAATAAGCTCAGTGTAGTTTTACTGGCCGTCTCTGCAGCGCCAAATGGGTCAAAAGCAACCCCTGTTTTACCTTTGAACGATTCACGGCTGCGGCCATAACCAATGCTTCTTGGTGGAAACAGCGCTAACTTACTCTTTGGAATTGCAAGTGTTTCTGGCGAAAGTGTAGATATCAATGCTTTCAATGCTTCTTCTTGAACTGTTCTAGAAACGGAAATAACAGATCGTTGACCGTCGCCCTTGACCTTATAATTATAATCAAGACCACCAACAACTTTTGCCGCGGCTTCAGTTTGATACCTATGGAAAAAGTAGAGGGGTACAAAGACATCTTCAAGCACCGAGTAAGGTTCATCTGATTTTATATTGTCGGCAGAAAAGTTTTCAATGGCTGTTTTTCTGACATCAAGAACTGTTTTTAATTCTCCACTGGCACTTTTGCCATTGTCCCATAAATGCCCAATTACATGAGCACCCCCCATAGGTCGTGCATCTTGGTCTGATATATACCGTAACCCAGTGTCTTGTGCCTTTTTCAAGATTGCGTTCAATGCTTGTTTTTCATCAGTACCCTTTGAAAAGTCAGCATAAGAATACGCTACGGTCACTTTGTCCCAGGCTCCAATGCCAGCAGCGTAAGCGTTTGAAAAATCGATTTCACCATCTTTGAGTGCAAACTGAGGATGTGGATAATCCATTACCGAAGCACGGCCATTGGTACTCGCCGCAAAATTGTGGGCAAACCCCAAAGTATGTCCAATTTCATGGGCTGAAAGTTGACGAATTCTTGCGATGGCCAAATCCAACATTTCTTGATAATTATCATCTCGCTCAGCAAAGGGTTTGTTCATTAAGGCTTGCGCAATCAGAAAATCTTGTCGAATGCGTAGACTACCCAAACTCACGTGACCTTTCATAATCTCGCCAGTTCTTGGATCGGTAATGCTGCTACCGTAGCTCCAACCCCTTGTAGAACGGTGGACCCATTGTATCACATTGTAACGTACATCCATGGGATCGGCATCATCAGGCAATATTTTTAATTGAAAGGCATCTTTGTATCCAATGGCCTCAAAAGCTTGGTTCCACCAACGCCCTCCTTCCAACAAGGCTGAACGTACCGGCTCAGGTGTTCCATTGTCCAAATAGTATATTATGGGTTCAACGGCCTCACTGATTTCGGCATTGGGATCCTTCTTTTCTAAACGATGTCTGGTCACATAACGCTTCAATATGGATTCTTGAACCGGTGTTGCATAATCATAATATGAAAAAGGATACGAACCGCAGCGAGGATCAAAAACCCTCTTTTCATAGCCATTATCTGGCAATTCAATCAATGAATGGTGTTGTGCCACCGTTACCAAGCTAGGGTCTGGTGCTACAGATCGAATGTAACTTCCTTTGGGACTGCCCTTAAATGTAAGCATCACATCAAACTCCACATTCTTTGGAAATGCTTTCGTGCGCTCAAAAGCAAAGGCGCTTTTTGACTTGTCCAAACTATACGTACCTTGTTTAGTGCGCTGTAGGCGCCGTCCGACCCCGTGGGCATCACGCATTAAAAAATCGGTCATATCTACGAGGTAGCTACCTTTTGATTCTTCAGCGATTTTGAATCCGTGCAAAACCGACTTTGCAAACGCCTGCTCTACCGACTTACGTTCTAATTCATTATCTGTCAAGGCCCTAAAACGAAGATTGGGTTGAATAAGCAAGAGCTTGTTTCCTGCTTTTCTAAAAAAAACGACTTGCTCATTGCCCAATTGGCCCCGGTCAAGACCAATATCATTGCTGCCTATACCACTGCTCAAAGAATACACATAGAGAAACTCCTTTTCAAGACCATCAACCTGAAGGTAAATTTTGTCGTTGCTATCGTCATAATAATAATTAAAAAGACCATTGAATTTTTGAAAGTCTTTGGTCATCTCAAAATCTTGTCCATATAAGATACATGTCAGAAAGAACGCCATAGAAGCCAGCTGTAGTTGTAACCGCATAGTTGAAAAATTGATTTCTAAATTTATAGAAATTTGATTGTTCAACCATAGTGCAAACCCTATTTTTGTGCGAAATGATTTTATATGGTTTCTACAGATCAACATAAGGGTCTTATTGAGCGCCTTGGTGCGTTAAGGAGGTATCTTTGACATTGATGCCAAACTTATTGAAATAGAGAACGAGGAAGAAAAAACACTCGTTCCAGGGTTTTGGGACAATCCTCAAGAGGCCCAACTTCAAATGAAATCCATCAAATCGAAAAAAAAATGGGTTGAAGACTTTAATTCGGCACAGACTTTGGTCAATGACCTAGAGGTACTTATTGAGTTTCAAGATGCCGGAGAGGTCAGTGAAGAAGAAGTTACTGAAAAACTCAATGCCGCCACTGAGATCATCGAAAACCTTGAGTTCAAGAACATGCTTTCCGATGAAGGGGACGAACTTACGGCAGTATTGCAGATTACCGCAGGTGCAGGAGGTACAGAAAGCTGTGATTGGGCCGCAATGTTGATGCGCATGTATTTGATGTGGAGTGAAAAAAACGGATTTAAGGTCAAAGAGCTCAATTATCAAGAAGGCGATGTCGCTGGTATCAAAACAGTTACGCTAGAAATTGAGGGTGAGTATGCCTTTGGATGGTTGAAAGGGGAAAACGGTGTGCATCGTTTAGTACGCATTTCACCTTTTGATAGTAATGCAAAAAGACACACTTCGTTTGCTTCGGTCTATGTGTACCCCCTAGTCGATGATACCATTGAAATTGAGGTGAACCCCTCAGATATTGAAATCACAACGGCGCGCTCAAGTGGTGCCGGGGGTCAAAACGTGAACAAGGTAGAAACAAAGGTGCAATTGGTGCACAAACCGACCGGAATACAGATTTCATGCTCTGATTCTCGCTCACAACACGATAACCGCGCAACCGCGATGAAAATGCTGAAATCACAATTGTATGAAATTGAGCTTCGAAAAAAACAGGAAGCAAGGGAAGAGATTGAATCAAGTAAAATGAAAATTGAATGGGGCTCACAAATTCGAAATTACGTGATGCATCCCTATAAATTGGTCAAAGACGTACGAACATCAGAAGAGACGGGAAATGTAGATGCCGTAATGAACGGTGAAATCAATCAGTTTCTAAAGGCCTTCTTGATGATGATGGGACAGAAAGAAACTTAAGATTCTTGCGTTGTGCCCAAAGAGTAATACCATTTAACAAACAATTAACCAAGGACGACTAAACCTTGGTCTAATTTTGAAATCCTAGTAAAAATGAAAAACACTTCACTTCTAATCGTCTTAGTCTTAGGGCTATTTGCAACCGAAATGGATGCACAGTTTAGAAACGGCAACCGGTTTGGCAGACAAAGGGGAAGTCAAATTCCGCAAGCACAAACCCCTCCTGAAGAACCAGAACCAAAAACTGCAGATCAATTGGTAGACGAGCAAATGCCAAAAATCACTGAGGCACTTGAACTTGATCCTTTTGAAGAAGCTGTGGTGCGTTCAACTTTTGTAAAGTATGTTCAAAAACGCATGGAACTGCAAATTTTGAAATTGGAGCCCAATAAAATGAAGGAAGAGTTTGAAAAGCTCGCCGAGCTTCAAAATGAAGAACTTAAGGCGGGTTTGCCTGAAGAAAAGTATGAAGCTTATCTCGATTTACAAGAAAATAGATTCAAAACAAAAAAGAAGAAAAAGAAACGAAAGAAAAATAAAGATTGACATGCACAAACTGTTCTTAGTACTGGCCTTGGCAATAACAACAACTCTATTTGCACAGCGTCCCCAAAATTTAAGCCCGGTCACCGTTACAGGAACAGTTATTGATAAAGATACAGGCGAACCCTTAGAATACGCTACTCTGGTTCTTGAAAGTCTTCGTAAACCAGATCAAGTAGATGGAGGCATAACAGATGCCAATGGAAAGTTTGAAGTGGAGACCATGCCCGGCATGTACAACATATCTGTGGAATACATCTCGTATACCACCTACAAAAAAGAGAGACAACTTATTAGTGGTAACTTGGATCTGGGTACCATCACCTTAGCGCTCAATGTGGCTGCATTAGATGAAGTTGAGGTCATTGCTGAACGTACGACCGTTGAACTACGTCTTGACAAGCGTATCTATAACGTTGGAAAGGACTTGACCGTGCAAGGTGGTACCGTAAGTGATGTTTTAGATAATGTTCCCTCAGTTTCTGTTGATGTCGAAGGTAATGTACAGCTTCGCGGAAATGACGACGTCAGAATTTTAATCAATGGCAAACCCTCGGCAATTACCGGACTGAACAGTACTGACGCCCTACGACAGCTACCTGCAGAATCTATTGAAAAAGTAGAGGTCATAACTTCTCCATCAGCTCGATATGATGCCGAAGGCTCAGGGGGAATTATCAATATTATTCTTAGAAGAAGTAAGTTACAAGGACTCAATGGTGCACTTACCACAAATTTGGGATATCCAGAACGGGCCGGCATCAATGGCAATCTCAACTACCGGACGGGCGATTTTAACTTTTTTACCAATACTGGTTATAACTACAGAACTAGTCCAGGCAACTCTTTAAATGATACAGACTTCTTTGACGGTGAAGGTAATTTCACAAATTCAATTCGTGAAGACCGTGAATTCGATAGAACACGAAAAGGACTCAATACCAATATTGGTATGGAGTGGTATATCAATAAAACCGCTTCGTTAACACAGTCAGTATTCATCAGAGACTCTGATAACAGTAACGAGACCACCAATAACTTTAGTCAGCTTGACGCTTTGGGCAACACTAGCGGTGGTTTTCGTTTTGACCCTGAAACAGAAAAAGACAGAACATTTCAGTATGCCCTAAACTACGATAAACAGTTCAATGGTAATTCAGAGCATAAGTTCACTTTTGCATTTCAGTACGAAACCAGCGATGAAGTTGAAGAATCTTTAATTGTACAGAATGGATTTGATAGTGAATCGGTACGAACCGCAGAAGACCAGAGACGTATCTTTCTACAGACTGATTATGTAGTCCCTGTTGGAGAAAGTGGGCAATTCGAAATCGGCTATCGGGGTGATTTCAATAAGTTGGACACCGATTACGATGTTGTTTTTATTCAACCGACAATCGATGAGCTAGGCATTACCAATCCGAGCAACGTCTTGGATTTTAAAGAAACCATCAATGCATTTTATACGCAATACGGTGACAAATTAGGAAAGTTCTCTTTCTTGGGAGGGCTGCGTTATGAGGCCACCCGATTGATTATCAATCAAATCGAAACCGGTGATTTTAACCGCAATAATTTTGAAGGACTCTTTCCTACCTTAAACGTGAATTTTGAAATTGATGAAAAAGAAAGTTTTCAATTGGGTTATAATAGAAGAATTCGAAGACCCCGATCCTTCTTTTTGAACCCTTTTCCATCAAGGTCGAGCCCTACAAACTTGTTCCAAGGAAATCCTAGTTTGACACCATCTTTTTCAAATCAATTTGAAATCGGTTATTTAAAGCGCTACGAGAAACTAACCCTTAATGGTTCTGTATATTTTCAACGTGCCAACAATGTAATCACCTTTATCACTGAAGACACCGGTGAAGAAACCATTTTTGATGGTGAAGAAGTAAGTATTCTACGAAGAACGCCTGTCAATTTAGCCAAGAATGATCGCTATGGTTTTGAAGTGACCACAAATTATAGGGGCTCTCGAAAATGGAATATTAACGGCAACATCAATTTATTCAATCTGGTTACCCGCGGTGACTTTAACGAGCAGAATTTTGACGCTGAGAATTTAAGCTGGTTCATTCGTTTAAACAACAAACTAACACTACCATCAAAAATAGATTGGCAGACACGCCTGTTCTATAGTGGTCCAAGAGAGAATGCCCAGACCAGAAGTCAAGGTGTCTTTTCATTAAGTTTTGCGTTCAGTAAAGATTTTTTCAATGAAAAAGCCTCCTTGGCCTTGAACGTGAGTGATGTTTTTAACAGCCGTAGACGGGTCAGTGAAACCCGAACACCATTCTTTAATTCTGACAGTGAATTTCAGTTTAGGGTAAGGAGTTACAATCTGTCATTTACCTATAGATTTAACCAAAAGAAAAAAAGAGGCTCTGGCCGAAATGGTGATTATGAAGGTGGTGGTGAAGAATTTGGACCATAAAAAAAGGAGCTTATAGCTCCTTTTCTTCTATTTAAATCTATTTCTATTCGTTTCTTGCAGCTCGTTTAGCTTCTTTACGTTCTTTCCACATTTCCAATAAATTGCCTCCCAACCAGTAAGGTACAACGAACGTCAATAAAAAAATCATTAACCAAAACCCAATGGTTAAAATGGTTAAAAAAGCTAAAAATCCGAGATATTGGTCAAATTCTACCATGAAAATTCATTTATAAAACAAAGATACTTTGAAAACATCGAAAATTACAAATTGATTTCAAAAAAATCTTAGAAACCAACAAAAATCAGGAATAAATAAAAACACGAAACTATACCTTTGCAGTGCTAAAATGAATACTATGGATTACAGAATAGAAAAGGATACTATGGGCGAGGTCAAAGTACCCGCTGACAAATATTGGGGGGCCCAGACCGAACGTTCACGAAATAATTTTAAAATAGGACCTTCAGGCTCTATGCCCTTAGAGGTCGTTTATGGCTTTGCATATTTAAAAAAGGCTGCTGCTTACACAAATCATGAATTGGGTGTATTGACTCTGGAAAAACGAGATCTGATTGCTACAGTTTGTGATGAGATTTTGACAGGTAAACATGACAATCAGTTTCCTTTGGTGGTTTGGCAAACAGGTTCTGGCACTCAAAGTAATATGAATGTGAATGAAGTGGTTGCCAATAGGGCCCATGAAATTGCTGGCAAGAAAATTGGAGAGGGAGAAAAAACCATTCAGCCCAACGATGATGTTAATAAATCACAATCTTCGAACGATACCTTTCCTACGGGAATGCATATTGCAGCCTATAAAAAAATTATTGATGTGACCATACCTGGGGTTGAACAACTTCGTGATACACTCCAAAAGAAATCAGAAGAGTTCAATGATGTTGTTAAAATTGGACGCACACATTTAATGGATGCCACTCCTTTAACTTTGGGTCAAGAGTTTTCAGGTTATGTAGCACAATTGGACCATGGTCTAAAAGCACTTAAGAATACACTCGCTCATTTGAGCCAATTGGCTTTGGGGGGAACCGCAGTCGGTACAGGCTTAAATACCCCAAAGGGATATGATGTGCTTGTTGCCAAATATATCGCGCAGTTTACTGGATTACCCTTTATTACCGCAGAAAATAAGTTTGAGGCACTTGCTGCGCATGATGCAATTGTTGAAACTCATGGTGCATTGAAACAATTGGCCGTTTCATTGAACAAAATAGCAAACGATATTCGTATGATGGCTTCTGGTCCTCGCTCGGGTATTGGTGAGATCATTATTCCTGCAAATGAGCCAGGCAGCTCCATTATGCCCGGTAAGGTGAACCCTACACAGTGTGAGGCACTGACCATGGTATGTGCCCAAGTTTTAGGTAATGATGTGGCAATCAGCGTTGGTGGTACACAAGGCCATTATGAGCTTAATGTGTTTAAACCCGTTATGGCTGCCAATATTTTGCAATCTGCACAATTGATTGGTGACGCCTGTGTCAGTTTTGACGTCAACTGTGCATCGGGCATAACACCTAACCATGCCACCATCAAAATATTGTTGAACAATTCTTTAATGTTGGTAACGGCACTAAATACAAAAATTGGTTACTACAAAGCCGCAGAAATAGCGAATACAGCACATAAAAATGGCACTACATTACGTGAAGAGGCCATTAACTTGGGGTATGTTTCCGCTGAAGAATATGATACTTGGGTCAAACCTGAAGACATGGTGGGCAGCTTGAAATAAAATTAGGCAAGTTTATAAAAGTAAAAAGGGCAATCGTTTGATTGCCCTTTTCTTGTGATAGTGTATATATGGAAAGTGTCTCGTTACTTATTTCAAAGTGAACTTTGAAGTTCCCAATAGTTTTAACCCATCGTCGTAAACATTTACCATGTAGTTTCCTTTTTGGAAATCACTCGCTGGTTTATTGATGTAATCACAAACGTCTAAAGAACTGTTTTCATAGTAAAAACTTGTTCCTTTTGTATAAGTAATTGAAGCACCGTCTTCCGTAGTTTTAGACATACCTTCACCGACAACGTTACCTTGTGGGTCAAGAACCTCAATAAAGAATTCCCTGTCCCCGGCAGAAGCTATGGCATTATCAGCAATAGTAAAGCATACTTTGAATTTATCAGTCGCTTTAGCTCTTGAAGTAGAAACTAATTTACCGCTTGATCTTTCTTTAACGGCATCAATGCTCTGACTTGATAAGTTCAACGCAGAACCTCTTTCTACGGCATCAGCCAATTGCGTATTTGAAACAACCAAAGAATCATTGAAAACTGTTTGCTTTTCCAATTCTACGAACGTGCTGTCACGTTGCATCGCCAAAAGCGAGTTTGATTGTGTCAAAGAGTCAACTTGCTTCAACAACTCTTCTCTTTCCGCTTTTAGAACACTTACTTGTCTTCTATATCTTGATAATGAAGCGATATCAGCTTTCATACCCTGAACAGAATCAATATACTTTGCAATATTGTCACGAGCGGCCACCAACTCTTCGTTGGTTGCATTACTTTCTAAGATAGCTTTGTCGTATTCAGACTTTAAGCTGTTTAAATCTTCAACAACCAACTCTTTCTCTTGCGTGAGTGCATCTGTGGTCTTTTTCTTGTCTTGGTAAAGACTAACGGTATAAATAATAGTACCTAAAAGAATAACACCCAATAGGCCTGCTATTACTTTTAATCCGTTGTTACTTTTCGTCTCTGTCATAATTTTAAATTTTAGTAAACTTCTCTAAAAAAGTATTTTACAGTGTTTGGTATATCTACGTTAAGGGGTTAACTTTAGATGTCAAGAGGTTTTTTTTGTTAAACAAAAAATTATAAAACACACATTAACAAATAGTTAGATATGTATATTTTTTTAAAAAAAAGCGCTTTCATCTTTGCACATTTAGCTATTTCTATCCTGTTTATGGCATGTTTGAATACAAAAAAAGAGCAAAAATCACCGCAGACTTCACATTTAGAATCCCAAAAAGTAGTTGAAACGCTAAAGATCATACCCATTACACACGCCACTGCGGTCATTCAATGGGAGGCTATTACCATTTATATAGATCCTGTAGGGGGAAAAGCCGCATTTACCGGTCAAAGGCAACCTGATTTGATTTTGATCACAGATATTCATGGAGACCATTTTAGTTTAGAAACCTTAGAAGAACTATCTACAGAAAATGCTAAAATAATAGTTCCTCAAGCGGTGGCGGATAAAATACCAGATACTTTTACTCCACAAATTGATGTATTGCACAACGGAGATTCAAAAGAACGCTATGGAATTACCATTGAGGCCATACCGATGTATAATTTGAGGGAAGAAGCATTGCAATTTCATGAAAAAGGAAGAGGAAACGGATATGTGTTGAACATTGATGGGCAACGTATTTATTTTTCAGGTGATACCGAAGATATTCCTGAAATGCGTGCGCTGAAAAATATTGATAAAGCTTTTATCTGTATGAACCTACCTTATACAATGACAGTAGACAGTGCTGCAGATGCGGTTTTAGAATTTAAGCCCAAACAAGTATATCCCTATCATTATAGAGGGCGCCCCGAGGTAAGTGATGTCAAAAAGTTTAAGCAACTGGTCAATGCCAAAAACAGTGACATTGAAGTTGTACAACTAGATTGGTATCCGGATGATGATTTTTAAAGACATGCTATTAATAGTTGGCTAACAAGGTAAGCCAGCTGATCATCGAATCAACTTTTTGTATTTGATACGCTTTGGCATGATATCGGCACCCAAACGTTTCTTTTTGTTCTCTTCATAATCAGAGAAAGAACCCTCAAAGAAATAAACCTGAGAGTCTCCTTCAAATGCCAAAATGTGCGTACAGATACGGTCTAAGAACCATCTATCGTGCGATATGATGACAGCACAGCCTGCAAAATTTTCCAGACCTTCTTCCAGAGCGCGTAATGTGTTGACATCTAAGTCATTTGTAGGTTCATCTAAAAGCAGTACATTACCTTCTTCCTTTAAGGTCATGGCCAAGTGTAAACGGTTTCGTTCTCCACCCGATAACATATTGACCTTTTTGTTCTGTTCACTTCCAGAAAAGTTAAATCGGCTCAAGTAAGCTCTTGAATTTACCTGCTTGCCCCCCATCATCACCAACTCTTGGCTATCACTGAAATTCTGCCAAATTGTTTTCTCTGGGTCAATATTCGAGTGACTTTGGTCCACATAGGCCAGTTTGGCCGTATCACCGACAACAAATTCTCCTTTATCAGGTGTTTCTTCGCCCATTATCATTCTAAAAATGGTCGTCTTACCGGCCCCATTAGGTCCAATAATGCCCACAATACCAGCTTGAGGCAGATTGAAGTTTAAATCTTCATACAATAGTTTGTCACCATAGGCCTTGCTTACTCCATTGGCCTCGATTACATTGGTACCCAAACGTGGTCCGTTAGGTATATAAATCTCTAGTTTTTCTTCTAACTGTTTTTGGTCTTGGCTCAACAACTTGTCGTAATTTTTGAGTCTTGCCTTCTGTTTGGTCTGGCGACCTTTGGCTCCTTGACGTACCCAATCCAACTCTCGCTCCAATGTTTTTTGGCGTTTTGATGCTTGCTTGCTTTCTTGGGCCAAACGTTTTGACTTTTGGTCCAACCAACCTGAATAGTTTCCTTTCCAAGGAATTCCTTCGCCCCTATCCAATTCCAGTATCCATCCAGCAACATTATCTAAAAAGTAGCGATCATGGGTCACGGCAATTACTGTTCCTTTATACTGTGCCAAATGGTGCTCTAACCAATGTACCGATTCAGCATCTAAGTGGTTCGTGGGCTCATCTAACAACAAAACGTCGGGTTCTTGCAGTAACAATCTACATAATGCGACCCGTCTGCGTTCACCACCTGATAGCACCCCTATCTTTTTATCAGAATCGGGGGTGCGCAATGCGTCCATTGCTATTTCAAGTTTGGTATCTAGCTCCCATGCATTTGAAGCGTCTATTTTGTTTTGTAGAGCAGCTTGCTTGTCCATCAGTTTTTGCATCTTATCTGCATCCTCGTATACTTCTGGAAGACCAAACATATCATTGATCTTGTTATATTCATCAAGAACTGCTACGGTTTCAGCCACCCCTTCTTTTACGATTTCAAGTACTGTTTTTTCTTCATCAAGTTGTGGCTCTTGCTCTAAATACCCCACAGAATATCCAGGTGAAAACACTACATCTCCCTGAAAATTTTTATCAACACCGGCAATAATCTTTAGTAGCGTTGATTTACCCGAGCCGTTCAGACCGAGTATTCCGATTTTAGCTCCATAAAAAAAACTGAGATAGATATTTTTTAAAACAGGTGTATTGGCATTTTTATAGGTCTTGGTAACCCCCGACATTGAAAAAATCACCTTCTTATCGTCTGACATGTAATACTATTTTTTAAGCGAAGAATTGAAACTGTAATTTTAAAACCGATATGGCTATACCCTACCTTTTAAAGCATTGAAAACCCATGCCACTGCTAGAAAACCGACACCGACACTGGCAAACCCCCATCCGGCAACCTCATCATATTTAAATGCGCCAAGGGCAATCATACCAATACCTACAAAAATCATTATGAAAGTTGCCCAAGCCAAGACTGTATTTTTATTCATTCCCATATGTTAATTTTATGTAAACTCAAATATCGTAAAAATTACCAATCACAACTATTATTTACACCTCAAAAGGAAATTGAGTCCCGGTTTTAGTTCTTATCATATCAAGTAAGGTAATGAGTTCCAAACTATTTCTATGGGACCATAATTTACTTTCGGTCTTATTTTCTTGTAAACACCGATGTACTTCTAAAATTTCATGTGTATACCCCCTACCAATTGTTGGTAAATTTACCTTTTCAACACCGTCAGCGGTTTTCAATTCATATCCCTGCGCTTCATGCCAGCGAGGGCTTAAGTAAATACTTCCTTGTGTTCCTGAGATTTCAGCACTCATTCGCGTCTCATTGGTAAAACTACTGTTCAGAACCGCTTGTGCACCTTCATATTGAAAAATTGCGGAAGTCTGTATTTCTGTTCCGATGGCATTGAAATTTGAGAATGCGGCAATTTCTCTCGGCATGCCCATTAAAATATAGGATAGAAAAACAGGATAAATCCCGATATCTAAAATGGTGCCTCCAGCTAGGTCCAAATTAAACAATCGGGACTCCAATGGTCTATCCATCCCATAAAATCCGAAATCAGCATTGATATACTTTAACTCACCCAGTGTTCCATCAGTGACCAATTGTAACATTTTTACAATAGTAGGGTTAAACCTTGACCAAAGGGCCTCCATTAAAAAGACACCATTTTCCTTAGCGGCCGACAACATCGCTTCAACTTCAGTGCGATTAACACCCAGAGGTTTTTCGCAGAGCACATGTTTGCCGGCACGCATTGCTTGAATGGCCACATTTTTATGAAAACTATGTGGGGTGGCAATATAAACAACATCAACGGCTGGATCATTAAAAAGTGCCTCATACGAATCGTAAGATGTTCTCGCGTTGTTCTTTTCAGCAAACTCTTTCGCCTTATCCATACTTCGTGAAGCTACCGCCTTCAACTCCGCCTCTGAATCTAATTTCAAATCATCAGCAAAATGTTGGGCAATTTTACCTAAACCAACAATGCCCCATTGAATATTCTTTCCCATTTTAAAATCATTCGTTTTCTGGCCATTCACGACACCAGAGTTTTTGTTATTCTGTTCTTATAGCATCAAAAGTAATGATTATTAGTGCTTATCTTTAAGCATTCAATTAAAGCAGCATTCCCTTTATGGACCTAAAATTCAATAAAAACGAAGACCAAAACAAACTTAAGCTTTCAGAGGTTAATCATCGCTTTGCCAAAATCAAATTGGGAGGCGGAAAAAGTCGTATTGAAAAGCACCATGCCAAAGGAAAAATGACGGCACGTGAACGGATTTCATATTTATTGGATTCAGATACCGAAAGCATTGAAATAGGCGGATTTGCAGGCGATGGCATGTACGAAGAACATGGTGGGTGCCCTTCAGCGGGGGTCGTCATTAAAATAGGACACATTCAAGGCAAACAGTGTATTGTCGTTGCCAATGATGCCACGGTCAAAGCTGGGGCATGGTTTCCCATTACCGGAAAGAAAAACCTTAGAGCTCAAGAAATAGCCATAGAAAATCGATTGCCAATAATCTATCTTGTTGATAGTGCCGGTGTCTACTTGCCAATGCAGGATGAGATATTTCCTGATAAGGAACATTTTGGAAGAATTTTTCGAAACAATGCGATTATGAGCAGCATGGGAATCACCCAAATTTCGGCCGTAATGGGAAGCTGCGTTGCGGGTGGGGCTTATCTTCCCATTATGAGTGATGAAGCCTTAATCGTTGATAAAACGGGAAGCATCTTTTTAGCCGGAAGCTACTTGGTAAAAGCAGCCATTGGTGAAAGCATTGACAATGAAACCTTGGGCGGCGCTACGACCCATTGTGAAATTAGCGGTGTAACAGATTATAAGGCGAAGGATGATATAGATGCCCTGGACACCATTAAAAACGTCATTGGCAAAATTGGCGATTTTGATAAAGCAGGATTCAATCAGATAGAATCAAACCCACCAAGAGAAAGGCAAGAGGATATCTACGGCATTCTACCCGCCTCAAGAGCTGATCAGTATGACATGCTTGAAATCATCAAAAGACTGGTCGACAATTCGGAGTTTGAGCAATACAAAGAAGATTATGGGCAGACCATTTTGACAGGATATGCCCGAATTGACGGTTGGGCGGTTGGCATTGTTGCCAACCAAAGAAAAGTGGTCAAAAACGGAAAAGGTGAAATGCAGTTTGGTGGTGTTATCTATTCAGATTCGGCTGACAAAGCCACCCGATTTATTGCCAACTGCAACCAGAAAAAGATTCCCCTAGTGTTTCTACAGGATGTTACAGGGTTTATGGTGGGCAGCAAAAGTGAACATGGCGGCATTATTAAAGATGGAGCCAAAATGGTCAATGCTGTCAGTAATTCTGTAGTACCAAAATTCACGATTGTCATCGGAAACAGCTACGGCGCCGGCAACTACGCTATGTGCGGAAAGGCCTATGACCCTAGATTGATAGTTGCGTGGCCAAGTGCCGAACTTGCGGTTATGAGCGGTAAATCAGCAGCCAAAGTATTGTTACAGATAGAGAAAGCTTCGCTTGAAAAGAAAGGTGAAAAGATTACACCAGAAAAGGAAAAAGCACTTTTTGACCAAATAAAAAGTAGGTACGATAATCAGGTGTCTCCTTTTTATGCGGCGGCCCGGTTATGGACTGACGCGATTATTGATCCATTAGATACCCGTAAATGGATTTCAATGGGTATAGAAGCTGCTAACCACGCGCCAATTCAAAAACCATTCAATTTGGGAGTGTTGCAGGTATAAGCTTTAATCTCTTTTCATCAACGCATTTTGCGTGATCTTATCTGTCACTTTTAGCCCGAAATCTTGTAGGCCCTCTTTTGAGAAGATAAGTATATCGTCTTTTTTTACCGGAATGGTATAGCGCCCATTTTCATTGGACATCACAGACTCTTTTGTTCTACCATTAAATACTTTTACCCCAGTTGCCATTTTACCGCGCATAATCACAAAACCAGATAGCGTGCGTTGTTTTTTCTTTTTTTTTTGCTACTCTGAGTTCAAAACGTTGTGCCTCTTTTTCAGATACCATCAATTCAGACGCTACGTAATAGGCCATATTTAAGTCTGACAAATACTCCCATTTATCTTGGCTAGAAGACTTTCGATAAGATCCATAGTTATTGAAGGTAGCCGATAAAACGAGACCAAGTTCTTTATCACCATATACTTTAAGTAGCTCTAATGAAACTACAAAGTCATCTTTGACATAAACATCATAAGGACTAAGGTCAACCTGAACCATTTTATCATCACTATTGACCGTACAGAGAATGTTCGCGCCTGAAGTATTCAAACTGGTACCTGGCCGCCCCATTTTACCATCATCTTCATAGATGTTCACTCGTAGCAGCAAACTATCGGAAGGATTGTGCCAGACCTCAAATTCAAATTTCTTCAACTTTCGTAGACCGCTTTTAGCAATTATTCTGGTTGCCAATTCACCACCAAGCGCAATGTTGTCTTTCCAGTAACCATAGTTCTTTTCACCAAAATTACGGTACCCAATATTATCTTTGATGAACCATTCGCCTTTGTTTGACACCACTACCTCTTTTAGTTCAAATGCGGCAGGCGTTATGAAAACATCTACATAGTCGTTGTATACCAGTGTGATATTTTTGACCGGAATGAGCAATGATTCATAGCCCATGACAGAAAACAGAATTTCATCGATATCTGAGATTTTTGCAGAGGACAGGTCAAAGTGAAACAGTCCTTTCTCGTCGCTTACTGTGCCAATTCCTTTATCAACAATACCAATATTAACATAGGGTAATGGCAGATTGGTTTCTGAATCCAGAAGACGTCCTTTGTACTCTTTTTGGCCACAAACCAAGAGACAACAAAAGAAAAGGGCCATCATTAAATGGCCCTTTTGTAAATCAATTTGTTGACGTAGTCCCACTGGACTGTATCTTAAAGAGTTGTTGATTCACATTTTTTAGATGCAATTTGTATACCTTGGTCTCTTTACGCTGTGCCCTGTCACCATAGTTGTAGTAGACCGTTGCTTTCAAATACGTGGGAGTCAAGCTCTTGTTACCCAAATAGTTCACATTTACAGTCCATGTGCCGGGCAATGAACCGTCCATCAAATATTCGGTTACGCTATATCCCAAATCCTTTTCGCGGTAGACAATCTCTGAATTATCAGCTAAACTATGTTTCCAAGTGTAGTATTGATTATCAGGGTTGACAAACTGCAAATTAAATTCTGCTTCGCTGTCGTTCCATTCAAAAACGAGTCGTGTACCCTTAAAATCTTCTTCAGCAATAAACAATTTATTGGCTTTTTGACCTCTGACCACTTCGTTCTTGTTCAAGGTCAAAAGATTATTATACTCCCTTTCCATAATGGGACCAAAACCAATGGTATCTGCACTTAGGAAACCTTCTTCTATAAGATAGCCATAACGCGCATAGATGGAAGCGGCCTGTTTGGGGCTACCTATATCACGATAGCTATTGGCCATGTCCATATAACTTTGAACATAATTTGGGCGAAGTATAAAGACCTCCTTATATATTTCATTGGCCATCTCTATACGGCCTCTTTCCTCATAATGATATGCCAATGCCTTTAGTAAAACAGGGTTATTTTCGAACAGGGTATAGTTATCACTGATAATCTGGTCGGCATAGTTGGCCTGATTCCATTTTTCATCAAAATGGGCATGGGCGTCAAGGTAAAAATATGGCGAAGATGCATAAGAACTCTCGTGTAGCTCAAACAATTCTTTGGAGGCCTCAAAGGAGGTACTCTGCTTAAGTTCTCTAAGATAGATAGGTGAGTTCTTATCTACGTCCTTTTGTGTCAACACCTTACCGGTCAAATAATTATTACGTAAACGAGCACGGTCTACCAGGTTACCGCTCTGTATATTACCGGCAATCGTATTGATAACTACAACGCCACCTGTACCCAGATTTCCATAAGCTGTAGTTGTAGCAAAGTTGCTCAAAACAGCCATCCGCTCAATATTGCCTAAATCGAGCCATATTGGCGCATCAACAAAAATCTGACCATCTACATCAAAAATAGCTGTGGAGTCGCTAAAAAGAGAATTTACGCCCCTAATTGTTACAGAACCGCCCTCTTGACAGTTTCCTATAACATTAATACCTGCAAATCGATTGCGCATAAAATCTAAAATACACACCGCTGCCGCCAAAATCTGATTCTTTTGAACCATCCTGATTCGACCGGGGGCTTTTTGTGAATCCAAAAAACCATATGCGGTTTTTATGATATTGGTATTGGTAACATAATCTTCTTCCAACTCTTTTTGAGATTGTCTTTTGCTTTTCACTACCACAACTTCAGCCAATTCAGTTATATCAGGTACCATGACTGGATTCAATATACGCGTGACATCTTCAACACGAATCGTTATGGTTTTCATACCGGTATACGAAAATTGTAGTTTGTCACCTGTCTGTGCTGCAATGCGGTATTTGCCGTCAGCATCAGTTGCAACTGTCAAATCTTTTTCTAAAATAGAAACATCTACATTTTCCAATGGTGTTTTTCCGTCAGATACCTTACCTGAGACGGTACGTTGTTGTTGGGTATATCCCGCTACAACAAACATTAAAGAAATCAATACTGGAATAGTCTTTTTCATAGCGAAGTTTTTCGTTAGACAATTTTAGTTCATTGGGCACAAATACCATGCCTTAAAGCTTTGGCAGCCAACATTCGGGAAAGTTTTACAAACTAAAATAACAACCTTTTAAATTACAAAGAAGTTTCTTACAACTGTTAACTTTAACAGGACTTAAAGGTTTTATTCCAAAGTTAATAGCTTTACTTTTATTTGTATGCTAAAAAAAGCACCTTTCTCAAGATGCCTGTTCTATAAAATCAACTTTAACTATCTTGAAACCAACTTACTGCCCACAGAAATCTGAAACAATTGATAAGGAACATTTTTCAAGGTAAGTTTAAAGACTTTTGTTTCCTTTCGCTGTGAGAACGTACCATAATTGTAATAGACCGTAGCTTTCAAGTATGTTGGTGATAAGCTCTTATTTCCCTTGTAATCAATGTTTACTGTCCATGTACCCGGCAGGGAGTTATCTACAAGGTACTCGGCCGTATTATAACCAAACTCCTTTTCGTTAAAAATAAGCTCCGCATTACTGGCCAAGCTGTGTTTGAACATCGCATATTGCTTGCCAGGGTTTACGAACTGTAGATCAAACTCGGCCTCGCTGTCATTCCACTCAAAGACCAATCGGGTTCCATTGAATTCTTCTTCAGCAATATAGAGTTCATCGGCTTTATCGCCTCTTACCAATCTATTCTTATCAAGTAATAAAAAGTTGTTGTACTCACGTTCCATGATGGTTCCAAAACCCACAGAATCTTTATTCATATAACCCTCTTCGACCAAATAATCGTAGCGAGCATATAGTGCGGCCGCTTGTTTGGTATCACGCAGCTCTCGGTAACTATTGGCCAAATCCAAATAAGACTGTGCATAATCTGGCCGTAGTTTCAAAACGTTTTTATACACTTCATTGGCTTTTTCAAAATCACCTTGTTCTTGATATTGATAAGCCAATGCCTTTAACAGTACCGGGTTACGTTCCATCAAACCCGAACTGTTCAAAACAATTTCATCGACAAAAGTTTTGTCATTCCACTTTTCAGTGAAGTATTTCTGCATATCCAAGGCATAATAGGGAAGGCTTGCATATTGTTTTTGATACGATGCATACTTAGCTTTTGCATCTGTCAACGAATTGCTTTTATGTATATCGGTCAAATACGTTGGCCAATTTCGTTTTACTGCCTCTCCATCAAGTATGTTTGAGGCCACAAAATTATTTCGTAGCCTGGCTTGGTCGACAATCGTTTTTGGCTTTATGGTGCCGCTTGTGGTATTAATTACTATTACCCCACCAGCACCTATATTACCATACATGGTAGTCGTGGCAAAGTTATTGAGTATGGCCAAACGTTTGATATTCTTAACATCAATCCAAATAGGTGCATCTTTGAAGATTTGACCATCTACATCAAAAACGGCTGCTCTTGGTGAAAACAAAGAGCTAACCCCCCTAATAAAGACCTTTCCTTGAGTTAATGGTTCATTATTATTCTGTAGTCTTGATGCTAGCCCAACAACACCAGGTTCATTGGTATTACCACCAACAAGGTTTGAAAGTTGTGTGGCCGATCCTGCGCCTGGACCGAAAGCACCTAGACATGTTCCTTGAACCCGAACACCCGAAAACTCATTTCTTAATAGATCAAGAATACATATGGCAACAGGGTTGATTTGATCTTCATTTAAAAATCGAACATTGCCCGCCGCCGTTTCAGCATTTATATAACCAAAGGCCGTGCGTATAATATTTTGATTTTGATTGTATAAGGCTGCGAGATCGCTCTGTGACTTTCTATTACTGCCAATAACAGTAACTTCTCTAAGCTTCTCAACATCGGGCACCATTTCTAAATTCAGTATGCGTGTGATATCTTCAACTTTGATCTTGACCGTCTTCATACCCTGAAAACTGTACTTGATCATATCACCTACATTGGCTTCAAATTTATACTTGCCCGAATCGTCACTAAATGTAGTCTTCGAATTTCCATCAACGGAAATAGCTACATTTGGTATTGGCGAACGACCATCGGTAATAACCCCTGAAATTGTTTTGACATCATCTTGTGCAAAACAAATGGTAGCGGTGAACAATAAAATGAGCAAAGAATTTTTCATTGTGCTAAATTTTATCTAAAAATTACGAAAAAATACAATTCAATTGTTCTTTTTTTTCGTGAAATTAACTTTATATCAGTTGTTTACATGCTTCTTTACTCTTGGAATCAACAATAACTCGGTCTGCCTTCCGTTTACATACCGAAATCCGTTCTCACCAAAAAAACCAGCTTCTTCAAGCATTATTCTGATATCCCTTTTCCATTCTGGAACCGTAATCGTAGTATTAAGTTCAATAGCGTATACTGTATTTTCATTCAACGGATAGTTTTCTCCATCATCTTTCATGACCCCCCCTTGGGAGTCCCACATGCCAATGGTGGTACCCGCTGAATGCCCATAAGAACCAAGCGGATGTGTATAAATGGATGGTCTTAAACCAGCGGCCTTGGCATCGGAAAGGGACTTTGCCAAGATTTCGTTGCCTACCCTACCCTTTACCATATTTTTTGTCAAAAAATCTTGAACCGCATTACCAGCGGCCAATCCGTCAACCAGAAACTTGGGTGCTGATTTTTCTTCGGGCCTTAGTAGATAGGCTAGTTGCTGACAATCGGTATTTAACCTTAAATAGGTGATGCCGAAATCGCAATGGAGCAAGTCTCCCGGTAGAATGACCATATCATCTGGTCTGCCCGAAAATGAATATAAATGACCTACAAGCTCTTCACTAGTTCGCTGAACATCGACAGTTGGGTGGAACCAAGTTTCTAATCCCAAGTCTGTCACTTTTTGGCGCATCCACCATTCAACTTGTTTTGTCGTAGTCACTCCAGGGGTAATTACTTTTTCAGAAAACGCCTCTTCAATAATATTGCGGGTGATGCTGACCAATTGATTGTAGATGACCATTTCTCGCTTGGTCCGTGTCTCAATCCAACGTACGGCCAACTGTTCTGCAGAAATCACCTTTTTATGATATTTTTTTGGCAGGTTCGCTATAAATTCATCATAATCGGTTTTATCAAGTCCATCGGCAATATTGTGATCCTTAGAAAAATTAAGGCCAAGGCTATTGGGATCTCGTTCTTCAATCAATTGTATCAAACGTTTCCATTGATTGGGTTCTTTCTCTTTGTCCCAAGCCGACTGAATATTCCTTCCTACATTATATCTGGCGACCGCAAGTTTCTCAATACTGTTCTTGGTTTTGTCACGATAGAATACCAAGATTGTTCGCCTCCTTGCGTTCAACCAAGTCGCCGGAAGCATGGTACGCAAAACAGGGTCTTCGTTATACTCCCTCGAAATGAGAATCCACATATCAATGTTTGTCTGATCCATCAACCCCGGTAGCAACTCATTGAAGCGTTCTTCTAATATTTCATCTATGACCTGAGCCCGCTCTTGCTCTGGCAAGATTTGTTGGGCAAGCGATAACAATGGTAAAAAAAGAAGGAAATAAAAAATCAGCATGTTTCTCATAATAGGTCTGAATTAACATTCTGAAAATACCGAATTCACTTGGATAAAAAAAGATTTGAAGATACTTTACCTAAATGAGTTTCAACAAGGTTTTTAGTCGGTCCACTTTTCCACTTTTGGTCTCCTGAAATTGCTGTATATCAAATATCTCTTTTGGTATTTCATATCGAGATAGTTCGGGTATGAACAGTATCTCAGTCATAAGATGTTCACCTACAGTATCACTTTCAATGACCAAGACCAATTTCTGGCCCAAGGTGTCATCGGGCATGGCAGCGACAAAAAAACGTTGGGGAATCACTTTGGCAAGCTTTGCTTCAATCTGTTCAGGGATCAGTTTGATTCCGCCAGAGTTGATAACTGTATCGTAGCGCCCCAGCCATACAAACTTAGAGGCATCCAATACATTGACCAAATCGTTCGTAAGTACTTTTTCATCAGAAATTGAAGGAGCATCTATGACCAGACACCCTCTTTCGTCCGTACTGATTTTTACATTGGGCAAGGTTTCAAAAAAGGTAGTTTCAATTTGTCTGACCGCTACATGTGTTATAGTTTCGGTCATTCCGTAAGTCTCAAAACATTGAATATTTAATTCTCGTAGTTTTTGTCGTAAATTATATGAAACCTGGGCGCCACCGATTATTAACTTTTGAATGCGATGCAATTCTTTTAAGGATTGTTGTGCTTGCAAGGGAACCATAGCACAAAAATCATAGTTGCCCGCATGTAGTTTTAAAGGTTCACTTGTAGGCGCCACACAATCAAGCTCTAAACCCAATACCATAGCTCTGACCAGCATCATTTTGCCTGCTATGAATTCTGCGGAAAGACATAAAAGAGCTTTGTCACCTTCTTTCAGTTGAAAGAATTCGCCTGTCGCCATGGCCGAATTGACCATTTGTTTTTTCTGAAGTATGATGCTCTTGGGCGTTCCAGTGGAACCTGAGGTTTGAACAGTTATTGTTTTAGACGAAACTAGCCATTCTTTTAAAAACAGACCTATAGAAAGCTCATATGACTCACCACTGATAGATAGCTTGTCTGCAAAATCTTGAAGTGTATTTGTACTATAACCTTTTCCGTTAAGCTTGAACTTCGGATGGATTTCCATTTTCAAGTGCTATGAATTCTTCTTTTTCAATCACTTTTCCGAAAAGTCTATTGTTCCAATCCGTCCATTTGTATTTTTTTGAAAAAATAAAAAGTAAAATGGGAAAGACAACGAAAACCGGTATCAAAACATCATAGCCCAAAGCTGGCATGGAGACATCCTTGTAAACGGAATCTGTTTGAAAGGCTGTCCAGTCTGCCGTAACCAAAAGTGCAGTTATCAAGTTATTTGCGGCATGAAAACCGAGCGCGAGCTCCAAACCTTCATCCATCAAGGTAAGTATACCCAAAAAGAAACCGGTACCAATGTAATACACCATGATACCATAGCCCAATTTTTCGACCTCGGGGTTCGCAATATGCATCAACCCAAATAATACAGAGGTGACAACCAAGGGTGCCCAGCGATTTTTGGCCAATAGACCAATGCCCTGCATCATATGTGCCCTAAACAGGTATTCTTCAAAACTGGTCTGTAACGGTATTAATAAAATAGCTATTACCGCCAACACCAAAAATTTGGACAGATCAAAATTTAAAACATAATCATCGGGTGAGGTATATACATCTACCAATGTAAAGATTGCTGTGATACCACCCCAAAGACCAAAGGCAAACAATACCCTTTTCCAATCTATTTTCTTGCGTGAGGTGGTCAATGAAGTGATGGATTGTCTATGCACCAGAAAAGTCCAACCTAGAACAACAAAAAGCCCTGCCGCCAGGGGCGCAAGCAAAATAATCAGCACCAAGTTGGGTCCTAACTTATCAATCATTTGCGCCATCGCATCCTCAACATTGATAGGTGAATTAATGGTCAAATAGTAATTAAAGGCCATAAAGGCAATGAAGCCAATCGGAATTACGAAAAACTTCCACAAACCAATGTCTCCCTTATATCCTTGTTCTATATACATATGTCGTTGATTAAATCAAGTTGCCAAATTAAGTCTTTTCTATAAAAGAGCTTTCCGCTTTGAACTTCAAGCGGGCTTTCAATATTATTGGTGTATAAACTACCGGTACCCAGGCCCTGTGGCATTGTATTGTTTAAAGTAAACGTCCATTGCGCTATTGCGTTTAAACCTACATTACTTTCGAGCGCACTGGTGATCCACCAACCTATATGGAGTTCTTCTGCCAAGGAAATCCATTCAGCACTTCCCTTAAAACCGCCAATTAAGCTAGGCTTTAAAATGATGTACTGTGGTCGTATGGTTTGTAGCAACTTTTTCCTTTTTGTTACATCAAAGATGCCAATAAGTTCTTCATCAAGAGCTATGGGCAGAGGTGTAGTCTGGCACAGCTTTTCCATTGCCGACCAGTTGTTGGGTTTTATAGGTTGCTCTATGGAATGTAGTTCAAATTCAGCGAGCTGTTTTAATTTGTCATTTGCTTCTTTGATTGCAAAAGCGCCATTGGCATCTACTCGAAGCTCAATGCGATCTTTACCAAACTCTTTACGAATTGATCGTAACAAATTCAGTTCGGTCTGAAAATCTATGGCACCAATTTTCATTTTGATACAGTCGAAACCTGACTTTAACTTTTCTTCCAGTTGTTTGAGCATAAAAGCTTCGTCTCCCATCCAAATCAAACCATTGATATTAATAGGGTGCTCTGAAGCTGTGAATTTTGACGGAAAAAGTGAAAAGGGATTTTCCCTATTTAATGACAAAAATGCCTGTTCCAATCCGAATTGAATGGACGGAAACTCTTTTAACTGTTCTAACAAAATATCTAACCCCAATGTTATATGCTCGCAAACCCATTGTAAACGGGCTTCATAATCGGTTCGGTCGTCAACACTCAAACCCCGTAGTAGACCACATTCCCCTATTCCCCAATTGGTATCTTGCTTCAATGCGATAAACCAGGTCTCTTTTTGCTTTAATATACCACGGGAAGTTCCACTTGGTCTTTTGAAATCTAAAACATACTTTTTATATGAGGCTTTCATCGTTGCTAAAATTAATCATAATTTGAGGGTTTAAATACAGCATATGCAGAACTTATATCATCAGGTCATATGGGTTACAGGGGCTTCATCCGGTATCGGTGAAGAACTGGCCTACCAATTCAGTAGACGTAAGGTAAAATTGGTTTTATCGGCCCGAAGAACGGACGTTTTGTCCAAAATAAAACAACAATGTGCTCATCCTGAACTAGTGGAGATTTTACCATTGGATGTATTGGAATTTGAAAAAGCGGAACAATGCGTTAAAAAGGCGATTTCTTATTTTGGCCAAATTGATATGCTTATCAATAACGCGGGCATCAGTCAACGTTCTTTGATTGCCAATACTACCTTTCAGGTATACAAACACCTAATCGATGTTGACTACTTGGGCACCGTAGCCCTCTCGAATGCCCTGTTGCCACATTTCATTGAAAAGCAATCAGGACATTACGTAGTGGTCAGTAGTCTGATGGGTAAGTTCTCTTCTCCCTATCGTTCGGGTTACTGCGGTGCAAAACATGCGCTGCACGGTTTTTTTGACGCCATGCGAATGGAGCACGAAAAAGATGGTATTGCCGTGACTATCGTCTGTCCAGGGTTTGTTCAGACGAATATAGCCAAGAGCGCATTGACCGCAGATGGTTCTTTACAAGGTACTAACGACAACGCAACTGCGAATGGGTTGCCGGTCACTCATTTTTGTAAAAAAATGTTACGGGCAATAGAAAAGAAAAAATTCGAAGTTTATATAGGGGGAAAAGAAATCAAGGGCATTTATGTTAAGAGGTTCTTTCCTAAACTATTGCACAAACTGGTGTTGAAAAGTACGGTGCGTTAAAGCTTATTTGAAATTGAAAGAGAACCGGACGCCTTCCTTGGTTTTGTCAATATTGAGTTTTGATTGTAATTGATTGACCAATCTATTCATGAGTCGAAGTCCCATGGAGCCACTTGTACGTTCCTCGCTATCCTCAGGAAGGCCTACACCGTTATCGGCATATTCAAAATAACCGCCTTCTCCATTTTTTCGAAGGTGTATGTAGATTTTACCATCTTCATCACTTTCAGGAAATGCATATTTAAAGGTATTTGACACCAATTCATTAAGAATCAATCCAAAAGGTATAGCCCTATCAATATCAAGTTCAACGCCTTCAGCATCCACGGTTATACTAATATTGTGGCCTCCTTTTTTGTATACCGATTGCACGCTATTGATTAAACTCTCAATGTAACCTTGCATTTCAATGACCGATAGATCATCGTTCTGATACAGTTTTTGGTGGATCAGGGCCATGGCCTTTACCCTACTCTTTCCCTCTTCAAGTGCTACGATAGCAGCTTTACTCTTGGTATTTCGGGTTTGTAAGCTCAAAAGGCTTGAAACCATTTGCAAGTTATTCTTCACCCTATGATGAATTTCCTTTAACAAGGATTCTTTTTCCTTTAAAGAGTTTTCAATGAAGTGTTTTTGCTCAGCAATCAAGCGTTGGTTTTTAATACTCTTTAAATAGGCATATACCAAGCCAGCAAAACCTAATAGCGTAAATATCAACGAAATAAAAACCAAATTGATTCGCTCATCTTTTGCTTGTATCTCATTTCTGATTTTTTCATTGGCCAGTTTTTGCTCGTTGATCAATTTTCTAGAATTTTCTAGATCAGAAGTTCCAACAATGGCCACCAATTGTTGTTTCAGAATAGAAACATCATTTGCCTTTAACGAATCGGTAATACGTTCGTTGCGCTTATAATATAATGTTGCACTCTTAAAGTTTTCTACCTTATCGTAGTAATACGCCAATAAACGATTACGCTTGATTTCGTGTTTTATACTCATGCCGTTATAAGAATCTTCAAGAAGTCTTTTGGCTGTTCTGTTGTTATCAAGCTGAAGGTGCGCCTCAGCCAGATTTAACCTATTGTCAATAATCTGTTCATTATAGCTGTCATTGTTGTACTCAGAAAGTACCTCAATACTTTCGTTTAAATACGGGATCGACTCTATATAGCTTTTTAAGAATACGTGGCACTTGCCAATATTACCCTTTACCTCGGCCTTTAAATATTCAGTCTCAAATACTTCCTTTTCAGATTTTTGTTTGCTGATATCATTAATAAAAAGATCCAAAAAGGCATTTGCTTTATTGTATTCTGTAATGGCCGTCGCGGCAGACTTGTCCATCAATAAGTAATTGCCCACTATGTTATGATGCCTGGCCAGCCCCAAATAATCATTGTCTGGTATGGTAGGTTTAACCGCAAGTATGTATTGTTTCATTGCCTGGCGATACAAGCCCATATTGGCGTAGATATCATAGAAAGCAACACCTTCCGTAAGTCCTAAGTCTTTTTTTGCTTCACGTACTTCAATCTGCTTATCGTACATCTGAAGTTTGCCATAATTATTATCTAAAAGATGCAAAATAAGAGCTGTGGTACTGGTATCTAAACTGTCTCTGCGGTCGTAAGCTTCTTTGGCCACAGCAATACTTTTGTCATGATCGCCAATATCATGGTAAAGTTGCGCCTGCATGAGTTTGTAAATATCGACGCCAACAGAATCGCCAGTTTTTTGTGAAGTGCTCAAATATACATTTACTACTTCAAGCCAGTCATATGCCGAATCTTCTTCATAGCGATTGGGCGCATTGAAAAACAATTTTAGTTTTTGAGGAGCGTTCTGAACTTCTTGAAATTCGTTGAGCAAATTAACCGAAGTAGTATCCGTGATTTGGGCAAAAGTGGGTGTGTTTCCTACCAGAAACAATAGAAAAACCAAAAAATGAATTTTCTTTAACATATACCTCGCTCGCTTGAAATGGTCACTTGCAACTTTCTTATAGCAACCAAAATTAAGACCAGATCCAATGCCGTCTTAATTTTTGTTGTCAACCTCTAGCTGAAAGTGGTAAAAACCCTTAAAAATACGTTAATCGACCTTAGACTTTAGTCCATAAAGTCTCATAAAAAAGACCGCGCAATGTACTTGCGCAGCCCTTTTATCATCTATTTTAATGTAAGAATTGGGGGTTCTTATTATTTACTTTCAAAAATAGAGGGAATGCGGTTGTGGTATTGATTTATGTTGTGAAAGTGTCATTTTTTGTTGTGAAACTAAAGGTAACGGACATCAAGTTACGTTTTACCGATGTTTTATGCATTTTGTGGAATATTCATTAGGTTTCTAAACTAAAAAAGGTCTTATCCGTAGACAAGACCTTTTACGAGAACACTATATGAAAATGAAAAAATTACACTTTTCTGTACCAACAATTGTAGTACACTACGAATGTGCGTTATGCATTATTGCACTGTAAAACTATGTTGTGAAGTGACGTCTCTTTGTTGTCAGCCTATCATAAATTAGAGGTCAACAAAAAAGGCACACCAAAAACAGGTATGCCTTTTGAATTAGATTGTACTAAATCTTATGAGTTCATTGACGAAATAATAAACTCTTTAAAATCTTTTGAAATCGGAATCAAGGTATTGTTGATCATAATATCCTTAGAATTGATAGCATCAATATGATCTACGTTTACAATGTACGACTTATGAGCTCTGTAAAATTTGTTCTTCGGAAGCTTTTCTAAGTAATCTTTAAGTGGGGAGCGCACCAAGAACTTTTTATCAACAGTATTCACCTCTAAATAAACATTGTCAGCTTTTATAAATTGAATATCCCCGAACTGTATTCGGTAATACAAGTGTTGCTTCTTAACAAAAATTGAGTCTTTAAGTACCGAATTTGACATAAAACTATCACCTTCATTACCTGCAATTTCTTTGCTATCGGCCTTCTTTGCGTAATTAAAGTTAGATAGTGCTATCTCTATAGAGGTGTATAGATCTTGTTGTTCAAAAGGCTTGACCAAATAACCATCAGGTTTGACAGTTTTAGCATTTTCAACGGTGGCCTTGTCCGAGTTTGAAGTCACAAAAATGAAAGGAATGTTGTACGCATCTCGAATATGCTTACCTAAGTCGATTCCTGTTTTGTCAGAGGCAAGAATAATATCAATAAGTACCAGGTCAACATGATTGTTTTTTAGTACTTCTACTGCTTGCTCATAAACGATTACGTTGTCAACTACTTCGTAACCAATCTCCTCTAGCATGGATTGCATGTCATCAGCTATGATAACATTATCCTCAACGATTAGTATTTTGATGGGGTGTTCCAAAATCAGCTTGGTTTTAGACAGTTATAGCAATCAAAATTACAAAAAATAATTAATTGCTAGGTAAAAGCTAAGTGCCACGGCAAAAGTACTGAGCGCCAATTTCTTTAATTCTGGGTCCAAAGACGCCGGTACTTTGGTCCGGACCACTTTTAGTAAATGCAATAAAACAGGAGTGAAAAATAATAGACTTATCCATGCTTCCCAACCATACTTTGAGAAGAAAACACCAAAAAGCCAACATAAAAAAGCCGTTATCAAAAGAGCATAATGGTACTTTTTGCCCTTTTCAAAACCCATTTTGACCACTACTGTATTTTTGCCATGGTTTTGGTCTGAAACAACGTCTCTTAAGTTGTTTAGATTAAGTACGCCAGTACTCAACAAACCTATGGTCATTGCTGGTAAAATGTCTAAAAAATCAATGGTTTTTGTGTACAAGAATTTAGTTCCTAAAACAGCCAATATTCCAAAGAATATAAAAACGAAAACATCTCCCAAACCTTGATACCCATAGGGTGAAGATCCCATGGTATATTTCAGTGCCGCCCAAATACTCAAAATCCCCAAAACCATATATAGAATGATGTGCCTTAAGTTCTCAATACCAAAGGCGGTATACACCAATAAAACGGTCAAACAAAAACTGAGTGCAGCGCTAATAATAATACCTGCTAGCAGTTCGCCTTTGTCCAATGCTCCACTCTGTAATGCTCTTTGGGGACCTACCCTATCATCTGCATCGGTGCCCTTTACACCATCACCATAATCGTTGGCAAAGTTTGATGTGACCTGAAATGTAATTGTTGTCAAGATGGTCAACAAGAATATCTGCTTATTCTCAAAGCCTTCTGAACTGGCTAAAGCTGTGCCCACTAAAATTCCAGAAATTGATAAAGGTAGTGTGCGCAATCTGGCCGCACTCAACCAAGCTTTAAACTTGCCCAACTAGTATGGGTCTTCTATTTGTACACGCTTGCCATCTTGGTATGATGCCACAAAAGCATCTTCAAAGCCCATATTTACAAGTTGCTGCCTAAAGGATCTCGCCTCTTCAATGGTTTCAAAGGTACCCAAAGAATAGGCGTAAAATGGATTCGTTTTCACAAAGAGGGTATTCGTCAGTGCCTCAGATGCTAGGGTTGCATTATTTTCAACAAAGGACTTTACCTGTACCGAATACACCTTTTCTTTCTCTAAAAACTCTTTAGCTAGGTAAAACTCTTTGACCAAACTTAATTCTTGATTCTGTTCTTTTAAATTATCAATACGCGTTTTGATGGCATCTAAACTGTCAATAGAAACTAAAAGATTGTTTTGATTGGAGTTTGACGTACTCAGTCCGGCAGTGAATGAAGTAATGGCTAAAGTACCTACTAGAAACAGTGCCGTAATACCCACAAAGATATTACGCTGTAATTTTAGTTTTTTAAGGTCTTTGTTCTTGTATTTTATTTGATCGAGCAGTCGCTCATTGATGATTTGAGACTTTTCAATATCCTTATGCAAATCCAACAAATCATTTTCTTCAATAAAGGGCATATTTTCTAAGGATTGTTAGTTAGTATAACTTTCCAAATAAGTAGGCTTCAAAGAGATAGATTAGGGAACGTTACAAAAGTAGGATATTTGCCGACACAAAAAAATAATCCATTATGAAATTGTTATTTCTTTGGACGAACGACAAATACGATTACTTTTCCACTAGTTGAATGCCATCTTCTTTAATCAAGATCTTTCTGTTTTTGTAGAGCACTCCCACCCCTTTTTTGAACGCTTTTTTACTCATTTGCAAGTAATCTTTTATCAATTCTGGGGGTGATTTATCATTGAGTGGAATAAACCCATCCGCTGCTTTTAATTTCTCATAAATGGTATTGGCCACCTCATCTAACATCTTCATTCCTATAGGTTGCAAAACAATATCGACCTTTCTATCATCTCGAACATTCTTTACGTAACCTGTTAATGAAAGTCCGATTGAAAGCGGTTTGAATACGTCGCTAAAGAAAATCAAACCTTTGTACTTGTTCTCAATTATGACTTCCCACCCCAGTTCAGTTTTTCTGCTCACTAAAATCTCAACCTCATCATTTACAGTGAAATCATGCTCTGTATTCTTCAGAAATTTATCCAACTTGGTAGAGCCCACCAATCTAAAACTCTGCTCATCTAAATAACAGTGCACCACATATCTATGTCCGGCTGTTAGGCGTGAATGCTGTTCTCTAAAGGGTACGAACAAATGCTTCTCTAGTCCCCAATCTAAAAACGCACCAATCTCATTGACCTCAACCACCTCAAGATAAGCGAATCCATTTCTGATTATTTTTGGCTTAAGTGTTGTGGCAATAGGCCGCTCTTGGTGATCTAAATAACAAAAAACGCTAAGCATATCATCAGGCCTTACGTCTTCAGGTACATACTTGTTCGGCAATAGAATTTCTGTACCTTCATCATCGCCCAAAAAAAGACCAACGCTGGTACTTCTTAAAATCTTTAGTTCATTGTAATTACCCAATTCAATCATAGGGCAAAAGTACATCAAAAAAAAACCGCCCTCAGTTTGACCAAGGGCGGTTATCGATAAATTTTAAGTTTTTCTAGTTGTAAACTGACTGTTTACCAAAATGTCTTGCCAATTGATAGTAGATAACAGCTCTATGCTTGTTCTTTTCAGAACGGCCATATTTATCGATTACACTGTTAATGGCATCCATCAATTCTGGCCCATCCGACATCCCCAATTTCTTCATCAAGAAGTTGTTTTTTACGGTTTCAAGCTCTTTGTCGTCGCTACCTGATACTTTTGAGGCATCTAAATTATAGATGGCCGGGCCCAAACCTACAGTCACTTTCTTGAGCAAATCCATATCAGGGGTTTCCCCGAATTTAGACTTGATATCCTCAGCGTACTTCTCAATTAATTCGTCTCTCTTACTCATAGTTGTTAGTGTTTTTATTATCAAATAATATTATGCCTAAGATATAAAATCAAAGTAATCAAGCAAAATTTTATTGTTCTGCTTTCTGGGCGTAGTTATTTCTAAAACCTTTGGTTTAGACGATATGCTGTAAAAAGTGGACAGCTCACCTTTTAGTGCTTCTGCAGTATTACATTTTTGGTATTCAAAACCAAACTGCAGGCACAAGTGCTGTGCATTTTGTTGTTGAACCGTTTCAAAATAAGTTTCAAAATTTTCTGAACCATCATTGCCCGGTAATATTCTAAAGATTCCACCACCACCATTGTTAATGAGAATGATTCTGAAATCATTTCTTAAATAATTGTTCCATAAGGCATTGCTATCATAGAAAAAACTGAGGTCTCCCGTTATCAACAATGTTGGCGCATTTTCATAAAAAGCTGCACCGACTGCCGTAGATGTAGAACCATCAATACCACTCGTACCACGGTTGCAAAATATTTTTAAGGTTGGATTGCTATTAAAGAGCTGGGCATAACGTACTGTAGAACTATTGGCCAGGTGTACTTGATATTTATCGGGAACTCCATCAAGAATGTCGTGAAACACTAAGAAATCTGAAAAGGGGATCTTAGCTAGATAAGCACCACGTTTTGCTTCGTACCGTTTCTTTACAGCGCTCCATTCTGAAAAGTATTCACTAAGTACGGGCTTGCCATCACTTAAAAGTTCTGCTAAAAATCCATTCGCATCGGTCTTAAAATGATGAGTCAATGAAAAATAGGTATCATATGCTTTTATCTTATCAACATGCCAATGTTGTTTCGGTTGGTATTGGCGCAAAAAGGCCTTCACCTTTTTAGAGACTATCAATCCACCAAAGGTCAAGAGTATTTCGGGTTGCAGCGCCTTAAACAGCGTATCTGAAGTGTTGGATTTTTCAATAGGAAAAATGATACTGTCAATACTCGCAAAAAAGTTAGGGTGGTGCAGATTTGATGTAGTTTCGGTCATAACAATCACCGATGGATCATTCGCCAAAACATCTAAGAGGCTTTGTTCCACTTCATCTGGGTAATTGACCCCAACCAAAACAAGCTTTCTTTTGGCTTGCCCCCAAAGAGCTTTGAATTCGTACATATTAGCTACATCAGAAGACTTTGAAGACGTGGTAATTTCGTCAGACCATTCTTCTGTTATTAAGTCTTCAACATCATATAGTGGCTCTTCAAAAGGAACATTAATATGGACGGGCAAGTGCTTTTCTGTTGCACAGCTCAATGCCTTGCGCACCTCATCTTGATTATACGATAAAATCTCATCTTGATGGATACCAAGCATATCAGGGGCGTAGCGCTCAATTCGTTCTTTCGCGTGTACAACATCGAGTTTCAGATTCGCTGAATACCCAATATGCCTTTGAAATACATGGTCTTGGCGAATAGTCTGGCCATCACCGACATCGATTTTATAAGGAGGCCTGTCGGCTGATATGACCACTAAAGGTATAGTGCTATAAAACGCTTCCGAAATTGCAGGATAGTAGTTCAGCAGTGCACTACCAGAAGTACAAACCACTGCCACTGGCTGTTTTTGTTGTAACGCCATGCCTAAAGCAAAAAAAGCCGCGCTACGCTCATCTACTATACTAAAACATTTGAAAAACGAATCTTGGGTGAAACTTATGGTCAGCGGTGCACTGCGAGATCCCGGAGAGATTACAATATTTTTTACACCATTGCCTTTACAGGCCGAAACGACTGTTTGAGCTGACGGAATGATTGATTGCTTCATGCATTACAAAAATACGAACTGCCCAGATGAAAACCGAAAGATATCATAACAACCGAAGCATCGTCCTGCTTTTGTTTTGTGTCTCTGTCCACTCATCATTGACATTGGATCCGGCAGTAATACCGCCGCCAACATAAACAGATACTCCGCTGGGCTGCACTTGCATACATCTTAAGTTGACATACAACGAGCTCTTCTGTTCTATGTTCAGTTCACCCAAAAACCCGGTATAGAATTGTCGGTCATAGTGTTCATTGTTCAAAATGAACGTTTTAGCTTCTTCTTTGGGCAACCCGCAAACAGCTGATGTTGGATGTATTTTTTCTATGATTTGCTTTAGACTGCTTTTTGCCCGAAGCAGGCCAGAAATATCTGTTTTCAAATGCCATAGCTGCCCAGCCATCACGGATTTGACCTTGGAAACTTGAATGGAAGTCAAGTCCTTGCCCAATTGCGCAATTAAGAAATCTGTGACCATCTGTTGTTCTTCAAGTTCTTTTTCTGTCCAGTTTGGCTGTTCACCCTCTTGAAAAGGTAAAGTACCTGCCAGAGCGGTCGTGTATAGTTGATTGTTATCTATTCGCAACAATTGTTCGGGAGTAGCACCCAACCATGTTCCCACTTTAGGATGGTGCCAGATATAACAAAATGCATTCTCGTAATTTGCCAAGGCCCTTGAAAAGACTGAAAGGGCAGCTACTTTTCTTTTAACCTGAATACACCTTGAAACAATCACCTTGCGCAAGGCCCCATTTTTAATGGTTTGAATGGCCTTTGCAACCAAGTTTAAGTGAGCTTGTTCACCAATGTCATCTGCAACAATATCGCTATAGCTCAGCTTAGAAATCGCCTTAAAATCTGCTTTTAGGCATTCATCTGCACTTAGAACAATATTCTCGGATGCATTGTGAAAGGGCGCAAACAGAAAACCGGAAGTGGTAAAATCAATTGAAGTGTAGAGTTTGGTATCCGCTTGAAAAACACCCTTGACCTTATCTGTATTGGGATGACGGTACAACACAAATGGAAGCCCTTGCTTCATGTGTGTATCCGCTTGGTTTAAAAGGGACTTAAAATCAATTGGTTTTTGGGAGTGCAATGGTCGTCAATTTGCAGTTGGAAATCAGTTCACCGGCCTCATTGGTCACTTTTATTTCCCAAAGCTGTGTTGTTCTTCCTTTATGAATAATAGCAGCTTTGGCATACACATAACCTTCTCGAACACCTTTCACATGGTTTGCAGCGATTTCAATACCCCGTACGAAGAATTCATTTCCATCCAAAAAAATATAAGATGCCGCACTACCAACACTTTCTGCAAGTGCAACAGTGGCACCGCCATGCAAAACACCATCTGGTTGGTATACTTTTGAGGTCACGGGCATTTTTGCAGTTAAAAAATTCTCGCCAACATCAACATACTCAATGTCTAAAGTTTCCATTAATGTTCCTTTGCGAATCTGGTTACAAACAGAAAGTATTTTTTCTTTATGATTTTCCATAGCTTAGTTTTGGTAAAATTACGGATTACTAATTCAAAATACAGTAAGGTTATTTCTTAAGATGGACATTAAAAAACAATCGGTCACCTATACTACGACCAATACCTACGAAACATTGAATACGCTAGGCAATAAGACCGAAAATGTCTGGCTTGTATTGCATGGTATGGGTTATCTCTCACGATATTTTTTAAGGTACTTTGTGAAGTTAAATCCCGAAGAAAACTATATTATAGCGCCCCAAGCGCCCTCAAAATATTATTTGAAAGATGATTTTAAACATGTGGGCGCAAGTTGGTTGACCAAAGAAGATACGCTGTTAGAAACTGAAAACGTGCTGAACTATCTGAACGAGGTCTTACGGCATGAAAAAGAAATACTTGAAAAAAAACTGATCGTATTTGGGTTTTCACAAGGGGTGTCAATCGCGATGCGATGGTTGGCGCAGCGAAAACTGCACTGCCAAACCTTAGTTTTGTACGCTGGAGGAATACCCAATGAGCTTAAAAAACAGGATTTTGAATTTCTCGATTTCTCAAAAACCAAAGTAAAAATAGTATATGGTAACAAAGACCATTACCTAACCCCAAAACGACTCTTAAGTGAGTATGAAAAAATAAATACGTTATTCGGTGAGCATGCCGAAATTATCAATTTTGAAGGCGGACACGAAATCAATGAAGCTATTCTCGAAAAAATAGCATCTGATTCCTCACTCGGGGTTTGAGTCACTCGAAGGTTTCTCCTCATAGTAAGTCAATATTCTTGTTACATATGAGTTTTGGGGAGTGATGATTTTTTTTACCCAGTTTTTATGTTCACTATCGTCAAACTGAAAAATATAATTTTCTACACTTTCAGTGTTGTTCGTTTTTATGGTGACCTTGGACAGCACCCCGCTACTTTCATAACCATAGATTTTCTTCTCTTTGGGAACAAACTCTTTTTCAGTAGCGTTGTAATAAAAAAATTGTTCTGAAAGCAATTTGCCCGTGTCATCAATTATGCTTTCAATGGCACGATTGGGCTCGCCATCTACAAACTCTTTGAGTAAAGTCACAGCAAGCGTTCTGCCATTTCTGAGCTTTTTTGAAGATTTTCGAATTGACTTTTCAATAACTTCATTTTCAAAGTACGTGATTGTTGTTTCCTGTTTATAAGCGGTATGTTCAATGCGCATTTCGTCAACGGCATTTTCATGTGAGATAATGATACGTTTCAATTTCCCGCCTTCATCATATTGGTACTCTTGTGCCTCAAAGAACTGCTTATCAAAAGAAATGATTTTTTCTTTGACCACTCTTGGTCCAGTGGAGTCAATTTCATAAAAATTCACCATGGAACTCGCTGCATCCAATGTATTGTCTTTATAGCTTTCCATTCGCTTTTCAACAAGCTCATCGCCTTCGTATTTGTACACAACAATGTCTTTGTCCGTATCATTGTACTGTGTGGTCGATTTGGTCAAAAAACCTTTTTCGTTGAATTCAAAAATTTCTTTTCCGTAATCGGTAATAACCATACATGATTTCACATTGCCCTTTAGGTCAAAGTCGGCAACCTGAAATAGCTTAATTTCTTGAGCAGATACAATACTAAGAAACAAGATATTGATAAAGAGGTGTTTGAAGTAGTTTTTTAGCATATTGCAAAATTACGTTGTTATCGCACATCATAAAAACAAATGCGATGCCAAACATCGAAAATCATTAAAAATTAATATGCGGTTAAAACTTGCGTTCTGGATAAAAGGGCGTGATGTCCATCGAGGTTTTTTGACCTGAAACAATCTCACTTACCAATTTTCCGGTTGCCGGACCAAGGCTCCACCCCATCATGGCATGACCCGTCGCAATTGTTAGGTTCTTATATTTTGATGATCTACCAATGTATGGTAACCCATCTGGGGATACGGGTCGCAAACCACATTCCGCATTGTTCTTGTCTTCCTCAGAAATTTTTAGGTCTTCATAGAAGTTTTCAGCACCTTTAGCAATAGCTGCTACCCGTTCTTTCCGTATTTGGTGGTTAATGCCAGAAAATTCCATGGTGCCTGCAAATCGGGTATACCCTTGCATGGGTGTTACGGCCATCTTTGCTTCCATCAAAATTGCAGGCATACCAATATCCGTTGGCTCTGATACATTTATACGATAACCTTTGCCGGCTTGGACCAATATTCTCAAACCTAATTTTTTAGCCAAATTAGTTGACCATGATCCAGCAGCTAGAACAACCTCATCAAAATCATAAAAAGCATTATCTGTTTTTACGCGAGTAAGCTTGTCATTTTTAAACTCAAAATCAACTACTTCTTGTTGCTTTACCAAGGCAACCCCTTTGCCTTTCAGGTAATCTTGTAATTTATGCATGAACGTTGAAGGTGTGCTATGGGCATCGCATTCATAATGTATCGCTCCTTTGGCATTGATTTTTACATTGGGCTCTATATTTTTCAAGGTTTGTGTATCCAGTTCATTGACTTCAAGTCCTAAAAATCGAGCCTTTTCCGCTACCTGCAATTCATGTTCAAACGTCTCTTGGGTCTGGTACAACATTAAAAGTCCTTTTCGTTCAAGATGGAACGCACCCAAATCGCCCGATTCCTTTAAGTCAAAAAAAAGTTCTCGGCTCAAGATATTAATGTCTTTGATTGCAGGTATCGCCTTTGCAACCTTTGCTTCAGTACACGACTTTTTAAAGTTCCACGCCCATTTGAAAAAATCAAGATCAAAACGGGGTTTCATGTAAAAGGGACTTGAAGAATTGAACATATATTTTAAACCCATTGAAATCATTCCAGGTGCTGCAAGCGGAATAATGTGACTTGGGGTAAGATATCCGGCATTGACGTAAGAAGCACCCGAGTCCATGGAGGACTTGTCTATAACTGTGACCTGGTGTCCATTCTTTGATAAAAAGTAAGCAGTGCACAATCCTACGACCCCTCCACCGATAACAATTACTTTTCTGGCCATATCAAATTACTTGAAATCCGTGAGCATAAGGGTCATCATCCGTATCTATGGTAATCGTATTTCTGCCGTACACTTTCGCCCAACCTTTAATTGATGGTACAATTGCTTTAAACTGCCCAATATTGGTCTCGAGTTCTACCCTGCCCGTGAACATAGAACCTATAAAACTTTCATGTATATAATCTTCGCCCAATTGAAGTTTTCCTTTGGCGAACAACTGTGCCAAACGGGCAGACGTGCCCGTACCACAAGGACTCCGGTCAATGGCCTTATCCCCATAAAACACCGCATTTCGACCAGATGAAGTGGTCGCCATTGGATCGCCTGTCCATAAAACATGCGAAACATCACGAATCGATTTATCCTCCGGGTGAATAAAAGCATCTGGGAATTTTTCGTTGATTCGCGTTCTTATTTCTTTAGAAAACTGAATTAGTTCTGCTGCCGAAAAATCATGCATTCCCGAAAAATTCTTTTGTGGATCAATAATGGCGTAATAATTTCCGCCATAAGAAACATCAAAAACAAGTTTTCCTAGTTTTGAAGATTCAATGGTCAAGTCAGAGGCGGCCAAATAGCTCTTGACATTGGTCAACTTCACCCATTCTACTTTTTCATGGGGTCGGTGGTATTCAATATTCACAAGACCAGCCGGAGTTTCCAATCGTACAAAACCTTTATTCTTAGGGTTCAATAACCCTTCTTGAATGGCGATGGTAATGGTGCCAATGGTGCCATGACCGCACATGGGCAAACACCCGCTGGTTTCAATGAACAAGACCGCAACGTCATTGTCAGGATGGTGCGGAGGATACAAAATACTACCGCTCATCATATCATGCCCTCGTGGCTCAAACATCAACCCGGTTCGAATCCAATCATATTTTTTCAAGAAATGACTGCGCTTTTCGCTCATGGATGCCCCTTGAAGATCAGGACCTCCCTTGACCACCAACCGCACAGGGTTTCCGCAGGTATGCCCATCAATGCATTCAAAAATTGATACTGCCACAGTTATACAATTATATCTTTTGTCAACTTACCGTTTACCAATCGGTCAATGCCTAAAGGGTTTTCATCTTTTAAAGCTTTGGGCAATAGGTCATTGGGCCAACTTTGATAACTAACAGGTCGCACCCATCTATCAATGGCATGAATGCCAACGGCTGAAAATCGACTATCGGTGCTCGCGGGGTAAGGTCCCCCATGTTGCATCGATGGACATACTTCAACACCGGTAGGAACCCCATTAAAAATTAATCGACCCACCCTTGTTCTAAGGGCATTTATAAGATCTTTATGTTTTGAAACCTCACTATCCGTTGCGATTACGGTTCCCGTCAATTGCCCACCAATTGCTTTTACCGCCTGCAACAACTCTTGTTTATTTTTACAGGCAACAACCAAAGAGAATGGACCAAAGACCTCTTCATGTAGCTCGGGATTTGCAACAAAGGCAGCTCCGTCAACTTTTGCAACAGCCTGCTTGGCAAAATTAGATTGCACAGATTCAGAATAGGATGCAATTGCAGCGGCCCCATCTTGTTTTAAAATTGCTTTTTGATTGGTGCCATAGTTACTGTGTATGTTCGGGTGTAGCATACAAGTAGGCGCAATGGCAACAATTTCTTTGGCAAGAACCTCGACAAAACTGTCTAACGCCTTACCCTCAATAGCAATGAGAAGACCAGGGTTGGTGCAGAATTGCCCAGTACCCAATGTAATTGAAGATGCATATGTTTTTGCCCAATCATCTCCTTTTTCTTCTAAAGCATTAGGTAATAATACGACAGGGTTAATGCTTCCCATTTCGGCAAAAACTGGAATTGGTTCAGGGCGATTTGATGCCATATCAAATAGTGCACGGCCACCTTTGATACTACCTGTAAAACCGACTGCTTTTGTATTTGGGTGTTTGACCAATTGAACACCCACTTCAATTCCGCTACTGTTTAAGTTTGAGAAAACACCATTGGGCATATTGGTTTTTTCAACTGCTTTTGAAATTGCTGAAGCCACTAATTCTCCCGTACCAGCATGCATCGGGTGACTCTTGACCACTACAGGGCAACCTGCCGCCAACGCACTTGCCGTATCACCCCCGGCCGTGGAATAGGCTAAAGGAAAATTACTGGCACCAAAGACGACCACGGGCCCCAAGGGCACCTTGATTTTTCTTAAATCAGGTTTAGGTGCCGGACTACGGTTCGGTTCGCCGGTATCTATTGTGGCATTTACCCATGAACCTTCTTCTACCAAATCGGCAAAAGAACGCAATTGCCCTACCGTTCTACCACGTTCGCCTTTTGCCCGCCCTTCTGGCAATCCAGTTTCTTGACAGTACACTTTTACAAGATCATCACCCAACGCTTCAATCTCATCTGCGATTTGTCTTAAAAAACATGCTTTTTCCATGCCTGTGACATCTTGATAACGCTCAAAAGCTTCAGTCGCCAATTCTAGGGCACTATTGACTTCAGTATCCGTTGCCTCATAAAAGGTAAAGCCATTTTCTATGTTCAATAGAGGATTATAAGTATCGAAGGTCAACTCACCCTCGCTCGACATTGTACTACCAACAAAATTTTTTCCTGTAATCATGATATTATAACGATTTATAATCTGGCAGGTCAGGTCTTTTAGACATGCCCTCTTTAATCACTTCAAGTACCCGTTCACGTTCCTTTCCCTGAAGAGGCAATCGGGGTGCCCGAACATTTTCCGTACCAATACCGGTTGCAACTTCGGCCAGTTTTATATTTTGCACCAATTGCGGATTGATATCCAACTCTAACAAAGGTAAGAACCAGCGGTAAATTGATATAGCCTCAGCCGTTCGACCTGCCTTTGCAAGTTTATAAATAGCCACGGTTTCGGCAGGAAAAGCACATACCAAGCCGGCAACCCAACCATCTGCCCCCATAAGCAGACTTTCAAGAGCCAGGGTATCTACACCACATAAAATTTTTAACCGATTCCCAAACTCGTTTTTGATTCGGGAAATATTTGAGATATCTCTTGTAGATTCTTTGACCGCCTTGATGTTATCAAGTTTAAGTAACTCTTGAAACATCGTTAAGGTCACTTCTACTTTGTAATCCACAGGGTTATTGTATACCATTATGGGCAGGTCCGTACTTTGGGCAACAGCTTTAAAATAGGCCACTGTTTCATAGTCGGTAGATTTATAGCGCATGGGCGGCAGCATCATTAATCCGCTTGCTCCATATTCTTGGGCATTCTGAGCCGCTGTTATCGCATCTTTTGTTGATTGTTCTGCAATGTTTAGAATTACAGGTACCCTACCTGCAACCTCATTTACGGTATGTTGCGTCAGCACCTTTTTTTCATCATGGTTCAACGTACTGGCTTCACCTAAAGTTCCTCCTAAAATAATGGCTTCAACCCCTGCTTTCAATTGTGCTTGAATGTTGGTTGAAAACATCTCAAGGTCCAACGTATCTTGTTCTGTGAATTTGGTGGTTACCGCAGGCATTACCCCTTTCCATTGTATAGTTGTCATTGTTTTTTTTGTAAAGGTAAAGGCAGAACAATTATTTTAGTTTTCCATTTTTAACCAAAAAAAGGAATATATTACCCTGTTTATATCATTTTATTTCCTAAAAAAGGTAATTTTAGCATATTTATGCAGATTTACCCCTTTAAAATACCAAAAAAACCAACTGAGAATATCGTTCTACAAATCGATAGGTCTCGTGTATTTTATGACAAATTACATCAACATGAGGAGATTCAGATAAGCCATATTGTGTCAGGTAAGGGCAAGTTGCTTGTAGGCAATACGGTCAATCACTATGAAGCAGGCGATACCATTGCTATCGGTAGTAATCTTCCGCATCTATTTCAAAGTCAAAAGAGCGAAACCGAATCGCATATGATTTCATTGTTCTTTCTAAAGGATGCTTTTGGGGATACCTTTTTTGAATTACCTGAGATGAAAGAACTGCTCCCCTTTTTTGACGCAGCACAATTTGGCTTTTCCATAAGGTACGAATCCTACAATCTATTTAGATACTTTAAAAACCTTAATGATAGCAACAAACTATCCCTCTTTATACAATTTTTAGAATTATTAAAGATGATCAATGGGCTAAAAAAAACAATGCTCAATGATTTGATTTACGCCAAAGAACTGACCAAAGATCATGGTTCTCGGCTACAGTTGGTCTACGATTTTGTAATCAACAATTTTCAAGAAGAAATCACCCTTGACAAAGTGGCCGATTTGGTACATTTAAGTCAGAACGCCTTTTGTCGGTTTTTCAAGCAACGTAGCAATAAGTCTTTTTTCACCTTCTTAACAGAGATACGTATCGCCCATGCCTGTCAATTACTTCAAGAATATGATGAATTGCCCATTTCTGAAATTGCAGTTCAATGTGGGTTTGCCACCACATCGAATTTTAATAAGCATTTCAAAACCATCAAAGGTTGTAGCCCAACTAAGTTTAAAAAGCAGCTATTCTAGTATAAAGTTGTCATATCAGCATGTGATTGGCTATTTTTGACAAATTTGAAATTAATCATGAAAAAACTTTTTATACTTGTTTTAGGATGGGCATTGTCATGCAATTCTTCGCAGAAAACCGTAGCTGAAAAAGAAGAAAATCGAGCAACGGACCTGGCACCTTCTTTTGCTGCCAGCATCACCGAAGAAGAATTGAAAGAGCACCTCTTTACGTATGCATCGGATGAGTTTGAAGGACGTGAAACCGGAAAACCTGGTCAAAAGAGAGCGGTCGACTATCTTAAAAAACAATATGAAGCCCTAGGCATACCTGCCGCGAAAAGCGATGGCGATTATTTTCAAAAGGTTCCATTAGAATTCAGCAAAGTACCCAGCGGTACCCTGAGCGTCGGAGACAAGAGCTTTACAATTGGCAAGGCCGCTTTGACGTTCTCTTCCATTTCTGGAAGCTATAAAGAGGTCGTTTATGTTGGATACGGTATTGAAGACGGTGGTTACTCTGACTATACATCCGTTGATGTGAAAGGAAAAGTGTTGTTAATGAAAGCAGGTGAGCCAAAAAATGAAGATGGCACCTATGTACTATCCGGAAGTTCAGAAAAATCGGTTTGGAGCAATATGTCGGAGGCCGTAGGAAAACGCACAGAATTGGCCGCTGAAAAAGGCGCAAATGGTGTTTTGTACTTTGACCCGCAAAACTTTGCACGTTTCAATCGCTATTATGATTTTATGAAGAGCAATGACAGTGGACGCATGCAGCTTCAGGCGGAAAATTCTGAGAACTTTTTGGTACTATTAAATGAAAAATCAGCAAAACAGTTGTATCCAGAAATTCAAAAAGCCGATACCCCAAAGACATTGACGATAGCTGTAACATTTGATATAAAAAGTGAGGACAATAAAGTCGATTCTGAAAACGTAGCTGCAATTTTAAAGGGAAGCAGCAAACCAGATGAGTACGTTATCATTTCGTCGCACTTAGATCATATCGGCGTTAATGCCGATGGTCAAGTTAACAATGGAGCCGATGACGACGGGTCTGGTACAGTTGCCCTGCTAGAGATTGCAGAGGCCTTTAAAAAAGCGGCAGATGCTGGTAAAGGCCCAGAACGTTCCATTGTATTTCTACATGTAACAGGTGAAGAAAAAGGTTTGTTGGGATCTAAATACTACACCGATTATAAGCCGATTTTTCCATTAAGCCAAACGGTTGCCAATCTTAACATTGACATGATTGGTAGAATTGACCCAAAACGAACAGGAGACAGAAACTACGTCTACTTGATTGGTTCCGATAAACTGAGCACAGAGCTTCATGACCTTTCAGAAGAAGTAAACAAAAGATATACGAATATAGAGTTTGACTATACCTACAATGATGAAAATGACCCTAACCGTTTTTACTATCGTAGTGATCATTACAACTTCGCCAAGAACAATATTCCGATAATATTCTACTTTAACGGCACCCATGACGACTATCATAGACCGGGCGACACTCCAGATAAGATTAATTATGACCTATTGAAAAATAGAACACAATTGATTTTTTATACAGCTTGGGAAATCGCCAATAGAGCTGAAAAGGTTGTTGTGGACAAAGCCACCCAGTAGTATCGCAACATTTGGAAAATCAAAAGCCCTGGATATCTAACCAGGGCTTTTTGTTTTAAGTTAAAAATAAAAGTCCCGATGAAGATCGGGACCTTAACAAATTCTTTTGGGTGGAAGACCGGGTTCGAACCGGCGACCTCTTGAACCACAATCAAGCGCTCTAACCAACTGAGCTACAACCACCATTTAAAGCGGCTGCAAAGATAATTTTTTTTAATCCTTTATGCCAAAAAATATTAGCAAAATAATAATTCCTTTCACTTAATTTAAGATATAAGGGCCATAAGGGCCTATTCTCTGGGCTAGTACACGTATCTACTAAAGCTACCTAGTCTAGTCATATTACTCTTGTCAAACCATGGGTTTCTGTATCATTATTAGAGTTGAAGCAAGAAAGAAAAGAAGGCATAAAACGAGGTTTTCATAAACCGAAGATGAACCGAACCAATCAATGGCATACCCATGGCAAAAGTGATAATTGAAAAATGAGCTCTCGTAAAGATGTATCGAAATTGCAAAAACATCGATGAAATACCCTATTTGCTCGGCAAAACACACAAAAACACTGCTTTGACAACAAAAATTTAGATGGGCAAGCGTAGCTAAATAATTTTACCGTATCAAAAATCATCAAAATCGTTGGCCAAAATAAATCCTACTTCCAACTATCTTGTTTTGAACTATAAACATGTTCTATTTCTTTTCATGTATGTAGTTTCCACATCACTTTTTGGTCAACGCGAAAGAATTGATAGTCTTGAAACGGCCATCGAAAATCACATAGCTTCACAACCTGAAATTTTTAAAGACTCTACCTATGTAGATTTGCTGTTGGCATTGGCCAGTGAGTATGAGTTCACCAAACCCGACAGCCTACTACTCCTTACAAAAAAAGCTATGGCAATCAGCAATGAAATGGGTTTTACACAAGGAAAGCAAAAAGCCCAGGTTTTAATGGGTTACTATTTTTCAGATATGGGAAGGCACAAACAGGCCTTGGTTCATTTTGAAAGAGCCTTAGGGTATGTCCGTTTATTGAACGATGCATCAAGTCAAGTTGACATACTTAATGATATAGGCTTGGAATATGCTTACAGCGGCAATTTTGAAGAGGCGCTTAAAAGCTATCTCCATGCGCTAGATGTTGTTGATCCAATAAAAGAGGACAATATGGTAAGCCTGGCCATATTGAATGAAAACATAGCGCACTTGTATCAAAGGCAAAACGAACCAAAAACCGCCTTGGCGTTCTACGAAAAAGCAAAAAAAATCAATGATCAAATTGGAGATGAGGTCAATTCGGCCATGTCTATGGTCAATCATGCCGAAGTACTTTCGAAGACCGGAGACCACCAAACGGCAATGTACCAAATCAATAAAAGCATTACGACCTTTGAAAAAGAAAAGATATATGAATGGCTTGCTTCTACCTATACGGTCAAGGGCAATATTTATCTGAATCAAAAAAAGTACAAATGGGCCATTTATTGGTTTGAGCAAGGTGCCATACTACACAAAGATTTAAAAGATGACCGAAGTAGACTTCAATTGTTCAATAGTATGTCACAGGCCTATCTTGGTATGCAAATGGACAGTCTAGCAAATAAATATGCCACCAAAGGTTTTGAAATTGCCACACATATCAAATCATTAGAAGGTATTGCCAATAGTTCAAAGACCTTGTACACCATCAACAACAAGAAGAATAATTATGAAGAAGCGCTTAAATTTCATGAGATTTATCACAAAATCTCCGATTCTATTTCTCAAGATAAAAACAAGAAAGGGCTTGCACTCTTTAAGACAAAACTAAAATACGATCAGCAGAAAAAAGATTTGATGGTACAGAATGAAAAAGAGCTAGCAAAGCAAAGAACATATTTTTACGTTGCAGCTGGTATCTTAGGTATCCTTTTGACTACCTTAATTCCATTGTACTTCAATCAAAAACGACAAAAAAAGTTGAATATTGAGCTTAAAGAAATAACCAAAAACCTAAAACAAAGAGAGTCAGAGCTGAACGGAATCAACAGGACGAAAGATAAACTGTTCTCTATTATTGGGCATGACCTCAGAGGACCTATAGGAGCCCTGCAAGGTATTCTAAATCTCTTTTCTTCGGGGGACATGAGCAAAGATGGATTCTTAGCCTTTGTGCCAAAACTAAAGACCGATGTTGACCATACACTGTTTACCCTGAACAATCTATTGAGCTGGGGCCACGGACAAATGAACGGAACCCGAACAAGGCCAAAAATTACTGCTTTGGACCATTTGGTAGAAAACAATATCAACTTATTATCGGAACTGGCAGCTAACAAATCGATTAAAATTAACAACGAACTACCTGAAAGATTGATGGGATACACTGATGAAGACCAAATTGACATTGTTTTTAGAAACCTTATTAGCAATGCAATAAAGTTCACGCCAAAAAACGGTATGATCACCATAGGAACCGAGGAAATGAGCGACCAATGGAAAATTATGATCAATGATACAGGAGTAGGCATGGATACCGAAGTACTTCAAAAAATATTCAAGGAGAATACCAATATGAGCACCTACGGCACGGATAATGAAAAAGGTACAGGACTTGGGCTCGCACTCTGTCATGAAATGGTAATCAATAATGGAGGCAAGATTTGGGTCGAGAGCCTTCTAGGCAGTGGCTCAACATTTTACTTTACAGTTCCTAAAGTTGAAAAAAAGTATCGAGAGGCTAGCTGATCTAAAAACTCCCGAAAGCGAACATTAAAGAATAGGGCCTCTTAAGGCCTCGACTATACCACCATACCGAAACAACGAGGCCACTGACCGATAACTTTCATTGTTTATACTTGATGCTGGCAGTAAACCAGTGAACTTCAGATTACATTCTTTGTGGAATTTAATGGCCAAAAACAACCACATAAACTCGTTATGGATGGCAATGCATAAATTATCCAAACCTCAAAATTCAAGAACGAAACATTTAAAAACCAGTTTTTTACAACAAATTTTAGTACAAGGAAAATCGGTGCCCTACTTTAGAATTAAACATTAACCATATACCATTGTCAAAACTTCAGCACTGTCGTATTGTTTCTAGAGAAACAATACGAAACATTCTTTTCATATTCTTTATCCTTTATCTAGGCAATGTATTTGCCCAGCAAGAGGCCATTGATAGTTTAGAGACCAAAATTGAAAAATACATCGCATCAAAACCCAAGACATATCGCGATTCCATTTACGTGGACATGTTGTTGGAAATTTCTATAAAGTATGAGTTCTACCGAGCCGATAGTTTATTGAGTATCTCAAAAAAAGTTATTGAAATCAGTGATGCTATCAATTACCCAAAAGGAACGTATCAAGGATTGAACAACATTGGCTACTACCATTCCAATCTAGGCGAGAACCATGAGGCCATTAACTATTTTAAAAAGGTACTCGACCTTGGTGCTGTTATGAACAATGATATGGTAAAAATTTACGCGCTAAATGACCTGGGGATGGAATATACGTTTGTCGGGGATATTGAAAATGCCCTTAAACATTTTCTCAAAGGTTTAGATGTTATCGATATTGAAAATAAGGAGCATTTAGGAATGTACTCCACACTGAACGGTAATATTGGCGAACTTTACGCCAGACAAGGAGACTATAAAACAGCTGACAGTTTCTATCAAAAAGTATTGCGAAACGACCGACAACGAGGTGATGAGGTCAATACCGCAAAAAACCTGTCAACCCACGCGGCCATACTTTCAAAACTGGGCGAATATGAGAAAGCAATGTTCAACATCAACAGAAGCATAGCCGTCTTTGAAGAAAATAAAGAATATAGTTGGCTAGCCTATGCTTACGGCGTAAAGGGAAGCGTTTACCAACATCAAAAAAAATATCAATGGGCACTCTATTGGTACGGCCAAAGCGAAACCGTTCATAAAAACCTGGAAGATAATCGTTCGCAAATCGACTTGAAAAACGCAATTGCAACAGCACATCTTGAGCTAAATCAAGATAGTGAGGCCCTAAGCTACGCCAACGATGCCTATAATATAGCGCAAAAATTGAACTCACTGAAGGGCTCAATGAATGCTGCAAAAATCCTCTTTGAAATCAACAAGAAACGAAAAGAATACAAAAATGCGCTTGCGTACCACGAAGAATTTCAAAAAATATCAGACTCACTATCACAAGATGGGGTAAAAAAAAGTCTGTCATTGTTAAAAACAAAAATTGCCTACGATCAACAAAAAAAGAACCTCATCGAAACCAACGAAAAAAAATTGGCCAAGCAACGCAGCCTAATTTATATTTCAACTATTATACTGACCATTTTGCTCGCAACACTTATTCCTTTGTACATCAATCAAAAAAGGCTTAGATACCTGAACAACCAACTAACAAAAAGTACGGCCAATCTAGAAAGGCGACGAGCCGAGCTCAACGAACTCAACCGGACCAAAGACAAACTGTTCTCAATAATTGGGCATGATCTTAGAGGTCCGATAGGGGCACTACAGGGAGCATTAAAGCTTTTCACTTCTGGGGAACTGGACAAAGACGACTTCTTAAACTTTGTCCCAAAACTAAAAACAGATGTTGACCATACCCTTTTCACGCTTAACAACTTACTTACTTGGGGCCATAGCCAAATGAATGGAACCAAAACAAGACCGAAAGTAACCTCAATAGGCAATTTGGTTGACAACAACATAAATTTGCTGAACGAGCTTGCCGCAGCTAAATCCATAAAAATAGTGAACCAACTGCCTGAAAAATCGGTCGCCCTTATCGACCAGGATCAAATTGACCTGGTATTAAGAAACTTGATCAGCAATGCCATAAAGTTTACACCCAAAAACGGACTCATTACCATTGGAGCCCAGTCCAACAAAAACAATTGGCAAATAATGGTAAAGGATACTGGTGTAGGAATCGACAAAAAAACCATAGAGAATATATTCGATGATGTAAAAACTACCTCGACCTATGGCACCAACAATGAAAAGGGAACGGGTCTGGGGCTATCGTTATGCCATGAAATGGTCATCAATAATGGTGGTGAAATATGGGTTGAGAGCGTTCCAAAAAGCGGATCAACATTCTTCTTTACTGTACAGAAAGTAGAACAGAAACTTAAAAAAGCCAGCTGACCCAATTATTGTTTACCATAGTCTTTTAAGCCTAAAATCATTTCCAGCACCATTATTGCAATTTTTGACTTCAAAGAGACCTCTTATTTAAAAACAGAATTTTGATTAAGAGGTCTTTACGCTGATGGGCTTTGGGTAATACAAATCTTCAGTATCACGTATTGACTTCTTCAAGGCTTTTACAAAAAACTATAGCCGACGGCCGTGCATTCATTTAATTCTTAAATTATAAATTCTAAAGTAAGGGGTAGCCATTACTTTTGTAGTCTACTATTATAGCAAACGCTAACATTAACCGTATACCATTGAAAACCAAAAATCATATGAACTCGGCAACTCGGAGTATTAAGTTGTACTTTTTATGTGCACTGACTTTGATAGTTACAGTTAGATTGTGTGCACAACAACAGGCCATAGATAGTCTTAACCGTGTTCTAAAAGAATATGTTCAAGATAACCCAGCCCATTCTAAAGACTCGACCTATGTCAAAGTTTTGTTGGATTTGGCTGAAAACTATGAATTCGTAAAAGCGGATAGTCTTTCATATTTATCTGAGAAAGCGCTAAAACTAAGTACACAAATTGGGTTTTTGAACGGCCAACGAAGGTCGCTCACTTTAATCGGCTACTATTATTCGGACTTAGGTATGCACCAAAAGGCTATTAGTAATTTCAATAAGGCATTGAACTACGCCAATCAACAAAATGATACCCGAAACAAAGTAGCTTTACTTAACGATTTAGGGGCAGAGCATACCTACCTTGGTGACTTTGAAAAAGCTTTAAAGAGTTTTTTAAATTCTTTGGATGTTGTTCAAAGCATAAAAGAGACTGATAAGTTTAGGGTGGCCATTTTATACGAAAACATCGCACACTTATATTTTAGGCAGAACGATTTGAAGACGGCCCTCGATTTTTACGAAAAAGTAAAAGTAATCAATGATGAAATTGAAGACGAAACCAACTCCGCCTTTGCTAAGGTCAGTCATGCAGCTATACTTTCAAAATTAGGGAATCATGTAAAGGCAATGTCTTTTATAAATCAAAGTATAGCGGTCTTTGAGAAACAAAACGCTACACATGGGCTAGAATTTGCTTACACCGAGAAAGGCACCATCTATTTAAATCAAAACCTATACAAACAGGCTTTGGTTTGGTATGAAAAAAGTCAAATTCTAAATGAACAGCTGCAAGAAGATAGAGGGCGTATGAGTTTGTTTAATGGAATGGCCAGGGCCTATTTCGGTATGGGCAATTATCGCACTGCCACAGAATATGCCAAAAAAGCGTATGGAATAGCTCAAAAGATAAAATCATTAAGAGGCAAAATGAGCTGTGCCCAAACCCTTTTCAAGATTTACAAAAAAAATCAAAACTATAAAGAAGCCCTACAGTTTCATGAAGAATACCAAAAAATTTCCGATTCGCTATCGAGAGATAGAAACAAGCATAGCCTTTCACTTTTAAAAACACAACTAGAGCACGAACAACAGAAGAAAGATTTATTACTCGACAATGAAAAGAAACTAGCAAGACAACGGACTTACGTTTACGCTTCACTGGTTATTCTTGGTATTCTTTTTGCTACATTGATTCCACTATATATTAATCATCAAAAGCAAAAAAAGCTTAATATCAAACTAGCAAATAGCACTTCAGAGCTTAGAAAACGTGAATCAGAATTGAGTGCAATAAATAATACCAAAGACAAGTTGTTTTCAATTATTGGTCATGACCTTAAAGCGCCTATGGGCGCACTACAAGCAGGACTTAAACTCCTTACCTCTGGTGAGATTAACAAGAAAAACTTTTTAAGATACGTTCCTAAATTGAAGGCCGAGGTTGACTACACCTTGTTCACTTTGAACAATTTGCTCTTATGGGGGTTTGACCAAATGAATGGAACAAAAACCCGACCCAGATTGACATCTTTGTCGACACTGATTGATAATAACATCAACCTATTATCAGAAGTTGCTGCATCAAAATCAATTAAAATAACGAAACAGTTACCTGAAAATCTTATCGGTTACTTAGATGAAGATCAAATTGATCTGGTCATAAGAAACCTTATTAGCAATTCCATAAAGTTCACACCAGTAAATGGCATAATTACCATAAATGCAGAGGCTGAAGACGCATATTGGAAAATAATGGTCAGTGATACAGGTATGGGTATTGACAAGCATCAACTAGATAAAATATTCAGCGGCAACACCAACATAACGACCCAAGGGACAAATAATGAAAAAGGGACTGGACTGGGGCTATCATTATGTAAAGAAATGGTACTCAAGAATAAAGGCCTAATATGGGTTGAAAGTACACCAAAAAAAGGTTCAACTTTCTTTTTTACCGTCCCGAAAGAAGAAGAGACCTATATGGAGGCCTGCTAACCGTTCTTATCGACTATTCTTTTGCAGCACCCTCAAACCAGTTTCGGCCATTAATATAGATCAAGCCAAAGTTTTAAGAAATACACCCTGCAAGGCCGAAACACACAAAAATATCCTTTATACAACATTTTTTAGTGTTCAACGTCATTCTCGATTAGTTTTAAAGAACCATTAACTATTGTATTACTTTGAAACTAACACTATTCCAACGCAATTTGGTGCTTTCAGATTGGGGGCATCTCTTTCTACTGTTTCTGTTTTTCAATTCGTCGACACTTTATTCCCAGCATAAGGATATTGAAAAACTCGAAGACGAAATTGAGGCGACCCTAAGAAGCAAAAATCAAAAGAATAAAGATTCCATTCATGCAGATTTGCTCATCACATTGGGTCGTAGGTACTTATACATAAATCTTGATAGCTTATTGATCCATTCAACAAAAGCTTTAGAAATTTCACGCCACAATGATTATGACGAATTGGAGTCAAAAGCATTAATGGGAATTGCGCTCTACCACTCAGGCAGTGGAAGACACAAAAAAGCGATTGCTATTTTGAAAAAGGTTAAAACCATATTGGATAACACCACGAACAATGATCTAAAGGTAATCTTATGGAAGTATCTAGGATGGGAAAATACATATATCGGTGATTATGGCAGTGCTCTTGAAAGTTATTTGAAAGGGTTGGATATTGCAAATAGAGCGAAGAAAAAGAACATTTACGAAATCTCGAATATCAACGAAAACATTGCCCAACTTTATATAGAACAAGAAGAATATCAAACAGCCCTACTCTTCTACGAAAAGGTCAAAAAGATCAACACGAACATTGACAATAAGGATTACAACGCTCAGACATTAAGTAATTTGGCAAACCTTTATACACAAATAAATGATTATGGGAACGCTACATTCAATATCAATCAGGCCATAGGTGTTTTTGAAGAAAATAAAAACCACGAATGGCTATCGTATAGCTACTTGATCAAAGGAAACATTTATCTTAAGCAGAAAAAATACAAGTGGGCCATTTATTGGTATGGTCAAAGTGAAATGATTCATAAAAAACTGGATGACCAACGAGCCAAAGCCGATATTTTTTGTGGATTGGCAGCGTCTTACCTTGGTATTGGCTCAGACAGTTTATCCCAAGCCTATGCAATTCGTGCCTACAATATCTCAATAAAAATCAATGCGCTGCACGGCCATAAGCAAAGTTCTGAAATCCTATACAAGATTTACAAAAAGCAAAAAGACTATAAACGAGCACTATCTTATCATGAAATTTTTCAAAAGACCACAGACTCTTTAGAACGCGAAGAAAACCAAAAGAGCCTTGTACTTCTTAAAACAAAATTAAACTACGACCAGCAAAAAAAGGATCTCATGGCAACGAATGAAAAGAAGTTGGCCAAACAGCGTAGTTTTATTTATGTTTCGGTGATTGTACTAACTATTCTATTGGCAACACTCATACCTTTGTACATCAACCAAAAGAAACTAAAAAAACTAAATAGAAAACTCAAAGAAAGCACCAACAAACTGGAGCAGCGTCAAACGGAGCTCAATGAAATAAATAATACCAAGGATAAACTGTTCTCCATTATCGGCCACGATCTCAAGGGGCCAATTGGTGCGCTACAGAGTGTCTTAAAACTGTTTACATCAAAAGAAATTGGCGAAGAAGACTTCTTGGGCTTTGTACCCAAGTTAAAAACCGATGTGGATTATACCCTATTTACTTTGAACAATCTACTTACATGGGGGTATTCACAAATGAACGGAACCAAGACCAGGCCGAAAGTGACCTCTTTATCAATATTGGTAGATAACAGTGTTAACCTATTATCTGAAGTTGCAGCCAGCAAATCAATAAAAATTGTCAAGCGGTTACCCGAAAATCTTAGCTGTTATGTTGACGAAGACCAAATAGATCTGGTCATCAGAAACCTTATCAGCAATGCCATCAAGTTTACGCCTAAAAATGGTCTGATTACCGTTGGGGCCCAAGCTGACGAGAATTACTGGAAAGTTATAGTGAACGATACCGGTGTAGGTATGGACGACCGCACTATTGCAGAATTATTTAGTGACAATACCAATACAACGACGTACGGAACAAACAATGAAAAGGGAACCGGATTGGGCCTTTCACTATGCAGGGAGATGATTACGAACAACCGAGGTAAAATATGGGTAGAAAGCACCCCTAAAAAGGGTTCTACCTTTTACTTTACACTGCCCAAAGTACAAAAGAAATATAAAAAAGCCGGCTAGATAAGCTTATCTAAGTTATCCACTGCAATATAGCGCTCAACTGTGAAACCTTCAGCATAATCAACCCCGACCAACCTACCCAGGTCACGGGCACGATAGTTGATACTATCTATAAAGTTCTTACTACTGATAGGGGTTTCGGGTTCATCGCTATTTGGGTCGAAAAACTGGGAACTGTAGGCCAAAATAGCTTCTGTCTTTTTACTAATAAACCCAGAGATATCGACCACAAAATCAGGTTCTAAATTTTTCCATTGAATATAATGATAGACCAATTTCGGCCGCCAAGGTTGCTGCCAGTTTTCTGCACCATCTTCTTTAGTATCTATTTTGACCAAACCGCTTAAAAAACAGGCATCACTGACCAACTTTGAGCCTTTGCCATGATCAATATGGCGATCATCGATGGAATTGCACAGTACAATTTCAGGTTGGTACTTGCGTACCATACGTATGATTTCTAACTGGTGTTCTCTATCGTTAGTAAAAAATCCATCAGCAAATTCAAGGTTTTCACGAACGGTAACACCTAAAATCACCGCAGCTTTTGTAGATTCTTTATCGCGAATCTCAGCTGTACCCCGAGTACCCAACTCGCCTCGTGTCAAATCAACGATCCCAACCCTTTTGCCATTGGCAATTTCCTTTGCAATGGTACCGCCAGCACCTAATTCGGCATCATCAGGATGCGCACCAAATACTAGTATATCTAACTTCATTAAGCAAAAACAGATTTAGGTTTTACTTGGGCCAAAGCCTGTTCAATATCTTCGATAAGATCTTCAATTTCTTCTATCCCGACAGAAAAGCGAATCAAACCATCTTTAATTCCTTGTTTTTGACGGTCTTCAGGTGACATCAATGAATGTGAGGTCTTTACTGGCAAGAGCATGGTACTTTCTACCCCGGCCAAACTCATTGAGGGCTTTACCAGCTGCAATGCTTTCATAAAATCTGATGGATCAGTAGATTCGTGCAGTTCAAAAGACATCATGCCACCAAAACCGCTCATCTGTGATTTGGCCAGCTCATAATCGGCATGTGAAGTCAGACCGGGATAATAAACCACATCGATGTTATCATGGTCTTCAAGATATTGTGCCATTTTTAGGGCATTTTCATTTTGTGCTTTTACGCGCAAGGCCATTGTTTTTAGACTACGCTCCAATAACCAAACCGTTTGGTCACTTAGGCTACCCCCAAAACAAATTGATGACTGCCAAATTTTATCAATATGTTCTTGCGAAGCAGCTATCGCCCCAGCACAAATGTCAGAATGGCCACCCATATATTTTGTAGCACTATGAATCACAATATCAATGCCAAAATCAGCAGGGTTTTGATTAATGGGACTGGCAAATGTGTTATCGATCATTGACACCAAACCATGTTTTTTTGATAGTTCGGCCACAGCGGCCATATCGGTTATGGTCAATAGCGGATTTGAGGGGGTTTCAATATAAATCACCTTGGTATTTGATCGAACCTCTTTCTCAAAATCAGCTGCTGTCCAACCGGTAGTAAACGAATATGAAATTCCATATTTATCAAACTGTGATACTGCAAAATTATAGGTGCCGCCATACAATGTTTGCTGTAAAACAATGTGGTCTCCAGCACTTAAAAATGCCATGATCGCATGGCTGATGGCTGCCATTCCACTACCAAAGATCAATGCGCCCTCAGTATGTTCCAACGCCGCTATCTTTTTGCTCAGAGCTTCTTGGTTCGGGGTATTAAAATAACGCGGGTAACGCTTCACATCAACGTCTTCAAAAGCGTATGACGATGCCATATAAATTGGAGAGACCGCTCCTTTAAACTGCTCATCTTTCACCTCGCCAACATGTGTGCAAATGGTATTGACTCCTTTTGGTTTTTGCTTCATAGCCATCAATGTTTAAGCGCTAAATTTAGCGAATAAGTTTATAAAAGCATCGTACTCGCCATAACTGGTCAACTTAAAAATGTTAAACAACTACAGTTTTCCATCTTCCTTTTTTGAACCAAATTATTGATATGGTGGTCAACAATACCTCTGAGGCCGTGATTGCTATAAAAACGCCAATGGCGCCAAAGTCAAAATACAATGCCAATAAATAAGCCATGGGAACTTGAAATAACCAAAAGGCCACTAGATTGATCTTTGTAGGTGTTTGGGTATCACCAGACCCATTGAAGGCTTGTGTAACGACCATACCATAGGCGTAAAAAATATAACCAATGGCTATAATTTGTAAGCATAACCCGCCGCTTTGCACTACAGAAGGTGTAGCATTGAACCAACCGATAATTTGCTTGGCAAAAATCAAATACACCAAAGAAACCATCCCCATGAAAATAGCATTGTATTTTCCCGTTTTCCAAACTGACAACTCTGCTCGATCAGGTTGGCCCGCTCCCAAGTTTTGACCCACTAATGTGGCTGCGGCGTTGCTCATACCCCAAGATGGCATTAACGTAAACATGATCACACGTATAGCAATCGTATAACCCGCCAAAACTTCACTGCCAAACTCTGACATAATTCGCATCAAAAACACCCAACTTGAAGTACCGATCAAAAATTGTCCGATTCCACCTAAGGACACTCGAATGAGGTTGACCATCACCTTGGCATTGATTACGATATCAACAAAGAATAACTTGATTTTACCCCAACCAAAGAACAATACCAAAAGTTGAAAAACAACTGCTGTGCCGCGACCAATGTTTGTGGCAACTGCAGCACCCATAACGCCAAGCTCAGGAAAAGGCCCCCATCCGAATATGAAAAATGGGTCTAGAATGATATTCAGACCGTTAGATAAAATTAGCGTCCACATTGCAATGGATGCATCACCAGCGCCACGAAAAATTGCATTGATCAAGAACAGTAACATGATGGTAATATTACCGCCAAGAAGCCACTTGGTATACCCAGCACCCTCTGCGATTAGATCTGGTTCCGCCCCCATTAACATCAATATTTCTTTGTGAAAGATAAAACCTAAAATACCGATCAATATCGCTACCAGAATACCTAAAAGAATAGCCTGCATAGCTGCTTCTCTCGCCCCCTGAAGGTCCTTCTCGCCCACTCTGCGGGCAACAATGGCAGTAGCCGCCATACTCAATCCAATCGCTACGGCGTATATCAAGGTGATTACCGATTCGGTCAACCCTATGGTAGCCACGGCGTTTACACTTACCTTAGAAACATACGCAATGTCAACCAAAGCGAATATACTTTCCATGAGCATTTCTAAGATCATGGGGATGGAGAGCATGAAAATCGCCTTGCGTATACTGCCCGTAGTAAATTCAGTTTCTTTGCCGGTAACTGCGATAATAAAATACCGGAATAGTTTTTTTATAGATAAAGATTGTGATGTCATTATGATGAAATTATGTTATTGAAAAGAAAAATGATGTCGTTTTACCGAAAAGAATTTCGGTTACTTAAATCGCCTTTCGGCTATGACATCTATGGTGTACATAATTTCTATAACTTCATAATGGTGCAAAGATGCTAAAAAAATTGTCCCAACCAAATTGAAGTTCATTTTTTTTGTAATATCACGGTAAAATCAACACTCAAAACCAATCAAAATGCCAAGGATAAACCAGCTACTCCTCTTACTTTCTCTACTGATTGTATCAGCATGCAAAAATGCCAAAAGTGTAGGTAATGTCAGTCCTGAAGTAACAAAACAAGGGTATCAAGGGCAACCCAAAAGCCCGGTAGTACCAACCAAAGACAAGGCCATACAACGACAATGGAAGGGTAATTGGGTCTTTAATGACAGTACCACATTTTTCACCAATGATTTTGACGGCGCGCGCTTAAATGGAGTCGCCGATGATGGCAATGACCACTATACCATTTGGATTACCGCAGAAAACACACCCATCAACGTCAGTCCTTGGTATGCTTTCAAAGTTTGGACAGAAAACCCAAGAGAAATCACTGTAAAATTGACCTATCAAGATTCTCGAAGCAGATATTATCCAAAAGTAAGTGCTGACGGAATCCATTTCAAAACCCTCGACAGTACCCTGTTTAAACCGATAAACCTTGGTGAAGGCGATTTTGGCATTAAAGCTGCACCCGAAATGGTAGAGCTGCAATTAAAAATTGACAAGGAACCTATTTGGGTTTCTGCTCAAGAACTGTACCCTTCGACGCGGGTAAAGCGTTGGATCGATTCTTTGGCGATCAAGCCTTTTGTCTCTACCATTGAAATTGGAAAAAGTAAAGAAGGGCGTGCTATGGACCTATTGGCCATCAAAGCCGATTCAACAAAGAAAAAAGCAGTATTTATTATTTCAATGCAGCACCCACCTGAAGTAACAGGTTTTTTGGCCATGAAATCTTTTATAGAGACCATTGCGAACAACAGTGAACTTTCGAAAAGATTCAGGGCGTCGCACACTCTTTTTGCAGTTCCCCTAATGAATCCCGATGGAGTTGACAATGGCCACTGGCGGCATAACATGGGTGGGATTGACCTTAATCGTGATTGGCAAAATTTTAATCAACCTGAAACACAAAACGTACGCGATTTTTTAATTCAAAAAGAGAAAGAAGGGTATACTTTCGTATTTGGAGCAGATTTCCATTCCACTTGGGATGACATTTATTATCCGTTAGATACAACGGTAACAGGGCAAAAAGGGAAAATAGTTTTCGATTGGATAAAAAACATCGGTAATCGTCTACCCCAGAAGAAGACCAATGTAAAAGCCTCGGACCAGTTGGACCCAACCATGGTATCACGGACATACTTCTATGTAAATCATAAAATGCCCGCGATTGTATTTGAACTTGGAGACAATACCCCAAGACCCTTTTTGAAAGAGAAGGGGAAAGTGGCTGCCGAAGAATTGATGCAGTTGTTGCTTGATCAATAAGTTTACTTATAATTCACGCGATAACGCCATAGGCTGGCAGCACCCAACACAAAAACCCCTACTACGGCATACCAAACAAAAGTAGGTGTGATTACCTGATCACCACTGGCATAACTATGTAAACCCACCAAGTAGAAATTGACGCCAAAATAGGTCATCATAATACTGCCGAAAGCAATTACACTTGCAAAATTGAACAACCAACGGCCGCGTAGCCCCGGTACCAGGCGCATGTGCAAAACAAAGGCGTAAATCATAATAGACACCAAGGCCCATGTTTCTTTAGGATCCCAACCCCAATAACGGCCCCAGCTTTCATTGGCCCATTGCCCACCTAAAAAGTTGCCAATGGTCAGCATGATCAGACCAACGGTCAAGGTCAACTCATTGATGATGGTCAACTCTTTGAGGTTGATCTCCATGCGCTTTTTATTGTCTTTTGTGGTAAGAATAATCAGAAGCAATGCAACAACACCCAATATCATACCTACGGTCAGAGGACCATAACTACCAACAATTACGGCAACATGTATCATTAACCAATAGCTATCTAAAACAGGTACCAGATTGGCTATAGCAGGGTCTACCCAACTCTGGTGCGCAATAAAAAGTAGCATTGATGTTACAAAAGCACTTGCGGCAATGGTCAATTCACTTTTTCGTCCAAAAGCAAGCCCCATGGCCATGGTTGCCCATGACACGTACAAAATGCTCTCATAAGCATCGCTCCAGGGAGCATGACCTGAAATATACCAACGTAAGACGAGACCTGCGGTATGCCACAAAAACATAAGAATAATCAATCCTTTCAAGAAATATGCGATCGCTTTCCAAATTTCGCGTTCCTTGAAAATCTTGGATACCAACACCAGGAACAGCAAAGCGCCGACCATTAAATAATACTTATACAGTCTATTGAAAATATCGAGCTTATTGTACAATATTTCGGTTTCTATTTTTCGTTCTGATGGCAATACCTCAGCACCATGGTTTTGTTGGTTCTGTTTAAAAGCGGCCAACAATCGATCAGCTTCAGTGTAATCACCAGTTTTAATTGCTCTTGAAACCGTGTTTAGATAGTAGGGCAAACCATTGTTTACAAAATTGGCATATAACGAATCTTGCACCTGGTACTGACCTGAACGAAATTCAATAGCAGAAATCCATTTGTTGTTTTCATCGTTAAGTAATGGAAAGATTTTAATGATTTTTCCACTTAAGGCCATATCCAACAGACTTAAGCGTTCGCTAATTTTGATGAAATCTTTTTGAAACTTATTTGGATTGGTGGTTGAAGTCGCATCCTCCATATAAGGTTTCAGTTTGTACATTCCCGTAGCGTCAAAAAAGTCGGTTGCCTTCACACGCATTTGGCTCTTGGGTACCCCTACAATTTCGCGAATGCTATCATTTTCACGTTTTCCCAATGCGATGAACTCTGTATTGTACCAAGCTGCTGGGTTCAACATCATAGATAAGAACACTTGGTCAGGGTTCATATCATTGTACTCATTTTTTTCACTGATCTTGCGTAACAACTCTGAAGAAAAGGTATGGATCGGTTTCATACGACCACCTTCGTCTTGAATAACGAGTGCTCCAAACTTGTCAGAATGTTCTTTTGATACGGTGGTAGCAACTAGAATGGAATCAATCTGTGCTTTGGTGGGCAAACGATTGTCGTGGCCATGATCTTCTTGTGCAAACAACGATGATACCCCAAAAAGGAAGGTCAATGTGGTCAAGGCGGCTTTCTTTTCTTTGATTTTGGCCAATGATTTCGCCAAATCTTTAAAACGTGTCTTACCAAAAAACATAATACCCATTAAACCTATGTAAAGTAAAAAGTAACCAATGTAAGTTATCCATGTGCCCCATTGATCATGGTTTACCGATAGTACGGTACCCTTTTCATCAGGCATAAAACTCGATTGAAAAAACCGGTATCCTTGATGATCAAGTACATGGTTCATGTAGATATCATAATCAAAAGGACGTTCATCTTGTATAGTTACCTTACTCATAAATGACTTGTAACTGCGTTCTGTGCCGGGGTATTTCTCTGCAATAAAATCATTCAGCTTGACACTGAATGGTAAACGGTATACTTTTGAACCGTACGCCATTGAAAAATCCAATCCGCCTACCGAAAACTTATCAGAAAACTCAGAGGTGCCAGCGCTTCCCAACAATTTTTTCTCAATCGTTTCGCCATTTGCCATCACACTAATTACTAAAATATCTTGGGTCTGCTCAGTAATTTCATTTTTTGGTACTTCGACAATACCATAACTCCCTCTAATCACCGGTTCAGGAACCACAAACTGCATATTCGCCATGTTGTACAATGAACGTAACTGTAGTTGCTGCAGACTATCTTTAGTGACCTGCCCTCGAAACTGATCTGCCATTCGCATGAAATCACCTTCAAACGGGGCCAAAATATTGTATGTCGTATCAGTGGTAAAAATGTTAATGGCACCTTGGGTTTCTTTGTTCAGGGAAAAAAGCACATTATGGATACTTGTTACTTTTCCGCTTTCCAAATAGTGTTCATGTCGTTGTCCATCACCCGCTTCAACGAGCTTCAGATACTCTTTTCCATTTTCATCAGGTATTAATCCTTCTTTTCCACCAGCAATGAAATCAATGAAATCAATTTCGAATTCCTGACCATTAAAATCAGCTTTCCATGGCAAGCTTGAACGCCTACCTTCTGGTGTCACCAAGAAATCATCTTCGAGAATCCTCCGCTTGGTCTGCCCATCTATATCACCCTCAACATAAGCGGTCAAATAGGTCTTGTCCGAGTAAAACACCCGTTCTGAGTTACCTTCACGAATTGGCATCATTCCCTCAAAACTTATGTATCGTGTAACAAAAGCTCCAATAATGATTAAAATCCAAGAGAGGTGCAGGAGCAGAACGGGCCACTTTTTCCACTGCAATAGCTTATATCGAAAAATGTTTCCTGTGAAGTTGATTACAAAAAAAACCATAATTGCCTCAAACCAAGTGGCATTGTATATATAGATACGGGCCGTCTCTGTGCTGTACATGCTTTCGACAAAAGTTCCGATACCCATGGCAGCTGCGAACAATATGAACAAAACTGCCATCAATTTTGTAGAAAAGAGTGTCTTTTTTAATAGCTCGAGCATACCTTTCGTCTTTGGCATGCAAAAATACTTCGTTTTTAACGATTTTAAATGATGTACTACAGAAGAAAAGATTGAACAAAATTGTTAATTATTTTAAAAATTCTCAAAGTACAAGTTTGTACTTTTGAGCATGCTTTCAATCGTACTATTGGGAACTGGCAATGTCGCCCACCATCTTTTCAATGCTTTTCAAACATCTGATACCGCAAATGTGATTCAGGTATATGGCCGTACACCAAAAAAATTGGAGCATTTTTCGACCAATTGTGCAACGACTATGACCATACAAGGTCTTCTAGAAGCCGATCTTTACCTTATTGCCGTGAGCGATAATGCCATTGCGTCTATCTCAGCATCATTGCGCTCAAAAAAAGGAATTGTGGCACATACCTCTGGAAGTGTTGCCATGGCACTGATTTCCAGCGAACGCAAAGCTGTTTTTTATCCGTTGCAGACCTTTACCAAAGGCAAGAAAACTGACTTTGCACATATTCCCATTTGTATAGAAGCTTCTGTTCAGAACGATTTAGAGATATTAAAAGCCCTGGGAGAATCGATATCAGCATCGGTTCACCAAATTTCGTCCTTACAGCGAAGAAAACTACATTTAGCTGCTGTATTGGTAAATAATTTCACCAATCACTTGTATGGCATCGCAGACGATATTTGTGAAACGGAGGCACTGTCTTTTAACCTATTGAAACCGTTAATTATAGAGACAGCGGAAAAGATTATGGAACTCACACCAAAAGAGGCCCAAACCGGACCCGCCCGTAGAAACGATATCGAAACCATGCAACAACATTTAGAACTATTGGATAAACCCATACAGAAAAAAATATACCAATTATTAAGTGAATCCATCAAAGCATCTTATGACTGATCAAAAAAGCTACAAAGAGTATTTAGCGCAGATAACCACTTTTATTTTTGATGTTGACGGCGTTTTCACCGACGGATCTCTGTTGATAACCACCAACGGTGAAATGCTGCGTAAAATGAACGTAAAAGACGGTTATGCCCTTAAGACCGCATTGCAAAAGGGATACAACATCTGTATTATTACCGGCGGTACCAACGATGGTGTTAGAAATCGTTTTAAGGCCCTTGGTGTTACCGATATCTATCTTGGTGCCCACCACAAAACAGATGCCCTTGAAGAATACATGGATATTTATGGTATCAAAGCTGAAAATATACTTTATATGGGGGATGATTTGCCCGATATCCCCCCTATGAAATCCGTACAATTGGCCACATGTCCGCAAAATGCCGTTGCCGAAGTAAAAGCCGTTTCAGACTATGTGTCACATCGAAATGGTGGTGAAGGTTGCGTACGCGATATTATAGAGCAGGTACTAAAAGTTAAGGGTGATTGGAACTCAAATTTCAGTGCTGCAAATGACTGAAAATCCTTTAGCTAAAAGATTAAGGCACCACAGCTTGATATTAGCTTCTGGTTCTCCGCGCAGAAAAAAATTCTTTGAAGATCTTGGATTGGACTTTGAAGTCAGGTTAAAACCAGTCGATGAAGTATATCCCGACCACTTGAAGGGGGCTGAAATATCAGATTACCTAGCTGTTTTGAAGGCCAGTGTTTTGAAAGCCTCGTTAACACCAGATGAAATATTGATAACATCAGATACCGTTGTCTGGCACAATGGGGAGTCTTTAGCCAAACCGGCAACACCGGAGGAAGCCTTAAAAATGCTTCAAAAACTAGCTGATGGCTGGCATGATGTGATTACGTCCGTTTGTTTTACAACCACAAAAACCCAACAAACTGTAAACGCCGTGACCAAGGTAAAATTTACCCAGTTGACCGAAACTGAGCTACGCTATTATATTGAGCAGTTCGGGCCCTTTGACAAAGCAGGTGCTTACGGTATTCAAGAATGGATAGGCGCCATTGGCATCGAAGCTATTGAAGGTGCTTATAATACCGTGGTCGGACTACCTACACACTTAGTTTACAAAACGTTAATGGATATGGTACCATGAGGTTACTTGACTAACTTTGAAAAAACTAACAATTATGAAAACCTGGTTTGGATTGAAATGGACTGTCATTCTTTTGGCTGCAACCCTCGTGGCATTTGAAAGTTGTAAAGAACAAAAAACCACCACAACGGATGAGCTGGTGATGAATATTGAAAAGCCAACGGACAAAAAAGCGGTACTACCCAAAAAGCCATTGTCAGAAGATTTCAAAAAGTACTGGTATGCGGGTGAGGCTGAAATTACATCGTACAAATTAGAGCAAGCCAGATATGGTGAACTTCGTGGAGGTACTGCGGTTATGATTTACGTTACTGAACCTTTTCTACCAGAAGTGCAGGTAAAAGCGGACGGAAACAACGCAAGTAACGTTCAAGTTTTGAAATTGAACGCTACTAAAAACTATTTGACAGGTATTTACCCTTACTCAATTATGAGCAGTACTTTTTACCCTGTTTATGACAATCAACACGCGATAAAAACAAGTTTATCCATACAAGAATGGTGTGGTCATGTATATGCACAGTTGAACAATAGAGAACAATTTGAATTTACGTCACACTCTTATTTTGAGGGCGAAGCGGATCAAAGTACCGCTTTTGACAAGGCCCATCTAGAGAATGAAATTTGGAATAAAATTAGAATAAACCCGGCTGATTTGCCCATTGGGAAAATTGAAATTGTACCATCCCTAGAGTTCTTTCGTGTAAGGCACACGCCAGTTCAGGCAATGCCGGCAACCGCAACCCTTGAGACCAAAGATGGTATCAGTAGTTATAGTATCGATTATGGTGCTGCATCTCGAAAACTGACCATCAACTTTACAGCTGATTTTCCATATGCCGTTGAAAGTTGGACAGACGAATTCAAAAGTGGCTATGGCTCTAAAGCAAAGGTTTTGGTGTCAAAGGGTACAAAAATGAAAATGCTCAAAACGCCCTACTGGGGCCAAAACTCAAATTCATTTGTGCATTTACGCGATAGCCTCAATCTCTAAAATGCTTACCTTTTTTCAGAATCATCAAAACGAACTTCTGGCATCTTTGGTTGCCGTAGTACTATTCGTTGTTGTTCGCTTCATAGTCATCAAAACGGTACGCCGAATCGGTAGAATGAGCGATATAAATTTGGTGCGGACCCGCTTGGTCAGTCGATACATTTCATTTGGTCTTGGCCTTATTACAATCGTGTCCATTGTGCTTGTTTGGGGGGTTAATATTCGAGAGATAGGCTTGATTATGTCATCCGTATTCGCCGTCATAGGTGTGGCACTGTTTGCGACATGGTCCATTTTAAGCAATGTTACGTCAGGCATAATTTTATTTTTCTATTTCCCGTATAAGATTGGTGACCGCATTCGAATTCAAGACAAAGACTTTCCTGAAGAGGCAGTTATCGTTGATATTCAAGCTTTTAATATCAACTTGTTGAAAGACAATGGCGAGCTGCTGACCTATCCGAACAACCTATTGCTTCAAAAAGGTGTCGTGCTCATTAAGAAAGCAGATAGTAACCGTTGATGATTTGAAACAACACTTTTAAGCTGTTAAAGAAGTTCTAAATTAAAACTGTCAGGGTGTTAATCTTTCTATCTTTGATTCAGCTAAAAACCGCCAACATGCATAAAATAAAGGCTTTTGTAATAGTCTTACTCTTAGTTATATCTTTTGTTCAAGGGCAGGCACCAAAGAAAATGGGGTCCGTTGAAATTCATCATGAGCTTCAAAAATTGAATTTTTTGGGCTCGGCACTTTTTGTTGCTGCACACCCCGATGATGAGAATACGCGATTGATCTCGTACCTCTCGAATGAAATCAAGGCACAAACCACCTATCTATCACTAACTCGGGGCGATGGTGGCCAAAACTTGATTGGCCCTGAGCTCCGAGAACTATTGGGGCTACTGCGCACACAAGAACTTTTGGCCGCTAGACGGGTCGATGGTGGCCAGCAGCGCTTCTCAAGAGCCAATGATTTTGGCTATTCAAAAAATCCGAACGAAACCTTAAAAATCTGGAACGAAGAAACCGTCTTGGGCGATGTAGTGCGCACAATTCGTCAGTTAAAGCCAGATATTATAATCAATAGGTTTGATCATCGAACCCCCGGTACAACCCATGGGCACCATACCGCTTCAGCCATGTTGAGCTTTGAAGCCTATGATTTGGCCAATAATCCAAGGGCGTATCCAGAACAACTGACCTCCACTGAACTTTGGCAACCAAAGCGAATGTACTTCAATACGTCATGGTGGTTCTACGGCAGTCGCGAAAAATTTGCCGCGGCCGACAAGTCCAATCTGACCAAATTAGATACCGGTGTATTTTATCCGCAGTTGGGTGTCTCTAACAACGAAATTGCTTCATTGGCCAGCAGTCAGCATTTATGTCAAGGCTTCGGACGTGTCGCCACTAGGGGTTCACAAGAAGAGTATGTAGAGTTTCTAAAGGGTGAGGCCGCAAATGACAAGAACAACCTATTTGATGGTATCAATACTACATGGTCCAGAGTTGAGGGCGGTGATGCCATTGGAAAAATTCTTTACGGCATTGAAAAGAATTTTAATTATCAGAACCCTGCGGCACATGTGCCAAAATTGGTTGAAGCCTATCGATTGGTACAACAATTGAAAGACCAACATTGGAGATCTCTAAAATCAAAACATTTAAAAACAATCATTTTGGCCTGTGCCGGAATCTATCTTGAAGCGAATGCCAAAAACGCTTCTGCGACCCAAGATGAGACTTTGCAGATTGATATTGAAGCGCTCAATAGAAGTGCTGTTGCCGTCAAATTGAAGTCCATTGCCATTTTAGGGACCTCTGCCACCTTAAACCCTGATTTGGCTTTGGCCAACAACACAAAGCAAAGCTTGAAACTTGATTTTAGCATCCCTACAAACACCGCGTATTCAAATGCGTACTGGTTGAACAAAAAAGGAAGCTTGGGTATGTATACCGTGGATGATGAAGAACTGATAGGTCTACCTGAAACACCTGTGGCCTTTGAAGCGGACTTTACACTTGATATTGCAGGTACGGAAATCAGTTTTACCAAACCTGTTTATAGAAGGTACTCAAAGCCAGATAAAGGGGAACTTTTTGAACCTTTTGTAATATTGCCCAAGGTAACGGCAAGTTTTACAGATGATGTGCTGATATTTGCCAATAACGAACCAAAACAGGTAGCTCTGGCCATTCGCGCTGGCAAAGACGGCGTAAGTGGCATAGCAACACTTAACCATCCGGAAGGATGGGAAGTACATCCGGCCGCCATTAATTTTTCCATTGCCCAAAGAGGAGAAACACAAACCGTTTATTTTGAGGTAAAACCGCCTCAAAACGAAAGTGAGGGCTATTTGGCGCCCGCCGTTACTTCTGAAGGGCAGACCTATTCAAAAAAATTGGTGGAGATTACCTATGACCATGTTCCCAAACAATCTGTTTTATTACCATCAGAAACTAAGGTTGTGCGTTTGAACATCCTAAAAAGTGGTGAAAATATAGGATATATAGTAGGCGCCGGAGACAAAGTGCCCGAAAGTCTTGAACAAATCGGTTACAATGTGCACGTTATTGATGTTGCCCAAATTGAAGAAGGCAGTTTAGACAAATATGACGGTATTGTCGTTGGCATTCGCGCTTACAATACTATTGACGAACTCAAGTTCAAGCAAACCCAACTGTTCAAATATGTTGAGAACGGTGGCAACCTTATCATTCAATACAATACCGCCAATAGGTGGCGAAACCAATTTGAAAACATTGCTCCCTACGATCTTACCATCTCAAGAGATCGCGTGACCGATGAGAATGCGACCGTAGAAATTTTGGCGAAGGACCATGCGTTGGTAAATTTCCCCAATACCATCACTGAAAAAGATTTTGATGGATGGGTGCAAGAACGCGGGTTGTATTTTCCGAACCAATGGAGCGATGCCTTTACGCCCATATTGTCAATGAACGATGAAGGCGAATCGGCCAAGCAAGGCAGTCTTTTGGTGGCGCCTTATGGCAAGGGCAACTATATTTATACGGGGCTTAGCTTTTTCAGGGAACTTCCCGCGGGTGTATCAGGTGCTTACAAACTGTTCGCAAATATGCTATCTTTAGGAAAAGAATCCATTCAAAACAAAGATGAAATCAAAGGATAACCAGAGAATGGCCTACACTTGGAAAAGAGAATACTCTTTAGTGCTTATCCTAAATATACTTTATATTCTGCTCTTTCTTTACATTATGGAAGCTAACATATAAGCATGGCCCTATTAGACTGGATAATTTTAGGAGGCACTTTATTTTTTATTGTAGGTTTTGGTGTTTGGAAAACCAAAGGTAGTATCAATGTCGAAGACTATGTTAAAGGCGGTAATGATGCAAAATGGTGGACCATTGGATTATCGGTAATGGCGACCCAGGCGAGCGCCATCACCTTTTTGTCTACCCCTGGACAGGCGTTCCATGACGGAATGGGCTTTGTGCAGTTTTATTTTGGTCTGCCTTTGGCTATGATAGTCATCTGCGCCGTATTTATACCCATATACCACAAATTAAAAGTATTCACGGCATACGAACTACTTGAAAACCGTTTTGACCTAAAAACCAGAACCTTGACAGCTATTCTTTTTCTTATTCAAAGAGGACTGGCGGCCGGAATTACCATTTTCGCCCCTTCGATTATTCTTTCGGCGGTATTGGGATGGGATTTAAGAACACTCAACATTATCATTGGTGTTCTGGTTATTGCTTACACCGTATCGGGAGGCACTAGAGCTGTAAGTGTTACCCAAAAACAACAAATGTTCGTCATCATGATAGGCATGTTCTTTGCCTTCTTCTTCATCTTAGGAAGCCTACCGGCTGACATCTCGTTTGGGGAAGCATTGAAAATCGCCGGCGCCAATGAGAAACTGAACATTTTGAATTTTGAATTGGATACCAAAAACAGATATACCTTTTGGAGCGGTATTACAGGCGGATTCTTTCTGGCCCTTGCCTATTTTGGTACCGACCAAAGCCAAGTGCAACGTTACCTATCGGGCAAGTCAGTTCGTGAAAGTCAATTAGGTTTGATTTTCAATGGTATCTTAAAAATTCCGATGCAGTTCTTCATTCTTTTGGTCGGTGTTATGGTATTCATTTTTTACCAATACAATGCCTCGCCTTTGAATTTTAACCCTGCAGCGACCGATGCCGTATTATCCTCTGAATATGCCGAAGATTATCAAGCATTGCTAGAAGGTCATTTAGAACTGGAAAAGCAAAAGCGAATGGCTCAGAATGACTATTCAGCTGCACTGAAACTTAAGGAGTACAATGCTATTGAACAGGCAAAACTTAATGTTGTTGCCGTAAACAAAGAAGAGCGCGCGAATCGAGACGCCGCAAAAATACTTATTCGAGAAGCTGACGATGTAGTGGAGACCAATGACAAGGACTATGTCTTTATCCACTTTATTCTCAATAATCTACCTCGTGGGCTTATTGGGCTTCTACTGGCGGTTATTTTATCTGCAGCCATGTCATCAACTGCGTCTGAACTCAATGCCCTTGGCACTATTACCGCCTTAGACTTATACAAACGGAACAAAAGTCGTGAGTTCAGTCAAAGGCACTACGTCAACGTTAGCAAAATTTTTACTTTGATCTGGGGAATCGTGGCCATAGTGATCGCATGTGTGGCCAACCTCTTCGATAATTTGATACAATTGGTCAATATTATCGGTTCTATTTTCTATGGTAATGTTTTAGGTATTTTCTTATTGGCATTTTTCTTCAAATTTGTAAAGGGCAATGCCGTGTTCATAGCTGCATTGGTGACCCAGGCCATTGTTATCTTGGGATGGTACCAAGATTGGATGTCTTACTTGTGGCTAAACGTTTTTGGTTGTGCCTTGGTCATTGTGCTCGCCATGTTTTTAGAAGTGTTGGATAGAACACTTCGCAATCCTACCATAGAGGGATAGTGGTTTCTTAGCGGAAATTCGCCCTTGATATGCCATTTAACTATCAACGGAAAAATCCAATATGCAATAATTCAAAATTCACTGAATTCCGTAAGGTGAAAGCCCCGTTTTCAGGGATACACAAACTGCTTATCACTGCTACTTTAGCCTTAAAAAACAAACATGGCTAAATTACTATCTCTTTGCACGGTATTTATTTTGATTTCTTGCGGACCCAAAACCAAAGAAAACCAAGTTGAACAGACAGCTACTGCAATGCCGACCTTTGACTATATAAGTGAACTTCCGAAAGCGGTGATCTATGACACTGAAATGGAACTTGATTTTATTGCTGCTATGAATACGCATCAAGAACATTTTGTTGTCAATGAAATTATCGTCACCAGTAATCGATGGGCAATGTCTTTCAATGCGTCAGGACAAATTGTGGCTCGGTCACGAACTGCTACGGTAATCGCCAATTTAGAAGACAAATGCTACCTCAAAGAGGTCGTTTTTGAACAAAAAGCCCTAGGCGAAGAATTTGGCAACACCAAAATTGTCACTGAAAAATCATGGTATGAGTTTAATTGTAAACTACAAGAAAACAAAAACCCCGGCACTATGGCCGGGGTTCAATTTGAAGAAGAATAGTCGGCTTACATGGCCCCCCACTCTTTTAAAGAATCTTTATTCATTTTAACATAGTCCATATTGCCCGCTGCTTCAGCAGCTGCTAAAGATTTCTTGGCGGCGTCGACAGCTCCTTTGGTATCACCCAATTTCGCATGAATCAAAGATTGCTTGCGCATTACCCAATATGCTTTTGGGTTCATTTCTACTGCTTTACCAATCCACTCTTTGGCTTTTTCCAAATCTTGACCTTCATCAAAATAATATGAAGCGGCCGAATAGTAATCACCTCCGCTAGGGCCGGCCATTACGGCATCGATACTCTTCATGGCCTTGGTTTTTGTAGGTACCTCAAACTTAACACCAACATAAGCTTTTTCCCAAAGCATACCAAGCATGGCTCCATTGTTATGGACATCATCAATGGTCATGGTAAAGGTCTCAACAGGCATTTCCATAGGAAGAACCTCCGTTTTAACGGTGGCGGCCACTTTTGACGCATCCCAATTTTGAGGTGTTCCCCAGTTGTTGGTATCCATATAGAAAATAACTTCCCAAACAGCCTCACCTGGTTTGGTGTAAATGGCATAAGAGCCTGCTTTCAATTCTTTTCCGCCCACAGTGACATCATCACCAAACGTAACCGTAGTGTTTTGGTTAGCACCGGTTCTCCAAAGCGCATCATAGGGCACCAAATCGCCAAAAATAGTTCTGCCCTTCATTGAAGGCCGTGAATACGCAATGGCCACATCGGTCAGACCGACCTGTTGCGAAATTTTCTGTCTTGGGCTCGGTTGGGGCGTCTGCATCTGGGCTTCTGCTGACAATGATACCAAAGCTATCATTGCAACTAAAATTAATTTTTTCATTTTCAAGTGTTTTTAGATTTGCTAAGTATACAAAACTAGCGATAAAGGGATGCTGCATCTGTTAAGAAAGACTTAAATGAGAACTCTAATCTTTGACAAAAGGTGCTGATATGATGTCGTCAACCAAAAAGAAGGTAAGATAGTACAATGCTTGGTCAAGACTTGACAAATCAACAGAGGTTTCGGTGATTCGCTCTAATGGAACATAAGATACCAAGCGGCCCGAGGCATCAAAAACGCCCATCGCGGTGACCGTCCGTTCCGTATTCAGCTGATAGTTCAAGTTGTTTGAACCAAAGGTCTTGTAAACAATCAGTGCTTCTTTGGTCGAAGGTGGTTCTGAAGCATCTTGTGGTTCTTCCTCCTCTTCTTCAGGATTTTCATCTAAGGTAAACCTAAAAAGCCGTGAAGCAGAACTTAATATTGGCGGACTGTTGAACTCTTCTGAGGTGATATAAAACTGTCCATCCGAAGTACGGGTTATTGCTTCTACTTGAGCTGCACCAATGGCAAGTTCTGACTTCGTTTGCATATCACCAAACACCGCATTGGTATTGGACCCTGAAATGTTCACGAAAAAAGGCGCAAGTAAGGTACTATAGCCCACAAGAAACAGGCGGCCGTTGCTCTCGTCATATGTGGCACCGGTCACCAAACCGTCAATCTGATAGCCGCCCAACCGCTCCGCTGTATAGGTGCCAGGCGTATTGGGGATGCGATATGCAACCGTACCTTGTCGTTGCCATTGTTTGGTAAGTACAATGAGGTCTTTACCAATCAAAAACAACGCTTCAGCATCAAAATCACTATCGGCCACGGTTTCAAAATCAGTTTGGTCTTCGTAACTAAAAGTGATTTCTTCTGCGGTGACGGTGTCAGAAGAATCAAAATCGGATTTTGCAATTTTAAAGACTTTTAAATTGCGCCTGTCACCATTGTTGTTACCAATGTCGCCGATATAGATAAACTGGGCATCTTGCGTGATATCTTCCCAATCTGTATTAATGGCATTGACCACCGTTATAGTTCGGGTTATTTGCAATGTTACCGGGTCTAGTTCATAGAGTTCAGCCGCATTGCCCGAATCATTATGGGTAATTAACTTTCCGTTGTGGGCCAATAGCCCCGACGTTTCTGCAACCGTCTGAGGCAATGTACCGATGATGGCGATATCTGACTGTCCCCATAAAAATGGAGCAAAGGCAAATACGATATATACCAAACTCTTGTGCACTGAACCGAATTTAGATTAAAAATAGTCAACTAAGTGATAGTGAGTAGTATGGATTGGACAAGACTCCGGAAATTACGATGTAATTACATAGCTGTTCTCAAGGATTGATTAGAGTTTCTAATTTGTTTAACTATTTTTATTTTTTATTAAACAATATTGTAGCTAGTTTTGTTAAAACTAACGAATGAAGCTATATCGACTTCGCGCTAAACAGGGATTCCCAATTTCTAAGAACAGGGCTTGGGAATTTCTGTCAGACCCAAAAAACCTGAAGGTCATCACCCCTGAACATATGGGTTTCCATATTTTATCTGGTGTTGAGCGGCCCATGTATCCAGGTCAAATTATTCAATACAAAGTGAGTCCTTTTTCAGGGTTTACAACAAAATGGGTGACAGAGATTACCCATGTAAAAGAGGGGGAGTACTTTGTTGACGAACAACGATTTGGCCCCTATGCCCTTTGGCATCACAAACACTTTATCAATGAAGTTGATGATGGTATTGAAATGGAAGATATCATTGATTACAAGATTCCCTTCGGGGTATTGGGTCAAATTGCCCATCCTATACTTGTCAAGAAGCAGCTCAAAGCAATTTTTACTTTTCGGGAAGAAAAGTTGAAACAGTTGTTTGGCAGCCTTCAAGGATACACCAACAAATTAGAAATGAAAACAATATAATATGTCCAAGAATATTTTACTTATTGGTGGTTCTCATGGAATCGGATTTGAAATGGCCAAGACACTGCATGATGAACATACAGTTTATGTAGCTTCAAGAACCAATGAAGAACTGTACAACTTGGACGTCAACTATATCAAGTTTGATGCAACGACCGATACACTTGATGAATCACAGCTTCCTAAAGAAATACATGGTTTTGCCTACTGCCCTGGTAGCATTAACTTAAAGCCATTAAAAATGCTTTCCATTGATGTTTTTAAAGAAGAAATGGAGCTCAATTTCTTTTCATTGGTCAATGTGGTCAAAGCTATCATCCCAAGAATGGCAGAAGGTTCGAGCATGGTCTTTTTCAGTACGGTCGCGGTCAGTACAGGTATGCCCTTTCATACAAGCGTGGCCGCCGCTAAAGGAGCTATTGAAGGTTTTGCCAAATCATTGGCCGCTGAATATGCACCAAAAGTCAGGGTCAACTGCATCGCACCATCATTGGTCGATACACCGCTCGCCGGAAGACTTTTGAACAATGATAAAAAGCGGGAAATGATGTCAAATCGCCACCCGTTAAAACGAGTTGGCCAAGCTGAAGATATTGCCAACTTGGCCGTATTCTTATTGAGCGAAAAAAGCACATGGGTCACCGGTCAAGTTTTGGGCGTTGATGGTGGCATGTCAACACTGAACATATCCTAATCAATGGCTAAAAAAGTTTCCTTATTTTGGTTTCGTCGTGATTTGCGATTACACGATAATGTGGGGTTGTACCACGCCCTGAAGGGGAGCAGTCGGGTTCTTCCCATATTTATTTTTGACAAGGAAATTCTGGACAAGTTGCCCAAAGATGATGCACGGGTCAACTTCTTGCACAATACACTGCAGCAGCTGAATACCGAATTAAAACAAAAAAACAAATCGGGTATTGGTATCTATAACGGAACGCCTAAAACCGTATTTAAAACGCTTTTAAAAAACTATACCGTTGATAAGGTTTACACCAATCATGACTATGAACCCTATGCTAGAAAAAGGGATGCTCAAATAGATGAATTGCTAAAAAAAAACGGCACTCAATTTAAAACCTTTAAAGACCAGGTTATTTTTGAAAAAGAAGAAGTGGTCAAAGGTGATGGGAAGCCTTATGTAGTATATACACCGTTTAAGAACAAGTGGAAAGAAAAGTTCAATCCATCTACCGATTTGGTAGAATATGAATTGAATTTCGACAGTTTTATTTGCGATTTACAACTACCTGATTTGAGCTTGGCCGATATCGGTTTTGAACCCGCTAGAATCAAAGTACCTGATTATGTAGTGACCAAAGATCTGATACAAAACTATGAAGCTACCCGCAATTTTCCTGCAAAAGAAAATGGTACCTCTAGGCTAGGGCCACATTTACGTTTTGGTACGGTATCCATCAGGAAAATGGTCAAGAAGGCCATTCAAGAAGAAAATGAGGTTTTTTGGAGCGAGTTGATATGGCGGGAGTTCTTTATGCAGATTTTATGGCACTTTCCCTATACTTATAAAGAAGCGTTCAAGCCAAAGTACGATCGCATCGAATGGCGAAACAATGAGGCAGAGTTTGAGAAATGGAAAAATGGTCAAACTGGTTATGCCCTAGTAGACGCCGGTATGCGCGAACTCAACCAAACAGGCTACATGCACAATCGTGTGCGTATGCTGGTCGCTAGTTTTTTGTGCAAACACCTATTGATTGACTGGCGTTGGGGAGAGACATATTTTGCAGAAAAACTTTTAGATTATGACATGAGCGCGAATGTAGGCAACTGGCAATGGGCTTCGGGCAGTGGCGTTGATGCGGCTCCTTACTTTAGAATTTTCAATCCCATGACCCAAGTTGACAAGTTCGACAAACAAAAAGAATACATCAACAAGTGGGTGCCCGAACTGCAAGAACTCACCTACCCCACCAAAATGGTCGATCACAAAATGGCACGTGAACGCTGTCTAAAGATTTATAAAGAGGCCATAGGATGAGGCCATACCCTCAAAATAGGCAATTTGACGGTCATTTCTTTACATGTTTTGCAACGCACATCGGCATCTGGTCAAATCATAACCGTATGTTTTGTCTAAATCAAGTTTCAGTATCTTTAAGCGTAAGAATTACCAACCTAAAGAGCATAACAATGAAAAAACATGTTTTACTAATCACCTTTTTGGCCCTAAGTATTTCCATCAGCGCACAAAAGATGAACTCAAATAAAAAAGCCGTCATTGCATCTGTTGAAAACCACAAAGAACAACTTATCAAAATCAGTGATTCCATTTGGGCCTTGGCTGAAACCGCTTTTAATGAAACCGGCTCTTCAAAAGTATTGGCCGATTATGCAGAAAAAAATGGACTTAAGGTTACCCGTGGCGTTGCGGATATTCCAACGGCATTTACGGCCACCTACGGTTCAGGAAGTCCAGTTATCAGTATTTTGGGTGAATTTGATGCCCTTCCCGGGCTTTCTCAAAAAATAAGCCCTAAGAAAGAACCGCTGAAACCTGATGCCGCCGGTCATGGATGTGGGCACAATATGTTCGGTACCGCCAGTCTTGGAGCTGCTATCGCCATAAAAGAACTAATGGAAGCTGGTAAAATAAAAGGTACAGTGAAGTTCTTGGGCACTCCGGCAGAAGAAAAATATTTCGCCAAAGTGTGGATGGTCAAGGCCGGCCTTTGGAATGATGTTGATGTAAACATTAGTTGGCATCCAGGTTCCAGTATTGAGGCCGATGTACAAAGTGGACTATCGCTCATTGATTTTATTGTGGAGTTTCACGGACAGGCGGCGCATGCCTCAGCGGACCCATGGAATGGACGTAGTGCCTCTGATGCCCTTGAACTATATACAAACGGTATAAACTACTATAGAGAACATATTTTACCAAGCTCACGTATTCACTATCATATTCAAGATGGTGGACAAGTGGTCAATGTTGTACCCGACTATGCCAAACTTTGGGTTCGGGTACGTGACCCAAAGCGTAAAGTGATGTTGCCTACCTATGAGCGTGTCAAAGCTATGGCAGAAGGTGCTGCGATCATGGCCAATGTAGACTATGAAATTTCATTGGTCTCTGGCATCTATGAGACTTTGGTCAACCGTTCTGGTGGCGAAATCATGCAGAAGAACTTAGAATTATTGGGCCCCATTGGCTATACCGATGAAGAAACAACTTTTGGCAAGGCCATTCAAAAAGCTACAGGAAAACCAGAAATTGGTATGGACAGTAAGATTTACCCCTTGCGAGAAACCCTAGAGACCCCGGGTGGTGGGTCTACGGACGTGGGCGATGTTAGTTGGAATGTACCCAACATCAATCTCGGGGTCACGGTGGCGCCTAAAGATACCCCTTGGCATTCATGGGCCGTTGTGGCTTGCGGTGCCATGAGCATTGGCCATAAAGGTATGGTCTACGCTTCAAAAGCTATGTCCATGACCATGGTTGACCTTTTTGAAAACCAAAAATTAATAGATAAGGTCACCGAAGAATTTAAAATGAGAAAGGGCGATGAAGTCTATGAGCCCATGATTGACGGCCCTCCACCGATTGGAGAAAACTAAGAAACCAAAAATTGCTATGTTCAGATTGTTCAAAAAGAAAACAGAGGTAGAAAAATTACAAGAGAAGTATCAAAAGCTCATGAAGGAAGCTTTTGAACTGTCAAAAATAAACAGAACGGAAAGTGACAATAAATATGCAGAAGCCGATGAAGTGCAAAAACAAATTGACGCACTTACGCCATAATACAACAATCTTATTTGTTATACTCCTTTTTTCGGTTGGCCATGCCCAAGACAACCCCTTGTCCGGTTTCGAGCCTTTAATGGATAAAACCTGGTATGCCGAAGGCAACTGGGGCGATGGTTCTAAATTTAAGCAAGAGATAACTTTCAAATATGGATTGGACAGCACAGTAGTATTCACTGAAGCCAAAGGATTTGCCGATCGGCAGCAGACCAAGTATGGGGATAGAAACCATGGTATTCGAAGGTTTGATGTTGCAGATGGCAAATTACATTTTTGGGAGTTTGATGTCTTTGGAGGACTTACCCAAGGAGAGGTGACTTTCAATGACAAAAACATCATCTACACCTACAATTATCAAGGAGCAGCGGTAACCGATGCATGGGAATACGTCAATGCCAACACCTATAATTTTAAGGTAGGCAATTGGTCTGATGGAAAATGGAACCAAATCTATTTAGAAACCCAGTTCAAAGCACTAAATGATGGCTTTGACTATCATTTTGACCATCAATCATTAGTGGTTACCAATTTGATAGCTACCGGTGATTTCTATCGTGACGTCTTAAAGTTGGCAGAAATTCCGGATCCAAATCGCGCACTTGGACTAAGGCGGTTTCAGGTTCGTGGCAATACGCAATTACATCTTGTAAAAAAAGATGGTATTGAGTTTAAAAAAGACAAGGATATTCACTTATGTCTATCGACCCAAGATCTAGAAGGCGTGATTGAACACTTAATGGCCAAAGGCGTTGATTTTTATGACCGGTCAAGTAGTAAAGGTTCAGTCACCGTTAGCAGTGATGGTGTACAACAGATTTACCTGCAAGACCCTGACGGGTATTGGGTAGAGATCAATACCGGCAAGCATTAAAAAATCGATTTTTCTAACCAGATACGCTGTACTTTGATTAGAGAAAACAAAACCTCAAAATATAAACCATGAGCAACGCAATTATACAGACCATACCCTTAGGATTTCCCTGGCAAACACAAGACCCTTTTCTATTTTGTGTCTATCATTTAGACCATTATCCCAAGGGCAATGGCGAAATGGGCCCTGACCCAAAGCTTTTAGAGGGTCGAAACATCGGAAATGACTTTACCATTAAAGATGGGTGGCGTATGTACCATGGATCGACCATTCCTGGGTTTCCATACCACCCCCATCGTGGGTTTGAAACCATTACCATTGTCAACAAAGGGTATTGTGACCATTCAGACTCATTAGGGGCTGCTGGCCGTTTTGGTGAGGGTGACGTACAATGGATGACCGCTGGTAGTGGCGTACAGCATTCTGAAATGTTTCCTTTACTTAATGATGATGCTGAGAATCCGTTAGAGCTTTTTCAAATATGGCTGAATCTGCCCAAAGCTGATAAATTCACGGCACCCCATTTTAAAATGTTATGGCATGAAGACATTCCTGTTGTACAAACGGAAAATGCGCGGATCAAGGTCATTGCCGGAAGTTTTAACGGTCACCAAGCCAATGATCCCGCGCCAAATTCATGGGCTGCAAATACTGACAATGAAGTTGCCATTTGGAATATTCACGTTAAGGAAGAATCGGAGTTCACCTTACCAAAAGCGACCACCGAAGTTTCAAGGACCCTATATTTTTATGAAGGTTCTGAGGTTTACTTCGGAGAACGGAAAGTGAATCCGAATTTTGGTATTGTACTGGATGCTACGCAAGAAGTTACTTTTAAAACTGGCACAAAGGAGGCACATTTTTTAATGCTGCAGGGCAAACCTATCAACGAACCAGTGGCCAAATATGGTCCCTTTGTCATGAACACTGATGAAGAAATACAAAAGGCCATGGACGAATACCGTTTGACCCAATTTGGGGGTTGGCCTTGGCCCTATCCTGATAATGTGCATGACAAGCAAAAAGGGCGTTTCGCAAAGTATCCGGATGGAAAACTGGTAGAGAAATGAAATTAACCTTTAACTCACGGCCAATTACAATATGTTCTGAGGCCAATGGGTTTCAATTTTCCAACCATTTTTGAACTGGTGGACACGGAACCACGCAATGGTTTGAATCTGTCACGTGATGGGCAACCCATCAAATCTGGCAACTCCATAAATCATTTTTGTTTAATAGTAATACACTGCTATTTCATACAAACAACTATCATAAATATGCTCATAACGCCATTAAAATAAAGAAAAAGCTATTACAAATTGCTTTTCGTCAATTTTCCTTATCAAAATTTAGTGTTAAACAAAATTTGAATTATATTTAAAATTCAATCACCAATAACAGCTATATCATGTATTCGCTTGTTTACCGTTCGGTTGCAGATGATTCTTTTGTTCTACCAGAAATCTATAGTATGCTTAGCAACGCAAAAGAATACAATATCGAGCATGGAATCACTGGTTGCCTCTTGTACCACAATTCACATTTTATTCAGCTCCTAGAGGGTGAAGAAGAGGAAGTCAACGAGCTGTTCCAAAAAATTTCGAAAGACCCAAGGCATCACAGTGTCGAAATCATTGAGAAGGAAAACAATGGTGAACGGCTCTTCAATACTTGGAGTATGGCCTTTCACGATTATGGTCAAAATGGACATTCTGCACACTTAAAAATGGGTCAAATTGATTCTTTCATCAACCAATCGAATGTTTTTGAACATAAGAACAAACTGGTGTTACCTTTTTTCTCTAATGTGAAGGAAATTCTTTTTTCAAACTAAGTCTGCTTGTATAACGTCGCAATATTAATTTTTGACACAGGTGTTTTTGTACTTGTTTGGTTGGTACAGCTGGTAATCTATCCGAGTTTTTGTCACTACACATCAGATATGCTCAAAAACTGGCACAAGGTGTATACCAAAAGAGTCACGTTTGTGGTATTGCCCTTGATGTTAGGTCAACTGTTGTTCAATCTTTTCAATGTAATATCAGCATTTTCAGCTTTAAACATGTTCAAGCTACTACTGATAATCACCACTTGGCTACTTACATTTGGTATTTTTATACCCTTACATGCCGCGGTGGATAAGGCAATGGGTAAAGAGTTGAACCCTCTCACCAAAAAACTGGTACAAAAAAACTGGTACCGTACCTTAATCTGGTCAGTTGTATTCTTAATTGCGGTATTTCAGGTTGTTATACCCTATCGATTTTAGCCCCAATGGCGCGCAAACGCTCATCGATACTTTCGTAACCACGGTCAATCTGTTCAATGTTATGAATAGTTGATGTTCCCTTGGCCGATAAAGCAGCAATCAATAGTGATACACCGGCTCTAATATCAGGTGAAGTCATCACTGTGGCCTTTAGGGTCGATTGAAAATTGTGTCCTATTACAGTGGCACGGTGCGGGTCACAAAGAATAATTTTAGCACCCATATCCAAAAGTTTGTCCACAAAGAACAAGCGGCTTTCGAACATTTTTTGATGAATGACCACTTCACCCTTCGCCTGTATGGCCACAACGAGCAAAATACTTAATAGATCAGGCGTGAGTCCGGGCCATGGCGCATCTGCTATGGTCAAAATAGACCCATCAATGTAGTTTTGCACTTGATAGCCCTTTTCATGCCTGGGTATGTAGATATCATCGCCCTTACGTTCTAATTGTATTCCGAGTTTTTGAAAAGCGGTCGGTATTTGGCCCAAATCGTCCCAACTTACATTTTTGATGGTCAATTCACTTTTGGTCATTGCGGCAAGGCCGATCCAACTGCCAATTTCAATCATGTCAGGCAACATGGTATGTTCAGTACCGCCCAAGGTGTCCACACCTTCGATGACCAATAGGTTTGAACCGATGCCACTGATTTTGGCACCCATACGCACCAACATCTTGCACAATTGTTGTAAATAAGGCTCACAAGCCGCATTGTAGATGGTTGTGGTCCCTTCTGCAAGTACGGCGGCCATCACAATGTTGGCAGTTCCGGTAACAGAAGCCTCATCTAAGAGCATGTAGGTGCCCTTTAATTTTTTCGCCTCCACACCATAAAAATGTTCTTCTCGATTGTAACGGAACTTTGCCCCCAATTTAATGAAGCCCTCAAAATGTGTGTCTAAGCGTCTACGGCCTATTTTATCACCTCCGGGCTTGGGAATGTACCCTTGGCCAAATCGTGCCAGTAATGGGCCGACCAGCATTATGGAGCCACGTAGGCCACGACCATCTTGTTTAAATTGTTCTGATTGTAGATACTCTAGGTTGATATCATCAGACTTGAACGTATAAGAGCCCTTGCCCCTTTTTTGAATTTTGACGCCCAAATCTTCTAAGAGTGCAATCAATTTGTTGACATCGACGATGTCGGGTATATTGTGAATGGTAACTTTTTCTGCTGTCAATAAAACTGCGCAAAGAATTTGAAGTGCTTCGTTTTTTGCGCCTTGTGGGGTGATTTCTCCTTTTAATTGGTGACCACCCTCAATTCTAAATGTTCCCATTTAAAGTCTTATGTAAGAAATTAGTATCTCTTTTTACCTCTGTTACTACGTTGGCCCTTTTTACTGGTATGGTTTCGGTTTGATTTTTGAATGCGGTTCTTCAAAAATTGACTGCTCTCCGTAAGGTTTTCCCCATCTGGTGCCAAATCGATCTCTCCGTCGCTCAATTCTTTCAAATGTGCAAAAATTGCCGAATCCTCAACCGTATCTTTGTTCCAGTTCAGATAGCACTTTTTCATGTGGTTGGCAATGGCATATTCCAATCCGTCACGTAAATCACCTTTCTCCCACTTTACGGCAACATCAATCATTCTTTTGATGTTGTTGCCATAAAAGCGATATTTCGGATGGTTCTGCGGATATTCCAACGGCTCAGGCCGTTGCTGCAGTACTTCTTTTGATGTAATGGGAAAGGGCGAATCAACATCCAATTTAAAATCGGACATGATAAACAACTGATCCCAAAGTTTATGTTGAAAATCGGGCACATCGCGCAAATGGGGCTGTAAATTTCCCATTACACTGATAATGGCCTTGGCTATTTTATTTCGTTCTTCTCTATCTTCAATGGATACCGCGTGGTCTACCATTTTTTGAAAATGACGTCCGTACTCTGGTATGATCAAATGCGCACGCTCTGTATTGTATTCTAAAGTTTCTACTGGATTCAAACTGGAAAGTTTATTAATTAGTATTCGCAGGAAGTAGCTGCTTAACGCCCGCAAAATACTAAAATTATACTAGTCTTAATGGGTTTATAACGAAATTAGGCCCTCAATATGCGATACGGCCTTATACTTTTCAATGACCGCGTCAGGATTTTTCATGTTCACGGTAACCGAAATACTGGTGTAGGTGCCCTTTTTTGATTGTTTTGATTCTAATACCGCTCCCGGAATATCGAAAACCTTTTTGATTTCAGCAGTTTTGTCATCATCAGTGGGCACAATGAACTTATAAAGGTAATTTGACGGCCATTTACCATTTTCGAGCAATTGTTCTTTTAATCTCGAATAAAACTCTTCTGATTGCTTCTCGTTCATGGGCTATTTTTTACAAATATAACCCGTCTAAAATCAATATTTTTGCCATGGCGATAATTATTGACCCCATCTTAAAATTTAGTTTTTGAACTCAAAACGAATTGTCATAACCGGTGCGCCCGGTACCGGAAAAACAAAAGTGGTCGAAGGCCTCGAGGCAAAAGGGTATCGTTGCTTTCACGAAATTATACGGTCCATGACCGCACAGGCAAAAAATAATGGTACCACAAAAAAGCAAGTATCGAACCCCCTGGTTTTTGTAGATGATCCCTTTGAATTCAACAGGCAATTGTTAGCGGGGCGGATCAAACACTTTAGGGCAGCTGATAACTCAACAGAGACATTTAGCTTTTTTGATAGGGGGATCCCCGATGTTTTGGCCTACATGGATTACTTTAAACAAGATTATGGCATCGATTTTGAAAACGCCACGGCCGCCCATCAATATGACGCCCTGTTCATTATGCCCCCATGGAAAGCCATCTATGTTTCTGACAATGAACGGTTAGAGACCTTTGAAGAAGCCGAGGCCCTACATTCACATTTGATGGAGGCCTACCAACGATTTGGATACCAACCCATCATCGTACCCAAAACTTCAATTGAACAACGTATTTCATTTATATTGAATACGTTAAATTCAATATAGTGCTACAGCAACCGAAAGACATATTACGAAACTATTGGGGTTATGACACCTTTAGGGGTTCTCAAGAACAGATTGTTCAAGAGCTTTTGCAGGGCAATGATGTTGTCGCCCTGATGCCGACCGGCGGAGGTAAATCACTGTGCTATCAGTTACCGGCACTGGCACAAGATGGCATCTGCGTGGTCGTTTCACCTTTGGTTGCCCTGATTCAGAATCAGGTGGACGAACTTAAAAAAAAAGGTGTCAAAGCAATCGCCTTGACCGGAGGAATCTCTTTTGACGCCTTGAACGATTTGTTGGACAATTGTATTTACGGTAACTATAAGTTTGTTTACATATCGCCAGAACGCCTACAACAAACGCTGGTGCAAGAACGCATGCAAGAAATGAACGTCAATTTGATTGCGATTGACGAGGCGCATTGTATTTCGCAATGGGGGCATGATTTTAGACCGGCTTACTTGCAATGTTCGGTGATACGAGAGCTGCATCCTGAAGTTCCCATGGTAGCCTTGACCGCTACCGCAACCGCTGATGTCACAAAAGACATCATTGAATCTTTAAGGCTAAGGGACCCCTTTATATCCAACGATACTTTTGAGCGGAAGAACATCTTCTTTTCGGTAAAAAATACGGAAGACAAAAGATACCATCTGCTACAGGCACTTAAAGCTGACAACAATAGTGCCATTATATATGTGCGCACCCGACGAAAAACGGTCGAAGTAGCCGATTACCTGAACAAAAATGGATACCACGCCACTTTTTACCACGGTGGCCTCGCCAAGGTTGAAAAGAAAACGCGTTTACAGGCATGGCTCAATGACGAAACCCGAATTATGGTTGCGACCAATGCCTTTGGCATGGGGATCGATAAAGCTGATGTGCGCCAGGTCATACATTTTCAATTGCCCGATAGTATTGAAAACTACTTTCAAGAGGCCGGTCGAGCAGGACGCGATGGTCGACCATCACGAGCATTGTTGTTGACAAATCCGCAAGATAAGGTTCAGGCCGAAAAACAGTTTTTACAGACCTTGCCCGATGCTGCCTTTGTCAAAACACTGTATGCCAGGTTAAACGCGTACTTGCAAATCGCTTATGGTGAAGGCAGCGGTATGGTCTTCGGGTTAAATTTCAATGCCTTCTGCCATCGTTACCAGTTCAATCCCTTGATTGCGTACAGCGCGCTGCGCCTTTTGGACCAAAACTCGGTATTGGCGCTATCGGCAGCGGTAAACCAAAAAACTACCGTGCAGTTTATTGCACCCAAAGAAGGTATCTTCACGTATCTTGAAGGCAATAGTTCCATCGCTCAGGTCGTACTGACCCTATTGCGTACCTATGGCGGTATTTTTGATTACGAAACACGCATCAATACCTACTTGCTGGCCAAAAAAACAAACCAAAGCGAAAAAACCATAAAAACAGTTTTGGAAAAATTACATGCAGATGAAATTGCCATCTGTCAAATGGGCAATGAAGATTTAGAGCTTACTTTTTTAACGCCGAGGGAAGATGAAAAAACCATCAACAGGTTCGCAAAAAAGATAGATGCGCTCAACCAAACCAAACTACACCATTTACAACGTATGCTTGCTTATGTTGAAAATATAGCAGTTTGTCGCAGTGTTTTTATCCTAAACTATTTTGGACAAGAACAAAAAGCGTGCGGTAATTGTGATATTTGCAGCAATGATAGTAAAGTGTACCGCAATTTAACACAAGTCAAGGGCCTGATTGTTAAAGCACTGGATTCCAAACCTAAATCGGCACGGGCAATTGTGGCGCAATTGGGTTTTGATGAGAAGGACATCTTACTGGCACTTAGAGAACTGTCAGAGGAAGAAACGATTAAAGTAAACCATACCAATGAATATGAGCGCAACAACTGAGAAACGCGATTTACGAATTGTTTTTATGGGAACGCCAGAGTTTGCCGTAGCCGGACTCGCCCACCTCTTAGAAAATAATTATACGGTGGTAGGTGTGGTCACTGCACCTGATAGGCCAGCAGGTCGTGGACGTAAACTACAAGAATCGGCAGTTAAAAAATACGCTCTTGAAAAGGGGTTGCCCGTTCTACAGCCAACCAATTTAAAGAGTGAGGCGTTCATAGCATCACTAGCTGCCCTAGAAGCCAACCTACAAATTGTGGTAGCATTTCGGATGTTGCCAAAAGTAGTTTGGCAAATGCCCAAATTTGGCACGTTCAACCTTCACGCATCACTGCTACCGCAATACAGGGGCGCCGCGCCAATTAACTGGGCCATCATCAATGGAGAGACCAAAACTGGGGTAACCACCTTCTTTATTGATGAAAAGATCGATACCGGTCAAATGATATTGCAGAAAGCGACCGAGATATCACCCAATGAAACGGCAGGCCAACTTCATGACCGACTAATGCATCTGGGAGCAGAGGTTATTGTTCAAACGGTCGCCCTTATTGAAGACAATGCGGTCACCTTGACCAAGCAGCCAGAGGACCAAACCCTAAAACCTGCCCATAAAATATATCGAGAGACCTGTAAAATTGACTGGTCCAAGCCATTGCACAATGTTTACAACCATATCAGGGGGCTTAGCCCCTATCCTACCGCATGGACCACATTGACCAATACCAAAGAAGACATTACATTGAAAATTTATGGTGCCGAACCCATGGTCGAAGCACACCAGTTACGTTTTGGTACCGTAATCGCAGATAAGCAACACCTAAAAGTAGCCGTTAAAGATGGCTATATCAATTTATTAGAGGTACAATTGCCCGGTAAACGTAAAATGGCCATCAAAGAAGTTCTTAATGGGTTTTCGGTTGAAAAAGAAGCTTATATGCGCTAAGCCCTTACTATGACTAGGCTACCGAAATCTGCGGAAAAAAGTCCGGTTTTATCAACAAACACCCCAAGTTATCAACAAAAACGCCGATTTCCCTTGGTAACACTTGCCTCAACGCTAAATCCGTATAAATTTGTTTAGCATTAAAATTATTTTAACAACAATTAATTTAATTCCATTATGAACAAAACAGAATTAATCGATGCAATGGCAGCTGATGCTGGCATCACGAAGGCAGCAGCCAAAAAGGCATTGGAATCTTTCTTAGGAAACGTTGAAGGTTCTCTTAAAAAAGGAAACAGAGTTTCTCTAGTAGGTTTCGGATCTTGGTCTGTTTCTAGAAGAAATGCAAGAGAAGGTAGAAATCCTCAAACAGGACAAACTATCAAGATTGCAGCTAAAAATGTTGTTAAGTTTAAAGCAGGTACTGAACTAGGTAATGCTGTAAACTAATAATTATATTTTATCACACTGAAAAGCACTTCATTATTGAAGTGCTTTTTTGTTTAATGACTTTTTGTAGTTATCACATAATATCTTACATTTAAGAAGTAACTACTTACGTTATGCTGAGTCCTGAACCAGAAAAAGGAAAATTATTGATTGCTGAACCTGCCTTAACGGGCGATGTATCTTTCAACCGCTCTGTGGTGTTGTTGGCAGAGCATAATGAAGAAGGTTCCGTTGGTTTTATTCTGAACAAACCTTTAGAGTATGACATCTGCGACTTGGTCAACGAAATTGATGTGCCGTTCAAGGTCTACAATGGCGGCCCGGTAGAACAAGATAACTTATATTTTATTCATAAAGTACCGCATCTTATCGAGGGCAGTATTGAAATCTCTGATGGCATCTATTGGGGCGGTAACTTTGAGAAGACCATTCAATTGGTCAATAATTTAGAGATTACCGAAGCTGATATTCGTTTTTTCTTAGGGTATTCTGGTTGGGCCTCGTTACAATTGCACCAAGAGCTGACCTCAAAGTCTTGGGTCGTGGTCAAAAACGAGTATGAAAGTAGTATTATAGAAAAGTCCTCTTCGGCTTTTTGGAAAGAGAAAATGGTCGAATTGGGCGGTGACTACCTGATTTGGTCCAATGCCCCTGAAAATCCCACGCTGAACTAAGCCAATCGTGCACGGGCGTTCAGTTTTCCTATGAGGTTTTTAGCAGTGGCCGTAGCAAATTCTTTTTTTCGGTATTTGGTTATGGGCACGATACCCAAAATGGTATTCGTCAAAAATAGCTCATCAGCCTTTTGAAGCTCAAAAGGCGATATGGAAGCTTCTAAGATTTCATAGTCTTCAAGTGCTTCTAGCAGTTCAATCAATTTCTTTCTAAGTATACCGTTCAAGCAACCATCTTCCAATGGCGGTGTTTTGATGATGTTTTTGTTGACCAAGAACAGATTGCCATTTATGGTCTCGACCACCTGTTTCTTTTGGTTCAGCAATAAACAGTTCTGATAGCCATTTTCTTGGGAATATACCCCTGCCACAACGTTTAGTAGTTTATTGGTGGTCTTTAGGTTTGACAACATATCGGCATTTAGGTAAAAGTCTTTGAAAAGCTCTACCTCATAGGGTTGTTCGGTTAGCACATAAAAAGGTGCCGTCAGCGGTTTTACGGTAATAACGTATTGTACATTATTATCAGTGGGCGCATAAAGCCCGCCCGTATTTCTAAAAACTAAAATTTTAACACGTACCGCATTATTTTGCAGCTCCTTTGCCGTAATGGTCTTTAGTACCTCGGCTTCAAGGTGCTCCATGGTAAACTGCATGGGAATCTCCATTCGTAAAATACGCATACTGGCCATAAGGCGAAAATAATGGTCTTCCCAAAAAAACAGTTTTCCGTTCACTACGCGCAAGGTCTCAAAGAGCCCATCGCCATATTGTAGGCCGCGGTTGTCACCATTTAGAAAATTCTCATCTTCTGCAAGCAATGTACCATTAAAGTTTACCATAAAAAAAGTCCCGTTTTTAGCGGGACCAAAGATACGTTTGAAATATGGATTCTTCTATTTTGAGCCCAAGACTTGTTTTAGATCTGATATTTGGTTTTCCCAAAGCATTTTTGCCTCGTCTATTTCATCATCTTCGGCAAAATCAGTGATAAAAAGGGAGACATCTTTTGTGATTTCGTCAACAATGATGCGCATTTCAAAGTAACTGTCGTCGTCATTCTCTTCCCAAGCGAACTTTACAAACTCATCGCTTTTACGTTTTAAGAGTTTAGCATTTTCTTCTGTACCGTCCCATATAAAAATAAAGAGCTCCCCTCGTGAGTTCACATTATCGGCGAACCATTCAGACAAACCAGATGGTGTCGATATATATTGATAGAGCAATTGTGGTGACGATTGTATTACAAACTCTATTTCAAATTTTGTTTTATCACTCATTCTTTGTTCGTTATCTATTTTGTTGTTGCTATAATTCGGTAATATAAAAAAATAAATAGCAATTAATAAATTAATTGTGAATTTTGATTCGGCGAAAAAATAGAATTATATTTGCAGCCGCTTATCAGAAGATGGCGAGGTAGCTCAGCTGGTTAGAGCGTCGGATTCATAACCCGGAGGCCGAGGGTTCAAGTCCCTCTCTCGCTACAAGTGATCAAAAGGAATCTCAAGACATGGGGTTCCTTTTTTTATTTTTCTGGGCACTATTTTTTGGGGGTTGAACAACAGTCAATTCTATTTTATGTTCATTTTGTACCAAATAGAAACCATTTTGTAGAGTTTAATTTGCCATATGGTCTTGCCAAAACACCAATAACCTAAAACATCGCTGTATTGTACAATTGCTCTATGGTTCAGGACTGAGAAGAAGTGAACAATTGAACCTAAAACTAAATGATATCGATAGTAAACGAATGCTAGTAAGCGTTGAAAGCTCTAAAGGGAATAAGGATAGGCAGACTTTGCTATCTAAAACCGCTCTTAGTGATCTAAGACGATATTATATCAAATATAAGCCACAAGTATATTTGTTCGAAGGGCCAGGGGGGATCCATATAGTGGAGCGAGTGTTCTAAAAATAGTTAGGTCCGCTGCCGAAAAAGCGAGGATAAGAAAAAAGGTCACGCCCCATATATTAAGGCATAGTTTTGCAACCCACTTACTGGAATCGGGTGCTGATTTAAGGCAAATACAGGTATTGCTCGGGCACAGCTCAAGTAAAACAATGGAGTTATATACCCATGTGGCCACAAATACTTTTGAAACCATTAAAAATCCCCTAGATTAGTATTCATAAAAAAGAAATAAACGTACCTGGGTACGTTTAGCCAATTGTTGTAATGCATTTAAGAAAAACTGAAATCCATAATGAAATTAACCGTCAATAACGAACTATTAGAAATTTTCAAAGACATTCTAAATCGGAACTTGACATTGACTGAATGGAGTGAGATTGAAAGTTGTGATGAATTTCAAACTGACAACTTCTGTGGCGGATTTGATGCGACTGAAATGGAATTTTGTTTCAGCTATTATGATAAGGTCAAAACCGAGTTTTGGTTTCAGAAATCTATGAACGAAATAAAAGAAATCATTAGTGGAAAAGTGACTGAATTTGAAATCAGGTTATCGGAATGAAAAATCAGAAATACAAAATATTAATTGGACTGACTTTTTTAGTTTTTTCTGTATATGGTGTTTTTTGGATTTTAAATAGTCATAAAACATTTAACAAATTGATTAAGAATGACTTGTCAACTGAATCTTTAAGACCAATTTATCTTTACGATATTGTTATTTTATTATTTTTCGGTTTAATTGGAATAGTTAGTTTAACACTCGTAATATGGAAAATATATAAATTAAAAACGCATTACAACAAAGAACTGAGTTAAAAAACAAGTTCTTTTAGCTCAATTTCGACGCATGATTTTCATCATAGGGCAGTCCTGATTTAGCTATGGTAAAGACCTGTTTACCCTCTTTTGTTCTTTCTGATTTATAGCTTCAATCTAATCAGAATCAAACTTAAGATGGCCATAGTTCAGCCTTAACTACCCAACAAAAAGAATACGCGCCCTTATCTTCGGTAAGTTCGGACAAGTTTCCTACTTTTAATACGGCCCGATTTCTAAACCGAAAAATCTTGCGGACGTTTTCCTGCAACTAATCATACACGAACCGTTATACCCTATTGATAACAAAATGAATTCTATCAAAATTAATGGCATCTATCTATTACTTTCCATTCTTTTACTGACTGCGTGTAAGGAAGGGCAACGAAGTATTTCTCAAAATAATTCAGGCTTGGAATCTAGAATTGATTCCATTGGTGAAAAATTCGTCAATGATGGCAAGGTTATGGGTTTTTCTATTGCCATAGTCAAAAAGGACAGCGTCATGTACAACAACAGTTTTGGTTATGTTGATTCATTGCAACAGATCCCGGTAACCAATGACCATTACTTCTTAATGGCATCAATTTCAAAGTTGGTCGGATCAACAATTGTAATGAAATTGGTGGAAGAAGGAACGCTAGACCTTGATGACTCTTTGTCATACTTATTGCCAGATTTTCCAAATCAAACACAGGGAGAAAAAATTAGGCTTCGTCATTTAATTTCTATGACTTCTGGTTTAAAAGAATATTCTTCTACAATAGACAGTGTGTACATGGCTACGGGCAAAAGTCCGACGAAAGAAGACTATTATGAGTTCTTTGGCGCTAATGAGTTAGAATTTGAACCGGGCTCTCATTACAAATATGTCAATTCGGGGTTTGTTCTCATGGCCATGATTGTAGAGCGAGCAACAGAGAAGTCATTTCAGGGCAACATTGATAGAATCATCAACAAACCTACAGGTTTTGACATTCAATTGATTTCAAAGCGCATAGAAGATCCCATAATGAGCGAGCACTTTCAACTAAATGACGGAAAAATCTCGAGAAGGAAACATTGGCCTTGGATAAAAGGTGATGGAGGTATGACAAATACAGCATTACAATTAGCCCGATTTCCATATCAATGGATGAACGGGTCTATTATTTCACAAAACTCCTTCAAGTCAATGAAAGCCAAGACCTACTTAAGTTCTGGGTACTATTCAGAATACGGATTTGGAGTAAAGAACGGAGATTTTGAAGGAGAATTAATGTTTGGACATTCAGGAGGCGATGCCACCACTTATAGTATGATGTTTCATTTTCCACGAATATCCACTACGATTGTCACCATGGTAAATACAAATAGGACTACGGCAAATGCCCGACAAATATTTTCTGAGGTAGCCTTGATCGCACTTGAAAAAAAGAAACCTGATTTTCGAGAAAATGAAGTTTTGGAAGACAATCTCATTGATTTTGTCGGCGGATATCTAATTCCTGGAGATAGTGAAAATAAAACTGCTTACATAGTACACGAAAATGAGAGCAAAAGCCTTTATTATACTTTTGATAAAAATCCTAAGAATGGAGAAAGAATGTACAATCTTGGAAATGGAGTCTTTTGGATAGAGAAATGGCCTTATGACCGGCTGCGTTTTGAAAGGGACAGTGCCAACAATGTTGTAGCTCTCAAAGAATTTTATGGGGGTTATATGTCTCGAATTAGACCAAAATTAACAGTACATGACAACATAAAAAAATAGCAATTTAATCGCTAAAACAAAAGATTAAGAATAAAATCAAAGCCATACATACGAAGAGTTAGAGCTAAAAAATCCGTTACTTCTCATATACTAAACCATGGTATGCCATTAAATGAAATCGAAATATGAAATGTTCAGTTTACATAGCCACGAGTGTAGATGGATTTATTGCGAAACCAGATGGAAACGTTGATTGGTTACATACTGCAGGTAACTTAAACGCTGATATGGCAACAGAGGATATGGGGTTTAAATCTTTTATGGATTCCGTAGATTGTATGGTTATGGGGCGTAAGTGTATGGAAATGATTTCTAATATGGACTTAACACCAGAGCAATGGTTTTATGGAGATATGAAAATTATTGTTTTGAGCACTACCATAAAAGAAGCTCCTGAAGGCTTAAAAGGCAAAGTTGAGATGTATTCAGGTGGCATAAGTGAACTGATTGGTTTATTAGAGAAAGAAGGCCACACACATTGCTATGTAGATGGAGGAACAACAATTCAATCATTTATCAACCTTAAATTGATCAATGAAATAATAATAACTCGAGCACCAATTTTATTAGGCGAAGGGATTTCATTGTTTGGAAAAATATTTAAGGACATTAAACTAGAAAAAGCTGAAGCGACTGCGTTTGCCAATGATTTTGTTCAAGTAAAATATTCAGTGAACTACGAATAGCATATCTAACATCGCAAAAAGAAAAATAGAGTGAAAATGATACACAGCACTGTATATAGCAAATAGGACATTCGGTGGTTTACGAAAATTTGGTGCTATTGACGAACACTACCAAATCGTTGGATTGCCCCTCAAGGAAATATTTATAAAATTGGCTTTTAAGAGCAATTTATTTTAAAAAAAACAAAATATGGCAACGATCAATACGTATTTAGGCTTTATGGGAAACACTGAAAAAGCATTTAATTTTTACAGATCAGTATTTGATGTTGATTTCGTTGGCGGAATAAGACGCTTTGGGGATATGCCCAATAATGAATTAATGTCAGAAGCGGACAAGCAAAAAGTAATGCATGTTGGTTTACAAATAGGGCCTGGGAATTTGCTTATGGGGACAGATGCACTTGAATCAATGGGGCAATCGCTAATATTTGGAAATAATTTTCACATATCTATTAGTCCAGAGAGCAAAGAAGAAGCTATTAAGCTGTTTAATGGGCTTTCATCGGGAGGAACGGTAACATCGCCACTAAAGGATACTTTTTGGGGTGCTTACTTTGGTGCATTTACAGATAAATTCGGAGTGCAATGGATGGTAAATTATCTTCAAAAAGTAGATTAAAAAACAGAGCACAACACAACCATAATCAATTGCCATGGATTTTCACTACTGAATATCTTTCGCAATAATCAGTAACTTGAAAACGACTCACGCCATTGCTGCCACTGATCAAACAGAGACCGTTGGTCCAAAACGAAAAAATTGTAAATGAACGAAATCAGAAAGTTTATTGAAAACATCACTCCAATGAACGATGCTGATTGGCAATTTTTCGCTTCAAAACTGCAGCAAGTAAAACTCAAAAAAAATACGCCTTTGTTGAAAATTGGAGCCATTGAAAATCATTTGTCCTTTATAGTCGAAGGCATTGTCAGACTATATATTCCAAAAGATGAAGTCGATCTAACCTTTGGTTTTGTCTTTAAGAATGAATTTGTCACAGCCTATGATTCGCTTTTAACGCAACGTGCTTCAGCATACCAAATTGAAACGTTGACGGAAACCATTTTGTGGCAGATTTCAAATAAAGACCTACAAGAAGTCTATGAGAAAACAAATAGTGGAAACATTATCGGACGAAAAATGGCTGAAAACAAGTTTTTAACGAAATCGAAGAGAGAACTTTCTTTATTGAACAAAACCGCAGAAGAACGATATTTAGATCTATTCTCTGAAAGACCCAGCCTATTGCAACAAATTCCGCTAAAGTATATTGCCTCATATATTGGCGTTACACCACAAGCATTGAGCAGAATACGAAGACGTATTTCTTAACTTGGGTTCATTGACTCACGTAATTGGTTTTCTGATTTTTGTACTTCAATACTTCAGAAAAAATGAAACCACTAATAGTACTATTATTAAGTTTTACGATCTCAGTCTTTGTCATTAAAATAATCAAAAGAGAATATGACTTTGCCATGGCTGGTAGAATTGCCATGTCTCTAATGCTTGTATTTACGGCTATTGGACATTTTGTATTTACAAAAGGAATGTCCATGATGATACCAAAATTTATTCCTTTCAAAGAAAGCTTTGTTTATCTAACAGGGCTATTTGAAATCTTAATGGCCATAGGGCTTCTTATTCCTAAGTTTAAATATGTTTCTGGTTGGGCACTAGTTGTTTTTCTGCTGCTCATGTTACCGGCCAACATTTATGCCTCAATGCATCATGTGAACTATCAAAAAGGAACATTTGACGGAAATGGCCTTTCTTATTTATGGTTCCGAATTCCTTTACAGGTCCTTTTTATAATTTGGACTTACATTTGTTCCATCCGGATATAATGAGAAAGAAAATCCAGTCGGATTTTCAAGCTTACAAATGATGGCCGAGACCGTCGGCAACAAGTTGAAATGAAAGACATAATAAGATTGACAAAAATTCAATTTGCACTAATCATTGTATTTGTTATTTTTAAATTAATTAGGCCTCCCGTATTGCAAAGTAGTGCCCCTGAATGGGTAAAAATCGCCTTACTTTCATTGCCAAACTTCTTTGAGGCGTTAATCGGGGTTCTTGTTTTGACAGGAATGGGACTTTACCTAAATCTTAGGGTGTTCAATGAAAGAAGGCGAATACGAAAGCATGTTTTATACGCTATCGTTCCAATAATTGGAGGGGTATATGTCATCACACAAGAATTGAAAATTCATAATTTGGGTGGCAACAACGTTTATGACAGCAATGATGTTATTTTCTCAGTTATCGGGTTATTGACAGGATATCTGTTTCTTCTCTTAACAAAACCAAATGTTTATCCTGAAGCGGAAAGATAGCTAAATACCAACCAGTTGTTAATAATACAATAACGCATGGCTTTCCGCTTGGTCCTTTTTTCCTAAATTCAATTCATAGAAACATGGTGTGGCCCTTACGACGAGGTCATGGCTCAAAACCTTACCCACAATTGAGAAAATAATGACGGCAGAAGAGTTTGTTAAATCATATGAAAGCGCTTTAGGCACCCAGGACTGGAAAGTAGTCGAGCCTTTAGTTTCTGAAAATGTAACCGTTACCTTTTCCAATGGAGCGATTCATATTGGAAAAGAAAATGTTCAAAAAGCCTTTGAGAAAAATTTTTCCATAATCAAGAATGAGAATTATACCGTTGAAAATATTAGGTGGTTAGTAAAAGACAACAAGTATGCTGTCTATGTATTCGAATTTAATTGGACCGGAAGTATAGAAGGAAAGTCTGCCTCTGGAAATGGCATTGGAACATCAGTTTTAATAAAAGAAGATACTAAATGGAAATTATTGACAGAACATTTGGGAAGAAAACCAGATTGAACTTGAATTGTAGAAGTAAGAAACCTTACGATTCCCTCACTTTTCATGGTAAGAGGGGCCCTGCATTATTATGCCAAAGATTGGCTTAAAACCAATGTCCCTAGTGCAAGAATCAATGCCATTTCTAGTCATGCCATGTTTTTGGAACGCCCAAAAGAGTTTAACAAATTGTTGTTGAGTTTTTCAGATCATTGATAAATAATACTAATATTGGCCTCAACAAAGTGCAAGAATGCATTAAGATGCATTTTACACGTATCGCTGGCAGTACTATCGAAAAATGAATATTGAGTTTAAGAAACTGGGAGAGATTGAAAAGTCGAACATCGTTGATTTAATGAACAACTCATTGGTACGAAAGCAAATGCCATTATTGAGAGGGGTCTTTAATGAAATTGATTGTGACAGATTTATAACTTCTAAAGAACAGATGTGGGAAGAACATGGCTATGGTCCATGGGCATTTGTAATAAATAATGAATTCGCTGGCTGGGGCGGAATACAACCAGATAATGGTGAAGCAGACCTAGCACTGGTTTTACATCCTGATTACTGGGGTATGGGTAAAACCATATATAAAGAGATCATCAGCAGAGCATTTAATGAATTGGGACTAAGTTCTGTTCAAGTCTTGTTTCCTCCATCGAGAACCCGAATTAAAGGATTGTTACGTCTCGGGTTTAAAAAGGAAGTAGAATTAAAGATTGCAAATGAACGATTCATTAGGTATAGATTGAATAAAACGGATATGGGCCCGAGCAAAAAATAAAACTGCTCGCAGAGGGCATAGTTCATGTAGATTACAAACAGCTTTCAGCCCTCTCAAGGCGCCAACCTGTTATAAAAATAGCCAAGAGACAATTTAGTTCTTGTGGTTTTTATTTTAACATAAAGGAATTCATCGGTCGCTTCACTCGGTGACTCAGTTATTTATGCCTACTACACCACAAAATTGAACTAGGTAAGGTACGCATTCTCGTGCTCCTTGATGAGCAATATTATGTGAGGATACCGAAGCCCGATTCACATATCTTTGTTAAGAGGATTTTGTTATATTCCCGTAGAAATCAACGGGCTGCATTTGGCAGGTCGTTGTATTCTCTTAAGAAAGAACCAAATTGAAAGAAAAAACAGAAATAAGACCTCTTAGATTATCTGATAAAGTTGAATTGGCAAGGCTTGCCAACAATAAAAATATTTGGAACAATTTAAGGGACCATATTCCATTTCCGTATGAGGAAGATGACGCCGAAATTTTCATAACCCTAACTATTGAAGAAGAGCCACAACGAACTTTTGGAATAGCGCACAATGGCCAACTTTCTGGTATAATAGGACTAGTACTGCAAAAGGACGTGTATCAAAAATCTGCGGAAATCGGATACTGGATCGGTGAACCTTTTTGGGGCAAAGGAATTGCAACCAAAGCGGTCGAATTGATATCTGAATACGCATTTGACAAACTCAATTTAAATCGAATTTATACCGGTGTATTTGAATATAATATTGCATCAATGAAAGTTCTTGAGAAAAATGGATTTAAAAAGGAAGGAGTATTCAAAAATGCGATTTTTAAAAATGGTAAAGTCTGTGATGAACATAGATTTTATAGGCTAAATGAAAAATAGAACGGCTATACAACTCGGTTGCTTGTCAGGTCGACGCGGATTCAATTACCCTTCAACAGAGCCTGTATCAAGCTTGTCGAGATGTTCAAGGCAGGTTAAATCCACTCGGAATTGTTAGCGTCTGTGCCAAACCGATAATTGACACAATATCTAACGTTTATATCAAAGCGTTGTAGCCGATTTGAAGTAAGAAGAAAGATGACCAGAAAAGAATTTGAGCACCAGACTTTCAAATAAATCCAACATTGAGCATGAAATTAAATGAATATTTGGCCAATCGTCTTAAAGAAGTTTTCACAACAGGAAAATGGGTCGTCGGAACAAATTTCAAGGAACAAATTTCTGACCTGAATTGGAATCAAGCTACTCAAAAAATAGAAGACTTCAATACCATTGCTGATTTGACTTTTCATATTCATTACTACATGGCCGGAGTAGCAAAAGTATTCGAAGGAGGTTCTCTTGACATAAGAGACAAGTATAGTTTTGATGCACCTCTGATTAAATCAGAACAGGACTGGAGCGATTTAGTACATAAATTTTGCTCTGATTCAGAAAAATTTATACGCCTTGTTGAAAATATGACCGAAGAAAAATTATTAAGTGATTTCGTTGACAAAAAATACGGAACTTATTACAGGAACATTGATGTAATGATAGAACATACGTACTATCACCTTGGACAAATAGCACTTATTAAGAAGCGACTTAAAAACAGAAAATAATAGCTAAGAGGCCAATTAGTTCCATCGTTTGTACGCCCCCATACGACAAAGTCCAATAAGGGAACGTCCACACGGACTCCCTTATGAACAATGCCATGTAATTGTTCAAAACCCCAATTTACATATCATTGTTAAAAGGATTTCGCTATATTTCCGCAGAAATCAGCGAACAGTGGTTGCCAGGTAGTTGCAGCGCATTAGAAGGATAAAAGAAGTATTCACATAATAAAAAAACTATTGTAAACATTCTCAAATTGAAATGGAAGCAATAATCACGATTGTAGGTTTTTTGGGATCAGGAAAAACTACATTATTAAAACTCTTGACAAACAACTATATTGATAAAGGTTGGAAACCCTTTATTATTCTTAATGATTATCAAAATGCAAATCTTGATGCGCAACAGTTTATACAACAAGTAGAGCCTAAACAAGTTAAAGCACTTAGCGGAAGCTGTATTTGTTGTAGCGGTATAAATGAACTAAGAGATTTTGTCAATGGAATACCTAAGCGAACAAAGGGAATAACACTTATCGAGGCCAATGGCACCTCAGATGCATGTTCACTTATGAGCTTTCTTGGTGTCGGTCTCAACGATAGGTTTCTTCCACCTGTTCAACTATCCGTGGTTGATGTCAAAAATTGGCAAAAAAGAGGAGAACACAATGAACTCGAAGCAAATCAAATTCAGGTATCATCCTTGATTGTTTTAACTCACATTCAAAATGTACAAAAGGAAAGAATAGCTCTGGTAATTAAAGATATACAAAAACTAAATCCATCAGCTGAAATTATAAACACGGAAGAAATTGATATTTCTCTCCTTCCTAAAATCTCTCCATCAAAAAACAATGTCGATAAGCTGGACCACCTTAAAGCTCATTGGTCTTCTTGTTCTTCAGATTTACCTACTTTGCCAAATTTAAATTGTATTTATGACATTTGTAATGCACTACCAAAAAGCATTTTACGCGTAAAAGGTTGTGCGAAAATTGACAAAAAAGAGCACTTTACTTATTTTGAACGTACCCCAAATGGCGAAGTATCCGTTAGACCTTTTAACGGAATACCGATAACAGGCCCTAAACTTCTGACCATTGGTCCAGGAAGTGAGCCTGAATTGCTTGAAAAGGCAATCAGAATTAGCTTGCGACCTCACGTTACTTACTAAAGTGAATTAAAATGCACTGCAACAACTACTGCAGATTCGAATACACTTCAACTTCGCCTATGACGCTCTTAAACCACTACAGCACTCCAGAACAACGCCGTCAAGCCGGTCATAATTACTAAGGTCTTTGCCCAATTGAAAAATAAAACATATTAATGCATAGCTGAAGATTGTAAGAGACCGTTTTGAGCACATTCAGCTGAAAGGGAATGGACTTAATCGCAGGGTTTACGTATTTTTATAGCGTCTACAAAATCTTATGGATTTTGCTCCGGACAAGAAAAACAACTCAGAACAATGGGTTTCGCTACGCATGGCGGAAAGCAAACGACAGGTTGCTGCCACACTGTTCATAGCTAAACCAAATTGTACAATAGCATTGTTGCTAACTAAAAACACCTTCATGAAAAAATTAAATCTTCTTGTGTTCGCATTCTTATTGGTCGGTCTGCAATTTATTCAAGCTCAGAAAACAAAAAAAGAAGACACCCAACCTTTAGACGAAATCAAGATTGATGGACTTAAATGGCGAAGTATCGGACCTTCACTTACCTCTGGCAGAATTTCAGATATTGCGGTAAACCCAAATAACCCATTTGAATATTATGTGGCCTCATCTGCCGGAGGTGTATGGAAGACTGTCAATTCAGGTATAGATTTTGTTCCAATTTTTGACAATGAAGGCTCTTACTCCATTGGTTGTATTACTATAGATCCAAACAATTCGAATGTTATTTGGGTTGGTACCGGAGAGAACAACAATCAACGTTCTGTATCCTATGGAGATGGTATTTACAAATCGCTTGACGGAGGAAAAACATGGACAAATATGGGATTAAAAACTTCAGAACATATTGGAAGGATTATTGTCCATCCTGAAAATTCTGATGTAGTTTATGTTGCGGCCATAGGCCCTTTATGGAGTAAAGGAGGAGAAAGAGGTTTGTATAAAACCAGTGACGGAGGAAAAACTTGGAAAGCGGTTCTCACTGTAGATGAACATACCGGTGTTAACGATGTGCAAATGGATCCGAGAGATCCCAATGTTTTGTACGCGTCCACATTTCAGCGTAGAAGACATGTCTTTACCTATGTTGGAGGCGGGCCAGGTTCTGGAATGCATAAGAGTACTGATGGTGGAAGTACATGGACAGAAATTAACTCTGGATTGCCGAAAACTGAATTAGGGCGAATTGGATTGGCAATTTCTCCTGCAAATCCTGAAATTATTTATGCCATTGTTGAAGCCGCAGATGGCAAGGGTGGATTTTTTGCTTCTACAAACAGAGGTGCAAGCTGGGAAAAAAGAGGAGACCATAAAACAAGTGGAAACTACTATCAAGAAATTATTGCAGATCCAATTGATGAAAATACAATCTATTCAATGGACACATGGATGTCTGCAAGTCATGACGGTGGAAAAACATTTAATAAAGTGGGTGAAGTCACCAAGCATGTTGACAATCACTGTATGTGGATAGATCCGAACAATAATAAACATTGGTTAGTTGGTTGTGATGGGGGTATGTACGAAACATTTGATGCTGCCAAATCATGGGATTTTAAAGAGAATATTCCCGTTACCCAATTTTATAAAGTGGCTGTTGATAACGACTATCCGTTTTATAATGTCTATGGTGGCACTCAAGATAATTTTAGTATAGGCGGCCCTTCTAGAGTACTAACAGGGCACGGGATCACCAATTTTGATTGGTTTATTACGAATGGTGGCGATGGGTTCGAATCTCAAATAGACCCTAACAATCCTAATATTGTTTACGCTCAATCACAATATGGTTATTTGGTCCGCTATGATAAAAAAAGTGGTGAAATCATGGGTATTCAACCCAGTGAACGAGAGAATGAAAATAGCTATCGTTTTAATTGGGATTCGCCTTTGGCAGTAAGCAAGCATGCTTCCGGACGATTATATTTTGCAGCCAATAAAGTATTTCGTTCTAATGATTATGGCAATAGTTGGGATGTCATCAGCGATGATTTAACCCAGCAAATTGATAGGAACAAACTCAAGGTCTTTGATCGTGTGGTGAGCATCGATGCCGTAGCTAAGAACGGTTCTACATCGCTTTATGGAAGTATCGTTGCATTGTCTGAGTCACCTATTGATGAAAACCTTATCGCTGTTGGTACCGATGATGGCCTAATTCAAATCACAGAAAATGGAGGGACAACCTGGCGTTCCGTAAACAACATTTCAGGTGCTCCAAAACAATCATATGTGAATAGTGTCTACCTTTCCAAACATGATGTCAATGTTATGTATGTAGCATTTAACCATCATAAATATGGTGACTTTAAACCCTATCTATTTACATCGAAAGATAAAGGAAAAACATGGACTTCTATCAGTACCAATTTACCCATAAAAGGTAGTATCTATGCTATTGAAGAAGATCATATTGACAAGAATTTGATTTTCTGTGGTTCTGAATACGGTGTATTCTTCTCACCAAACAAAGGACAAAGATGGAAACAACTGAGTTCAGGATTGCCAACTATAGCTGTTAGGGATATAGCCATTCAGGAACGGGAAAATGATTTGGTGCTTGGCACTTTTGGTAGGGGATTCTATATTCTGGATGATTATTCTGCCCTGAGAAATCTTGAAAACAAAGCCCCAACCGAAGTAGCAAAAATTTATCCGATTCGCAAAGCCCTGTCTTGGGAAAAAAGTCTGCCATTAGGATTGCCGGGAAAGGCATTTCAAGGTGATAATTTTTATACAGCTACAAATCTTGGTCCTGAAGCGATCATTACGTATTACTACAATGACACATATACATCGTTAAAAGAAACCCGTACGAAAAAAGAAGAAGAGCTTATTAAAAATAGAAAAGATGCTTTCTACCCCGATTATGATTCTTTAAAATCTGAAATGGAAGAGCAAGAACCTGCGTTGGTATTTACCATTAAAAATGGCGACGGACAAATCGTTAAAAAAGAGTTTAAAAAACCTAAAAAGGGAATACAACGCTTTCATTGGGATTTGAGATATACGCTTCAAAACCCGATAGATTTAAGTAAGTCCTCCTTCTATAATCCTTGGGAACCAATAGATGAAGGAACTTTAGTGCAACCTGGAACTTATACTATAGAAATGGCAATGTACAGTAATGGCAAAATGAGTACGTTGGTGAGGCCAATTTCATTTGATGTTCTCGGATTGGAAAACACAGTAATGCCAGCTGAAAACAGAGCGGCAAAAGTAGCATTTCAAAAACAAGTCTCCCAACTTGAAGCCGATCTACAAGCTTGCCAGAAAATTGTAAGTGAAACAAATACAAAACTGGAATACATCAAATCAGCTATTAAACGATCTGAACTGCCTTATGAAGCACTTTCAAAAACTGTTTTAGAGATTGAAAATAAACTTAAGAACATCAATGTATCACTTTATGGCGACCGTGTAAAAAGCAGATTAGATATAAGCCAACCCAAAAGCCCTGCTGCGCGTATTGGAATTATAAGTTACGAACAAAAATATTCTACCGCTGCGCCTACTCAAACACACAAAGACAGCTATGCCATTGCCAAAACTGAAATTGAAGTGTTAAAACAAAAAGTTGAGGCTATTTTTAATATTGATGTAAAACAATTGGAAGACCAACTTATTAAATCCGGAGCACCATACACACCTGGACGCGGGTATAAAAATTAAAATCAGCTGTGATTTCCCTCAAATAGCAATAACACAGCTAGCACCAGGCACAGCACGACCAAATTAAATTCGACATTCTTATAAGGTTAGAGATAAACTGCAACGGAATATTCAAAACCTTAAAAGACATCCAATGAGAAAGTACTTGACTTTTTTTGGTTTTTCCTTGGTGTTCTTTATTGTTATAGCGAGTTGTTCAAATGACCGGAAGGATTTTGTTATATTTAAGTAGAGATCATCGAACCGCGTTTAACGGACCCTTGTAGACTTTTAGGTACGGACAATAGTATCGTAATCGAATGAATTATTAAGAACAATAACTTACATATAAATGAAATACTTCATCTCTCTATTGCTTCTGTTATTCTCGACACATTCAATTCTGAACGCTCAAAAAAAAATCATTCTAGATACTGATCCTTCTGCCGACCCAGATGATGTTGGATGTATGGCAATGCTTCATAATATGGCAACAAATGGGGAATGCGAAATCTTAGCAATTATAAATTCTACACATTACAAACAATCTTCATTAAGTATTAGCGCTATAAATGAGTTTTATAACAGAAAAGCAATTCCTGTTGGTGATTATAAAGGGTATAAAGCAAAAATAGAATCGCCAAAAGAGAACTATGACTATCATCTCGCAAGAGTCTACCCAAGAAGCTTAATGTCTTGGATAGATGCAATTGATGGTGTTTCCTTGTATCGAGAAATCTTGGCAAGTGCTGATGATACCAGCATCACTATTGTTATTATAGGTACAATGCATAATTTTTATGATCTTTTGAAATCAGAAGGAGACCAATTTAGCTCTTTAAACGGAATTGAATTGGTCAGAAGGAAAGTTCAACAAGTCGTGACTATGGGAGGTAATTTTATTGACGGCAAAGGTTTTGATAGAACTAATTGGGGAGGATCAGAAACTTTATGCAATTATACTAATTGGTCTTGTTTGAATACCGAAAGAAACCAAATGTGCCAATATGTTATTGAGCATTGCCCAAGTCCTTTTATTGCTTCTGGTTGGGAAGTTGGCTGTGGTGATTATTATAATGCCAATTATGGCAATGTAATTACAGGACAAAATCTTAGAACTTTAGACTCTACACATGTTCTAAGAAGAAGTTATGAATATCATTTTTTAACTAGGGGAGAAACCGAGAATATCAGTCGTCATAGTAATGATCAATGTGCCCTACATTACGCCGTTAGAGGAGAGAGTAATAACTATACGGCATTTACCAATGGTAAAATAACTCTTTCAGAAGATGGAGCATGCAATTGGGACAATTCCATTAATATGTTTCAAGGATATATTCAAAAAAGCCGAGATAAGGATTCAATAGCACGAGAAATTGAATCTTTAATGATGATGAACATACAAGAAGTAAATTTAATACCTCCCAGTCAACCTAAGAATATAGTTCTTGATCGAAAGAACAATAAATTGATATGGGATAAGTCCGTTGATAAATCTAAGGGTAGTTGGGTCGTTGGTTACAATATATACATCGAAGATCATTACTTCAAAATGGTTTATGGTAATCAACTTTTATTTGATGATCTTATGACTAAGGATACAAATTTGGTTCTTAAGGCCGTAAATTCTTCTGGTATAGAAAGTGAAGCGAGTTTTTTTACTTTGAAATAGAACGACCTACAATATAATGTGGAACGTTACCTATAATTGCTCAAAAGCAGTCCTAACTTAATAAAAATTGGGAATTTGAAAGTCACATAATGAAGATAACGAACAGCAGATAGCATCGTATAAAACTACTTAATAATACAGATCCACCTACAAAAAACCTCATGGATTTTCCATTGGGTTCTTATATGCTAAATTGATTGCTGAAACGAGCAAAGAAATCATAGGCTGACGGTTGTAGCCAATTAAAAAATTGTAATGAATCTCAATAACAAAAAATTTGTGACTCTTGAAAATAAAAGTGGACTGTCATCAGGCGAAACGATTTTTCATTATTTCCAAAGTGGCACTAAAATAACTGGAAAATACGAAGGAGGTTCAATTGCGGAAGGACATATAATCGGAAAACAGACCCAAAATTCAGAAATTGAACTTTTATATCAGTGCCTAACGGTCGAAGGGGAATTGAAAGTTGGGGAATCAAAAGGTACGGTTTCAGAAACACAAAGTGGAAAACTGAAATTAAAATTTGACTGGAATTGGCTTAATGGTGATTTGTCAGGTGGAAAATCGGAGTATATAGAAATTGAATAAAACTAGCTATAACAAGGTATATAACCGAAAAGGCCTTTTGAGATAAATGAAAGTCTTGTTCTTTGATCGGGCAACACCAAAGCAAAGTTTTTAGGTTTATTGAAATAGTAGCAATTAAAACATTTATTTTGCCTTAGCACAAAATCGAAAATGAAGTACATCAAACCTGCCCTGCCCTATCCATACACTAAACGTTGTGACCAATTCAACAATTTTTAATACTATCTTTTAAATATGATTGAGTTTGAAGAAATCACTTCAATTCCCTCTTTTTCCAATCAATTGAAAAATAAGATATTGTACTCTAATCACTCTGAAGACATTTCGGTATCATATAAATCTACCTATACCATAAAATATGTTATTGATGGCTTAAAACACTATAACCTGGATCGTCAAGACATAGAAGTTTCAAAAAGTCAATATTTAATTTTAAACCATGATAGCCTAATCACTACTGAAGCAAAAAAGGGAACAAAAGGTCTATCATTATTCTTATCAACAAAACTGATCAACGAAATTTCACATTTTTACTCCAATGGTAATTCTTCAATTAAGTTTCTTGAAGTAATTCAAACCAGTTCAGATCAAAAGGTCAAAAAGCTACTTGATAAAATCATTTATCTATATAAAAACAACAAAATCGCCTTAAAACAAAAGAAAGATGATTTGTTCATTGCAATCTCAGAGCTAGTTGTTCAAGAGCAAATTGCCATAGATAATAACTTTACAAGGTTAAAAATCGTCAAGCACGATACAAAAAGAGAGTTATATAACTCAATAACAAAAGCCAAAGAATATTTAAACGATAATTTCAAAGAAAAAATATCACTTGATCAAATCAGTAGAGATATAGGAATAAGTAAATATTATTTACACAGACTTTTCAGAGAAATCAATGGAAATACACCTCTTGAATATTTAAAAAGCATTCGTTTGGAAGAAGCAAAAAACAAACTTCAATATTCCAAGGATCCTATTTTTGAAATAGCTTTTAAATGTGGTTTTGACAGTACGTCTTACTTCTCAAATATGTTTAAAAAGCATACTGGATTTTCACCAACCCAATTTAGAAAAACCCTTTAAAATCAGCAAGATTTTATAAATCAACGTTAGAAAACCACGCTACTTTTGGTCAAAGAAAACTAAGGGTAAATGATTGAAAAAATAGCGCATATTACTGATTTACATCTTGATGAACAGTTTCCTTTTGAAGATCAATCATCTGCAAGAAAACGATTTGATAGAATTTTAAAAAGTATTAAAGATGATAACATCGATCATGTTGTGTGCACAGGCGATATTGGAGAAAACAAAGGTATTCCCTATTTCTTCGAGCAGCTAAAAAACATGAATTTTTCAATTACCTTGGGCAATCATGATGAATTTATAGAAATTTCTAAATACTACCGTTTGGGAGCAAACTATGATTCTAAAAAAATCTATCGCAGTGTCGTAGAAAAAGACTTCAAATTTATTTACCTAGACTCTTCTTCAGCAATTATTGATGTTGAACAACTCATCTGGCTTAGAAAAGAACTTATAACATCAAAACCCATAATCATTTTTATTCATCATCCGATTATTGGACTTAATTTGAAGGTTGATGAAATCGGAAAGTTGCAAAACAGAAAAGACCTTACAAAAATATTGACAGAGGTAACAAATGAAGTTACTGTTTATTGTGGCCATTATCATATGGAAAGCACTTTGGTCTATAAAAACATTACACAATGTATTACACCGGCAGTTGCCTTTCAAATTAAGAAAAGCATTGATAAGATCCTAACAGATACTACCCGCTCTGGTTACAGAGTCATTCAAATTAAAAAAACCGAGCTTTCTTCAAAGGTTAAATTTATAACCAATGCAGACTAAAAAACAGTCACTCATTGAAAGCTTGGCTAATGTCACCGTTGGTTTTTTAATCACCATAATTTCATTGCATGTGCTATTCCCGTTGTTAGGAATAGAAAACCACTCTGGAAAAAATATGCTAATAACAATCTATTTGACTATTTTGAGTGTTCTAAGAAATTATATTTTAAGACGATACTTCAATAGAAAACAATAGCGCAAAAATGGTAGTGGCCGGTTAACCCAACAAAATTAATTGCCAGTGCAAGGATACCTACGAAAACTCTTATAGATCTTCAGTTTGGTTTGTACCTGCCTACGGTCAGTCTTGTAAAGCTAAGTGTTAAATCACGCTACTGTTCCTAGCCTAAATCGTTCTGCAAAAATTGAGAATGATGAATTGAATATCGTTCCCGAAGACATTGGACTTGAAATGTTCAATGTATGCAAAAAAGACCCAAAATGTTGGCATATGTATTTTATAACATGTATCACAATCAATAGAAGGTATTAATGCACGATGCCACGTGATAATAAGGAAGTCTTATTCACGTGACATTGTTGATAGTATTTTGCTATATTTCCTTAAAATTCAAAGCCAGCATACCAACTCGTATACTGCTGGCGTGATAGCCATAAATAACCGTATGATTAGCAACAATATGACAAATGAGCAATAAAAAATCATTAGTTACTTTTATTTTAAACGTTGTGAAAATTTCTAAAAGTGATGCTGAACAAATTGCTGAAGCCTTTCATTTTGTTGAATTGAAAGAAAAGGAATTTTTACTGCATGAAAAGCAAGTAAGTGATGATTATCTTTATTTAGAGAACGGATTAATGAGAACGTTTCTCTACGATTTGGAGGGAGAAGAAATCACCATAGATTTTTTTACTGAAAATAATGTTGTATTTGAAATTACGTCCTTTTTTAATCGAGTACGTTCTGAGGCAAATATTCAGGCTATTACCAAATGTAGTGGCTATAGAATTTCTTACAAAGAACTGAATGCGCTTTTTCATGACAAACCTGCTTTTCGAGACTTCGGCCGTGCCATATTGGTAAAAGAATTTATCGCATCTCAAAAAAGAAATTATGGAATGATCAACCGTACGGCAAAAGAACGTTATCAAAACCTGCTGGCCACCAAACCCCAAATCTTACGAGATGCTCCGCTTAAATTCATAGCCTCTTATTTAGGTGTGACCGATAGCACCTTAAGTCGATTGAGAAAAAATCTGTAGCTTTTGATTTTCTTGCCTTTTGTCAAGTGAATTCATGTTTGATAGATTGAAATTTGTCATAAAGTAACTTACAAATGGCAGAAATATCCATCTATACCAGTTTAGGTTTTGTTCTTACCACCGTGGCTACATTGTGGTTCTTATATCAATCTTATAAAAACAATAGAATTCTCTTCAGAATTATTATTTGGATGGCCATTGTCGGAGTTCTAGGGCTTTATGGTTTTTATCAGGTCGAAAATACCGTACCACCAAGATTTGTTCTTCTCATAGGACCCGCTTTGTTAATGGTACTTCTTTTTTTGTTGACAAAAAGGGGACAAAGCTTTAGTGATAAACAAAACATAAAATGGTTGACCTTTCTTCATATTGTAAGAATCCCAGTAGAAATCATTTTATACTTTATATTCTTAGAAGGTTATATCCCTGACCTGATGACTTTTGATGGGTATAACTTTGACATTCTTTCAGGTCTTTCAGCTCCAATCATGTACTATGCAGTATTCGTAAAAAATTGGGTTGGTAAAAAGGGCCTGCTTATTTGGAATTTTATTTGTTTAGGGCTACTCATCAATATTTTGTCAATAGCCATATTGAGTGCCCGAACCCCGATACAAAAATTGGCATTTGAGCAACCCAATGTTGGTGTGGCTTTTTTTCCGTTTGTGTGGCTTCCGTCGGTAATTGTCCCTATCGTATTGTTTGCCCATTTAGCAAGTATTCGACAATTACTATTCTTAAAAAAATAACAAAGCAGCCAGCAGAACATAACATATTACGAAATGCCGCATCGCTATATGCTGTTCTCAGCCATTTACCACGGTGGATATAGCATAACTGCACAGACAAGGACCATTGAGAGTTTCGACCTTCTATCGTAACATTTTTAAGCACAAATCGTCTTCTAATATAAACTTAGAATTCGAAATGAGATACCCATGGACCGCAGTTCCGCTTTTAGTCTTGATTTTATCTTGTAGCCAAAAAAACAATCATTTAATAACGATAAAAGAAACCGAAATCAGTATTTCCAAAATTGATTCGTTCATTTCTTCAAAAATCGATTCTACAAAACTGGTCGGAGTATCCGTTTCAATTGTAAATGGAAATAAGATTGTCTATAGCGGTCATTTTGGAAAGAAAAATTTTGAATCAGAAAAGAAAGTAACTGACCAAACTATTTATGAAGTTGCCTCTCTATCAAAACCGGTCTTTACATTTTTCACCCTCAAACAGGTAGAAAAAGGCATCTTAGATTTAGATGAACCGCTTTATAAATATTTACCAAACCCAGATATAGGTTATGATGATAGGTATAAGCAAATAACAGCAAGAATGGTGTTGTGTCATTCAACAGGGTTTCCTAACTGGCGCAAAAAGAATGATAGCCTTAGAATTAAATTTAATCCAGGGAGTGCTTATGGTTATTCTGGAGAGGGGTATGAATACTTGAAAAATGTGCTGGTCAAAATGCTTGAAACTGATGACAAAGGCTTGGATAGTATTTTTCAAAAAGAAATAACTGAACCATTGGGCATTGCAAATTTTAGTTTTACTTGGAGAAGTGCGTATTTAGAAAACAAAGCCCATGGACATTACAATAATAGACCAACGGATAACAGCTACCATAAGTCAAAATCATTTTTCAAAGAAAAAGGACCTCATCTATTCGCTTCTTCCTACTCCTTATATTCAACATCCAATGCTTATGCCAAGTTCATAATTGCTCTTCTTCAAAAGAGAATACTCGGTCCTGACACTTTTGATGAATTATTTAGGCCACAAACTGAAATGCCAATTTTTCCGGATACAAAAACACATCGAAGCTTAATATCATTCATAAAAAAAACACCTGATGGTTTAAGATATTTTCATACGGGTGATAATGGAGATTTTCAAGCTTGGACACATTTTTACCCCAATAGCGGTTTCGGCATTGTGATTTTAACAAATGGAGATAATTTGTTTTCTTCAGGATTTGCCGAAGACCTATTAATACTTTTGGATGAATCCGTAGGAAAAAACTAATAACTGCTGTTAATCTGAGGGTCTTTGGTTCGAGCCCAAGAGGGAGAGCAGCAATAGTAAGGCTTTAGAGAAATTGAACTCTAAAGCCTTTTTTATGTGCACGCAATTTGCATGCGGATTGAGAAAAATTTTATTTGGAGTCAAACTTTAACATTTCAGTCTAAAATTTTCCGGAATAACTTGAGATTTGTCCTAAATATTTACCCTTAAACTTTGTGCGCGGATCCTGTTCCAATTTTATAGCATTCGGAAAGATACGCGTAAAGTAAAATTGGAATAGGGCACACTTACTATGCTATGAAATATTCTTTCCTCTTAGTTCTTGAAATGACAACAAAAGGCATCAAATTATATCCGTGAAAAAAGGTGCCTCAAAAACCAACAATTAGGAGCAAACAATATTTTTTACTGTAAAAAATTCCAATGTTTACTGTGCCTACCAGGGTTTTTACAGCAAAAACTTTTTTTGGTCAAATTTCAATATCGCATAATTCATTGATAATCAATTAACTAAAAAGCGTAACATCGCGTTAGCGTGTTACCCTCTTGCTTTACATTCTTCGTCCTGCTGGCAGGACAAAAAATGTAAACACTAAGTGCAGTTAGCATCAATCATATACAGCCAAAACACTCTAAATTTCACTAATACCTAAAATCTAGAGAAAATCAGATTATTAGAAATAAAGTATGAAGATGTATAACATTAATTAAAATCAAAAAGCCAACAAGGAATCAAATCCAGAAGCATATAGTTGAAACAAATAGAACGACCCTTCTTTCAAATAAAAAAAATAGCTTAATTTTCTATACAAACATCACTATGAAAAATTGTAGTCTACTTATTATGGTAACCTTGATGCTTTCCGGTTGTTCAAGCACAAAACTGGCGAACTCCTACAAGTCGGATAGCTTCACCTCAATTAAGGATCAGAACATATTGGTCATTTCCAGAACACCTCAGGAAGACATCAGAAAGACTTATGAAAAGGATATTTCAAAAAAGCTTAAGGCATCTGGATTTAATGCAACACCAAGCCATTTGATATTTCCAGACCTTAAGCCGTTGACGAACAAAACCGTGGAAAGGATAGCCAATACAATAGCTATGTTTAGAGATGAGGGTTTTGATATTATATTGTTGACCTCCCTTAAGGATGTGGAGGAACAGGAGGTAATCAGAAGGCAGGAGGGGTATGGTTCAATGTTGGATTATTATGGCAACAAATACATAACGCTAAAGGGCTATTATGACGATGTAAATGCACCACCGAAACTTGATCCCCTTGAAACAGAATTAGAACCTGTTACCCAAAAGGAAGTGACTTTTATTTTAGAAGCAGTAACCTATAACCTTTCCTTACCGGAGGAGCAACGATTGCTCTCTGTTGTGACCACTGAAATAACCAATCCTAATTCTGCTTCCACAGTGCGAACAGGGTTTGCAAAAGCGATTGTAGGAGAGCTCAAATAATTTTAAAACCTTTCTGAACTCTTCCATAATTGAAACAAATATGAAAACCGGTAGACCATGAACCCAATAAGTAGAAATGTATTTATCCTTTTATTAATACTCCCATTCTTTGAGATGAATTGCCAGTTGACGGTAGACGCTGATTTAAGAGCTCGTTTTGAATATCGTCATGGTTTCAATAATTTATTTCCGAACGATGCGGATGCGGCGGCCTTTGTAGCCCAACGTTCCAGACTTAACATAGGATACCAAGAAGAGCTGTTTAAAATATTTCTTAGCGTCCAGGATGTAAGTACATGGGGGGATACACGCCAAATCTTGCCCATAGACGGCAATGATTCTTTTTCTTTGTTTCAAGCATGGGGGCAAGTAATTCTGAATGAACAATGGTCGTTGAAAGCAGGTAGACAGGTAATTTCCTATGATGACCAACGTATTTTTGGAGGTTTGGATTGGGCCATGCAAGGCAGGTTTCATGATGCTGCGCTTTTGAAATTCACGGATGAGGGATTTGATATGGATCTTGGCTTTGCCTTTAGTCAGGAGGGTCAAGCCAATGAAGGCACTGGGTTTAATATTCAGGGTTTCTTTACCTATAAGGCAATGCAATATGTCTACCTCAAAAAAAAATGGGAGCGCAATTCAGTAAGCTTCTTGTTCTTGAATACGGGTTTTCAAAAATTCACCGGAGTCAATGAAGACGAACCCGATGGGGTGTTTTATAGACATACCGTAGGTTCTTATTTCAAATTTCCTGTTAACAATGTTAACCTTAGTGGCAGTTTGTATTATCAGTTTGGAAAGGCCAACGCCACAACAGATCTAAGTGCTTATCAGTTACTGCTGGAGGCAACTTACAAACCTGAAAAAACCTTGTATGGGCTTGGGTTGGAACTATTGAGTGGCACTGACCAGAACGGCGACAGTAAAAACAAATCCTTTTTCCCACTATATGGCACCAATCATAAATTCAACGGTTTTATGGATTACTTTTATGTAGGGAACCATGCCAATAATGTCGGTCTGAACGATTTTTATGGAAAGGTGGTTTTCACAAGCGGGGAAAAGTCAACTGTTTTGCTCAAGGCGCATTATTTTTTATCCAATGCAAGCCTATTGAACGATGCGGACAAATACCTAGGCACCGAAGTGGATGTGGTCTATACCGGTGTGCTATCCAAAGCACTGAAGTTCAACGTAGGGTATTCCCATATGTTCGCTTCCGAAAGTATGAGCCTGATAAAGGGTGGCAGACCGCATGACAACACCAACAATTGGGCTTGGGCTCAGTTGATAATTGCTCCGCAATTGTTTCGGACGGATTTAAAAAAATCAAACTAAGAAGATTATGAAAAAGCTTGTTCTATTGTTAGCTGTTTTATGTTTAAGTCAGTTGATGGCACAAAACACCAATGAAGTATCGGTCAAACGCACAATTGACCAGTTTTATGATGGAATCAATGAACGTGATTCGGTGAAAATAAAACTGACATTATCCAATAACATCACATATCATAAAATTGACGAGGTTTTTGGCAATAAAGTTCTTAAACAGGATAATCTCTCAGATGTGATCCAATCAATTGTAGCAATTCCAAAACCTACAAAATTTGAACTTAAGAATACCAAAATCAATATCAATGTGGATGGTCAAATAGCCAACGTTTGGACTGAGTCGCAATTCTACCTATACGGCTCATATTATGAGTGCGGGTCAAGTTCTTTTCAGTTGGTGAAAAAAGGCCGGGATTGGAAAATCATTTCAATTTTAGACCACTACTCAAAGGAAAATTGTCAGGGTCAGAATTAAAAAAAGCACTCAATCCATTAGTTTAATTCGGATATCTGCGGCCTATTTTAAAATGGCCAAATCATAGGAATCAATATTAGGCTTGTTATTAAAAAGAACAGCAACAATGGTGCACCCACCCTAAAGTAATCTGAAAATTTATATCCACCAGCGGTCATTACCATGGCGTTGGTGGTTGTGCCTACTGGAGTCAAAAAAGCAGTTGAAGCACTGACGGCAACAATCGCCATAAATGGTTTCGGAGATAATCCTAGAGAGGTGGCTGCTAATATTGCTATAGGTGCCATGAGCACTGCTGTAGCGGAATTGTTTATTACTTGACTGAACAAACTCGTCAAAAGAAAAATACCCGCTAACATCATCAATGGATGAATACTGCCAAGATAATCAACAAGGCCATCAGCCGCAGTTTGAGCCACTCCGGTTTTTTGAAGAGCCAACCCCATGGGAATCATGGCAGCAATCATTATCACACTCACCCAACTGACGCTCCTATACAATTTAGGGATCGGGACGCAACCTGAAAGCACTACTACTCCTGCAGAAATTAAAACAGCAACGGCGCCAGGTACTAGTTTGAATACCATCAAGGCAACCATTAGAAATAAGGAAGCCAAAGCAACATAGGATTTTACGGTTAAGGCAGGTACATTTTTGACCATACTTTCCGGACTTCCCAATAAAACCAAATCCTTATGAAAATCCATCAGCCCTTCTATGTTTCTCCATGCACCCCTGATAAGGAAGGTATCCCCCGCCCTGACAACTATTTCTTTACTTTTCAGCGACTTGTTATTCCGGGATACTCCCAAAAATTGCACTCCGAATTTTTGAAGGTAATCACCAATTTTAATCTTACTTCCTACCAGAACAGATTTGGGTACAACCATAACCTCTGCCATTCCCACCTCTTGGCTTATGATTTGATTGGCCAGAGCTTCATTCATTGAGGTAATGGGCTGCATAGCCAGGTCAAAATCAATCATTAAGCGATTTACAGCTTCCGAGTCCCCTTTCACGGTAATAATATCACTTGGTTGAAATAGTGTGTTTGGAGGAGGAAAATCGATAAAAATAGGCTTTCCTGATTTTTCTCTTTTCAAGCGTGTGATTGAAATCTCATATTTGTCCTCCAAAGACCAGTCGTCAAGTTTGCTGCCAATTAATTGCGAAGAGGGGCGAATCCGAAAATGCCAAAAATCTTCATCAAGATTATACGATTCCGACCACCTTCTCATTTCGGTTTCAATATTAACAGGGCGATTTTTGGTTTTATATCCTGGTAGTATTCGATAGCCAATGAACCTGAAAAACAGCATTGCGATTAGCAATAGTGGCAACCCAATCAGACCAAATTCAAAAAATGAAAAACCTTCAAAACCCTGTTCATACAAAGTATTGCTCACAATGATATTGGGTGGGGTTCCCGTAAGGGTCAATAAGCCACCTGTATTTGACCCAAAAGCAACAGGGATTAACATTTTTGAAGGCATAGTACCAATATTCCAGGCAGCTGAAATGGTTACGGGAAGTAAAGTTGCGACCGTACCGGTATTGCTTACAAAACCTGACAAAAAACCCGACCCAAGGGTTAAGTAAATTAAAAGCTTTGAAACGTTTCCTTTAGACCATTCTATCAATTTTATTCCTGCAACTGCCGTCCATCCTGTTTGTGCCAGTCCTTCTCCAACAATAAACAGTGCTCCGATCATAATTACAGTAGGATTGCTAAAACCGCTTAAGGTTTCCGTTAAATCAAGTATGCCCGTAAGGAACAAACTCATCATGGAAATAAGGGCCACAATATCAGGAGGGAACTTGCCCCAGATAAACAATATAATGGTCAGAATGAGGATTGTCAATATTATCACCATAACGATATGCCTCTTTAAAGTTTGTAATCTTTAATTACCATTGAATTTGATTATATGTGCGCATTCCAAATCTTTACTCCTGTTTGGATATAGTTTGAATATAAAACTGTCTTTTATTTTCACATACAACTGTTAGCTAAAAACCGATAACAAAAATTTTATAATAAGTGCATTGGACAGATCAATAAAGAATGCGCCTACCAAGGGAACTATAATAAAAGCCTTGGGTGAACCTCCGAATTTTTTTGTTACCGCGGTCATATTTGCAATAGCCGTTGGTGTAGCTCCCAAAGCCAAACCCGCGTATCCCGCACTCATGACGGCAGCATCGTAATCCTTACCCATAACCCGGAATACCACCAGAATTACAAAAAGACTAATTACCATGACCTGGGCCAATACAATCAACAGCAATGGTCCAGCCAAATCGACCAAGGTCCACAGCTGCAGACTCATCAGCGACATTGCAAGGAAAAGACCTAGGGACAAGTCGGATGCAAGGGCCAATGATTTTGATTTTTCAGGATGCCACCCCACTTTTTTAAAGAGTACAGGGATAAGATTGGTCACGATAATCCCAGCGAAAAGTGCCGTGACAAAATCGGGTAGTGCTAACCCTAGGTAAGCAATTAGGGCATTAATGCCAATACCTATGCCAGCAGTAGAAAAGATTACATAAATCATTTGCAGGGCATTATTATAGGTGATTTGCGTTTCATCACCCTTTTCATGCCGGACCCCAACGGTTATGGGTTTTTCCTCTTTCGGGGCCAATTTATTCCGATTGATGAGAAATTTTGCAATCGGTCCACCAATTAGACCGCCTAAAACCAAACCAATGGTAGCACAGGCGATACCCAATTCCATCGCATTGCTTATTCCATGGTCTTCCTGAAATATGGGAGCCCATGCAATGGTGGTGCCATGCCCACCGCTAAAGGAAACGGAACCGCCCAATATACCGGTTGCAGGAGACAATCCGAAAAGCGTAGAAATACCAACTCCTGTCAAGTTCTGTATAAATAAATACCCGACTGCCAAAACAAGCAAGACAAAAAGGGATTTTCCCCCTTGAAGCAAGGTTTTTAACCTAGAAGAAAGCCCAATAGTGATAAAGAAAATAATCAAAAGGGCATCACGAAGATCTAGCGCAAAGCTCAATTGGATACCTGTTAAAAAGTACAGGATTCCAAATAAAAAGGAAAAGATGACACCTCCTGTTACGGGCTCAGGGATATTGAACTCTCTTAAAAATGATACTTTTTTGTTGATGTATTTTCCCAAGAACAGTACCAGACAAGCAATCATTATGGTGTCCGCGGGCCCAACGTTGATCTCCATTGTTTACTTTGGTTGAATTATGTTATCATCAACCAATTGATTGACCATTCGTTTGGTAAAAGTTTCTGAAGCTGAGCTCAAAGAAGAAGGGTCAAGTAAAGAGGATTGCCCGGTCCATACCATGGTTTCCTTGCCTTCAAACAAATCTCCTTTTACGTTGTACAGCACTGCTTCTATAAGGTAAGATTTGGATTTCTTATAATAGCCCGGAGTATCATAGGCTTGATATCGCCTCACAATATACTTACCTACACGGTAGTAAGAGGGAATATAAAGTGTCTCGCCTGGTTCATATCGTTCACTTTCATTTGCATCGACCAAGGCCATGGTAAGTACCCCATCCAAATCATTATCTCTTATAATTTTAATGTAATCAACCGCGGTCCTGATTTCTTCCTTATCACTTGGTGGAAAAAGTGAAACACCCTCGACTGCATTTGTACCCTTCTCTTTTAAGAATGTCACGGCGTCCTCTTCAAAGGTGTTTCTGGCTGTTAAATCCTTTCCGATACCGACCACTGCTATTTTGCCATAACCACGGTCTTTATAATCATCTTTGGTCCAAGTGGATTGCATTTTACCCACACCGCAGGATGTCATGGCAGTGGCGATTACAATCAGCAATAACTTAAAGCTGTCTTGTTTCAAAATATTGATTCTCATATCGCGTCTGTTAAGAATTTGAATGGTGATTTTCTAGAACTGCCTGTATCTCTGAGTTGAATTTGCCAAATTCAATGTTCTCTTTTGTAAGTGATATGGCTTTGGCAACAACTTCTTCAATGCTATTCGGTTCAAATCCTATGGCCTTGCCCAAGCGTTCCAACCATCTGCTTTTGCTGTTTTCATCCATTACGTTTTCGGTATTTAAGATTTTACCCAACTCATATAGGGCCTTTATTCGTTCATCAAAGGCATACGGCGCACTTATAGGGTACTTCACATAGTTCTGCATGATGAACTCATATTCTTCCTCGTTCAAACTTAGTTTATCCATTAGGTGTTCCAGAAAGATGACCTCCCGTTCCGAGGCATCACCGTCCCGTAATGTAATCTTGACCATAGAAGCGAAGGCATCGTGGTATTGGCTTTTCAAGTGATAGTTCATTTTTGTGTTTTTTGGAAAATGTTATCGATTATCTTCGGTCTTAAGGTCTTCTCCATATGGTCAGCTCAACCAACATACTATTTAAGATAAATTTATCAAATTCTTATTTCATCTCCCTCCCTGGCAAAAAAACAATTCTGGAATCTTTGCTGACATTTCCTTTCCTCGTTTAGGATAAAAACATCGTTGTGTTCTGGATCGTGATGGGTTAGGCATAGCTTTTTCACTCCAGCTATTTCAGCGACTTCAATGGCTTGTTCCCAACTGCTGTGCCCCCATCCTCTAAATTTTGGAAGTTCCTCCGGAGTATATTGGGCGTCATGCACAAGGAGATCTGCACCTTTTGCAAAGTCTATTACTTTTTTATCTAAGGATTCACCATGCTCCAAATCTGTGCAGTAGACAAAAACCTTTCCAGCCACCTCCAATCTGTATCCATATGCACCTCCAGGATGGTGATGTCTATTTGTCAAAAGGCGACCCGTTTTACCTGTATCATAAGAATGTTCATCAGCATTCTCAACATGAAAATTGAATTGGGCCCCCATATTTTCCAAACTCACGGGAAAGAACGTACTCTCCATTTGTTTGGCAAATATTGTTTTTAAATCAGGAATGTTCAGGTCTTTTCCCATGGCTATTACATCAATTTTTTTGGAAGGATCGTAAGCCGGTGCAAAAAAAGGGAACCCTTGCATATGGTCCCAATGAAAATGGGAAAAGGCCATCACAATTCTTTCTGTCCCTTTAAAAGTTCTTTGCATCAATTCCTTTCCCAGTTTCCTGATTCCCGTACCCGCATCAAATATCAGTACATCACCTTCCTCGTTATCATCCATTACAGCAACACAAGTGGTGTTCCCCCCAAACTCTTGAAACCCTTTCTCACAAACTGGAATGGATCCCCTGGTACCATAAAATTTAATTAACATAATTTAAATATAGTTTAAACAGACTAATTAGCTGCTGCTGAAAATTTTATTTCCAATAATATAAAGACTATATTGCTACGAAACTTATGAACATTCCTAAATTTTAATGGGAAACAATCTCAGCAAACAAATTAAAGTACCCCTAGTTGCCCTTCTACTATTATCGGCATCATTGTGTGCACAATCCCAACAACATACGTCAACAGATTCTTTTAACACTCCTTTTAGAAAAGGTCGCTGGCTTACTGGACTTTCAGGGAGTATTAGTTCCAATACCAGCGAAGTAAGTGGTTTAAATGAAAAAACTGTTACCAATGAATTTGGTCTGAATATATCCACAGGTCGATTTATAAAAGATCGATGGCTCTTTGGTGGTAACCTCAATGCCGACAGGGCGAGTTCTGGAGGTACTGTTGATAGCACCAGAGAAACCTTGTTCATTGGTCCATTCCTATCCTACTACCTTTCCCCAAATCATAGAGGTTCACTGTTTACAAGAGTATCGCCAGGGTATGTTCGCTATAGCGAAGAAACTCAACTGAACACAGTAGCTTTACCAACCGAGTTCTCATCAGAGGGTGGTGGATTCGGCACATTGATTGGACTGGGCTATTCCTATGTGATACATGATAAAATTGCGTTTGATATCGGTTTCGACCTTAATTTGTTTTGGATCAACATCGATCAAGAACAACAACCTTTGGGAACAGTTACCACGCAAAAGATATCTATTAGCAATACAGCTTTTACTTTTGGTTTTAATGTAATACTAGATGACTTCTTTTTTTGATGGAAAAGCGGATTGGACATATATTGATCCTAATATTGATTCCTCTTGTGCTAAGCGCACAGGGGCGTCCGGAGGAATTTGTAAAAACGGATACATTAGGTAAAAAAAAGAATATAAAGTTCATTGGCCTACCCATTGCATTCTATACTCCAGAAACGGAGTTTGGTGTTGGTGGAGGTGGACAAATCTTTTTGTTGAACAATACGAACGAGTACAACCAACGATTGTCCAACATACTTTTTAGCGGAATATATACTACCGCAGGGCAAATTATGTTTAATGTTACCCCTCAAATCTATATTGGAAGTGGCGATTATTTTATTGATGCCGATTATCTGTTTGAAATATATCCCAATTCTTTTTGGGGAATAGGCCCGGAAACCCCAGAGGAAAATGAGGAGTTCTATGAGCAAACCACCCATAAAGTCAAATTACGATTTCTAAAAAGATTACCTCCAGATCTGAATTTTGGCTTCACCTATAATTTTGCGAATCATCAAGTTACCGAAGTAGATGAGGGAGGTCTGTTGGATTCTGGAGATATCCTTGGGTCCGATAGGACGGTAATCAGTGGTATAGGTGCAGAGTTCAATCTTGACACCAGAAATAACACAGGTTCACCAACAAATGGTCAATTATTCGAGATTGGAGCCCATTTTTCCAGTCAAATACTAGGCGCTACCCATGGTTTCAATAAGTTCACTTTGGATTTAAGAAATTATGCCCCAGTAGGTGATAAGGGAACCTTGGCCACTCAAATATTTATTGAAAACAATTTTGGGGATGTCCCATTTCAAGGAATGGCTTTCTTTGGAGGCAGTAGCAGTGCCAGAGGATACTTCTATGGTCGTTTTTTGGACAAAAATATGTATGTAGCTCAAGCAGAGTACCGGCATCAATTTAAGCCTAGGTGGAAATTTGCAGTATTTGGACTTTTCGGTAGCGTTGCCAACGATGCCTCCGATTTACTCCGTTTCAATTCCTTAAAGCCTGGCTATGGAGCCGGTGTTCGATTTAAATTGTTGAAAGAACAAGGTACTTGGTTGCGCTTGGATATTGGTAACGGAAAAGATGGTCAAAATGGCATCTATTTTGGTATCAACGAAGCATTCTGAAACAATTTTATTTTTACATTAATTATTTTCTGAAATTTACTTTATCCCATTAAATTCAATACCTTTAAAGAGGTATGAGCATATTGGGGTTTTTCAAAAAATCACTACCAGGAAGAAATTCAAAATGGCGGGTAACCGCCACGGTATTGATTGGAAGCATTATTGGTTTGGGATTGTTCCTGATGAAAGAGGGTGAAGTAGTATCCTATCTTTCCGATAATCCCCAGGCGTGCGTTAATTGCCACGTGATGACCCCGGTTTACAATAGCTGGATGCACAGTTCACATCGTGAGTGGGTATCGTGCAACGGATGCCATGTTCCCCAAGACAATGTGTTTAATGCCTACTACTTCAAGGCTATGGATGGGCTATATCATGCCTCTATTTTTACCGCAAGGGCAGAACCCGAAGTAATTTTCATGCGCGAAGGTTCCCAAGAGGTGGTGCAAAACAATTGTATCCGCTGCCATGTACAACAGGTCACCCAAACCAAGTATGATGGTTTTATAGCCGATCATAAAGAAAATCGAACCACAAGACAATGTTGGAGCTGTCATAAAGAAGTTCCCCATGGAAGAATACATGGCATGTCCACTGTAAAATATAATATCGCCCCTTTACCCACCGACCAGGAGGAAATGGTTATTCCAGCTTGGTTGGAAAAAGAAATGGCATCTAAATAACACTCCTATGAAAAACAAAATCCTATTTGTAGTAACCATCGTAGTAGTCTTTTTATTGGGACTTTTGGCATCGAGTGTCATCAATAGAAAGAGCGAAGCAAAATACCAGTATGTTCCCCAAGTTGATATTGGAGAAAACGAAGTAAGAAATGAGGTTTGGGGCGAAAACTATCCTAAGGAATATCAATCTTGGTTGCAGACTTCAGAGACTTCATTTGCTTCCTACCAAGGCGGGTCTGCAATGCGCGACGTCCTTGAGGAAGACCCGAGATTGGTTGTGTTATTTGCGGGCTACGGATTTTCTAAAGACTACAATCAAGGTAGAGGTCATTATTATGCCGTTGAGGATATTCACAATACACTGCGTACAGGTGGGCCAAAAGGTCCTGGCGACGGACCAATGCCTGCGACCTGCTGGACGTGTAAAAGTCCTGATGTACCTCGTTTGATGAACGAAAAAGGAATTGCAGAGTTTTATGATGGAAAGTGGGCCGATAAGGGAGCCGAAGTCGTAAACCCCATAGGTTGTGCCGATTGCCACGACCCAAACAACATGAAATTACGTATTACCAGACCTGCGCTAGTGGAGGCTTTTGATGCTATGGGCAAGGATATTAATAAAGCAACACATCAAGAAATGCGTTCCCTGGTCTGTGCACAATGCCACGTAGAGTATTATTTTGACAAGAAAAAGCCCGGAGCTGAAGGTACACCTTATCTAACTTTCCCTTGGAAAAACGGTATGAATGTAGAAGCCATGGAAACGTATTATGACAATATGGAGTTTTCGGATTGGACACATAAAATCAGTAAAGCTCCGATGTTGAAAGCACAGCATCCGGGGTATGAAACCTATTTGACTGGGGTTCATGCCGACCGCGGTGTTTCTTGTGCCGATTGTCATATGCCTTATAAAAGTGAAGGTGGACAAAAATTCACGGACCACCATTTACAATCTCCCTTGAACAATATTGCCAATTCTTGTCAGGTATGCCACAGACAAGAAGCCGATAAACTCCGAGCCAATGTATATGAACGTCAGCAGAAAGCCACGGAAAACAGATTGAAACTGGAAGACCTATTGGTGAAGTCGCATATTGAGGCGGGTAAGGCCTGGGAGCTAGGTGCCACTGAAGAACAAATGAAGGATATACTTACTGATATCCGGCACTCGCAATGGCGTTGGGATTATGCTGCCGCTTCACACGGAGCATCTTTTCACTCCCCAGTTGAAACAGCGCGTGTTTTGGGTGGTGGACTGAACATTGCCCAAGAAGCTCGTGTAAAATTGGCCCGTTTGTTGGCTACGCTTGGCTTTAATCAAGAAGTTCCCATGCCAGATATCGATTCAAAAGAAAAAGCACAGGCTTTTATTGGCTTGGATATGGAGAAACTAATTAAGGAAAAAGAGGAATTCAAGAAAAACTTACTTCCTAAATGGCTCGAAGAGGCAAAAGCCCGTGAGGATAAACTAGATTCCAAAGAAGTTAGCATGACCCAAAAGTAGTCGATTTAAAAACCTTTTCTAAAGGCTTTTTAGCCGAACACTTTTCATGAAAATATTCTACCGTATTTTTTCATCTCCCATATTGGCATTGGTCCTATTGCTGGTTTATGCAATCGCTATGGGGGCCGCCACCTTTATAGAAAATGATTTTGGCACTGCCACTGCTTGGATTAAGGTGTACGACGCCAAATGGTTCGAGCTCGTGATGTTGGGGTTGGGGCTTTGTTTTGCAGCCAATATTTACAAATACCGCCTTTGGCGAAAAGAGAAATGGGCCATTCTCCTTTTTCATATTGCCTTTATCATTATCCTTTTAGGTGCTGGCATTACTAGGTATAATTCCTATGGAGGTATTATGCGTATTCGAGAGGGCGCCTCTTCCAATACCATTATATCTGATAAAAACTATTTGCAAGTCCATATTTCCAAAGGAAATAAAACAAGGCACTTAGAGAAAGAACTTTACTTTTCACCGCTGAGTGATAATGATTTTTCTATCGAAACGGATTTGGATGCTATACCTATCACCATTTCCCACAAGCGTTTTATCGCTGATGCCCTTCCAGAAATTATTGACGACCCCGAAAATGGAACTCCATTATTGCAAATGGTGGTTACCTCCGGCAACGGGCGTGAAACGTTGTTCTTGAAAAAAGGAGAAGTCGAGGAAATCGGAAGTCATAAACATAAAATCGGTTTTGAGGTCGAAGGTGAAGATGTTATCAATCTCATCGAAAAAGATGGTGATTTTCAGATTTTTTCCAAACATCAGCTTGACTTTTTTATAATGGCAGACCAGACCGCAGGAATAATCAAGGGAGATACGCTGCAACCTATGACCCTTCGAACTTTATACCGCACTGGTGATTTGTCTTTTGTGCCCTTATCCTTTCATAAATCAGGACGTATAGACTTGGTAAGCACCGCAGAAAAGCTAAAGGATAATGATAAAGTTAAGGACGATGCCTTGGTGTTGAATGTACAGGTAGGTGATAAAACAGAGGAAGTAACACTGTTATACCGAGATGGGTTTCTGCCCACAACGCATGAGGTTGCGATAGCTGATATGAATGTGAGTTTGTCGTATGGTGCTATGCCGCTTACCACTCCTTTTAAAGTACAATTGAATGATTTTCAGTTGGAACGTTACCCCGGTTCTGAGAGTCCGTCGGCTTATGCCAGTGAGGTGACGGTACTTGATGATAAGACCAAAATGCCCTTCCGGATTTTCATGAATAATGTCTTAGACTATGGAGGGTATCGATTCTACCAAGCCAGTTACGATACCGATGAAAAGGGAACCGTACTCGCAGTTAATCACGATGTTCTTGGTACCAATGTGACCTATTTGGGATACTTTCTGATGATGATAGGCATGTTTTTCACCCTGTTCGGAAAGCACTCCCATTTTATGGCCATCAACAAAAAACTAAAAAAATTAAAAACGAAAAAGACAGTGGTCGCTTTGTTTTTATTCGGAATGTTGGGTGTTACTGTTCAAGCACAGCAGGCCAAGGATACGATTCCTATTCCTGAATTGCTAAGGCAGCAAGTTATCGAAAAACAGCATGCAGCGCTTTTTGGCCGTTTGATGGTCCAAGATTTGGATGGAAGGATAAAACCAATAAACACTTTGGCATCTGAATTTTTACGAAAAGTTTCCCGCAAGCCCTATTTCAAGTTCAAAAATGATGAGGGAGAAATCCGGTTAGATGCAAATCAGGTGTTTTTAGCAATGCACGTAGCACCCGCAGCTTGGCAACAGATTCCTATTATTAAGATTGACACTGAAAAAGGAGGAAGTTTTTTCGACGCCCTTAAAATTACTGATGATGGCTACATCTCTTTTGATGATTTAATCAATCCCAATGGTGATTATGTGCTGACGAAGGTAGCGGAGGAGGCCAATGCCAAGAAACCTGCCGAGCATAATGAATTTGATAAGGAAGTACTTAAGGTCGACGAGCGGTTCAATATTCTTTTCAATATTTTTTCCGGGAATTATTTAAAAATCTATCCCAATAGCTTAGATGAAAAAGATACTTGGTTTAGCTATACCCACCACTTTAAAGATTTTCCGCCAGAAGATGCACGTTTTGTACAGACCATCACACCCTCTTATTTTAATGACCTCTTGCAAAAAAAATGGGCAGCGGCGACTGAAAAATTATCTTATATAGCTACTTATCAAAACACCTTGGGAAAAGATATCATTCCAAACAATCAAAGGGTGGAGGCCGAATTGTGGTATAATGAGATGAACCTTAATTTTTGGCTGTTCCAAGTGTTTTTTACTTTGGGATTTCTGTTGCTTGTATTGGCCTTGTCAAAAATATTCATTCAGAAACGTTTTCTAGATGTGCTATGGAATTTCCTAGTGATTTTATCGCTAATCAGTTTCTTGGTATTCACTGGGAATATCATTCTACGATGGTATGTTGCCCAACATGCCCCATGGAGCAATGGATATGAAATGCTGGTATTCGTTGCATGGGTCTTGATGCTCTGTGGCCTAATGACCTTTCGAAAATCGGACTTTTCACTGCCTTTGGCCACTTTGTTTACAGGGTCATTGCTATTTGTAAGTTATCTGGATTGGCTAAGCCCGGAGATTACTAATTTGATGCCCGTACTGAAGTCTTTATGGCTTAAAGTACATGTGGCAACGATTGTGAGTAGTTATGCTCCTTTGGCTTTATCGGCAGTACTTGGTTTTATGGTATTAATTCTCATGATTATAGCAACTGAAAATTCCAAAGAAGCCATCAGTGTTCGCATCAAAGAATTGACCTATATCAATGAAATAGCCATGACCATCGGTTTGTTTGTTTTGGCCGTGGGTACATTTTTAGGGGGTATATGGGCGAATGAGTCCTGGGGCCGCTATTGGGCCTGGGATCCTAAGGAAACATGGGCCTTGATTTCCATTATAGTTTACGCCATTGTTTTACATCTACGATTTGTACCAGCACTGAAAAGTAGGTATGTCCTGAATGTCGCCAGTGTCTTTGCTTTTGGGTCGATTATCATGACTTCTTTTGGTGTCAACTATTATTTGTCAGGGTTGCATAGTTATGCGGCAGGAGACCCTTTGCCCATTCCTAAGTTTATCTATGTATTGATAGGAGTCGTTGTTACAACTGCCCTGGTTGCCTATTTAAAAAGACGAAAACATGCTAAAAATCAATTAGAAGCGATACCCTAATTGAGCGGTAAGTTGTTCTCTACCTCCTATGCCCAATTGCACCATCAAATCCCAATGTTTTCCAAACCCTTTGTTAACACCCATAATGGCATTCCATGTGGTAGGCGTAAAATTGACATCATATCTTAAGATATCTCCCGAGTCCAATTCGAAGAAACCTGAAACATCAGAATCATAATATTGGCCCATACTTCCGGCAAAGACATTCAAATTGTTAGGGAATCTGTATCCTGCCATAAGCACATAGGCATTGGCATTGGTCGTTGTATTGGCCTCCTCAACACTTGCCCTTATATATTGATATGTGCCGCTAAAAAATACGTCCCCGACACCTCCACCAAGGGTTACGGAACCACCGATGATATTTGCAGATACATCAATGTTTAAAGGAAGTGCCTGAGGGATATCGCTGGGATCCAAGCCTAAAAAGGGTGCTAAATCAACGATGGTCTGTCTAAACTCTTCATCTAAAATAAAGTCACCTGCGACCGTATTGTCGGCCCGACCAAAAATTCCGGCCACATTCAAAAAGGGAAATATCCAAACGTCAGGTCTAACGAAATAGGTGGTCGTGGTTTGCACGATGTTGGAATTTTGAAGGTCGAACAGTGAACTTAAATCTGATAGTTCCCCGTCACCAAATCCAACACTGATGCCCTCAAAATCCAAATCATCATCTTGGGAATGGAGTATTACATTTAGGCCTACCGGTCTGGGCAGACCGTAACCTAACTTGGTCGCTGGCTTTCCAAAAATGGGCAGTGCCCAGCCCAATGTGACATTTACGGTGTCAATGGCCGAGGCATTCTCAAAAAATGGCTGTGAAGATTTTCCTTCCCAAACTATGGCAGTACCGTCTGGAGCCTTGTAATCCGAGGTGGTAAAGGTAAGCTTGTGCTTTCCGTTCTTTGCATCGAAAGACTCGGTTATTCCGGCTACAATGAAACCCTTACGGTTTTTGGACTCTTCGAAATAAACGATTCGCTTAAAATTTTGCCTACCGTCCGAGAGCTTGGATTTACTTTGGAGTTCTATACGGTCTAAGGTACCCCCAACCACATATAACTTACCATCGTACTTTTTAATATCCCTTAATTCTGGCTCTATATCCCTTTTGGAATAACGGAAACCGAACACAGTCTCATTTTCATCGGAACTGAGCAACTTTAAAGAAGATTCGTCATAAAGATTGCTCCTTGAAAGTCTACTGAGTTTATGACTCTTTTCAATGGCTCTTTTTAAGGCCTTTATTTCAGGTTTGGAGAATTGTCCATCTTGGACGGCAAAACGGATGTCTTTTCCATCTTTGTAGGATGGGTCATATATAATCTGGGTTTTGTAGGATTTTTTGTTGCCGGTGGGCATTTCAATCTCAATTTCCAAGTTTTGTGTAAAGCTTCCTTCTTGAAGCAAGACGCTTGCCGCAGCATCCAATAGTTTTGGTGAAATACCATACTCTGCTAGATAAGAGCTGTTTAGGGGAAGCTCTTCTTGAGCGTTAACTGTAAGGGTTATCAAAGTAAAAGACAAAACGCTGACCAAAAGATATTTTCTCATAGCTAGAATTTTATAGTGATTTTTAGTTTTTCGAGTTCGTATGATACTGATTTATAAATTTACCAACAACGACGGCCGTTACAATGACCAAATAAAACTGTCCAACAAGACCAATCAATATACTTGCCTTTTGAGCCAAAGGGGTTATAGGAACTATATCACCGTACCCTATGGTCAACAATGTTATAAAGCTGAAATACATTAATTGTTCCGTTAAGGTATGTGGGTGGGTCTCTTGCATGTGCAAAAGCCCGCCATCAAAGGAACTCGGATTGGTCAGTTCAATGGCCATGTAAACATAAAAGCCAATCAGTCCAAGACAGATAAATCCACTGATCATACCCAGGATTACTTTTCTATCAACGATTGGCGAGTGCCATACCTGCTTGATTATTTCGTAGGATATCAACAAATAAAAAGCAAAGTAAATCCCAAATTGGATGTAACTAATGTCCAAGGTCATTTCATTGTTTGCTTGCGCAAACCCAAAAATGACACTGCCCCCGGCCAACAAAACCAAAAAAAACCAGAAAAGTTCTTTTCTCTTGGAAATTAAAAGGATTCCTGCGATTAAATTGAGCAAAAATAAAATCGGAGCAATACTTCGATCAAAGATTTCGCCTGGAATAAAAAGTGACCCAAACAACACGGCCAACTGCGTGATGAAGAAAAAATCGAAACGTATGTTGTACAGTTTATCTTTCATGATTGCAATTAAAATGAATATCCAATTTTAAAACCATATCGAAACGCCAACATCGGGAAATAGGTTCTTTGATTTCCCTCTATTCTAAAATCAGGATCTAGGAGATCTATAATCCCTAAATCCCTGAGAGTCTCGTTTAAATCATCATAAAATGCTTCTGGCACTGGCTCAATTTCCTTTAGTTCCAAATTATTAAAACTTAGGCCAGGACCGGCAATAATGAAATCCAAAAAGAATCCGTTCTTAAGTGGGAGTTTATAGCCTATTTCAAAGCCTACATTGGAAGTGTCAAGATCTGCTTCAATAAGAATTCTACTGACTTCACGTTCCAAAGAGGTGTAATTCCCGCTAATGTCCCCAGACCTATCTTGATAACGAAAATAGATTCCGATAAAAAAACCGGTTAGATCGGGATGTGATTTTTGAGTATACCATCTAATTTCGGGGATTATTTTTATTCCCGTCAAGTCGAATTCATCGGTCTCAAAACGGTCAAAACTGAGATCGGACACATCAAATATCCCGGAAGAAAATTTATATCCGGTTAAAAGAGAAAGAGAAACCTTCCTAAAGAGAGGTCTTTCATATTGAACTTGTGCAGTTCCAAAAAAAGGTTGTACGGGATCAAAACTGATATGATTCTTACGGAGATTGTTTACATCAGTTTGGGCATAAAAACCCCAAATGGACCCATTTATCAATAATCCAAAAAGAATCCATTTTTTGAGTTTATTGCTCATGCTAGAACATTTGTTATTCCTTCAACAACTTCTCATTGAATTCATATCCCTTATAATTTACTTTGTACAACACACTATAAAATGCCGGGATGAACAACAAGGTGATCACAGTTCCGAACAACAATCCTACCATAATGGTCACGGCCATGGGTTCCCACATTTCTCCTCCGCCCAGATAAAGTGGAATCAAACCCAGCACTGTTGTGAATGTGGCCAACAATATGGGGCGAAACCGCTGCAAACAAGCTGCAATGATTGCGTCTTGTGGTTTTCGTTGGAGTTCGTTCTCCTCAATTTCTATTCTATCGACCAATACAATGGCATTGTTAATGACAATTCCTGCCAGAGAAATCACACCTAAAAAAGCCATAAACCCGAAAGGAACATTGAAAATCAATAACCCTAGGACCATTCCAATAATCCCTAAAGGAATAGTACAAACTATCATCACCATTTTTCGGAAGGAATTGAACTGTATGATCAATAGCATTACAATGATAAAAGCGGATAAAGGCAAATAACTTGCCACGGCCCCCATATTTTCAGCAGTGCTTTCAGCATCACCTCCAAGGCTATAGTTGTAACCAGAGCCCCAAGAGGCTGCCTGTTCTTCCAACCACGGTGTAATTTCTGTGGTAATGGCAGAAGCATTGCCATCTTCAGTAAGCTCACTTGAAACATTTATGGTACGGGTCAAGTTTGATCTTTTAATACGAGTATACTGCCATTGCGGAAGAATTGATGCTACCTGCAATAAAGGCACGCTCTTGCCCGAACTTTGGGCATATATATTCAAGGTTTCCAAAGAAGCAAGCGACTGTTGTTTATTCTGATCGCTGAGCATTACAATAGGAATGGATTTATCATTTTCACGATATTCACCAGTTCTGAATCCGTCAAGTACTGTTTGCAAGGAGGTGGCAATGTCTTGATTTGTGACACCGGCCAATTGTGCCTTGTTCTGGTCAATATCAATAATGAATTTCTTTCCCTTCGGGCCCCAATCGTCCTTGATGTTTTTTGTCCCAGAGATACCAAATAATTTGGTCTTTATAGACTGTGATATTTCCGCCAATCTATCTGGATCATCTCCCGAAACTTTGATTTCAATGGGCGTACCGCCACCTCCTGAACCTAAAAGGCCAACTTTAATATCCGCATTGGGAAAAGTGTTGAAACTAAAGGAATCCAGTTTTTTGACCATCTCGTTGTTTACCAAAAAGTTAGAGGTATTGATAAGGATATGGGCATAATTGGAATTAGCTTCGTCCGGGTTGTAACCTAAGTCATAGGCTGATGGACCTTCACCAATATAAGCGGACCAATCAACAATTCCATCTAGGTTATCACCAGAAATTTGAAGCTCACTTTTCATGAATGTTTCAATGGCCGCAACCATTTCTTGAGTACGTTCAATCTTTGTGCCTTCCGGAAGATTAATGTCGGCGGTAATCATATTTCGGTCACTGTCAGGAAAGAATACAAAAGCCAACAATCCAAAACCTAAAATTGACAAAACAAAAAGGCCAACAATGCCAAAAAGTACGCTTCTTTTCCAATTAAGAGCAACCAAGATTAAATCCTTGTATTTGGTTTTCAATCCGTTTATCATACGGTCCAAGAATCCTTCTTTACCATCTTCCCGTTTTTTTACTTTTAAGAAAAAGACGCAGAACAGGGTAATAATACTCAATGCGATAATCCAAGAGGAGAGCAGTGCTATAGTAATCACCACGAATATGGGACCCATAATATCGCCCATGACCGATTCCGCCATATAAAAGGACAAGAATGCCGCTGATGTGGTCAAGGTTGAAATCAACAAGGGCGTAAAGAGTTCAGAACAGGAATCGATTGCCGCTTTTTTTACGTCCGCGCCATTTTCCATCTTGACCATGACCGATTCCGCAACTACAATTCCATTATCCACCATCATACCCAAGGCCATAATCAAGGCAGCCAAGGTAATTTGGTTAAGTCCAACATCAATCATGCCCATAACAAAAAGTGTAGTGATAGTCACAATTGGAATTAAACTTGCAATGACCAAACCTGTTCGTAGCCCCAGGAAAATCAGCATCACAGCTAGGACGATACCGATGGATTGCAACAGGTTTCCAATAAAGTCACTGATCTTTAAGTCGATATATGTATCAATGGAAGCTAATCTGTTCAACTCCAATCCTACAGGAAGCTTTCCCCTCCAATCATCGAGTACAACATTCAATTCTTCGCCTAACTTAATAATGTTTGCGCCTTCCTTTAAAGAAACATGAAGCGATAGCGCTTCCTTGCCATTGATCCGCACAATTTGAGTAGGTGGATTAATGTACCCTTTTCGAACATTGGTAATATCCTTCAGGGGAACTACTTGCCCCCCTTCACCAACTGGGATCAGCATTTCTTCTATATCGGTCACATTATCAAAGTTCCCTGTTGGTTCCAAAATAATGCGTTCGTCCTCTACATTAATTTGCCCTCCCGAGCTTAAAATGTTGGTATTGCCTATCAGTCCCTGCAGTCGGTTAGAGGTTAAACCAAAGCTTTTCAGTTTCGCATTGTCAAATTCCACAAAAACCCTTTCCTCTTGGTCCCCGTTTATTTCAACCTTTGCTGCATCTTGAAGTTTGATTAAATCATCCCTGATATCATCCGCATATGTTTTCATATCAGCAAATGAAAATCCGTCACTTGTTAGACCTACTGCAATTCCAAAAACCTCTCCTATACCATCATCTTTTAATTGGGGAGTGACACCATTTGGCAATCCATCAATACTGCTCAACTTCCTACGGAGTCTATCCCAAACCGCTTGCAAGTCTTGGGGTTCAACCTGCATGACCAACTCTACCTGCACCACTGACAAGCCTGTTCTAGAAGTACTTGTGACCTTCTTCAATTCAGGGAGTTCTTGAGCCACTTTTTCAATTTTATCAGTGACCAGTTCTTCAACACGCTCAGGGCTTGCACCTGGAAAAGAAGAAACTACGGAAGCGACACGAATGGTATACGGTGGCATACTATCCCGTGAAAGGCTTTGATAGCCGACCAAACCCATGAGCAAAACAACACCCAGAATGCTTAATACTACTCTATTGTTGTTGATTGAAAACTTGGTAAGATTCATAATTTAAGTGGTTTTAGGTTGGCTACTGTAATCTTACTTTCTGACCATCAAGCAGGGTCTGTAGTCCCGCTGTAGCTATTTTTTCCCCTCCGGCTAGGCCACTTTTGATTTGGAAACCATCACTGGTGAGATCTCCTACCTCAATGGCCAATTTCTTTACAGTTCCCGTCTTATCATCTTCAGATTCTATAACGAATACAAAGTTTCCGTTACTATCTTCTCCCACTGCTTTTAAAGGAATCACCAATGCATTGTTGGAAGATGAGTCATTTGAGCCAAAATTCAGCGTAACATTCGTGGCCATCCCAGGTTTAATTTCAGGAGAAGGATCAATTATTCCTATAGCAGTGATGTAAGTGGATGAATTTTCATCTATAGAAGGAGAAACTTCAATGACCGTTCCCTTAAAAGAACCTTGATCGATTGCGGAAAATTCTAAATCGGTTTCCATGCCCACACTTACCCTATTGACCAAGGATTCCGGCAACCCAATTTCAATTTTTAAATCATCACCTGCATTTAACATAGCAAATTGATGTCCTGAGGATACTCGCTCATCTACCGCTCCATCGGTCCAAGCAATTACACCATCTTTGGGTGCTCTGATAATCCCATAACTCACTTGGGTTGCTTGAATACTTTTATTTCTTCTTGCGGATTCGTACTGATCTAAAGCCGATTGATACGAGTTTTTGGCAGCCTCATAATCGCTTAGGGATTGACTGCCACTTTCATAGAGTGACTTTACACGTTCCAAAGCAGACTTTGCTGTTTTCATGGCCGAGTTAGCACTGTTGAGCGCTGAAACTGATTGCTCATAGGCCAAGTTCGCCTCTACATTGTCTAACCTTGCTATAATATCCCCTTTTTTGACTTTTGCGCCTTTCCAATGGTTTACTTTGGTGATAACACCACCACTTCTAAAGCTCAAGCCAATTGCATCACTCGCTTTGGCTGTTCCACTGAAGGTCCGTATTTTTTGGGCATCCGAAGTTCCCACCACTTGAAAACTTACAGGTCGAAGTACTTCTTCCTTCTTTTTTTCCTTTTCCTTACAAGAACTAAAAGCCAAAATTGTTGTGAGTATCAACAAGCTGTTACGGAAATATTTCATGGTCGGTATCTTTAAATTATTAGTTTCTACTTAGAATAAATGCTCTGGCCCTTTGAATAAAATCTTGATTGCTTTCTTCAGTATTCATCAAGAAAAAATAACCAATCGCACGTTCCAATTGCATGGATGCCAGCAAGTAATTGTAGTTTGCCGTTGCGCTTGCCAATTGCGATTGTAAATAGTTGGTTTGTGCATCGATCAATTGGATTAGAGGCACTGCACCTTCACTATATGCGATTTGTGTAAGATTCAAACTTTCTTTCGCTGCTTCTTCGGCAATCTTTGAAATCTGGATATTGGCTATTTCGTTGGTCAAATCAAGTACAAGTAAGTTCACATTGGCTTCGATATTCAAATCAATATTACCTTTCTGAATGTTTAATTGGTCTTCTTGAATTTTGGCAGTTTGCTTATTGATGTTTCGTTGATTTTGATTGAAAATAGGAAGCGAAAGGTTCAGTCCAAAATTATAGGTTCCGTCAGGAGCAGTTGGTACTCCCGGTGCTACTGTAGCGCCCTTTCCTGACTGGGATATTGCCAAATTATAATTTCCTTGAAGTGCAACGGTGGGCACAAATCTTCCTGAGGCATTGAGTCGATAGGTCCGCTGAACAGCCTCTAGGTTATATCCAATGTTCTTTAACTCGGGTGCGTTCTTTTTTGCTTCCTCTATCAAAAAGTCAACAAGATTGGGACGTAGCTTGGGATTGTCCAAAATCTCCAAAAAATCTTGGTACCTATAATTCGAAAATAAACCCTCGGAGATGACGGCATCTTCTATATCAATCTCCGTAGAGATGGGATTGTTCATCAATTGATTAATTGTATAATAAGCTTGGTTCAATTGATTTCCAGCCTCTATCAACGTCTGCATGTTCTGCGCCATCTGGCTTCGAAATCGCAACACATCAGATTTTCCAGAAGCACCGGCATCAAAATTTTGTTCAGAAATCTGCAGGTTTTCTTTGGTGACCCCAAGGTTTTGCGCTTGAATTTGGGCATTGGTTTTTAAAATCAAAGCGTTGAAATATGCTACCGATCCATTTAGGATGGCATCCAGCTCGGCGGCGTTGTAGGTCTCTTGCTGTGCTTTCTGTAAGTTATCTTGAATATTGACTCCTGCGGCCGCTCCTTCAGAATAAATGAGCTGTTGAAGGTTAACATTTCCCGAGGTAGAAAACTCGGGGCTGGCACCACCTGATATTTCAGCAACACGGGGGTCAACATATGCGGCGGTCGTGGTAGCCGATACATTCGGCAAAAAATTGCTTTTGGCCGTTTTTACATCCTGCGTGCTCAAATCAATGTTTCTTCTTTCTGCCTCTAGTCCCAAGTTGCGACCAATGACACCATTCATAATATCCAGCAGGGAATAGGCATTCTCAGCAATATAATTGCTTTCTCCACCTACTATGTCAACAGTGCCCAACATGCTATATCGCAATGGGAACTTGATTTCCTTAGCGGTATTGAAATTCAATGATAACCTGTTTTTATACTCTAGCAGCATTGGAAGTTCAGAGGGGTTTGTACCATTTATTATCGATTCCACATCCAAAGCGATACGCCTAAAAAAACGATCAATGTTGGATTCAGGCTGATTAGTCGCCAAAATACCCTTTTCCACATCCTGTTTTCTATAAGCTGAAAAAGAGGGTAATTGTTTTTTATTAATGGAAGAAACCAAAGTTCTAAAAGCTGTTTCGGATAAATCAAAGCCTCCCGCAAGATATACCGCATCCACATCATCAACTAAATTTGATATATCACCGTCTTTGGGCAACTCTATCAGAGCATAGGTGGCCTCTTTATCCTTGAAATACGTATCAAAAAGCTCCTTTATAGGAAGGGCTTCTGGTAAATAATCATCTACCAAAATACCAACCTTCTTGTAATCGTAAATGGATTTGAAGGCATCCAAGTCTTTGGAATAGGAAAGTGGGGCTATGATATACACAATATTATTGATTCCTGAAGTCTTTTGATCTTTGGGCAAGTCAATAAAGTCACTGTTAACAGAACCAAACACAACAACAGGTTTTGCATAGTTTTTTTGTTGATAAAGCGCTATGTTATTGATAATCCCAAAAACGAGTATGATGTCGACATTACTTGACTCCAGTGATAGGTAATTGGCTGTTGCTCTATCAAGGTCATAACCATTTTCAATGGGGTCTTGAAAAGTTATTGTGGCATCTTGCCCAACCACTGCGGTAATCTCACTTTGCAGCTTTTTCAATAAAGGACGGTTTTGCTCCGTAGCCTCATCAGCAAGAATTCCTATACGTATATCCTTTTTGCCCTGGGCAAATGAAAATGATAACCCGATCAAAATGAAAATTAATACTAAGTTCTTTTTCATGTTTTTAGATTATTTCCAATTCTTTCTTTTATAGACATCCTTTAACATTTTGTCATAGGTTTCTAGATAATAGGCATATTGTTTCTCTGTGAGCATGGCTCTAACTTCCGTGTTCTGTTTTTTCAAAAGTGCTTCAAATTTGGTACGGATTTCTTCAGGGGAGTATCCTTTTTCCTTTTTCTCAAGGGCTTTCATTTTGAAAGTATGGTACAGAACTATGTTATAAAACTCATCGCGTTGATTATCTTTTAAACCCATGACTGTCGCACGGTCATAGAACCAAAGTTGCAGACTGTCTCGTTCAGTAGTAGTAAATAGATCAGTTTCATTTTTTTGGGCTGTTTCCTGAGAATGCAGTGAACTCAGGGTAAACAGGGTTAAAAGGAGGAATGAGATTGTGGTTGGTTTCATAGCAGATTATTTTATTAAAAGTAAATATATAGAATTATCACCCTCTAAAACAATTGTTTAAGACATTGAATAAACCACTTAAACAAGTTGCAATAAGATATCACAAAACCTTTGCTTTGAACTGTACAGTTTTATGCAAACAAAATCCGTGTCATTTCAGTTTCGGATTTTCCAACTGGTCGATATTTAGAAGAAAGGTTCATAATCAAATCATAAGGAGTTCAATTCTAACTGATAGGAATCAAGGATATTGCTCGGCAATGATTTCAGGTAGATTTGGGTTGTACTAAGTTTATTGTGACCCATCATAGCGGAAATTGCCTCTAAAGGAACTTTTTTGAACATGGCATGAGTTGCAAAACTATGTCTTGAAACATAAGAGGTCAAACGCTCTTCAATCCCACATTTTTTTGCAATCTCTTTCAAACCAATGTTGTAACGTCTAAGCTCCCATTGGGCATCTTTGTACTGTAATTCCAAAATGTCCCGATTGATTATAGGCAATAAAAAACCAGAAGGGTGATGATCCCAGTATTCCTCCGGAACATAATGGCCAGTTTTTATCGAAGTGGTTTTTCTAAAGTGGGTCAGCCTCAAAATGATGGGGAAACATCCATTTTGGGTCATTCTACGGGTGTCCAAACTTAGCTTTATGCTCGTGTTCATGAACATAAGTTATAAAAAAAATTGCACGCAATTTGCACGCAAAAAGTTGGTTTTAATTGATTTTGTTTGATAACAAAAATTTATTAAAACACTGATAATCAATAAAATATGTGATTTTTGAAATCTACTTGTACCCCATTCGGCGACGCTGTTAATATTATGTATTATGTAAATATTTCACCCTTGAGTGTGGGTGCACATCACACTATGGCCATTGCCCCTAGTTGAATATTCCATAACGGTATGGAGCTATCAAAAAACAACGCCCCAAAAAGCATCGTCATGTCCATTGCAGAAAAAAAGATTAGGCCAAAAAGTTAATTCGGGGGCAGATTGCTATGAACTGGGGTTATCTATTTTTTAGCTGAACAAGAGGACCAAGTAACATTCTTGCCTGCCAATCGTCATACGTAAAACCATAACCAATGAAAGCCATTTTTACCTGTTTTTTCATTTTTAGTACTGCGTTTTGCCCAGCACAAAAAAATAATAGACCAACAATGAATGATGCTCTTGAGAAATATGATTTTCTTCAACAGCAAATGGTGCAACAAAATGACACTATAACCTATTTTCTTAAGCATACACAGAACAAACCAAGCAATTTGGTAATTTTCATTCAGGGTACCGATGCAAATCCTATTTTTTCATATCGCCTAAAAGAAGGTAAAACCAAGTTTTTCCGTTGGTTTTCTGATGACTATAAAGATTTAGATTCTACCTATACCTATGCCATTATTCCGAAACCTGGTATGGAAGGCCTCTATGAAGATGGTCATATCACGGTACCAAAAAAATATTATGAAAAGAACTATCTAGATTACAGGGTCCATCAAATCAATTCATCAATCAATCACATTATTAAGAATCACTTAGAAAATCCAAAAAAAGTAATCGTTTATGGGCATTCTGAGGGCGCTGCGATTGGTGCGGCCTTGGCCACAGTGAACAAGCAAATTACACATCTAGGATTTTGGTCGGGCAATGTACTTCATAATTTCTATGAATTCTCGTTGTTCAACAGAATTGAGTCTTTAAAAGGCAACATTTCAGATAACGAGGCGCATCAGAACATTATGGGAATTTTAGCGTGGTACAAGTCGGTCATTAAAAATCCTGATGCAACCGAAATTGATCACTTCGGCTTTACCAATAAACGCTGGTCATCTTATGAAAAAGCCCCCATTGATTACTTAACTCAGTTGAATATTCCCATATATGCCCTTTTTGGTACTGAAGATGAAAGTACGCCAATAGAGACCGCCTATCTACTACCCGTGAAATTTATTGAGAACAGAAAAGATAACTTAACCTTTGAGGTTTGTGTCAATTGTGACCATTCATATCAGCAGAAAACGACTGAAGGACAAAAATCAAATTGGAACGATGAGTTTTTAAAATTTATAGCATGGACCACCAAAACTGAATGACGAACAGGAAACAACAAGCGTAGCACACGTTTAAATTGTAATAACCGCATGGTTATTCGTAACTTTAAGCCATACTATCTGTTGATAGTTGCATATAGCATTGCGCTAATTAAAATCGGTCCATCTATGGTGAACAAAACAATGAATTTGCGAAAAATCCTCATCGTTTTCGGACTACCATTGTTACTCATCTTACTGGTAGTACTATTGACCAAATCTTCGCTGTTTTCTCAACATCAACATCAATTGTCCATAGGTATCACCTTTGACTTACTGTTGACAGTACCCTTTGTCTATTTTTTATTGATCCGAAAAACAACCGTTCCAAAAACCACGGTTATTCCTTTTTTGATATTGGGCGTTGTGATATGTTCTGCCATTTTGCCCCCAGAGAACCAATACTATCTAAGTCTTTTTAAAACATGGGGGGTACCCCTTATTGAACTTTCCATACTGTCATTAGTTAGCTATCATATCGTAAGGGCAATAAAACGCTATCGTTCAAATAGCAACGGATCGTTTGATTTTTTTACCACCTTAAAGCATACCTGTAGGGAGATACTTCCGAGACCAGCAGTAATTCCTGTGGTGACCGAAATTGCAGTTTTCTATTATGGCTTCTTCTATTGGAGAAAAAGAAAACTAAGAACGAATGAGTTTTCGTATCACAAGGACAGCGGAACGATTACCTTATTGGTTGCCATTATTTTCATAGTGGCAATTGAGACCGTTGTATTTCATAACATACTACAAAAGTGGAGTACTATTGTCGCCTGGATCTTAACGTGTTTAAGCATCTATTCTGGTATTCAAATTTTCGGATTCTTAAAATCAATGCTCAAAAGGCCGATTGCCATTGCAAATGGGCAGCTCTTTTTGCGATATGGTATTATGACAGAAACAACTATCGACCTAAAGGACATTGTTGCCATCGAAATTTCTTCAAAAGCCATCAATTCAGATATGGCAACAAGAAAGCTCTCCTTTTTGGGCGAACTAGAAGGGCATAATCTAATCATCCACCTAAAAAAAGATTACGAACTCATAGGCCTCTACGGAATTCGTAAAACGTATCGGAATTTGGCCCTCTTCGTTGATGATAAAATGACGTTCAAAAAACATATAGAGCACCTACTGCACGAATAGTTTAGTCAAAAAGCTCCATTAATAGAATTGGTGAGATTGCTTTTATGGTCATTATCACTGCTGTGGTCGTTGGTAAGTTTATCAACCAGCGTAATGGCAACTAAAACCTTTATAATACACCCATTAAAAATCCAAGCAACAAGTTTTACCAATCTTTCAAAATAGCATTGCAACCATTAAGACTTTGACAATTTTCAAGATTAAAACTATTTTCCAGTCTAAATTTTTAGTTAAAGATTGGTTTTCAGACTTTTAAACAGATAAAAGTAAGTAAATTCGCCGCCTCAAAATTTTATGTTGTGGAATGTTTAGAATTGAATCCGGCGAATGACTTCACCAAATGGGAAGCTGATTATATAGAAGAACTACATGCATTGGACTTTCAAGAGTCACTGGGAAATATGTTGTTATTTGAAGATGATACCATCAAGTTATGGAACTTAAAGTTAGAAAAGGGAGAACGCATGCCCTTTATACGTCATAATAAAGACTACTCGTGGATCTCTGAAACCGATGCCCTGCTGAAAAGTAGGTTTGGCAATGGCCGAATTTCATTGATAAGAGTAAAGCAAGGAGATACCGAATACTATGAAAACAATGGTAAGAACTGTATCAACGATTTAGAAAATCTTGGTGATGAACCTGTGATTTTTAAGGTATTGGAGTATAAAGAACAAATGTACCTCGCTAAAAATAAGTACATGCTCAATTAAACGCTCAAGGCGTCACTAAATACCCAAATAAATTTGCTATTTTGAGGTATGCAGAACAGCATCTCATACCGAATAGCTGATTTCTTAAAGCGCTATCCTCCGTTTTCAAGTTTGTTGAAAAGTGAACTTGAATCGCTGTCTACAGAAGTTGCCATTGTATACAAAGAAAAAAGAGCTCTCGTATTTGATCTTGACGAAAAACCCCATGACCACTTTTATGTAGTGCACAAAGGGGCTATCGGACTTTGGAATATGAAAGAAAATGTTGTTCTCGATGTTTGTGATGAGGGTGATCTATTCGGTTTGCGGCCATTAATGGCACATGATACCTATCGTTTACAGGCCATTGCCGAAGAAGAGAGTATTCTTTACGCCATTCCGATAGCGGTCTTTGAACCAATGATAAAGAGCAACATTAGGGTCAATGATTTTTTGGTCGAAAGTTTCGCATCGAACACACGTAATCCTTATGCCAAAATCGACAAGGGTCAATTGTTGGGTGATACCGCCAGTTTTAATCCCAGTACTTCAGGTCCGCCGTTGTTAGACGTTCAATTGGTAGAATATTCTAAAAACATTACTTCATCTGTAGCCGAAGAGACAATAGAAACCTTGGCAAAAAAAATGACGGCCAAAGGTATTGGGGCTATGCTTATTGAAAAAGACGGGCTTCCCATAGGTATTATTACCGATAAGGATATCAGAAACAAAATCGCTACAGGCCAATACCCTATAACCGCAAAAGCAGAGGCCATCATGTCTTCACCGGTCATCACCTACCCTACGCAATTGACGGTAACCCAAGCACAAATGGCCATGATGAAAAGCAATATCAGCCATTTGATATTGACCGCAGATGGTACCACAAACACCAAAGCCATCGGTATACTATCAAAACATGATGTCATGCTTTCTTTGGGCAATAACCCAGCAGTGCTGGTCAAAGCCATTAAACGTGCCAAGCTATTTGAAGAGATAACGCCTTTGCGAAAAGGCGTAATGAACTTGTTACGTGGTTATTTGGATCAAAACATTCCGATGGCATTGACCTCAAAAATCATCTCAGAACTCAATGACGTTTGTATCAAACAAGTGGTCAAACTTGCATTGAAAAAAATGCCAAGTGCCCCAAAAGTCAAGTTCGCATGGTTGGCCATGGGAAGTCAAGGTCGCAGCGAACAACTACTGCATACTGATCAAGATAATGCCTTACTCTTTGAAAATGTACCTGAGGAAGAATTTAAGGCCACCCAAGACTACTTTTTACAATTGGCAAAGTACATCACCGAAGGACTCAATATTATTGGCTATGAGTACTGTCCTGCTGATATGATGGGATCCAACCCCAAATGGTGCACAAGTCTTAGTGGATTCCAAAAAATGACCTCAAAGTGGATTCGAAACACAGGACCTGAAGAAGTGTTACTCTCAACCATTTTCTTTGATTATAACCACGTATATGGCGATGAAAATCTTACAAAAGAATTATCTGAAAGCATTTTAAAAAACATAACGGCTTACCCGATATTTTTATCCCATTTGGCCAGTAATGCTCTGATGAACCCATCACCTACCGGTTTCTTCCGGCAATTTCTAATAGAGCAAGATGGTGAATACAAAGATTTTTTCGACCTTAAAAAACGTGCATTGATGCCCCTGATAGACGCCGCACGAGTATTGATCTTATCACACCATATTACCGGTATCAGCAACACATGGGAGCGCTTTGAAAAACTGGCAGAATTAAGACCCAAAAGCGCTGCACTTTTTATGGCCTGTGGTTACGCCATGAAGGCCTTATTGAAATTTAGAACCAAGCAAGGTTTGCTACACAATGATTCCGGCCGATATATTTCATTGACGGCCCTTAGCAAAGAAGAGAAAATGAAATTAAAGCGAACGTTCAAAACCATCAAAGAAGTGCAAGAATTGTTGAACATACGGTTTATGGTATCTCGAGTACGATGATAAGTAGGCGGAAGAAAGAATATCCAGATTATTGGAACGAGTACGAGGCCTCTTTCTACAACGGTCTATCAAAAAACGTTGGCAATGTCAACTTTGTAGTTTTAGATACCGAAACGACAGGTTTTGATGTAAAAAGGGATAGAATTTTAAGTATCGGTGCGCTGAGAATCAAGAACGGCACCATCAATGTAAGGGAAAGTTTTGAAGTCTTTATTGAACAGAAACATTTTGACGAAAAAACCGTTGCAATCCATGGTATCTTAAAGAAAGGGAAAGTAAAACAGGTCAGCGAGCTTGAGGGATTAAAAAGGCTGTTGTGCCTTTTAAAAAATGCAGTGTTAATTGCCCATCATGTTGGTTTTGATGTAGGTATGCTGAACCAAGCCCTAAAACGAAACGGGTTGCCAAAACTAAAGAACAGAACTTTGGACACCGCAGTATTGTACAATCGGTCGTTGCCCCAAAGGGAGCAAAAAATCAATGGTCACTTTACGTTGGATGAGCTAGCTGCTAAATTTGATATAAGCACTACCGACAGGCACACTGCACTTGGGGACGCCTATATAACGGGCATTGCCTTTTTACACATACTGTCAAAACTAAAACCTGCCTCCACACAGAATTTGTTGAAGAGAGACAGGTTTTCAGGATTCTGGCGCCCTTTCTAGAGCGCTTCTTTCATAATTTCATCAACGACTTCAGGATTCAACAATGTCGACGTATCTCCTAAATTACTAGTGTCCTTTGATGCTATTTTACGTAGAATACGTCTCATGATTTTTCCACTTCGGGTTTTAGGAAGCCCGGGCACAAACTGAATTTTGTTCAGTTTTGCAATAGGCCCGATATGTTCGGTAATCATTTGATTGATTTCCTTTTTCAAATTATCGCGATCACGAGATTCTCCAGTTTCCTTCAGAATCACATAACCGTATAACGCATTGCCCTTGATATCATGGGGGAAGCCAACAATGGCCGATTCCGCAACGGCCGGATGTTCATTAATGGCGTCTTCAATAGGCGCCGTACCCAGATTGTGTCCTGAAACGATGATAACATCATCTACACGCCCCGTAATACGGTAATAGCCCACCTCGTCACGCAAGGCACCGTCCCCAGTAAAATACATGTTCTTAAATGCAGAGAAGTAAGTGTCTTTGTAGCGCTCATGGTCGCCCCAAATTGTTCGTGCCATCGAGGGCCATGGAAATTTGATGCATAACCTACCATCTACTTGATTGCCCCTTATTTCTTGTCCGTTTTCATCCATAAGCGCTGGTTGTACGCCTGGCATGGGCAACGTTGCGTAGGTAGGCTTTGTTGGTGTTGAAAAGGGTATTGGCGAAATCAAGATACCGCCCGTTTCGGTCTGCCACCATGTATCAACGATAGGGCATTTTTTCTCACCCACATGGTCATTGTACCAGTGCCAAGCCTCTTCATTGATAGGCTCCCCAACCGTACCCAGTACTTTTAAACTAGATAGGTCATATTGGGTAACATAATCTAAATTTTCTTTTGCCAAGGCCCTAATTGCGGTCGGTGCCGTGTAGAACTGCGTAATCTTATGTTTTTGCACCACATCCCAAAAACGTCCAAAATCGGGATAGGAAGGGACACCCTCAAACATCACTGTGGTGGCACCGTTGGCCAAAGGTCCATAGACAATATACGAGTGTCCGGTAATCCATCCAATATCGGCGGTACACCAATAAATATCATCCTCACGGTATTGAAACACGTTTTTAAAGGTATAGGCCGTATAGACCATATAACCGCCGGTAGTGTGCATCATACCCTTCGGCTTACCAGTGGATCCTGAAGTATACAAAATGAACAAGGGGTCTTCAGCGTCCATCACTTCTGGCGGGTAGTCGCCATAGGCTTTTTCTAAAAGTGGGGCAAGCCATTCATCCCTACCATCTTTCATGGTGATGTCAGAATTAATGCGCTTGGCCACTAAAACACTTTCAACACCCGGGCAACTCTCTAGGGCATCATCAACAATACCTTTCAAGTCAATGGTTTTGGCACCGCGGTAGGATCCATCAGAAGTCAATACCATTTTTGCGCCACAGTCATTGATTCGGGTCGAAAGCGCCGTAGACGAGAATCCTGCAAAAACCACGGAGTGCACGGCCCCGATTCGGGCACAGGCCAACAACGAAACAGCCAATTCAGGTATCATGGGCAAGTAAATAACGACCCTATCCCCTTTTCTGATTCCTTTATCATGCAAAACATTTGCCATTTTACAAACCCTTTCCCGCAATTGCTTATAGGTAATATGTTCTGCCTCTTCATTAGGGTCATTGGGCTCAAATAGAATCGCTGTCTTGTCCCCACGAATATGCAAATGCCTATCAATGCAATTTTCGGTAATGTTCAATTTGGCTCCATCAAACCATTTGATTTCTGGTTTAGAAAAATCCCAATCCAAAACCTTATCCCATTTTTTGCGCCATAGAAAATGCTCTTCAGCTATTTCTTCCCAGAAGTTTTCAGGATTTCTGACCGATTTGCGATATACTTGATAGTATTCTTCTAAATGTTTGATATGATAGTTACTCATGTTGTTTGGTTTTAAATATTCCTATGTTGTTTTTTTGATATACATTTTCAATTTCGTCTATTATCGCCACGTCATCTATGGTAGATGGAATCTGATACTCATCTTTATCGGCAATGTTTCTGAGTAATTTACGAAGTATTTTTCCAGATCTGGTCTTCGGTAATCGTTTCACCACCAAGAGATCCTTGAATGAGGCCACAGCACCAATTTCATGACGGACCTCTTTCACAATTTCTTGCGAAAGTTCCGTTTCACCTACGGTTACCCCCGACTTTAACACCGCTAAACCCAAAGGTTTTTGTCCCTTTAATTCACAGTGTACGCCAAAAACAGCACACTCGGCAACAGCCTTGTTTGAAGCTACAACCTCTTCCATTTCAGCGGTGGACAATCGATGCCCAGCAACATTGATAATATCATCAACGCGACCGGTAATGAATACATAACCGTCTTCATCAATGTAACCACCGTCTCCTGAAAAATAATAGCCCGGAAATTTTTGTAAATAACCACTGACAAAACGCTCTGTATTGTTCCAAACGTCAAGCAAACAACCTGGCGGCAATGGCAATTTCACCAATACATAACCTTCTTGGTTGGGTTTACAAGACTCACCATCCTCATCAATAATTCTAATATCGTAGCCGCAAACCGGAAAACTGGCAGAGCCCGGTTTTACATCTTGTAATTCAACACCGACCATATTGGCCAACATGGGCCAACCTGATTCTGTTTGCCACCAATGGTCAATTACGGGAACTTGAAGTTTTTCTTTGGTCCATGTTAAGGTCGCCACATCGCAACGTTCCCCAGCCAAGAATTGATATTTTAAACAACTTAGGTCATATTGCTTCAATAGTGCACCTTCAGGGTCTTCTTTTTTAATGGCACGAATAGCTGTAGGAGCAGTAAACATGATCTTTACACCGTATTCAGAAATCACCCGCCAGAAGGTGGAGGCATCCGGGGTTCTTATCGGCTTGCCTTCAAACAAAACTGTACTGTTACGGTTCAAAAGAGGGCCATACACAATATAGCTGTGCCCGACTACCCAACCTACATCACTGGCAGCCCAATAGACATCACCTTCATCCGCTCCATAAACATATTTCATTGAAAATTTCAATGCGGTGGCGTACCCACCAGTATCCCTAACGATACCCTTTGGAGTGCCCGTTGTTCCAGAGGTGTATAGAATATATAAGGGATGGGTGGAGGATAAGACAACTGCCTTTGCTTTTGGCGCCTTGGCCAATAGCTCATCATAGTCAATATCATAGGCCTTATGTGGAATCTCAACCCCAAGTTTTCGGTCGAAGACCACAACACTCTTGGGTTTGAAATTTGCCAGTTCCATAGCCTCATCAACGAAAGGCTTATAGGGAACTATTTTTTCAATTTCAACACCGTTTGATGCCGTCAAAATTACTTTTGGTTTACAATCATCAATACGGATGGCCAACTCATGAGGTGCAAATCCACCAAACACCACAGAATGAATGACCCCGATTCGAGCGCAGGCCAACATGGCGTAGATAGCTTGGGGAATCATGGGCATATAAATCAATGCCGTATCTCCCTGTTGTAGTCCCAACTTTACAAGACCCCCGGCAAAACGAGACACCTCATCATATAGTTTATCAAAAGTTATTTGCTCCTTTTGCTGGGTCACCGGTGAATCGTAATAGATAGCCACTTGGTCACCGTACCCATTCTCAATATGTTTATCGATACAGAGGTAGCTCATATTTAATTGGCCATCAGCGAACCAATTATGGCTACCATTTTGACTTGATTCCAGAATACGGCTGGGAGCAATCTTCCAATCCAAACTTTCGGCTTGTTGCTTCCAAAAACCCTCAGGATTCTTAATACTTTCATCATAAAATGCGCTATGGTCCATTGCATTAGGTTATCAGTTGTTCTACATCGGCTATCACCTTTTTAATGGAAAAAGGTTTGGTCATATAGCTATCCGCACCCAATTGCAATCCCTTTTCCATATCGGTCACCTTGTTCTTTGCTGAAAGAAAGATGACTTTGGTGTCTTTTAAATCATTGTTTTCACGTATTCGCTTCAATGTCTCATATCCGTCCATTTGTGGCATCATTATATCTAATAGAATAACATTGGGCAACTGCTTTTCAGCAATATCCAAGGCTTCGGTGCCATCTCTGGCCACAAATACCTCAAATGCCTTTTTTTTAAATGCATATTCCAATGACATCACTATATTAGGTTCATCATCGACTATCAATATTTTTCTTTTGCTCATACTATTTTGGTAAAGTAAATACTAAACGAGCCCCTTCCTTATAGTTTTTATCGGCCCAGATGGCTCCGCTATGACTTTCGATTATCTTTTTACAAATGGCCAGTCCAAAACCACTGCCCTGGGGCTTTTTGGTGTTTTGATACTTTGATTGATAAAATTTATCAAATATATATTTCTGCTCTGTTTTTGGAATCCCCTTGCCATTGTCAGTGACAGCAATCTCCACATGTTTGTCCTGTTCTTCTAACTCAATGTGTATAATCCCATCTTTTCTTTCGGTAAATTTCAATGCATTCGAAAGTAAATTGGTCAATACTTGAATGATACGATCTTCATCATATAATACCTTTACCTTTTTAGACGCATCAAATTCTACTGTCACCCCTCTTTTCTGGGCTATTTGCGCCACACCGGCTATTGCTTTGGCTATGGTCTTAGTGATGTTTTGTTCGCTTATCATCAACTCGGCTCGATTGCCCGATAGTTTCTCTAAATCAAGGATATTATGGATCAAGGTTGCCAAACGGTCCGTGTCCCTCCCAATATTTTCTAAAAACTGGTTGCGAAGCTCTGATGGCATATCATCATCATCTAAAACTTCAGAGGCCGCTTTTATTGATGTTATGGGTGTTTTAAGTTCATGGGCGACCGTATCAAGAAATTCATCTTTTTGTTTGTCTTGCGAACGTAGTTCCTCATTGGCAAAGCGCAGTTGCTCTGCCATAGTCGCCAGCTCTTCTGATTTTTCAAGTAATAATCGATTACTGGCTTTGGTCTCTTTGGTATCTTCAAGAATACTTAAGACCTCAACAAGGCTGATGGGTTTTTCTTTTGAAACGGACGATAGCAACAGTTTAGCCGATGCGCTGCCCAACGTTCCGGTAAGTAGTTTTTCTGAAAAATTGATCAAACGTGCATCCGCCTTTTCTTCTTTTTCAGAAATACCATACTTTCTATTAAAAATATCAAGTGCCCTATTCGTTCTCTTATCACCTAAAAAGCGGCTCAACAGTTCTTTGATATCGGCAACATATGCCTCCCCTTTCCATATAAACGCCCCTTCTTGTAGATTTTCATAGTTCTCATGGTTGACAAACATTTCAGCATAATTGCGCTCTCTATAATTTCCTTTGGAGGATATGGAGATGATTACGAACCCCAAAAGGTTAAAACTTAAACTCCAAAGAAAAGCATTGCTTTCAGGGGTCAGATAATCCAATCCGAACAGTTGGGCCGGACGCAACCAGCCCATGCCGAACAAGCCCTCTGAAACCAAGGTATTATACGGGTTTATAGCGTTGGCGATCACAGGCGAAATCAACGTATAAATAACTACGGACAGTCCAATACAAATTCCTATTTTGGCGGCTTTGGCAGTTCCCCGTCTCCAAAAAAGTCCAAAAAAGAACGAAGGTGCCAACTGTGAAATGACCACAAAAGAAATAAGTCCTATTGAATATAATGACAGCTGTGTAGAAAACTCGATGTAAAAGAAATAGGCCGAAATGATAAGAATGAAAATAGCGATACGCCTCATATTCTTTATCCGCTTGGCATTTGCCTCAGGATTGCCCTCGACCATTTTTTTGATGAAGCCATAAGGAATGACAACATTGTTACTGACCATAGTGGACAATGCCAAAGTTGAGACTACAATCATGGAAATGACAGCAGAGAATCCGCCAATAAAAACCATTGAGGACAATAAGAGGTTACCTTCTTGCAAAGGAAGCAAGAGCGAATAATAATCATTGTTCACACTTGCAGGAAGCCTGATATTGCCTGCCCAAGCTATGAAAATAACGAAAACATTAAAGAGTAAAAGGTATAGTGGAAATAACCAAATCGCCTTTTTCAAATGGTTTTCCCGCTCATTTTCTACCACAGCTACATGAAACTGTCGTGGTAATAGAAAAATGGCAAAGAAAGACAGCGCTATGGTGAACAACCAATTGAAACCATCTTCTACACCCCCAAAGGCAGAAAGACTCTTAAAGTTTGTGGTTTGCGAAGCTTGCCTGTAGATATCAGATGTGCCATCGAAAAGATAGAATGTCACATAAATGCCGACGACCAAAAAGAAAACCAACTTTATTACCGACTCTAAGGCCACTGAGGCTACAATACCTTTTTTACGCTCAGAGGCGTCAGATGACCGTGTGCCAAAGAAGGCAACGAACACAGCAATCAACAAAGAGATATAAAAAGTAGAATCATCAAAAACACCTGTGGAAATATACCCATCTTTATCGGTGATAATCTCAAAAGTCTCAGATACAGCTTTGAGTTGTAGGGCAATATAAGGAATCACCCCTAGTAAACAGGTGATGGTCACCAATGCTCCCAACAGGCGATTGTTTCCATACCGTAAGGATATGAAATCGGCAATACTTGAAATTTTTTGCTGTTTTGAAATACGAATAATTTTTCGCATCAATACAATCCATAAGGGTAACGCGATTACGGGGCCCAAATAAATTGTCAAAAAACTGATACCCGATTGTGAAGCAATGCCGACACTACCATAATAGGTCCAAGCCGTACAATACACCGCCAACGAAAGCACATAAACGTAAGGATTGTTTACCCATTTGCTCTTTTGGTTTTTCTCGGCAAAAAAGGCCACACCGAACAAGAAAATCAGGTATACAACAATGATTGATATGAGTGCATAGTTACTCATAGAACTTTTTCAATATGATAAATGAAATGACAATGGCAATCAACCAACTCAAAAAGATGAAAATATAAAACATCGGAAAACCGAACAGTTGGCTATTGCCATCGAATACGGATACGAAGGGTACATTCCATAAAAAGAAGAGTACCACTGCCAAAATAATCAGTTTTTGTTGATGTCTTTTTTTCATTTTAATGCGTTTGCCATTCCAATACCTTATACGATAAAAACGGTGCGATATCCTTATACCACACCGCTTTCAGTTAACCAACTAAATATAATCAATGCGATGAGGCTTCGCCTGCACCACTAGGGATTCTAATGTTCTCAACAATCTCTTGTACCTCCTCTGGTGGCTCTTCGGTGAATTTATTGACTATCAAGGCCACTACAAAGTTGACCAACATGGCTATGGTACCAAAACCTTCTGGAGAGATACCGAACCACCAGCCATCTTTTAATCCGGCAACGGCAGCTTTACCGCCATCGAAAATTCCAAATTTGAATTTAAGCATGTAGAACAGCATCAGTGAAATACCGACAATCATACCGGCAATGGCTCCTTTGCTGTTCATCTTCTTGTAAAAGATACCCAAAATTATCGCAGGGAAAAATGATGCGGCGGCCAAACCAAAGGCCAGTGCAACTACTGCTGCCACAAAACCAGGAGGATTAATACCAAAATAACCAGCGATAACAACTGCTCCGGCTGCTGATAACCTGGCCGCCCAAAGCTCACCTTTTTCAGAAAGGTCGGGCTTCAGTACGTTTTTGATCAAATCATGGGATACTGAAGACGATATTACCAATAAAAGGCCCGCAGCTGTTGACAAGGCAGCAGCTAGACCACCTGCGGCAATCAGGCCGATGACCCACGCCGGAAGATCTGCAATTTCAGGATTGGCCAACACCATTATATCCCGGTCTACTTTCAACTCATTGATTTGAGGATCCGCTACATATTGGATTTTTCCATCACCATTTTTGTCATCATGACCTATAAGACCGGTAGTCTCCCAATTGTTGAACCATTCAGGCATATCAGCATATTCTTTATTGCTGACCGTTTCAATAAGATTTGTTCTAGCGAATACGGCCACCGCAGGTGCGGTAGTATAAAGTATGGCAATGAACAACAAGGCCAAACCAGCAGATTTACGCGCATCTTTCACGCGTTTTACCGTAAAGAAACGAACGATTACATGAGGTAGTCCCGCGGTACCCACCATTAAGGCCAGGGTAATGGCAAAAACATCTACCAAACTTTTAGAGCCGTTGGTATACTCTGCAAAACCAAGTTCGGTCGAAAGTCCATCAAGTTTATCCAAAAGATAGGTGCCTGAACCATCTGATAAAGTGCCGCCAAAACCTAATTGTGGAATGGGGTTGCCCGTCATTTGAATGGAAATAAAGATTGCGGGTACCATAAAGGCAAAGATCAGCACACAATATTGGGCGACTTGGGTATAGGTGATACCTTTCATTCCGCCCAATACGGCATAGAACAAAACAATGACCATACCGATGACCACCCCGGTTTCAATATCCACTTCAAGATATCTTGAAAAGACGATACCCACGCCACGCATTTGTCCGGCAACATAGGTAAACGAAACGATTAAAGCACAGACCACGGCGACGATACGAGCAGTTTTAGAGTAGTAGCGCTCGCCAATAAAATCAGGTACGGTAAACTTTCCGAATTTACGCAGGTAGGGTGCTAGCAATAATGCTAGGAGTACGTAGCCCCCAGTCCACCCCATTAAATATACGGCACCATCATATCCTGCAAACGATATGATACCGGCCATGGAAATAAAAGATGCTGCAGACATCCAGTCCGCTGCGGTGGCCATGCCATTCGCCAAAGGCGAAACACCACCACCGGCAACATAGAATTCTTTGGTTGAACCTGCCCGTGACCATATAGCAATACCAATATAGAGGCTAAAGCTCAACAACACTAGGGCATACGTCCAAATTTGTACATCAGTCATAATTGTAATTTTTGGTTAGTTAATCGACGTCGTAGCCGTATTTTTTATCTAGTTTGTTCATTAAGCGCACGTAAACGAAAATCAAAATGACGAATACGTAAATAGATCCTTGTTGTGCAAACCAGAAGCCCAGTTTGAATCCACCGATGCGTATATTGTTCAATGCATCTTTAAACAATATTCCGGCTCCATACGAAACTGCGAACCAAATTGTTAAGAGAATTAAGAGATACCTGAGGTTCTCTTTCCAGTAGGCCGAAGCCTTTTTTTGTTTTTCTGACATAATCTGTTGGTTTTTATAAGTAAATCATTGCTTGTAAGGTCAAAAGACCGTTGCTATCGGCATTGCCCACTTTTGTATTCGAGTATTCCAGGCTTAGTTTTGAATGGTGGCCCGTCATAAAAATATTGGCGCCCAATCCAAAACGATTTGAGTTATCATCAATGGCATCAATTGACCTCGTTTGATATGATAGATATGGTTGAAACCTTGTTTTCTCCTTGGCACCTGAAAGCAAATAGCCAATATGGCCATAGGCCAAATTACCGGTGGCATAAGCCCCGAGGTTATAGTTTTCACCGTAATCGTTGCTCTGGTATACGGCGTAAGCGGTAATGGCCGAGCCATCTTGGCCCAAGGGAGCATCATAGAAAGCATCAACAGCAAATATATTGACATCGGCACCATCGCCATCTGCCTCAACAACGCCATTGCGGTGGTTAAAGAAGCCCGCGCCAATATTAAATACCTTTTTACTACCTAGATAGGTACCTACCTTGTAAGGTAAGAAATTAGACTCTTCATCAAGAAAGTTATAATCAAAATACCCTTGAATCACTTTTCCTGCATCGGCAGAACCTAAAATACGTCGACCACTGTAAGTGGTCACGCCATCAGCAATAGGATCACGTGTATCCAATGTACTTGTACCAGCCTCATTAAAGGCTACGCGATATTGCAGCCGACCTACCCTACCCTTGGCATACACCCCTATATGCCTTGCAAATTGATCAGAGAGGCCAATAGTGGCCCATGATTGACGGTTGTTGTCCAATGTCATCATGTTCAGTGTGCTTTGATTGTTCAGTCGCGAGATACCGTTCCAATAGTGCAGTCCGGCGCCGATATCAAAGTTTTTGGCAACTTTCCATTCGCCCCAAAAATCATGGAAAAACAATTGTGAACGCTCTCCAGTACCAATAGGACTGGTATTTCCCCCGTTTAAGCTGTTCAGCCCAAAATGGGTCAGGATCAAAAATTTTTTGTTTAACTGTGTAAATGTTAAGAAACGTGCCCTTCTTATACTAAAATTGAGCTTACTGGCGTCATCGGGAACATTATCATTGTATTGTGCCCAAAACTGACCCCAAGCAATAAAGCGCATGTACTTGGTGCCATCATCATTTAGTTTAACTTTGTAACCTCCTGTATATTCGGTGTTTCCCTGCGCGGATGCAAAATGACCTACCAGCAGACATAGTGCCAGTCCATAGAATACTTTTTTCATTTTTTAGATATTATGGTTTATTGCATGCACCACGAACATCTAAAAAAATCACTGCCAAATAAAAGTTAATATAGTTTTTCGGTAAATTACTATAGCTATTCTCTGAAACGTTCCCATTTTATGAGCATAAACTTGTCCCCCAGCTCGGTAACCAATACTCCAGCCCCTTTAATATTCTCTGATTTTTGAAAGTACTCCTGCAACTCATTTTGGTTTAAAATCTTGTATGTAGGATGATACTCAGAATTGTAGGGCCGTTTGATATTGTATTTGCGTACCCAGTTCATGACAGACACGTGTGAAACGCCTAAAATGCGTTCAATCTCACGATAGGTCAAACCCTCTAAATACAATTGCAATGCTTTGTTAACGTAATAGTTGTCTATCTGTTTACCCAATTTGCCCACCGTAAAAAAATAACCGCAGGATTTACACTTATAGCGTTGACGGCTTTTAATGATTCCGGCCTTGATAAATCTTTCAGATTGGCAATTAGGACATGCTTGCATATACAGCTATACTTATTTTGCATAAATATATCAATTTAGCATTAATTAAAATAATTGTTCAATTTTTAATATTCTTCATTAAACAAATACATGTTTTAAGAAGTTTTCAAAAAGAAGCGTAAAGATTTGCTAAAGTGGTAATTTGAATCTATTTCTTTAAATAATCTGTTACGTTGGTCAGAATGCGTTCTTCGATGTTCTCAATTTTCGCTTTTTGGAACTTTTCACCCATTATACTCTCATAAAGTTCAATGTATCGTTCAGACACAGAACTAATGTAGGCATCACTCATCTCAGGCACAGTCTGTCCTTCCAAGCCCTGAAAGCCATTTGAAATAAGCCATTGGCGCACAAACTCTTTTGAAAGTTGCTTTTGTGCGTCTCCTCTGGCCTGTCGTGCTTCATAACCCTCGGCATAGAAGTATCGCGAAGAATCTGGGGTATGTATCTCATCAATCAAGACAATTTCACCATCTACGGTTTTTCCAAATTCATATTTGGTATCCACCAAAATCAATCCGCGTTTGGCCGCCAATTCGGTTCCCCTCTGAAAAAGAGCTTTGGTATACTTCTCAAGAATGGCATAATCATCGGCGCTAACAATACCGCGATTTAAAATTTCAGATTTTGAAATATCTTCATCATGGTCTCCTTTTTCAGCCTTTGTTGCCGGAGTGATAATTGGTTCGGGAAATTTATCATTCTCCCGCATTCCCTCGGGCATGGCCTCACCGCACAGTATTCGCGTGCCAGTTTTGTATTCACGTGCCGCATGGCCCGACATATAGCCTCTGATAACCATCTCTACCTTAAACGGTTCACAGGCCTTGCCTATGGCAACATTCGGGTCTGGTGTGGCCAGCAACCAATTGGGCACGATATCTTCGGTTGCCTGCATCATCTTTGTGGCAATCTGATTGAGGATCTGTCCTTTATATGGTATCCCTTTTGGCATCACCACATCAAAGGCGGATAAACGGTCCGTGGCTATCATGACCAAAATATTGTTTTCAAGGGTATAGACTTCTCTTACTTTTCCTTTGTATACGGATTTTTGACCGGGAAAGTCAAAACTAGTATCCATGATAGTGTTCGACATGTTTACTCGAATATTTAATTTTACTACAGATTCTGGCTTTTGTTTCAGGACAAGAATTTCAAAGAGCTTAACCCATTGATAATCAGGTTGCCACTTCGCGCTATTGGTTTTTGCCCTTTAATTTTAGTTCTGGTGCTCAATATTTTTATAGGCATCGATGACTTTCTTGACCAGTTTATGGCGAATTACGTCTTTATCATCTAAATAGATGATACTGATACCCTCAACATTTTTAAGAATCAATAAAGCCTCCTTTAATCCTGAAATGACCCTGCGTGGCAAATCTATTTGTCCTGGATCACCCGTAAGCAAAAACTTGGCATTCTTGCCCATTCGGGTCAGGAACATCTTCATTTGGGCATGAGTGGTGTTCTGTGCCTCATCAAGAATAACAAAGGCATTATCTAACGTTCGACCACGCATGAAGGCCATAGGAGCAATTTGAATAGTACCGTCTTCAATATACTTTTCCAACTTTTCAGGGGCAATCATATCTCGTAATGCGTCATATAACGGTTGCATATAAGGATCTAATTTTTCCTTTAAATCTCCAGGTAAAAAACCGAGATTCTCTCCAGCTTCAACAGCTGGCCTTGTCAAAATAATGCGACGTACTTGTTTTTCTTTCAGTGCTTTTACCGCCAATGCCACCCCAGTATAGGTCTTACCAGTACCTGCCGGGCCTATGGCAAAGACCATATCGTCTTTTTTACAGGCATCGACCAAACGTCGCTGATTTGCCGTTTGGGCTTTTATCAAGCGACCACTGACACCATGAACCAATACCTCGCCACTTGACTTTGAAGAAGTTTCTTCTTGACCATTACTGGTCAATACACGTTCAATAGCATTTTCGTCAAGCTTATTATACTTTGCAAAGTGTGCCGTAAGCATGTCGAAACGCCTATCGAATTCTTCGAGCATTTCTTCATCGCCATAAACTTTGATCTTGCTTCCGCGAGCAACAATCTTCAGTTTGGGAAAGTACTTTTTCAACAATTGAATATTCTCATTCTGCTGCCCAAAGAAGTCTCTTGGGCTAATCTCTGTCAATTCTATTACAAGTTCGTTCAAAGAAATACTGCTATTAGGGATTGTGGGATTATTTAGAAAAAATCGTTACTTCTTTTTGCTTAATTTTACCCACAAACTTAACCAAAAAAGCCATTTAGCGCTTAAAAACATATCAACAGTACCGCATGGCAATTATAACACTAACAACTGATTTTGGACGTAAAGACCATTTCGTTGCAGCCATAAAAGGTACCCTGCTCAAAGAAATCGATACCATTACCCTTGTTGATATTTCACATGAGGTTTCTCCGTTTAATATTCAAGAGTGCGCCTACCTCTTGAAAAATGTGTATAGATCGTTCCCAAAAGGAACCATTCATATCGTTGGGGTAGATTCAGAATGGTCGCCCGAAAACGAGCATATTGCGGTCAGTGTTGATGGGCATTATTTTGTTGGTGCCAATAACGGAGTTATTTCATTGATTACTGCTGAGATCGATCCAGAGAAAGTAACCCAAATCAATCTGCCCGACACCAAAACCTCCTCTTTTCCGGTACTTGATGTATTTGCAAAGGTTGCAGCACACCTAGCACGTGGTGGAACTTTAGAGGTGGTAAGCAAACCGTTCAATGCACTGCGAGAACTCAAAGAATTTGAACCACGAATCACAAACGATGGAAAGACCATTGTCGGAAATATCATATATATTGACAACTACGGCAATGTGGTCACAAATATTCAGAAAACACTGTTCGAGGCCTACAGAAACGGCCGTGATTTTGAGATTATCGCTCGAACAGAGAAAGTAAGAACCATTCATAAATCGTACAATGGCATTGTAAATTACGACTTGGAAAAGAACCAGCGCAAAGGCCCAGGCGATTTATTGGCACTTTTCAACTCGTCAGGCTATATTGAGCTGGCTATTTATAAAAGTGATTTAAATTCGGTCGGTGGAGCGTCGACCTTGGTCGGTCTAAATTATCGCGATGTCATAACCATAAATTTTATGTAAATGTTGGTACGTATTGTAAAACTCACCTTTAAAGTCGAAAATATTTCTAGTTTTGAACAAATTTTTGAGGAGACCAATCCGTTCATCCGAAATTTTGAAGGTTGTGAATTTTTAGAGGCGTACCAAGAAAAAGACAATCCAAAAGTTTTTTTTACGTACAGTCATTGGAAAGATGAAACCGCATTGAACAACTATCGAAACTCTGATTTTTTTAAGTCGGTTTGGTCTAAAACAAAAGTGTTGTTTGATGCAAAACCCGAAGCTTGGAGCGTTAGAAAAGTGGTTGGATGTTAGATGTTAGAAAGATGAACATGAAAACAATCAAAACTATCGGTCATTTAATAAAGCTTGCACAAACTAATGCATTAAACTAGCTGCACTAAATGAATCGAAGTTTTGAACTTGAATTTAAAAATTAATGCTCGCAATTTTTAAAAAGGAAATAAGATCTTTTTTCACATCGTCCATAGGCTATCTTATTATTGGACTATTCTTATTGCTCAATGGGCTGTTTCTATGGGTCTTCAAAGGGGATTTCAATGTATTCGATTACGGTTTTTCAGATTTGAGCAATTTTTTTCTACTGGCACCATGGGTGTTTCTGTTTTTGATTCCGGCAATTACAATGAAAAGCTTTTCTGAAGAGCGTAAACTGGGCACCTTAGAATTATTGTTGATCAAACCTGTAAGTGTTCTAAAGATGGTTCTCGCCAAGTTTGGTGGGGCACTCGTGCTCTGTTTGATGGCCGTGGCGCCTACAGTGGTCTACGTTTTAGCCATTGATGATTTGGGCATGGTAGCGGGCAACTATGATATAGGGGTCATTTTGGGATCTTATTTCGGATTATTGTTTTTAATGGCCAGTTATACAAGTATTGGCGTATTTGCCTCTTCATTGTCAGATAACCAAATCGCAGCATTCATTTTGGCCATAGTGCTTGCTTTTATGGTTTTTTTCGGGTTCGAAGCTCTAGCCACGCTACTATCGGATGGCACCACACAACAACTTGTCAAATCTTTTGGGGCAAAAACACATTATGAAAGTATCGCACGTGGTATAATTGATACTAGGGATATTGTTTATTTTTTAGGATTGACCCTATTCTTTTTATACCTGACCCATAATCGCATAAAACACCTTACCAAATGAAGAAAGTAGCCGTACTCACCTTGGTAAAGGGGTTATTGGCATTGCTAATACTTAATGTATTGTCAAGCTTTGTATACCATCGGTTTGATTTGACCGAAGACCGACGATACACACTTTCAGAAGAAGCCTTGCGAACCGTACAAAAATTTGACGCACCTGTTATTGTAGATGTCTTATTAGATGGTAAACTTCCAGCAGAATTTGCGAAGTTAAGAACCGAGACCCGACTACTGCTGGAGCAGTTTGCCTCAAGTAACGAGAATATCAAATTTGATTTTGTAAATCCCATAGCGGAAGGTGGGTCAAGGGAACAAACGATTTCAGAGCTACAACAAATCGGACTGACCCCGGCAAATGTGACCATTGAAGAAAACGGTAAGGTCTCGCAAGAGTTGGTTTTTCCGTGGGCAATGGTCAATTACAACAATAAGACCGTTAAAGTACCGCTATTAAAAAATAAATTGGGCAGCTCATCTGAAGACCGTATCAACAACTCGGTACAACAATTGGAATATGCCTTTGCAGATGCTTTCACAAAACTCTCCCTTAAAGAGAAAAAACGGGTTGCAGTAATCAAAGGAAATGGTGAACTTGGCGATATCCATTTGGCAGACTATTTGACCACGATCCGGGATTACTATAATATTGGAGCAATTACGCTGGATTCGGTTTCAGATAATCCACAAAAGGTTTTGGACCGGTTGAACAATTTTGATCTTGCCCTTATTGCAAAACCCACCGAGGCCTTTACAGACGCTGAGAAATTTGTTTTGGACCAGTTCATTGTCAATGGGGGAAAATCGATTTGGCTTATTGATCAAGTCGCTATGGAACTGGATAGCCTATTCAATGAGAACGCTAGTTCCGTTGCCATACCACGTGATTTAAACCTCAACGACTTCTTTTTCAAATATGGCGTGCGCATCAATTCTGTGTTGGTCAATGACTTGTACAACACCCCTATTGTATTGGCGACCGGTGAAGCCGACGAGTCTCAGTACAATCCACTTCCCTGGGTGTACCATCCCATGGTGTTTTCAAAAAACGACCATCCCATAAACAAAAACATAGAGGCTTCACGATTACAGTTTGCCAATGCGCTTGATACTTTGTCAAACAGCAACACTAAGACAATTATCTTGCAATCGTCACCACTTTCAAAAGCGGATGGCACACCTAAACAAATAAGCCTGAACATATTGAACCAACAGCCCGATCAACAGCTGTATATGAACAAGGGTAATTTACCAATGGGCGTGTTGATCGAAGGAGAGTTCACTTCTGCTTTTACCAATAGGGTCAAACCTGTAACACTCAAAGAAACGCTGGAGAATGGGCCGAAAAACAAAATGATTGTCATTGCTGATGGTGATATCATCAAAAACCAGTTACGCAATGGAAGACCATTACAATTGGGCTATGACAAATGGACCAACAACACCTACGGCAACAAAGAGTTCTTGGTCAATGGCACCAACTATCTCTTAGACGATACGGGACTTATAAACATTCGGAACAAAAAAGTGACAATTCCGCTGTTGGATCCAAAAAAAATAGCAAATTCCAAGAGTAAGTGGCAGTTGATAAATACTGGTATACCAGTCCTTTTGACCGTGATTTTCGGTCTGGTATTTCATTACCTTCGTAAAAAGAAATTTTCGGCTTAGGTGTTGATAAATTAGTTTTAGCGGAAAACAGTTTTAAAATATCTTTGCTTTTATGGTTTTTGATGGATTCCACGGGATTTTCCATCTCAGCATCCAATAAAATATAAACTACATGAAATTTATAGTATCCAGTACGTATTTGCTAAAACAGCTTCAGGTCTTGGGCGGCGTTATCAATAGCAGCAACACCCTGCCTATTTTAGATAATTTTCTGTTTGACCTTAAAAAGACCAAGCTTACGGTTTCGGCGTCTGACCTTGAAACAACCATGAGTTCTGTTCTTGAGGTAGATTCAGACTCAGAAGGTACAATTGCGGTGCCTGCCCGTTTGTTATTGGATACCTTAAAAACTTTTCCCGAACAGCCCTTGACTTTTGTGGTTGAGGACAACAATACTGTAGAGATAAGCTCAAACCATGGTAAATATGCGCTTGCCTATGCCGATGGCGCTGAGTTTCCAAAGGCGGTCGAGCTATCAAATCCGAGCTCCACTACCCTTTTGGGCGATATATTGGCAACGGCCATCAACAAAACAATTTTTGCTGCAGGAAATGATGATTTAAGGCCCGTAATGAGTGGTGTGTTTTTTCAGTTCTCCCCAGAGAACCTAACTTTTGTGGCCACAGATGCCCACAAACTCGTCAAGTATCAAAGAGCTGATGTATCAGCTTCTGAGGTAGCCGAGTTTATCATGCCCAAAAAGCCATTGAACCTTTTAAAAGGTATTTTGGCCGGTTCAGAAACCGATGTGAAAATTGAATACAACGAAAGCAATGCCAAGTTCACATTTGACGAAACAGAATTGATTTGTCGTTTGATCGATGGAAAGTATCCAAACTATGAAGCGGTAATTCCGAAAGAGAATCCAAACGTACTTTCCATTTCAAGAAATCAGTTTTTGAGTTCGGTACGCAGGGTTTCTATATTCTCGAACAAGACAACCCATCAGATACGGTTAAAGGTTGCAGGTGCAGAACTGAATATTTCTGCTGAAGATGTTGACTATAGCAATAAGGCTGAAGAACGTTTGTCATGTGCATATCAAGGTGATGATATGCAGATAGGCTTTAACTCGCGTTTTTTGGTTGAAATGTTGAACAATTTATCATCAGATGAAGTTTCTTTAGAAATGAGTCTACCAAACAGAGCGGGTATCTTGACCCCTTCTGATGGATTGGACGAAGGCGAACAAGTGATCATGTTGGTCATGCCCGTTATGCTCAATAACTAAACCAACCCTTTATAAGTGAAAAAGGCTGGCGGTTGAACCGTCAGCCTTTTTTGTTCAAATAAACTTTATGGTTAAAAAGTATGAGGGAGATTCACCGTTAGAAGCTTTTACCGCATTGACTATAGGAATAATAAACCCAACAATACCCACACCAATTAAAGTGAGTATCCCAAGACCGAACAATAGAATCGCGGGAATACTTAGTACAATATAGAGCAACATGCTCAATTGAAAATTGATGATAGACCTGCCGTGTTCATCCATTCCCACAACTGTATTCTTTGAGGTGAGCCAGATAATTAGTGGTACGATAAAGCCTCCAAATCCTGTAACATAATGCAATAGCTGTGTCAGATGTATGATCGATAGCAGCGTATTGTCTTTTCTGAGGACATTTTGATTAACTACTTCCATTTTTGATTGATTTTGATGATGTACCTATTAGTAGTAAAATTGGTTGAAATGTTACAACGCCGGGTTATTTGTATTTTTGCGGCACATTCAAAAAGTTTAAATGAGTTCACCTTCATATAACGACAACATAATTGCACTTGCCAGTGCGGCTGGTACTGGTGCCATTGCCATTATACGTATTTCGGGTCCTGATGCCATTGAAATTGCTGCAAGTAAATTTCAACCTTACGCAAAGAAGCATTTACTTGACCAAAAGAGCCATACCATACATTTGGGGCACATTGTTGACGGTAAAACCATTCTTGACAAGGTGTTGGTTTCCATTTTTAAAGGGCCAAATTCGTATACCGGTGAAAATGTAACAGAAATTTCATGCCACGGCTCACCTTATATTCAACAGCAGCTAATTCAGTTGTTTTTAAGAAATGGCTGTCGTATGGCAAATGCGGGCGAGTTTACGCTCCGCGCATTCTTAAATGGCAAAATGGACCTTAGTCAGGCAGAGGCTGTAGCAGATCTGATAGCCAGCGACAGTGAAGCATCACACCAAGTTGCCTTACAACAGATGCGCGGTGGATTTAGCAATGAGATCCAAGCCCTACGTGAAGAACTTTTGAATTTTGCCTCATTAATTGAACTTGAGCTGGATTTTTCACAAGAAGATGTTGAATTTGCCGATAGAACCCAATTTGAGCTACTCTTAAATCGTATAACCGAGGTTCTCGAACGCTTGATTGATTCCTTTGCACTCGGCAATGTAATTAAAAATGGAATTCCCGTGGCCATTGTTGGCGAACCCAATGTGGGCAAATCCACCTTGTTGAATGCCCTATTGAACGAAGAACGGGCCATTGTAAGTTCCATTGCAGGTACCACACGTGATACGGTCGAAGATCAAATTAGCATTGGCGGCATCAATTTTAGGTTCATTGATACAGCTGGAATACGCGATACTACTGATCAAGTGGAGCAAATCGGAATTGAACGTGCATTCGAGAAAATCGCACAAGCCGCTTTAGTACTTTATCTGGTTGATGCCTGTATGGATAAATCACAGGAAATAGCACAACTACGGCAAAAATATCCAGACAAAAAAATAGTGGTCATCGCGAATAAAATCGATGGTATTGACCAGCCACGACTGGCCCAGTTGCAACGAGATAACACCCATATATTAATATCGGCCAAGCATGGTGATGGAATTGAAAGATTGAAAGAAACATTATTGACCTTGTCCAATACCGGAGCGTTAGGCAAGAATGACATTATAGTCACCAACAATCGCCACTATGATGCATTATTGAAAGCTTTGGAAGCCATTCAAAAAGTCAAAGAGGCTATGAGCGATGATATTGCCAGTGATTTGATGGCCATCGACATCCGAGAGGCACTTTTTCATCTGGGCGAAATCACAGGGCAAGTTTCTACAGATGACCTATTAGGTAACATTTTTTCCAATTTCTGTATCGGAAAGTAATTGCCAATAGCACTATTGAAGTCTTATCTTTGTAATCCAAATTTTATGCATGTTTACTTTTTTCTCTAAAAAGGAATTTCTTGTAGATCACTTAGAAGGGTTTATTGACATTCACAATCATATTCTACCAGGTATTGATGATGGTTCCAAAACCATAGAAGAATCGATAGCTTTAATAAAAGGTTTTGGAGAGTTTGGAGTTACCAATTTCATTTGCACGCCTCATATCATGCATAATTTTTATGACAACACGCCTAAAACAGTAAAGCGGTCGTATAAAACCCTCAAAAAAGAACTTAAAGAGAACAACTTAAAAACTGTTGGGCTTTCATATGCGGCCGAACATATGATCGATGATAATTTTGAGCATATCCTTGAGAAAGGTAAGGTATTGCCTCTGAATTCAAATCATCTATTGATTGAAATGTCTTACCTACAACCCAGCATCAATTTTGACACGGCCATTAAAGCAATGATAAAGTTGCAGTTATTTCCTGTTTTTGCGCATCCCGAACGCTATCAATACCTGAATCAGGATTTTAAAAAGTACGAGGGCTTAAAGCAACAGAACATAAAATTTCAACTGAACATGTTGTCCATTGGCGGGTACTATGGCAAAGAAGTACAGAAAACTACAATGAAACTTCTTGACAATGAACTTTACGACTTCATAGGTAGTGATGTTCACAACAGCCAACATTTAAGTGCTTTAAAGAATATTCAATTGAAAACAGCCACCGCCGTTAAGGTGAAAAAACTAATAAATGAAACACAGAACACCTTCTCAAGTCAAAGCGGCCCTAATTAAAAGCGTACCACTTCTTTTTGGCCTGTCCGTAACCATAGCCATACTTACCACCATATCCTAAGTTTGATTCTTTTACACCATTTACTATAAAAGATAAATGTTTGAGCTTGCCTTCTTTATAAAGGTTTAGCGGATATTCAAGTACGCGTTTTTCCGTAACTCCTGATTTGGTCACATAAAGTGTCTGATCCGCAAACTTGCTCAGCAACAATGTATCGGTCACCACCAGTAAAGGTGCTGAGTCAATAACAACATAGTCATACTTTTTTGAAACTTCATCTATGAGATCATTCATGCGCTCACTTAACAAAAGTTCAGAGGGGTTTGGTAAAATTGCTCCCGAATAAATGATGTCAATTTCTATTTCACCGAAACTGATTTTTTGAATCAAGTCTTTAGATTCCAACTTTTCACCAGAAAGATACTCGGTCAGACCGAAACCAACATTGGTCTTCCTCGTCTTTTCATCTTCATGAAAGAGACCATAAATTTTTGGATTTCGTATGTCTGCACCTAATAAAAGCACCTTTTTGTTCGTTGAAGCAAAAATCATAGAAAGGTTTGAAGCAACAAAAGTTTTACCTTCTCCGGGAACACTAGAGGTCACCAAAATACGGTTAGCCCTATTCTCTTTATTTCTAAGCCTAAGCACATAGTCAAGGTTGGTTCTTAAAATTCTCAAGGACTCTGCCAATATGGACCTGTCCTGTTTCTTAATCACCAAATCTTCTTTCTTTTTTACCAAAGGAATCTCAGCCAATACGGAGTGACTATTACCCACCAATTGTTGAAGTGTAATTAGGTTACCGACTCTATTATCGAGCAAATCCTTTATGTAAACAAATGCGAAAGGGATAATAATGCCCAACAAAAGTGAGGCTAAATAAATCATCTTTCTTTTGGGTTCAACTGGCATTGAATTGACCAAATGCGCGTTATCGACAATTTTTGACTTAGGAGCAGCAGAAGCAAACGTTATTTGAGACTCCTCCCTTTTTTGCAACAAGTACAAATAAAGTGATTCTGTGGTCTGCTGTTTTCTAGAGATATCACGCAGGGCTCTTTCATTGCCAGGTGTAGCGTATATTCTAGAATTAATTGTTGAAAGCTGTTTACTGAGGCTATTGACCTTTAAATTTAAGTTATTGGTCATATTGTTCAGGCTCGACTGCATACTTACTTTTAGCGCTCTTAGCTCTTGGTCAAGTTTTACAATAACCGGATTCTTTTCATTTGAACTTTCTAACAATCTATTTCTTTGAGCGACCAACTCGTTATATCTTGCCGCAACGTTATCAATATTCGAATTTGAAAGGCCAACGTTCGTCGGTATGATTTCATAACCCCCTTGTTCACCTATTAAATTTTGCATTGAACTCGCAATACTTAATTGAATGTTCGCATTCTGAAGCTCTCTTTCACTTTCAGCACTCTGCGAAAAATTAACACTGGATTGCGAGCCTAAATCGGCTATACCCTTGCTCTCTTTGAATGATTCTGCCGACTGGTCTACCGAAGAAAGGTTATTATAGATTTCAGAGATTCTATCATCTATAAACTTGCTAGTTCTGTTGGCAACAGTTCTCTTATCTTCTACCCAATTGCTATTGTTCTGTGCTATAAGTGAGTTCAATATATCCATGCCGCGTTCAGGTATGGCATCTTTATAGGAAATATTTAGAATCATTGACAAATCGTCAGGTGGACTGACCAGAACATTTTGAATATAATACTGAGCTAATAAATCTACAGGTAAAATAGAAATCTTAAGGTTCTTGTTTTTAAATTTAGAAACGAGCTCTGTATTTGGTATCAAGATTAAATCTCCGATTTCCGTCGTCTCTATCTTACTTCCGAAAGTTATCTTTTTAGCGTTGCCATCTTCTTCTTGGGAATAAGAGAACTCATTTTCATTTAAGACTTGAACGTAAAACTCATAATCCGCTTTGTTAACAATAGAATCGTCAGATATAAAGTTTATAGTGAAAGGATAATCCCTATAAAGTTCTTTTCCTTTAACATTTCCCAGTTGGGTGTATCGAACATTTAATTTTAGTTTTTGTATAACCCTAATGAAATTCTCTCTCGACTTGAGCAGTTCAATTTCATCTGTAATTTTAGTGCTCCCAGAGCTAAATACATCTAAGTCTTGCAATACACTCAGTTCTGAGCCTGAGCCCTGATTTTCAATTATTTGAATTTTTGCAGTTACTTGATACTTTGGTATCGCATATCTTAAATATAAAAATGCTAGGCCAAGCATGAGCAGCGTACAAAGCACAAACCATTTCCAATGCTTTGTATATCTAGTAACTATATGCCTTAAATCTACTTCTTTATTTTCCATTATCAGATTGAACTAAAACCACTAGTTACGGGTAAGTAATACGACCGTTGATGTAATCAATACAGAAAGAACAGAAACTGCAATCGATGCTCGTTGGTCTAAAGTAGACTGTGTTTTACCAGATTTGTTAGGCTCGATATATACCACGTCGTTCTGAGTGAGATAGTAGACCGGAGATTTTAAAGCAGCTTTAGTATTAAGGTTAATTCTATTGTATACTTTGGTTCCATTAAAATCACGAATAACCATTACATTATCCCTTCTACCCTTAATAGTGACATCACCGGCATAACCCAAAGCTTCCATGATAGTTATTTGACCTCCATTAACACTGTAAGTGCCTGGTCTATTTACAGCACCGAGAACGGTAACCGTAAAATTTCGTATTCTTATATTAATGATTGGATTTTTTAGATAATCACTTAGTCGTTCTGTAAGTAATTTCTTTGTTTCACTTGAGGTCAATCCCGCTATTTTTACTTTTCCAATCACCGGAAAATCGATTTCTCCATCTTTATCTATTAGATAATTCACCTGTTCAGGTCTGATACCACCTTCTTCTGAGCCCCTAAACAAATTAAAGGGCGCGCTTGCCTCAGGGTTTAGTGTTGAAATATGAATGCTTATTAAATCATCTACTTTGAACTTTGGTTCTAGGTCGTTATCTTCTACAAGGGTTTCAAACTCTTGGGCATCTTCAAAATACACTACTTGTTTTGGGCTTGTACAAGCACTTAGAAGAACAATACAGATTACAATGGCTAAGGCCCTATTCGCTTTTTTTAAATACATGGTATGGTTATATTAATCAAGAACTTTGTCCAACTTTATTTGTTCTGGATTTTTGCCCTTTTGATCAAATTTACAATAATGAGAGTTATTGGATATGTATTCAGGTACAATCTTTTTCATCAAAGGAATGACATTGTCTTTAAAGAAAAGATTTGAAACACAAAGTTCATCAATTATTGATTTAATTAAATTGTAGTCAATATCACGCACTTTACTTATCATTATTTTTTCGTGATATGTTGGAAGCGTGTTCTCTCCATTGGCAAGCAACTCTTCATAAAGCTTCTCACCCGGTCTCAATCCGGTGAATTTTATATCAATATCTTCAGGATATCTAAGGCCAGAAAGTTTGATCATATTTTTAGCTAAATCAAAGATTTTAACCGACTCGCCCATATCAAAAATGAATATCTCTCCTCCCTTGCCCATTGCACCTGCCTCAAGTACCAATTGAGAAGCTTCTGGGATTGTCATGAAATATCTGGTAATATCTTTATGTGTTACCGTTAAAGGACCTCCTTTTTCAATTTGCTTTTTAAACAATGGAATTACAGAACCGTTAGATCCTAGAACGTTACCAAATCTAGTTGTAATAAATTTTGTTTTCCCCTCTTGTTGACGACAGCTAATGTACATTTCTGCGATACGCTTTGATGCACCCATAACGTTTGTTGGGTTCACAGCCTTGTCTGTTGAGACAAAAACAAACTTCTCAACATTATGGTCAATACAAAGATCTACTAGGTTTTTAGTACCTAATACATTGACTTTTACAGCTTCGTATGGATTTGCCTCCATTAATGGCACATGCTTATATGCAGCTGCATGAAAAAAGCGCGTTGGTCTATGTTCATTAATGAGGTTTTGCATGTTCCTCTTGTCCGTGACATCTCCAACAATAGGTATAAAGTTATGGAAGCCAGATTGCTTTAACTCTTGTTGTAGGTCATATAAAGCCGATTCAGCTTGGTCTATCAAAATTAGGCCTTCATACTTATGGCGACATATTTGACGAACCAATTCACTACCTATAGAGCCAGCAGCTCCGGTAACCATTATAGTCTGTCCAAAAAAATCTTTGTTGACATTGTCATTATGAATTTCTATCGATTGTCGATTTAACAAATCTTCAATTTGCACATTCTTGATTTGGGACATTTTGAGCTCACCATTGATCCAATCTTCAATGGGAGGTACAATCTTAACCTTTACCGGAAGATTTACAACTTCATCTACTAGAAGCCTTAATTTATTTGGCTCAATCCGTTGAATACAAAAAATGATTTCTGAAATCCCTTGAATCAAAACAAATTCTTCACTTAGAACTTCTTTACTAAAAACTCGGACACCATTGATATGTTTACCAACTTTTTGTAGGTCATCATCTATAAAACCAACTACCCTTACCGACATTTTTGAATGATTGGTCAATGTATGATGAGTGATAATACCTGATTCGCCGGCACCATAAATAATCACATTCTTTACATTACCACCTTTTTTGCTTATGAGATAGTCATAAATACTTTTAAAAAAGTATCTCGCCGCTGTCAGACCTATAAAGGCAATTAAACTATTTATAATAATGATTGAGAGTGGTATTGTGAAAGCGTCGATAAAACCAAAGTATCTATTGGCAACGATACATACTATTAATCCAATACTTGACAAGCATATGGCATTAAAAATATTGTAGACGTCTTTTATACCTGTATGCCTTACAACCCCCTTATAGCTCCCTGTTATCAAAAAGCCAACAATAAACATACACCAAACAAGAGGTATTTGTTTTTTCAGCATGTCAACATCAAAGTTCAAGCTCAAGTTAAACCTGATTAAGTAGGCTAAAACAAAACTTAAAGTAACGATAGCTATATCAAATGTCAAAACGGTCCATTTGGATACGACCTTCCATTCTCGGTTAAATAAAAATCTTTCTATCATGATAGAATTGTTTCTTTAATGATTTGGGAAATAGAGTTCAAATTATCTTCGGTAAGATTAGAACCACTGGGCAAACACAATCCTTTCTCAAATAAGTCATCGCTAACGCCATTTGAAAAGAATTCACAATCTTCAAAAACTGGTTGAGAATGCATAGGCTTCCACAATGGTCTTGACTCAATATTCTCTTTTTCAAGTGCGAATCTTATGTTTTCTCTATGCGAGAAAGATGGTGTCAAAATACAGCTCAACCATCTATTTGAAGTAAAACCTTCCGGTTCTTCTAAAAAGAAGATTTCATCAAGCTCAGCCAACGATTCGCGATAATACTCAAAGTTATTTCTTCTGGCATCAACCCGAGAATTCAAAACTTCCATTTGTCCACGTCCAATACCTGCGAGAACATTGCTCAAACGATAATTATATCCAATTGTTGAATGTTGATAATGAGGTGCATTGTCTCTGGCCTGAGTTGCTAAATGTACAGCGCTTCTTTTTTGTTCTTCACTTGAAGTTACCAAAGCGCCACCGCCGGAAGTTGTGATAATCTTGTTTCCATTAAAAGAAAAAACCCCATAATCACCGAGTGTTCCGCAACAATTATTTTTGTATGTGCTTCCTAACGCCTCTGCGCTATCTTCAATTACAGTAATATCATAGCGTTTGGCCAAAGCATTAATTTCGTCGGCCATATAAGGCATACCATAAAGATGAACCGCAACGATAGCCTTGGGTTTTCTGTTTTTTGCGATACATGCTTTGATTGCCTTTTCTAATAGTTCTGGACACATGTTCCAAGTACTGGACTCGCTATCTATAAATACCGGTCTCGCACCTTGATATACGATAGGATTTGCCGAGGCAGAAAAAGTAAAACTCTGACACAACACAATATCCCCTTCTCCAACTCCAGCCAAAATCAGGGCCAAATGTAGTGCTGCCGTACCAGAACTTAAAGCTGCCACCTTCTGCCCTGTGCCTATATGATTTTCTAAATCTTTCTCAAATTGATTCACATTGGGACCCAATGGGGCAATCCAGTTGGCATCAAATGCTTCCTGTACGTAAACTTGTTCGTTCACACCAATGTGTGGCGAAGAAAGCCATATTTTTGGTTTGTTGTTCACTTTCGGTTTAAGGGTATTGGTTAAGCTCATAAAACAAAACGAAAGTAATCATTACTTTTCCTTCAAACATTTAATCTTGACCAGATTTCGATTAAAATTCAAAATTCATCGGTTAACAGTGATTTATGACAAAAAGAATGTTATTGTTCTACCAATTCTGAATTTTAAATACATTAAGCTTTCACAGAACTACAACTACATTTTTTTAAAGGCGAAAAGCAATTTTTGACTATTATTAGAGTTATTTAATCATCTTTGTCCGAAAATTAAATCTACATGGGGAAAATCAAAAAGATATGTTGCATTGGAGCGGGCTATGTTGGTGGCCCAACAATGTCGGTTATAGCCAATCAATGCCCAGACATTGTGGTCACAGTTGTTGATATCAACAAAGAAAGAATTGATCAATGGAACGATAAAAACTTGGATAACTTACCGATATACGAACCTGGACTAAAAGAAATTGTGGAAAAGAATAGAGATAAAAACCTATTCTTTTCAACACAAGTTGACAGTGCCATCGACGAGGCTGAGATGATATTCATATCGGTAAACACCCCAACCAAAACATATGGGAAGGGAAAAGGTCAGGCGGCTGACTTAAAATACATTGAGTTATGCGCACGAAATATTGCTAGAGTCGCAAAGTCTGACAAAATAGTAGTCGAAAAATCTACTTTACCGGTAAGAACGGCAGAAGCACTTAAAACCATTCTTGATAACACTGGTAATGATGTTAATTTCGAAATACTATCAAATCCCGAGTTTTTGGCTGAAGGCACCGCAATCGACGATTTATTGAATGCCGACAGGGTATTGATCGGTGGTGACAATACCGTTTCAGGAAATCTGGCCAAAAATGCTTTGAGCGAAATTTATGAAAACTGGTTGCCCAAAGAACGTATCTTACAAACAAATGTCTGGTCATCAGAACTATCAAAACTTGTGGCCAATGCCTTTCTGGCCCAGCGGGTTTCTTCTATAAACTCTATCTCGGCTCTATGTGAAAAAACCGATGCCAACATACAAGAAATATCTAAAGCGATTGGTTTTGATAGCAGAATTGGTCCGAAATTTTTGAACGCCTCAGTAGGTTTTGGCGGTTCATGTTTTCAAAAGGACATTTTGAATTTGGTTTATATTGCCAGAAGCTTTGGTCTTGTCGAGGTTGCAGACTATTGGGAGCAGGTCATTATAATGAACGATTATCAAAAAAGTCGTTTTGCAGAGAACATTATCAAGACAATGTACAATACCATTTCAGGCAAAAAAATAGTCATTTATGGGTGGGCATTTAAAAAAGATACCAATGACACCAGAGAATCAGCTTCAATTTATGTTGTTGATGCGCTTTTAGAAGAAAAAGCCGAAGTAATCATATATGACCCAAAGGTCACGGAAGATAAAATCTTTGAGGACATCAATTATCTTAAATCAAGATCTTCATCTGAAAATAAAGAGCTACTATCCGTGGCATCGAATCCTTTAGAGATTACTAAAGAAGCACATGCCATTGCCATTCTTACCGAATGGGATGAATTCAAAACTTTGGATTGGTCGAAAATTTACAACAACATGCTAAAACCAGCATTTGTTTTTGACGGCCGCAGGTTATTGGATACTGAACGAATGAAAGCTATTGGATTTAATTTTTACAAAATTGGCGAGTCATGAAAATTCTCGTTACAGGAGCTGCCGGTTTCATAGGTTTTTTTGTGTGCCAACGATTGCTCAGTAAAGGGCACACAGTTGTCGGACTTGATAACATTAATGATTATTATGATGTAAGCCTAAAATATGCTCGTTTAAAAGAATTGGGTATTCTCAGAGAATCCTCAGAAGAATATAACAACCTAGCGAAAAGTGAGACTTATCAAAAGTTTTCATTTGTAAGATTGTCTTTGGAAGACAGAAAGGAATTGCCATTACTTTTTAAAAATCAAGACTTCGACGTTGTATGTAATTTAGCCGCACAGGCCGGAGTACGTTATAGTTTGGAAAATCCTGAAGCTTACATGGACAGTAATTTGGTTGGCTTTTTAAATGTCTTAGAGTGCTGTCGGAATAACCAGATACAGCATCTTGTATACGCCAGTAGTTCAAGTGTTTATGGCCTTAATGAGAAGATTCCTTTTGAGACATCAGATGCAGTGGATCACCCTATCAGCCTTTACGCAGCAACCAAAAAGAGTAATGAATTAATGGCCCACACGTATAGTCACCTCTATGGTTTTGCCACCACAGGTCTGCGTTTTTTTACGGTCTATGGCCCTTGGGGAAGACCTGACATGGCAATGTTTCTTTTCACAGATGCAATTTTAAACAAAAGACCTATAAAAGTGTTCAACAACGGACAACTTGAACGTGATTTTACCTTTATAGAAGACATAACAGAGGGTGTTGTTCGAATCATAGAAGATGAAACCAGAACAAAAGAACAAAAGAATCACCTTTACAAAGTTTACAATATAGGCAACAGTAAATCAGTGAAATTAATGGATTTCATCGATGCCATAGAAGAGAGTACCGGTTTGAAGGCGAAAAAAGACTTTATGCCAATGCAACCCGGTGATGTTGTAAAAACATGGGCAAATGTCGATCCCCTCAAAACAGACTATGGATATGCGCCCAACACTCCGATAAAAGACGGTGTTGAAAGCTTTGTACAATGGTATAAAACATTTTATAAAGTCAAATAATTGAGTTTTTCAATTTCAAAAATCATGGTTGACCAAAAAGAAAAGATAAAAGTAATATACGTAATGGGTTCTGGTCGTTCAGGATCTACGCTGCTGAGCATTATATTGAACACAGTGCCCAATATTGTTAGCCCAGGTGAGATAAACAATTTACCGAGATTACCTCAAGAGAATTTCAAATGTTCATGTGGGGATAGAGTGGCCGAATGTGTTTTTTGGAGCAAAGTTTTTGAAAGGTGGAAGAAAAATAGTGGAGAATATGCAGTTCAATCGACTATTGACAATATGAATTCTTTTGAGAATTTCACATCACTTTCAGTTTGGGTTAAAACACTTTTCAAGGCCTCTGTGAAATCCAAAAGTTTACAAAAACATTTAGACGGCATATACGATTTTCTTAACTCAACTCTAATAGAAAGTAAAAAAACAGTTTTAGTAGATATTTCAAAAAACCCCTTGAGAGCCTATGTAATGTCTCTGAACAAAAATATTGATCTTAGGATTATTCATTTGGTCAGAGATGGTCGGGGCATGGCTTGGTCATTGAACAAATTTGTAAAAAAAGATGTCAAGCAGAGACCAATATGGAGATCTGCACTTTACTGGCTTGTATTAAATAAAATGTCAAATTTTGTAAGAAAAAGAGCAAAAAAGACACTTTTATTGAAGTATGAAGATATTGTAACAAAACCCAATTCTACGTTAGAGAAAGTTGCAGAGTTTTCTGGTATTGACGTAAACCCTATGATTAAGTCAATATCGTCAGAGCTGGTTCAAGAAGAATTGCATATAATGGCCGGCAACGCACTAAGAAAACAAAAATCGATAAAATTGAGGTTAGACACCGAATGGCATCATAAAATGAGTCGCAAAAAACAGGTAACGTTTAATTTGATTGCGGGTCGAACAATGAAAAGCTACGGTTATCAAAAGATTAGTCAATTGGGTAGTTAACATGTACCGTTCATAATAAACAACCAGAGGAATACTGTTAATTGAATCAAAGCCATTTAATCCTGCAAATATGCAATCTATCAAGTGCCTATATTCATGTAAGTTTATTCTCATTCGAGAAAAGTATCAACTTCACCCGTAATTTTTGCCCTTTGTCGTAAAAAAAAGAGCGGACACATTAATAACAACTTATTTATCGAAATTTGCCAAAATCTTTAAAATGAAAATAACCGACGATATTTTGAACCTCGCTATTACCACTTCAATAGAGGCGGGAAAGGAAATATTAAAAATTTACAATAGGGAGGGCTTGCATACTGAATTGAAAGATGACAAATCACCTTTAACTGAAGCTGACATAGCATCAAATCGCGTAATACTGAATGGTTTACAAAGTTCACCCTTTCCTATAATTAATGAAGAAATAAAAAACGAAGATTACACTTCAAGGAAAAAATGGGATTTGTGTTGGGTCGTGGATCCTTTAGATGGTACAAAAGAGTTTATCAAAAGAAACGGCGAGTTTACTGTAAATATAGCATTATGTAAAAATGGCAATCCAATTTTTGGAGTAATATATGTGCCGGTGACAAGAGAGCTCTATTACGGTATTGTTTCAGACAATAAGTCATTTAAAACGAAATTGAACACCGACCATACTGCTAAAAAGGGTTTTTTTGAAGTTAACGATGAAATTGAACCGAGTTCCGATAATTCAGACAAGATAAGGGTTGTAGGGAGCAGATCGCACATGAATGAAGATACTCAGGCCTTTATAGACAATCTTGAAAAATCGTATAAAGAAGTGGAAATTGTCTCCAAAGGCAGTTCATTGAAGTTTTGTATGGTCGCCGAGGGCATAGCCGATGTTTATCCTCGTTATGCCCCTACCATGGAATGGGATACAGCAGCAGGACATGCAATTTGTAGTGCCGTTGGACTCAAGGTAACTTCAAATGAAACAGACGAAGAGTTGAAGTACAATAAAGAAAACTTACTCAATCCATACTTTTTAGTAGCCAAATAATCTTAATGAAAATCAGAATTTCACATAAGAGACATTTTGCCAAGACAATCACTTGGCGCATGTTGGGTACTTTAGATACAATAGTACTATCTTGGTTTATTACCGGTAATCCATTCACAGGCGTAAAAATTGGCCTCTCTGAAGTTATTACCAAAATGATATTGTACTTTTTTCATGAGCGTGCTTGGTTGAGAATAGGTATTCCTGAAAGTCGCAAAAGACATATTCTTAAAACATTCTCGTGGAGATTTGTAGGTACGGTTGACACTATTCTATTGTCATGGCTAATATCAGGAAATCCCTTCGTCGGGTTGAAAATTGGTGCTCTTGAACTAGTAACAAAAATGGTATTGTATTACTTACATGAGCGAGCATGGTATAGATTGGATTATGGTTTGTATAACAGGATTCGAAGATGGAAGAACAGAATAATATAATAGCGCACAGTTATAAAATAGACAAAGAAAAAAGAAACCAGGCTTACCAACATAAATCGCTATTGGTTTTTTTTACAGGATTGTCAGGATCTGGCAAATCAACTGTAGCCAACGCCTTAGAACAAAAACTGTTCTTAGATAATTTTAAAACCTATGTTCTCGATGGTGATAATGTCAGAAAAGGTTTGAACAAAGACCTAACCTTTAGTCCAGAAGACCGGGCTGAGAACATTAGAAGAATTGGTGAATTGGCCAACTTGTTCATTGATGCAGGTATTGTAACTTTAGCGGCGTTTGTAGCCCCTTACGCGGAAGATAGAGATAAAATAAAGCAAACCGTTAAAGCAGATAATTATATTGAAGTCTTTGTAAATACAAGTTTAGAAGTTTGTGAACAGAGAGACGTCAAAGGCTTGTACAAAAAAGCAAGGTCAGGTGAGATACCAAATTTAACTGGTATTTCTTCACCTTATGAAAAACCATTGAATCCTGATATTGAGATATCAGAGAAAAATACAATCGAAGAATCTGTCGAAATAATCTATAAAAAAATTAAAAACCACCTAAGATTTTAATAATGAGCGGATATAATTATTCCTTGAACTACATAGATGAACTAGAATCCGAAGCAATTTACGTGCTTAGAGAAGTCTGGTCTCAATTTCAAAACCCTGTTATTCTTTTCTCAGGAGGCAAAGACTCTATAGTAGTTACGCATTTGGCAAAAAAAGCTTTTTATCCTAGCAAAATACCATTTGCTTTAATGCACGTCGATACAGGGCATAATTTTCCTGAAACGATAAAATTTCGAGATGATTTGATTGAAGAGTTGGATGCCCGTTTAATTGTGGGTTCAGTGCAAGAGTCAATAGATGAAGGCAGAGTTTTAGAAGAAAAGGGTAAAAACGCCACTAGAAACGCCTTGCAAATAACAACACTGCTTGATGCTATCGAGTCAAACAAAGTAGATTGTGCAATTGGAGGCGGTAGAAGAGATGAGGAAAAAGCAAGAGCAAAAGAACGCTTTTTCTCACATAGAGATGATTTTGGTCAATGGGATCCAAAAAATCAGCGACCGGAATTATGGAATTTATTCAATGGCAAACACTTTGAAGGTGAACATTTTAGAGCATTTCCAATTAGTAATTGGACTGAAATGGACGTTTGGAATTATATTTTAAGGGAAAATATTGAAATTCCATCCTTATACCTAGCCCATGAACGAGAAGTGGTCTGGAGACAGAACTCCTGGATACCTAAGTCTGAATTTTTAATATTGGAGGATAATGAAGAAATAGTCACCAAAAAAATCAGGTTCAGAACCTTGGGTGACATTACCATTACCGGCGGTATTGAATCCAATGCCGACACTATAGAAAAAGTTGTGGAAGAAGTATCTGCAATGCGACAGACTGAAAGAGGCAACCGTTCTGATGATAAAAGATCAGAAACTGCAATGGAGGACAGAAAAAAACAAGGTTATTTTTAATCGTTTTACAAGACAATAAAATGAGTATCAAAGACAATCAATTATTACGATTTACAACCGCTGGAAGCGTTGATGACGGAAAAAGTACTTTAATAGGACGATTGCTGTATGATTCAAAATCAATATTTGAAGATCAAATTGAGGCTGTAGAAAGTACGAGCAAAAAGAAAGGTCATGAGGGAATTGATTTAGCCTTGTTCACTGATGGGCTCAGAGATGAGCGGGAACAAGGTATAACAATAGATGTCGCGTATCGGTATTTTACAACGCCAAAACGTAAGTTTATCATCGCAGACACTCCCGGTCATATTCAATATACAAGAAATATGGTGACTGGCGCTTCCACTGCAAATGCGGCAATTATATTGGTCGATGCAAGGCACGGTGTTATCGAACAGACGAAGAGACATGCCTTTATTGCTTCACTATTACAAATTCCACATCTTATAGTTTGTATAAACAAAATGGATTTAGTTGACTTTGAAGAAGAGGCATATAACAATGTCTTATCACAATTTGAAGATTTTTCAACCAAATTATTTGTAAAAGATGTTCGATTTATACCGATTAGTGCGTTAATGGGTGATAATGTTGTCAATCGCTCTGAAAATATGTCTTGGTATCAAGGGGCTCCCCTGCTACATACTCTAGAAACACTGCACATTAGTAGTGATGTAAACATAGTTGACTCAAGATTTCCAGTGCAAACGGTATTAAGACCACAGAGAGATGAATTTATAGATTATCGAGGATATGCGGGCAGAATAGCCAGTGGTATATTTAGAATAGGAGATGAAATCACTGTGATGCCCTCAGGATTTACTTCTAAAATCAAGGCAATAAATGGCCCAAATGGTGAACTTGAAGAGGTTTTTGCACCAATGTCAGTTTCAATGACCTTAGAGGATGATATCGATGTGGCAAGAGGAGACATGCTGGTACGCACAAAAAATAAACCCGAGCCTTCTCAAGAAATGGAGGTAATGTTGTGCTGGTTAAACAGTGAAAGTGCAAAAGCGAGAACCAAATATACCGTTCGTCACACCAGTAACGAACAAACAGGGATTATCAAAGAAGTGGTTTACAAAATTGATATTAATACACTTGGCAGAAAATTCGATGACGACGATATAGCAATGAATGACATCTGTAAAGTTAAAATAAGGACCGTAAAACCATTGATGATAGATTCGTATCGAGAAAATAGAGTCACTGGTAGTATTATTTTAATTGATCAGCGCACGAATGAAACGGTCGCAGCGGGTATGATAGTATAATTTCAAGCAGTCCCACTAATAAAAACAATGATTACAAATCATATACATTTCTGCTTATGAACACGACCAATCTGGGGCTTGACCCAAAGTCAAAAATTTTAGTTACTGGCGGTGCAGGTTTTATAGGTTCTAACATATGTGACGTTTTAATCAAGAATGGCAACAAAGTTACCTGCCTTGATAATCTTGCCACTGGAAAAAAAGAAAATATTGTTCATCTCTTAAATCACAGCAATTTTAATTTTATTGAAGGTGATATTCGCAGTCTGCATACATGTCAGCAAGCTTGTTCAGACATAGATTTTGTATTACATCAAGCAGCTCTTGGATCTGTTCCGCGCTCCATAAATGATCCTATCACAAGTAATGAAGTTAACGTTAGTGGTTTTTTGAATATGTTGGTTGCCGCCAAAGATGCAAAGGTAAAACGTTTTGTCTATGCTGCCAGTTCATCTACATATGGTGATTCTAAAAGCATGCCAAAAGTAGAAGAGGTAATCGGAAAACCGCTTTCTCCATACGCGATTACCAAATATGTCAATGAACTCTATGCCGATGTATTCGGTAAAACATATGGGCTCGAAACAATTGGTTTACGTTATTTCAATGTTTTTGGAAAAAGACAGGACCCCAATGGTGCATATGCAGCCGTTATCCCGAAATTTGTAATGCAATTGATGAAGTATGAGTCGCCAATCATAAATGGAGATGGAACATTTTCAAGAGATTTTACTTTTATAGAGAACGTTATTGAAATGAATATTAGAGCCATTTCTTCTACCAATTCCGAAGCCATCAACACTGTCTATAACGTTGCTTATGGCGAACGAACCGATTTAAATCAATTGGTCAATATCTTAAAGGATAATCTTAGTAGATATGATGCTAAAATCAAAGAGGTCGATCCTATCTATGGTCCAACCAGAGCGGGCGATGTTCCGCACTCCTTGGCTTCAATAGAAAAAGCAAAAAAAAATCTTGGTTATAACCCCCAGTATGATATCAAGAGTGGTTTAGAAATAGCCGTTGAATGGTATTGGAACCATTTAAAATAACTTAAAAACTATATCAATAAATAAAATGGAAAACACTAAAATAGCTGTTATTGGTTTAGGTTATGTAGGTCTACCCCTTGCCAGACTGTTTGCCACTAAGTATCCTGTCATTGGTTTTGACATCAACGAATCAAGAATTGCAGAACTTCAAAATGGACATGATAGTACTTTAGAGGTTGAAGATGATGTTTTGCGTTCAGTATTAAAGGATAATCCAAAAATTGACACTGGGCTCTATTGCTCCAATGAGATTGAACATATAGCAGATTGTACATGCTATATTGTAACTGTGCCAACCCCGGTCGATAAAACTAATAGACCTGTACTGGTTCCATTGTTCAAAGCAAGTGAAACAGTGGGTAAGGTTTTAAAGAAAGGTGATATCGTGGTTTTTGAGTCGACGGTTTATCCAGGGGTAACCGAAGATGAGTGTGTGCCGGTATTGGAAAAAGTAAGTGGCCTAAAATTCAATACTGATTTTTTTGTAGGATATTCACCTGAGCGAATAAATCCAGGTGATAAAAAACATACAGTAGAAAAAATTCTTAAGGTAACATCAGGGTCCACTCCCGAAGTAGGTAAAGCGGTTGATAAACTATACGCATCGGTAATTGCAGCAGGCACCCATTTGGCTCCTACAATTAAAGTTGCAGAGGCCGCCAAGGTTATTGAAAACTCACAAAGAGACATCAACATAGCTTTTGTAAACGAGCTGGCAAAAATATTCAACTTGATGGATATAAATACCAGTGATGTATTGGCCGCTGCATCAACTAAATGGAACTTTTTACCCTTTAAGCCAGGGCTCGTTGGTGGCCATTGTATTGGCGTTGACCCATACTATCTAGCACAAAAAGCACAGGAATATGGGTATCATCCTGAGATAATTTTAGCGGGGCGTAGAATGAATGACACCATGGGTAAGTATGTAGCTTCTGAAGTCGTCAAACTGATGATCAACAAAGACATCAAAGTAAAAAACAGCAATATATTGGTATTGGGAATTACCTTTAAGGAAAACTGCCCAGATGTCAGAAACACAAAAGCTGTAGACGTAATTACAAATCTGATGGAATTTGGTGCTAATGTCACCATACATGACCCTTGGGCCGCAAAGGAAGAGGTCAAACATGAGTATGGTCTAGATTTATCAGATGATTTACCTGTGAACAACTACGACGCAATAGTCTTAACGGTTGCGCATGACAAGTTTATAAATCTAGATTTAAAAGGTATGCTCAAGAATCATGGTGTTATCTATGATGTGAAAGGTATTCTGCCAGAGAATGTTGATGCAAGGTTATAGAATTGAAGAATAAAGGTCAATTAAAAAAATAGCGGACATTATTCCGCTATTTTTGGTTTCAATCAATTGTAACAATTCTGCCTTCTAAAGTTTCAATAAAAGCTTATCAAGTTTATTTGAAAACCTAGTCAAAGTTGTACTTTCTTTTAAACATTTTCTAAGACTTTTACCCAATGGGGTTTCAATATACTTGCTTATTAGATAAGATATTAATATCGTAATTATTGTAAGAAGTAAGAGTAAGACCCACTTATTCATTGAAGAAAAATAATTCATGGCTATATATCCAATATTTTGATGAATCAGATATAGGGGGTAAGTAAGAACCCCTAAACGCAAATAACCTTTTTTGTTAATTGTCTTCAATTTGCCAAATGCCACCAAGAACATTGCTAAATAACTGAAGGCGACTATAACAATTATGGCCCAGTCATTAAACGCTGCCCCATACTTCAGTTCTAATTCCTCACCTCTCAATAAAGAGTGCTGTAGTGACAGTAAAAAACTAATTAGAACAAAAATATAGTTCCACTTATTTTCTTTGTCCTTATTCAACAAGAACATAAACATTCCTGCGACAAAATAAGGACTCCATTTTGGAAAGGTCACAAAATAGAGAAGTTTCAAGTAGATCGGTGTACTTGCATAAGGTACGATTAGACTACATAAAGAAATCGATAACAATAAGATTCCAAGGACTTTAATGTGTTTAATCTTCTTAAAAAACAACAACAAAGCAATTAAAAAGTAAAACTTAAGTTCAATGGCTAAGGACCAATATACCCCATCTATATGGGGAACTCCAACAAAGCTCTGAAACATTGTAAGGTTGATCAAAAATTGTTTCCATCCAATTGAGAACAAATCAGTTCCAAAAAGAACTATCGTTATGGTCGTTAAAATAATCCCGACCCAATAGGCGGGATACAGTCTACTTATTCTTGAAATTATAAATCCAACGAGATTCGTATTCTGTGCAGACATAAGAATCACAAATCCACTTATGATAAAGAACAAGTCCACTCCTAAATAACCATATTGGAAAAATGGACTTAAAAATCCATAATCCGGTCCATTAATCTCAGTGACATGGGCCCTAAACCCATAGTGAAAAAATAAAACGTATACGGCCGCGAAAAAGCGGAATAAATCAATCTGGTAAAGCCTTGACTTTTGTTGCATATATTGTTATTTTAAATCGAAAATAATACTACATCCATGACTTCTTGAATTTCTTTGATGAAATTCAAGTAATTGAGATGAACTAATCGTTATTGTCTTTTAATATGGTTTTCACGGTGAAATCTGTCAACATCTCATGACCACCTTCAAAAATGATCAATTCAACCAAGGGCGATTTCTTTTCTAAAACAATTGCTCTTTTACCAATATTGCGGTATTTTTTTTCACCAGATTTAAAGTTGTGCAATCTTTGTATTTCAACTTCAGAAACTGCATGTTCAGGATTGTAACTTGAATTTGACCTTACTATTTTATTATAAAAATCAATGGAATGAGTGTATGGAACACTACCTGTTTTACCATCAGAGATTCCTGCAAATATGTGTAGTTTACCTCTCTCATTTGACACATCTTTAAACTCCATATAAAGAGGGGATCTTTTCAAATATCCATCATTTGATGTACATGAAACAATATCATCATAATAATTTCGATACTTGATTTTCGATTGTGCCGCCCACGATCTTAAATCTGATATGCCGTTCCAAGCGTAGTAAGAACTAATGGTATAATCAGATCTTAAATATGAACAAAACAAAGTGTAGGCGCCCCCACTTAAACCAATCATGTAAGTCTGTTCTCTTGAACTTCCTCTTTTTAACATATAACGGATTGCATCATCAATATCTGAAATCACTTTGTCACTACAGCAGGACTCACCCTTATTGTTTGCCCCCCTAAAATCAGGATGTATGTAATTATAATCATTGTTTAAAGCAAACTCCGAGATAGGATCGTACTTGTTGTAATTAGAACTCCAAGTATGTAAACTAATGATCAGAGGTCTATTCACTTCTCTGGCATGAAAAGCTTTGGCTTTTTGTATTTCACCATCAATTGATGATAGAATCTCTACTTCGATTATTTTCTTGTTCCATTCTGTGGGTTGATCTTTAATCAAAGTAATGATCACACTTTTTAAATCAAGTTTAGCACTTATAAAAAGTAACAGGCCCAAACCAAAACCCCCACAAAATAATATTATTCGGCTCGTCTTAAATCTTCTAATATTCATTATACGGTTAATGCTTGCATTAATTATAGTTTAGAACGCGTTAAATGGAGGTTTCTTTTATTTTACAGTGGTTAAAAAGAGTGCCTAAACATTTTATGTCCCAATAAAGTATATATTATAAGTCTTTGATAAATCAAGTCGTAATACTTGATTTTATATATATTTACTTTGAAATAAAAATAAAACAGTAACAAGGCTTAAAAAAGGTAGACTTAAAAAGTTTTACTCGCCCCTAGCTTCGCACTAAATGTTGCCACTTCAATTGAGATGGATAGAATTATAAAAGCTGATTTATTTAGATATGCCGGTAAAACTTCTTTATTTAAGGGTTTTAAGGAACCTGGATTTACCTTCATGTATTTTTTCAGAAAAGCAAGAAAACATGCCAAAAAACCAATTGTCGGATTCTTATATAGCTTATTGGTCAGAAGATTCAAGTATAAGTTTGGATTTCAAATACCAATTTCTACTAAAATAGGCGAAGGCTTTTATATTGGACATTTTGGTTCTGTGGTAATCAATAGACATGCCGTAATAGGCAAGCATTGCAATGTTGCCCATGGAACAACAATTGGCCGAACAAATAGAGGAAAAACCAAAGGGTTTCCGACCATTGGAGATAGAGTATGGATAGGAACCGGTTCCGTAATAGTGGGTGGTATCACAATCGGATCCAATGTTCTTATTGCTCCCAACACGTTTGTAAATATGGACGTTCCTGATAATTCTCTGGTAATTGGTAGTCCAGCTCGAGTTATTGAAAAACACGATGCCACAGAAGGGTACATCAATCATATCTTACCCTAACATACTATAGATTAAAGTACCGATCTTTTATATTATTGATTTCTTGATTACTTCTCTAGAAGCAATACCTCTTCAACGATAATTTCAAACCAGAACTATTCTTTATCGCAAAAGGAATAGTATTAACTAATGATTTCTCGCCAGAATATCATCACGCACCATCAAATGTTAAAATAAAGTGCGTTTCATCGAAAAAGAAGCTTTGTAAAAATCTAAAGACTTTGATGAAAACGTAAAATCAGAGTTTAAGATGCATTTCATCGAAAAAAACACACGTTTTATCCAAGAATTGAAAAATGAGTCTAACTTTAAGTCCCAAATCTATTCACCCCATGAACAGACGCTTTTATTCTATTTGCTATTTTTATCCGAAAATGTTTTTCTTTTTATTTTTACTGCTTACCTCTTGCGCCAAAGACACTGATGTATTCTATGCAGCTGTCGAAGATGATATTGAGCAAAACATTTCCGATGAAGAGAGTACCGACAACGAAACTCCAGATGATACCGATACCTCTGAAGAAGAAAATGACGATCCAGAAACAAATGATGGTGTCTTAAAGGCATTCCCATCTGCTGTGGGTAATGGTAAGTTTTCAAAAGGAGGGAGAGGAAAAGCCTTAGCAATTGTAACAACTTTGAATTGGAATGAGTCATTAGTATATCACGCTGCTACTAATGACAATGATGTTTACTACACTGGTGGCCTTAGCGAAGCTTTACAAAACGAAGACGTAGGGTATATCGTATTCAATGTTTCAGGCTATGTTGATTTAGGCGTCAATGGAACAGGTACCGGTTACCGCAGGGTTTATGAAAAAACAGTCTTTGGCCAATCAGCTCCAAAGGGTGGTATCACCTTAACGGGTGGAACGTTTAGATTAAGCGCTAACGAGCCTATTCATTGCGACAATCTCGTATTCAGGTTCATTAGAAGTAGACCTCTTTTAAATTACAACGGAGTTTATGATCCATCAGATGACGATGCTTTTACATGGGCCTTTTTGACCGAAGGAGGGGATAATGTAGTTTTTGACCATTGTAGTGGCTCTTTTGCAAGTGATAAAATTATGGGGTCGTTCTTGTCTAAAGAAAGACATGACAATAGGGGTATAACCCTTACCAACCATACTTGGTCAAATAATTTAATTGCTGATGGAGGAACGGGCATGGTAGTCGGTACGAATCCTCAAGACCCATGGGATCAAATGGATGACGTTACCCACTATAAAAACCTTTTCGTTGCCGTAAACAGAACACCTAACCTAAATCTTGGAGGAGAAATTGAGCATATCAATAACATTATTTACGACTCTCCATTTAAAAACAGTCGTGTTTTTAATGAGAGTAAAATAAATCATATTGGTAATTTTTACAAGAGAACTAATGGAAGTACAAGTCAAATAAATGTTGATATAATTTCGAATTGGAACCAACAAAACCCTCAGATATATTCCGTTCAAAATGTATATTCTGGAAATTCAACGAGTGGAAAAGTAGAGTATGATGGTCGTCAAATGAACAATGAAGATATTTGGACCAACTACAGTAAAGGAAAAGATTCTAGAGTAAGCTCAAAGTTTTTTACAGATACTAGGCATACCAACATGAACGCTATGGTACTTGATAATGAGATTGAGTCAGCCCAAGACGCCTATCAAAATGTAGTGGAGAGAGGTAACGTAGGTGCATATAAGTACATCGATGATAATGGCAATGTGCAAGTATGGCGTGATACTTTTGATACTGAAATGCTGGATGTGACCAGAAATAACGACAACTATACTAGCAAACAACCATCTAATTGGGTTTTACCTAAACTTCCAGAAAACAGAAGACCAAGTACTTATGATTCAGATAATGACGGAATGGCCGATGCATGGGAAATACGAAAGTTTGGTAGTTTAGACGAAAGCTATAGAGGTGATTTTGATGGTGACGGTTACGAAAACATTGAAGAGTACATGAATCAGGTAGATTTCAATTGATTAAAATCTAAAATAGGCCTCTAGGGCCAGTAACTTATTATCATGAGTTGAGAACTAGGAGTTCTCAACTCATTTTAGTTTAAGCAAGCTTGAACTGGGCTTTTCGTCCTCATTTACAACTTTTTCTTTGTTACAAATAAATTCAAATCCTATTATCATAATTAAGTATAAAAAAGGGTAATCCGTATCAAAAACAAACGTATTATGAAAACTAGTATGTATTAGATATCCTAAAATTGTCAAGGCAAACAATATTTTGTAATTGTGTTGTAGTTGACGTATTGTTTTTGAAACGAAAAATAAAAAAGAAAGAAAGAGTATGTAGCCAATAAAAGTATAATGAAAACCAACATTTATGAAACCGTTATGAGCTGAAAGATTTCGCAATGCCGGCATCCCATATTTTTCTGCCATTATATACCTAGTAGCATCATAATCTTTATCGCTAACACCCAAGGGATGTGAAAAGACCGCGGTTACACCAGTTAACCACAAAAGAGGCCTACTATCAGACTCACCTCCATTTGATGATACTGAAGCGACCCTACTATTTGAAAACATATTCATGTTTGTGAACAAAGTCAATGATATTACTGCGAAAAAAGATACCATCACAACCAAAAACTTGCTTGCTGAGTTATTGAACTTGCTCAAGAAAAAGTAGCCTGCAGTAATAAAAAACAGACCCGCAATCAATGATCGTGTCTGAGAGAATATCGCACATATAAATAATAGAGCCAATACAAACAGATAGTACTTTTTCTTTGTTTTTATAAAAAGATAAAAATGCAGCACATAACTACTAAAGGCAAAATATGAGAATGTTATCGTATTTGAAAAAGGACCAGAAAGTCTAAATCTATCAGAAATGCCATGTTTGATATAAAGCATTTCGTTTGTAAGGTCGGCAGAATTAAACTGTGCGCTATTTGAGGTAAGCAAAAAAGATTTAATCTCTCCAAAAATACCTGAAAAAGGAGATATTGGGTGATGTAACAATGAAAATAGAATAATTACAAAATGAACATGGCTTATTACTTTTAGATACCTGCCATTCTCAGTTCTTAACAAATACAAGAACAAAAAGGCATATGCCATAAACGTAAGCCCTTTAAAAAAATCCTTAAAAAGACCCAAGAGCTCCATTTCCCCTATAAACACAAACCTTAAATTCATAAAAGTCTGCACCAGAATAAAAAGTAGGACAAAATTTATAAATTTTTTAAAAAAAGGATTTGTTCTGAACTCAAGAAGAAAATCTTTAATTAGAAAAATAAAGAAAAGCATTTCTAAAAGGCGATCAATACTTAAAAAACCAATTCTTTTAGACACCAATACATTATCCAATGCAATTAAAACCGCCAATAAAACTAAACTCCATCTAGGCATATCACTTTGTCTTTAAAAGCCAAATCTTTTAATCAAACCGATAATCTTATTTTGAATCTGTTCGGGTAGGTTTTTCATTATTTGTTTATAAAGTAAACTATTTGATTCAATCAACATAATGCTTCGTTTATTAAATGTCAGAAAAAACGAAACAATAACAAAAAGAATACTTATCACAAAACTTAAATAAACATTTATGTCCATTTCAAAATACCAAAGGTAGGTAAACAACCCTGCGATAAATGGCAGGTAAAACAATAAATAACTACCAAAAAGTTTAGCGTTGTTCGACGACAACAAGGAAAATTTCAGTGATATGTAGATATAGCAACTAAAAAAGAAAGTAATTGACGCAGTCAAAACACCAAAAGCGAGGCCTACAAGTCCAAAGAATTTAGAGCCAATAAATCCGAAAGCCATCAATGATAAAAGAAAAATCAGTTCAAATACAATACTATTGAAAATCAGTCCCGTTGATTTTAAAAATGACCTGTTGATTCTGAATCCAAACCTAAATGGTAACCCTAAAATCAACACTTGAATAATTTTAATCGATTCTTCCCAACCCGGACCTAACATTATCCATATTATTAAATCGGCATGAAGAAAAACGAGTATAGATATTGGCGCCAAAATCATTATTGACTGGCACACACTAAAAAAATAAAAATTCGCTATTTTTTCTTTATCATTCTTCCTTTGTGATAATATAGGAAACATTACCGAATCATAAATACCTCCAAACAAGCTTGCCGGAACTGAATATAATTGGTAGGCTTTCGAGTAAATACCGAGCTTCTGAGGTCCTAAAAACTTTCCGACCAAAAGATTATCTATAGTATCTGATAAATATCCAACTATGGTATTTAAGGTAAATCCGCTTCCAAAAAAAAGTAAATTTTTAATATCAATTTTAAGCATTTTAGATGTGAAAATTGGTTTACAATAAAACCACATCAAAATACAGGCAATGACCATCTTGGCGAACTGCCCAAACAATAGCGCCCAAAAACCATAACCTAAAAACGCAAATACAATCGCAAACAAGGCATAACCAAAGACAAGTGAAATGATGTTTATTTTTTCACATGCGGCAAACTTCAAATCTCTGGTCAACAGGGCCATTCCAGTTCCTGTCAAAGACTTAATTGGAAATAGAAAAGCAATAAAATACAGCCCATTGGTAATGGGTTCCATATCAAAACTTCTTGCAATAAATGGTGTTACCAGCGCGAACAAAAGGCCTAAAACAGTTCCAAACAATAGAGAAAGTGTATAGCCAGTTCTTATTTCCTGTTTTGAAAGCTGATCTTTTTGAATTAGTGCAGGACCAATACCCATTTGTGAAAATAAGCCTGTGAAGCCAACTAAAATTAATATAAAAGCTACATAACCAAACTCTTTAGGTGAAATAAGCCTAGCCAAAATCGCCAACAAAACAAACTGCGTTAAAATCGTGAACAATGAACCGGACATCTTCCAGAAAGCACCCTTGACACCCTTTCGCGTTAATGATTTGTTTTCCATAATACTACAAAGTACGATTATTGAATTGGTCAAATAGAAAGATAGGGCTACTGAAAAGAATCAACTGGTGTAAATTATTTTATATAAACTATTCGTTTAGTTTGACATGCAAATTTACGATGAACATTGTGGGGTCTAAAAATTTATTGTACCAAATGTAGTTTTCATGCGTTCAAATACTCAATTGAAAGCAATAAAAACCTTTCAGCGATTTTTTCTAACTATAAACATGAAAACAAAACTATCTAGTAGAGAACTTCTATTTTTGAACCTGAAAACAAAGTAATGAAGAAAGACAAAATAAAAATTCTCTTTGTTCTGCCATCCCTTAGACCGGGCGGGGCCGAAAGAGTCGTTAGTTTTATTGCTTCCAAGATTAACAGAAACAACTTTCTTCCAACACTGGTAATTCTTGGATTTAAGAAGGATGCAGCGTATGAAATCCCAAATACCAACCTAGTTTTTTTAAATCAGAACAGAACCTTGACAGCTATACCTGCATTGTTTTCACTTATAAAGAAAGAATCGCCGGATATCGTTTTCTCTTCCATTGGTCAATTGAATGCACTTCTTGGTTGTTTTTCTCTTTTTTTTAAAAAAACAAAGTTTGTAGGTCGCGCAGCAAGTATTTTCAGTTCTTTTGACAGTCACAATAAAAATGTCAAAAAAATCAATCTCAATTCATTCTATCGATTCGCATATCAAAGACTACATGCCGTAATTTGCCAGTCTGAAGACATGTACAATGAGGTGCAAAAAAAAATGGGAACAAAAGAAACTAAAATGTTCAAAATACCCAACCCGGCTAGAGAAGACATTAGGTTTACAAAGAACAGAGAAGGCAGCGATAAACTGCGATGTGTAACAGTGGGTAGGTTAAGCCCCGAAAAAGGACACCTAAGGGTTTTAGAAGCTTTAAATAGCCTTGGGATCGCTTTTCAGTATACAATAATAGGATCAGGAGTTGAAGAAACTAAAATAAAAGACCTGGTCAAACACCTAAAATTAGATAAACATGTCACCTATATACCATTTACAAAAGAAGTCGATAAATACTTAGGAGAAAACGACGTCTTTCTTCAAGGTTCTTTTTCTGAAGGCTTCCCAAATGCTTTAATGGAAAGTTGTTTAGCAGGCACCCCCGTTCTAGCTTTTGATTGTCCCGGTGGCACCAAAGAAATTGTTCAACACGGCATCAATGGCTATTTGGCCAAAGACTCACACGACTTTACAAAAAGACTACATCAAATAGCTTCAAAAGAATGGCATCCTAATGAAATTAGACAGAGCGTACTTGACAAATTTAGTGCCGATATCATTTTGAACAAATATGAAGAATTATTCAGAAAACTCTTGTAGTACATGCAGAACAAAAAAATAGTTCAACTAATTACTGGCTTAGGAGGTGGCGGAGCCGAACAAATGGTTCTTAAACTGGGTAAGGAAGCAAGGCAACATGACAAAGAATCATTGATTATTTCGGTAAGCTCAATAAACACACTTGAACAAAAGTTTAAAGATGCTGGAATCAATTATCACTTTTTAGGCATCGATTCGCCACAAAATCTTTTTAGCGGACTTCGAAAACTAAAAAAGATATTGAAAAATGAAAACATTATGGTCATACATTGTCATATGTTCCATGCATTGCTGATCGGTATTCTGTTCAAGGCTTTTTACCGAGACATACCTTTGGTCTTTACACTACACAATAATGATGTGCAACAAAAGTATCGAGCCATTTTTCTGAAAATGACAAAAAGGTTTCGTGCAGCCGATATTCTGTTTTCTAAAAATGGTGCGCAAAACTATCTGAAGAATTCAATCATAATTCCGAACGGTTTGGACATCAGTACCTTTGAAGTGAAAGGTAACTCTAGATTATTGACCGCCTCAAAAGAATTCCATTTTTTATTCCTAGGTAGTCTAACAGAACAAAAAAATCCTTTGGGCCTCATAAAGCTTTGCCAAGACTTACTTGCGTCAAAACATGAAAACTTTGTTATTGATGTTGTCGGCGATGGCCCACTAAGGTCTTCGCTAGAGGTTGAAATTAATGAGCACAATTTAAATAGGCACATAAAGCTTCATGGTTTTTCAAATAAGGTAATAGCCTTTTTGAAAAATTCACATTGCCTTATTATGCCTTCACATTGGGAGGGTATGCCGGTAGTCATTTTAGAAGCAGGTGCGGCGAAGTTGCCTATTATTTCTACTCCTGTTGGTTCAATTGGAGATATCATATCAAAAGAGACAGGTTACCTATCTTCTTTGGATGATTTTTCAGACAAGATGAAATATGTAGTGAAAGAATATGAAACCGCAGTCAAAAAGAGCGAAAGGTTCTATGATCATGTAGTCACCAATTATGGCATACAAGAAATATTTGATAAACATTTGAAACTATATGATGCTGTTTCAAACTAAATTTCAACAATTTACCAGTGTTTTTTTATCAGTCCATAAGTTCAAAAACCTATAATAAGTATTTGGTTTTAAAGTTATAATATCATAAACAAAGTAGACATTACCTATAACCAACCGGACAGCAATGTCAATTTAGAAATAGTAAATGAAAAAAATAGTTCTGGTCTGTTCATATGCGGGCTCATTAATAGGATTTAGAGGAGATTTCATTTCAGAACTGGTCAAGAAAGGCTTTCAAGTGTATACCCTTGCCCCTAACATGACTGATGAAGAAGTAAAAGAAATCAAAAATTTGCAAGCGATACCGCTATCATATAAGCTTCAAAGAAAGGGGTTAAACCCGATAAACGATTTCAAAACCATTTTAGAATTGAAAAGTATAATTAAAGAATATGATATTGATCTGGTTTTTCCATACACCATCAAACCGGTCATATATTCTTCAATTGCTGCAAAATGGCTAGGTGTACCAGTTATTTCTTTAATCACCGGACTTGGTTTTACATTTAGCTCAACTTCAACGAAATCAAAAATTCTCGAAAAAGTAACTACTTTATTGTATAAAAAATCTATTGGTTCCAACAAATCGGTGATTTTTCAAAATCAAGACGATTATCAGCTTTTTCTTAAAAAAAATATTCTATCCATAAATCATCCCTATAAAATCGTTGACGGATCTGGTGTTAATCTCGAACGTTACTCCTTTAAAAAGCCAAGAGTAAATGGTGCCCCGGTAAAATTTGTCTTTGTTGGTCGTCTTATAAAAGAGAAAGGAATCCAATTATACATTGAAGCCGCAAAAAAACTTAAAAGAGAATTTGAAAGTGCTGAATTTCATATTTTGGGAAGTCATGACGGGTCACAAAATTCTGTTTCATTAGATGTATTGAACAAATTACATGAGGAAGGAATAGTTGTATATCATGGTAGACAGAATGATATTGCAAGTTATCTGCATAAGTCAGATGTTTTTGTACTACCTACCTATTACAGGGAAGGTGTGCCAAGGTCAATTTTAGAGGCACTGTCGGTAGGTTTGCCAATCATAACAACAGATTCACCTGGATGTAGAGAAACCATAAAACTTGATGATCCAAATGGTATATTAGTGCAAAAAGAAAATTTTGATGAGCTTTTATCGGCCATGAACTTCTTTTTAACCAATAAAGATGAAATCAATATTATGGGAGAAAAAAGCCGCAGATTGGCCCAAACGAGATTTGATGTAAATATTATCAATTCCGATATATTGGAGGTAATCGATAAGGTATTAAACTAATTCTACATATTACTTAAACCTCAATTTCTACATTTTTCACAGAATAGATAAAGCCTATGTACAAGAATGTTATCAAAAGAATTCTAGATTTGGTTTTGGCCTTAGCGCTTCTAGTTATGTTGTCACCAATTATTATTATAGTCTCTATAATCTTAGTAGTGGTCAATAACGGCAAACCATTCTATACCCAAAGGAGACCTGGAAAATCTGAGAAGGTTTTCAGTATTCTTAAGTTCAAGACCATGAACGATAAAAAGGATGATAAGGGAAATCTATTGCCAGACACATATAGGTTAACCGGTTTTGGTAAGTTTCTAAGAAAAACATCCATAGATGAATTTCCGCAACTGATCAATGTAATTTGGGGTGATATGAGTCTTGTTGGGCCACGTCCGTTACTTGTAAGGTATCTACCCTATTATACTGAAGAAGAAAAGGTGCGTTTTACTCTAAGGCCAGGTATTACAGGTCTTGCACAGGTCTCTGGTCGCAATTTTCTCACATGGGACAATAAACTAAGCAAAGATATAGAGTATGCCAATAACTTATCGTTAAAGTTAGATATCGAAATTCTTTGGAAAACATTCTGGAAAACGATTAAAGGTAGTGATGTGGCGGTAGATCAAGATGCAGTACCAGAAATGGTAGCCCTGGATGAAGAGAGAAAGGGTGATGAGAAGTTCAACAATTAATAAGATGGACGTTCTTTTTGTTTTAATGCACTTTGGCAAAGACGGGGTATCAACAAATGTACTTGATTTAACAGAAGGTCTTGTAAATCGTGGTCATACCGTAAGCGTAATAACAAGTGGCTTTAGAAAAGGTATTTCCACAAATCTAGAGTTTTATGAAAGTATACAAGAGAAATTCCAAAAATGGAATGTAAAGACGTATTACTTTAAGGAACCCTCAGGTGATTTACTCAAAAGAGGATACCAGGCACTGAGCAGCATGTTATACATATTGAAAAAAATCAATGTCTTGAAACCTGACATAATACACTGCCACTCACCCAACCTAACATTTTTACCTTGGCTATTGCGAAAGAAGTTTGTCTCGACCGTTCACTCAGATGTTATCAAGCCCAATTTTAAATATAAGCATCCAACTATTCTCATTGCAGTAAGTGAAGGTTCAAAACATTTTACTGAAACAGTAATGAGATCCAAACCTGAAACCGTCAGGATAGTACATCATGGGATTTCGAAAAGATTTGCAACAAAAACCAAGCAAATTAAACTTGAAGCACTAAAAGAAAAATACAATATCTCGAATTCAAATGAAAAAGTAACAGTTGGTTTTGTGGGAAGGCTGGCTCCGGTCAAAGGGATAGACACCTTGTTGAATACTGTCGGCAATTATTTGCCACAAGACGTATTGCAAAAAATACAACTGGTACTTCTCGGTGATTACTTGACCGAACAAAACGAAAATTGGGTTGAGGGCTTGGTACGTGATAATAATTTAGAAAAAATTGTTAGTATAGTTCCTTTTCAAGACCCAAAGCCATTTTATGATCTTTTTGACATTCTTGTGCTACCTTCAAGATCTGATACATTTGGGTTAGTGGCGGTTGAAGCAATGATGAGTGGCTGTTGTACAATTAGATCCGACTCCTTTGGTGCAATAGATCAAATTGATCATGGCCAAAATGGTTTTATATTTAAGGTGAATGACGAAAATGGACTTGGTGTTTTGTTGAATCAAGTAATCGCCAACAGAGAACTCAGAAAAAACATCGGTAGAAAAGGTAAAGAAAAGGCATTGAACTCTTTTACAATAGAGAAAATGGTTCATGGCACAATTGATGTTTACAAAGAACTATTGCAACTATAACTAAATACATAAATAATAACCACAAATACCAAAGTAATATGTTGTTTCCAGAACTTAGAAGAAATGAAGTGAACAGTATGAGAGCTTCACCCGCTTTTTTCAAAGGACTTAGAAGAAGGATTTTCAATACTAGAAAACAGAAAGTATTTGTTGTAGGTTTCCATAAAACAGGAACGTCATCCATGGGGAAAGCTTTGCAAATACTTGGTTATAAGGTCTGTGGGCTTTTAAAAGAAGGGTTTGATTTTGAACAATCGGAGAAAGATCCAAGAGAATACATTTTGGAAAAAGGTAAACCGCTGTTAAATGAATACGAAGCCTTTCAAGATACCCCATGGTTCTTGTTCTATGAAGAGCTATACGAAATGTATCCAGATGCATATTTCATATTGACAACCAGAAACTCGAATAAATGGTTGGCGAGCCTTCAAAAGCATTTTAAAGATAAATCATGGCCCTATCATGAATGGATTTATGGCACACTAGATTCCTTGAACCATGGCGAAGTTTATTTAAAAAGGTATGAGGTCCACAACAAAGCGGTCAGAGAGTTTTTCCATAACAAACCAAACTTTATTGAATATAAACTCGAAGAGGATGGTTGGGAGAAGTTGGCAGGTTTTCTTAAAATAAAAGTTCCGAAAACAGAATACCCACATGCCAACCAAGCTGCACTCAAAGGTAAATTCTATTACAAATTAAAGCTCGCCCTAGTCAAGTTTTACTATAAAAAATAGATTGCGGGTTTATAAGACTTAAGACTGGGCTTTTTCCCTATATTTAGGAAAAAAGCCCTCTTCAACATTTAAAATTTTGGTATCTGAACCCTTATCTTCTGATCTAGTATCAATTAACTTTAGGTAAATCTCGTTATTGACGACTTTCCTGCCTGTAAAAAAATCAATATCATCATCGTACTGAAAGTATTTCTTTTTGTACAAATACAAATTGTCATCATCCCTATTAGATAATCCTCCACCGATCATATAAAACTGTATGCCATTTTCCCTTGCCCACTTGATCGCACTAATTTTTAGAAATTCATTTGGACGTAGCTTGAAGTGGTTTGAACTTGTTCCACCTAAAAAAGAAAATATAGTATCATTGGACAACAAGAAAAACTCACATGAAATAGGTGAGTCTCCCTGGTATACCAACCCTATAGCACACTTCTGAGGATTTTCACTACATATTGCTAAAAAATACTCCAACTTATGATAGAAAGAATCAATAGCATCCCTCCTATCCATTGTTCCAATATAGACCTCATAGAACGCCTTAATTTTTTCTTCTAGTATATTTTGATGGTGAAACTCAAAACGTAAACCAATTTTTTCGGCTTTTCTAAACTGATTGCGAGTATTTGGTTTTAGATTGGACCAAAATTTATCCCAATCCGTAATATCGCCTCTAACATTTTTTAAAGTATGCAGTGTATGGCCAGAATAATGACTATGATTACCATAAAAATTAAATCTTAAAAACTCAGAAACAATGTCATTATCATGATACCATTGGTCCACTTCTTTCCAAAACAAATCAACTAAAGCTTCATCAGTATCTTCTTTAAAAAATGGTCCATTGTATCCCCATGGGCTGGAAACATCATAATAATCGCCAACCGTCTTTTCAGAAGCAATAGGTCTTAGAAAAAAGGGCATTACTGCTATTACTTCGTTATCAACTGAAAAGATGAAACATTTCAGGGCCGTATTATCATTTTGAGAGCTATTTAAAAGCTCATAGCAATAATATGGGCTATCACAATTGAGCTGTTCAAGCAATTCTCTATAAATCGTAATTTCATTTGTAGAACCAAAAGAGTTGATCTCTAATTGAAAAACTTGGGGTTTTGACATTTACAATGTTTTAAAAGAATAGTTTAATTTTTTACGATATCAATCTAAAAGAAAAGATAATCAAAGTATTATCCAATAAACGATTTAGTCACAAAGTTAGATTTTTGGCAGGTCAAAGAAAAATTATTCGATAATGAGTTTCCTGTTGTAAACAACTCGACTTGTTAGGTGAGCTCTCAATATATACATGCCAGATGTTAGGTTTAACGAAGGAATACTTATAAAATTACTACCCGACAATATTTCCTTTTTCGATGAATGGATTTTTGCCCCCTTGATATCAAAAATATCAATTTTAAGAATTTCATTATTAGCACTGTTAAGTACCATATTTATCATCGTTCCACTTCTTATAGGGTTTGGATATATTTTCAAATCATTCTCTTTACCAAATACAATAGATGTCTTCAAAGAAGTGAAATTAGTAGTTTGTGACATCACCTCGATAGCATTCACCAAGGGCTGCTGAACGGGACCGTGCAGAAAACTTATCGTCAGCTCTCCGTCAGAGACATTCACGGGGTAGCTCAACATGCCGCCCGACAAATGACCGAACTCCGTTATCAGGTCCAGATCACTGCGAACAAC